>NZ_JAPMXW010000009.1:0-434353 GCF_032227185.1 Sphingopyxis sp. SE2 | reverse complement strand
TCAAAGGGATCCCATGGCCTAACCCCGCTTGGAAAATGATCGACAAGCGAGATTCGGCCGCTCGCGATGCTTGGTTCTATGAGTGCCAACGCCGCAAGATACCGTTCCTGCACGTGGCAAAAGCAAGAAAACACTTCTCGGTCCATTGGGACCATATCAGCTTGGATTCTGATTATGACCAGATGATCAGACAGTCTGCCGATGGGAAAATGGCAAGGGTTCTGTTCCGAACCTATCAACTGATCGCTTCTGGCCTTGAGCCTAAAAGCTTTTTCGATGGCGGGGCCTTGGTGGGGGATGTGACTGGCTTGTCTGAATCAAGCGCCCGGCAGATTGCAAATGCCTTCGCTCTCCTGCTTTTTCCTGGCAACGTGCAATCTGCTTTGGCTGCATAAGAAGATATTGGAAGCCGCGGAACCAGCGGCTTCAATACGCCACAACTCCATCAGGCCGAAATTCTGAGCTCCGTTCGCGTCGTGCAACAAGCCAGTGGTCCAAATCAGGCACGCTGCGGTGGACTTCATCATCGCCAGAAGCCGTCCTGTCTCTGGCCGTGCCGGTTGTCGTAATTCTCGCGCTGATCGTAGGCGCTCTTGCGGATACCCACCTCGACCCGCTGGCCGCCGACGTTGCGAATGTGGAGATCGCGCAGATCGACCTTGTTGCGCTGCGCCCAGTCTTTTGCCTCGCGCTCGCTGCCGAAAGTGCCTGCATCTTCGTAATCGAATGCCATTTCATGCTCTCCTTCATGTGGTGATTGACGGTCTGGAAGATTGGATGCGCAGGCGCAGGCTCATGCCGACTGCTTCTGGGCATTGGCGGATCGGGCTTGGGAAGGGCTGCCGCTTGAAATTGGAGTTGAAGTGCAGTTCGTCATGTAAGCGCTGATCCTCGGTCCATCTGGTGGTCGAGGCTGGCTTTGGCCGACCGGTGCTCCTTTATTTGCTGGCTGAAGCCTCGAGCCGACTGGAACGTGAATAACGCCAGCGCAACGGCGGCAGCACCGGCAATGAATGCGGTGATGTAGAAGCTCATTGCGGGAACATTCATCCGAGCCAGATATTGTGGGTCGTTGATCACACTCATCTCGTGGGCGAGGAGTATGATGCTGCCAAACATCAGGGCCATCCGGATCGCTATCGTGCCGGCGTGTGTAATCAGCCGGCTTCTCGCAATGGATTCGCGCTGGCGAGCCTCGACGATAGGGTCTGGCGTCGAATTGTACGCTGCTTCGGCTCTATCGGCCTTTCGCTTGCGCCATATGGCGCGCCCCTGGGCAACGAACTGGGTAAACTCTCTGGGTCCGTTGTTTTCGGCAATAAGCCGCTCAAGGTGCCGATACTCAGCCTCGGCGGCTTCCTGATTCCTATAATAGATTGCTGCACTGAAGACCGATTCCATTCTTGCAATGATATCGTGTAGTGTTTGGTTAGGGTTGAAACATTCGTTCACTCGGGGGTGCAGTACCCAGTCGTGCCACTGTTCGTATCGGTTGGTACAAGCAAAGTATGAGTTAGGGCGTGTGTCCCAGTCGATATAGCGGATCTTGTGGAAGCGATTTTGGCTCCGGTAAGCCGCAACCCGTTGACGGGCTCGGTGATGAAATGCTTCGACGCTCATCAACTGCAGCGGCCCGATCAGGGCCTCGATCTTTGCTAGGTGAGCGTCACAATTGTAGATGCAGTGCTGGAGGTGCTCGAGCGTGAAGTCTTCATAGAGCGCCTTTACCTCTCGCAGGAGCGCTCCCTCGTTCAGCATTTTTGAGGTCCAGCAATGGACGCCCGTTCTTTTACCGAGAAGTACATTAAGGGGGATATCGAGCTGTCGTCCCTCATCGCAGTATTGCTGGATCATCCTTGGTGCTGTCACGTCGCGAAATTCGGCATCGAGGCCGCGATTGACGAGAACGCGGATTTTGGTCTGAGAAAGCTCAAAGCAGCCCGCGATTTCTCGTACCGACTTTCCGGCCCTATGCTCTTTGAAGACCCGGCGTGCCAGATTGTTTGCCGCTTCGCCCTTCAAGTAGCTGTTGGGTGATCTGCGCTTGAACTCGCTCGTTTTCTGAACGGTACTTTGACCGCCGGCATTGCGGATGTGGAGATCGCGCAGATCAACCTTTTTGTGCTGCGCCCCGTCCTTCGCCCCACGCTTGCTTCCGACGGTCCCTGCGTCTTTGTATTCAAGCGCCATGCCTCTTCTCCTTCCTGGTTATGATGTTGACCGCATCTTTCCGGGGCTTTGCCCGACCCCTGCGCAGCGGGATAAAGGCAACGGCGCACCGCTCCCAAGGAGGAGCCGCCCGCTGCGCCACCAGCCTCACAAAGGCGGCCGCGATCGTGCCCACCAGAACTGCGACAAGGATCATCAGACCTATCGCCACCAACTCGGCGGCCATTTTCTGGTTATGGAGGGCGGCTCGCAGATCAGCGCATCCCTGAACCCCGTACGTATTGAGGTCGCAGACCACAAAGCTGTCCCCGCCAGCGGCACGCGCAATCTCCGAGAGTCCTGCCTCGTTCACCAGATTGGTCAGGGTCAGCTGCTGCGTGAGGTGAATCTCGAAAGTGTCTGAAGGCGGCGTGCCCGCTTTGGCATGGCCCATCTGTGTCACGATCTTCCTCCTATCGGCTGCGTTCGATGTTGCGTTCGGGCACATCGAGCTGGGGCGTTGCCCGAAGGCTCGCCGGATCGATCCGTGAGGCATTTGCTTGCCTGTCCTCGGGCGCCCTCAAATGATCGGGAATTGTGGGCCGGAATTCGCCAGCCTCGCGGCCGCTGCGCTTGGCCTCGACCTGCTTTTCGCCGAGGGTTTCGAGTGCGCTGGTCTTGTCGCCCGGGTTGCGGCCGATCTGTGCGAGAAGCCGATCGCGGTCGTTGGTGACGACTATGATGTCGTCGCGCACCCGGGTCATCATGACGAGCGCCAGACGCTGGTTCGACAAGTGCCTGGCCGATGAGTGCATCTCACCGATCGCCATGTCGCGCGTGTCGCCCTGCGCCTGATGCATGTTGATCGCATAGGCCAGGCCCATGCGCTCGAGCATGCGGTCATTCTGCTTGAGTTCTACGATCTCGCCTGCCTTGTTCTCGAGCGTGACGATCCCATCCCTGATCCCGAGGATCCTCGCCTCCTCGGACTTCATCAGCCCCCTGGCATCATCCTTTTCGGTCCAGCGGATCTTGTCGCCCTCGTAGATTGTCTCCTTGTGCTTTTCGGAGAGCCTCAAGGCATCGCGCTTGTCCGAAGGGTCGATCGCCGCCGGATCGAATTTGATCAGCTTGCCGCTTTCATCGCGCAGCATGACCCGGCCCTTCACGTCTATGCTTTCGACATCGTACCGCCCCCGAACAAGCCCTCCGGGGGCGTTCTGGCGCGTCACTTCGAGCAGCTGGCCCTTGCTGTAGGTCGAGGCGTAGCGCAGCTCACCACCTCGCTCGATGTGACCTCGCTCGCTTCGAGAAGCAGAAAGGCTTGCGGTGCAAACTCGGGCGGCCAGGTCTCGGCCGCAGCCCGCAATCGGGCATGGACCCGCCGTTTCTCGTAATCGATCGCGTTGGTGTAGAGATGATCCGACAGCCGGATGCCCGGCGCGATTTCGAGGCCCTGAGCGGCGCGCTTGAGGTGACGCATTTCTTCGCTGATCGAGCCTGCGCGCCTGCCGCTGGGCGGTAATTCGCGCAGGATATTCGAGCCTGCGCGTTCGAGCAGCAACCAGAGCAGCTTGCCGAGGCGCGGGATCGCGACGCCGCGTGAGCGGTCGTCGGGCTCTATGTCCTCTGGCCTCTGTGCAAGCTTCTCCGGCGCCTTCTGGTGTGCGCTGAACAGGCCTTTTGGAAGGCCGATGGCATAGAGCGAATCCTTCACGGTCTCGCGGATGCGCGGTGGCGCCTGCGGCAGATGAAACGGGCAGCCCGGCTCGTGGCCTGGCCGCGAGGTAAGACGCCGGAGGTAATAGGTTTCCTGAAAACTGAGATAGGCCGCGCTCATCAGCGGCGGCGGCCGCTCTGCCCCAAGGCAATCGCAGGCGATCCACTTGTGGTTCTCTCGCGCGGTCGAGACCAGTGAGACGCAAGCGCGGTGGTCGGCCTCGCTGCCCCGGCCTGTATACCAGCGCACCAGCGCAGCCTTCAGCTCGTCGCTGATGGCGACCCTGCCGGTCTTTCCTGTGGTGTCCTTACCTACCAGCCACATGCATGATGACGCCTTGACCCTGTCGTTTGTTCACGTTATGTTCATAATCTGCAGGAGCCCATGAATAATGAACAAGGTCTTTGATATCGGCAAGTTCGACCTCGATGTCACGCTGCGCGACGCGGCACTTGATCCCAATTGCCGTCCAACCAAGCGTATGCTCGCCAATGCCTCGATCGGAGTGGAGCCGTTCGATGCCTATTACTCAGCGCGCGAGCTCTATGAGACCTTGCAGGGCGTGTTTCAGGGCCTGCCCAATGCCAAGGCTCGGCTGACGCAGATCCTGTCCTGCCATTGCGATGACTATCAGCGCTGCCTCTACTATGCACTGGCAGGGCGCGGGGTTGTCCAGATGCTCGACGATCTCGAATGGCTCTTCGAGCTCCTCGGGCCGCGGTGCCAGATGTCGGGCCACATTCTGCGCTCGGGCCAGCACCCGGCACCGATGGTCAACCCTTACGTCTCGTCAGAGCCTGATGGCCCTGTTCCTGCCCGCAACGCCGACTTTACCGAAGGCCCATCGTGGTATCTCGATCCCGGCCTCGGAGGGATGATCGAGGAATAAGAGGCCATCAGTTATTGCGAAGGCCAAGTCGGTCGTCGTCATCAACAAGCGTGATGCGCCCGTCCCAGTCCCATAGGACAAGATTGAGCGCGTCTGCGGGGGCGCCGCGGGCGTAGCTCGGGACAACGATGCCAGCATAGCCTTGCGCGATCGCGGCCTCCGCCAGGTCCTGCGTCGGGACCGGCTTGCCGGAGAGCATCCGATCACGCCATGACGGGTCGGCGAGTTCAGCCGGTGTGATGCCGAAGGGATGCAATGCAGCCGTGTCCCGGCCATCGAGCAGCGGCCCGATGTCGGCCTGATAGGCCACCAGCGTGGTGGGCTGCAGCGTGCCAGCCTGATTGGCCTCGCGCAGCGCGGTCTCAGGGGCGAGGGAAGTATAGAGCGCCGTGCGCCCCATGCGATTGAACCGTCCGCCAAATCGGGCGGCCCCCTCCCCTGAGAGGGGTTCACGGGACCAGACCGGATTGTGGGCGCGGTAGAGCAGCCCGGTAAAGTGCATTGGACTAGGCGTGGACGCCGGCGTCGACCGCGTCGATATAGGTCAGCACGTCATCGGCCCGGTTGCTCTGCACGAGCTGCATGGCAGTCTGGCCCGAGAAACCCGGCAGTGGTTCCGAGCGGTACCAGGCATAGGCCAACAACGCCGAACCAAAGCGCGGCTCGACCTTGTTGAGCACCTCGACCATCTGGCGAAGGCGGCGCTGCGTCCGGTCGGACGCGATCCGGTCCTTGCGCTGGATCGCATCCTTGCCGAGGCCCAGCGAGCGTGCGAGTTCGTCGCTGGTCGTCCGCAGCGCGTCGACGATCTTGCGCGGAGCAAACGCGCCGTTGTCAGCGTAGTTTTGAATCGCCATTGCACTTTCCCATGAATTCTGACGCGATATAGCGTCAATATCTGCGGTAATCAAGGTTTGGGTGTCAAACCCAGCAGGTGTTCCCGTTTTGCCGAAGAGGTTACCCGCTCTTACAAAACCACGACCTGCAATTCGATCGCGCCGGCAAGGCCCTCTTCTGCAGGCAGAACGCAAAAGGGCTGGAGCTTGCTGTCCGTCCTCACCACGGCATGGCTCTGCCCGGAATTTGCGGTCATCCGAATGGCGACACGCTCGGCATTGGCGCGCCCGCACAGGATCGCCCTTCTGGGGTCCAGGCTCTGAGGCAGCATGATCACCTCCCGAGCGTTACGGCGTCGCCGGGAAGAATGTGCGCACCGCGCGCTTTGGGGGCACGACTTCAAATCGGCGCTCCATCAATCTGCTGATGCGAAACCGGCCTCGGCCATCGGGCGTGCTGAGTTCAATTTTCGCGCCGCGCTTTGTCACCCTGAATTCAGCGTGTTCGGTGCCGTCGGTGAACTTCATCGGTTCAGGCAGCCGGATCATGTCGCCATCGGCGATCTTGCGTTCCTTGAGCCGGAGCTGGCGGTAGCACCGGTTGCGCCAGTCGAGGGCATAAGGATGACTGGTTGGCCCCAACTCCTCCAGGACACTTCTGGGGCACCCGGCCTCCACCGGTCCTGAATTTTCATCCAGTCGGGTAGGATTGGTGCTGCTCATGGAGTCAGCCCTGATCCCCCCGCCGAACCGCACGTGCAGCTTTCACCGCATGCGGCTCTCCACTGTGACGAACCATCACTTTGCCGTAGATCGGGCAGGCGGCCTCTGTGAGTATCCCAGTGGCATTGCTCGCACAGGACCACCGTCCTGCGGGCGCGTGCCACCTTCATTCTCACGACAAAACCGCGGTGCGAAACATCGGCCATCCCCCGGATATGGTGCACCTGACACGGAACATCGGATCGACCGCAAGCCTCGCATTGCTTGGCATTCTGACGATCAACCCAGTCCGTACGTGAGTGGGTGAACACCTGCGTCCAAGGCTGGATATCAATCCTGGACGAGGTGGCCGGATCACGTTTCAGATGAGCCAGTTTCCAGACTTTGACCGATCGGGGCTGGCCATCGACGTCGTAGCCGATGGTGAATTCCTGCCCCGTCCTCATGCGGGCCACGACCGCTCGCACATTGGTTTTGTGCTTGCTGGCCAAGGTCTTGAACAAGCTCCACCGCTGGAGAAACTCAAGCCTGTTCAGCTTGAAGCTCACATCCTTGGCGAGAGCATAGTAGTTCGCAAAACCCCGCAATTCGGCGTTGTAAGCTAGGACGATCTCAACGTCGCTGCAGCTGAGCAGCAGGCTACGATGACGCGGCTTCAACACCGACAGATCACCATAACCTTTTGCAGAAGCGAACGCGTGGACCTTCTCCCAAGGGACATGCAGCTGCATCACTTCCGACGGCGGCCTACGAAGGAAGCTGACGGAACCTTGTCGGCTCCGGACAACCCGTTGGCGTGTCGTATATGTGCGGACCTCATATCCAAGGAAGGCGGCTCCATCGCTCGCCTTGCGGATACCGCTTTTCTCCTCGGACACCGTGAGCGCCAGCGCCTCGGTCAGGAATGCCCTGACTTCGGCGAACACGCTTCGTGCATCCTCCTTGCTACCGATAACCCCAATCATGAAGTCGTCCGCGTAGCGACAGTAACGAAGTCGGCGATAACCGGGGTCCATCGCGTCTCTCGACGGGATGGACCGCTTTTGCGGCAGTAAGGTTTGGATTTTGGCCAAGGAGGCCGCAACCTTCACCTCGTCGACATTGTCTTTGGCCCGCAGCATGGTGACGCGCTTCCGTTGTTTCTGGATGCGCCCAGCCAGTCGCCCATATTCCGGGTTCGTGGCACGGACCTTCCCCCTCTCGAAAGCCGCGATCCGTTCCGCCATGAACATATCGAGTTCATGGAGGTAGATGTTGGCCAAGATTGGAGAGACGATACCGCCCTGCGGAGTGCCGCTGTAGGTCCGGGTGTGAACCCGGTCTTCCATAACACCCGCCTTAAGCATGCTGCCGATCAAGCCGATGAATTTCTCGTCATCGATCCTTTTCCGCAACAGCCGCAGGAGGATGTCGTGGTCGATGTTCTCGAAGAACCCCGCGACATCCACATCTACGAGCCATTTCACCCCCGTCCATACGGCTTTGACGTGTTCAAGCGCCGTATGACACGACCGGCCCGGCCGGAATCCATGGGAGGCGTTCGAGAACACCGGTTCATAGATCCGTTCGAGCAGTTGCCGCGCCACTTCCTGAACGAGGCGGTCGTCGCGCGTGGGAATGCCCAGCGGACGCCGTTTGCCCTTGCCTTTCGGGATAAACACCCGACGCACTGGTTTGGGATCATAGGTCCCTGCCGTCACGCTGGCGATAATCGGGTCGAGGTCTTCCGGTCCGAAGTCCGCGAAGGTCTCGCCGTCAATACCCGGCGTCATCGCACCCTTGTTGGATCCGATCTTCTGGAGCCCCTCCTCCCAAAGGAGGCGAGACCCCATCAGACGATAGAGTCCATTCACCCTTTTGCCCGACGCAACGAGCGCCGGAATGGCCTCCAACCGGCCTTTCACAGTTTCTGGCAGCATCAGCACACCCCATGATCGGTGGTTGAAGAATCACAGCTGCCGCCCTTCCCCCGGTCTTCCCCGCTTTCGGCCCGATCGCTCGAGACCTTATACAGTTGCACCGCCGCCTCCGAAGAGGTCGATGTCCCGGGCATTACCCCGGGCATTTGAGTAATATGGCGGCTCCGTACCCATGCAGGCCGGCAGAAGCCGCCTGTTTAGGGCATCCCGTAGTTACGCTGAATGGAGATGCGGCGCGGTTAGGTGTCCCGTTCGTCCACTAAACCCCTCGACGAGAGGCGCACCGGATGGGCTGAGAAACAGGCGGCCAAGACATGAGACCGCTGTCATCATCCGGACCTGGCGTGACAGTCGCTTTCGCCAGTATCGCTATATAGATTGCTGCAGACTGGGATTTAAGCAGTGTAGCCTTCACCATACGCACCTTGCCCTGACCGTCATCGCCTCCATTTGCGACTAAGACGCATCTGGCCTTTTCCGAACATGCTATTGTTCCCCGTCCCTTTCGGGATTTCAGACCTTGTGAGGCCCGAGGTTAGTCCGGCGAGCAGAGGCATTCTCAACTTACCTCATCATCACTGATACTCCATTTCAGCGCCGCAACGGCGCACTGTCCTTGTAGCCGAACAGGAGGCCGTCGGCTGCCTTGGGGTTCCAGCGGACCAGACAGATCACCGCGGAGATGGCGTGGGTCTGGTTGTTCGGTCCATAGCGCTGGACAGCCGCGTAGTAGGCACCGGTTGTGGACACGCTTCTGATGACCCGGCATCCTTCGAAGGTGCCGGTTTCTTCATTCTCGCGCTCCCATGTGAGCTGATTGTCAAGATAGGCCTTGGGAGTGTCGAAGCCCCCCATTCCGGCACGGTGCATGTAAAGCCAGCCCATGCGTGTTCTCCTTCAGATGAGCCCCGGCTGCGCCGGAGGTGCGATCTTCAATTCGCGCGCGATCCGCGCCGTGAGTGCGGGAATGTCTGCAAGGGCGGTGATCGGCGCTTTGCGCATCACCGCGCCAGGCGGTTTCCAGAACGGGTTGCGCCAGGCGAGACCCGGCTCGCCGAACCTTTCCGGGCTGATCCGGACGTAGATCCCGTCGGCTTCCAGCACATGCTCGCCCGCGAGCTGTTCCTGTGAGGTGTAATAGCTGATGCGATAATCGGCGTGCTCGAGCCCGATCCCTGCTGCGATCTGGCGCAGCGCCCGCGTGCCCTCGCGCCGGTAGTGGCGCAGTTCTTCGGGACGATAGTCGATCCCGCGTTTGACCAGCGCAATGATCGCAGGCCTGTGTTTGAGCTCGGCAAGGCGTTCAATGCATTGGGACCGCAGAGCCTGGTCGTCTGCCTCACATTCGGTCGGCCTTCCGTCAGCAATGCGTTGAAGGTGGCGCGTCAGCAGCAGCACTGCCGGACAGGTTGCGGCCTGCCGGCCTGCCAGACGGACATCATCCACGGCCTCGTTCAATGCTCGCAGCGCATTTTCGAAGGTCGTCAGCCCATCGGGCTGGAGTGCGCGGCGGTAACGGTAATCAATGTCGCAGGACATGAGGCTTCCTTTCCATTGCAAGATGCAATGGCCCCATCCCCCTTTCCTCAATGCAGGCTGCCGCAGTGCTCGCTCGGGTTCTCCAGCAGCAACGGCTCGTAGATCATCGGTCGCAGGAGCGCCCCTGGCGCAATCTGTTCGAGGATCCTCGCTATTGCCGAGACCGCAACGCCCGCCTCGGTTGTCTGGATGATGAGCGATCGGCCTTGACCCGGAACTGTGCCAAGCGACCAACCGACGCCCCCCTTGCCGAGAAGGCCGTCCAGCACCTGGCGCGGGTCCCTCTGGGGGAACAGGCCTGCGATATGCTGGTCCAGCTCCTCGCCGATCGGCGCCCTCCTCCGGCCTGCAACATCGCCCGCATAACGGTGAAGCTGGGTGAGGCAAACGACCTCCTGCGGTGCCGGCTCAAGCAAAAGCCGGAACTGGCGCCGTCTCATCGGCTTCCTCCCCCTCTTCGCCGGCAGGTTCGCTCTGGAAGCCCGAATAGGCCGCAAGATGGTTGAACGCCTGATCGGCCTTCGCGGCTGCGGTGATGATCGCCGTCTTGTCGGCCTTGAGGATCTCCAGCCAGTGCGAGACGTAGCTGGCATGGCTTTCGTGAAGGTCTGCCGGCAGACCCAATTCATAGCAAATGCGCGCACTCACCTGCTCGGCCACCAGCTCCTCGAAAGCGTATGCCTTGTCGCCGAAACGCTTGCCAAACTCGCGGGCGAGCCGCGAGGCATGGCCCGACCAATGCCCGAGTTCATGCGCTTTCGTCGCCACGAACCCGTCTTCGGTGTTGAAGACATTGGGGTGCGGAAGCTGAATATAATCAGCGCCCGGCGAGTAGAACGCGCGGTCTCCGCCGAGGCGTATGTCAGCCGGAACGGGTGAGAAGAAGCGCTCGATGGCAGCGGCCTTCTGCGAGGGCGTCGGCGGCGCTTCAGGCACCGGGCTCGGATAGAAATGCGGCGGCAGCCCGTCGATTTGCGATGCGTTGAACACACTGTAGGCGCGCATGAACCGGATTGTTTTCGAGGATTCCTCGCCGGTCGCCTGGTCGATCGCAGTCTTCTTCGTGCTGTTGAAGTAGATGCTCGGCTCGGCGGTCTCGCCCTTGCGCACCTTTCCGCCAAGCTCGATGGCTTGCCGCCAGGTCATCCAGTAGCGCGAGCCATAACCATAATGGTCGGCGACCGCCCAAAGATAGAGGCGGTTGATCCCTGTGTAAGGGACGCCTGCCGCGCGCAGCGGCGCTCCGCCCATCCCAGTCTTCTTCCAGGGCCGGCGCCAGGGCAGCGTTCCGGCCTCGATTGTAGCGATGATCAGATTGGTGATTTCCTGCGCGACGTCGCGCTTGGGTCTTTGGCGCATTGGCCTGCTCCTCAACAAAAAGAGGCCCAGCTCACTCAGGCGAGTGGCCGGGCCAGGTCATCAGGAGGGGTGATTTGCCGCCTCAGGCGGCTACCGCCGCTTCTTCACAGGCGACTTCAGGTTGATGGTCATTGATAAGCTCGTCGGCCTCGCTATCGGCTTCAGCTTCAGGTTCAGCGCCATCGCCATCGCAGGCGCCGGAGACAGGGGCGCTTTCGTCGGTGTCCGGGATGACCGGATCAGCGGGGTTGGCACCAATCGTGAACTTCATGCCTTCGGGGAGCCAGGCCAGCGCTGCTTCCTTGACGTCCTGTTCAATGATCGCCTTGCCGGCGAAGATCGTCTCGCAGGTCTTGGCAAGGTCAGCCTTCTTCGATGCGGCATAACGCGCCGCAAGATCGCTGCCGCCGACTTCGGTCAGTGCCGCAAGACACGAGGTCTTGCTCACCCGGTCGAAGAAATTCTCGGCTGTCGGGCGCCACATTGCTGCAACGTCAATGTCGAGCATGCTGCCGATGACGGCATGGATCGGATGGTATTCCGAACCATAGCCCTTCTTGGCTTCGAGCGAGATGGCCACCGCATAGGCGAGCCACGCCGCCTTGGCTTCGTCGGCAAGTTCGCGAAAGGCAATGAAGCGCTGCGCCGCACACCCATGTTCCTGCCATGCCTTGTCGAGCGCGCTTTCGGCCTCGGCGAGAATCCCTTCGGCTGTGGACTGCGGAAGTTCTCCGGTCGCCGGATCGCTGGGGTGCCCGCCCCTGATCGAGGTTCCCCGGCTTTCATAGCTGCGGCTGTCAGCCAGCGCGAAGATGGCGAAGTCGAGCGCGAGCCCGGCATCGCTGAGGAGGGATGCCGACAGGATATTACGGCGCTGCACGGAAAGCTCGTCGAACAGACGGGCGCTGATCGGCTTCTCCGTGCCCGGCGCAACTGCCTCGGGTCTGGAAGGTGCAGCGCTACCGCGCTTGGTGGAACCTGACACCGGCTCTTCGGCCGTCGCTGTCACCTTGCCATTCTCATCGGTCTCGAACGACAGGCGCTTTTCGCTGTAGTAATCGGCCTCGAGCACCATCTCGCCGCGGGTGGTGAGAACCAGGAACCGCCCGGCCTCACTGCGCCATTCTTCGGGCAGTTCGCGCACCGGGTTATTGAGGTCGCTGCGCTCAGCATCGAGATCCTCATACTCGGCCTCGAGCTGCCCGAAATCGGCCCCGTCGCCTTCAGGGCCGCCTTCATGGCCTTCGTCGATGATCTCGCTGATTTCTTCCATGCGGGCATCGATCGCGTCAATTCGGGCTCGTGCTTCTTCGGACAGCGGCGCGGGCGGCAGCCGGACAGCATTGACGCCCATTTCGCTGCGCGCCTGCCATGAATTGGTCGACGCCACTGGGCTGATCCAGGCAAGGCCAGTTTCAGCAGCGATCCGCTGGGCTTCGGCCTCCATTTTCTCGGCCGCAAGCCTGTGGGCGATCTCGATGTCGATCCAGCGATCATCTGCCGCTTCGCTGAAGAGGTCGCGTTCGATCTTCCCGCCGGCGGCCACATAGGCATCTTCGCCGATCAGCAGCGCAATCGGGTCATTGCCGCGCATGGAACCGTTCGCCACCATACGCCGGATGGCATCGGCGCTTGGGTTATAGGCGTAGCGCATCTGCTCAAAGACCCGCAGTTGCACCTCGTGCTGGTCGGTCGCTGCGTAGGCCTTGGCGATCTCGAGTGTGACATCGCCTTTGGCGAGTGCCTCGAAAATCGGCTCGGCAAGGTTCGCTAGCCGCAAGCGGCCTTCCACGAAGCGCAGGGTGAGGCCGAAGCGTTTGGCGACCGCGGCAACGTCGCTGCCTTCCTTGATAAAGTGCTGGAAGGCCCGGCATTCCTCAGCCGGTGACATCCCGACGCGCTGGAAGTTCTCGGCAAGCGAGGCCTCGCCTGCTTCCTCTTCGCTGCCTTCGAGCAGCTTGCATTCGATCTCGGTATCGGGGGCCCAGGCACCGCGCGTGACGATCATCTCGATGGCCCGCAATCGCCGGCCACCGGCGATCACGGCAAACTTGCCGCGCTTCTTGCTCCTGGTGACCAGCAGGTTCTGCAAAAGGCCGCGCGCTTCGATGTCGGCGGAAAGCTGGATATCGTCTTCTTCGCTGCGCGTTTTGCGCACATTGGCATCGCTCAGATAGAGCCGGGAAAAGGGAATAAGCATCGTGGTCGCTCCTGATGTGCACCCGGCAATCACCCGGGCACACATCCCCTCCCCCTCCCCTTCCGATCTGCGTTTCACGCAGGACTAAGAGTTGACCATCTTCTCCCCTGAGGGTGAACAGCATAACATGGTCTTGAGCTGGACGGAGCGACTCATAAAAGAACAAAATGCCGAAAGGGTTGGAGCTCGCGATTCTGGGATGGCCACCATTCGCGGCGTAACCAGACCGGCTTTGAGCCAGAATGCGACGTTAGCTAGTCGAGCTTTGAAAGGCAGTTTTCATCGCTTCTCGACAGCACCTGCCTGAAGGCGAGAGCTGAACGCACAATGCGCGATCGGTGATCGGAAAGCGCTTGATGCTAAAGGAATCTGGATGAGGAAAGGGGAGAGCCTCTTGCGAAGCTCTCCCCGAGCACCTTGCGGTGTAATTCCAAAAGGCCGTTAAGCCGAGCAGCCTGAGCTGTGAGTTCTATATAGGCCAAAGGCGTTAAAATTCAACTCGCGTTTGAATCCTAAGTCCCTGATTTCAGACATTCCTTGCGAGCCAGGCCGTTATACGGCATGATCCATTTTCCTTGATTCCCTTGATATGTTCCATTGTTCTTGATTGCCTTGATACCCTTGATTGCATTGAATACCTTGATGGGGACAGAAAGACGTGTTACCACGCCCTCGTGGAACGATCGAAAAATGCGCCTTTGGACGATTCGGCGTCCCGTGAAGCCGAATCAGTCGGTGCCGATCGCATTCGGGGGAAGGGGCGAGGCGGCAACTTTCTTGCCATTGATCGCGCAGCATGGGAACGCCTATGGGAGGTTGAGACTAACAACAGGCTGAACCTCGTCACCGCATATATTGTGCTGCTTGCCGGGACCGGCAGCGACCATCAGCTCAGCAAATGGTCGACCAAGGCTTGCGAACAGCATGCAGGAATGGGCAAGCCACGGGCCAAGGTCGCGATCGACGAGCTGATCCAGCATGGGTTCGTTGCGCACACCGACCGCTCGACGAAGCTCTATCCGCAATATCGCCTGCAGCCGATCCCTCTCGACAGCGACCCCATCTTTCTGCCGGTCGCGTTGGTAACGGGAATTGAAACTGAGGCTTCAATGCTTCGCCGTGTCCGCGAGACCGGCGACGCGCTCTTACTGCGAATGCTGGTGGACCTCTATGGTTTGGTCCAGCTCGATGCGACATTCGGTGTGCCAATCGGCGCGTTGAGCCAGACCCCGCCCGACGATTATCCTGCTCGAAAGGTTTTTGAGATCGGCATCCATTCCGTTTGGGCACTTCGCCTCGTCGGTGGGTCGAAGTCTGCGAAAGGTGATTGGGCGAGTTATCATCGCTCGAAAAGCCGCAACAAGGATGGAGCCTGGGGGGATTTCTGGGCGCGGGTGGCGATGCTCGAGAAGATCGGGGCCGTCTGGTATGAAGCATGGATCTTCGACAGCGAGGAATCGGATGCCGAGCCGCTGTTTCCAGTCGATCCCGGCGCCCTGTATCATCAGGGTGAGGGTGACGATGTCTATCAGCTCACCCGCACGATGCTCGACGCTGCGGCCAATCTTTCTGAAGAGCGCAGCAACCTGCTCGAACGCTATGGCATCGACATGTTAGTGACCCTCGCGCAGCATCGTCGCGCGCCAGGTATCCGGGGCGTGGCGCGTATGCGGATCGAGGCGGATACGCCGGGTCGTCGGCTTTCCTATTACAAGCGCCGAACCCAGATCGAAATCTACGAAGCTGGCTACACCCAAATAGCACTCGATGCGCTACGGGGTGAATATAGTCGACCAATGAATACCAGCACGCCGCAATGAGACAACCAACCGCCGGGAAAAAGCAGCCTCTCCATGCCGAATGACGACAATTCAGATGATCAGCCGACTATGGAAGTGCCGTTCCCGACCGAGGCCGAACTGCTTGCAGCGGGCTATGTGCCAATCCCGACAGACGAAGAGTTGCTGGCACAGGGCTATGTGCCGATCGATTTCACAAACATGCCGGACGTGGCCCATTTACTGACGGAAGCCGGGCATCCTTTTCCGTTGCATCATGAGATCATCAAAGCGGGCTATGTGCCAATCAGCCGCCGCGAACGGCGTATCGTAAGCCGACCGCGCATGGGCCAAATGTATTGGATCGATTTTCCGCACGACGCTTATGCGCCCGAGTTCGTGAAAGAGCACCCTGGCATTGTTATTCGCGCGGCCAATTCGCTACACGACACCTGCATTATCCTGCCCGTTACGAGCGCGCAGCAGAAAGCGGGGACGAACTTTCATCAGCTCTCCAGGAATCCCAATCCCAAAGGGCAGGCTGCAGGGCGGATCGCCTATGTCGTCTGCGACCATCTCTACACGGTCAACATCAACCGCCTCCGCCCATTGGTCCACAATGGGAAGGCTGTCTTTCCCAAGGTAGAGCCGCACGATCTGACCGCGATCTTCGCGGTAGTGCAAAAGGTTCTGGGCGCTGCGTTCGGACCTGCGCAGACCGCTGTAGCGGCGGGGGCCACGCCAGTTCAGGTACCGCCTGCCGTACCTGCAAAGGCTTTGGGGCCGAACACCCTGACGCTGAGAAAGAAGTAGGCAGCGGTGTCGGTGATGCGGTCACGTCGCTGACTCCATCCACTCGACTGACCCGAACTGTCGAAGCTGATCGGCTTCGGCTGCGCCGAGGGTGCTACGAGCACTGTCGCCCTCCCCAACCGGCCAGCCTCACTCGTCGTTGCGAACAAGCAGGAAACATCTGATTCTGGCGCGAGCCGTTGCTAGCAAACGCCACCGACACTGACAGGAATGCCCCACTTCGTGGCCTTCCATGCTGCACAGATAGTGCAGACCAAGAGGAAAACCGTGGGACGTCAGGGCTCCGGCATCGATGTTCCCAGCATTGCTTTTCATCATGCTCGAAACATCGCGCCTATGACCGACAGCGCTGCCTTTGTCGGGATGAACACCCGTGTGCGAAACGCAATGATTTCCGTAAAGCAGCCGATGCTCTTGAGCCAAGGCAGCTGTTCAGGCGGGACCCCCACGATTTCATAGCGCTGCTCGCCTGCCACGCGGGAGCATTTCAAGGTCGCCTCGAAGGGCTGATTGATCGGGACTGTCCGGCCTTCGCCGAGCGACCTGATGATCATTTCCGGGCTGAGTTCAACGGTGGAGGCAATGTCGAATTTCTCGAGCAGCTTCGCCACGTCGAGTTCGTGGACCATACGGCCGAGCCAGCTTCTGCCCTCTTCGTCCACGATCCGCCGGACCTCCAGATAGTCGATAGGCAGGCTCGACCAGATCGGCAGGAGAAGTCCGGTCGCAAGGTACACGGTCTCCGTCGTTAGCCGTTCGGCAAGCTCCGCAACCTCGCTTTGCCACAGCTTCTCGAAGGTCCTGCGCGGGACTTCCTCCCATGCGGATTCGGCGAGGTCATCGAAGTGGTGGTATTCGCGGCGAAGCGGACGGTGGAGGATAACCCGCCGGATCAAATCCCCCTGTTCTGTCATGAAGTGCCGCGAAGGTTCGGCCAAGGCCGCCTTCCCGCTCTTGATATTGTGGAGCAGAATGCAGCCGTCGGCATAGTCGCGGCGCTCAAGGACACGCTCAAGCGAGATCGGCCGTGCTCTGGTCTTGAGGGCTAGCTGCAGCAAATGCGACGTGGCGCCGGTTCGCTCATCGGTCCGAAGGACTATGTCCTCGACAATATCGGCCTGTTCAACCCGCAGGGTTTCGACGCCAACATCGAGCGATCCGGCCTCGCGCGCTGCTGACACCCGCGCTTCGACCAACCCCAGAAACTCCTCGAAGATCGCATTCTGCATCCCGATCGGCAGCGCGAGGATGCGATTGAGCCAGCGCTGGATCGGCGGAAGGTCCTCTTCGAGCACGCCATCGTCGGAGACGATCTTGAGCCCACTGCGGCGCTGAAAATCGATCAGCGTAGCGCTCTTGAGCTTGCCGTCCGCCAGCAAGGCAAACCATGTCGAGAGGGCCGCCTTGGCATATTCGCTCTCGAGATTGTCGGCAGGGTCAAACAGGTTCTGCCCGCCCGTCTGGCGTTGGCCCCGAGTAAGCGCGCCGAGGCTATCGAGCCTGCGCGCAATGGTGCTGGTGAACCGCAGTTCCCCCTTGCAGTTCGTGGTCACAGGCCGGAACAGCGGCGTGTTGGCTTGATGCGTCCGGTGCGTTCGGCCCAGCCCCTGGATGGCCCGGTCGGCTCGCCATCCAGGCTCCAGCAGGAAGTGGATGCGCCGCTTCTGGCAAGTTGCATCGAGGCTGGCGTGATAGGACCGCCCGGTGCCGCCCGCATCACTGAAGACCAGGATCGGCTTCCTGCCATCCATGAACTGGTCGGTCTCGGACTGGTTCGTCCGCGGCGAGCGGGTCTCGAGCCGCTGCTGCCCGTCGCTCTGGGTTATGAGCCGCTTGCTGCGCCCGGTCACCTCGGCGACTTTCTCCGGGCCATAGTGCTCGATGATCCCGTCCAGCGCTGGCTTGATCGGCGGCATGGCGCACAGGTGCTCGATCATCTCGCCGCGGCGGGCGATCGCAGTCTGGTTGTGGACGGGACGGCCTTCCTCGTCGAACATCGGTGCAGAGCGCTGGGTGCCGGTATCATCGACGAATACCTGCATCTGTTGCGTGGGGAAGGCGCGTTCGAGGTACTCGATCACAGCGTCGAGCGGGCTGAGGTCGAGGTCGAGCTCCGCGCGCTCTTCTGGCGAAAGGCTGTCGAGACGGCGATCGAGGATGCTTTCGGCAGTCGAGACCAGCTGAACCACCACCACCTCGTCCCGGTCCAGATGATGATTGATGGCAGCGATCAGCGTTGGCAGCTTCATCGACAGCAGCAGCTGGTTGAAGAACCGCTGCTTGGTGCTTTCAAACCGGCTGCGTGCCGCAGCTTTTGCGCCGCTGTTGAGCGTTGCGCCGCCGATTTCATCGACCACGCCGGTGAGCTCCAGCGCTTCCTCCATGTTCTGATGGATGATCGCCCAGGCATCCGCATAAGTATCATAGACCGCGATCTGCTCGGCGGTCAGATCATGCTTCAGGATGTCGTATTCGACCCCTGCAAAGCTGAGCGCGCGCGCCTGATAGAGCCCGAGTGCCTTGAGGTCGCGCGACACGAGTTCCATCGCTGCGATGCCCCCTGC
Source organism: Sphingopyxis sp. SE2 (assembly GCF_032227185.1). Lineage (NCBI taxonomy): Bacteria > Pseudomonadati > Pseudomonadota > Alphaproteobacteria > Sphingomonadales > Sphingopyxidaceae > Sphingopyxis > Sphingopyxis sp. SE2. The sequence goes on along the minus strand of NZ_JAPMXW010000009.1, from coordinate 415,865 downwards.
CCTGATCTGGCTGATGAAATCTTCGCGGTTGGCAAACGCAGTGCCCGGTCCCCACAGACCGAGCCGCACGGCATAGGCAAGGTTGTTGACCTCCGAGGCCCCGGTTGCAGAGGCGTAGATAACCCGGGCATTGGGCAAATTGTTTTGCAGCAGTACGCCGGCGATGCCCTGCAAGGATCCGCTTTTCGTGCCCCGGGCGCCCTCGCCTCCCGCAACCCCGCCCATCTCGTGGCTCTCGTCGAAGGCGATGACACCGTCGAAATCCTCGCCCGCCCAGTCCAGTAGTTGCTTGAGGCGCGTGGCATCCTGACGCTGGCTCCGAAGGGTCGGGTAAGTGACGAACAGGATTCCTTCGCGAAACGGAACCGCCTGATCGATCTTCCAGTTCGAAAGCGGCTGAATGTCGGCAGCAAGGCCGCCGATGGCACTCCAGTCGCGGCGCGCGTCTTCGAGCAGACTCTCGTTCTTCGATACCCAGATGGCCTTCCGGCGTCCGGCAAGCCATCCATCAAGGATGCAGGCGGCGATCTGCCTGCCCTTCCCTGCCCCCGTGCCATCGCCGAGGAAATAGCCTTTGCGATAGGCCCGTCCTTGCTCGTCGAGTTGGAGGCCTACGCCCTCTTCAGCCGGAACGAACTGGCCAGGCAGATACTGCTGCCACGCGTTCCCAGCATAGATGACAGTTTCGATCTGGGCCTCGGATAGCAGGCTTTCCTGCAAAACCCGATCCTGCAGCGCCGGGACATAATCCGGGATCGGTGCCGGGATCGAACCCATGGCCACGCTTTCGACGAGCGGCGTCGGATGCTCGCGTGCACCAACAATGTCGATCCGGCTTGGCCGGTATGGGATGTAGACCCCGCTTTGCTCACCGAGAACGCGCGGCTTGTCCAGGGTACTGAACGCCAGTGCTTCGATCTTGGGCGCTTGGGCTGCCCTCGCTTTGACGGGCTTTGTGATCGGCGTTGCCCGCATGGCTTTGAAGAGCGCGCCCGGCTTTGTTTTCGGCGGCACCGCGCGCGGTTCGCAGTCGGGCTGGGCTGTCACGCGTTTGATGATTGGAACCGCAGACGCCACGTCTGCAACCGTTTCCCGCGCCAAAACTGCTGGTCTGGTTTGCCCCGGGATCTTGTCGATCACGTACAAGCGCACAGCCACGCTAGTGCCCTGCTTGTGATAGCATTTATCGAGGCGGATTGATGTGCGGACCGTGCAAGAGGCGAAGGTGTCGTCGTAGATTTTCGCAAGCTTCGCGCTCGTCGTGAACCAGTCCGGCATGATCGCGACGATCCGCCCCCCCTGCCCTATCCGCGTTATGGCAGCGCGCAGGTGACGCACAGCCGCGAACTCGTCTGCTCCTCGTCCCATTGAGCGGGAAAACGGCGGGTTCATCAGGATCAGGCTGGGCTGCACAGCAGCGTCGAGATGCGATGCCAGCATGGCTCCATCGATCCCCGTGGTGGTGGCCTGGGGGAACAGCAGAGCCAGCTTCTCCCGCCTGCGCGGATCGATCTCATTGAGATGCAATGCGCGGACATCGGGCAAAGTTGCCACCAGAGCGCCATGTCCGGCGCTCGGCTCAAGAACGATATCGGTTGCAAGCGGCTGCGCCAAAATCACGGATAGCGCTGCGAGGTCAGCGGGCGTCGAGAATTGCTGGTACCTGAGCTGGTTTTCACTTCTGACCGTATGTGTCGGCAGCGCCTCGATAAGCGCGCTGATCTCCGAAATTTGGGTCAGCATCTGAGGTTTGCTCAGGAGTCCGGCCATGTGGCGCGTCAATGCCGCCTCGAGCAGGTCAAAGGCGTCCCTCTGGCTCCAGGCGCCGTTTGCGGAGCCCTCCCCGTAGAGCTGGCTCATCGTCTCAAACAGGCGTTGTTTGTTCGCCATTCCGGTGGCGATGGCGTTCTGGATTTCGGTGATTGCTGCGTCCAGCTTCTGGCTGGATTGTTCAAATAGGTCGGTCACGGTCTGCTCCTGATGCTGAACCGCATCAGGTCATCCCCCTTCCCTCTCGCCTCGGGTTTATGAGCCCGTGATCACTACGGGCTATGCGACAAGGGGTGCCCGGCAGCGACGAGGATTCGGGACCGGCACCATCCCGAAGATATCGGTTTGACTTCTACCGCCGAAAATGATCATAAAACACGAACTGGGTCGCAGAACTGCGATTCATCGAAAGGCAGACGCATGTCCTACACCGTGAACACACTGCGAAATATGACCAGATCCTGCGAAATGATGCGCGATCGGGTCAAAGCTGTGGTGTTCAAACCTGATGAACGCAAGGTCCTGGATATCACGTTTGGGCCTACGGCGGCAGCGGAATTGGTCGGAAGAACGCCTGAAGCGCTTGCCAAGGCAGAGAAGGAGGGACGTCTCGCGCCTCCGAAGCAGCTTAACAATGGCCGTCGCTATTACACGCTCGAAGACCTTACTCATATTCGCAAGGCGCTGAACATTCATCCGGGCAAGCTAGCCCATGAGAATGCGGTCGTAGTAGCCGTGCAGAATTTCAAGGGCGGCGTCGGCAAGAGTACGATTACCAAGCATTTCGCCGATTTTCTCGCACTGAACGGATATAGCGTTCTCGTGATCGACTGCGATCCGCAGGCGTCAACGACAACTATGTTCGACATCCAGCCCGAAGCACTTATCGATGAAGAGGAGACTTTAGGAAACTTCCTGTCGCCTCGCAGTACATTCGATGATTTCAGGAAGGCAATCCGAGAAACCGCTTGGCCTACAATCAAAATAGTGCCGTCAAGCCTTGGCCTGCAGGATGCAGAGTGGGACCTCACGGCAACGTTGACGGAGGGCGGACAAGCAGTGCGCGAGGGACTTCAGCGTCTCCGAATTGGCATCGACAGTATCATCAAGGACTTCGACGTCGTCTTGCTCGATCCTCCGCCGGCCATGGGGTTCCTGGGCCTCAATGTGATGGCCGCCGCAACAGGTATGCTCATCCCGGTTCCGGCAAGGCAGCTCGACTATCTTTCAACCATCCATTTCATGGACACCATCGCCGAGAATATCGAGATCCTCGAGGATCACGGAACGCCTGTTGATTATGGGTTCATTCGCGTCGTCTGCTCGGCCTACACCCCCAGCAAGCCAGGTGAAGCCGACATGTGGAAGATGATGAAGGCCACATATGCCAATTTCCTGCTGAATCAGCCAATTCTGGCTTCTGAGGAAATCAAGAATGCCACTCAAGCATTCCGGTCGATCTATGAAAGCAAGCCTTCAGCTGCGCACGCAACCTACCAGCGTTGCCGGGACAATCTCAACGCAGTCTTCGGAGAAGTTCTGAACGAAATACACGAGCAGTGGCCGTCGAAGAGCATTTCGAGACGGTCATCTGACACGGCAGGGAGTGTTGCAGCGTGAGCCGTCGTTCATTGATTGGCGAGGCCCTCGCCTCCCCTGCCCCTGACCAGCCTTCCGTCTCTGAAGCCAAGGACGCTGCAGGGGCAACTGCATCGCGCAATTTCACAACACGTCGGCTTGAAGGCTTCACGGAAGCAGCGCGGATGGTCAAGCGCCCGACCATCCGGCTCAAACCTGCAGAATGTTCGATCTGGCCGGGAAACGCCCGTGATTACGAACAGCTCACCGAACCCCGTTTGCGATCTCTGATTGAGTCGATCCAAGCAGAAAACGGGAACCGCATCCCAGTAGTCGTGCGTCGTAAGCAGCAAGGTGAGCTGCAGTACGAACTGATCATTGGCACAAGGCGTCACTGGGCTGTCGCGTGGCTCAACGCCAATCACTACCCGGATATCGAGCTCGTAGCGATTATCGAAGATCTCGATGACGAAGCTGCGTTCCGCCTTGCTGATATCGAGAACCGCGAGAGGGAAGATATCTCAGACTTAGAACGCGGTTTGAACTACAAGGCAGCAGTCGACACCTATTACGATGGCCTTCAGGCACGGCTTGCTGAACGCGTGAAGATCTCGAAATCTACGCTCGCCCGGTACATCGGCCTGACAGAGATCCCGCAAACAATCGTAAGCGCATTTGCCTCGCCAATGGAACTTCAGGTCCGGTACGGTGACAAGCTTCTTCCAGCCATACGCAACCCATCGCTGCGCCCCAGGATGGAGGAAGCAGCAAAGCAAATCGCTGCGGAACAAAGTTTCCGGCAATCCGGAGACGAAGAGCCAATTTCTGGCCCTCAGGTTGTTGTCCGTCTGCTCAAGGCAGTTTCGGGCAGGCCTGGCCGTGCCCAGAAAGCCGTAATCGAAGCCGCAGGATCGTCCATTGGTGTCATCGAAAAGGATCGTGCACGAGGGCTCACGATAACGATCAACCCCACTGATTTGAGCGCTGACGAAATCCTTGATGCATTGCGCCCTCTGATTGAGAAGGCGAAGATTCTGAAAAGGCCTGCCCCATGAAGGAGGGTTTTGGACCCACCTATGGCCATGCCTTTACCACTCTGAAAATGTGGCTTTTATCGTTTTATTTCATATGTTTAGCTCACTTGTCCCACATGTGGGACAGCGGCAGATTTACTAGGCGAAGAACGTGAGCGAGAAAGATCAGTCCTCCTCCGGTCGCCGGGTGCAGTTCGAGATGTTCTTCACGCTGCCTGATTTCAGCGATATCTCGCTGCGGGACTATCAGGAGACCATGCAGCGCCCTTTCTTCAGCCTTTCGAAGAAGAAGCGCCTGAAACCCATTGAGTACCTCAGTCCGGACAAGTCGGTCACCGTGCATGTATCAGCCAACCCAGCCTATGGGATGGCGACCATCTGGGATGCAGATATCATGATCTATCTGGCGTCCCACCTCAACGAATTGCGCGAGCGGGGTGACAATGACCTGTCGCCGACCATTCGTGTTCAACCTGGCGATCTTCTCAAGCGAATCTGCTGGGGTGTAAGCGGGCGCGCCTATGAGCGACTGATCGCAGCGCTTGATCGCCTTCAGGCCACGACGATCAAGACGAACATCCGAGCGAACTCCAAATCCCGCGAGACCACATTTTCGTGGATCGATAGCTATACTCATCTCGTTGATGAGCGAACCCAGCGTTCGCTTGGGATGGAAATCACGCTTTCTAAGTGGTTCTTCGACGGGGTCATGGACAAGCGAAATGTCCTTGCGATTTCGCCTCTGTATTTCGAGATAACGAGCGGACTTGGGAAATGGCTCTACCGCGCAGCTCGCAAGCACGCTGGTGGCAATGGGCCAGAAGGTTTCACGATTGGCTTCGAAACTCTTCATCAGAAAAGCGGCAGCGAAAGCTCCCTACCCTCGTTCAAGAACAAGATTCTTGAATTGGCGCGAGCTAACAACCTGCCGGATATCAGTCTGGAGGTCATTGGAGCAGAGACGCCGCGTCCAAAGCTAAAGATGGTGATGCGTCGCCATCTCGAAAAACCTTCTGGAAAAACCGAACATAGTGGCTCTGTCGCCACGGAGAGCAGACCCCAGCGCATTCAGCGCGCAACCCCCGAAAAGGCAGCCAAGGTCAGCCCTCCGCAGGAATTCGTTGATCCTGCCCTCGTGCGCAAGCTCCTTGCAACAACAAGCGCGAGCTTGCGCCCCGAACAGCAAGCCGATGCATCAGCGGCATTGGACAGCAATGCGAGCCAATCTCAGTCACGACGAAGGGGAGGGGGCGCTCAGGACACTCTTGACCCCGAAATCTATCAGGCCATCCGTGCTGAATGTCCTGGTTGGGATCTCGATGTGCTGATGCGGCAATTCGATTCCTTTTTGAACAGCAATCCGCATGAGTTGCCAAGGAACTACTCGAAACGGTTCTACGGCTTCATGAAGAAGCACCACGAGCGCAACAAGCATACGCTTCCGGGCTTTTGAAGATCGCGACCTTCTGCAGGACTTGGTAGCGGCGCCCGGCGCGCTGGTAGAGCTGCCGCTCGGCTTCAGGCCTGATTACGCTCTGCCGCAGGCATAGCGATCTATCGTAAGAATAAGAACAGTCTCATCATGCACGGCAGCTAGCGAACGTGTTTTCGGGAATCACTTCGCTTAGCCCGCCCGATCAGAGGACCGCGTCTACGTTCGGCGCCAGGTAAATAAATCGCTGACTAGGCCCAAGAGTACCGGCATAGACCCTACAGCCGTGCTTCTGCCGTCCATCTTTGACTGAAATCAGCGATCTACTGTGCAGCGCTCAAGCCAGCTGGCAGATCGCCTGAGGCTCCACTTCAGTCACTGCGATCCAGAAACCCGACAGGTCGGCCTTCAATCTGGACGATGGAAAATGCCTCCAAAAACCATTCCTGAAAACACGTTCGACCGGAAATACCACATTTCCGAAAACACGTTCGTTTCAGCCTAGGAGCAAATGGGGGATCAGAAAGTTTGGGATCGGCGCATCATATGTGAATCGGAACGCTAACTGATCCTCTGGCCTCACGCTCACAGCCGCGCTTTCAAAGTTATCAACAGGGCGGGGAGGTGGCGAACGTGTGATCGGGCATCAGATGACGTGTTATTAGAATCTGGCGGTCGTGCTATCAGAAACCGAACATCGTGTTTTCAGATTCGGCATAGCCGCCCCGACTCGCGAGAAATCAGGAGTTTGCAGGCTGATCACGAGCAGGTAACCTCTTAACCTTAGAATCTAAATCCCCTAACGTTCACGCCTGCGGCGGATTTGTTATTGATTTGATTCAAGATTAAGGAAGGCCGACATATCCCTTCGACGATGACCGCTTTGCGTGCGATGCGTACATTCCACCAGAATGGCAACTCGGCAGATTAGCGCTGGTCACAGCCTTAAGATCGATTCCGTGAATCACGACAGGGACCTGTGATTCAAACTTCCGATTGGCCTAACTTCACGTGGCTATCGCATAGTCCTCCGCATGTTAGAGGTTGGACAAAGGGAATGTCAGATCTGGCTCGAAGCCAAAGATCCCGATCTCAATGTTGCAAGGCGGTACGTCATATCTCGAAGCCAGGACCTGTTCGGTGTCACGATTGTTGAATTCTCGTGGGGGCGGATTGGAACGCGTGGACAGCGACGCATCTTATCCTTCGCCGACGCAGGCAGGGCGACAAAGTTCGTAGAACAGTTGCTGCGTCGCAGAGCGACCTCACATCATCGAATTGGCGTTTGCTACCGGGAAGTATTCCGGGGTCCATGATACGTTCACGTGTCCGTTGGGACGATTGCTCCATCGGAAGTTCGAAGGCTGACCATGCTGGCAGTCACCATAGCCGCAACTGATTGTGAAGCGGTTCGCTTGGTCACCCCAAGGCCTCTGGCAAGCTCCGCACGGGTGAGAGGTCCGATGCCGGCTACCAGACGCCAAGCCAGGGGAGCCGTCGAGGAGGCGTACAGGCCTGAAAGTGCTCCCTCAGCCTGCAGGTGAGCCCTTTGCATGGCACGGAGGTCTGCGGCTGCACTCTCAGCGGTAGCCTGAAGCGCACGGCCTAATAGGACGGGCAGGGGTTCCTCGTGAAGTTCACGGAACAGAGCCCGCGGCATGACCCCAGCAAGCGCCATTGGCGCCGAGCCCAGCCCAAACAAGTGTGGCCGCATGGCAGCAGCGAGCGATGCCGCCCAGGCCGCCCCACGCGGTGCCATACGTGTTACCGCGAACCCTCCGACCTGGACCATCTCGCTGCCGCCTTCGAGAAAGTCGATTTCTTCCGTTCTCAGTTCCGTCAGCCATTCAAGCAAGGTGCTCATCGGGTCACGGCTTGGTAGCAGCGCGTCAAGCCGCTCCAGCGCGCGATCGGCGGGCCAATAGGTCTCGGTGAACCCTTCAGAGTGGTTCTTGGCGGCCATGACCAGCTTGGCAGCATGGGCGAGGGGAGGGTGTCCTCGCCGGCTAATCCACGACAAGAACTGACGGCGTTCCTCGGAATACCACGAGCGCATCAGCTCGCTCGCTTCGAGCCCCGGATTGTGTTCAATTCCAAGATTATCAAACGGATAATCGCGCACATGCACGCGCCAGAGGCGCCGAAGTGAGGCCAGCGCAAGGCATTCGGACAACTCGGGTGAGATGAAGGGGAGGGCGCCTTCGATGCGGGCAAGCGTCAGTTGCCAAGGTGCTGGGGCGGATACCATCGGCCAGATAGTATATAAATGGCATAAAAAGTATACCCAGCTTGTACGGTGGGTTTGCTGTCCGATAAGAACCCTTCACGGACAACACGACAATCTATATAGAGTGCCTCAAATCCGCTGCGACGCCGCCGCTCTCCCAAGGGCAGAACGCCGAAGAAACCAGCGGCGCGATCGAGCATGAAGGAGAGGCGCTTTGGCTGACGGCACCGGGCTGATCGTTGAGGTGCCGATCGATGAGGGCCTCGTCTCGCTCGGACAGGCAATCCCTCCGCAGCTCGCCGCCGAAATCGAGGCCGCCCGTTCCTACAGGGCGCGATCCAAGGCCGCGAACACCGTCCGCGCCTATGACAGCGACTGGCGGCAGTTCGAAGAATGGTGCTGGACGCGCGACCTTGAGCCCATGCCCGCGATGCCCGAGGTGGTTGCAACCTGGCTGGCGTCACTGGCTCAAGCGGGGAGGGCGGACAGTACGATCGGGCGGCACCTTGCTGCCATTGCCTGGCACCACAGGCAGGCGGGGCACGTGGCGCCGCAGCACCGTGATCCCCGCGATGTCATCGCCGATACGCTCGCCGGCATTCGGCGCGAGCAGCGCGCACGGCCGACACGCAAGAAGAGCGCCATTCTGGCGGCCGATCTGGCGCGGATGATTGCGGCTGCAGAAGGATCGAGCCCGAGGGCAATCCGTGACCGTGCGGTCATGGCGCTGGGCCTTGCAGCAGCACTTCGGCGCTCGGAGCTGGTCGCTCTGCAGCTCGCCGATCTCGAGCTCGTGCGCGAAGGGCTCAAGCTGACGATCCGGCACTCGAAGACCGACCAGGAGGGGGAGGGGCAGGTCATCGCAGTTCCGTCGGGCAAGGTGCTCAAGCCCGGTCCCCGCCTCAACGAATGGCTGAGCGTCAGGGGAGGGGAGGCGGGGCCCCTTTTCTATCGAACCGATGCTCAGGGCTTGATGACGAAGGAGCCCATGTCAGATCGCTCGGTTGCTCGCCTGATCCAGCGCTACGCCGAGAAGGTCGGTCTCGATCCGGCTGCGGTCGGGGCGCACTCGCTTCGATCGGGATTCCTGACCGAAGCTGCGAAGGCTGGTGCTTCACTGCCAAAAATGCAGGAGGTCTCGCGACAGAAAAAGGTGGAGGTGCTGCTTGGCTATGTCCGAGATGCGGCTTTGTTTGAGAACCACGCTGGCAAGAGCTTTCTCTAGCCTAGGTTCAGGCTGAAACGCGGTGCCCCAAGGACCAAGGGAGCCACCGCGACACTTACCGCGCGCACATACACCGTGACGGTGGTCTGAAATGTAACCGATTTTGAGCAGAGTCCGACGCCAAGTTGCACTGCTACCCAACTTTGAACCGCTTGGGTCTAGAGTTTTCCGCCACCAGATAGGCACTCTCGTCGCGGAAAAAGATGTCCCGACAAGCCGCATCAACGTTATGAACGCCTTCCAAACCGGGCAGCCAACCATCGCCATGGGCAGCGCCATGATCCAGCTTCTGGCGGTCTTTCTGGCCGGCTCTCGCGCAATTTGAATTCCAAATATGCCATTAATACAATGGGACATTTTCATTTGAACTGCAAATTCAAGCCAGCGCACAGCAACTGCACCTCGTTCGCGCAAGCCGCGACACGTTGATGAAGAAACCCGGCCTCATCCCGAAACCGGCGCGCCAACTGGTTTTCCGGGACGATGCCCAATCCGACCTCATTGCTGACGAGTATGAGGGTCCCTTGCGCAACCGTGATGGTCTCAATGAGTGTGCGGACTGCCGCCGGGATATCGTGATCGCCGATCAGGAGATTGGTCACCCATAGCGTGAGGCAGTCCACCAGCAAGACCCGGTCGGGTGAGGCATGCAACTCGATCGCTTCCGCAAGTTTAAGGGGGGCCTCGACCGTTTCCCATTCCACGCCGCGATCCGCCTGGTGCCGAACGATACGGTTGCGCATTTCCTCGTCGAAAGCTTGAGCCGTAGCGATGAAGACTGGCGACAGGCCGGTCGCCTCGGCTCTGGCCTGTGCATAGCGGCTCTTGCCCGAGCGCGCTCCGCCAATCACGAACAGGCTACGCATCGTCTTTCCCCATTGCGAGTTTCAACAAACCATCCACATCGAGATGATGTTCAAGCTCAGCCGCGATCGCATTGAGCGCGTCATCCACCTTCGCATCATGGTCGATCCCGTCCGACTGCGCGCCGAGCATGCCGAGCAGAGCTGAACGCAGCGCCGTGCTGGCAAATGCTCCGTGGACGTAAGTGCCCGTGACTTGCCTGTCTGCACTGGTTGCGCCGTCGGGCCGCCCTTCGCCGAGCAGCGCAAAGGGGTGACGGCAATCGGGACCGCTGGTCACGCCCATGTGCATTTCAAAGCCGGTGAAGGCTTGATCGAGCGCAGTGCCTGCAACCTGGCGCAGCGCCTTATCTCCGGTCAGGACCGTTTCGACATCCAGCAGACCCAGACCGGGGATATCTTCAGGTGGTCCCTCGATCCCTTCCGGATCGGCGATGCGGCGGCCGAGCATCTGATAGCCGCCGCAGATGCCCAGGACCTTTCCACCGCGCCGATGATGCGCAAGGATATCAATGTCCCAGCCTTGTTCGCGCATCGCCTTCATATCAGCGATCGTGGCTTTTGATCCGGGCAGGACGATCAGCGCACAATCACCGGGGATGGGCTGGCCTGGCGGTACCATGACCAGTTCGACCGAGCTTTCCGCTTTGATCGGATCGAGATCGTCAAAATTGGCGATCCGGGGGATGATCGGGCAGGCGATTTTCAGGCGACCGGCGGTTTCGCGTGCGGTTCGTTCAAGCACGACCGCATCTTCGCTTGGCAAATGGGCAGTGGCGCGCAGCCAGGGCACCACGCCATAGCCTCGCCAGCCCGAAAGCGCCTCGATCTGCCGATAACCGTCGGCAAAGAGCGCCGGATCGCCGCGAAACTTGTTGATGAGAAAACCCCGGATCATCGCCGCGTCGTCCGGGTCCAATACCGCCCTCGTGCCAACGAGCGCAGCAATGACGCCGCCGCGATCGATATCGCCGACCAGCACGACTGGCACACCGGCAGCACGGGCAAAGCCCATGTTGGCGATGTCGCCTGCCCGCAGGTTGATCTCCGCCGGCGAGCCGGCGCCTTCAACCACGACGACATCGCACTGCGCCTGCAGCCGGTGCCAGCTTTCCATGACCTCGGGCAGCAGTTCGCCACGCTTGTGCCGGAAATTGCCACCGCCCAGCGTGCCGCGGACCTTGCCGTGAACGACCAATTGCGATGTGTGGTCGGCCTGAGGCTTGAGCAGTACCGGGTTCATGTCGGTGTGCGGTTCGACCCGGCATGCTAGAGCCTGCAAAGCCTGGGCGCGGCCGATCTCGCCGCCATCGACGGTAACCGCAGCATTGTTCGACATGTTCTGGGGCTTGAACGGGCGAACGCTCAGCCCGCGATTGGCAAGGGCGCGGCACAGCCCGGCAACCAGCACCGATTTCCCGACATCGGAACCCGTGCCCTGCAACATCAGAGCGCCCATACGATATCCTTCCAGGTGAGAGCGGCCACGATGGCCCAGAGCAACAGGCAGGCGCGGACATAAATGCGCAAAGCGCGCCTGACGTCAGCAGCGCCAGCATCGCGCCGCCCGCTGCCGATCCAGTCCTTGGCATGGGTCACACCATCGTAGGACACTGGTCCCGCGAGCGCGAGATCTAGCGCGCCCGCCATGGCCGCCTCGGTCCAGCCTGCATTGGGTGAGGCGTGGCGGCGGTGATCGCGCCACAGCGTGGCCCACCCTCCGCCGCCGGCAAGACATACCACGACGCCGCCAAGCCGAGCCGGCAGCAGGTTCATCACATCGTCCGTGCGCGCCGCAGCCCACCCAAAGGCGCGCCAGCGCGCTTCCTTATGGCCGATCAGGCTGTCTGCCGTATTGATCGCCTTGTAGGCCCAGACGCCGGGCAGGCCGCCGATAACCAGCCAGAACAGCGGCGCGGCGATGCCGTCGCAAAAGCTTTCGGCCAGACTTTCGATTGCAGCTCGTGCCACACCCGCGCGATCAAGGGTGTCGGTATCACGCCCGACGATCATGGAGACGGCATGGCGCGCACTTTCGAGATCATTCTGCTCCAGTGCGACTGCGATGGGAAGAACATGATCGTAGAGGCTGCGTTGGGCCAGAGCGGGCCAGGCCAGTGCTGCGGCACCAAGCCACCAGCATGAGCCCAGCAGGTGCCGGGCGAGCGCGGTAAGGCCAAGTCCAGCCCCGATTGTCAGCACCAGCAGTATCAGAACGGTCATGACGCCGAGCGTCTTGCGTATGCCGTCTGAGTGAGTTGGCCGGTTCCATGCGCCTTCGCAGGCATTGATGATCCGGGCAAACAGGCCGACCGGATGTCCGACACGGCGATACAGCGCGCCAGGCCAGCCAATGGCAGCATCCAGCACCAGGGCCATGAGCGCGAACGGTTCAGCCATGGTCTTCGAGCACGGCACAGAGACGCTCCATCGCCTCGTCGTTGGCGGGCAGGCCAAAGCGTAACCAATCCGGTTTATCGGCGAAGGGGCGGCTGAGGATCGCAGCCCGGGCAAGACGTTCAAACAGGTGTGACGCGTCCGGCGTCGTTATCAGCCGGAAGAGTGGGCATGCGCCGCTTGCCAACAAACCGAACGAGGCCAAGCGCTGATCGAAGCTGGTGGCCTCGGCGATGAGGCGCTCCCGCATCGCGTCCTGCCAGGCGATATCCTGATAGGCGCGGGTGCCGATGGCGATCGCAGCCGCCGAGACCGGCCAGGCACCTAGCTGCTTACGCAGACTCGCCAGGATCGGACGAGGGCCCAGCACAAAACCGAGCCGCAATCCGGCGAGGCCAAAGAATTTCCCGAAGGACCGAAAGATCAGGAGTCTGTGCCGATCATCAACTTGGTCGGCGAAACTGTGGTCGGGGTGGCAGTCTGCAAAGGCTTCGTCGATTACCAGCCACCCTTTCCGACCACGCCGCACCAGAAGATCGCTCAAGGCTTCCCGAGAAAGCAGGACGCCATCCGGGTTGTTGGGGTTGGCAAGGATCAGGCTTGATCCATCGGCCAGCGCCAGATTGCCAAGCGTTACGGGATGGCTGGAGGCCGCCATCTCGCCGTGGGTGCGATAGGATGGAACGGCGTGGCAGACGTCATCGCCCAGCACCCTGCCGGCGAGGCGAAGGCCAACTTCGGTGCCTGGCACCGCGCAGACATGATCGGCATGACACCCGAAGCTGGCGGCGGCCGCTTGCTCCAGCGCGCGCAGGGCCATTTCGTCTGGCAGGGCACGCCAATCGATCTCCACCGCCCCTGCACCGTGCCAGACATGCGGATTGATCCCGGTGGAAAAATCGATCCAACCACGCGCATCGTCGCCGAAATGCGCGCGGGCCGCAGAGAGGCCGCCGCCGTGCCATGTCCAGCGATCGCGGGTCATGCGGCCGCCATCACGACAAGCGCCAGCAGCAGCGCCGCCTCGATCAGTTCAATTCCGGCGCCGTGTCCATCGCCCGAGATGCCGCCAATAGCGCGCTTGATCCACAGGCCCCATAGTGCCGCAGCAGGAACCGCAATGAGCAATGCAGGAAACGCCACCGTGGTGGCGAGAAGTACTGCGGCCCACAGCGCCAGATCGATCGGCCTGATCGCGCCCCGAAAGCGCGCACCAAGGCCATCGTGCAACGGCGATAGCAACAAGGTCCATGCCAGCGGCGCGATGCGCGCGGCGACCGGCACCCAGATCAGTGCCAGAAACTGGCTGTGCTCGATCATGCCATGCAGCAGCACGAGCTTGGTCAGCAGTTGCATGGTGATGGCCGTTACGCCGAAGCTGCCGACATGCGGATCTGCCAGGACGGCCAGGAGCCGCTCGCGGTCCTTGTGGGCCGCGCCGCTGGCATCGGCCATATCTCCCAGACCGTCCAGGTGAAGGGCTCCGGTGACGAGAACCCAGGCGATCAAGGCGGCAAGGGCTCCGGTCCAGGGATCGGTCCTTGCTCCAACCCAGGCGGCCCCGGCAACGATAAGGCCAATCACCAGCCCAGCAGCTGGAAACCAGCGCATGGACTGGGCGAATTCCTCGGCAGAAACCGTGAGCCGGGGTGTCGGCAAACGGGTGAGGAACTGGAGTGCGATGAGGAAGCCTTTCATGCGATCGGGCGCTTCATGTCCAAAGGCCCGCGATCTGGGCTGAGCGCGGCGTTCCCGGCCAGACCCGCAGGCTGATCAGCGCGGCATAGGGAAGGTCAAACGCCCAGACCTGCCGCTGTCCGAAGCCGAACAGGCTGGCCAGCGCAGCCCGGATTGCTCCGCCATGCGTTACGACCAGCGTGTCTTGCGGCGGGATTGCGGCCAAGGCCGCTTCCACGCGCGAAACCAGAGCAGACCAGCGCTCACCACCGGGTGGCGGATTGGCGTCCGGGTCGTCCCAGAACGCGCTGATCGCGGCACTGTCGACCTTAGCGGGTGCCAGACCGTCCCAGTCGCCGAAGTCCAGTTCGCGCCACCGTGAGTCGAGGATCGGGTGCAGCCCTCTTGGATCGGCGATAGCTCTTGCTGCCTCTGCCGAGCGCTGGAGATCGGAACATACAATCGACTGGAACGACAGTTCCTCGACCTGTGCCACGCATGATGCGACGCCCTCGGGCGTCGTAGGCGCATCGGTCCTTCCGAGAAGCAGACCGGGGTGGATGGGCTCGCCATGCCGCATGAGGTGCAGGAAAAACTCGCTCATACGCCAGCAGCCACGCCAGCTTCGGCAAAAGTGGCCATCTGGTTGTGTGCGGCGAGAGCTGAACGCACGATCTGGGCCGCGACCGCAGCGCCGCTCCCTTCGCCCAGGCGCATGCCCAGAGTGAGGAGCGGTGCGAGACCGAACCGCTCGAGCAACCGTTTGTGACCAGGTTCGGCCGAACAATGCCCTGCCAGGCAATGGTCGACAATTGCAGGTTCGGCGGCAAAGATCGGCGCGATGGCAGCGCAGCAGATGAAGCCATCCAGGAGCACCGGCACCCGAAGTTGCCTTGCACGGACAATTGCACCTGCCATTGCGGCTATTTCCCTCCCGCCCAGACGCCGCAGGGTTTCGAAAGGCGTTGACGGTGCAACCTGATGGAAGACGAGTGCCGCTTCGATTACACCGATCTTGCGCGCCACGCCCGCCGGATCGAGCCCCGTTCCCGGGCCGACCCATTCGCCTGCACCGCCTCCCAGCGCCTTTGCACAGAGGGCTGCAGCGGCCGTGGTGTTGCCGATGCCCATCTCGCCAGGGACAAGGAGATCAAGGCCGGCTTCGACCATGGCGGCCCCGGAAGACAGCGCGGCAAGGCATTCGCTTTCGGTCATGGCCGGGGCTGAGGTGAAATCGGCGGTTGGCCGGTCAAGCTCCAGCGCCAGCACCTGAAGATCGAGCCCGGCAGCGGCACACAGCGCGTTGATGGCAGCGCCACCTGCTTCAAAATTGGCCACCATCTGGTGGGTGACTTCGGGAGGAAAGGCGCTCACGCCCCGTGCCGTGACGCCATGATTGCCCGCAAACACGACTGCACGCCCCCGTTCCAGCCGGGGTCTTTCGTGGCCTTGCCAACCGGCCATGAAGATCGCGATCTCTTCCAGCCGTCCCAGGGATCCTGGCGGCTTGGTCAGTTGCGACTGCCGGTTGCGCGCGCTGGCCATTGCTGTTTCATCTGGCGCAGGCATATCGGCAATGGCAGCATCAAAGGCATCGACGGAAGAAAACGTGCTCATTGCGCGACAAAGCCCGGCGGCGGTGTGCGGGTGATGAAGTGGCCTTTGACGCCCTGCGGCCAGTCCTTGAACGGAACCCGGCCATGTTCGCTTTGCGCATAATGGACGGCATAATCGAGGATGGCAGCGGCGGCATCTTCATCGGGAGTGAAGCGGCCCAGAACATACCCGACTTTGCCTGGCGCACGAAGATGGACCGTGCAGAATTCGCTGCAGGCGAACAAGCAGGGCATTTCCTGCACCGCGATACCGGAATAGCGTTCATCGCGTGCCTGCACGGCGCGCAGGGCCTCGACCATACGCGCGCCACCACGCACACCGGCGTCATCCTCCTTTGCGGTGCTGCTGTGTCGGCAGGTGTTGCATGCTACTACGGCAGGGCCGTCCTCGACGGGGATCAACATAATTTCTTGCTCCATAGATTGGGGGTCATCGGTCGAACACTCGGTTGGTCACAGGTTCCCGGGCTTGCCAGCCCCGCCGCTCCAATTCGGGTGTCTGGGACGGGTCCTGGGGGTATCCGAAGCACAGCAGTGCAATCAGCGACCAGTCGGCGGGTACGTCCAGCAAGGCGCGGATGACACCGGGCTCGAGGATCGATACCCATCCGACGCCAATGCCGCGGAGCCTTGCCGCCAGCCAGAGTGTGTGGATCGCCAGCACGCATGAATAGCGCAACATCTCCGGCATACTGACAATGCCAAGTCCATGGCCTGCTTTGGGCTGCTCATCACAGAACACCACGATCAGTTCCGGGGCTTCGCGAAGGCCATGCAGCTTGAGCGAACGATACAGTTCCTGCCGGGCTTGGCAGGCATATTGCTGCGCTGCTTGTGCGTTCTGTGCATCGACATGGTCGGCCAGCGCCTGACGAAGGGTGGATGAACGCACGCGCACGAACCGCCAGGGCTGCGCATTCCCGACCGAAGGCGCGAGGGAGGCACACTCCAGCAGCGCACACATCTCCTCTTCCGCGACAGCACGGGCTTCGAAGTGCCGCACATCGCGTCGCCAGCGCAGCAGCTGCGCAAATCGAGCCGCGAACTCGGCATCGAACTGGGGCGGCAGATCGCTCAGAACTCGATCCCTGCCTGCGCCTTCACGCCCGAGCGGAAAGGGTGCTTGATCATGGTCATCTCGGTGACGAGATCGGCCGCCTCGATCAGTGCATCGGGCGCATTGCGTCCGGTGACGATGACATGTTTCATCTCGGGTTTCGCGGCAAACGCCTTAAGAACCTCATCCAAGGGCAGGTAGTCATACCGAAGGACGATGTTGAGTTCGTCGGCTACCACCATCTGGTAAGCCGGATCGGCGATCATGCGGCAGACTTCATCCCAGGCAGTACGTGCCGAAGCGATATCGCGTGTCCGGTCTTGCGTATCCCAGGTGAAACCTTCACCCATCGGCTTGAACTCGACATTTTCCGGGAAAGCGTCGAACACCGTCTTTTCGCCTGTCGCCATCGCGCCCTTGACGAACTGGACGACCCCGACCTTCATGCCATGTCCTATTGCGCGCACGACCATACCGAGTGCAGCGCTTGTCTTGCCCTTGCCCGTGCCAGTGTGAACGATCAGCAGCCCCTGCTCGCGGGTCTTGGTGGCCATCATGGTGCTACGCGCAGCCTGGATCTTGCGCATTTTCTCGGCATGGCGCGCATCTGCGCTTGCAGCTTCTTCTTCGCGGTCAGCAGGCATCGGCTCGTTCCTTTCGCATCAGGTAGACATCCATGATCCAGCCGTGGCGAGCGCGCAGTTCCGCGCGGCGCGCGGCAATCTGCGGCGCAGAATCGGCAAGTGGCCCATGCACCAGTGCTTCTTGCGACATGCCCAGATAGGCACCCCACCAGATCGTGATGCCAGCAGGATCGAGGACTTCGAAGGCGCAGCCGGAATCGAGCATGACGACGATCGTGTGCACTCCCAGCGGCCAGCCTTCCCGGCGCAACCTGCGGCCGGTGGTGATCGTGACAGGTTCGGCCAAGGCGTTCAGCGGGATGGCGTGAGCAGCCGTAAGAGCCTGAATGCTGGTGATACCGGGTTCGACGCGAACAGTTAGGTCGACCCCAGCCGTCCGGAGCCGATCGGCAATACGCAGTGTGCTGTCGTAAAGCGACGGATCGCCCCACACGAGCAGCGCGACCCGCCCACCATCAGGAAGGTGAACTGCTATCTGCTCTGCCCAAATCGCTGCAATCGCATCGTGCCAATCGTCGACGGCCTGCGTGTAGTCGCCATCCTGTCGGCGAACGGGCATGTCGAACTCGGCCATGCGGACCGGTGAGGCCAATGCGGCGCCACAGATGGAGTGGCGCAGGTCCAGGAGATCTGATTTGGCATCGCCTTTGCGGGGCAGCAGAATGAGATCGACCGCGTTGATTGTGCGTATTGCAGCACGCGTCAGGTGGTCGGGATTCCCGGTGCCTATGCCGATCAGATGGAGGTGGATCATGCCTCCTCCATCATGGGGCCGTAGATCACCAGTGCGGTTGCATCCGATCCGCCGTCGGCAAGTGACCGAGCAAGTCCGGCAATAGTGCTTCTGGTAAGTCTTTGGTCCGGTCGGCTAATGTTTTCTGCCAACAAGGCTGCAGTATCGTCCGCAAGTCCTGCCGCGACAAGCTGCGCAGCAAGCGCCGGAAATGTGCGCTTTGGCATGAAGACGACCGTTGTGGCACAAGGGTCGGCAAGCGCTGATAGATTGAGGTCTTCGGGTAAAGTGCCAGTCTTGCCATGTCCGGTTACGAACTGGACGCGTCTAGCGTGCTCGCGTCGTGTCAGTGGTATCGCGGCAGCTGCCGCTGCGGCGGTCGCCGAGCTGACGCCAGGAATGATCTCGAACGAGATTCCCGCATGGCGAAGCGCCTCAATTTCTTCTTCGAGTCGGCCGAACAAGCCAGCATCTCCCGATTTGAGCCGGATGACATGCTTCCCGGCCAGGGCATGGTCCACCAGAAGACGGCTGACTTCGGCCTGACTTGGAGATGGCCGACCGGCGCGCTTGCCTACCGCTACCAGTTCAGCGTCATCGCGCGCGCGGGCCAGGATCGGTCCCGCAGCCAGATCATCAAACAGGACCACCTGCGCTGTCTCAAGACGAGAAACGGCTTTAAGGGTCAGCAGCTCGGGATCGCCAGGGCCCGCACCCACAAATGATACGAACCCTTTCACGATGCGTTCGCGATCATGTGGAAGAAGGTTCCGGTCACGCGGCCGCGATACGAGCCTGTTTCGGCAACCGCGACGCCATCTGCATCGGTTACACATGCCAGCGCTGCGTCTGTCTGCTCGAGGATCGTCGAGTAGTGGAACTCGTGGCCGCGCAGTCTTTTGCCTTTGGCCAGTCCGGCTATCGGTGCCAGCAGTTCGGCCTGGCGATAGCCGAGATGCATCTTGCGCTGTGCATAGCTGGTAACAAGCCCCAGCAGGCCGGCCATACGATGCCGTTCTCCCGACTTGTCCACCAAGGCCTCGCCCAGAACCATGTAGCCGCCGCATTCGCCGTGGACCGGGCGGGTCTTGGCGTGATGGCGCAGGCCGGTCAGGAAGTTCGTCGCTGCAGCGATGGTCCCTGCGTGCAATTCCGGATAGCCGCCCGGCAGCCAGACAAGATCGGCATCGCGGGCAGGGGCCTCGTTTGCCAATGGCGAGAAGGGCATGATCTCCGCGCCAGCCCGCCGCCAACCTTCGAGCACATGGGGATAGACGAAGGAAAAGGCGGGATCGCGGGCGATGGCAATCCGCTGGGCAGGGGGAAGCGGCAGTTGGCCGGGGGCCGGAGGCGGGGCGCTGTTGCTGCTGGCGGCATGGCGGATGGCATTCAGATCGACATTTGCACGCAGAAATGCGGCATAGTCCGATATCGCCCGCTCGAGATCGGGATGCTCGACAGCCTGGACCAGACCGAGATGGCGTTCTGGCAGGGTGAGATCGCCGCGCCGGGGCAGGGCACCCAGCACAGGCATGCCTATCGCTTCCATCCCCCGGCGCACCAGCCGTTCATGGCGGGGACTGGCCACCCGGTTCAGGATCACGCCTGCAAACGGCAGCGTGTCATCCAGATGCTTGAAACCGAGCGCCGTTGCAGCGGCGGATTGGGCTTGTCCGGACACGTCCAGCACCAGCACAACCGGCCAGCCCATTGTCCGTGCAATGTCCGCACTGGCGCCATTGCCAACGGCACCCCGGCTCGCGACACCATCGAAAAGGCCCATCGAAGCCTCGGCAAGCACCATGTCCGCGCCAACAGCCTCTCCCGCGATTGCAGCGATCAGCTCGCCATTCATGGCCCAAGTATCGAGGTTGAACGACGCACGGCCGCAGGCGGCGCGGTGAAAGGCGGGATCGATATAGTCGGGACCGCTCTTGAAGGGCTGGACCACCGCGCCGTCTTCAACCAGCGCTCGCAGCAGGCCCAGCATGACCGTAGTCTTGCCCGTTCCCGATGCCGGAGCGGCGATCATCAGGCCTGAAACGCTCATTCCCCGGCTCCTGCAAAGCGCGAGCTCGCATCCTGTGGGCGGAAGCGCCGGTCGTAGCCGTGGGCGTAGAGGCTGCTTTGTGCGAAGTCCTCCGCCCCCAGCACCCGTCCGACAAGGATCAGCGCGGTTCGTTCCATGCTGCCGGCGATGGCTGTTTCGACGGTGTCGAGGGTGGCCCGGACGATCCGCTGGTCGGGCCAGCTGGCGCGCCAGACGACCGCAACGGGGCAATCCGCGCCATAGGCGGGAGCAAGATCGGCCACGACCCGCGCGAGGTTGTGGATCGATAGATGGATAGCCAGAGTCGCGCCCGTCACAGCGAAATTGGCGAGGCTCTCGCTCTGCGGCATCGCGCTGGCCCGCCCTGGCGTGCGCGTGAGTACCAGCGACTGGCCGAGCTCGGGCAAGGTCAGTTCGGCTTCCAGAGCCGCCGCTGCCGCCGAGAAGGCGGGAACACCCGGCGTGACCGTAAACGGAATGTCCAGTGCGCGCAGGCGGCGCAATTGTTCGCCCATTGCCGACCAGACGGACAGGTCGCCCGAATGGAGGCGGGCAACATCGCACCCTGCGGCGTCAGCCTCCGCTATCTCGGCGATGATCTCGTCCAGCGTCATGGGCGCGGTGTTGACGATGCGGGCACCGGGCGGACAGTGATCGAGTACAGCCACGGGAACCAGCGAACCGGCATAGAGGCAGACCGGGCTGGCGGCGATCAGGTCGCGCCCTCGCAGGGTCAAAAGATCGGGTGCGCCGGGGCCGGCGCCGATGAAGTGGACGGTCATGGCTGTGATCCTTCGGCAATGGCGCAGCTGGCCATGCGATCGGGCGAGATGTGGCGCGTGCGCAAAAGGCGGGCGCCCGGACCAGCGGCGACCAGCGCGCAGGCTTCTGCGACACTGCCGGTCGCGCGTGCCTTCAGGCTGGCGGCAGAGCTGGTGGGCGTAGGCGTGGTGGACAGGGACGCCGATGGGATGCCGGTCATCGGCAGTCCCAGTGCCTCTGCAAGCGGTACCAACGCAGACGTCTTGTCGATGGCGGTCGCCAAATGGGTTATAGGGGGCAGCCCGTCCTGCGCCAGTTCCAGCGCCGCCCGCAGCGAAGCGAGGCCTGCGCCGCGCCGAAAGCCGAAGCCAGCCACGATCATAGCGTGACGCTCCACTGTACCACGGGATAGCGCCCCTTCCAGCCATGCCGCTGGCCAAGGGGCACGGCATCGGCCAGTTCGATCCGCAGCAGACTGCCGCCCTTTGCGCCATGCCAACGGGTAAGAGCGGCTTCAGATTCAAGGCTCACGGCGTTCGCCACCAGCCGCGTTCCATCAGGCAGCCGGGCCCAGAGGGCATCGAGCAGCGGGTCGGACAAGCCGCCACCGATGAACACAGCATGCGGATGGGGGCCTTCCGGCAGGCCTTCGGGCATCCGGGCATTGATCACATCCAACCGGTCTACACCCAGAGCCTTGGCGTTTGCGCGGGCGCGGCCGGCCCGTAGCGGATCGGCTTCGAACGCGGTCGCCCGGTTGGCGGGATGAGCCAGCAGCCATTCGATCGCGATTGACCCAGAACCCGTGCCGATATCCCAGAGCCATTCACCGGCACGCGGGGCGAGGGCCGAGAGGGTCAGGGCGCGCACCGGGGCCTTGGTGATCTGTCCGTCGTGATCGAACCACGCATCCGGTCTGCCGGATGTGACGGGCAGGACATTGCCTGAACCGGCGAACGCGATGCCCACGGCAACGGGATGGGCAATGTCTGCGAACGGCAGGGCTTGCGCGGTCGTCACGCGGAGGCGTTCATGGGGGCCGCCCAGCGCTTCCATCACATGAAGCGTCGATGGGCCGAAGCCCTTGCTGGTCAGATATTGCGCCGCCGTGGCAACGGCATCGCCATCGCGCAGCAGGACAATGGCGCGCTGGGCGGGTGCGATATGGGGGCACAAGCGGTCCAGCGGCGCTGCGTGCAGGCCGAGGCAGGCCGTTTCCTCGATCGGCCAGCCCAGCCGGGCGGCAGCAAGGCTGAAGGTCGATGGCGCGGGGTGCGCAACCCATTCCGCCGGACCGAGATGGCGCGCAAGGCTTGCGCCTGCGCCGAACCAGAACGGATCGCCCGATGACAGCATGACCACCCGCCGCCCGCGATGCGCCAGCAGTTCGGCTATGCCGTCGGCAAAGGGAACTGGCCATTTGAAGACCGCGCAGGTAAGCGCGGGAAGCAGCGCTAGATGGCGCGCCGATCCCATGACCAGTTCGGCCCTGGCCAGCGCGGCCCGGCCCGCTGAGCACAGGCCGTCCACGCCGTCTTCACCGATGCCGATGATCGTCAACCATGCGCGAGGGTCCATGTCAGCCATGCCGAATGTTCTCCTGCTTGGCGGAACAACCGAAGCGAGCGCACTGGCGCGCCTGCTTGCGGCAGCGCAGGTTGCGACGACACTCAGCTACGCGGGCAGGACCGACAACCCGCGGCCACAGCCGGTGCCGATCCGCGTCGGCGGCTTTGGTGGGGTGGCGGGGCTTGTGGCCTATCTCCAAGACCATCGCATCACGCATCTGGTCGATGCGACGCATCCCTTTGCCGCGACTATGAGCGCACATGCCATAAAGGCCGCGCGGATTGCCGGGATTGCCCATATCGCCTTGACCAGACCCGCATGGGAGGCCGGGTCGGGCGATCGCTGGACATGCGTGAGAGACACTGCCGCTGCGGTGGCCAAACTTGCGGGCACGCCGCGCCGCATCCTGCTCGCGCTGGGCCGAATGCATGTGGAAGCCTTTGCCGCACAGCCGCAGCATCACTACCTGCTGCGCTTTGTTGACCCTCCGGCTGCGCCCCCAGGCCTGCCCTCCCACGACCTTGTCATCGATCGCGGGCCGTTTACGGCTGAAGGTGATCGGCTGCTGATGCAGTCTCACATGATCGACCTTGTTGTGTGCAAGAACGCCGGTGGCACGGGCGCCGAGGCAAAGCTTGTCGCTGCGCGCCAGCTCAAGCTTCCGGTCGTGATGATCGACCGCCCGGTGATCGGTGACCGGATCGAGGTCTGTCGCGCAGAAGATGTGCTGGAATGGCTTGGTCATGAGGCCACTTCCGCAACGGACCGGGGCGTATAGAGGATAGGGCCTGCCGCACGTTCGATGATCCGCGTCCGGCTTGATCCCACGATCACCGTGGTGCGCATGTCGGCCATTTCATCGTGCGCCTTGCCCAGCGGCACGATGCGCAGATCTTCCTGCGGCGTTGTGACGGCGCGGGCAAACAGCATCGGGCGATCATCGCCGCACAGCTCCTTCAATAAGGCCAGCGCACGGGCGAAGCCTTCGGGACGTGCCTTCGAGCGGGGGTTGTAAAGCGCCAAGGCAAAGTCCGCCTCCACGGCCAGCCGCAGCCGCTTTTCGATCATGGCCCAGGGTTTCAGGTTGTCGGAAAGATTGATCGCGCAAAAATCGTGACCCAGCGGTGCCCCGGCCCGTGCACTGGCGGCCAGCATGGCGGTGATGCCCGGCAGCACCCTGATATCCAGCGTCCGCCAGCGGGAAGGACCTGCCTCAAGCGCTTCGAATACCGCCGAGGCCATCGCGAACACCCCCGGATCACCTGACGATACGACAACGACCCTGCGGCCCTGCGCCGCAAGATCGAGCGCCAGAGCGGCGCGGTCGAGCTCCACCCGGTTGTCCGAGGGGTGAAGCGTCAGGCCTTCGCGTGCAGCTATCCGGGCGACATAGGGAATGTACCCGATCACGTCCGTAGCCCCGGCCAGCGCGGCGGTGACTTCGGGTGTGACGAGTGCCTCGTCTCCTGGTCCCAGACCGGCGATTGCTAGCCAACCCTTGTCCTTTTCCCCGGTCATGGTCGCCTCCCCTGACCATGGATCAGCAGGATCGAGAAATAGGGGGTCACCGCCTCAGCCTCGGCCAGCATGGTGACGCGCTGTCCGGGCATCGCTGCGTGTTCGACCAGCCATGCCGCATCCATGCGCCCGGCGGCTGCCACGGCGCGGCGAAGCTTGGGCAGGTTCCGACCGATCTTCATCACCACCAGCGCGTCAGTCTCGCGGATCCGGCGGGCAAGCTCGGCTTCCGGCAGCGTGGCCATGACCACGGTCATCACATCATCGCCCCAGGTGATCGGCAGGTCCGTCGCGGTCCAGGCGCCAGACATGCCCGTGATGCCAGGGACGACTTCCACCGGTATGCGGCCTGAAAGGCGGGCATGGAGGTGCATGAAGGAGCCGTAGAAGAACGGGTCGCCCTCACACAGCACGACGACGTCCTCACCCTGCTGCGAAATCGCTGCAAGCCGCTCCGAACAGTGCGTGTAGAACGCCGACAGGCAGGCATTGTAGCGAGGATCGGATACCGGGATTTCGGTGGTTACCGGATATTCCATCGGAAACTCGATCACGTCAGCGCGGAGCATCCCTTCCACGATGCGCCTTGCCTGGCCGGGCCGCCCAGCCTTGCGGAAATAGGCGACGTGGTGCGCCGTGCGTACAAGCCGGTCGGCGCGCACGCTCAGCAGGTCTGCCGCACCCGGACCAAGCCCGACACCGTGAATGGTGCCGATGTTCGTGCCGGCGTTCATTCGGCCGTACTCGCCAGCGCGTTGATGGCCGCCACGGTGATGGCACTGCCGCCAAGGCGGCCCTCGACGACGCAGCAGGGTGCAGGAGGAGCGGCCCAGAGGGCAGCCTTGGATTCAGCTGCTCCCACGAAGCCCACCGGACAGCCGATGATCGCCGCAGGGCGTGGGCAGGCGGGGTCTTCCAGCATGTTCAGCAGATGAAACAGCGCGGTTGGTGCATTGCCGATCGCCACGACCGCACCCGCCAGAATGGGCCGCCACAGTTCCAGCGCGGCAGCGGATCGGGTGTTGCCGATCTTGCGTGCAAGGTCAGGCACCGCAGGATCTTGCAGCGTGCAGATGATTGCGTTGCTCCCGGGAAGCCGGGCGCGGGTGATCCCTTCAGACACCATCCGCGCATCGCACAGTATCGGCGCGCCGCCGGCCAGCGCAGCGCGTGCCGCATCGGCAAATCCCGACGAGAACCGGATATGCGCTGCAAGTCCGACCATCCCGGCCGCATGGATCATCCGCACTGCCACCTGCTCTTCGCCTGGCGCGAAAGGGGAGAGATCGGCTTCGGCGCGGATCGTGGCAAACGACTGGCGATAGATCGCTGCCCCGTCGGTTTCATAGACATGGGGCATCAGACGGCTCCAAAATGCGCGAGGATTTCGCTGGCGCTCAAGCCGGAGCGGGACGGAGGCGATCCGGCTTTGCCAGCAAGGACCAGATCGAACCTGCCGTTGCGTCCGGTCAGCGTGACATCGGCCACCTGCGAGCAGGCGCAGCCTTTGGCACAACCCGAAACGTGCAGCCGTCCCGAGACATAGGGCGCAAGTCGGCGCGCAAGCGCACGGGTTTCAACCGTCGCCTGTGCGCACAATGGTGCGCCCGGGCAGGCTTCCACATGGGGCAGCGGATCAGGTTTAGCGCCGGTGGACGGGTGGGTCCGGGCAGCCGCCGCCCCCTCGATCAACAGCCGCCGCCACGGTGTTGTTCGCAGTCCAGAAGCAGAACCGGATTCGAGCAGGATGGCGAGCTCCGAAGCCTCTATCAGCCCGAACGCCAGCGCGATCGATGGATGATGTCCGGTGCCAAGCACATGGCCCGGTTCAGCCATTGCAGGCGCGATCGCACCTTTTGCCCATGCGGGAAGTTCCGCATCCCAACGGGCCATGCGCCCGGCTGCGGCGGCGCCGCTCGCGGCGAACCAGTGAGCGAGAGCGATCAGGGCGTCCGCTTCCGTGCCTGGAGACAGGCTTGATCCGGTGAGGCAACCATCGGCGCGAAGGATGAGGCTGCCGTCCGTGCCGCGTTCGACACGGAAATCGCCGGATGCGCCGGTCAGCACAGCGGCAGGGCCGGCATCGATGACGAACCCGACCTTGCCGGGAAGATCGGGCCATTCGCCTATCCGGGCCAGCAGGGCGTTGGCGATGCGGTGGGTGTCGTCGTTCTCCTGCCAGTCGGGCGCGACAAGGACGTTGCGCCGCGCTTCGAGTGCAGGCTCGGGCTGCACTAATTCCAGCGCAATCAGCCTTTGGATCAGCAAGGGCCAGCGATCTTGGGCAACGCCGCGAATCTGCAGATTGGCGCGCCGCGTCAGGTCGATCAGCCCGCTGCCGCAGGTGGCGGCCGCATCGCAAAGGGCCAGCGCCTGCTCCCGTGTCAGCCGCCCGAGCCGGGGTTTGACCCGCACCAGTAGGCCGTCGCCGGATATCATCGGGTGCCATGCGTCCGGGCACCAGCCCTTGACGGCAAATCCGGTCATGGTGCCTCCCGCAGGCTGGCCAGGATGGAATTTCGCCGGGTGCGCCAGAGGCCCGCGGCATGCAGCGCGGCAAAGCGCGCTTCCATCGCCGCCAGTGCATCGGGATTTTCGCGTTCGAGGAAGGCGCGAACTTCGGACTGGCCGAGCGTTGCCTCGTGATAAAGGTCGATCAGCTGCGGCGGCACGCTGCCGGAAAGATGTGCGAAAGCGCCAAGATGGTCCAGCGTCGCGGCCAGTTCCGCGCCCCCACGAAAGCCGTGGCGCATCATTCCTGCGATCCAGCCTGGATTGGCGGCTCGGGCACGGACCACGCGGGCAATTTCTTCGGTCAGCGTGCGGGCCGCCGGGTTGTTCGGGTCCCGATTGTCGAGATGATAGAGTGCGGCCTTGCCTCCGACAATCGCCTGGGCTGCGGCAAAGCCTGCCTCGTGCCCGGCATAGTCCGCGGCCAGCAAGAGGTCGGTTTCAGGCAGGTCCTGCAGGTGGACGAAGGCGTCCGCGCTGGCCACTCGCAGACGGATGCCATCGGGGTCAGCCTCGCTTCCCGTGCTGGAATCGGAAACGCTATCCAGCGCGTGGTCGGAGGCTGCCAGCCATGCTTCGCCCGCCGCACGCCGGGCATCATCGGTATAGGTTTCGGCCGCGTCTCCGATCCCGAGTCCATACCGGCCCGGACGCGGACCATAGACGCGCGGCGCTGGGGCCAAGGCAACGAAAGGGTTCCAGTCGGCGGGTTCGTCCCTGGTGCACAGCGCCCGGACGGCCTGACCGAACAAGGCGGGCAGGGTGGGAAAGGCATCACGAAACAGGCCCGAAACGCGCAGCGTTACATCGAGGCGAGGGCGGTCGAGCATGGCGAGTGGGAGAATCTCAACCCCCGTCACGCGCTCTGAAGCCATGTCCCACATCGGCTTTGCCCCCAGAAGGTGCAGCGCCATCGCAAACTCTTCACCAGCCGTGCGCATGGTGGCCGAACCCCACAGATCCACCACAAGGCCACGCGGGTAGTCGCCGTGATCCTGCAGATGGCGGCGGAGCAGCTCCTCGGCGAGCACGACGCCCTGTGCATGCGCTGCGCGCGAAGGTACTGCGCGCGGATCGATCGTGTAGAGGTTGCGTCCCGTCGGCAGCACATCGGTTCGTCCGCGATGGGGCGAGCCAGATGGTCCGGGAGCGATCCATCGGCCGTCCAGCCCAGCCAGAAGCCCGTTCCGCTCTGCCGCGCCCTGTTCACCGCGGCCGAAAACGTGGAGACCGTCACCGAACTGGCTGGCTTTCACATCGCAGACGAAGCGATCGATCCGGGTGATCGCTTCGACCAGAGTGGTGGCGGTATCAAGGCCGAGCTCTGCCTCCAGCCCCAGCGCGGCAGCTTCCTCGCGGATGGATTTCTGCAGACGGTCCCGGCGGGCAGGGTCCAGCCCGTCGGCATTGGAGAATTCGTCCAGCAAAGCCTCGATCCGGCCCAGCCCGGCGCCGCTTCCGGTCGGGACGAGCGGCGGCGGCACATGGCCGATGGTGACAGCACCGATGCGGCGCTTGGCCTGCGCTGCCTCGCCCGGATCGTTGACGATGAAGGGATAGATGACCGGCATCGCTTGTGTCAGCGCTTCGGGCCAGCAAGCGTCAGACAGCGCTACAGCCTTCCCCGGCAGCCATTCCAGCGTACCATGCGCGCCAACATGGACCAGCGCATCCGTACCCTGCTGGCCCAGCCACAGGTAGAAGGCGACATAGGCGTGCCGCGGGCAGCGCGAGAGGTCGTGATAGTCTGCATCGCGACTGATAGGCTCGCCCCGCTCGGGCTGAAGCGCCACCAGCACCTGGCCGAGCGTGAGCGCCGGGAAGCGAAATGCCCCATCGACAGCCAGCGGATCGTCTTCCGGCTCTCCCCATGCCGAGGCAAGGTCCTGCCGCAGCGTCTCGGGCAGGGCGGACATGGCAGTGCGATAGGCATTCAAAGGCCAGACCAGATGCTCGGTCGCCAGCTGCCTGGCAAGATCGGTGGGGCGGCTGACCTTGTACCCGGCCTCTGCCAGATCGGCGACAATCGCATCGACTGAGGCCAGCGCGTCAAGACCCACGGCGTGCGCCATCTGGTAGGCCTTGCCGGGGTAGGTCGACAGGATCAGGGCGACGCGGCGTTCGCATGCCGGCTTGCGGGCCAGCCCGATCCAGCGCGCCACGCGGTCGGCGACCGCTGCGATCCGGTTGTCATCGCCGCGGTGCGAATAGGGAGCGAAGCCGAGTGCCGGATCGCGTTCGCCCGCTTCCTTGAAGCTCGACACGCCTGCAAAGATGCGCCCGTCAATCTCGGGGAGTACGACATGCATGGCAAGGTCAGCCGGCGAGAGGCCACGCGATGTGCGCGCCCATCCTGCGCGCGGTGCGGTGGCAAGCGCGATCTGGAAGACCGGAACGCCCCCCCCGTCGAGCGGCGTTCCGCCATCCTCGCCCCGCGCTGAAAAAGCCGTGGCATTGACGATGGCTGCAGGCGCCAGCGAACGCACCCAGCGATCCACCTGTGCCCTGACCTCAGGGGGCTTGAGCGAGGGGACGAAGATCGAGAGCGCGTCAAAGCCGCGTTGTTCAAGCGCGGAATGAAGCGCGGCGATCGGGTGCAGGTCGTGTGCGGCGAGGTACGCACGGTAGAAGACGATCAGGATCAGCGGCCGATCCGCATTGGGCCTGAAGCTGGCAGGATCGATGATCCCGCAGGAGGGGTGCCATCCGCCAGTTGCCGGCAAAGCCGTGCATTGCGTCACAGTGCTGACGCCAAGCCCTGCGGCGTGCGCGAGAGCGGCCAGGGCCGCGCGCGCCGCTGCCGCGCCGCCCTCGTCACACAACTGGCAAAGCTTGGCCAGCGTGGCGGCAGGAAGCGTGGAGACACTGTCGAGGTGCCAATCCGGCCGACCATCGGCAGGCAGGACAGCAAGCGCAATCCCGCGCGATCGGGCGAGGGTCTCGACCTGTTGAAGGCCGTAGCTCCAATAGGGCGTGCCGCCGATCAGCCGGATCAGCACGGCCTTTGCCCCGGCCAATGTCTTTTCGATATAGGTGTCGACCGACAAAGGGTGGATCAGCGCGGCAAGATTGGCGAGCCGCAACGAAGGAAATGCCGGATCCGCCGCTTGCGCCTGGCGCCAGCCTTCCGCGAACGCACCAAGATCGCTGTCCGAGAAGGACAGGACGACAAGATCCGCAGGC
Source organism: Sphingopyxis sp. SE2 (assembly GCF_032227185.1). Lineage (NCBI taxonomy): Bacteria > Pseudomonadati > Pseudomonadota > Alphaproteobacteria > Sphingomonadales > Sphingopyxidaceae > Sphingopyxis > Sphingopyxis sp. SE2. The sequence continues at coordinate 386,019 of NZ_JAPMXW010000009.1, read as the reverse complement.
TCCTGCCCCAGATCCTGTGGGATGGCCGTTTCCTCCATCCCATGCGTTTCGCGAAAGATGACGTGCACGGCCTAGCTTAGCCTGCCAGCACCGCGCGAATGGCAGGCTCGTCGATATCGTCATGCTCGGCGATGGCGACCAGGGTGGTCTGGCGCCGCTCATCGGGGCGCCATGGGCGGTCGTACTGGTGACGAACCCTCGACCCGACGGCCTGCACCAAGAGGCGCAAGGGCTTGCCAGTCACGGCAGCGTAGCCTTTTACCCGCAGGATGCGATGGTCGCGGGCGAGCGTTTCGATACGCGCCACCAAATCGGCGGGATCGGCAATCTCGCCGAGCGCGATGACGGTGCTGTCGAAATCGTCGTGCTCGTGATCATCCTCATTGTCGTGATGCGAGGGCCGGGCAGCGATATCGTCTTCGGCGGCAGCTCCAAGTCCAAGGATCACGCGAGGGTCGACAATCCCTTCGGCTATCTCGATCACAGGCACGGGGCGGGGTGCTTCGGCCGCAATGGCTGCCCTTGCGGCAGCGACTCCGTCAGGTCCGGCCAGATCAACCTTGGTCAGCAAAACGAGATCGGCGCAGGCAAGCTGGTCCTCGAAGACTTCGGACAGCGGGGTTTCGTGGTCGATCCCCGGGTCTGCGGCGCGCTGGGCCTCCAGCGCTGCAAGATCGGGGGCAAACCGTCCGGCAGCAACCGCTTCGGCATCGGCCAGCGCAAGGACGCCATCCACCGTGATGCGACTGCGGATTGCCGGCCAGTCGAAGGCCTTGAGCAAGGGCTTGGGCAGGGCCAGCCCTGATGTCTCGATCAGGATATGGTCAGGGCGCGGATCAAGCGCGAGCAGGCGCTCTACGGTGGGAATGAAATCGTCCGCCACGGTGCAGCAGATGCAGCCGTTGGCCAGTTCGACGATGTTTTCCGCCGGGCAATCGGGAATGGCGCAGGATTGTAGGATGTCCCCATCCACCCCCAGAGTACCGAATTCATTGACGACCACAGCCAATCGGCGTCCGCCAGCGTTGCGGATCAGGTGGCTGATCAGCGTGGTCTTACCGGCACCCAGAAAGCCGGTGATGATCGTGACGGGTACCTTTGACAGGTCCGACATGGCAGTTCCTCCGCGCGCCAGAGCGACACCGGGCAGGGCTTGCCGGACAGGTCCGGTCGGCGCGCGACAACGGGCTGGCGCGACAGACGCCCGAAACCACGCGGCCGTGCAGCCCCAGCCGCACAGCTTCGTCGCTCAGACGGAAGAGTACCGTGCCTTGGCCATCCCCTGGACCCGGGCAAGAGCGACCAGAGCGCCGGCAGGTCTCCTGGCTCGCGGGTCACAGCTTGATGCACGCCTTCCCAGATGCGCGTTCATGCGCGGTCCAGTGGCTTTTCCTGCACGCGCAGGAAAAATGTGCATCGCGCTATCCGCTTACAGTTGCAGGGACAGCCGCGGATTTGGGAGCTACGCTCCCGCACCGCATTCCCGATTAAGCCCCGTTGGGGGCACCGGCGCGATCATCGATGGCACGGGCAAACCCGCATCATCATTGAATATCTCTAGACCCAAACTTCGATCATGCCAATCAAAGTTCGCGCTGAAATTGCAGGCGCAACCTCACTGTTCCGTTTCATCGGTTTCAACGGGAGCGCGGTCGAACCAGACGCGCCAGGGACCCACGTGCTCGTGACCGGCAGCGGCAAGACGGCGCAGGACGATGCGGGCTTTCGTTCGGCCCCGCCGTGTGTCGGGCCAATCAAAGAATTCAGGGTTTGCGCCTTCAGCCACAGCGGTGCGGATATGTGCGTCCACGGCACGATCCTGATCAAGGCCAAAGCGTTCAAGCATAGGTGAAAAGGCGGTGTCCGTATCGGGCACGAAATCGTGCCGTTCACCCAGTGCGTTCCGCCAAGGTGAGCGAGGGTGAATGTTCAGGATCGACTGATAGCCATCCGGAATGGGGACGTTGGCGCCATGTGGCCGACCCTTCCCGATAAGCTTGGCAAGCAGATGGGTGTGCGGGCCTTCCGGCGATTTCCCATCCGGAGGCGGAATCGGTTGGAAGACTTCGATCCGTCCGGCAGGCGAGAGCATGACCCGGTGGGGCTGCGCACGCAGAACCTCGGCCATGACTGTTGGCGAAGACAGCAGGTCCTGACCTTCAAGAGCCTCGAGAGCCCCGATCAGCGCTTCGTCGTCAGTGCGGGCGCACATCCTTATGGTGCCGTTACAAACGCCCATGTCGAACAGGCGGCTCGACTGGTCTTCCCTGCGAATGGCGTCGGTATCGGCGCCCAAAGATACGACAGCCCGATCGACCGAACCAGTCAGAGGCGCGCAGAGCGCCATTGCATGACCCCAGCTTTCGCCATCAGAGGACAGGCTATCCCAGGCAAGGCATTCAAAGCTATCCGAATGCCTGATCCGCAAGGCACCGCGAGCGGTCACGATTTCGATATTGTCGCGGTCGTTTTGAACCGTGGCCGGCTCATCCTCGTCGCGAATGAATTCGCCGATCGCACCGAATGTGCCGATGCTCCAGCCATGGCCAGGGTCGCACGCGAGACGTGCCAGTTCGTCAAAGGAAATCTGGTTCATGATGATACCCCGGACTTGAGAAAGCGGACGGAAATGCCGTCCCCGTCACGAGATAACCGGACCGGAACGTCATAGAGCGAGGTGAGTAGGCTTTCGGTGACGACTTCGTGCGTCGGACCGTGTGCAAGCAATCGCCCATCGCGGATTGCGAGGATCGAGTCCGCGAAGGCCAAGGCCAGATCAAGATCGTGGATCGCCATGACAACCGTGCACCCGGCCGTGGTCCGGGCCTTGAGACGCTGGACGGCATCGATGGCATGGCGTGGATCCAGACCCGCGGTTGGTTCATCAACGATCAGAAGCGCTGGATCGCCGACAATCGCGCGGGCCAGCATTGCCCGCGCCAGTTCGCCACCCGACAATTGCGTGGCTGGCCGATCCCGCAAACCCAGCAGATCGCAGGCGAGCAGTGCATCGTCGATGGCGGGAAGCAGAGCGGACGGTATGGTGCCGAATGCTGGCAGCGCCGGAGTCAGCCCGAGCGCAACCACGCGCTCTACGGTGATCGGCCAATCAACCCCCGCACGTTGCGGCAGATAGGCACGCAACTTGGCAAGTTCCCGGCGGCCAAGGCGGTGGAGGTCCTTGCCATCGAGTTCGACCGAACCTTGCACCGGGCGTTTGAGGCCCGATGTGATGTCCAGCAAGGTGCTCTTGCCGGCGCCATTGGGGCCGATCACAGCAGTCAGATGGCCCGATGGAACACGCGCCGATATCCCGTCAAGGACCAGACGCTGCCCCCGGCGCGCCGAAACACCATGAAAGTGCAGCGCGCTCATGCGGTGCGTCTCCGGACATGAAGGACCAGCCACAGGAAGAACGGTGCCCCGATCAGGCTGATGAACACCCCGAGATTTAGCGGCATGCCCCGGAATACCAATGTGCGCGACGCGATGTCGGCGAGGGTTACCAGAACGGCTCCAACCAGCATGGCCGGGATGAGCACCTTGCCTGGACGATGGGCGACCAGAGGCCGGACAAGGTGAGGCGCAATCAGGCCTACGAAACCGATCGTTCCGGATACGGCGGTTGCGCCTCCGACGCCAAGGGCCGTACCGATCAGCGCCAGCATGCGCGTTCGTGAAACCGCAATCCCCAGGCTTTCAGCCTGCGCTTCACCCAATGCAAGAGCATCCAGAGCTCGGCCCGTCAGCAGAAGCATCGTACCCCCGGCAAGGATAAAGGGTGTGGCAAGGCGGACATGATCCCAGCTTCGATCGGCAAGCGAACCCATCAGCCAGGTCATGATCTCGTAAGCGGCATAAGGATTGGGGGAGAGGTTGAGCGCCAGACTGACGCCTGCACTGGCTATGCTGCTGACTGCTGCCCCGGCCAGGATGAGCGATAGGGTACCGCCTCCCCGCGCAAGGATGAAGGCAATGCCTGTGGTGACGAATGCACCTGTCAGACCAAACAGCGGAGCGGCAAGGGTAAAACTGGCGGCAAAGCCGAAATAGATGGCGATGACCGCACCGAGCGAGGCACCTGCCGAAACGCCCAGCAGGCCGGGGTCAGCCAGCGGGTTTCGCAACAGCCCCTGCATGACGGCACCCGAGAGGCCAAGGATGCCACCGATGGCCATCGAAAGGACAACCCGTGGCAGGCGGATCTGGGTGACGATCTGGCCAGCCAGATCCGCATGATCGAAAGCCAGCGCCTGAAACGCTTCGCGTGGTGTCAACCAGACGGAGCCAGCCAGCACCGAAGCGAAAGCGCTGGCGAGCAGACAACTGACCAGCATGGGAACAAGCCACCGGGTCATAGCGATTTCCCACCGGCAAAGGGAAGGGGAGAGCGGGCATGGAGAGCCGCTGAACGAAGTTCGTTGCGCAACTGCATCGCGGCTTCCGTCACCATCGGCGTTCCGCAAACGTAGTACGCCTGTCGGATCGTCAGCGTACGGTCACCGTCCCAGTAGCGACGGATTAGAGGGTGTCGCTCGACGTTTTCGCGAAGCCCCGGGCGGCGACCTACCCCGGCGCCTTTCACCAGCAGGGACGGAGCAGAAAGGAGCAGGATTTCGATATCCGGTTTGCCGTAGCTGCTCTTCTGCAGTGTGTTGGCAACATTGGTCGCACCGGCTGTCTTGAGCACAGTGTCATAGAGAGACCCCGTGCTTGCATTGAAGCCAGCACCATCCCACGCAGCCACTCGTAGCGGCGGGCCCGGATCGCGCGCAAGGTCGGCCAGTTGGCGGTCCATTTTTGCGATCAATTCCTCGCCGCGAGCGGGCTCTCCTACTGCCTTGGCGACCTGTCGGGTTATCTTGCGGATATCTTCGTAGGTTTCCGCATGATCGACCTCGATCATTGGAAACCCTAATCGCTTAAGCAGTCCGCGTGTTGCCGGCGTCGTAAATGCCCCGGCAATAACCAGGTCCGGCTTCTGGCGCAGGACCTCCTCCGACATTCCATGGTTGATGTCGACACGCGCAGCCTCGCGGAACATGAGGGAGCCGTCGGGATCGCGCGACAGCCAAGTGACCGACGCGATCCGCTCAGGTGGCAGCAATGCCAGGACAAGCTGATCCGTGCACTGGTTCATCGACATGACATGGACTGGCTTTGCTGCCGCCTGGCTGCGACTACCAGACGGCTCCGTGCAACCGGCCAGAGCCGGAAGCACGGAGATCATCCAAAGGAGGCAGAGCGCCTTGCGGAACATCAGAAGCGGACGCGAACGCCACCATAGCCTGCGCGGCCCGGAGTGGCGAAACTGAACACCTCTTCGTATTGCTCGTTGATGAGGTTTTCTACGCGCGCAAACAACGAAATGTTGGGGCGCAACTTGTATTCGGCATTCAGGTTAACCAGTACATATTCCCTCAGGGACACGCGCACCGGAATGAAGCTTGGATTTGTAAACGCGACATCGGTCTGACGCCCGTTGTAGCGCACTGTCAACGTACCCGAAAAGCGCTCATCCTTGCTGAACACTGTCGCGTTGAAACTGCCGATATGCTTGGGGCGACGCACCTCGACTGTGCCGTTTTCTCGCGCATGAAGCCATGTGTAGGCGGCGTCCAGCCTGATCTGGGGAATTGGACGGGCGGCAAGGGCCACCTCAATGCCATGCTGTTTCGACAAAGTTGCACGGTTTGATGGCGTCGCTATGAAGGTCGGAGCGGGGAAGGTCGTGAAAATTTCGTCCTTCAGGCGGCTATCGAAATAGGTCGCGCTTATGGTGGCCTTGCCATCGCTGAAGCTTTGCTCGATGCCGGCTTCCCACCCTTCCGACTTCTCGGGCCTCAGGTTAGGGTTGCCAATATAGCGGCCATCGGAAAATCCATAGAGCTCGAAATAGCCCGGATTCTTGACCCCCGTTCCATAGGCACCGCGAACACGGGTACCAGTCGGGAGCGAATAACTGCCTTGAACCCGCCAAGTTGTGGGGTCATCAAAGCGATCATTTTCGTCATGGCGGATCGATGCACCAAAAGAGAATGCGTCGTTGATCAGCAGTTCATACTGCCCGACAATCCCGACATTGTCGGTCGATCTTTTTCCCTGAAACGCGAAGGATGACGGTGTGGTGTTCTGGAATTCTTCGCGCTCGACGTCGATTGCGGCGGTCAGGCGATGCCGGATGGCGTCGGTGCCCAGCCGCAGGCTCGATTCGAACGAGCCTTTGTAGCGGTTACCCTTGTTGGGGGCGTTTGCGGGAGGGGGCGGAATCCTACGCCAAGCTCGCCCAGATAGCCGGCGCGAGATCTTACTTGTTGCTGCCTTCTACGGTCGCGCCAGAAAGGCGACGGCTCAGTTCTATCCGGCGATGGCTACGCATTTTGAAGGTGTCTGGCCCAACGCGCCGATACTCAATGAAGCCGAGAGAACGCCAAAATCGCTCTGCCGCTTCATTCGCTTCCAGCACGGCCAACCGAATCTCTGTGGCACCTCTCGCAGCGGCCCAGCTTTCGACCGTCGAGTAAATTGAGCGTCCGACGCCACGACCACGCTGTGCGGCATCTACGATCATGAAGCCGAGATACCATGTGCCATCACGCGGATAATCGCGGAGGATGGCCGCGATTGCATATAGGCCGCCAGGCCCCTTCCATCCCAGGACAGCTTGATTGTGGGCGCTCTTTTCGGGCGGCACATCGGAGAAAAGCTCGCGAGCATCGTCCAGCGTGGGCGCGGCCCCGTCCTGCAACAGGAAATAGTCGCTGCAACGGTTGTACAGGTCTGCAACGTCTGCGGCGTCCGCTTGGGTAAGTTTGATCGGGGCTCCCGTCATCATCATCGCGTTTTGGCAGCAAGCACGCGCTGACCGTAATCCCGGAGTTCCCCGTTGGGACCGACATAGCGGTAGAGAGTGACGCGCTCGATCCCGAGTTCCTTGCAGAGGTCGGAAACGGACGTGTCGCGTTGGGCCATAGCAGCCTGAGCGAGCCGCACCTGGGCCTTGGAGAGGGCGAACTTGCGGCCACCCTTGCGTCCCCGCGCGCGGGCAGCGGCCAGGCCAGCCATGGTGCGCTCGCGGATCATATCCCGCTCAAACTCCGCCAGTGTGGCAAAAATGCCGAACACCATCCGGCCCGATGGCGTCGTGGTGTCGATCTGCGCGCCCTTGCCGGTGAGCACCCGCAGACCGATACCGCGATCCGACAGATTCTGCACCGTGCTGACCAGGTGGGTGAGCGTTCGGCCGAGCCGGTCGAGCTTCCAAACGATGAGGACATCGCCGTCGCGCAACGATTTCAGGCAGGCGGCAAGACCGGGGCGATCATCACGGCTACCGGATGCACGATCATCATAGATATTGCCTGGCTCGACACCGGCAGCGCGAAGGGCATCGTGCTGCAGGTCGAGCGACTGCGAGCCGTCGGCTTTGGACACGCGGGCGTAGCCGATCAGCATGGATCACAAACGAAGGTTTGAGGCGGTGACGAACATGAGCACATAAGATTGGGCTATTGTGTATCTTAACCAGCATCTCAATCAAGCTATCTCAAACCGTAGCTCGGAAAGAATAAGGAGCATGTATGCCGCGTCGCGTGACCCTGACCGATCGACAGCGCGAGGCGCTGCTTCACTTGCCGGTCGATCAAGGTGAGCTGCTGCGGCACTATACCCTCAGCGATGAGGATCTCGGGCATATCCGCCAGCGCCGGCGCGCCCACAATCGTTTTGGCTTCGCGCTGCAACTGTGCGTCCTGCGCTACCCGGGCCGGGTGCTCGCTCCTGGCGAGTTGATCCCGGCGCAGGTATCGGATTTCATCGCGGCCCAGCTCGGCCTGACCAGCGACGATCTACTCCTCTATGCCGCGCGCGAGGAGACCCGGCACGAGCATCTGGCGGACCTTCGCCGAATCTACGGCTATCGCTCCTTTTCGGGGCGGGGCGCACGGGATTTGCGCGAATGGATCGCTCGGGAAGCCGAGGCGGCGACATCGAATGAGGATCTTGCCCGTCGCTTCGTTGCGGAGTGTCGCCGCACCCGCACGATCCTTCCCGGCTCCTCGACGATCGAGCGCCTTTGCGCCGATGCGCTGGTTGAGGCCGAGCGCCGGATCGAGGATCTTATCGCCCATCGCATCACGCCAACCCTGAGCGAGAATTTGGCTCACCTGTTGGAGGATACGGTGGATGGTCGCGTCACGCGCTTCGTATGGCTGCGACAGTTCGAGGTTGGCGCAAATTCAGCAGCCGCTAACCGGCTGATGGATCGACTGGAATATCTTCAAAGGTTCGATCTTCCGGCGGATTTGCTGGACGGCGTGCCGGCGCATCGTGTGACCCGGCTTCGCCGGCAGGGCGAGCGCTATTACGCCGACGGCATGCGTGATCTGCCCGAAGACAGGCGGCTTGCGATCCTCGCTGTCTGCACCCTGGAATGGCGGTCATCGCTGGCCGATGTCATCGTGGAGACCCACGATCGCATCGTAGGCCGTCTCTATCGGGCCTCCGAACGCCTTTGCAACACCAGGATCGCCGACGCAAAGGCGGCCGTTCGGGACACGCTGAAGTCCTTTGCCGAAATCGGTGGTGCTTTGCTTGGAGCGCAGGACGATGGCACGGCCCTGGACGGGATAATCGCCACCGGGCCTGGCTGGGAACGGTTCAGAACCCTTGTCGCCACGGCCTCCGCGCTGACCAACGTGCTCGCGGCCGACCCGCTCAGCCGTGTGCTGGACGGCTATCACCGTTTCCGCCTCTACGCGCCCAGGATGCTGCGCCTGCTCGACATGCAGGCGGCGCCGATCGCCACGCCTCTTCTGGCGGCCGTTGCGATGCTGCGTAACGGGATCAAGGTCGATCCGCCGGTGGATTTTCTACGTCCCAACTCGAAATGGCATCGTCATCTTCGCGCTGAGCCCAGCGGCGACCACCGGCTTTGGGAAATCGCGGTGCTGTTCCACATCCGCGACGCCTTCCGGTCCGGTGACATATGGTTGGCGGGATCGCGCCGCTATGGCGACCTCAAGCAGCTTCTGGTCCCGCCACAGGCGATAGAGCAGACCGCGCGGCTCGCCGTGCCGCTGCGACCCGGCGAATGGCTGGCCGAGCGCAGGGCTCGACTGGATACACGGCTGAAGGAGTTTGGCCGCGCGGCGCGAACCGGCACGATCCCAGGCGGCATCATCGAGAACGGCAAGCTGCACATCGACAAGCTGAGGGCCGACACGCCCGAAGGGGCCGAGGATCTCGTGCTCGATCTCTATCAACAGCTCCCGCCCGCGAGGATCACCGATCTGTTGCTGGAAGTCGATGAGCGAACCGGATTTTCCGAGGCGTTCACGCATCTGCGCACCGGCGCGCCCTGCAGCGACCGGATCGGCCTGATGAACGTGTTGCTGGCGGAAGGCGTCAATCTCGGTTTGCGCAAGATGGCGGCGGCGACCAACACGCACAGCTTCTGGGAATTGCTGCGGATCGCGCGCTGGCATGTCGAAGGCAGCGCCTATGATCGGGCGCTCGCCATGATCGTGGAGGCCCACGCCGCCCTGCCCATGGCCGCCTTCTGGGGACAAGGGCAATCGGCATCCAGCGACGGGCAGTTCTTCCTTGCTACCGAGCAGGGCGAGGCGATGAATCTGATCAACGCGAAATATGGCAACGTCCCGGGCCTCAAGGGATACAGCCATGTGTCCGATCAATATGCGCCGTTCGCAACCCAGGTGATCCCGGCAACGGTCAGCGAGGCTCCCTATATCCTGGACGGGCTGCTCATGAATGACGCGGGCCGCCGCGTTCGCCAGCATTTTGCCGACACGGGCGGCTTCACCGATCATGTGTTCGCCGCCTGCGCCTTGCTCGGCTACAGGTTCGCCCCCCGTATCCGCGATCTCCCTCAGAAAAGACTCTATGCCTTCACGCCCAACGCGACGCCGGCCAATGTGCGAGCGCTGGTCGGAGGTAAGATCAATGAACCGCTCATCGAGCGCAACTGGCCCGACATCCTGCGCATCATGGCGACGATCGCAGCGGGGATCGTCGCCCCCAGCCAGATTCTTCGCAAGCTCGCCTCTTACCCGCGCCAGAATGAGCTGGCCCTCGCATTGCGAGAGGTGGGCCGCATCGAGCGAACCCTGTTCATGATCGACTGGATTCTTGATGCCGGCCTCCAGCGCCAGGCTCAGATCGGCCTCAACAAGGGTGAGGCCCACCACGCCCTAAAGCGCGCCATCAGCTTCCACCGCCGAGGTGAAATCCGGGATCGATCCGGCGAAGGCCAGCACTATCGCATCGCCGGAATGAACCTGCTCGCCGCCATCATCATATTCTGGAACACCATGAAGCTCGGCGAGGTCGTCAATACCCGGGCCGCCAGCGGTACCCATATCGAGCCTGATCTACTCGCCCACGTCTCGCCGTTGGGATGGGAACACATCAATCTAACCGGGGAATATCGCTGGCCCAAATCCTTAGCGTAGGATTCCGCCCCCTCCCGCAAACGCCCCCAAAAGCGAACTTTCGGGAACACGCCTTCGAACTTTCAGGAACACAATGCCGACACATCGGGAACCGCGCAGTGGAAAATCATCAGAGAATACAGCGAGTCGCAGCATCACATCGGCCTCTTAACTAGTCTAACTTAACTGTAACCCATCTAACCCGTTGGAAGTTATAGTTTTTCCAGAATATATTGATGACGAAATGCAAGAGCGAACCTTACGTGGGCCCACATTCCTTTTCGGACGACGCATTGCCCTAGCGGGGAACAGTCTTCGATCGGCACCCCAGCTTTCATAAGCAAAATCGAGTCCCTGAATCACAGAGGCTTCTGTGATTCAGAATTCCAATTGGACCGACCGCAAATGATCTTGGCACTATTTCCGAATGGAAACTCCAGAGAACCAGTCATGGCATTGGCAAGCAATAGACCCGTCCCGCAACGTCGCGCGCGACTATCATCTCTGGATTGAGACGGATCTGTTTGGCTGGACAACCGTTGAGCGGCGCTGGGGACGAATCGGTACGAAAGGGCAGGGGGTGACCACCAGCTTTCCAGATAGAAGACAGGCAGACACAATCGCACAGCAGATCCGGATCCGGCGCGAAAGCGCATTTAAGCGGATTGGTGTTCGCTACCAGGCAGTCGAGTGACTTCCCTCAACAATTAGGTGGCTCTTCAGAGCTGAACACTTCTCCAAAAACTCCCCAGTTTCGCCAAAGGGAGAGGGGGAAGGCCTGATGCGGTTCAGCATCAGGAGCAGACCGTGACCGACCTTTTTGAACAATCCAGCCAGAAGCTGGACGCAGCAATCACCGAAATCCAGCACGCCATCGCAGCCGGACTGGCGAACAAGCAACGCCTGTTTGAGACGATGCGCCAGCTCTACGGGGAGGGCTCCGCAAACGGCACCTGGAGCCAGAGGGACGCCTTTGACCTGCTCGAGGCGGCATTGACGCGCCACATGGCCGGAATGCTGAACAAGCCTCAGATGCTGCACCAGATTTCGGAGATCAGTGCGCTTATCGAGGCACTGCCGACACATACGGTCAGAAGTGAAGACCAGATCAGGTTCCAGCAATTCTCGACGCCCGCAGACCTCGCAGCGCTTTGCGTGATTTTGGCGCAGCCGCTTGCAACCGATATCGTTCTTGAGCCGAGCGCCGGACATGGCGCTCTGGTGGCAACTTTGCCCGATGTCAGCGCATTACATCTCAACGAAATCGATCCGCGCAGGCGTGAGAAGCTGGTTCTGCTGTTCCCCCAGGCCGCCACAACAGGGATCGATGGGGCCATGCTGGCCTCCCATCTCAACGCGGCTGTGCAGCCAAGCCTAATCCTGATGAACCCGCCGTTCTCCCGATCAATGGGGCGAGGAGCAGACGAGTTCGCAGCGGTGCGTCACCTGCGCGCTGCCATAACGCGCCTCAAGCAGGGGGGCAGGATCGTCGCGATCATGCCGGACTGGTTCACGACCAGCGCAAAGCTTGCGAAAATCTACGAAGACACCTTTGCCTCTTGCACAGTCCGCACATCCATCCGGCTCGACAAATGCTATCACAAGCAGGGCACCAGCGTGGCCGTGCGCTTGTACGTGATCGACAAGATCCCGGGGCAGATCAGACCTGCAGTTTTGGCGCGGCAGACAGTTGCAGACGTTGCGTCTGCGGTTCCAATCATCAAACGCGTGACAGCCCAGCCCGACTGCGAACCGCGCGCGGTGCCGCCGAAAGCAAAGCCGGGTGCGCTCTTCAAAGCCATGCGCGCAACGCCGATCACAAAGCCCGTCAAAGCGAGGGTAGCCCAAGCCCCAACGATTGCAGCGCTGGCGTTCAGTACCTTAGACAAGCCGCGCGTGCTCGGTGAGCAAAGCGGGGTCTACATCCCGTACCGGCCAAGCCGGGTCGATATTGCTGGTGCACGCGAACATCCGACACCGCTCGTCGAAAGCGTGGCCATGGGTTCGATCCCGGCACCAATCCCGGATTATGTCCCGGCGCTGCAGGATCGGGTCTTGCAAGAAAGCCTGCTATCCGAGGCCCAGATCGAAACTGTCATCTATGCCGGGAACGCGTGGCAGCAGTATCTGCCTGGCCTGTTCGTTCCCGCTGAAGAAAGCGTTGGCCTGCAACTCGACGAGCATGGGCGCGCCTACCGCAAAGGCTATTTCCTTGGCGATGGCACGGGGGCAGGGAAGGGCAGGCAGATCGCCGCCTGCATCCTTGATGGCTGGCTTGCGGGACGCCGTAAGGCCATCTGGATCTCGAAGAACGAAAGCCTGCTCGAAGACGCGCGCCGCGACTGGAGCGCTATCGGCGGCCTTGCGGCCGACATTCAGCCGCTTTCCAATTGGAAGATCGATCAGGCGGTTCCGTTTCGCGAAGGGATCCTGTTCATCACCTACCCGACCCTTCGTAGCCAGCGACAGGACGCCACCCGCCTGAAGCAGCTGCTCGATTGGGCGGGCGAGGATTTCGACGGTGTCATCGCCTTCGATGAGAGCCACGAGATGGGCGGTGTTGCAGGGGGCGAGGGCGCCCGCGGCACGAAAAGCGGATCGCTGCAGGGCATCGCCGGCGTGCTGCTGCAAAACAATCTGCCCGATGCCCGGGTTCTCTACGCCTCGGCGACCGGAGCCTCGGAGGTCAACAACCTTGCCTATGCCGTGCGGCTTGGTCTGTGGGGACCTGGCACCGCGTTTGCCAACAGGGAAGATTTCATCAGCCAGATCAGGGCAGGGGGCATCGCTGCGATGGAACTCGTGTCGCGGGACCTCAAGGCACTGGGCCTCTATCAGGCGCGCGCACTCAGCTTCGCAGGCGTCGAATACGAGATCCTGAAACATGATCTGACAGCCGAACAGATCGCCGTTTACGACACTTATGCCTACGCCTGGGCGATCATCCATCAGAACCTTGAGGAGGCACTGGAGTTGACCGGCGTCGTCGACGAAATCGACGGTGCAACGCTCAACAGTGGTGCGAAAGCCGCAGCGCGAAGCCGGTTTGAAAGCACCAAGCAGCGGTTCTTCAACCAGCTGCTGCTGTCGATGAAGCTGCCCACGCTGATCGCTGCCATCAATCTCCATCTGGACCGCGATGAGGTGGTCGTCGTCCAACTGGTTTCGACCGCCGAAAGCATCCTTGATCGCCGTCTTGATAGCCTCTCGCCAGAAGAGCGCGCGGAGCTCGACCTCGACCTCAGCCCGCTCGACGCCGTGATCGAGTACCTCGAGCGCGCCTTCCCCACACAACAGATGCAGGTGTTCGTCGATGATACAGGCACCCAGCGCTCGGCACCGATGTTCGACGAGGAAGGCCGTCCAGTCCACAACCAGACTGCGATCGCCCGCCGCAGCGAGATGATCGAGCATCTGTGCGCCATGCCGCCGATCAAGCCAGCGCTGGACGGGCTCATCGAGCACTACGGACCGGAGAGGGTCGCCGAGGTGACCGGGCGCAGCAAGCGGCTCATAACCCAAAGCGACGGCCAGCAACGGCTCGAGACCCGCTCGCCGCGGACGAACCAGTCCGAGACCGACCAGTTCATGGATGGCAGGAAGCCGATCCTTGTCTTCAGCGACGCGGGCGGCACAGGGCGGTCCTATCACGCCAGCCTTGACGCAGCTTGCCAGAAGCGGCGCATCCACTTCCTGCTTGAGCCGGGGTGGCGCGCCGACCGCGCCATCCAGGGGCTGGGCCGGACGCACCGGACCCATCAAGCCAACACACCGCTGTTCCGGCCTGTAACCACGAACTGTAAGGGGGAACTGCGGTTCACCAGCACCATTGCGCGCAGGCTCGACAGTCTGGGGGCGCTGACGCGGGGTCAACGGCAGACGGGCGGCCAGAACCTCTTTGACCCTGCCGACAATCTCGAAAGCGAATATGCCAAGGCGGCTCTCTCGACCTGGTTTGCCTTGCTGGCGGACGGCAAGCTCAAGAGCGCAACGCTAATCGATTTCCAGCGCCGTAGCGGGCTCAAGATTGTCTCGGAAGACGGCATTCTCGAAGAGGACCTTCCGCCGATCCAGCGCTGGCTCAACCGCATCCTCGCGCTGCCGATCGGAATGCAGAATGCGATCTTCGAGGAATTTCTGGGGTTGGTCGAAGCGCGGGTGTCGGCTGCGCGCGAGGCCGGATCGCTCGATGTTGGCGTCGAAACCCTTCGGGTTGAACAGGCCGAGGTTGTCGAAGACATCGTCCTGCGGACCGACGGGCGAACCGGCGCCACGTCACACTTGCTGCAGCTGGCTCTCAAGACGAGAGCACGGCCGATCTCGCTTGAGCGTGTCCTTGAGCGCCGCGACTACGCTGACGGCTGCATTCTGCTCCACAATACCAAGAGCGGGAAAGCAGCCCTGGCCGAACCTTCGCGGCACTTCATGACCGAACAGGGCGAACTCATCAGGCGGTTTATCCTCCACCGTCCGCTCCGGCGCGAATACCACCACTTCGATGACCTTGCGGAATCGGCCTGGGAAGAAGCTCCGCGCCGGACTTTCGAGAAGCTGTGGCAAAGCGAGGTTGCGGAGCTTGCCGAACGGCTAACGACAGAGACCGTGTACCTTGCGACCGGACTTCTCCTGCCGATCTGGTCGAGCCTGCCTATCGACTATCTGGAGGTCCGGCGCATCGTCGACGAAGAGGGCAGAAGCTGGCTCGGCCGCATGGTCCACGAGCTCGATGTGGCGAAGCTGCTCGAGAAGTTCGATATTGCCTCCACCGTTGAACTCAGCCCGGATACGATCATCAGGGCGCTCAGCGAAAGCCGGACAATCCCAATCAAGAAGCCGTTCGAGGCGACCATCAAATGCTCGCGCGTGGCAGGCGAGCAGCGCTATGAAATCGTGGGCGCACCTGTCGATCAGCTGCCCTGGCTGAAGAGCATCGGATGCTTCACGGAAATCATCTCGTTTCGTACCCGGGTGTTTATTCCAACAGCGACCGCTTCATCGGTGATCAGCGATCTGCTTCACGTGTGAGTTGCGTGTTTTGCAAGCTGCCGCCCCAATGACCGAGGTGTAGCCTCAGGGGTTACACCCCTATTGACTCTTTGTGTAACTTATGGGATTACACCTCCATGGAAATCGGAAGCATCCACCATAAGGCGCTTCGCAGATTTGCTGAGACCGGAAAGCCGGCAGGACTGATGGAGACTGACCGGCTCCGTCGCATGCTGGCGTTTATTGCCTCGGCAGAGAGCCTGGATGAGCTGGCGGTGCCGCCGAATTTCGGGTTTCATCCCCTCACTGGCGACAGGGAGGGATACTTTGCCATGACGGTAACCCGAAACTGGCGGCTGACATTCACAATGATCGACGAACTCACCGTCGCTGATCTCGACCTGGAGGACTATCACTGATGGCTATCAAGCTCCATGACAGCTTCGCGATCCACCCGGGCCCTTGGTTGCTCGAAGAGATCGTGAAGCCTTACAACATGAATGTGTCGAGCACCGCAGATCATCTCAAGGTTACTCGGCCTGCACTGAGCCGCTTGCTGAATGGCAGGGCTGCGCTGACCCCGGAGATGGCGATCCGATTCGAGAAGGCATTTGGTGTTTCTGCCGCCACCATGCTGCGGATGCAGTCCGCCTATGATCTTGCGCAAGCCAAAGGCGGATCGGAGAGGATTTCTATCGAGCGCGTGCGCGAGCCTGCATAGCAGGACTCAATTGGGTCGCCGATGATCGCAGTCACGTTGGAACTTCCTCCATCGGATGTCCCGCCTGACTGACAATGCGCTTACTGGCCAAGAGGTTATGGTTTCGGACCGACATAGGCCAATTCTGTCCCGCTAGATCGCAGGGTCCCAATCCTTCGGCCCGATCAAAGGCAAAGTCACATTTGTTTCCCGTTCTTTCTACCTGACCAATCAAGGCCATGGAGAAAGATGATGAACTATTCTCACTTCGACCCCGCCATGCAGAACCGCGTTGTGTGGAATGCCGGCAGAACCGTCGGCACAAAGCGGCCACTGACCCAGAAACAGATTTTGGCGATCCGGTTCTTCCTTGATCGCGAGGAGCGGCTCCGCGACCGTGCGCTGTTCGACCTGGCGATCGACAGCAAACTGCGGGGTTGCGATCTGGTGAAGCTCAAAAGCGGCGACCTCGTGGCCGGATCAGAGGTCCGCGACCGCGCCATGATTATTCAGCGGAAGACCGGGCGACCCGTGCAATTTGAAATCACCGCGGACGCCCGCTCGAGCCTGGCGACATGGCTGCTGCGGCGGGGAGGAAGCCTCGATGATTTCGTGTTCCCAAGCAGGATCCATTCCGGCCAACCAATGAGCACGCGGCAATACGCTCGGCTTGTCGATGAATGGGTAACCGCTGTCGGGTTGCGGCGGGAAGACTACGGCACCCATTCCATGCGGCGCACCAAGGCGGCCATGATCTACCGGACAACGGGAAATCTACGTGCGGTCCAGATTCTTCTGGGGCATTCCAAGATCGAGAACACTGTCCGCTATCTCGGTGTCGACGTGGAGGATGCACTGGTCCTCGCTGAGCGTATCGAAATCTGACCATCATGGCGGCCGTCGGGCAAGCTCCGATGGCCGCTTGTGGTGAAAAGCTGAGATCGCCGAACCGGCAACAAGTGGGTGGGAAGCTGAACGTCCGGTGTCGGAACCGTCAGTGGAGACATCGAGAATCCAGCGCGTCTAATTGCGACCCAAATTGTCCTGCATCGCGGCCAACATCGCACTTAACCGGCCCAGCTCATCAATGTCCGTCCCGGCAAGCAGGCGCCCGTAGACCGCGTCGGCCTCGGTCCTAAGCTTCGGTAATAACTCAACCGCAGCAGGCATAAGTTGGATGTGCCAAACGCGCCTATCGTTCACTGCGCTACGTCGCTCAACGAGCGAAAGTTCTTCAAGCCTGTCAATGGCCTGGCCAACGCTTGCTCGTTCCAGCTCAAGCTCCCGGGCAAGTTCGGTCTGCGTCATGCCAGGCGTTCGATAAAGATATGCCAAAGCGCGCCACTGAGTTCGGGTGAGTCCGAATTGTTCGAAGGAGGTATCGAATGTGCGTCGCAGCCGCCGCGTCACCCCTTCCATCAGGAAGACGAGCCGATCGGTGTCGGTCAGAAAATTCGTCTCAGCTTCATCGGCAGCCTGATCCGAGTGCGTTACCATGATCCGGTCATAGCTTTCCCGATACGAAAATAAAGATATTTACTGTAAGGCACCTTACAGTATAGCAAAATGCTATGGACATCGTAACAGCCAGCATCAAGGGCGCCGACGGCTTCGACCTCGCAGCCGAGATCACCGGCGCGCCTGACGCAATGCCGGTCTTGCTTGCTCATGGAGGTGGGCAGACCCGGAGAGCATGGAAGCGGGTCACGACCGATCTTGCTGACGCCGGGTATTGCGCAATTGCTTTTGACATGCGCGGCCACGGTGACAGCGCGTGGTCCGATGCCGGGGCGTATGAAATACGTGACTTCGCGGCCGATCTTGTCGCGCTCGCATCCGGTATGGACCGCAAGCCCGCATTGGTCGGTGCATCGCTTGGTGGACTGGCGGGGTTGCTTGCTGAGGGAGAGCTCGCCCACGGCAGCTTTGCATCGCTGACACTGGTGGATATCGCGCCCCGCATGGAGCCTGACGGCGTGATGCGGGTCGTCGGGTTCATGGAGCAGCATGTCGAAACCGGCTTTGCCTCACCTGATGAAGCGGCGGGGGTTATCGCACGCTACATGCCACACCGCAGCAAGCGCGGCGCTGGCGCAGGCCTGCGCCATTATCTCCGGCAAAAGGATGATGGCCGCTTTTACTGGCATTGGGATCCAGCGTTCATCCGCAACATCATGGCTGCCAAACGGAGCAATCCCGATAATCAGGAGCTTCAGTTTCAGGAGCTCAGCAGGGCGGCGGCCAGCTTGACACTTCCGCTCCATCTCATTCGCGGCGCGGCGAGCGACCTTGTTTCCGAAGAAGCGGTTGCACACCTGCAGCAGGTCGCCCCCCATGCGGAGTATACCGACATCGCAGACGCCACGCATATGGTCGTGGGCGATTCCAATGATGCATTTTCGAATGCGATCCTCGGCTTTCTGAATCGCCACCATAATCCCACAGGATCGGGGCAATGAGCGAACAGCCAATGGTGCTTGACCGGGCGGGCTTGCAAGACATGCTCGACATTGCGCCCTTCCATCAATGGCTCGGCCTGAAAATCCAATCCTGCTCGGAACACGGGCTTGAGCTCACGATGCCCTGGCGCGATGAAATTGTCTCCAACCCCGGGGTTGGCGCGGCACATGGCGGCGTGCTGGCAGCGCTGATCGATCTAACCGGCCTTTACGCTTTGGTTATGCTGGGCACTCGGGCTACGGCCACGGCCGACCTCAGGGTCGATTATCATCGGCCCGCGACCGCTGGTCCGCTCATTGCGCGTGGACAGGTTGTCAAAACCGGACGCCAGATCAGTGTCGCCGAAGCCCGCATTTTTGGGCCTGACGACAAACTTTTGGCGAGCGGCAGAGGCGCCTACATATGCTAGTGCGCCTTTCTGTGCCTGCATTGATAGCCGTCGCTTTGTTGCTGCCTGCCTGTTCAGGCGGCGAGGCTGAGGACCAGACTGCAAAAGAAGCACCGCAAGGCCCGCGTGAGGTTCAGACCTCGATCGCCCGGACCGAATTGCTCAACGAACCGGTGAAGGCGTTCGGAACTATCGCAGCCAAACAAAGCAGTGCAATCGGAGCGCTCACCGAAGGCCCGGTCGAACGGATCTTTGTGAAAGTCGGTGACAGGGTGTCACGCGGACAGCCGCTCTTTCGCATCAGACAAGCCGACTATCAGCGGAACGTGGCTGAGGCACAAGCTGCGGTTGATCTTGCGACCGCTCAAGCGATTGAAGCCGAACGGCGCTATGAACGCGTGATAGCTCTTGCGCCGAAGGGTTTCGTTTCGAAAGCGCAGGTCGATGCGGTTGAGACTCAGCTTGCCGTTGCGCGCGCGCAAAAGGCGCAAGCTGTTGCTGCACTCGGCACCACGCAGCAGGCCCTGAGCGATACGATTACGCGCGCGCCTTATGACGGCGTCGTAACCGCGCGCCTCGTTGATGAGGGGGTCTATCTCAACAATCGCTTCGCGGGAGGCGGTCAGTCGGCCGCTCTTCAACTGCAGGAGCTCGGCACCGTCGCGGCGATTGTCAACGCGCCGCAGGAATATGTCGACATGCTGCGGCGAGACATGCCAGCGCGCGTTTTCATCGAAGGGTTCGACGCGCCGTTCGATAGCATCGTCTACATCATCAACGACCGGGTCGATCCTGAAAGCCGGATGATCGAATTGCGGCTGCCGATCGCCAATCCCAACTACCGGATAAGCTCCGGCCTTGCAGCGCGAGCCGAGATCCAGATCCCGCCCGAACCAGCCATCATTCTGCCCCGAACAGCCATTCTCGGCGACAGCTCCGCCGCCCATCTTTTCATCATCCGTGATGGTAAGGCTCAGCGCCGCGAGGTCAGGTTCGACAGTATCGACCTCGACAGGGTGCGGATCCGGTCAGGCCTGACCGCAGGCGAGGAAGTGATCATCGATCCTCCGGCAACCTTGCGCGACGGCGAGCAGGTGAAGCCGCGCCGCACGACCGACGAGAAGTAATATGTGGCTGGCCGATGTTTCGATCCGGCGTCCAGTCTTTGCGACGATGCTGATTGTCTCGCTCGTCGTGCTTGGCCTTGTTTCCTTCGGCCGTCTCGGAGTCGATCTGTTTCCCGAAGTCGAATTTCCCTACGTGTCGGTGACCACCACGCTGCCTGGGGCGTCGCCTGGGACGATCGAGACCGAAGTCACCGATATCGTCGAAGAGCAGCTCAACACCATCGCGGGCCTGCGACAGATGCGTTCTGTCAGCGCCGAAGGGGTGAGCATCGTCAATCTCGAATTCGAGCTCGAGCAAGACGCCGACCTCATGGCGCAGGAAGTCCGTGACAAGATGTCACGGCTTGGCGCTGATCTGCCCGCTGACGCCGAGCCGCCGGTGATCGAGAAAGTCGATCCAGATGCTGCGCCTATCCTGTCGGTGCTCTTGTCTGGCGATATGCCTATCCGCGATCTGACCACCTTTGCGGACGAGGAGGTGAAGGAGCGGTTGCAGCGCGTGCCCGGGGTCGGCTCGGTCGAGCTGGTTGGCGGGCGCGAGCGCGAAATGCGCATCTGGCTGGATGCGTCCGCGATGCGCGCGCGCAGCATCACGGCAGACGACGTCCTCTCGGCAATCCAGCGTGAAAATGCAGAGCTTCCGGGCGGAAGACTGGTGACGGAGGGGCGAACACGCCAATTCGGCATCCGCACGCTCGCCGAAGCGGCGAGCGCAGCCGAATTCGCAAGGATTCCGATTGCCTACCGCCCGAATGGCCAGACCGTCCGTATCGGAGATGTCGGCCGCGTCGAAGATTCGGTCGAAGATGAAACCAGCTATGCGCAGCTCGATGGCAAGCCTGGTGTGGTGCTCGAAGTGCGCAAACAGAGCGGTGAAAACACCGTTGCAGTTGCCGAGCAGATCCGGGCGGCAATCGCGGACATAAGCGCAAGCGCACCGGATGGGGTCGACCTGGTTATCGCCCGCGATACATCGCGCTTCATCGAACAGGCAATCGGCGACGTGCTGTTCGATCTTTTCATCGCGGTGTTGCTGGTAGTCGCCGTGACCTTTCTGTTCCTGTTGAGCTGGCGCGCGACGATCATCGTTCTCCTCGCCATTCCGACCTCGATCGTTTCTACCTTCGTTGCTTTCGCCGCATTTGATTTCACCATCAACATGATCACCTTGCTGGCGCTGACTGTGGCGATTGGTCTGTTGGTGGATGATGCCATCGTCGTGGTCGAGGCAATCCAGAACGATGTCGATGCCGGTGTTGATCCAACCGAGGCGGCACATGCTGCGACCAAGCGCGTCGCACTGGCGGTGCTGGCAGGCACGTTCGCTACGCTGGCGGTCTTCGTTCCGATCGCCTTCATGGAGGGAATAGTCGGCCGTTTCTTCTTCCAATATGGACTGGCAATCGTGTTTTCTGTCAGCGTCTCGATGCTGGTTGCCTTTACGTTGACCCCGGCCCTGTCGGCCCGATTGCTGCGCCCGGAACATCCGGAAGATGGCTGGCTGGGACGCATAGAGCGATTTCATGTCGGGATGCGCCTTCGCTACGAACGACTCGTCAGCTGGGCCATTGGCAGGCGGTATGTGGTGCTTGCTGGCGCCTTGGCGAGCGTTCTTGTCGGCGGATTTTTTGCCGCGCTTGTGCCGAGCACCTTTATGTCCTCCACTGATCGGTCAGAATTTCTCGCGACGGTCAAGCTACCCCTTGGCACGGGAATCGCCGGAGCGCGCGACGCGGCACAGCAAGCGGATATTGTCTTGCGCGAAAATCCGGAAGTCGAATTGGTGTTTGCAAGCGCGGGAAGCGGCAGCAATCCCAAGGTCAACGAAATCGATATCTATGTCGGGCTGACCCCCAAGCGAACCCGAGATCTGTCGCAAGATGATTTGATGACCTTCGCGCGCGACGCCCTCAGTAAAGGTGTCGCCGGAGCGCGCGAGGTATCTGTGGCGGAGGTTCCATGGGTTTCGGGCGGAGGTGTCGGGCAAGCTGCGATCGAGCTTATCATCACCGGAAGTGATACAGCGGCGATCAACGATTATGCCCAATGGCTGCAAGGTGAACTCACTTCCCGGCCCGATTTCGTCGACGTCCGCTCGACCTATGAGGGCGGCCGACCCGAATTGCAGATTGTGCTTGATCGTGACCGCGCAGCGGACCTCGGCATATCCGCGCGAAGCCTTGCCGCAGCCTCTCGCACGCTGGTCGGAGGCAGTGATGCGGGAACCTTCGAAGCCGACGGGCGGCGTTATGATGTCCGCGTGCGCCTCGACGAAATTAATCGGCAGACCCTCTCGGATGTTCAGGCACTGCCACTCAGAACCGGACAAGGCACGCTGGTCGATCTGGCAGCAATCGCCGATGTCGAAGTGGCATTAAGCGCCGCGGAGATCGACCGTATTGATCGATCGCGCCAGATTTCAGTGCAGGCGAATACAGCCCCCGGCGTAGCGCTGAGCGTCGCGGTTACGAAGGTCGAGAACCTCCTTGCGTCCAACCCGCCGCCGCCTGGACTTTCGATCCGGACCGAGGGCACAGCGCGAAGACTGGCCGAGACGGGGGAGGCAATCGTCTTCGCGTTCGCACTTGCAATCGTGGCGCTGTACATCGTGCTGGCAAGCCAGTTTAACAGCTTCGGGCAGCCAATCATCATCATGCTCACTGCGCCGCTTTCATTTTCAGGCGCTTATTTTCTCATGTGGGCAGGGGGGCAGGAAATGAGCCTGTTTGCTCAGATCGGCATGATTGCACTGATGGGGATTGTGATGAAGAACGGCATCCTTCTGGTCGATCTCGCCAACCAGTATAGGGACGCAGGCATGGATCCCGCCTCGGCGATGCGCAAGGCAGCGCCCGAACGTCTGCGGCCCGTCCTGATGACAGCGTTGGCGGCGGTATTCGGGATGCTGCCAGTCGCGCTAGCTCAGTCGGATGCCGCTGAGTGGCGCAATTCGATGGGCTTTATCATCATCGGCGGCTTGACCACTTCCACATTCTTGACGTTGCTGGTGGTGCCCGCCGCCTACTCTGCTGCGGGTGATCTAAGAGGGCTTACTGGGCGTTTTCGCACCATGGCTCGAAACAGGCTGCATGGCTAAACCGCCTCTCGCCTTTTAGTGATCCCTCCCTATGACCGCTTTGGGTCGGTTCCTAAATGGCAGATTTTTTCAACGAAGGCAGCTTCCTGCCGTTCGGCTTATGGTGACGGAACCTGCCAGTCAGCTTCTGCGCGTTTCTTGCCAGCAGCCGACATTCAGGAAACGACCCCAAATCGGACATTGTCAGGTCAGTGCGGGCTTACCCCAAGCTCGAACCCGGTCTTGTCGTGCAGAGCGAACCTGTCCACGATGTCGGCGCTGGCGCGGTTGTAGCCGACCACGTCGACGTTGCGCCCGTCGCGCCGCAATCTGGCGACGATCTTGTCGAGCGCGGCGACGCCCGAGATGTCCCAGAAATGCGCCGCGGTCATGTCGATGGCCACGTTGGGCGCGGTTTCGGCCACGTCCATTGCGGCCACGAACCGCTCGACCGAAGCGAAGAAGATCTGGCCGCGCACACGGTAATGCGCGGTCTGACCGTCTTCGGACAGGTTCCGCTCCACGCCGAACATCCGCTGCACCTTGCCCGCAAAGAAGATGCCCGACAGCAGCACGCCCGCCAGCACGCCCAACGACAGGTCGTGCGTGCCCACCACCACCGCGACCGTGGTCAGCATCACGACCGATGACGGCCACGGATGGCGACGCAGGTTGGGGATCGAATTCCAGCTGAAGGTGCTGATCGACACCATGATCATGATCGCCACCAGCGCGGGCATCGGCACCTGCCCCACATACGGCCCAAGCACCGCCAGCAGGAACATCAGGAATGCGCCCGCCGTGAAGGTGGAGAGCCGCCCGCGTCCGCCCGACGTCACGTTGATCACCGATTGCCCGATCATCGCGCACCCGCCCATGCCGCCGACCAGCGCGGCGGCGATGTTGGCGGTGCCCTGCCCGGCGCATTCGCGGCGCTTGTCGCTGCCGGTATCGGTCATGTCGTCGACGATTTGCGCGGTCAGCAGCGATTCGAGCAGGCCCACCGCCGCCATCGCAGCCGAATAGGGCGCAATGATCCGCAGCGTGTCCCACGTCAGCGGCACATCGGGCCAGACCAGACTGGGCAGGCCTTGGGGCAGGTTGCCCATGTCGGCGACCGTGTTGACCGGGGCGCCGCTCGCCACCGCCAGGATCGTGAGGATGACGATCGCCACCAACGGCGCCGGGATCGCGGTAGTGAGGCGTGGCAGGAGGTAGATGATCGCAAGTCCGGCAGCGACCATCGCATAGGCTTGCCAGGTCACGCCGGTCAGCTGCGGCAGCTGGGCCATGAAAATCAGGATCGCGAGCGCGTTGACGAAGCCGGTGATCACCGAGCGCGAGACGAACTGCATCACCAGATTAAGCCGCAGCAGACCCGCTACGGTTTGGATGATCCCCATCAGAATGGTCGCGGCGAACAGGTATTCGACCCCGTAATCGCGCACCAGCGGCACGACCAGCACCGCCACGGCTGCGGTCGCAGCAGAAATCATGCCGGGCCGCCCGCCCGTGAAGGAAATGATGATCGCAATCGCGACCGAGGCATACAGCCCGACGCGCGGGTCCACCCCGGCGATGATCGAGAAGCCGATAGCTTCGGGAATGAGCGCAAGCGCTACGACGATGCCGGCCAGAATGTCGGCTCGCGGGTTCGCAAGCCAGTCGCGCCGAAGCGTGGCAGTGAATGTCATGATGCAGTCCAGATACGATCATCGGCAGCAAGGTGCCGGATTGTCCCGGGGATAGGCGCCGGGCCGAGCCACCCGCGATACCGCAGGTCCGTCGATGCGGGCGCTATGGTGCAAAACCGTCTGGATCACAAGGCTTGGTGCCAGCGGCAGCTATCCACCCATTCCCGGCCATGAGCTGGGCCGATGCGCCATCCCGAAAGCGGCATGTCCGCTTCGGGCCGAACTATCAGGCTAGTCTGGCAGCCGCGAGCGGTTGAGCTGCGGTCGTCACCCGAATCGGTCTGCTCGGGCTGCGAATTGTGGCGATCCCAGGATCGCCTCCACATGAGCATCCAGCAATTGCGGCATTCTGACCTCTGACGAGCCGCGCGCTCCAAATCCGGAGCATGCCACGCTTTCCATTCGCGCGGCGACAACGAGTAACCCCGAGGCCTGCGTGAACCGCATATCAGAAGGGGAGGGGGAGGGGATGTGTGCCCGGGTGATTGCCGGGTGCACATCAGGAGTGACCACGATGCTTATTCCCTTTTCCCGGCTCTATCTGAGCGATGCCAATGTGCGCAAAACGCGCAGCGAAGAAGACGATATCCAGCTATCCGCCGACATCGAAGCACGCGGCCTTTTGCAGAACCTGCTGGTCACCAAGAGCAAGAAGCGCGGCAAGTATGCCGTGATCGCCGGTGGCCGCCGG
This sequence comes from Sphingopyxis sp. SE2, assembly GCF_032227185.1. NCBI lineage: Bacteria > Pseudomonadati > Pseudomonadota > Alphaproteobacteria > Sphingomonadales > Sphingopyxidaceae > Sphingopyxis > Sphingopyxis sp. SE2. The sequence goes on along the minus strand of NZ_JAPMXW010000009.1, from coordinate 360,446 downwards.
TTGCGGGCCATCGAGATGATTGTCGCGCGCGGTGCCTGGGCCCCCGACACCGAGATCGAATGCAAGCTGCTTGAGGGCAGCGAAGAGGAAGCAGGCGAGGCCTCGCTTGCCGAGAACTTCCAGCGCGTCGGGATGTCGCCAGCTGAAGAATGCCGCGCCTTCCAACACTTCATCAAGGAAGGCAGCGATGTTGCCGCAGTCGCCAAACGCTTTGGCCTGACCCAGCGTTTCGTGGAAGGCCGTCTGCGTCTTGCCAACCTCTCCGAGCCGATCTTCGAGGCGCTTGCCAAGGGCGATGTCACTCTCGAGATCGCCAAGGCTTACGCCGCGACAGATCAGCACGAGGTGCAACTGCGGGTCTTTGAGCAGATGCGCTACGCCTATAACCCAAGCGGCGATGCCATCCGGCGGATGGTGGCGAGCGGTTCCATGCGCGGCAATGACCCAATCGCGCTGCTGATCGGCGAAGATGCCTATGTGGCCGCCGGCGGCAAAATCGAGCGCGACCTCTTCAGCGAAGCGGCAGATGATCGCTGGATCGACATCGAGATCGCCCACAAGCTTGCGGCGGAGAAGATGGAGACCGAAGCCCAGCGCATTGCTGCTGAAACTGGCCTTGCCTGGATCAGCCCGGTGGCGTCGACCAATTCATGGCAGGCGCGCAGCGAAATGGGCGTCAATGCTGTCCGGCTGCCGCCCGCGCCGCTCTCCGAAGAAGCACGAGCCCGAATTGACGCGATCGATGCCCGAATGGAAGAAATCAGCGAGATCATCGACGAAGGCAATGAAGGCGACGAGGCCGATTTTGGGCAGCTCGAGGCCGAGTATGAGGATCTCGATGCTGAGCGCAGTGACCTCAATAACCCGGTGCGCGAACTGCCCGAAGAATGGCGCAGTGAGGCCGGACGGTTCCTGGTTCTCACCACCCGCGGCGAAATGGTCCTCGAGTCCGATTACTACAGCGAAAAGCGCCTGTCGTTCGAGACCGATGAGAATGGCAAAGTGACAGCGACGGCCGAAGAGCCGGTCCCAGGTTCCACCAAGCGAGGCAGCGCTGCACCTTCCAGGCCCGAGGCAGTTGCGCCGGGCACGGAAAAGCCGATCAGCGCCCGCCTCTTCGACGAGCTTTCGGTTCAGCGCCGCAATATCCTGTCGGCATCCCTCCTCAGCGATGCCGGGCTCGCGCTCGACTTCGCCATCTTCGCGCTGGCTGACAGCCGCAGCTATGAAAACCGGGGAACCTCGATCAAGGGCGGACGACCGAGCGATCCTGTGACCGGAGAACTTTCGCAGTCCACAGCCGAAGGGATTCTCGCCGAGGCCGAAAACGCGCTCGACACGGCATGGCAGGAACATGGCTGTGCAGCCCAGCGCTTCTTTGCCTTCCGCGAACTTGCCGACGAAGCCAAGGCGGCGTGGCTCGCCTATGCGGTGGCCATCTCGCTCGAAGCCAAGAAGGGCTATGGTTCGGAATACCATCCGATCCATGCTGTCATCGGCAGTATGCTCGACATCGACGTTGCAGCGATGTGGCGCCCGACAGCCGAAAATTTCTTCGACCGCGTGAGCAAGACCTCGTGTCTTGCGGCACTGACCGAAGTCGGCGGCAGCGATCTTGCGGCGCGTTATGCCGCATCGAAGAAGGCTGACCTTGCCAAGACCTGCGAGACGATCTTCGCCGGCAAGGCGATCGTTGAACAGGACGTCAAGGAAGCAGCGCTGGCCTGGCTCCCCGAAGGCATGAAGTTCACGATTGCCGCCAATCCCGCTGATCCGGTCATCCCGGACACCGACGAAAGCGACCCTGTCGCCGACGTCTGCGATGGCGATGACGGTGAAGCCGACAGCGAGGCCGGCGAGCTGATCGATGACCATCAACCTGAAGTCGCCTGTGAAGAAGCGGCGGTAGCCGCCTGAGGCGGCAAATCACCCCTCCTGATGACCTGGCCCGGCCACTCGCCTGAGTGAGCCGGGCCTCTTTTTTGTTGAGGAGCAGGCCAATGTGCCAAAGACCCAAGCGCGACGTCGCGCAGGAAATCACCAATCTGATCATCAAGACAATTGAGGCCGGAACGCTGCCTTGGCGCCGACCCTGGAAGAAGACAGGTATGGGCGGAGCGCCGCTGCGCGCTGCAGGCGTCCCCTACACAGGGATCAACCGCCTCTATCTTTGGGCGGTCGCCGACCACTATGGTCATGGCTCACGCTACTGGATGACCTGGCGCCAGGCCATCGAGCTTGGCGGACAGGTCCGCAAGGGCGAGACCGCCGAGCCGAGCATCTACTTCAACAGCACGAAGAAGACTGCGATCGACCATGCAACGGGCGAGGAATCGTCAAAAACAATCCGCTTCATGCGCGCCTACAGCGTGTTCAACGCCTCTCAGATCGATGGCCTGCCGCCGCATTTCTATCCGAGCCCGGTGCCCGAAGCGCCGCCGACGCCTTCGCAGAAGGCCGCTGCCATCGAGCGCTTCTTCTCACCCGTTCCGGCTGACATACGCCTCGGCGGAGACCGCGCATTCTACTCGCCGGGCGCTGATTATATTCAGCTTCCGCACCCCAATGTCTTCAACACCGAAGACGGGTTCGTGGCCACGAAAGCGCATGAACTCGGGCATTGGTCGGGCCATGCCTCGCGGCTCGCCCGCGAATTTGGCAAGCGTTTCGGCGACAAGGCATACTCTTTCGAGGAGCTGGTAGCAGAGCAGGTGAGTGCCCGGATCTGCTACGAACTGGGCCTTCCGGCAGACCTCCACGAAAGCCATGCCAGTTATGTCTCGCACTGGCTGGAGATCCTCAAGGCGGACAAGACGGCCATCATCACCGCGGCCGCGAAGGCCGATCAGGCATTCAACCATCTTGCTGCCTATTCGGGCTACCAGAGCGAACCTGCGGAGGATGAAGGGGAGGAAGCCGATGAAACGGCGCCAGTTCCGGCTTATGCTTGAGCCAACCCCCGAGGAGGTTGTTCGCCTCACTCAGCTTTACCGTTATGCCGGCGATGTTGCAGGCCGGGGGAGGGCGCCCATTGGCGGTGTGCTGGCTGAGTATATCGCAGGCCTGTTCCCCCAGAGGGATCCACGCCAGGTGCTGGACGGTCTTCTCGGCAAGGGGGACGCCGGTTGGTCGCTTGGCACAGCTCCGGGTCAAGGCCCAGCGCTCATCATCCAGACAACCGAGGCGGGCGTTGCCGTCTCGGCAGTTGCGCGAATCCTCGAACAGATTGCGCCAAACACGCTCCTACGACCGATGATCTACGAGCCGTTGCCGCTGCAGAACCCGGGCGAACATCGTCGCAGCCTGCATTGAGGGAAGGGGGATGGGGCCATTGCATCTTGCAATGGAAAGGAAGCCTCATGTCCTGCGACATCGATTACCGTTACCGCCGCGCACTCCAGCCTGATGGACTGACAACCTTCGAGAATGCGCTGCGGGCATTGAACGAGGCCGTCGATGATGTCCGCCTTGCAGGCCGGCAGGCTGCAAACTGCCCAGCAGTGCTGCTCCTCACCCGCCACCTTCAGCGGATTGCCGACGGAAGGCCAACCGAATGTGAGGCAGACGACCAGGCGCTGCGGTCCCAGTGCATCGAACGCCTTGCCGAGCTTAAGCACAGACCGGCGATCATTGCGCTGGTCAAGCGCGGGATCGACTATCGTCCCGAAGAGCTGCGCCACTATCGGCGCGAGGGCACGCGCGCGCTCCGCCAGATCGCAGCAGGGATCGGGCTCGAGCATGCCGATTACCGCATCAGCTATTACACATCACAGGAACAGCTCGCGGGCGAGCATGTGCTGGAAGCCGAAGGTATCTATGTCCGGATCAGCCCGGAACGGTTCGGCGAGCCGGGTCTCGCTTGGCGCAACCCGTTCTGGAAACCGCCTGGCGCGGTGATGCGCAAAGCGCCGATCACCGCCCTTGCAGACATTCCCGCACTCACGGCGCGGATCGCGCGCGAATTGAAGATCGCACCTCCGGCGCAGCCGGGGCTCATCTGAAGGAGAACTAGCATGGGCTGGCTTTACATGCACCGTGCCGGAATGGGGGGCTTCGACACTCCCAAGGCCTATCTCGACAATCAGCTCACATGGGAGCGCGAGAATGAAGAAACCGGCACCTTCGAAGGATGCCGGGTCATCAGAAGCGTGTCCACAACCGGGGCCTATTACGCGGCTGTCCAGCGCTATGGACCGAACAACCAGACCCACGCCATCTCCGCGGTGATCTGTCTGGTCCGCTGGAACCCCAAGGCAGCCGACGGCTTCCTGTTCGGCTACAAGGACAGTGCGCCGTTGCGGCGCTGAAATGGAGTATCAGTGATGATGAGGTAAGTTGAGAATGCCTCTGCTCGCCGGACTAACCTCGGGCCTCACAAGGTCTGAAATCCCGAAAGGGACGGGGAACAATAGCATGTTCGGAAAAGGCCAGATGCGTCTTAGTCGCAAATGGAGGCGATGACGGTCAGGGCAAGGTGCGTATGGTGAAGGCTACACTGCTTAAATCCCAGTCTGCAGCAATCTATATAGCGATACTGGCGAAAGCGACTGTCACGCCAGGTCCGGATGATGACAGCGGTCTCATGTCTTGGCCGCCTGTTTCTCAGCCCATCCGGTGCGCCTCTCGTCGAGGGGTTTAGTGGACGAACGGGACACCTAACCGCGCCGCATCTCCATTCAGCGTAACTACGGGATGCCCTAAACAGGCGGCTTCTGCCGGCCTGCATGGGTACGGAGCCGCCATATTACTCAAATGCCCGGGGTAATGCCCGGGACATCGACCTCTTCGGAGGCGGCGGTGCAACTGTATAAGGTCTCGAGCGATCGGGCCGAAAGCGGGGAAGACCGGGGGAAGGGCGGCAGCTGTGATTCTTCAACCACCGATCATGGGGTGTGCTGATGCTGCCAGAAACTGTGAAAGGCCGGTTGGAGGCCATTCCGGCGCTCGTTGCGTCGGGCAAAAGGGTGAATGGACTCTATCGTCTGATGGGGTCTCGCCTCCTTTGGGAGGAGGGGCTCCAGAAGATCGGATCCAACAAGGGTGCGATGACGCCGGGTATTGACGGCGAGACCTTCGCGGACTTCGGACCGGAAGACCTCGACCCGATTATCGCCAGCGTGACGGCAGGGACCTATGATCCCAAACCAGTGCGTCGGGTGTTTATCCCGAAAGGCAAGGGCAAACGGCGTCCGCTGGGCATTCCCACGCGCGACGACCGCCTCGTTCAGGAAGTGGCGCGGCAACTGCTCGAACGGATCTATGAACCGGTGTTCTCGAACGCCTCCCATGGATTCCGGCCGGGCCGGTCGTGTCATACGGCGCTTGAACACGTCAAAGCCGTATGGACGGGGGTGAAATGGCTCGTAGATGTGGATGTCGCGGGGTTCTTCGAGAACATCGACCACGACATCCTCCTGCGGCTGTTGCGGAAAAGGATCGATGACGAGAAATTCATCGGCTTGATCGGCAGCATGCTTAAGGCGGGTGTTATGGAAGACCGGGTTCACACCCGGACCTACAGCGGCACTCCGCAGGGCGGTATCGTCTCTCCAATCTTGGCCAACATCTACCTCCATGAACTCGATATGTTCATGGCGGAACGGATCGCGGCTTTCGAGAGGGGGAAGGTCCGTGCCACGAACCCGGAATATGGGCGACTGGCTGGGCGCATCCAGAAACAACGGAAGCGCGTCACCATGCTGCGGGCCAAAGACAATGTCGACGAGGTGAAGGTTGCGGCCTCCTTGGCCAAAATCCAAACCTTACTGCCGCAAAAGCGGTCCATCCCGTCGAGAGACGCGATGGACCCCGGTTATCGCCGACTTCGTTACTGTCGCTACGCGGACGACTTCATGATTGGGGTTATCGGTAGCAAGGAGGATGCACGAAGCGTGTTCGCCGAAGTCAGGGCATTCCTGACCGAGGCGCTGGCGCTCACGGTGTCCGAGGAGAAAAGCGGTATCCGCAAGGCGAGCGATGGAGCCGCCTTCCTTGGATATGAGGTCCGCACATATACGACACGCCAACGGGTTGTCCGGAGCCGACAAGGTTCCGTCAGCTTCCTTCGTAGGCCGCCGTCGGAAGTGATGCAGCTGCATGTCCCTTGGGAGAAGGTCCACGCGTTCGCTTCTGCAAAAGGTTATGGTGATCTGTCGGTGTTGAAGCCGCGTCATCGTAGCCTGCTGCTCAGCTGCAGCGACGTTGAGATCGTCCTAGCTTACAACGCCGAATTGCGGGGTTTTGCGAACTACTATGCTCTCGCCAAGGATGTGAGCTTCAAGCTGAACAGGCTTGAGTTTCTCCAGCGGTGGAGCTTGTTCAAGACCTTGGCCAGCAAGCACAAAACCAATGTGCGAGCGGTCGTGGCCCGCATGAGGACGGGGCAGGAATTCACCATCGGCTACGACGTCGATGGCCAGCCCCGATCGGTCAAAGTCTGGAAACTGGCTCATCTGAAACGTGATCCGGCCACCTCGTCCAGGATTGATATCCAGCCTTGGACGCAGGTGTTCACCCACTCACGTACGGACTGGGTTGATCGTCAGAATGCCAAGCAATGCGAGGCTTGCGGTCGATCCGATGTTCCGTGTCAGGTGCACCATATCCGGGGGATGGCCGATGTTTCGCACCGCGGTTTTGTCGTGAGAATGAAGGTGGCACGCGCCCGCAGGACGGTGGTCCTGTGCGAGCAATGCCACTGGGATACTCACAGAGGCCGCCTGCCCGATCTACGGCAAAGTGATGGTTCGTCACAGTGGAGAGCCGCATGCGGTGAAAGCTGCACGTGCGGTTCGGCGGGGGGATCAGGGCTGACTCCATGAGCAGCACCAATCCTACCCGACTGGATGAAAACTCCGGGCCGGTGGAAGCCAGGTGCCCCAGAAGTATCCTCGAGGAACTGGGGCCAACCAATCACCCTTACGCCCTCGACTGGCGCAACCGGTGCTACCGCCAGCTGCGGCTCAAGGAACGCAAGATCGCCGATGGCGACATGATCCGGCTGCCTGAACCCATGAAGTTCACCGACGGGAGCGAACACGCCGAATTCAGGGTGACAAAGCGCGGCGCGAAGATTGAACTCAGCACGCCCGATGGGCGAGGCCGGTTCCGCATCAGCAGATTGATGGAGCGCCGGTTCGAAGTCGTGCCCCCCAAGCGTGCGCCGCGCACATTCTTCCCGGCAACGCCGTAACGCTCGGGAGGTAACCCATGCTGCCTCAGAGCCTCGATCCCAGAAGGGCGATCCTGTGCGGACGCGCCAATGCCGAGCGCCTCGCCATCCGGATGACAGCAAATTCCGGGCAGAGCCATGCCGTGGTGAGGACGGACAGCAAGCTCCAGCCCTTCTGCGTTATGCCTGCAGAAGAGGGCCATCCCGGTTTGATCGAGCTTCAGGTTGTCGTCCTGTAGGCTATCTCGGACAAATGGGGCTCTTGCCCTTCATCACTTGTTCACGCTTGCAATTGTACCAATACCAGTACAATGTTCCGGGAAAGGATGAAGCTATGGATGTTATCACCTACTCAGAAGCGCGCGCCAATCTGAAAGGCATCATGGATCAAGTGGTCAGTGACCGGACACATGTCGTGGTCACGCGCCAGAAAGCAGAGTCGATCGTGATGGTCTCGCTCGAAGATTGGAATGCGATCGAGGAGACCATGTACCTCCTTTCGAACCGCACCAATTCCGACCGCCTAAGGCAGTCGATCGAGCAACTGGATGGCCAAGGCGGCAATGAGCGCGGGCTGATCGAGCCTTGAAGCTGGTCTTTGCTGACAATGCCTGGGAGGATTATCTTCACTGGCAGCAAGCCGATGACAAGGTTCTCACCCGGCTCAACGATCTCATCAAGGAATGCCAGCGAACGCCCTTCAAAGGAACAGGAAAGCCTGAGCCTCTCAAAGGCTCCCTGGCAGGCTGGTGGTCGCGGCGGATCACCAAAGAAGACCGTCTGGTCTATCGCGTCACTGGCAAAGGAAACGAGCAACAGCTAGAGATTGCCCAATGCCGGTTTCACTATTGAACTGAGGCTCGTGCATGAAATCCCATCGCGATGCGGAAGATGGCGCGCGTGATCTGCGCAAACTGATAGCGCAGCTGGGCACAACCGGCGATGAACTCGCACGCACGCTCGGTTTCGACAAAGATGCTAACCGCCGCATGGAATCAGATGACATTCAGCGCCGCATCGGCTCGATGATAGAGGTCCTCAGCAAGGTGGAACCGCGTTTCGGTTCTGTCATCATGGCCTATGCCTGGTACCGTTCTGAGGCGCTTTCCGGTTTTTCAGGCCAGACTGCGATGGAGCTTGTGCGCTGCGACCGCGTGCAGGACGTGCTGACTTATATTGATGCCGTGGACGCAGGCGTGCATGCCTAAGCATAGCAATGTGACCGGAATGTCTAATCCTCGATCATCCCTCCGAGGCCGGGATCGAGATACCACGATGGGCCTTCGGTAAAGTCGGCATTGCGGGCAGGAACAGGGCCATCAGGCTCTGACGAGACGTAAGGGTTGACCATCGGCGCAGGGTGCTGGCCCGATCGCAGAATGTGCCCCGACATCTGGCAGCGCGGCCCGAGGAGCCCGAAAAGCCATTCGAGATCGTCGAGCATCTGGACAACCCCGCGCCCTGCCAGCGCGTAGTAAAGACAGCGCTGATAGTCATCGCAATGGCAGGACAGGATCTGTGTCAGCCGGGCCTTGGCATTGGGCAGACCCTGAAAGACGCCCTGCAAGGTCTCATAGAGCTCGCGCGCCGAGTAATAAGCATCGAAAGGCTCCACGCCGATCGAGGCATTGGCGAGCATGCGCTTGGTTGGACGGCAATTCGGATCAAGCGCCGCGTCGCGCAGCGTGACATCGAGGTCGAACTTGCCGATATCAAAGACCTTGTTCATTATTCATGGGCTCCTGCAGATTATGAACATATAGTGAACAAACGACAGGGTCAAGGCGTGATCATGCATGTGGCTGGTAGGTAAGGACACCACAGGAAAGACCGGCAGGGTCGCCATCAGCGACGAGCTGAAGGCTGCGCTGGTGCGGTGGTATACAGGCCGGGGCAGCGAGGCCGACCACCGCGCTTGCGTCTCACTGGTCTCGACCGCGCGAGAGAACCACAAATGGATCGCCTGCGACTGCCTTGGGGCAGAGCGTCCGCCGCCGCTGATGAGCGCGGCCTATCTCAGTTTTCAGGAAACCTATTACCTTCGGCGTCTTACCTCACGGCCAGGCCACGAGCCCGGATGCCCGTTTCATCTGCCGCAGGCGCCGCCGCGCATCCGCGAGACCGTGAAGGATTCTCTCTATGCCATCGGCCTTCCAAAAGGCCTGTTCAGCGCACACCAGAAGGCGCCGGAGAAGCTTGCACAGAGGCCAGAGGACATAGAGCCTGACGACCGCTCACGCGGCGTCGCCATTCCGCGCCTCGGCAAGCTGCTCTGGCTGCTGCTCGAGCGCGCAGGCTCGAACATCCTTCGCGAATTACCACCCAGTGGCAGGCGCGCAGGCTCGATCAGCGAAGAAATGCGCCACCTCAAGCGCGCCGCTCAGGGCTTCGACATCGCGCCGGGCATCCGGCTGTCGGATCATCTCTACACCAACGCGATCGATTACGAGAAACGGCGGGTCCATGCCCGATTGCGGGCTGCGGCCGAGACCTGGCCGCCCGAGTTTGCACCGCAGGCCTTTCTGCTTCTCGAAGCGAGCGAGGTCACATCGAGCGAGGTGGTGACGGGGCTAGGAACTGTCGAAATCCGCAATCGCATCCAGCACACCGGGATCATCCGGGCCGAGGTCGAGCCACCCTTTCTCGTGCTGGCCGTCGTCGGCGAGCATAGTCGGCGCGAAGGATACCTGGCGCTGCGCGCCTATGCCCAGCCTGTCTTCAGCGGGAACCAGTTCGTGCCCGCCGAGCGTGAACACGATCGCGACGTGCTGCGCGCACTCCAACAGGCCCAGTATGAATTGCGCCGCCTCGGTGTCAGGATGGCAGTCAAGAAGGTCCTCTTTGACATCACGCTGGCTGCGGGGTCGGCGAGGCCGGATTTCCTGGTGGCGCTGCTCGATGAGCATAGCGGGGTGGAGTGCAAGTTCGCGCTCCAGATCCTGCAGTCGGATGATGCTGACTATCTTGAGCTGCGCAGCATCGAGCGCGAGCGTCTCGGTCAGGCCGGGCTTGTCGTATCCATGGCCGTCAGCAGCGTGACGCCTGAGGCAATTATCAGCGAAGCCCGCCGCATTCTCGAGTGAAGGGGAGGGGGAGGATGTGAGCGAACCTGAAGAAGGAGAGTTCGCTCATGACATGCTTTGCTCCGTCGCCGCGCCCATCGACATCGATCTGGGGTGCTGTCCAACAGGCCGATCAGCTTGGCCCCGGGATTTGGTCGGTGATGACCGCCAGCCACGGCGGCATCATTCTGTCCGATCAGAGACAGGCCGCCATGCCGTCGGCGCTACAGATCGAGGGAGGGTCCTACGAAGAAGACTGCGATTGGTCGCTCCCGATCCTTGCCTTTTCCAGCGAGCTTGATGGGCAGGGCTCCTGCTCCGCAGGCTTTCTGCAGCTTGCCCGCGATACCGCCAAATGTTGGCATCCGGACCGGTTCAGCGCCTTTACCGGCGAGGCCGTCGAGGAGAATGCCTCCACGATCCTGCGGACGCGTAAGGCCTACATCGCCGCGATCGGCGAATTCTGCGTGACCAGTGCCTGGGGCGATTGGGCCGAATGGGTGCCGGAAGGCAAAGTCGGCGTGATTGCCCGCCAAGTCGAGCGCGTCGATCACCTTGGCCGGCCAAACTATGGCGAGGCCGAAGTGTGCGCGCTCATCGCCAAGGACCTCTACGCTGTGCGGAGCGAGGTCACAGCGCTGCGCGATACGGCGCACGAGATCATCCCGATGTCCGAGGCCCTGCGACCGAAACGAGTGGGCTGAAGAGCAGGCCGAAGGCCGCCCGGCTCTGGCCAGGCATCGATCCGCCGATCTGGAGGGAAGGGGGAGGGGAAGGGCGAACCAGTGCGATGAAGGGCCCTTTGCCATGAACCCGACAGTCATCCGACCCAGCGTCAGCCCGAAGACGATCACCAAAGTCACACGCCTCTTTAACGGCACCATCGGCGATATCCTCGGCGAGCTCCTCCAGAACAGTCGCCGTGCTGGCGCTTCCCGGATCGATATCGCCTGCTGCGCGGATCAGGACGGAGCGCGCCTGACCCTTGTCGATGATGGGTCCGGGGTAGCCGATCCCCAGACCATGATTGCACTGGGGGATTCGGGCTGGAGCCAGCACATCCATGAGGCCGAAGACCCCGCAGGCATGGGTGTCTTCAGCCTCGCGGGCAAGGATACCCGGATCAGCACGCGTCATGCCGATGCCGACACCGGATGGTCGGTCCATGTCCCAGCGGATGGCTGGACCGGCGCGAAGGACATTGCCGTGGTGCCCCTTGCTCGCCCGGTTGGGACGACCATCACCTTCCTGATGCCCGGGGTGAGCGAGCAGACGACCGAGCGGATTCTGCGCGAGGTCGCGAAGTTCTACCCGCTGCCGGTTTTCTTTAATGGCACGGAAATGCCGCGCGAGGACTTCCTCGCCAAGGCGATCTACATCGCCGAGTGGAACGGCAGCCAGATCGGCGTGTTCGAGGGCCGCGAATATCACCAGGACCCGACGACGAATTTCCATGGTATGGTGCTCACCCGCAAACTTGCCAGCGTCTCGGAGAGCCTTGGCGGCAAGACCTACCATGCACGGCTCGATATCGGGGCCACCCCGGGCCTTGCCCTTGTGCTCCCGGCGCGCAAGGAATTCGTCGAGAACGCCGCCTTTGCGGCGCTGCAGGCAGCGTGCAAGCGAACGATCTATGCCGCGCTGGCGCACAGAGGCCAGCACCGGCTTTCCTTCGAGAACTGGAAGGAAGCCCGCGATCGGGGGGTTGCCCTGCCGGAGGCCGACCCTTGGCTACCCCGCTGGCATGCGGCCATCGCGGAGAGCGACAACGTCAATGTCGAATATGAGGAGGTCGCAGCAGGTGCGGACGCGATCCTTGTCGCGGATCTCGAGCCCGATATCGGGCAGGGACTGGAGCGCGCGCTGCGCGAGCACCCCTTGCGCCCGCACCTCGTCGAGAACCATCCTGCCTACGCAGGCTATGGCTGGTATGACGCGCTGCATCAGCTAGGCAACGTGCGCTTCTATGTTGCTGCCGGAGAACGGGACCACGTCATCGCCGAGAACGGCAGCTTCCCTCCGCTGGATGACCATGTGCGTGCCGAGACGATCGAACTGAGGTTCTGCGTCTTTCACCGCGCCACCGAAACCGAGCGCGAGGAACGGATTCCGGCAGATGTCGCCTTCGTCGTAAACGAAGATGGCTGGTACAGCGGCATCGACCAGATCCGCATCGCCTATGTTCCGGGTGATGACCTGACCCCCGAAACGCTGGTCGATCTGATCGAGAACGTCTGTTTCTGCGCGAGCGACGACAGCGAGGCAGATTCCTGGGACACCCAGCACGAGCACTTCTTGCGCGATGCGCGCGAGCTCGCGGCCCGGGTGCTGCTCGGCGAGGACGAGGCCATTGCGGCGCGCATCCGTGACACGCTCGCCGGAATCCTCTGGGTCATTCCCAAGGATCGGCAGGTTGCCATTACCGTCGCACCCGGGACCGCGATCGATGTTCAGCTGTCCGCTTGTCAGTCTGCGGGCTGAGGCTCGCGAGGCCGTCAGGTTGCCCGCTGATCGCCCTTTTGATCAGGAGGAGACCTCCAATGGATGACACATCCGACCTCTCTTGCGCTCGGCAGCGTACCGAGCGCATCGCGCTGCTCAATGATGCCGCACGCCAGGGCCGTGACCGAACGGCCCGCATCGTCATGACCTCCGGGCTTCTAGCCGAACTCGGCGGCGACACGGTGGAAGACAGCATAATGGCACAGGCTCGGATGATGGCCGCTCTGCGCCATTGCACCTTCGCCACGGATTCGCCGGAGCGAGACTTTGCAAGCATGGATGTCGATGGCATCAAGGTGCTGATGAAAGTCGATTTGTATGATCCGGGCCTTGTCAAGATCGCATTGAACGGTTCCTTCTGTTGACGCGTTGGGGGCCCCACACGCAATGCTCAAGGATTGGCTTCATTCGTTCCGAGGTCAGCTGATGCACTATCCGTGCATAGACTTGTATCCGGTCGCGGCCGTTCCCGCGCACCATAATCCGTATTCACATCCCCGGATCGAGCAAAGGCGGATGCGGACCAAACTACTACTGGGCGTTTTCAGGCGCCATCAACTTTCCCGGTCACGCATCACACCAATCCGCGTCGCCTTATCGAGCCTGTTGCAACATAGGCATCAGGCGGCGCGGAGCTCGGCACCTTGAGGGACCAGACCGGTCTCCACAAAGCGCCAAAGCGCGATCAACAATTTTCGGGCGAGCGCAACGATCCCCACCTTTGCCGCGCGAGCGCCGTTGCCTTTGAACCGGTTGCGATACCAAACGGTCAGTTCGCTACTTGGCTGATATTTCAACCAACACCAGGCAAGTTCCACCATCTGCACACGTGTGCTTCGGTTACCGGCTTTGCTGATGCCCTGATCACGCGACACGTCGCCGCTGGCGAAGGGCGCCGGAGCTAACCCAAGGAAGGCCGCGACGTGTCGTCGGCTTTCGAACTTTCGGCAAAAAACCTCAGCAACCAACATTGCCGCGCTGTTCGGACCAATGCCCTTCAGCTGCTCAAGGCGAACCGCTTTCTCTCGGCATGGGAAGGTAGACTCCTCATGGAGCACAACTTCAGCGCGGTCCCGCTCGATGTCCTTGATCTGATCGTTGAGCAACGCGAGCCGTTCGAAACAGCGCTCAATTTGTCGACGAAGGTTTGGTGGCAAAGGCCGCCCATCGCCGGTGCGCATGTCGTCGAGCTGTTTTGACCAGTCACCGCCCTTGATGGCTTTGACAGATCGTATGCCCTGTAATGCAAGTAGCCCCCTGATCCGAGAGATAATTCGGGTGCGCTCGTGCACGAGATCGCCGCGCTCCCGCATTACTCTGCGCGCGTCCTCCTCCTCGGGGGAGGGCACGTCCACGACACGGCACACGCTTTTGTCGCCAGCGAGATAGGCTTTGAGGATTCCGATCATTGCTTCGGCGTCGATCCGGTCGGTTTTTGCGCGCCTGCCTCGCCGCGACACGAGGAAGCTGGCGGGATCCAGCACATATGTATCGATATCGTTCGACCGCAGTAGCCTTGCGAGCCAGAAGCCATCATATCCAATCTCGAAGCACAGGCGAATGGCGGCAGGTTCACCGATACGATCAGCGGCCTTGCACTCAAGATTGCGAAGGTGACTGATCAGTGCCGCGCTGTTCCCGGCAGGAATTGTCCGTAGCGAAGGCTTCGCGGCTCCTGGCGAGAGCGAAGCAACAAGCCAGTTGCGCTTGCTGAGCTCAACGCTGACAATGACAGAAGTCTTGGGGCAGTAATCTGACGACGAGTTCTCCATTTAGCGTTCTCCGTGGGGTTTGACGGAACAACGGCATAGCCGATCCGGCCTGCATAGGATCTATTACGACACCGAACTGGCATTCGGGTCCGAGGATCCGGCCAATCCAGCGATGACACGGCGCGTCGTCACGCTGATGCGGCCTGCGGACTACTGATCATTGTGAGGGACAGGCATATCGCTGCGTCACCCGGCAGCCGCCCAAAACCTGATGGGGAGGTAAAAAGCGCATGAGCAGACACAAAGTACCGCTTCGTGACGGGGTTGCGGCGGCAAGTGCCTATGTTGGCTGGGACCGCCCCTTGCAGACATACTTTGCGCAGGTTCTGAGCGCGCCTGACGAGGACGGGGAGGAGACCGAACTCGTGTGGGTCGGCACTGCCTTCGGCGAGCTGCCCCGCGCGGTTGACGCAATCCGCGTACTCGAACCCTACTGCCAGATCGAGGCAAGTCTTGCCGCACAGCTAGAGATCGACAGGATGGCATGCCTCGCCACGCGCGACGGACCCAATCAGCTCGAAGCCAAGGCTTTCATGGCGCGTGTCAGCCAGATCAAGGACACCGAGCCGGAAGCTTAGGTCGGCACGGACCGCGCATGGCTCGAAGCAGGGCCGGTTCATCTCCAAACCACACATCGAGGCTCCTCAGCCCTCTGGGCTGGACAGGATGACGCGCGCCTGCGGTGGCTGGCGCACGGGCCGGGCCACGGGCCCGGAGGAGAGGGGGGATGGGAGAAGGTGTTCCGGACAAGGGGTTCGGACAGCATCAGGAGAATGTGACATGAACATCGGCACCCTCAAGGCCAACGCAGAAGGCGTTCACATCGGCCGCATCACCACCCTGACCTTCAGCGCGACGGTTGCGCTGCGGGCCTTCGAATCCAGCAATGAGCGCGCACCCAAGTTCGACCTTATGGCGCTCTCGGCGGACCGCCGCAGCTGGGTCAAGATCGGCGCGCTGTGGGAATACTCGTCGAACGAGACCGGTGAATGCTTCCTGTCGGGCCAGATCGACGATCCCAGCCTCTCGGCGCCGATCCCGGTCGCCATGTTCCAGCAGAACGACGGCAGCTTCAATGTCGCCTGGCGCCGTTCGAAGCCCAAGGCCTCGCTCGACGGCTTCGGCAGCGAGAGCGAAGGCGCCCTGCCGCCGCTCACCGCCACCGGCGACGAACCGGCCAGCGACCGCAGCGTTGACAGCGCCGCTGCCACGGGCGACGGTTTGGGCGAGAGCACCGCGCCCAAGCCTGCAGCCAAGACCAAGGCGCGCGAAAGCGTTGATGCCTGATTGTCATCAGCCCCCGTGACCGGTGCCGCGACCCGCGCCGGTCACACCAGGAAGGCCCGTCCGCGCATGTGTCGCGGGCGGGCCTTTTCTTTTGCAGCCTGCTGTCGGGCTCCACAGAACTGCTGCGGGAACACGGCCAGCAAAAGGGAAGGGGGCGGTTCCGTTCAAGCAAAGGAGGCTTGAATGGCACATACAAACTGGACTCTCGATCTTGGCGGCGCCCCCACAAACGAAGACTGCGCGCAGATCGGGCACACCCCCAATTTCGACCTCGTGAATACCGCCGAAGCCATGCTCTACAGGGCTGCGCTGCTCGCAGTGGCTGGGCCTCCGCCCGCCGGAATGATCCTTCGGATCAAGGCCAATGCCCATGATTTCGGAACCTACCGGACGGTCGAGGCGAGCATTGACAATGACCAGGACGATGGCAGCCATGCCAGCTATATCGAGACCCTCGAGACCGGCATCGCCTTCTGGCATCAAGCCGGGTTTGCACCGCCTGAGTTCGGCAAGCTGACGGCCAGCGATCAGCTAGCGGTTTTCGTCTTGGATGCCGTCGCAAGCGCGCTGCGGATCACACGGCCGAGCAGCACCGGCGCATTCTTTCCGGAGTCCTCCGGGCCGATCCACCGGAACCTCACCGCGGCCTTTCCGGAAGCGGCGCAGCGCGCCCTCGCCGAAGGGGGTGTACCATGCTGACCGATAGCGAGCGCTTCGCCTTCAGCGCCTGGCGGATCCATGCGTTTGCTTCGACGGGCAATGCCTACGATGCGGTTCAGACCGACGAGACCATCGCTGCCGGCGATACTCTGCTCATGCTCGACGAAAGGGTTGTCGGTGTCGCGATGACCTGGCCCTTTGCTGTCACCGCCGAGCCGGGCAAGCTTCACGCGGTCCGTGAGCCCGGCGCTGGCGAAAGCCTCGAGCACATGGAAAAGGCGCTTGGGGTTCCAGACGGGTCAATCGTTCGAGCCTGCCGCCTCGCAAGGGTTCTGGGCTTTGCGATTGATGCGGGCCTCGCCGCATTGTTGCCGGAGCTGCTGGCGACAGAGGCGGGCGGCTAGCGCGGCAAGCTTCGCCACAGAAATCTTGCTATTTTGGCCATAATTGCTATTTTGAGGCCAAGAGGAGATACCACCATGCCAGCGCCGTCGAATGAGCACCCCAGGATTCCCCTGACCCGGTTTCACAACAACACCGGCGAGTTCCTCGATCTCGCAACCAAACAGCCGGTCGTCCTCACCAGCCATGGCCGCGAGCGGCATGTCATCGCAGATAGCGAATATTTCCGCCATCTCGAAGAGGCGGCACGCGGTGTGATCGCCGGCCACATGAATATCGAAGCTGTCGCTTCGTCTGACATGACCGAAGCCGACCGGCAAGCTTTCGCCAATGCACGGCCTTCGGACAGCGAACTCGCCAATGACCGCTGGGAAGACTGACCGCCCCGCCGCAGGCCATATCCTCCGATACGTCTATCTCTTCGAGGAAGAGCAGAGACGGGGCCGCGACGAAGGCGTCAAGGAACGCTTTGTCGTCGTCGTTGGTGTAGAAGGGTCACGCTACCTGGTCGCGGCGATCACGACCAAGGGCGAGGGGCGCAAGAACGCTGTCGCAATCCCCGATGAGATCGCACGCACAGCTGGGCTCGCTCCGGGCAGCGCCATTGTCGTTTCGGAATTCAACCGCTTCACCTGGCCCGGGTTCGACATCCGACCCCTGATGAAGCAGCCTGGGTACATTGCCGGGCGCTTCCCACCGCGGTTCACGGCAAAGATCATCGATGCCATTGCAGCCTGGAGAGCAGCTCCCGTCGATCGGGATTGATTGCCGCAGCGTTCAGGCAGGCAGGCCCCGTGGGGGCCTTGTCCGATCGTGCATCCACGCGAGGCCAAAGGCGGCAACCCTGCGGATTGGCACACCCAAATCGCCAAGGTCAGGTCTTCCGGACGACTGCCGCAATGGGACTATTCGCTCCCCGAAATCGGCGAGGACAGGCGATCAATCATGCGACCAACGCCAGCGTCAGCAAGCCGAGACGCGCAGAGGTTGATGTCCAGTCACGCCTTCCGCCCCTGTGCCACCCGCACGTCCGCCGCCCAGTGCCCCTGCCTCTCTGGTCGAGCTTAGGGCCAACCTGCAGAAATGCGAGCCGTGTTGCCCGGCAAGCCGGGCTGCCCGCACCACCTCGATTTCCGAGGTTTCCCGCGCGAGGGCGCGCGGTGTCCCAGCTCTCCCGCCGAGGCTCGATAAGGGCACCGGCGGACGAGCCGTCGGCACCAAGGAGGCTCTTGCAATGAACATCGTCAACCTCGTCGGCCGTCTCGCCAAGGATCCCGTCGCCCGCGATCGCAGCGACACCCGCATCACCGAACTCATCCTCGTGACCGAACGTCCCGTCATCCGCGATGGGAAGGTCCAGAAGGACCCCGAGACGGGCTACCCGGTCAAGGACGCCGAATTCCACAAAATCACCGTCTTCAACGGCCTCGGGCTTCCGCTGCGCCAGCACAAGGCCAAGGGCGACCAGCTCGCCGTGACGGGCCGCATCCACTACTCGCGCTGGCAGGACGGCGAAGGCAATGACCGCTACGGCTGCGAGATCATCGCCGAGAACGTCGAGTTTCTCTGAACGGCAGGGCGGCGCGCAAGCGTCGCCCAAAACCGTGTCACGATGGCGAAAGCTGGACGCCGGTGGCGTCCAGCTTCGTCCCACGGTGCCCGCAGCTGCAGCGCAGGTGTCGCGCGACGATCTCCAGTTTCATCGGAATGGATTTGGCAAAGCATCGGTCTCGCAGTTTGGTTGCGGGGACGATCACAACGCGGTGGCATCCGAGACATTCAACCTGTGCATTGAGGCCATGGCGAACCAGATCGGCGAGGGTATCGAGACGTTTGCTGCTCATGCGATGATTAGAACATCATAGGAACATTGCGAGTCAAGGATCACAGGGGGCAGGCAGAGGAAATACTACCTGCTGCATGCCGTCTCCCTGGCCTTCGGCCGGGATCGCGCTCTATTCCGCCTGCCGGCCTGGCGCCGGGACTGCGTCCGGCAGCCAAGGACGGCCCGGCTCCACCGAGTCCCTTTCAGGGTCTCGGCCCATACGGGTGACGATCACTGACGGATTGGGTCGCGGCGCGCTCGTCGGCGGCAACTGCCGCCGTCTCGGCACGCGCGGACCCAACCCTGTCTGGCTGCGGCGCTCTCAGATTTTTCGTCCTGCGCCCGATCGCGTGATTTTCAAGGCGGTCTCGATCCTTCCGGTAAGCTTCCGCAGAGGAGCGCATTGCGGATAGGAGCTTTCGAGAAGCGCCTTCAACTCGATCAGGAGGCTTTCCACACCGCTTGGCGAATTGGCACGGTTGAACAGCGGATCGTCTGAAGACATGTCGCCATAATAGAGGCTGACGGGGTCATCCAGGGCGTTCAGTTGTCGAAGCGGCAGGTCGGCGTAGAGCCAATCTACGAGCACGCTCATGAGCTTGTCGACGCGCCAGTTCACCGCTCCGGGCTTGCTGTTCGATTGTAGGATCGCCCGCAGCAAACGTCCTGCTAGCTGATGCTGAGCCAGCGTCATGCTGCCATTCGGCTTGCGATCGTATCCGATCATATCGCGGTGATAGGGGAGCGTTTGCCGAGATGGGCGCGCAACGATGGTGCCCTTAGCCTTTGCTCGGCGCTTGTCCTGCGGCGTTGCCGCTTGCGGCGAGACAAAGATGTCGTGATTGGGCATCGAGGACCCGGCCCAATGCTCTGGTGTTTCTGGAGCAGGCAGTGCGTTGATACTCCTCACAAGGGCATCAAAATCGAAGTCCTCAGTACGCTTGGAAGCGACGAAGAGGGTACAGCGATACGGAAAGTACAGACCAGGCCAGTCTGCGGCGCCGAGCTCCCAACCGTTCCGCTTTGCCCAAGCTGCCCGTTCATCGCTCACGATCGGCCCGGAATAGGGCTCATCGATGAGTATGAACTGTCCGCTGGCCGGCAGCTTCCAATAGCTCGAATGGTCGTTGCCGGGCAGTTCCTCATCGAGATCAGCCATGGCGCGGCTAGCTTCGAGGTAGTCGCAAGGACGTAGACCGGTCATTTCCATGAACCGCAGAGCTCGCGCTGCCTTGCACAAGCTGTCGCGAACATATTCGCGTGTTGGCCCGACCATGTCTTTCACGAGATGGTCGGATGCAGCCACGCGCATGGATGCGAGACCGCCGACAAGCTTGAGCTCGGTTTTCGAAACCAGTTCCAAGAGCGGCCGCGATAGGGTGACGGGCAGAGATTCCCGACCCCGCTCGAACGTCTCCTGGTCTTCCCAGTAACCGGTCAGGAACACTCGGGTAGACCTATCCCCTATGGAAGTGCGGGCATGTTCGTATCGTTCAAAGCCTGCGCTTCGCGCGGCCAAGTCGAGGGCCCGTCGATGAGGAATGCCATCTCGTTTTTTCAGTTGGTTCGCGAGGCGCTTTATGTTGGCCAGATTGGACGGCCGGACGTTAGCAATCGACATGATTGTTCTCCGCGGCTTGAAATGCAGCGTCGCCCGTCAACCACCAGCACTCAAGCCCGAACAACATGTTGCAAGGGATCGTGAGATATCGCGGCAGTGCTGATCGACAGCTTGGCTTGGAGACGGGCGTCATGCTCCTGCCGGGAGCGCTTCACGTTGTAATCGATCAGGCGAATCGTGACAACAGTCGCTGGGCCGACTTCAAGTTGAAAAGTCGGGGGAAAATGCAGCTCCTTGAGTACAACTTGACACCGATTGGGAGCACCTGTCTGTGCAATCAACCAAGGTTTTCTTCTCAGGCAGTTCGGCTTTGCCATCGAAGCCGGCAGTCTGGAATCGCGGTGTTCCCGCTGTAACCCCTTCGCAGGGCCGAAGGGGCGGCCCGGTGTGGCGCTGAAGCGCCTGACCGGCCCTGCCTTCGTCTCATCTGCTCGAGGGCGGGAACGTCTCTTCCACACACACAGGAACACCTGCCGAAACCTATCGGCGGTCGCCCCTTAGTCAAGGATCGCGGTCCCCCCAATTTTCAGCGGGGAGGCTGTGTCGCTGCGCGCCAGCCACCACGCAGAAAATCGGTTCCCCCACGCCCGCCAAGGCGGCGGCGAGACGAGCTCGCCGTCCCTGACACGGTTCGTCCGGCCCGATGGGTTTTTGGCTGTTCCCAATGTGGGGACGATTTCAAAAATCGGAGGCTTTTATGACTGTTTTCAACTCGTTCGCAGATCTGGCTCAGGCACGGATCAATCTCGCCGATGCACGTGAAGGGATCACGGAATCCTACGACGGGGCGTTTCTCGAACACAGTGATCTGGCCAAGCTCAACATCATCGAGGCTCCAATCGCCGCGGAGATGCCGGATCCCGACATGGCGCGCCGCGCCGTGGAGATGGCAATCGGAACGATCTTCGATGTCCTCAAGGACACGCGCATGGAAGAATTCGCGCAGCAGCTCGCCTGGGGCATGGTCAACTCCTTTCACATGACCGCACGCCTGGCTGAAGGACGCGAGGACGATGCTGCAAAGAAGCTGGGCGAAATGGCACGCCACTTCGACCCTTCGGAAATCTACGCTGTCGAGCTCGAGGAAACACAACAGCTCTGCCAGACACTGCAAGGGTGCCGGGAAGCGCTCGAGGCGATGCGCGATCATGCAGCTGACGTCTACCGCGTCGAAACCGGTCGCCCCTTCACGGCCGCACGGGGATCGCAAGTCAGCAAGAACGGGGTGACCGCAAGCCAGGTGCAGGCACGCGATTTCCTCGCAGCACGCGCCAAGGATCGCAGGGCGCAATTCCAGCCCGATGGCCCGCTGGTGATCGTGTCAGGTGGACAGAAGGATTGGCACGATTTCGCGATGATCTGGGCAATCCTCGACGACATCAAGTCCCGGATCCCGAACATGGTCCTGGGCACGACCGGCATGCGCAAGGGCGTCGACGCCATGGCGGGTGCATGGGCGCAGCAGAACGGGGTCAACACGATCCTGTTCGTTCCCGACCAGCGCCACGGCAACCGCGCTCCGTTCCTGCGCAACGAGAGCATCGTCAAATTGAACCCGGTTGAAGCGATCATCGGAGAAGGATCCGGCATCCAGTCGAACCTTGCACAGCGCCTCCGTCAGGCTGGCGTGCCGCTGCACATTCGCCGCATCAGCGATCAGGGGCAAACGCGCTCGCGCACCTTCGGCTGAGCGCTCTTCGGAAGGCTCCGGCTTATGCCGGGGCCTTCCGTTCTTCTTTTGCGCAAGGGGCGGGCTCTGGGGGCATCGAACCCCCTTCGCCCGCTGCCGCGAGCATCGCGATCCCTGAATGTATCAGCCGCACTTTTACCTTGGCCCGGCGCGCATTGCCCGTGCTCGATGCTTCTCATCTTGCGGGCATCGCTGCCGCGCCAGCGGCTGCATCCGGACAATGGGCCGACCGGAAATCCTCAGGCTGGACGAGACCCCTTGTGGGCATTCAGCCACAAGCTCAGGAAGTGAGAAAGGAGAGGGGGATGGAGGAGACGAGCAGCGACAGGAGGCAAAGATGCTCGTCACATTCCGCGTCAAGGATATCGAGACAAGGCTCCATTCGGTACCGGCTCAGATACGCCCGCAAGAGCTCGCCGCGCTGATGCGCAGACTGCACACCGCCAACAGTACAATCGATGCAGATCCAGGCGAATTCCTGGCCGCGCCCCTGAACTTCGAGATCAATGCCAACGCGCTTGCCATCGCCGCGTTCGCATCATGCTTCGACCATCGTGCGGAGATGATCGCGATCGTCGAGGAAGCGCAGTTTCTTGGACGAATGCTGCGGATCGAGCACCAGCAATCCGATGCGCCGATCACGATGCGCGTGAGTGAACACATCGCTCTGGTAGGTGACATCACAATGAGCAGCGACCTTGCGTCTAAGGTACTCACCTCTCTCGGCCGCCATGCAAATGAATCTGGCCAATTGTCCCTGCAGAAGCTCGCGACAGCGCTCAAGGATCACCGGACTTACGCGGCTTTCGTCAAGGCGGGAATCACTCCGATCTTCGAAAGCCTCGCGTTCATCGCCGCCACCGATTGCGGAGAGCAACATCCGCTGCTCGAATGGAGCTAGTGACGACCCAGCCACCAGTTCACGAGCAGCCAGGAACCGGCTGAACTCCTCGCCATATTCAACGCTCGATCTGCAATCAGCCTCCTGCAGGATCGAGGTGGAAAAGGGTGCCCGGCACGTTGCCGCGGTGCCCTTTTTTCATGCCGCCTGGGTCACGCCGATCCCGAACAGCCACGCTCCAGGGCATAGCTTTCGCGAAGTCGCTGGGAACGCATGCCTCCTGCCGCAGGCACGTCCACCACCATCGCCATGAGCACCCCGCCAGCATACTGGTCAACCACTAATTTCCCGACCGAGAAGCCGTGCTGCGCCGGCTTCCGCACCATCGAAAAATTAGCGGTCAAGCCTCCGCTTCGCTCCGGTGACCAGCACACTGACGGGGCGCTGTTTCATGGCATGGCGGACGAGCCGCCGAGCGCCAGGAGGCAAGGTCATGTGCTACACAACGGAAAGCTACGAAGACGACGTTTCGGTGCTTCGTCAGATCAACCCCAACATCATCGCCCTTGATGAAAAAACGCTCGAAGCTGAGCGGCGCTCATACCACACATTCTTCGACGTCCACGTCGTTGAGACCGCGGACGGGTACATCCTCATCGAGGAGGGAGACTATGGCGAGCTGCCGATGCATCTGATCGACCAGATCGTCTACACCGCCACCGGCAAGATGGCCGATGAATTCTGACGAGACAGGGCGGTGGTCATCGCCGCCCAACTCGACAAAAACCAGACCTCACCCGCCAAGCTTCTCAAGGGCAGAAATCGCCACCTTTGGCTTCACCTTGACGGCCAGTTCCAGAAGGGCAATCGCCGTATCCTGACCGACCTTCTTGATCAGCCGATTTAGCTCTCGTTCTGCTTCCTCGCGCTCAAGCTCTGCAAGCTTCTGCCTGCGCTCTTCCAGGTCCTTTTCCGCTGCTGCCAGCGCGGACCGTTCGCGTTCAAGTTTCGACACCATTGCGCATTCCTCCAAGCCTTGAAAGACCATGCGAAGATGCACCAATCGCAGGGTCTGTTCGAGGCATTTTTTTGCTTGCTGCTCTCGCGCCACTTCTTTGCCGAGCATGGCCTGCTTAAGCCATCGCCATCGCCATCGCCATGGCCAAACCCAGAGCCACTGTCGTCCCACAGCGCCGGCAATAGGCGGACATAACGCCTGCGCTGAGTTCGCGAGTCAGGCTCGCTCGCGCAATCCCGCTGGAGAACCACCTGCGCGAGTGATCCCCCTACAACAATGGACCTGGCACAGGGCACAAGTTCCTGATTTTTTGCGCACACCGTACACCTCTGCGCGGTAGGCTGATGCAGCGAAGTTCTGCATATTTCACAATTGGTTAGCCGAACTTTTGCTCGAAATTCGCACGGTGCAGCCCGCTGCATACCGTCCAGTGCTCCATCATAAGTATGAAAATACACAGGCTTAGCGCTGCACCGGGCTGCATCTTCTAAGCTCTTGGCAAGGGGGCTGCAGCGTTATATACTTGGTCCTGCGATAGACGAACCACGCCTGAAAAGGTGTGGTAGTGGAAAAGAAACAGTTCCAGAGCGTCGGTGTAACGCTCAGCCCAAGGATGATCGACATCGTCGATCAACTTGCGACAAGCCGCGGTGTCTCGCGGTCAGAAGCCATCCGCATTGCTCTGGAAGTCGGCATTCCCCTTCTGAAGGCGGGATTGTCGCTCAACGCCGAGCGCGCCGTCACAATCCTCGAGCATACCCAGCTTGCGCTCTCGCTCATCGTCCAGGAGCAATATCCGGCTGATGCCGAACACCTGATCGCCCAGGCGCTCTCCAACGTGCGAGAGCATCATGGCTGAAGACATCAGATTCAGCAAAAAAGCGGCCACTCTCACCCACGCTTCCGCGCGCGGAAAAGTGAAGCGGAACGCAGGCAATTTCACGCGCGGATCGCAGCTGTTCCACCATGAAATCCTGATGACCTGGGCGGGCATCAGAATGCCCCTCTACGTCTGGGTTGGAACTGCCGTTCTTCTGCTGTGCATCCTCGTCAGTTTGACCTTCAAGAACCATGAGGTCCAGCTCGTCCTGATGAAGCTCTATGCCGAGGCTTGGGGATGGGTTCAGCTCAATCCCAACAAGCCTGTAAACCTGACGCTTCCATCGGGTCAGATGGTGCAAGGCACGATGTCCATGGTGCCCTATCACCCTGCCGTGGAAAGGGCTTGGGCCAAGGCTGTGCAGGTCAGCATTTCTGCGGGTCTTGGTGCTGCCTTTATCTGCGTGCCCTTGACCGTCTGGTTCGTCGACTTTTCGAAGCGGCGCGGCACCGACATTCTGACCGAGCGCCATGAGCGCGGTGCCGTGCTTGTGAACCATAGCGAACTGGCCCAAGCCATCACCAGCCATAACTGGAAAGCGCATGTCAGCGAGTGCCGCAAGCGCAGGCCAGCAGTGGACCCCGACAAGATCCTCGCAGAGCCCTTGAAGGACCGTGTCCGGGCGGGTCTGCATGCGCCTTACCGTCTGGCAGGGGTGCCGGTTCCTTGGCGTCTTGAGCAAAGCCATGCGATGTTCATCGGTACGACCGGTGCTGGCAAGACGACCGAGCTCAAGAAGATCGTCACGCAGGCGCGTGAACACGGGCATCGCTGCGTCATTTTTGATCTGACCGGCACCTTCGTCGAAAGCTTTTATGATGCCGAAACGGACATCATCCTCAATCCGATGGACCGCCGCTGCGTGCCATGGTCGATCTTTAACGACTGCGACAATTACGCCGAATTCATGAGCGCTGCGACAGCGCTGGTTCCCAGCGGCCACAGCGCGGAAGATGATTTCTGGCAGAAGTCAGCCCGCACCCTGTTCGTCGAGATGTGCGTCAAGATGATCAAGATGGGCGTGCGCTCAAACGGCGCGCTTTCCTACTTCCTGATGCAATCGGATCTGAAGTCGATCCATGCTCAACTTGAAGGCACGATCGCAGGGCCGATGATGTCGCCCGCCGCTGCAAAAATGGCAGAGTCGATCCGTACGACCTTCATCGCCAATGCGAATGTTTTCCGCTTCCTGCCCGAACCACCTCCGGGCGAAACCGGCTTCTCGATCAAGAATTGGATGACCACCGAGGTCAAGGAAGGATCGATCCTTTTCATTACGTCCACGCACCCGGACCTGGTCCTCAATCGCCCGCTTTTGACCCTCTGGATGGACCTTGCCGTCAATGCGCTGTTCCACATGGGAAGGAGCCGCGACCTGCGCACGTGGTTTTCCGCAGCGACGATCATCCTGGTGATCAACACTGTGAGCAGGGCACCTTTGCGAGACGAGCGCGGGATTATCAGGTCAATCTCGTCGACAACCTGGAAGAGATCCTCGCCAGAAGCGACTACGCCTATCTGGAAGCCCCGACCGGGACTGGGAAGACGGTCGTGATGGCGATGCTGGCACGGTCGCTCGGAATTGGCGAGGTCTACTATCTCGCCCACACGATTGACCTGTTGAAGCAAGCCCGCTCCAGCCTCGCCGAACTCGTCGAGGAGGGTCTCGCCGACCCCGCGCAGGAATGGCATTTTCTCACCTGGCGAAAGTATGTGTCATCCTGCATCAAGGGGCTGATCGACAAGGACATCCCTCGCATCGCCCTCGTTGACGAATGTCACATGGGAGGTGCGTTCCAATCGACCAGCCAACAGAAGCGGTGCTTCCCCGTCATTCGGTCGACGGCGCACAAGACAGTCTGGATCTCGGCAACACCGTGGATGCTGAACGAGAGCACCATGGGCGAGCGGCAGAACCACACCGCCTTCTATGGCTATCAGTCGGCATTTGACAGCGGCCACCTCAACAGTGTCGACCTGGTGCGCGTCGATTGCTCGCTGAAGCTCGAGCTCAAATTGTCAGACGAATTCCGCGACCTGACGAGGGCCTTCAAACATGAACAGAGCAATATCGTCATCGATGAGGATTGTGCCGACAGTACGTTCGAGAAACTGACCCGTCAGGTTCAGGAACTCGCGGGGCGGGGTCTGCGACCGCGAGACGTTCCTGCACTGGTGGAACACAGGTATCGGCTGATGGCAAACCTGTACCAGGCCAATCACAGCGGCTCGAAGGCGATTTTCTGGCTACCCAACAAGGCGCACGCGCGGGCTTGCGCGCAATACATCAACACGATTTTCGGCACACCAGACTATGCGACCGCCATTCTGGGCGAGGTTAGATCGGGACAGGACGCTGAAGAGATCGACCCGCAGCTCCAAGCGTGGCGCGACCCCCAAGGGAGCACCAAAATTGCCTGCGTTGTCTATCGGCTTCGCGAAGGTTTCGACTACCCCGAGCTTCATCTTGGCTTCGACTGCGCCTGGAACCCCTACAATTACCGCAATGCAATCCAAAAGATCGGGCGCCTGATCAGAAAGGCGGAACGAAAGCCGGGCAGCACATACTATTATGCGGTCGACGCGCTGAGCGTCGCGGTCTCTCGTTCGCGGCAATACTACCGGTCATTTTTGGACCCCATGCGGGAGGTTTACGCGGCGGAGGACGAGCTGACATTCTCGCTCGATACTCTTGCGGACGTGGCCATGCTGAAGGCCAACATTAGTCCCGACGGCTAGTTCAGCACCACCGCTCCTAAGCGCACGGCTATCAGGCTGGGGGGCATCGATATCCCTGCAGAGCGGGTGCCCCTGTTCGATGTGGAATTTGCAGCCGGCTCGATACAGCATTCGCGCATCGAACTCTCGAGCTTCAGCAAAGGGAATTCGACGCTCCAGGCTGAAGCGCTCGTTGAAGACATCATCCAGGGTCGCGCAAAACTGAGGCAAAATGGCGACCTCAGCCAAGCCGAAGATAGGCTGAAGAATCTTCTGTCCCCCAGCTTTCCTGGACACCGCCCTGATTTGCGCGCCCGCCTGATCGCGTCCGGTCATTTGAAGCCACGCGCTGCCCGTTATGAGGCAACAAGAGCAAAGCTGGAGGAGCTATTATGCGGGATCGAGAGCGGAGAGGTGTGCTGGAGTAGCAAGCATCCGGACTATCGGTGGTTGGACAAGTATTACAATCCAACCTGCGTCTGCTTTCGGCCGGAAGTGCGCGAGAGGATGATCAAATGTGGCGCATTACAACCGGCCTCCATACCACTCGAGAAACAGGCGCGAATGCTGGAAGTCGTGGAGCAAGTGTTGGTTTGCCAGGAGTTGCCGCCGAAGGGCTCAGCAGATCGTGCTCTCCTCAACCCATACATACCGCGCCGAAACGCCAAGTTTGATGAACAGGTGCGAAGCAGGTTCGAGCACCTTCTCAGGAAGCGACCCAATGCTGTGTCCCAACCTTCTTCACTCCAGGCATAATGCGATACCTCTGATGGGATCCTGATCGTGAGCCAAAGAACAGGTATTCGTAGGTATGTCTTTGCTTTGGGCTCGAAATACACTGATTTCTGTATCAGCTGCGCTATGGGAGGTCGGGTGGCCCGAGGCGACCCAAGATGCTTCACCGGGGCGAAATAGGAAGGCTTACGGAATGAGTTTTTTGACGCTGGCTGCCAGTGCATCGTTCCTCTGCACGCCGGTTGCTGTCTGGGATGGAGATGGCCCGATCTGGTGCGCGGAAGGGCCGAAGATCCGACTGGGAAGCATTGCTGCGCGCGAACTGGACGGCAGTTGCCGGGCAGGCCACCCTTGCCCGCGGTCTTCAGGGGTCGAGGCTCGTGATGCACTGGTAGCTCTTCTGGGCGGAGCCAAGGGGAGGCTTTCTACTGGGCACGTAAAGGTTTCTGCGCCACAAATGCGCTGCAGGGCTTCGCACCAAAGCTACGGTCGCGTTGTTGCGTCTTGCAGGTTGAGCGATTGCCGCGATCTCGGCGCTGCAATGCTGCGCACGGGCACCGTTGTGCGCTGGCGCTGAGCCAGACATCTGGGGGCATGGTGGCAGAGGATATCGCCTGTTTCACTTGCCATCGCATTTCGGGATTGCTGGTATCGATTGCGGCCATCCTTTTCGCTGTTGCGCTTCCCGGTGGCATAAGGGCTGCAGTTTTCATGGTAGCCGCAGCGCTGCTGGCATTCGGCGCTGCCGATATCATACAAGAGACTTTCGCGATGTGAGCCCGGCGGCGGCGGCGAAGCGATGCGATCATCGGCGGGCCGAGAGCCCAAAGGTGGAGGGCAGCCTTGCGACTGTCAGCCGGACTGACCTGCCTCATGCTCAGCGTCGTGGGGTTCATGATCTGGGAAAGCGTCATAACCGAAATGTGAGAACCCAACCGAGCCAACGCCATGCGACCAATTCCGCAATCATTGCCAGGATGACCGGTCTTTGGGCAGGCGATTATCGTCATCGACGACGGTGACCTTGTGCGGCTTGTCTCGCGTCCAACGCCACAGGACCAGATTGATATCTCTCTCGCCAGCCCGCGCCGCAAAAGACGGGACAATGATTCCAGCGCATCCGGCTTCGATCAGGCGGTCAGCGAGCTCCCAGGTGGGCACGGGCTTGCGATCGGCGGCCAGCACTTCCCAGGCGCATGCGAGTTCGGCCCGCGTGACCAGAGCTGCTGCAAGACCCTCATCTGTGGTCAGATCGAGGATGTCACTGCAATCGATCCGGTAGCTGCACAGGGTCATTGGCTGCGCTTTGAAAGCGAAGCCCTGTTGCGCCTCGAGCCACGCGGTCTCAAGGCGCAGCGATGTGTAAAAGCATGCGGTGCTCGGCCTGTTGAACCGGCCGCCATACATCCGGGCACCCTCGCCGGATTCGGGATCGAAAGCCCAACCCGGGTGATGCGCGCGATATACCAGCCCTTCGAACCGCGTAACCGGCAGCGTCAAGCAAACCCGCCCTGTGCGATACGGGCGAGGTAGCTGCGGACGAGCTCGGCGCGTCCTTGACGAACCAATTCCTCGGCAGTTGCATCGCCCAGAGAGGGCAGGGGCTGCGAACGATACCACGCATAGGCCGCAAGCTCACTTCCGGTCCATGGGATCACGCGATTGATGATCTCGCTCATCTCGCGCAGCCGTGTCTGGGTGGGTACACTGCCATACCGTGAGCTCTTGGAGACCGCATCGCGTGACAGGCCCGCCGCCGCAGCCAGCTCGGACTTGGTTATCCGCAACGCTCCGGACAGACGGTCAGGCGATACGCCATCCTTTCCTGTGATCTCGCTAAGAAATGCAGCCGACGCCATAATGCCTCACCAATTGCACCATATGCGTCCAATGTGTGCGGCAATCCTGGCTCTGTCAAGGCTGATCCCAAAGAAGGCGGGAACATTGGGAGAGCTCGTCGCGGCTACGGATTACGGGATGCCGAAAGCGATGGCTGGCGCACATGCCTTGCCGCGATGCCCGGAAGAGCGTTCGCGCATCCGCAGGTCCGATCCCTTGAATTTCGCACATGCCAATGGCATTGTCGTGCGGCGACAGCAAGGCGCGAAGACCCGATTTCTGCGATGCGATAGGGAAAAGCCGGGCGCAACCCATTCAATACAAACAGAAATTCGTCAGTTTGATAACATACATTATGTTAAATGATGATCTATCCTACGATTATCTCGCCTGCCATCCAAAGTGCCATTGCGATCATCATCAGGTTCTCAGTCAGTGACACGAAACCAAGCGGTACGTTGCTCGATCCTCCGACGCATGCGCACTTGAGCTCGCGCTGGTCGATGTAGACCGCCTTGAACACAGAAACCGCGCCGATCGTGCCGATGAACAGGGCCACCGGGATCGAGACCCAATGTAGCACACCTGCCACCATCAGGACGCCGGCGAGACCCTCAGCGAAGGGGTAGATGCGCGCATAGGGGACCCAGCGCTGCGCCAGCAGGTCATAATTGAGGAACATGGTCGCAAATTTCTCGACATCTTGCAGCTTGAGCAGCGCCAGCACACACATTGAGAAGGCGATGAACCATTCTGCCACGCTGATGCTGACCGCTTGGCCGTCAGTCGCAATTCCGGTTGCGACTGCCATCAACGCTGTCATCGTGAATAGCGCAACAACAGGGCGATAGGTGGTGACATTTGGGTCAGCGACCTTGAGGCCGAAAAAGCGGCGGAGGTCATCGTGGCCGCCGATCCGCTGCCCATTGATGAAGGTTTGCGGCGTGCTGATCACGCCATGCTCGGCTTTGAATGCGTCGGTTTCTTCGCGCGTTGTCAGGTGATGATCCTCTACCCGATACCCGCGCGAGGAGAGCAGGTGCTTTGCCTTCAGGCCATAAGGGCAGGTGTGGCCGGGCATGACCATTCGGTAGAGCACGGCGGATCTTGCTGATTGGGGCACTGCGATTTCCTTTGATTCGCTGACAATGCCATCGCTATAAACTCCGTACCATGATACGGGATCAAGCAGGTTTATGAAAATCGGCGACTTCGCCCGTGCGGGCGGCGTAAACGTTGAAACGATCCGTTATTACCAGCGGCGCGGCCTGGTCGCTGAGCCGCCGCGTGATCATGGCCCGCGGCGCTATGGCACCGATGACCTTGATCGTTTGCGCTCAATTCGCGCGGCCCAGATGGCCGGCTTCACGCTCGATGAGATTTCTACCCTTTTGGATCTCGAAACGTCTGACCGATCGGCAGCGCAGGCGCTCGCCAACAGTCGGATCGCGGCGCTCGACGAAAAGATTGCGACGTTGCAAACCATGCGCGGAGCCTTGGTGCGTCTGGCAGAAGCCTGTGCCGCAGAGGACACCGGGCCATGTCCGATCATCGCCGCCTTTAATCCGGCGGCCCATACCTGAGGCGTGGTTTACTTGCTCGCGCTCCCCATGCAAATCCCGGTCCTCTTGCATCACTCTCGGCGAAAACGTTCCTGATAACCGCCGTCGCGGGTGCTGAATGCCAGCGTTTACCGTCACTCCGAGGTTATCCGGCCGACTTGCCCAATTGCAAGGTGCAGTTGGGCCGTCTGGAAGTCTCCAAGGTGCGGCGGCATCGGAGGTGAGTAGCATAATTCGCTGATGAAGAAGCAGCCCGCTGGATCGATGCTCGGCAACGCCGTACTCCCCGAAGGGCTGTAAGGCCAACGATTTGAAGTCGAGAATGGTTACGCACAATGCCTAGCCGAAAGGCCACGCCTGACCATCACGGTGCACGCAAGGGTTGTGTTCGAACGCCCTTCCAAAAGCGCGCTTCTAGCGGCCAACCTTCCAAGGAAGGTGTAATGAATGCCAGCGTCCATTGCGCCGTGATATTTCGAACGAAATAGCGACCCGCTGCCAGCCTGCATTTCTGAATGCGCGCAATGATGCGTGGTGGTTCCACCAGATATAGGCAAAAGCTTGTCGATAGCGACTGGGAACCAGCAAGCTCGTCGCTTGCGCAATCAAGAGAGATGCGTAGCGCTGCGACCGATGCTCGGGCAAAGTTGTGACGTTGACCAAAGCGACTTCGTTGTCCGCAAGCGGCCAGGTCGAGCTACTTTCATAGCTCGATCTATCGGCGAAATGGATGCAGGCTGCCGGCTCGGCATCGGCCAGAAGTACAAAGCCGACACAGCCCGCGCGATCGAAACTCATTGCACTTCGGACACGCGCGTCAGGATGACGTGCAAAGGCGGCGAGATGCTGCTCATCGAAAACAGCGATTTCGATAGATGGCGGCAGGGCTGGCGATTCAACAGCTGTGTTTTGCGCGAAAATCCAGTTGATACGGTAATCCACAATCCTGGACAAAGCTCGCTTAAGGAAATCCTTGATGCGTGCCCTCAGCGAGGCGTCTCTACGCTTCACATCTTCGGCTTCCAAGATCGAAGCGACACTGTCTTGGCTGGCCATCTGCAGGGCTTCCTTAGACGCCCCATTGTGCCCCATCCTGTCTTTACGAAAGACAGGGTCGTCATTCAGTGCGGATGGGCGGCAAGGAGGCCTCATGTGCCGACGTACCGATCCAGTCTGAAAAGCTGATTTCTCCAGCCTAATGTTCGACAGGACATTGGCTGGCGCTGGTCTAGGACCGTTGTCGACGCTGGTCCGCAGAAGACCAATGAATATGAAATATCTGCCAGCTTCCGTTTTCGCGCCGAAGCAACATCGTTTCGACAGACCGGCTCTTGATCTGCCGATCGCGGTACGTTCCCTCGACATTCTCGACGCTCATCACCCAGGCAATATCGCCCTGCTCACCGTGCGTTCTGCTGACGAGCATGCGCGGAACTGCGGCGCTGAAAGCGGCATCTGATTTGAGATGATGACTGGAATACTCAGCGCGGCTGTTTTCTGTGCTACCGGATTCAAAAATGATCACATCTTCGGCCAGCAGTGAAAGTGCAGCGGCAGTATCGCTCCTCGCTAGCGCAGCATGGAAGTTCGCCACCGCTTCAACGGGACCATCCAAGGCCGGAGCTACTGTGGCCCCTTCCTCAACGTCCTTCCCCTTCGCGGTGGTACTGGGATGCGCCAATACTGGGCTTTGTATCAGCAAGATCACGACCGCCAGTACGCCCGCAATTCGGCCTGCTCCATATCGAACCATTGAAACCCCCTTTTTGCGTGAACCTTCGATCTACATCATTCCTGGCGACGCGAGGCCCAGAACAGCTACGAGGCCCAGAACGCCAACGGCAAAACAAAGCTCACCTCCCAGACTGAGGCGCAACCGCGCTAGGACGTCGCGCACCGAATTTCCCGATTGTTCACCAGACGTAGCAAAACGGCGTCCGATCGCCGCGTTGTTGGCGCCGAACGCAACCATGCCGCCGACGAGGATCAGTTTGGCAGCCAGCATCAGCCCATAAGGTGTGCTCAAAACAACCAAACTGTTTAGAATACCGAATATCAGCTGGGAATTTATGAGACCCGTGATGGCCACCACTGCCACCAAACCCACGCCGAGCGGCGCGAAAGCATGGATCTGCGAAAGCAATGCGAGAGCCTGCTCTCGATCCGGCCGCCGATGCAACTTCACAGTGAGGTCAACAAAGCAAATGATGGCGCCCAGCCACAACCCTGCTGCGATCAGGTGGGCGCCATTGTTGAGCCGGTGCAAGAGTCCAATACCTCCCTCGCCAGCAGCGGCATGACCGCTCCATCCGAGCGAGAGAAGCGCCGCCGCGAAACAGGCGGCGACGACCACCTGGCTGAGTGTCGTGGTCCTCACTGCGACAAGAAAGCATAGCGCGAGCAACAGCAAGACGATGCGAACGGCAAATGCAATCCCGATATCCGTGCCGGAGACCATCATGGAGATCGTCGACCAATCAAGGTCGAATAGGGGCACGCCCATCATTGCGGCCACCGAGACGAGCATAAGAACAACTGAAAGCACGAACGCAGCTGCAGCACCCCCGATCAGGCGTAGCGACGCCCGACTACGGACAGTGAGAAAGCGGGCGCTCCGAAGTGCGATCAATCGAAACGCGGTGCTCCCGAACATGCCCAGAAGCACCGCGTAATTCAGAAAACGCAAGCCAGGTTCGACCGCCCACCCCATAGCGCGATCAGCTGATGGTGAACTTGACAGTGCCGTTCATGCGGTGGCCGTCAGCTCCTGCGGCTTGCCAGCGAACCTCATAGCTGCCCTTTGCCAAAGCTTTGGTAAGAGTGAGGGTCATGGTCTTGTTCCCTTTCGACCAGGCGGTGGTGAAATTGCGGATCGCCATCGGACTGTGGTTCGCCATCCCCGGCATTGCCGTCATTACGATGCTGGCGGCCGCAGTGGGGGGCAACAGCGCTTCATTGAAGGTCAGCGTGACCGTGCGCGTGCCAGCAACGGTTGCGCCCTCTGCCGGAGTAGAGGCGACCACGCGAGTGTGAGCAGCAGCCATGGACGGGAATGCCAAAGGCGCCGCAACCATTGCAAGAGCTGCGAAAATCGGAGCAAATTTCATGAGATTTTCCTTCGTTTCAAAACCAGAAGCGGATGCCGAAGACAAAGTTGGTGGCACTCGGATCCTCGCCGCGGGCGCGGGCGAAGTCCGCGCCGTTGCCAATGCGCCAAGTCTGTTCGATCCCGATGTAAGGCGCAAATTCGCGGATAATCTCGTAACGCAATCGCAAGCCAGCCTCGACCTTGTCGATCCCCGCTCCGACGCCAAGGATCGGAATGTCCTGGGCAGCCATGTTGATCTCGACACGAGGCTGGAAGATCAGGCGCTGGGTAATCCGCTGGTCAAGCTCTGCCTCGATTCTGGCCGTAACGTCGCCGCGTTGTGAGACGAAAGCCGCCGCATCAACCTGAAAAAGATAGGGCGCAACACCTTGGATGCCCAGAACGGCATAGGTCGTATCGGGTCCTGCGAGGTCCTGGCGAATACCGGCCTGAAGGTCCCAGAATGGCCTGATCGCACGTGAATAGAGGGCTTGAAACTCAGCGCTTTCGGGCTTGTCGCCGAACGCTCCCTCACCTTCGGTCTTGAACCAGAACCGGCTCGTTGGACCGCCGTAATACCCCTGAAAATCCCAGATGTAGTCTTCTGCGCCCTCTCGGGCATGGACTTCCAAACGATCACCCTGAAACCAGAAAACCGGAAAATCACCGCTTTCACGCCTGAGATCGTCTCGCGAGGCCCGCATTGCATCGGCGCCCCAGATCGCGTCGGCGGCGCGCGGAGGACCGCTTCCTGCCTCTGGCGGTGGGGGGGTTTCCATCTCGGGACCGGGCGATGCAGGCATGGCGTCATCCATGGTGCTGTGATCCATGGTACTGTGATCCATGGTTTCCTGCTTCATTCCGGCCATGGCATCCGGGGCCGGCATTGATCCTTCGGGCATGGCATGGCCCGCATGCGGATCGACCGTTTTGTCATCGGACGCGGCGGGACTATCGGGCATGGCATGCCCGGCGTGGGGATCTGACTGCTGCAATGCCTGCGCCGGACTGGGGGCCGGCGCAGGCGCCGGCATCGGCATAGAATGCCCCTGATGCTGGGCCATCGCCGGTGCTGCGCTCAGCGCCGCTCCCGCAAGGAGGAGCGAGACAAGGGGGCGGAGGTTCATGCTGCACCGCCCGGGCCGACCACGGTCACGGTCTGCATCATACCGCCGTGCATGTGGTAGAGCAGGTGGCAGTGGAACGCCCAGTCACCCGGCTCGTTGGCAGTGAGGTCAAACTGAGCGCTGGCGCCCGGTTGCACGATCACGATGTTCTTGCGAGGCTGGTGGGCTGGCTCTGCCCCATTGACCAACTCGAAGAACATTCCGTGAAGATGGATCGGGTGCGCCATCATGGTGTTGTTGATGAGTTTCACCCGAACCCGCTCGTTCCAGGCGAAGCGGATCGGAACATCACTGACAGAAGAGTACATTCGCCCGTCAAAAGACCACATGTAGCGGTCCATATTGCCAGTGAGATGCAGCTCGAGGAGCCGCGAAGGTTCGCGCGTGTCACGATTCGGCTCAAGCGCCGTCAGCATGCGATAGTTGAGCACGCGGTGATCCACGTCCCGCAGGCCAAGACCGGGATCTCCCATCTTGTCCACCGGAGACATCGAGACCATGTCGAGGCCGGGGCCGACCTTGACATCAGGAGGCAGCAGCGTCGTGTCGCGCATCTTCATGCCGGCCATGCTCATGCCACCCATTGCCATCCCAGCCATAGTGTCATCCGAAGCGCCCATTGATGCATCAGGTGTGGTATGACCCATCGCGGCATGGTCCATGGCGCCCGCACTGCCCATCGCTTCCTTGGCACCGGTATCGGCAGAAGGCGCGCTATGGTCCATGCCACCCGAGCCGTGATCCATGCCCATGTCGCCCATCGTCAGCAGCGGTGGATCGCGCAGAGCGGGTACATCCGCCCGCGCTCCGGGACGGCTCGCCAGCATGGCCAGCGCCATTCCCGACCTGTCCATCGACTCTCCGACAATCGCATAGGCCTCCGCATTCCCTGGCGTAACAATCACATCATAGGTTTCTGCCGTGCCGATCTGAAATTCATCGACTTCAACCGGCCGGACGTTCTGGCCATCTGCGGCGATGATGGTCATTGCCAAGCCGGGGATGCGGACGTTGAAGAAGCTCTGCGCCGAGCCGTTGATGACCCGCAACCTTACGCGCTCACCGGCACGAAACAGATATTCAAGCCCCTCGGTCGGCCCTCGCCCATTGGCAAGGAAAGTGTAGGTCGGAGAGCCGATATCCATGATGTCGGTCGGCATCATCCGCATTTGGGCCCACATGCGTCGCTCTTGCGCAGACAGCGGATAGTCGTCGGTCCACGTGTTCTGCTGGCGATTGAAGTAGCCTTCGCCGGTGCGCAAACGGCTCATGATGAAATGCGGGTCGAGCACCGTGAAATCGCTGAGGAGCAGAATGTAATCCCGGTCGAACTCGACAGGTTCCGGACCAGAAGGATCGATAACCAGAGGGCCATAATGCCCCGATTGCTCCTGCAAACCGGAGTGGCTGTGATACCAATAGGTCCCCGACTGCCGGATCGGGAATTCGTAGCTGAATGTCTGGCCAGGATGAATGCCAGGGAAACTCACGCCGGGAACACCATCCATATGGAACGGGACGAGCAGGCCGTGCCAATGGATTGACGTGTCCGAACCCAGTTCGTTCGTGACATTGAGACGGACGTTCTGCCCTTCGCGCAAGCGGATCAAGGGACCGGGTACGCTCCCGTTGACCGCGACACCCGGACCACGCCGTCCTTCGACGATGCGATGACCGCTGGCCACGGTCAGATCGATCACTTCGCCGGAAAGCTCACCGAACCCAGCAGGAATGAGCGGGCCACCCCGACCGTGTCCGCCTCCCTGATCACGATGGATACTGTGGCCCTGCGCCCAGGCGGGCACAGTGGCAAAGGCTGACGCGGCACCGAGGCCTGCAATCAGGTGGCGGCGGGTAAGGATCGGAGTGTTCATACAAGCATATACGCGCCTGATGCGGACACCCCTCAAATTTTTTTCGCGTCTCTCGACTTTTGCAGTGATGAACTACGCTAGCAGGGCGGGATCGGTTGCTGCGCAGGATAGGCGGCAGCTCGGGGCGATCAGCGAACTTGCTTGCGATGGCCGCTGTGCATGACGATGACCAGCTTTATCGGCCAGACGCACTGGCTCACTCGGGGTCAGCCCATAGTCCCCGCGCCTAAATTCGGCGGCCAGTGGTCATTTGCTTTCGAGATTTGCTTTCAATCGGGCTCGCGCGCGATGCAGTCGCGTCTCGACCGCCTTTTCGCTTACCCCCAGCACAGCAGCCGCTTCTGACTGACTTAGCCCATCAATCGTGCGAAGCACGAGCGCTTCCCTGAGCCGTGACGGAAGGCGCGAGATAGCGGCTGAAACCCGCTTCAGTTCAGCCCGGCTCTCTGCCTGCACATCGCCGGATGTGGCGTCATCAGCGACTTCGAATGCGAGCTCGATCGGCTCCGCCCGAACGAAGAATGCCCGGGCTTTTCGTCTTCGCGACCAGTCGCGACACTTGTTGAGCGCGATACGCTTCAGCCAGAACAGGAATGGTCGGTCATGATCATATTTTCCAAGTGAAGCGAATGCTGCAACGAACGTCTCCTGCGTGAGGTCTACTGCTTCTTGAGAATCTCCAACCGACGCAGCCACGAACCGGAAGATTTTCTCACGGTAGCGTGCCAGCAGTTCCCGGTAAGCATCCTGACGACCAGCAAGTGCGAGAACCGCAAGTTCGCTGTCGCTCCCCTGGCTGAGCGGGAAAGTCACTGCACTTCTGGTGTCAGCGCTTTTGTTACGGTACGGTCAAACCGTGCTGCCTGGTCGGGCGTAAGCACCGCGCGCATGGCGAAAAGATGCTCCAGCGTTTCTTTTTGCAGTTCGCCCATCACCTGATGCGTGTGATCGACCGCAGCCGAAACCTCCGGCCCGTAGCCGTGTTCGGCCTCCATCGCTTCGGCAAGATGGGCATTGGCGGCGCGCATCTCGAGCTCGAGTGCTTTCCGGCGGGTTGAAAAACGGCGTTCAATCAACTCGATTTTTGCCGCCTGCTGCGCGTCAAGGTCAAGCTCGCTGTGCAGGAGCGCATGCAACTCCGTCTCGTCCTCGCCTGTGCTCGCAAGCAGCTCACGGCCAAGATACGTGCCCCCAAGAGCTGCCCCAAATGCAACAAGCCCAATCACGAGCAGGCGCTTTGTCCGGGTCATGAATGAACGTCCAGCAGCGTGGAGGGCGCCAGAGGATTATCGGGCGAAAAAGGCGAAAGTGGCTGGGCTATCGCGGGGCTGGCATCCGCCAATGTACCGGAGATGACGCCGAGCACTAACGCAAACGCGCCGGCGAGGCCCATCAGCCGGGATCCGGCACCAACTTCGCGCCGATGTGCCTCCAGACCTGCGAACACGGCCTCGTCGATCATAGCGAGGTGCGCGGGAATGGGCTGTGCAGCAAGGGCCCGCAGCGAATGGTCAAGGTCATACATTTACAATCTCCCGGACGTTCATTTCACATACGCATCTTATGATAAGATCCCTCAAAATATTTTTGCCCAACCATCGTGAGGGATAATGCGGCGACATGCGTATCAGTGTGTGTGGACAAAGGGATCGATCGCAAAGTCGGCGACTTGCCGTGATTGACAGTACGAGGATGCAGCATGAGCGAAACCCCAACTTTCACTCCGGCTGCGGGCCGGTTTGCTTCGACAAAATTGTATGACCGCGGCGTGGCATTGCTGACGCGCGAACGTCGCTGGCGCAGTGCCTTGCTGGACCTGCTTGACCCCAAGGCTGGGGAAACGATCCTCGATGTGGGCTGCGGGACAGGATCGCTTGCGATCGTTATGAAGCAGCGCGAACCCCAAGCCACCATCATTGGCCTTGACCCTGACGGGCAAGCCTTGGCGATCGCAAGAGAGAAAGCCGCAGTCGCAGGCGTTTCCATCGAATGGAAGAAGGGTTTCGCGCAGGATGCGGTAGCCTGCGGCCCGGCCGACAAGGTCGTGTCGAGCCTCGTATTCCATCAGGTGCCACTCGAGGGCAAGCGAGCCGGGCTCGCCGCAATGTTTGCCGCTGCCGCCCCCGGCGGCAAAGTGTTTGTTGC
This sequence comes from Sphingopyxis sp. SE2, assembly GCF_032227185.1. Classification (NCBI taxonomy): domain Bacteria; kingdom Pseudomonadati; phylum Pseudomonadota; class Alphaproteobacteria; order Sphingomonadales; family Sphingopyxidaceae; genus Sphingopyxis; species Sphingopyxis sp. SE2. The sequence continues at coordinate 320,627 of NZ_JAPMXW010000009.1, read as the reverse complement.
CGATTACGCCCGGCCGACCAGCTGGTTCATGCGACAAGCCTTTCGGATTATCCAGTTGATCGACGGACAGACCGACACCCAGCCCCATATCGATGGTTTCCTTGAGGCCGAGCTCGGAAAGCTTGGTGGCCGCACGGTGTCATCAAGCTATCAGTTGGATACGCCGACAGGGACGATTTCGATCTTTGTTGTGCCAAGCAGTGAAGACATCATGAAAGGATTGCACTAATGGTCAAGAAGTTCGCGATTTTGCTCGCTCTGATGTCGTCATCCGCCTTGGCGGCTAACGACATCGTCATGCACCGTGATCCGGGCTGCGGATGTTGCGAAAAGTGGGCCGCACAGGTGCGCTCAGCGTTCGGTCGCAAAGTCCAGGTCATTGATGACCGACAACGATCAAGCTTGCAGCGCAAGATTGGCCTGCCCGCAGATCTGGTGTCGTGCCATACCGCGCTGATCGATGGGGTGGCTTTCGAGGGTCACGTTCCGGTTGCAGATATGAAGCGTGTGCTTGCCTCCAAGCCGAAAGGCGTGAAGGGTCTGGCGGTCGCCGGCATGCCGCTCGGTTCGCCGGGGATGGAAGTGCCGGGGCGCCCTCGTGACCGGTTCAATGTGATCGCATTCGGCACGGCCAAGCCGATGGTCTTCAAGAGCTACTAGACGCTGACGTTTAGTCGCAGAGCTTTCGAGCCGCAGCCGGGCCTTACAACCTTAAGAGGGCCGCATATCCTCTCGATCTAAGGCTGAAACCACATCGCCATGTGCAATGGGCTACCCAAGGAGCATGAACATGACCGAGACGCAGCATCGCCATCGCGGGGAGAATGACCACCAGCCTCACCTGGAGGAGATGGCAACGGATCCGGTCTGCGGGATGAAGGTCGATCCGCAAACCGCTAAGCATGTCCTCACCCATGCTGGCGTTCATCACTATTTCTGCAGCGCGCGCTGTCTTACTAAGTTCACTGCCGATCCTGGCCGGTACATAAGCGATTCCCCCCAGCTGCCCAGTCCCGTTCCAAAAGGCGCAATCTGGACTTGTCCGATGCATCCGGAGATCCAGCAGTCCGGCCCAGGAAGCTGCCCGATCTGCGGCATGGCGCTTGAGCCGATGACCCCGACCCTCAGCGATGGGCCATCGGACGAATACAAGGATATGAAGCGCCGCTTCGCGTTCGGCCTCGTGCTTGCCTTGCCGGTGGTCGCGCTCGAAATGGGTGGGCACATGACAGGCCTGCGTCATGTTCTGGACGGAAACCTTGCAAACCTGATCCAGATGGTGCTGGCAACACCCGTGGTTTTGTGGGCGGGCTGGCCATTTTTCGAGCGCGGTTGGGCATCGATCAAAAGTCGCAGTCTCAACATGTTCACGCTGATTGCCATGGGGACCGGGGTCGCCTGGATCTACAGCATGGCCGCCTCTCTGGTGCCGGGAATATTTCCGCCAGCGTTTCGCTCCGATGACGGTTCGGTTGCTGTCTATTTCGAAGCCGCAGCGGTTATCACGGTGCTCGTCCTGCTTGGCCAGCTGCTTGAATTGCGGGCCCGGGAGACGACCAGCGGCGCGATTCGTGCATTGCTCGATCTCTCCCCCAAGCTCGCTCGCCGTGTTCGCGATGATGGCAGCGATGAAGAGATTGCGCTGGACCAGGTCCTGGTCGGCGACACGTTGCGCGTGCGTCCGGGAGAAAAAGTGCCCGTCGATGGCGCGGTCGTCGAGGGCCGCAGCACGATCGACGAATCCATGGTGACCGGCGAGTCGATGCCGGTGAGCAAGGAAGCTGGTGCTAAACTGGTCGGTGGCACAATCAACCAGACCGGGGGCCTGATCATGCGCGCTGAAAAGGTCGGACGCGATACCATGCTTGCGCGCATTGTGCAGATGGTTGCCGATGCCCAGCGCAGCCGGGCACCGATCCAGCGGCTTGCCGACACAGTCTCTGGTTGGTTCGTGCCTGCAGTTATCGCAGTCGCTGCCATAGCCTTCGTCACCTGGTCGCTGATGGGACCCTCGCCGGCTATGGGTTACGGCCTGATCGCAGCCGTGGCCGTCTTGATCATTGCGTGCCCCTGCGCGCTTGGTCTGGCCACGCCGATGTCAATCATGGTGGGCGTCGGACGCGGCGCGCAGGCCGGCATCCTGATCAAGAACGCTGAAGCCCTCGAGCGTATGGAGAAGATCGACACGCTGGTGGTCGACAAGACCGGAACACTGACGGAAGGCAAGCCGGCTGTCGTTGCTATCGAAACCGCTCGCGGCTTCGATGAGGACGATCTTCTTCGCCTTGCCGCCAGTCTTGAACGCAGTAGTGAACATCCGCTGGCGTTGGCGATTGTACGCGAAGCCGAAATCAGAGGGCTCGCGATCAGCGAGCCGACCAATGTCGATCAACCCGTCGGCAAGGGCATCATCGGCCAGGTCGATGGCCGCAGCCTCGTTGCGGGCAATGCTCGTTTTCTTGGCGAACAGGGCATCCAGCTGGGCGCCCTTGCGGAGCGCGCAGATGACCTGCGCAGTGAGGGCGCAACAGCCATTTTTCTTGGCATCGACGGCCAGGCTGCCGGCGCCATCGGCATCGCCGATCCGGTCAAGCAGACGACGCCCGCAGCGCTCCTTGCTCTGGCTCAAGCAGGCATTCATGTCATCATGCTGACAGGTGACAATCGCGTCACCGCCGAAGCAATCGCCCGGCGTCTCGGCATTGCGGATGTTGAAGCCGATGTGCTACCGGATCAGAAAAGCGCGATCGTGAAACGGCTGCGGGATGAAGGACGCATCGTCGCCATGGCCGGCGATGGAGTAAACGATGCACCGGCACTGGCGGCCGCAGATGTGGGTATCGCGATGGGTTCGGGGACCGATGTCGCGATCGAGAGCGCCGGCGTAACCTTGCTGAGAGGTGATCTGACCGGGATTGTGCGCGCTCGCCGCCTCAGCCATGCTACCATGAAAAACATCCGCCAAAACCTGTTCTTTGCCTTTGCCTACAATGTCGCAGGCATTCCGGTGGCAGCGGGAATACTCTATCCCGTATTCGGGATCATGCTGTCACCCATCATTGCTGCTGCGGCCATGGCGCTGTCTTCGGTGAGCGTGATCGGCAATTCGTTGCGGCTTCGACAGATTTCTCTGTGACTTCTACGAGGACAGATTTCTGAATTCCAGGATTCTTGCACTTCTGCCGGTGCAGGATGTAAACATCTCTGGCCTCGGGAACCAGAAGAAGTCAGACTGCGCGACCGCTTGTCGCGCCGCTTCGGTGCTCATCTATGTAGTTGGTAAATGAGGTCGCCGTTGTCCGGGTAACCGAGCGACGGCGACCTCGGCTGGATCAGGAAGCTGCGATCATCTTGCGGCATTCCTCGGCACATTTGCGGCATGCAGCTGCACAAGCCTGGCAGTGATCATGAGCATGTTGTCCGCATTCAGCGGCGCAGCTTTCGCATACCTCCGCGCAGAGCGAACAAAGCTGCTTGGCGAAGCTGCTTTTGCGCGCAATAAAGCTTGCCGCGAGGCGGCAAAGGGCTGCGCAATCGAGCGTGAGCTCGATGCATCGCGTCATGGCCTGAACCTGATCTGACCTGAGACATGAGACGGTGCAAGTATCGCAGGCATCTGCGCAGGCGTTGCATGCGGCAAGGCAGTCGAGATGGTTGTTCGACATCATTTTTCTCCAAATGAGTTGAGACCTTTGTCAGGTCGTTTGGCGTTCTACGCTCCGGACTACGGTCCCTGGTCAATGGTCGCTTTTCAGATTTTTCTGATCGCATTTTGACGAAGATCAATGATCCAGATTTCCCTTGACCTAGGACCATGGTCGAAGGTGCATAAGCCCGTTCGGTGCTGCGATCAGACGTGGAGCATGCGCCTTTTCGTCCCGAAGTATGTCTGCATAAATTTCTGATTTTGTGCGCAGGATTAACAGTTTGATCGCTGGCTGCGGCAGCGGCTGCGGCCTTTTGTAGGAGCATCGTGATATGAAGAAAATTTTCGCATCCTTGCTGATCGGCGCCGCGCTGATCAGCGCTTCACCGTTGATCGCCCAGGGCATGGAGCATAGCTTTTTCATGCGCGGGCACGTCGTCGCGATGGAGGATACGGGCCCGGTGATCTGCATCGGCAAGGCCGACGGCGCGCAGACCGGTCAGGTTCTGGATGTTTACCGGGTTGAGTACCGGCACGCGCACAGACCCGAGCAGACGAGTTACAAGCGGGTGAAGGTTGGCGAGGTCAAGATCACCGAGATCATCGATGATCATTTTGCTCGCACGCAGGTGACCGACGGCAAGCTCAAGGAGCACGACATCGTCGAGCTCAGCCGCAAATGAGCAGTGAGCGGGGCAACGCAGGCCGGCGGCTGCCCCGCTCCAGCCCAAGATGGATGCATGGCCCCAATGAGACGATGCCTACGGGTCTGGGAACAAGCGAACCCATCTGAAAGGAGCCGCAAATGCAAGGTTACACCATCGGGGCGCTGGCTTCAGCATGTGGCGTGCGGCGCGACACCATCCGCTATTATGAGCGCTCTGGTCTTTTGCCCGAACCCGACCGGACGGCCTCCGGCTATCGCATCTATGGGCGCGACGATGTAGAACGGGTCAACTTCATCAAGACCGCGCAGCTGCTCGGGTTTACACTGAGCGAGATCGTGCTGCTGCTATCGTTGCGGCACTCTCAGGCCAAGTCTGCTGCCGAGGTTGTCGAACTCACAGAAAAGAAGATCCGCAGTCTGTCGGACAAGCTTTCTCAGCTCCGGAGAATCAAAAGAGCTCTTGCTCAGCTGGTCGCGGATTGTCCTGTGGATGTGCCTGTCAGTGACTGCCCGATCCTCGGGTATATCGCCCATCCGCAATCCCGTCGCCAGCTCAAGCAGTGGTCCGAAAACCCCCCTCAACAGGTTGCTAGCTGACCTCCTCGCAAGACGTCTCCCGCGCACGGCCTTGGCCAGCCAGCGCTGCCTGATAGAGAAATTTCATTCAGAAGAAAGGAACGATCATGGCTTTGCTTAGCCCCAAATGGGCCCCGCTCGTATCGGCGCTCGCGATTACCGCAGCGCTGGGTGCCTGTAGCCCGGCATCAGAGGCCGACAACGTCGCTGCCACCAAGACCGATACCAGCACTCCAGAAGACGACCCGTCAGAAATTGCACGCGAAATGCACGATCAGATGAACGAGGGCCAAGCCATGCACGATTCGATGAAGGATGGCTCCATGCCCCACGATCAGATGGGGCCGGCTGCTTCGCATGGTCCGGGGATGAAAGGCATGGGAAGCAAGGCCGCCACCGACGCTCCGCCCAAGGACAAGGCCGACCCGATGCCGATGAACGACATGTAAGCGAAACAGCCGGGCGTAGGCCAACATGAGTATCGTCTTCACGAAACGCCTCGCGCGGCATTTCCTCATCGCGGCTGCCGCCATCATCGGCCAGGCGGCAGCCGCGCAATCAGCCGACGATCATGCCGCGCATCATCCCGGTGGCGCCGCGACATCGGATGCTGCGCCGCAGACAGTCTCACCGTCTCCTATTGCCGCCCCATCCGGCGCCAACCCCATGTCCAAGATCATGGACGAGATGATGGGCGGCGAGATGCAAATGGGCAAGCAGACCAGCACTTATTCCGCGTTGCTGGCATTTCCAGAACTCGACCGACCGGCGCGCGAGCGCGCGGCCGTCGAGGCGAACGCGCGGGTGCATCGCGGTTTGCGCCTGGCGAGCGAAGTCACAAGCAAAGCACATGGTCCCGGCGAGACCGACGGCACCGAAATTGCAACCCAGCTGCGCGAGGCAGCAGCGCTGATCGAAAGCGGCTCGGCCACGACTGCTGTCCTCAACGGACAGAGAAGCGGCGCCAGCGTCGCCAACGAATGGTTCCGCTTGGAAACGGGGCTTACGCCCGCCGACACACACGCTTCTATGGCAGGACGGCTGTGGGGCCTTACGCCGGGACATTGGCTGTTCATGGCGGCCACCCTGCTCGCACTGGGAGCGCTGTTAGCTCTGCAGATGCTGCGGCTACGCCGTGTCAGGGCACTCGTCGTCCCGGTCCCGCACGCGGCGCCGGCGACCGACTTGGCAGGCCCGTCGCCGATCGCCCCTGGCCAGGCTATCGCCAGCCCGCGCATCTCCGGCCCTACAAGCAAGTCGGCACGTCACCCGGACCTCTCTGGTCTTGCCCCCACGGGCAAACCTCGCCCCTGGAGCGGCGAGCTGCGCGTCGCCCAAATCTTCAACGAAACGCCGACGGTCAAGACCTTCCGCCTGGTGCTCCCAGGCTCCGATCGGCTTCCTTTCGACTTCCTGCCCGGCCAGTTCCTGCAAATCGCGGTATTGAAGGAGGACGGCACCAAAGCCAAGCGGTCATACACGATCGCCTCTTCACCGACGCAGCGCGCCTATGTTGAATTGACCATCAAGCGCGAGACGCAGGGCGCTGTCTCACGCCATCTGCACGATAGCGTCACAACCGGCGACCGGGTTCAAATTGCAGGACCATTCGGCCGTTTCACCTTCACCGGGAGCGAAGCTGAGAGCATCGTTCTGATTGCCGGCGGCGTCGGCATCACGCCGATGATGTCAGTACTGCGCTTCCTGACCGATACGGCCTGGCCCGGCGAGATTTTCTTCGTCTACGCAGCCCGCTCGACCGACGAATTTGTCTTCCGGGAGGAGATCGAACAGCTCGAGCGCCGCCACCCCAATCTCAGTGTTTTTGCATCGATGGAACGATCGCCGGGAACGGTCTGGAATGGACCCAAAGGACACATCACCCGCGAGTTGCTTGAAAGCGCGGTTCCCGAAATCGTCGGACGGCGCATCCATCTGTGCGGGCCACCGCCAATGATGGCCGCCATGCGCGAAATCCTGATGCAGATCGGGGTGCCCGAGGCGCAGATATTCAGCGAGGCGTTCGGACCCGCTTCGCTGCCAATCGACGAACCTGGCGAGCAGAGTGCCGCGCAGGCGGGACCCCTGCCCGTTGCGTCGGCCCGTGCACGGTTGGCGGCAACAACGGTAACCTTCTCGGTAGCCGGCGTTTCGGCGCCACTCCACACCAACGAGACGATCCTCGAGGCTGCCGAAACAGCCGGTGTTGAGATCCCCTATTCGTGTCGGGTTGGCGAATGCGGGGTTTGCGTTACCCGCCTGCTAGCAGGGGAAACCGCGATGGAGACCGAGACCGGTCTCGACCCCGACGACAAGGCACAAGGCTATGTGCTCGCCTGTCAGGCACGTTGCACCCGAGGTCCTTTGGTGGTGGAAGCTTGATGCGCGAGCGCGGCGACATCTTGATGACCTTGGCGGCAGCCTTCGTGCTTCTCTTTCCACTCGGTTTCGTGGTTCATGCGTCGCCGCGCTTTCCCGGCAGTCTGGCGGGAAGCTTGACCGGGATCGCGGCTGCGGTACTGATGCTCCTTCCTCTCGTTCATGTCGCCGCTCGGCGTATTGGGCGTTTTGGACGATGGCTCGATCATAGGATCGAGAAGCGGACTTTGCTGGCGATACACATCTATGCGGGTGTGGCGGGGCCAATCCTCGCACTTGTCCACGCGGCACACAAGTTCGAGAGCCCGCTCGGCATCGCACTGACCGGCACTGTCATACTGGTCGTCTGGAGCGGGTTTGTCGGTCGTTATTTCCTGGTCCAGATCACAAGAGCCGTCCGCGCCCGTACATCCGAACTTGCAGTGCTCCGGTTGGGACTCGAAGCGGATCTTGCAAGAGCCGTGCCCATTGCAGGCGGAGGTCGACCGAAAAGCAAAGGTTGGCGGTTCTTGTTCGCCCCGGCCGACGAATTCGAGCTCGCCGATATCGCTGATGCCAGACGACGTGCCGAGGCTCTTGCCGATGCCGAATACGCCGTGCGCGCCGAACGCGCGGCTGCCGGCCTGTTTGGGGGATGGCGAGCGATCCATGTCGTCACCAGCACACTTCTCTATGCGCTGCTGCTGCTCCACATCTGGGCTGGCTATTACTTCGGGTTTCGCTGGCTGTGAATGGCGCGCGCCTCCTCTACGGCATATATGCCCTGGTACTGGCGATGCTCGTCGTCATCGTCCCGCTGACGACCCATTCCGCTGGAAGCCGCGCGATTGCAGGTTGGACCGCGCTGATTGAACCTGGACCTTTGTCGCCCGCTCACGCCTCGCTTCGGCGCAATTGCGAAACCTGCCACACACCGCACCAAGGCGTTGAGGCGCAGAAATGCATCACCTGCCACATCCAAACCGATTTCGGGACCAAGGCGTCGACCCGCTTTCATGCCAAAGCGAAAGAGTGCACAAGCTGTCATGTTGAACATGACGGGGGCGCGAGCCTTGCTCGCATGGATCATGAGGCCTTGCTCGATCCAGACCTTTGGCGCGGTCCGCTTCGGACCCGAGATGTACGCATCTCGAAAACACATGCAGAGACCACGGACGCGCTCAATTGTATAAGCTGCCATGCGGCGCGCGATCGGCATCAAGGTTCATTCGGCAAGGACTGCCAGGATTGCCATACTCTGGTCGACTGGAAGATCGACGCCTTCAGGCACCCATCGGTCAACTCAGGCCAGTGCGCCGAGTGCCACAAAGCACCGCCCAGTCACTTCATGATGCACTTCGAAATGGTCTCTCAGCGCGTTGCGAGGGAACGCGCTCCGGTCAATCAATGTGCCGCATGCCACACCACCGACAGTTGGAACAACATCCGTAACCTTGGGCTATACGACCACCATTGAGCGGATGGCGCTGATCGCAAGGTCTCCCGCCAGCCAAAGCAGCGGTGAGCAGCCCGGAGGAGGATGTGCGGGTTTAACTCGCAAACTGAGAGAAAGGATCGAATAGATTTGACACGTTTCGCATCCACGCCGATTATGATCGTGTGCGGCGGCTTTTCTCCTTGATCATGCTTGTCGGAGCTTTGCTGGGTCTCCTGGGCCAGGAAACCGCGTTCGCGAACAGCATGCCCCTGACCTGGGCTGATCAAAACGTTGATGCTGGCGCGATGGACCCCGGCTGCGCCGAGATGATGGGGGTGGCTCAACCGGATAAGCCCGAAAAGCCCTGTGAAGGCATGACGCCCGAATGCGTTGCGAAGATGGGCTGCGCTGTGCCGGTGGCGCTGGTTCCTTTGCTGCCGATCACAGAGCCGATGTTGTTGCACGCCTGGGTTCCAGCGCGAAGGCCTGTCGCCACGTTGACAGGCCGCATTATCGGCCCTGAGCCCGAGCCGCCCACACCTCTTGCTTGAGCCGAAGTGTAGCGCTGCGGGCCCGTCTGCTTGCCTGCGCGCCGTTAAATCGTTCAAGCAAGGAAATACTCATGAAGACAGGACTTCTGCTCGCCGCTGCGATAGGGCTTCTAGCCCCCGTCTCTGCTGCTTTCGCCCAGGCGCCTGAAGGCGGCCATTGGGAATGGCGCTCCCGATCTCAACTAGGGCCGAGACCAACAACGCCGGCGCTCGTCCGCGTATGGATCAGCGATGACGTGGCGAACAGCGCCGCGTGCAAGTGCTCCGCGATGAAGGCTGATGCATCGGGCTGCACGATGGACATGTCCGGCAAGGCCCGGGTTCCCGCAATCGGCTAAGGCCGTTGCCTGGCCGATAACCAGAAAATAACTGGCCGGGCACGCGGCGTCGGCGGAGGTATCTTCTCCGTCGGCGCCGCGTCAGTCCGAGCCCGGCCATCTATATCGGCACGGTAGCCTCCACGAGGAGAGCTTCATGCAAACAATCCATTACCTGCCTCTTTTGGCACCATTTCTCGCGGCAGTGTCTGGTGCGGCGCTTGCCGAACCGCTCTCCTTCGAGGCGGCAATCGAACGTGCCACGCGCGATGCACCATCGATCCGGGCTGGCGTATCCGGCGTCGAGGCAAGTCGAGATGCGGCGGTGGCCGCAGGGCGCTTGCCCGATCCGAGCCTCAACCTCGGTATCGACAATTTTCCGGTCTCCGGCCCGCCGGCCTATAGCTTTACTGCAGATAGCATGACGATGACGCGGATCGGGATCGAGCAGCCATTTCCCAATCCGGCCAAACGTAGTGCGCAGCGCACACGGGCAATCGCGGACATTGGCATGGCCGAGGCTGAGCTGGCGATTGAGGCTCAGAATGTTCGGCTCGCGACCGCACTTGCGTGGATCGATCTCCATTACGCCAAGCGGCAACTGGCACAGCTGAAGCAACTCGACGAAGCTCTGAACGATCTTCAGTCGACCGTCTCTGCCCGCTTGGCTTCAGGCTCTGCTCGTCCAGCCCTGGCGCTGGAACCCGAGCAGTTGCGTGCCGCCGTCAATGATCGGCGCAGTGAACTGGCCGCAGAGGTCTCGCGCGCACGCGCCCAGCTGATCCGCTTTACTGGTGATCCTACTGCCGATGTCATGGGCGATCCTCCTGTTTTCGCCATAGACCGCAATGCGTTGACTAAAGATATCTCATTGCTTCCACGCCTGAAGGCGCTAGATGCCGGGATCACCGGCGCTGAAGCCGATACCGGGCTCGCCCGTGCTGACAAGCATCCCGACTGGCGGATTGGCGCAAGCTACGGCCGCCGTGACCCGGCCTTCGGCGACATGGTCTCGGTCGGTGTGAGTATAGATCTGCCGCTGTTCGCCAAGCGTCGGCAGAACCCCAGAATCGCTGCCAGCCTTCTCGGCGAGACGCGGGCGCATCTGACGCGGGTCGCCGCAGAGCGAGAAATCCTCGCGTCACTCGAAACCGACCTTGCAACTCATGCCATGCATGTTGAGCTTGTGGCGAACGCACAAAAGGTGCTGGTCCCACTCGCCAAGCGCCGGGCTGAGCTCGACCTGGCGAGCTATGCGGCTGGCAGGCTCGACCTGGGCAGCGCGCTCTTGTCATCGCTTGCTCTCGCAGAAGCGGAAGTCGACGCGCTGGCGCGCGAAGCCGACGCGGCCCGCGACGCTGTGCGGATCAGCTACACCTATCGAGGAGTCAAGCCATGACAATGAACCCAAAAAATACCGCGCGATGGGCTGCGGCATTTCTGACAGTTGCATCCGTTGCTGGCGTTGGCGGGTTCTGGTTAGGGAAGCGTGACCCCTCACAACGCAGTGATACGAGCGCGGCGCAGAACGGCCGCAAGATCCTCTACTGGTACGATCCCATGGTGCCGACCGAACGCTACAACAATCCCAACTCGCTCTCTTCGATGGGAATGAAGACCATCCCGAAATATGCCGATGAAGTTCCGGACGCAGGGCCAGGTGTGCGCGTGGATGCCGATGCGAGACAAAGTCTCGGAATGCGCGTCGCAACAGTGACATTTGGCTCTCTCCCATCGGGCCTGACGGTTACAGGCACGATCGATTTCAATCAGCGCGATATTGCTATTGTCCAGTCGCGTTCGAGCGGCTTTGTCACCCGCGTCTACGCCCGTGCCGCGGGCGATGTGATCGGTGCGGGCGCACCAATCGCCGATCTCCAGTTCCCCGAATGGGGCGGCGCGCAAGGCGAGTTTCTGGCAGTCAAGCGGCTCGGGCAGGAAGACCTCGCCCACGCAACCAGGCAGCGTCTGAAGCTCATGGGCATGTCAGATGCACTGATCAATGAGGTCGAGCGAACCGGCCGAACCAACGGGACTGTGACTATTCGCGCACCAATTGCTGGTGCGATACAGGCGCTTGACGTGCGTGAGGGAATGACGGTCGCGGCAGGGCAGAGCCTTGCACAGATAAGCGGGATCAGGACAGTCTGGCTTAATGCCGCAGTGCCGGAAGCGCAGGCGAACCTCATCCGTATTGGTCAAGGAGCAAGGATAGCACTCAGCGCCTTCCCTGGTGAGAGCTTCACCGGCAAGGTCACAGCGATCCTGCCGATCACGCAGCCCGACAGCCGCACGATGACCGTGCGGATCGAACTTGCCAATCGCGGGGGACGCCTGCGCCCAGGCATGTTCGCAACTGTCAGTTTTGACGGAGACAACAGGTCCGCGTTGCTGGTCCCGAGAGACGCTCTGATCCGCACCGGTGCGCGCACGCTCATCATGCTGGCCCTTCCCGATGGCCGGTACCGCCCCGCTGAAGTTCGCACTGGGCGGGAGAGCGGCGACAAGACAGAAATTGTTGCAGGACTGTCCGCTGGCGAAAAGGTCGTAGTCTCCGGCCAATTCCTGCTCGATTCCGAAGCAAGTCTCGCTGGTGTCTCTGCCAGACCCATTGGAGATAAGCAGTGATTGCCGCGATCATCCGTGCCGCGATCAAGCGGCGCCGCATAATTATCGCCGCCGCGCTCGTTCTGGCCGTCGCGGGAATTGTATCACTGCGCAACACACCGGTCGACGCCCTGCCCGACCTGTCCGATGTGCAAGTCATCATCCGAACATCATGGCCGGGGCAGGCCCCACAGATCATCGAAAATCAGGTCACCACGCCAGTCGCCTCGACCATGCTCTCGGTGCCCGGCGCGCGGGTGGTGCGCGGCTATTCATTCACCGGCGACAGTTTCGTCTACGTCCTCTTCGATGACGGGACCGATCTTTACTGGGCGCGCAGCCGCGTACTCGAATATCTCAGCCAGGTGCAAAGTCGTCTACCGGAAGGCGCAAGCGCATCTCTCGGTCCGGACGCAACAGGGGTTGGCTGGGTCTATGAATACGCGCTTGTTGACAAGACGGGGCGGCACGATTTGTCGCAACTCCGGTCACTGCAGGACTGGTTTCTTCGGTACGAACTGAAGACCGTACCGGGTGTTGCCGAGGTCGCCAGTATCGGCGGTATGGTGAAGCAGTATCAGGTCGTGCTCGATCCGATTAAGCTTGCCGCCTTTGGGGTGACAAGTGAGGATGTCGTTGAAGCTCTGAAGCGGGCCAATCAGGAAACTGGCGGATCGAGCATCGAGCTGGCGGGCGCAGAGTATACGGTGCGTGCAAGCGGCTACCTCAGATCGATCGAGGATTTCCGCGCCGTGCCGATCCGCACCGCCGCTTCCGGCGTACCGGTGACCGTGGATGATGTCGCCATCGTCCAGCTTGGGCCTGAAATGCGGCGCGGAATTGCGGAACTCAATGGCGAGGGCGAGGTCGCCGGGGGCGTGATTGTCATGCGTCAGGGCCAGAATGCGCGCGATGTGATCAAAGGTGTTCGCAGCAAACTCGACGAGCTCACAAAGAGTCTGCCTCCGGGCGTCGAAGTGGTTACCACCTATGATCGTTCTGGCCTGATCGACCGCGCAATCGAAAACCTGACTGCGAAGCTGATTGAGGAGTTTATTGCTGTTGGTTTGATCTGCGCGCTGTTTCTCTGGCACGCGCGCTCCGCGCTGGTAGCGATCCTCACGCTTCCGCTGGGCATTTTGATGGCGGTCATGATGATGCGCTTGCAGGGCCTCAATGCCAATATCCTGTCATTGGGCGGCCTTGCCATCGCGATCGGCGCGATGGTCGATGCCGCGGTTGTGATGATCGAGAACGCGCACAAGCATCTTGAGCGCTGGCGTCACGAGCACGAGGACACAGAGCCTGACACGACGACGCGTTGGGCGCTGATTACCACTGCAGCCAGCGAGGTTGGTCCCGCGCTGTGCCTCAGCCTCCTCATCATCACATTCTCGTTCTTGCCGATCTTCGCGCTGCAAGGCCAGGAAGGCCGCCTGTTCGCGCCGCTTGCTTTCACAAAAACCTATGCCATGGCCGCCGCGGCGATACTGTCGATCACGCTGGTTCCGGTGCTGATGGGCCTGCTCATCAAAGGCAGGATCCCGAGCGAGGAGGAAAATCCGCTTAACCGTTTTCTTGCCCGCATGTACCGCCCCCTGATCGACTGGGTGCTCAGGCGCCCGAAACAGACCTTGCTGATCGCCATGCTGGTTTTCGCCACCAGCATTTGGCCGGCTTCTCGTATTGGAGCCGAGTTTCTGCCACAAATGGACGAGGGCGACCTTCTCTATATGCCCTCGGCACTGCCCGGCCTTTCGGCAGCTGAGGCTGGCCGTTTGCTCCAGCAGACCAACCGGCTGATCAAGACCGTGCCCGAGGTTGAGAGTGTTTTTGGAAAGGCCGGCCGTGCTGACAGCGCAACCGACCCTGCCCCGCTCGAAATGTTCGAGACGACGATCCGTTTCAAATCCCGCGACAAGTGGCGAGCAGGCATGACCCCTGAAAAACTTCGCGATGAACTTGATGCGAGGGTAAAAGTGCCAGGCCTTGCAAACTTCTGGATTCCGCCGATCCGTAACCGCATCGACATGCTGGCCACCGGGATCAAGAGCCCGATCGGGATCAAGGTTGCCGGATCGAACCTCACGGAGATCGACCAAGCCGCAAAGCGCATCGAGACGGTGGTAAAGGGCGTGCCGGGTGTCTCATCTGCGATCGCAGAACGGCTTTCTGGCGGGCGCTATATTGATATCGATGTCAACCGCGCCGCCGCTGCGCGTTTCGGCCTTAATGTCGCAGACGTTCATGCCGTGGTTTCGGGAGCAATTGGCGGCGAGACCATCGGTCAGACGGTCGAAGGGCTTGCTCGTTACCCCATCAGTGTACGCTATCCGCGCGAAATGCGCGACAGTGTCGAAAAGCTCATGGATCTCCCGGTGCTTACTCCCTCAGGCCAGCAAATCACGCTCGGCACAGTTGCAGCTTTGCGAATAAGCGATGGACCGCCAATGTTGCGTAGCGAAAACGGCCGGCCGGTCACCTGGATCTATGTCGATGGGACCCAGAGCGACATGCAGCAGCTGGTGGGAGACATCAACCGAGCCTTGACCACGAAGGTCACCTTGCCGCCAGGTGTCAGCGTATCGTACACTGGCCAGTATGAATTCATGGTCCGCGCCAAAGAGCGAATGAAGCTGGTCATCCCCGTCACGCTCGCAATCATTTTTGCCCTGCTCTACCTCACGTTCCGCCGTTGGGACGAGGCGCTGTTGATCATGGTCACGCTCCCCTTTGCACTCACCGGAGGGCTGTGGATGCTCTACTGGCTCGGCTACAACCAGTCAGTTGCAACTTCAGTGGGCTTCATCGCACTCGCCGGCGTTGCGGCAGAGTTCGGAGTGGTGATGCTGATCTACCTGAAACAGGCACTCGAGGCGCCTGCGTCTGGCGATGTTGCTCACGCGGTGCGCGAAGGCGCATTGCTCCGGGTGCGGCCGAAGGCGATGACGGTTGCGGTGATCCTCGCAGGCCTTCTGCCGGTCCTGATCGGGAGCGGCACCGGGTCAGAAGTGATGAGCCGCATCGCTGCACCCATGGTCGGCGGCATGCTCACCGCTCCGCTGCTTTCGATGCTCGTCATCCCGGCTGCTTATCTGCTGATGCGCAGACGTTATGTTCATCCTGCTCCACCCGAAGGAGAAGTTAAGTGAAGAAGGTCCTTATTCTTGCATGCAGCTTTACGCTGATGGCCGCCCTTACCGCTTGTCAGGAGAAATCGGACACCACCGCAGCTGTCCCGAGCGGCAACACCAAGTCAGGCGATATGGCTGACATGCCTGCCGCCGGAGCAATGCAGCATGGTGTCGCGGTCGGTACCGTCACCGCCATCGATGCCGCCAAGGGGGCGATCACGCTTGATCACGGACCGATGAGCGGCGTGGAGTGGCCCGCCATGACTATGGAATTCACCGCTGAACCAGAGCAACTTGGTGGGGTCAAGGTGGGCGACAGGGTGGATTTCGAGATCGATTGGGATGGCAAGGTAGGGCGGATAACGAGGATATCCGCACAAAATCCGGCCGTTGAATAGGGTTGAGCTTCAGCGGTCTGCAAATGGTCGCTTGGAAAATAACGGACCAGACCAGGATTTCGAAGAAACCTGCCAGAGGCTGGCGACTGCAACGGCCATGCATCTCCGGCGAGTTCTTCTGGTGCCTGTGCTGGGTTATTCCGCATGACACCCGGGCTGATGCCTGCTAGGAGGCAGTGTGCTGTTCCTCTCGCGTCTCCTTCTGACACTCGTATTGTCAGCGCTCGTTACGAGCGTCACCCTCGAGGCCGGGGAACTGCCGGGTGCGCCGGCGTCAGAGTGCGCCGCTGAATTTAATGACGAAAAGAGCAGCGGGAGCGAGCAGGGCACGGCTGACAAGGCCCTCCCCCATCACCACGGCATTTGCCATTGTCCGGCGATCCAGGCTCCAGCTGATATCGGCGTTGCGCCCCGATTTGGCTCGCTTTCAGTGCCGCTGTTCGCGCGGTCCACGCCTCCGCTTGATTCTAGCGCGCCCGAACCGGGTCTGAGGCCGCCAAACGCCTGACACATGACACTGGCCGGAATTTCCGGCTGAGGTTATCTGTCAGGAGAATTACAAATGAACATCGTTCGAGCAGCCGTTCTGGCTGCTGCGACCTGCACATCGGTGGTGCAGGCGCAACCGCAGGTGGATGCGCAGGTTATCCCCGCTGCCAAAGTTTTTACTCTCGAGGAAGCTGTCGCGGCTGCCGGAGGCGCGGCGCCAGCTTCAGAAGCTGCGGGAGCAGCGGTTGAAGCAGCAAAGGCCGGTCAGATTGTCGCAGGCTTGCGACCAAACCCCGTCCTCCAAGGAATGGTCGAGAATTTCGCCGGTTCCGGTCAGTATGGCGGCCTTCGGAGCGCCGAAACGACTATCGGACCTGCAATCCCCATAGAACTCGGCGGCAAGCGAAGCGCCCGCATCGCCGTAGCCAAGGCGCAGCTGACCCGCGCGGAAATTCAGCATGCAATCATTGCCGCCGATGTCAGGTTGCAGGTTACTCAACTCTATGTTGAAGCGGTAGCGGCCGAACGGCGTCTTGCCACGGCGAGAGACCAGGCCCGGATTGCCAATGATGCACTGCGCGCGGCAAGCATAAGGGTGCAGGCGGGACGAGCCTCGCCTCTTGAACGGCAACGTGCAGATGTTGCTGTCACCTACGCGGAAGCCAATGTTGAACGGCAAGCTCGTCTGGCTGAAGCAGCCCGGATCAATCTGGTGCGTCGGATCGGGCAGCCTATCAGTGGCATACTTGATGAATCGGTGCTCGACATCCTCCCGGGTACAAATGTGTATGGACCGGCTGTGCCGGTGGACCCATCTGGCACCCTTGCCCTCGCAGCAGCAAACGCCGATTTCACGATAGCCGAAGCCGGCGTGCGGCTTGCCCGCGCAAACCGGGTCCCTGACCTCAACGTCGGCCCCGCTATCCGCCGACTTGAGGCGACCAACGATCTGGCTGCGGTATTCACTGTCACTATCCCGATTCCGGTCTTCAACAACGGGCGCGCGGCAATCGCTCAGGCGACTGCGCAGCAAACCCAAGCTGATGCTCTGCGCCGCTTGACGGCCCTGGATATCGAGCAAGCGATCACTGATGCGCAGGCCGAGGCGGCCAATGCAGCCACCACGGCGCGCGCTGCAGCGGGCCCTGCGTTGGCCAGCGCCCAGGAAGCCGCGCGCATTGCACGGATCGGTTACCGCGAAGGCAAGTTTGGACAGCTCGAATTGCTCGACGCCGAACGCACCCTTGCAGAGACGCGGGTCGCAGCGATCGATGCACTTGCCGCCTATCAGAATGCCCGAGCGCAATTGGAGCGATTGACCGCCCGTGCGCCCAATGCGGAGTACTAATCATGAAGAAGCATTATCTTGTTGGAGCGACGATCAGTGCGCTCCTTTTGGCAAGCTGTGGGGGCGCTGATCCATCCAAGGAGCAGACTGCTTCCGGTTCTGCAGACGCGAGCGCTGAAGCCGGCCATGCGAATGAAGGGCAAGTGACCCTCACGGCCGAGCAGATTGCTGCAGCGGGTGTCGAGGTGGGTCGTCCTGTCGTTGGCGGCGCCGGCACGATCGAACTACCGGCTATCATTGAAGGTGATCCGCAAAACACCCAGGTGGTTTCTGCGGCCATCGGCGGGCGTGTAGTGGCGCTTACACGCAATCTCGGTGAGACGGTCGGGCGCGGTCAGACAATCGCCGTAATCGAAAGCCGCGACGTCGCCCAGATGAAGGGCGAGGTCGAAGCCGCTCGGGCGCGCCTTGCTCTGGCCAATTCAAACCTTGCGCGAGAGCAACGGCTGTTTGACGAAAAGGTCTCGCCCGAACAGGATCTCATCACCGCTCGAACGGTTGCAACGGAAGCACGCATCGCGCTGACGCAGGCACAAAGCATGGTCTCGGCTGCGGGTGTCGGCGGCGCCGGCCTGAACCGGCTCGGCATCACAGCTCCGATTTCAGGCCAGATCATCGGCCGTCCGGTCACGCTGGGGCAAACGGTTGCGGCCGACGCCGAGCTCTATCGTATCGCCAATCTGGGTCAGGTGTCGATCGCGCTGAACCTCAAGCCTGAGGATGCCGGGCGGGTTCGGCCTGGCAATCTGGTGACTGTGAGGGCGGCGGGGCGCGAAGCGAGCGCCCGCATCACATTCGTCTCGCCAGCTCTCGACCCCCAGACGCGCCTCGTCCCTTCGATTGCCACGCTCAACAATGGCGGCGGACAATGGCGGGTTGGCGAGCCGGTCATGGTCGCCATAGAGCTCACGGGCAGCGGCGGTAGCGGCGCTATCCGCGTGCCATCAACAGCGGTCCAAAGCCTCGAGGGGAAATCGTTCGTTTTCGTCCGCACCCCCACCGGCTTCAAGGCAGTCCCGGTTCAGCTCGGAGACGCATCGGGCGATACCGTGATCGTCAAGTCGGGGCTGAAAGGCAACGAACAGATCGCCACCACCGGAAGTTTCACGCTCAAAGCCGAAATCGGCAAGGGCGAAGCCAGTCATGAGGATTGAGCCATGATCGCCCGCATTGTTACATGGGCGGTCGAGAAGCGCTGGCTCGTCCTGCTTCTCACCGTCATTGCCGCCGGCATTGGCGCATATTCACTCTACCGGCTGCCGATCGACGCCGTGCCGGATATCACCAACAACCAGGTGCAGATCAACGTCCGAGCGCCCGCGCTGTCACCCGAACTGGTCGAGAAGCAGGTCTCTTTCCCGATCGAAACGGCGCTCGCCGGGACCCCGGGTCTTGAATACACAAGATCCCTGAGCCGCAATGGCTTTGCCCAGATCACGGCCGTATTTTCCGACTCCACGGACATCTACTTCGCACGCCAGCAGGTGGGTGAGCGGTTGCAGGGGGTGCAGGAAAACCTCCCCGATGGTGTAAACCCCGAAATGGGCCCGATCGCGACCGGCTTGGGCGAAGTGTACATGTACACGGTCCGGCTAGACCACCGCGATGACGACAAGCACAAGCCGGGCGAACCGGGCCAGCAGCCGGACGGTAGCTATATCACGCCCGAGGGTGAGCGGCTGACGACCGAAGTCGACAAGGCGACCTATTTGCGAACGGCACAGGACTGGATTGTCACCCCTCTGCTCAAGGGCACCCCAGGCCTTGCCGGCGTCGATTCGATCGGCGGCTATGCCAAGCAGTTTCTTGTAGTGCCCGATGTGCAGAAGCTGGCCTCGCTTGGCATATCCCTGACCGAACTTGGCAATGCATTGGAGCAGAACAACACCAGCGTGGGCGGCGGCTTTGTAAACCGCAACGGCGAAGGTCTGGCGGTGCGTTCCGACGCACTGATCCGCAATGCCGCTGAATTGGGAAGAACTGTTATCGCGACACGCAATGGCGTGCCGATCACGGTCGAGCAGGTGGCCACCGTCAAGACGGGTCAGGCTATTCGCATGGGCTCGGCGTCGGAGAACGGAACCGAAGTTGTCGTCGGCACCGCGATCATGCGGATCGGAGAAAACAGCCGCATTGTGTCGACAGCGGTCGCCGAGAAACTCAAGACAATCAACGCATCCCTGCCCCCGGATGTGGTGATCCAACCCGTCCTGAACCGCACGGAACTTGTCAATTCAACTATCTCAACGGTTGCCAAGAACCTGTCTGAGGGCGCCTTGCTGGTCATCGTCGTGCTCTTCATTTTGCTCGGCAATTTCCGGGCAGCGCTGATCGCTGCCTTGGTGATTCCGATTACGATGATGCTGACTGGTTTCGGGATGCTGCGTGTCGGCGTGTCCGCCAACCTGATGAGTCTCGGCGCACTCGATTTCGGCCTGATCGTTGATGGCGCCGTTATCATCGTCGAGAATGCCTTGAGGCGGCTTGCCGAGCAACAGCACCACGAGGGACGTCTCCTCAGCGTCAAAGAGCGATTGGCGACCGTCGCCTCTGCTGCCCGTGAGATGATCAGGCCATCTGTCTACGGGCAGGCCATCATTATTCTCGTTTACGTCCCCTTGCTGACCCTGACAGGCGTCGAGGGCAAGACCTTCGTGCCTATGGCGCTGACCGTCATCATCGCCCTCGCCTTCGCGTTTGTTCTCTCGCTCACATTCGTTCCGGCGATGATCGCAATCTGGCTGTCCAAAAAGGTAGAGGAGAAGGATGGCCGCATCATCACATGGCTCAAGAAGCGTTATGAGCCTGGCCTCGGGCGGGCGATGAAGCGCCCGACGGTAACGATCGGAGCCGGTGTCGCCAGCCTTGTGGTGGCGGCACTGGCGTTCACAACCCTCGGCTCGGTGTTCCTGCCGCAGCTCGATGAGGGCGATCTGCTGATCCAGTCGCTGCGTATCCCGGCCACGTCTGTCCAGCAGAGCCAGGCGATGCAGGTGCCGATCGAGCGAATGATGTCGAAGCAACCCGAGGTCGCATTCGTCTATTCCAAAACAGGCACGGCAGAACTTGCTTCGGATCCGATGCCACCGAACGCGACCGACATGTTCGTGATCCTGAAACCGCGTGAGGAATGGCCCAACCCTGAGCTTCCCAAGGAAGAGCTTGTAAGCCGGATCGAGAGCAATCTTTCGAAGATTCCCGGCAATGCCTACGAGATTACCCAGCCCATCCAGATGCGATTCAATGAATTAATCGCCGGCGTTCGCGGTGACATAGCAGTCAAGGTCTTCGGCGACGACTTCAACCAGATGAACCGGACCGCCGAGGAGATTGCCGCGGTGCTCCGCCGAACCGAGGGCGCAGCTGACGTGAAAGTCGAGCAGACAACCGGTCTTCCCATGCTCGACATTCGCGTCAATCGCGACGCAATGGCGCGGCTCGGGGTCACGTCTCAAGACGTTCAGGATACGGTGACAGCCACGCTTGGTGGCCGGGTTTCCGGGCAGATCTTCGAAGGCGATCGCCGGTTTCCGGTGGTGCTGCGTCTCGCGGAGGCCCAACGCTCGGACATCAGCGTGCTGGAGCAGGTTCCTGTACCTGTCGCGGGTGGCGGTAGTGTGCCGCTTTCCAGTGTTGCCGACATCCAGGTGGTCGACGGACCCAATCAAATCAGCCGCGAGAATGGCAAGCGGCGTGTGGTGGTCCAGGCCAATGTCCGCGGCAGGGACGTAGGATCGGTTGTCGCCGATGCCCAGGAGGTCATCGCGAAGGAGATTCGCTTGCCAGCTGGTGTCTATCTGGAATGGGGAGGTCAATTTGAAAACCTCCAGTCAGCAAGCGAGAGACTGAAGCTTGTCATCCCGGCCTGCTTCATTCTGATCCTGGTGCTGCTTTACGGCGCATTGGGTTCGGCCAGAGATGCAGCGATCGTGTTCACCGGCGTGCCCTTCGCGCTGGTTGGCGGTGTCTTGCTCTTGTTCGCACGCGGAATGGACTTCTCGATTTCCGCCGCCGTTGGCTTCATCGCGTTGTCAGGCATTGCTGTGCTCAATGGCCTGGTCATGGTCAGTTCGATCCAGGATCTGATCCGCTCTGGGATGTCCCGGGAGGAGGCGGCCTATGTGGGAGCCATGCAGCGCCTGCGACCAGTCGTGATGACAGCCCTTGTTGCGAGTCTGGGGTTTGTTCCGATGGCGCTGGGCGCCGGCGCCGGTGCCGAGGTCCAGAAGCCCCTGGCAACGGTGGTAATCGGTGGCTTGATCTCGGCTACCCTGCTGACACTGTTTGTCCTGCCGACGCTTTATGCCCGGTTCGGCCAGAAGACCATCAGACAGCCCGAACACTACAATGAGGCGTTCGAAGGCGCCGACCACGGGCAGACTATCGTGGAGACGTCGTCATGAAAATCCAGCGGGGCGGTCGGTGATCGCCCCGCTTACCTTTGTCGCAACTGCACAGGAGGCTCGATTGTCAGTTTTGGCATCAATGCCCGTCCGCAGTTCAGAAACCCAGAGCCAGCCTATGCGGAAACTCAGGCCTTTGATTTCTATCGTTGCCATGGCGGCGGGCTTTTCAGCGTGCTCGGGCGATCCAGAGCAAATGCCGACATCGGAGCGAGATATCCACGCGTCGCAGATCCCGGACGGATCCGCCCAATCGGGTCGACATCCATACCAATGTACTGATGGGCAAAGCCGGTTTGTGGACTTCAAGAACGAAGGTCTCACCATGGAAGTCCGCAAATCTTATGAAGGCGAGCCGCTTGTCCTGAATGCGCCTGCACAGGGCTTTCAGTACCGCAGCGCCAACCTCAGTGCCCATTTTCGGGACACCAATCTGGTCCTCGTCACTGGCGAAGGGGCCAAGGTTGTTTGCGAGCGAGGACGAAAAAGATGAGATTCTTTTCGATCATGAAGCAAGGCGACCTTGGTGCACTCAAGCACCGCCGGGATCGTCTGCTCCCCCAAGATAGCACGTTGTCCGGCTGCCCCGCCCCTTGCGTACTCCAGAGCCTTGCGAGCCGCGTGGTTAGGGAGAGAAAGCCGTGATTGCCGTGAACGACAATGACAACTCGCAGGAGCGTCGCACGCTCTGGATCGTGCTGCTGCTCAATGCGGCAATCGCGGGGGGCTTCTTTGCTACCGGCGCTTTCGCAGACTCGAGCGCGCTGATCGCCAATGGCGTCGATAACCTGTCCGATACGGCCGTTTACGCGCTGAGCCTTGTCGCACTGACCCGGGGTCAAACATGGAAGACCCGCGCAGCGATGGCTTCAGGCGTCATGCTGCTGCTGTTTGCCGGTGGCATCCTGCTCGATGTCGGGCGGCGCTTCATCCAGGGGAGCGAGCCCATCGGGCCCACCATGATGGTGATGTCCGCGATTGCTGGCGCGGTAAACTACCTCTGCCTTCGGCTGCTTCAACGCATCAAGGAACCGGACGTCAATCTCCGGGCCGCGACCACCTTCAGCTACAACGACTTCATTTCCAACGGCGGCATCCTCATTGCCGGCGTGCTGGTGTTCTGGCTGGGTACGAACTGGCCGGACCTGATCGTCGGTTTCGCTACCGCGCTCATCGCCATCAAGGGCGGCGTCGAAATCCTGCGCGACGCACGCACCGAACCCAATACAACGACGGGAGGTCGTCATGAATGACAAGCTCGAACTCGACATTCCGGTGCTATTGCCCGACCTTCCCGACGCAGCTGACGCATGTCTCGATCGTCTCGTAGCAACGCTGACGAAGCGCGAAGGCGTCGAGCGGGCGCATGTCATCTGTGTCGACGACGATACGCCAGCAGCGCTGTGCATCCATTTCGACGCTGCCAAGCTGCCTTTGCCGCGTTTGCGCGAAATCGTGCGCGCAGCCGGCGCTGAAATCACCGAGCGCTATGGCCATGCTATCTGGCAAGCAACGGGGATCAACCATGAGCGTCGCGCTCGAACGATCAGCGATGCGCTTTGCGCCTTGCCCGGCGTGGTACAGGCCAGCGCCAGTTCAGGTGGGTCTGTGCGGGTCGAATATGATCGCCGCATGACCACCGAAGAGGAAGTGCTTTCGGCCCTTCGCAAACTCAAGGTTGGCATCGAAAAGCGGGTCAGTGCCGATGACCATGCCGGTCATGATCATGGGGCTGGTAGCCATGGTGCGGCCGAGGAACGGCATAGCTCCGGTGATGGTCACGATCACAGCCACGCTAATTTTCCGGGCCCCAACACTGAACTGATCTTTGCCCTCGCCTGCGGCGCGCTGCTGGGAATCGGCTTCGCAATTGAGAAGCTGATAGCTGGTCCGCCCGCTTGGCTCCTGACCGCCTGCTATATGGCAGCCTATTTTTTCGGTGGTTTCTTCACGCTGCGCGAGGCGATTGACAACCTTCGGTTGAAGAAGTTCGAGATCGACACCCTGATGCTGGTCGCCGCCGCCGGGGCAGCCGCCTTGGGGGCGTGGGCCGAAGGCGCACTACTTCTGTTCTTGTTCAGTCTCGGACACGCGCTGGAGCATTATGCCATGGGCCGTGCCAAGAAGGCAATTGAAGCCTTGGCGAAGCTCGCACCTGAGACCGCAACGGTGCGCCGCGATGGGGCGACCAGTGAAATCGACGTCGAACAAATGGTGGTCGGCGACATCGTCATCGTGCGTCCGAACGAGCGCTTGCCCGCCGACGGCTTCGTCCTGAAGGGAACGAGTGCTATCAACCAGGCGCCCGTTACCGGCGAAAGCATCCCGGTCGACAAGATACCGGTAGCCGACGTGGTCGCCGCACGCGCCAAGCCCGATATGGTTGATCCGCAAAGCCGGGTATTTGCCGGTACGATCAATGGCAGCGGCGCGATCGAGATTGAGGTGACGCGCCGCTCCAGTGAAAGCGCGCTCGCGAAAGTTGTGAAGATGGTGAGCGAAGCGGAGACGCAAAAATCCCCGACGCAGCGCTTTACCGACCGGTTCGAACGGGTCTTCGTCCCCGCAGTTCTGGTTGTATCGTTCGTGCTGCTGTTCGCCTGGACCGTGGTGGACGAGCCGTTCCGCGACAGCTTCTACCGCGCAATGGCGGTGCTGGTGGCAGCGAGCCCCTGCGCGCTTGCCATTGCGACGCCAAGCGCGGTTTTATCTGGAGTGGCGCGCGCAGCGCGCGGCGGTGTACTCATCAAGGGCGGCGCACCTTTGGAAAATCTCGGTTCGCTCAAGGCAATAGCATTCGACAAGACCGGCACTTTGACCGAAGGCCGCCCGCGCATTACCGACATCGTCCCTCTGGGAAGCACTGATGAAAGTGAACTGCTTGCGACTGCGGTCGTTGTCGAAGCATTGAGCGATCATCCACTGGCCCAGGCGATCGTCAGGGATGGTAGCGCACGTCTGGCGGGGCGCGCCCTGCCCCATGCCGCCGATCTCAGGAGTCTTACCGGCCGGGGTGTTACCGCGACCGTGGACGGCGAGACAGTGTGGATCGGCAAATCCGAAATGTTCGGGAAGGACGCAATTCCGGCGCTGGGGCAGGAGGCACAGGACGCGATAGCGTCACTGCGCGAAAACGGACGAACGACGATGCTGGTCCGGAAAGGGGACCGTGACCTCGGGGCGATCGGCCTGCTCGATACGCCTCGCGAAGCGGCCAAATCCGCGCTGCTTCGCTTGCGTGAGTTGGGCATCACCCGGATGATCATGATCTCGGGGGATCACCAAAAGGTTGCCGAAGCGATCGCCAAGGACGTCGGGATAGACGAAGCATGGGGCGATCTCATGCCGGAAGACAAGGTTGTCGTGATCAAGAAGCTTGCGGGCGAAGACAGGGTCGCAATGGTTGGCGACGGCGTCAATGATGCACCGGCCATGGCCAGTGCTACGGTCGGCATCGCCATGGGGGCGGCAGGATCGGACGTGGCGCTGGAGACAGCCGACGTTGCCCTCATGGCCGACGACCTGGCGCACTTGCCATTCGCTGTGGGCCTAAGCCGGCATACCCGCGGGATCATCCGGCAGAACGTGTTTGTGAGCCTCGGCGTAGTCGGGTTCTTGGTTCCCGCCACGATCATGGGACTCGGCATCGGTCCAGCGGTGGCCGTGCATGAAGGCTCAACCATCATTGTAGTGGTCAATGCACTCAGGCTCTTGGCGTACCGCGACTGACCAATTGGGGGTTCTAACCGTAAGGCAGCGCTCGCTCTGACAATCAATCACGGCCCGCATTCACGATCTGCGCGATGTCCGCCGGTATTGGCATAGTGGCAAAAGCACTGACGTCCGATCGCCCGGTGTTCCCCATCGGCGTGCGACCGGTCAGCGTGCCCAATGGTGCCAGAAGCAGACGTAGCGCCTGACCTGCAACCTCGGCCCATTCTCGCCGCGACACCGCGAATGCCAGCATCACGCCATGCGAGTGGAGATGCAACGGCAGACTACCCTGAGCGATGATGTGCCCGCGTTCGAGCCTATGCCACGCGCCAACATAATCGCCGCTGGCACGCGCAGCGCGGAATTCTGCCAGTTCATTTCGATAGGCTGTCCGAATAATGCTCATCGCACCAATCTTCATTTTGTTTTCGACCTACTAGGCTCAGGATCTGTAATTGCAGAGCTAGGCGGTGTTGATCCCTTGAGGGTTTCATGGATCTGTCCGCACTGGCCGGGCCGAAGCCTGGTCGTGCTGTATCGGGTCTCACAGAGGCGAACGTTGCATTGACTCGAAGCGGGCTTTGCAGCCCATCTGACTACCTTCGCAGATCGTTCGTCCCTGCGTTCCCTCGCGGGACACCGCCCTCGGATCAGCTTTAACGCTTCACCGCTGGCAAACAGGTTCTACCCTACCTCACGCTTGGAACAAAGTACCGTCGCGCAGCATAGCATGCATGATGACCGCGAGCCGACGGGCGAGTGCGACGCGAGCCTCTTTAAGGCCCCGGCGCTTGGCGATCTTCATGGCCCATGTTTTCAGGGCGAAGGTCTCACGGCTCCGGGTGAGGATCGAGTTGGCAGCTTCGTAGAGCAGCTTGCGCACCGTGCTGTCGCCCTGTTTGGTGATCCTGCCTGTCCAGTCGAGCTCGCCCGACTGATGACGTCGGGGCACAAGGCCGAAGTAGGCCCCGGCATTGCGTGATTGTCGGAAGCGTCCGGCTTCATCGACTGCAGCGGCGAAGGCAGCAGATGTCTGCACGCCCACGCCCGGTATGGTCATCAGGATTTCGCAAGCCTGTGACTGGCTGGCGATGATACGCAGGCGGCGGTCCATTTCCTTGATTTGCTCGACCAGTTCTGCGCGCACGGACAGCAAGGATGCGATGGCGTCGCCAAGGCCCGGGATGTGGGCAGCCTTCATGATCCGTTCGAGGAAGGCCTTCCCTTGACCTGCGCCGGGTCGATAGCCGAACGTCGCGCAGAGACCGCGGATCGTGTTGTCGAGCCGGACACGCGCTTCCACCAGATGGCTGCGTGCGGTGATGACGCTGCGAACGCCATGCGCTGCCGGAGATTTGACATGCACCTCCTTGTAGAAGCCGGTGCGCGCCAACTGTGCGAGGCCGGCGGCATCGTGAGGGTCGGTCTTGTTCGCCTTCATTGCTTTGAGGCTCTGGTGCGCCTGGCGGGCATCGATGCACACCACCGGGACACCCAGTTCACGCAGACCAAGGCAAATCGCCGGCGACATGCGACCCGTTTCGATCACCGCCCGCTCGATTTGACCGTATCGCTCCAGCATCATGGCGATCGCCTCCGGAGAGCTTTCCAATTTCTCCGACACGACCTTCCGACCATTGTCATCAACGATGCAGACCTGCGTGGATTCCATCGACAGGTCCAATCCGGCATAGTGCTTCATGGCTGCTTCCTTCCTTCAGGATACGACAACCAGAAGTGTGCGCCTCAACCAAGGCCCGAGGGAAGCAGCCGCAATTACACGATGACTCATTGATCACAACCAGTAGCAGCATGTTGCGGCGATGGAGATGGCGGACATGAAGGTGTGGGCGCATCGGTCGTATCGGGTTGCGACGCGTCGCCAGTCTTTTATTCGCCCGAAGACGTTTTCGATCTTGTGGCGCTGACGGTAGAGCTGCGGGTCGTAGTGGTACTGGACCTTGCGGTTTTTGCGCGGCGGGATGCACGGGGTGGTGCCTTGCGCGGTGAGCGAAGCTCGGAACCAGTCGCTGTCATAGCCTTTGTCGGCGAGCAGTTCCTTGGCGCGGGGAAGCCCGGAAAACAGCAGGGCAGCGCCCTTGTGGTCGCTCATCTGGCCTTCGGTCAGCAGCAGCATGATCGGTCTGCCAAGGCCATCGCAGACGGCATGGAGCTTTGAGTTCAGGCCGCCCTTGGTGCGCCCAATACATCGGGAAAGAGCCCCCCTTTTAACAAGCTGGCGGCGGTGCGGTGCGCCTTCAGATGGGTGGCATCGATCATGATCCGCTCGGGTTCACCGGCCTTGCCCGCGAGTTCGGCGAAGATGCGGTTGAACACACCCAAGCGGCTCCAGCGGATGAAGCGGTTGTAGATCGTTTTATGCGGCCCGTAATCCTTGGGTGCATCGCGCCACATCAGCCCGTGCTTGATGACATAGATAATGCCCGACACGATCCGCCGGTCATCAACCCTGGGAACGCCATGCGATAGCGGAAAAAATGGCTCAATCCGGCGCATCTGCGCCTCACTCAGCAAAAACGGAACATCCATCGACAGCGCCTCCTTCACGCTGACATTGAATCAACCAATCATGCCTCATGCAAGCCATTTAATAGGTCCTGAAGCGTCCCGGGTTTTCCGGAGGCAGTTTCAATTGAGTCATGCGACCATATCGAGGGTGTCTCTGGCTGCATAGTAGTTCGCTTCAGCCTCGGCGGGCGGGATATGCCCGATGGGCCCGAACAGGCGGTGATTGTTGAACCAGTCGACCCAGCGCAGGGTTGCCATTTCGACGGCTGATACGCTCGGCCAGGATCGCTGCCGCCAGATCACTTCAGCTTTGTAGAGACCGTTGATCGTCTCGGCCAAGGCATTGTCATAGCTGTCGCCGACGCTGCCCACCGACGGGACGAGGTTGGCCTCTGCCAGGCGCTGGGTGTAGTTCATGGCAAGGTATTGGGTTCCCCTGTCAGGCGTCACCTCAAGGTTTGTTCGCCAGACAACGATTTCTCGGACATAAGCGGAACATGGGCTACGCTACACGCTTCAACCGCGCCATTGGCTCGTTGAGTGGGTGGAATTCACCTGCTGGAAGTCGCCTGGCCTGCTCCCAGAGGTAATCGCCGGTCAGACTGATGTGCGCCCAGCCCATCGGAGAAAGGTGCGCAAGCAGTGCCGCATCGAACGTCGTGCCGACAGCGTTGAGGTGCTGGGCGGCCCGGTCGAGATAGACCGTGTTCCAGTAGGAAATCGCCGCAATCAGCAGGTTCAGCCCAGATGCGCGAAATTCCTGATTTTCCAGCGAGCGATCGGTGAACCGACCCTGCCGGTTGGTATAGATGGCGGCGGCAAGCGTGTGCCTCGCCTCGCCTTTGTTGAGACCGGCCTGACAGGCACGTCGCAGTTCCGGTTGTTCAAGCCAATCGAGCGTGAACAAAGTGCGCTCGATACGGCCCAGTTCAGCCAATGCAAAATCCAGCCTGTTCTGGCGTTTGTAGGCGGCAAGTTTTCGCAAGATTACTGACGGCGCCACCGTGCCATCCTTGATTGAGGCGACAATCCTGACGATGTCATCCCAATCGGCCTCGATCGCTGCCGTTTTGATGGTGCGGCCCATCAGATTTTCGATGCCCTTGTATGTCGATGGCGCAGCGATCGAACCCAGCTTGCGGTCGCCAATATCGCGCAGCCGGGGCGCGAAGCGGAACCCGAGTAGGTGGCAGAGTGCGAAAACATGATCGGTGGCGCCGCCGGTATCGGTATAGTGCTCATGCAACGGAAGGTTGCCGGCGCCCAGGACAAGCCCGTCGAGCACGTAAGGCGCTTCACCTGCCGTCGCGGACATGATCCGTGATCCGAATGATGCGAAGTGATCGGAAAGGTGAGAATAGATTTTCACGCCAGGTTCGGCGCCATATTTGGCATTGACGTCCGCCGCCCCTGAACGGCTCCGCCCCGACCGGAAGAACTGGCCATCGGACGACGAACTGGTGCCAGCGCCCCAATGCCGCGCGAAGGGTAATTCGTGATGGGCTGAGATGATCATGGCCAGCGCGGCCTGATAGTTCTCGGGTGAAAGATACCAGTTGTGGGTCCATGCGAGTTGGGCATAGCTGACGCCTTCGCTGGCATTGGCCATCCGCTCCAGCCCGAGGTTGGTGCCATCAGCCAGAATTGCGGCGAGTACCGTGCTGGGGTTGTCGTGCTCCTTGCCTGAGCGCAGGTCACGGAATGCGTTCAAAAAACCAGTGCGTTCGGCGACTTCAAGCAGCAGCTCGGTGATGCGCACGCGGGGAAGCAGGGTATCGAGCTTGCGATCGAGGGCTTCAGCTTCCGGTGGGGTGACAGGCGGCATTTGCTGAAGCTTGAGCCGGTCTCGTTCGAGCGACACTCCCTCAAGCTTGTTTGTTTTCAACTGCTTGGCAAATCGGCGCAGCCGCCAGTCAAGATTTCGTGCCCGGTCAGCGAGGTAGGATGCAGCATTTGAATCGAACGGAAGCACATCCGCCACTTTGGCGGCGTCGCGCCGACCCAGCAAATAGGCATCGAAGCGCTGATAGTTGCGGGTTCCCTCGATCCATACATCACCGGCGCGCAAACGATCACGCAAGGTTGCCATGATCGCAATTTCATAACGTCGGCGGTCGATACGGCCGCTTTCGGTGATGAGACGCTTCCACTGCCGATTGGGGAATGGCAGTGGAACGCCATCGGGAAGGTCGCGCGACTTTCGTGTGTTCGCATCGCGAATGACATCGATGGCTTTGATCAGTGCCGTCCCTGTTCCAGACGCCTTGAAGGTGAAGGCGTCCAGAAATGCCGGGCTGAAACGCCGTAGCGTGGCGTAACGCTCGGTTGCCGTTACCAGTGCGTCCTCGCCGGCAAGATCAGCAAGGGCATCTACTTGGGCCTTTGCCGCAACAAGCCGGTGCCAGCCCACCGCTTCGTCAATCAATTCGAGCGGATCGCCGCCATTCTGGACAGCCTCATCAAGTGCTGTAATCGTGGCGCCAAACAGCCGCATGAGTTGCCCCACCGACTGAATACTATCTTGGTAGCGACGCTCGCGCCCACGCCGCGCGCGCGTGAACATGCCGCCGATAAGTCGGTCAAACATTTGGATCGCGGCATCGGCAAGTCTGGCCTCAAGGTCGATCACTGCGGCCGTCAACGTCGCCCGCCTGCGATTGACGCTGTAATCCGAAAGCAGGAATGCCGGTGCCACGCCGCCCTCGCGGACAAATTGGGCAAAGCGGAATTCCGGAATGGCGCCCCCAACTACCGGGTGGATACCTATGCCGCGAACATAGCGCAGGCGCTCAAGCAAGCCATTGATATTGGCCGCAGTCGGGGCTTCTTCGAAATTACGCAACCACGCCAGCGGTGTCATGCCGAAATCCGGGTTGTTGATTACGAGTTCGTCTAGCCGTGTCAGTTCAGCAGAGCTGAGGCCTTCGACGATTGCGGCTGCGGCAGCTTTGCGTGCGCGTGCCCGGCCAGCAAGACCGGCGCGTTCCAGTGTGTCGCCTGACGGAAGAATGAACCGCTCACCCTTCAGGCCAACCATGAGGGCGCGAACAATCGGTTCACCTCTGTCTGTATACTCGGCGGCTTGCGCGGCAAGATTCAGGGCAAGTGCCAGGTCGCCACGTCGAAACGGGCGTATGCCAAGATAACGCGCCACGAGATCGGCATGATCGGTACGGGTTTGCGCGCGCTGACCATATGCAGAGAAGGAGGAAGGATCGACGAATAACTGTGCCGCGAGGTACTGAAGAATGACGTCGGGAAGCCCGATCTCGGGTTGCAGACCAAAGCCGGGATGTCGCATCAAAGCGATTTGTGCAGCCAGACCGAGGCGATTTGCTGGACCATAGCGGCGCCCAACCAATTCAACATCTTCCGCAGAAAGGGTATAATGCCCAATGATCGCGGTTTCTTGGACAGGAGGATCGAACAGGCGCCGGCGCTCGTCTCCGGTCAGAAGTCGGCGTCGTGCCATTTTGCTCTCCCGCTGAGGCGAATTACAAAATTGACACCAAAGCGGCTTGCACTGGAGGGAGGCCATTCGTTGCCGGTTGATCCCCGAGCAATCACCCGGCGCAGCAAGACAGTTTGGCGACATCCTTATCAAACGTTTGGGCCGCCAGTTTGAGGCCTTCCACAGTGGTCAGGTAAGGAAATATCGTTGCACCCAATTCCAGGGTGGTCATGCCGTGTTTGATCGCCAGCACCAGTGTCTGGATCGAATCCGCGCCTTCGGGTGCCATGATCTGGCCGCCCAGCAAACGGTCGTTCGCCTTGTCGGCAATCAGTTTGATGAGACCCCGCGTATCGCGTGCTGCCAGTGCCCTTGGCACAGCATCGAGCGGGAGCAGCGAAACCTTGATGTCCAGGCCTTGCGCCCGTGCTGTCGTTTCAGTGAGGCCGGCGCTGGCGACTTGCGGGTCGGTGAAGACGACGGATGGCATGGAGGAATTGTCGTAGCGGTATTGGTTGCCCGTCACCGCGTTGCGCGCGGCCAGTTTTGCGCCATAGGCGGCCATGTAGACGAACTGGTCCCGTCCCGTTACATCGCCCGCCGCGTAAATGCCTGGAACCGACGTTTCGAGGTGGTCATCGACGACGATTCCACCATTACGGGCAAGCACTATGCCGCGCTCCTCCAGCCCAAGCCCGTCGCTATTGGGTCGGCGTCCGGTGGCGATGAGCACCTGTTCCGCCGCGACGGTGTCACAATGCCCCTCGCAGGTCAATTCGACCCCGCTCTGTGTTTGGGCGATACGCTGATAGCCGACACCTGCGCAAACCCGCACGCCCTCGGCTTCCAAATAGTTTTTCAGCGCGGCACTCACTTCCGGGTCCATTTCGGGGAGCAGGCGGCTTCGGCAGCAGATGGTGACATCAACGCCCAGACGCGAAAACATCTGTCCCAGTTCTACCCCGATCACCCCGCCACCGATCACCAGCAGCGATTTGGGCAAGCGATCCAGCGCCAGCGCCGATGTGCTGGTTAGGTAGGGCACGCTGTCCATCCCCGGAATCGGCGGCACGGCGGCGTGCGCACCCATCGCCAATATGACCTTGCCGACCTTCATGGGCGCATCGCCGACAATCAGCGCACCATCGGCAAAGCGTGCCTTGCCCTCGATATAGCTCACACCGTCATAGGCGGGCAGCAGATCGACATATTTTTTTTGGCGCAGCGTCGTGACAAGATCGTCCTTCGACGCCGCCAATACGGACCAGTCATCCATCTGGACAGCGCCCCCAAGGCCGGGAAAGCGCGCGGCGGCAAGCCCACCATGCACCGCTTCGGCGGCGCGGATCAGCGTCTTGGAAGGAACGCAGCCAACATTGACACAGGTGCCGCCAATCGTGCCGTGACCGACGAGCGCCACTTTCGCGCCCAGATCGGCAGCGGCGATCGCGGCGGAGAACCCGGCAGAACCCGCGCCGATGACGGCCACGTCAAATCCTTCCCGCCCAGGGCGGTTGCAACAGTCGTTCATTGCTTATCGCTTTCTTGAGGCGCTGGCGGCGCCCCGCTCAGTTTTGAATAGCGCGCGCCGGATAACCCGCGTTGGTTGATGCAGCGGCAATCGCAGCAGCATTGGTGCGGCGCGGGTTATAGGTTGCGCGCGCGGTCTTGGCTGCGAAATCGACCGTGACCGCCGTTACCCCGGCGACGCCTTCCATCGCCTTCTTCACGGTGATCGGGCAGGTGGCGCAGGTCATGTTCTCTATGGCAAAGGTGGTTTGCTTCTGAGCGGTTGCGGTAGCCGCGGGGCGATCTTGCGCCGTGCCACTAACTGCATAGGCGACCCCGCCGCCAGCCATAGCCAGCACGGCCATAGCGATACATACTGTCTTTTTCATGGGTATTTCCTTTCAATAGAACCAGGGTGCCCACCAGTCGATGGTGAGCGCCAGGATGGCGACGGCAAGGCCCAGCCACAGCACCGCCTTGGTGGTCCAAGCCGATTGTGGACGAGCGCAGTAGGAACCGTCTTCACAGGGCGGTTTCGGCTTGAAATAGACATGCCAGAAGCCGTAGCCGAGCAGCGCGAGCGTTACGCCTGCGACATAGGGCTTGTAAGGTTCGAGCGCCGTCAGGTTGGCGATCCACGCGCCGGAAATTCCGAGCATAACCAACAGTAGCGGGACGACGCAGCAAGCCGAGGCGAGCCCCGCGCCGATCAATGCGCCCGCCGCAACCCAGTTTGCCTGCTTCGGCTCGTGGTTTTCGGTGAGGGCTGGCTGTCCCGCTTCCGGCGTTGAGACCATGGCTTGAATCCCTTGTTCCAACTGAGTGATTCGCAGTGTAGGCTCTGTAGCCACTACAGACTCAAGAGGTATTTTCATGGAGCAACAGGTCGGCATCTTGCGTGCCCAGCTTGCCCGGAAAACAGGCTGCAATCTCGAAACCATCCGCTATTACGAGAAGGTGGGATTGCTGCCGGGGCCGCCTCGCAGTTCCAACGGCTACCGCGTCTATTCGCCGGAACTGGTGCAAAGGTTGCAGTTCATCCTGCGCGCGCGCGACCTTGGCTATGCAATGGATGACATACGGTCATTGTTGTCGCTCACCGATACCGGTGCACAAACCTGCGCGGAGGTTATGGCGAGAACCGAACTCCACCTTGAAGATGTCCGCCGCCGCATTGCAGATTTGCAGAAGATAGAGGTGACGCTGGCGACCACGTTAGCCAGATGCACTGGAGATGACGTTGCCGAATGTCCCATCCTGGAAGCACTCCAGTTTTTACCCCATCAAGGCAATTGACGCCATCTTTGAGGGATTTGATTTTGTGATGTCAGCTTGGAGTATAGCCTAACCGGACGTCAGGTCGATTGATCGGCATATGTCAGGAAAGGGTGTAGAAACTCATTTATTGACGCTCGTCGTCCAACCCCATAGATTTCAACCTGACGGTTTGGTGGGGGAGCCAGTGATGAAGGGACAGAGGATCGGCTACGTCCGGGTCAGCGCTTTCGAGCAGAATGTCGATCGCCAACTTGAGGGCGTGGCGCTCGACAAGATCTTCACCGACAAGGCCTCGGGCAAGGATGTCAAACGCCCCCAGCTCGAAGCCATGCTGTCCTTCATCCGCGAAGGCGACACGGTGGTCGTGCACAGCATGGATCGCCTCGCCCGCAACCTCGATGATTTGCGCAGGCTCGTGCAGTCGCTGACCGCCCGCGGCATCCGGATCGAGTTCCTGAAAGAGAGCCTCGCCTTCACTGGCGAAGATTCCCCTATGGCCAATTTGATGCTCTCGGTCATGGGCGCCTTTGCCGAGTTCGAGCGCGCGCTCATCAGGGAACGGCAGCGCGAAGGCATCGTCATCGCCAAGCAGCGCGGCGCATATCGCGGCAGGAAAAAGGCCCTGACCGATGAGAAGGTGGCCGAACTGAAGAAACGCATTGCCGAGGGTGAACCGAAGGCCACGGTTGCCCGGGACCTCGGGATCAGCCGCGAAACCCTCTACCAATATCTTCGACCGACCGCTTGACGTCGACGTTCACACTATGTCCGCGAAATCGGTGTCTGGCGAACAAACCTTGATATGATGAGGTTGAGGTCAATAAGGAATTGTCGGCGCATTCTTCGGTACTTTCTGCTGTCGACGGTATCCGGCTGAGCCATTTTCACGAGTACCAGTGGGGCACGCCTCGCCTGTAGCACCTCATATCCGGTCGCCGCCCGAGGCGAAATGCGGATCGCTCGCAAGGCGCAACCTTCTCAGGCTGAGCAGAGCAGCGACTACGGAGAGCGCTGCTGCGAAGAGCACCGGCGCCACATGGGCATCGCCGAAACTGCGGAACAGCAAAGCAACTAGCACCGCCCCGACGGTCTGCCCCACCAGCCGTGCTGTCGCGAGCATACCGGCGGCGGCTCCGCTCCGGCGTATCGGGGCGACGCCCAGCATGGTTCGGCTATTGGGCGATTGGAATAGCCCGAAGCCGAGCCCGCACGTCACCATCGCGACGATCAGCAGCAGAAGTGGCGAACGGATAGGCGTGAGTACGAGCAGGCAGAGGCCGCCCGCGACGACGAACAAGCCTACTCCGCCGAGCAGGCCGGCCGGTATCCGCTCGACGAGGCGACCGGCTATCGGCGCAGCAATCGCGATGCCGACCGGCATCGGCGTGATCAGCAAGCCGGTGCTGACCTCGTTGAACCCGAAATGGCCCTGAAGGTAGAAGGGCAGGGACACCATGAGGATCATCTGCGCCGCGAATGCACAGGAGGAGGTCGAGTAGGACAGGCGCAATATCGGGATGCGCAGCAGATCGAGCGGAACCATCGGATCCCCCGCCGCCCATGATCGGTGAATGAGCAATACGCCTGAAGCGACCCCGAGCGCGAGCTCGACCACGGTGAGCGTGGACATCGTTCCCTGGGCGGCGTCGGACAAAGCGAGGAACAAGGCGCCGAAGGCTGAACAATTCAGAATGGCGGACAAATAGTCGAACCGTTTGGTCGCACCCTCAGCCGAGGGGAGATAGTAATAGGCGAGGATGCAGGCGACCAGCCCGAGCGGGATGTTTATCGCGAACAGCCAACGCCACGATCCAAGAGCCAGGATTGCCGCGGCAAGGCTCGGTCCGGCCGCCGAGCAAATCGCCACGATCAGCACATTGTAGCTGATGCCCCTCCCCATCCTAGCCTTCGGATAGATGACGCGCAGGAGAGCGCCGCTGATGGCCATCGTGGAAGCAGCGCCGAGGCCCTGGACGAAGCGCGCCACGGCAAGGCCCGTGAGGCTGGGCGCCAGCCCGCATGCGAGCGAGGCTGCCACGAACAAAGCGAGACCGGAAATGTATATCCGGCGATATCCGGCGATCTCGCCGAGCGTAGCGATCGGGAGCAGCACCATGGCGATCGCGATATGGTAGGCGTTGACCACCCAGATGGATTGCGCGGCGCTGGCGCTCAGATCGCCCGCGATGGCGGGCAGTGCGATATTGGCGATGGACGTGTCGAGGACGGACATCGCCAACGCGAACCACATAGCCGTCATGGCCCAGTAGCGACGCGGTACCGGGAGCCCGTCGGCCAGCTCGGAGCTAATCGCTTGTGCCGCCACAGTCGGCACTATTCGTTTCTCGGCGACATTTCCGGCAGTGGCCGACTCAGCCAGTTCGCGATCGTTCATAGTCGATTTTCCGTGACTTCTATCCGCATATTGCGGGAGAGCGCTCGGCGCTGTCCCCGCCGAAGGCGGCGAGGCTGGCCCGTCCCTCTGTCTAGGGACGGGCCAGCCTCTCGGGAGTCGGCTAGGCGTGCGGTCAATGTTGCCTGTTGGACCTGGGACGCAAAATAGGGGATTCCATGACCACGACCATGATAGCAGGAATCGCGACGGCCGAGGGATTGACGGTCGCTGAGGTCGCTCGGCCCACACCCTCCGACGAACAGATACTCGTCCGCGTCGTAGCGGCGGGAATGAACCGGGCGGATCTCGCCGCCGCGAAGGGAATGGGAGTCGCAAGTGCCAATTCGTACGGAAAGCCAATCGGCATGGAATGGGCAGGCGAAGTCGTCGAGATTGGATCGACAGTCACGGATTGCGTGGTAGGGGATTGGGTCGCCTGCTCCGGCACCGGCGGCTATGCCGAATATGCGGTGGCGGATCAGCATCGCATCTTCAAGCTCAGGTCGGGCGAAGGGGCCGCCCAAGCCGCGGTTTTGCCGCTGGCGCTCATGACGGCGCATGATGCGCTGGTCGTCGCCGGGTTGCGGAGAGGCGAGACGGTCTTCGTCCACGGCGCAACCTCCGCGGTAGGTCTCGCGACCTTACAGATAGCCAAGATCCTTGGCGCCGCCAAGGTGATAGGCGGGGCCCGTTCCGGCGATAAACGTTTACGGCTCGTGACGTTCGGCGCCGATGGGACGATCGACACCGGTGCTGCCGACTGGTCGCAGGCCTTGTTTGAAGTGACCGATTCGAAGGGCGCGGACGTCGCCGTCGATATGGTGAGCGGCCCGTGCTTCGGCGAGCTGATGAAGGGTACAGCGATCGCGGGAAGGATCGTCAACGTCGGCCGGCTGGGGGGTACTATCGGCGAGTTCGACTTCAACCTGCATGCCCTCCGCCGCATCAGCTTCCACGGCGTTACCTTTCGCACTCGGTCGCTGGAGCAGGTCCGGGACATCGTTCGTGGGGTCACGGATGAGTTATGGCCGTCAGTAGAGTCGGGCAGCCTGTCATTGCCGATCGATCGCCGTTTCGACTTAGCGGATGCGGTGGCAGCGCATGCCTATATGGCCGGCAACCAGCACTTCGGAAAAATCCTTCTCGACTGCTAGACCGGTGGCGCATCAGCAACAGCCGGCAGCAGGATGAATCTGCTGTGCCCCACCTTTGTTGCTGAGGGCGTCGAGATGGTGAAGCCCGAACACCTCGATGGCGTTCGTCGCTAATATCCTTTCCTTTTCGGTGTCGGAAAGGTTTGTGAGGCGCACATGGTCGACTGACGCCTTCAGGACGCCGGCCGGATCGTTCGACAGCGGATAGTCCGATCCCATCAGCATCTGGCTGACGCCAAGGATCATGGCGGCGCATTGTATCTCAAGGGGTGACTGCCACATGCCGGGAGCGGTATCGACGAACAGGCGCTTGAGCAGGGTCGGATAATCATAGTCGGGCGCGCTCAGCCATCCCGGCTGGCCGAAGAAGAGTCTCCTCATCGTGACGGGGAGCGACCCGCCGAGATGAGCGAAAACCATCCGTAGGTCGGGTAATTCCGCAAACGCGCCGCCGAACATGAGATTAGCGATCCCAAGATTCAGGTCGGTCGGCTTGCCGATGGATCGTTCCAAGTTCCAGCGTTCCATGTGCTGCAGCGGCCCGCGCCAGCTCGGATGCACGTAGACCGGCAGTTTGAGGTTGGCAGCCGTTTCCAACATTAGCCGGAAATCCTTGTGATCGGGATAACGTCCCCTATGTGTCGTCGTCATGTTGACAGCGCATAGACCAAGGTCACGTGCACGCCGGATTTCTTCCACCATTTCCTCGCCGCCATCCGGCGGAACGGATATCATGCCCGAGAAGCGATCGGGATGACGGCTGACGAGGTGGGCGGTTCCTTCGTTGATGATCCTCGCCGCATCCATCGTCATCCAATCCTGGAAGCAGGCTGCCGACAGCACGGCATGGTCGACCTCGGCAGCGTCCATCGCCTCCAACTGCAGCGTCTCGTCGCACCAGCATATCGGGTCGATCGCCGGCGTGGTTGTGTAGCCGGCCTCGCGGTCATGGCCGGCGATGCGCCCGTAATGGCGAACCGCGTCGATCCGCTCGGGCAGCAGCCTGTCGAATTCCTCGAAGTAGCGCGGCGGGAGGTAATGGTGGTGAACGTCGATTATCATCCTTGAGGTTCCCTTCGATCGCGGCGCAATGAGCAGCCTTCGATCGGCCTGACTGTCGGGCGAGTCGATCTGACGCCAGTTGCTACCGCTACACCTGTCCGGCATCGCCGAATGTCCCCGCGTCCAGGTACCGGTCGCGCCAGGTCGCCGCAGTGTCCCTCCGCGGAGGGACGATCACTCGGAAGATGGCGGGGCTAGACGGCCGGCATGAGCGACTCCGCGCAATCACCTCCCGAGCAAGCCCGATCCCGCCCAGACGCAGGCATTCGAAACGGGCCGTTGGTGGGGCTGCGTATCTTGGAGATCGGGCATTTCGTCGCGGCTCCGTTCTGCACGCGTCTGCTCGCAGACCTGGGCGCCGACATCATCAAGCTCGAGCCGCCCGATGGGGATCCCGTCAGGCAATGGGGGGCGCACATCGACGGGAAGTCGGTCTGGTGGTCGGTGCATGGCCGCAATAAGCGCAGCGTTACGCTAAACTTGAAGACGGAGAAGGGGCGCGATTTGGCGCGCAGCTTGGCCACCCAATGCGATGCCGTGGTCGAAAATTTTCGTCCGGGACAGCTTGCGAAACTGGGTCTCGGCGACGACGAGTTGCGGCGCGCGCGTCCGGATCTGATCATAGCTCACGTCTCGGGATACGGGCAGGACGGCCCGTATCGCGATCGTGCGGCGTTCGGAGTCATCGGCGAAGCGATAGGTGGTCTCCGTCATCTCACCAATCACGGCCCGGGCACAACCGGGCTCCCGCCGGTGCGCGTCGGCGTGAGCATCGGAGACAGTATCGCCGGCCTCTACGCGGCCTTCGGAATCGTGGCCGCTCTCTGCCGTCGCTATCGAAGTCCCGGCGAAGCTGGGCTTACGCTGGACGTGGCGCTAACCGAATCGGTGTTAAGCATGATGGAGGGTATGCTCCCGGAATTCGGTGCGCTTAATATAGTGAAGCAGCCAACCGGAGGCGCCATCGCCACCGCCGCCCCTTCGAACGCTTATCCTACCTCGGACGGCGCATGGATCCTGATTGCCGCGAATTCGGATCGCTTGTTTGCCCGACTGGTTGCCCTCATCGATGCCCCCGAGCTTTTACACTCCGATTTTGCCGGGAATCGCAACCGAGTGCACAATGCGACGCGGCTCGACGGGGTAATTTCGGGCTGGACCAGGACCATGCCGGCCGTAGAGTTGGAGCAAGTGCTGAACGCAGCCGACATCCCCAACTCGAAAGTGTTCACGGTTGCGGACATAGCTCAGGATCCCCAGTTCCGTGAGCGCGGCATGGTACGTGAAGTGGCCGATCCTGCCTTCGGGACCGTCCTGCATCCCGGCATCGTTCCCCATGTGGTCGAGGCACCGGGCGAGGTCAGCTGGCCTGGTTGCGAACTTGGCGCCCATAATGCGGAAATTTTCGGCGATATGCTGGGTCTTTCACCTGAGGCGATCCTGCAGATGCGCGAAGAGGGGGTGATCGGATGAGGGTCGAGCTGGTCGACGTCGCGCTCCGCGACGGCTTGCAGCCAATCGTCCCACGGGTGCCGACCGGCACGAAGATTGCGATGATGCGGCGGCTCCACGAAGCCGGGATTCGGCGTGCGGAGGTGACCGCGTTCGTCAGCGACAGCGCGGTGCCTCAGCTTTCCGACGCCGCCGAGGTGTTGGCCGCCGCGAACGCGCTTCCAGGACTTGACCCGCAGGTACTCGTGCCCAACCCTCGGCGGGCCGCTGCGGCCTTGGAAGCGGGCGCGAGGCATCTTGCCTTCGTGCTGTCCGTATCGGAGGCGCACAATCGCAACAACGTCCGCCGCTCGCCGAAGGAATCGGTCGCGGATTTCCGTACGATAGTTGCCGGTGCCTCGGAAGGAACGAAGTTCCGCATCAATCTTGGCACGACGTTCGACTGTCCGTTCGAGGGCCCCGTGCCTCCGCAAGCAGCGTTGGAGCTGATCGAGGATCTGGTCGCGATCCGCGCCGACGTGGAGATCGCATTGTGCGACACCACCGGAAGGGCTTCGCCCGACAGGGTAGCCGCGCTGTTCCGGTCGGTCTTTGCACGTTTCCCCAATGTATCGGGATGGGCGTTTCATGGCCATGACACCTACGGGCTCGGCGTCGCCAACGTGCTGGCGGCCTGGTCCTCGGGGGTTACGGTGATAGACGCCTCCGTTGCCGGCCTCGGCGGCTGCCCATTCGCGCCGGGGGCGACGGGTAATGTTGCAACGGAGGACGTCGTCTGGACGTTCCAGCAGATGGGCATCGAAACCGGCATCGACCTCAATAGTCTCATCGATCTTGCTGCCGAGAGCGCGGTCCTGCCGGGCGCTCTTACGGGCGGGCGGGTTCGCGACGCGCTGCTCGCTTCGCGGCGACGACGGGAGCCTGCGGCATGACCGCTCCGAAGACCATGTTCGCCAAGATCTGGGACCGTCACCTGATAGCGGATCTGCCGGGCGACGAACGGCTGATCGCTATCGACCTTCACCTGGTCAACGAGGTCACGAGCCCGCAGGCATTCGAGGGCCTCCGCGTTGCGAAACGCACGGTTCGGCACCCGGAGCGCACCATGGCCGTGGCGGACCACAATGTGTCGACCAGTGAAAGACGCTTGACCATAGCGGACCCGCTGAGTCGGGTCCAGGTGGAGACGCTGGAATCCAACGTCCGCGAATTCGCAGTGCCCTACATCCCCCTGCTCAGCAGGCGGCAGGGTATTGTCCATGTGGTCGGCCCGGAGCTCGGCCTTACCGCTCCCGGCACCACCATAGTATGCGGCGACAGCCATACCTCCACGCACGGCGCCTTCGGTGCCCTGGCGTTCGGGATAGGCACTTCCGAAGTGGAGCATGTGCTCGCTACGCAAACGCTGGTGCAAAAGCCCTCGAAGACGATGCTGGTGCGCTTCGAGGGGTCTCTAGGACAGGGCGTGACCGCGAAGGATGTGGTGCTCGCGATGATTGGTCGGATCGGCAGCGGGGGAGCCACCGGCTACGTCATCGAGTATGCGGGCAGCGTGATACGCGGCCTCGACATGGCTGGTCGCATGACCGTGTGCAACATGTCGATCGAGGCAGGCGCACGCGCTGGCATGATCGCTCCCGACGAGACCACTTTCGCCTATTTGCGGAAGCGGCCATTCGCGCCGAAGGCGCAGGCGTTCGACGAAGCAGCTACCGAATGGCGGGCGCTGGCGTCCGATGCCGGCGCGCGCTTCGATCGGGAGGTGGAAGTCGACGCCAGCGTAATCGCTCCGATGGTGACCTGGGGCACGACCCCAGAGGCGGTCACGACGATCGCCGGCCGCGTTCCGGACCCGGGAGACCAGCAGGATCCGCTTCGGGCGGCGCAGATGGCTGCCATGCTCGAATATATGGGCCTCAACCCGGGGCAGCGCCTCGCCGGGCTCCGTCTCGACGCCGTCTTCATCGGCAGCTGCACGAACGGTCGGATCGAAGATCTGCGCGCGGCCGCGGCGGTAGCGAAGGGCCGGCATGTGGCTTATGGCCTGCGCGCCTTGGTGGTGCCGGGCTCTGGCGCGGTCAAGGCAGAGGCCGAGGCGGAGGGGCTCGACCGGATCTTCCTCGATGCTGGATTCGAATGGCGCGATGCCGGCTGCTCGATGTGCGTCGGGATGAACGCCGACCGGCTTCGCCCAGGCGAACGCGCCGCTTCGACGTCGAACCGTAACTTCGAGGGCCGACAGGGGCCGGGCGGAAGAACCCATCTCGTCTCGCCCGCGATGGCGGCGGCCGCCGCCATCGCGGGAGCGCTGGTCGACATCCGCGAATTCAAGGAGCAGTCGCTATGAGCCGGGCTTTCCGGCACCTGGAAGGCATTGGAGCGGCGCTGC
The DNA here is from genome assembly GCF_032227185.1 of Sphingopyxis sp. SE2. Lineage (NCBI taxonomy): Bacteria > Pseudomonadati > Pseudomonadota > Alphaproteobacteria > Sphingomonadales > Sphingopyxidaceae > Sphingopyxis > Sphingopyxis sp. SE2. The sequence goes on along the minus strand of NZ_JAPMXW010000009.1, from coordinate 277,762 downwards.
CTCTCGCGAACATCGACACCGACAAAATTCTGCCGGCGCGTTTCCTCTCGACGATCTCCCGCGAAGGTCTGGCCGACGCGCTGTTCCATACGATGCGAACCGACGAAGCCGGTGGGATGAAGATGGATTTCGTGCTCAATCGGCAGCCTTGGCGCGACGCTGTGTTTCTCGTCGCGCTCGACAATTTCGGCTGCGGGTCTAGCCGCGAACATGCGCCGTGGGCATTGCTCGACTTTGGCATTCGATGCTTGATAGCGCCAAGCTTCGCCGACATTTTCGCCAACAATTGCACGAAGAACGGAATGCTCACGATCGAGCTGCCGCGCGCGCAGTGCGAGAAGCTGATCGAGACGGTTTCAATGCCTGAGACCGCGCTTCTGGCCGTCGATCTGCCGCGCCAGCTGCTTACCAGCGTCGATGGCCACACCTATCCGTTCGACGTTTCACCCGAACGCCGGCAGAGACTCATGGATGGGCGCGACGATATAGACTCGACGCTGGCGTTGAGTGGGGCGATCGAGGCCCACGATGCTCGGGCGAGCTACTGGCGGCCGTCGATTTCGTCCGATATCGACCTTACCGATAGTTAGTCCCGGCGATCAGGGACAGCGCGCGTTGCCGGTCGCGCCTAAACTGGTCTGAACAGCTGATCGCAAATATATGCACTAGGAGTTTTTTGATGACAGAAGTTGTTCAAGCCGAGCGGGCCGATGCCGTGACCGAAACCGTATCTGGTTCCGGCTTGACGCCTTTGATGTTGAATCATGCGGCATGGGTAACCCATGACGTGGAAGCCACCGCGAATTTCTATACGAAGATCATGGGGATGGAGCTTGCGAGCACCATCTTCGACGACAGCATCCCGTCCACCGGGGACAATTTTGCCTATTTCCACATCTTCTTCAGGATGCAGGACGGCTCCACCATTGCCTTTTTCGAGGCTCCCGGCCTACCGGACCGCGCCGAGGCGACCCATCCCGCTTATGATATTTTCGATCATATCGCCCTGCAGGCAGCCGATCGCGAGGAAGTCGACCGCTGGGCGGACTGGTTGCGGCAGAACGGGATCGCGCTGGTAGGGCCGACCGATCACAAGGGGCTCATCTACAGCATCTACTTCCACGATCCCAACGGCGTCCGCCTGGAGATTACCGCGCCACTCGACCCTGACTGGAATCAGCATACCGAGCAGGGACACATCGACCTCAAATTGTGGTGCGACACGAAGAAAAAGGCCGCGACCGAGGGAAGGGACGTGGCGGAATCGCTGCTTGAGCTGATCCGGGATCAACGCAGGCGCTACAGTGGCTATTGAGGGGCATCGCGGCTTGCCGAAGCAGGGAATCTCCGACGCATGCTGGTAGATCATGAACTCGAATTCGAATGGGTCCACCTTGCCTATGACGAGGCGTCGTCGTTCACCGAGACCTATGGCTTTGCCGGCAACCAGGGGGCCGTCAATCTAGAGGGTGTCTTAATCCGCCCCCGCAACGCGCCTTCGCGCACGTTGCAGGTCATGATGCATCCCGCCTCGACGCTGCAGCTTCTGCCGATTCCTCGTGCAGCCGCTCGCGGCGGTGCCCATGTGTTATGCGCCGGCAGCCGTTACGCACGGAACGACAGCGCGTGCATAATGGAAAAGGTGTTGCTCGATCTCGGCACGTATATCGCCCACGCAAAGAATGTGTGGCACTACGAGCATATCGTTCTTGTCGGGTGGAGTGGCGGCGGCTCGCTCGCCCTGTTCTATCAGTCACAGGCCGAGCGCCCGACCATTACACACAGCCCGGCGGGCGACCCGGTGAACGTCGCCTCCGCAGGGCTGATTCCGGCCGATGCCGTTATCTTCCAGGCTGCGCACACCTCCCGTGCGCGGATTCTCCTCGATTGGATCGATCCGTCGGTACGAAACGAGCTCGATCCTGACGACAGGGACGCCGACCTGGATATCTACGCGCCCGACAATCCTGAGCGGCCGCCTTACTCGGGCGATTATATCGATCGGTATCGCGCCGCCCAGCTTGCCCGAATGCGTCGCATCACCGCTTGGGTGAAGCAGACGCTCGAACATCTGAAGGCGCTCCGGACTGGAGAGGTCGAGCGGGGCTTCGTGGTGCACCGGACGCTGGCTGATCCGCGCTTTCTCGATCCCTCGCTTGACCGCAACGATCGGCGTCCCGGCTGGTGTTATCTCGGCAATCCTGAGACTGTTAACAACGGGCCTGTCGGCCTCGCGCGCTTTTCCACCTTGAGGGCATGGCTGTCGCAATGGTCGATCGATGACACCAATGCAGACGCTCTCCACTGCGCACCCGCGATCACCGTGCCTTTCCTGGCCATCGAGAATAGCGCCGACGACGCAGTGCCGCAGCCGCATATCCACGCCGTCTTCGAGGCAGCGGCGAGTTTGGACAAGACGTTCGCCACGATCGAGGGCGCGACCCATTATTATGCTGGGCAGCCTGACAAGCTGGGAGAAGTGACGACGCTCACGGCGCGCTGGCTTGAGGAACGGGGCCTCGGTACGTGAGCCTCTTTACTTTCCTGCAGAACAGCGCCCGCCGCTATGCAGGCGAAGGAGCGGTGTTCCACGGGACGCGGCAGCACTTGACCTTCGCCGAATGGCATGAAAGATCGCTGAGCCTCGGCGTGGCGCTGCGCGCGATCGGCTCGGCAGGCGACCGTGTCCTAGTCGGAGCCGCCAATTGTCCGGAATATCCGGAGATAATGTTCGGCATCTGGGCTGCGGGAATGGTCGCGGTACCCGTCAACGCGAAGCTCCACGGGCGCGAAATGCGCGAAATTGCCGCCGACGCTGGGGCATCGCTCGCATTCGGCTCCTGGGACCTGGCCCCCGAGCTGGAGGGAAGCGTCCAACGGGTCGTGACGATCGATTCCGAAGCCTATGCCGCGATGTGCGCTCAGCCAGCTTCTCCGCCGATCGCGGTAAAGGCGGACGATCTGGCGTGGCTGTTCTTCACCAGCGGTACCACGGGACGCTCGAAGGGCGCGATGCTGACGCACCGCAACCTCGTCGCGATGTCGCTATGCCACGTTGCGGACCTGGATGCGGTCGAGCACGACCACTGCATCATCCATGCGGCTCCAATGTCCCACGGTTCTGGCCTTTACATGCTGCCCTACGCCCTGCGTGGCGCCCGTCAGGTGATTCCCGCCTCGAACGGCTTCGATCCATCCGAGTTTCTGGCTCTGGCCGACGCTCATGGTGGAGCAGGCGCCTTCCTCGCGCCCACCATGGTCCGCCGGCTTCGAGTCGAAATGGAGGCTTCGGGACGCTCCCGTCACGCCATCCGCTCGGTGCTCTACGGCGGTGGACCGATGTATCTGGAGGAGCTGAAGCGCTCGCTCGAGGTGATGGGACCGGTCTTTCGGCAGCTGTACGGCCAGGGAGAGGCTCCGATGACGATCACCGGCCTCCGCCAGCGGGACCATGTCGGCGCGGACGATGCAGTGCTTGGCTCTGTCGGCTGGCCGCGGTCGGGGGTCGAGGTGCGCGTGGTTGATGAGCAGGGAAGCGACACGCCGGTTGGCACGATCGGCGAGATCATCTGCCGCAGCGACATCGTGATGCGCGGCTATTGGAACAATCCAGAGGCGACGGCGGCCGCGCTGAAGGATGGCTGGCTCTACACGGGCGACATGGGCAGCTTCGACGAGACGGGCTGCCTCACCCTTCGCGATCGGTCGAAGGATGTGATCATCTCGGGGGGCACCAACATCTATCCGCGGGAAGTGGAGGAAGTGCTGCTGACCCATCCCGACGTAGCCGAAGTCAGCGTGATCGGGCTGCCCGACGCCGATTGGGGCGAGGTTGTGGTCGCAGCGGTCGTGCGCGAGCCGGACGGCTCGGTGGATGATGCCGCTCTCGACGCTCACTGCATCGAGCGGATTTCGCGTTTCAAGCGGCCGAAGCGCTACATCTTCCTCGATGCGATGCCCAAGAGCAATTACGGCAAGGTATTGAAGCGCGTGCTGATCGAGCAGTTCGCCCACACCCACGAGGAAGCATCATGACATCGATCGTCGGTTGGGGACATACACCATTTGGGAAGCTCACGGAGGAGACCGTGGAGACCTTGGTCGTCCGTGCGGCCCGGGAAGCGCTGGACCATGCCGGCATAGCCGCCGAGGACGTGGACGAGATCGTCCTCGGTCACTTCAATGCCGGCTTCTCCCGTCAGGATTTTACCGCGGCGCTGGTCCTACAGGCGTATCCGATCTTTCGCCATAAGCCCGCCACCCGTGTCGAGAATGCATGCGCGTCGGGTTCTGCCGCCGTCTACGCGGGTGCCCGCGCTATCGAGGCGGGCGACGCACGTATCGTGCTCGTGGTCGGCGTGGAGAAGATGACCGACACCATGGGGCCCGCGATCGGGGACAACCTGTTGCGTGCTTCCTACCTCGCGGAGCAGAGCAATGTCAAAGGCGGGTTTGTCGGTGTATTTGGCGACATTGCGAGTCAATATTTCGCCCGCTTTGGCGACCAGTCGGATGCGTTGGCCGCGATAGCGGCCAAGAACCACCGCAACGCCCTCGATAATCCGTACGCGCAGATCAGAAAGGACCTCGGCTACGATTTCTGCAGGCAGGAGAGCCTCGATAATCCCCGCGTGGCGGGTCCCCTGAAGCGCACCGACTGCTCATTGGTATCCGACGGTGCGGCAGCGCTGGTGATGACCGATGACGAGACCGCCCGGACGATGCGGCGGGCGGTGCGCCTGCGCGGTCGTGCTCACGCTACCGACTTCCTGCCGATGTCCGCCCGCGACGCCACCGAGCTTCACGGTGCCCAAGTAGCCTGGGGCAAGATGATGGAGCGCTCAGGCTTGCAGCTGTCGGACCTGTCGTTCGCGGAGCTGCACGACTGCTTCACCATCGCCGAGCTGATGCAGTATGAGGCGATCGGGCTTGCGGCGCCCGGCGAAGGGGCCCATGCGATCCTGGAAGGCTTGACCGAAAAGACGGGCAAGCTGCCGGTCAATGTTTCGGGCGGGCTGAAGGCGAAGGGACATCCGATCGGTGCTACTGGCGTATCGATGCACGCCATTGCCGCGATGCAATTGTGCGGCGAAGCGCCGGCGGGAATGCAACTTGCCAGCCCCTCCGTCGGGGCGGTGTTCAACATGGGGGGGACGGCGGTGGCGAACTACGCCACAGCGTTGGAACGGATACATTGACGGCGGACAGCCGCGCAGGGTTCCCGGCGTTCCGCGCAGAAGCTCGCGGCATCCAGAGGCGGCGCGCATGACCAGGATTGAAGTTCCGATGCTCATCATCGGCGGCGTCGTTGCGCGCCCTGTCGACGTCGATCTTCCTAGGGCCCCGTGGGAGTTTCTTCAGCCGTGTACGCTCTCATGACTGCCATCTGCGTTACAAGGCGAGTTTACGCGTCCGCTGGCCTTTGGGCTAGCGGTGAATTTGGCATGGCCGGAGTGCCGCGGGCTCCTGATCGACGACGATTGATCACGCTCTCATCCGCGGATTGATTACCGCAATACCCGTTTCCGTCGCTGGACCTTCCTCACTCTAAGCACGGGCATCGGACTTGCCTGCCCCAACGTACACCGAGGATTGCCCATCACAGTCGGGCGCCCGCGACACACCGGCCATGCCTATGTCGCCAAAGGCCAGAGCCCAAGCTCTACCCCTGGCGGGTCAGACCGCCACCACCGGTTGCACGCGACGGGCGATGTCCCAGGCGAAACCCACAAGTTCACGGGCGATCGCCGTGTTGACCTTGGGTTGCGGCTTGCCTGTCGCCGAGAGGCGGCGGAACCGCTGGCATAGCCGCACCTGAGCCTTCCAACCGATCGCCTGAATATCTTCGGGAAGATCCGCAACGCGATCCCGGTAACGTCGCTCTTCGCGGGCAGGAAGTCGATAGGTCCATCCCGCCTCGACCAGCATGGTGCGGGCATGAGCGTTTCCGGCGCGCGTGATCCGGCCACGCTGAACTCGCGCGCCACTCGAATATTCCGACGGGACCAGCCCGAGGTAAGCCATCAACTGCTTGGGGTTCTGAAACCTCGTCAAGTCGCCGACCTCCGCGACCAGGGTTGCCGCGACAATCAGGCGAACACCGCGAAGGGCTTGCAAACTGCGAACCAGCGGTGCGAACCGCCAGCCATCGACCGCTTCGACGAGCGCCGCCTCGAGGCGTGCAGTTCGTGCCTGCGCCTCCAGGACACGACGCTTGGCCTCCTCAAAAGCCAGTTGCTGATGCGCGAAATCGAAACGTTGCTCCGACAGCCAGCGCCAGTAGGTTTTGGTCCATGCCGACTTTCCGGAAAATCTGCGATCATGGCGAAGCAGGAAGCTGCGCACCGATTGCTTGGCAGCCGAAGTGTCTTCCTGCGCCGACCGCCGCGCACGGATGAGATCGCGGATTGCCTCATGAGCTTCATCCGGCACCCAGATCGGGGCCAGCTCTCCGGCGCGGAGCAGGCGCGCCAGCGTCATTGCATCGCGCCGATCGGTCTTGATCTGGTCACCAGGACGTCTCGGCATCATTGAGGGGGAAATGACAATGCAGGGTTGCCCCTGTCGGGTCAGAAGGCGCTGCAGGCCGTAGCCGCAAGGTCCCGCCTCGTAACAAAAATCAAGGGTGATGCCAGGTCCAGCCAGACGCTTGACCATACCGCGTACGGCATCGTCTTCATTCGGGATCGTGCCATGAAAGCGAACCTCGCCGCCGCGTTCGCCCTCCGCCACGGCCACCGCGATCGTCTCCTTGTGCACGTCCAGCCCGATGTACTTCAATCTCTTTGCCATCGATCATCTCCGTTGCTGACCCTCCGCAGGTGAAGCATCGCAGATCAAAGCCCTCATGGCTCAGGCAGTCATTGGGTCTAAGGGAACACGAAGTTCTTGGGATTGAAGCGGTTGGCGCGGATCGGGCGGTAGCGTTCGAGGGGGCGGTCGATCTCGTTCCACAGATAATCGCCGGTCAGCGCGATATGGCTCCAGGGCAGCGGCGCGACCTGGGCGAGAAGCGCATCGGGGATCGTGGTCCCCTGGTCGTGGACGAAGCGGACGGCGCGGCTGAGATAGATGGTGTTCCACAGGACGATCGCGTTGACGACGAGGTTGCGCAGTTCGCCGAGCTGATGAAGGAACACGGCGCGCGCCAGGGCATGGCGGCTTTCGCCCTTGTTGAGGATGGCGTTGGACCGCCGGCGCAGCTTGGGATCGAGGAGCCAGTCGCAGATGAAGATCGAGCGCTCGATCCGCCCGATCTCGCAGCGCGACCGACAGCCCGTTCTGGCGAGGCGTCGCGGCGATCTTCTTGAGGATTACTGAAGGGGGTACGAGCCCGGCGGCGACCGAGGCGCCGAGCCGCAGCACCTCGTCCCAGTGCGGCTCGATCCTGTTCATGTTGATCGTGCCGCCGATCAGCGCGTCGAGCGGATCGTAGGCGCTGTCGGGGGCGATCACGAACAGCCGGCGATCGCCCAGGTTGCGGATGCGCGGGATGAGCCGGTAGCCGAACGCGTGGAACATGGCGAAGGTCGTCTCGGTCGCGCCCGCGGTGTCGGTCGCATGCTCGTGTATTTCGATCGAGCTTTCATTGTGGACGAGCCCGTCGAGCACATAGGGCGCTTCGCTCTCGGAGGTCGAGATCAGCCGGGAGAAGAAGAAGGAGGCGAACCGGTTGGAGAGGAACCCGTAGAGCGAGGCACCGGGGCGCTTGCCGTACTTGGCGTTATAGTCGAGGCTGGCCTCGCCGCGACCACCGGCGGGGAAGAACTGCCCGTCGGACGATGACACGTGACCGTCGCCCCACACCGCCGCGAACGGGTGGGCCTGCTGCGCATCGACCAGCACGGCCGTCGCGATCGCGTAGGTCTCGGGGCGAAGATGGGTAAGCATACGCCGAGTACCGCGGCGCAGTTTGGATCAGGCGGCGAGCGCGACTTGGGCGGCCTTCCAATTCCACGGGAGCAGTTCGTCGAGGCGGCTGACGGGATGGTCGGCGATGCGGGCGAGGACGTAGGCGAGCCATGCCTGCGGATCGACGTTGTTGAGTCGACAGGTCAGGATCAGCGAATAGGCGACCGCCGCCCGCTGGCCACCGCGATCCGAGCCGCAAAACAGCCACGACTTGCGCCCGAGAGGCACGCAGCGCAGTGAACGCTCGGCGGCGTTGTTTGAGAGACAGACCTTGCCATCGCTGAGGAAGCGGGTGAACGCGTCCCAGCGGCGCAGCATATAGTTGATGGCCTTGGCGAGGTCGTGGTTGCGCGAGATCCGGGCCAGCTGCGCGTTCAGCCATTTGTGGAGCTCGGCCATCAACGGCGCGCTGAGTTCCTGACGGACGGCGAGGCGCTCGGCCGGGCTCTTGCCATTGATGTCGCGCTCGATCGCGAACAGGGCGTCGAGCTTCTGCACGGCCTCGAGCGCGATCGGATAGACGATCGGCGCCTTCTTGCCGCGGCTCTTCTTGCGTGCCGCGCCCTCGACGTCGGCGAGCTCGAAAAACTTCCTCCGCGCGTGCGCGAAGCATCCCGCCTCGAGGATCGGCCCGGGCTGCCGGTTGGGCGCATAGAGCTCATTGTAGCCGCTATAGGCGTCGGCTTGCAGAATCCCTGACCAGGCCGTGAGGTGGCGCCGTGGATGGTCGCCGCATCGGTCGCGGGAATAGTAGAAGACGACCGAGGGCGGATCATTGCCCCCGAAGGGTCGATCGTCATGCACATAGTTCCATAATCGACCGGTGACGGTCTTGCCCTTGGCCATGACCGGCACGGTGGTATCGTCGCCGTGCAGGCGCTCGGCGGCGAAGGTGTGGCCCTCCATCAGGTGGAAGACTGGCATGAGCGCCTGACAGGCCGCACCGATCTGGTCAGCCAGTGTTGACACGCTGAGCGGCACGCCTTCGCTGGCGAAGCGCTCGGCCTGGCGGTGGAGCGGCTGATGCTGGCCGTACTTGTCGAACAGCAGCATGGCGAGGAAGCTGGGGCCAGCCCATCCGCGCGGGGTGACGTGGAAGGGTGCGGGCGGCTGCGTGATCTTCTCGCAATCCCGGCAGGCGAACTTCTCACGCACCGTCTGGATGACCTTCCACGAACGCGGGATCACCTCGAGCGTCTCGGTTATATCTTCGCCGAGCTTCGACAGGCGCCCGCCCCCACAAGCCGGGCACGAGCACGGCGCGGGCACGACGACGCGCTCGCGCGGCAGGTGGTCGGGAAATGGCTTCCTGACCGGCTTCCTGCGCTGGAAAGCGGAAACGGTTGCCGTCATTGCCGCGGCGGCTTCGGCGGCGAGTTCGTCCTCGGCCGCGTCGGCTTCGAGGTCTTCGAGCCGGAGCTCAAACTGCGCGAGCAGCCGCTCCGTGCGTTCGGCACTGGGGCCGAACTGCTCACGCCTCAGCTTGGCGTTCTGCAGCTTGAGGTGTGCGATCAGCGCTTCGGTGGCGCTCGCGAGGGCGCGGGCGTTGGCCAGCTCGGCCTCGACGCTTGCGGCGCGTTGCTCAGCCTCGTCAGCCCTCAGAAGCGCCGTTGCGAGGAGCGCCTTGAGCGCATCGGCGTCGTCCGGAAAGGGCGAAACGGCGGCTTCCATGAACGAAGTGAATCATCCCCAGGCCCCGAGGGCAAGCCGAAAATGCGCGGTCTTGTGAAGTTATCCGGCACTCTGCGGACGCCAGCTATACTGCGGGTTGCGCCAGTCGATCCCGTCGAGCAGGCAGGCCAATTGCGAACTCGTCAGCGACACCACGCCGTCCTTCGCGGAGGGCCAGATGAACTTACCCTTCTCGAGCCGCCGTGTGTACAGCGACATGGCAATCCCATCATGCCAGATAATCTTTATCAGCGATCCGGAGCGGCCCCGGAAGACCCAGAGATCGCCGGCGAACGGGTCCCTGGTGAAGTGCTGCTGGACCATCGCCGCCAGGCTCTGCATCCCGCGCCGCATATCGGTATGGCCCATCGCGATCCACACCCGCGCACCCGACGGGATCATCGCACCGCCCTCAGCGCAGCCGCTGCCAACGCCGGCGGCGTCGATGCCGAAATGCGCATCCGCCGACCATCGGTCAGCTCCAGCACGATCGCCGCTTCCGGCTCGGTCGGTGCGGTGGGGACCACGGCCGGCTCCGGCGTATTGTCGATCACCGCCGGGACGAACGCCTCTTGCACCCGGCGCAGAGCCGCACGACGCCACTGATAGATCAGGCTACGAGAGACGTCGTACCGCCGCGCAACGTGCTGGACCTTGGCACCAGGCGAAAACGCCTCACGAAGAATCTCGAGCCGTTCCTCATCCGACCAATCCCGGCGGCGAGCAGCCCCCGTCAACACCGTCACCTGCGTCATGGCTGTCCTTAAGCGCGTCCTTATGTGCGACCTTAAGGACGTCCTGCGCACTCCTCTGCGCTTCGGCAAGCGGGTCAGGCCGGACGGTTACGAAGATGGCGATCGATCATCAGCATCATCTGGTGGATGGTGACGCCGCGCGAGCTCTCCGCCATGCGCTCGGCCCCGGCATTGGTCGCATCGGCGAGGATCGCGGCCATCAGCGCCGCCTCGTCGCCCGCGGTCTCTCCGGTGCGGTAATGGGTGAAGCTGTCGAGAAATCCCGTCCAGCGATGCACTTCGGCGAGCAGGCTGGTGATCCTGACGCGGGGCACGAGAGTATAAAGACGACGGCTGAGCGCGTTGATCCGGTCACGCTCCTCCTCGCCGATCGGGCTGATCGAGAGTCCCTTGTCGTCACAAGGTGGCGTCTGGGATCGCATCGACCGCGGCCGCCTGGGCGAGTGCCTTCAGCCGGGCATCGAGCGTCACGGTACGCTCCTTGCGCCATGCATCGAAGCTGTCCGGTACGGCGAGCCCCAGGCGACCCTCGGCTCGCATCAGGTTGAAGGTATTCCTTCGGTGAGGGCCGCGGTTTAGGCCGCTTCAGCGATTGGCGTCTGCCCTGCTTGCCAGTTCCATGGAAGCAGTTCGTGGAGCCGCTGCTGTGGGATATCGGCGATGCGGGCAAGGACATCGGCGAGCCATGCTTGGGGGTCGACGTCGTTGAGCCGAGCGGTGGTGATGAGCGTGTACATGAACGCGGCGCGCTCGCCGCCGCGGTCGGAGCCGGCAAATAGCCACGCCTTCCTGCCGAGGGCCACGCCGCGCAAGGCTCGTTCGGCGCAATTGTTCGTCAGGCAAATCCGACCGTCATCGAGGAAACGGGTGAAGCTGTTCCAGTCCTTGAGCATATAGTCGATGGCGCCGGCGACGGGGTTGTGGCGAGCAAGGCCCGCACGCTGGTCGCGCATCCAGCGCTCAAGCTCGGCGACCAGCGGCGCGGCGAGTTCCTGGCGCATGGCAAACCGTTCTGCGGCGTCCCGTCCATTGATGGCGCGCTCGATGTCGAAGATCGCGTCGATCCGCTTCACCGCTTCGAGAGCGATCGGCGAGATGACGGGTGTGGCGCGCCGCCGCCGCTTGAGTTGGTGAGCGGCATCGGCAAGCTCGAACAGCTTGCGCCTGCCGTGTGCCCAACAGAGCGCGCGGGTGAGCGGCTTCGGCGACCGGCCAGGCCGGAACAACTCATTATAGCCGGCATAGGCGTCGGCTTGGAGGATGCCGCCATAGCTCGTCAGGTGGTGGACGGGATGCTCGCCGCGCCGGTCTCGCGAATAATGGAACAGCGCCGCCGGCGGGGCTCGGCCGCCGAAGGGGCGGTCGTCGCGGACATAGGTCCACAGCCTTCCGATGTCGGTCTTCCCCTTGGCGAGAACGGGCACCGTGGTGTCGTCCCCGTGGAGCCGCTCGGCGGCGAGGACATGCGCCTCGATGAGGAGATAGAGCGGCCGGAGCGCGGCGGCACAGGCGCCGACCTGGTCAGCGAGCGTCGACAGGCTGAGAGGCACGCCCTCACGCTCATAGCGGTCGCGCTGGCGGTTGAGCGGTTGATGCTGCCCGAACTTCTCGAACAGGATCATCGCGAGCAGGCTGGGCCCCATCAATCCGCGCGGAGTGACATGGAACGGCGCCGGTGGCTGGGCGAGGCTCTCGCAGGCCCGGCAGGCGAACCGCTCGCGCACGGTCTGGATGACCTTCCATTGGCGCGGGATCACCTCGAGCGTCTCGGTAATATCCTCGCCGAGCTTCGACAGCTTCTCCGAACCGCAGCACGGGCAACTCGTCGGCGCGGGTACGACAATGCGTTCGCGGGGCAGATGGTCGGGAAAGGACCGGCGGGTCGGTCGGGTGCGTGTGAACGGCTCGACCGATATCTTCGCCGCGGCAGCCGCGGCGAGTACCTCATCCTCGCCGGCGCTCGCTTCGGCCTCCTCGAGCCCGAGCTCCATCTGGTCGATCAGGCGCTGACGATGTTCGGAGCGTTGGCCGTAAAGCGCGCGGCGCATCTTCTCGATCTGCAACTCGAGCAATGCGTTGCGGGCCTCCGCATCGGCGGCAACGGCCTTCGCGCGAGCCGCCTCGGCTTCGGCGCGTTCGGCGCGCGCGCGGGCCTCGTCAACCGCTTGGCGAAGCGCCAGAATATCGGAAGAGGAACGCCCCGCCATCGCCTTGGCAATATGGCACAAAACCGCGGAATCCTGAAGCCTTTACGGTGCCGCAACGCTCATCCCGCCGCACTGGGACGCCAGGTCATCTGCGGGTTGCGCCAATCGATGCCCTCGAGCATGCAGGCCATCGCCGACGCGGTGATCGCGATCACGCCGTCGGTCGCCGACGGCCACACAAAGCGCCCGCGATCCAGCCTCTTGGCGTAAAGCGACAGACCGATCCCGTCGTGCCACAAGATCTTGCAAAGATCGCCTTTGCGCCCCCGAAATATGTAGAGGTCGCCGCCATGGGGATCACGCTTGAGAACCTGCTGCACCTGCAGCGCCAGCCCATGCATGCCCCGCCGCATATCGGTCCGCCCGGTCGCAATCCAGATGCGGACCCCACTCGGGATCGGGATCATCGCTTCAGCGATCTGAGCGTCGCCGTCACCAGCGCCGCGGGCGCGTCGGCGGCGATCCGCACAATCGCGCCGCCCAACTCGATTACCATCGCCAGCGGGCGTTCCGGCGCCTCGTGTTGGTCAGGGCCGACAACCACCGGCGCGAACCCCGATGCCGGCGTCGGCGTCGGATCAAGAAGGTCACGACGCCAGCGGTAGATCTGGCTCGGCCGGACGTCGGCGCGTCGCGCAATCTCCGCAACGTTCGCGCCCGGCATCATCGTCGCTTCGACCAGCGCCAGCTTCTGCTCGTGACTCCACATGCGGCGCCGCTCAACGCCCGATATTACCGTGATCTGGGACATGGCACCGTCGCTAACACCGGTACAAGCACCGATACTTGCACCGTCACTATCTCGACGCACTCGCCTCCACGCTCAAGCGGCCCTCAGCGAAGGGATACCATAGGACGCGGGCGTGGCCTGCTGGATCTCCAGGGCGACATCGGGCGGATAGGCGTAAGTGTTGGCATCGTCCGTCAGCGCGATCGTCGTTGAAGAAAGATCGGAATCGCAGTTCTTCAATGCCTGCTGCAGATCGTTGGTGAAGGTGGCGATGCCACACTGCCTCGGAACGCACGTTCCTATCACGGCAATACGCTTGAGCGGGGGAATGATCACAGAGTGGTTCATGCTCAACCTCAAATATGAAAGTGTCTCTGGGAGTGGCTTACACTGGCTGGAGGCCGCGTCCGCTGCTCCCTCATGATCGCGCCGCGGCAGGACGCCGGTTTCTGAGGAGTGGGATTCGTGACCCGACCATGTTGTCGGGCTTCGACCACCGTCCAGAGTCAAGGCCGATATTCTGTCCCCACGGCCCGAGCAGCTTGGACGCAGGATTGCGCACCCAAGCCGGCTTTAAGGCGTCAGTGCTTGCGCGGTGGCTTGGGCGATTGGCTTGCATTTCCTTGATTTATGTCAGGCACACACACGTAGCGTTACGTAATGTTCACAAGACTTGCTGACCGATGTCGTCCTGAGCGAGGCCGCGCGTCGTTCGGATTCGCGATGCTGCATTGGCTGAGGCGGAAAGCTTCAATCTCAAGCCGAGCTTGACCTGTCAGTGCGAAAGCTGGATCGCTAGGCGCCAATCATCATTTACCGCGCGGCCGGCGCGATCCACGAAACCGTCGTCATGATGGCGACGCCAACCATGACCAGACAGGCCGCGCCACCGAGCAGTTGCAGCCGCCGGGGAATGGGGTGACCGTTCATCGCTTCGGAATCCGAGCCGAGCCATATCACCAGGGCAATAAGTGGGGCTGCAACAAAGCCGTTGATGACAGCACTCCACAGCAGCGCCTGCATGGGACTGATCGGCGAGAAATGAACGAGAATGCCCAGAATGCCGGCCGAAGCTATCACGCTGTAAAAAGCCTTGGCATTCCGAGGTGCCAGCCCAAGGCCCGCACGCCACCCAAAGGCTTCGGAGACCGCATACGCCGCCGAGCCGGCTAGAACCGGGACGGCAAGAAGGCCGGTCCCGATGATACCGCTGGCAAAAAGTGCAAAGGCAAAGTCGCCCGCCAGCGGCCTGAGTGCTTCGGCCGCCTGCGCGGCCGTATCGATCTGCGTAATACCAGCGATATGCAAGGTCGCGGCGGTGGTTATGATGATAAAAATGGCAATGAGGTTTGAAAAAAACATACCGAACCAGCTATCGAGGCTAATCCGGCGCTCTTCGCCGGCGCTGACTTCCGATGTCGAAAGGCTTTTCGCTTTAGCTCTGGCATCTTCTGCTTCCTGGGAGGCCTGCCAGAAAAACAAATAGGGGCTGATCGTGGTGCCGAAGATCGCGGCTACCAGCATCCAGGCGCTTGAGTCCGGCATGCTCGGTAGCAGGACTCCACGCAGCACATCGCTCCATGACAGGTGCACGGCAAATGCCGTAGCCGCATAGGCCAGCAATGCCAGCGTCATCCATCTCAGGAAACGCGCGTAGCGCTTGTAGTCGAGGAAGGTCTCTAACAGCGTTGAGAGCAAGGCGAATATGATGACCCAGAGGTGCGGCGCGCCGCCGCCGATGAGCGACATTGCCGAACCCATCGCTCCCAGATCAGCACCAAGGTTGATGACATTGGCGACCACGAGGAGCAGAACGACCGTTCGGAGCAGCGCGAGCGGGCAGCGCTTGCTGATCGCCGCCGTCAAACCTTCGCCCGTCGTTCTGCCGATCCGCCCGCACGTCTCCTGCACAGCTGCGGCGAGCGGCCAGGTAAGCAACATCGTCCAACCGAGCGTGTAACCGTAAGCCGCTCCCGCTTGCGCATAGGTTGCAATCCCGCTTGGATCGTCGTCGGCCGCCCCGGCAATGAATCCCGGGCCAAAAATCCGCCCGATACTCTGAAGCCGGTGAGCGTGCGGGATCGCCACTTGCCCCTCGCCCGCGGCCTGGCCAGGGGTCGGCGGCAAGTGCAGATCGGCTTCAAGAAGCGTGGTCCCTTGCCCGGCCTGCCCGGGCAAGGGGACACAGCGTTCCGCAGGATCATTGGGCGCGTTCACGGTGACACTCCTCGCCTGGGCGAAGATGTCGCCGGGTTTGATAATTGGAGGGCTCTTCGATGGCAGGTCGGGTTTGGCGAGGATTTTCAGTGCACTTTGACCATGCCGACACCCTTGATATTGTTGAACGAGTCGGTCTGGTGGCAACTGAAGCATTGATCAACCCGCGCCCGTTTTTCACCGCTGATCATCTTGTCCATCATTTCGAAGTGCATCATGTTGTGGCTCGGCGGCGGCTTGTGGCACTGCGAGCATTCGGTGGATTTGGGGCTGGGGTGCAGATACCCGCTGATTTTCCAGCTCGTTGTGGTGTGGCAGCTTGCACAATCACTGCCGAAGAACCCCAGGTGCTTGTCGCGGGGGGCGTGACAGGACTGGCAATCGAGAGGAGTGTCACGCCCTGTCGCCCGTTCGGCGATGCGCTCGAGAACCTGGTGATCCATCCGGACCGGACGGAGCGTGTTTCCCTGATGCTCGATATGGCAGCCACTGCATTCCTTGATGTTGACATGGAAAGCGGTCGAAGGCTTCTTCAGGATTTCCGGCGAAGCTGCGTGGCAGGCTATGCAGGTCTCGGCCTTGATGCCCCGATTGGGTGTATGGCAACTCTCGCATTTGCCCTCGAGAAAAGCATGGGCGTTCGACAGCGAACCGGGTCGAACCGACGCCGTCCATTGCGGCAGCGCGGCGCTGCCCGAGCGGTAAATGGTAAGGGGGATGATGATCGCGGTGGCCAGGACCAGTGTCGCGAGGATCAGGCAGACGATACCAGTCCGCTTCATGGCCACCACCGCAAGCCGAAGTAGACGCTGCTCCAGATGTGGATCGTCAGCAATCCGTACATGATGATCGCAGCGACAATATGCACGACGACCCACTTGTCGAGCGTGGCCTTGATGACGTCGCGTGCAGTAATCGTGAATTCGAGGTCGGATATTGCGCCAAGGAGCGAGTCCAGCGGCAACCCTGACGGATCAACGACGCTTTGATGGCGCAGATCGGCCGATACGGCGGCAAGCACATCATAGCGGTCGCGCAGAACCTTGAGTTCCTTTTGCTGAAACCGCAATTCCTGCCCGACCTGCGCCAGATAATATCGGCCAATGAAGCCCGTGACGACGACAGTCAGCATCGCGATCACGAGGGCGATGCCGATCGGGCTTTGAAACTTGTGCCCCGAATGGATGATTCCGAGCAGAGCGCCGATCGCGCCGGCATACACATGGAAGCTGAGCAGTCCTCCGAGGGAGACGAGGCGCTGCGTGCGCTCCTTGACCCACGCCTGCCGCTTTACGATGCTGTAGACGAGCAGAAGCACGAAAAGCAGGGCGGCGGCGATGCCGAACAGTCCGCCTGCCAGGCTCCCGGGGAAACGCGGTGCGGAATGCAGCAGGAAGGCCGGGACCAGCAGCGCAAGAGCGCTCAGCAGAGCGCCGACCGTTACTTTCTCGGTTTCGGTCATTTCATGCGTCCACCACGAGATCACCCACCGATTTTGCCTGGCAGGCGAGGATGATGCCGTCAGCCTTCTCGTCGGCGGCAAGCGCGTCTTCCACTTCCATCGTCACTTGGCCTTGCCGCAAGGGGACCTTGCACCTTCCGCAGATGCCGACCCGGCATTCATAGTCGATGGCCACGCCAATCGCCTCGGCCGCCTCGAGGACGGATTGGTCGGGCGCGAGCGCGCCGTTCTTGCCGGACTTCGAAAATGAGATCGTCGCCTGCGCAGAAGGAATGGCGGGCGGCGTCTGCGGGGTGGCCGATGCCTGGCTGTCGGTCGCGGTCGCTGCCGGTTCATCTTCAAGGACGGGGCCGCCCTTGGGGGGGGCAAATTCCTCGGTCTTGACCTGCTCCGCCGGCACCTTGAGCTGCGCAAGCGCCGCCTTCACCGCGTCCATCATCGGCGGCGGGCCGCACAGGTGAACGCGCCTGCTGGCGATTTCGGGAACGGAAGCGGCGATGAAATCGGCCGTCAAATAACCGGAAGGCCCGGCCCAGTCGGTCCCTTCGGGCTTTGCGACGATGGAGACGATGTGAAGCTTGTGGTGGCGCCGCGCCAGATAGTCGCATTCCTCGCGAAAGATCAGATCCGTCGGCGTGTTGACACCGTAGAGGAGGTAGATGTCGTGTTCATAGGAGCGGTCCGTCAGGCTGCGCAGCACACTCATCATCGGTGTGATGCCGACTCCGCCGGCGATCAGGACGATCCCCTCGGCTTCCTTGCCGGTGAAGAAGAACCGGCCCGCGGGCGCCGCAATCTCGAGAAGGTCGCCCGTGGCGGCATGATCATGGAGATGGCGCGATTCCAGCCCATATTGTTCGCGCTTGATCGTGAGCTCGATATAGTCGCGCTGTGTGGGCGATGACGAGATCGTGTAGGATCGGCGGACCTTCTGGCCTTCGATCTCCGAGGTGATCGAGGCATATTGGCCGGGCAGGAACGTGAACGGCATCGGCCCGCGGTTCGGTTCCATGAGCCGGAACGTCTTGACGCTCGGGGTCTCGTCGAAGATCGCGGTGATCCGCAGGACGCCTTTCCACAGTCGCGGCGCTGCCGGCGTGGCGCTTCCGGGCGTAGCTGCGCCTGCAGGAGCAGCGGGCGCCGGCACGATAGCGGCCGGGGCCGGAGAGGTGGCCGGCCTGGCCGGTGGTGTAGCCCCGCCTGGTGCGAGCCGCTCCACCAAGCTTGCGATGCGGCGCAGCCGCGCCCATCGGAGTAGCAGCGCCGCAACCAGAGCCGCCGCCAGCAGCGCCATCGCGATCAGGTGCCACCAGGAAAGGCCCGCCAGCTCGTTTCCGTATGCCATCTGGTCGCTGTCGGCAAAACCCGACTGGGTCTTGAACCAGCTCAGGGCAATCTGCCGGGGAGGGCGGCCCTCTTCGAGGCCCCTGAGCGCGCCTGCTCCGCTGTCCGCGAGTGCGAGGCCTTCGCGAGCGCCCCTGATCGCATCCTGGGCTCCTTTCGTGTCGTTCGACATGAGAGCGTGGTGAAGCCGGGCTTGCTCCGCGGTCAGGACCTCGGCGCCCGACCCCAGGCGGGCGAGAGCCGCGGCGCGTACCGTCCGTCGTGCCTCATCGGTCAGGACGGGCCAGTCCATCAGCGAGGGGTAGAAGGGTTTGGCGCCGCCGTTCCCACAGCATCCCGCCGGTCCCGCGCCCATTTTGGCACCCGGCGACGGCGCCATCATCCCTTTCATCATCGCCGCCATGGGATCGGCAGCTTTCGCCGCGGCCGGAGCTGCTGCCCCCATCACGTTGCCCGCTGGCATCGCCGCTGGCGCGGCGGCTCCGCCCGCTGGATGATGCGACGCGTGCTCGGACTCGGCCATCTGCGCCGACGCTGGCGGTGATCCGGAGATCATCGCCAGCGCGAGTGCGATACCGCTCGTCCTCAAAGCCCGCGATAGCTTGAGGCCGGTGATGTTGTTGTGAGGGCGCGTCACCTGAGGACTTCCTTACATGTCATCCTTCATGGGCATCGGCTTGTCCGCGGGCATCGGCGCCGGCTTCGCGGCGGCGGGTTTCGGATGGCGGTGCGGGGCGGCCTTGTGCTTGGCCATCGGCTTCTTCTTCATGCCGCAGCATCCGGCCTTCTTCGCCATCGGAGGCATGGCCGCGGGCATCTTGTCGTGCTGCATCGGCATGCCGGCCATGCCCGGCATCGCGTCGTGCTTCTCCATCATGCCGCCTGCCGGCATCGACCTGTCGGCGGGAGGCGCGGGCTGGGCCGAAGTCTGGCCGGCGGCTTGCCCTTGGGCGGAAGCGATGGCGGGCGACAGCAAGATGGAACCTGCCAGCGCAAGCGCGCGCAAGCGGAAAGAACCTGTCATGATCATAATCAATACTCCATTGCAATGACCTGGCCGATCATCCGGCTGGCCACGGTTCTGAGGGACCACAGATGGATTTTGGCCAATATACGTAATTTCCTATTCGCCCGGCGTCGTCGCCTGGCCGCCAGGAGCCGGCGACGACACTCAATCATCGCGTGGGGTTCCTGTCGCTCTCTGCCACGGCCAACGGCCCTTGATCTCGACCTCGAGCGAGAAACTCAGGAAGGTTCGTATCAGTACGATGCCGGCAAGGACCGCGAGGCTGCTGAGCGTGGGCTGGATCGCGATGGTGTTGATGATGTCGGCCGCGACCAGGAATTCGAGTCCGAGAAGAATGGCTTCGCCAAGGCTCGACCTGAAGCTGCCCACCACATGCTGGTCGATCGGACCTTTCACGGATTGCTGCAGGAATCTGATCAGCGAAGAACCCGCGCCCACGACGATGATCGCCGTCCCCGTGACTTCAATTGCCCGCGTGATCCAGTGGATGCCCTCCACGATGAGGCTCTCGGTCATCGCGGGCACCGGTGCATCACGTGGCGAACCCTGCGACCGCCCAATGCGACGAGGCGATCGGGTTCGCGTTCGATGATCACCATGCGTTTTTCGGGCGGCCCCGGGGCGGCGGTCTCCGGCCGCGCCAGGGAATAGAAGATGGTGTCACCGAGTTCGTACCACTTCCCGGTGGCGCGCGGTGTCCGGTCGGGCAAACGGAGTTCGTTGTAAGAGCCGTCTGCCCTGAACTCCCAGGCTGTGCCGGTCTCGCATCCGGACCGGGCATCGAACGACCAGATACCGACAAGATCCGTTTTCGTGCCACGACCCTGGGCGGGCTGGCTCTCCGCAACAGAAGGCTGGGCCAGGCCGCCAGCTGCAGCGACGATAGCCAAGGCCAAACCTGCTCGGCGGCGGAGCGACGGGGACCGGCCGGGCCAAAGCAACGGCGGACCCAAGCGCTGCAAAACGGGTCTCATGAGGGCGCCTTCACCGCGCCGGCTGCAGGAGGGTTTCCGTGCCCTGGTGCGTCTTCCCTGGGAATGCTCGCGAGATGCGCGAGGATCGGGCAATCCGCGATGGGAATGTCGATCGAGCATTGGGCGGACAGGGCGGACAGGGCGGTCTTGATGCGGGTCAGATCATCGATACGGGTGGTCGCTTCATTGATCTTGCTCTCGGTGATGGCCAGGACATCGGCAGTTGTCGCGGTGTCGGACGCGCGCAAATCGAGCAGGCTTCCGATTTCGCGAAGCGTGAAACCCAGCAGCTGCCCCTTGCGGATGAACCGCACGCGCTCGAGATCGGCGTCGCCATAGGTGCGGTAACCGGCAGAAGACCGGGCGGGCGGAGGAAGCAGACCGTTGCGCTCGTAATAGCGGATGGTATCGGGACGGATGCCGAGCGCACGCGACAGCTTTCCGATCGTGAAATATGTCATGGCGCGTCTCCGTTGCCGCGACCATTCGAAAGGTCGCGGCATTATTCCTTCGATTTGATCTTGCTCGGCCCAGGCAGCGCCGGGCGTTCCCGCCCGCTTTGCTTACATGTCCTTCATCGGGGCGGACTGACTGTTGTCGGGCGTGCTCGTAGGCGGGGCGCCATTGGGCATCATCGGCCCACCCCGGCGCATGTCGCTGTGGTCCATATCCTGACGGTGGCGCTCATCCATATCGGCCGCCGCGTTGTCGGTCCCGACAGAGTCCGTGGCGGCGGCGGTGTCGTTTTCAAGCGCGCCGGGCGCGCTTGCAGAGGCATTGGAGGCAGCCTGGTTTTGCGTGCCGTCCGTCTTCTTGCCGCACGCAGCAAGCGTTCCGAGAAGCGCAAGGGCTGTGAGCCCCGAGACGATCTTCCCGGACGTATTCGTGAGGTGAGTCTTCATGATGTGTCTCCGAATGAGAGTGAGCGGTCGAACGCAAATCCCGTCGGACGAGCTTGATAAGCGTGCTCGACCGACGGATCAGGGTGTCATTGCTGCTTGAGAATCTGCAGGCAGCGATCGTGCGAGAGATTCATCGGGTTGCGCCCCTGTCCCTTCATCTCGTTGTGATCATGGGGCGTCGCGAGACCCATATTGTCTTCCATGGCCTTGCAGCTCGCGATCTGCGCGCTAGTCGGCGGAATGGTCGCGCAAGCGCCGAGCAGCGCCAGTGGTAGCAATCCCAGCGAGATAGAGTATTTCATGTTCAGTCCTTCCCGGTGCAGGTGGTGTGGTCCTCTCCCACGGAAATTTGTTCTGGTTGATCTGCGGCCAATTGAGACAGCCGCCCGTCCCGAACCAGAAAGAGGATCGGGCAAGGGTCGCTTTCGGCTTCGTGCGAGGGCGCTTCACCCAGCTGCTCAAGGCCTGTTTCGATAAGCTTGAGCTGTTCCACCCTGGCCAGTGCTTCGCGCAGTTTGACCCGCGTGACGGCGAGGATCTCCGACCCGGCGAGGGCGTCTCCGGCCCGCACCAGCAGGAGCGCCTGCGTTTCGGTGAGGGTGTAACCGAGCCCCTGTGCAGCGCGAACGAACTTGATGCGTTCGACGTCTGCAGGATGATAGACGCGGTATCCTGCACTGGTCCGTTGCGGAGCGGGGAGCAGGCCGGTGCGCTCATAATAGCGTATGGTATCCTTTCGAACGCCGGCAGCCTCGGCCAGCTCACCGATTCTAAGCCGTGACATCGCAAGTCTCGGAGGCACCGTGCCGCTTGGACCTAGGTCCAGGGTCAAGAGAAATATTTGGACGTCGGTCGATCATCGCCGCTCTCCTGTCCGCTCAAACGCCGCGCGATTTTTCGTTGCTTGCGGTCGCCATCAGGCATCATGGGGAGCGGCAAGCCCCTCCCCGGCACTCCCTTATTTCTTGCGGAGCTCGACGATGTCGTGAACTGCGGGCGTGCCGTCGGCGACGCTCACATGCGCGAAATGGTCATCGAAAATATGGTCGACCCTGACGTGGCCGATGAGGTCTCGACGATAAGCGAGGCCAGTTCCTTTGAAGCCGGAGCCGGGCAGCGTCTTCATGCGATAGACGTCGAGCACCTGTCCGACTGTCGCGCCATCGGCTTTGCCGACACACACGATCGTTCCGGTCGTGTCTTTGCCGACAATGGCTCCGCGCATGAAGAATGTGTGGCCGATGCCGGTCGCCAGAGCGGGAACCGCGCCGGCGAGGGCGATACCAGCGAGGGCCAGCGATATTGATTTCCTGAAACGCATCTCGATTCCTTTCAATTCATGTCCCCGAGCGCCAAGTCCGGTGTTCGTCGTTTGATTGCGAGCGCTGGTGCCGGTCTGGTTTCGCAGCGAGGTGTCGCGTTGATGGTAGGGGACGGCGATCGCAGTCCCCGCTGCCAGCTTATTTCTTGCGGAGTTCGACGATGTCGTGGACCGCGGGAGTGCCATCGGCGACGCTCACATGCGCGAAATGGTCATCGAAGATATGATCGATCTTGACGTGCCCGACGGCCACGCGACGGAAGCCCGCGCCGGGGGTCTTCGAAGGACCAGGCGTGCTTTGCACACGGTAGACCTCGAGGACCTGTCCGACAGTCGCGCCATCGGCCTTGCCGACGCAGACGACCGTTCCGGTCGAGTCTTTGCCGACGATCGATCCGCGCATGAAAAAGCTGTGGCCGATGCCCTGGGCGAAGGTGGGCGCGGCGCCGAGCATGGCGAGGCCAGCAAGCGCGATGGTGATCTTCTTCTTGAGCAACATGGTGGAAGCCTCCTTGGCTGAGTTTACAAGACCCGCCGAGGAAACCTGGCGGTGAAGAACCTTTCTTCGCCACCAGAACTATGGACCCAGCTCCCGACTCAATATGCGTAATGTTACGAGGACGGATCAAAGGCTCCGGGGAGACATCTTTGCGTCTTACGCTTCTCTATTCGCTACTCATTTGCTTGGAACATCGCACAAAAACGTATGGCCCGCCCCGTTTGCAAGTAGGATTTTACGGTGTTCTGATCAGTCTGCGTCAACGTATGCGGTCTCACGGGAGCATCCCGTGGCCAAGATGGACATCCGCACGTCTGGAGCCACAATAAGGGAACCGGCAACAGGTGCCATTTTTTTGCCCGGGCTTTCCAGACGCCGATCGACTGTCAGGCCATCTTCACGATCCTTCCTGCAAACATCGTTGGGCTACGCGTGCAGAAGCACGCAGCCGATCCGTTATGCCGCTGCTGGATAGCCGCGTTCGAAGCTCACTTCTTTGCGGAGGGCTGCCCAAGCGATCCGCGCCAGTTTATTCGCCAATGCGACGACGATTGCGTTGCGATGAACTCCTCGCTCGATCATTCCTGTTAACCAACGTCCCAGCGGGGTTTCGCTGCGCGCCAGTGACGGTAATGCTGCCCGGGCGCCATGGATGAGCAAAGTGCGCAAATAGGTGTTGCCACGCTTGGAGATGCCGAGCAGCCGGGGCTTGCCGCCGGTAGTATGTTGCCTGGGTACCAGGCCGAGCCAGGCACCCAAGTCTCGCGCTTTGGCAAAGCTGCTGGCATCGCCCACGGCTGCAATCAAAGCGGTTGCGTTCAATGTACCGATGCCGGGGATGGACGTGAGCCGCCGGGCAGCTGCATCATTGCGAGCCAGTTCGACAAACTCGCCGTTCAGTGCCTCGACCTTGGTATCAAGTTCGTGCCATTCGGCACGCAGTTCACCCACCAGTTGCTTCAAGCGTGGTGATAGGGTCGTATCTTCGGCGGCCAGCATGGCATCAATGCCCAGCTCCAGCTTGCGCCGTCCGGCCGGGAAAATGGTCCCCCGCTCCAGCAGGATCGCCCGCAGTTGGTTGATGAGGTTTGTGCGCTCGGCTACCAGGCGGGACCTGACGCGGTGGAGGGTCTGGATGTCCAACTGCTCCTGAGTCTTGAGTTCGACGAAGCGCATCGTCGGGCGCGAGGCGGCCTCGGCAATCCCCTCCGCATCACGATCATCATTCTTCTGCGCTTTAACTAATCACGAGGTCCCCATAATGCGGAGGAACGCGGCCTGATTGGCGGATTTTCGCCTTTCTGGGCCATGCTCCTCCTCATTATTTCAGAGCTTGTCGAGCCAGGCGAGCACGCTTGCATCGCGTTTCCAGGATGGTTTGCCGCCAGGTGTGGTCGGAGCGGCGACCTGTTCCAGGGCTTTCCGCTTCGTTTCCAGATTGGCCCTGGCATAGTGGTTGGTTGTATCGAGGCTCACATGGCCGAGCCAGCTGCGTATGATTGTAACGTCGACGCCCGCCGAGATGAGATGCACGGCGGTGGCGTGGCGGAAGGCATGTGGCGTCACATGCTTGGCACATAGCGTTGGCATGGTTTCGGCCGCAGACCTCACGTAGGCAGCAAGCTTGAACCGAACCCCCGAGGCACTGAGGGGTTCGCCATAGCGGTTGACGAACAGCCGCTGGTCAGGCGCCCGTGGCTGCCGCTCGAGCAGTTTGCGCAACAGCAGGACCGTTTCCGGCCATAGCGGGCAGATGCGTTCCTTCCGCCCCTTGCCGGTCAGACGCACGCAGCTCGGGCTTTCGAACCGGATCGCCTCGGGGCATAGATCTAGCGCTTCCTGTATCCGTGCGCCGCTGTTGTAGAGGAACGAGAACAGCGCATGGTCGCGCGCACCCTCAACGGTCGAACGGTCTGGCTGAGCGAGGATCGCCGTCACTTCCGCCGGATCCAGATAGCTCGGCGCCGACACGGGAGCACGCTTGATCGGGATATGGAGGATTTCGACGCATTGGGCGATCGACGCGGGATCCTTGGTGGCCACGAAGTGGAAGAAGCTGCGGATCGCGGCAAGCCGGCAGTTGCGCGTGCCGATTGTGCCGCCGCGTTCATGTTCGGCGTGGCTGAGGAACGCAATGACGGCGCTGGCGGTCAGATCGGCCAGCGTGATAACCACCACCTTCTTTCCTGCACGCTGTGCGACGAACCGCAGCAACAGCCGCCAGGTGTCACGGTATGAGCGAACCGTATGGATGGACGCGTTGCGCTGCTCGACCAGCCATTCGTAGAAGAACGCGCGCAACAGTTTCGGGAACGGGTCGGCTTTGCTCATGGCTGCGCCTCCCGCCCCAGGCTGAGGCATTGTGCGCCCATCGTGCGGAACCGCTCGTTGGCGAGGTGCAGCAACTCCTGCGTGACCGTAATGTAGACCAGCGTGGAGTTGATATCCCGATGGCCGAGGTAAGTCGCAAGGAACGGCAAGCGCTCCTGCGGATTGATGCCCGTTCGGTACCATTCGAGGATTCTGTTCACGACCATCGAGTGGCGCAGGTCATGCACGCGCGGGCCTGCTTTTCCTCGCAATGGTTTCAACCCGGCGCGGCGTATGACGTCGGAGAGCAACCAGGTGATCATTTCCGGGGTGTAATGGCCGTCGCCTCGCTCGTGCCAGAACAGACCCGACCGTGCGTCCTGTGATCCACCGGCACGCCGGCGCGCATCGATGTAGGCCCGAAGCTCGACTACAACGCTGCCCGGTAGTGGCAAAATGCGGGTCTTGAAGAACTTGGTCTGCCGGATGGTAATGCTACCCGCGTGCAGGTCAACATCACCAAGATCTAGACGGGCAAGCTCACCGCGCCGCAAGCCCGCGCAATAGGCGAGGAGCAGCATGGTGTACATGCTCTGTGGGCGAAGTGGTGCCTGCGGCGACGGGTAGTTACGTGCGATCTCGAGCATCCGCCGAACGTCGGCAGGCGAGTAGATATGAGGCGTTCGCCATTGCTTGGAGGCCTCCTTCCTCGGTCTCGGGTCAGGTCGGCGCATGGGTATCGACGGGTCGCGGTGACGCAGGATTTTCGCAAAGACGCGCGCGAGCTTTTCGCATTCCTCAGCGTGATGAAGCGTGCCATTCGTTGCTGCCCATCGATCCATCATGGAGCTCAGCGGCTCGGCTTCCGGTCCCGGATGCAACTGGAGGAACCGGTCGAACCGCAAAAGCAACTGGGGCTGCGATGTGTATTTGTATCCTCTGCGCCGCATCATCGCGACATGCTCGGCCATTATTTCGCCCAGCACGCTTCCGAACGGTCTGGGCTGGCGGAGTTCGGCAAGTGCCTCTTGCGGATTCCGCGACGCCAATGCCCGCCAGATCGGCATGCACTGCTTGATATTGCACTCATCGCGCAGAGCGGCGACGGGATTGCGTTGGATCGCGCCGATTTTCGCCAGGCGTTCGAGGAACCGGTCAACGATGCGGGTGCGGTGCAAGAGCGTGGACGGCGCTCGACGAACGGCCGATTCTCGTAGCCAGGCCAGCAGCACTTCCTGATCCAGTGCCTCGTAACGTTCAGCGACATCCTGCAAGCCATGCAAGACCTGGGCATAACCGGCTCGGCTTTTCGTGCTGCGCAGATCAAGGCTCGCGACATAGCGGCCAATGATCGCTCGGTCGGGATCGGGCCAGCGTGCGGTCATGCCACCAACTCCATTCCCGGCACGTCTAGCGCGATGGCCCTGAGGTCTTCGGTAGCAAGTTTGAGATAGGGAGCCGTCGATCCTGTCGAACGATGTCCCAGCACGTCGCCGATGACCTTTTGAGGCACCGCGGCGCGCAGCATTTCGACCGCGCGCGCATGACGGAAGATGTGGGGGCCGCACTTACCAGGCGGTTGAACGCCAGCGTCACGGAGCCGCCGCCGAACCATGCTGTATAGCTTATCGAGCTTTCGGTAGGGCGCGCGTGTACGAACGAAGATCTCCCTGGCATCGGTCGAGGGGCGCCCGGATCGCAGATAGGCGAGCACCGCTTCGCCGACCGGCTCAAGAAGGGGCAGGAATGTGCTGGCTCGCGTCTTGTGGTGACGCACATGGATGGCTTCCGTTCGCCAGTCGATGTCCTCGATCCGGAGATGGCGGATTTCACCTGACCGCAGACCATAGGCTGCGAGGAGTTGCAGGATCGCATAATCCCGCAACCCCGCCGGTGACTTGTCCTTCTCGGCACTCTCCAGAACGGCGATGATCTGCCCACGGCTCAGGACCGAAGGTACGCCTTCATATGCATAAAGCGTCGGCGCCAGCACATGCCCTGACAGATCCGTCGTAACGCGACCTGTGATATGGAGGTAGCGCAGCAACGAGCGAAGCCGCTCTGCCACAGACTTCAGCGAACAGCGCGTCAGTTTCGGCGCGCGCAAATCCATATAACGGTCAACGTCAGTGACGCTCAGATCCGCCAAGCCGTCGTTTCCGCAATCGATCTGCCAAGCCAGGAAGTTCCGGGCTTCCCACATCAGCGCTGCGACGCTCGCGCAAGCCATCCCGCGTTCCTCACGCAGCCAGATTTCGTATTCGTCACAGATTGAAAATCGGACCTCATCGGCCTCACAGGCTGGCTTGATGGCTGGCGGCCATTGGCCGTGAACAAGCCGCATCAGTGCGTGAATTCCGGAGCGTGGGACCTCGTGCCAGCGCGCACTGGGACGTCGACCACGCTGCTTTTCGAACTGGACGATTGCGTGCCGCAGATATCGTTCCACATGCACGTCGATCACGCCCGTGACGGGGATACCCCGCTGCTCCAGATAATCGAGAAATCCAGAAGCGTAGGCGCAGTAATTCCTCGCCACCACCGGGCTGTATCGCTGACCGATAAGCGACGACTTAAGTGTGGCGATTAGTTCGTGATGTTTATCCGACATTGGCGGCTCCTCTGCTGGTCTATTGACCCGCAGAGGTTCGGCGCCAAATAATGCGAAGCAAGTCGATCCGAAAACAACGAAAATCCGCCAATCAGGCCGCGTTCCTCCGCATTATGGGGACCTCGTGATTAGTCCGCTTATGCTCACCTCGCCATAACTTCACATACGGGCGCACGTACTCCGGCGACATCAATCTGATTTCGTGCCCCTGCGCGGCGAAAAGTCGACCAAGGTGGTGGGCACCACAGCACGCCTCCATTGCAATCACGCAAGCCGGAAGCTTGGTCACGTAATCGATAAGTGTCTGTCGGCGCATCGACTTACGCACGATGACAGCGCCTGCTGCATCAACGCCTACGACACTGCAGGCATTCTTGCCCAAATCAACGCCAAGGATCACAATAGACATCGGTCCGCTCCTTTCCCTTTCAAGCACCAGCATCATACCTGATGCTGGTGAAAAGGGGCGGGCCATCCCATAAGGGGAGGACCCAGCCGGATTCCCGCTCGGCCCTGCACCATAGATAGAGACCGAACATCGCCAGCCCGAAAAGAAGAATCAGGTCAAGAGACAATCCCAGACCGACCGGAATGGCCACGATGTCCGGCAAGGCTCATTGGCCTTGCAGGGCTATGCGCGGCCTCCGAGCGCTTGGCGGCCCCTTATGGCAGCCGCAGCGGATGCGAGGTTCAATGACCACGCGCATCTCTCCCGTACGATGCGGCGGTTTATGGTTGTCACGCCAAGGACTGCGGCATGGGCGATGCCCTCCCGCTGACGGCAGCATCGACCAGCGTCGAGTGACCAAGCCTTGGGTGGAATACGTATAGTGGCTGTCTTCGATCCGGCCCAAATTTGGGGGGAAAGGAAGCCGTCATGACCGATGCAAGCAAGCTCAGTGTGATACGATGTGCCGCGAGCAGCGCTGCCGCTCTTTCCACTGTCTTCGTGCTTTGCTGGCTCGCGGCGACTTTGTTCGGTCCGATCGGGTCACACATGTTTGTGACGATGTTCACGCCAGCTCCGCCGGGATCGTTCGTCGCGCTGGGGGCGGGGTTGTGCTGGTCGATCGTCTTCGGAGCAGCCGTGGGAGGTCTCTTCGCCGCATTCCACAATTGGATCGGTCATTGGCAGCGTCCCTAGGACGGCGCAGCGCAAGTGAGCAATCAGCAATTTTTAACGAGTTCTATATTCAAGGAAACGTGATCATGGAACGGCAACGACCGGCACATACTGGGAAAGAGAATTTCCTGACGTCGCGCGCGGGCATCGTGATGATGGGCTTTCTTGCGCTCGGTTTCGTGCTGCTGTTCACGGAGCATCGCGCGCATGTACTTGGCGCGCTGCCCTTTCTGCTGCTGCTGTCGTGTCCCCTGATGCACCTCTTCATGCATCACGGACATGGGCATAGTCACGATGGAACACCGCAGCCGGGGGCCGATCGTTCGCCCCATGAGGTTCAGGGCCAGTGACGGGCCATGCGCAAGCCTATGGCCTTTGGGATCTCGTCGTCGTCAATGCGGCGGTGTTCATCCTGTTCGCCTACAGTTTCTTCAAGCCGCGAACCACTCGGGACTGGCGATCGTTCAGCGCATTCAGCGCGTTCCTTGTGGCGCTGTTCGTCGAAATGTACGGCTTCCCACTGACCCTCTATGTCCTGTCCGGGTGGCTGCAGAGCCATTATCCCAATATCGACTGGTTCTCACATGATGCCGGGCATCTGCTTGAGATGCTTTTCGGCTGGCGGGCTAATCCGCATGCCGGGCCATTCCATATCATGAGCTTTTTCCTGATCGGCGGCGGGTTCATTCTGATCTCGACAGGTTGGAAGGCGCTGTACGACGCGCAAAAGGTCCACGAGCTCGCGACCCAGGGCATCTATTCCTATGTGCGGCACCCGCAATATGTCGGGTTCGTATTGGTGATATTCGGGTTCCTGCTGCAATGGCCGACGATCCTGACGCTCGCGATGTTCCCGGTGCTCGTCGTCATGTATTTGCGGTTGGCGCGGACCGAGGAGCGTGAGGCGCTGGCCGAATTTGGCGATGCCTATCGTCGCTACACAAAGACCGTTCCACCGTTCGTGCCCCACCTCGCGCGCCTGTTCGGGGCAAAGCGTGACGCAGGAGCGGGTCAGCGATGAATTCCCTACCAGCCGACCGGCGCAAATCCCGAGGGAACCGCTCAGCCGTCCGCCCGGCATCGGGACGCGGCGCACAGACTGGCGCGGCTGCATGTACGGTGCCGGTCGCCTCGCCGAAGTGACTGAACCTTGAAACCGCCACACCGAGAAGGAGCACTGGCTATGGCAGATCCGCTGAAACCGACCACATCGCCGCTTACTGCTGGCAGGAATCCGGTAATCCCCGCGGTCGCCTCCGATGCGGGACTGCGAACATATATGCTCGCAGTCTACAACTACATGGCCAGCGGTCTGTTGTTGACCGGGATCGTCGCGATGTTGGTTGCGAACAGCGCCGGGGTACGCGCCGTGTTTTTCGCCGCGAGCGGCACTCCGACACTGCTCGGATGGATAGCGGTCTTCGCACCGCTCGCCCTCGTCTTCACGCTAAGCGTCGGTATCAACCGGCTGTCCGAACCCACCGTCAAGGCATTGTTCTGGACGTATGCGATCCTGATGGGCGTGTCGCTGTCGACCATCCTTCTCGCCTATACCGGCGTGAGTGTCGCACGCACATTCTTCGTTACGGCCGCAGCCTTCGGAGGCCTGAGCCTGTGGGGGTACACTACCAAGAGGAACCTGTCGGCGTTCGGGACCTTCCTGATCATGGGCGTCGTCGGCCTGCTCATCGCCATGATTGTCAACATGTTCCTGCGGTCGTCCACTTTGGATCTCATCGTCAGCGCGATCGGCGTGCTTCTGTTTGCGGGCCTGACCGCGTTTGACACGCAAAAGATCAAGAGCGTCTACTTCGATGTGGCCGGTACCGAGTTTCGCGGCAAGGCGGTCGTGATGGGAGCGCTGACGCTCTATCTCGACTTCCTCAACCTGTTCCTGTTCCTGCTGCGCTTCATGGGTGATCGGCGGCAATAGGTCAGCCGTGATGACTGGCCCACACGCGCAGGCCTTCGCGGCGGGCGCATCTATGGCTGCCGACCCGTCGGCAGCGCCTTGCCTCGATTTCGGAGACCTGCCTTGAAGACGTCGACCTTCGATCTGCGTGGATCATTCGGAACACTCGACCATCTCGGGGTCGAAAAGCAGTTGCTGCGGGTTCCCGGCGTAACGCGGGTCTCCGCGAACGCCGCCTCCGACAGCGTCACCGTCAGCTTTGATGAAGCGCGCACCAGCGAAGCCGCGATAGAGGAGAAGATCGCGGATTGCGGCTTCCATTGCGGCGGCCGGCTCGTCCCGCGGCATGTGTGCGTGATCGGAAGCACAACCCTGTCCTCTGTCTTGCCCGCCGCGACGCACCCTGCCGATCATCGTTCCGATGGAGTCGCCGCCAAATCGGTTGCTCCCGATCGCAAGCCCGTGACGGCCGAACACGACGCCATGGCGCACGAGATGGGCCATGGCGACGGCAAGGACATGGCGACGATGGCGCGCGACATGCGCAACAGGTTTATCGTCAGCCTCGTTTTTGGCCTGCCGATCTTCGCGCTGTCGCCAATGGGCCTGGACCATCCCCTGCTGAAACCGATGTTCGGACTCAGTCTCGACCTGACCCTGTTCCTGCTTGCCAGCGCCGCGATCCTCTATCCGGTCTGGCCCTTCGTGGTCGCCGCGATCCGCGCGCTTCGAAACGGTGTGCTCAACATGGCGGTGCTCGTCCTGTTGAGCGTCGGTACCGGTTATCTGTTCAGCGTGGCGTCGACATTCCTGTTCAAGGGCCAGCAATTTTACGAGGCTTCCGCGGTCCTGCTCATCTTCATCCTGCTCGGCCATTGGCTGGAGATGCGCGCCCGCGCCGGCGCGTCCCAGGCAATCCGCGCGCTCATGGATCTGGCGCCGCCTATGGCGACCGTGGAGCGCGACGGAAAGGACGTCGAAGTGCCGACCGCGGAGGTACTGGCCGGCGATGTCGTGCTGATCCGGCCGGGCAACAAGATTCCTGTCGACGGCGAAATCCTCGAAGGCAAATCCGAGGTCGACGAGTCGATGCTCACGGGCGAATCGATGCCGGTGTCGAAGGCGCCCGGCGACACAGTGATCGGCGCGACGATCAACCGCAGCGGCAGCTTCCGCTACCGTGCGACCAAGGTGGGCGCCGACACCGCGCTCGCCCAGATCGTCAAGCTCGTCCAGGAAGCGCAGAACTCGAAGGCGCCGGCACAACTGCTCGCCGACCGGGCATCGCAGTGGCTGGTGCTCGCGGCAATTCTGATCGGTCTCGCGACGTTCGCCATCTGGTACTGGATGCTGGGTGGGACACTGCTGTTTGCGCTGACCATGACGATCACGGTCTTCGTGATCGCCTGCCCGGACGCCCTTGGCCTTGCCACGCCGATGGCGATAATGGTCGGCACCGGCCTTGGCGCGATGAACGGCATCCTGTTCAAGAATGCCAGCGCGCTCGAGGATGCGACCAAGCTTGACGTCATCGTGTTCGACAAAACGGGCACGCTCACCATGGGCCGGCCCAACGTTGTCGAGGTTGTCACAGCGGAAGGCATAACCCGGGACGAGGTGCTTCGCATCGCCGGCGCGATCGAGCGCAACTCCGACCACCCGCTTGCGATCGCGGTCCTCGAAGGTGCATCCGGTATCACCCTTCCTGAGACGCGCGACTTTGCCAATATCGAGGGGAAGGGCGCCAGCGCCCAAGTCGAGGGCGCAACCGTGCTGCTTGGCAACCGGCGCCTCATGGATGAAGGAAAAGTCGCGCTGGGTGCCCTCGAGGAACCTGGCGAACGCCTGAAAGGGGCTGGGCGCACCGTCGTCCATGTTGCGCGCGGCGGCGAGATTCTCGGGTTGATCGCCATAGCGGATGCGGCGCGGCCAACCGCGAAGGCGACCGTCGCGGCGCTTCGGGAGCGCGGCGTCAAGGTCGCGATGATTACCGGCGACAACGCCGGCACGGCCAAGCGAATCGCCGATGAGCTTGGCATCGACATCGTCCTTGCCGACGTGCTTCCCGGTCAAAAGGCGGAGAAGGTCAAGGAGCTGCAGGCCCAGGGCCAGCGTGTCGGCATGGTCGGTGACGGAGTCAACGATGCCCCCGCGCTTACCCAGGCCGACGTAGGGTTTGCGATCGGGGCGGGCACTGACGTCGCGATGGAAAGCGCCGATGTCGTCCTGATGAAGAGCGATCCTTATGATATTGTCGGTGCCATAGCGCTCTCACGCGCCACGCTTCGCAAGATGCACCAAAATCTGTGGTGGGCGGTCGGCTACAATGTGATCGCCTTTCCACTCGCGGCAGGTGTGCTCTATCCGGTGCTGCTGAGCCCCGAGGTCGCTGCGCTGGCTATGTCGGGCAGCTCCGCACTCGTCGCGGTCAACGCGCTGCTGCTGAAGCGCACCCGGCTGGCGGGTATCAGTCGGGGCGGCATGAGTCGGGCATCAGCGGTGGAGCACAATGCCGTTGGTGCCGCTGTTTGAGACCGGCCCACGAGTGCGGCCCCGGCCCCTCGCGGCCCGCTACCGTGGTGTGTATGATTGCCGACAGGAGAAAGAACCGGTGGTGAAGGCGAAGAACGAGCCCCGTTACGCCGAGCAGCTGCGCGCGCTCCAGATCGGGCTCACCGCCCTGCAGCGGGGAATTATCGAGGATGGCCGCAAGGTGCTGGTCATCGTTGAAGGGCGCGACGCGGCCGGCAAAGACGGCACGATAAAGCGTGTCGTCGAGCACTTGAGCCCGCGCGAAACCCGCGTGGTGGCACTCGGGCCGCCATCGGATCACGATCGCCGGTCCTGGTATTTCCAGCGCTGGGTCCCTCATCTGCCGGCTGCCGGCGAGATCGTCCTGTTCAATCGGAGCTGGTACAATCGCGCCGGCGTGGAGCGCGTGATGGGGTTTTGCACCGATAAGGAATATGAGGAGTTCCTGACGACCGTGCCGATGTTCGAGCAGTTGCTCGAACATTGCGGGGTCACGTTGGTAAAATATTATCTCGATATCTCGAGGGAGGAGCAGAAGAAGCGCCTGACCGCCCGCCGCGAGGATCCGCTCAAACAGTGGAAGATCAGCCCGATCGACGACCAGGCGAACAAGCGCTGGAAGGCCTACAGCAAGGCGCGCGATGCAATGCTCGCCCGCACGCACAGCATCGCGGCACCCTGGACGGTGGTTCGCGGGGACGACAAGCATCAGGCACGCCTCGCACTGATCAGGGATCTGCTGACCCGGCTGGGGGAAACGGATTCTGATCGCTATGGCCACCCTGATCCCAACACCGCCTTCCTTTATGACGATGCCGCCCGAGAACAGGGGCTGATCGCGCAGTGAGCGGGCCTTTTGCGTCATCACGCGGCGGGCGAGGTCGTCGTCGCTCACGTGAAATGAAATTTGCATGAGCCAAAGAAGGATCAGGCTATGTCGCTGGGTCCCGTCGCTATTCCAGGGAACGCGATAGCGTGCCGAGCCTAGAGGAAACCAGGATCTCAAGCCTGCAGAACGGATGTCTGGAATGCGTGTGTCTGACCTTGGATCGCCTCGCCTTGAGCGACGCGCTCATCTTGGAGACGGGCGATCTGGCGATGGGGGCGTCATTTCTGGAAACGCGCCCGCATCTGTTTTCGGACGTGGCGGTGTTCATCAATGCATCCCAGCTCGCCGGGATGCGGCGCATCATCGCCGCGATCGAGACGGTCGCGCGCCACCCGGATTATCTGGCCGCCACCATGGACTGGGCGCCCCCGAGTGCTCGACAGGACTTTGGTCCGCACGGCGTCTTCATGGGCTATGACTTCCATCTGAGCGAGCGCGGCCCGGCCCTGATCGAAATAAATACCAATGCTGGCGGAGCAATGTTGAATGCCGTGCTCGCGCGGGCACAACGAGTCTGCTGCCCTTCCGAGTCGACAGATTTTCTTGGCGCAGATTCGTTCGAGGCCGTGGTCGCGGCCATGTTCTCGAAGGAATGGCGCTATCAACGCGGCAGCGGCGAACCGGTCTCCATCGCCATCGTCGATGACGATCCCGTATCGCAATATCTGTTTCCCGAATTTCTGCTGACCCGCCATATGCTGGAGCGGGCCGGCCATAGCGTCTGCATCGCCGATCCTTCTGAATTCGACTATGCGTCCGGCACTCTCCGCTATGGGGACCGGAATGTGGATCTCATCTACAACCGGCTCGTCGATTTCTCGCTCGATCGACCCGAGCACTCGGCATTGCGAGCGGCATATCTTGACGGCTCGGTGGTCGTAACGCCCAATCCCCATGTCCACGCGAAATTCGCGGACAAGCGCAATCTCACCCTGCTGTCCGACACCGCGCTGCTGCGGGAATGGGGTTTCGACCAGGCAATAGTCGACACGCTTGATACCGGCATTCCGGCAACCGAACGGGTCGACGAGGCTTCCGCCAAGCGGCTTTGGGCCGGCCGCAGGCAATTCTTCTTCAAGCCAGCGGGAGGCTATGGAAGCAAAGCGGCGTATCGTGGCGACAAGCTGACGAAATCGGTATGGGCCGAGATACTGGAGAGCGACTACGTCGCCCAAGCCTATGTGCGGCCAAGCGAGCGGACCATCCGGCTGGATGGAGAGATGGTCAAGCGCAAGATCGACGTCCGTCTCTACACCTATGATGGGGAGCCGCTTGTTGCCGCTGCACGACTATATCAGGGCCAAACCACCAATATGCGCACCGCCGGTGGTGGTTTCGCGCCGGTGCTGCTGACGGGCGGCGGCGATCCGTCGCAGGACTGCGACAGGTGCGCCACCGGCGAGGCGTGAGCCGGACAGAGCATCGGAATTGGCGTCCTGGAATTCGGGACGCATCAAACTTCGCCAGACCGGTTTGCATGAGCGATCCGGCGAAGCCGCGGCGCAGAGACGAGCATCCGTATTGTCCCGCATATCGATGGCGCCCGATCTCGCTTTAGCTCCCGTTATGAGAAGCTTGAGATGAGCAGCGCGGCAACCGACATCGATAAGGCGAGCGGACGCGTCTGCGCGATCCGCGGTCCCGTGCTCGACGTGGAATTTGCCGCCGGCTCGCTCCCGCCAGTCAACGATGCGCTGCGCATCGCAACCCCAACGGGAATGCACATCGCCGAGGTGCAGAGCCATGTCGACGCGCGGACCGTCCGAGCGGTCGCACTCCAGACCACCAGCGGACTCGCGCGCGGCGTCCACGTCGAGGCCACGGGTGCGGCGAT
Source organism: Sphingopyxis sp. SE2 (assembly GCF_032227185.1). Taxonomy (NCBI): domain Bacteria; kingdom Pseudomonadati; phylum Pseudomonadota; class Alphaproteobacteria; order Sphingomonadales; family Sphingopyxidaceae; genus Sphingopyxis; species Sphingopyxis sp. SE2. The sequence goes on along the minus strand of NZ_JAPMXW010000009.1, from coordinate 241,531 downwards.
CATGGTCCCGGTCGGCGATGCGGTCCTGGGCCGCCTGCTCGATGCCACCGGCGTCCTCGGCGACGGTGGGGCAGCGCTTCCCGTGGACGTTCCGCTTCGCCCAATCCATCGCCAACCGCCGCCACTCGATGTCCAGAGCACAGCGACGACGATGTTCGAGACCGGGATCAAGGTGATCGATCTGCTTGCGCCGCTCGCGCAGGGCGGCAAAGCGGCGATGTTCGGCGGCGCCGGGGTTGGCAAGACCGTGCTGGTGATGGAACTGATCAACGCCATGGTCGCGCGCTACGAGGGCGTGTCTGTCTTTGCGGGTATCGGCGAGCGCTCGCGCGAAGGGCATGAACTGCTCACCGACATGCGCACGTCCGGCGTGATCGCGAAGACCGTGCTGGTCTTCGGACAGATGAATGAGCCGCCGGGCGCGCGCTGGCGGGTCGGTCTGACCGCGCTTACCATCGCCGAATATTTTCGCGACGAGCAGAAGCGCAATGTGCTGCTGTTGATGGATAATGTCTTCCGCTTCGTCCAGGCGGGCAGCGAAGTCTCGGGACTCTTGGGCCGGATGCCGTCGCGGGTGGGCTATCAGCCGACGCTTGCGAGCGAAGTCGCGGCGCTCCAGGAGCGGATCGCCTCGGTTGCGGGAGCATCGGTGACCGCGATTGAAGCGGTCTATGTGCCCGCCGATGATTTCACCGATCCGGCCGTGACGGCGATCTCGGCGCATCTCGACAGCAATGTGCTCCTGTCGCGCAGCATGGCCGCGGAGGGCATGTACCCGGCGATCGATCCGCTTGCGTCAACCTCGATCCTGCTCGATCCGCTGGTCGTGGGCGAGAACCATTATGCGCTGGCCCAAAAAGTCCGCGAGACGATAGCCCATTATCGCGAGCTGCAGGACATCATCGCGCTGCTCGGCATGGAAGAGCTGGGACAGGAGGATCGGCTAATCGTTGGTCGTGCCCGCCGGCTCCAGCGCTTCCTGACGCAGCCTTTTGCCGTAACGCAGGCGTTTACAGGCCAGCCCGGACGATCCGTGCCGCTTCACGCCACGCTCGAAGGCGTGCGCGCCATCCTCGCCGGCGAGACCGACGATTGGCCCGAAAGCGCCTTCTATATGGTCGGAGACCTGGAAGAGGCACGCGGCAAGGTGGGGCCCAGGCCATGAGGCTGCGCATCACTGATCCCACCGCGATCATGGTCGACCGAGAGGTCGCTGCGATCCGCGCGGAGGATGCCACGGGGAGCTTTGGCATCCTGAACGGCCACGCCGATTTCCTGACCGCGCTCGACATCTCGGTCGTCTCCTGGCGCGACATGGAAGGTCGCGCCGGCTACTGCGCGGTGCGCAACGGCATTCTGACGGTGAGTGGCGGCAAGGAGGTCGAGATCGCGACGCGCGAGGCGCATGTCGGCGACGATCTCGACGAACTCGAGACCGTAGTGCTTAGGGGTTACCGGGAGCGCGGCGACGCCGAACGCAGCGGCCGCACCGCTGCGACGCGGCTGCGCATGCGCGCGATCCGGCGCATGGTCGAGGCGCTGCAGGGCGGGCCGGCGGAGATCGGTCTATGACCGAGGATCTGCCACCCGAGCAGGAACGGCTCGTGGACGCCGTCAAACAGCGCGCCGAACGTCGACGCAGGGCGCGGGGATTGCCCTCTTTTGCGCCCAATTTCGGCCAGATTGGTGTGCTTGGCTGGCAGGTCGTCGTGCCGGCGCTGATCGCGCTCGCGATCGGGCGCTGGCTCGACCATCGGCTGTCCAGCGGCATCTTCTGGACCGCGCCGCTGCTGATCCTGGGCGTGAGCCTGGGCTGCTGGTCGGCCTGGAAGTGGATCGGGCGGCAATGACGCCCTGGGCCGTCCTCCTGTTTCTGCTGCTCGGCGCCGCTGCCGGAACAGCACATTACCTCGCTATCGCGAAGGATGCTGACCTGCTCGTCCATGGCGGATCGCTCATGCTGTCGCTCGGCCTGCGGCTCGGCCGGATGCTTCTGACGCTCGGCGTGCTGCTCGTTGCCGCAAGGCAGGGCTGGGGGGACCTACTTGCGGCTGCGGCCGGGTTCATGGCGGCGCGACAGGTCGTGCTCCACCGACTGGGAGCGGTGTCATGAAGATCGCCTCGCCGCTCGAAAGCCATATTCTGTTCACGATCGGACCGGTTCCGATCAGCCAGCCGGTCGTCACGACATGGGGCATCATGGCGGTGCTGACGATCGGCTGTTGGTTACTGACCCGGCGGCTCGGTCTTCGTCCCACCAAGACCCAGGCGGCGCTGGAACTGGTGGTCGATGTGATCGCGCGCCAGATTCGCGAGACGATGGAAGCGGAACCCCAGCCCTATCTGCCTTTGATCGGGACGCTTTTCATCTTCCTGCTGGTCGCAAACTGGTCATCGCTCTTGCCGGGCGTCGAACCGCCTACGGCGGCCCTTGAAACCGATGCGGCGCTGGCCTTGATCGTGTTCGGCGCGACGCTCTGGTTCGGTGTCCGGGCGCTTGGCGCGCGCGGTTATCTGCGCAGTTTCGCGCAGCCGTCGATTCTGCTCGCGCCGCTCAATCTCGTTGAACTGTTTACCCGCAGCTTCTCCCTGATGGTGCGCCTGTTCGGCAATGTCATGAGCGGCGTGTTCATGATCGGCGTCGTGCTGAGCCTTGCGGGGTTGCTCGTACCGATCCCGCTAATGGCGCTCGAGATGCTGACAGGAGCCGTCCAGGCCTACATCTTCGGCGCGCTCGCAATGGTCTTTATCGGCAGCGCCATCAGCGAAGCGAACCCATCCCCGAAAGCGCCGAACCACGAGGTCTCTTCATGAACTGGATCCACATCGTCAGCATCCTCGGCGCGGCGTTCGCCATCGCCATCGGCGCGATCGCGCCGGCACTCGCCCAGGGCAAGGCGGTCGCCGCAGCGATGGATGCGATCGCCCGCCAGCCAGAGGCGGCGAACACCGTCTCGCGCACCCTGTTCGTCGGCCTGGCCATGATCGAGACGATGGCGATCTATTGTCTCGTGATCGCGCTGCTGCTGCTCTTCGCCAATCCCTTCGCCTGACATGCGTATCGACTGGTGGACGCTGGCGCTGCAGGCGATCAACGTCGTCATCCTCGTCTGGCTGCTCGCACGCTTTCTGTTTCGTCCGGTGATGGGGGCTATCGCCGCGCGCCAGACCGCTATGGACCAGCTGCTCGCCGATGCGGAGTCTGCAAAGGCAGCTGCGCTCAAGCAGGAAGCGGACCTCAAGGCGCAGAGCGACGCCTTCGCCGCCGATGGAGACGCACGCCGGACAGATTTGCTGGCCAGCATAGAGGCCGAGCGCAGCCGCCTCCTGGATGCGGCCAGGACCGAGACCGATGCAAAAGCGAAGCTGGCGCTTGCTTCTGTCGAGGACGCGCAAAAGGGCATGGCGATACAGCTAGAGGAAAAAGCGGCGGTGCTCGCGGGACAGATGGCGTCTGCGTTGCTGCACCGGCTACCGGCCGGGGCCACCACCGATATGATGTTCGCTGCCCTGCTCGAACGGATCGAACGCCTGCCGATCGAGGAACGCCGGGCCCTGGCCGGTGACGCTCCTCTCGCCATCGTGACGCCGGCCGCGCTCGATGGGGAGGCCCAGGCGCGGTGCGTGCAAAAGCTCGCAGAGGCGCTGCCGGGGCTTGCAGCACCGACTTTCACCGTCGATCCCGCGCTGATTGCCGGGTTCGAGCTCCATGGACCGCACATGCTCGTCCGCAACAGCTGGCGAGCCGATCTCGACACGCAGCTGGCGGCACTCAAGGAGGACGATCATGCCGGGCTCCGCGGATGAATGGCTTGCCCGGGCCGCGACGCGCGTGGCCGCGGCGGAAATCGGCGCACAGGTCCGCCAGATCGGCCGCGTCGAATCCATCGGCGATGGCGTAGCGCTGGTCTCGGGTTTGGCGGAGGCCCGGCTCGACGAATTGCTGCAGTTTGCCGGAGGTCAGGCGGGCTTCGTACAAACGCTCGACCGCGATCGCATCGGCTGCGTGATGCTCGAGGATGCTGACAGCATCGAGGCGGGGGACATCGTCTCGGGCACCGGCGCAGTGGTGCGCACGCAAGTGGGGCGGGGACTGCTCGGCCGTATCGTCGATCCACTCGGCCGGCCACTCGACGGCGGGCCGGCGATCGTCGCCGAGCGGTTCGAGCCGGTGGAGCGTCCCGCGCCGTCGATTATCGAGCGCGACCTCGTCGTTCAGCCGGTGCAGACCGGGATATTGGTCATCGACGCGATGTTCGCGCTCGGCCGCGGCCAGCGCGAGCTGATCCTGGGCGACCGCGCGACCGGCAAGACCGCGCTCGCCGTCGATGCGATCATCAACCAGCGGTCGAGCGACATGATATGCATCTATGTCGCGATCGGCCAGAAATCCTCCAGTGTCGCGCGCGTGATCGATCAGGTGCGCCGCCATGGCGCGCCGGAACGCTGCATCTTCGTGGTCGCGAGCCCGGCTTCCGCACCGGGGTTGCAATGGGTCGCGCCATTTGCCGCGTTCACCATGGCGGAATATTTCCGCGATCAGGGCGGTCATGCGCTCGTCGTGCTCGACGACCTCACCAGGCATGCCGCCACGCACCGCGAGATCGCGCTGCTGACCGGCCAGCCGCCCGGACGCGAGGCCTATCCGGGCGACGTTTTCTACCTCCATTCGCGGCTGCTGGAGCGCGCCGCCCGGATGTCGCCCGAAAAGGGCGGCGGTTCGCTCACGGCGCTGCCGATTGCGGAGACCGATGCCGGCAATGTCAGCGCCTATATCCCGACCAACCTGATCTCGATCACCGACGGGCAGATCGTGCTCGACACCCGGTTGTTCGCCGAAGGCCACAAACCCGCGGTCGATGTCGGCACCAGCGTCAGCCGCGTAGGCGGCAAGACGCAGGCCCGGGCGTTGCGGGACGCGAGCGGCACGATGCGGCTCGACTATGCCCAGTTCCTCGAGCTCGAGATGTTCACCCGCTTCGGCGAGCAGCCGGAGCCGCGCGTGAAGGCCCAGATCGAGCGTGGCAGGCGGCTGCGCGCATTGCTCGCCCAGCCGCGCTTCGAGCCTCTGCGGGTCGTGGATCAGGTGGCGCTGGCGATCGCGCTCACCGAGGGCCTCCTGGATGCCGTGGCGATCCCCGACATCGCTGCGATCCGCGCGGCGCTGCCGTCATGGCTCGATGCCAATGCGTCCGCTCTCGTCGGGCAGGTCGAGGATAAGGGGACAATGGATGCGGACTTGCGCGCCGCATTGTTGGCGGCCCTACAGCGGATGAACGCCGGCTCCAGCGCCGGCGCCGCGATATGAGCGATCGTCTGGCCGATGTAGGGCGACGGATTGCAACGGTGCGGCAACTCGGTGCGGTGGTCAATGCGATGCGCGGCATCGCCGGCGCCCGTGCCCAGCAGGGCCGCGCGTTGTTGCCCGCGATCCGCGCCTATGCCGCGACGGCGGGTCATGCGATTGGGAAGGCGCGGCAGCTACAAACAGGATCTTCTGCACCCCCGCTGAACACCCCAAAGGGCAAGGCCGGTCTTATCGTCTTCGGCGCGGAGCAGGGGTTCGCGGGCGCCTTTCCAGAGCAGATATTGAACGCAGCTGCGAGCGATTCCCAAGTGGCGCACATCTTCCTCGTCGGCGACCGTGCCGCCGCGCTTGCTGCCGAGCGGTCACTGCCCGTCGCTTGGGCCACCAGCCTTCCCAGTCGCGCCGCTGCGCTTGCCGATATGGCAACCGAGCTGCTCGCCGCCCTCTACGACTATGTGGCCGTGGCCGGCGCGGTCCCGGTCGCAATGATCTATCCGGTCTGGACGGCAGGGCATGGTGCATCGGTCGTCCGCCGTAGTCTCTTGCCGCTCGATCCCGACATGTTTCCGCCGGAACCGACGGGGTCGATACCCCTGATTAATCTGCCCGCCGGCGACCTCGTCGAGCGCTTGGCCCAGGAATATGTCTTCGCCCAGTTATGCGAAGCGGCCACCGAGGCGTTCGCCGCTGAAAACGAGGCTCGCATGGCGACGATGGCTGCCGCGAAAACCAATATCGACGCCAGACTCCAGGCGCTTGAACGCGAGGAACGGCTGACGCGCCAGGAGGAAATCACCGCCGAGGTGGTTGAACTCGCGGCCGGAGCACGCGCACGCGGCCGAACCCGGACGGTATCGGAGTAGGGCTCTGAGTTGACGCCGGTGGCGACGTGATTGCCTTGCAGACTGTGCGGCACTGCCATCCGTATCAATACGCATGTTGCGAGCGGCCTGCGCCATTCATGGGTGCGCAAGCCGTTCGAGCGCTGCGCGGTGGCGCATCAGCGTTCCGGCAAACACCCGCTCCGGCTCGGCGGCCGGGAACGCATGCCCTTTCAGTTTCAGGAAGAATGACCATGGACCCGCAGCCCGAGGCGACTGGCCAGCCACTCTCCAGCGATGAGATCGGCCTGATCCACGCTTGGTGGCGCGCCGCCAATTATCTCTCGGTTGGCCAGATTTATCTGCTCGATAATCCACTGCTCCGCGAACCGCTCAAGATGGATCACGTCAAGCCGCGGCTCCTTGGACACTGGGGTACGACCCCCGGGCTCAACTTCCTCTATGTGCACCTCAACCGTGTCATCAAGGCGCGCGGTCTCAATGCGCTCTTCATCGCCGGGCCTGGTCATGGCGCACCGGGTGTCGTCGCCAACACATGGCTCGAGGGCACCTATAGCGAGGTCTATCCTGCCATCGGTCCGGACGAAGATGGCCTGCGCCAGCTATTCCGGCAATTTTCCTTCCCTGGCGGCATTCCCAGTCATGCGTCACCCGATACGCCCGGTTCAATCCATGAAGGTGGTGAACTGGGCTATTCGCTTCTGCATGCGTTTGGCGCCGCCTTCGACAATCCCGATCTGATCGTTGCTTGCGTCGTCGGCGACGGCGAAGCGGAGACCGGGCCGCTTGCGACCTCGTGGCACAGCAACAAGTTCCTCAATCCCGCGACCGACGGGGCCGTCCTGCCAATCCTGCATCTCAACGGGTACAAGATCGCAAGCCCGACTGTCCTTGCGCGCATTTCGCACACTGAGCTCGACGCGCTGTTTCGCGGTTATGGCTACCTGCCGATCTTCGTCGACGGCGAGGAGCCGGACGCGATGCATCAGGCGATGGCGGCCGCGCTCCACGAGGCGGTCGATCGGATACACGCGATCCAGAAAGCCGCGCGCGAGGGCGGAATCACGACGCGTCCGCTCTGGCCGATGATCGTCCTGCGCAGCCTGAAGGGCTGGACCGGGCCCAAGATCGTCGACGGGCAGAAGAGCGAAGGCTTCTGGCGCGCCCACCAGGTCCCCTTCACGATGGACAGGCCCGAGCATCTTGGGCTGCTCGAGGAATGGATGCGCAGCTACCATCCGGAAGAACTGTTCGATAATGGCGGGCGGCTTCGACCCGAAATCGCGGCCCTGGCACCGGCGGGCGACAGGCGGATGAGTGCTAATCCGCATGCCAATGGCGGGGCTCTGATGCGCCCGCTCCGCCTCCCTGACTTCGCTTCCTACGCGGTGCCGGTCTCGCATGCCGGCCAGAGCGACGGCGAGGCGACCCAGGTGATGGGCAAGTTCCTGCGCGACGTGATGCGGGAGAACGCCCAGGCCCGCAACTTCCGCGTTTTCGGTCCGGACGAGACGGCATCCAACCGGTTGCAGACGATCTTCGAAGCCACCGACCGCAGCTGGGACGCGGAGACGATTGCGGACGATGTCCATCTCGATCCCAGCGGACGCGTCATGGAGGTGCTGAGCGAACATTGCTGCCAGGGATGGCTGGAGGGCTATCTGCTGACGGGCCGCCACGGCCTGTTTTCCTGCTACGAGGCGTTCATCCACATCGTCGATTCGATGGTCAACCAGCACGCCAAATGGCTAAAGACGGCAAAAGAGGTGCCTTGGCGTCGGCCGATCGCTTCGCTCAATTATCTGCTGACGTCTCATGTCTGGCGCCAGGATCATAATGGCTTCAGCCATCAGGATCCCGGATTTGTCGATCATGTCGTCAACAAGAAGGCTGACATCGTGCGGGTCTACTTTCCGCCCGACGCCAATACCCTCCTTTATGTCACCGACCATTGCCTGCGCAGTTGGGACCGAATCAACGTCATCGTCGCCGGCAAGCAGCCTTCGCCCCAGTGGCTCGACATGGATGCGGCGATCAAGCACTGCACGCGCGGCATAGGTATCTGGGATTGGGCCAGCAACGACCGCAGCGGGGAGCCGGATGTCGTCATGGCGTGTGCTGGCGACGTTCCAACGCTGGAGACACTAGCCGCGGTCAGCCTGTTGCGCGTGCAGCTCCCCGAGCTCAAGGTCCGCGTCGTCAACGTCGTCGATCTGATGACCTTGCAGCCCAACAGCCAGCACCCTCATGGGCTCAGCGACAGCGCGTTCGACGCGCTCTTCACGACGGATAAGCCGGTAATCTTCGCCTATCATGGTTATCCGGCACTGATTCATCGGCTCACCTACAAGCGCACCAACCACCAGAATATCCACGTCCACGGGTTCGAAGAGGAGGGCTCGACGACGACGCCTTTCGACATGGTGGTCCGCAACCATCTCGACCGCTTCCATCTCATGGGGAAGGTTATCGACCACGTCGAGCTGCCCGATAGCGCGGCCGCCTACGCCAAGCAGACGATCGATGATGAACTGGTCGAGCACAAGCGGTACATTGCGGCACACGGGATCGATATGCCTGCCGTTCGCGACTGGCGGTGGCCCTCCGGAGCCTGACGGGTCACCGAGACGGGCGGGTTGGGAGAGCCGCGCCTCGGGAGACATGGCCGTCATTCTGCGTGTGCGCCCGTCAAAGGACAAGCATCTGGGGACATTACGTAATGTTGTTTCGAGGCATGCCGGGCATGCCGCGACGTCCCACGGAGAAACGCTGCATGATCGATACGTCCGCAGACTGTGCCAAGTGCGACCCGCTCGATGGCATCGCCCAGACGCTCGACCATGCCTCGGCCGCGGTGATCGCGCAGATGACCTCCGGCCTGTCGCCGGTGACGATGCTGCAAGCCTGGCTGGACTGGTGTGCCCACCTCGCCATTTCGCCGGGCAGGCGACTGCAGCTTGTCGGCAAGGCGGGCCGCAAGGTCCAGCGGATCGCCGACTATGCGACGCGGCGTGTAGGAGAGGGCGATGCCGCGCCGGCGATCGAGCCGCTGCCGCAGGACAGGCGTTTTGCCGATCCGGCCTGGCGCGGGTTCCCTTTCGACCTGATCTCGCAATCCTTCCTCCTGACCCAGCAATGGTGGCACGCCGCGACCACCGGGATCAGCGGCGTGTCCAGGCATCACGAAGAGATGGTTGCGTTTGCCGCGCGCCAAATGCTGGATGTGGTCGCGCCCACCAACTTCCTCGCGACCAATCCCGTGCTCCAGCGCAAGATCGTCGAAACCGGCGGCCAATGCCTGATCGAGGGTGCGAAGCATTGGATGGAGGATGCGGAGCGCCGTGCTCGAGGCGAGCCGCCCGTGGGGACGGAGGCGTTCCGCCCCGGCGAGACGGTGGCGATCACGCCCGGCAAGGTGGTCTTCCGTAACGCGCTGATGGAGCTCATCCAATTTGCGCCGACGACCGGGACGGTTCGCCCCGAGCCGGTCCTCATCGTGCCCGCCTGGATCATGAAATATTACATTCTCGACCTGTCGCCTGAGAACTCGCTGATCCGCTGGTTGGTGGCCGAAGGCTATACCGTGTTCGTCCTGTCCTGGCATAATCCGCAGAGCGCGGACCGCGACCTCGATATCGACGCCTATCGCCGCCTCGGGCCGATGGCGGCGCTCGACGCGGTCATAGCGATCACAGGCTCGGACAAGGTCCACGGCGTCGGCTATTGTCTCGGCGGAACGCTGCTGGCGATCACGGCGGCCGCCATGGCCCGCGACGGCGACGAGCGCTTCGCATCGCTCAGCCTGTTCGCGGCGCAGACCGAGTTCAGCGAGCCGGGCGAGCTTGGCCTGTTCATCGACGAGGCGCAGCTCAACCTGCTCGACAATATGATGTGGAGCCGCGGCTATCTCGACAGTAGCCAGATGGGCGGCGCCTTCCAGATATTGCGGTCCAACGACCTGATCTGGTCCCAGATCCTGGGCACCTATCTGATGGGCGAGCGCGAGCCCATGACCGACCTGATGGCGTGGAATGCGGACGGCACCCGCATGCCCTACGCCATGCACAGCGAATATCTGCGCGCGCTCTTTCTCGACGACGATCTGGCCGAAGGCCGGTTCAAGGTCGACGGGCGCACGATTACGCTCTCGTCGCTGCGGCAGCCGATCTTCGTGGTGGGGACCGAGCGCGATCACGTCGCGCCGTGGCAGTCGGTCCACAAGCTGCACTGGCTAAGCAGCGCCGAAATCCGCTTCGTCCTGACCAGCGGCGGCCACAATGCCGGCATCGTGTCCGAGCCCGGGCATCGCCACCGCAGCTATCATGTCGCGACCCGCGTCCTCGACGGCCCCGCGCTCGATCCGGACGATTGGCTGGACCAGGCCGAGGCGCGCGAGGGACCGTGGTGGACGGACTGGGTGGCATGGCTCGGCGATCATTCCGGCGCGCCGCAGGCCCCGCCGCCGATGGGTAATCCGGACAGGGGCCTCGCAGCGCTCTGCGACGCGCCAGGCCATTATGTGCTGGAGCGCTGAGCAATGAGCAGCCTCGAAATGATCGAGAACCGGACCTTCGACGAGATCGTCGTGGGCGAGACGGCGAGCGTGACGCGGACCTTGGGCGAACAGGACATCCAGTTGTTCGCCTTGGTCTCGGGCGACGTCAATCCGGCGCATCTCGATGCCGAATATGCCGCCGGCGACATGTTCGGGCGGGTGATCGCGCACGGCCTATGGGGTGGTGGTCTGATCTCCGCCGTGCTCGGCACGCAGCTTCCTGGGCCCGGCGCGATCTATCTGAGCCAAAGCCTTCGGTTCAAGCGGCCCGTAGGGCTGGGGGACACGATCATCGCGTCGGTCACGGTACGCGAGAAACGCGCCGAACATCATATCGTCATCTTCGACTGTCGCTGCGTCAACCAGGCCGGCGAGGAGGTGATCAACGGCGAGGCCGAGGTCAAGGCGCCGACCGAGAAAGTGAGGCGCCCGCGCATGGCGCTGCCCGATATCCAGCTCTCCGATCATGACGGCTTTCGCCGGTTGATCGAGATGACGAGAAGCGTCGAGCCCGTTCCCACGGCGATCGCACATCCCTGCACCGCAGCCGCGATCCTGGCTGCGACAGCCGCTGCCGAAGCCGGCCTGATCGTGCCGATCCTGATCGGCCCCGAGGCTCGCATCCGTGCGGCTGCCAAGGACGCCGGCAAGGATATCGGTGCCTTCCGCCTGATCGATGTGCCCCACAGCCATGCCGCCGCGGAGCGTGCGGTCGAACTGGTCCGCTCGGGCGAAGCACTGCTGCTGATGAAGGGATCGCTGCACACCGACGAACTTATGGGTGCTGTCGTTCCGGCTGCGACGGGCCTGCGAACCGAGCGCCGCATCAGCCATGCCTATCTGCTGGACGTCCCCGGGCATCCAGCGCCGCTCATCATCACCGACGCGGCGATCAACATCGAGCCGAGCCTGGAAGACAAGGCCGATATCATCCGTAATGCGATCGACCTCGCGCATGTCATCGGCATCGCCTGTCCGAAGGTCGCGATCTTGTCGGCCGTGGAGACGGTCAATCCGGCGATCCGCTCGACGCTCGATGCGGCCGCCTTGTGCAAGATGGCCGATCGCGGACAGATCGTCGGGGGCGTCCTTGACGGTCCACTCGCCTTCGACAACGCGATCAGCGAGAAGGCGGCAAAGGACAAGGGCATCGTCTCCCCCGTTGCAGGGCGCGCCGAAGTCCTCGTCGTTCCTAATCTGGAAGCCGGCAACATGCTCGCCAAGCAGCTCACCTTCCTCGGCGGCGCCGACGCTGCCGGCGTGGTGCTGGGCGCGCGCGTGCCCATCATCCTGACTAGCCGGGCGGATTCGCTGCGGACCAGCCTGGCGTCCTGCGCCGTCGCGGTCCTGCTGGCGCGCGCCGCTCCCAAGGCGACGCCCGGCCCGATTGCGAGCCCGGCATGAAGGCGATCGTCAGCCTCAATGCCGGCTCGTCGAGCATCAAGTTCGCGCTCTATCGCTTGTCGGGCGGACAGCTCGACTTCGATGCGGGTGGCAAGATCGAGGCGATCGGCTCCAGCCCCCGGCTAATCGCGCGCGACGCGGGCGGCGAGACCATCGTCGAAAAGACGTGGCCGGGCGGGGACGCACTCTCCCACGAGAATCTGCTCGAGGACCTCTTTGCCTGGGCCGCAACCCAATTGGGAGACCGCAAGGTCACCGCGATCGGCCATCGTATCGTCCATGGCGGCGTTCGCTTCGCCGCGCCGCAGATCATCGATGATACTTTGCTGGATGCGCTCGACGCCCTTATCCCACTGGCGCCGCTCCATCAGCCGCATAACCTCGCCGCGGTCCGGGCCTTGCGTGTGCTGGCGCCTTTGCTCCCGCAGATCGCCTGCTTCGATACCGCGTTTCACCATGGCATGCCGCCATTGGCGACGCGCCTGCCGATTCCGCGCGCCTTTCACGGCCAGGGCGTGCGCCGGTATGGCTTTCACGGTCTGTCCTATGAATATATCGCGGGCCGCCTCCGCGAGATCGACCCTGCACTGGCCGCAGGCCGCGTCATCGCGGCGCACCTCGGCAACGGCGCGAGCATGTGCGCAATGCGTGCCGGCGCGAGCGTCGATACGACCATGGGCTTCACGGCGCTTGATGGATTGATGATGGGCACGCGCTCGGGCGCGATCGACCCCGGCGTGGTGCTTCATCTTCAGACTCAGCTCGGTATGGCCACACAGGCGGTGGAGACGTTGCTCTACGAGCAGTCGGGCCTACTCGGTGTGTCCGGGATTTCAGGCGACATGCGTACGTTGCATGCAAGCGACGCGCCGGAAGCGCAGGAGGCGGTCGCCCTCTTCGTCCAGCAAGCCGGCCGCCAAGCCGCCGCTCTCATCCCCGCGCTTGGCGGTCTCGACGGTCTCGTCTTCACCGCCGGCATTGGCGAGAATGATTCGATGATCCGGGCCGCGATTTGCGAGCGCTTGGCCTGGGCTGGGGTGATGCTTGATCCCGATGCCAATGCGACGAACGCGCCTGTCATCAGCGCGCCGGACAGCAGGGTGATCGTACGCGTCATCCCAACAGACGAGGAACGCGTGATCGCCGATCATGTCGTCGCGCTTCTCGGACCTGATACAGGGGCTCAGCTATGAAGCCGCTCGTCGACCTTTCGGGCAAGCGCGGGCTGATTGTCGGGATCGCCAACGAAAGCAGTATTGCGGCCGGGTGCGCGGAGGCCTTTGCACATTGTGGTGCGCGGTTGGCCGCAACGTATCTCAACGAGAAGGCGAAAAGCCATGTCGCCCCGGTCGCCGAACGGCTCGGCATCGAGTGGATGGCACCATGCGACGTGCGGGTTCCGGGCGAACTGGAAGCGCTGTTCGAACAGGTCAGATCGCACTGGGGCGGGCTCGACTTCGTGCTGCACTCGATCGCCTATGCGCCACGCGAGGATCTTCATGGCCGCGTCGTCGACAGTTCGGCCGAGGGCTTTGCGACGGCGATGGACGTATCGTGCCACAGCTTCCTGCGCATGGCACGGCTTTCCGAACCGCTGATGACCGATGGCGGCTGTCTGCTTTGTGTCACCTTCTACGGCTCGGAACGGGTCGTGGAGAATTACAACCTGATGGGGCCGGTGAAGGCTGCCCTGGAAAGTGCGACGCGCTATGTGGCGGCGGAGCTCGGGCCCAAGGGCATCCGGGCGCATGCGATCTCGCCCGGACCGATCGCGACGCGCGCGGCAAGCGGCCTGGAAAGATTCGACGAACTGCTTGAACGCGCCGCCGCCAGCGCCCCGGCCCGCCACCGCGTCGATATCGCAGATGTCGGCGCATTGGCCGCGTTTCTGGTGAGCGACGCAGCTCACCGCATCACCGGCACGATCATCCCGGTCGATGGTGGTCAGCACTTGCTGGCATGACGGTCGTCGACAGTGAGGCGGGCATTTGCCGGACTATCGATGCGCCGCCGGCCGATCAGTTGTCGAAAATGGTGCCGGCGCAGCCGTCGGTTCCGTTGGAAGTGAACGATGCCGCAGCTCCATGAGGGATCATTCCTCGGGCTGCGTATTAGAAATTAGGCGCTGGAGGCTACATGGAGGATCTGGATCCGTTGTTGGCGCTCCTGAGGAGCGGTCGCGATCATTCTAAAGAGGCTGCGATAGCCGTCACCCTTTTCGAGGCGCTGATCCGCCGCGCAGGATCCACGGCATCGGACAGGCGCCGTACCGTGCGAGGCCTCAGGGAATTGCGGCGCACCGCCTTTTTGTCGATCGGCTTTGGTTGCTAGGGAGCGAGACTATGGAGGCGACCGTTCTGGTGATTATACACCAAGGCGCGGAGTTCATTACGATCCACGACAACCATGCGGCGGCGCACACCGCTCTCGTGGATTTCGTCGTCAGTCGATGGCCCGAACAGCTCGGGGAAAGGCCCGCCGTGATGGCTGCGCGAGAAGAAGACCATATCGAGCGATTCTTCGCTGCGGAGGAAGACTTTTATATCATCGCCGAGACGGAATTGGACGACCTCGAGGCGCAGCTCGAGTCGCTTTGTCGAGGTAAATGTGCCAATTTTTGAGCGAACCCGTCGCGGCGCCGCTCCAGGCGGTAAGGCGCCTGGCCCTGGGGCATAGAGAAATGTTCGAGTGCCTCATTCTCGGCGACAGCATCGGTGTAGGTACGGCGCAAGCGATCAACGCGCGGGCTGCCTTGCACTGCGACGTCATGGCCGTGGAGCGCGCGTCGGCTAAGCAGATCCGGGCATGGCGCAAACCGGCCAAGAACTACGGTATGACCATCATGGCAATTGGCTCCAACGACCCACCAGGACGGACATTGCAGCGCGGTCTCGCCGAAATCAGGCGACGCATCAGCACGCGGCGCGTGATTTGGCTGCTGCCACATTCTCGGCCTGCGGCCTATGCGGTGGCTTCGGTAGCACTCATATTCGGCGACGAGACGCTGGATCTGGGTCGGTTTCCGACGCGAGATCGGGTTCACCCCCTTCGCTATGGTGACGTGGCCAGCGCATTGTTAAAATGAGGTTGTTACATCAGTCAGGTCAGCCGTGTTGCCGTTTCGGCGATCGCCTGCGGCGGAATCGATCCTCGAATGAGAACGTCGAGGCATTGCGCGTGTGGAGATTGGAGTTTTGCCTATGACAGCTCTGTCTCAAACAGAGATCGCCAACTGGCTCGCGCTATACGCAGCGGCAGGTGTGTGTTGCGGCCTGGCCGTGATACTGTCTGTCGCGACGTCAATCTATGATCTGTATCGCGAACGGGCCTGGCTCGGGCTGAAGTCGACAGGGGATGTGCTGCGCTTTCTGCCAAGAACCTGGTGGCGTTGGCAGAAGAGCTACTTGTTATCGACGCCTGTGACGCTGCTCATCGTCGGATCATTCGCCGCGACGCTGACTTGGACCTGACGGCTGCGGCCGTCCTCGCTTCAACCCAGCAGCGCGTCGGACAGGATCCTGCCGACATGTCCAGCTTCCAGATCCTCCGGCGTGATACAGACGACGGGGGCGATCTGCGCCATTCTCGGATGGGTGGCGGCCTTGGAGGCCAGGTACTCCTCATTGGAAAATCCCATCGCCTCGACGATGAGCGTCCGGATTTCGCCTGTGCGCCGCGAGCGCGCCTCAAGCATGAAATCAGGTCGGCAAGAGCCGAGCGGCGTTAGCCTGTCGAATACCGGTTTCTCGATCGCAATGTCGACGCCTCCACGGTCGAAGGCGTAGCGCGCACCGAGAAGCGCCCGCAACATGCTTCGCTCAAATTCTGAATCGACGGGGATGAAGCGGTTGCCGGAGAAAACGGGCTGAGCATAGGCCCTCAAAGGCGCATAGCCATGTGCCTCGGGATATTCGCCGATCACCACGATAACGAGAAAGGGGCCCTTGATGTGATTGCCCCGTACCGATGGGGACTGAATTCGGTTTGCGACGGAAATCGGATCCGACCCTGCTGGAAAGATCGTCGATCCGCAGAACCCCTTTGCGAAGACCGTCAGAAAGCCCTGGGGCGCATGCCCGCGAGGCCATGTTGGGGCCAGCTCGCGGATGCCAGCGTAAGCGCGCTTGCTGTGGAGAGCCTTGGCGTGTGTCCACAGTGCCCGGCCGAGTTCGATGCCTGGCGCGATCTCGATCTTTCCCGCCGCAGCGGTCAACGCTTCGAATTCATGTGTGATCGAGCGGTCGGGCGGCTCCTCTGAGATCGGCGCGGAGAGATTGAGACCGGAGACGTTCAAAAGGCGCCAGAGCAGCCGCGCCAACCTCGGCAGGGAAGCGTTCCGAGTACGATCGTCGCTGCTGTCTTCGTCCGGACGCTGAGCGAGTTTCTCGGGAGCGGGCCGAAGGACCTCGAAGTAGCCGACGGGCGGATCGGCCGGAGTTTCGGGATTGCGGACCTCGCTGATGCGGTTGGTCGCCTGGTCACGAAAAAAGGGGCAGGTTGGAAGGTGTTCGGCGCGCTTCGAGCCAGTAAGCCGGCGCAGATAGTAGGTTTCTGCCTCTGACAGGAATGCCGGCGTGAGCATCGGGGGCTCGCGATCGCTGCCAAGGCAGTCGCAAGCGATCCATTTCTCGCCGATGCGAGCCTGTTGGACAAGCATGATGCCCGCCTCTTCGTCCGGCCGGGAGCCTTCGCCGGCGTACCAGCGCACTAGCGCGGCCCGAAGTGGGCCGGGGAGGGGGATACGGGCTTTGCCAAGCCCGTCGCTATGGCGATCGATCAACCACATGAACGAGCCTGTCGAAGCGGGATTTCGCATCATGCTCGCCGAGTGCTGGTGGATTGACAATCCTCATTCGCTTGATCTCAACTTTTCAGAACAGTCGCTTTGGAGGTCGGGATGCGATCACTTTTAGTGGGATGTGCGGTGCTGCTTGTCGCGAGCGCGACGGGAGGTCAGGCAGCTGCACAAGCAGTCAGGCCGGTGAGAGTGGCCCAGGTCATTTCGATGTCGGGGGTTGCCTCGCCATTGATGCCTCCCGAAGCGGCCGAGGAGCAGCATGAACCGGGAAGCAAGGCAGACACCTCCGTTGCGCCCGGGACCGGCAAGCTCGACGCCGCCTTTCGCGTGCATGACTTGAGTCGTCGCTGGGTTGAATTTGAGATGAAGAGCAGCTTTCTCTCCTCGACCGGGACGGCGATGGCGCCCACCATCGACGATGATCCGTTCGCTCATGTCGGGATTGCGCGGTTCGAAGCCGACCCGCGAGCAGCCGCGGTTCCGCTGGCGCCACCAATATCTGTCCCGGGGTGGATGAGGGGCGGTCTGGCCTTCGCGGCCGCCGCGTCGAGTTACCGTTCGGGCTGTGGGACAAGTGCATATCGACCTGCCGGTTTCCTCAGCGCGGCCGCCGAAAACAGGCGGTTCGGCTATTATGGCCTGATGAGCGGCATTGCTTGCGAGTACGGAATCCCGACCGGGCTCTTCGACGCTATGATCATCCGGGAAAGCGGCTATCAGCCGTCGATCTACTCACCAAAGAACGCCTTCGGCCTGACGCAGCTTATGGCAGACACGGCCGAGGGACTGGGCGTCAATCGCTACGATATCGAGCAGAACCTGCGCGGCGGAGCCAAGTATCTTCGACAGCAACTGGACCGGTTCGGCCAGGTGCATCTGGCGTTGGCGGCTTACAATGCAGGCCCTGGAAGGGTGCGCAACGGTGTCCTGCCGCGGATCGCTGAGACGCAGGCATATGTCGACAACGTGCTTTTGAATTGGCAGCGGCTGGCCGGCCTGGAAACGACCGTAGCGGGCCAAAGCATTGCCGTGCGGCCCCCCGCCGGGTGGCGGGCCAAGACAGGTCGTTCAGCCACGGTTTCGATGTTTTAGGGCGGCTGGCTCAGAGCCCGATTCGGCTTGTTTCGCTGAGGACGGCCCGGCGGGCCATGATTTTTGTTACCTCCTTGACCAGCTTTTCGACGACTGCCTCTTTAAGGGGAGCGGCCCACTCGCGCCGAATCTCCGTACCGTCGATGCCCTCAATTTCGTCGAGAGCCTGGATGAGCATGGAGGGCAGGCCGCTGAAGAGTTCGGACAGCATAGCGAGCAGCGTCGCAAAGCGTTCATCGTGAACGATCTTCTGATCGATGGCGGATTCGACGCTGATGATCGCCAGGATTATGCTGATGTCCAAGGCGCTCAGGATCGTCTGAAACTCAACGAGGGACAGGCTCGGTCTTTTTGCGGGGTCACTATGCAGCAGCAGGCCGAGTCGGCTCTTGCTTATGCCCGTCTTCAGGGCGAGCTCGCGGATATGCAGGCCTCGCTCGGCCATCGCTTGCTGGATCAGCGGGATATAGTCACGGGGCTCAACATCGGTCAGATGATGAGCGTCGTCCGTTCCCGCCGCACTCCTGGCAAGGGATGACATAACACTGCCCCCGATTGTAAAGGTCGGTTAAGTCGAGCAGATCACAGGGTCCAGAAATTGGCAAGATATTGTGAATCCGAAGCAATGCAAACGACTAAGGTTAATTACCTAAGAGGGACGACATTTCCGGCGTTCGTTTCGCCCGCGGGCGATTCATCTCCATTTTGGAGGTTTTCTCCCAACCCGGCGCGATCCAGTACCTGAGCGGCCCGTTTCTCGGCCACATAGTCGAATAGCAGGACCGATATCGCATCTGCGAGCGTCATGTTCGATCCCAGTCTCTGGCCGAGACGTGCGCGGGCCTCGTCCAGGCTCTCCGCGCTGGTCTTACGAATGTTGAGGTTTATCCGGATATCGCCTGAGGTCGGGACCACCCGGAGGTGCTTTCGGAGCGTTTCGGGCTTAAGCTCGTCGCTGTAAGTGCTTGAAGCTGCGCGAGAATCAATGAGGCTCTCGAGTGTTGCGTAGACCAGCGTTTCGTTAGAGCGAAGGCGCAGACTCTCGGTCGACAGACGGAAGAGGTCCGTAGAAATATCCAGAACGTAATTGCGGGTGTCCGCACTCATGTTCGTGTTCCTACCCGTCGATCCCCGCGCCAACGTACATCCGTCGAGCAGCCCAGTGTAACGATAGGCAAAAAGGCGAGTCGCTTCGAGTCCAAACAACGACTCGGCGAATAATGTCGGGCTCCGATTTGCGAGATCTGGCTGTCCCGCGATTGGGACATCGTGTCCGCGCGTTTGGGACGCGGCGTCCCGGAACGCCGGACGGCGTGTCCCGGAATGAAGGACGAGTCGTCCCGAAATCGCTGACAAGCCTATATTTTTCGTTTGATTCTGATCGGTCCTCGGAGCGCATTGTTGCCCGCCGTGTTTGGCGGCCCCCACTCTTCACTCGGGCGCGGATCCGTCGCGTTCGATTTGAAGGGAAACTCTCATGCAGTCTGTCGCCAAGTACAGCGGTCGTGCGGAGCTGGCGATCCTCGCCCTCGTCGCACTGGCATTCGCGCTTCTCCTTTTCGCTGGCCCGGCGTTCGCCGGCGCCGATACGACTTTCGATACGGCCCTGACGAAGTTCACGGACTTCCTCGAAGGGTCGGGTGGCAAGATCATCACCGTCCTCTCTTTGGCCGGCGGCATCGTGGCGCTCGCGTCGGGGCGCTTCTCGATGGGCCAGATCGCGATCCCGGTCGGCGTGGGCGTCGGCGCGGGGACGGGCATTCCAATCGTCACCTCCACGGTAACGGCAACGATCTGACGAGTCCGATGGTCGGTCGGAATAGCAGTTCCGGCCGGCTCTTGGAGGGGGTGGTGCAATGGCCGCGGACAAGTATGTCATACCGTCTCATCTAGACGACCCGGAGCTAATCGGGCTGTGGACGCTAGATGAATTCCTGGCGATGGTCATCCCATTCGTCTGGGGAATCCTGTCTCAGCATATCCTTCTCGGCATGTTGCTTGCGGGCGCAGGCTGGTGGGGATTGAAGAAGGCTAAGGCAGGTCGGGCGACTTCCTGGCTGCTTCACATGGCTTATTGGCATCTTCCTGCCGGTTTCACCGGGATGAAGGCCACACCACCCTCGTACCTTCGACTGATGGCGGGGTAAGATGGAGATCTCCTACACGCACGCGCAAAGCCAGCGCGTTCTCCGGCAGCGCAACCTGCTGGTGCTGGTGGCAGCCGGGCTCGGCACTTTGTCGGCGATCCTGCTCCTGGTTACAGCGACGCGGGATCGGGAGGTCATCCTGCAACCCGTACTCGGCTCAGCGTTGACGGTGAATAGCGCCGGCGTGTCGCGGGAGTATCTGGAGCTGATCACACGCGATACCGCGGTGCTCACGCTCGACCGCAGCCCAGCCAATCTCGAATATTGGATGAAGTCGGTCCTCGATATCACGGCGCCAAGTGCGCAGGGGCGGATCCGGGCGGACCTGATGAAGATCGTGAACGAGCAGCGCGGCTCGTCGATCTCGCAGTTCTTCACAATCCAGACGATGGAAATCGACCCAAAGAATCTGTGGTCCACCGTCACGGGAGACCTGCACACGATCGTCGGCAACAAGGTTGTGTCGAACGAGCGACGGACCTTCCGCTTCGATTGGCAATATTCCGGACTGTCCCTGAAGCTCGTCGGCTTCGGCATGGTGACGACCGGCAAGGAAAAGGATCAGTGATGTCGGTCTTTGCCATCGGCAGCGCCGCGATCGGTGCCGTCTTCCTCTCCCGCTTTTACTGCCTCTTGAGCCGGTGCATCGGCGCGGCACTGCTGGTGATGAGCTTCATGATCACCGCTGCGCCCGCCTGGGCGGACCAGACGGTGATGGCCGCAGACGGCAGCCAGGTCGATTGTGCCGCGTCCGCCAAGGATCTGACCCGGATCAGTCTCGTCGAGGATGAGTTCGCCTCGGTGTCGAAGATCTCGACCGGCAATCCGCAGGACGATTTCTCGGTCGTGAACGAGCCGGTGCGAGGCGACATCTACCTGTCGGTGCCCGAGGGCTTCGGACGCCAGTCCCTTTCGTTTTTTGCGACCAGCAAGCGGGGCTACGTCTACAAGTTTGTGTGCCGTATTGCCGGCGAGCAAGCCGTCCAGGTGTTCATATCGAACCCCGCGATCGCGAAGGACAAGGCGGGAGAGGCGACGCCGCAGACGGCTGCAGTGAATCCGCAGGACGGCGCGGTCGAACTCGTGCAGGCGATGTATTCGAACCAGGTCGTCGACGGGTACGAGATGCGCCAGCGGGCGCTTCGGCCGGTCTATGTCGGCAACCTCAAGGTCCAGATGATCGCCGAATATCGCGGCGCTGAGTTCACCGGGCGCGTGCTGCGCATCGAAAACAAGGGTGCCGCGCCAGTCACGCTGACCGAAGCGACGGTGGCGCCGAGCAGCGCGCTCGCCGTGTCGATCGCGGAGCCAAAGCTCGATCCCGGGAAGGTCACGACGGCCTACCTCGTCTCGCAAAACGGGAGGCAATGACATGGCCTTGGGTGATCTTCTCAGGCGCAAGCGCCTGCCCCTGGACGGTGGCGAAGACGGCGTGTCGCCGGTGTCGAGCGACCTGACCGCCAACGAGAGCGTTCGAAAGAGGCAGCGGCTCTTGCTCGCCGGGGTGGCAGGCGTCGGGCTGGTCGCCTCTTCATTCTGGATCTTCGGCGACGACGGCAGCAAGTCAGCGTCCTCTGGCGACGAGCCTGCCAAGGTCGAGGTCTCGACCAAGGACATGGTCAACAAGAACCTCAACCAGCAAGAGTGGATGGCTCTCTCTGAAAATCAGATGCAGTCGGTCGAGAACCAGCTGAAATCGGTGAACGGCCAGCAGCAGCGAATGGACCAGCTCGCGCAGCAGATCGAGCTGCTCAAGGGCCAAAACCAGGCGATGCAGGCAGACGGCGCGCGAGTGCTGACCGCTTACCAGCAGGAGAACGAGCAGCTGAGGCGGGAGGTTGCGTCCAGCCGGGCTGCTCCGCCGCCAACGCCCGGTCCTTCTGCGATGTACGGCCCCAACGGCACGCAGGGCTACCAGCGGCCGGATGGGACGTCTGCGCCCAAGATTGCGCCGATCGGGAGCGGGGCCGAGGTGAAGATGGTGAGTTTCCAAACCGCCGACGCGGGGATGGCAACACGGGTCGCAAAGGGAACGACGACCTACACCGACAGCATAAACTATCTCCCACCCAATAGCTTCGCGAGTGCCAAGGTCATCGTCGGTGTCGATGCGAGCGCCGGCGTGAACAGCCAGACCGATCCGCTGCCGGTCGTCCTGCGCGTCACCGGCCCGGCGCGATCGGTCTATCAGAACGGCCGGCTGCTCACGACAAAGATTGAGGGCTGCTTGATCAACGGGGCCGCCCGCGGCGAGCTTTCGAGCGAGAAGGTTTACGTCAAACTCCAGAAGATGACCTGTCCCCAGCCGGGGGGGCGTTACGCCGTATCCGAGGTCAAGGGCTTCATCGCGTTTGGCGGCAAGACGGGCGTCCGGGGACGCGTGGTTTCGCGCGAAGGGTCGCTCGTGACCCAAGCCTTCATCGCAGGCCTTGCTGGCGGCTTCGGGCGAGGATTCTCGGCCAATGCCAACTCGGTGTTCCAAGGCACCAACATTAGCACCAACGGTCAGCGCAACAAGCTGTCCGGCGGCGAGATCCTCGAGGGAGGCCTTGGTGAGGGCGTTGCCCAGACCGGGGACATGGTCTCGAAATACCTGATCGAGCGCGCCGAGCAATATCAGCCGGTGATTGAGATGCCGACCGGCATCGATGTCGAAATCGTCTTCCTGGAGGGTGTGTATGTTCGTAATTGACCGCTTGCGGGGGCTGGGCTCCCTTGCGCGTTCCGCTCCTGCGATCATCGCGATCGGAGCGATCGGCGTCGCCGGCATCGCGCTGGCGGCTGACGTCGCCGGGACTGACGAGGCACAGGTGACGGGGTTGTTGAAAACCCGACTGCCGAAGACCCAGCTGACAAAGGTCGAATGCAAGAAGATCGACGGCCTGTGCGAGGTGACCGCCGGCTCGAATCTGTTCTACGTCAGCCACGACGCGCGGTACCTGATCATCGGCCGGGTGTACGACATGGAGACGCGCCAGGACCTGACCGCGGCACGCCTTCTCGAGATCAACCCGGACATGTTGGTCGGCGGCGCGGCCAAAGCAAATGCTGCTGCGGCCGACGGACCAGAGGAGGCAGGCCCGGAAGTTTCGCTGGCGCGTGGCGGCGTGCGAAGGACGACGGGCCCGGTGCGGCCAGCGGCGCTGAATCTTGCGAGCCTGCCGGCAGACGGTGCCATCATATGGGGCAACAGGGCTGCCAAGCAGACCGTCACTGTTTTCACCGATTTCCGGTGCGGATATTGCCGCGCGTTGACCAATGTTCTGCGCAGCATGGACGTGCGCGTGGTCGAGCGGCCAATCTCGGTCCTCGGAAGCCGAGACATCGCCGATCGGGTCTATTGCTCGAAAAATCAGGAACAGGCCCTGCACGCCGCTTATGCCGGCGAGCCTTTTAAGGCGCCGAGCGCATGCGACACGAAGGGGCTCGATGCGAATGAGAAGTTCGCGCACCAGCATGGGTTGAGCGGGACGCCGGTCATCGTCCGCAGCGACGGCGCGATGATCGAGGGATATCGTCCGAGGGAATTCCTCGAGGCCTGGCTCAACGGGGCCAAGTCGTGATCGCGCGACGCCTTCGGGCGATCCGGTGCCGGGCGATCATCGCCACCGTCGTGCTCGTAGCTTTGAGCGGATGCGCGACGTTCGGCGGCAATGTGAAGGGCAGCTTTTCCTGTGCGGCGCCCGATGGTGTTTGCGCGCCCTCGTCTTCCATCGACGATCGGGCACTGGCGATGATCGCCGGCGACAACGCCGCTAGCGATGCCTCGCCGGCTGGTCCCTATATGGACTCGCGGCCAAAAGCGAAGGCCTGGCGGACATCGGCGGCAGGTCAACGCCTGACCATTGCCCAGGCAGATCCGCGGCGAACCCAGGAACGGGTGCTGCGGATCGTGTTCCAGCCCTATATTGACGAGCAGGGCCGGTTGCACGAAGCAAGCGCCGTCCACGCCGTGGTCCAGAGCGGCGAATGGCAACAGCAGGTCCTGGCCAGCGCGACCGCCATTCCCGATCGGAACGCACGGGGCGCGCCGTCGGCGCCGGAATCGCTCGCCGAAGCCGTCGACCGCGCCGACCCGGCGAACGGCGAGGTTGCGGCGATCGACCCCAATCTTCCGGATCCGGCCATTGTCGCCGCCGCCCGGGCGCGGGCGGCCGACCCAGTTGAAGCGATTAAATCCGAGGTTGCGGCCCGTCTCGCCCCCAAGACGGGCCGCACGCCGTCGGCGCACCAGTCGCCGGCGGCACAGGGAAGGATGCCCGAGCACCGCGATGTCCGCACCGGCCCAATGAGCGCGCCGCCGCCCGTTACCGGCGCCAGCACAGCCCAGAAGCCAGCTGTCGCGTCGGCTGCCGCGTCATCCTCAAAGACCGCGGTCAGTCAGGAGGCCGCGGCGCGGGTGAAGGCCACTCCGCAATTCCAGGCGGGCGCCACCCAGGTCGAAGAAGCGGCGCGGGGCAGTGCGCCGACGGCGCTGCAATCCGACCCGAAGCCGACCTCGAAGGCGACGGTCCGCGCAGCCGGCTTTCCGGGCGCCGTCCCGGAGGACAACTGACATGGCGGGC
The DNA here is from genome assembly GCF_032227185.1 of Sphingopyxis sp. SE2. NCBI lineage: Bacteria > Pseudomonadati > Pseudomonadota > Alphaproteobacteria > Sphingomonadales > Sphingopyxidaceae > Sphingopyxis > Sphingopyxis sp. SE2. The sequence goes on along the minus strand of NZ_JAPMXW010000009.1, from coordinate 216,820 downwards.
GGATTCTTCGACGAACTGCTCGCCGGCGTGTTTGGAGACAGCAAGCGCCCGGATACGCAGCGGCCGGACCTTGCGGTGCCCATGCTGGCCCATTGGCTTCCCTACCGCAGCCACGATCCGAAGACCGGCATCTTCTACAACAGCGCGTCGCGCGGCTTCGTGATTGAAGCGGCGCCGCTGGTCGGCGCCGATGAGCGAACGGGCGAGATTCTCGCGCAGTTCCTATCTGAGGGGATACCGGCTCCGGGCTGCCTGCAGTTTCACCAGTGGATGTCGCCGCGCATCGGCGAGCGCCTGTCGAAATGGTATTTGCCACGCTATTCCGCGCGCGGCGTCTACGAACGGATGGCGAAGCACCGCGTTGATTTCCTGACCGACGGGGTCTGGGAATCGCTCTCCGCCGACGCGCCATTCTGTCTGCGCAACCACCGCGTCGCCATCTCCTATTCCACCCCGGAATCATCAAGCGTCTCGGTCGAGCAGATTGTCTCGGTGATGGAAGGGATCATTTCTTCCTTGCAGTCGATCAACGTCTCGGCCCGCAAAATGGACCCTGTCGCACTGATCGGATGGATCGACGACATTACCTCGCCGACCACCGCCGCCGGCGACGACGCCGTCAGCTATAATCCACTCGACCCGATCGCGGACCAGGCCATTCGCCGCGACATCGAACTCCTGGTCGAGCCGGATCGGATGCTACTGCGGACCGAACGGTTCAGGCCGACGGGCAAGACGCTGGAGGGCGCGCCGGAGATCGGCGAGATCTACCCGGACGTCTTCGATGTCCGGTCCTTCTCGGTGCGCAACCTGCCAAACCGCTGGGCACCTTGGGATGTGGCACGTCTGATCGGCGACATGTTCACGGACAAACTGCGCATGCCGTGCCCGGTCGCAACGAACCTGTGCATCGATTTCCCCGACGCGCAGGCCTCGACCAACAAGGCCAGCTACAAGTTCATGCGGACGACAAGCCTTGCCGACTCCAAATCGTCGAAATTCCTGCCGCAGCTGCGCGAGCAATCGCAGGAGTGGCGCTACGTCAACGAGGAGATCCGGCAGGGCCGCAAGCTCGTTCGCGTGTTCTTCAGCGTCACTGCGTTCTCGCCCAAGGGCAAGGGCGACAGCAACGAGCGGGTTCTGAAATCGGTTTACCGGGCAGCCGGCTGGGATCTTCTCGACGATCGATACCTGCAGGTCATGGGTCTGCTCTGCGCGATGCCGATGACGATGGCCAACGGGCTGTCGAAGGATCTCGAGCGCATGAAACGCATGCGTACGCTTCTGACCACGACGGCTGCGAACCTTGCGCCGCTGCAGGGAGAATATCTTGGGGGCACGGTGCCGCACCTGCTGTTGATCGGTCGGCGCGGACAGCCCTTCTTCTGGAGCCCTTTCGAGAACGCCGCCGGCAATCATAATGTCGCGGTTTTCGGCAAGTCCGGTTCGGGAAAGTCGGTCGCGCTCCAGGAACTTTGTGGCTCGTTGTGTGGCGCCGGCGCGAAGGTCGTGGTCATCGACGACGGCCGATCGTTCGAGCATTCTGCAAAGCTCCAGGGCGGCGCGTTCGTCGAGTTCACGATGAGCTCGGGATTCTGCCTCAACCCCTTCTCGATGATCGATCAGGAGCAGGCGGCCGAGGACGAAGACTATCTTCTCGACTGCATGGCGATGCTCAAGGCGATCATCAATCAGATGTCGCGCCATATAAACCTGCTCGACGATACCGAACGTGGCCTGATCGACGGCGCCGTCAACCAGGTGTGGGAGGAACATGGCAGCCAAGGGTCGATCGACCTGGTGATCGAGGCGCTGGAGGCGACCGGCAACCCGCTTGCTTCCAATCTCGGCATCGCCATGCGGCCTTTCTCGTCGGGCGGGACCTATGGGAGGTTCTTTCAGGGCCAGGTATCGTTCGAGCTGAAAGCGCAGCTCACGGTGTTCGAGCTCTCCGATCTGTCGGCGCGCGAGGAGCTGCGCAGCGTCGTGCTGACGGCGATCATGTTCATGTCGCAACAGATGATGCGCAAGCTCGATCGATCGATTCCAAAAGCGCTGTTGCTCGACGAGGCGTGGCAGATGCTCCGGGGTGGCGCGATGGCCGACTTTATCGAGACCTATGCCCGCACGTGCCGCAAGTACGGCGCCTCACTGGTCACGGCGACCCAGTCACTCAACGACTACTACAAATCGGCCGGCTCGATCGCGGCGCTCGAGAATTCCGACAGCAGGAAAAGCAACTTCGCGGTCATGCGGCCCGATTTACCCAGCCCCCCGGAATCGCGGGCAGAGGTGACTTCGCCCCACGCGGGCGTTCCGACCGGCGCTATGACTTTGCCGTCGACGCGGCTTTGTTGCATAACGAACATACTGGATTCCCCTGAGGAATCGTTTGTCATAGATGGGCGGGATGCCCAGACCGACACCGCCGAAGTATCGCACTACCAATTGGCCCGAGTATAATGCGGCGCTCCGGCGACGAGGCTCGCTGGATGTTTGGTTTGACCCTGGGATGGATTGGTTTGCACCGCGCGACGGGCGGGCTGGTCGGCCACTGCGGTTTTCGGACCGGGCGATTGAGTTTTGCCTGACCTTGAAAGGGCTGTTTCAACTTCCGTTGCGGCAAGTGACCGGTCTGACCCAGAGCCTGCTCAAGCTGGCGGGGCTGGACTGGCCGGCACCGGATTACACGACGCTGTGTCGGCGCCAGAAGGGTTTGTCGGTCGATCTGGGCGGGAGGCCAAGTGCAGACGGTCTGCATCTGCTGGTGGACAGCACGGGCATTAAGATGATGGGTGAAGGCGAATGGAAAACAAGGAAACACGGCGCTTCCTATCGCCGCCAGTGGCGCAAGGTGCATATCGGCATTGACGCGGAAACGCAGGATATTCGGGCGCTTGAGATGACGACCAACGCCAATGGAGATGGCCAGACCCTTCCTGACCTGCTGGGGCAAATCCCCGAGGATGAGACGATCCTCAGTGTTGGTGGCGATGGTGCCTATGATACAAGGAATTGCCACGCCGCCATTGCCGGTCGCGGGGCTGAGCCGGTCATCCCGGTTCGCCGCAACGGCAAGGCTTGGACCAGAGACGGACCCGGCGTCGATGCCCGCAATGAAACCCTGCGCGCGATGAAACAGCTCGGCAGGGCAATCTGGAAAAAGTGGAGTGGCTATCATCGTCGCAGCCTCGTCGAAACCAAAATGCACTGTTTCAAGCTACTCAGTCAGCGTCTCGCCGCGCGCACTTTTGATCGCCAGACGATCGAGCTCAAAGTCCGTGCCGCAATCCTCAATCGCTTCTCGCAAATCGGAATGCCCAACACCATCCGTGTCGCATAATAATCACAAGTAATCATAGGTTTGCGCTCATCACGCTTTATGCAACAAAGCCCGTCGACGCTGATCGGCTGGTTGAGGAGTAGCCGGAAACGTTTGCCCGCCGTAACATCGGCCGTACTGATCTCGCTGTAGGCCATAAGCTCCACCGGCGTGTCTCTCTTCACGACGACATAGGAGCCCTGAGGCGGTACAACTTGATCCGTAATGGATGTATTATCCGGATCGCCCCCATGCTGATCTTGTGCCAGCACCGGAAAAGACACGAGACCGACCAGAAAAATCACCAGCCCTAAACGCTTCATCACGCCCCCCCGGAATTTTTACCCTTGTCGGCATGCGCAAATTGCAAAAGCGCGTCAAGCTGGCGCCGGGTTCTTCCGTGTTGACAGCCTGCTTTCATTTTGTTCAGTAGCCGCATCACTACCTGGGGGAGGAGATGATGAAAGTTCGCAATACCCTTTCACTGGCGATGTTGTTGGCGCTGGTGCCCGCGCATGCGCTTGTCGCCAAGGACGCCAAGACCTACGCCGTGGTCAATGAGGATGTCGGGGTTCCGGTATTTCCGAATGATATCACCGATCGCCCCTACACGGTTATCGGCGAGGTAAAAGCCGGTGTACGCAAGGCCACCGTCTTCAGCAAGGAAGCTTCGCAGGCGAAAATATACCGCGAACTTTGGGAAAAGGCCGAAAAGCTTGGCGCCGATGCCGTGATCAATGCCAGATATGGGGATTCCCATATTTCGGCGTTCAGCTGGGGCAAGACCAATGCCACCGGCACCGCCATCAAGTTCACGCCTGCTCCCGCAGCCGCTCCGGAGCCCGCGGCCCCGACGGACGCCGCCGTGAATGCGGCAGCGGCCACGGACGAGGCACCCCCGGCTCCCTGATCTGATCGGCGGCGCGGGCGCCCAAGCCCGCGCACCGCCAAGGCGGGGTCGATAGCAGGCCAGGCCATGCAGGGCGGCCAGTCCGGATGGGCCGCACCGGCGCCGAGGGTTCGCCGCGCTTTCTTGCAGCGGCCAGAATGGCCAGCCGCCGCCTTCCCTGCGCGTCCGGCGGACTCTTTACCGAAAATATCCGACGCTGTCGGCACACTCTTCGGCGCGTCGCGTATCGGCGGTCGGGGAGCCGGAGCAGCTTTGGCAGCAGCAGCAGCCGCATGCCGAGGCGTCCGTCCGAAAAGCAAGTGGCACCTACCCCGGTCAGGGCGGTGCCACTTGCCTTCTTTATTCCATCACCCCGTCAGTTTCGGGGAACGATCACCCGCCGAACTTGCGGGTGAAACGCACACCAAACTCGCTGCGGTCGTTGCTGCGGACCACGCCAACGAAGCCGCCCTGATCGAGCCGACCCGTGTCGTAGACCTTGTTGAAGATATTATTGCCGTAGACCGCGAACGACATGGTGCGGGCGGCATTTTCATATTTCAGGTTGAAGCCGACCAGGTTGCGCGCCGCGAGCAGCTCGCTCGCCCGTGCGACCGGCTGGCCATATTCCTTCGCGCGATACGAATAGTCGACCTGCGGCGTGATCGTGCCGCCAGACGGCAGATCAAAGGCATAGCTGGCCACCGCGGACCCCGTCACATCGGGGCTGAGCGCGGTCGGCGCGCCGGCCACCGGCGTACCACCGGTCGGGAAGAAAGCCGGCGGCAACGAATTCACGCTGGTGATCTTGCTGTCGAGATAGCCGAGCGACCCCTTCAACCGGAGACCGCCGAGCGTAATCGTCGTTTCCGCCTCGACGCCCTTCGCGCGGGCATCCGCCGAGATGATCACGGTGTTGAACCCGTTCGCGTTGATGAACGAATAGGGCAGACCGCGGTCGCCATATTCGGTGATGAAGCCCGACAGCAACAGGGTCCAGTTCGGCAAGATCTTACCCTTGAAGCCGACTTCGTAGTTGGTCGCGGTCGTCTTCGGCGATGCGTTGAACGAGCTGGGTCCGCCGAACGGGCGAGGCGTGAAGCTGCCCGGCTGATAGCCGAGCTGGATCGTGCCATAGACGTTCACATTTTCGGCGAGCTTGTAGGAAATATTGCCTTGCGCGGTGACCGCTTCATAGGTCGCCGAACGCGTCACCGGCGCCGGGAAGCTGGCGAAGTCGGCGGTCGCGGTCTTCTTGTCGTGCGAATAACGCACGCCCGCGCCGATGGTCAGCTTCTCGCCCAGATTCAGGTTCGCATTGGCATAGGCCGCATAACTGTTCGAAACCTGCTTGATGTAATAATCGCTGAACCCGCCGAAGAAAAATGCCGGAGACGACTGGTTGGTGCCGTTTTCATGGAAATAATACAGCCCGCCCACGAAATTGAACGCACCATATTCACCGTTCAGCTGCAGTTCCGAGGAATATTGCTTCGCCTCGCCCTGTTCGGGAAAGATGGATATCAGGGCGGGCGTGTCATTGTCGGCCAGACCGCCGGTATATTTGGTCTGGCGATAGCTGTTAAGCAGCTTTGTGGACAGGTGATCGTCGAGCTTCAGCTCGGCGGTCACGGACGCGCCGAAAAGATCGAGCGAAGTGGTTTCCAGACCCGGAACCGACGTGCCGGAATCGTCGGGGCTGACCAGTTCGGACGACGAAATCGGGTTGCCTTCGTCATAGATGTCGACCTTGTACGGCGACTGGCCATCGCGTGCGCGGACGAAATCGACCGAAGCAAGGATCGAGAAATTCTCCGTCGGCGTCCAATAGGCCGCGGCGCGACCGCTGGCGTCGTTCTGCTCACCGATGCTGGCGCTGGGGTTGGGGATATTGACAGCGGTGCCGACACCGTTGCGGCGCTCGTAGCTGCCGTTCAGCGACACGGCGAGCGTCGGCGACAGGCGCGTATCGGTGTAGAAGCTGCCATTGATGCGCCCGCGCGTGCCGACCTGCGCCTGGATCTCCGTACCCTCATCGCTGCCCGGCTTGCTGGTAATGATGTTGACGGCGCCACCCAGCGTATTGCGGCCATAGAGCGTGCCCTGCGGCCCGCGCAGCACCTCGATCCGCTCGATGTTGGAAAGCGACAGGTTCGACCCCAGCTGACGGCCGAGATAGACGCCATCGAGATAAACGCCAACGCCCGGATCGGTTGTGATCAGGTGGTCCTGCAGGCCGATCGCGCGAATGAACACGGCGGCCTGCGCGGTGTTGCCGACGCCATAGCGGCTGATGTTGAGGTTGGGCACATATTTGCCGACATCGGCCAGCGTCGCCGCGTTGAGCGATTTCAGCGAATCCGTTGAAAAGGCGCTGATGGCGACGGGCGTGTCGAGCAGGTTTTCCGAACGCTTGAGCGCCGTCACCACGATCTCGTCCGTTTCAGCCGCGTCGGCCGGCTTGCCCTGATCCTGGGCCTGGACGGGGGACGCGAGGCAGATGGTCGCCGCCAGGGCCGTTGTGCAGAAAAGACTGAATTTACCCAGAAAGGCGACCGAATTTCCTGTTGCGGCGTGACGTACCCGATTGGTCATGAAGTTTCCCCTTACACGGTTGGATCTGCGGTATGACGGCGTAACGACTTTCCTCGAACAGGCGGGCTGAGACCCCATGGGGGAGATCCGGCCGGCCCTGTTTTACCATCAAACGAAATTTTACTGTCGAGTCAGAATTGACACGCTTGGGTTCGAGGCATCCTCACAATTTTTTACCGTCCGGAAAAGATTTATTCCGGATGCAAAATTCGATTTTTGGTTGATCGTTGCATTCGTGCAACAGGTGCACGCGTTGCCTTCCGACAGCTTCACGGAAAGACTCGTCACGCCCCCGGCCACAGGCCCGCCTTTCCGGGTGGCGCGCTTCGTTCATGGGGGCCGACGGGACCTTCGAACGGAGGAAGCCAAGGGCAGGGCAGCAACAGCATATTTCCGCTTTAAATTTTGACAATTTGGTCTAAAATTGATCCCGAAGGCAGTACCTCGATCCCCCGGAGCTGACCGGCAACGGCCGTTCCGCCGACGGGAAACGGGGTCCGCGCTTCAGATATGGACCGTTCCCCCGAGGTCGATTATATCGCCGGGCGATCTGATCGGGACGCGGAACGGTCTGACGCCGGAGAAGTCCGGATCGGGAGTGGTACATGGCGCGCGCGATCATTGCTGTGCTGGACAGTCTGGGCGTCGGCGCCAGCAGCGATGCCGCGGCCTTTGGCGATGCGGGCGCGGACACCTTTGGCCATATCGTGGAAGCCTGCGCGAACGGCGAGGGCAACCGCGCCGGTCTACGCGAGGGGCCCTTGCGAATTCCCAACCTGACGCGGCTGGGCATGGTCGCGCTGGCGGAGGCCGCGCGCGCCCTGCCCCTGCCCGGTGTCGACCGTCCCGTTCCGGAAGGGTTGCACGGTTTCGCGGCGGAGCAAAGCCGCGGCAAGGACACGCCAAGCGGCCATTGGGAGATGGCGGGGCTGCCGGTCGATTTCGACTGGGGCTATTTCGAAGCGCGGGAGGGCACTTTCCCCCCTGCCCTGCTGGACGCCCTGATCAGCGAGGCCGCCCTGCCCGGCGTCCTCGGCAACTGCCACGCGTCCGGCACCGCCATCATCGAGGCGCTTGGCGAGGAGCATCTGCGCACCCTGAAGCCCATCGTCTATACGTCGGCGGATTCGGTCCTTCAGATCGCCGCCCATGAAGAAGCCTTCGGGCTGGACCGGCTGTACGAGGTCTGCAAGGTCGGCCGGAGGCTGGTCGACGACTATAATGTCGGCCGGGTCATCGCACGGCCGTTCACCGGGCACGACCGTGGAAGCTTCGTCCGTACCGGCAACCGAAGGGATCTGGTGACCCCGCCCCACGGGCCGACCCTGCTGGATCAGGTGCAGGCGGCGGGCGGCGCCGTGGTCGGCGTGGGCAAGATCAGTGACATTTTCGGGGGCTGCGGCATCACGAAGAGCTGCAAGGCGGTGGGCAATGACACGGTGATGGAGGTCATGCTGGAGCAGATGGCATCGGCCGACGACGGATCGCTCATCTTCGCGAACTTCGTCGACTTCGACATGCTGTACGGTCACCGCCGCGACGTCGCGGGCTATGCGGCGGCGCTGGAACGGTTCGACAGCCAGCTGCCGGCGGTCCGGGCGGGCCTGCGCGCCGATGATCTGGTGATCCTGACCGCCGATCATGGCTGCGACCCCAGCTGGCCCGGCAGCGACCATACGCGCGAATATGTGCCGATATTGGGATTTGGGCCGCATATAACCCCACGGGATATCGGCGGGCGGAGCAGTTTCGCCGACATCGGCCAGAGCGTCGCCCGGCATCTGGGCCTGCCACCGCTGGCCCATGGCGAGACCTTCCTCAACACGCCCATCCGACGGGGACTGGAGCACAATGTCACAGCCTAGCCTCAGCATAACCACCCTGCACAGCAATCAGCCGCCCAGGGTCCAGCCCATCCCGTTCGACAGCGCGCTCGTCGACGGGGTGCGGGTCAATCTTTCCGCCGTCGAACGACGGGTGGCCACGCTTTCCGGGCGGCGCACGGTGAAGAAGCAATGGCAGGCGGCATGGCTGCTGAAGGCCGTCACCTGCATCGACCTCACCACATTGGCGGGCGACGATACGCCGGACCGGGTGAGACGGCTGTGCGCCAAGGCGGTGCAGCCGGTGCGCCGCGACCTGCTTGAGGCGCTCGGCATGGACAAGCGGCCGCTGACCACCGGCGCCGTCTGCGTCTATCACGCGATGGTGCCGACGGCGGTGGCGGCGCTTGCCGGACACAATGTGCCGGTGGCGGCGGTGTCTACCGGTTTCCCCGCGGGGCTGTCTCCCTTTCCGCTGCGGCTGGAGGAAATCCGGCAATCGGTCGCCGCCGGAGCGGACGAGATCGACATCGTCATCAGCCGCCATCTGGTGCTGGAGGGCAACTGGCAGGCCCTGTACGACGAGGTGCTGGCGTTCCGCGATGCCTGCGGCCCCGCCCACATGAAGGCCATCCTCGCGACCGGGGAACTCGGTTCGATCAACAAGGTCGCCAAGGCATCGATGGTGGCGATGATGGCGGGCGCGGATTTCATCAAGACGTCGACCGGGATGGAAGCGACCAACGCGACCCTGCCGGTCAGCCTCGTCATGCTCCGGATGATCCGCGACTTCGCGGAACGCACGGGGCAGCAGGTGGGGTTCAAGCCCGCCGGAGGGATCACGAGTGCCAAGCTCGCCATGCACTATCTGATGCTGATCAAGGAAGAGCTGGGCAACGACTGGCTCAGCCCCCACCTGTTCCGGTTCGGCGCCTCGCGGATGCTGGGCGATATCGAGCGCCAGCTCGAACATTTTGTGACCGGCCGCTATTCGGCAGCCAACCGCCATCCCCTGGGTTAGGAAACGACATGAGCAGCATGCCGAGCGTCGCGCAAATTTTCGACAGCATGGAATATGGACCCGCGCCGGAAGAACTGGGCCCGGTACGCGACTGGCTCGCCAGCCATGCCGACGGTTTCCGGCTGTTCATCGACGGCCAGTTCGTGGCGCCGCTGGGCGGCACGGAAACGATCGTCACCCACAATCCCGCGACCGGGGAGACACTCGGCCGGCTGGCGGTGGCGGGCGCGGACGATGTGGACGCGGCCGTACAGGCGGCCGCGCGCGCCTTTCCCGCATGGTCGGCGACCAGCGGTCACGCGAGGGCGCGGGTTCTCTATGCATTGGCCCGGCTGGTACAGAAGCACAGCCGCTTCTTCGCGGTGCTGGAATCGCTCGACAACGGCAAACCGATCCGCGAGACACGCGACATCGACATTCCGCTGGTCGCGCGCCATTTCTATCACCACGCGGGCTGGGCGCAGCTGCTGGCACGCGAAATGCCGGGCACCGAACCGCTCGGCGTCGTCGGACAGATCATTCCGTGGAACTTTCCGCTGCTCATGCTTGCATGGAAGATTGCGCCAGCGCTCGCCACCGGCAACACGCTGGTGCTGAAACCCGCGGACTATACGAGCCTCACCGCCCTGTTCTTCGCCGAACTCTGCGCGCAGGCAGGTGTGCCGCCCGGCGTCGTCAACATCGTCACCGGCGGCGCGGCGACGGGAAGCGCCCTGGTCGAACATCCGGATGTCGCCAAGATCGCCTTTACCGGATCAACCCGGGTCGGCCGCTATATTCGCGAAGCAACCGCCGGCTCAGGCAAGGCGCTCAGCCTGGAACTGGGCGGCAAGTCGCCGTTCCTGGTGCTGGAGGACGCAGATCTCGACGCCGCCGTCGAAGGGCTGATCGACGCCATCTGGTTCAATCAGGGGCAGGTGTGCTGCGCCGGATCGCGACTGCTGGTCGAAGAAGGAATCGCCCCCCGGTTGATCGAGAAGATCAAGACCAGGCTGTCGCATTTCCGTATCGGCAACCCGCTCGACAAGGCGATCGACATGGGTGCGATCGTGGCGCCGGTGCAGCGCGAGCGGATCGATGCGCTGGTGCAGCAGGGCGTGGTGGAAGGGGCCGAGCTGTGGCAGCCGGACATCCCCTGCCCCGACGACGGCTGCTTCTATCGCCCGACCCTGCTTACCAACGTGCACCCGTCCAACGTCGCGGCGCGCGAGGAGATTTTCGGTCCCGTGCTCGCCGTGACGACCTTCCGCACGCTGAAGGAGGCGGTCGACCTTGCCAACAACAGCCGCTATGGGCTGGCGGCGACGCTCTATTCCGAAAACATCAACCGGGCGCTGGAACTCGCCGCCAAGCTGAAGGCCGGCGTCGTGTGGATCAACACCACCAACCAGTTCGACGCCGCCTGCGGCTTTGGCGGCGTGCGCGAAAGCGGCTATGGCCGGGAGGGCGGCCGCGAAGGGTTGTGGGACTACCTCCGCCTCAAGGACGAATGGCTGCCCGCCACGGAACAGCGGCCCGCGCCGCCCGCACAGGCCGCTTCCGCGAGACCGGCGGGCCTTGGCATCGACCGCACCGCGAAGAACTTCATCGGCGGCAAGCAGACCCGGCCCGACGGCGGCAACAGCCGGCCGGTTTATGACGCCGGGGGGCAGCCGGCCGAGCTGGTGGGCGAAGGCAATCGCAAGGACATTCGCGATGCCGTGGAGGCCGCGTTCGCGGCCCAGGGATGGGCCGGCGCGACGGCGCATCTGCGAGCGCAAATCCTCTATTATGTCGCCGAGAACCTGGACGCGCGCGCGGACGAATTCACCCGGCGCCTCGTCCGGATCTCGGGCCATGGCGCCCGTGACGCGCGGCGCGAGGTGGACGCGAGCATCGAGCGGCTGTTCAGCTATGGCGCGTGGGCGGACAAATATGATGGCCAGGTGCACCAGGCGCCGCTGCGCGGCCTGACGCTCGCCGTCAACGAGCCGATCGGCGTGATGGGGATCGTCTGCCCCGACGACGCGCCGCTGCTGGGTTTCGTCTCGCTCTGGGCGCCGGTGTTCGCGATGGGCAACACGGCGGTGATCGTGCCGTCCGAAGCCAATCCGTTGCCCGCGACCGACTTTTACCAGATCTGGGAAACGTCGGATGTCCCCGCCGGCGTTCTCAACATCGTCACCGGCGGGCGGGATACACTCACCAAGACGCTCGCCGAGCATGATCAGGTCGATGCGCTCTGGTATTTCGGGTCGGCGGACGGCAGCGCTTTCGTCGAAAAGGCGTCCACCGGCAATATGAAGCGTAGCTGGGTAAGCGGCGGCAGGACCCGCGACTGGTCCGGCCCGCATGGCGAAGGAACCGCGTTTCTGCGCCAGGCGACGCAGGTGAAAAATATCTGGCTCCCTTATGGCGATTGACTATAGGTGCGGCGCGACCAAGATCGCATAACAGATGAACGGAGGCCGTTCATATTGGAGAGGTGTCACAATTGCCGGACGTGACCGACCTGCAGCCCGCCAGCCTTGCGGAGGCGGACGTGAACGACCGCAAACGCACGCGCATTCAGGCGCGCAACGAAAAACGCATCCTGGATGCCGCCGAACAGATATTCGCCGAAGCGGGCTTTCGCGGGGCGACCATCGACATGATCGCGGAAGCGGCGGCGATTTCGAAACCCAATCTCCATTATTATTTCAAGACTAAGAACCTGCTCTATGTCGCCGTGCTGCGGCGCATACTGGACGACTGGGTGGCACCGCTCCGCATGCTCGACGTGAACGGCGACGCGGCGCAGGAGCTGGAACATTATATTCGCGAGAAGATCGAAATGTCGCGGAAGGCGCCCCTCGCCTCACGCGTGTTCGCCAATGAAATCCTGCACGGCGCCCCGGTGCTCCACACCTATCTCAAGACCGAGTTGCGGCAGGTGGTCGAGCAGAAGGCCGCCGTTATCCGGACGTGGATCGAGCAAGGCCAGTTGCGGCCTGTCGATCCCGTCCATCTGATCTTCATGATCTGGGCCGCGACCCAGCATTATGCCGATTTCCAGTCGCAGGTGACGGCCATCATGCGCGTCAGGCGCCTCGGCAGGAAACATTTTCAGGACATCGGCGATTCCATCGTCACCATCATCCTGGGCGGCGTGCTCGCTAAAAGGCCTTGAACGAGGCCGGCAGCAGGGTTTCGATCGTGTGCCGCTCGATCCGCCCGTCGGGGTGGCGCAGCAGAATTTCGCTCTCCTGATCCGCGAATTCCAGAATGCGCTGCCGGCAACCGCCGCACGGCGCGCAGAATATCGGGTCGTCCCTGCCGCCGATGACGGCGATGCGCCGGATGCGCCGCCCACCCGCCGAAACCATGGCGCCGATCGCATTCGCCTCGGCACAGGCGCCCTGCGGATAGGCCACATTCTCGACATTGCACCCGACATGGACGTGGCCCTGATCGTCCTCGATCGCGGCCCCCACCAGGAAATGGGAATAGGGCGCGTGCGCGCGCATCCGTACGCCTTGCGCCCGTTCGAACAGGTCTTCCGCCGTCACGCTCATGCCTGCCCCCCGAAACCGATATTCCGGTTGAACGCCGGACGCTTGATATAGCGCCCCGCGCCGCGCACCGCATCGAGCTGGCCTTGGGCATACACGACCTTCCCCTGCGAGAGGGTGTAGGCGGGAAGACCGGTCACGGTCATGCCTTCGAAGATGTTGAAATCGACGTTCTGGTGATGCGTCGCCACCGAGATGGTCTTGCTGGCGGCCGGGTCCCACAGCACGATGTCCGCGTCCGCGCCTTCGGCGACACGTCCCTTGCGCGGATAGAGGTTGAACAGCTTCGCGGCGTTGGCGGACGTCACCGCCACAAACTCCTGCGCCGTCAGCCGTCCGCTGCCCACGCCGTGGGTCCAGAGCACCGCCATCCGGTCCTCGATACCGGCGGTCCCGTTGGGGATGCGGGTGAAATCGTCCCGCCCCATCGCCTTCTGCGGCGCGCAGAAGCAGCAGTGATCGGTCGCGGTGGTCTGAAGATTGCCGGACTGAAGGCCCCGCCACAGCGCGTCCCGATGCTCCGCCGGGCGAAAGGGCGGCGACATGACATGCGCGGCGGCCGTTTCCCAATCGGGGTTCAGATAGACGCTGTCGTCGAGCAGAAGATGGCCCGCAAGCACCTCGCCATATACGCGCTGCCCGCGGCTGCGCGCCTGGGTGATGGCCTCCAGCGCGTCGCGGGTCGAAACATGCACGAGGTACAGAGGGACGCCGAGCACCTCGGCAAAGCGGATGGCGCGCTGGGCGGCTTCGCCCTCGACCGCCGGGGGACGAGAGCGTGGGTGCCCTTCCGGCCCGGTGACGCCCTGCGCCACCAGCGCCTGTTGCAACTGAAACACCAGCTCGCCGTTTTCCGCATGCACCGTCGGCATCGCGCCAAGCTCAAGCGCGCGGGCGAAGCTCTGGTAGAGGATATCGTCCGTCGCCATGATGGCGTTCTTGTAGGCCATGAAGTGCTTGAAGCTGTTGACCCCTTCCTCATGCACCAGCCGGGCCATGTCGGCGTGCACAGTCTCGTCCCACCATGTGACGGCGACATGAAAGCCATAGTCGCCCGCCGCCTTTTCCGCCCAGCCGCGCCAGGTGCGATAGGCATCCATCAGGTTCTGCTGGGGGCCGGGGATGACGAAGTCGATGATGGAGGTCGTGCCTCCGGCGAAACCCGCCGCCGTCCCCGTGAAAAAATCTTCCGACGCGACCGTTCCCATGAACGGCAGCTCCATATGGGTGTGCGGATCGATGCCGCCGGGCATGACGAGCAGGCCGTCGGCCTCTATGACACGGGCGCCGGACGGTGCCTCGATCGCGTCGCCCACCGCCCTGACCGCGCCGTCGGCGCAATAGACATCGGCCCGCACCATATGATCGGCGTTGACGACCGTGCCGCCGCGAATGAGGATGGACATGTCAGCGCTCCTTGCGTCCCATCGCCAGGTACAGAAGAAAGGCGATGCCAAAGCCCACGAACCAGGCGTAGGTATAAATCGTGTCGAAAACGGGCGGCACGTGGTCGACCAGACCCCCGGCATGCAGAAAGCCGGGCAGGTTCGGCAGCACGGCCACTATGACAGCGCCCAGTCCCGCCAGATTCCAGCCCCTGACGCCCGAATAGCGCCCTTCTGACGAAAACAGCTCATCCACCACCAGATGGGTCCGGCGGATAAGGTAGTAATCGGCCAGCAGCACGCCCGCGATCGGACCCAGCAGGGCGGAATAGCCGACAAGCCAGGTGAACAGATAGGTCCCCGCACTCGCCAGCAGTTTCCACGGGAACATGGCGACGCCGATGCCGGCGGTGATGTAGCCGCCCATGCGGAACGAGATATGGCGCGGCGCCAGGCTCGAAATATCATAGGCGGGACCCACGACATTGGCGGCGAGATTGGTCGTCAGTGTCGCCACCAGCAACGCCGCGAGCGCCAGGATCACCCCCATGCCGCCCAGATGCCCGGCCAGCTCCACCGGGTCCCAGATCGCCGCGCCGAAAACGCGCGCGCTGGCGCCGGTGACCGCGACGGAAACAAAGGCGAGTGCCGCCATCGGTATGGGCAAACCCAGCGCCTGCCCCAGCATCTGGTCGCGCTGGCTGCGGGCGAAGCGGGTGAAATCGGGAATGTTGAGCGCCATCGTCGCCCAGAAACCGACCATCGCGGTCAGGCTTTTCACGAACACCGGCCAGAATTGCCCTTCCCTTGGTCCTCCCGGCGCGAAGGCCGAAGGACCGCCGAGCATCGCGTCCCAGCTCCCCACCCTGACATAGGCCCAGCCGAGCAAAACAAGGCACATCAGGATGAGGAAAGGCGCCGACAGGGTTTCGAGCCAGCGGATCGATTCGGTGCCGTGGCGGATGAAATAGAGGTGCGCGCCCCAGAACGCGAGGAAGCACAGTGCCTGCGCGCCGTCTATGCCCAGCACCGGCAGCGCGGTGCCCTTCAGCGCGCCATGCGTAAGCGTGTTCAGGATCACATAGATGGCGGATCCGCCCACCCAGGTGTTGATGCCGAACCAGCCGCAGGCGACCAGTCCCCGGGCCATCGCCGGAAAGCGCGCGCCGGTCGTGCCGAAGGCCGAACGCAGCAATACGGGATAAGGCAAGCCATAGCGCGCGCCCGCATGCCCCACGAGAACCATGGGAACGAGCACAATCGCATTGCCGAGGAACACCGTAAGGACGGCCTGCGACCAGCTCATGCCCTCCGCGATCAGGCCACCGGCAAGCAGGTAGGTCGGGACGCAGACGACCATGGCGACCCACAGGGCCGCATAGGATTTCCAGTCCCAGGTACGGGCCGCGTCTCCGACCGGGGCAAGGTCTTCGTTCCACAGGCTAGGATCGCGGCCCTTGTCCATGCATTCAGCCCTGGTCGGTCAGGATGCCATAGGTTTCCGGACGGCGATCACGGAAGAACTGCCACAGATTTCGTACCTCGCGTACCATTCCCATATCCATGTCATGGATGATAAGTTCGTCCTTGTCACGGCTTGCGATCTTCTCGATCTGGCCGCGCGGGTTGACGAAATAGCTCTGGCCATAAAATTCGCCGATATTCCAGGGCATTTCACGCCCCACCCGGTTGATCGCGCCGATCCAGCATCCGTTGGCGACCGCCGCGGCGGGCTGTTCGAGCTTCCAGAGATATTCCGACAGGCCCGCGACCGTCGCCGAGGGATTGACGATATATTCCGCGCCGTTGAGCGCCAGCGCGCGCCAGCCTTCGGGGAAATGGCGGTCGTAACAGATATAGACGCCGAGTTTGCAGTAGCGGGTGTTGAACACCGGCCAGTCCGACTTGCCCGGCTTGAAGTAAAATTTTTCCCAGAAACCGGCGACTTCCGGGATATGGGTCTTGCGGTATTTGCCGAGATAGGTGCCGTCGGCGTCGATCACGGCGGCGGTGTTGTAATAGACGCCCGTCACCCCGGTCTGCTCGTACATCGGGACGACGATGACCATCTCGTATTTCTTCGCATAATCCTGCATCAGCCTGACGGTCGGGCCGTCGGGGATAGGTTCCACCGCATCATACCATTTCACATCCTGCGACGGACAGAAATAGGGCTGAGAGAACACTTCCTGAAAGCTCAGGACCTGCACGCCCGCCTCGCCCGCCTGTTCGATCAGCGGGACATGCGCGTCGATCATCATCTTCGTGATCGCTGTCGCGGGCATGTCGGTCGTGCCCTTAAGGCCCATCTGGATGAGGCCGCCGCGTAATATTGTCATCGTCCTGCTTTCCTATGCTCAGCCGTTCAGGCTCGGGAACTTGAATTCGGCACCGGCGCGGATGCCCGTCGGCCAGCGCGAGGTAACGGTCTTGAGGCGGGTATAGAAATGTACCGCCTCCGGTCCATAGATTCCGTGTGCGCCGAAGATCGAACTCTTCCAACCACCGAAGCTGTGATAGCCGACCGGCACCGGAATGGGCACGTTGACGCCGACCATGCCGACCTCGATCCGCGCCGCGAAATCGCGCGCGGCATCGCCGTCACGCGTGAAGATCGCGGTGCCGTTGGCATATTCATGGCCGTCGATAAGCGCGGCGGCGGTGGCATAATCGGGCGCGCGGACGACCGACAGCACGGGCCCGAAAATCTCCTCGCGATAGACCTGCATGTGCGGCTCGACACGGTCGAGCAGGGTGCCGCCGACCCAGAAGCCCTGCTCATACCCCTGCAGGCGAAAGCCGCGGCCATCGACCACCACCTTGGCGCCCTCTGCCTCGCCCGCGTCGATATAACCCACGACCTTGTCGCGGTGCGCCGCCGTGATCAGCGGCCCCATATCGGCGTCGCTGTCGGTCGCGGGGCCGATCTTCAGCGAAGCGACACGCGGGGCAAGCCGCGCGATCAGCTGATCCGCGGTCTCTTCCCCCACCGGCACCGCGACCGAAACCGCCATGCACCGTTCGCCCGCCGAACCGAAACCCGCGCCCAACAGCGCGTCGGCGGCCTGGTCGAGATCGGCGTCGGGCAGGATGACCATATGGTTTTTCGCGCCGCCCAGCGCCTGCACCCGTTTGCCCGCCGCGGTGCCGCGCGTGTAGATATAGCGCGCGATCGGTGTCGAGCCGACGAAGCTGACCGCCTTGACCAGCGGATGATCGAGCAGGGCGTCAACCGCTTCCTTGCCGCCGTGCACGATATTGAACACGCCGGCCGGCAACCCCGCCTCCGCGAACAGATCGTGGATGAGGGTGGTCACCGACGGATCGCGCTCCGACGGTTTCAGGACGAAACTGTTGCCGCACGCGAGCGCCATCGGGATCATCCACAACGGCACCATCGCCGGGAAATTGAAGGGCGTGATCCCGGCCACGACGCCAAGCGGAGCGCGTTCGGCATAGACATCGACACTGTTTGCGACCTCGCGGCTGAAGCTGCCCTTCAGGTGATGCGCGATGCCGCTGGCGAACTCGACGACCTCCAGCGCGCGGGCGACCTCGCCCAGCGCATCGTCGTGCGTCTTGCCATGCTCGCGGCTGATCGCGCGGGCAATGTCGTCGCGATGGCGCTGCATCAGCTCGCGCATGGCGAACATGACGTTGGCCCGCTTGGCCGGCGGCGTCGCGGCCCACGCCTTGCCCGCGTCATGCGCGTTCGCCACCGCGAGATGAACCTCGTCCGCGCCGCCCAGGCTGACGACGGCGACCTGCTCGCCCGAAGCCGGGTTGAAGACCGCCGCGGTCGGATTGCGCGGCGCGCGATAGGCCTTGCCCGCGATGATGTGATCGATATGCTCCACGGCGCCCTACTCCAGACCTTTGAGAACATCACCGACGGTGCCCACCAGAAAATCGATCTGGCTCTTGTCGATGATGAGCGGCGGCGACAACGCGATGGTATCCCCGGTCGTGCGGATGAGGGCGCCGGCTTCATAGGCCCTCAGGAAAGCGGTGAAGGCACGCATCACGGGCTTCCCGGCCATCGGTTCCAGTTCGATCGCGCCGATCAGCCCCATCGAGCGGATATCGATCACATGCGGCAGCCCCCTGAGGCTGTGCAGCGCGTCCGCCCAATAGTCCGCGAGGCTCGCGGCGCGGGTGAGAAGCCCCTCGCCCTCGTAAATGTCGAGCGCCGCCAGCGCCGCCGCGCAGGCGATCGGGTTCGCGGAATAGGTATAGCCGTGAAACAGCTCCGGGACATGCTCCGGCCCCTGCATGAACGCATCGTGGATGAAATCCTGCGCGAACACCGCCCCCATGGGAATGATCCCGTTGGTCAGCGCCTTGGCGGTCGTCACCAGATCGGGCTCGACCCCGAAATAATTGACCGCGAACGGCGCGCCCAGCCGACCGAAGCCGGTGATGACTTCATCGAAGATCAGCAATATGCCGTGGCGGGTACAGATTTCGCGCAACCGTTCGAGATAGCCCCTGGGCGGCATGATGACACCGCCCGATGCCGCCACAGGCTCCACGATCACCGCCGCGATGGTGGATGGATCGTGCAACTGGCACAGCCGTTCGAGGTCATCCGCATAGTCGGCGCCGTTTTCCGGCTGGCCGCGGCAAAAGGCGTTGCCCGCGATACCGTGCGTATGACGCAAATGATCGACACCCGCCACCAGCGTACCGAAATGCTTGCGGTTGGCGACCATCCCGCCCACCGACATGCCGCCGAAATTGACGCCGTGATATCCCTTTTCGCGACCGATCAACCGCACCCGCTGGCCCTCGCCGCGCATCCGGTGATAGGCGATGGCCATCTTGAGCGCCGTTTCGACCGACTCCGACCCCGAATTGGTGAAGAAGATCCGGTTGAGCGAACCCGGCATCAGGTTCTTCAGCCGCTCGGCCAGCTCAAAGGCCTTGTAGTGGCCCATCTGAAACGCGGGCGAATAATCGAGCGTATCGAACTGCTGCGCTATCGCCGCGCCGATCTGCGTGCGCTTGTGGCCCGCCGCGCAGCACCACAGGCCCGCGATACCGTCCATGACGTCGCGGCCGTCGGACGTCTTGTAGAACATGCCCTCCGCGCCCACGAACATGCGCGGATTGGCCTTGAACTGCCGGTTGGCGGTAAAGGGCATCCAGTGGGCGTTCAGGTCGTTCGTTATGCTGTGCGGCATGTCACTATCTCGATGGTCGGAGGGGTGGGGCCGATCAGACAGAAACCGTCTGCGGATCGGCTCTCAGCGGGTTCAGGGGATGTTCGGGCCAGGTAAGCGGCGGCAGACCGTTCTCCACCACACGCATCTCGATGCAGCCGGCGACCGGGCAGACATGCTGACAGAGGTTGCAGCCCACGCATTCGGCGTCATCGACGGTAAAGCGCCGGGAGCCATCGTCGCCCGTTTCGATCCGGATGGCCTGATGCGCCGTATCCTCGCACGCGATGTGGCAACGCCCGCATTCGATGCAGCTCGCCGTATCGATATGCGCCTTCACGTCGAAATTCATGTTCAGCGCGTTCCAGTCGACCACATGCGCGCGCGCCTTGCCCCGGAAATCGTCGAGCGTGCGATAGCCCTGTTGATCCATGAAGCGGCCGAGGCCGTCGATCATGTCGTCGACGATGCGGAACCCGTAGAGCATGGCGGCCGTGCACACCTGCACGCCGCTGGCGCCCAGCGCGATGAACTCCGCCGCGTCCGACCATGTCGTGATGCCGCCGATCGCCGAGATTTCTAGATCCTTCAGCGCCGGGTCACGCGCGATTTCGGCGACCATGTTGAGCGCGATGGGCTTCACCGCCGATCCGCAATATCCGCCATGCGTACCAGCGGTGTCCACCGTGGGGCGCGGCGCCATGCGTTGCAGATCGACCGAGACAATCGAGTTGATCGTGTTGATGAGCGACACCGCATGCGCGCCGCCCTTGTGCGCGGCCTCGGCGGGCACAAGGATATCGGTGATGTTGGGCGTAAGCTTGGTGAACACGGGCAGGTCGACTGCCTCGCGGACCCAGCGCGTCGTCTTTTCCACCAGCTCCGCCACCTGGCCGATCGCCGAACCCATGCCGCGCTCGCACATGCCGTGCGGACAACCGAGATTAAGCTCGATACCCTGCACGCCCGCATTGGCGAGCTTGATCGCCACCTCTTTCCAGGCTTGCTCATCGAGCACCGCCATCAGCGACCCGATAATCACCCGGTCGGGCCATTCCCGGCGCAGCTCCTCGATCTCGCGCAGGTTCACGTCGAGCGGACGGTCGGAAATCAGCTCGTTGTTGTTGATGCCCAATATCGTGCCATGATGATCCTTGTGCACGCCATAGCGGCTGGCAACGTTGATGACCGGCGGATCGACGGTTACCGTTTTCCAGACCGCCCCGCCCCAGCCGGCCCGAAAGGCGCGCTCGACGTTGATCTTCTTGTCCGTGGGCGGCGCCGAGGCGAGCCAGAACGGATTGATGCTGGCTACGCCCGCGATGTTACAGTGCAAGTCGGCCATGGTCAGTCCCGTCCTTTCGCGCGCAGACGGGCATCGACCCGCACGGCCGCCTGCTTCCCGTCCTCGACCGCCTGAACGGTCAGATCGTCCCCACGCCTTATGCAGTCGCCGCCGGCGAATATGCCCGGCCGCGAGGTTTGATAGTCATCGTCCACCCACAGCTTGGCGCCATCGGCGCGCAGACCATCAAGGCCCGTCCGCACCATCTGCTGGCCCACCGCCACCAGAACCTGATCGGCGGGCAGGACGAAGGTCTCGCCGGTGGCGGCAAGCCTGCCGTCGACCAGCTCGGTCACGGCAAAGCGGACCCGTTCGACATGGCCGTCGCCCTCGATAGCGACCGGCTGGGCCCAGGTGCGGATGGCGATGCCGTTCAGCCGCGCCAGATCCTGCTCCCATGCGGTTGCGCCCATCTGTTCGGGCCCCCGCCGATACGCCAGCGTGACCGACGCCGCGCCGAGGCAGCGCGCCTGCATCGCGGCATCGATCGCGGTATTGCCGCCGCCGATCACCACCACCTGCCCGCCTACCGCAACAGCCGACTTGTCCGCCTCCTGCCGCAGCCGCGAAATGAAGCCCAGCGCATCGCCCACGCCCGACAGCTCTTCCCCCGGCACGTCCAGCCGGGCCGCGCCGCCCAGCCCCAGCGCCAGAAATACCGCGTCATATTCCCGCGCGAGATCGTCAAGATGAATATCGCGGCCGAGCATCTTGCCCGAATGCAGCGCGATGCCGCCGATCCCCAGCAGGAACGCCACTTCGCGCTGGGCGAAGTCGTCGACCATCTTGTAGGTGGCAAGGCCATATTCATTGAGACCGCCCGCCTTGGGACGCGCCTCGTACACATCCACGTCGTGACCCAGCATCGCCGCCCGATGCGCGAAGGAGAGGCCGGCGGGCCCCGCCCCCACCACCGCCATGCGGCGGCCCGATGCCGGCGCGCGACCGAACGGATGGGGCGACGGCGCGTCCAGCAGACGGTCGACGGCAAAGCGCTGCAACTGCCCGATCTTGACCGGCGCGCCCTCGGTCTTGTTGACCACGCAGGCACCCTCGCACAAAATTTCGGTCGGGCAGGCCCGGGCGCAGGTGCCGCCCATGATGTTTTCGTTCAATATCCGCTGCGCGGCGCCCAGCGCATTGTCGGTGGCGATCTGATGAATGAAGCCCGGGATATCGATATGGGTGGGACAGGCGTTCATGCAGGGCGCGTCATAGCAATACAGGCAACGACTCGCCTCTGCTGCAGCCGCGCCGCGATCCAGCGGCGGGTGAAGGTCGGCGAAGTTGTCGGCGATGTCACACGGCGATAACCCAGCCCCAGCGTGCGAGACGACCAACTGCTTCGACATGCGTGCATTCATCCTGTTCGCCGGAGGCGTCAGCCGCCCCGTCCTGCTTCCCGATTCAGCATAGTTATTTGGATCATTTGGTCAAGAAAATCTCTGGAAGCCTCTTTTGTCCCTTGCGGATCGCCGCGATTTGAGCGCATATCGCGATCAGGCGGCTGTGGAGCATCCGGGTCATGTTGTTCACCGAAATCATTGCCAAAAAACGTGATGGAGCCGCTCTTGACGCCGACGAGATCGGTTTTTTCGTCTCCGGCCTCGCGAACCAGAGCCTGCCGCCCGAGCAGGTTTCCGCGCTCGCGATGGCAATTTTTTTCCGTTCTCTGAGCTTTGAGGAAACCGGCGCGCTGACGCGGGCCATGGCGAGTTCCGGACGCAGGCTCGACTGGCAGGCCCTCAACCTTCCGGGACCCGTGGTGGACAAGCATTCGACGGGCGGGGTCGGCGACAAGGTAAGCTTCCTGCTCGCGCCGATCGTCGCGGCGTGCGGCGGGTTCGTGCCCATGGTATCGGGGCGCGGCCTGGGCCATACCGGCGGCACGCTGGACAAGGCCGACGCCATTCCCGGCTATTGCGCGACGCCGGACATCGAACGCTTTCAGCGCGTCGTCCGGGAATGCGGCTGCGCCATCATCGGCCAGACCAGCGACATCGCGCCCGCCGACCGTCGCCTTTATGCCATTCGCGACGTGACGGGCACGGTCGAATCGATACCGCTCATCACCGCGTCGATCCTTTCCAAGAAGGTCGCGGCGGGCAATCAGGCGCTGGTCATGGATGTGAAGGTCGGCTCTGGCGCCTTCATGGAAACGTTCGAGGGCGCCGAGGCCCTGGCGCAGAGCATCATCGGCACCGCCGCCAGCATCGGCCTGCCGACCCGCGCGCTCATCACCGACATGGGGCAGACCCTGGGTTGCACGGCGGGCAACGCGCTGGAGATTCAGGAAAGCGTCGATTATCTGCTCGGGGTCGCCCGCGAACCGCGACTGCACGAGGTCACGGTCGCGCTTTCGGCGGAAATGCTGCTGCTGACCGGCCTCGCCGCCACGGCCGACGAGGCGAGGGCCAAGGTGGAAGCCAGCCTGGCGTCGGGAAAGGCGGCGGAGACATTCGCGCGGATGGTGACGGCGCTGGGCGGGCCCGCCGACTTCATGGAACGCGCCGCCGATTACCTGCCCAAGGCTCCGATACAGCGTCCGGTCTTCGCCGACGAACCGGGATATCTGTCCACCGTCAACGCCCGGCGGATCGGCAACGCCATCATCACCCTTGGCGGTGGGAGGCGGAAGGTGGAGGACAAGCTCGACCTCGGCGTGGGTCTCGGCGATGTCGTGCCAATCGGGACCCGGGTGGACCAGACACGCCCGCTCGCGACGATCCATGCGGCGAGCGAAGCCCACTGGACCGAGGCGGCGGCGCTGGTGAAGCAGGCCTGCGTCATCGCACCGGACGCGCCACCGCAGACACCCGTCATCCACGCGCAACTGGGATGACGGACTTTCCCCGTCAGACGACGGACACAGACGGTCTGCGGGCCGGCCACGCCGCGCGGGCCATTCAGGCAAAAAACAACGATGGAATGGGGAGACGGGAGTGCATCACCTTTCGGGACTGATCGGGCTGGCGGCGATTTTCCTGTTTGCCTGGGCGATATCCACCGACCGCCGCCGCATCCGATACAGCATCGTTCTGCGCGCGTTCCTCCTGCAATTTTCCATCGCGATCTTCGTGCTCTATGTACCGGTGGGCCGGGAGATGATCGCCGGGCTGTCGAGTGGCGTCGTGTCGATCCTCGATTATGCGAGGGTCGGTATCAACATGGTGTTCGGCGGCGCGGTGGCGAACCTGCCCTCGATCAGCTTCGCCTTTCAGGTGCTGCCGATCATCGTCTTCTTCTCCTCGCTGATGGCGGTGCTCTATCATCTCAAGATCATGCAGAAGGTGGTGCGGCTGATCGGCGGCGCGCTGCAGCGGATCATCGGTACAGCCCCGGTTGAATCGCTCAACGCCGCGACGACGATACTGGTCGGCCAGTCGGAAGCGCCGCTGGTCATCAAGCCCTATATCCCCGGACTGACGGCGCCGCAGCTGTTCGCCGTGATGGTTTCGGGTTTCGCATCGGTGGCGGGGACGCTGCTCGCCGCCTATGCGCAAATGGGCATCCGGCTCGACTATCTGCTCGCGGCGAGTTTCATGGCGGCACCGGGCGGGCTGCTGATGGCCAAGATCATCATGCCCGATGCGCCGGAAGACGTCGGCAACGGCGCCACCAGCGCCGACCTGCGCGCAATCGACCGCATGCCGTCCGAACATGTCAACGTCATCATGGCCGCCGCCGCGGGTGCGCAGGACGGCGTGAAGGTGGCGGTGAACGTCGCCGCGATGCTGCTCGCCTTCGTCGCGCTGATCGCCATGGTGAACGGCATCATCGGCGGCATCGGGGGCTGGTTCGGCTACCCTTCGCTTTCGATGCAGCTGATACTGGGAACGATCTTCGCTCCGGTCATGTATCTGCTCGATATTCCGTGGAGCGAGGCAAGGGTGGCGGGCGGCCTGTTCGGGGAAAAACTGATCCTGAACGAATTCATCGCCTATTTCCATCTCGGTCAGGTGGCCGGCGAACTGAGCGCACGTACCCAGGCCATCGTGACCTTCTCGCTGTGCGGTTTTGCCAATTTTGCGTCGATCGCGATCCAGATGGGCTGCCTTGGCATCCTGGCCCCCAGCCGGCGCGCGGAGGTGGCGCGATTCGGATTGCGCGGCGTGGCCGCCGGCTCTCTCTCCAACCTGATGAGTGCCGCGATGGCTGGCATCATCCTGAATTTCTGACCTGTCGTGACCGCGCTGCCCGTCATCATCGACTGCGACCCGGGACAGGACGATGCCATCAACCTGCTGATGGCGTTTGCCCGGCCCGACCGGTTCGACATCCTCGGCGTGACGGCCGTCGCCGGCAATGTGCCGCTGAACCTCACACAGCGGAATATCCGCTTGCTGTGTGCGCTCGCCGGGCGACCGGACATTCCGGTATATGCCGGGTGCGACCGCCCGCTCATCCGCGAGCCGATCACCGCGCATCAGGTGCACGGACCGGAAGGGATCGACGGCATGACGGTGGGTGCTCCCTCCGTTCCGCTGCAGCCGCAGCATGCGGTCGATTTCATCATCGCCACGCTGGAGGCGGCCGACGATGACGGCGTCACCCTTGTGCCGACCGGCCCGCTCACCAACATCGCCGCGGCGCTGTCCAAGGTACCGGCGATCGCATCGAAAATCTCGCAGATCGTCCTGATGGGCGGGGCGATGCGCGAAGCGGGCAACTTTACGCCTTCCGCCGAATTCAACATCCTGGTGGATCCTCATGCCGCCGAGGTCGTGTTCGGCTGCGGTCGCCCCATCGTCGCGTTCGGGCTGGACGTGACGCATCGGCTGCTCGGCCTGCCCGACCGGCTGGAGCGGATCAGGGCGCTCGGCAACCCGGTCGCGGATGCGGCCTATGGGATGCTCAGCTTTTTCAACCGTTTCGACAGCGCAAAATATGGTTCCGAAGGAGCGCCGCTGCACGATCCATGCACCATCGCGTGGTTGCTGCGACCCGAGCTGTTTCAGCTCAAGCCATGCAACATCAGCATCGAGACCACGTCGCCGCTGACGGTGGGCCATACCGCCGTCGACTTCTGGCATGTGACGACAAAACCGCACAATGCGCGCTGGGCTTTCGAGGTGGACAGCGAGGGGTTTTTCGATCTGCTGACGGATTGTCTCTCGCGCTATGGCGGGCGAGGCCAGGATATGTGACCGAGGCGACAACAGAGAATGTCGGTTGCCCAGAGAATTTTCTGACGGCGGAGTGCGACGAAACAAGGCGGAAAGGACGGGAGAGATACCATGTATTTGCCGGAAAGCTTCGGTCAGGCCCTGCTCCTGACCATCTTGAGCGCGGTTTTTTGGGGGTCGTGGGCCAATAGCTACAAGGGCACCCGCGGTTATCCGTTCGCGCTGTTTTATTGGGACTATATCCTTGGCGTGGTGCTGGCGGGCGTCGTCTTTGCGTTCACGCTGGGCAGCACCGGGTCTGCGGGCGAGCCGTTTCTGGCAAATCTGGCGGCGGCGGACAGATCCAATATCGGTTTCGCGCTGGTCGCGGGCGCGATCTTCAACATCGCCAATGTCCTTCTCGTCGCGGCGCTGGATATTGCCGGTCTGTCGATCGCGTTCCCGATCGCGATCGGCATCGCCGTGGTCGAGGGCGTGTTGGTCAGCTACGCGCTGCAGCCCAAGGGAAGCGTCCTGTTCCTCTCGGCGGGCGTGGCGCTCGCCCTGCTGGCGGTGATCTTCAACGCCCAGGCCTATCGTGCGATCGGAACGGCGGGCCACGACGGTTCGCGGCGCAATCGCGGCATCGCGATCAGCATCATTTCCGGCCTCCTGATGGGAATTTTCGCGCCGCTGGTCACCCGCGCCCTGACCCACGGCCATGCGCTGACACCATACAGTGTCTCGGTGTTTTTCGGCATCGGCGCGCTTCTCTGCTGCTTCCTGTTCAACACCTATCTGATGCGGCGACCGATCGAAGGCGCTCCGGTGACTTTCGGGGAATATCGCCGGGCCGACGCGCGCAATCATATTCTGGGCCTTGTCGGCGGCGTCGCCTGGGGCTGCGGCGGGTGCCTGAACTTCATCGCGGCGGGTTTCGTAGGCGTACCCATCTCCTACGCCATCGGCCAGTCGGCGCCCATGATCGCCGCGGCGTGGGGCGTGTTCGTCTGGCAGGAATTCAGGGGCGCATCGTCCAGGGCGTGGCGCATGCTGGCGATGATGACGGCGTGCTATATCGCCGCGATCGTCGTGATCGCGCTGGCTTACAGGGGTTGAGATCATGCGAAAGATCGTCGTGGCAGGCAGCCTCAACATGGATCTCGTCGCGGTCGCGCCCAGGATTCCGGTCGTCGGAGAAACGCTGACCGGCAGCGAATTTCTCACCAATGCTGGCGGAAAGGGTGCAAATCAGGCGTTCGCCGCAGCCCGTCTGGGCGGACATGTGAGCATGATCGGAAAAGTCGGCTCGGACGATTTCGGCGCGCAGCTGGTAAACGGCCTTCGCGAGGCAGGCTGCGACGTGTCGGGGATCGCCGTCGCGCCGGGCCACAGCGGTATCGCGGTCATCGTCGTTTCGCAGGACGGAAAGAACAGCATTGTCGTCGTGCCGGGCGCGAACGCGCAATTCGATGCGGCACAGGTAGAGGCTTCGGAACCCGCCCTTGCCGGGGCGGCCATCTTGCTCCTGCAGCTCGAAACGCCGTTGCCGACGATAATCGCCGCCGCCCGGCTCGCCAAGTCTCACGGCGCCACCGTGATCCTCGATCCCGCGCCCGCGCCGGAACAGCCATTGCCGCCCGAACTGCTCGCCAACGTCGATATCATCACGCCCAATGAGGTCGAGGCCGCGCACCTGACTGGCCGCTCCCCGGATCGCGCGTCGGACAGCGACACGACCGCGACCGCGCGCGAGATACAGGAGCTCGGCGTGCCGAACGTGGTGCTGAAGCTCGGTGAGCGGGGTTGCCTGTTGATGCAGGACGGCGTCGAGCTCAGAATTTCCGCGCCTGCGGTCAGGGCGGTCGACAGCACGGCTGCGGGCGATTGCTTCAACGCCGCGCTGGCGGTGGCGCTTGCGGAGGGACGCGCCCTTGGCGAGGCGTGCCATGCCGCGACCCGCGCCGCCTCCCTGTCCGTTACGCGGCTGGGCGCCCAGGCCAGTATGCCGTCCCGCGAAGAGCTTGAGGAGTTCCTTGGCTCCGGCGACGCAGCTTCGTGACACCGGGCCGGTCACGCGAAGGCGAATAGCCGGAGCGATTCGACCAGTTCCTCAAGAGGCGCAGGCCCCTTGCTCGCCTCGCAAACCTCTCTGACTGCTTCGCGCAGCGCGAGGGTCGCCCGCCCTACCGCCGCGCGAACACGCCCTTTAACCATGCGTCCACGACGGCGGTTTCGGGGTAATCGGGGTCGCCCAGCGACCGGTTGATCTCCATATGCCCCTTGAGGCCCGTGCCTGGAAAATCCCGGCGCTCGACTGGCGTTCCTGCCTTCGCGAGCGCCGCCTCCAGCGCTTTCGCCTGCGCGATGCCGTCCGGGCGCTGCACATGCAGCAGCAGAAACGCAGGTGCGTTGGGTGCCACCGCCTGCCAGGTGGGGGCTTTGTTGCATAACGAACATACTGGATTCCCCTGAGGAATCGTTTGTCATAGATGGGCGGGATGCCCAGACCGACACCGCCGAAGTATCGCACTACCAATTGGCCCGAGTATAATGCGGCGCTCCGGCGACGAGGCTCGCTGGATGTTTGGTTTGACCCTGGGATGGATTGGTTTGCACCGCGCGACGGGCGGGCTGGTCGGCCACTGCGGTTTTCGGACCGGGCGATTGAGTTTTGCCTGACCTTGAAAGGGCTGTTTCAACTTCCGTTGCGGCAAGTGACCGGTCTGACCCAGAGCCTGCTCAAGCTGGCGGGGCTGGACTGGCCGGCACCGGATTACACGACGCTGTGTCGGCGCCAGAAGGGTTTGTCGGTCGATCTGGGCGGGAGGCCAAGTGCAGACGGTCTGCATCTGCTGGTGGACAGCACGGGCATTAAGATGATGGGTGAAGGCGAATGGAAAACAAGGAAACACGGCGCTTCCTATCGCCGCCAGTGGCGCAAGGTGCATATCGGCATTGACGCGGAAACGCAGGATATTCGGGCGCTTGAGATGACGACCAACGCCAATGGAGATGGCCAGACCCTTCCTGACCTGCTGGGGCAAATCCCCGAGGATGAGACGATCCTCAGTGTTGGTGGCGATGGTGCCTATGATACAAGGAATTGCCACGCCGCCATTGCCGGTCGCGGGGCTGAGCCGGTCATCCCGGTTCGCCGCAACGGCAAGGCTTGGACCAGAGACGGACCCGGCGTCGATGCCCGCAATGAAACCCTGCGCGCGATGAAACAGCTCGGCAGGGCAATCTGGAAAAAGTGGAGTGGCTATCATCGTCGCAGCCTCGTCGAAACCAAAATGCACTGTTTCAAGCTACTCAGTCAGCGTCTCGCCGCGCGCACTTTTGATCGCCAGACGATCGAGCTCAAAGTCCGTGCCGCAATCCTCAATCGCTTCTCGCAAATCGGAATGCCCAACACCATCCGTGTCGCATAATAATCACAAGTAATCATAGGTTTGCGCTCATCACGCTTTATGCAACAAAGCCGTTGGTTTTTCATAGCGTGAGCGGTGCAACTGACCCAGTCCGGTCATGAGCGATGAACGTCATTCCAAAAGTATGATTCTACCCAACGCGCTGGCGAGAGGCGCACCATCCCGGTGGACAGGTAGCGTATCATGATGCCGCAAGCATCTTACCTCTCCAACGTTCGATGACATCGTCGAAATTGACCTCCCGCCATCCCGCATTCCACTCTTGAAGGTAGTTCACGCTTCGCGAATGCGGCTCAGGCACGGGCAATGCAAATCGCCCAACCGTTGGCATGAGGGGCGCGTCTCCAACCGTGAGGAACTCGCCCTGGCCGAGGTTTGGAAGGAGGTCGCCAATCCCGGCAGACAGGTCCGGCAGCAGCGATTTGATATAGCTTTGATCTACCGAATTGGTGAGCCGCAGCGCGATGAAGTTGCTGCATTGCGAGAAAATTGTCTCAGAGACCTCTGACGGTCTCTGACTCACAACCATCAGCGTCACCCCATATTTTCGGCCCTCTTTGGCGATGCGTTCGATCGATTTCCTGGAAGAGTCATATTGAGCACCGCCGGATCGAGGCACATAATTATGGGCCTCCTCGCAAACGATCATGATTGGCACGTCGCTGACTTGGCCGCCCACGTGGCGGCTTTTCGAATAATGGAATCCGAAGTCGAAGATCATTCTGGAAATGAGACTCACGACGATACTGAGGACCTCGAATGGGATTCCGCTGAGATCCACAATGGAGACGTTCGATTTCGTAAGGTAGCCGGTGAATTGTCGTACCACGTCCGCAAAGTCGCTGGTCGATAACGAGCTGCCATCGGCTTTCTGCGGATAGAAGAGGAAGCGAAGGCGCGGATCCGCGAGACGGGTACGGAGCCGGAGGATGAGCCGATCGAATTCGCCGTGGAACGGACCGTTCGACGCCTTCGTCGCGGCAGCGGTGGACGAAACCACGAAGCTCTGTACTGCATCGAAATAATACGTGTCTCGGTCCGCGATGAGCGTTCCAGCCGCCAGCTTCGGCTTTCCCTCGTCGGGCAACTTGCCGATCACCTCCGAGTTCATGTTCTCCAGATAGGTCACCACCTCATCGATAGAAAAATAGACGGGGCTATCGAACGACACGTTTGAGAGGCCGGGGTTATGCCGACACTTATTCCGCACGACGGCATGGCGGAATTGCGAAACTTGGTTGTGCGAGTTGAGTTCGTTGCTCTCGATGAACATCTCTTCCAGCTCTTGGGCGTTCATCAGCCAATAGGGCAGCCGGAGAGTGTCCACGTCGAGCAGGTTGAGTGTGAAACTTTCCTCGTCGGCAAGCCGGAACGCCGCAGCATACTCGGCATGGATGTCGAAGATCACAATATGCGCGTTCTTTTGCGCGGCTTTGTGGCTGTTCGCCTTGGACTCGATCCCAACCACGGTCTGAAGTATCTTGGCGACCGCGCATGACTTGCCGGATCCAGTCGAGCCGACCACGGCGACATGCTTACTAAAGAACCGGTCACCATCGATGTCGAACCGAACCTCAGGAGCGATGCTGAGTGTACCCAGCGGGAATGGGGATTTGATTTGATGCGAGAAGATGCTGCTCAGCACCTTCGGAGGAGTGACATAGGCAAATTCGGTCGGCACCGGCAACGAATGCGAGCCTCGGGTGAATTCGCTCTCGTCGGACAGGGTGCCGATGGGTTGCGTATCGACCTGAAATCGGAAGGCGACTGCCTCAGCGTCTCCGCCGACCTCGGCGTCGCTAGAGCCATGGGATCGCTCGGTATGAGACGCGCGTACCGCGGTGATCGTACTCAGCAGGTGGAGACTATTTCCCGAGGCGATCAGGAGATATTGGCCTACGCCAAGCTTCGACTTGTGCTTTTCGAATTCTTCCGCCCCGCTGATTTCAATCCGAATAAGCGAGGGCGAGCTGTCGGTCACGCAGCCGATTGGGGCTCCAAGCTCAAGCATAATCGTTCCTTAGCTGAAGCGCGTATTCCAGGTCGGAGAGGCGCTCGATCTCAAATTTGTGAACGTTGACGTCTGGATGGTCCCAGTCGTCGTCCGCGATGTTCACTAGGAACAGATCGTCCGGTCGCTTCGGGCCTGTTTCGGTCACGACCGAACGCTTCGCCAACCTCACCCTGAACTCGAGTTCGTCTGGGCTTTTCCGTCGCATCGGCTTTCGGAAAAGTTCAGTGGGCCGAAACTCGGTGCCGCCCACCAAGCCGTTTGCACATCGGAGGCCCACGTCGTGCAGTCGCGCCTGCAATGCGCCGACGTCATATTCTCCCGTGATTGCGAAAAGCGGCGGGTTGGCGTGCAGATATTTGAAGCTATAGCGCTCGCTGAACTTCTTGATAAATCTGACTATCTCGCCGTCAAAATTGGCGATCATCGTCGGATCGATCACGAAGTACCGTCCTCGTGAATTCTGACCGAGCGAGAATTTCAGATCCTTGCGCAGTCGCTGGAAAATTTTGGCACGAGTCGCAAGCTCGCGAGTCCAGCGCGTAAAGGTGACCTGCCGCACATCGTTCAGCGCCGTGATGAAAGCCGATGGCTCAACCGTCCGCTCCGCAGCTGTCGACCGGGTAGCTAGGTCGACTATGCGCTGGAAGGCGTTCGGATATACGATCGCGTCGACGTCCTCGGACGAGAAGCCCTTCGCGTTCAGCGAAGCTAGGACCCTGTCCTGAAGCGCCTCGCAGGTAGGCCCAAATTCGATCGAAAACCGGCTCAGAAACAGGTCCAAATCCGCTCCGTGCGCGAGGCGTGCCACTATCGCCTTGAGTGGCACGGAATTGGTGGCGAGTACTGTCTCCAGCTCTGTGCGCGTTAATGATTGTGAACCGGACGAACCAGGAAAATAGCAAAACAGTCTGTAATGAACCTTCGGAGGGGCGCTATGATGAGAGAAATGCTCCAGCATCAGCAGGATTGGCTTGTAGACCTTTCCCAATGTGAACTTCTCAGCCTGCTCGTGATATTTGCACTGCACGGCCGTCGTTAGGTCCGGTGTCGTGACGTCGATGTCCTCGATCGCTCCCTCGATCGTTATAGTAGAGCCGTCAGTCGCTTCGAGGATCTCCGAAAGATATCGGAGAAACTGATAGACGTAACCTTTGATCGAATATTCGGCAGTCCGCGCCACAGCATTCATCCTCCTATGTTGAGCGTGGGCTGCTGGTCCCAACCGGTCAAGGAGAGTTCAAGCAGCAGGCGCATTGAGGCGGTCATTCAGCATGGCGGAAGAAAGGCTGATCCTATTAGCAGCGACATGGCGGAACGTCCGATCGCGGCAGGTCAGCACAATGACCTGCATCCGCTCGGCCACCTCGCTCAGTATTTCGACCATCAGATCGAGCCGGGCATCGTCGGCATAGACGAGTGGATCGTCCAGGATCAACGATACCGGCCGCCCCTGGTCGAGAAGCATATCTGCAAACGCGATCCGCGTCAGTACCGCTAGCTGCTCCTGTGTGCCGCGCGACAGATCGCTGCACCCTTCGCTGATCCCGCCGCGCACCACAGCTTCGAGGGTGAGATCCTCTGAAAAACTGAGGTCGCAGCCCGGCAAAAGACGCTCGATGTGCCGCTTTGCGCGCTTTGCGACCGGTCCGACGAAATTGGCTGAGGTCTCATCGCGCGCTTCGTCAAGCGTATCGCGCAGCAGTTTGAGCGTATCGGCCTCCTCGGTGATCCGCTGCAGAGCCGCGCGTGCCGCCTCCGCCTCTTCGCGAGCACCCGCCTCCCGATCGGCGAGACCTTTGCCGCCCTCACTCTCAATCGTCCCCTCCAGTCGCGCCTCGTCCATCTCGAGCTTGGTGCGTGCCTCCCCCGCCGCCTTTGTCCGCGCATCGATTGTCTCGATCTTCCGCGTGATCACCGCAGGGTCGTGCGCCGTAGCGTCGCGCGCGGCCTCCTCCAGCTTCACAGCTGCCTCGGCGGTCTGCTCACGGGCACGAGCCAGGTCCACCGCGAGCGTCGGGAATTCAGGACGGCTTTCAATCGTCTCGATCTGGGTGCCGGCGTTGGTGAGAGTGCTGGCAGCACCCGCTTCCGCGCTGGCCAGCGGCGCGTCCTCTTGTTCAACACGGCGCAGGGCTTCGACAGCGCTCTCCTGGGCACCTTCGGCCCGTGCAAGAGTCGTATCAGCCGCTTCCAAGTTTGCGGTAAGCAAAGCGATATCCGGAATATCGGCTTCCACGATGGCTGTCTCGTCGATCAGTCCGACGACAAAGAGCTTTAGCGCCTCTGGACCGGCAGCGAGCTCGATAATGTCATCCGAAGCGGTGACAGCCGCAATGCGCGCAGCGATAGTGCGCAGCTCACTCGCGGCGTCGCGCGCGGCGTCGTTCCGTGCGCGTGCTGCCGACAGGCTCTCAACTTCCAACTCTAACAGAGCGGACCTCTGGCGCTCCAGCGCTGAAGCCAAAGCTCCTTCGGCGCTCGCCGCGCCTGCCGGCGGCGTGATGACCAGCTCGGCACTCCCGAACCGAACGCGAGTCTCGCCTGTAAGAGCGCGTTCGCCGAGCGCCATCGGCTCGCCATCTATCGATACGCCGGCTGCATCGCCCACCAGGGCAATCCGCGTGGCGCCTGCGGCCCGCAACGCGCGCGCTTCAGCTACGAGCCGCTCGTTTGTCTCAAGCGCTTCCATGGCTTTGGTGGAAATGATCGTCGTGGCAAGAGCCGCAGCCTCTCCCTGAAGCCGCTCAAGGTCGATGAGTTCGGTATGACGCGCGTGTGCCGCGTCTACGGCACTACGGCGACGCGAGGCGCGCAAAACGTCCTCGCCCGTGCTGAGAGCACGGCGAGCCTCCTGGCGGGCCGTGCGCGCAGCCTCCAGTGCGCTGCGTGTCTCGGCAAGACGTTGCTTCGCCGTTGCCAAGCCATCGAGAATTTCGGCGCGGCGTATGCGCGCATCGGCCAGCGCGAGTTCGGCGCTGTTCCGATCGTCCGTCGCCTTGCGATGACGATCGACAAGGTCTTCCAAGCTACGGGCCTTCGCGCTGATGGCCTCATGCTCGGCCCGCCGCGTTGCGAGGATTTGGGCGGCCGCGCGAGCTGTCTCGAGAGAGGCGGCGAGATCCTTCCGCGTTTGCACATCTGTGTCGTCCGCGATCTCGCGGTGAACGACCTTGAGCCGGGCCCGCGCAATTTCGAGCTCGGCGAACGTCCTTTCAAGCCCAGCCAGACGTTCAGCGGCGTCGCGCGCGGCCGCTTCCGCCTGCTCGACACGCTCGCGTGCTTCATTCTGTCGCCCGCGTTTTTGTCCGGTGGGGGACCAGTACCGCCCATATTGCTCGTCGATCCTGGATCGGACGCGCGTGTAGGCGGGGCCGCCCATGATTGAGCCGACTTCCGCTTCAAGCGTCGAGCGGACCGTGTCCCGCACGATCTGTCCTGGCCCGGTGACCGCGAGCGCCTCAGCTTGTGCGACCCAAAGAAGTCCGAGCGCGCCGTATGTGCCGGCATCGCCCTTCTGGCTGGTATCGCGTACTGACCCCAGCAGCGTGTGCAGGCGGGCTTCCGCTTCTTCGCCCTGTGCCTTGCCCTGTGGACCGGTGACCTCGATCGACGCGCCACGCAGGAAGCGCTTGGTCACCGTCCATGGCGCGCCATCGGCGTCGAACGAAACCTGAATCTCCGGTCCGACAGCTTCGCCATAAGGCGCGAACGATTGGGCAAGCTGGTTCTTCGTGCCGTGGCGAACGAAAAACGCCGCGCGAAGCGCCTCAAGCAATGTCGACTTACCGGTTTCGTTGGGTTCGATGACGATATTGAGACCGTCGGTCAGCCCCTCGATCGCCATTGGCTCCCGAAACTTGCGGAAGCCATCGACGGCGATACGACGCAGGTACAGGCTCATGCCCTGTCCTCCCGGCTATATTCGACGAAGAGGCGCTCCAGGGCACGCTTCGCGATCAAAGCGTCGGCACCGCCCGTTTCGATCGAGGCGGACAGCTTCGCCGCCGCGACGCCGAGCATGCCCTCTACCGAAAGGCTTGCGAGGTCGTCTTCGCTCGGGCGGCCGACAAGGTCGTCAGACCGAACGTCGAGATAACGGACCCGGTGCCCGACATCATTTTCCAGCCTGCCCAGCATCCCGACCCGATCCGTAAGGCTGGTGATTCCGGCCAGCGACAGTTCGAGGAGGGTGGACGGGGGATCAATGGATCCCAGCAATTGATCGCACTCGGCATCGAAACCGGCTTGGTCGTTCACCGTCCAGCTTCGCCTGATCCACTGGAAACGCCCCGTGCGGATCGGGGTGACCGACGGGTCGCCGCCTTCGGCTATATCGACGAGCAGCACGTGGCCGGGCTCGTCGCGCTGGAAGCGATCAGTTTCGGGTGTGCCGGCGTACCAGGTGCGCGCGTCGATATTGAGCGTCCCGTGCCAGTCTCCAAGCGCAAGATAATCGAGCGAGGAGCGACGGGCCCGGTCGGGCGCGATCTGGTTCTTGGTTTCGCCTTGGGTGCCGAAGTCACGGATCGATCCGTGCGCGAGGCCAATGCGAATGCGACTGCCGGGTGTCTCCATGCTGTCGAAGAGCTCGGTAGGATCATCGAGATTGTGGCGATGCGTAAGGGGCGCCGGCAGGAGCCAGATTCCCGGCTCGATCTCGTGAGGCTGCGCTTCTGCCAAGACGGTAATGCCGTTACCAGCGCGGTGACGCACGCGGTCCCAGAGGCCACCATTGCGCGCAAAGTCGTGATTGCCGGGCAAGAGCCACCACCGGCATGCATGGCGCTCCATTCGAGAGATCGCCTGAACGATCGTGCGGTCTTCTGGTCCCTCGGTGTCGAAGACGTCGCCGGCGACCAGAACGTGAGCCGCGCCGTGGAGAGCTGCCTCCTTGCCAATTGCATCAATGGCGTCGAAGCGTGCCTCGGACAGCGCGGCGCGTACCTCCGGCTCAAACCGGCCATACGGCTTTCCGAGCTGCCAGTCCGCTGTGTGAATGAGCTTCATTGTGGCTTCGCAGATCGGTGTGTCATCGCAATCCCATCGCACGGGCCCAGGCATCGACCTGACCAAAGGCATCCTGCTGCCACTCGTCCGGCGTTCGGCCGTCCAGGATATCGGAGCCTTCGACGAAATTGCGCACGCACGTCGGCCCGTAGCCGTCCGGATCGTCGAATTTCGCCACGACATGCGCGAAGCCGTCCCGGCCACTCTGATGCTCCAACAGCGGGCGGCAATCGTCCGCAAGCGCATCGATCCCGCCGGGATAATTCCGGATCGAGTAATAGACGTCGTAGGCGTCTTTCTGCTTGTACCGTCCGTCGAGCGCGAAGCCTTTCATGGCGAGAAGCGCCGGAATCGAGGCGACAGCGATCATCACCTTGTTGGTCCCGCCCTTGGGCATATCGCCTTCGATCGCGACGAGCTCGTGGAAGTGAATGGCAAGCTCCGCGCCCGACGCACGCTGGGTCGCGAATTCGGTGGTGAGCGGCGGCCGGTTCTTTTCCAGCACGGCGTCATAGGGCCGCAGGAAATCGACGATCACATCAATCGGCGGTCCATCGTCCTTCGGCTGGACCGTCCGGACCATCTGGAAATATTTGAGCGTGTCGCGGGGTGCGTACCCCTGTTCGTGGAGGGCATCGACGAGAGCGACATACTCCTCGCCGGCGGCCAAGGCCTGCGCGTCGAGACTGAGATCGATGTCGAGGGTGCCGACGTGGCGCATCTCGCTGTCCTCGAGCAGCAGCCAAGGCACGGCGCCGCCGATAACCGCGAACTTCCCACGAAAGCTGCCCAGCGTCTGGCCGATCTCAACGAGCACCGACTTCACAGCGGCGCTGGTGCGGTCGTCATAATCTGTGGCCGATTGCGGTTCGTCGTTCATGAAGGCCACCGCAAAAGCTTGTCCTTCAGATGTTCTGCCCCTTCGACGCCGCGCTCGCCGCCCGCCATGAGATCGAGATAGGTTTGAACCGGGCTCGTCGCGATGACCCCCGGTGCGACGGCCCGCGCGTCGTCGAGCACGCCATCTTCATCGGGGACGCGCACGACAATGTTCGCACCCTTTGCGGGTGCAGTCAGATTTAAGATTGTTTGCAAGGCGCCAAGGCCCTTCTCGTCAGCGTAGAAATAGCTGGTGCCTTGGCGAACGAAGGGCGCGTACCAATCGGCCGCGCTGAACGAGGCCAGCGCCACCCTTCCCTGCTCGGTCGCTAAATCACGCAGGCGCTCCGTCAGGGCTTTGCCATGGAGGTGGGTATAGAGGCGGACCTCCTCCCCTCTGGGCGGCTCATAGTTGCGGGCCCATTCGTCCAGCAGACCGGAAGGATCGACGAGCCGCAGCCCCTGTTCGGTCTGATCGGCCCATTCGCGTTCGCGCAGGGCGGTGCCGATCGTGCTGACCAACCCGAGGCTGACCTTGGCTTCTTCAGCAAGCTCGGTCACGCGCCAGGGCCGATGCGGCTCGTTCAGCAGTACGCGCAAGATCCGGGTCGACTTTGGCTTGAACAGGGTGCGCAGGGAACGTCGTTCGGGATCGGGTTTCCCCTCGACCTTGCGCTCGATGAAGATGGTATCGACAACGAGGCGCGCGTTGCCCTGAAAATCGAGGTAGGCGATGTCTTCCTCGCGACATGCCGCCTGCGCCTGTTCGGATAAATAGGGCGCGATGAACATCGGCACCCCCTCTTGGCCGGTCTGATCGAGATAGCGTTTGAGCTGGTAGGCCACTTGGTGCGCTATCCGGGGTTGCCCGTTGCCTTTGACCTCGACCACGATCTTGAGCGGTCGGCCGGCGAACTCGGTTTCCGCGACGATGTCTACGCCGCGATCAGCCTCGCCTGGCTTGCCGATCATCGTCATCTGGCCAAGGGCAAATTGGGGGATCGAGCCCAGGAAGGCCTTGAGCGCTTCTGCCGCCCGTCGTTCGGTGTCCATTGCGTCTTTCACCGAACCGTTGAAATCATGATTCGGCTGAAATTGCAAATTATTTCACTGAAACATGCTTTTCAACAAACCGTTGAAAGTCGCAGAATGGTGAAATGATCTATGGTCCCGGCGTGGTTATGAGGCTTTTTGAGACCAAAGGGCCCGAGCCGCTGCTTCGGTGATGGTGTACACCGCCTCGCGCTGAGCGCCACGATTGTGGTGGTCCACGCGGTAGCCCTGGTAGTGTCGTCGGACCAGACCGGCGCGCACGAGATCAGAAACGGCGCGGCTGACGTTGCACCGGCCTGAGCGCCGGACCCGTTCACGGACCTCATTGTCGATCGCCCTTGCGGCCTGCTCGGCGTCGTCTGGCAAGGCATCCTGCGCAGCAAGCGAAGCTTTGACCTCTTCGACGATGATCAGGCGACGGGCATCACGCTTTGCCATCGGAACCAGTGAATCGCACAACCAGTCGCGGAGCGGTACGCGAACCTCGTCTTCGGTATCGACATAGGGGCCCGCTGAACCGCTGTTCCCCCCGGCGGCTTTGGCAATCAGGTTGAGGACCATGAACGCATAGCGCGGTCGTGGCGAGAAATCCGCGATCCGTTCGATCAGCGCCGGCAAATTCAGGGGCTTGGCAGGCGCTCCCTGACCGACTTCAACGGCATCGAAAAGGTCGGCTTGGTGGAACATAAGATGAATCTTAGCATCGCTTGCGGCAATGTGAATCCCGTTCGTGCGTCTTTCGTCAGTTTTTTCTGCTGTGACACTTCTTGCCCGCTTGGCCGCTCGCGCGGCCACCGCAGGTCAGCCGCAGTTGGTATCTAGGCCTGCTCGACGGCCCGGAGGCGCTCGGTAACGTCGCTGACGCCTGGTGCATCCCACACATCATCGCGAAGGTAGAATTTATGGCTCTTCGTATAATCGACGAAGCTCGTTCGCTCGAACACCACGCTTGCAGGGATCAGCGCCGCGCGAATGACGCAGAAGTCGTCGTTGAAGAGAACGCCGACCAATATATCGAAACCGTCCGTCGACCGGATCGCCGACATCTGACGCGACTTGTTGCGCCTGTGCAGCCGCCGGCCCTTGATCTGATAGCGGACGCCGTCCGAGTCCGCCGCGTCGAAGCCCTTCTTCGAATTGGCCTCCTGCTCCCAACCGAAAGCTGCGCAAAAGAGATATTCGGCCAGGTCTCCGGTCGGATTGTTGGCAGACCGCAAGACGTTGCGCGATCGTAGTTCCTCGTTGATTGCGGCATGGAGCGCGAGCATCTCCGCGATAGACTTGCCATTGAGATCGTTCATCGGAGCAATCTGCCGGATTCCAACGTCGGCCGCTATCCAAGAGACCTCCACCAATTTTTTCGCGTCGGAGATGTGTCCCTTTTTGCCGGTCGTTGCGGCGACGGCGCGAGAGGCGATCTCCATCGCGCTTGACTCTGGCGCGCCCTCATCAGAACAAAGAGGGAACGAATCAACCGCCTTCCGAGTCTCTGTGATGCTATGCGCGAGTCAGCCGTCCTTGATGATCTACGTGCGCGCATCGCGCAGATCGAGTGCGCTGATGGGCGACACGACGCCATTCCGTTCGGGATTGAGAGCATTGATTGTCGCCTGCCAGGCGGTGGCATAGCCACAGGCGCGCTGCATGAGATCGCCGGCAGTACCGATCTGGCCGACGAGGCTAGCGCAACGGTGTTCCTTGCGGGCATTCTAGCGCGTGTCGAGGGTCCGGTCTTCTGGTGTCTGCGCTGGCGTGACCTCTTTGCCCCTGCCCTTCACCTGGCTGGACTGCATCCGGACCGGGTGATCCATGTCGAGGCCGGCAGCGACACCAACGTGCTCCTCGCGATGGAGGAATGTTTGCGCCAACCAGGCCTTGCCGGGGTGGTTGGCGAAGTCGCGAAATATTCGACGACTGCCTCCAAACGCCTGCAGCTCGCGGCAGAGGGTTCGGGCGTAGCCGCCTTCGTCTTCCGACGCGCCTCGAGGGTTGAGCAGGCCGTAGAGGGAACGGCTGCGGTGACGCGCTGGCGCGTGACAGC
This sequence comes from Sphingopyxis sp. SE2, assembly GCF_032227185.1. Lineage (NCBI taxonomy): Bacteria > Pseudomonadati > Pseudomonadota > Alphaproteobacteria > Sphingomonadales > Sphingopyxidaceae > Sphingopyxis > Sphingopyxis sp. SE2. The sequence goes on along the minus strand of NZ_JAPMXW010000009.1, from coordinate 176,215 downwards.
TCACCCCAGTGAGGACCTTGGTATTCCGAGCCTCGGGCGACCACGCTGGCGGGTTGAGCTGGAACGCGTGCGCGGCGGAAATCCGCACAGCTGGATTGTGGAGGGCTGCGATGCGACGGGTCGTATCGCTCTTCCTGCCGCACTGGTCGACCGACCGGCTGCGCAGGAAGAACGCCAGTTCGCGGCCTGACGCGGCACCTGCACCGATGGTCACGGCGATCCCGGACCATGGGAGACGGGTGGTGGCGTCCGTTGACGGGCAAGCACGGACACTCGGGATCGTACCAGGTATGACTATCACCAAGGCACGCAGTTTCGCGCCAGAGCTTCTGGTCATCGACGCGGAGCCGGAAGCCGACCTTCAAGGGTTGCGGCGTCTCGCGCTTTGGGCCGGGCAGCGGTACAGCCCCGTCGTTGCGCCCGATGTGCCAGATGGCATCTGGCTGGACATTACGGGTTGCGCCCCCCTTTTCGGGTCCGAGCAGGCGCTTCTGAAGGATCTGCACGGGCGGGTCGCTGGTTTTGGTCTCTCGTTGCAGCTGGCGGTCGCGGACACGGCGGGATGTGCGCATGCGGTGGCCCGCCAGGTTCCCGCTGGCCGCCCCGTGACAATTGCTCCCGGCGACCACCGCAAAGCGATGGCGCTGCTACCGATCGCTGCGCTGCGCCTGGATGCGCGAGACGTGGAAGGCCTCCGAAAGCTCGGGTTCGAGCGGATTGAACAACTCGTTGGTGCGCCGCGGGCGCCCCTCGCCAAGCGCTTCGGACGCCAACTCTATCGTCGGCTCGATCAGGCGCTGGGCCAGATACCCGAGCCTATCGATCCGATCTTCCCGGACCATCTGCCTCGGGCCCGCCGTGGCCTGATGGAGCCGATCGCCACGCCAGAGGCATTCGCAAGGGTGATCGGCGATCTAGTCGCCGACATCGTGGTCCAGTTGACCGCGTTGGGCAAAGGAGCTCGTCGGCTCGATTGTCATTTCGCTCGCGTCGATGGGCACCGGCAGGCAATTCGGGTCGGAACGGCCGCTCCGTCGCGCGATCACGCGCATCTGACCAAGCTGCTGTGCGCGAAGATTGAGACGATCGAACCAGGGCTGGGCATAGAAGCAATGACGCTCGTGACGCCGCTTGCCGAAGCGATGAGCGCTTCGCAAAGCGACGGCCTGGCAGGTTCCGGTCGCAAGGGTCCGGACATTGCCGCGCTGGTCGATGCGCTCGCTAATCGCTTCGGCCAGAGGCACCTTCACCGCGCGGGGCCTCAGCCAAGCGCAATGCCTGAACGCTCCGTGGCGCGGTTCGCGGCGTTGGCCAGTTCCAGCGGCATAGCTTGGGCAGGCGACCTGCCTCGACCGGCGCGCATGCTGGATCGGCCGGAACCGATCGATGTGGTTGCCCTGCTCCCCGACGAGGCACCTCGCTTGTTCATCTGGCGGCGAAGGCGATACCGCGTTACCCAAGGCGATGGACCCGAGCGCCTATATGGCGAGTGGTGGCGCGATCACGGCGTTGAAGGCGAGCAGCCCTATACGGTGCGCGACTATTATCAGGTCGAGACCGAAACCGGCGGCCGCTATTGGCTCTTTCGCGCAGGCGACGGGGAGAATCCGGTCACAGGGCCGATGCGCTGGTTCATCCATGGAGCGTTCGCGTGACCGCCGCTAGCGGCTACGTGGAGCTGCAGGTCACGACCCATTTCAGCTTTCTGCGCGGAGCCTCCAGTCCAGAGGAGCTTTTTGCCGCAGCCGCGCTCCTTGGGCTGCCGGCCCTTGGCATTGTCGATCGGCATTCGGTTGCAGGGATTGTACGTGCCTGGGACGCGGAAAAGACGACCGGCGTGCGTTCGATAGTGGGCTGTCGATTGGATCTCACTGACGGCACGGCACTGCTCGTCTATCCCACCGATAAGGCGGCCTATGGTCGCATGTGCAGACTCTTGAGCGTCGGCAAGGGACGCGCAGGCAAAGGCGCCTGTCATCTGGACTGGTCGGACCTCGAAGAATGGCACGATGGCTTGATCGCGCTCCTCGTACCCGATGGCGCCGATGCCACGACCGAGACCGCGCTTGCTCGCATGCGCCGCATCTTTGGAAATCGCTGCTATGCGGCACTGTCGATCCGCCGGCGCCCACGCGACGCGATCCGGCTTCGCGATCTTGCCGCCATGGCTGCCGCAGCGCGGGTGCCGACGATCGCTACCAACGACGTCCTCTATCATGCACCCGACCGCAGACTTCTGCAGGATGTCGTCACCTGTATCCGCGAGAAATGCACGGTCGATGATCTGGGCGAGCGCCGTGAGCGCTTTGCCGACCGCCATTTGAAAACAGCAGCGGAGATGGAGCGCCTTTTCCGACGCTATCTGAAGGATGTGAGCCCGGTCGCCCGTACGGTGGAGTTGGCGGCCCGATGCACGTTCAGCCTTGAGGAGCTCAAATACCAGTATCCGGACGAAATCCAGGTCCCGGGTCGCACGCCGCAAGAGGAGCTTGCGCGGCTGACGTGGGAGAAGGCCCCCGAGCGCTATCCTGAAGGCCTGGATGCCAAGGTGCGGTCGCAGCTCGAGCATGAGCTGCGACTGATCGCGGATCTCGATTATGCGCCTTACTTCCTGACCGTGCACTCGATCGTGATGGAGGCGCGCCGGCGCGAAATCCTGTGTCAGGGGCGCGGCTCGGCCGCCAACAGCGCCGTTTGCTACGTCCTCGGCATCACCTCGATCGACCCCGTGCGCTCCGAGCTGCTGTTTGAGCGCTTCGTCAGCGCGGAGCGCAGGGAGCCGCCCGATATCGATGTCGATTTTGAGCATGAGCGGCGTGAGGAAGTGATCCAGTGGATCTACGAAACCTATGGTCGTGACCGCAGCGCTCTGACCGCGGTGGTGACGCGATACCGCGCGCGCGGTGCGGTCCGCGAGGTAGGCAAGGCACTGGGGCTTTCAGAAGACATGACCGCAGGGCTATCCGGTGCGGTGTGGGGGTGGAGCCGGGAAGGCGTCGAGGAAAAGCATGCGGCCGAGCTCAACATGGATCTTAGCGACAAGCGGCTGATGCTGACGCTGGAACTGGCGCGGCAGCTCATCAACACCCCGCGCCATCTTTCGCAACACCCTGGCGGCTTTGTCCTGACGCGCGACCGGCTGGACGAGCTTGTTCCGATCGAGCCTGCGGCAATGGAAGACCGCCAGGTGATCGAGTGGGACAAAGATGACATCGATCTTTTAGGCTTCATGAAGGTCGATGTGTTGGCGCTTGGCATGTTGAGCTGCATGCGCAGGGCGTTCGAGTTTCTGGAGAATGACAAAGGGATCAAACACGACCTCGCCACGATCCCGGCGGAAGACCCCGCGACCTATGCGATGATTCGCAAGGCGGACACTCTTGGCGTCTTCCAAATCGAATCCAGGGCGCAGATGGCGTCGATCCCGCTGATGGCGCCGAAGACATTCTACGACCTGGTCATCCAGGTCGCGATCGTGCGGCCCGGGCCGATTCAGGGGGATATGGTTCACCCCTATCGGCGTCGCCGCAACGGCGAGGAGGCGGTGACCTATCCGACCGAGGAACTGCGACGGGTCCTGGAGAAGACGCTCGGTGTGCCGCTGTTCCAGGAACAAGCCATGCGGGTAGCCATCGAGTGCGCCGGCTTCACGGCGAGCGAGGCCGACCTACTTCGGCGAGCGATGGCCACTTTCAAGCTGACAGGCGGCGTGTCGCATTTCCGCGACAAGCTGATCGATGGCATGGTTGCGAGGGGCTACGACCGTGAGTTCGCCGAGAAGACGTTCAAGCAGATCGAGGGATTTGGGTCCTACGGCTTCCCTGAAAGCCACGCCGCCAGCTTCGCGCTGATCGCCTATGCCTCGTCCTGGGTGAAGTGCCATCATCCCGACGCGTTTTGCGCAGCGCTACTCAATGCGCAGCCGATGGGCTTCTACGCACCGGCGCAGATCGTGCGCGATGCGCGCCAGCATGGCGTCGAGATCCGGCCGATCGACGTGAACCACAGCCGATGGGATTGCACGCTCGAGGAGGCAGCCGGTCGTTACAAGGCCGTGCGGCTTGGCCTCCGTATGGTGCGCGATCTGGCCAATGCGGACGGCGCGGCCATCGTCACGGCACGCGGAAAACAGCTCTATTCCAACGTTGAAGAAATCCAGCGCCGGGCCCGCGTTGGTCGTGGGGCGCTTGATCGCATCGGCGAGGCGGATGGGTTCGGTTCACTGGCGCTCAGCCGTCGTTCGGGCTTGTGGGACGTGAAAGGGCTCGGCAACGCCGCCCTGCCCCTGTTCGCAGCTGCTGACGAGCGCGATGGCAAGCTTCGGCAGGAGGCAATCGAACCGACCGTGCTGTTGGCACCAATGGGCGAGGGAGCCGAGGTCGTGGAGGATTACCGCGCGTCCGGGCTGTCACTGCGTGCGCACCCGCTTGCGTTCCTTCGCGATGAGCTGAAGGCGCGAAAGATGATCACCTGCGAGCAGCTCCAGACCGTCAAGGACGGACGCTGGATCGAGCTGGCCGGCATCGTGCTGGTGCGTCAAAAACCCGGGTCGGCGAAGGGTGTCATGTTCATCACGCTGGAGGACGAGACGAATGTCGCCAACCTCGTCGTTTGGACCAATGTGTTCGAAAAGAACCGTCGCACGGTGCTCGGCGCCTCGATGATGGGCGTGCGAGGGCAGGTCCAGCGTGAGGGCGAGGTCATTCACCTCATTGCCCAGCGCCTCGATGACCTGTCGCCCCTTCTCGCCAGCGTCGGCCATCGTGTCGACGTTTCCGAAGTCTACCGCGTCAGTCGTGCCGATGTAGTCAAAAGCCCGATGCGCCCGGACCCACGCGACCTCGGCGCGTCGCCGCTTGGCAGGTCACCGCGGGATATCTTCATTCCGGATCTCCCCCTTGGGTCTGGTATCGTTCCAGGGCAGCCGACAGAAGGCATCAAGATCAAACCGCGCGACTTCCGATAACGTACGGTGCAACCAATATTGGGGCGAGGCGATCGCTCGCAGCGAATCCCAGGCACGGCAGATACCAAGCAACACTTGAGATTCCAGTTTCATCCGAACGACAGTTCGGAACGGGAATTGATGAGGCATTCCCGCGCTGGTCAGGCCACAGCAACAATGGCGATGAAGCGGAGGCGGAGCGCGGCGGCCGCCTCGCCATAGTGTGCTTCGCGATGATCGTTCGGGCACAGTGCAATGACATTGCCGATGAGGTCTGGGCCGCCCTCGTGCAGCGGCACGATGTGATGCGTCTCAAGATAGATGGCGCCGTCTGCTCGACGAAAGCCAGGTTCATCGCAGTGCTCGCAGCGACCGCAGGAGCGCTTGAGCACCGCCTCGCGGACCTTGGGATTACGGACGAAAACGGACCCGGTCTGCTCGCTCCGCACCGACGCGCCGCCGGGATCCGAATCGATCGAGAATTGATCGACGAAGGCCGGCGGCGCCGCGCCGCGTATAAGCAGATGCTTGCCGGTCGCCGCGTCATAGGCGCCGATCGACCACGGCTCCGGGTCGAGGGTTCGCAGCTCCACCTTTGAGGCTTCAGCATCGGGATCGTCGCGATCCCGGCGAACCCCGGCGTTGAGGATGACGCGGACCGCAAGATCGTCCCGAAGGGCGGCCTGGAGCGCCGCGTCGAGACGTGTGGCGCGCAGACCCCAGGGGTTGCCGCGACCCCGCGCATACTGGATCTCGGCATCCTCCCGAAAATTGCCGCGATGGACGATGCGGCCTTCGGCGTCTTCCGCCAGTAGGACGTGCCAGAGGTTGAGAACAATGGCGTTGCCGGCTTCGACGAAGACCCATTCGTAGCAATATTTGGGATTGGTGGCCGCCCCGGCCTCGCCCCGGCTGCTATTCGACCAGTCCGACACATCGAGACCCGCGGCGCGCACGAGGTCGATCACCCGATCCTTACGCGCTGGGCGCAGCGCTTCGAGCTCGGACGTGGCGGAGGGTTGTTCAGGCATCAAGGCTCGCCAGCATGCTGTGGCAGGGACCGATGCTCCTTGCGTTCCCAGCTCTCAATCAGGAACAAGGCGAGCGAACTTGCGGCGTTGAGGGCAAGGCGGGCGATCCGCGCGTCGATGCGGCGGAAGCCTTTCTCGCGTCCGTGGGCGTCTCCACCATGCGTCCGCAGTGCGCCGATGCCTTTGGCCACGGATGTCAAACCGCTGAGGGTTTGCCGAACGTCGGCTTCAACCTCGGACGGAAGGTCTGACCGACCAGGCGACAGCCCAAGCGGCTCCTGCACCGCACGGATAAGGCCATCGATGTCCTTCTTGGCGGGAAGCGGCAATTTGAGCTCGACGAGGATCGAGCGACAAAGCGCTTCGATCAGCGAGCACGCGGCCGTCACCGCATCCTCCGGATCATCTTCCAGATTGGGAAGAGCACGGGCGATCTCCATCTGAACGGTGTCGAAATCCAAGGTCGCGACTTTCTGGATGAACGGCTCGACGATCGTGCCCGACCCTCGGCGTTCTGTCAGAAGCGCTTTCCCGCCGACGATGACGACGGCCAAGCCGTCGGGAGCCAGCGCCTTGTTGAGATGCTCGCGCACGGCGATCGCTTTGTCAGGTTCCGCCAGGTAATCACGAGGATCACAAACCCGCTCGATGATCCGGGCGATAAGGGCATCGCCATTCCCGTCGTAATGGTTTGCAGTCTTGCGCAGAAAATCCGTCGTCGCTGGAACGCGCGAGCCAACGCCGATGCGCATGTCCAGCCCGCAGTCGAGGAAGAATTGCTCGATCTTGGGGCCAGAACGATAGATTCCGATGGCGGGCGCATTGTCGTTGCCGGCCCCGCCCGTGATGGTGTCGACCAGCGCCTTGACGACGAACGGTGAGAATTTACCGGTCACAGCTTCACCGAGAGTTGCAGGGGAATTGGAGACCAGTCGCCCTCCGCCTCGGGCATCAGATACATCTCTTCGATTGGCCAGGCGGGCGGCTGGACCGACAGGAAACCTTTAAGTTCACGTGTCAACGCATCCTGCCCGAACTGCGCGACCATCATGACCGCGCAAGCTGCGACCGCCATAAATCCATTGGCCAGGTTCGCCTGATCGAACTCATGTTCGCGGTTGTGCTTGACGCCATGATAGGCCGCAAACCAAGGGAGAGAATTTGTTGGATCGAGGACGTCCCAGCCGTCGAAGGGCCTGATCGGGGCAATGTCTGGACAAGGATGGAAGTGAACGGCGTAATCCCGCAGACCGAGAGGGGCGGCGAGCTTCACGAATTCATTCGTGTTGAATTTTGCAGTCGATCCGTTGGCCGTCAGAATGCCGCGCCAGTGCATCTCGACCTCGGTCGCCGCCAGGATCAAGAGGTTGCGGATTTCATGCCCATAAACCGACAGGGTGCTGGCTGCGGGCTGCACGACGCGACAGATCGCTCTTAGATCATCAATCAAGGATCCGAGTTGGTTCTGCGCGCTGGTGATATAGCGCTGCTCCTTTGCATCGTCGGGGAACCAGAGCGTTTCCTTCTCCCTCAACGCGAGCGGGCGTGCGACACGGGGGTGAAATTCCCCAGGCCGACGGACCATCCGCTGAAAGGGGCCGGAACCATCCAGTCCGTCGAGCCAGGGCGTTGAGCGCCGCAGGCACGCCCAGATCGTCTCGCCCGGATCCGCAGCATAATAGGTGCCCGCGCCCCCTTCGGGGTTGGTGACGCCCGCGCGCATTGCGGTCGCATCGACAAACCGCCATAGCTGCCGCCCTTGGCCGGGGCCCACGTCCCGGACGTACCAGCCCTCATCTCCCTGTCCGATTTGCGCCAGCGCCACGTTTCTCCCTTCCCATTCGCTACGTGCGTAGCGGATCGGGGTCAGGACCGCACGGCAAAGGTGCAACCGAGCCTAGGCGGCTCGCCTACGATCACCAACGGGCATCTCTCCCGCCCGCGTTGCCGCGGCCTCCCCGATCCCGCTATCCGATGCAATCGCTGATCCGGATACAACCGAGGGGTCCGCAGCTGGTGGAGCAAGATCATGCAACTCGCACTCGTCGGTTCAGAGCGGCTCGAAGCCTTCCCCGGCGGGCGTGGGCAGTGCCCGACCTGCGGGGCGGCGATGATCGCCAAGTGCGGGCCGCGCATCCTCCATCATTGGGCGCATGCCGGCCGGCGGAATTGCGACCCGTGGTGGGAGAATGAAACCGAGTGGCACCGTGAATGGAAAAATCTCTTCCCCGAGGCCTGCCGGGAGATTTCCCACACCGCGCCCGGCGGCGAGATTCACCGAGCCGACATCATGACCGCGACGGGGATCTACATTGAGGTGCAACATTCGGCGATGACCGACGCCGAGCGTATTTCGCGCGAGGCCTTCTACAAGAACCTGGTGTGGGTGATCGACGGGCGAGGTTTTCGCGGCAACTTCGAAGTCTATCATCGACTGCCCCATCCGAGTTCGGAGATCGCCCAGGACATCGTGTGGGCGAAGGCCACCCGGCCGATGCAAGGCGCGGCCGGTGGGCTGTTCTTCCGGCTTTCCGAGACGCAGCGTGACTATCCCGAACGGACGGTAACAAAGGCGACACTGAGTTTCGGGCGGATTTTCAGCCTTCGCGACATCCAGGCTGATGTCGAGGAGGTCTATTGCGGCCACCACCAATACGACTGGGTCCGCCCGCGGCGGACGTGGCTGGAAGCCACCTGTCCGGTCTACATCGACTTCGGCGGCGACTTTCTTGTGAAGCTCGAAATTTACGATGAGTCCAACCTGCCGTGTGTCCGCTATGTGCCTAAGACGACGTTTCTTCAGGAGGTCATGGTCGAGACGGACGCGCGGGCGATCGCGTCGCCTGTCTTTCCGCCGGACGACCGCTGACGCAGGCGGATACCAACGGGGGGGCTGAGTACGGCCGGAGTGAGGGGGTGACATGAGCGAACGCGTTCCGCCGAAGCGGCTCTACAAATATCGCAGCTTCAGCAATCTGACGCTGGGCATGCTCGTCAACGACACGGTCTATTTTGCCGACCCGACGACCTTCAATGATCCGCTCGACACGAAGCCCACGCTCGACACCGATCTGCCGAGCGCGGCGCTTGAACCCGTTCTGGCGCAGATGATTGAGGAACGGACAACGGCCGAGATGGCGGCGGCGGCAAAGACGATCCGCTACAACGGCCCAAAGACGCTCGATCATATCGCGCGCCAAAGCCGCAAGGCCGCCGAACGCCTGCTCGCTGATATTCGTTATAACGCCACCAATCCGGAATACGAGGTGGCCGATCCGGAGCAGTTCTTGCTTGGCCAATACGTGCAAGAGGAGCTGCTGCGGCGATACGACCGTGGGGTCTTCTCCCTCGCCGAGCGCGTCAACTGCCCGTTGATGTGGAGCCATTATGGCGACCAGCACCACGGCATTTGCTTCGGTTATTCGGTGCCGGCCGATGCTACCATCGACATCCACAAGATGAAGTATGGCGGCTCGCGCCTCGTCCAGGCCAGCGCGGTCTCGGCAATGCTCGCCGGCGACAGTGCGGCTCGGCGCGGAGTCGATGAAGCGGTCCTCCTCAGGAAGGCCCGCCCTTGGGCCTACGAACGCGAATGGAGGCTGCTGGGTCCACGCGGCGAGCAGCATTCGCCGCTTGAGCTCGAAGAGGTCATCTTCGGCATGCGCTGTTCTTCGGCGGTCATGTTCGCTGTTATCCGGGCTCTGGAAGGCCGGGATCGTCCGGTGCGCTTCTACGAGATTCGTGGGCAGCATGGGCGCTTCCTCCTCGACAAGCGCGTGGCGGATACTGCCGAGCTCCTGGCGACGCACCCGCGACGGAATCGCGGGATTTTCGAGATTTTCAGCGAGTTCGAGGATCTAGACGCAGCGGACGCCGATAGTCTCGGGACGCAATGACCGATCGAACGATCTATGACGCCGCGGGCGGTGGGCATCCCGTGATGGAATCTGCGTCGGTCGTAATCGCCGCGGCGCAGCGCGAGCCCCTGCTGCACCAAGAGCTTCATATAAAGCCGGTCGGGCTTACGCCCTTCGCGGACGACGGACTTTACTTCATCGAGAATATGGATGGCCTGGAGGGCAGCATCCTTACTCTCGCTGCTTTTGGCGACGGGCAATGCGCGATCTATGGCTCAGCAGCGTTGGTCGCCCCGGGCATCGCCATCGCCGCAGCGCATGTCATCGCGGAGCATGACGGCGACGGGCTGTTCGAGGCGGTCGACGCCGCGCTCTATGCCTTCGGCGTGAGCGCGACTGGGCTCGCTGCTTGGCAGGTGTTGAAGATCACGTACAGCCTCGACGGCGACCTCGCAGTGCTGACCCTCGCCCATGCCTGCGAACCCCGCTCGCCGGTCGACGTGGCGCATTTCTTGCTCAGCGCGAAGCTGCCGCGGGTCGGCGACCGGGTGACGGCAGTCGGCTTCCGTCCGCGCAACGCCCGGCAAGCACTTGAACCCGAAATTCAGGTGCTTCCCGACGTAGCCGGGACTTTCCTGCTCAGCTCGGGCGCGATACTGGAAGTCTGGCCGCAAGGCCGCGACCGCGTGATGGCGCCCCGACCTTGTTTCGCGGCGGCGCTCGCCACCGTCGGTGCGATGAGCGGTGGCCCGGTGCTCGATGCCGACGGCAAGATGATCGGGATCGTCACCAGCTCGGACGAGTCCGCCACTGCACCTTACACGATGGTCACGCTGATCTGGGACGCCCTGCTAAAGCCAGTGTCTCCCGCTTGGCCGCCGGGCTATTGGCCGCCAGGCGGCGGTCTTCTAAGCGACTTGCTCGATCCTGAAGAGGGCTGGCGGCTGCGCAAGTCGACCGAGGATGAATTTCGCTACGAGTTTGATCCATCGGCGGCAAAGCCCAAAGCCTAACCCTCGGCGAACGGTAAGACTTCCTCGTTCCGTTCATTTCAAAAGCGTGCTGCGAACTTCTTGGTTTGGTCGATTGCTGCCGACGACTTGTGGGACAATTCCCCCATCCGCAAAGACCCCGCCGAAAAGGGACGGCACGGAAGTGTCTTTCGCGTGCCTGTCCTGACGGCGACTTCGCGGCCACCGTCATGGCCATCTACCGGGTCACTGTCGCGTTCGTCGTAAACCTGGGGCGCTCCGGAATAGTCCCCGGGCACTCACCTCTGCGATCCGGAAAGTCGCATTATACTATGATGCGCGCCAATAACTTACCGCTTCAAATATTCGCCCACCGCGTCGGCGCCATTGCCGACTGCCTTCACCGCCTCGGCGAGCTTGTCGCGGCTGACACCGAACTTATTGGTCCAGTATTCCACCTCATAATCCTCGCCGAGCGCGATGCGCGAGCTATCCTGGGGCGCGCGGAGCGTCTTGTCGTCAGCCATTTCCATACCTCCTTGATGCGGGTTGCTGCCCTAACGGAACGCCGGTTGCCTGAAGAGTTTCCGCCAGCCTTTTCCAAAGGCGCGCTGTGTCGATGAACCGAGTCACATCAGCGCTGGAACGAGTCTGCCAGGCACGAGTCTATCAGTCATGGCCAAGTTGCTCGCAGAACCAGGGGAAGGAAGGGCCCGGAAACCGTCGAGGGCTCGAGCTTTACCAGCTTTGAGACCGCCCCCTTTTCAACCCGTCCAGCTGGCAACTTTGGTCGACACAGTTCCAACCGGCGATCGCTGGCTGCACGAAATGAAATATGATGGCTACCGGCTGCTCGTCGCCGTCGGCGGCAATGAAGCCCGCGCGTACACGCGGTCCGGCCTGGACTGGTCGGAAAAGTTCGCTGGCATCGTCGGCGAAGCGGGCAAGCTCAACATTCGGTCGGCGCTGCTCGACGGTGAGGCGGTCGTGATGGACGATAGCGGGCGTTCCAGTTTCCAGGATCTCCAGGGAGCGCTCAAAGGCGCGCCGTCCAGTATCGATTATATCGCTTTCGATCTGCTCGAGCTCGACGGGGAAGATCTTACCCGGTTGCCCCTCGCGGAGCGGAAGGCGAAGCTGCGTGAGATCCTACCCGAAGGAAGCCACCGCATCCGATATTCGGAACATATCGAGGGTAACGGCGAGAAGCTGCTTCACAGTTTCTGCGACGCCGGGCTCGAGGGCGTCATCTCAAAGAAGGCCGACGGCCGCTACATTGGTTCGCGCTCGGGCGGCTGGCTTAAGACTAAATGCATTAAGCGCCAGGAGTTCGTCGTCATCGGCTGGACGCCGTCCGACAAGTCGCGCGGGTTTCGTTCGTTAATCCTCGGGATCCATGAGGGGGGCGAGCTGCGATACGCCGGAAAGGTCGGAACGGGCTTTAGCATGGACGAGATAGAGCGTCTGATGGAGACGATGCGCCCGCTCGAGCAGACAACGCCAACTGTGAACGCACCTCGTGCGGAGGTTCGCGGCGCCCATTGGCTTCTACCCAAGCTCGTAGCGGAGATCGCCTACACCGAGATGACAAACGAAGGCACGCTGCGCCATCCGAGCTATCTCGGGCTCCGCGCCGACAAGAAGGCTGAAGCGGTCGTCCTTGAAGTCGAGCAATCGGTGACCGAGATCGCGGCACCGGCGGTATCGCGCGTCAAGATCAGCAACACCGACCGCATCATCTTCCCGGAATCCAGCATTACCAAAGGCCAGCTGGCGAACCATTATGCGGGGGTCGCGCCGATCATGCTGCCGTGGCTGGGCAGCCGCCCGATCAGTCTGGTGCGCTGTCCGCAGGGCCGCGCCAAAAAGTGCTTCTTCCAGAAACATGACGCGGGCAGCTTTGGCGACGCCGTCAAACATGTCGGCATTCTGGAGAAGGATGGCCACGAGGAGCCCTATCTCTTCGTCGATACCGCTGATGGCCTGATGACCTGCGTCCAGATGGGAACGATCGAATTCCACGGCTGGGGTGCCCGTATCGAGGATGTCGAAAAGGCTGACCGCCTTGTTTTCGACCTGGACCCGGACGAGGGGCTGGACTTTGAGAATGTGCGCACCGCCGCCTTTCATTTCCGCGACATCCTAAAATCGATCGGGCTTGAGACCTTCCCGATGCTCACCGGCGGGAAGGGCGTGCATGTAATCGCGCCGCTCGTACCGCAGGCCGAATGGCCGGAGGTGAAGGATTTCGCGCACAGGCTGGCCCAGGCCGTGGCGCAAAGCGATCCGCAAAACTTCACCGCGGCGCTGCCCAAGGCGCAGCGCAAGGGACGCATCTTCGTGGATTACCTGCGCAATCAGCGCGGCGCGACGGCTGTCATGCCCTATTCGGTACGGGCGCGCCCGGAGGCGCCGGTCGCCGCGCCCATCACCTGGAAAGAAATGGAGACGATCGACGCGCCGAACCACTTCCACATCGGCGATGCCGATGAACTCGTGAAACGGGCTGCCTCCAAGGTGTTGAAGGGCTGGGGCCGCGCCGACCAGACCTTGCCGGACCTGTGACACGGTGAAGATCGCTACCTACAATGTGAATGGCGTGAACGGTCGCCTGCCCGTGCTTCTTCGGTGGCTGACGGAAGCGCAGCCTGACGTCGCGGTGCTTCAGGAACTGAAGGCTCCCCAGGAAAAGTTTCCGGAGGCTGCCATCCGGAGCCTCGGTTACGACGTCATCTGGCACGGACAGAAGAGCTGGAACGGCGTCGCTATGCTGAGCCGCGTCGGCGACATCCATGAAACGCGGCGCGGCTTGCCGGGAGACCCTGATCCAACCCAAAGCCGATACATCGAAGCCGCAGTGAACGGCGTCCTCATCGCAGGCCTGTATCTGCCGAACGGCAACCCATGTCCCGGTCCGAAGTTCGATTACAAGCTCGCCTGGTTCGAGCGGCTGATCGAGCATGCGGCGGAGTTGCTGGCGACCGGCGCGCCCGTGGTGCTGGCAGGTGACTTCAACGTGATGCCGACCGAACGCGATGTCTATAAGCCGGAGCGTTGGCTGGACGATGCGCTGTTCGCGCCTGAGGTCCGTGCTGCCTATTTCCGGTTGATCGAGCAAGGGTGGACGGATGCGCTACGGACCATCCATCCCGACGAGACGATCTACACATTCTGGGACTATTTTCGAAACGCCTATGGCCGCAATGCCGGGCTTCGCATCGACCATCTTCTGCTCAGTCCCGCCCTCGCCGGCCGGCTCGTCGACGCTCAGGTCGACCGTCACGTGCGCGGATGGGAGAAAAGCAGCGATCACGCCCCGACATGGATCGAGCTGGCGCCAGAGAAGGCTGCGCGAAGGCGACGGACCTGACACCAGCCTCAATCGGAGAGCGCGGCCGATCGCGGGGAGCGCCTCACGCTCCTTCGTCGACTAGCTCGGGCGCAGCTTGCGGATCGTCCTCGAACAGCTGTGGTGCGGATGCCGGGGAGGCGTCCTCAAACGTCGATACTGTCACTCCGACAAGACGGATCGGCTTGGTGGTCGGAAGAATCGACCGGATCAGGTCGAGAGCCGCTTCGCGAAGCTCCTCAAATGTCATTATCGCCGACGGACGGCTCCTACGGCGGGTGATCTGCTGGAAATCAGCGTATTTGATCTTCACGGTCGCTGTTCGGCCAAACGCTTGGCGCTTCTCGCACCATGCCCAAACCTCCTCGGCCATGCGGACGACGCCAGCCTCGATGTCTGCAGAGGCGACAAGATCCTGCCGGAACGTGGTTTCAGATCCCGACGATTTGCGTATCCGGTTCGGATTGACCGGGCGCTCATCCTCGCCGCGCGCGATCGCGAAGTACCAGTCAGCAGAACTGCCGAAATGCTGCTGCAGGAAAGCGAGCGACTTTAACCGGAGATCGCCGCCTGACTCGATGCCCAGTCGCTTCATCTTCTCGGCCGTCACGGGGCCCACGCCGTGGAAGCGGGAGACGGGCAGCGTCTCAACCCAGGCTGCACCCATGTCTGGGGTGACCGCAAACTGCCCGTTGGGCTTTCGATGGTCCGAGGCGAGCTTCGCGAGAAATTTATTGTAGGAAATGCCGGCGGACGCGGTGAGGCCGGTTTCCGCTAGGATGCGCGCGCGGATCTCCTTGGCGGTAAGCCATGCTGTCTTCAGGCCGCGGCGATCGGCGGTCACATCGAGATAGGCCTCGTCGAGCGAGAGAGGCTGAATGAGGTCGGTGTAGTCGGCGAAGATGCTGTGGATCTGTTGCGACACAGCGCGGTAGACCTCGAAGCGTGGCGGGACGAAGATGAGATCGGGGCAGCGCCTCAGCGCGGTCACTGACGGTAGCGCCGATTTGACGCCGAAGGTCCGCGCTTCATAGCTCGCCGCAGCCACGACGCCCCGCGTCGCACCGTGCCCTACCGCGACCGGCTTTCCCCTGAGCGAGGGGTCATCACGCTGTTCCACGGACGCGAAGAACGCGTCCATGTCGACATGAATCACTTTTCGGACTGCAGACTCGCAAACCATGGATGCCGAGTTAGCACGATCCGAACATAAAGAGAACGTTTGCTTGACGACCGGTCGATTCGAGTGGTGGCTTTAGTGGCGCCGGCAGAAGAGTTCAGATCATGGTATGCTGCGCAGCAAGCGGCGGATAAACCCGTGCCGTCGTCAGGCTTCCCTTTGGCAAGCTTCGTAGCACGGCGCTGGCCGGAACGGTCGGGTCCAGCCAGTCGGACCACTGATCCCGGGTGAGCGGGATGATCTGGCGCGAATGGTACGGCGCGACGTCTTCCCCCGGTTCCATGGTCAGCATCGTGAAAGCCTCGCCATCCGGCGTCTCGCGCCAAATGCCGGCGATGCAAAACCAGGGATGATCGCGAAGAGTGAACAGCCATTTGGTCTTACGCTTCTGCTTAGGATCCTCGGGCTTGGTGAATTCGTAGAAGCCGTCGGCTAGAATGAGGCACCGGTGGGATGTGAACTCCCTACCTTCCGACCTGAAGTTATAGACCGGCTTGCCGCCCTGCCCGGCCCAACTCCATCGACGGTTGAGCAGTTCACCCGTTCCGCGAGCCTCCCCACTCCGCACGATTGGGGCGGTATCGCTGATCTTGATGTCCTCGCGAGCCTCGACGTTCGGAGTCCCCTCGGGCATTTTGACCTTGATCTTGAGGTTATCGAAATCCTCGACGATCGACGCGATATCGACTTCCAGGCGATAGTCATTGCACATCCGGCTTCTCACTTTGATCTGGCTTGCGACTCAACGACGTTCCCATTATGTTCCTTGCGATGGACAAGGCAACACCCTTCGACACAGATGCGCCACTCGGCTCACAGCGCGCAATCATCCGCTACAACCCGGCGAAAACGCTGGAACTGGAAATGGTCCACGCCAGGTGGGGTTCCGATCCACGCTTCGGCGCGGGGACGTCCTTCAGGTTCGTGCGGTCTGAGGGCAAGACCTTCCCGAGCCATCGTTGCCTCGTGCCCGCCTCCGAATTTCACATGACGGTTGGAGACAAGCGGTATCGGGTGACGCTTGATGGCGGGAACTTCTTCTACCTCGCTGCGGTCTGGGAGCCAGCGATGGCCGACTGGCCAGAGAGCTACAAGATCGTCACCGTTACGGCGAACCCGGAGGTCAGCCGGTTCCAGGAGCGGCACGGCGCGATCATTCACCGGCGGCAAGTCATGCAGTGGCTTGACCGAACCGTTCCAGAGACCGAATTGCTAGAGACACCACCGGCGCGAACCTTCATCATCGAAGAGATTGCGGGTAGCGCAATTCAAACCGCGCTTGCCTTGTAGCGACGCCCTGCCTGATAGCCGCTAGATGATCGCCGCTGCGATCTGACGCAGTGTCTTTACGAACGTGTCGAGCAATTGGCGCCCCTGCATGGCCGCCGGGGCGGTGTCGTCGACCCCCGCCCGCACTTTGCCGCTCGCGATGTTGCCCGAGCCAAGATGGGCGTCGGCGAGCCGTAAATCGTAGATCCCGAACAGGGGTGCCGTCATGCTGCTTGCAGCAGCCTCTCCGAGCAGGCTGCCGATGAGCTTTTCGAGCGCCTTGTTCGAGCCGGGCTTTTTGCCGTCCTTTTGCTTGGGCACGGCGAGCGGCGAGAGGACGGCGTCGACGTCGACCCGCTCCGTAAACAGGCGGGTTACTTCCTTCGAGAGCTCAAGGAGGCCGTCTGCCTCAGCCACCTGAAATCGGTGCGCCCGGCGTAGCAATGTGGGAACTGCCTTATCGGCTCGAAGCAGTGGGAGCCCGTATTTCGCCTTGAAGGCCGTATCAATCTCGTCGAGCGCAACTGAGAGCTCGGACTCGGGTGCGACGGTGGCTGCTGGCCTCACCTCCATTTGGGCGGCGAAAAGCTCCGCGGACACACCACCGTCGGGCGTCACGTTGTGAGCACTCCACAATCGTTGCTCCCACGGATCGAGCGCGCCGATATCCTTGGCGAAGACAGTGATGAGGCCGAGCCGATTGACCCCGAAATGCACGTTAGTGCTGGCACCGAGCGCGCCAGTCTCCGCGCTGTACCAGTGCAGCGTCGCGCCGCGATGGCGCATGAGCGCGGAGACCACGGTCGGGTCGAAATAGAGCCAGGACGACACGCCGGCGAGATCCTCTCCTGACGCGCGCCGACCATCATTCTCCAGCGCGAAACTGGTCGAGTGAGGATCCTTATCGCCCCGGATGCGGGTACTGCGTCCTCCCGCTTGAACCCATTCCGTCCGCCACATCGCGCCCAATATGCTGAAATGATCGGTTGGCACGGGCCAGCGGCCATTGCTGATGCGCCCCTCGCGCGTGTCCCTTCCTGCCACCTCGTCAAACGAGTCACCAGGCCAGCTGTGAACGGGTTTGTCGGCGGTGACGGCGGTTCGTTGCCAGTAGCTTGAGCAGTAGAGGGCCATGGCACGCGCGCTGAGATAGTCGCCCAAAAACTCAGCCCGGATCTCAAGCAGCACGGGTCGTTCGTGGTGGTCTCGCTTCAGTCGCGCAACCTCGGCCCAACCCTCCGAAGGCCGAAACCAGCTATCGCCCTCGCGTAAGAGCTTGAGGGCGACGATCAAATCAGGATGCAGATGCCAGATGTGGAGATGTTCGTCCTCGAGATATTGGTCGATCACGAGGTTTACACCGATCGGCTCATCTGCTCTGCGATAGAAGAGATCGGACGCACGATAACCCCAGGGCTCCATGCCGCCCCGATGTGCGGCAACGCCAAGGTCACTCCATCCGATCTTTTCGCCATCAATCCTCTTGGTGTCGTAGATGGCGGCAGTAGCGATCCCGGTATATTCCTTTAACTCCAGGATACCCGGTTCCGGGGGGCTGATTTCCACGTCGGCGTCATGGCGCAGCGGTATCCATGGCCGCCCCTGGAGGGCGTGGACGTCGCGCAGCTCGAAATACTTTTGTTGGATCGGCATGGTTATCCCTGACTGGTCTATCCCCAATACAGCTAACTGGGGAAATCGGGCACCGGCTTCTGCAACAAGGGGCGCAAAGCGAGGGAATTGTCATCAGTGACACTTTACCCAGCGTTTCCAGGTAAAGTGTCACGGGTGGCACCAGCAGCTAGAGGCTTTCTGGTTGCGATAGCATGAGGCGGGTCCTGAGATTGCCATCGGGCCTTCGATGCAGGTCGATACTATACCCGCTGCGCGGCCCGAAGGTCATCAATTCCGCGACAGTCTCGTACGACGTGTTGGGTCCGAAATAGCGCGTCGTTCCGTGCCAGTTCTGTCCCTCGATCAGCCGCATCCGGTAGGTAGCTGACGGCACCGGAACGGTGACCCGGCTGTTGGCAGCAACGTAGATCGACAGCGCGTGGTTATTTGTATCCGGGTCGAAGAGCTGAACCACAGCATTGGCCTCGCTCGTCACGATTGTCAGAGAGCTTCTGCTGACGATGCCGACCATGTTTGCCGGCACCGTTACCGATCCTGTTTCAGGAAACGGTGCCGCCTTCTCGAAATCCGGTAGCCACCCTTTACGCTGGGCCTCTCCGTACATTGGGACCAGGATTGAGGTCGCCGAGAGCAAGATTATCCACTTCTGCCACGGATGCGAGACCATACGCGGCGTGGACCTGTGCCGATGTTTCCGACCAGAACCGACATCCTTGCCGTCGAACCACAGGTCATGGTGCTCAAGCCGCCCCTTCTTGTCGATCCAGGCGGCACTGCCGAGGCGAGCGCCGCTTTCGCGGCGGCGACGCTCGTGCATATAGTCGCGATCATCGAGACCCATCGGCCGTCTCCCTACGCGGCTGCGAGCGCGACGCTGAGCGCCGCCTCGCGAAGATGACCGACGGCGGCCAGCGCTGCCGGGACGGTGGGCCGGGCCGAGGCGGGGATGCGGATTGTCTGATAACCCGCGTGTGCGGTCATCGCATCGCGCTTCCGGTCTTTCTGAGCGTCGTGCGTCCGGTCATCGAGTTCGACCAGGGCGACGATCTTGCCCGTCGTTTGATCGAAGATCACGAAATCGACGATCTTCTGGGAAAAGGCATTGCGATCGGCCGGGGTAGACCTGCGCCCCAGTCGTTTGGGAACGGTGAGCAATGCGCCCATCGCAACCTGAGTGTGAACCCGGTACATCGGCAGAACTTCTTCCAGCGCGAAGAGCATCGCCTGCTCGCGAGACGTCAGGAAAGGCTTCGCGACCGGTGCCGGAGGAACCGCGCTCATACCGTGCGACATGAGAAAGAGCACGACCGCGACGCCGATCAGGATCGGTACCACCAACGGGTGTTGGGCGAGATAATTGGGAAGATGAGACATGGGGATTCCCCTTTTCGGTTTAGCGCCGACCGCCTCGCGGCGATCACGCGCCAACGGTGTCAGTTCCAGCCGTCCTTGCGGCCCTCGTTGCTGTCCCGCAGCGTGCGGCCGTCGATCGCCGAGCGGCGGATCTCGAGTTCGACCTGGTCGCCCTTACGGCGGGTGCGGAAATCCGCTTCGCTGAGGCCGTTGCGGCGCGCATAATCCTCGGCCGCTTTTTCGCTGCCAAACTTGCCGCCTTCGTCAAAATCCCATGCCATGGTCGGTCTCCTTCATTCTGGCCGGCACCGCGCCGACGCTGCGCTACAAATCGAGCCCCAGGCTGCGCTCGGGCAGCGGGGGCAAAAGGTCGCTCTTGTCCGGCTTCAAATCGGACGGCGCCTTGAGGTCGCCGGCCTTCGCCGTGGCCGGGGGTGGCGCGACCGGTCCGTCCGGGACCGGTGGCAGATCGGCGAAGATGTCGGGCTGATCGACCATGTTGATGCCCTCGATCGGACCCGGGTCGAACTTCGCCGCGGGCGCCGGTCCCTTCTTGGCGTCGATATCGAGGCGACCGACCGTCTCGAGCGCGGAGGTCTTGTTGCCGGGATTGAGATCGAGCTGGCGCTCGAGCTTTTCCCGGTTGTCCACCACCATGGTCAGAACGTCGCGGACGCGCGTCACGCCGACATTGAACAGGCGCTGGTTGGACAGATTGCGCTCATGACTGTCCATGACCGTGATGGCTTTGTCGGTCGTGATGCCCTGCGCCATGTGCATGTTGAGCGCGTAGGCAAGGTCGAGACGCGACAGCATCGGATCGCCCAGATCGAGCGTCAGCCTCTGCTGCCCGGCGGTCTCCACGGTGACGCCATTGGCATCGACTGTCAGCACGCGGGCGAGCGCCGCGTTGTGGAGATCCCGCGGCTTGTCGTTGGCGGTCCAGCGGATGCGGTCGCCCTCCCGCACGTGGAGGTCCTTCTTCTGGGTGAGCTCGAGCCGGTCGCGTTTCTCGGTCGGCGAGAGTTTTTGCGGGTCGAACCGGATCTTCCGGCGGCCATCGCTGAGCTCGACCCTGCCGTTGGGCATAACGCGGGTGACATCGTACCGGCCTTTTCCGAGGCCGATGTCCTGCGCACCGCCGCGGCCGACATCGAGCGTCTGGCCGGGCTGGTAAGTCGACGCGTAGCGCAGCTCTTCGCGGGTCAGATTGACCCGTTCATAGACGGTGAGGTGGATGGCCTGCCCCCTCACGGTGCCCTCGGCCGCGAGGCCGTCCTGAATACGCTGATTGATGATCGCACGGGATTCCCGGCCGGACGCGAAGACGGCGGTCGCCTCGCGATCGCCCGAGGACAGTGCCAGCCACATGTCGGCGGCGGTCTCCGGCGCGCTGGCGCTCTCATGGACGTTGTCGCCCAGCACCTTCATCGCCTCGCCGGCCTTGCCGACATTGGCGAGCGCCGCGACGGTCCGCAGCGTATCAGTGCGCTGGCGGATATTCTCGTCCATCCGCGCCATGGTGCCGCCGGCCGCCTGGATCATCGCGAACGACTTGCCCGCGTCGATCGAGGAGAGTTGCTGGCGGTCGCCGACCAGCACGAGTTTGTCGACGCCGAGCGCCTCGGTGATCCGGTGGAGCATCAGCATGTCGTCGCTCGAGACCATCGAGGTCTCGTCGACGACAAGCATGGCCCCTGCGAACTTCGCCTGCGCAGCCTCGAACCGCGGCGTGTCGCGCTCGGTCACGAACCGTTCGTTGGCGAGAACGAAAGAGGCGATCGTCTGGCTCTTGATGCCGGCACTTGTCGCAAGATCGGCGATCATCTTGTTCTGGAAAGCGAGACCGAAAACATTGCGGCCCTCACTCTCGGCGACCCGGGCGACCGCCTGCAGCATCGTCGATTTGCCGGCGCCGGCGACGCCCTGAATGGTGACGGTGCGATCCTCAGACGCCAGGATCAGCGTGGCCGCGGCAAGCTGCCCGGCATTGAGCGGGCGATCCGCGGCCGTCTGTAGCCGTGCGGGCGCATCGGCGGTCTGGACGATCGGAGCGGCTTTTCCCGCACCGGCCTCGACTGCCTTGAGGATGCTCTCTTCGGTGCGGAGCGCCTCCTGCGTGGTGACCATGCTCACGCCTTTGTCGCCGGCGCGGACGACGCCGGGGATCAGCTGCCGGTTCTCGATCAGCTGGCCGATGCGGTGCTCGACGGTGTCGATCGTGACGCCCTTCAATCCCAGATCGAGCGCGGTCTTCGCCAGCAGGTGGACGTTGAATGCCGCCTCGCGTTCGGAAAGGATCCGGACGGCGGACGCGACGGCGAGCTGCGAGCGGGCTGTCGCGGGAGACTGGGTGACGCGCGCGAGCCCTGAATCGACCAGCGGATCGTGCGGGCGAAGGAAGCCGCCGACCAGGTCGCGCGCGCCGGCGATCGCGTCGCTGACCGCGCGGAAGCCGCGCTCAAGCCGGCCGTCGGCGGCGCTCAGACCTGAGCGTGCCTCGGCCGAAGCGAGCAGGCTCTTTCCGTCGAAGCCGAGCGCCGCTGCCTTGTCGATCCAGCCTTTCAGCAGCCCGTCGCGGTCATCGACATTGAGTTTGGGATCACGGGTGTTGGTGGTGATCCCGTCACGGCCCTTGGCCGAGACGATGCCGAGTGCCGCCGCCTTTTCCAGGATCGCCTCGCGGCGCTGGCTGAAGGCGTCGATCACCGCCTTGGGCACGCCCGCTATTTCGAACGTGCCGTGTTTACCCTTGAGCTCTACGCTGTAGCCAAGCTTCTCGAGGCCGGCCCTCAGATAGGCGTGGTAGATGGCGCCGATCGTCGTGTTGCTGCTCCAGATCTTGTCGGCGTGGAGCGCCTGCCATTTGCCGTCTGGCATCTGCGTCAGATTGGCGACGACGGCATGGACATGGGCCTGCGGGTCGAGCGCGCGGCTCGTGTCGTGCTGGAACAGCGCATAGACCAGATTGCCGGTTTGGACCGGGACCTTGCGGCCCTCCACATCCTTGCGACCCTCGGCGAGATTCTTCTCGACCCATGCCATCGTCTTCTGGACGGCAGCCATGTTGGCCGCGAGCACGCGTTTGTCGCCGGCGACATAGGCCATGAGGGACACCGACTTAGGCGCCGAGAAGGTGAGATCCACGCCGTTGCGGCGGTTTTCCACTTGGGCGACGCCCTCGCCTGACGGCAGCGTCCCGCTCAGGATTTCCTCGAACGCCTGTTTCGAAACCTCGCCTTCGAGGCCGAGCGTCTCGGCCCCCGCCCCGCCCCATTCGCTCTGCTCAGCCGAGCCATCGGCGGTGTAGTAATTGTCCTTGAAGTCGTCCTTCGCGAAATAGTTCGCGGCGCCCGAGGCGGAGCGGACCGAGGCGACCGAGAGCACGCCCTAGATCCCCATATCCATGCCATCGGAATCGCGCCCGCTGGCAAAGCCTTCCCGCAGCTCGACCAGGGTCTGATCCTCGACCTGGGCGGCGCGCGGTTGCGCGTCGCGACCGTCGCGGCGCTCCTCGCTGGTCCGGGTGCCGGCGGCCTGCTCCTCCGGCTTGTCGCGCGCTGTCTGCGCCTTGTCAGCCGCATGGATAGCGGGCGTCGTCTGCTCGTTCCGATCGTCGGTGCGCTGCGCCGCGCGCATCGTCTCGGCATTCTCCTCTTCGGTCGGAGTGCTGAGGATCCGCGCCGCCATCTCCTTTGCGAGATTGGTCGCCTCGACCACCTCCTCCACGATCTGGACGGCGCCATCACGCCCACCTGCCTCGCCTCCTGCGCCGTCCTCTTCGGCGAACACTTCCTCTCCGCGCCTCGACCGCACCGGGCTCATGGTGGGTCGCGCGACAAACCCCTGGGCGACCTGGGGATAGTCTTGCCATTCGAGCAGAATGCGGGCCGCCGGAAAGCCATCGGGGAACTTCACGAAGCCATGCATCGAAGGCAGGTTGGTGATGTCGTCGGCGATCACGAGCGGTTCGACCTGCTTGCGCGGGGTCAGCGTCGAGGCGTCACGATTGTTGTTGTAACCATAGCTGTACGCCTCATCCATCTGACGCACTTCACGGTTGCCGATGTAGCGCGCGCATTGCTCGGCCGTGTCGAGGTCTGCGGTTGCCAGGATGAGCTTGGATCGGGCGAGCGAGGCGAGATTGCGGGCGCCCTGCTCGCCATAAACTTCGACCAGTTTCTCGAAGCTGTGGATGCCCAGGATCATCGCGCCGCCGAATGCGCGCGCGGTCTGGAGGCCATTCTCGATTGCCGGCAGTTTGTGGAGCGCGCCGAGCTCGTCGAACATGAACCACATGCGCAAGGAGCGGGTGCGCGGCATGGTCATGAGACGGTTGATGCACAGGTCCATCCAGAGCGTCAGCAGCGCCCGGTTCATCGCCAGATCGACATAGTTTGAGGTGATGAAGAGGATCGCGCCGGGCTGCTTGTCGCCGGTGATCCAGTCGCGGATCGAGAACTGCTCGCCCTCGTCGGGCAGGAAGCGCAGGACCTGCGCATTGGTGTTGAAGACGGCACGGATCGATTCCGCCATGCGGGCGGCTTCCGGGGCGGTCAGCGGGTCGGCGATGGTGTTGGCGAGGAAACGGTGAACGCGCTTCAGATCGGCCGTCATCAGGTTTTCGCTGAGCGCCAGATTGGTGGTCTGGCCGCGCTCCTGGAGGCGGACGCACATTTCGATGAACAGCGTGCGCGCCGCCAGCGCCCAGAAGGGCTCCGAGGATCCACCGTCCGACGGGATCAGGGCTGCAGCCGCCGCAGTGAATTCGCTGTGCGTGCGGCAATCGTTGAAGATCGACCAGGCCGGGCAGCGTTGGTCCATCGGGTTGAGGATCGTATCCCGCTCGGGATCGTAGAAGGCTTCGACATAGGCGCCTGTCAGGTCGAAGATGACCGCATTGTCCTGGCGCGCCCGCATCTGCGCGACGAGACTGCGAAGCTCGGTAGTCTTGCCCGATCCGGTCGTGCCGATGAGCATCGTGTGCGACTGCTCCATGCGGTGCGGATAGGGCACGCCGGCAAGCGAATAGGGGTGGTGAATGCCGCCGGCTTTCCGCTCGGCAAAGGGCAATCGGAGCACCGCCGAAGGGCTTAGCCGGGGGAAGAATTGACGCGCATCTTCCTCGAATTTGGCGGCGTTATGCTGGGCGATTTCGGCGAAGAGGACATCGCGCTCGACCAGCATCGCGCCGCGTTCGTGGCGTTCCTGGAGGATGGTCTTGCCGCGCCGCCGGGAGATATCGACGAACCAGATCGTGATCGGCGCGATGACGAAAACCGAGACGAGGATCGAGCCGATAAACGCGTGGACCGTGGTTGCCCACGCCTTTTGGACGGCGGGGATATAGGGCACGGCCGGCATGATCGTTTTGTAGATCTCGCCGTTCGGCAGCGTGACGTTGACGCGCTTGTTGGGATTGAGGTCGACCCAGTTCCAAAGCGCCGAATAGAGCTTCATGCAGACGAGCTGGAATCCATGCTCGTCGAGGCGCAGCGAAAGGATGATGAACCAGGCGGCGAGGAAGGCGAAGAACCAGGCGATGATGGGCAGCTTCGCGCCCGAAAACCACATCAGCATCTCATGGGTGAGGAGCTGGCTGCCGCGTGTGAAATTGCCCGAGTTGCGCTGAACCCGGCCCCGCGCGGAGTGATGGGTCAGCGGGATGTTTTTCCCGTTCGAGCGGATGTCCTCACGCGCCATGATATTGAACCAGGCGCTTGTCGGTTTCGGCGACGAGCCGCTCGCGAAGCTCGGGATATTGCTCGCGGATGATGATGTCCAAAGCGAGCTGCTGGAACTCGCTGATCCGTGCAAGACGGCGGTGGCTGGCGGTCAGCAGATCGGACGAGGAGAGGAAGACGTCCAGCGCCGACCGGATGATGTCGGCGACGCTGAGCTTGCGCTCCGCAGCGATGGTGCTCAGCCGATCCCACTGGGTCCGCTCGAGCCGCACATTATAGTGCCGGTAACTGGTAGCCAAGACCAACCTCCTAGCAGGGAGGCTGGTGGGGACTGAAGAAGGCCTGACTTATAGCCTAGAGGCTGGCACGCGGCAAGTTGATCGTCGAGTGCCAAACCATCGTAGTCGTCCGTACTACGCTCAAGTGGCGGATTTGTGTGGCTTTTACGCGCCGCAAGAACCATACTACAATGTAGTCGCCTTTCCATCCGCGCTAAACCGTTGCGCAGCAACGGAAACCTTGCACCTTCAGGTGCGTAGGGTGTGCATATCCTCAGAGACCGATACCCTGTCCCTGGGCTGTCTAGCGATGTCTGCTGGGGTGCCCGTTACCGGGGCCGGCTGGGGACCGCTCCGCCTACGGGCGGAACGTGCATAGCGTCTGCTGCGAAGCAGTCAGGCTGCGCGATCGGGGACGGGCAAGCGAGCGATGCCCTCCCCCATGCGCGCCGGGACTTTGGTCCCGAAGCGCGCATCAATGGGGGCCACCGGCCCCATTGGCCGGGCGAGGATCGTAACCCGGCAGGGCGGAGACAAGGCAAACGCCTTGGCTCCGTGAGCTTTGATCCCGGCGTCCGTCCAGGACGACGGGATCTCTAGCGAATAGAGCCGTCATCGGGCGATGAGCCCGATGCGCCCCCGCCTTCACCTGCTTCTTCCGGCGCGCTGTAATCGCCGTTATAGTCACGGTGTTCACAGCCCGATTAGCGTTGAACACGAGGCCCTTATGGCAAAGACACTGGAACAGGAGCGTTTGGCGTTCGAAGAGGATGCGCGTCGGCTGGAAGAGCGGCGCAGAAGGCTCGAAGAAAAAGAGCGCGAGCAGGCCATTTCGACGGTCGAAAGATCAGGCTTGCTCAAGCTCGAGGCCAAACGGCTGGCGGCCCTCACCGACCGGATCAAGACCCTCGGAATCGAGGCAGTCGAGAAGCGGCTGGCAGCCTGACCCTGACCCGCCGCGCCAACGGCGCGGCACGGACATGGGGGGTTCGATGCCCCCCATGTCCGTACCTCTCCCAGCAAAAAAAACGTATGGCCCGCCCCGTTTGCAAGTAGGATTTTACGGTGTTCTGATCAGTCTGCGTCAACGTATGCGGTCTCACGGGAGCATCCCGTGGCCAAGATGGACATCCGCACGTCTGGAGCCACAATAAGGGAACCGGCAACAGGTGCCATTTTTTTGCCCGGGCTTTCCAGACGCCGATCGACTGTCAGGCCATCTTCACGATCCTTCCTGCAAACATCGTTGGGCTACGCGTGCAGAAGCACGCAGCCGATCCGTTATGCCGCTGCTGGATAGCCGCGTTCGAAGCTCACTTCTTTGCGGAGGGCTGCCCAAGCGATCCGCGCCAGTTTATTCGCCAATGCGACGACGATTGCGTTGCGATGAACTCCTCGCTCGATCATTCCTGTTAACCAACGTCCCAGCGGGGTTTCGCTGCGCGCCAGTGACGGTAATGCTGCCCGGGCGCCATGGATGAGCAAAGTGCGCAAATAGGTGTTGCCACGCTTGGAGATGCCGAGCAGCCGGGGCTTGCCGCCGGTAGTATGTTGCCTGGGTACCAGGCCGAGCCAGGCACCCAAGTCTCGCGCTTTGGCAAAGCTGCTGGCATCGCCCACGGCTGCAATCAAAGCGGTTGCGTTCAATGTACCGATGCCGGGGATGGACGTGAGCCGCCGGGCAGCTGCATCATTGCGAGCCAGTTCGACAAACTCGCCGTTCAGTGCCTCGACCTTGGTATCAAGTTCGTGCCATTCGGCACGCAGTTCACCCACCAGTTGCTTCAAGCGTGGTGATAGGGTCGTATCTTCGGCGGCCAGCATGGCATCAATGCCCAGCTCCAGCTTGCGCCGTCCGGCCGGGAAAATGGTCCCCCGCTCCAGCAGGATCGCCCGCAGTTGGTTGATGAGGTTTGTGCGCTCGGCTACCAGGCGGGACCTGACGCGGTGGAGGGTCTGGATGTCCAACTGCTCCTGAGTCTTGAGTTCGACGAAGCGCATCGTCGGGCGCGAGGCGGCCTCGGCAATCCCCTCCGCATCACGATCATCATTCTTCTGCGCTTTAACTAATCACGAGGTCCCCATAATGCGGAGGAACGCGGCCTGATTGGCGGATTTTCGTTGTTTTCGGATCGACTTGCTTCGCATTATTTGGCGCCGAACCTCTGCGGGTCAATAGACCAGCAGAGGAGCCGCCAATGTCGGATAAACATCACGAACTAATCGCCACACTTAAGTCGTCGCTTATCGGTCAGCGATACAGCCCGGTGGTGGCGAGGAATTACTGCGCCTACGCTTCTGGATTTCTCGATTATCTGGAGCAGCGGGGTATCCCCGTCACGGGCGTGATCGACGTGCATGTGGAACGATATCTGCGGCACGCAATCGTCCAGTTCGAAAAGCAGCGTGGTCGACGTCCCAGTGCGCGCTGGCACGAGGTCCCACGCTCCGGAATTCACGCACTGATGCGGCTTGTTCACGGCCAATGGCCGCCAGCCATCAAGCCAGCCTGTGAGGCCGATGAGGTCCGATTTTCAATCTGTGACGAATACGAAATCTGGCTGCGTGAGGAACGCGGGATGGCTTGCGCGAGCGTCGCAGCGCTGATGTGGGAAGCCCGGAACTTCCTGGCTTGGCAGATCGATTGCGGAAACGACGGCTTGGCGGATCTGAGCGTCACTGACGTTGACCGTTATATGGATTTGCGCGCGCCGAAACTGACGCGCTGTTCGCTGAAGTCTGTGGCAGAGCGGCTTCGCTCGTTGCTGCGCTACCTCCATATCACAGGTCGCGTTACGACGGATCTGTCAGGGCATGTGCTGGCGCCGACGCTTTATGCATATGAAGGCGTACCTTCGGTCCTGAGCCGTGGGCAGATCATCGCCGTTCTGGAGAGTGCCGAGAAGGACAAGTCACCGGCGGGGTTGCGGGATTATGCGATCCTGCAACTCCTCGCAGCCTATGGTCTGCGGTCAGGTGAAATCCGCCATCTCCGGATCGAGGACATCGACTGGCGAACGGAAGCCATCCATGTGCGTCACCACAAGACGCGAGCCAGCACATTCCTGCCCCTTCTTGAGCCGGTCGGCGAAGCGGTGCTCGCCTATCTGCGATCCGGGCGCCCCTCGACCGATGCCAGGGAGATCTTCGTTCGTACACGCGCGCCCTACCGAAAGCTCGATAAGCTATACAGCATGGTTCGGCGGCGGCTCCGTGACGCTGGCGTTCAACCGCCTGGTAAGTGCGGCCCCCACATCTTCCGTCATGCGCGCGCGGTCGAAATGCTGCGCGCCGCGGTGCCTCAAAAGGTCATCGGCGACGTGCTGGGACATCGTTCGACAGGATCGACGGCTCCCTATCTCAAACTTGCTACCGAAGACCTCAGGGCCATCGCGCTAGACGTGCCGGGAATGGAGTTGGTGGCATGACCGCACGCTGGCCCGATCCCGACCGAGCGATCATTGGCCGCTATGTCGCGAGCCTTGATCTGCGCAGCACGAAAAGCCGAGCCGGTTATGCCCAGGTCTTGCATGGCTTGCAGGATGTCGCTGAACGTTACGAGGCACTGGATCAGGAAGTGCTGCTGGCCTGGCTACGAGAATCGGCCGTTCGTCGAGCGCCGTCCACGCTCTTGCACCGCACCCGCATCGTTGACCGGTTCCTCGAACGCCTGGCGAAAATCGGCGCGATCCAACGCAATCCCGTCGCCGCTCTGCGCGATGAGTGCAATATCAAGCAGTGCATGCCGATCTGGCGGGCATTGGCGTCGCGGAATCCGCAAGAGGCACTTGCCGAACTCCGCCAGCCCAGACCGTTCGGAAGCGTGCTGGGCGAAATAATGGCCGAGCATGTCGCGATGATGCGGCGCAGAGGATACAAATACACATCGCAGCCCCAGTTGCTTTTGCGGTTCGACCGGTTCCTCCAGTTGCATCCGGGACCGGAAGCCGAGCCGCTGAGCTCCATGATGGATCGATGGGCAGCAACGAATGGCACGCTTCATCACGCTGAGGAATGCGAAAAGCTCGCGCGCGTCTTTGCGAAAATCCTGCGTCACCGCGACCCGTCGATACCCATGCGCCGACCTGACCCGAGACCGAGGAAGGAGGCCTCCAAGCAATGGCGAACGCCTCATATCTACTCGCCTGCCGACGTTCGGCGGATGCTCGAGATCGCACGTAACTACCCGTCGCCGCAGGCACCACTTCGCCCACAGAGCATGTACACCATGCTGCTCCTCGCCTATTGCGCGGGCTTGCGGCGCGGTGAGCTTGCCCGTCTAGATCTTGGTGATGTTGACCTGCACGCGGGTAGCATTACCATCCGGCAGACCAAGTTCTTCAAGACCCGCATTTTGCCACTACCGGGCAGCGTTGTAGTCGAGCTTCGGGCCTACATCGATGCGCGCCGGCGTGCCGGTGGATCACAGGACGCACGGTCGGGTCTGTTCTGGCACGAGCGAGGCGACGGCCATTACACCCCGGAAATGATCACCTGGTTGCTCTCCGACGTCATACGCCGCGCCGGGTTGAAACCATTGCGAGGAAAAGCAGGCCCGCGCGTGCATGACCTGCGCCACTCGATGGTCGTGAACAGAATCCTCGAATGGTACCGAACGGGCATCAATCCGCAGGAGCGCTTGCCGTTCCTTGCGACTTACCTCGGCCATCGGGATATCAACTCCACGCTGGTCTACATTACGGTCACGCAGGAGTTGCTGCACCTCGCCAACGAGCGGTTCCGCACGATGGGCGCACAATGCCTCAGCCTGGGGCGGGAGGCGCAGCCATGAGCAAAGCCGACCCGTTCCCGAAACTGTTGCGCGCGTTCTTCTACGAATGGCTGGTCGAGCAGCGCAACGCGTCCATCCATACGGTTCGCTCATACCGTGACACCTGGCGGCTGTTGCTGCGGTTCGTCGCACAGCGTGCAGGAAAGAAGGTGGTGGTTATCACGCTGGCCGATCTGACCGCCAGCGCCGTCATTGCGTTCCTCAGCCACGCCGAACATGAACGCGGCGGCACAATCGGCACGCGCAACTGCCGGCTTGCCGCGATCCGCAGCTTCTTCCACTTCGTGGCCACCAAGGATCCCGCGTCGATCGCCCAATGCGTCGAAATCCTCCATATCCCGATCAAGCGTGCTCCCGTGTCGGCGCCGAGCTATCTGGATCCGGCGGAAGTGACGGCGATCCTCGCTCAGCCAGACCGTTCGACCGTTGAGGGTGCGCGCGACCATGCGCTGTTCTCGTTCCTCTACAACAGCGGCGCACGGATACAGGAAGCGCTAGATCTATGCCCCGAGGCGATCCGGTTCGAAAGCCCGAGCTGCGTGCGTCTGACCGGCAAGGGGCGGAAGGAACGCATCTGCCCGCTATGGCCGGAAACGGTCCTGCTGTTGCGCAAACTGCTCGAGCGGCAGCCACGGGCGCCTGACCAGCGGCTGTTCGTCAACCGCTATGGCGAACCCCTCAGTGCCTCGGGGGTTCGGTTCAAGCTTGCTGCCTACGTGAGGTCTGCGGCCGAAACCATGCCAACGCTATGTGCCAAGCATGTGACGCCACATGCCTTCCGCCACGCCACCGCCGTGCATCTCATCTCGGCGGGCGTCGACGTTACAATCATACGCAGCTGGCTCGGCCATGTGAGCCTCGATACAACCAACCACTATGCCAGGGCCAATCTGGAAACGAAGCGGAAAGCCCTGGAACAGGTCGCCGCTCCGACCACACCTGGCGGCAAACCATCCTGGAAACGCGATGCAAGCGTGCTCGCCTGGCTCGACAAGCTCTGAAATAATGAGGAGGAGCATGGCCCAGAAAGGCGAAAATCCGCCAATCAGGCCGCGTTCCTCCGCATTATGGGGACCTCGTGATTAGTCCGCTTATGGCGAGGTGAGCATAAGCGGACATACGGGCGCACGTACTCCGGCGACATCAATCTGATTTCGTGCCCCTGCGCGGCGAAAAGTCGACCAAGGTGGTGGGCACCACAGCACGCCTCCATTGCAATCACGCAAGCCGGAAGCTTGGTCACGTAATCGATAAGTGTCTGTCGGCGCATCGACTTACGCACGATGACAGCGCCTGCTGCATCAACGCCTACGACACTGCAGGCATTCTTGCCCAAATCAACGCCAAGGATCACAATAGACATCGGTCCGCTCCTTTCCCTTTCAAGCACCAGCATCATACCTGATGCTGGTGAAAAGGGGCGGGCCATCCCATAAGGGAGAGGCCGGAGCCCCTCCCATGATCCTTCAGAACTCGTCGGACATCCGGCCCGGGACCGTGTGGACCACCCGGTCGATGAGCATCATCGGCAGCGCGTTATAGTCGCCTTCGTCGACCGCGATGTACCGTCCGGGCGCGTCCTCAATGACGTGTTGGTCGAAGAAGCTGTGAAGCGCGCGACGCTCTGCGAAGGCCAGCGCGGCGAGATAGTTGGCGGTGTCGGCATGGGCGGCGGTCGAGATGATCTGCATGTTGTCCTCCTGTCGTCTTAAATGACAGGGGAAAGGTCGTCGTTGAGGGAGCCGCCGGGTCAGGGACGCCGGCACAGCCGGCGCCGCGAAGCGGCGGTGGGGGTCACGATTTTCTTCGGCGGCCACCGCCGCCGAAAGGAAGCACTGCCGCTCGCTCCGCCGAAGAAAATGGTGGGGCCCCGCCGTCCTTGACGCGGTGGCTCCCTCAACGACATGCTCGGAATTCTGTGAGAGATTTTATCCT
This sequence comes from Sphingopyxis sp. SE2, assembly GCF_032227185.1. Lineage (NCBI taxonomy): Bacteria > Pseudomonadati > Pseudomonadota > Alphaproteobacteria > Sphingomonadales > Sphingopyxidaceae > Sphingopyxis > Sphingopyxis sp. SE2. The sequence goes on along the minus strand of NZ_JAPMXW010000009.1, from coordinate 143,936 downwards.
CTGATGGGCACGCATACGGTTGCGCTTGGCGCCATCTGAACTTCGCTTATTCGGGCTGCGCAAGCCTGATGCTCGCCGCGGCCTTGAGCCACAGACTGTTCGAAAGGAGCCAGACCATCAGGACCGCCACGAACAGGCGGTTGGTGATCCCATAAGGCGCGCCCCTGTGCAGGGTGAGGTATTGCGCGACGAAGGCGAGGAGGAGGACGCCGGCGAGTGCCAGGGCAGCCACCCGGTGGCGCTTCCACTGCGGGTCGAAAGTGTAGCTCAGGCTCAGACAGATCGATGAGAGCATGATGCTCACGATGTTCACGAGAAAGCTGATGTTGTGGATATCTCCCGTCCGTGTGGATGCCGCGGTTTCGAGATCGGTCGGGAACACCGCCGTGACGATCAATCCCGCAAATGCAACGATGAGGAGGCCCGCGCTCGCCCTCCCGAGCCACGATTTTGGTCCTATCCGCAGTAGGCCCGTTGCTAGCGCCAGACAGCCAAGCGAGATCGATAAAAAGGCGCTCGTCATGATCGGGTCGAAAGCACCGATGGCATAGTCGCTGATCATGTGATCCGCGATCGTATAGTCGGGTCGCAGGACGTGCAGGAGCAGGAGCGCTGCGATGAAATAGGAAAAGAGCAGGAGCGCCGCTGTGGCAAGCCAAACGACACTACGCGATGGCAGATTGGAACGCTCTTTCATCGTCTGCTTTCCCGCTGAGCCAGTATCCCGACAGACTATGGTATCGGTTACTGCTTGCAAGCGTAATAGGCCCTGCTGATCTGCCAGATGTCGACACCGCTTATCCGCCGAAGATGTGGCAACCTGGACTTAAGACGCGACATCTACGAAGCGTGCGATGAACGAACAGGTTTCTATCGCCGCCGCCGACACCATCGCATGGGCAAGTGTCCATGAGACGGTAAATGCATGGCGCGGCCGCTGCCTGAACGCGTTTTCGCGCGCCGAATATGCCGTGTCCGAGGCGCTGGACCGGTTATCGCAGGACGCGGAGCGGGGAGCCCTGGTAAAACTCCCCCATCTGGTAGGCCAGCGCTTCGAGGCATTGGCCGCTGCGATCGCCGCGAACGGGCCATTCGGTGACGGCGCGGCCCCGGTCCTCAAGGCGCTCGAGGCGTTCCGCGCACATGACAGCGTCCGCGCGCCGCTTTGCCATGGCTTAGGCAAGATCAGCGTCGATCAGGCTGGTCGTTGGACATTAGTCGTGCGGATGACGTCGTTCAAAAACCGGCGTGCGGAGCGGACCATTTTCGTCTGGGAGGAAGAAGAAGCGCGAAACCTGGCCGACCGGATTCATGCTGACGCGCAGCGCCTTCAGTCCAAGCTGATCCTCCTATCCCCGAAATAACGAACGGCATTCCCGCCCGTAGCGGACGCTGGTCGATGATGGCCTCGTCCGGGATTGGAGAAGGTGAGGAGTGACCTTCTGGTTGGTTCAACCAAGTCGCTGTGTTAGTCCCGGCGGGCGCTGCAAAACGGGCAGCGCCGGGACTGGTAATCCCGCTGAGAACGGCAACTCGGTGTGATCTTCACGCCGGGGTGCCTGCGCATATGTCCAGGTGCCTCGGCACTAAAAGCGTAGGCGCATGTCTCGGCGTGTTACCAGCCCCGGCTCCCGCGCCCAGCGCGCGGGAGTTGTTGGGCGGGCGCACCAGCACTCTCGCGGCATGAGCGCGCCTCCGAGTGGGCGATATGGAACATCACGAGAAGGACCCGGCCGTCACCCGGGCGATGGCACTGGCGCTGATGCGGCAGGCTCACAATCTGCTTCAGAGCGTGACGGAGGAAGCGACCGCGACACAGCTCCAAGGGGCGATCGACACGCTCTTGCGAAACCGCCCGGATAAGGTTTCCGCCATAGCGTGACGGCGGCTGCTTCCAGGGCGCCCTCGAACCCGAAAGGGCGGCAGGTTTGCACCTGCCGCCCCGTCGTTCATTTCTTTTTTCCGCCCTGCTTGAGGGCGGTGATTACAGCCGCGAGTCCAAACAGGATCTCTGCGAAATTGTGCCATTCCATCGCTTTGTCTTCCAGCGATGGGGACGCGCCCCCAGATTGAAGGGGTATTACGTTGCAACGCGCTTGCTCGGTGTTTTGAGAGGCCGAACCTCTATATTTCCATGTTTCGCTTTTTGATCTGGGTTTGCTGTTTGCTGGTTTTTCGGGTTCGCTGTTTGGATCTGAGTTTTGCTGGCTGTTTTCGGTTTGCTGTGTGTCTGGTTTGCTGAGTTTTGCTGGTTTCGAGTTTTCGGTTTCGCTGGTTCTGGTTCGCTGTCCATGGAAGGGCGTGGCCACGCCCTTCCGAGAGAGATCGTGGCCGGCTGTGACGATTTCAAGGCTTGCGCCAGATAGGCAAAAAAAGGGCGCGCCAGCGTTAGGGGCGCGCCCTCCTTCGTCGGCGGGATGTGGACGGAGGCTAAGCCCATTCCAGCCGCGAAGTGTCGTCGGCATCTGCGGTCGCGAGCAGCTGATCGAGCCGGTCGAGATAGGCCGTCACACCGTGCTCGGCGGCGCGTCGCCGGACGGCCGGATTAGCGAGCCGGGCGCGCACCGTGTCGATCGGGATTTCGCCGACGCTGTCGGGGCGAAGGCCAAGGCCTTCGAGCAGTGCAAAGGCGTTGGCGGCGGCCAGGTCGAGCTCCAAGCCCCGATCGGACGTCAAGGCGACCCGCATGTGAATCGTGCCGGTCTTTTCGATGCGACAGACGCTCACGCGTCGGCAGCGGAACTGCGCTTCCTCGACGACGCTGATGACGTCGGTTTGGAAGTCGAAGACGCGCGTCACCGCGGCAAGCGCCAACGGGCAGACGCGCGCTTCGAAATGATAGGACAGGAACGCGTCTTCGTCCGCGTCCGGAGCGAGAAGTACAGTGCACGTCCGCTCGCTTTCCTCGCGAAGGAATGCTCTGAAGGCGGCGAGCTGGCGGGCGTTTATGGTGGCAATCGGACGAGGCTGATCGTCGGCGGCGGTAGCGATGCGGAACGTGATGGACATCTCGTCCTCCCCTGTTGAACCGCTTCTCCTGCCCCCCTCCCCTCTGACCGCTTCGTGAGCCTGATCTGTGGCCGCGGGTCTCGATCGGCGAGCGCGCAGGCGCTCAGTCCAGCGCGGCGCGAAGGGGCTCGATGCCCCTGAGCGCCGCATGTCGACACAAGAAAAGAGTGGAGAGGCCCCGGCCGAAGCCAGGACCTCTCCACAAGGGGCTCACGCCCGCTGTGCGGTGCGCTGGTGCGCGAGGCGGACGATGTGCAGCGGGACGCCGGCCTGCCGCAGTTTTTGCGCAAGGTTCTGCTGGATGCCCGACCCTTCGCAGATGACGGCTTCGACCGGCTTTAGATTGAGGATGCGGTCGTTGCGGACAAAGGCGGCGCGGTTGCCCTGGCTCCGGTCGAGGCGGAACTGGAGGACCTTCACGCCGCGCGAGGCCGCCCAAGCGTGCGCCACGGCATCGCAGCCCTTGGCCTGCGCCGTGGTCGCGAGGATCATTTCCGGGATGCGGGCCTTGATGCCATCGAGTCCGTTCCAGAGCAGATCGGCATCCTCCCACGCCTGGCCTCCAGAGAAGGCCACCACCGGGCCCTCGGGGGCGAACTGTTCCCGGCGTTCCCGGGCACGTGAGGCCAGATAGTCGCGGGCATCGATCATCGAGGCGTTGAGCGCGCTCGACACCCGGCTCCCCCGGACCGGCGAGAAGGGCTTTCCGGTCTCGACGCGGTACATTTCGGCGGCATGGTCGCGCATGCACTCCATTGCCTCGCGGCACCCCTGCAGCGTCTGGCAGAGCAGTTGCGTGTCTTCCAGTTCGGTCGCGTAGATTTCGGAAGGGTCGTAGCTACGGGCGAGTTCGCCTAACTTTTTGGCCGCATCGTCCTCGCGGCCTTCGATCCGCTTGGCGACGACATGGAAGCTGTTGGCGAACCCCCAGACCAGATCGGTGGCAAACGGCTCCATGCGCGTATCGCGCAGCACATCGAACATCGTCTGCATCATCATTTCGACAGCCGCTCGCACCTGCTCCGGATCGGGCATGTCGAGAGCTTCGGGCGCTTCGACGATGCTCAGCTTCGCCATCTCGCTATGCTCGATGAACGCACCCTCGTAGGTTTGGGTCAGGTCTTCATTCTCGCGCGCGGCCGCAATGTGGCTGGCGAGGTCGGCGAAGTTCGTGAAGTTGGTCATGATAGCCTCCATGAATCTCATCCATTCGATGAGGCTTCTCATTCGACGTGCGGCGGTCGTGGCAGTCAGGGACGTTAACCGGGAAGCCGGCGCAGCCGGACCCCGGTTAACGCCGCGCCAGCGGGGAGTGGGGGAGCCGATTTTCTCGTGGCCCAGAACGAAGCGAAGCGAGAGTGGCGGGCCGCGTGAAAATTGGGGGTACCGCTCATCCTTGACGGGCTCGGATCCCCGCACGTCATATCTAGGCATTCAGAGAGAGAGATTTTTTAGGGCACCCCCCTCGCCCCCGGGCTCCCCGCAAGGTGATCGTTACCCGCAGGGCGAAGACCCGGGCACCGGGGGCTTCGGGAGGCGATAGCCGAGTAGAGCGCCGGTCCCGGCTTTGCCGGGATGCGTCGAACTGTCTGCCCGCGGTGCACTCTGGTTGCCCAGATGTTGGTCGCGCTGGTCGTGCCGATCTGACAATCATGGCATCATGAGAAACAATCCCTTTGGCTTACCCGAGAGTGCCACCGATCGCTTCCTGCGCGAAGAGCGTGAACGTGCCGCCCTCTTCCGCAATGCACTTGGCGGCAGTGCGATCGCCGACGTGGTCAAGCAGGCGAAGACAGCCAGCGAAATGCTGCGCGGGCTGGATCTCGACGCACCCTATCGCGGGATACTCGACACGCTTGAGCGCGATCGGAGGGACCGCGAGAGCTTGAAGCACCTGACCAGCAACGCCTGGGCGCTTTCGGTTACGGACACAGCGCGCCGGTTCGCTGAGCAGAATACGTCGTTGGTCGAGCAGCAACGTCATCTGGCTTCTTCGGTTCTCGACACCGTGAAGGCATTCGATGCGAACAAGTCGCTCGTCGCATCGGCGATCGCGTCCGCCAATGCCGGCGCGACCTACAAACGCATGATAGCCGCGGCGCTACCGCGTTTCTCGACATTCAGTGCGATTGCCGAGCGCATGCTCGTGATCGACACGCTCACGCTGCGCGCGAGCGTCGATGAGCGGGAAACCGCGACGTCGTTTGCGGCGCGCACGGTGATCGAGATGCAGCGGGTCGCCGTGGCGATCGCCGCGGCAGAGACGGACGAAGACACTGCCCGCCTGCAAGGTTCCTTGTTCGACCTCGTGCTGAGCTTCTTCCAGGGCCTTGGTCCGAACACCCTGCCCGAGTTGCAGCGTATGGGTCTGGTAGGCTTCATCAGCTTCATCCTGACCCTGCTGGGTGCTTATGCACTTATTCCGCAGCAGCCGACGATGAGCCCGCAGGAGAAAGCAGCGTTCAGCACGCTGAACCAGAAGATCGACCATGCGCAGGCGGAGCATCATCGTTACCATGAAGCGGCGGCGCAATCCGAGGCTGCGTTCCTGGCGCAGCATGCGCGCGCCTATCTCTCACGCGATGCGACGTTTCGAAATGCCCCGGCTCGCGATGGCGCCGTCGTCTTGAAGGCGCCCAAAGGCACCGAAATTGCGGTTGAGGAGAGTAAGGGCCGGTGGCGCAAGATCATGTTCCGTGACCCGCTTTCCGACCAGTTGGCGCGGGCATGGGTCTATTCCACGGCTGTGGCCCCGCTCGCCGCTCCGATCTCCGGAGGGGGAGAGTAGGACGCGAGCTGACAGGCCGAAATATGCTATAAGTCGGCCTCGATAGGCAGCAGCACGATGTGATTCCCGTGCCCGCCATCGGTCAGCAGCATCAACGACGCGAGGCGCGGGATGGACGAGGCACTGCTCAAGGAAGCCGCCCAGGCACTGGCGGCACGGCTCAAAGCGTTGCTCGACGCGAGCATGACGAGCCAGATCACGCTGTCGCGCGACGAGGCGCTCCTTGCGCAGAGTTTTGCGCAGAGCGTTGCGGATCTGCTTGGAGCCGCGCCGCGCCACGCCTGAACGCTTACAGGAAACCGATCCTTGCGAAGCGAGGCGGCGCCTTCGGCGCCGCCCGCCCCAGGGTCAGAAGAAGTCGATGCTGTTGGCGATGATTTCGCAGCCGTAGCGTGTCACGCCGTCACGGTCTTCCCAGCTCGAATAGTGGATCCGGCCGGAGATCGCGACGACGTTGCCCTTCTCGCGGGTCGCGGCGGATTTGCCGAGGCCGTTGAAGCAGGTGACCTTGTGGAATTCGGTCTCCTTGGCGGTGTAGCCGGTGGCTTCGTCGACATAGGTCTTGCCGTCCTTGAGCTTCACGCGGTCGGTTGCGACGATGAGGGTGGTGACCGTGCCGCGGTTTTCGGGATCCTTTGCGACGCGGCCGGTGATGTTGACGATGTTCATGGGCGTGCTCCTTGTTGGGTCCGACGGCCTTCCCGCCGGTGACACCGAAGAGCGGCGTGCGGGATCGCATCGCACCGGAGCGCTAAGCGCAGGGAAACCCCTGGAGGGAGCTGGCGCGGGCAGCCGCGGAGCGGCAACACGGGCGACTGGATGGGGTTGTGATGCGAGACCGTCCGCCGCAGGTGTCAGTCAAAGGCGAAGGAAGGCGGGCGAACCCGGCCAAGCTTGCCTTGCGCCATCAGTCCATCACGGTCTCGGCGATAGTCCGTCCCGCTGTGCGTCGCAGTCTCATTCACCGAGGAGACCCCGGCCAAGCGACATCAGTCTTGGCAGGCCAGTCGCCGATTCAGGGGCGGTCGGTGAGCCAGTTTTCGACGGTGAGCGCGCGGATGCGTGAAAATTCGCCGACATTGGCCGTCACCAACGTCGCTTCGAGTGCATAGGCATGGGCAGCGATGAAGAGGTCGTTCGGACCGATCGGTTTGCCCGCGCTCTCCAACTCGGCACGGATCCCGCCATATTCGGTGTCGGCGGGGACATCGAGGGCGAGTACCTGAACGCTTCCGAGGATCGCTTCGATCTGTGTCAGCAGTTTGGGCGAGCCCTTCTTCGCGCAGCCGTACCGCAATTCCGCCGCTGTGATGATGCTGACGCATATCGAGTCTGGTCCGACCTCGGCGATCCTGGACGAGACGATACCGTGCGGATTTCGCGCAAGCTCAGACACGATGTTGGTGTCGAGCATGTAGAGTTTGCTCACAGGTCGATTGCCCTGGCTGGCAGGAGCGTATCGTCGATATCGGGGAACTGGTCGTCCGGTCCGAGCGGCTCGAGGCCCGCGAGCACCTCGAGGATGTTTTTGCGCTTGATCGGCTCTATCACCAATCGGTCGCCTTCGCGGTGGATCATCACTCGGTCGCCGGGCAGCTCGAAGTCGGCGGGAATACGCACCGCCTGGCTTTTGTTGTTTCGGAAAAGCTTCACTTCACGCGAGACTGAAGCCTGAGGATGATTAGCTGCCACGACGGCCTCCTTTGCATATACATCAACATATACATGGTTGCCGAGCATGCAAGTGCGCCGGCCGGACAGGATGACAGATTCGAGCGAACGAAAAACAGGACCCGCTTCGCCAGGTGAGCGAAGCGAGCCCTGTCAGGAGCTACGCGCCGGGAAAGAAGCGCGTCAGAGGACGGGTGGCGACCGATCAGTCGGCCATTTCGGGCGTGCGGCGCTTGCGGCCACCGGCCGCCGCGGGCTCGCTTCCGAACGCGCCATCGGCCGAAGATTCACCCAGACCGTCGCCGCCGGCAGGAGCAGACGGCTCGTCGGCGCCCGGCAGCGGCGGCAGGCCATCGTCGGCTGCGGCAGCGTCGGTGGGGGCATCGCGGCGGCGGGTCGGACGCGACCACACGATGTTATACGAGCCATCCTCCTGGCGGAACGCCGAGATGTAGAGCGGCTTGTCGAGGCTCGGATCCTCGATCTTGCCGTTGAGGAAGGTCTCGCCGGTCGAGTTGGAGGACAGCTCGAACAGCGCGCCGACCTGGACCCATTGGCGGGCAGCCGAGAGGGCGAGGATTTCGAACTTGGGCGCGCGCGGGTTGGCGGACTGGACGGTGCGGAGGGCGATCACGATCGCAACGGTGAGCGTCGAGATCTTGCCGGTGTAGGTGCCGCTGGCGTTCTGGGTGATGGTGCCGATGTTCATGGGAAGTCTCCTTGAGTTGTGCTGCTCGAACCCCTTGTCCGAACACACTCTCTCACCCACTCAGCTCCTCGGCCGTTCGGCCGAGTAAGGCGCGCCAGCGCCGCTCCGACGGACGCCTCTTCGGCGCCGTCGGGTCGTTCCTGATCGTCTCAGGGGCGTATGGAGACGTCAGTTGGTGGGCGGCGTTGCCGGCTTGCGCCACAGCGCGATGATGTCCTGCATCTCTTCGGCGAACCCCAGGCTGTCGATATAGACGGCGCCGCGGTCGTTCTGACCGAGAAAGCCGATGACCGTCGTGATGTCGTTGGCGATCGCAACGTCGAGGCCGAACATATCGGCGATCTCGAAATGGCCCAGGTCCGGGCCGTTCCACCAGGCCATCAGGAAGTTGGCAACGCGGCGCGCCTGGCCGGTGTCGGACATCGCGAGCGGCAAGAGGCGCGTCAGCGCCGCACGCGCGGCATCATAATCGGTCGAAATCGAGGTCATCGTCAGTCTCCGGGCGATGAAGCTATAGGTCTGCATCTGTGGCGCAACCGCGAAGTCGATCAGAGGCGGAGTAGCTATTCGACATGCGGCAGTCCTTCCGCATCCAGGGTGGACTCCGTCGATATCCCGAACTGGGGCAGATCGCCTTCGACGACGAGCGGCGGCACGGTGAAATCCACTGCGGCGAAGTGTGCGAGGGTTGCCTCGAAAGATCCGAGCGTTTCGAGCACCTCCTGCGGGATGACGACGATGTCGTCTTCGGTCGTCGCGTAGGAGGTCAGTGTCCCGTCGCCCTGGTGAACGACACGCTCGGGGCCCCACTGGCCGGAATAGCCGCCCGACCATCTGGCAAAGGGGACAAGTCGCTCGACGCACCAGCTTTCGAGTTCTCCGAAACGTCCCCACGCGACCTCGTGCGCGTAGAGGTTGAGGGGTCGGCCGACGGCGCGATGTTCAGGCGCGAAGGCTTCTCCGTCCCATTCGGTGGAAAGGCCCTCATCGCTGATCAGTGCGGCAAGCTCGGCATATGCCGATGCCGAGAGCGAACCACCGATGAAGATCGATGCTGAGACACGGTCTGCCATAACGGCTCCTAGATCATCGGTGCGCTGGGCACGTGACGATGGGCCCCGCCGTGATGGCCGGCGGAGCGGATGGATGGGGGAAGACGACGAGTTGCGGGGCGTGTCCGCCGCGTGAGAGCGTCAGCGGATCAGTGGATCGAGCCGAACAGCGACCGCTTGGCCGCGGCTTGATGGCGGCCGTCTTTCATGCCGGTCGTCTGACGCATTTCAGCATCGAGCCTCTCGGCGAGGTCAGGGGGCATTTCGACATGGGGCGCGACCACGGCGATCACGGCCTCGGGCGTCAACATTTCGCCGGGTTCGGTGCCGAGCCAGATCAGGGCTTCCCCTTCATCCGGCTCGTCTTCGGTGCGGAAGAACACCTGTGCGAAGAACGTCTGCAATGGGCGGTCCCAACCGACGGTCGCGCGCACGACATGCGGCTGGTCGGCCTTGGGCTGAAGGTCATGCCGGCTCATTGGGTCGTCCTTCGGATCCTGTGTTGCACGTGGCGAGCAGCACCCTCGGCGCTGCTGATCGCCTTGCCGGCCGCCGAGGCTGCCTGACGCGCGCCGGCCTGCCGGAGCAGAGTACGGGCTTCGCGCAGACGCTCAACTGCTATTGCTATCGCCTGCCCATGTTCGGGCCCGGCCGGTGTAATCCGCCGCATGGCTGGTCTCCGGATTGGGTGTCGGAAATTTGCGCGACGCTCAGTCGTCGCTGGGGAGCATGATCGTCATGACCCTCACCGTGACCAGCGGGTCAGCCGGGTCCTCGGACCCCCATTCGAGCGTCAGGTCATAATAATCGATCGTGAAGCGGACGGCGTGGCCGGCGACGACGAGGTCGCCTCGCGCCCGCTCGCGGCAATCTTCGGGTCTGAAGACGTACCGACGGATTGCGGCCATCAACTCGGCCTGGGCCAAAATCTGAGCAACCTTGCCCCCCTCCCCTGCGAAGGTCGCGAGACAGGCGGCGGTTATGACGATGCGGCCGGTCGGATCCAGACCCTGGCGGCAACGGTCGTTGAGCGCGGCGATCCGTGACATTCGGTCGGTCATGCTGCCTCCATCCGGCCAGCGTTGAAGCTCTCGAGCCATTCCTCCATCGTCGGACGCTCGCTCATTGGCACGAGGCCGGCGGCGTCCTGGAAGCGGACAAGCTCGGTCGGTGCGTCGCGGCGGATCGCATCGATCTCGGCCTCGGGAAGAAGGCGCTCCGCGCGAATGAAATCGGTGATCCTGCCGGGTTTGGTTTTGGTCGACCGGCGCCAGAGACCTTCGACGGTGCGAAGGCGCGGTTCGGCCCGCGCCTCGATGAGGACGATCAGGCGCAGGCACCATTGCGGCAACGCACGCACCTCATCGGGCCGGATCGCGCCGCAGAAAAAGCAGCTCGATTTGGGCGGGACCGGCAGACCGGCCGCTTCGATGCGAGCGGTGCAATGGTCGCGCGTCCAGCGCCACTCGCGCAGCGGATAGCGACAATCGAAAAGCGGGTCGTCGATCGCTGAGGCATGGGCATAGCGGCGCGTATCCGCAGGAGATGCGTCATAACCGATCAGGCGTGTGACCTTATGCCCGCGCGCCCACGCGGCTTGGGCCGGCGCCCATCGCTTGAGGAAGGCGTCCTGTGGCGCGACCTTCCATTTGAGCGAACAACTGTGCCGACCCAGGCTGATGCTTGGCAGCGTCGCATTGGTAAGGACGTTTTCGAGGATCGAATAATAAGGTGGCCAGTGCTTGAAGCGCCGCGGCACGTAGCGAACCACCTCGTACCGAATCTGCCGCGCCGCCATCCACGATGCGATGAGCTTCTGGTACTCGTAGGTTGCGGGCTTCTCGGCGCCCGGATCGGCGGTCAGCACGAGATCGGGGGCTTCGCCGCGCGCTTCGAGTTCGATGAGCAACGCTGTGGAATCAACACCGATGCCATATGCAAGAACGACCGGCGGCGGTTCGGCGATGTTGAGATAGTCGGCCTGCCTCTGCAGGGCGGTCGGAAGGAATGACATCGTAAGGCCTCGGGCTTTAAAGGTGGCAATGCGCCTGCCTTTCGGCCCCCCTCCCCTCAGTCCGGCGCTTCAGCCGGCGAAATCGACATAGGTGTGATCCAGGCCTTCCAGCTCGGTGTCGAAGATCGCGCTGATGACCGACCAGTCGCCGCCGGCCAGACCAGCGCCGATTTTCGGATAGCCGATCCGAGCAGTGGCGAAGTCATGCGCGATCGCGCGCATGACACGGTGGATCGCGTCATAGTCGACCTTCACGCCCGGCCCGTTCCAGTGAAACTGCGTGTAGGCGTTGACGATGGTAAGCGTGCCGGCGTCGGTTTCGAGGGAGGCCGACGAATAGGTTCCTAGCTTGGCGGCGCTGCCTTTCGCCGTTGCGAGATCGGCCGCGTAGGCTGCCGGAAACTGCTGCTTGATGGCGAGCGCGATGCCCTTGCCCATCGCGCACTGGCAGTTGCACCCGTGGATGATGACATCGAAATCGCCCTGACGGGCAAGGTGGAGCAAGTCGCCGCGTACAATCCGCATCAAGCGTTCCTTTCTTGAAGAGCGGCGTACCGCCGCGCGTCGTCGAAATCCCTCTCCTCTTTCTTGGCGCGCATGGGCGCTGAGATGCGCTCAGCACGGTTGGAGCTCCTGATCGAGAGTCGCGAAATGGACCCAGCATTCTTCGATGGCGGCATCGAGCGTTGCGCAATCGGCGAGCGGCCTGGATGCTGCACCCGCTGAGGTTACTATGCGAGCATTAGGCGTCCAGACCGGATCGGCGAGCCCGTCTGGCCAATTGTGGAATCCGTGCGGATACGCCGTGATCGAGTAAGGCGCCCACAAGCATGGGTGAAGGCGTGTATAACGCGCGACATAAACAGCCATGGCTAGTCGTCCCCAGCGGGTGAACCAGACGGGCGCGGCTCGCCGATGAGGATCACGGCGATCGAAGGTTTGTCGTCGATGGCGCTCTTGCGGCTGTCGAATACCTGCCGCCCGCGCAGGCCGATGGTCAGCATGTCGAACACCGGCGATCGACCGCCGTCGGCGTTCGGTATGGTGGCGCCATGATCATGGAATTGGATATCGACGAAACTCGGAGGGGCACCGGTGCGATGCTCCCCGAAGAAAAAGGTGATGCGTCGTCCATCGGTGGTCTTCGCGCTGATCGTGAAATTCCCATCGGGGATGTCGATCGGTAGGGTCGGGACATCGTTGAACCGCGCGAAGCCGATGCTCTCGGCATCGGCGGCCGTCATCAGGGGCAAGGTCGTGATATCGGCCATGTCAGATCTCCATCGGCGAAAGGAGCGGCAGCATCGGCTGGGTGAGCGGCAGCGCTTTGGGATAGGGTAGACGGGGCAGTGCGCGGCCTCGGCGCCGCGCTTCGCGCGTCAGTTCGAAACAATAGGCGTAGAGACCCGCCTGCCGGTGGCGAATGAGATGGCGGTCTCGCTCGAGACGCCAGAGCCACGCGGTCGGCCCTTCGAACAGGTTCGGCCGAGGCAAACCCAGTGCCACGAGTTGCTCCACCGCACCGACATGACCCTGTTCGCCGAGCCGGATTTTCGAGAGCGTTCGACCCGAAATCGTGACCCCCTTGGCGCGCAGCACCGTACGCGGTCGCGTGACGGCCCGGTGCGCCGCCGACAGAGCACAATAGACACGTCCGATATGACCGGCGCCAGGATCGCTATAAGAGACCACGGCCTCGATGCCCGGTCGCTCGCGCCGCAGGTGTCGGAAGGCCCGGGCGACGAAGAAGCTCTCGCCATTCTGGGGCACCGTATCGGTGAGAATGAGACGGGCGAGCACGCATCCCCGCCCCGGATCGTCGAAACCGGTATGGCGGGTGATGACGGCGTCCGTCGCGGGCACGGCGAACACGGCGACGCCTTCGAGCATGGCGTTGCGGCCGAATAGGCCAACGGCGAGCCGCGCGGCGGGAAAGCTTGGGAGATAATGGTGCTCTGCGATAAACTTGCGAGCAACGCCGTGCTCGACGACATCGACGGTATAGGCTTTCGGATCAATGACAGTGAGGTCGCGCGCCCACAGCGCGCGACGCTCCCGCCAGCGTTGGCTTCGGGTGGTGTCCATAACGAGGTCCGATCAGAGCAGCTTGGGTTGCCGCGCATGGTTGGCGAGAATCTCGCCCGCGAAGGCGGCGGCGCCGTCCTGATCGGCGCATGGGAAGAGATCGTGGCTGGCAAACAGCCGAAAGGAGCGATCGTGCTCCATAGCGCAAAGCCAACGTGCATCGCCGTTCAGGTCGACAAGGGCGAGCGGCAGGCAGCGTGTGCCGGCGTAGGGGCGCGGATCGACCGGATCGCCGGGGAAGCCGGCAAGAGTCCAGAAGCGCCAGCCAAGAGGCGGGATTTCGGCGACGGCGGTCGAGACGATGTACCGGCCAAAGCGGGCGACGATCGTCGTCATGCTGCCCTCTTTTGTGCCGCCGTCTCGATGAGCTCGGCAAAGCGCGTCATGACGGTGGCGCCCGACGGGTAGCGGTCGTCGAGACAGTGCCGCGCGAGGATTGGACGGCGCGCCGCAGCTATGTCCTCGGCCTCGGTGCGTGTTGGCACGCGCGGCGGCCAACCGGCAACGTAGCGCAACGAAGACGGCATCGCGGCTTCGATCCGTCGCCGCTCCGCCTGGTCCGCTTTGGCACGGACGATGTCTGCCGCCAGCGAGGTCCCCAACAAATGTGGGGCTACATCCGCCAGCCAGCGCGTCGGTTGGAAAGGAAAGGTCGAACGGGCCTCGATCTCCGCCAGCACCCGATAAACCTCATGGTTCAGCGGTGCGGCGGACGAGGCCTGCAGGTCATGCAACGACGCAAAGATGCAGTAGCGACACGACAAGCGCGTCGAGCCCCAAATGGTATAGGCCTCGTGCAACGGAATGCCGAGTTGGTCATGCGCGCGGTACACGTCGTCCGCCGTCCAGTCAGCCAGCGGATTCCAAAGCAACATGACCGTGCCCCGCCGGTTCCCGGCCTTGGCGTAACGCTGATCGGCCTTCGCCGCTGGAATCGCTGCGCGGGTGTGGCTTTCGTCGCGGCGCAGGCCAAGCACCGAGATAATCCGTTCTCCCGACAGGATCCGCGCGATCGCAGGCCCGATCACGGCCGCTTTCATCTCTGACTGGCAGAAGCGCAGCGAGGCGGACGACCAGGGACCGATGAGGTTATATGTCTCGAGTGCCGCGTAGCGACGCTTGGCATTCTCGAACCGCTGGATCCAGCGGTCCACGAGATCGCCGGCGGCACGACGGACGACGGTCAGCTGCATACCGGCCTGCGCCGCGATGCGCTCGATCGTTGCCGGCGTGGAGGCCCATTCGGCTCGACCAAGATCGGCGTGGATCGCCATACGTCGCGCGCGAGGATGACCAAGACGATCGAGGAGGAGATTGACCGTGAACATGGCCGCACTCGAGTCCTTGCCGCCCGAGAGGTTGAAGACGATCCATGCGTCGCGCTGGATGGCACCGATGATCTCCGGGCCGATGGCGAGTTCAGGCAGGCCCGGCAGGGGCGGCGGCATTGGCCGACCGGGCCGCGCCAAAGGGAGGTCAGACATTGGCATTCTCCTGGTCACTGGATCAGGCAAAGAGGCGCGCGGATTGGCCGGCAGGAGCAGTGAGGCGCAATTCGCGGCGGATTCGCGCAGCGAAGCGATCGGGCGCGAGCAGTTCATTGATCGAGGCCCACCGATTGCGATCACCGATATGATCGCTCCGGTCGCGCACGTGTCGAAACAGGACTTCGTGGTCGGGTCCCATGCAGCTGAGCGAGAGCTGCACCCAGACTTCGTCGCCGTGGAGCGTGATTTCGCCCGAGATCGCGGGTCCCGCCTTGTTCGAACGGATGTCGAAGCTTCCGTCGTCAAGTTCCAGGGCCTCGGCCAGGCGCCGCATGGCGGCGCGGCCTTCGGCATGGAAGACGCGCTTGGCCGCCTCATCATAGCTGACGCCCCGATAGGCGAGCGTGCGCAGGGCGGGGTGCCGCCGGATGTCGGCGATTTCATCAAGGCACGTCCGACGCAGGACCGTGTCGTCCGCGGCGCGCGCGCAGACCGTGCCCAGATGCCGCGCGAGGAGGACAACAGCCGGATCGGTTTCGCTGTCCTTGCCGGCATTGCGGCAATCGGTGATGGCGGCTTCGATCGCGTGGAGCGTCGTGGCGATGGTGGTCAGCGCGCTCGGGTCGAGCGCCTGCTGGTGGCGCATGGCGACATCGTAATGCATGGGGTGGCCCTCCGGTCTCGAGCGCAAATCCGCTCGCCCGTTCCCTCCCCCTCCTCTCTTCCGCGGGATCGCTGGCCCTCGGCCAGCAAAGCCGCGCCTTTGCCCGTCACGGGTCTTCGGCGTCCCGTGCGGCCGCGAGCATGAGCTGGACGGCACGCGTCAGCCCGGCTTGACCGGTCTCGTTGACGATCTCGATGTTCGGTTTTTTCGCACGAACAGCGGCTGCGATCACAGCGGCGGGTCGGCCCTTCATTGGGTAGGTGTAGACAGCTCCGTCCTCGATCGTGACGATGTGGGTTCGCAGGCGACGCTGGAGCAGGGCGTGCTGCTCGGCCTGGTCCATCAGCGTTGCGACCTCATGCTCCAGATCGGGGTCGAACGTCATGCCGTGGGACGAGCGCTGCGGTCTATTGGCGCGGAGCCAGCTGTTGGCTTCGGCTTCGGTGATTGCGCCGACCTGACGATAATCGTCGGCACCGCCATGACCGCGATTGCTGGCATGGAAGGCGAGCGCGCCGTCGATCCATATTTCCGCAGTGTAGCAGGGCGTCTCTTCCGAGAGCGCCTTGATGATCCGGAGCTTGCGCAGTTCGATCAGCATGTGATGGACCCCTCGTTTGATAATGGGATGCCTCCCGCACGAAGCCCTCGGGCGGGGCCCGGTCCGATCGTGCGCGCTATGTGTCCGGCGTAGACGCCACAGGCAGCCCAGTAGGCCGCGACCGGCGGTTTGCGGCTTCGCCAGCTCTTTTCGGCGCGCAGGCGCGCATCGTGCTGGATGTCGAGCAGGATCTCCTGGAGTGCGACGCGCGCCTCGGGGCTAAGCGCCCGTAGACGCGCTACGGCCGGGAGGGTCAGGATTGGGTTCCGCACCTCGGCCTTGGTCGACCGGGCGCTCACCGGAGTTCGCCGATCAGCGGACGGAGGTCATTGGTGATGGCGGATTGCAGCATTGGGGGGCTCCTCGGCGCTGGGGAGCGGCTTGGACCCGCCCCTCGTCAGCCCTTTGCTCCCCCTCCCCTCACTCAGGCTGCGAGCCTGTCCCGATAGATGTCGGCCGCCCATTGCTCGATCCACGGGGAGGTCAGCTCGTCATGGTCGAGCTCTCCGGCCTCGATCAGGTCGCGGATCTCTTCGCGGGCTTGCGCGATGGCAACTTCCCAGGGATCGACTGACACAGGATCGTGAGGCGTGAGCCGAACCTGAGGAAGCTGGTGGGGCCGCCGGGCCAACCGAGCGCGTTGGGCACCGACCCAGCGTTCCAGATGATCAGCGACGAGCACATCCGTCTTGGGGACAGCGCGGCCGATGGCAGCGCGTCGGGCAGCGACGCCATAGGCCTGGCTATCGATCGACGCGACGCGGTGACTGTATGGCAAAAGGAACGGCAGCGCCGTCCCCTTCACCCCAAAAGCATGGAGCCGGACCCCCGCGGGCAGGACTCGGTCGAGATGGTCGATCACGGCGATCAGACCCTCGGGCCCGTGGATGTCACGCCTGCACATGCTTCCGACGCCAAGCAAGCCGGACGGCCCGATGATTCCGCTCAGTGCGTCAGCACAGCGCTCATAGTCGCTTGGAGTTCGGCCTTGGATGACCGGCATCATCGCATTGGCGATGCCGTGATCGTCGGCCAGTCTCCGGCAATCACGGTTTGCCCGTATGGTACGCGAGATGCGGTCGGTCACCTCTTCGCGATCGCCTGCGATCTCGGGTTCGACGCAATAGTCGGCGCTCGCCCACCACAAGAACGGGTGGGCGGCGGCGAGGGCAACATAATCGGCAATCGTCCAGGGGAATCCGCCGTAACGCGAGGCGGCCACGAAGCCGGCGGAGTCCAGGCAGAGCCCAGCCAGCCCCTTTGCGTTGCGAAGCTGAGTCGTCCGCCAGCCGATCCACTCGCGCCAGCCGCGCTTGTCAGACCAGCGCGACAGGCCGTTCGCTGAAATCAGGGCTGTGGTGCGTAGCGTCCGCGCCCGTTGGAGGATCGGACCCTCGTTGAGATGCGGGAGCCCGACGATGATGTCGATCTGCATGGTGAAGACCTTCCCCGGTGGTTCATGACCGGCTTGACCGGCGCGCATGTTCACGGTACGTTCCCGCGTGCTGGAGACTTGCGATGAAGAAAACCATTTTCCACGACCGGTTCGATCTCGACATTACCCTGCGCGATGCCGCTTTGGATGCCGACAACCGACCGACCCGTCGTATGCTCGCGAACGCCGCCATCGGCATGGACGTCGAGGACGCGTATTACTCGGTGCGCGAACTTCGGGAGGCGATCGCCTGGACGCACGAGGGGGACGTGTCGGCCAAGCGGAAGTTGACCGCGATCCTCGCCAACGATGGCGCCGACGATTTTCAGCGCTGCATCTATTTCTGTCTCGCTGGCCGAGGGGTGGTCGACATGCTCGACGATCTTGAGTGGCTGGAGGATATGCTCGAGCGCCGTGGGCGCGTGGCCGGCGAGATGCGGCGGATGAAGGGTCGGTGCATGCCGCTCACGAAGCCCTATGTCGCGGATGCTCCGGATGGCCCGCTCGTCAGGCTAGACGCGGATTTCGAGCAGGGTCCGTCCTGGTGGGCAGATCCCTCGCTTACGGCCTAAGGCTAACGCTCAACGGGAGCGTCCCTCGCACTGGAGACGCTCTCCTCGCCGCCATTTGGAAGGTTCGATCCACCGTCCGGCGAGAGCCCCAGCCTTCGCGGCCTTGGCCAGCGAGAAGGCGGTGGCGTAGCGGGCGGCACGGCCGGGATCGCTGCGAAGATACTGGGCCTCGGGGATACCGAGACCGGCGCGTATCAGGCGTTCGCCGAGATCAGCGCCACCCACGGTCACCGTCGCCACCGGCCGACCATAGGTCGTCGAAGGGGTAAGCCTGATCTGGGCTGTCTTCGACCGGAGCAGGTTCGCGGCATAATCCTGCGCGGCCTTGCCGCATTGCCAGCATGCACCGCGGCGCTCGCACAGCTGCCGGCGCTCGAACGCGTCAACGCCGAGGAGGCGGAAGTCGACGGCGACAGTGTCACCATCGAGCGCCCGTGCCCGGGCGTTGAAGCTCCGATCGTTATCGACTTCAGGTGAGGCTCCACAGGAAGCGAGCGCGAGGGCGGCGAGGAATATCGTCCGCATCATGACACGATCTCGACCTCGACATGCGCGTCGCGCGAAGGGGCGGTGGAGACATGAAACGGCTGCAGCGGGTTGCCTGTCCGAATGATGCTGACGCGGCCAGGTTGCGCGTCGAACAGCCGAGCCGCGACACGCTGCGCATTCTCGCGGCTGCACAGGAGGTAGCGCTTGGGCGACAGCCGGGGTGCTGGGGCAAACATGTCGAAATCCTTTTCACGGACATCATGGCCCGGGCGCGCGGCCTCAGGCAAATATCGTCTTGTGGACCTTCGTGACCGGCACGATCGTCCACTCCCGCTGCATGAAGCGGCTAATTGCGTAACCGATGCGGGTCTCAGGGTCGCGGAAGCTTAGCCGTCGCCCGCGCTTTACGACGATGAATTCCTCGCCGACATGGCCGTCCGTGAAGGTGAGCGGCGAGGCCAGCTTGATGCGGTCGCCATCTTCGATTTTGCGGGTACGCCGTTCAAGGTTGGCGCGGCAGCGCCGGCGCCAGTCGATCGCATATTCCTTGTCGGTCGGGGTCAGAAGATCGAGAATATGGGCCGGGCAGTTGTCCTCGCACGGACCCATCGATTCATCCAGTCGGGTAGGATTGGTGCTGCTCATGGAGTCAGCCCTGATCCCCCCGCCGAACCGCACGTGCAGCTTTCACCGCATGCGGCTCTCCACTGTGACGAACCATCACTTTGCCGTAGATCGGGCAGGCGGCCTCTGTGAGTATCCCAGTGGCATTGCTCGCACAGGACCACCGTCCTGCGGGCGCGTGCCACCTTCATTCTCACGACAAAACCGCGGTGCGAAACATCGGCCATCCCCCGGATATGGTGCACCTGACACGGAACATCGGATCGACCGCAAGCCTCGCATTGCTTGGCATTCTGACGATCAACCCAGTCCGTACGTGAGTGGGTGAACACCTGCGTCCAAGGCTGGATATCAATCCTGGACGAGGTGGCCGGATCACGTTTCAGATGAGCCAGTTTCCAGACTTTGACCGATCGGGGCTGGCCATCGACGTCGTAGCCGATGGTGAATTCCTGCCCCGTCCTCATGCGGGCCACGACCGCTCGCACATTGGTTTTGTGCTTGCTGGCCAAGGTCTTGAACAAGCTCCACCGCTGGAGAAACTCAAGCCTGTTCAGCTTGAAGCTCACATCCTTGGCGAGAGCATAGTAGTTCGCAAAACCCCGCAATTCGGCGTTGTAAGCTAGGACGATCTCAACGTCGCTGCAGCTGAGCAGCAGGCTACGATGACGCGGCTTCAACACCGACAGATCACCATAACCTTTTGCAGAAGCGAACGCGTGGACCTTCTCCCAAGGGACATGCAGCTGCATCACTTCCGACGGCGGCCTACGAAGGAAGCTGACGGAACCTTGTCGGCTCCGGACAACCCGTTGGCGTGTCGTATATGTGCGGACCTCATATCCAAGGAAGGCGGCTCCATCGCTCGCCTTGCGGATACCGCTTTTCTCCTCGGACACCGTGAGCGCCAGCGCCTCGGTCAGGAATGCCCTGACTTCGGCGAACACGCTTCGTGCATCCTCCTTGCTACCGATAACCCCAATCATGAAGTCGTCCGCGTAGCGACAGTAACGAAGTCGGCGATAACCGGGGTCCATCGCGTCTCTCGACGGGATGGACCGCTTTTGCGGCAGTAAGGTTTGGATTTTGGCCAAGGAGGCCGCAACCTTCACCTCGTCGACATTGTCTTTGGCCCGCAGCATGGTGACGCGCTTCCGTTGTTTCTGGATGCGCCCAGCCAGTCGCCCATATTCCGGGTTCGTGGCACGGACCTTCCCCCTCTCGAAAGCCGCGATCCGTTCCGCCATGAACATATCGAGTTCATGGAGGTAGATGTTGGCCAAGATTGGAGAGACGATACCGCCCTGCGGAGTGCCGCTGTAGGTCCGGGTGTGAACCCGGTCTTCCATAACACCCGCCTTAAGCATGCTGCCGATCAAGCCGATGAATTTCTCGTCATCGATCCTTTTCCGCAACAGCCGCAGGAGGATGTCGTGGTCGATGTTCTCGAAGAACCCCGCGACATCCACATCTACGAGCCATTTCACCCCCGTCCATACGGCTTTGACGTGTTCAAGCGCCGTATGACACGACCGGCCCGGCCGGAATCCATGGGAGGCGTTCGAGAACACCGGTTCATAGATCCGTTCGAGCAGTTGCCGCGCCACTTCCTGAACGAGGCGGTCGTCGCGCGTGGGAATGCCCAGCGGACGCCGTTTGCCCTTGCCTTTCGGGATAAACACCCGACGCACTGGTTTGGGATCATAGGTCCCTGCCGTCACGCTGGCGATAATCGGGTCGAGGTCTTCCGGTCCGAAGTCCGCGAAGGTCTCGCCGTCAATACCCGGCGTCATCGCACCCTTGTTGGATCCGATCTTCTGGAGCCCCTCCTCCCAAAGGAGGCGAGACCCCATCAGACGATAGAGTCCATTCACCCTTTTGCCCGACGCAACGAGCGCCGGAATGGCCTCCAACCGGCCTTTCACAGTTTCTGGCAGCATCAGCACACCCCATGATCGGTGGTTGAAGAATCACAGCTGCCGCCCTTCCCCCGGTCTTCCCCGCTTTCGGCCCGATCGCTCGAGACCTTATACAGTTGCACCGCCGCCTCCGAAGAGGTCGATGTCCCGGGCATTACCCCGGGCATTTGAGTAATATGGCGGCTCCGTACCCATGCAGGCCGGCAGAAGCCGCCTGTTTAGGGCATCCCGTAGTTACGCTGAATGGAGATGCGGCGCGGTTAGGTGTCCCGTTCGTCCACTAAACCCCTCGACGAGAGGCGCACCGGATGGGCTGAGAAACAGGCGGCCAAGACATGAGACCGCTGTCATCATCCGGACCTGGCGTGACAGTCGCTTTCGCCAGTATCGCTATATAGATTGCTGCAGACTGGGATTTAAGCAGTGTAGCCTTCACCATACGCACCTTGCCCTGACCGTCATCGCCTCCATTTGCGACTAAGACGCATCTGGCCTTTTCCGAACATGCTATTGTTCCCCGTCCCTTTCGGGATTTCAGACCTTGTGAGGCCCGAGGTTAGTCCGGCGAGCAGAGGCATTCTCAACTTACCTCATCATCACTGATACTCCATTTCAGCGCCGCAACGGCGCACTGTCTTTGTAGCCGAAATTTTCGCCGGTCTTGCTGTTGGGGCTCCAGAGGACCTTGCAGACGATCGCGAAGATCTCGCCCCCGATGCCATTCGTCAGGACTTGGGCAGCGGCGTAATAGGTGCGGTTCTTGGGGCAGGACGAGGCGAGGATCCTCAGTCCCTTCGTCCCGCCCTCGACATCGCGCGTGTAGGTGAATTGCGCGTCGAGATAGGCCTTGGCAGTCGGATGTCCGCCCATCGAGGCGAACGGCATGGTCAGCCATCCCATGGCTGGTCTCCTTGGCGAAGAGGAAGTGGGGTCAGGCGGCTTCGGCCAGCGGCTCGACGGCCTCGAGGGGCGCGGACTCGGCCGGACTGATCTGGTCGTCCGCAAACCCGCACAGATAATTGAAGGCCTGCTCGGCCTTGGATGCCGCGTGAATGATCGCGGTCTTGTCGGCGCGCAGGATGCCGAGCCAATGGCCCACATAGCTTGCATGATTGTCGTGGAGTTCATTGGGCAGGCCGAGGTGCGCGCAGACGAGGCCACTCCCGATCTCGGCCACGAGTTCCTCGAAACTATAAGCTTGGTCACCGAACCGCTTGCCGAATGTCCGGGCGAGCCGCGCCGTGCCTCCGGACCAATGAACGGTTTCATGGGCTCGGGTCGAGGCATAGTGGTCCATCGACTTGAACGAGCGCTGATGCGGCATCTGGATATAATCGAACGTGGGGTGAAAATAGGCGCGGTCGCCGCCGTGCCGCACCTCGGCAGGAATCGGCTCGAAGAAGGCGTCGATCGCGGATTGGCGCGCCGAAGGATCGACCGGCGTAGGATCTTCGTCAGCCGGATAGAAATAGGCCGGCAGGCCATCGATCTGGTCGGCGTTGAAGACGATGTAGTGGCGTAGGAAGCGGATGCTGCGCTCGGTCTCCGCGCCGGTGACGGGGTCGGACTCCGTTTTCTTGAAGCTCGAATAATAGACCGAGAGCGAGCCTTGCTCGCCCCGGCGGACGTTGGCGCCCAGCGCCTCGGCCTGGCGGTATGTCATCCAGTAGCGCGACCGATAGCCGCGCACATCGGCAATTGCCCAAAGGTAGAGGACATTGATCCCCGTATAGGGCGTGCCGCAATGCCGAAGCGGTCGCCCGCCGGCGCCGGTGACCCGCCAGGGGCGGCTCCAGGGTGCGACGCCCTCTTCGAGCTTGCGGATGATGAGGTCGGTGATCTCGGCCGCGGCGTCGCGGCTCGGCTTCTGTTTGCTGCGCATGACCGTTGGTCCCGTGGTTTGGGCAAGGGAAGACCGCCGGCGCGAAGGAGCACCGGCGGTCTGTCGCTCAGGAGATGGAGCGCGCTTCAGGCGTCCGCGGGTTCGAGCGTCTCGTGATCGGCGCTGGGTTCGCCCTCCCCGTCCGAAGGCTCGACCTCATTGGCCTCGCCTTCGCCGTCATCGGCCTCGGTCGGGTCAGCCGGCGCTTCGGTGGCGGCGTCGAGGAAGCGCATCGCGTTAGGCACCCAGGCGAGTGCCGCCTCCTTGACCTCCGGCTCGACGATCGCCTCGCCCGCAAAGAGCTTCTGGCAGCTTTCCGATATTTCGGTCTTCTTGAGCGAGGTATGACGGACGGTCAGCGCCGGCCCGCCGATTTCGGTGAGCAGCGTGAGGATGCTGCCCTTGTTCACGCGGTCGAAGAAGTTCTCCGAGGTCGGCCGCCACCAGCTCGCGACGTCGATCTCGAGGATCGATGCAAGCCGATTGTGAAGCTTGATCTGCTCGTTCGACCAACCCGGCTTCGCCTCGAGCGACATCGCGACGATGTAGGCGAGCCAGTTGGCCTTGGTGTCGTCGTCGAGCGCGCGAAAGGCCTCGAACCGCGCAACCTCGCACTCGTGCTCCGTCCAGGCGGCGTCGAGACCGTCCTTCGCCTCGGCCAGATAATCGCGCGCGCGCGAGCCCGGAATGTCGCCAGAGGCGGGATCCTGCGGCGCGCTGGCCCGGATGGTCGTGCCGTACTTCACGGAGCTGAGGTAGCGGGACGCCGAGTTGGTCCGGGCGTCGACCATGACGAACAGCGCATAGTCGAGCGCGAGCGCCGGCTGCGCCAGGATGCAGGACGCCAGAATGTCGCGCCGCTGGACCGCCAGTTCGTCGTAGAGCCGGGCGCTGAGCGGCTTGCCGCCGGGCGCCACGGCCTCGGGCCGGTACTTCGGCTCGGACGAGGCATTGCCGCCGATGCGGGCGCCATCGCGCGTCGACTCTCCGTCCTCGCCGTCGTCGTGGTCCTCGTCGCCGGGCTCGTCGATGACGAGCTCCTGCTCGCTGTAATATTGGCTGTCGAGCCGCATCTCGCCCTGCGGGGTGAGGAGAAGGAAGGCGCCGACATGAGCCTTCATTTCCTCCGGCAGGACCGGCGCGCGGTTCTCGATGGCCTCGGCCTCGGCGATCAGACGATCGTCCTCCTGGTCGAGCAGCTTAAACGCCTCGTCGTCGAGCTCCTCGTCCTGCATCTCGGCCTCGATGACGGACCGGCGCTCCTCGATCTCCGCGAGGCGCGCGGCTTGTTCGTCGGTGAGCGGAGGCTGCTGCAGGATCGCGCGATAGAGTCCGTGCGCCGCGTTGTGCGCGTAGTTGCTCGCGATCGGGCGGATCCAGGCAAGACCGGTCTCTTGGCCGATGCGTGCGGCCTCGGCTTCCATGATCTCGCCGGCGAGGCGGTGAGCGATTTCGGGATCGACCCAGCGGTCATTGCCGTCGGTGAAAAGATCCCCATCGATCTTGCCGCCGGCGTCGCGATACCGCGCCTCGCCGACCAGCACCGCGATCGGGTCGCTCGCCTTCAGCGTCTCGTTGGCGATCACGCGGCGGATGGTGTCGGCCGTGACGTGGCTCGACTGATAGCTGTTCCAAACCAGAAGCTGCTTCTCCTGGTTCTCGGTCGACGCATAGGCCTTGGCGATGTCGAGCGTGATCGCACCCTTGCTGAGCGCCTCGAAGATCGGCTCCGCAAGCGAGGCCAGGCGCAGCCGCCCCTCGACGAAGCGGCGGGTCACGCCAAAGCGTTTGGCGACCGCGTCGATATCGCCCGTGGTGCCGATGAAGTGCTGGAACGCGCGGCATTCCTCGGCCGGCGTCATCTTGAGCTGGTGGAAGTTGGTCGCGGTCGACGTCTCGGACAGCTCGGCATCGTCGCCGGTCAGCACCATGACCGGAACATCGAAATCGGTCTCGGAGATGGTGCCACGCTCGGCGAGGAGGCGCAACGCACGCCAGCGACGGCCGCCGTCGAACACTTCGAAGGTGCCGCGCGGCTTCTTGGCGGGCGTGACGAGAAGGTTCTGCAGCACGCCCTTGGCCTCGATGCTCGCGGCCATGGGTTCGATCTGGAGCTGCTCGTCCGGGGCGGTGCGCACGTTGATCGGAGACAGGCGCAGCTTGTTGAGCTTGATGGTCTGGATCACAGGGGTAACTCCTTCTGGCGTTCGGGTATTTCCGAACACCACCCCAGCTCCCCCTTCCCTCTCTCTCAGGCGTGCCTGAGGTCGCTTAGAAGTACGCCGTGCGCGCGTGCCGATCGGACCGTCCTCATCGCCGGAAGACCGGTCAGGGCGAGCCCGAGACGATCCGCCCGACGATCTCGGCTGCCGTCGGTACCGGCACGAAGACCCTGGTCCGGTACTGGATCACCTCGGTGAAGCATCCGATCGACTTGAGCCAGGCGAGCTGCGCCGGCGGCGCACCCACCAGCTCGATCCGGGGTGATCCGTTCACGAGGGAGCGCTTGATGCACATCGGGAACGGCCGTGCCAGATCGACGCTCCGGCCGGTCAGCGCGGATTTCACGAGGTCGGTGGGCGGGAGATTGTCGGTCCGGTCCAGGCCGAGCTTCGTGAAGAGCTGCACGACGTGATCGTCAAACACCAGGCGGCCGAGCCAACTGTTGCCCTCCTTGTCCGCGATGCGATTGACGACGAGGTGGTCGTTGGGAAGCGCGGACCAGATCGGGAGAAGGAGGCCCGTCGCAAGGCGGATCGTTTCCGTATCGACTTTGTTGGCCGCCTCCTGTGCTTCTTCCAGCCACTTCTCGGAGAAGAGCTGGCGATCGATGGGGCTCCAGGCGCTTTCGAACAGCTCTTGCTCGCGCATATATTCGCGCCGCGTGGGACGGATGAGTTCGAACCGCGGGATCGGTGTGCCCTCCTTCTCCTCCATGAGGGCGCGGGCGCGGGTCTGCAGCGCAACCATCCCGGACTTGGCGTTCATCAGATAATCGGCGGTGCCGTCATTGTCGGCGATGCGCAGGACCCGCTCAAGGGAGACCGGCGTCCGCCGCCGAGCGATCTCGATCGTGAGCAGATGAGAGGTCGCGCCACTGACCGGGTCGGTGCGCAGCACGGTGTCGTCTATGAGGGTCGCCGTATCGACCAGGATGGTTTCAACGCCGACATCGAGCCGTCCGGCCTCGCGCGCGGCCGATACGCGCGTCTCGACGAGTGCGAGGAACTCGTCGAAGATCTTGTTCTGCAGCGCGATCGGCAGCGCCAGGATGCGGTTGAGCCACCGCTGGATCGGCGGGAGGTCGTCCTTCATGACGCCGTCCTTGTCGCAGAGCTCGAGACCGGTGCGCTTCTCGAACTCGGCACGGGAGACGCTGGTCAGCTTCCCTCCGACGAGCAGATGAAACCAGCTCACCAGGGCCGCGCAGGCATATTCACTTTCGAGATTGTCGGCGGGATCGAACAGGTTCTGACCACCCGTCTGGCGTTGACCGCGGGTGAGCGCGCCCAGGCTGTCGAGCCGGCGGGCGATCGTGCTCGTGAAACGGAGCTCGCCCTTGCAGTCGGTCGTCACCGGCCTGAACAGGGGTGTGCTCGCCTGATGGGTGCGATGGGTCCGGCCAAGGCCCTGAATCGCGCGATCGGCCCGCCAGCCGGGTTCGAGCAGGAGATGAACGCGCTGCTGCTGATTGGGGACGTCTCGAGAGGCGTGATAGGAGCGCCCAGTGCCGCCCGCATCGGAGAAGACGAGGATCCGCTTGCGACCCTGCATGAACGCGGCGGCCTCGGCCTGACTGGTCCTGGTCGAGCGACTTTCGAGCTTCTGCCGTCCATCGCCGGTCGAGACGAGGCGCTTCGTGCGCCCGGTCACCTCCGCAACATTATCGTGACCGAAATGCTCGAGGATGCCCTCCAGCGCCGACATGATCGGCGGAAGGGCGCAGAGATTCTCGATGAGCTGGGCCCGCGCCGCTTCGGCCTCGGGATTGTAGACGGGGTTGCCCGCCTCGTCTTCCATCGGAACCGAGCGCTGCGCGCCGGTCTCGTCGGTGAAGATCCGCATCTGACGGGTCGGGAAAGCGCGCTCCAGATAGTCGATCATATATTCCCGGGGCGAGAGGTCGATCTCGAGGTCCGCGCGGTCGTCGGGGCTGAGCGCGCCTAGTCTCCGGTCAAGAATGGACTCGGCCGTCGTGACGAGCTGCATCACGACTGACTGCCCCGCGGCGAGATGCTCGTGGACCGCGGCGATGACGGTGGGGAGCTTCATGGAGAGCAGAACCTGTCCGAAAAAGCGCTGCTTCGTGGACTCGAACCGCGAGCGCGCGGATGCCTTGGCGCCGCTGTTCAAAGTCGCGTTCTCAAGCGCATCGACGATGCCGGTCAGTTCGAGCGCCTTCTCCAAGTTCTGGTGAATGATCGACCACGCGTCCGCATAGGTGTCGTAGATCTCGATCTGCGCGGCGGTCAGCTCATGGCGCAGAATGTCATATTCGACACCTGCGAAGCTCAGTGCGCGGGCCATGTAGAGGCCGGTGGCCTTGAGATCGCGCGCGACCAGCTCCATCGCGGCGATCCCGCCTTTGCTGATGCTGCTGATGAACTGCTCCCGGTCGGGGAAGGCGGTCCCTGGGCCCCAGAGCCCCAGTCGGACCGCATAAGCGAGGTTGTTGACGACAGAGGCGCCGGTGGCTGAAGCATAGAGGACGCGGGCCGCGGGCAATTGGTTCTGGAGGAGCACGCCGCAGATTCCCTGCTGGGATCCATCCTTGGTGCCGAGAGCGCCCTCCCCACCCGCAACGCCGCCCATCTCGTGGGCCTCGTCGAAGGCGATGACACCGTCAAAATCGGCCCCGGCCCAGTCAACCAGCTGCTTCAGGCGACCGTAGTCACCACGCATCGAACGCAGCGTCGGATAGCTGACGAACAGTACGCCCTGGTCGAGGCTGATCGGCTCATCGATCTTCCAGTTGGAGATGGGCTGAATGTCGCCGTTAAGGCCGCCAAGGGCCGTCCAGTCGCGTCGCGCGTCTTCGAGGAGCGGCGCATTCTTCGAGACCCAGATGTTGCGGCGGCGGCCCTGGAGCCAGTTGTCGAGGATGCAGGCCGCGATTTGACGACCCTTCCCCGCCCCCGTGCCGTCGCCCAGGAAGAAGCCCTTACGATAGGAATGGCCGTCTTCGGCCAGCACGAGGCCGACACCCTCCTTGTCGGGTCTGAAAGTGCCTGGGATCCACTGGGTCCAGGCATGCCCCGCGTAGACGACCGTCTCGAGTTGGGAGGCGGAGAGCAGCCGCTCGGCGACGGTGCGCTCGGGCAGCGCCGGCACATACTCTGGGACCGGCGCCGGGATCGAGCCCATGGCGACAGATTCGACGAGCGGCGTTGGATGCTCGCCAGCGCTCGCGAAGCTGATACGGCTCGGTCGATATGGAAGATAGACGCCGCTCTGCTCGAGCAGCGGCGCCGGCGTCTCAAGTTTCGCATATTCGACGGGGAGCACGTGGTTGCGTGCCGGGGCATGGTAGGCGCGGGGCGCCGGACGGCTGCTTTTGACGGCCCGGAAGAGCGAAACTCCACCTGAGCGCTTCGGCGCCGACGCTCCGCGATCGGGCTTCGCCGACGATCGTTCGGGGATGATCAGGATATCGAGCAGCTCGGCAACGGACGAACGCTGGATGAGCGCGGGGGGCGACCGGCCGGGGACCTTGTCGATGACAAACAACCGCACGGCGATCGAAGTCCCATGCTTCAGGTAGCACTTCTCGAGACGGACGGCCGCCAGGACGCTCACGTCGCGCAGGATCGTCTCATATTGCTCACGCATGCGTGCGCTCGGGCCAAACCAATCGGGCATGATGGCAACGAGCCGGCCGCCCGGTTGAAGACGGCGCAGCGCCGCTTGCAGATGACGGACTGCGGCATAGTCGTCGGCGCCGCGGCCGACCGACCTCGAAAAGGGCGGGTTCATCAGGATGAGGGTTGGTCGATCGACGCTTGCGAGGGTGGAATTGATGGTCGCACCATCGTGCCCGGTGATCGATGCTGAGGGGAAAGCCGCCTTCAATCGGCCACGGCGGAGCGGATCGAGCTCGTTCAGATGGAGCGATTCGACGTGACGGAGCTGCGCGACCAATAGGCCGTTACCCGCGCTCGGCTCGAGCACGATGTCGTCGGGCTGGACGTTGGCGAGAAGCGTCATAACCGCAGCGATGTCGACAGGTGTCGAGAATTGCTGCCATTCGATCTGATCCTCGCTGCGAACCGTCTGAGTGGGCAGGCGATCGGACAAGTCGATCAGCGCGCGGACGTCGCCGAACGCCGCAATTTTTTGGGCGCTCGACTGAAGATGGATGGCAAGGGCATGCTCGAGGAGTTCAAAGCTGGCGCGTTGTGTCCAGCGACCGTCGGCATCAGAACCGCCGAAGGCCTTGGTCATCGCGTCGTTGAGGTGACGACGCTGAATGGCCTCGTCGGAGCGCAGACGGGGTAGAAGGAGGCGCACGGCCTCGCGCTCAGCCTGGGCGGCCGCTTCGAAGAGATCGGACATGGGTGTGGTCTCCAGAGTGGGCTGCACCCTCGGCAGCGACACCCTTTCGATCCCCCTCCCCTCTCCTCCGGCGCTTCGCGCCTAGACGCGGCTCTGCTGCGCTCGGGCATCGAGCGCCTTTGCCCAATCCTTGTAGATTGGCGGCGGGGGCGCGCGTTCGATGATGAGGCCCGACCGGGCGTAATGCGCTTGGGCACTTTCGGCTGCCCTGCGCCCTTCGGAATCGTTGTCCTCGGCGACCAGGAGCGTTGTGACCGTGGGCGGAATGACGAGCTGGTTGAGCCGACGTGCGCCGAGTGAAGCCCAGCACGGGAGGTTGCTCAGGCGCGCGAAAGCGTCGGCCGTCTCAAAGCCCTCGGCGATGGCAAGGGTGTTGCCCCCTGCCCCGCCCCGCCAAGCGCCGTGCCCCGGGGCGCCAAGCATGACCTTGCGCGTGTAATGGGCGGTGTCGGGGTTCAGGAATATGCGTTGAATTGCGACCAGACGGTTTCCCTCGCGCACCGCTACCAGGAGAGCGGGTTCGAAGATCGTCTTCGGCTTGGGCAGGTAAGGGCAACGCGGATGGAAGCGAAGATCGCGTGGTGGTGGGAGGAGGTTCCGGCACTGGAGGTAGCGCTCGGCAAGGGTGCCCGGAACGTCGACCGCCTCATTCCAGATTCTTTCGACGTTCATCGGCCGCGGCGAGTCCGCCAAGGCGGGTGGCGGATAATGGCGACCCGGGCGAACAAGGCGCAGTTCACGCAGGACGTCTTCGCGCGAGCATCCTGCGAAACAGGTGACGAGAATGCAGCGATCCCCTTGCCGAATCGACAAGCTTGGATCGCGATCGCTGTGTGCGGGACAGCGGCACATCGCGACATTGCCGCTCCACGTGCCGCCCAGGGCCCCGACAATGTCGACTATCTCCTGCGATGGCCGTCTGGCTGTAAGCGGCATAATTCTACCTCCTGCTTACACGCTCGGCCCCTCCTTTCCTCTTTTCGGTCGGTCTGAGACTTGGAGACAGATTCAGCCTGCGCTCGCCTCAACGCGAACGGCTCGGAGATCATCGGTTAGTCGTCGCTTCGATTCGCGCGGCGTTCAGCATAGGCGACGACGAACTTCTCCCAGATCCGCAGCCACTCTGAATCGGTGCGCGGCCGGCTAAAATCGGGGCATCCCTTGCGGAATGCAGCCGCCATGTCATCCACTGACCACGGATGGCCCTTGGTCAGCGCGATCTGGCGGAAGACGGCCTCACGCGTGCCGTATGAGAGAGACCCGGCGGGGAACGGAAGAGTCGGCGCATCGTCCTTCGCGGGCGCGGACTTCGCTGCATGGGCCGGTTTGACCGATGATCTCGGTGCCGTTTTCGGAGCCTCGCCCCCGACGAGTCGAAGGTGCGGCCCCACGAGCTTGCGCTCCAGCGGTGCCGGTGACGGATGAAGAATGACCTTCCGCCCGGAGAGATCGACATTTGCGTTGGGATAGACCGCCGACACGATCTGCATGGTTTCGCGGACGGTCTGTCGGAAGCGCTTGCTGTCGGCCTCGTTGCCAAGGTGCTTGGCGAGCTGGTCCCATGAGATAACCTGGCCCTTGTCGGATCCAATCCGCGGGAGCCGGTAGGCAAGGTAAGTGTAGAGATCGAGCGCCGTTGGCGTACCCTTGAGCTCGCGGATGGCGATCTCATTGAGTGGCACGGCATGGTCGATGAGGTGCGAGTAGAACGCCTCGGACATACGGATTTCGCGCGCGAATGAGCCGTTCTTGTCGAGCGAACCGGCATATTCGTTGGAAATCTTGACGTCCCGGACAGCGAAGGCGTTGTCTTCCGTGTCGGTGCCGTCCCAGCGGATCTGCCACTCGCACGCCAGCAGCCGATCCACCTGCTCTCGCATCAGGTTCGCCGTCCCGCGTGGTCCATAAGACACGGTCTGGTAGCCAAGGCGGCGCATCCACTCGGTGAAATTGCGGCCAAGATAAACGTCCCGCGATTGCTTCATGACCGCCTGAGAGAGGAGGTAGATCAGGGCAACGCGTGGATAGGCGCCATAAGGCACACCAAGGCTTCGCATGACGGACTTGCCGTCGACATTCTGAAGCACTGGCCTGGGATTGATGGCCAGCGCATATTTGCCGTCCTCACGGACGATGGGCTGAGTGTCGTCCTTGGGCCGCTTGGTTGGCAGCGACATCGCACAAAGCGCGGAGTGGAGGAAGGCAGGAACCGGTTCTTCGTCCTGGACGCGCAGGAATGCGTCCAAGGTGAGCTGGGTGCCGGCGGTGGTGGCGAGCTTGCGGACGCTCTCCTCGCCGCCGTTGAGCATGGCTAGTGCGTACTGATGCCCCAGCGGCCTATGCTGATCCCCATTCATGGTCTGCCCTTCCCCCCGAATCTACCGGGGGCTGTGATGGGCATGTCTCAACAGGTTTGAGGCGTGAAATCAACCCCGTTGGCAGTTTGGGAGGGGAAAAGGCCGCGAGAGTTGCAGAAACACCGATGATGTCGGTGCCGTTCTGCGCCCTCCCCCTGCCCTCCTTCACCCAAAATCGAAAAATCAAAACGATTCGCGAATCGGTTTTTTATAGGGTGATTCTAGTAATAGGTATGGGCTCTGAGATCATCGGTCGACTCGCACCGAGATCATCGCTGATACGCACCGAGATCATCGCAAAGTACCGAGATCATCGGTGGTTATCCACAGGTAGCCGTTTGTCGCCACAATCCCAGCGCCAGACTTTGCAGCAACACGCAAAGGCACGGAGATCATCGGTCGCAGCCGCCGCCGATTGGCCAGAAAGCGCGCACATGCGCAAGGGGCTCGGAGATCATCGGTCAACTTGTAAGAGCCCGATTCGAAATTAAGTTGAGTGGTATCAGCGGGTTAGCTTGACGCTTGCCGCAGTCGTTGATTCAGGGGTTTTGCAACAAACTTCCGGAGATCAACGATGTGGACCGATACCACTCGGGCGCAATATGCCCGCGCGGGACTGACTTTACCAAGCGATTTGACCGATGCCGAATGGTCGGTGCTCGAACCTTTCTTGCCGCCACCCTCCCACGTAGGCCGTCCGCGCAAATGGCCGCTGCGACGGATCGTCGAGGCGATCCTGTATCTGCTGCGTGGGGGGCTGCCGTGGCGAATGCTGCCGCCCTGCTTTCCGCCGGTCTCGACGGTTCGGCGCTGGTTTTACCTGTGGCGCGATAACAAACTGTGGCTCTCGCTCAATCATGCCCTGCTGTTGATGACTCGTGAAGCGACTGGTCGCGAAGCTTCGCCCAGTGCCGGCGTGATCGATAGCCAGAGCGTGAAAACGACTGAAAGTGGCGGCCCTCGCGGCTATGACGCGGGCAAGAAGATCAAGGGCCGCAAGCGCCACATCCTCACCGACACCGAGGGCAATCTGGTACATGCGGTGATCCATACCGCCGACATTCAGGACCGCGACGGCGCGCCGCTGGTCCTGCGTGAAATCATCCACCGCTTTCCATGGCTGCGCCATGTCTTTGCCGATGGCGGCTATGCTGGCGACAAGCTCAGGGAAGCGCTCCGGCGTATCGGCAAATGGACTGTCGAGATCGTCAAGCGATCCGATGTTGCAAAAGGCTTCGTGGTTCTTCCGCGCCGCTGGGTCGTCGAGCGAACACTGGCTTGGCTGAACCGCAACCGCCGGCTCGCCAAGGACTTTGAACAGACCATCGCATCGGCAACTGCGTGGCTGTTTATAGCTTCCATCCAGCTATTCGCGCGTCGCATCGCAAGATTATGAAATTTCATCGGATAATTATGAATCAGGCTCTAAGTCTGGTGGCCATTTTCTTGCTCGAAACCGCCAACGTGGCTATCATGGCGCATCAAACCCACAGAAGCGGACTGAGATGGCTACCGACCCCTCCCTAGCACAGCCGGACGACCTCATCGAAGGTGGTCTGGACGTGCTCCACAGAAAGTCGTTGACGATCCTCAAGCGCATTCGTGACAGCGCGGTTGATCCCGAAACCGGTCAGAAGAAGGGTCCGACCTTCCCGATTTCGAAAGCTGCTGCACTGGTCGGGCGGACGGCATCTGCTGTCCGGGAAGCGGAGCGCGACGGCCGCCTCCCCGCTCGAGGGCGGACGGGCTCCGGGCATAGGCTGCAGTATACGCTCGAAGAGCTTGATCATATGCGCGAGGTGTTTGGAACGCGTCCCTGGCGCGAGCCAACCGATACCCCGGCGATCATCTCGGTCTGCAACTTCAAGGGGGGCGTCGGCAAGTCGACGATCGCGCTGCATCTCGCCCAGCATTTTGCCATCAAGGGCTACCGGGTCCTGTTCATCGACTGCGACAGCCAGGCGTCTTCAACCATGATGTTCGGCTATCGCCCCGACGTGGACCTCGACGAGGAAGACACGCTTTACGGGCATTTTCACAATCCGGAGCTGCTTGGCGTTCGCAAGATTATCCGCAAGACGCACTTTCACAACCTCCACCTGATCCCGTCGAACCTGCGACTTTATAATCTCGAGTATGAGATCGCCGGGCACATGGCGCGAAATCAGAACATGGAGATCATCGACCTGATCGCGCAGGCCATTGATGAGGTGGTCGATGACTATGACGT
Organism: Sphingopyxis sp. SE2; assembly: GCF_032227185.1. NCBI lineage: Bacteria > Pseudomonadati > Pseudomonadota > Alphaproteobacteria > Sphingomonadales > Sphingopyxidaceae > Sphingopyxis > Sphingopyxis sp. SE2. The sequence goes on along the minus strand of NZ_JAPMXW010000009.1, from coordinate 109,796 downwards.
CGTGATCATGGACCCGCCGCCGGCATTGGGCATGGTGTCGATGGCTGTGCTCCAGGCCGCTAACTGCATGGTCATTCCGGTGCCGCCGAGCCTTGTCGACTTCGCCTCGACGGTATCTTTCATCGACATGACGCGAACGACGATGAAGCAGCTCGAGCAACTCGCGGGGCGGGGAAGGCCGGCCTACAACTTCATCCGGCTGGTCGGCAGCCGCGTGGACGAGAGCAAGTCGATGCACCGGGAGATACTGTCGATGATGCGGCAGGTCTTCGGTGGCTCAATGACGCAGTCGGTGATGGTCACCAGCGCCGAAATCGACAATGCCAGCTCCAGGATGAAAACCGTTTTCGAACTCGACAAGCCCGTCACGTCGCACGAGGTCTACAACCGCTGCATGAAGCATCTCAGCGACGTTTGCCAGGATATTGAGCAGGACGTTCTGCGCACCTGGGCGAGCAGGGCAGGGGGCCGAATTTAGGGAGAGTTGCCACGTGGCAACTCCGATATTTCTCACGTCGGCGAGCACGGGCAATCGGGGAGTGAGACGAAGCCGGATCACCGAGTTGCCACGTGACAACAAAGTGGAAGAACCCAATAGAAGCAATATGTTAGGTAGGAATACCATGTCAGATCGCACACGGCAGGAACGTCAGTGCAAGCGCCTGGGGGCGGCGCAGTTGCCACGTGGCAACTCTGGCCTGTTGGCACCCGTCGGCGAGGGCAAGAGAGAAGGAGAAACGGGCCGATGAGCAAGGGCAACAAGGGCTTCGGCTCGATGTTCACAGAGGGGCTCGACGACGAGGAGAACCTCGATAAGGCGACCCCTGCGGACGGCATCATGGCAAGTCGCAGCCAGACGCTCGCGCGCATCGCGACGGGGAAAACGGTCGCCGACCGGACGGAGTGGGTCGATCCGGAGCGGTGCCGCCCATGGCGGATGCACAATCGCGATCTGGATCATTTGAACGAAGATAGCTGCCGCGATCTCATCGACTCCTTCCTCTCCGCCAAGAAGCAACGGATCCCCGCTATCGTTCGGCGTCTGAAAGATGACCCGAACTTCGACTTCGAGATCATCGCCGGCGTCCGCCGTTGGTGGACGGTGAAATGGCTGCGAGCGCATCACCACCCGGAGTTCGAGTATCTGGTGACGATCCAGAGTGTCACGGACGAGGAGGCGTTCCGGGTTTCAGATGTCGAGAACCGCTCGCGTAAGGACATCTCGGATTGGGAGCGGGCCAAGGAATATACGGTGGCGCTCGCGGAGTTCTACGAGGGCTCGCAGTCGCAGATGGCCGAGCATTTAAACCTTTCCAAGTCGTGGCTGAGCCGGCTTCTCGACGTTGCGCGCTTGCCCGAACCAGTTGTCGCGGCGTTCTCCGATACGCACGACATCACGGTACGCGTCGCGCGTGACATCAAGCCGCTTACCGGAGATCCGAAGGCGCTGGCGAAGATGCGCGAAGAGGCTGAACGCATCGAGGAAGAGCGCAGCCAGAAAGGCTTGAAGCTGAGCGGGCCGGAAGTCGCGAAGCGGCTCGTGAAGGCGACTGTCGCGCCAGCCGTGAAGGCTGCCGCCGAGAAGGAGATCACCGGCAAGGGGGGCAAGGTCATCCTGCGCTACACGAAAGCGCGGGGAGGGGGGCTGACGATCAAGGTGCCGCCGAAGGCTGAGGCGTCGCCCGCCGAGCTTTTGAAGGCGATCGAGGGGCTGCTGTCGTAGGGTGATGGAGCGCGGCGTCTGGCGAGGTCGCCGCCTTATATGGCGTCCCGCTTATATTTGTCGGCGATGCTCTGCGTCACGGAGTGGCGGCTTCGCAGGCCGAAGTTCGCGCGGATGAAGTCGCCGGCTTGACGCGTCCTCGCGCCTACGAACGCCTGGGCATGTCCCACGGTCGACCGGTTCTGCCGCGTGATCAGTTCTCGCTCGGGTAGGCTCACGATCCGATTTGCCAGCGTAGTGGACCCGGCAGCAACGAAGAGGGTCTCCGGTCCGATCGGAAGAGTGACATAGGATGAGGCACTACCAAGCCAGGCGAAGCTGACCGGCACGTCGAGCGGCCAATCGGAGACGAACAATTCCCGGCGATTGTTCGTCTTGATTATGCGCCAGTCCATGTTGATGAACGCTCGTCCGCGATCCGCGTCGTCGATGACCAAGCGCAGGACTTCCATCTGAAGCGCGCTCACGGCCTCGGGCGGCAGCGCCCCATCTTCGCCGCGCAGCACGGACTTCGCGGCCTCTGCGCTTGCGAGAGCGCCGACGGCGTCCTTCATGCCGCGCATATCCAGCGGTGTCCGGAACCACAGCGACATGACGAACCGGCCCCAATCCGAGCATTGCGCGTCGCTGAGCGAGTTGACCTTGCCGTCGAGGAGCAGCGCGTGAACCTTGGCCGCAGCGTCATCGATCACCTGCATGAACAGGGTTTCCATCTGCTGGGCATGCTCGGGCGGGAACCCGATCGTCTTGTACAGGTCCCGCTCGAAGCAGACGCTCTTGGGTGATGCAGGACTGCTCTCGATCTCCCCGATCCGATTGCGCCGATAGCGCAGCAGGGTGTCGCCATCCTTCCACTGGTCGAGGAGGAACTGCGGGATGAAGTGATGCCGGGACGGAGGGTTCTGTGGCTTGGATTGCACGGTGTCTGTGGTTCAAGAGGGATGAGCAAGTGAGGCGAGTAGCTTGCGCGCGCCTTGCGGGGTGACCTTCAACAGGCGCGCGACAGCGGCCGGCTGAAGGCCCGGATAGGCAAGCTGCAGGCGGGCAAGGAGAGGGGCCTTGCTCCGCTTCGTGACGGCCAGATCGGTCTGGATGCGCGACGCCGCACGCTCGATCGCGTCGAGGTCGCGCAAGCCAGCATGCGCCGTCCGACCGATCGCCTGGGCCAAGGTCTCTGCCAGATCGGCGGGGGAGGGGGGCAGAAACTTGGACATCAGGATGAACGAGGGGATCACGCGGGTCGTGAAGCCAGCGCGGCACAGCATCCGCGGTACGGCGGCGGCGATCAGCCAGTTTCGATCGCGTCCACGGGGAGGCAGCTCGAGAGCGCGACCATCGACGCTGACGACATCCCAGCTGCCTGGTGCCGCTGGTTCGGTCAGCGCGAACAGCTGGAAAATGCGGTTGGCGACAGAGAGGAGGTCACCGGAAGGGAAGGGGGCGTCCGCCACGGTTCGCAGCTGTCGCCACATCGGCCCGAAGTGCGCCAAGTCTTCGGCCGCATAAACCTTCGCCTCGGTGCGGTCATCGAGTACCGTACGGAGCACGTTGAGCGTGGCGCGGCCGAGCGAATCCTTGAGATCCTCGTCGCGGCTGAGCGCAAGGTGGAAGACGGCGGCAACCGAGATCGGATCGTTGAGGCCTTCGGAAGCGCGGGGAGGGGGTGTGCGGCCGGCGATCCAGTCCTGCAGGTCGCGCACCGCGATCGGCACGCCGGCGAGGCCGGCCAGGACGGTGGCGCCTTCCAGGCGCGAGCGCGCGAGAAAGATGTCGGCGCATGGACTACCGTGCAATCGGCCATCGAGGCGCCCGAGCAGGAGCAGGCTGTCGTCGGCGCGCAGGTTGTCTGTCCGCGTCATAGGATGGCGACAATGCCATGGCGGGAAACCAAAGTCAGCAGTTCGTTTCTACATCCGTGACCTCCCGAAAGTGGACATTCGATAATTGCAGTTATCACATAAGCAGATTTGACCGTTCTTTATAAGGTGTGTCGTTTTCAGGATACGACTGGACGCTCCGGCGCCGCCCAATTTCTGGATCCTGCGTTGAAAGAATACGGCTGGATTCAGGGAAGAATACCGCCGGACGCCTGGATGCTGCGTGGCTGATCTCCAGCGTTTTTCGGCGACACTTTCTTAGCGCATTCACAGGCTAGGACAGGCGGGGCAGGGGGCTTCTCTCAACGTCCGCACACTCGGTTCAAACGGGATGGGTGCCAGGCATCTGATCCGCCTCGGACGATGGTCAACCGGGGCTCAAGCGATTACCATACGGGGACAACCGGTCGTTTGACCCCATTATATGGAATGTGACAAATGGCCCTGATCGGCTACGCGCGCGTCTCGACCGACGAACAGGACACCGCCGGGCAGCTCAGTGCCTTGCGCGCTGAGGGTTGCACGGTGATCCTCGAGGACAAGGCGAGCGGTGGCAGCCGCGATCGGCCGAACCTTGCACGAGCGCTCGAGCGCGTGCGGCACGGCGACACGCTGCTGGTGGTCCGGATCGACCGCTTGGCCCGGTCGCTCTCGCATCTGCTCGAGATCGTCGAGACCTTGCGGGGGAAGGGGGCCTATTTCCGCTCGATCCACGATCCCATCGACACGTCGAGCGCGCAAGGCATGCTGATGACCCAGATGCTCGGCGCCTTCGCCGAATTCGAGCGAGCATTGATCCGCGAACGGACCAGGGCCGGCCTCAAGGCCGCTGTCGCGCGCGGGGCGAAGCCCGGGAACCCGAAGATGCGCTCGCGCGATCCAGCGGCGATCGCAGACATCCGGTACGCCCTCAAGGAGCGCTATCTCCATGAACTGGTCGATGATCGGCACCGATGGTTACCCACGGTCGCGCGACTGCGGCCACACCTCCCCTGGGGGATCGTGCTGCGACAAATCCGCGCGATCACACCGCCGGTTCGTTCGTTCAGTGAGCGGACGCTCGTGAAAGCGTGCCGAACGCTGGTCAAGGCAGGGTATGCGGACCCGACGATCCTCGATCCGGCGCCGCGCTTGCCGCCTGATACGCGGGTCGCGCGGCTTGTCGCCGATCGACGAAAGACGCATCCGGATTCTTCGCTGCGAGAAATCGCCGCGTGGCTGACACGGGATCTGCGTGAACCAACTCCGCGGGGTGGGCTGGCGTGGTCGCCTGAAGGGGTCCGGCGGGTGATTGACCAAGCCGAGAAGCTGCATTTGATGGACACCTGAGCGGGGCTTGGAAGGAAGTCCCGCGAGATGACCGCTACACCTCCGCGAAGGCTGTGTTGCCGGCGAAACGGCGTAGTTTGAACTTTGCGAGGGTCGAGCGCCGCCGCCTCCGCTGCTTTGCAGCCTCAATTTGTCGAGTGAACGTGGGAGACCAGTGGCCCGTGGCGGCGGGATAGCTGTCAAGCAGCTCGCGATTCATCCCGGCGACGAAGGTGTCGATTGCCGGCGGTGCGTCAGGGCCGAACAGCGCGGTGGTCGTCCCTGGATCGGAGTCGATGATTGCGTGGGCGGCCGCAAGGAGGCACCGGCGCAGCAGTGGTGTTGCCGTGGCGAGTGGGTTCGGTTCATCGTATGAAAGAAATCGGTAGTCGCGCATGCCGGGCGTTATCGCGTCGCATGCGAAATCGTTGAGCGCGATGGCCCTGGTCCTGCCTCCCCAATGGTCGTGGCCCGGCGGGGATCGGGTCAGGAGGCTGCAAATGTCGCGCACCTGATCGAGGAGCTGGCTGGCCGATGTGAAGTTGAAGCGGAACTGGTCGGGGGTTTTGCCTGCCATGGCACCCATCAACTGCAACTCGAATGTAATGGCGTGGTCCCAGCAGGCCCGGGCGGCCTTTTCAGCGTCGAGTGTCGACACGGAAGCTCTTTCCAGTGGTCGCCAGCATGCCCCGCAGATCATTCGTAGCGGCCCGCGGGCCGGCGTCGCAAAGCGCCAGTTCAGCGATCCGCACGCGTTGCACCGGTCCTCCAAAGGCCAGCGGTGCCGGTGGCAGAACCCTGAAGCGGCCAATACCCATTGCTGCCGGACGTAGGCAGGTTCGTCATTGGCAAAGCCCTCTGCGAGGCACCGGCTACACCAGGAGATGCCGAGCCTCGGAACGGCGCTGACTTCGGGATAGTCGACCGGGCGGGGTAGGTGCTCCCAGACCAGAAAGTCGAGCGCGAGAGCAGGGTATCGCCGTGCAAGGCTTTGCTCGGCCAAGCGAATTGCCGACACGTCCAGGCGATCGGCGGCGGCTTTCAGCCAAGCCTGCATCGGCCGAATATCGGGGTGTCGCCAGTTGCCTTTGCGATCTCGAACCGCTTTGGGCTTGGAAAGCGTTCGTCCGCGGCGCGATCGGCGCTGGCGCGCATGCCAGGACGTGAGCAGTTCGTCAGCGAGCGGTACATTGGGTGCAATCATGCCGCGCGCCGGCGCATCGCCCGCTTGGCGCTGGCAATTACTTGCATCGACACGAGCGGGAGCAATAGCTGGTCGTCTTCGAAGCTGTCGGCGTCGATCATCTCGCGGCCGTTGCGGATCGCCTCAATGGCGACAGCCTCCATGATTCGGAATATCCGGCCTGTCACGCCCTCGGTTAGCGCAATGACGCGTTGACGGACCTCATGGTCATCGAGCCGGGAAGAACGGCGTAAGGGCAGCAATCCCGCGAAACTCGCCATAAGCTGGCGCAGGCTGTGATCGTTACGCCATGGGGCAAGCTCGAAAGCGGCAAAGCGGTCGGCGAGATTGGGATCGGTGAGGATCGCGATGCGCGCATCTTCCGTGCCCGCGCATACGATCGGGATGCGCAAATCGTTGGTCAGAAAACGGATAGTGTTGAGGAATATCCGTTGCTGGCGCGGCGAGCCCGCCAGCATCTTATCGATTTCGTCGAGCACAAGCACCTTGGTTCCGAACTCGCCAAGGGTCCGTCGTGCGAGTGAGCGCAGCGATCGCAGGCTGATATGATCGAACTCGGCATAGTTCATCGCCAGCATAAGCTCAGTGTAGAATTCGTCCTCAGTCGGTTGCGGCGGCATCTGCACCATCACGATCGGCATGGTCGTGAGACCGGCGCGCTTGTCGTACCTGCTCGCGTGTAGTTCAGCGAAGCGGTTGAGGATTTCACTCTTACCCATCCCGGTCGATCCGAACAGCAGCAGGCAGGGCATGCGCCCGCGCTGCGGATAGGTCAGCAGATCCTCAAGCCTGCCGAGTGCCGCTTCGGCTTGCGGAAGCGAAACCCATCGGTCGCGTCGCAGCCAGTCGATGCGCTCTTCATCGGATAACACCGCCTGCTCGCGATATGCGGGAAACAAATGATCGTAGAGGTCGGTCATAATCGTTCCTCGATCTGGAACGGGACAATAGGCTCCGTATCATCCGGCTCGGGCGATGTGGGCGGCGGCGGCAGAGAGTGCGGGGACGGCGGAAAACCTGCTTCGAGGGCATAGGCAACACGCTGCGCGGATTTTCGGGCCGCCTTAGTCTTGTGGATCGCGTCAAGGACGATGCGCCGCTGCTCGTTGACCATGTCAAACAGCGACTGTTCATCGACAGCCTGGCGCCCGCGCTCGCGCAGCGTTCGGACTGCCAGGTCGTGCTCGAACTTAGTGATGGCAGGCCGCCGCCGATCACTAAGCGGGACCGTCAGATGCTCGTTATCGGACAGCTCGACGTAGACTGCCGAGAGGTTGAGGGGATTGTATTTGATCGGGAGCTTTTGGCCGCAGTTTGCGATGAGGCTGGCTAAACCGCCGTGCCAGTAGAAGGCGTGGAACAGCTCGATACCCTCACGCCTGATCTTCCGCATTTCGAAAGGGAGAAAATTCAGCAGGAAGCGATCGGGATCGGCCGGGAGCCGGAGCGGATCGGGGCGAACACCGAGCCCGTCGGCCCAGGCCGTGAGGGGAGGAATGCCAAGCTCGCTATGAATCGAACCATGATAGACGCCAACTTCAATCGTAAACCATTGCTCGAACTCGCGCAGTGTCATGCAGGCTTGGCCTTCCGCGTCGTAATCGCCTTTGGCTTGGATATTTGAGAAGGTCGTACCCGGTAGGAGGTGCACGGCGCCGATCGTTGTTCCGATCAGGCGCTCAATGTGGCCGCCGTAGTGGGGCGTACGTCGGGGCCGGTACTTGAGATTGATGCCATGCTGCTGGCAGCCGCGCTTCAGCGCCCGGGACCGGAACTCTGGGGCATTGTCGAGATGCAGTGTCTTGGGAATGCCGAAGATGGGATAATCAATCTTGATCTCCCGCTCCTCAAGCCAAGCCATCTTTGGCAGGACCGCGTGACGGATCGCCATGCCGACTGACGTGGCCGACGGGCTTTCGAGCGAGATATAGAAGCCTGGGATCACGCGCGTCGCGATGTCGATCTGCAGGGTCAACGTCGGGCGACCGAGAGGTTTGCGGAAATGTTCGTCGACGATGATGATGTCGGCAGGCGTGTGATCCATCTGGACGATCTGAAGAGGATGGTCGGCTGTGTAAGATCCGATCACTGGTCTATATCGATCAGACGCTGCTTTCGCCCCGTCGCGCTTCCTGATGAGCCGCTCCCGGTCGATCGTGGCAACGCGTGCGGCGATCGTCTTACGCGTTGGAGAGCGTAGGCCGCGCTCATAACAGGCGTGCCGGATGTCGCGTACCAGTCGCGCGAGGGTTGGCTTGGGGCGGGTTAGGTAGAACTGCTCGATTTCGGAGGCGACGAGCTGGTCGACCTCTGGCGGCAGGCGGCGGCGTCCTTTGGGAAAGCCTTCGGGCCGATCGACAAGGGAACTGGTAACGGGATCTTCCCGGTAGCGCGCCACCAACTCAAAAAGGCGCGACCTGCTCAGACTCAGTTCCGCGCTCGCATCCAACATGGCGGCGCGGGTAATTTTAGGTAGGTTGGCGAGCGCACGAATAGTCGGCTCGCGATTGCAAGCGATGCTCCAGGCTGTAGAATCCGCTCTCGTAAGAGCCGTGCCCGTTTCGGCCATAGCCTATCCCCGATCGTGCCAGGGACTCGTGTTGCCGGGTCCGCCGGTATTGTATCAGAAATTGGACAGGCAGGCGAGAGTCCGGAGGTATTGTAGCAAGGTGAAGATTGAAATCTCTAGTTTTTCCGGTCCGCCGGTTTACTCAAACTGACAACAAGCGCGGCTGAGGAGCGAGGCGCGTCGTGAGCACCGAAACCGCCCGGGAAGGGCCAGAAATCCCCGTAGCGCCGCCTGAGGCTGTCCTGCCGGCCGTCAGGGCGCCGGCCGACCTTGCGTGGACGATCGTGCAGATGCGCGCCGGCGAGCGCATCACCGTCAACGAGGGCCTGATCGCCGCCTATCAGGCCGCTTCATCGCCCCATAGCATCCGTGCGCTCAAGTCCGACGTCGAGGCGTTCGATGCGTGGTGTAGGCGCAACAACCGGATCGCGCTGCCGGCCACGCCCGAGACCGTGGCCGATTATCTCGACGCGCGGGCCGGGAAGGGGAGCCGGCCGGCCTCGCTATCCCGCTACAAGGCGTCGATCGCCAAGATCCACCAGCTGCTCGAGCTCAAGGATCCGACGCCGGCGCCGCTGGTGAAGCTGCGGCTCCAGACGGTGCGCCGCGAGAAGGGGGCTGCGCAGAAGCAGGCGCGGCCGCTGCGGTTCAAGGGCCCGGTGCGCGACGTCGAGCGCGACAAGGCGCGGGGGCTCAACATCCGCGCGCTGCTCGAGAGTTGTGGCGAGGATCTGCCGGGGCTGCGTGATCGGGCGCTGCTATCGGCCGCTTATGACACCGGGCTGCGCGCCTCCGAACTGGTGGCGGTCGCCATTGAGCATATTGAGGAGGCGATCGATCCCGAAGCGCGGCTGCTGCAGATTCTGCGTCATAAGGGCGATCAAGACGGGGAGGGGGCGACCGCCTACCTCAGCCCGCGCACCGTCGCGGCGATCGCGGCGTGGACCGAAGCGGCGGGGATCACGACAGGGCCGCTGTTCCGGCGGGTGCAGGTGCGGCGCTACAAGGCGCGGGCAGCCGTGCGCGGTCGGCCGATCGACAGCATCTCGGGCCGGGAGACGTGGGATCTGCGCAAGACGCTGTCCAAGCCGGCGGTGAAGGCGCGCGTCGAATATGACATCGGCACCGTGGCGCTGCACCCGGGCTCGATCGGACCAATCTTTCGGTCGATCATCGGCCGCGCGTTCGACCGTGGCGCGCTGCCCGATTTGACGGCGGACGATCTGGCGCGGTTGCTGAAGGGGATCAGTGCGCACTCGACGCGGATCGGGCTCAATCAGGACCTGTTCGCCAGCGGGGAGGATTTGGCCGGCATCATGGACGCGCTGCGGTGGAAGTCGCCGCGGATGCCGCTCGCTTATAATCGCAATCTCGCGGCAGAGCAGGGGGCGGCGGGGCGCCTTATGGCGAAGATTGGCTAGTCATGACGGCCTAAATAGGTCTTTGGATGATGCCGTGCGACCACACGACGGCGGCAGGTAGATCGAGGGATTTGCGCAGCGGCAAGAACCGGAGAAGGGAGGCTGAGCCCCCGGGGTCTTGAGCTACAACGTTAAGCCTAAGAAACGGGCAGGGGCCTGGTAGCGCGTAGTGTATGAGCGAAGCCACCATCGCTCAAACTCATCAGCACAGTCCAATTTCGAAGAGGAAACAAGAAAGTGGTTCCGGAAACGGTATGGATCTTATCCTGTGTAAACGCTCGCGCTAAATGGCGGCGTTCTGATCGCGCTATTTGTCAGTTGCCGGGTCCGATGACGAGGCAATCGCGCGCGGCCTGAACGATGTCAGCGGTGACCTCCTCGACGCGGTTGAGGGTCATGATCCGCCGCATCTGCGCGAACAGGCGCTCCATGAGCCGGAAGTTGCCGCGCGTGATGCGGATCACGGCTGCCTGCGCTTCGATCGCGTCGAGTTGGGCCGGGTCGAAGCTGATCCCGAAATCGCCGGCGTGGGTCGCGAGCAGCAGCCGCATTTCGGTCTCGGTAAGCGGTTTGAACTCGTGGACGAAGCCGATCCGCGAGTAGAGCTGGGCATAGCGGGCGAGGCGCTTCTCCAAGCCCGGCATACCCATCAGGATCAGCCCGAAGCCGTGGCGATCGGCCATGTCGCGGAGATGTTCGAGCGACTTTATGGTCAGGCGGTCGGCCTCGTCGACGATGACGAGGGGGCAGGCGATGCGGGCGGCGTCATGGGTGATTTCGTCCTGCGAGCCGCCCGCGACCGTCAGCCGGGCATAGCCCAGCTTAATGAGGTTGAGGCCCAACACCGCGTCGATCGTCTTGGGCGTGTTGCTGACCGACACGGTGTAGAAGACGGCGCGGCAGCGAGCGACCTTTTCGCCAAGGAGCGCGGCAATGGGACGGAGCGCGGCATATTCCCCCAGGTCGGGGAAGCTGGAAAACTCGCGCGCCGATCGCGTCTTTCCGACGCCCGGCCGGCCATGACACACGCCGATATAGCGGTAGTGCGCGCAGGCTTCGGCAAACTCGACGAACCGGGCATGTTCGCGGGTCGCCAGGAACGGCTGCTCGACCAGGAACTCAATCGTCAGCGGCGTAGAGCCGGAGCCCTCGGTAGGTGGTGGGCCGGGAAGCCGTATCCTCTTGGTCGCCATCGAAGGTCTCCGTGGGGGCAGGCACCTGCTTGTCGCGCTCCTTCGCGCCGCGCCGGGCGCGCTGGATCGCGCGCAACGACGGGTGCCCAGCGTGCTCGGAGCTGAGCGCACGGCAGACGAACCGGCCCTGGTGGTAGACGTGGATCTCGGTCAGGTCGCGGGGGTCATAGACCGCCTCGACCTGCTCGCCGACGAAGGCCGCGAGCGTGGGTTCGACATAGCGCCTGCCCATCAGACGGATGCCGTCGCGCAGCACTTTACGGGGCTTGGGCACGTGCACGAGCAGCATGTCGAGCTGTTCAAGGCTGTCGGGCATTGTGGGCAGGAACCCGCCCTTCTGCCAGCGCGTGATCGGCGGTTCGCCGGTGCTGCCATGCGGGCGACGATGATAGACGCCGCACACGAACGCCTCGAAGCGGGCGCGCAGCTCGTCGAGCGTGAGCACTGGCGCCGACAGCGGCTTGCCCGCGATCAGGTGGCCGGGCAGGTCGGGCAGGAACATGTCGTTGATGGTGCGGAACAGCCGCTCGATCTTGCCGCGCCCGCGAGGACGCCCCGGCAGCGAATGGATGAGGCGGATTTTGAGGGCGATGCACGCCTGCTCGATATGCTCGGAGATGAAATCCGAGCCGTTGTCGACGTAAAGCTGTTCGGGAATGCCGCTGACGATCCATTCGGGATTGGGCTTGCGCCAGATCGCCTGCCGCAAGGCGAGCGCCGTGTTGAGGGCACTGGGGGCATCGAGGCTGAGGAAGTAACCGGCGATGGCTCGGCTGTGATCGTCAACGATGACGGTCAGCCAAGGACGCACCGGGGTTCCGGCATCATCGAGCACGAGAATGTCGAGAACGGTATGATCGGCCTGCCACATCTCGTTCGAGGTCGCGGCTTCGCGCCGATGCACTAGCTCGTGCTGGTCGCGGTAGACGGCCGGATCGGAGGCTGCGGCGATCTGGCTTGCCGGTATCGCCCTGACGACACGCGCGACGGCCGCATAGCTGGGGGTTCGGTGTCCATGCGCGATGGCGAGTTCCTGCACCTTTCGGTGAATGGCGGCGACCGGGGGTCGCGGGCGCTTGGTGGCGAGAGTGCGGGTCAGTTCGACCAGATGTTCCGGCAGGTGCAGCCTGCCCCGATCGTTGCGCGGCAGACGCGCGAGACCGGCAAGTCCTTCGGCACGGTAGCGCCCGAGCCAGCGCTGCAACGTCCGCTCGCTCAGCGTGCCGGTGCGGGCGAGGTCCGCGAGCGGGATGCCATCGGCGAGGTGCGGTTCAAGGACGCGGTAGCGCTCGATCGCCAGCGGCGGGACAAGCGCCGGATGCGTCACCGCCGACGGTCCGTGTCGCAGGTAAGGAAAACGGAGATTTGCCTGCCCATCGCCATGCGAGTCCGCTCGCGTTGCCAAACCGGCCTGTTCGACGTAAATCTACCCGGTAAAGAAAACTAGGGCAACATAGACCTGCCGATGACGACTTTCTTCCCAAACCGCGCCCGATCGGGGCGCCACCGGCCCTACGCATGAAAATCGGTTACGCCCGCGTATCGACCGCCGAGCAGAACCTGGACCTCCAGCGTGATGCGCTGAAGGCTGCCGGCTGCGAGAAGGTCATCACCGACAAGGCCTCCGGGGCGACTGCCGCTCGCCCTGGATTGGAAAAGGTGAAGGAGCTGCTTCGCGCCGGCGACACACTGGTGGTCTGGCGCCTCGACAGGCTCGGCCGCTCGCTCCGTGATCTGATCGGATGGATGACCTACCTCGACGAGGAAAAGGTCGGGCTGCTGAGCCTGCACGAGGCGATCGACACGACCACCACGTCGGGCAAGCTTACCTTCCACCTGTTCGGGGCATTGGCGGAGTTCGAGCGCAACCTGATCCGCGAGCGGACCCAGGCCGGTCTCACCGCAGCCCGCGCTCGCGGCAAGAAGGGTGGCCGGCCGGCCGCACTCGGCAAGGACAAGCGCGACCTGCCCGTCAGGCTCTACCACGAGAACACGATGCCGATCGCCAAGATTTGCTCGATGCTCGGCATCTCCAAGCCAAAACTCTACGCCTATGTGCGATCGGCCGAGACCAAGCCGGTAGCCGCGTAGCGACGCTCGCCGACAAATAGCGCGATCAGAATGCCGCCACTTAGCGCGAGCGTTTACACCGTTCGCGGTCCCGATCGGCCCAGCGTCCCCCGGAACCGTTCGTTATCGGGAAGGCATCTAAGCGGTCTGCACCATCCTTCATCTAAAGTTCTCCAAGCGCTTCTGAGGATTTTCGGGCGCACCAAAAGCACTTGCTCCTCCAGTGGCTGGAGCATGTAACCGCAATTTGCTCTCCTGCGGACGGGGGGCTGGAGGTGGCTTTTTGACGGCCCGTGTTGAAGCAATCGGTATGTCTCGACGCTCATTAGTGGCGCGGCTGGTGGCCTGTGGAACCGGCTTGGTGCTCGGTTCTCCAACGCTCGCGCGACAGACTTCCCGGTCTGCGGGCTCGTGGAACTTCGGTGCGGCTCACCTCGAATGGGAGCCGCTGGAAGTCGGCACGGGTGATACCCTCCTTGTTTCGGCACAAGTGCGCGGAGTGCCGGTGCGGGCGGTGCTCGACAGTGGCAGCGGCGCGTCGATCATGAGCACGGCGCTCGCGGCGAAGCTCGGCTTGAACGATGGTGAGCGGCGCATGATTAGCGGGCTGAGCGCCAAGGCCCCGGTGCTGCTGGTCCGCGACATCGACGTACAGCTCGCCCGCGAAACCCGTCGCTTACCCTTTGCCGTCGTTGGTGATCTGAGTTCAGTGTCGGCGGCCTTCGGACGACCGATCGATATCCTCCTCGGTGCCGATATGTTCACGGGTAGCTGCATCGCGCTCGATTTCGCGAAAAGGCGTATGGCGGTCGTCAAGTCAGGCACGTTTCTCGCCGGTCCCGACTGGCGCGCTGTCGCGCTCGGGCGCGGTGCCAAGCAGGAGCTGTTCATTCGAGCTTCCGTCTCGGGTTTGCCTCCCGTGCCCTTGATGATCGATCTTGGCAGCTCGGCCGCGCTGATGCTCTCGTCGGCCTATGCCCGCGATCAAGGGCTGTTGAACGGGAAGCTCGTCTCGACCGCGGCGATCGGCGGCGTCGATGGTGTGCGTATCAACGATGCTTTCACGATCCAGAACATCAACATCGAAGGGCTTGGCGTCTCGAACGTCCCCACACTCGGGATGAGAGCTTGGCTCTCCACCAGCACGGTTGGCAATGTCGGCCTACCGCTGATCGCTCAATTCGACGTGGTGTTCGACGTGACCGCCGGATTCGTGTGGCTCCGGCCACTCGGTCCTCGTCGTCGCCTGCCGATGCTGAAGGACCGTAGCGGCCTTGGCCTCGCAGCCTCACCAACGGCGCTCACCGTTGTTCATGTGGCGGCGAACAGTCCCGCGGAAAAGGCTGGCTGGGCGGTCGGCGACCGGATCGTGGCGGTGAACGGCCATTCGATCGATGCGAACTATACGCGTGGGGAGCTCTGGCAAGTGCGCTCCCGGCCTGCTGGCACCCTCGTAAAGCTGACGATGGCCTCGGGTGATGTGCGCGAGCTCAGGCTGGCCGATTATTATTGATCGGCTTGAGGGTGGCCTTTGCCGATCGCCTTCATGATCCGACAATCGGCCATGCGCGCCTTGGTGCAGCTCTGGCTGAGCATTGCCAACTCATCCCGCAACACCGCGAGTTGCGCCAGTCTCTCCTCCACATCCTTGAGGTGCTGAGCAGCGATAGCTGAGGCGGCACCACAATCCTGGTCCGGGTTCTGCGCCAGCCCCATCAACGAACGGATCTCGTCGACGGAGAAGCCAAGCCGGCGACCGTTGCGGATGAAGTGCAAACGCTCAATGTCACTGGCATCGTAGGTTCTGCGACCCGACGCCGTGCGAGGGGCGGATCGGAGCAACCCGATCGACTCATAAAAGCGGATCGTCGTCACCTTCGTCGAGGTCTCGCTGGCGAGCTGCCCAATCATCACCGGCTTCATCATGCCATCCTTGCTTATGCGAACGTGTCGCACATTTCGCTTGCTTCTACAGCGACTGGAGGTGGTAAGGAAGGCCGCATGAATGCTTCTACCGAAAGCTGCGGGTGCCACGGGGAGCCCGCGCGCGCGCAAACCGATCCGGCCTATCGCCGTGCGCTGCTGACCGTCGTGGTGCTCAACCTCGGCTTCGGAGTCGCCGAGCTGTTCGGCGGGTTCATCGCCGATAGCCAAGCGCTGAAAGCGGATTCCCTCGATTTTCTCGGGGACGGGTCGATCAGCCTTATCGGTCTTCTCGCGCTTGCCTGGTCCGCACGGGCGAGGGCAAAGGTCGCGCTGACGCAGGGGTTGTTTCTCGGTGCGCTTGGCGTGGGCGTAATCGGTTTCGCGATTTGGCGCGCCCTGAACGCAACCGCGCCCGATGCCGAACTGATGGGCACAATCGGCGTTGTCGCGCTCGCGATCAATGTCGTGTCCGCCTTGGTGCTTGCGCGTTTCCGGGAAGGGGACGCCAATGTTCGCGCGATCTGGCTGTTCAGCCGCAACGACGCGCTCGCCAACGTGGCGGTGATCGCCGCGGCCGGTCTGGTGGCGTGGACAGGAAGCGCCTGGCCGGACCTCGCCGTCGCCGGCCTCATCGCCCTCCTGTTCCTCCACTCCGCTTATGAAATCGTCACTGGCGCTCGGCGCGAATTGGGAGAGCGGTAGTGCGTCTGCTCGCGTTGATCCGGGCAATGCTCTCGTTGCGGCTGCTCTCCGCGCTCGCGGCGCTGCTGATCCCTGCTGCGGCAATCGCCGAACCCGGCGACGTGCAAACCGCATGGCGGCTGCTCGACTATATGGCCGTCGATTATGGCGGCGCGGTCGCCAACGGTCGGATCAAGAGCACGTCGGAATATGCCGAGATGACGGAGTTCGCCGCGTCGGTCTCGACACGGCTTCAGGGCCTGCCGGCGAAGCCGGAGCGTCAAGCCCTCATCCAGCGGGCTGCCAACCTCCAGGCGGTGATCGCGGAAAAGGGACCGACTGAACAGGTGGCAACATTGGCGCACGGGCTCGCGGCCGATCTGTTGCGCGCCTACCCGGTGCCGCTCGCGCCCGATAAGGCTCCGAACCTCGTCTCCAGCGATGCACTGTTCCGACAATCCTGCGCGTCCTGCCACGGGATGACGGGCAACGGCCGTGGCCCTGACGCCGCCAAGCTCGCTACGCCCCCGATTGCTTTCACCGATGCCGAGCGCGCGCGCCAGCGCAGCGTGTTCGCGCTCTATCAGGTGGTGACGCAAGGCATCGACGGGACCGCGATGCAGAGCTTCGCCGATCTGCCCAACGATCAGCGCTGGGCGTTAGCATTCCGAGCCGGGAGCTTCGCCTTCACGGATGCGCAGGCGCGCGAAGGCGAGCGGCTTTGGAAATCCGACCCGACCCTTCGCCGGCGCATTCCGGACCTGAAAACCCTGGTCGCGCTCACCCCGGCCGCGCTCGGCGCGGCGATCGGCGACGCCAAGGCTGACCCAGTGCTCGCGTTCCTGCGTCGTCATCCCGAACAGGTGATACAACAGGCTCCCGGCTCGCTCGCGGTCGCCCGCGCCAAACTCGCCGAAAGCGTGGCGGCTGCGCGGCGCGGCGATGCGCGCATGGCGAAAGAGCTGGCGCTGTCGGCCTATCTCGATGGGTTCGAGCCGATCGAGCCAACACTCACCGCGCGCGACGCGACGCTGATGGGTCGAATCGAGGGCGCGATGGGGGAGTTCCGCGCCTCGATCGACCGGGGCGCGTCGCCCGATGATCTCGCGGAGAAGGTCGCAGTACTGGGCGGCCTTTTCGACGATGCGGAAGCGGCGCTCGCGCCTGATGCCGCCACCGAAGCGTCCACGTTCCTGGGCGCGTTCACGATCCTGCTGCGTGAAGGGCTCGAAGCCCTGCTCATCGTTGTCGCCATGATCGCGTTCCTGCGTAAAGCCGAGCGCGGCGAGGCGCTGCGGTACGTGCATGGCGGCTGGGTCAGCGCGATCATCGCGGGCGGGATCACCTGGGCGGTCGCCACCTATGCGATCGGGATCAGCGGTGCGAGCCGGGAGCTGACGGAAGGGTTTGGCTCGCTGTTCGCCGCGGTCGTGCTGCTCTCGGTCGGGATTTGGATGCACGGCAAGGCGCAGGCCGATCAGTGGCAGCGCTATATTCGCGAGAAGATGTCGCGGGCGCTCTCGGGCGGGTCGGGCTGGTTCCTGTTCGGGCTGGCGTTCGTCGTAGTTTATCGCGAGGTCTTCGAGACGATCCTGTTCTATGCCGCGCTTTCGGCGCAAGGTGACAACGGGATGCTTCTCGCGGGGGCCGGGTCGGCGATTGGACTGCTCAGCCTGATCGCTTGGGCCATGCTTCGCTACAGTCGCAAGCTGCCGATCGCGCAGTTCTTCCGCTATAGCTCCTGGCTCATGGCGGTCCTGACCGTCGTGCTGGCGGGTAAAGGCGTCGCCGCGCTCCAGGAAGCCGGCCTTATCAACATCGCACCGCTCGCGGACGTGCCACGGCTGTCGATGCTCGGCGTGTTTCCCACTTGGCAATCGGTGCTGGCGCAACTCCTGATGGCGGTCGCCATTGCGGTCGGGTTCGCCTGGAACGGGCGCGACCGATCCCGCTCGGGTTCCGGCTCAGTGACCCTTGGTTCGAATTAGTGCAATGACATGAAAACCCTTCCGTGATAGAGGCAAGCTAGTGCGAGCCTTTTTGCCTTTCCTGACATGCCTGATGCTGGTCCTGACCAGCTTCTCCGGCATGGCCCATGCCGCCGATCTGGCGGGGGGAAGCATCGCGGGCGTTGAGTTCACGGTCCATACCGCCGGTGACATCGATCAGGTGCCATCGGACTCGGACAAGAATGTCCCGCATCATCACAATTATTGTCACGGACACGACGTCGGCGCGCCTGCGCGCACGACGATGGAATATACCCCCGTCCTCACAGTGCCCAAGCCGACAATCTCCGCCTCTGCGTCGCTCGACGGCCGCACCGGCATGGTCCATTTGAGGCCCCCCCAAGCCTGACGTCCGATTTGGGCGTGCGTTGGCGCGCCCCTGTCGATCATCGTCAGGAGTCCTATTTTCATGAATCGTATCCTCGCGGCCATGCTGGCCGCAGCGTCTTGCGCCACGATGGCGCAGGCGCAGGTCGGACCGTCCGCGCCTGTTGCGCAGGATGCGCCGGTCTACACGCTTGACCAAGCGGTCAGTGCAGCGGGCGGTTCGGCCCCTGCTGCGGAAGCGGCGACAGCTGGAATCGACGCGGCCCGTGCAGGTCGCACAGTCGCCGGCTTGCGGCCCAATCCGGTGGTTCAAGGCCAAGTCGAGAATGTCATCGGCTCCGGGCCGTATCGGGGGGGCCGCAGCGCGGAAACCACGGTCGGCTTTGCGATCCCGATCGAGCTAGGCGGCAAGCGCGGCGCCCGCGTCGCGGTCGCCAATGCGCAATTGTCCCGGGCCGAGATCCAGGCCGCGATCATCGCGGCGGATGTCCGGCTTCAGGTAACGCAGCTCTATGTCGAAGCGGTCGCGGCCGATCGCCGGGTAATGACAGCCCGCGATCAGGCCCGGATCGCCAGCGATGCGCTGCGGGCCGCGAGCGTTCGCGTGCAGGCAGGGCGGGCATCGCCACTCGAGCAACAGCGCGCGGATGTCGCGCGTATCAATGCCGACGCCAATGTGGAGCGGCAGCTTCGCTTGGCCGAGGCGGCCCGCGCCAATCTGGCGCGTCGGATCGGACGGCCGATCGACGGCCTGCTCGATGACACGCTGCTCGATCGCCTTCCCGATGTGAACGTCTATGGGCCGTTGGCACCGGTCAACACGACCGGCACACTCGCGCTGGCGGCAGCCAACGCGGATTTCTCCATTGCCGAAGCCGGCGTGCGGCTCGCGCGCGCCAATCGCGTGCCTGACCTGAACGTCGGGCCGTCGATCCGCCGCCTGGAAGCGACCAACGACATGGCGGCGGTGTTCAGCGTGTCGATCCCGATCCCGGTGTTCAACAATGGTCGCGCCGCGATTGCGCAGGCGACCGCGCAGCGGACCCAGGCGGATGCGCAGCGCCGCGTGACCGCGCTCGACATCGAACAGGCGATCACGGACGCGCAGGCGCAGGCGGCCAATGCCGCAACGACGGCTCGTGCGGCGTCGGGGCCGGCGCTGGCGGCTGCACAGGAGGCCGCCCGCATCGCGCGGATCGGCTATCGCGAGGGCAAGTTCGGCCAGCTCGAATTGCTCGATGCTGAACGCACGCTCGCCGAAACGCGGGTCGCCGCGATCGACGCGCTTGCCAATTACCAGAATGCCCGCGCGCAAGTGGAGCGACTGACCGCTCGTGCGCCCAATGGGGGGAATCAGTGATGAAGAGCTTTTATCTCGCGGGCGCGGCGTCGCTCGCCCTGCTCTTGGCTGCCTGCGGCGGCAAGGATGGCGGAAACGAGGCAACTGCCGAAGGCGCAGCTGCCAATGAGACGGCAGCGGGCACGGAAAAGGGCGGTGCTGAAGGCGGTCATGCCGGTGAAGGCGTCGTCACATTGGGTGCCGACCAGATCGCCACAGCGGGCGTCCAGGTCGGACGGCCGATCATCGGCGGGGCCGGGACGATCGAGCTGCCCGCGATCATCGAGGGCGACCCACAGGGAACGCAGGTCGTCTCGGCCGCAATTGCGGGACGCGTGGTCGCGCTCACCCGTAACCTCGGCCAATCGGTCGGACGCGGCCAGACCATTGCGGTCATCGAAAGCCGCGAGGCGGCGCAGATCAAGGGCGAGGTCGAGGCGGCGCGGGCGCGGCTTCAGCTCGCTAATTCGAACCTCGCGCGCGAACAGCGGCTGTTCGCGCAGAGAGTCTCCCCTGAACAGGATCTGATCGCCGCCCGCACAGCGGCGACGGAGGCGCGGATCGCCCTGACGCAGGCGCAGAGCATGGTTTCGGCGGCGGGTGTCGGCGGCGGCGGGCTCAACCGGCTCGGCATTGCCGCGCCGATCTCGGGCCAGATCATTGCGCGCCCCGTGACGCTGGGACAAACGGTCGCGGCGGATGCCGAACTCTATCGCATCGCCAACCTGAGCCAGGTGTCGATCGCGCTTAATCTCAAGCCCGAGGATGCGGGCCGGGTGCGTCCCGGCAATACGGTGCTGGTGAAGGCGGCAGGCCGTCAGGCGACCGCCCGCGTGACCTTCGTGTCGCCGGCGCTTGATCCGCAGACGCGGCTCGTGCCTGCGCTCGCCACCCTCGACAATCGCGGTGGCGAATGGCGGGTCGGCGAGCCTGTGACGGCAGCCGTGCAGCTCACGGGCAGCGGCGGGAGCGGGGCGGTCCGCGTGCCGACGACGGCGGTCCAGAGTTTCGAGGGCAAGTCGGTCGTGTTCGTGCGCACGCCCACCGGCTTCAAGGCGACCCCGGTCCAGCTCGGCGATGCGTCGGGCGACACGGTGATCGTCCGGTCGGGCCTGACCGGCAACGAACAGATCGCCACCACCGGAAGTTTCACGCTCAAGGCCGAGATCGGCAAGGGCGAAGCGAGCCACGAGGATTAAGCCATGATCGCCCGTATCGTAACCTGGGCGGTCGAGAAGCGCTGGCTAGTCCTGCTCCTCACCGTCATCGTCGCCGCCATCGGCGCCTTTTCCCTCTACCGGCTACCGATCGACGCGGTGCCGGACATCACCAACAATCAGGTCCAGATCAACGTCCGCGCGCCTGCCCTCTCGCCCGAGCTGGTCGAGAAGCAGGTGTCGTTTCCAATCGAAACCGCGCTCGCCGGCACCCCCGGCCTGGAATATACGCGCTCGTTGAGCCGCAACGGCTTCGCGCAGATCACGGCGGTCTTTTCGGACGCGACGGACATCTATTTCGCCCGCCAGCAGGTGGGCGAGCGTCTGCGGGGCGTGCAAGAGAATCTGCCCGACGGCGTGAACCCTGAAATGGGTCCGATCGCGACAGGCCTGGGCGAGGTGTACATGTACACCGTTCGTCTCGATCATCGCGAGGACGACAAGCACAAGCCCGGTGAACCGGGCCAACAGCCCGATGGCAGCTACATCACGCCAGAGGGCGAGCGACTGACGACCGAAGAGGACAAGGCGACCTACCTGCGCACCGCGCAGGACTGGATCGTGACGCCGCTTCTGAAGACCACACCGGGCCTCGCCGGTGTCGACTCGATTGGCGGTTACGCCAAGCAGTTCCTCGTCGTGCCCGACGTGCAGAAGCTGGCCTCGCTCGGCATCACGCTGACGGACCTGGGAAATGCGCTGGAGCGCAATAACACCAGCGTCGGCGGTGGCTTCGTCAATCGCAATGGCGAAGGTCTGGCTGTTCGCTCGGATGCGCTCGTTCGCAATGCCAGCGAGTTGGCCAGGACCGTGATCGCGACACGTAACGGCGTGCCGATCACGGTCGAACAAGTTGCGACTGTGAAGACGGGTCAGGCGATCCGCATGGGTTCGGCATCGGAGAACGGTACCGAAGTCGTCGTCGGCACGGCGATCATGCGGATCGGCGAGAACAGCCGCATCGTGTCGACCGCGGTCGCTGAGAAACTGAAGACGATCAACGCTTCGCTGCCTCCTGACGTCGTAATTCAGCCGGTGCTGAACCGCACCGAGCTGGTCAATTCGACGATCAAGACGGTCGCGAAAAACCTGTCCGAAGGCGCGGTGCTGGTCATCGTCGTGCTCTTCCTGCTGCTCGGCAACTTCCGTGCGGCCCTGATCGCGGCGTTGGTCATCCCGATCACCATGATGCTGACAGGCTTTGGTATGCTGCGCGCTGGGGTCTCGGCCAATCTGATGAGCCTTGGGGCTTTGGACTTCGGTCTGATCGTCGACGGCGCCGTCATCATTGTCGAAAACGCGCTGCGCCGGCTTGCCGAGCAACAGCATCATGAAGGCCGATTGCTCAGCGTCAAGGAACGGCTCGCGACCGTGGCAGCCGCTGCGCGTGAGATGATCCGTCCCTCTGTGTACGGGCAGGCAATCATCATCCTCGTCTACGTACCGCTGCTCACGCTGACCGGCGTGGAGGGTAAAACGTTCGGACCGATGGCGCTGACCGTCATCATCGCGCTCGCCTTCGCCTTCATCCTCTCTCTCACCTTCGTGCCGGCGATGATTGCGATCTGGCTGTCGAAGAAGGTCGAGGAGAAGGACGGCCGCATCATCACGTGGCTGAAGAAGCGCTACGAACCCGGTCTCGACCGGGCCATGAAGCGCCCGACGCTGACGATCGGTGCGGGTGTGGGAAGCCTTGTGGTGGCGGCGCTTGCTTTCACTACGCTCGGCTCGGTGTTCCTGCCGCAGCTCGACGAAGGCGATTTGCTGATCCAGTCGCTCCGCATTCCGGCAACGTCGGTCCAGCAGAGCCAGGCGATGCAGGTGCCGATCGAGCGGATGATGTCGAAGCAGCCGGAGGTGCAATTCGTCTATTCCAAGACGGGCACCGCCGAGCTGGCGGCCGACCCGATGCCGCCGAACGCGACCGACATGTTCGTCATCCTGAAGCCGCGCAAGGATTGGCCGGATCCTGAGCTTCCCAAGGAGGAGCTGGTCAGCCGGATCGAGGGTAATCTCGCGAAGATTCCGGGAAATGCCTACGAGATCACCCAGCCCATCCAGATGCGCTTCAACGAGCTGATCGCCGGCGTGCGCGGCGACATCGCGGTGAAGGTGTTCGGGGACGACTTCAACCAGATGAACCGGACGGCCGAGCAAATCGCGGCGGTGCTGCGCAGAACGCAAGGCGCAGCGGACGTGAAGGTGGAGCAGACGACCGGTCTTCCCATGCTCGACATTCGCGTCAACCGCGACGCGATGGCGCGGTTGGGCGTTACGGCTCAGGATGTGCAGGACACCGTGACTGCGACGATCGGCGGGCGAACATCGGGCCAGATCTTCGAGGGCGACCGTCGCTTCCCCGTGGTGATCCGCCTGTCGGAGGCGCAGCGTGCCGACATCGGCCTGCTCCAACAGGTGCAGGTGCCGGTGGCAGGCGGCGGCTATGTACCGCTGTCCAGCGTCGCCGAGATCAAGGTGGTCGATGGTCCGAACCAGATCAGCCGCGAGAACGGCAAGCGGCGCGTGGTGGTGCAAGCCAACGTGCGTGGCCGCGACGTCGGATCCGTCGTGGCGGATGCGCAGGCGGCGATCGGCAGCCAACTCCGGCTGCCTGCCGGCACCTATCTCGAATGGGGCGGCCAGTTCGAGAACCTCCAATCGGCAAGCGAACGGCTGAAGCTGGTCATTCCGGCTTGCTTCATCTTGATCCTGCTGCTCCTCTACGGGGCGTTGGGATCGGTCCGCGACGCCGCGATCGTGTTCACCGGCGTGCCTTTCGCGCTGGTGGGCGGCGTCCTGTTGCTGTTCCTGCGGGGCATGGACTTCTCGATCTCGGCGGCAGTGGGCTTCATCGCCCTCTCGGGCATCGCGGTCCTCAACGGCCTCGTCATGGTCAGCTCGATCCAAGATCTGATCCGATCAGGGATGAGCCGCGAGGAAGCCGCGCATGTTGGCGCGATGCAGCGTCTGCGACCCGTCATCATGACCGCGCTAGTCGCCAGCCTCGGCTTCGTGCCGATGGCGCTGGGCGAAGGCGCCGGCGCAGAGGTTCAAAAGCCTTTGGCGACGGTCGTCATCGGCGGTCTGATCTCGGCGACGCTTCTTACGCTGTTCGTGCTGCCGACACTCTATGCCCGGTTCGGGCAGAAAGTGATCGAGAAACCCGAGCACTACAATGAGGAGCATGAAGGGGACGACCACGGTCAGACCTTCGTGAACAACTTGGCCTGATGGATGGGCAGGGCGATCCGCGATCGCCCCGCCCATCTCTGGGAGATGGGGATATGCCTCGCACCATAACCAGCTCGATGCTTCACGGCGGGCCACTGCGCATCTGGTCGGCACTCACCGATCCGGATCATCGCCGGGCGTGGAGTCCGCTCGTATTTCTCGATGATCCGTCCCGGCTCGGCGACACAGAATGCACCTTTGCGATCCAGGGCATCACCCGGCCAATTCGGACGCCAGCACGGATTGATCGATTCGATAAACCGCACGCCTTCGCTTGGTCCTGCGGCATCCCCTATCTGTTCACGCTCGAAGAGCGGTACGAGCTGGCGGGGGACGATGGCGGCACCAGGCTAACGCATAGCTGCACGCTGCGCGGGGCGCTCTCCCTGCCGTTCGCGGCGATGATGTTGCGCCGCCTGCGATCCCTGATGGTCGAATCTGACGATCGCCTCGCAACCTATCTCCGCTGGCGGGTAGGTCAGCCTGCCCGGGCTATCAATCGTCAGCGCGTCCCCTTCCGCTACAGGAGGAAGGCGCGATGATGATGCACTGTAAGCGGGTGCTGCCCGCCGTCATCCTCGTTGTCGGGCTCGCGGCGTGCTCGGAAAGAAAGCCGCCAGCCCCGCCAACGGAGCAGCAGATCCATTCGTCCGACAGCGCCGTGGCGACCGGGGAAATGGGGCGGCATAGATATCGCTGTTCCGACGGGGAACCGCTGTTCGTCGATTACAAGGACAACGGCCTGCAGATCGATTTGCGGCGCTCCAACGGGGGACCGCCGATGATGCTGACCGCGCCAGCGCAGGGCCTGCAATATGTCGGCGAAACAGCCACCGCGACCTTCAAGGGGTCGCAGCTCACCATCGTGGAAGGCGATGGCCGTACCCGGATCTGCGAGCAGGAAGGCACGCGATGAACTGCCCTGCCTTCGAACGCCACAGGGCGCTTCGTCGGAAGAGACCGATGTCTGACACGTCGATTTCAAATGTGACAACCTTGTGCGGCCTGAATCGGGCCGGTCTGGCGATCGCGCGCCTCGGCGTCGTTCTCGTCTCCGGGGCGGTTATAGGGGCGTGTAATCCAGCGCCGACCCAGCCTACCGAGCCGGCGCATGAAAAGCATCTGACGTCGAAACTAATCGCGCAGCGCATCATGTACTGCGACGACGGCACACGCGCCGATGTCGACTTCATCGATGACGGCTTGAAAATGGCCGTCACCTGGCTGCCGAAGGGCAGGACCGAGATCCTGCGCGCGCAGCGAACCGGTGACGAGTTTCGCGGCGACCATTCGCGGGCTGTCGTGGCGGGCGGATCGATCGCGTTCACGCGACGCGGGAAGATCCGCGTCTGCCACCGAACCCCGGAGGAGTCCTAGGAAATGCAGGCACTGCTCTATACGCTTGCGCCTGTGCTGGCGGTCGTGCTCGGCGCGATTGTCGCGAGCCGCACCAAGTTGAAACCTGGCCTCGTGGCGGGCCTACAGCATCTCGCTGCCGGCGTCGTGTTCGCGGCGGCAGCGACCGAAATCCTGCCGCAGGTCAAGCATGAGGCATCGCCCAGCGCGACGTTGATCGGCGGGGCGGCGGGCGTCGCGACCATGCTGGGGCTCAAGGCTCTTGAGGCCCGCTTCAAGGGGCCGATGGCGCTACTCGCCGCGATCGGCATCGACATTCTGGTCGACGGCCTGGTGCTCGGCCTCGCTTTCGTGGCGGGCGAGAAGGCAGGTCTCCTGCTGACGATCGCGCTCACTCTGGAAGTGTTATTTCTGGGACTGACGCTGACCGACGAGCTGGCGGAAACCTATCGCTCGCGCTTGCGCATCATCGTGATCGTCTCGGCATTGGCCCTGCTGCTGCCGATCGGCGCGCTCGCTGCCGTGCCGGTCGCCGCGCTGTCGCCGGTGATGATCGCCGGCTTCCTCAGCTTCGGGCTGATGGCGCTGCTCTACCTCGTCACGGAGGAGTTGCTGGTCGAGGCGCACGAGAAACCCGACACCCCGCTCATCAGCTCGATGTTTTTCGTCGGCTTCCTGGCCCTGCTGACACTTGAGGAGATGATGGGATGATCCCGGGCAACGACAACAATGGCGGGCAGGAGCGCCGCACACTGTGGATCGTCCTGCTGCTGAACGCGGCGATCGCTGCGGGCTTCTTCGTTTCCGGCTTCTTGGGGTGACTACACGAAAGTGACGTATCTGCACGCTCTCATGACTGCCATCTGCGTTACAAGGCGAGTTTACGCGTCCGCTGGCCTTTGGGCTAGCGGTGAATTTGGCATGGCCGGAGTGCCGCGGGCTCCTGATCGACGACGATTGATCACGCTCTCATCCGCGGATTGATTACCGCAATACCCGTTTCCGTCGCTGGACCTTCCTCACTCTAAGCACGGGCATCGGACTTGCCTGCCCCAACGTACACCGAGGATTGCCCATCACAGTCGGGCGCCCGCGACACACCGGCCATGCCTATGTCGCCAAAGGCCAGAGCCCAAGCTCTACCCCTGGCGGGTCAGACCGCCACCACCGGTTGCACGCGACGGGCGATGTCCCAGGCGAAACCCACAAGTTCACGGGCGATCGCCGTGTTGACCTTGGGTTGCGGCTTGCCTGTCGCCGAGAGGCGGCGGAACCGCTGGCATAGCCGCACCTGAGCCTTCCAACCGATCGCCTGAATATCTTCGGGAAGATCCGCAACGCGATCCCGGTAACGTCGCTCTTCGCGGGCAGGAAGTCGATAGGTCCATCCCGCCTCGACCAGCATGGCCCCTGTGCATTATGCGGACACAGATTCACGGTAGCGGTTTGATGAGCAGCGGCATGAGGCCATTGGCGTCGAGATCGAGGTGATCGGACCAGACATAATCGCCGGTGAGATTGATGCGATCCCAGCCCAATGGTGAGAGCCGAGACAGCATAGCCGGATCGATCTGGCTTCCGCGGCGGCGCATTTCTTCGACGGCGTGCCCAAGATAGCGACAGTTGAACAGGATGATCGCTGCGGTGACGAGGTTGAGGGCAGCCGCGCGGGTTTGCTGGTTCTCCAAGCCACGGTCGCGAAAGCGACCGAGCCGATGGAAGGCGACCGCTCGCGCCAGGCTGTTGCGCGCCTCGCCCTTGTTCAACTCGGCGGTGACCGTGCGGCGTAGCGCCGGATCGTCGAACCAGCGCAACGTGAACAGCGTGCGCTCGATCCGTCCTACCTCGCGGAGCGCCGCGGCGAGGCTGTTCTGCTGGCGGTAGGCGGATAGCTTTTTGAGGATCAGCGAGGGCGTAACGGTGCGATCACGCATCGCGCCGATGACGCGTTCGATATCCGGCCAGTGGCTGACGATCAGATCCCGGTTGAGCCTGTGACCGAACAGTGGCGCAAGCCTGCCATAGCGCTTCGAAGGTTCGAATGCGTAGAGGCGCCGGTCGGACAGGCGAGGAATGCGCGGCTCGAAATCGAGCCCGAGGAGATGCATCGTTGCGAACACGATGTCGGAAACGCCGCCTCCATCGACGTGCAGTGCGGTCAGATCGGCGTTGCTGTCATGGCCGAGGAGCCCATCGAGCGCATGGATGGCTTCTCCTGCCGTGCCGGCGATCACCGTCTGGTGCAGCGGCGCGTAGCGGTCGGTGATGGTGGTGTAGATCTTGACCACTGGGTCGCGACCATAATGGGCGTTGACCGCTCCGCCGGCTTCGCCCGGCCCGCCCAGGTAGAAGGCCTGGCCATCCGCGGAAGCCCGGTGTCCTTGCCCAAACCAGGCGGCGATCGGCTCGGCGTGGATGGCGTCGGTCAGACAGGCGAGCGCCGCCCGAAAGGTTTCCTCGCGCATGTGCCATGTCTGCATGCGCAGCAGCGCGCGGCGTGACCCTGCGCCGCATACCTCGGCCATGCGCGACAGCCCAAGATTGGTCGCTTCGGCAATCAGAGTGGCGAGGAAGGCCTGCTCATCGCCAGGCGGCAACCCGGTCGAGACGTGCCCGAAGTGCTGGGTGAAGCCGGTCCATCGTTCGACCTGCGACAGCACGTCGGTGATACGCGTGGCAGGCAGCATACCGTAGCAGGCAAGCGTCAGATGCCGTCCTTCGTCGTGCCCGGCATCATCGTCCTTCAGTTCCTTGGGGAAGCGCAATCGCTCGCCAGCGAACAGGGCAGCATCACGTCCGGCCAGATTCTGGGCGACGTCGCACAAGGCTTTGTCGAGTTGCGCGGCGCGCTGATCGAGCCATGCGTGTGGATCACCGAGCGAGAACACCGGTTGCAGCGCTGCGCCACTTGATGGCGCGAGCAGCACGTCCAGCGACCTGTGCAGCCGTGACCTCGGCACCCAGATATCACCCGATGCCAGTGCATTGGCGAGCGCCCCGTAGGTGGCCATCTCCCAATGCGTCCGGTCGATCTTGCCGGCGACCACGACATGGCGGTGCCAGCGCCGCTCGACATGACCGAGCGGAACGTCGGCAGGGAGCGGCTTGCGCCAGTCGCCATCAAGATCCGACAGGACCGTCATCGCATTGCGCAACGCCGCGGTGCCGACCCGGCCGTGGAAATCGAGCGTTTGCAGGAATAGAGGTCCTATTCGTTTGAAGGTCCGGTATTCGGCTGCGATCTCGCTCAACACATCGTCCCTGTGAGGTGCCGCGGTACGACGGATGATCGCGGCATCGGCATCGAGCATGTCGAGAGGCACGATATCCCTGAGGGCCGCGCCGATATCTTCACCGGTGCGTGCTACCCGGCTAACTGTTTCCAGCACGGTGGCGATGCGCATCAGTCGGTCACGGCCTTCGCGTCCCGAAATCGCGATTCCCTGTTCCAGGCGTTTGCGGGCACGAAGGTGAGCGCGTCCCATCAAGGCGCCGAACATGGCGATCGCCGCGTCGGTAAGCGTGGCTTCCATCTCGCGCAGCGTAGCAAGCAGGATGGCCCGCCTGCGGGAGGCGCGCATCTGTTGGAAGGCCTGGGCGGTATAGCGCACGCCTTCGCGGGCGAACTGCGTCATGCGTGGCTCGTGCAGGGGATCGACCGGAACACAGGAAATTCCGGTCCTGCGGATCAGAGCGATCTTCTCAAGGATTTCGGCGAGCGAGGCTGACGCGACGCGGGGCTGTGGTTCGCGCAGCCACGACAAGCGGCTCTGTCGATCATGCACCTTCTCATCGACCAGCGTATCGAGGCGCTGACGCATATCCGCATCGAGTTTATCATGGATTGCAGCGACCAGATCGGTTTCCACCCGCAGCATCGCCTCGGCCGCCATCCGCTCGACTACGCTGATGCCGGGGATAACGATGCGCCGCGTGCGCAGCTCGTCGAGCAGTCGATCGAGCAGAATACGCCCGTCCACGATGGGCATGGCTTCGATTTCCAGCCAGGTCATCATGATACCGCGCGCTGGCCGGCTCAGATCGGTGAAGCCGAAGCGCGCCTTGATGGCGGCAAGCTGATCGTAGCGGGTCGGCGCTCGCCGCGCGAAGTCGGCGATGGCGCCTGCATCCACCCCGACCTGCTCGGCGATATGGTCGAGCATGATCGCAGGCAACAGCTCGCCTGCGCGCAGATGCCGCCCCGGAAAGCGGAGGCAACAGAGTTGCAGGGCGTAGCTCAACCGGGTTGCCGGAGTGCGCGCGGTGCCGATTGCAGCAAGGTCCTCGGCATCGAGGCCATAGTGTCGCACCACCGCCGCCTCGCTGTCGGGCAAAGCAAGCAATGCGGCGCGCTGCCGCTGGGTCATCGGAATACGTGCGGGCATGTTTCATCCTTCAAAAACCTCTTGCCTTTTGCCCGCTTAATGAAAGAGGATTGTGAAAGGCCCAAGGCTGCGGAAATTGGTGCATCCTGTTTCCACCTCCGGATACGGCCGTTTGTGAAAGAGACGCAGATGACGCGCGAACCCTATCTGATCGGCTATGCCCGCGTATCGAAGGGCGACGACCAGTCGAACGCCGCGCAGCGGCGCGCGCTCGATGCCGCCGGCTGCAAGCGGATGTTCGAGGAGACCGCCAGCGGTGGGCGGTGGGACCGACCCAAGCTTCTGGAGATGATCGGCCAGTTGCGCGAGGGAGATGTCGTCGTCGTCTGGAAGCTCGACCGACTGTCGCGCAGCTTGAAGGACATGCTGCACATCATGGAGCGGATCGAGCACGCGGGAGCGGGCTTTCGTTCGCTGACCGAGGCGATCGACACCACCACCGCGGCAGGGCGGATGATGATGCAGATGGTGGGAAGCTTCGCCGAGTTTGAGCGGGCCATGATCCGCGAGCGTACCAGCGCCGGCCTTGCCCAGGCTCGCGCAGAAGGACGGATCGGCGGGCGTCGGCCCAAGCTCGGCGACAAGCAGCGCCGCGAAATCGCCGAGTCCGTCACGTCCGGCCGCAAGTCCGGTGCCGAGATGGCGCGGCTCTACGGCGTCAGCGAACCCACCGTCTCGCGCATCGTCGCCGCGCACCGCCAGCAATTCAGTCAGCAGCAGAGGGAACAGGCATGAAGCGTGGTCACGATCTGTCCGGCGTCATGAAGTTCGCCACCTCGCCGGCCTGGGGCGAGCATCTGGGCGAGGCGCTCGGCGATCATCTCGGGCTGGCGATGGAGGAGTTCGACTTCGAAGCGGACGAGCTGGCGGACATCGTCGGCGATCATTGGGCCGGCGTGTTGTGGGGATGCGCGTTCGAGGATCTGCTCACGCGCACCATCGAACCCGGGGACCGGAACATCGTTGATGACTATATTCGGCGCCGGGGCTGGAACGAGAGCGGCCCGACCAAAATCTACCTGCGTGCCCTCCGATCGTCGGTGATGAGCCTCCACGAGGTGAGCGAGGTCGAGCCCGGGAGCGGCTTCCTTGTGCGTGACCTGATCCAGGGCAGCGAGCCGCTTCGAGTATCCGAGCGCAGCGCCTCGCAGACGCTGAAGCAATGGGACAGGATCGGTGCCCGCGTCGTGCAGGTCGGAGGCAAGCACCTCCTGTCGGGGGGCGTGCTGTCGTTCACTATGGAGGCGGCCGAGGCGATCGTCGCCGATCTACGGCGCTCGAAGGGCAAGCGCAGCCCGCAAACCGCGTTGAACCTAGACGCCGACGATCTGGCTGCACTTCCGGCCCTCATCAGCACGGCATGGCTGTTCGATGTCGTTCCCAGGACCATGGGACCGGCGTCCATCCCCACGCTGCACAACAGTGATGGCGAGGAGGTGATGTTCCACCGCGTGCGCTTTCCCTTCGCACGCGGCGTGACCCAGGCGCTGGTCGGCGAGCGGCTTGATACTCTCCCTGCGCTTCAGCGGGAAACCACGCACTTTTGGAACTGGCTGGGCGAGAAACCGAACGGAAAAGCGAAAAGCACCGGGCGCATGGCGTGGGGTGTGACGATGGCGGACGGCACCCCGGTGCTCGGCAATGTCGAATTGAAAGGCCGCGCCCTGATGCTCGCCGTCACCTCGGCCGAGCGAGCGAAACGCGGCACCACGCTTATCAACGATGCGCTCGCCGGGTTGGTCGGCTCGCCGCTGACCACGATTGAGACGGTCGAACAGGCCATGGCGGCGCGGGCCGAGGGGCTGACATCATCCGAACCGGCACCCGCCATTGCGCCAGAGGTTGCAACCCCGCTCATCCATGCCATGCTCGACCGTCAGTACCGCGCGACGCTCGATGAACCCGTCGGCATGCTCGGCGACATCACCCCGCGCGCAGCCGTTCAAACTGCCGCAGGCCGGCACCGAGTAGCCGGGTGGCTCAAGCATCTCGAAAACCGCAGCAGCAGCCAACTCGACGCGAACGACCCGATGGCCACCTACGACTTCACTTGGATGTGGCGCGAACTTGGCATCGAGAACCTGCGCAAATAGTTCGCTACCCCTGACGTCGATGCCTACCGTGAATCCGTGTCCCTACAATGCACAGAGGCCAAGTGCGAGGCGACCCAGAAGCGGACCAGCCCCTAACGACCCCATTGCGGCCGTTCCCGAAAACCAGCATAAATCCCTGATGATTATTGCCCATGCCTCTGGCCTCATCATTCTTCGATAACACGAAAACAGGCAACGCCAGTTAGAAGTTTCCTCTGTCCCAGCAATGTGTAGAGTTCATTAGATACAGCGATAGCCGACGTGATTAACTCGTCTGGAACCCACAAATGGGAGCCCCCTATTGCTGATCTTTTCATGACAATATTGCGCGTCTCTGCCAGAGTCTTTAGTCCCAGCATCTTGCGCCCATGTTTGTATTCTTTCGACGGGACATCGGTTTTCTGCCAATCGACGGCATCGGATATTGCCCGGCGAACGTTGATGGCATAATATGAAACTTCAAAGGGTGCCCCGTCGGAGCGAAGCACCTCTACCGCCCTGAATTCGTGAAGCCCGGGCTCCAGGCCATCAATGCAATCACGGAATGGCTGGCTAACCCCCCAGAAGGAGCAGAACCCAACCCAATCGGGAAGCGATTTTCGTGGCGTTTTCAGTCGTGCGCGTTTCGGCCAAAACTGATCGTCGATATCGATGGCCGCGCGGGTGGGACGAGCCGAAACATGAGCAAGACCGCGCTGTTCCAGAAGTTCGTAAGGTATCATTATTTCGGAGCATGATGGCTCCATGTCGAACTTGACGGTCGCTACCGTCGTGTTCTCACGCTCAAGAAGCCAGGCCATTTACTGCGTTCTCTCATTGGCCCGCATGGGGCGTTCTCGCTCCATAAGTTGACTCCGACTTGCGTTCCAGTCGCCACGACGATGGACAGAACGAGCGTTGTCGTGAATGTCAGCTTTCCACCCAATTTCGGTCGATCACGCCATTCTAACGCCGCCTCAAAGCGGCCGACCGAATAGGTCGGTCGACCGCTTGCTGTGTCAGATTTCGGTGCGCTCCGCCAACAGTAAGGCATCCTCGAGGTCGACACCAAGGTACCGAACCGTGTTTTCGATCTTGGTGTGGCCGAGCAGAATTTGGATAGCTCGGATATTGCCGGTGGCACGGTAGATCATCGCAGCTTTCGTTCGCCGCAGCGAGTGAGTGCCGTACTCAGCCTTACGCAAACCGATGGCGGTCACCCACTCATCGACGAGGCGGGCATACTGGCGTGTGCTCATATGGCCATGGAGATCGACGCGGCTCGGAAATAGATAATCGTGAGCCGAACCGCCGCGTCGCTCTAGCCAGGCGATCAGAGTCGCGCGAACATCCGCTGTCAGTTCGAATTGGACGGGACGGTTGGTCTTTTGCTGGATGACAATGGCGCGATTGCGAATGTCCGCGCCAGCAACGACATCGCCAATCTTGACCTTGACGAGATCACAGCCACGCAGTTTGCTGTCGATCGCGAGATCGAAGAGAGCCTTGTCCCGGAGACGGCCTTCGCGATCTAGGTGGAAGCGTATCGCCCAGATTTGCTTCTGCGTCAGAGGTCGCTTGGTGCCAACGGTCTTGCCGGCGTTCCAGGCTGCACGGGCTTGTATTGCGGGGTCAAATCGAGAGTATCCCATGGTTCATCTCCTCGGCCGTCATTGGCCAAGCGGGGAACGCTGAAAGAGGAGGCTTTTGGGCCGACGCACGAACCGCTGCGCGGATTGGCGCTAGCCTCGATGTAAAGTCGTCCAGTGAGCGCCGCGCCTGATTGAACGTGGGCTGCCGCAGGCAGACCCTTTCGACTCCTTCAACCTAAGGAGTCGAACGATGAACGAGCTTGTACAGATTGGTCCGATCAGCCCGCTGCGCCAGCGCCTGCTGGACGACATGGCGATGCGCAGGTTCGGACCGGAGACGCAGCGTAAATATTTGCGCGACGTCGGGCGGTTCGCAACCTGGCTGCAGCGCTCTCCCCACACCGCGACCGCCGAGGATATCCGGCGGTTCCAGATCGAGCAGCTCGAGGCGGGCGTACCGGCGCCAACGATGAACAGCATCGTTGGCGCGCTGAGGTTCTTCTTCACGCACACGCTCGACCGCCCCGATCTTGCACGTAAGCTGATCCGCACCAGGCAGGTTCGCAAGATCCCCGTCGTCCTGACCATGGCCGAGGTGAGGCGGCTGCTCGATGCGACCCGCTCCCTCAAGCACCAGGCCGCACTGTCGGTCGCCTATGGCGCGGGGCTGCGCGTCGCCGAGGTGTCGGCGCTGAAGGTGAGTGATATCGACAGCAAGCGCATGCTGCTCCGGATCGAGCGCGGTAAGGGCGGCCGCTACCGCAATGCCATGCTGCCCGAGGGCCTGCTCCTGCTGCTGCGCGACTGGTGGCGCGCCGGGCGACAGCAGGGCGTGCTCCTGCCGGAGGGCTGGCTGTTCCCCGGACAGAGCGCCTCAGCCCCGATCAGCACGCGCCAGCTCTACCGCGTCGTCGTCGAAGCCGCGGAGGCCGCGGATATCGACAAGCGCGTCGGACCGCATACCTTACGCCACAGCTTCGCCACCCACCTGCTCGAGGATGGCGTCGATATCCGCGTCATTCAGGCGCTGCTCGGTCACGCCAAGCTAAACACCACCGCCTTCTACGCGCAGGTCGCAACGAAGACCGTTCGGTCGGTCGTCAGTCCGCTCGACAGGCTTGCGCTGGCCGCGCCGGACGAAGAGGCGCCTGACGGCTAAGGCGGTGCGCGCCTCGCTCGAGGTCGCCGATATCTTCCGTGCTGCAGGCCCTGCGTATCGCACCGCGCATGCCGGGCATCTGAGCCTGCACCAGCTCAAGATCATGTCGGCGATCGAGCATTGCCGCACCGCCGCCCTAGGTGGCCACGTCGAGGCTTGCACCGACTGTGGCCACTGGCGCATCGCCTATAACAGTTGCCGCAACCGGCATTGCCCCAGATGCCAGGGCGCCGCCGCGCGCACCTGGCTCGAGGCTCGCGAGGCCGACCTGCTCCCGGTCGGCTATTTCCATGTCGTCTTCACCCTCCCTGCCGAGGTCGCAGCCATTGCCTATTACAACAAGGCGCTGGTCTATGATCTGCTGTTCAAGGCGGCGGCCGATACGATGCTGACCATCGCCGCCGACCCGAAGCACCTCGGCGCCCGGATCGGCATCACCGCCGTCCTCCATACCTGGGGCTCAGCGCTCACCCATCATCCCCATATCCATATGATCGTGCCCGGTGGCGGCATCTCCCGCGATGGAACGCGCTGGATATCCGCACGCCCGGCCTTCCTGCTCCCCGTTCGCGTGCTCGGCGCGCTCTTCCGCCGCCTGTTCCTCACCCGGCTGGTCGCCCTCCATGACCGCGGGCAGCTCGCTTTCTTTGGCAGCATGGCGCAGCTCGCTGACCGGCGCGCATTCCTTCGCCACCTGTCACCCGTTCGGAAGAAGCGCTGGGTCGTCTACGCCAAGCCGCCGTTCGCCGGCCCCGAAGCGGTCCTCGCCTATCTGTCGCGCTACACCCACCGCGTTGCCATATCGAACAGTCGCCTTGTCCGCTTCGACGATGCCGGGGTCACCTTCCGTTACAAGGATTATCGCCAGGGCGGCGCGAACCGCCAGCAAGTCATGACCATCGCCGCTGACGAGTTCATCCGCCGCTTCCTGCTCCACGCCCTGCCGCGTGGGTTCCACCGCATCCGCCACTATGGCCTCCTCGCCAGCGCCAGGCGCAAGGATCATCTCGAACGCGCGCGCCGTTTGCTCAATGTCGCCCCCGCGCCGGCCGACGATCCGCCCGCCGAGCTCGAAGCTCAGCCGCTGTGCCCGTGCTGCGGTGGCACCATGGTGATCATCGAGGTCTTCGAACGTCGCTATCAACCCAGAGCGCCGCCACCGCCATCACTTGCATCCGGGACGCAGGCGCCGTGACCCGGCACGGCTCATCCACTGCCGTAACCGGCGCAGCCCTGCGTCCGGAAGCGGACACACTTGCGCTCGCCCTGCCCAAAAGCAGACGCCGCTATATCAAAATCGGCCCGTCCGCTTTTCGGCGTCCGCTTTTGCGATCTAAATTCAGACGGTCCGATCTCAGATGCGTCCGATTTTGGGCAGCAACGGCCAGCACCACGACCTGCGCAAAACCGCTTTCCCCATAGCTCAGTCCATGCTCCCCGCGGTTCGGGCATCGAAGACTTTCTGACGCCTAGCGGCGTCTGAAACTCTCAACGGAAGCGGAACGTCGGCTTACGGACGCATCGGCGTGGTAAGCGGACCAAGGCGCAAGGTGTCACAACCGTTCGGTTGTGACCCTGCTGCTCAGCTGCCCGTATATGGCCCATGGCCGGGCAGCACTGCCAGGAGACCGCGCGTGACCACGTCGGGGAATACCGTCAGGTGGTCCTCGCCTTGCGCGATTTCGCTTGTGATCAAAAGGCCGGGATGCCCCCGTGAGGCCAGCGTGCGGCGCATCCGCTCCATATCCGCGACGAGGTCGTTGGTGGTGTTGTAGCGGGCTCCTGGAGCGATCGCCTCGAAGCTGCCGGTCACCATGTGTATGCGCGCGGACAGCTTCCGGCCGGAGCGCGCCCACGCTTCTTCCGTACGGAACATCACCCCGAGATCGAACCAGAGAGAGGGGCTGCCGAAGACGTAGCCGTTGAACATCTCCGGCCGCGTAAACAGCACGTGGAAGCCGAACAGCGTGCCATAGGAGTGCCCCACCAAGATTTTGCGGTTCATGTCGACGCGATAATTCCGAGCGACCAAGGGGAACACGACCGTCTCAATATACTGTCGATATGCTTCCGCCTCACCGTAGCTCGGAGCCGAGTATGACCCCGGAGAGTGCGCGGGGTCGCGTCGGGGATCGGTAGGAGTGTAGTCGCGCCGTTGCCCCTCCAAGCCCCTGTCCTGGTCATGGGAAAGACCGACCAGGATGAAGTCCTCGATATTGCGACCCCTTTGTCCGACGAGCGAGCGCACCGAGCGCGTCACCGGGAGCGCCCAGTGTGGATCGAGGACGAAGACGACCGGCAACGACTTCTTAGAACGTGCGTAGGACGGCGGTAGGTCGACCCACACCTGATAACGGCGGCCGAGTGCCGAGGGCGCGTCGTGCGCGGCGCTAGTGGGAAAGGTGATGGGCGGGAGCGCGTCAGTGACCTTGGGCGGCTCTGGAGCGACCTGTTCGGCGCAAGCCGTCGCGCCCGGAACGAGTAGGATAAAGGGGAGCGCAGCGCAAAGCCAGGAACGAATCATAGTACAAGCCCTAAGAGTTGCCGCAGACGCTGAAGGAGACGGCAGAGCATGTGAGACGATTTAGAGTCTCTAAGAACGTGGTCGTGTCGTCCGCGTCACAGCATGCCTATATTAAGCAGCCATTGTTCGACCTGCCCAGGCCACTGCGTTGTTATCGGATCGGCCGTCGGCCGCATCCCGAATGCATGACCACCCTTCGCGTAGACACGCATATCGACCGGCACGCCGGCGTCGTTCAGCGCCAGCGCATAAGCCATCGGCTGTCGGATATCATCGACGGAGTCGTTCATCGCGTGAATGATGAGCGTGGGCGGCGCCTTCGCGCTGATCTTCACCCAAGGCTTTAGTTCGAGGCTGTTCTTCCCCTTGCTGTTATCCAACATGCGGGCCGTATAGGCCACGATCGCGAAGTCGGGCCGCGGGGATTGTCGGTCGGCCGCGTCGGTAAGCGGATAAGTGCGCTCTTCCGTGTTGCTCATATTCGCCACGAGATACGCGCCGGCCGAGAAACCGATTACGCCAATCTTGCGCGGGTCGATCCCGTAGGTCGAGGCGCGTTGCCGCAGCAACCCAATCGCGCGCTGGGCGTCCTCCAAACCCAGTAGCACCTTCGGTCGCTGCTGCTCTCCGTTCTCCTTCGGCCACACTTGCGGCGTCCGGTACTTGAGCACGACGCAGGTCATACCCTGCCGGGTCACCCAATCGCAGACTTCGGTGCCTTCCAGGTCCATAGCTACGGCGTAAAAACCTCCGCCCGGCAGGACCAGCATCGTAACACCGGTATTGCGCCCCTTCGGCCGATAGACCGTCATGGTCGGCCGGGTGACATAGGTCGCCCAATGCCATTTTCTTCCCCCCACAAGGGGTGAGCCGTTGCCGGTCGTCTCGGGACGATCGCCGCTGTCGGGTTTGGCGAGAGGGACGTTCGCAGGCCAGAGCGGCACCTGCGTGCCGCCAGGGGTAGATTGCCAGACGCCCTCCCGTTCTACCTTCGGAACCTCGACTCTCGCGGGTGAGCTGTCATTCTTCATTGCCTGCCCACAGGCCGCTCCAGCGATGCCGATTGCAAGGAGCGTGGGAATGACCACCCGGATTCTTGGCAAGATAAAGTCTCCTATTGAGAGAGAGCAGGTGTGCTTAGGAAAGAAGGAACGCGGCCAAGGAAGACGTATCGGTCGCGCAGTGCCCGCCATAAATCGGATGCCACTCCGTTCTGACCCCGCGCTGGCGAGCCATGTCGGCAAGTCGCTGAGTACCCTCGAAGTTGCCGTAGGTGTCGTACAGACCGTTGGAGAGGTAGAGCGCCGGATAGTGAGGCCCCGCCCGTTCGATCAGATCGAGCGGCGAGACGCGCCGCCACTCCGCATCGCTAGCCAAATACTTCCGTGCCATAAGCAAAACGCCGAACACGATCTTGGGGTTCGCACCCGTACGCTCCGCCGTCGTGCGGATCGTAGACAGCGATGCGAACGGCGAGGATGCATATACGCCGGGGCATAACGCCGCCACCTTGGCGAACCGCGATGGGTAGGAGAGGCCCGCGACCAGGACGTTGAGCCCGCCCATCGACTCGCCCATCAGCAGGCGGCGGTGCGGGCGCCCGACCTTGGCCTCGATCGCCGGCAGGCGCGTCATCAGATCGTCCAGCAAGCCGCTGTCAGCCTTTTCGCCCTTGGGCGTCAGAATCCAGGTCGATCCGTAGGACAGGGTGACGACGGTGGGCGGCAGCGCCCGGCTACGCTGCCATTCGCCCTGCAGCATCGCGGTCAAGTAGGTGTCGTCGTTCCAGATGCGTTCGTCCAGGTTCCGACCGTGCAGATGATAGACGATGTCGCCGTTGGAGCCCCGCCGGTCCCGGTTGACGCAGTAGCGGAACGGGCCCGCCGTCCCGCACGCCTGTTCCGCCGGGACGAAGGACACCTTCTGGGCACCTCGCGTCTTCGTGATCTCCGTCCATGCGTAGTAGATCGAAGCGGCGACGAGGATCGCGAGCAGCCAAGACCGGTATGGGCGCTTGAGTATCGAGCTGGCCGCGCGGCGAGGGCGGCCGCCCGTGTGGGCGTCGGCCATTCGGATCAGGCCGCGCCGACGAGCAGATGGCGATCGAGCGGCGTCGTTTCGGCCTCGCCGGCCGCCTGCGCGTCCACGCCGACTCCTGCTCCCGTCAGCTTCGGCAGCGCCAGAAGGCTCAGGGCATAGCCGATGATCGCGCTTCCGCCGTAACCCACTATCGGGGTCGGGTAGTTGCCGAGGGCGGCAGCCATGATCCCGGCAAGCCAGACGAACCCGAAGGCGGCATAGGAGTCGCGATTCGCCGGATCGCGGCGCCAGCCGACGATCGCAGGAACGAGGAGCAGGGCCGAGCCACCCAGTACCGCCGCGCCGGCGGCTGCGTGGACGTCGAAGGACGAGTAGAGGATCTGGTCGACATAGGGGACCGCCGCCAACGTGTCGGCACGGACCAACGTCGCGGCGAAGCTGGCGACGCTCGCGCCGAGCGCCGCGATGAGGTGCCTTTCGGGGCGCATGACCGCGAGGACGCCCAGACCCGCCGCAAGCATTCCGGCCATCGCACGGTCGGGCTGGATCGCCATCGCGGCGGCGGCGACGATCATGCCCGCCGTCGCGAGCGCGTCGCGGCATCGCGCGAACGCTACGACCATCAGGGGCAGCAGGATCAGGCTCGGCTGGATGGACAGCCCACCGAGGCGTACCCACCGCACCGCGCCGTCGACGTCGTCGCCGAGCAGGGCGGTAGCCAGCAGCGCACCCGCCATCGCCGCGATCGTCCCGCCCGCCCACCGCGGGCCCGCGAGCATAACGCGGCCGACGAGACCCAGCAGCGTCATGCCGATCGCCAGCGCGACGAGGTTGATGCCCAGGTAGCGCGCGGGAGCGCCGGCGACCCCCATGTAGGCGAGGCCCAGCGCGACCGCGGCGGTTGCGCACGCGATACCTATGGCGCGGGGGCGACGCGCCGCGCTTTCGTGAAAGTCCATGGTCGTTAGTCCTTCGGAGGAAAGGGCGCCTTCGCCGATCAGCGAGGCGAAGGGGCGGAGCAGATACGACGCGAGCACGCGTGGTATGAGGCCGAACACACTGTCGAGCGCGAACAGCAGCGCCTTGGTATCGTTGGAAATCTCCGCCGTTTCGCAACGGATGGCCCTTCCCCATGATTGCAAGGAGGGAGGTAGCGTGGCTTGCAGAGCGCGACAGGCAAGATCGGCAAGGCCGCGCCGACGTCCAACGCTCATATTGTCGCCTCCCGCTGGCCTGAAGCCGGTGACGCCGATTGACCCGGAGGATTGGCGTGGGCGAGCTGCACCCCGCTGGCCGTCAGTCGGTAGGCGTGCCGCGGCGGTCGTCCCCTCTCCAGAGGCTGTTGCCATTCCGCTTCAAGATAGCCCTGCGCTTCCAGACGGATCAGGAGGGGGTAGAGCGTGCCGGATTTCACACCGGCGAGCCGCGCCAGTTCATAGCCGTGAGACCATCCGTCACGTGCGTCGAGCAGGACGGCGAGGATCATCCGGGCTTGGGGTGAGAGCGCGCGTGTTCGAGACATGCGCCATTAAGTCTACCTAGATAGCTTTATAGTCAAGCTCTGATTAGATCGTGTCGGTGCCGCTCGGATCAGCCTACCTTCTCACTGTAATGGTTTGAGAAGCCTTCTTCAGTCCCCGCTTCCCGACCGCTTGCAGGAAAGCAGGGCGCTGAAGCAACGGCGCTTTTCGCCGTGAGCTTTGTGTCACAACCGGTCGGTTCTGACACGCGATCCCGATGCACGGTAGCCTGCCCCTCCGTCGGTACCACAATCGTAGGTCAGAATGTCCGCTTCCGGGCAGGCCCGGGCGCTCGCTGAGCGACCAGCATTGGGGCGCAAAGCGGTCGTCGCCGGCTATCGCAACACCTCGACCTTCAGCCCTTTCACCTTCACAGCCCGCCACGACTTATCGGCGGTGAGGGCAGGGCGCTCCAGCTCCCGTGCCTGCGCGAGGCACGCCCGATCGCCGAGCGACAGCCCGAGGCTGGCGGTCGACGCCCGCAGCCGGCATGACGCTCGGCTACCAGCTATTTATTGCTCTGTTGCTTCTCCTGCCCGGCATCGTCGGGTGGGTATGCGTTCGAGCCGGTTCAACCGATGACCTCCTGAGCCCCATGCCCGACCGGCAAGGCTCAACCACCACATTGGCTGCGATCGTGCTCTTCGCATGCCTCGGGCATCTGTTGGCGGCCATGGCCATCGACCTCAACAGTCGGGTCGCCGCCACCTGGCGTCACCTCAAGGTTTGTGCGCCAGACAACGATTTGGCAGACATAATGCGAACATCGGCTAATTAGCGAGCTTGAGGCGCGACATGGGATCGTTGAGCTGGCGGAATTCACCGCCAGGCGGACGCTCCGCCTGCCCTCAAAGGCAGCCGCCGGGCAGGCTACGCCGCGGGGTACGATGCTACTGACATGGCCAAGCCTTCGCTAACGAGCGTTCAGCTCCGGCCACCATATGAACACTCATAAAATAGCTATTCTGCTCCGCCCAGCGTAAATATGCCGCGCGCAGCGCCGATCGGTCATAGCGTGGAGCGCGGCATTCCGCTTTTCGCGCGACGATCATCATGTCGAGCACGCCTTGGAGGTAAGCGCCGCATCGCGGCTCATTCGCTTGACAGCTTACGAACAACGCCGAGCCCGTCGCCGACGCGGGTTCGGTTTGGCCGATCGCACTATCAGGCAGGGCGGCCAAAGCGGCGCATAACAATATCCATCGTCTTGGCCGCATTTTCGTCTCCTATTCCGCAGTATCATTTCGGAAGGGGCGCACGGCCCTCGACGGCCGGCGCCCCGTGCTGATCCATCATTCGCGGCCGAGCACCTGGCCTTCGGGCGTGACGAACAGTTCGATCGTCTTTCCGTCGCTGTTCTTGCCCTTGATTTCATAGAGCGTGCTTCCGTCCGCCTTTCGGGTGACTTGCTCCGCTTTGCTTATTGACGCGAGTTGCGCGCGTGCCGCGTTCATCGCGGCCTCGGGCACCTGAGCAAGCGGGATGTCTCGTTCGCTGTGCTTGCCGATTATCCGGTTTTCGTTCGCCTCGTGGTTTTGCGCGATCGCCACGCCCGCGATCGCCAGCGCGGCCGCGCCCACGCCTGCGACAACAGTGAGAGTTCGTTTGCTAGCCATGTTCCATTCCACTTCCTGCATAAGGGCCGTGGGGTCGGGCGGGCGGCGGTTACGGCCCAATGAGCCGTCGTCCGAGTTCAACTCCTCTGATTGTTCATCCTGTCGAGCGCCGCGCGCAGCCCACGGGCGAGCTTGGCTGCGTCGTCGTTGGCCCAGAAGTGCATGAAGAACAGCCGCGGCTCGTCGTTTAGCATATGATTATGCAGCGCCGTGACCTCGATCCCGTTCGTCCGCAGCACGCGCAGGACCGGATCGACCTCGTTTGCGACAAGTACGAAATCGCCGGTGATGGCGGCTCGGCCGTCCCCGGTTGGCTGAAAGTTGATCGCGGTCGCCGTGCCCATCGTCGGCGGAGTCTCCATATCGCCGTCCATCAGCCGCTCGGCGCGCGGAAAGCTGTATTGGAGGATGCCACCGGCCGTCTTGCCCTCACCGCCCATCAACCGGTTGAGCGCGGCCACATCGAGGTCGAGCCGCGATGCGGCTGCGCTGGCCGAAGGCGATTGCGGCGCGGCGAGCGGGGTCCGACTGGCTGATAGCGCTTGCCGGAGCGCGGCCGCGAGCTTCACCGGGTCGCCGTGGCCGGCAATGTGCATGTACATGGTCGCAGGCGAAGAGCGGAGCAGGTGATTGTGGAGCGCGGTGATCGTAAAACCGCTTGCGAGCAGGCGGCTCAAAACGGGGTTCACCTCGTCGTGGGTCAGCACGAGATCGCCCATCACCATCGCCTCGTCGCCCATCGGCTGAAACGCCGCCCAGGAACCGAGCGCGAGGGAGGGCTTGATCGTCACCCCATCCAGCGTGACGCTCAGGTCCGAACGCGGGAAGCTGTAGCGGTAAACGCCCCCCGGCTGTTCGGCCCCCGCTCGTCCTATCGCCCGGTCGACAGCCGACCAGTCCGGCGCTGCCCATGCCGGGCTTGCCAGCAGGAGGCTGGCGAATCCCAAGGCGATGGTCTTTTTCAGCATAATTGATCCTTCATCAGCGCACTCGACACGGAAAGCCTCACGTCATGCGAGCGCGCCGCCGGCGAGCCGCGACATTGCGCTCCGGTTTCTTTCTTCGGGATAAGCAGTCCTATGCTCATGAGGCTTGTGATGCAACCCTTACACTTGTAGGCTAGTGACGATACAACTATGACAAACACACAAGCTTCCCCTTGGTTGCTCCTGATCCCGCAGCTTCCGGCTAAGCCTGCCTATTTGCGGGTGAAGGTCTGGCGGCGTTTGCAGGCGATCGGGGCCGCGCCGCTCAAGAACGCCGTCCATGCGCTCCCCAATCGCGAGGACACGCGCGCGCTGTTCGAAGAACTGCATCGCGAGATCACCGAAAATGGCGGCGAGGCGCTGATCCTCGAAGCGCGCCTTGTCGGCGGCATGGGCGATGCGGAGCTGCGCGGAGTGTTCGACGCTGCGCGTGACGCCGACTATGAGGAGTTGGCACGCGAGGCGCGCGCGCTGTGTGAGGGCGAGTATGTCGCGGCGGCGGATGTGGGCCGCCTGCGCAAACGCCTGAACGAGGTCGCCGCGATCGACTTTTTCGGTGCGCATGGTCGGCAGGCGGCACAGGCCGCCATCACCGAGGCGGACCGCCGCTCTCACCAACATCCCGATGTGAGCGGCCCCAGTGCGCCCGAGCTGACCCCGGCGGAGCTAAAGCGCCGCGTTTGGGTGACGCGCCGCCATGTCCATGTCGATCGCATCGCGTCCGCCTGGCTCATTCGCCGCTTCATCGACCCCGAGGCGAGCTTCAAGTTCGTCGAGGGCAAAGGATATGTGCCGGAGCCTGACGAACTGAGGTTCGACATGGCGGACGCTGAGTTCACCCACGAAGGCGACCGCTGCTCCTTCGAGACCTTGGTGTTCCGCACCGGTCTCGAGACCGACCCCGCGCTGCGGGCGCTCGGCGAAATTGTTCACGACCTTGATATTGCCGATGCTCGGTTCGAGCGCCCGGAAACTCCGGGAGTGAGCGCGCTTATCGCCGGCATCTGTGCCGGCACCGACGACGACGAGGAGCGGATCGCGCGCGGATCGACCGCGCTCGACGGATTCTATGCTCACTTCACCCGGCGAAAAGAGGACTAAAGATGGAGGCCAGCGCACGCGCTGAAATCGCAGTCGAGACGCTGCACGAGC
This sequence comes from Sphingopyxis sp. SE2, assembly GCF_032227185.1. Lineage (NCBI taxonomy): Bacteria > Pseudomonadati > Pseudomonadota > Alphaproteobacteria > Sphingomonadales > Sphingopyxidaceae > Sphingopyxis > Sphingopyxis sp. SE2. The sequence continues at coordinate 65,299 of NZ_JAPMXW010000009.1, read as the reverse complement.
ACGGCATCAGCTTTGGCGAGGCGGTGCGCGTCTGGATCAGGGTCGCGCTGCTCAGCTTCGGCGGACCGGCGGGCCAGATAGCGGTGATGCATCGCATCCTGGTCGAGGAGAAGCGCTGGATCGGCGAGGAGCGGTTCCTCCACGCGCTCAACTATTGCATGCTGCTGCCCGGCCCTGAAGCGCAACAGCTAGCTGTCTATATTGGCTGGTTGCTCCATAAGACCAAGGGCGGCCTGGTCGCGGGCGCGCTATTCGTGCTGCCCGGCTTCCTCGCGATTTTAGGGCTCAGCTATGTCTATGTGCTGCTCGGCGAAGTGCCGCTGGTCGAGGGATTGTTCTTCGGATTGAAGGCCGCCGTGCTGGCGGTGGTGCTACAGGCGGTGGTCCGGGTGGGTTCGCGTGCCTTGAAGAACAACGTCATGCGCGGTTTTGCCGCGCTGGCGTTCGTCGCGATCTTCGTGCTCGACGTGCCCTTCCCGCTGATCGTGCTTGCCGCCGCGCTGATCGGCTTCTTCGGTGGCCGCGCTGGTTACGCCGCATTCAAGGGCGGCGGCGGACATGGTCCCGCCGGCGCTGAGATAGTCCACGACCGCGACACCGCTCTTGGCGAGGGCCTTCCCGACCATGCCCGGCCGAACCTCTCTTGGTCGCTGCGCATCTCCGGCGTCCTGCTGCTGCTCTGGCTCGGGCCGGTCGCAGCGCTGCTGTTCGCGTTCGGCCCCGACGACGTGTTCAGCCGCATCGCCACCTTCTTCAGCCAGATGGCGGTGGTGACCTTCGGCGGCGCCTATGCGGTGCTCGCCTATGTCGCGCAGGAGGCAGTCGAGACCTATGGCTGGCTCCAGCCCGGCGAGATGCTCGACGGGCTCGGCATGGCCGAGACCACGCCCGGGCCGCTGATCATGGTGACGCAGTTCGTCGGCTTTCTGGCAGCCTTCCGCGAGGCCACCGGACTGCCGCCGCTCATCGCCGCGACGTTGGGCGCGATTCTCACCACCTGGGTCACTTTCCTGCCCTGCTTCCTGTGGATCTTCGCCGGCGCGCCGTTCATCGAACGCCTGCGCGGCAACCGCGCATTGTCGGCCGCGCTTTCGGCGATCACCGCCGCAGTGGTGGGTGTCATTCTCAATCTGGCAGTCTGGTTCGGGATTCACACCTTGTTCGGGCAAGTCCGCGAAGTGCCGTTCGCGGCCGGCGCCATCGATCTCCCAGTCCTGACGTCCGTCGACTGGCCCGCGTTAGCGCTGGCGGTGGGTGCGATCCTCGCCATGTTCCGGTTCAAGGCCGGCATGCTGCCGGTGCTCGGCGTCTGCTCCGTCCTCGGGGCCGCATATGTAATGATCATCTGAAGGGAGTGACGTGTGACGATCGACCAATTTTCCCGACGCAGTGCAATCGCAACTCTTGGCATTGGAGCCGCAGCCATGACTATGAACGAAGCCTCGGCGCAGACGCCGACCGCAGCGCCGACGAATGTCCTCGCATTCGCCGGCAATCATCAGATCAAGCCGCTCAGGTTCGATCCCGCCAGGCTCCACGGCCTCTCCGAAAGGCTGATCACATCGCACCACGAGAACAATTATGCCGGCTCGGTCAAGGCGTTGAATATGATCGAAACACGCCTTGCCGCCGCGCTCGCTGACCCGGACCTACCGCCGGTGGTCTATGGCGGCCTCAAGCGCGAGGAGCTGCACCGCACCGGCTCGGTCGTGCTCCATGAAATCTATTTCGACGGGCTGGGCGGCAACGGTCAAGCAGCCGGCTCGATCCGCGACGCGCTGGGCGCGGCGTTCGGCTCGTTCGACCGCTGGGAGACCGACTTCCGCCGCACCGGCATGAGTCTTGCCGGCGGATCAGGTTGGTGCGTGCTCGTCTACAATCTCCACACCCGCTCGCTGCACAACCATTGGGCGTGGGATCATATGCACGGCGCAATCGCCGGCGTGCCGCTGCTGGCGCTCGATATGTACGAGCATAGTTTTCACATGGATTACGGCACCGCCGCCGCCAAATACGTCGACGCCTTCTTCCGCAACATCGACTGGGAAGTGGTCGACCGCCGCTATGCCGCGGCTTTGCGCGGCGGCGGCTGACCCGTCCGCCGAGGATCAACACCCACTTCTGCGCGACACCTGAGTTGGCGACCACAAAGGGGGCAGGTCCGATGGGAGATGCAACAGTGACATCCGGCCCGAACATCGCTCTTCTTTGGCGCGGACAAGCGGCCGAGTGGACGCATCGCTTTCATGAAGCTCGGCAGTGGCCGATCGTTCAAGCCTTGCGGTCGTTCGGGGCGACCACAAGGCCTGTACTGTACAGAGACGAAGCGGTTCGCGACATTCGTGACGAGTTGCTGTCGTTCGACGCGGTGCTGGTCTGGGTGAATCCGTTGGACATTTCAGGCGACCGCTCGGTGCTCGACCCGATGCTGCGCGAAGTCGCGGCGTGCGGCGTTGTCGTCAGCGCGCATCCTGACGTGATCGCCAAAATCGGCGTCAAGGAAGTGCTCTACACAACGCGATCCATGGAATGGGGCAGCGATGTCGATCGATACGTGGACGCTGAAGGCCTTCGCGCTCGTTTCCCCGAACATCTTGCCGCAGGCCCGCGCGTGCTGAAGCCGAACTACGGCAACGGCGGCAGGAATGTATGGCGTGTCCAACTAGACGAAGCGGGAAACGCTCCGGCTTTGAAAACGTCGGTGAAAGTTCAAGAGGCCCGCCAAGGAAGCAAATCGGAGCGCATCAGCCTAGCCGAGTGCTTGGAAAGGTGGGTGCCGTTTCTAAACGACGGCGGCGTGCTGATCGATCAGGCTTATCAGCCGCAGTCGTCCGAGGGCATGGTCCGCTGCTACGTGTGCGGGCACCGAGTGGTTGGCTTTGGGCACAACCTGATCACTGCGCTGATGACGCCAACGGCCATTGATACAACGTCGTCAACCCCACAGCCGATGGGCCGCGCCATGTTCGGACCGGAGGTGACGCGCTTCGCAGCCTTACGGAAAGCGATGGAGGATCGCTGGATTCCAGAGATGCAAAGGTTGCTGTCGATCGCCGACCACGATCTTCCGCTTCTTTGGGACGCCGACTTCCTATTTCGCCCTGGTGAAGCCATCAGCGATGGCTCCTATGCGCTTTGCGAGATCAATGCTAGTTCGGTTGCACCATTTCCGCCAAGCGCCGTCCAGCCAGTCGCCGCAGCGGCAATCGGTCGCGCTCTTGCCATTCGTTTGACGAAGGAGACCTCCAATCCTCATTGATATGATTCAAGCAATTCAAGAGACGTGACATTGGTCGTATCAATCAGACAAGCCTAAGGGTGAGCGAGGCTGGGTGAAACCGGCTCAGGTGGCAGCGCGGAGATACTGGTAGAGGGTTTCGCGACTGATCCCCAGGTCACGGGCGATGACGGCCTTGCGCTCGCCGTCATCAACACGGCGGTGCAGCTCGGCGACCATTTCGTCGGAGAGGGAACGTTTCCGCCCGCGATAAGCACCGCGTTGTCTGGCGACCGCAATGCCTTCGCGCTGCCGCTCCCGGATCAGGGCGCGCTCGAATTCGGCGAACGCACCCATGACCGAGAGCATCAGGTTGGCCATCGGGGAATCCTCGCCCGAGAAGGCCAGGCTTTCCTTCACGAACTCGATCCGGACGCCTCTTTTGGTGAGGGACTGAACCAGTTTGCGCAGATCGTCGAGATTACGCGCCAATCGATCCATGCTGTGGACCACGACGGTGTCACCCTCGCGGGCGAAGGCGAGCATGGCATCGAGTTCGGGGCGGTTGATGTCCTTGCCCGATGCCTTGTCGGTGAAAATCCGGTCGAGCGACTGCCCGTCCAACTGGCGATCGACATTCTGATCGAATGTGCTCACCCGGACGTAACCGATCCTCTGGCCTTTCATCGCCGCCTCCGGTCAAAATGTCAGGTTGAATTCTATGACACGGCGGAACATGCGTCAATAAATGCTTGCCATAACCCTATCCTGACAGAAACCGCCGCTGCATCCTGACGTCCGGTTAGGCTATACTCCAGATTGACGACAGAAGATCAAATCCCGCAAAAATAGCGGCCTCACTTGTCCTATACGGACGAAAACTGAAGTGCGTCCAAAATAGGACATTCGGCAACGTCGTCGCCGGTGCATTTGTCTAATGTTGTCGCCAGCGCCGCCTCTATCTTCTGCAAATCGGCAATACGGCGACGGACATCGTCAAGGTGTGCTTGGGTTCTCCCCATCACCTCTGCGCACGTTTGCGCTCCAACGTCGGTCAGCGACAACAAAGACCGAATCTCATCCATCGCAAAGCTCAGATCGCGGGCGCGCAGGATGAACTGCAACCTTTGCACCAGTTCCGGCGAATAGACCCGGTAGCCATTGGCGTTGCGCGCCGGTGCTGGCAGCAATCCGACCTTCTCGTAATAGCGGACGGTTTCGAGATTGCAGCCGGTCCTCCGGGCAAGCTGAGCGCGTAAAATGCCAGATTGTGGCTGCATGAAAAACCTCTTGAGTCTGTACCTACTACAGAGGCTACACTGCGAATCACGAAGGCGGAAGAAAGGATTTGCGGCATGGCCTCAGCGCCTGAATCAGGACAGTCAGCCCTCACTGAAAACGACGAGCCGAAGCGGGCGAACTGGGTCGCCACGGGCGCGCTGATCGGCGCGGGGCTGGCCTCCGCCTGCTGCGTCGTGCCGCTCCTGTTCGTTACGCTTGGCATATCCGGCGCGTGGATCGCCAACCTGACCGCGCTCGAACCTTACAAGCCTTATGTCGCGGCGGTGACGCTGGCTCTGCTCGGCTACGGCTTCTGGCATGTCTATTTCAAGCCGAAACCGCCCTGTGAAGACGGTTCCTACTGCGCTCGTCCACAATCGGCTTGGACCACCAAGGCGGTGCTGTGGCTGGGCCTTGCCGTCGCCATCCTGGCGCTCACCATCGACTGGTGGGCACCCTGGTTCTATTGAAAGGAAATACCCATGAAAAAGACAGTATGTATCGCTATGGCCGTGCTGGCTATGGCTGGCGGCGGGGTCGCCTATGCAGTTAGTGGCACGGCGCAAGATCGCCCCGCGGCTACCGCAACCGCTCAGAAGCAAACCACCTTTGCCATAGAGAACATGACCTGCGCCACCTGCCCGATCACCGTGAAGAAGGCGATGGAAGGCGTCGCCGGGGTAACGGCGGTCACGGTCGATTTCGCAGCCAAGACCGCGCGCGCAACCTATAACCCGCGCCGCACCAATGCTGCTGCGATTGCCGCTGCATCAACCAACGCGGGTTATCCGGCGCGCGCTATTCAAAACTGAGCGGGGCGCCGCCAGCGCCTCAAGAAAGCGATAAGCAATGAACGACTGTTGCAACCGCCCTGGGCGGGAAGGATTTGACGTGGCCGTCATCGGCGCGGGTTCTGCCGGGTTCTCCGCCGCGATCGCCGCTGCCGATCTGGGCGCGAAAGTGGCGCTCGTCGGTCACGGCACGATTGGCGGCACCTGTGTCAATGTTGGCTGCGTTCCTTCCAAGACGCTGATCCGCGCCGCCGAAGCGGTGCATGGTGGGCTTGCCGCCGCGCGCTTTCCCGGCCTTGGGGGCGCTGTCCAGATGGATGACTGGTCCGTATTGGCGGCGTCGAAGGACGATCTTGTCACGACGCTGCGCCAAAAAAAATATGTCGATCTGCTGCCCGCCTATGACGGTGTGAGCTATATCGAGGGCAAGGCACGCTTTGCCGATGGTGCGCTGATTGTCGGCGATGCGCCCATGAAGGTCGGCAAGGTCATATTGGCGATGGGTGCGCACGCCGCCGTGCCGCCGATTCCGGGGATGGACAGCGTGCCCTACCTAACCAGCACATCGGCGCTGGCGCTGGATCGCTTGCCCAAATCGCTGCTGGTGATCGGTGGCGGGGTGATCGGGGTAGAACTGGGACAGATGTTTTCGCGTCTGGGCGTTGATGTCACCATCTGCTGCCGAAGCCGCCTGCTCCCCGAAATGGACCCGGAAGTGAGTGCCGCGCTGAAAAACTATTTGGAAGCCGAGGGCGTGCGGGTTTGCGCAGGTGTCGGCTATCAGCGTATCGCCCAAACACAGAGCGGGGTCGAATTGACCTGCGAGGGGCATTGTGACACCGTCGCGGCGGAACAGGTGCTCATCGCCACCGGACGCCGACCCAATAGCGACGGGCTTGGGCTGGAGGAGCGCGGCATAGTGCTTGCCCGTAATGGTGGAATCGTCGTCGATGACCACCTCGAAACGTCGGTTCCAGGCATTTACGCGGCGGGCGATGTAACGGGACGGGACCAGTTCGTCTACATGGCCGCCTATGGCGCAAAACTGGCCGCGCGCAACGCGGTGACGGGCAACCAATACCGCTACGACAATTCCTCCATGCCATCCGTCGTCTTCACCGACCCGCAAGTCGCCAGCGCCGGCCTCACTGAAACGACAGCACGGGCGCAAGGCCTGGACATCAAGGTTTCGCTGCTCCCGCTCGATGCTGTGCCAAGGGCACTGGCAGCACGCGATACGCGGGGTCTCATCAAACTGATTGCCGACAAGGCGAACGACCGTTTGCTGGGCGGCCAGATCATGGCACCCGAAGGCGCGGATTCGATCCAGACACTGGTGCTGGCGATCAAACACGGCATGACCACCCTGGAATTGGGTGCAACGATATTTCCTTACCTGACCACTGTGGAAGGCCTCAAACTGGCGGCCCAAACGTTTGATAAGGATGTCGCCAAACTGTCTTGCTGCGCCGGGTGATTGCTCGGGGATCAACCGGCAACGAATGGCCTCCCTCCAGTGCAAGCCGCTTTGGTGTCAATTTTGTAATTCGCCTCAGCGGGAGAGCAAAATGGCACGACGCCGACTTCTGACCGGAGACGAGCGCCGGCGCCTGTTCGATCCTCCTGTCCAAGAAACCGCGATCATTGGGCATTATACCCTTTCTGCGGAAGATGTTGAATTGGTTGGGCGCCGCTATGGTCCAGCAAATCGCCTCGGTCTGGCTGCACAAATCGCTTTGATGCGACATCCCGGCTTTGGTCTGCAACCCGAGATCGGGCTTCCCGACGTCATTCTTCAGTACCTCGCGGCACAGTTATTCGTCGATCCTTCCTCCTTCTCTGCATATGGTCAGCGCGCGCAAACCCGTACCGATCATGCCGATCTCGTGGCGCGTTATCTTGGCATACGCCCGTTTCGACGTGGCGACCTGGCACTTGCCCTGAATCTTGCCGCGCAAGCCGCCGAGTATACAGACAGAGGTGAACCGATTGTTCGCGCCCTCATGGTTGGCCTGAAGGGTGAGCGGTTCATTCTTCCGTCAGGCGACACACTGGAACGCGCCGGTCTTGCTGGCCGGGCACGCGCACGCAAAGCTGCCGCAGCCGCAATCGTCGAAGGCCTCAGCTCTGCTGAACTGACACGGCTAGACGAACTCGTAATCAACAACCCGGATTTCGGCATGACACCGCTGGCGTGGTTGCGTAATTTCGAAGAAGCCCCGACTGCGGCCAATATCAATGGCTTGCTTGAGCGCCTGCGCTATGTTCGCGGCATAGGTATCCACCCGGTAGTTGGGGGCGCCATTCCGGAATTCCGCTTTGCCCAATTTGTCCGCGAGGGCGGCGTGGCACCGGCATTCCTGCTTTCGGATTACAGCGTCAATCGCAGGCGGGCGACGTTGACGGCCGCAGTGATCGACCTTGAGGCCAGACTTGCCGATGCCGCGATCCAAATGTTTGACCGACTTATCGGCGGCATGTTCACGCGCGCGCGGCGTGGGCGCGAGCGTCGCTACCAAGATAGTATTCAGTCGGTGGGGCAACTCATGCGGCTGTTTGGCGCCACGATTACAGCACTTGATGAGGCTGTCCAGAATGGCGGCGATCCGCTCGAATTGATTGACGAAGCGGTGGGCTGGCACCGGCTTGTTGCGGCAAAGGCCCAAGTAGATGCCCTTGCTGATCTTGCCGGCGAGGACGCACTGGTAACGGCAACCGAGCGTTACGCCACGCTACGGCGTTTCAGCCCGGCATTTCTGGACGCCTTCACCTTCAAGGCGTCTGGAACAGGGACGGCACTGATCAAAGCCATCGATGTCATTCGCGATGCGAACACACGAAAGTCGCGCGACCTTCCCGATGGCGTTCCACTGCCATTCCCCAATCGGCAGTGGAAGCGTCTCATCACCGAAAGCGGCCGTATCGACCGCCGACGTTATGAAATTGCGATCATGGCAACCTTGCGTGATCGTTTGCGCGCCGGTGATGTATGGATCGAGGGAACCCGCAACTATCAGCGCTTCGATGCCTATTTGCTGGGTCGGCGCGACGCCGCCAAAGTGGCGGATGTGCTTCCGTTCGATTCAAATGCTGCATCCTACCTCGCTGACCGGGCACGAAATCTTGACTGGCGGCTGCGCCGATTTGCCAAGCAGTTGAAAACAAACAAGCTTGAGGGAGTGTCGCTCGAACGAGACCGGCTCAAGCTTCAGCAAATGCCGCCTGTCACCCCACCGGAAGCTGAAGCCCTCGATCGCAAGCTCGATACCCTGCTTCCCCGCGTGCGCATCACCGAGCTGCTGCTTGAAGTCGCCGAACGCACTGGTTTTTTGAACGCATTCCGTGACCTGCGCTCAGGCAAGGAGCACGACAACCCCAGCACGGTACTCGCCGCAATTCTGGCTGATGGCACCAACCTCGGGCTGGAGCGGATGGCCAATGCCAGCGAAGGCGTCAGCTATGCCCAACTCGCATGGACCCACAACTGGTATCTTTCACCCGAGAACTATCAGGCCGCGCTGGCCATGATCATCTCAGCCCATCACGAATTACCCTTCGCGCGGCATTGGGGCGCTGGCACCAGTTCGTCGTCCGATGGCCAGTTCTTCCGGTCGGGGCGGAGCCGTTCAGGGGCGGCGGACGTCAATGCCAAATATGGCGCCGAACCTGGCGTGAAAATCTATTCTCACCTTTCCGATCACTTCGCATCATTCGGATCACGGATCATGTCCGCGACGGCAGGTGAAGCGCCTTACGTGCTCGACGGGCTTGTCCTGGGCGCCGGCAACCTTCCGTTGCATGAGCACTATACCGATACCGGCGGCGCCACCGATCATGTTTTCGCACTCTGCCACCTACTCGGGTTCCGCTTCGCGCCCCGGCTGCGCGATATTGGCGACCGCAAGCTGGGTTCGATCGCTGCGCCATCGACATACAAGGGCATCGAAAATCTGATGGGCCGCACCATCAAAACGGCAGCGATCGAGGCCGATTGGGATGACATCGTCAGGATTGTCGCCTCAATCAAGGATGGCACGGTGGCGCCGTCAGTAATCTTGCGAAAACTTGCCGCCTACAAACGCCAGAACAGGCTGGATTTTGCATTGGCTGAACTGGGCCGTATCGAGCGCACTTTGTTCACGCTCGATTGGCTTGAACAACCGGAACTGCGACGTGCCTGTCAGGCCGGTCTCAACAAAGGCGAGGCGAGGCACACGCTTGCCGCCGCCATCTATACCAACCGGCAGGGTCGGTTCACCGATCGCTCGCTGGAAAATCAGGAATTTCGCGCATCTGGGCTGAACCTGCTGATTGCGGCGATTTCCTACTGGAACACGGTCTATCTCGACCGGGCCGCCCAGCACCTCAACGCTGTCGGCACGACGTTCGATGCGGCACTGCTTGCGCACCTTTCTCCGATGGGCTGGGCGCACATCAGTCTGACCGGCGATTACCTCTGGGAGCAGGCCAGGCGACTTCCAGCAGGTGAATTCCACCCACTCAACGAGCCAATGGCGCGGTTGAAGCGTGTAGCGTAGCCCATGTTCCGCTTATGTCCGAGAAATCGTTGTCTGGCGAACAAACCTTGAGGTGACGCCCATTGCGCGACGGGCTTCGACCTCGCGAGACAGCCACCAGGTGGGAACATAGCTTGCCCCATCGCAATAAGAGCCGCCGCCGGTCTGGCGCCCGCTCCCGTACCCATCCGGGATGTCTGGCATCAGGAGCGATGTGCTGCGGCGGCCCCGAGTTGGGGCGGAAATGGCCAAGCCAACCGTCGGGGGGTCTGCACGATCAAATGCGATCGACCCGCCAATCTGGCTATCGCCCGCCAAGGGGCCTTCATCGAAGTGCGCCTGCATCGATTGCGCGACAAACTTGCCTGCGCTCATGGCCACCGGTGTCTTGTCGGTGCTTACATCTATTCCAGGAACACTTTTGAAGTCGAGCAATGCGACCTCTTGCGCCAACGCACGTGCAGACCACGCCGCAGCCAACGATAGGACAATAATCGAGCAATGAACACGCATCGCACGCCTCCTTGCGGCGTACTGGCGTGGTGGGACAGCGCTCTTGGAAGCAACCAGATGTTCTGGGATGAGTCAACAGCTGGCACCGTATCGCGCGGTTGCCAATTATAGGCACGCGTTGTTTCGCTGCCGAGAGGAATCAACTTCAGGACTCGGGAGCCCGTGTTCGTGCGCGAACTCGTCGCCGGCATATTACCGATCAGTTCCGGGAAACGCATCACTACAAACACGGCGGCCTGCATGGTCTCTTGGAATTTGAAAATGTCATGTTGTCACGCGCTCATGAACTATGAAAAGACTGCATGGATTTCAGCTTTCCTGTCACATCACCAAAAAGACGTTCACGGAGCGATAGGTCGGATTTTGCCCCTGAGACGAGTAGCTCGATACCTTCGCTTTGAGCAAAGCGCCTGATATCGAAACCTGCATTGGCGCCTGATTTTTCGAGATGGATCGCGCGGCAGGGGCGTTCGTCATTGCCCAGGAAGATCGCAAGCTCTTCCAAACGCTCAGAAGCGACTTCGTCCCCGACACCCACGACGAAAATTTCGTTTGCAAGAGCGAGCAATGGGCGTGACGCATGCATTGCTCGGCGCGCCGCGGGTTCGTCCTTCCACGCGATCAGTACGCGGGAAAGTTCTTCTCCAGTCGATCCTGCTTTGAGCCGCAGAACCGGTCCACTCGAGCGGACCGCAAGATCGATTCGATTGACCGTAGCGCAGAGGCTGCTTGTCGTCTCTGAGGTGATGAACAAGTCGGCCGTGTAAAGGTGCTCGATCGCGGCTTCCAAAGGCTGGCCGATGCCGAAACACCAGTCGATCGAGGGTACGCGGTCGCCTGTGCCCTTTCGTGGCGGATGCGAGCGGCTTTGGGGGACTTCCTCTCTGGTCGGCATGGTTTCGCCGTGGGCGTGGCAGGGGCTGGCCAGCGCCCACGGCGCGGTCCGTGCGCGCGACGCCGAGGGCTTCTTCTGAAGCGGAAGCCTCAAGCGAGACGTCGAGCGAGGACCGAAAGGAAAAGACCAGTGCAAAGTCGGCGCGCGCCACGGGGGATGGCTCGGACTAGGCATGGAGCGCTGCCGCGTCTTTGCAGGGCTCGGTTTCGGTCTGGATTGTGGTGTGATGGATCTTGTAGCGCTGCTCGAGCATCGCTGCGACCTCGATGCGGGTCGCTTGGCCTTGAGCGCGCCATTCCAGAACAATATGCGCGGTCAAACTCGCATCGTCGGCCGCCACATGTGCGCTGTGCGTCGGCCGAGCGCTGGCTGATCTGCACGGCGACCAGCGCGATGGCAAGCGCTGCCGCATCGGTGAACATATGGGCGGCATCGGAAAGCAGAACCAGGCTGTTGAACCAAAAAGCGCCGATGACCTCCGCAATCAGGAAACTGCCGGTGAGGCCGAGCGCGATCGCGAGGCTTCGTGTATTTGCGCCCGCGGTATGGCTGTGACCCGGTGTCGCGTGCCCTTCATCAACGTGGTTGTGGCCTGCTCCCATGTCAGGCTCCTCGGACTTCGGACGCGCGCGCTGGTTCTGGAATCGGTTTGAACGTCCAGAACAGGAGGAGCGCGTTCAGTGTCACGAGTATAGTGGCGCCGTGTCGGCGATGATGGCCGTCCACAAATTGGTCAGCCCGAATACCGCCAGCACAAGAAAGACCAGCTTCAAACCGACCGCGATGGCGATGTTGATCACTATCGTCTTGCGGGTCGAGCGTGCGAGGCGGATCGCATCGGGTAAGGGCCTTCGATGGGACGCAGCCGACATTTACGCACGTCCCTCCGATCGTGCCGTGACCGATCAACGCAACTTGCGCCCCTTGTTCGGCCACCGTAATCGCGGCCGAGAACCCGGCCGAGCCAGCGCCGACGAGGTCGTAGCGGCCGTACCGTTCTTTGCGCTCGGAGCGCAGCAATCACTCATGACTTGAACTTTCCTGTGTTCTTATCCGTCTCACAGCAGTCGATGACGGCCGAGGCAGATGCGTTGCGCCGGTAGAGCCCGATCCCGACCAGCCCGAGCGAGGCGACCAGAACCGGGATCAGGACATAATCGGCCTTGGTCGCCAGCGCTGAGAGCCCGATCGCTCCCAGCGCAATCCCAAGGATTGGGGTCGCGCAGCAGAGCGCCGCCACAACCGCCCCGATGACGCCCGTTCGGAAAAGGGCGCGATTGTTCATTGCGGTCACGTCAGCGCGCGAGAGCCGCGCTCTTCACGCCCGTCACGGTCGAAGGATAGCCTGCATTCGTGGTCGCCTGGGCCAGTGCCTCTGCCGTGACCTTCTCATCGTCGAAGGTCACGGTCGCCGTGGCCCGACCGTCCCGCTCCACGACCGCGACCTGGCTGACACCGGAGATGCGCGAGAGCGTTCTTTTTACGATTGGTGCACAGGACACGCAGCTGACATTCTCAACCGCAAGCGTGGCGGTCCGAGGGGCGGCGTAAGCGCCTCCGGCGAGAGTCAAGGCGGCGACGGTCACTGCAGTGCGAAACAAGTTTTTCATGGTAAAGAAGTCTCCTGGTTTGAGAGGTTGCATCAGAGGTCGAGAAGAAAGGGCGCAGCATAAGGGAACGCCACCGCTGCAAAGACGAGCACCGTCGCTGCCCACAGCCCGAATTTGGCAATCCGGCTCGCGCCCGGGCGAGCACAAGCACTACCTTCCGCGCAGTCCACCTTCGGCTGGCGGTAGACGCGCCAGAAGCCCACAGCGAGAAAGACAAGCGCTGCGGCCACAAAGACGGGCTGGTAAGGCGCAAGCGCAGTCAGGTTTCCGATCCACGCCCCGCCCACGCCAATGCTGAACAGAACAAGCGGCAGTATGCAGCAGGTCGATGCGCCAAGGGCGGCCAGGACCCCGCCCGCCATCAACAGTTTTTGCCCGCCCTGCGACGTCCCTGCTTCGGGTTTGCCGGTCAGCCGCGCCGGGGCCGTTCGAACATACTCACTCATTCCTTTTCTCCTCAATCTTTTTAAGATAGGGTCTGTAGCACCTACAGGTTCAAGAGCTATTTTGGAGCGAGGTCTGCGGCCTCGCGCCGAAGGCGCCGCCGACGACAAGCGCACCCTACCACCATAAGTTCGCAAGCGCGGCTCGATCGGTTACATCGAATGTTGATTTTCAGCCGGAGCTGAAGGCGCTTTCTAAGCGGAAGCAGAACCCGCAGCGTGGCTTTGATCTCGGAAAGCGAAAGTCGCCTTTGCCTGCACTGCTCGCCGCGAGGCAGGGTCGCGGGGTAGCCCTGCAACCGCAGTTCCCAAGGGACAGGACGAGCCGCTACGCTGGATGACCGCCAAAGACCCGATCGATTCGGGCACCGCGCGCGTGATGGCGCAGGCCCGAGAACAGCCCAGTGCCATGTCGGGCAAGACCCTCGCCCCCCGCCCGTCGACGCTCACGCCGACATAATGGGCCAGACGAGATTTCGAGTAGGCGACCATTTGGCCCCGCTTTGATTGCGTCGCGGGCTACCCGGGTAGATTTCGCAGAGTGCAATCCGCACCTACGAAACGAATACCGGGCAGTAGGACATCACGATTTTCTCGATGGAATGGTCTGCAGCAGATGCCGATTAAGCTCTTGGCCCAAACGGAAGGCATCTTGGACGCTTGCGATCTCCACTCCTTCACGCTTGGAGGCCCAATCTTTCGCTGCCACGACCGATGCAAAGAAATGCACATGGCAACAAAAAGACTGACGGATGTCGGCCGTTGCCTGCGGAAGAACCAGTGACACCACGGCGTCGGCCGGTACAACATTCTGTATCTCGTTCGGCGAAATCGTGAGAGAAACTGGTGCTCCGGTCGCGGCGCAATGCGACGAGACGCGCGCCGTCTGGCCGATCAGCGCCGGGAACATCAGGGTGTCCAGTGCGCACCAGGCGTATAGACGGCGGCCGTCAATCTCGAAGATATGCGAAGTCTCGCGCAAGGTGAGGACATGCCCAACGATGTTCCCATCGTTATCGTACTCGGTACTGGTGGTCCGTTCGAGCACGGCGTTCACTCGCTCAGCGGGCCAGTCAAGGGTTATGGCAAGCGTCGTACGCGAAACCGGACGCCCCTTGGCCAGTTCACGCAGCAACACGACAAACAGTTCCCCGAACCCTTCGGGCTGATTGGCCGGCGTTAGACTTTCTGCAATCTCGGTGATGTAGCGGGTATGTTTCATAGCTATTCCCTTATCCTGCGCAGTACGAAAGCTGCTTGACGTCGTCGAGGATAGACCGGCGGCCGCCGCGATCTGGACCAGATTGCTCGGGGGCTGATCGCGCCGCGCGACAACGTCCTATTTTTCACCGGGTGCCGGGCGTTCTCCCTTCGCAATCGCCTCCTCGAATGCTGACACTCCGGGCGCGCCGAGTTGCGCTCGCGCCACGTCTCGGAGTTGTTCATTGCGGGGCTTTTGATCGCCCGTCCTGCCCGGTGCATCAGAGCTGCGGATGAAACGTGCCTTGAGGATGTCGGCGAAGCTCGCTGTCATCAAACGTGCCTTGTCTTCCGATAACGCGACCTTTGCCTGGATTCGACGCACCAGACGCGCCGCGATGATGTCAGCTTCTTCCCTGCTGAGTGCATCGACCTGGGCACCCCGGTACCAAGCGGCGCCGGAACGGAAGCTGGCCAGCTCCGTAGTCCGAGCTTCGCCCTGAAGCTCTGTCGCGACATCCTTCTCGAATATCTCCCGCAGGAGTGTGCGAACGGTGTTCGTGCGGGTCTCGCGGTTCCCGTCTGATCCCACGACAGCGAGCACGGTTCCGGCTCGATTTACCCAGGCCTCAGCAATTCCCGTATTTTGCTCAAGTTCGAGGAGAACTGGTTTGGCGAGCCCGCCGCAGGCGATCTTCGGAGCCGCAGGGCACTGCCAAGGCACTTGGAACAAGCTGACAAACTCGGGTTGAGTGTTCGCCCTGCCCTCGTCGGCAAAGCTGCTCGTCGTCCACAGGACGCTAGCCACCGCACAGGCCAAGGCGATGAAGGATTTTCTCATCTATTGTTCCTTATCTCTCGAAGTTTCCATTGGAACTTCCACCGACGTCATTTTTTGCCGATACGCTGGAAAGGTTGGGGAGCCGAGATCTTCGCCTCGCGCTCCAGCTGCCTTACGAACATAAGTTCGCAAGCGCGGCTCGATCGGTTACATCGAATGCGATTTATTCGCGCGACCTTGAGCGTGAGATCTTGAGCTGCCCGGCGGCCAGCGACGAAGCCGCCGCCCGAGCATGGCGCAATGCCGCCGCGCAGCGGGATGGCGCTGCCCAAGATGGTCCGCCTGAGCTCGGCCGGCGACTCTCCGCGGCCCGCCTCACTCAGTCAATTTTTCCAACACTTCCATGGACGCTAGCCGAACACGGGGAGTGACCTCGATAAAGCCCTGGTTAGGGCTAGCTGTCGCTCCGCGTTGTGTCTCAAGCAGCTTGCGCAGAAAAGCAGGGCATTGATGGTAGCAAAATACCGACCGCTGCACGCCCACAATCCGCGGTGTGTCCAGAAAGAACGGCACTTCGGCGAGAAAGTAGCGGGCGCCAGTCTCGATCGCCGTTGGCGTCAAGGGGCCCTTTCGATCTGGATGCTTCTCAAGCACCCATGCTGCGCTCTCAAGACAACCTTCTCGGAATTCTATGTCGGAGGCGAAGCGCTTTTGATACTGAGCGTGCAAGACTGAATATTCGGGATGGTCCGTCAGAACGCGACTGTTCAACAATATGGTGCTGAGCTCGTCCCCCAATCCCAACGTCGAAAGCGCGCGAGCGATCTTGTTCTCGAGGTAATTCGCTTGGCGTCGCGCCTTCTTCTCTGCGCGTGCGGGTGAATATCCAAGCGCCTCGAGCGTGAGCGCAGCGGGTTTGTCAGGCACATAGAGGTGAAAAGCGGTAAAGTTTCGGCTCGCCCACCCGACAAGTTCAAGAATTCGCATCTCTGAGAAGTAGCTGTTGAAGGGGCTGATGCCGATGACAGCATGGGATCGGCTGTCAAACAGCTCAGAGCAACGCAAGGTTACGGGATTGGTGAGCATGCAAAATCCAAATGGCTTCAGGCGCCCCCGACGGGCACCCTTATGAAACATAAGTTCGCAAGCGCGGCTCGATCGGTTACATCGAATGTCGGTTTCGAGCGGAAGCTGCGGGCGATTTCTACGCTGGGGCAGAGGCCTCGCGACGAGCTACCAGCGCAGAAGCCGTTGTCCGAGCATGCCGCCGATCAAGCCGCACATCAGGATGGCGCTGCTGTACCAGCAAGCGACGAAGGGCAGAGAGTCGTCGCCGCAAGCGAGGGCATAGGCGCTGGCGCTGACCCCGCCGGCTAGCAACCCTGCGAGTGCGCCTGTCCGCCACAGTTCTGTGGGCGCCCCCCAGCGCAGCGCCAGCACCATCAAGGCGTAGGGCGCCGCGGCCATGACCGTGATGATCGCCAGGCACTTCGGCCACGCATGACCAGCAATCAAGGCTGCCCATTGTGCGTCGGGTGTTGCGTAAAGATCCAGCGCCGCCAGCAACACGATTCCGACGAAAGGTAGCGCCGCCACAAGGTTCGACGACCGTCGTGCTTGCCCCGGCCTCGCGAGCCTGAGCAGCAACACGAAGGCGGTGGCCGCCACCCCAGCCGCAAATACAAGCTTCAGCATGAGAAAGCCAAGAGCGTGGGGTTCTCGAAGGTCGGGCCGCAGACCGAGAGTCAGGCAGATCGCGGCGACGGCCGCTAGGCTTCCCGCTGCAAATGCGAAGCCTAAGGCGCGAGAGGCGCGACGATAGTCAACGGGTTTGAGATCGACCGTCAACTGATTGATCAGATCAGCGGTCTTCACGCCACAACCTCCCGCCAATGGCAACAGTCATCGCCTTGAGGCCCCGATGGATCCGGACTTTCGCGGCCGCCTCAGTGATGCCTTCGCGACCGGCAGCTTCGGCGACGCTTCGTCCGTCGAGTTTGACGTCGCGAATGACGCGCTGGCTATGTTGGGGGATGTTCGCAAGCAGTTTTTCCATATCGATTCCGGACTCCACCGCCGTATGGTCGAACTCGTCCGACATTGCCTCGGCCGCGTCGAGCGGCCCCTCGGCATGAGCCATCTTGCTTCGGCGGAGATGGTCGATAAGCTTGTAGCGCGCGATCGCGTACAGCCACGGCGTGAAGGGCTCGGAGGGAACATAGGTATCTCGTCGGGTGTGTACCGCCAATAGCACTTCCTGGACGACGTCCTCAGCATCGGCGACGTTCCGTCCCATTTGGGTCAGCTTACTCCTCATATAGGCGCGAAGCAGCGAGCTCAGCTGTTCCAGGAGAGTTCGGTAAGCCGTCGCATCTCCGAGCTGGGCTTGTTCCATCATCAGCCTGAGGGCGCCTTCCTGACGTTTCATCCCCGTCTCAGGAGCGCACTGCTTACAATGCCTAAGGTAAGACCGAAGCCCGCGTGTCCGACGGCTTCCCAGATGAAATTCGCAACGGTGTGGGACCCCATTGCGAAGACCATGCCGGGATAAATCACCAGCACGAGGTAGGGTATCGCCCATTTCCATCCCCGCGCACCAAACAGCATCAGGAACGAGAGGCTGAACATGATCCCGCTCCAATAATGCCAGGCATAACCCAGAGCGACAGTGGTTCCTTGGCTGAGAGAGGAAACCCGCTCATGCTCTGCGTCATGTCCCGCCGTGGGCTTTTGCTCCTCGTGATGTCCCGCCTCGGGCTTTTGCTTCTCGTGCGGGGCAGCCGAGCCGTGCGCATCAGCCTGGCTCGGAACAGGCGGCGTGGCTTCCTCGCGCATGGGACCGGTCCCGTGTTCGTCGGCATGCATGGACCCATGGCCCCCGGGCGCAACTTGCCCTGTGAGGCGCCGCCCAAAGTCGAGCGCCTCGTCCATGGCGATTACGCCGGCGCTCATCCCCGCCACCCGGCTGGCGTCGTAGGTGGCGGTTGCCATATAGCCCGCCAGAAGGGCCACGATGACTGTTCGGACGAAGCGTTGATCACCGGTCCGTCTGGCCAGTGCCACGGAGGCGATGGTGAGAAGGATTGAGGCCATCCAGAAGATGGGTCCGATGATCGACATCGGCACGCCCCATTTCAGGTCAAGGATCAGGGGAAGAGGCCCGATCACGCACGCCGCAAGCGCGACGGCGCGCGGCAGCCAGAAGTCCCTGGACATTCGACCCTGTCGCAAGCCATCGAAAATCGAGTCGTCGAAATTGGCAGTAACGGCGGCCATATTCAAATCTCCCCTATGATCAGCCGTCGGGCCGCGCCGCGCGGCTGAAGCGCGCCGTCGCCTTGGGTTTGAGTGGCGTTGAGCCCGACTAAAACTTCACGACGCCGTCGGGGAGAGGCCGCGCGCAAGCCTCTTTGACTCAAACCCCCTGAGCTTCCAGCAGACCAAGGTAGAAGTGGTAGTCGAGGAACCGGGCAGTTCCTGCCACTGACCGCGGCTTGTAGGGCGCGAGCGCCATCAGGTTGGCGATCCATGGCCCCGCTCCGATGCCGAGGCTGAAGACAATCTGCGGTCCAATACCGCAGGACGAGGTGGCCACCGCACCGAGGAATACCGCCGACGGCAACCAAGCGCCGCCGCTTCCCAGCGACGTGTTCCGACGCGTGCAAATCCGCGGTGGCAGGCGTTGTCGCCGCCGGTCGGGGGAGCGATGCATTCATCAAGTCAGACCTTACTCCCGTTGCCGAAATTCGATTCGAATCGTATGATACTGGCTGTAGTAACTACAGGTTCAAGAGGAAAATTCGATGAGCGGTCACGCAGCAGCAAAAAGCCTCCAGAGGGGAGAGCTTGCCGGACGGACGGGCTGCAATATTGAGACCGTGCGCTACTATGAAAAGATTGGCCTCTTGCCGGAGCCGCCGCGCACCTCGGGTGGCCATCGTGCCTACAGCTCGACGCATGAACGGCGCCTTCGCTTCGTCCTAAGAGTCGGTTTCGAAAGTCACGCAGAACGGGCTAATCGGCGGATCATGAGCGTTGATGCTGCGGCGTAGAGGAAAGCTGCGGCGGATTTGATGGTTGCCTCGACGTCTTTGGCGAGGCGGCGGTTTCGGTTGATCCATGCGAAGAAGCGCTCGACCACCCAGCGCCTGGGCAGCACGACGAAGCCGGATTGCCCGGCGATTTTGCTGACGATCTCGACGCGGATGTTCGTGGCGTCGGTGACGCGCTCGTGATTGTATCCGCCGTCTGCCCAGACCAGGCGGATGAAAGGGAAGAGACTTCGCGAGACCCGTAGCAGCGCGCCGCCACCGTCGCGGTCTTGCACATCGGCGGTGTGGGGCTCGACCAGCAAGGCCCTACCGTCGGTATCGACCAGCGCGTGCCGTTTGCGTCCCTTGATCTTCTTGCCCGCATCATAGCCCCGAGGGCCGCCGCTTTCCGTGGTCTTGACGCTCTGGCTGTCGATGATGGCGGCGCTCGGACTGGCCTCGCGCCCGGCGCGCTGACGGTCTGCCATGACAAGCGCGTGGTTCATCCGCTCAAACACCGCCTCGTCACGAAAACGGGCAAACCAGCGGTAAACCGTCTGCCACGGCGGGAAATCCTTGGGCAGCAACCGCCACGTTATCCCGCCGCGCAGAACGTAGAAGATCGCGTTCACAATCTCGCGCATCGGCCATTCCCGCCGTCGTCCGGTGGAGCCGGCCACAGGCAACAAATCAGCAATCAACGGCCACTCTGCGTCGCTCAAATCCGTCTGGTATCGCTTCGAAACCCGCGTATGTTGCGCGCGGGTGGCCGGGGTCCACATGCCAATCTCCGAGATGTCTGCAAACTCCCGGAATCACATGTGCCTCGGTCGCTCAATCCCTTTCGAAACGGCCTCTAAGAGCTCGCCAACTTGGCTTTTCCCTGGACGAGATCCGTGAGCTTCTGCGGTTGGCGGAAGAGCGCGACCGACCATGCGCCGAAGCTAGCTCCGTAGCAGCTGCCCACCTTCAGGACGTGCGGGCGAAGATCGCCGATTTGAAGCGCATGGAGGGCGTGCTCAAAAACGTCGTCGTTCAATGCGGAGACGGCACGCAGCCGGAATGCCCGCTCATCGAGACCTTGTTTCGCGAACCTACGGCCAGATCGGCGAAGCCACGGACAAAAGCCGCGAGAAGCCCCCGTGGCCATAGCTAAAGGCGCTATACGTCGCCGTACAATCTTCGCCTCGATGTTAACTAGAGGGCATAGCGTGGATGGTACGCCAGACAACGCTAAGGGCGAACAATCGGTGAACGCTTAGGCGACGCGGATATCTTGCGGCAGGTTTAGGGCCTTACGGCCAGCGGATGCAGCAGCTCTATCCCAGAGGAAGTCGCCGATCGATGGAACAGGCACCTGTTCTGGGCCTCGATAGCGATTTGGTCATTCGGCATGTTCACGGCTTTTTTTGCTTCTGCCGTTGTGTAGCTTCCGGTTCGATCGGTCGGTTGCGGCTATTGCGAGCGCAGCCCGGCATCAGAGCGCCCTAATCTCGGTGACGTCTGACATCCTGCGAAGCCGATCCATGAATTCGCGGTGGCGCGTCGGGGTATCACAGAACGAGATGTGCATCCGGATTGTCCCCTCTGCCCGTTGGAAGGCGAGCGGACCTTCCTGGAATCGACATTTGCTAAGCGCGTCATAAACGGCCTGGATGACGTTCTCATTCTCATATGTCGTGATCTGATACTCCAGGATGCGCCACTTTTCGCCAAGTCGTTTCTCGATGAGCGCGAGCACGCGCAGCGCGGCCAGCGCCAAGCCGACGCCCACGCCCGCCAGGATATATTCCTTGGTGGCGGCGGCCAGACCCAGGGCGCCGTTCACCCAGATGAGCGCGGCGGTCGTCAGTCCGCGCACGGTGCCGCGAAGCTGCAATATGACGCCCGCCCCCAGAAAACCGAGGCCCGTCACCACGTTTGCCGCGACCCGTCCGGTTTCCATTCCTGGAATCGAGCCCCCGGCCAGGACGAATATGGCCGTGCCCAATGTCACCAGAAACTGCGTCCGGAGGCCCGCCGGTTTGCGCGACAGCTCCCGCTCCAGGCCCAGCGTCAGCCCGACCGCTGCGGCGACAGCAAGCGGCAGCAACATGTCGGTGACGAATTCAGGAGATGGCATGAAGGCGCTCAACAGGGAAAGCTTCGCGCGTGCTTGATGTCGGTCGAATGCGCAGACCAACCGACGACCGTTTGGACATTTGACCCATGCGGGTCATCAATTCGACGGTCGCGCGCAGCGATCATGATTTTGCCCGGAATGCCTGCAGCGCGCCGCTCAGAAACAGGAGAAACAGCCCCGTGAGCACGACCAGCGCGATGTTCCAATTCTCGCCGAGGATGGCAGCGAAGCTCGATCCGGCGAACAGGGTGAGCAACAGCGGTAGATGGCAGGGGCAGGTCAGAGCTGCCAGCGCGCTCCAGATGAAGGCTCGGGTCCGCGAGGGTCTGGAGGAGCCAAGGCTACGGATTTCCGCATGCTGGTTCGCGCTACACGAGGGACGATGCGCCGCATCACTGTCACGAACAGGCGATCGTCCGGGCCGGGTGGGCACACGGACATGATCGCCTATGGTCAGCGATGCGGCGCTGGCCGGGCGCATTTGCGGCGACCCACCCGGCCAAGGGCGGCAGCGTTGGGACGTTTCGAGAGCTGGAAGCTTATGCATGGCTACATTCCCTGGCAGCGTCGGCCCCAACAGCCGAAATCATGCGCTCCAGCCGCCCGTCCAGCGTGGACAGGGCCGCGCATCGCACGGCAATTCGGGCGCGCACGCGCTCCAGAAATTCGACAGCGTCGCTGCCGCCATCGTCCAGCGCGTGACACAGCCTGGTCAGCTCATCGAGGCCGACGCCCGCCTCGAACAGGCTGCGCACGAAGCGCAGCCGTTCCAGTGCCTGATCGTCATAAAGACCGTAGCCGCTCTCGGTGCGCCGTGCGGGGCGCAACAGCCCGCGCAGCACATAGTCGCGCACGACATAGACACTGACACCGGCTTCATTGGCCAGCTTTGAAATGGTGCAGATATCCATCCGGCCTCTCCCTCGCGCTATCCTGCGCAGCAGGACAGTTGCTTCACGTCCTTGCGGAAGGTTTGCGCGGCGAGCTTCAGCCCTTCGACCATCGTGAGATAGGGGAACAGCTGGTCGGCCAGCTCCTCAACGGTCATGCCGGCCCGGATCGCCAGCGCCGCCGTCTGAATGAACTCGCCAGCCTCCGGCGCCACCGCCTGCACGCCGATCAGCCGTCGGCTGCCTTCCTCGATGACCAGCTTGATGAAGCCGCGCGTGTCGAAATTGGCGAGCGCACGCGGCACATTGTCGAGGGTGAGCGTGCGGCTGTCGGTCTCGATCCCGTCATGGTGCGCGTCCACCTCGGAAGAGCCCACTGTGGCGACCTGCGGGTCGGTGAACACGACTGCCGGCATGGCGGTCAGATCGAGAGTAGCATCACCGCCGGTCATGTTGATCGCCGCGCGCGTGCCCGCCGCCGCTGCGACATAGACGAACTGCGGCTGATCGGTGCAGTCGCCGGCGGCGTAGATGTGCGGTGCGCTGGTGCGCATCGCCTGGTCGATAGCGATAGCGCCTTGCTGATTCACTTCCACACCGGCGGCATCGAGGTTTAGGCCCCGCGTATTGGGCGAGCGACCGGTGACGACCAGCAGCCGATCGGCGCGCACTTCGCCGTCCGGGATCGTCAGCACAAATTCACCGTCGCTATGTGTAACCTGGCTTGCCTGGGTCTGTTCCAGGACCTCGATACCTTCGGCGCGGAACGCATCGGTGAGCGCTTCGCCGATGGCCGGATCCTCGCGGAAGAACAGCGTGCTGCGCGCCAGGATCGTCACCTGGCTTCCGAGTCGCGCGAAGGCCTGCGCCAGCTCCACCGCTACGACGGACGAGCCGACCACCGCCAAGCGTTCGGGGATGATGTCGCTTGCCAGCGCGTCGGTGGACGTCCAGTAGGGCGTGTCTACGAGGCCGGGGATCGGCGGAATCGCAGGGCTCGCACCGGTCGCGATCAGGCAGCGGTCGAACGCCACTTCCCGTTCACCGCCGTCCGACATGCGCACGATCAGACTCTGACCATTCTTCAACCTGGCCTCACCGTGCAGCACGGTGATGGCGGGGTTTCCGTCGAGAATGTTCTCATACTTGGCGTGGCGCAGCTCCTCGACCCGTGTCTGCTGCTGGGCCAGCAGCCGCTCGCGCAGAATCGCCGGCGGTGTTGCCGAGATGCCGTCGTCGAACGGGCTTTGCTGGCGAAGATGGGCGATGTGCGCGGCGCGGATCATGATCTTCGATGGCACACAGCCGACATTGACGCAGGTGCCGCCAATCGTGCCGCGCTCGATGAGCGTCACCCGCGCGCCTTGCTCAATGGCTTTGAGCGCTCCGGCCATTGCCGCTCCGCCGCTGCCGATCACGACGACGTGCAACACATGTTCGCCGTCACGCTCCTGCTGAGACCCGGCATCCAGCCAGCCTCGCGCCTTGTCAAATAGCCTGAGCGGCTTGCGTGAGGGGCCGGCTGCCAAGGCGCGGTAGCCAAGCGCCGTCACCGCAGCGATCAGGGGCTCCGACCCCACGTCCGGCTCGGTTTCGACCTCTGCCCGGCCATTGGGATAGGAGACCGCCACCGCCCGCACGCCGGGCACCTTCTTCAATGCCTGTTCCACATGATCGGAGCACGATGTGCAAGTCATTCCCTCGATGCGCAGTGCGACAGCCTCGCTCATGCTGATGGCCTCACTTCTTTGACCGTGGAAGGATAGCCCGCGTTTTCGGTGGCCTTGGTCAGCGCCTGGACATTGGTCTTGGCGTCATCGAAGGTCACGACGGCCTCGCGGCGTTCAAAGCCGACCTCGGCCTTTTCGACGCCTTCCACCTTGGTGAGCGCGTTCTTGACGGTAATCGGGCAGGCGGCGCCGGTCATGCCGGGCACCGACAGCCTTACGGTCTTCGTGGCGGCCCAGGCTGGCGCGGCGAGCGTGGCCGCCAGGGCGGCAAGGATGGCGAGTTTCTTCATTGAAGTTTCCTTTCAGTAGAACAGCGGCAAGATGTAAGGGAAAGCGAGGGCGAGCAGCACCAGCGCCGCCACGATCCAGAAGATGATCCTGTAGGCCGTCCTCACCTGGGGCACGGCGCAGACGTCGCCTGGATCACAGGCCTTTGCCGGACGAAAGATGCTCCGCCACGCGAAGAGCAGCGCAATCAGCGCCGCGCCGATGAAGACCGGACGATAGGGCTCCAGCACGGTCAGACTGCCGATCCACGCCCCCGAAAACCCGAGCGCGATCAGCACGAGGGGGCCGAGGCAGCAGGCCGAGACGAGAATGGCGGCAATGCCGCCCGCAGCCAGCGCGCCGCGTCCCTTCCCTGTCTCCGACATGGGTGTTTCCGACATAAGTTCCCTTCCTCGAATCGGCTTGTTGAGCTAAGGCTACCTCCGGACTTAGGTACGGAGTCAAGCAGAAGGAATTCATGTTGGACAATCTGACCATCGGGGCCTTTGCCAAGTCGGCCGGGGTCAATGTCGAGACGATCCGCTTCTATCAGCGCAAGGGGCTGCTCGTCGAACCGGACCGGCCCTATGGCGGCATCCGGCGCTACGGCGAGGCGGACGTGGCGCGTGTGAAATTCGTGAAGACCGCCCAGCGCCTGGGCTTCACCCTCGACGAAATCGTGCAACTGCTGAGGCTAGAGGATGGCACGCATTGCAGCGAAGCGGCTGGAATCGCCGGTGCGCGGCTGGCGGATGTGCGGGCGCGGCTCGCGGATCTGGCCCGCATGGAGGCCGCGCTCTCGCAACTGGAGCGCGACTGCAACGCCCATCATGGGGACGTGACTTGTCCGCTTATTGCGGCCTTGCACTGCCGGTAGATCCGTCTGAGGGCAGGGGTGGAAAATAGACCAAAAATGTATGGCCTGCCCCGTCTGCAAGGGGCTTTATTGAGATCGGCAACTGACAAGTCTGCATCAACATATACGGCATGTCGGCTGAGCGCCGTCGCCAAGATGGAGAGCCGAGCGTCCCTGGACTCATAAACGCCGGACCATAACAACAGATGAACTGTTCGGTGAGTTTCGACGGAAATCGATCCAAATATGCCTATCATGCGGTCGCGTCCGTCAAGGTGGTGTAATTTCGGCTGTGGCCGTGGGCCATCGTCAGGCGGCTTTGGCGGTGATGTGTAAGGGCTGATTTTCCTCCTCGATCATGGGTTGGTTGAGTTCGGCCATGCCTTCGATCTGCATGTATCGGTGCTGGAGCTGCCACTCGTCGTTCTGCTCCATCAGCACAGCCCCGACGAGGCGGATGATGCTGTCTTCGTTCGGGAAGATTCCGACGACGTCGGCGCGGCGCTTGACCTCCTTGTTGAGCCGCTCGAGCGGATTGGTTGAGTGTAACTTCGTGCGGTGCTGGGTGGGGAAGCCGGTGTAGGCGAGCACGTCGGTTTCGGCCTCGTCCATGCAGGCGCCGAGCTTGGGCCAACGGGTGCGCAACTGGTCGGCGACCTGTCGCCAGACCTGCGTTGCGCTTTTCTGATCGGGCTGCAGGAAGACCTGGCGGATCGCGGCGGCGACGACAGTGTTCTGGCCCTTGGGCACATAGGACAGGGCATTGCGCATGAAGTGCACCCGGCAGCGCTGCCAGGTGGCGCCCATGACGCGGGTGATCGCGCCCTTGAGGCCCTCGTGAGCATCGGAGATGACCAGCTTCACGCCGGTAAGACCGCGCCGAACAAGGTCCTTCAGGAAGTCGGACCAGAAGACCTCCGCTTCCGAGGGGCCGATATGCAGGCCGACGATCTCGCGCCGGCCCTCGGTGTTGACGGCCATGGCGATTATTGCGGCAACGCTGATGATCCGCCCGCCTTCGCGTACCTTGAGATAGGTGGCATCGAGCCAGAGATACGGCCATTCGCCGGTGAGCGGGCGTTTCAGAAAGGCATGGACGCGCTCGTCAATGTCCTTGCAAAGCTTGGAGACGGTGGACTTGGAGATGCCGGTCATGCCCATGGCCTGGACGAGTTCATCGACCCGCCGGGTGCTGACCCCGCCGATCCACGCTTCCTGGATCACCGCAACCAGCGCTTTCTCGACCATCTTGCGGGGCTCAAGGAAGCCCGGAAAATAGGACCCAGCACGCAGCTTGGGGATTTTCAGGTTCAGCGTGCCTACCCGGGTATCCAGCGAACGGTCGCGATAGCCGTTGCGCCAGGTCGCGCGCTCGCTGCTGCGTTCGTGGCGACCCGCGCCGATCAGGCCATCAACGTCGGCCTCCATGATCAGCTGCAGCACGTTCTCGGCGATGGTGCGCAAAAAATCCGGTTGGCCGCCCTTTGCAGCCAGCTCTTCGATCAGTAATCTGTCCTCGGTCATCGGGAACTCCTCTTCGTCACGGTTGAAGTGTGCAAACTCCACCATAACGATGAACCCGGTGGCCACCAGCGACGCCGCATTCCGGGGTGGGGCATGCCCCACCCCGGAATACACCATCGCCTACACCGGAAATTACACCACGAGCGCGGACGCTAACTTCGCTTCCGCCTGTCCCGACGCCGCCCTGTTCCGGATCATCGCCGCCGCCCTCAGGCCCGCCCCGACATAGCCAGTGCGGCCGTGCCGCTGAACGTCCGAGCCCCTCCATCAAACCCGCAAGCCTCTCGATCCCACGCGATGAAATAGACGCAGCGGAGGCACTCGGCCTGCTCAAACGCCCGCTGCCGCCAACGATTGATCTTCCCCAAGAACAACATCGTCACGAATAAGAGCGGCTAGGGTAGTACAAACGGCGAGACATATTCGTTATTTTTATCCAACGCGGGGCGCCAAATACCGTCGTTTCCCGCCGTTTCCTTTCTTCGCGCCTGAGCTGCCCCCTTCTGAATGGTCCATCGACTGTTTTAGTCTGGGCCATGAAGGAGACGAGGAATGCCATCGAAGAAGCACAAGCCGGAGGAGATCATAGGCAAGCTGCGTGAAGCGGAGATCGTGCTGGCACAGCGCGCATCAGCAGGTGGAACCGACCATCGGCCGATGTCCACGCGAAGGAGCTCATCAGTTCGCACGACGAAAGTTCGCGCGGCCCTTCGATCCGCAGCGCATCGATCTCCTCCACCTGGAAGCGAGTCAAGGCGTTACGCTCCCTGTCCGGCAATGTCTGCGCCGTTCTCGGCAAGTGCGGCGACACAGGCCGCACCAATGCCGGACTCACCTCCGGTGACGACGGCGATCCTGTCAAGAAGCGGCTTGTCCTTCATTGGGCCTCGCGTAATCGCGAAAGGACAGGTGTTCAGTCACGTCCCGTTCCATTCTGTGCGCAGCGCCTGCGCCAGTACCAGACCAGCCCAATTCCTCCCGGCACGAGCAGAATGGCTCCGATGATCGGCCACCTTGGCAGAATAGCCATAGAGACACCGGAAAGCAGCAGCAGCGGCAGCAGTGCGCAGCAAAGCACGAGGAGAAGAACGGCCACCCATGCGAGGCCCGAACCCTTCGCAAATTGCGTTTCGGCTTCGGCTGGGCGGCGGGGCGGTTCGTCAGGCGGGGTCATTGGTCTTGATCGCAATTGGTCCTTTGTTGGGCGGAACGAAGCTGAACCTGCTACAGGTTCCCAGGAATGGCGGTGAAAACACCGTCAAGCGCCGCTTCACGATCTTGAGCAGTTAGCATCGAGCACCGAAGATCGCCCCGGAATTGCGACAACTGCACAAAGGGCCTTGATCCTGTAGCTGGTCCAGGTCGCATAGCGAAGCCGTGGTAGCGAATAAGATCGAGTCGCCAAGATCGACGGCCCTCCGGCTGCCCCGCATTCTGGCGCTTGCGGCGTCCGTGATCGGACCTCTGCCCCTGATCCTCGACTTCAGGTGGGGCGTGCCGATGGCGACGATCGGACCCATCTTCTGGCTGGCGTCAATCCTGCTCGTCATCGGTTCCGTCGCACTGGCCAGACGGGCTGGAGATCAGCGTTTCGTCTCGACGGTCATAGTGGCTGTGCTGGCAGGCTATATGGCAACCGCAACTTACGACTCCACGCGCGTGGCCGGAATCAGCGCCGGGATCGTTCCTATGGACGAGGCCCTTGACTTCGGGAAGCGCCTCTCGGGACAGGTTGCTCCCGGAGGCCATGAGTCGATGCATGGCTCGATGAGTGCCAGTGGAGGCCACGACTCCATGCGTGCCAGCGAACCCGGCTCGCAAGCCGCGCCGCCGGCGATGCCCTCGGATAACATGGCTGAATCGCATGGGGTGCAGCAATCGCCGGCGGGACACGCGCAAGGGCATGAGCGGTCGTCGTCGGGTGCCGGGATAGGAACGGTCGCTCTGGGCTATGCCTGGCATTACTGGAGCGGGATCATGTTCAGCCTGGCATTCGTTGTGCTGTTCGGCGCACGGGGCTGGAAATGGGCGATCCCCTTCCTTCTGCTGGTGATTTATCCCGGCATGGTCCTCGGGATGGGCTTTCATTCCATGACGAATTTCATCTGGGAGGCGATCGGACACGCGGGCTTCGGCCTTACGCTGGGGATCGTGAGCAGCGCGCTCCTCCTGAATCGGGCTGCTGCGCAAGGCGAGCCGGACCGGGGCATCGTTTCGTCCATTTATTAGCTGCGACGCTGAAAGAGCGCGGTCGCCGGGATCCCAGTTCCCGGATTGCTGCTCGGCCCCGTTTGGCCCGATTTTCAAGTCAACAGCCCGAGCACGTTCGAGTTAGTCTACGAGGCGTAGGCCCGGCGGCGCGCTACTTCCGCTCCGAATACCCGCGCGTTCGCGCCCCTGGCGAAGGCGAAAGCCTCCTCGAGCGACAGCAGCACGGTCCCGGAGTGTTTTACCTGCCAGCGTTCTCCCGAGGCGCGCGATCCGAAGAAGAAGATGAAATGGCAGGCCGATGCCCTGAGCCGGGGGTTCGATGAGAAGTCTGCGGTCCGCGGGCGCACCATCGAGACGATGATGCCGGCCGGTTCGGCGGCCTCGATGCGGGTCGGCGACACTGTGAGGCGGTTCATCTGATGCGTCTCGGGATCGCGCGTTTCGATCTCCACGGTTTCACCGAAGAGTTCCGGGTACAGCAAGGTGTCGACCGCGCACCAGACCCACAACTTGCGCCCTTTGATCCTGACCCGATGGTGCGTGGGGCGCACCGAAAGTCCCCAGAAACCATGAATACGGCCGTCCTCTTCAAGGACGAAAGGGCTCAGCGCGCAGTCTCTTACGAATGCTTCCGCCGCAACCGACCCTGTGCCAAGCAGCTCGGCAAGCTGGGCAATGCCTATGGGCTGTCCCTTGGCCAGTTCATGGAGCAGCAAAATGCCGGTTCGCTGATCCTCGGCCGGAACCGTGGGAAGGCGGCGCAACAACTCGTCGATCATGGCAGTCTCGTTCATGAGGAACCATCTCCAGTCTGGATGTCGTCCTGCTGCTCCGCGGGCCTGGAACCGGCCTCACTCCAAGGGCCAGCGGTATCGCAAGCTCGCGGTGCAGGCGCGTCATATTGCGTCGCTCCGCGACCCGGTCCGCCTGGTAGCCTCCTTCCTGCACGAGACAAGGGCTCGCGCGTCTACTCAACTGTGCGGGGAGGGCATCTGCCGCGCCGCATTATGGCCCGTTCGAAAAAGTGCTTGAGTCCGTACTTTCTACAGACCGTATACGACCTGTGTCTGATCACAAGGTGATTCGCAATGGACAATCTCTCGGCCGATCGTGCCCTCCAGATTCCGCCAGGCTTGCCGGAACGCCGGGAAGAGTCATCCAGGAACCAGGACGTGGTCGTTTGTCCGACGTCGAGTGGCGAGTGGTCGAAATGGCCAAAGCAGACGGGCCGCGCAGCTCCAATCTCGATGGAATTTGGAAGCGGCTCGCCCGCGCACTGTTCCGTGTCTCGGTCCCACGGCCACTTGCCAGCGAGCGCCTTGAGGCGCTCCGCCGTTTCTCGCTCCGCGCCTGGTGCTGGAGCTTCGTTCGGCCGAGCGACGTGGGGAGGCTGGTTGACGCCGGCTATTCGCCCGCCGACGTCCTGCTAATACTCCAACATGTCGCCCGGCGCCGCGGCTGCACTCCGATGATCCAGGATGATCTGCTCAAGTTTCTTTCGGGGCTGGAAGAGTCAATCGCCCCCGTCGACCTTCCAGCTCCGTTCGCTCTGCCCGCGCCCCAGGTCAGTGCCCCGCCTCCCGGGTGCGGGCAGAGCGTTAAAGATGAAGGATGGCAGCCATGTCCATGTCGGTGATCGTCCGAGACCGCGGGCATGGTGCCGCTCGGCACGCGCCGCTTTGGGCAAGGTCGCTCCTGGCCATAGCGGGATCGCAGTTCGCCTTGATGGGGGCCATCCTCGCGGCGGCTGGCGCATTCGCCGCCTCGGACCGCTCGACCTTCTACGTGCTTGCCGGCTTCGGCCTCATCGCTTCCGGGGTCTTGCTCGCCTGGCGGCACATTGCGGGTGTCTGGGCTTACCTGGCCCTTGTCGCGGCAATGGTTCTCCGGTCACTGCACGATGCCGGGAACGGAGGTTCGTCGCTCCTGTACCGGCTGATGGGCCCGCTCATCATGCTCTCCATGGTCTGCGCGCTGATACCGGCACTTCGCAAATGGAGCCGAGGAAGGACCCCCGGCATCTGCGCAAGCCTGATGATCGGGACGGTCGCGATCGGCCTGATTGCCAGCAGCTCAGAAGCGGCTGCCCGATCGCCGCCCTTGCCAACCCCGTTCCCGGGAGTCCTGCAATGAAATGCGATTGGCAGAATGAGGTGCACATGGAGTGCTTCACGCACGCCAAGTTCGTCCCGCCGGCCATGTTCGATGAACCGGCATGGGACTGCCTGCTCGCGCTTCATGCCGACGCGCGGCACGAGCTCAACCTGGATCAGCTCGCATGGCTCATCAGTGTCCCGGCTCCATCCCTGCAGCGCTGCCTCGTGAACCTCGAACGCCAACGGTTCGTCATTGGCGAGCAGGATGAGAGAAATGGCGAGCTCCGGGCCGTGCTGACACGAAGCGGACGTGATCTGCTCGAAAGATATCTGTCCGCGACAAGCGCCCTTCAGTTCCGCCGCTGACCCGAACTCCTGGCCGGCAGCTACGCATGCCCTCTGCAACAGGCGTGCGCCCTCACCGGCGCCCATTGGCGATGCAGGCGCCGCCCCGTCAACAGGATATCATGGTTCATGGAGCGCGCTCCGGATCTGGAAAGGCCGCAGCGACCATGCTCCCGACAGCAAAGCCAAGCTTCGCCCGCCCGATTGGCGGAGGATCCGTCAGCCACCGCCGGCCCCACCCGCGCAGGACGCGGGTTTACCCTCCAGCCACGCCTCCTGGATTGAGCGTCGACGTGGCCCAGATCATTTCAACCTCAACGCGCAGGCTTCGCCAAATGACCGGTGGTGGTCAAGGCAGCGGCGTTCGCGGCCGGGTTCGTCCGATTGGCGTCGAATGGGACCGTTGCGCTCGGGCAAGCCGGGCAGGTCGTATCGGTGACGGCGAACCTCGCAACCTGTGCGGCCGTCCAGCTCGGGAGGTTGGGCTTCCTGCCCCTGTTCTACCCGGCACAGCAGGAAAGCTTGGCCACGTCCTTG
The DNA here is from genome assembly GCF_032227185.1 of Sphingopyxis sp. SE2. NCBI lineage: Bacteria > Pseudomonadati > Pseudomonadota > Alphaproteobacteria > Sphingomonadales > Sphingopyxidaceae > Sphingopyxis > Sphingopyxis sp. SE2. Next base: position 33,442 of record NZ_JAPMXW010000009.1, on the reverse strand, counting down.
GTGAAGCCCTGGGCCGCGAGCTTCAGTCCCTCCACCGTCGTGAGATAGGGGAAGATTGTGTCGCCCAATTCCTTCGCGGTCATTCCGTGCTTCAGGGCCATCACCAGGGTCTGGATGCTGTCAGCGCCCTCGGGCGCGAGAATCTGCCCGCCCAGCAGAAGGTCCGTTTCCTGGTCGGCGACAAGCTTGATCAGTCCGCGCGTGTCGCGTGCGGCGAGAGCCCGGGGCAGCTGATCGAGCGGGGCGATAGACGTTTTCACGGCGAAGCCCCTTGCCCTGGCCTCAGCTTCGGTCAGCCCGACGCCGGCGAGCTGAGGATCGGTGAACACCACCCAGGGCATGGCGCTGTTGTCATAGGCCAGGCTGTCGCCATTGAGCGCGTTGGATGCCGCGATCCTGGCACCATATGCTGCCATGTACACGAACTGATCCTGTCCCGTGACGTCGCCGGCGGCATAGACGCCGGTCTTGCTGGTGCGCATCCGATCGTCGACCGTCACGGCGCCATCCGGCGTGAGCTCGATACCCGCTTCCGCCAGGCCCATCCCCGCCGTGTTGGGCACTCGGCCTGTGGTCACCAGCACATGCTGCGCATGGAGGTCCTCGCTTTCGCCTTCGACGTCGATCGACAGCCGGACGCCGCGCTCGATCCGCGCGATGCTGCGGTAGCTGAGGCCTGTGCGGACATCGATCCCTTCGGCGCGGAAGTAGCTGGTCAGTGCCTCCGAGATCTCGGGCTCGGCCTCGGGCAGCAGCCGCGAACGGGTCACGAGCGTCACCCTGGTGCCGGCGCGCGCGAACATCTGGGCGAGCTCGCAGCCGATGTAGCCGCCGCCGATCACCAGCAGCGATAGCGGCAGCTCCGTCAGCTCGAGCGCCGACGTGCTGGTGAGATATGGTATTTGCTCGATGCCCGGGATCGGCGGGATTGCTGGCGAGGTGCCGGTCGCGACGATGATCTTGTCCGCGCGGATCGGCTCGCCGTCCACCAGCAGTCCGGCGCCGTTGAAGCTGGCGCGCCCTTCGCGATATACGATGCCGTTATATTCAGGCAGCAGATCGACATATTTCTTCTGCCTGAGGCTCGCGACGAGATCGTCCTTGGCCTGGATCAGGCTCCGCCAGTCATTGATGTGGGCTTCACCGGTGAGCCCGGGGAACCGGGCGGCGGACCCAGCCCCGTGCAACGCCTCGGCCGCGCGAATCATCGTCTTCGATGGAACGCAGCCGACATTGACGCAGGTGCCACCGATCGTTCCATGACCGATGAGTGCGACGTTGGCGCCCTGTTCGGCCGCGGTGATGGCGGCGGAGAAGCCGGCGGAGCCGGCCCCTACGACGGCGAGGTCATAGCCTTGCCTGCAGCAGTCGGACATTGCCGCCTCCCTCGACCAAACCACGCGACTCAGCGCGCGGTCGTCGCGGGATAGCCCGCGTTGGTCGAAGCCGCGGCAATCTCTGCCGGGTTGGTCACCTTCGGATCGAACTCGACGACAGCCTTCCTGGCATCGAAATCAACCTTGACCGACTGGACGCCTTTGACGCCGGACATGGCCTTCTTGACGGTGATCGGACAGGTCGCGCACGTCATATTCTCCACCGCGAACGTTGCCGTCTGCGCCCGGGGGACGGCGGCCTTCGCCTCCGCGGCAAGCGGTGTGACGAAGGTGGTGGACATGATCCCTGCGGTGGCCAGCGCAAACGCGCCGCCGGCGATGATGAAGGGTCGTTTCATGGTTGTTTCCTCTTTGGTGAATGGAACATTGGTCAGTAGAATAGCGGAGCCCACCAATCGATCGACAGGGCCAGAACAATCAGTGCGGTCGCGATCCAAAGGACGGTCTTGGTGACGATCGAGGATCGCGGGCGGGCGCAGTAGGAATCCTCCTCGCACTCGGACCTGGCGCGGAAGTAGACGTGCCAGAATCCGAGGCCGATGAAGGCCAGCGTCACGGCTGCGAAATAGAGCTTGTACGGCTCGAGCGCGGTGAGATTCCCGATCCACGCGCCGGACACGCCGAGCATGACAAGCACCAGCGGAGCGACACAGCAGGATGAGGCGATGATTGCACCTACAATCCCGCCCGCGGCAAACCAGCCTTTCGGGATGGCGGGCCGAGACGACACTGGATCCGGGCCCGCTTCAAACACATTGACATTGTCCAACACGAATCACCTTGGCAGCCGTTCAACGACGATATAGGGTCTGTATGTGCTACAGGCTCAAGGAAATTTTTTCGGTGACCGAAAAGAATCGCGAAACAGGGCTGCTCCGCGCCAGGCTGGCAAAGCGTACGGGCTGCAATCTCGAGACCATCCGCTACTACGAAACAATCGGCTTAATGCCCGACCCGCCGCGCTCTGCCGCCGGCTATCGCGTTTACGACGACAGCCATGTCTCCCGGCTCCGCTTCATCCTGCGCGCGCGCGAGCTCGGTTTTTCCATCGAAGAGATTCGCGGATTGCTGGGGCTTGTGGACAGGGGCACCCAAACCTGCGCCGAGGTCAAGGATCGTGCTGAAGCTCACCTCGTCGAGATCCGCGACAAAATTCGCGACTTGAAGCGGATTCAGGCGGTGCTGGCCGCGACCGCCGCGCAATGTTCGGGGGAAGTCGTTCCCGATTGCCCGGTCCTCGATGCGCTTGCCTATTAGAGCGCCAGGGCACAGGGGGATTACTGCCAATCAATGCCCGCCATCGTCCAGTCAAAACAAGATGCTGAGCGTCGCGCTTAGAGCTGCTGCGGATGTGGGGTATGACGGAACAGCTCGTCGACGTCATTTGTGACCGTGTCGCGAGATAATGGCCCGAGACGAGGATCCGCGAGGGGCATCGGATTGTACCGAGTGCTCGTTCGGCGCGCCAGAGGGCTGCGCCTCGTTTTCAGGTGTCGATAGCAGCGCGGAAGGGCCCGAGGCCGTGCCTGACGAACTTCACGTGTCGGCTGCTCCATATGTCCCGAGCGGCACATTTGTGAGTGAACGCGAATGCCTGGGAGCAAACCGCCGCTGCCACCGCGACCGTGCGGCAGCGGTAACCCTGGTCAGGTTCGGGGCGGGGCGCGTCGGGCGGCGGACGTCGGGCGGCTTCGGTCAAGTAATCAACAATTTGTCACCCGAGAGCGACCGCTAGATTTTTGCCTTGACACTGTAGCTACTACAGACAACAGCAATGAGCCCATGCCGAGTCGAAGCGTGTTAACACATCGTGATCCTTCGCCGGTCGGGCTTCTCTTGTGCGGCGGTGGCAGTCGCGGTGCCATGGAAGTTGGATTCTACCGGGCGCTGACGGAATTCGGAGTTCGGCCCGATTTCATTCTCGGCAGTTCCATCGGGGCGCTGAACGGCGCCTATATCGCCGGCGGCATGGCCCCGTCCGAACTCGTCGCGCTGTGGCGCGCGTTTCGGCGGCGCCGCGCACTCGCCCTCAATTGGGCCTGGCTCTTCCATCCGCGCCGTCGCCCCGGCTTCCTGAGCCTCGCGCCGCTGCGGAATTGGCTGCGTCGTACGCTGCCGGTGACGCGGTTTGAAGATCTCGCCATCCCGTTGACGGTCGTCACGACCGACCTTGAGGCGGGCCGCGCCTGCTATTGGCATGGGCAGGGGGATCTGGTCGAGCCGGTGATCGCTTCGATGAGCCTGCCGGGCATATTCCCGCCGGTCGAACTCGACGGCCGGCTGCATGTCGACGGCGGCATCACGAACAACGCTCCGCTCGACAAGGCGCACGAGCTCGGCGCCCGGTCGGTCTACATGATCGAATGCATGTGCGCGGAACGCTGCCCCACTCCGCTGCGAGGCTGGGCTGACATTGTCATGCGGAGCTTTTCCATTGCGCTCGACAGCAAGTATCGCGCCGAATTGAAGCATTTTCACCGGCATATCGAGGTTCATTCCATCCGACCAGATCTCAGAGAGGAGGTGGACGTCCTGGACTTTCGGCATACGGAATATCTCATTGAGGCTGCCTATCGGCAGACCCGCGCCCGATTGGCTGCTCGCGCCGAGCCGGGAATGAGCTGAAATTGCCCGCATCGCGTGTTGCAGGACCGGGCCTCCAGGCGCCAAGGCTGTCTGCCTGCGCGAATTGCCGCGCGGTGCGCCGCCCTTGCCTTGCTGGACAGGCAGCTGCAGCACATGATTTCCGCTGGCGGTGCCGACAGCACAGCCTGCTTCACTGGGGAGCCCCTCCATGCTGTTTCCCGAGTTCATTATCGACATACTGCTGCCCCTTGCCGTCGCCGCGGCGGTTGGCCTGACGCTGGGCCTCGAACGGGAACTGTCGCGCAAACCCGCAGGCCTTCGGACGCAGTTTCTGGTCACGGTGGGCACGGCCATATTCGTCCTGGCCGGGCGCTCCATCCCGGGGATGGAATCCGGGCGGATTGCGGCAAATGTGGTGACTGGCCTCGGCTTTCTCGGGGCGGGAGTCATATTGCAGCATCGCGGGACCGTGCGCGGACTGACCACCGCCGCACTTATCTGGGTGAACGGCGCTCTGGGCCTGGCCGCCGCCATGAAGGAATATGTCCTGGTGGGAATGGGCGTCGGCTTGACGCTCGCCGCGTTGCGTGTGCTCGCGCTCATCGAGAAACGACTGGGCGAAAAGTGGTGCATCCTCGAATATCAAATCACGACACTTGAAAATGAGGACGTCGTCCAAGCCGTTTATGAAGCTCTCAGCAAATGCCGATTCCAGGAAGGGCCGATCGCGTACCAGCGGCTGGAGGGAAAATTCCTGATGCACATCTCGTTTTGTGACACGCCCACGCGCCACCGCGAATTCATGGACCAACTCCGCAAAATGTCAGACGTCACGGACGTCAGGGTCCTGTGATGCCGGGCGGTTTTCACAACAGCCGCGACTGACCAGTCGAGCCGGTTTCTTATAGCAGCCCAGGATGATTCCACAGCGGCAGAAGCAAAAAGGGGGCCTTGAACATGCGGGATGGACAGCTCACTACCGAGGCCAACGAGGCGCTGTGCCATCGATCGGCCGCGTGACGAACGCACGCCAGGGCCCGAAGGGCAAATGCGATCCTCTCCCGGTTCGGCGGACACCCATGTTGGAGCTTGGAGTCCGCAGAGGAGAGCCTGATGAGCGGGCACGCGGCGGGGCGTGTCCGAAGTGCTCAGGCGCGAGCCGGTCGACCGGATGGCGACCAGCGGCCCGGCCGTCCGCGCGTGGCCAGCGCGGTGTCCGTCCACGCATGACGTGCCCACCTCTGCTCCAGGTCAAATGACAACGATCGGCAATCTTTTCGCTTGACCCTGTAGTTTCTACAGGGCGCAAAAGCGAGTCGGTGAATGGGGCGGCGCAGACCCTCCGATGAGGATCAGCCAAGCTGTTCGCCTTCATTGGGAAGACAGGAGCGATGAAATGACTGTAGCGGCAATTCTGAAGGCCAAAGGTGACTGGATGGTCATGGCCGAGCCGGACACGCCCATCACCGAGGCCGTTGAGCGGATGAGACTTGACGCGATCGGAGCCCTGCTTGTCAGCAGCGACGGCCGCAAGCTGCTCGGGGTGCTTTCGGAACGTGATGTTCTGCTTGGCTTCGCGAAACATGGCGCCGCCCTGGCAGGGCGGAAGGTTCGCGACGTGATGAGCCCTCCTGGACCAACCTGTTCGCCGGATGACAGCGTCAGGCGGGCCATGGAGATAATGACCGTAAGCAGGGCGCGTCATCTGTCGGTGCTCGACTCTAATTGCTTATGCGGCATCGTCAGCATCGGCGACGTGGTCAAATTTCTCCTCCGAGACGCGGAGTTGGAGAACAAGGTGCTTCGTGATCTTTGCCCGATGCCAGGCTTTGGGCGGCCGTCCCTCGCGCTCTAATCTCCTTCGGCAGGCTGAGCGGTCAGGAGAAACGTCGCTCCTGAGAACGCCCGTCTCACCCGCGTCCATCAGGCGCCAGCACTCGTGTTGGCCGGCTCTGCGCTCTGGAACTTGCAGACGCTCAATCAGAAGTAGGCACATGAATCGAATTGGGATGATCGTAGAAGGCTATTTTCGGGTTGCTCAGACGACGTTGCCGCTCGACATTGACGGGACGCCGAGATCCTTATCGGCCTACGCGTATCGCCGCGATCAGCCCGGTGATGAGCTCATCGCGCTCGTCCATCGCGCGCCAGACTGTCAAGGTACATCGCCACTTGTGCGCCTTCACAGCGCCTGCGCGACGGGGGACGCCCTGGGCTCCCTCCGGTGCGACTGCGGGCATCAGCTTAATGCCGCGCTCTCGATCATTGCCGCAAGCGATTACGGCATACTGATCTATCTCAGCACGCAAGAGGGTCGCGGCATCGGTCTTTCGAACAAGATCAGAGCCTATGCCCTGCAGGATGGCGGCCTTGATACGGTCGATGCCAATGTCGAGCTCGGCCTTGCGGTCGATGCTCGGGACTATGCGGGCGCAGCCGCGGTGCTGCACGATCTCGGAGCGCCCAGAGTCAGGCTCCTGACGAACAACCCGGAGAAGGTCAGGGCCCTGCATCGTTTCGGCATTACGGTAGAGGAGCGAATTCGTCTCTCCGGAGGCGAGACGCCATATAATCAGCACTATCTGGCGACGAAAAGATCCAGGATGAATCACTGGCTCCGATGAGCAGCACCGATGGTGTGGAAACCGGTTGATCTCCATCCGGCCGGCCCATTGTTCCCGGGAGCATCGCAGGAACGGGATCAGCCGGGAACACAGGCGGCCAGGCTGGCACGAGCCAGAAGGGCGCTTCCGCGCGCATAGCGCGCTCCTTCAAGGCTACAGCATGTAACCGATGTCCGACGCGCCGGTCGGATAAGCGAAGATCGTCTGCTTGAGGTCGTCGGCTGTGAGATCGTGCCGGATCGCGAGGCCGAACAGGTTGATTACCTCGTCGGCGTGCGGCCCGACGATGTGCGCGCCGAGGATGCGGCCGCTCTCCTCCTCGACGATGGTCTTGAAGCCGTACACGGTCTCGGCGACCCGGCGCGCCGTGTACCAGTCCGAGGCGCGCTCGGACTTTATGCGATATTTGAGGCCGGAGCTCCGGGCCTGCTCCTCGCTCATGCCGACCGCGGCGATCGGCGGAAGAGTGAAGGCGACGCTGGGAACGCCGCGATAATCCGGCTTTACATGATTGCCCTTCGTCAGGTTGGCTGCGACCGCCTTGGCATCGTGGCTCGAAACCGGCGTGAGCGGCGGGCCCGCATGGGCAGCGTCGCCGGCCGCATAGACCGCCGGATGGTGACGCTCTGGAGATATTCGTTGAGCTTCAGCCGGCGCCCGTCCATGGCGATGTTGGCGGCCGCCGGGTCCAGCCGGTCGAGGGCCGGAACGCGGCCCCCCGTATGGACCACGACATCGGCATCGATCCGATCTGCCCCGCCCCCGGTTTCGACATGAACGGTGAATCCGTCGTCTGTCTTTTCGATCGCTTTCACAACCGTCTTCGTCTGAACATCAACTCCGATCGCCTTGAACGATTCCATCAGCCATCCGACCAGCTCCGGTTCGAATTGGGCGAGCATGCGATCGGCCATCTCCAGGACCGTCACCTCTGCTCCCGCGCGGGCGGCGATGTGCGAGAATTCGGCCGCGATGTAGCCGCCGCCGACGAGCACGACCCTCCGCGGCAGGCTTTCCATCGCCATGAAGCCCTCGCTGTCGATCAGATGCTCCTCGCCGGGAATGTCGAGCGTCATCGGCACGGCGCCCGACGCGATCAGGATATGGCGCGCACGCAGCTCCGTGCCGTCGACGGTCAGGCTGTTCGGGCCGGTGAACCGCGCCGTGCCGTGGAAGGTGGCGATGCCGGCTACGGCGTATTTCTGTTCATGCTTGGCGGGGATCGGATCGGTGAAGCCGCGCTTGAACGCGATCAGCTCGGGCCAGTCGATCCTCAGTTCGCCGTCGATGCCGTTGGGGCGCATTCGGCGCTCGGCGTCGATCACCTCCGCGCCCGCCACAAGCATCTTCTTGGGGTCGCAGCCGCGCAGCGCGCAGGTCCCGCCGAACGGCTTCTCGTCGACGATGGCCACGCTCCAGCCGTCCTTGCACACGCGCATGGCGACGCCCATCGCGGCGGTCCCGGTGCCGATGACGATCAGATCGAATTCCATGTGAGCCTCCGCGGGTCAAACAAAGCTGAACCGGTCACAGGTTCCGGTCGATGCGGCGGCGGATCAAGGACCGCCGCAAAGGTTCGCTGGCCGTCCGCCTCGTGAAGCAGTCTTGCCCTCATCTCTCTCCTCCGGCGCTTCCCGCCGGTTGTGCGGCGTCAGCGCGAACCGGGCTGACCCCAAAGACTGCCCCGGCTCGGCTGAACTGGATCCGCATCCCCGGGGACGTGCTCGCGCCGCGCTCAATTCAAATGAGCAGTCGTTGCAGACATTTTGATCCTTGGCCGGCGGGACGGAGCCCGACCATCGTCGACATCCGCCACGTATGATCTTCTATCCCCGAGAATTCGACGTCGAGGCCGCGAAGGTGACCGGGCAGACCTATTTCACCCATCGCGCGGAACCTTACCGCTCCGTAGAGGCACCCCCCGTGTACGATCCACTCAGGTCCACAATATCCCCAATATAACGTCCGGCGATTTCAAGTCCGTGCCCCGCGAATGTCGCAAAGGGGCATGCCGGCAGGCGTTGGTAGTAGCTCGCCGTCCGCAGTAGCGTCTACGCACAGATGCGGCGATGATTAGCGGAGAGCGGCGGCCTCAGGCGTTGCTAGGGTAGTGCAAACGGCGACACATATTCGTTATGTTTATCCTGCGTGGGGCGCCAAATACCGCCGTTTGCCGCCGCTTTCTATCCTAACGCCGCCTCGGCTACGCCCGCGTAGCAGGGGTGACTACACGAAAGTGACGAATTTGCACGCTAAGGGCGAACAAATGGGGTCCGCTGCCAGCATAGGCTTTCGGTAAGCGCTGAAGGACGTGTTCAACCTGTCCGCGAACATGTGTCGTTATTGCGGGCGCCTGTATGGGAGGGCGGCAAGCCGGCTGACCAACGATCGAGGTAGAGCCCTGCTTGCCAAATATGTGAGCCTGTTGCCCATCCCCGGTATGGCGAAGGATCGCCGATGAACCAGGGCGTGGATCGCATGGGCCGCGCACCGATCAACGTCCATCAAACCTAACTTCCCCCACTTCAGATCGCTGAGGGCAGCCATGTCGGTGTCGATGCCCCCTGGTGCGAAAGATCCGACGCTCACTCCCGTCCCCGCAAGCTCGACGGAAAGTGCCCGCATGAGATTACTCACATAGGCTTTCGACGCGCCGTAAACCGCCTGGAACGGTACGGATGTTTCGCCTGCCAGGCTCGATACCGCGATTATTGAGGATTCAGACTGTTGCCGCTTGAAGATTTCGACCAAGCGGGCCAGCAAATCCGTGAAGCCGAGTATGTTTGTTTCAATCACCTCGGCATAGGCGTTGGCGCGGCCAGCATCGAACGGACCGGCGCTCGTCAGTCCGGCAGCGAGCAAAGCTGCTTTTACTTCCAATTCTGTAACCCTGGCCGCGATCTTCTCCCTGCCATCGATTTCACGTTGATCAGCCACTATAATCTCGCACGGCACATTGAACCGCTCGTCAATTTCGGTCTGTAGCTCCCGCAAGTTGTCGAGCCTTCGTCCAACAATCAGGGGCTTGGCCTGGTACGATGCCGCCAAGCGGAGGGCGGACGCTCTGCCCAAACCGGTCGAAGCCCCTGTGACCAGCACCCACGAGTTCTTGATCGCCAGCGGTTTCACGCGTTTTCCAGAGCCTTGTATAGGGCGGTTTTGCCGATCTTGAGCCGGGCCGCCGCCTCACGAACAGTGAGGCCCGCTGCGATATGCGCCCGCGCTTTACGTAGTTTGTCGGGGGTAACGACAGGCCGGCGACCACCCTTGTTGCCCCGCTCGCGTGCGGCCTTGAGGCCGGCATGAGTGCGTTCACGGATCAGGTCACGCTCGAATTGGGCCAGCGAGCCGAAGATGTTGAACACCAGCATGCCGCCCGAAGTGGTGGTGTCGATATTCTCGGTGAGTGAGCGGAACCCGATGCCGCGCGCCGCAAGCTCGCCGACCTTCTCGATCAGGTGGCTCATCGAGCGGCCGAGGCGGTCGAGTTTCCAGACCACCAGCGTGTCGCCGGGGCGCAAATAGGCGAGCGCTTCGGTTAGGCCAGGCCGATCGGCTTTTGCCCCGGATGCGTGATCGTCGAATATACGGTCGCACCCGGCAGTGTTCAGCGCGTCAAGCTGGAGCGACAGCTTCTGGTCTGCGGTCGAGACGCGCGCATAGCCGATCAGCGCCACATGATGCCCGATCCTGTCCGTTTTCCCGTCATTATGCGATCTTGTCCGAATCGCCGTTACAGGTCCAGAGTTAACGGACATATTCCTGTTGGCCGCCAGAGGACCGTCTGACGGACACGCAAAGCGAAGGAGATGATGCTTGGCGAGACGGCGACTGGTGAGCCTGGAAATCTGGGCGAGGCATTATGGCGCGCCGCTCGATGAGCGCGAGATCGCGCGTCATTATACGCTGACCAGCGACGACCTGGAAATTGTCGGCCGCCGTCGCGGCGATGCCACCCGGCTCGGCTATGCGATGCTCATGCTATATATGAGATGGCCTGGCCGTGCGCTGGAAGCGGGCGAAGTCCCGCCCGCTCCTGTGCTCGCCTATGTGGCGCAGCAACTCGGCGTCGCGCCGGCAGCCTTCGCGGATTATGCCCATCGGGACCAGACCCGTCGCGAGCATCTCGTCGAAATCCGACGATCGCACGGGTTCAGGATTTTTGACCGCAACGCTTTCCGTGAAGTTGTCGCCTTCTCGGTCCCAATCGCGCAGACCATCATACACCCCGGCCAGATGGCAGACGTCATCGTCGATGAACTCCGGCGCCTGCAGATCCTCCTGCCTTCTCCGTCGATTCTCGAAGCGGTGCTGCGGCGGGCGCGCCAGCAAGCCGAACAGCTTACCTATGAAGTGCTCACGAATGGCCTGCTGCCTGACACCCTTCAGGGCCTGGACGATTTGCTGGCCCGACGACCGGGGCAGGTCGCGACATGGCTATCCTGGATGCGCAATGCGCCACAATCGCCGGCAGCGCGCAACATCCTGCGCCTGATCGAACGGCTCGCCTATATCCGCGCGCTGGGCCTCGATCGCGCCCGTGCCGACATGATCCCGGCTTTGACTTTTGACAGGCTGGCGGACGAAGGCAGCCGCATCACACCCCAGCACCTTGGCGAACTCAATGCCCTGCGCCGCCATGCGACGCTGGCGGCAACCGGCATCCGGCTTGAGGAAAGCCTGACCGACGCCACCCTGACGATGTTCGACAAGCTGTTGGGCAGCATGGCGCGCCGCGCCGAGAACCGGACCCGCGACAAAGCCCTCAAGACGGTGCGCGAGTTGCAAGGCCACCTCCGGACGCTCACGGGGTCTTGCCGCCTCCTCATCGACGCGCGCAGCAAGGGCGTGGATTCTCTGGCGCAGATCGAGGCGCTGGACTGGCAGCACTTCGCCGTGGCCGTCGAGCAGGCCGAAGTGCTCGGGCGACCGGAAACCGTCGATCGCACCGCCGAATTGATCGAGCGGCATCGGACGGTGAAGCTCTTTGTCGGCGCTTTTCTCAACGCCTTCGAGTTTCGCGGCGCCGGCGCGGTTCAGGGGCTCCTGTCAGCGCTGGCCATCATCGCGGAGCTATATCGGACCGGCAAACGGCGCTTGCCTGATCGCGTGCCGCTACGCTTTGTGCCGCCCGCATGGCGCCCGTTCGTCCTGCGGGATGGCATCGTTGATCGTGCCGCTTATGAACTATGCGCCTTGTCGCAACTACGCGAGCGGTTGCGAGCCGGGGATATATGGGTCGCGGGAAGCCGGCAGTTTCGCGATTTCGACAGCTATCTCATACCGCCGGCGACCTTTGCGGCGCTGCGCGAGAAGGGGCCGTTGCCGCTCGCCATCGAAACGGATTTCGAGCGCCATATCGAGGAACGGCGCACCAGGCTCGACACGGCGATCGAGCAGGTAACGGTCCTTGCACGGCAAGGGGAGCTGCCCCAGGTTAAGCTTGACGAAAACGGTCTCATCATCTCGCCGCTGAAGGCGGCAACACCGCCCGCCACCGAGATTGCCCGTCGCGCCGCCTATGATCGACTGCCGCGCGTGAAGATCACCGATCTTCTGCTGGAGGTCGATGCCTGGACCGGGTTCAGCGAATGCTTCATCCATCGTCGTTCGGGCCGGGAAGCCGACGATCGCAATGCGCTGCTCACGGTCATCCTCGCCGATGGCATCAATCTCGGCCTCACACGCATGGCGGAAACCTGCCGGGGCGCAAGTCTGCGTCAGCTCGCCCATCTTCACGACTGGCACATCAGCGAAGCCGCCTATGGCGAAGCGTTGGGAAGGCTGATCGACGCCCATCGCGCCATGCCGCTCGCCGCGCTGTGGGGAGACGGCACCACTTCGTCGAGCGACGGACAGCAATTTCATGCCGGGGGCCGTGGGGCCGCGATCGGCGACATCAACGCGCGCAGCGGCAACGAACCAGGCGTTGCCTTCTACACCCATGTCTCGGATCGATATGACCCCTTCGCAAGTCGGGTGATCGCGGCGACCGCTGGCGAAGCGCCCTATGTGCTGGATGGCTTGCTGTATCACCAGACCGGCCTGACGATCGAGGAGCACTACACCGATACGGGCGGGGCATCGGACCATGTGTTCGGCCTCATGCCCTTCTTCGGCTACCGCTTCGCGCCGCGCCTGCGCGACATCAAGGAGCGTCGTTTACACCTCCTTCCCGGCCAAGAATCCGGCCCCTTGCTTGCCGGCATGACGGCCGAACCGATCGCATTGGGTCATGTCGCGGCGCATTGGGACGAACTGCTGCGGTTCGCCACGTCGATCCGCACCGGCACCGTCACTGCTTCGGCAATGCTGCGCCGCTTGTCCGCCTATCCGCGACAGAACGGACTGGCCCTCGCACTACGCGAGCTGGGCCGCCTCGAACGCTCCATTTTCATGCTCGACTGGCTGCGCGACATCGACCTGCGCCGGCGCACCCAGGCGGGCCTCAACAAAGGCGAAGCCCGCAACGCGCTCGCCCGCGCGCTCTTCTTCAACCAGCTCGGCGAACTGCGCGATCGTCGGTTCGAGAACCAGACCTATCGCGCCTCCGGCCTCAACCTGCTCGTCGCCGCCATCATCTTGTGGAACACTCGCTATCTCGAAATGGCGCTGGCGGACATCGGCACAGCCGACGAAATCGCACGCCACATCGCGCCATTGGGCTGGGAGCATATCTCGCTGACCGGTGACTATAGCTGGAATGTTGAAGATCAACCCGATCCGGATGCCTTGCGACCGCTGCGCGCCGTCAACTCCCTACTTGCCGCGTGACGTTCGCTATCCGTTCGCCCTTTCCGTGCAGATACGTCACTTTCGTGTAGTCACCCCATTCAGCGCCACATCCGCACGTTCGCGGCCGTCGCGTTCGTCAGCCTCGCGCTGGCGCCCGCCGCCCACGCGTCCGGCTCCTCGATGCCGTGGGAGGCCCCACTGCAATCGATCCTCGAATCCATCGAGGGACCGGTCGCCAAGATCCTCGCCGTCATCGTCATCATCGTCACCGGCCTGACGCTGGCCTTCGGCGATACGTCCGGCGGTTTCCGGCGCCTGATCCAGATCGTCTTCGGTCTGTCGATCGCCTTCGCGGCCAGTTCGTTCTTCCTCAGCTTCTTCAGCTTCGGCGGCGGAGCGCTCGTCTGATGGCCGGACCGATCGAGAGCGGCGGCGACGTGCCTGGCTTCACCGTTCCGGTTCACCGCGCCTTGACCGAGCACATCCTGCTCGGCGGCGCACCCCGGAGCATCGCCATCCTCAATGGCACGCTCGCCGCAGCCCTCGGTCTCGGCCTGCGCCTCTGGCTGGTCGGCCTTGCGGTCTGGGCCGTCGGCCACTTTGCCGCTGTGTGGGCGGCCAAGCGCGACCCGCAGTTCGTCGACGTCGGACGTCGGCACCTGCGCATCCCCGGCCATCTCGGAGTCTGAGGCCCGCCATGATGAACCTCGCCGAATATCGCCGCACCTCGACCCGCCTTGCGGATTTCCTGCCCTGGGCGGCGCTTGTCGCCCCCGGCGTCGTCCTCAACAAGGACGGTTCGTTCCAGCGCTCGGCGCGCTTCCGTGGTCCCGACCTCGATTCCGCCGTGCAGGCCGAGCTGGTCGCCGTCGCCGGCCGCCTCAACAGCGCCTTCCGCCGCCTCGGCAGCGGATGGGCAATCTTCGTCGAGGCACAGCGCCATGCCGTCGGCGCCTATCCCGCGAGCCGGTTTCCGGATGCCGCATCCGCTCTGGTCGATGCCGAGCGCAAGGCGGATTTCGAGGAGGACGCGGCCCACTACGAGTCCAGCTATTTCATCACCTTCGCCTACCTGCCGCCGGCCGAGGACGCCGCGCGCGCCGAAAGCTGGCTCTACGAGGGCAAGGCCGATCGCGGCGTCGACCCGTGGGAGGCGCTGCGCGGCTTCGTCGACCGCACCGACCGCATCCTGCAGCTCGTCGAAGCCTTCATGCCGGAATGCGCCTGGCTCGATGACGTCGAGACGCTGACCTACCTGCACTCGACCGTATCGACCAAGCGCCACCGCGTTCGCGTGCCCGAGACGCCGATGTATCTCGATGCCCTGGTCGCCGATCAGCCGCTGACCGGCGGGCTCGAACCGCGGCTCGGCGAAGCGCATCTGCGTATCCTGACCATCGTCGGGTTCCCGACCGTCACGACGCCAGGGCTCCTGGACGAGTTGAACCGCCTCGCATTCCCATACCGTTGGTCGACCCGGGCGATCCTGCTCGACAAGACCGACGCCACCAGGCTCGTCACGAAAATCCGACGGCAGTGGTTCTCGAAGCGCAAGTCGATCGCCGCGATCCTCAAGGAGGTGATGACCAACGAGGCCTCGACGCTCGTCGACACCGACGCCGCCAACAAGGCCGCCGACGCCGACCTGGCGCTGCAAGAGCTGGGCGCGGATTTCGCAGGCCAGGCCCATGTCACCGCCACGATCGCCGTCTGGGACAACGATCCCCGCATCGCGGCGGAAAAACTCAGGCTCGTCGAGAAGGTCATCCAAGGCCGCGACTTCACCGCGATGCCCGAAGGCATCAACGCCGCCGACGCCTGGCTCGGCTCGCTGCCCGGCCACGTCTACGCCAACGTCCGCCAACCTCCCATCAGCACATTGAACCTTGCCCACATGATCCCGCTATCAGCGGTGTGGGCGGGTCCGGAACGGGATGACCATCTCGGTGCGCCCCCCTTGCTGTTTGGCAAGACCGAGGGAAGCACCCCGTTCCGGTTTTCCATCCATGTCGGCGACGTCGGCCACACGCTGGTCGTCGGCCCGACCGGCGCCGGCAAGTCGGTGCTGCTCGCGCTCATGGCGCTGCAGTTCCGCCGCTACCGCCAAGCACAGGTCTTTGCCTTCGACTTCGGCGGTTCGATCCGCGCCGCCGCCATCGCTATGGGCGGCGACTGGCACGATCTTGGCGGCGGGCTTACCGAAGGCTCGGCCGACAGCGTCTCGCTCCAGCCGCTCGCCCGCATCGACGAGACCCCGGAACGGGCATGGGCTGCCGATTGGATCATCGCAATCCTAGCACGAGAAAGCGTCGCGATCACACCGGACGTCAAGGAGCTGATCTGGACGGCGCTCACGTCGCTCGCCTCGGCGCCGGTCGCCGAGCGCACGATCACCGGGCTGGCGGTGCTGCTCCAGTCGAACGACCTGAAGCAGGCGCTCAGACCCTATTGCGTCGGCGGGCCTTATGGCCGGTTGCTCGACGCCGAGAGCGAACATCTCGGCAGCGCCACGGTGCAAGCGTTCGAGACCGAAGGCCTCATCGGGACCGATGCGGCCCCGGCGGTCCTCGCTTATCTCTTCCATCGCATCGAGGACCGGCTGAACGGCGAGCCGACGCTCATCATCGTCGACGAAGGCTGGCTCGCGCTCGACGATGAGGGCTTCGCCGGCCAGCTCCGCGAGTGGCTGAAAACGCTCAGAAAGAAGAACGCCAGCGTCGTTTTCGCCACGCAGTCGCTTTCCGACATCGACGGCTCGGCGATCGCGCCAGCCATCATCGAAAGCTGCCAGACCCGGCTGCTACTGCCGAACGAGCGCGCGATCGAACCGCAGATCACGGCGATATATCAGCGCTTCGGGCTCAATTCGCGCCAGATCGAGATCCTCGCGCGGGCGATGCCCAAGCGCGACTACTACTGCCAGTCCCGCCGAGGCAATCGCCTGTTCGAGCTGGGCCTGTCCGACGTCGCGCTGGCGCTCTGCGCCGCCTCGTCGAAGACCGACCAGGCCGCCATAGACCGCATCGTCACCGAGCATGGCCGCAAGGGATTCCTCGCCGCCTGGCTGCGGCTGCGCGGCGCGACATGGGCGGTCGACCTCATTCCCGACCTCACCAACCTGGAGAGCCTGCCATGAAACTGCGCATTCCCCGCGCGGCGATCACCGCCGCCGTCCTCGCCATCCCTTTGTCTGCGTCGCCGGTGCTAGTCGCGCCGGCCTCGGCGCAATGGATCGTCTACGACCCGACGAACTACGTTCAAAACGTCCTGACGGCGGCGCGTTCGCTGGAGCAGATCAACAACCAGATCACCTCGCTCCAGAACCAGGCCACCTCGCTGATCAACCAGGCCCGCAACCTCGCGAGCCTGCCGTTCTCCTCGCTGCAACAGCTCCAGCAATCGGTCCAGCGCACCCAACAGCTTCTGCAGCAGGCGCAGCGCATCGCCTACGATGTCCAGAACATCGATCAGGCGTTCCGCACCAATTACGGGGCCGGAAGCGCCTCGATGAGCGCGTCCAATCAGCAGCTCATCGCCCAGGCGAAAGAGCGCTGGAACAACACCGTTTCCGGCCTTCAGGACGCCATGCGCGTCCAGGCCGGCGTGGTCGGCAACATCGACACCAACCGCACCCAGATGTCGGCGCTGGTCGGCCAGAGCCAGGGCGCCACCGGCGCGCTGCAGGCCACCCAGGCGGGCAACCAGCTTCTCGCACTCCAGGCCCAGCAGCTCGCGGACCTGACCGCCGTCGTCTCGGCGAACGGCCGTTCCCAGGCGCTCGCCGAAGCCGAGCGGTCGGCGGCCGCCGAACAGGGCCGCGAGCAGCGCCGCCGTTTCCTGACGCCGGGCTCGGGCTACCAGCCCGGCAACGCGCAGATGTTCCAGAACGGCAACTGAGGGCGCGACGATGGACGGAAAGATCCTCGCGCGCATCGGCGCCATCTTCTTCGTGACCTTCGCCGTCACCGCCACCGCCATCGAACTCGCCCGCAAGGACGAGCCGCCGATCTACCGCAGCATCGCGGTGCCCGCGGAAGCGGCGGCCGATCCGCTGAAGGCAAAGCTGCGCCGCTGCCAGCGGCTCGGCGAGGCCGGCACCAGCGACAGCGAGTGCCTGCAGACCTGGGCGGAGAACCGCGACCGCTTCCTCACGCCGTCGCAGCCGGCGCCGCAGGCGCCCGGTCCGCAGGACATCCCGCAGAATCCGCCGGTCACGCGCGAGCCCATCGTCAAGGAGCCCGTGCCGGCCGTCGACTCCCACACGAACGAGGCGCGCTGAGATCATGGGCGGCACCGGCGTCATCGACCACTTCCTGGAAGTTTTCACCCGCTACATCGACGGCGGCTTCGGGCTTCTCTCCGGCGAAGTTGCGTTCATCGCCACGACGTTGATCGTGATCGACGTCACGCTCGCCGCGCTGTTCTGGAGCTGGGGCGCCGACGAAGACATCATGGCGCGCCTGGTGAAGAAGACGCTGTTCGTCGGCGTCTTTGCCTACCTCATCGGCAATTGGAACAACCTGGCCCGCATCATCTTCGAGAGCTTTGCTGGCCTCGGCCTGAAAGCCTCCGGCACCGGTTTCACCGTCGCCGACATGATGCGGCCCGGCCGCGTCGCCCAGACCGGCCTCGATGCCGGCCGGCCACTGCTCGATTCCATATCCGATCTCATGGGTTACTGGAGTTTCTTCGAGAACTTCATCCAGATCGCGGTGATGCTGCTCGCCTGGGCGCTGGTGCTGTTGGCCTTCTTCATTTTGGCCATCCAGCTCTTCGTGACGTTGATCGAATTCAAGCTCACCACGCTGGCGGGCTTCGTGCTCATCCCGTTCGGGCTGTTCGGCAAGAGCGCCTTCATGGCCGAGCGTGTGCTTGGCAACGTCATCTCCTCAGGTATCAAGGTGCTCGTCCTCGGCGTCATCATCGGCATCGGGTCGAGCCTGTTTTCCGAATTCACCGCCGGCTTCGGCGGGGCAACACCCACCATCGATCAGGCCATGGCCATCGTGCTCGCGGCGCTGACGCTGCTCGGTCTTGGCATCTTCGGTCCGGGCATCGCCAACGGTCTCGTCTCTGGCGGACCCCAGCTCGGCGCGGGCGCCGCCATCGGAACCGGCCTAGCCGCGGGCGGCATGGTCGCCGCAGGCGCCGCCACGGTTGGAGCGGTGGCGTCCGGAGGAGCCGCGCTGGCAGGAGGCGCGGCCGCCGCCGCTCGCGGGGGCGCCGCCCTCGCGGGCGGCGCTTCCACCGCCTACAGCCTGGGCGCCGCAGGGCAGTCGGGCGCCTCAGGTGTGGCCAGTGGCCTGGGCGGCGTCGCCCGGGCCGCCGGTTCCGCTGCAACATCGCCGCTCCGCCGCGCCGCTGAACGCTCGACCGAAAGCATGCGCTCCAGTTTCTCGGAGGGCGCCAAGTCCGCCTTCGAGGCGACCGGCGGCTCCTCGACCATGGGCACCATCGGCGGCGGCTCAGACGAGGCCGCGCCCGCCGCCGGCAATTCAAACACGCCGCCCGCCTGGGCCCAGCGCATGAAACGCTCCCAGCAGATGAGCCACGCCGTTTCCACCACCGTCCATGCCGTCCGCAGCGGCGACAGCCATGGCGGCGGCTCTTCCATCAACCTCTCTGAAAGCGACCGCTGATGTTCCGAAGACCCTCTACGCATTACGGAAAGGCTCCCGAGCCCGAGACCCCTTATCAGCGCGCCGCCCAGGTTTGGGACGACCGTATCGGCTCGGCCCGCGTCCAGGCGAGGAACTGGCGCTATATGGCCTTCGGATCGCTGTTCCTCAGCGCCGGCTTCGCCGCTGCGCTGGTCTGGCAGTCAGCTCGGGGAACCGTCGTGCCATGGGTGGTGCAGACAGACCGGCTCGGCCAGGCGCAAGCGATTGCGCCTGCGACCGCCGACTACCAGCCGACCGATCCGCAGATCGCCTTCCACCTGGCGCGCTTCATCGAGCAGGTCCGCTCGATCCCAGCCGACGCGATCATCGTCCGCCAGAACTGGCTACGCGCCTACGACTTCACGACAGATCGCGGCGCGGCCGCACTCAACGATTACGCGCGCTCGAACGATCCCTTCACCAAGGTCGGCCGCCAGCAGATCGCCGTCGATGTCTCGAGCGTCATCCGTGCGTCGCCGGACTCGTTCCGCGTCGCTTGGACGGAGCGCCGGTATGAGAACGGCCAGCTCGCCGACACCACGCGCTGGACCGCGATCCTCACGATCGTCGTCCAGATTCCCCGCAATGCCGACCGGCTGCGGGCCAATCCCTTGGGGATCTACGTCAACGCAATCTCATGGTCACGGGAGCTGGGGCAATGACAAAGCCGTATTTCCGTAAAGCCGGAAGGCCGGCTTTGCGCATTCAGACATTTGCGGCTTTGCTGCTGTCGGCGACGGCGCTCGCCGGCTGCGCCACCGCGACGCCGCCGCCGGAAATCAGCTACGACGACGCTCCGGCCGCCGTGCAGACCGTCGATCCTCCCGCGCCGGTCCGGGTCGTCGAGCTGCCGCGACCGCTGCCGCTGCCCGGTCAGATGAAGCCGGTCGAGGAATCGCGCCGCGCTCCGGAGCCGGCCGATCCCACCGCGCGCGTCAACCAGGCCAACGCCGCCGCCCGTATTCAGCCGGTGCGCGACGGCTTCATCAACTC
The DNA here is from genome assembly GCF_032227185.1 of Sphingopyxis sp. SE2. NCBI lineage: Bacteria > Pseudomonadati > Pseudomonadota > Alphaproteobacteria > Sphingomonadales > Sphingopyxidaceae > Sphingopyxis > Sphingopyxis sp. SE2. Next base: position 13,447 of record NZ_JAPMXW010000009.1, on the reverse strand, counting down.
GATGCAGGTCTATCCCTTCACGCAAGGGGCGCTCTATCAGGTCTACACCGCCGTCGGGCAGATCACCGACATTGCGCTCCAACCCGGCGAGCAGCTCGTCGGCTCAGGGCCGGTCGCGGCCGGCGATACGGTCCGCTGGATTATCGGCGACACGCAGAGCGGCGCCGGCGCGACGCTGCAGGTCCATATCCTCGTCAAGCCGACGCGCGCGGATCTGATGACCAACCTGGTCATCAACACCAATCTACGCACCTACCATATGGAGCTGCGCTCGACCGAGCGGACCTATATGGCCTCGGTCTCGTGGCAGTATCCGCAGGACCAGCTCATCGCGCTCCGCAGGCAGAATGCCGAGGCGCAGGCCACCCAGCCGGTGGCCACCGGCGTCGATCTCGCACGGCTGAACTTCCGCTACGAGGTGACCGGCGACCGTGCTGCATGGCGGCCGCTGCGGGCCTATGACGACGGCCGGCAAGTCTTCATCGAATTCCCACGCGGCGTCGGCCAGGGCGAGATGCCGCCGCTGTTCGTCGTCGGCCCGGAGGGCAAGACGTCGGAGCTGGTCAACTATCGCGTCCGCACCAACTACATGATCGTCGACCGGCTGTTCGCCGCCGCCGAGCTGCGGTTCGGCTCCGGCGACAATCAGAAGCGTGTCCGGATCACCCGCACCGACGGGAGGCCGGCGTCGTGAGCGAAGACCGGAACGAGGGAGAGGATGCGGCCGCGCCGCTGACCGGATCGGCGCCCGAAGCGGCAGCGCCGATGCGGCTGCGCGCGGATGCGCCGCGCGTGACGCGGCTGTCGCGCAAGGTGCTCGCCGGGCTCGGCCTGGTCGCCAGCCTCGGGATCGGCGGTGCGCTGGTCTATGCGCTCCAGACTCGCAACGGCGGCCGGGCGCCGGAGGAGCTTTATTCAACCGACAACCGCAACACGGCGGATGGCCTCCAGGGCCTGCCGCGCGACTATAGCAGCGTGCCGCAGCTCGGCCCGCCGCTGCCGGGCGACCTCGGCCGGCCGATCGTCAGCGCCCAGAACCGCGGCCAGCCCGTGCCCAATCCCGGCGTCGCCGCTCCGCAGCCCGGCCTCAGCGCCGAGGAGCAGCGCCGGCTCCAGGAGATCGAGACCGCCCGCACCAGCCGTCTGTTCGCGGCGGCGGAGGCGCGCAATGCCGCGCCGGTCACGGCGAACACGCCGAACCAGGCGCCACCGGACCTCGCCAGCCTCGGGCTCGCGCCGCCGCCGGCAACGCCGAGCGCCCAAGATCGGCAGCAGGCCTTTCTCAACGCGCCGGTCGACCGACGCACTGTTGCGGCCGACCGCATCGCCGCGCCGGCCTCTCCGAATATCCTTCAAGCCGGCGCCGTCATCTCGGCCGCTCTCATCACCGGCGTTCGATCGGACCTTCCGGGCCAGATCACCGCCCAGGTCACCGAGAACATTTATGACAGCCCGACAGGCCGGATCCTCCTGATCCCGCAGGGCACGCGCGTGATCGGCCAGTATGACAACAACGTCCAGTTCGGGCAGAGCCGCGTCCTGCTCGTGTGGAATCGGCTGATCTTTCCGAACGGCCGCAGCATCGTGCTGGAGCGCCAGCCCGGCGCCGACGCCGAGGGCTATGCCGGCCTGCAGGACGGCGTCGACTATCACTGGTGGGATCTCGCCAAGGCCGCCGGTCTCTCGACGCTCCTGAGCGTCGGCGCCGAACTGGCCACCAATGATGACGACCGGCTGATCCAGGCGATCCGCAACGGCGGCCAAGACACGATCAACGACGCAGGCCAGCAGATCATCCGGCGGCAGCTCAACATCGCCCCGACGCTCACCATCCGACCCGGATTCCCGGTCCGGGTGATCGTAACCCGTGATCTTATTCTCGAGCCCTACGGAGGCTGATGTGACCAAGTTGAAACTCGGCATGATAGCCGACGACAAGCCCGTGAAGGTGACGGCGGAATTACCGGCGACGGTCTATCGGGATCTTGTCGCTTACGCTGAGGTTCACGGCCGCGAGACCGGCCAGCCGGTCGCCGATCCAACACGTCTGATTGCGCCTATGATCGAACGCTTCATCGCGACCGATCGCGGCTTCGCCAAGGCACGTCGCGCGCGGCACGTTACTTCCTCTTGATCGTCGGCAGGGCCCAAGGGAGCCCCGGCGAACGATCATTCGGGTTCCTTATAGCCATATTCGGGAATGCCTTGCTCGCTTCCGTAGTAGCGATAGGGAAGAAACTTGCCCGACATTCCGATCTTCACTCGATCACCTTTTGGATTCGGCTCACGCTCGAACGTGATGTCGAAATCGATTGCGGACATAATGCCGTCGCCGAACTCGTCCTCGATGAGTGCCTTCCACGCGGGGCCGTTGACCATCACCATTTCATAGAAGCGATATATCAGGGGGTCCGTCGGCGGCATGGGCATGCCTCGATATGGCACCTCGTTCAGCATACGCTCTTCTGCCTCCGACAGGCCGAACAGCGCCGCAGCCTTCTTCGCGAGCGGTTTGATCAGCTTCATCTGCCCGAGCAAAGCGCCGATGATCAGCACCTCGGACACACCACCGATCTCTCCGGTGATGTGTTTCCACGACCAGCCTCGCTCGCGCTTGATGTCCAATATCTTTTCGGTCAGTTCCTCACGCCTCATCGATCCGTTCTCCTTCTTTGATGATCGCTAACGGGATGCGGTCCCGGCAATGCCGGGACCACAGGGACATGTGCGCAGGTGCGGGCGTCTCAGCCCTTCAGTTGTGAGACGGTTTCCGCGGTCGTCCAAAGGCCGTGCGCGAGGAACCGGAAATTCACCAGGGCGGCGAGGTAGCCGTCGCCCTCCGGAACGCGAGGGCCGGCTGTCGCATCGCGAACGACCACCACTTCGAAGCCCTGTTCGATCAGTTCCCGCAAATGCGCTTCAATGCACAGATTGGCGGCCATGCCGGCCAGGATGACTTGTGACACACCTTGTTTGCGCAGTTGGAGAATGAGGTCGTTCGTCTCGGGGCCGTAGACCTTGTGCGGCGAGGCAATGATGGTTTTGCCGTCGTGGATGTACTTTTTGTAGTCTTCGAGGAAATCCGCGCCCGATCCCTCGAATTCCTCCACGGTAAACTGGCCTTTGCGACCAAACATGTTGATCGCATGCATGGTCTTTTCCAGTGGACCGCCAAACTGCCAATGATGGTCACATGGATAGTAGAAGTGGGGCGAGATGGCGACGGTGATATCCGCTGCCTTCGCGGCTTCGAACAGTTGGCCGATGTGCGACACGGTGTTGTTCTCGACAACGCTCTCGCCGAAGAACGGCCAGCTCACACCGCTGGGATGTAAGAAGTCGTTCTGCGGATCGATCACCACGAGGGCAGCTCGCTTCAGGTCGAGCTGAAACGTGCTTTTTGGAAGCACCGGATTTTCGGGATCTGCGTAGAGTTCAGTCATGATCTTCTCCTTTCAGAAGAGGAAGGCGCCATCTGCTGGCGACGTATTAAAGTGACTGGTCGTCTATTAATACGACACGATTTTCACGCGAGGAGCCGAGGCAGGGCAACAGTGCCAAATCGCCTCAGAGCTCTTCCGCTTTGCTCGACCTTGGCCACCATCACCGCGCCCTCGAAGGCCTCGATGAGCGTCGCCGCAAGGTCCTGGGGTTCGCGCGCGAGGGGAAGCTCTCCCGCTTCGCTCGCGGCCGACAGGCACTTTGCAAGGGCGGCTGTCCAAGTCCTCAGGAGAGCTTTCAGCTTTGATCGTGCAATCGAGCTCTGCGCCGCAAGCTCAAGCGCGAGATTGCCGATCAGACAGCCAAACGTGAATTTCTGTCGCTCATGATACTCAATCAACTCCGAAAAGTGTCTCTCGACGCGCTTTAACGGGCTAACGAAATCGTCTTCCAGGATGGACACGTAATTGGATTCGATTGCGCGCCAGTATTCATCGAGTATCGCTGCCGCGAACGCATCCTTGCTTTCGAAGTAATTGTAAAACGATCCCTTCGGAACTCCGGCAGCGGCAGTAATATCCTGCACGCCACAGCCGTTGAAGCCAAGGCGATGGATGATTTCTGCGCCTTTTTCGATGAGGCGCGAACGAACTTCTGGATTCGGTGGACGTGGCATGACGTTAATAAATGACCAGTCATCTCGTTATGTCAACCGTTGAATGGCCTCTAGGACCGTTGAGGACCGCCGCTGGTGCGTTTTTGCGATCGATGCGCTAAGGTCCAGCAGACGCTTAAGCGCGGGATTGACGTTGTTTGTCGACCAAACAACGCTTGAGTTGAACACCTCGCCCCCTTCGGCAAGCGGAACGAAGATGACCGCGGGATAGGAGGCGCCCTGAGTGGAGGTCGCAGCCAAGGTCACGCCGAATCCCATGCCCACCATGTTGAGGAGGTTCTCGCGGCCAACCCGCTGCACCGAGATCCGCGGATGAAAACCCAAACCGGAAAGCTGCCGCACGATGATCGCCTCGACCTCAGGCCCGTGAACGTCCGCTGCGACAAGGAATGTCTCGTCGCGGAGATCCTCCCAATTGACGCCGACGCGTGCCGCCATGGAATGGTGCTTTGAAACTGCGACGTATAGAGGTTCACCCCAGAGATGCATCGCCTGGCAACCGGGAAGACGCGGCTCGCCGGGAATGAATGCCGCGTCGAGCCGACCGCTTAGCACGCCGGCGGCAGTCGCCTGCGCCGTCGCCTCTTCGATCTTTATATCGATGTTCGGAAACCGGAAATGGAACGCCTCGAGCACGTCGGCCAAGAAACCGCTGGCGAGCGAGGCCATCAGCCCGATTTTCAACTCCCCAATCTGGCCTCGTTTCTCCATGCTTAGGCTGCTGACAGCTTGGCGAATGTGTTCAGCGCCAAATGCAGCCTCCCGTATGAAGCGCTCGCCGGCTGGCGTCGGCCGCACTCCGCTCCTGCTGCGTTCGAAGAGCGGCACGCCCACCCTGCGTTCGAGCAACTGAATTCGACGGCTGACCGTCGACTGCGAGAGATTCATCGCATCGGCCGCACGGCGGAAACTTCCGTGTTCCGCAACCAGAATCGCGTAGCGGAGAAAGCGGAGGTCAAGAGCCAAGTCAGGCATGTCCCCCTCCGCCTGCCCGCCGATGCAGTGGCCGGCCGACGCTCAGCCGCGACCTGCGCAACAGGGAATGACTGCGCATTTCCGCCGCCGCGAACCGCGGGACGGCGCCAATTATGCGGCTACGATGCTCGTGGAGAAGCGACACTCGCATAGAGAAAACACTACTCAGAAAGATCAGGCCCGAACATCGCCCGCATCTGTGCCAAATAATGTTCCTCCGAGGTCATCCATCGCAATTGTGCGAACAACGCGGTATCGGGGCCCGCCGGAAAGCGCAGCCGATCGCCCTCCTCCGTCGCAGCAGCGAAAACAGCCTCGGAGACTTCGCTCACACTCGTGAACGCGGTTGGATAGTCTTGCAACTTGGCGAAATAGCGTTGCGCAAAGGCGTCGTATGGCGGTGGTGTCAGTCCCTCAATGCGATTGGCGCTGTTCGTTCTGAAATTGGTCGTTGGTGCAAGGCCTGGTTCTACGATCCGCGCCCGGATGCCAACCAGGCCCAATTCATACGAAAGCGCCTCAGTGAACCCTTCAACAGCACACTTGCTGGCCGTATACACGGCAACGAACGGCATCGGGGCGATCGCCGTGCTGGAGGTCACATTGATTATCACACCACCCGCATGCTGGCGCATATGCGGGATTGCCGCTCGGCAGACCGCCATCACCCCGAAAGTGTTTGTTTCAAACATCTCCCGAATTACGGTGTCAGGCGTAAACTCGAACGCGGAAAGCAAGCCGATGCCCGCGTTGTTGACCAGCACATCAATCCGTCCAAAGGCGGCGACGGCATCGGCGAGAGCCTTAGAAATGCTTTCAGCGCTGGTCACATCCAGCGGCAGGACTTTCAGCCGGTCCCCGGGCTTGTCGAACACGCTTTCGTCAGGCGCCCGCATTGTCGCAACGACGTTCCAACCTTGATCGAGAAAGAGCTGTGCGGTCGCCTTCCCATAGCCTGAGGAAGTTCCGGTAATCAGTATAATGTGGAGCTCCACATTAGACATATTCGCGTGGCGACAGGTCGATTTCGAGGTCTGCCCGCTCGTCGGGGCTGAGCTCCCCGAGGCGACGGTTGAGGATCGATTCCGCGGTCGTGACGAGCTGCAGCACCACCGATTTGCCATCGGCGAGGTGTTCCTCGACCGCGGCGATGACGGTCGGCATCTTCAGGCTGAGAAGGACCTGGCCGAAGAAGCGCTGCTTGGTCGACTCGAAGCGCGAGCGGGCGGACGCCTTGGCGCCGCTGTTGAGCGTCGCGTTCTCGAGGGAGTCGACGACGGCGGTCAGCTCCAGCGCCTGTTCCATGTTGCGGTGGATGATGCCCCAGGCATCCGCATAGGTGTCGTAGATCCTGATCTGGTCGGGTGTCAGCGCATGCTTGAGGATGTCGTACTCGACGCCGGCGAAGCTGAGCGCGCGCGCCATGTAGAGGCCGGTCGCCTTGAGGTCGCGAGCGACGAGCTCCATGGCGGCGATCCCGCCCTTGCGGATGCCGCTGATGAACTGCTCGCGGTCGGCGAAGGCGGTCTCCGGTCCCCAGAGGCCGAGCCGGACGGCGTAGGCGAGATTGTTGACGTCGGAGGCTCCGGTCGCCGAGGCGTAGAGCACGCGCGCGCCGGGCAGGTTATTCTGGAGCAGCACCCCGCAGATGCCCTGCTGGGAACCCTTTTTCGCGCCGAGAGCGCCCTCCCCGCCTGCGACGCCGCCCATTTCGTGTGCCTCGTCGAAGGCGATGACACCGTCGAAGTCTTCGCGTGCCCAATCGATGAGCTGCTTGAGCCGGGTGTGATCACCCCGAGCAGAGCGGAGCGCCGGATAGGTGACGAAGATCACGCCCTGGTCGAGCTTGACCACCTCGTCGATCTTCCAGCTGGTAAGGGGCTGGATGTCAGCCGTCATGCCGCCCAGCGCGGTCCAGTCCCGTCGGGCATCCTCGAGGAGGGGCTCGTTCTTGGTGATCCAGATGTGGCGGCGGCGGCCCTGCAGCCAGTTGTCGAGGATGCAGGCGGCGATCTGCCGGCCCTTCCCCGCCCCGGTCCCGTCGCCCAAGAAGAAACCCTTGCGATACTCGCGGCCGTCCTCGGACAGGTCCAGTCCGACGCCCTCCTTGCTCGGGCGGAACCGGCCCGGGATCATCTGGGTCCAAGCATCGCCGGCGTAGACGACTGTTTCGAGCTGCGAGGCCGACAGCAGACGCTCGGCAACCGTCCGCTCGGGCAAGCGCGGGACATGATGGGGGATTGGCGCGGGGATCGAGCCCATGGCCACGGACTCGACCAGTGCGGTCGGATGCTCGCCGGCGGTGGTGAACACGAGGCGGCTCGGCCGATAGGGCAGGTAGACGCCCGTCTGTCCGAGAAGCGGCGCCGGGGTTTCCAGCGGCGTGAAATCGACGGGGAGAACCTCGTTGCGGACGGGGGCATGATAGGCGCGCGGTTCGGCAGGGCGCGTGCTCTTCACGGCACGGAACAGTGAGGTCGTGCCGGTCTTCCGGACAGGAGCCATTGGCACGTCCGTTTTCGGCTTCAGCCGGTCGACGATCGTCACCGCGTCGAGGATCTCGGCGACCGACGAGCGCTGGATCGTCGAGGGGATCGTCGTGCCCGGTGCCTTGTCGATGACGTAGAGGCGGACCGCGATCGAGGTGCCGTGCTTCGTGTAGCACTTTTCGAGGCGGATCGAGGTTCGGACCGCGACATCGCGCAGCGTGGAGTCGAACAGGTCACGCAGACGCGCGCTGGGGCCGAACCAGTCGGGCATGATCGCGACAAGCCGTCCTCCGGTGCGCAGGCGGCGCAAGGCTGCCTGTAGGTGGCGCACGGCCGCGAAGTCGTCGGCGCCGCGGCCGAGCGAGCGCGAGAACGGCGGGTTCATCAGGACCAGCGTGGGACGCTCGGACGATGCCATCAGCGACGTCAGCGCTGCGCCGTCGTAGCCGGTGATCGGCGCGCCGGGAAAGCTGTGGGCGAGCCGTGCCCGTCGAGCCGGGTCGAGTTCGTTCAGCTGAAGCGTGACGTCCTGGCGCAGCTGCGCGACGAGCAGGCCGTTGCCGGCGCTGGGTTCGAGGACGACGTCGCCTTCCTGTGCGTTCGCCAGGAGCACGGCCAGAGCGGCGATGTCTGCCGGTGTCGAGAACTGCTGCCATTCGAGCTGCTCCTCGCTCCGGACAGTCTGGGTGGGTAGCGCCGCCATGAGCCGGATGGCGTGGGCAACATCGGGCAAGGCGTGGAGCGCGTGGGGGACCGTCCGCAGGTGGACGGCGAGCGCGTGCTCCAGCACCTCGAAGCTCTCGCGCTGGGTCCAGCATCCCTGCGCGTCGGTGCCGCCATAGGCCTTCGTCATGGCCTCATTGAGGGCGGCCCGCGTGATGCTGTCGCCGGCGCGGAGTCGATCCTGCAGCAGGAGCGCGGCGCTTCGGTCGGCGTTCTCGGCCGTCGAGAATAGGTCGGTCATGGGGGTCTCCTGGATCGGCCGCCCAAACGGCAGCATCATCCACTCGACCCCCCTCCCCTTTCCTGCTCGCGATCGAGGACGATCGCCCAGTCCTTGATGCGCCCTGGTGGTGGCGCTCGCCGGATGTTGAGCCGGGGACGTGCATAGTGAGCCTCTGCGCGTACGGCAGCGGCTTCGCCCTCCGGATCGTTATCCTGTGCGAGTAGAAGATTGGCGAGCGCCGACGGCAGGCCGAGATGATCGAACCGTCGAGCGCCGAGGGTCGCCCAGCAGGGCACGCCATGCAGGATCGTGAAGGCCGCGGCCGTCTCGAACCCCTCCGCGATCGCGAGCGTGTCACCTTGCAGCGGTCGTCCCTGCCACGCCCCCTGCCCCGGTTGTCCAAGCATGACCTTGCACTCGTAGTCCGCGGTTGCCGGGTCGAGGAAGATGCGCTGGAAGGCGACGAGCCGATGTCCCTCCCTCACGCCGACCAATAGGGCGGGCTTGAAAACGGTACGTCCCTTGGGTCCGAGCGGGCATCGCGGATGGAAGCGGAGATCGGCCGGTCCTGCGACGATGTGGCGTCGCTGCAAGTAGCGCTCGCCGAGCGTCTGCATGACGTCGCGGGCCTGTTCCCAGAGACGTTCGACGTTCCCGGTTCCGCGGCGTATGTCGGCCTTCGGGGGCTCGAAACGCCTCGTCACCGGGATGCGACGAATCTCGCGCAGGACGTCCTCTGCCTCGCAGCCCGCAAAGCACGTCACGAGGATGCCGCGATCTCCCTGGCGTAGCGACAGGCTCGGGGTCCGATCGACGTGGGCTGGGCATCGGCATGTCGCAACATAGCCGTGCCAAACTCCACCGAGCGAGCCGACGATGTCGACGAGTTCCTGGCTTGGTTTCAATGCGGTATAGGGCATCTTTTCTGCTCCTTCGCTATTCTGCACCCCCTCCCCTCGCTCCGGCCAGTGGTAGACTATGGTACCAAGAGAAGGCCTAAGCATCGCAGCTGAACCGCTCGGAATGCTCGGCATGCCCGAGCGGTGCATAGCGGTGGCTACCATATTCTAGCGTAGCGCTGCCATGCGGTGGCTGGGGTGGCATAGCCCTGCGTAGCATTTAGTACGCCTTAGTAGCGTATCCTATCCATGCCCTGCCATGTATAGCGTTGCCAAGCGATGTGTGGTCTGGCATGGCGTAGTCAGGGCGGGCAATCTCCCCGCCTGTCGTGTGAAGGCTGCGCCAGTGTAGCGCAGCGATGACGAGGAAGGCTGGAGCATGCCAGTAATCAGCTTTGCAAGCCCCAAGGGCGGGGTAGGTAAGAGCACGTCGGCGTTGGTGCTCGCCAGCGGTCTCAGCCAAGCCGGGGCCTCGGTGACTGTCATCGACGGCGACCCGAACCGAACGCTTGAGACGTGGGCGAGCGAGACGTCTGATCCTGGATTCGAGTGCCGGACACTCCCGTCAGACAACGCGATCATCGACGAGATCGAGGAGGCGGCAGCCTCCAGCCAGTTCGTCATCGTCGATCTGGAAGGAACCGCGAACTTGGCCATGTCTCGCGCGATTTCGCGGACCGACTTGGTCATCATCCCGCTGCAGGCGTCGCCGGTCGACGCACGACAGGCGAGCCGGGCGATCAAGCTGGTGGTGGATGAGGGGAGGGCGCTTCGCCGCGAGATCCCGTATCGCATGCTGTTTACGCGCGTGAACCCTGCGATCGCGACGCGCGACGAGAAGGAAATCAGGTCGCAGTTTCGGGGCGCGGGTATCCCGACCTTCGAGACCGCTCTGAACGATCGCGCGGGGTTTCGCGCGATGTTCACACACTACCGCTCGCTCTGGAGCCTCGGCGACGATCAGGCGACCGGGCTGGACAAGGCGCGCATCAATGCCACCGCCTTCGTGCAGGAGGTCGTGACGGAAATCAGACGGCAGAACGCTGTCGTGGAGCAGACGGCATGAGCAACGGCATCAAACTTGGGCTGGACGATCTCTCGGACATCCGGCCGAACACCCGGGCTGAACGCAGCCGAACGGATCAGCGCCGAGACGCGGCTGCGGTAGATGACATCGGGCGCGAACACGGGTTCTCCAAGCCGTCCGCGCCTGCGGCATTGCCGCGCCGGCAGAAGTCGGCTTATGCGGGCGAGCAGCTCCACCAGGTCAGCGTCAAAGGCCCGGTGAGCGTGATGGGGCGCTTCGTCGAATACTGCGACCGGGAGCGGCTGCCTTACTGGCAGGCCATCGAGAAGCTGATGGACCTGGCTGAGGGAGAGGAACGCTAGGCGGCGGGCAGCGACGCCACCACTTCGCCGATCAGGTAGAAGGCGTCCGGAAGTGCGAAGAAGGCGTCGACGCGCGCGTTCTCGTCATCGGGTGCCTCTGTGCTTCCGAGCAAGGCTGACCAGCGATCGTCCACGAACCCCAGCAGCGCCGCCCATGCGGAGCCGTGGTCCGGGTGGACCGACAGTTCGTCTTTGTCGCCGAAGGTGATCATCAAGAGGTGTAGCGACATCGCAAGCTCCTGCGAGCTGCGCCGGGACCGGAGCCTCGGCGGGTGAGGGCAGGGGCCGCGGGACGCAACTCCCGCTTGCCCGATCCTCTCGATCCCTCTCACCTCTTTTATGATTCTGCGCTCAGCGCAGAAGAACCGATGCTACTTGCGAATAGTTGCGCGGATGTATCCGGTCCCGCGTCTCAAAACGGTTCAAGTCGACCGTCTCGTCCCCGAAGCGAGCGGCAACCGAGCTGACAGTATAAGCCTGGGGTCTTGCATAAGGCAGCAGCCAAATGACTCGGCGAAAGCAGAGGCTGGTGCGGATCTTCGTGAGTTTGGTCGCGAGGGCGGCGCCGGCCGGGTCGTTTGATCCCATGGCGAAAACACAGGCGCCATAGTCTTTGCCCGTTTTCCTCCAGGTGAGGATCTGCGCCGCTGTAGCACGCTCGACGGCCTGCACGTCGCATTGCTGGGCATAGCGCCGGTTGATCGCCTGACCGGCACCGACGCCGGTGCTGTCGCCCAAGATAAGGCACTCGAACATAGGAGGCTCCCGCTCGCCTAGATTGTACGACGGGATGGTGCGTCAGGCCAAGCGAAGAACGGCGTCAGCTGAGCGCCTCCTGCAGCTCGGAAAGGTCGGCGTCGATGATGGCGTAGAGATCGTCGCTGTTGTTGCGGAAGAACTGGTCCGCGCGCGCCTCGGGCTCGATAGGGGAGGGGGCTCGGCCGAACCGGCGTTCCCAGCGTCGGTCTACGAACTCCATCAGCTGCCGCCACGCCTGCGCTTCGGTCGCGTGGAGCGTGACCTTCCGAACGCCCTCGAAGATGATGACGAGGACGACGACGCCGGGGTTCATCAACAAACCGCCTCGGCAGCTCGGCGTGCGGACGTGGGTCGGCGATCCGATCGGCAGGACGTGCGAAGCCGTTTATCGACCATTAGCTTGCGGTATGCGAGGAACTTGCGTCACTTTCGTTGCGGTGGGGGGTTAAGCATATCCTCACCATGCTGTTGTAAACAGATAGGGTCCGTTCGGAACCGGCCAAGGGTCGGAGACATTAATCACCCGAGGCGGGCTACGAGGCTGATCATGGCGCACCTGACCCAAGTCGAGTTGATCAACTGGATAGCACTCTACACCGCCACGGGGCTGTGCTGCGCGATCGCGATGGTCCTCTCCGTCTCGGTCGCCGGAATCCGTCTGTATCGCGAGCGGTCCTGGGAGGAGATGCGGTCCGTGCGTGGCGCCGTGCTGTTCCTGCCGAAGACCTGGTGGCGCTGGCAGAAGCTCTACCTTCTGTCGACCCCTGTGACGCTCGGGATCGTGGTCTCGTTCGGCATGAGCCTGAGCTGGAACTGAGCCTCAGAGATCGAGAGCACTCGCGATCAGATCGCCCACGCGGTCCTTCTCGACATCCGTGGGCTCGATCGTCAGGAGTGGTCCAAGGAGCCGCATACGCGGATGCGTCGTCGCCTTGGACGTCAGGTAGTCGTCGTCGCTGAAGCCCATCGCTTCGACCACGAGCTGTTTGATCTCGCCAGTCAGGCGCGAGCGTGCCTCGAGGAGGAAGTCGGGTCGGCATGAGCCCTGGGTCGTGAGGCGGTCAAAGACGGGCTTCTCGATCGCGAGATCCACTCCCCCGGCGTCCAGTAGCCGGCGGGCCTTGAACAGCTCGCGAAGGACCGACCGTTCGAACTCGGAGTCGACCGGGATGAAGCGCTGACCGGAGAAGATTGGTTGAGCGTAGGCGCGAAGCGGTGCGTAGCCGTGCGCCTCGGGATACTCGCCCGCGACGATCATCACCAAGAACGGCCCCTTGATGAGGTTGCCGCGCACGGAGGGCGACTGCACGCGGTTGGCGACGTGGATCGCCTCGGCCCCGGGGACGTCGACGACGTGGCCCCGGACGTGTGGCGAGAACAGCGCCATGAAGCCCTGTGGCGCGTGTCCGCTCGGCCACGATTTCGCGAGCTGGCGCAGCATGGCGTAGGCTCTACGGCTGTGAAGCGCATTTGCGTGGGTCCAGAACGCTCGGCCGAGCTCGATGCCCGGCGCGATCTCGATCTTGGTCGAGGCTCTGCCGAGCGCCTCGAACTCCAGCTTGATCGAGGCGGTTTCGTATTCGTGCGCGACGGGGGCCACCTTGTTGGTGCCGGCAGCGTCGATCAGGCGCCACAGGAGCCGCGCTAGGCGCGGAACGGAGGCATGGCGGGTGCGATCGTCGCTGGCATCTTCCTCGGGCCTCTGCGCCAGTTTCTCCGGGGCTGGGCGCAGCACCTCGAAATAGCCGGTGGGTGGATCAGCAGGCGTCTCGCGAGAGCGGATCTCGGTGATGCGGTGCGTGACCTGGTCGCGGAAGAAGGGGCAGTCCTCGCGGTGCTCCGGCCGCTTGGTGCTCGTCAATCTCCGCAGATA
>NZ_JAPMXW010000008.1:0-2184 GCF_032227185.1 Sphingopyxis sp. SE2 | reverse complement strand
GGGGCGACGGTAGGTTCCGGCCATTACCGCCTCAGCTCCCGATCAGCGTCGCCGCGCCTTCCACGCCCTTACCGCCGCCATCGTCTTTTCGACATGCGCCTGCGGCTTGCTGTCGGTGTAGCTGAGCAGGATCGTCCCGTTGGGGGCGATGACATAGGATGTCCGGTTCGACAGCATCGTCCCGTCGGGGCGCCGCATCGTCGAATCATATTTCGCCGCGACCTTCGCGCCCGGATCGGCCGCGACCGCGAATTTGTCGCGACACTCGGACTTCGAAAATTCGGCGACGCGATCGATATTGCCCGCGGTGACGCCGACGACGCGCGCGCCCAGCTTGTTGAAATCGTCGCTCGCCTCGGCGAACAGATGCGCCTCGAGCGTGCAGCCCGGCGTAAAGGCGGCGGGGAAGAAATAGAGCACCACCGGCCCCTTCTTCAGCGTCTGTTTCAGCGACAGGTTGAACGGCTTGCCGCCCTGCGCCGCGCTCAGTGTAAAATCAGGCGCCTTCGCGCCTTGCTGAAGCGCCGCGATGCCCTGTGGCGCGATGACCGCCAGCGACAGGCCGAGACCGGCCGCCATCGTCAGTTTTGCCAGAAATTTCATCAGCGGCCTCCATGGGGAACAGCGGGACGATCCCCGCCGGGACAGCCACTCTACCGCCATATTCGCAGACAGCAAATGAACCTGTGCGGCCGACCGGCAGACGTCGCGCCGCGCGGCCCTTGGGTGCGCGCGGCGCGAGCGCCAGCCGGCGGTCATCCGCCGATCAGCAGCGGCGACCGCCGCGATCGATCTCGCGCCCGATCAGCGCGCCCGCGGCGCCGCCGATGATCGTGCCGGGCAGGCGGTCGCCGTAGCGATCGACTTCGCGGCCGAGCAGGGCGCCCGCGGCACCGCCGACGATCAGGCCAGTGGCGCCGCTGCCGCGGCGGCAATAATAGCGGCGGTCGCGATAGTGGCTGCGCCGGTAATCGCGCCTGTAATCGCGTCGGTAATCGCGACGATAGTCGCGGCGGTAATCGCGATAATCACCGCGATCGCCGTAATAGCCATGGCGGTGATGGCGATCGCGCGCCTCCGCCTCGGCGGGCAGTGCCGCGACGGTGCTCGCGCCGATCAACGCCGCCAACGCCAGTTTCTTGAACAGGAACATCTGTCTTCTCCGTCTTGCCCCCGCGGATCAGATTAGGACGGCAAAGATGGCGCCTGGCTGAACTGCCGGCGCCTCACCGTCCCGACCCCCATCGGTTCGGCGATCTTTCGGGGCGCTTTGCCGCTGCCGATTGACCGCACGCAGCAATCGGCGCAGCATCCTTGCCATGACGCTCACCATCATCCCCAGCGGCCAGGCGTGCGGCGCGCGCGTGACCGGCGTCGACCTCACGCAGCCGCTCGACGCCGGAACGATCGCCGACATCCGCGCCGCATGGCTCGATCATCATGTCCTCGCCTTCCCCGACCAGAAAATGAGCGAGACGGATCTCGAGCGTTTCACCCGTTATTTCGGCGGCTTCGGCGACGATCCCTTCATTCGCCCGATCCCCGGCCACGACCATATCATCGCGGTGAAGCGCAAAGCCGACGAAACCGCGCCGCTTTTCGCCGAAAACTGGCACAGCGACTGGAGCTTTCAAGCCCGCCCGCCTGCCGGCACCTGCCTCTTCGGCATCACCATACCGCCCGTCGGCGGCAGCACCGAATTCGCCAACCAGCACGCCGCGCTCGACGCGATGCCCGCCGACTTTCGCGCGCGCGTCGAAGGGTTGCAGGCGATCCACAGCGCCCGTGCGGGCTACGCGCCGCAGGGCATGTACGGCGCAAACGACAAGAACCGCAGCATGGATATCCGCTCGGGCGACGAGGCGCTCGAAACGCAGTTGCATCCCTTCGTCCGCGCCCATCCCGAAACGGGCCGCAAGGGCCTGTTCGGCTGCGCGGGCTATATCATCGGCTTCGACGGGCTCGACGATGCCGAGGGGCTGCCGCTGCTTTACGAACTGATCCAGTGGCAGGGCCGCGAGGCGTTTCGCTATACCCATGTCTGGGAGCCCGACATGCTGGTCATGTGGGACAATCGCTCGGTCCTCCACCGCGCGACCGGCGGCTATGACGGCCACGACCGCCTCCTCCACCGCACGACGATCGCGGCATGGGACGGGCTGGCCTGACGACTGTTGGGGAGAG
>NZ_JAPMXW010000007.1:0-2968 GCF_032227185.1 Sphingopyxis sp. SE2 | reverse complement strand
ACCGGTCGTTTCCCGACGTTGGGTTTATCGATTCACCCGCATAGCATGGCGCGCGGCGAGCCAGCCGAAGGTCATCGCCGGGCCCAGCGTCGCGCCCGCGCCCGGATAGGTCCGCCCCATCGCCGCCGCCGAAGCGTTGCCGATCGCGTAGAGCCCGCCGAGCGGCCTGCCATCCGCGCCCAGCACCTGACCATTGTCGTCGGTGAGCAGCCCGCCGTTGGTGCCAAGGTCGCACGGATAGATCGGGATAGCATAGAAGGGCGCTTCGGCGATCGGCGCGAGCGTCGGATTGGGGGTCACCGACGCATCGCCATAATGCCGGTCATAGGCCGACGCGCCGCGCTCGAAATCGGGATCCTCCCCCTTGAGCGCGTTGGCGTTGAAACGCGCGATTTCGTTCGAAAGCACCGCGGCATCGACACCGATCTCCTTGGCGAGCCCGGCGATCGTCGCGGATTTCTTCAATATCTTGCGCATCGCTTCGGGGATGCGGCCGTCGGCCGACGACTTGCCCGCCATCATCGGCCCCAGCATATATTTGCCGCGATAGCGCGCGTCGAACACGAACCATGACGGCGCGGTGGGCGCTTCGGGGCTGTTGCAGCGGTGCATCTCGCCCCCCGCGACATGATAGGATGCCGCCTCATTCATATAGCGCTTGCCCGCCTGGTTGACGATGATCGACGAAGGCAGCGCGCGCTCGACGAACAGAATCCGCGCGCGGTCCTCGCCCTCGAGCAGGAAGCCGGGTCCCCACCACGCCGAATCCATCAGTGCGGTCGCGGCGCCAGCGGCGAGTCCGGCCTTCAACCCGTCGCCGGTGTTGCTCGGCACCCCCGCGCTCCAGTCGGCCGAGGTCGGCTGCGGCAGATATTTTTCGCGCAGCGCGGCGTCATGGTCGAAGCCGCCGCTCGCGATGATCACGCCGCGGCGCGCGCGGACCTCGATCCGCTGTCCTTGGCGCTCGACGATCGCGCCGGCGATCCCGCCCTTGCCCTGGACCAGTTCTACCATCGGCGAATTGAGCCAGATGGGCACGCCCTTTTCGTCGATCGACAGCTTCAGCCGCCCGATCAGCGCATTGCCGCCGGTCAGGCGCCGCGACCGCTTGGTTTTGAAGCGCCACGGTAGGTCGAACATATATTTGAGCATCAGTTTGAAGAGCAAAGGCTTGGCGCCGGGGCTCATCGTCAGGAGCAGCTTCGCTTCCTCCATCGTCCAGGTGAAGCGGCCGAAGGTCAGCGTCAGCGTGTGCGGCGGTTCCATCCGCTCGAAATCGGCGCCGAGCCGATCGGCCATCAGCGGGATCGGATCGTGCGTCCGCCACCCGTCGCGCGCGCCCGCGACGTCCATATGATAGTCCGAATAGGCATAGGCGGTGTAGTGAACCTGCGACCGTTCCTCGAGATAGGCGAGCATCCGGTGCGCATTGTCGACATAGGCCGCGAGCTTGGTTTCGGGCACATCGTCGCCGATCAGCGTCTTGATATAGCCGAGCGCTTCGTCCGGATCGTCGGCATGACCCTTGGCGCGCGCGTCGTCGCTGTTCGGGATCCAGATGCCGCCGCCCGAGGTCGCCGAAGTCCCGCCGTAACGCGCGCTTTTCTCGACCACCAGCACTTCGGCGCCTGCGTCGGCAGCGGTGAACGCCGCGGTCAGGGCGCCCGCGCCCGACCCGATCACCAATATGTCGACTTCGTGAACGGCCACGCCTATTGCTCCTGCAGTGGAAAACTCGCCATTTCCGGCCCATATGCCGTTCTACATAATGATTGCGTTTTTAAAAGAAGAAATCTTTACGCAAACTGTTGTATATTCGGCGTCGTATTCGATGGTCATTGACAGTGGCGCGGCGATGCGGTCTGTGGAAGCCCTGATCGATCGCACCGGCGCGCCGCCGCACGGGGCGCAGGTTCAACAGGGGAGAACGGGCGTTGCGTACGGCAACCAAAGCCGGGAAAAGGACGCGGAGCAAGGCCGCGAACGCGGGCCAGGGCGACGCCATGCTCGCGCTCGACGATGTCGATGAGCAGATCATCGCCGCGCTCCGCAAGAACGGTCGGATCGCGAACCGCGACATCGCGCGCGAAATGGGGCTGAACGAAGCGACCGTGCGCACCCGCCTGCGCCGGCTGGAGGACGCCCGGATGGTACGCGTCGTCGCGATGCGCGACCTTTCGGCGATGGGCTTTGGCTATCTCGCGCCCGTTGGCGTGCAGGTGAAGGGGCGGTCCGCGGGTGACGTCGGCGCCGAAATCGCCGAGCTCGAGCGCGTCATCACCGTCAATGTCGCGATCGGCACGCACGACCTCGAAATCCAGGTCGTCGCCGAAACGCTGGAGGAGATGCAGCATCTCCTGACCGGCGTGATCGCCAAGATCGACGGAGTCGAGCGGATATTCCCCAGCCTCGCGCTCAAGGTTCTCAAATATAATCCGGAGTGGGCCCCGCTATGAGCACGAGGATCAGCCTCGACGACCTCGATCACAAGATCATCGAACGGCTCGGCCATGACGCGCGGGTTTCGAACCGCGAGATCGGCCGCGAATTCGACCTGACCGAAGGGACGATCCGTTCGCGGCTGAAGCGCCTCCTCGACAACCGGGTGATCCGCGTCGCCGCGGTGACCAACGCGAACCGGCTGCGCAACCCCATCCTCGCCTATCTGTGGGTCGAGGCGGACAGCGCGGCGGACATCGAAGGCGTTGCCGAGCGGCTGGCGGCGCTGCCCGAGATCGGCTTTGTCGCGACGACGCTCGGCCGCGCCGACGTGCTGGCGATGACATTGGTCGAGAACGGCAATGAACTGACCGATTTCCTCCACCAGACGATCGACAAGATCCCCGGCGTCCGGCGCGTCCGCTACAGCCTCGGTCAGAATTTCATCAAGCACGACTATCGCTGGTGCGCGCTCGTCGATTGAGTGCAATCTCTCGACTGCGGAAAGCACCGTGCTGGAGGCCGTTGA
>NZ_JAPMXW010000006.1:0-5131 GCF_032227185.1 Sphingopyxis sp. SE2 | reverse complement strand
CCCCTGTGCATTATGCGGACACAGATTCACGGTAGCGGTTTGATGAGCAGCGGCATGAGGCCATTGGCGTCGAGATCGAGGTGATCGGACCAGACATAATCGCCGGTGAGATTGATGCGATCCCAGCCCAATGGTGAGAGCCGAGACAGCATAGCCGGATCGATCTGGCTTCCGCGGCGGCGCATTTCTTCGACGGCGTGCCCAAGATAGCGACAGTTGAACAGGATGATCGCTGCGGTGACGAGGTTGAGGGCAGCCGCGCGGGTTTGCTGGTTCTCCAAGCCACGGTCGCGAAAGCGACCGAGCCGATGGAAGGCGACCGCTCGCGCCAGGCTGTTGCGCGCCTCGCCCTTGTTCAACTCGGCGGTGACCGTGCGGCGTAGCGCCGGATCGTCGAACCAGCGCAACGTGAACAGCGTGCGCTCGATCCGTCCTACCTCGCGGAGCGCCGCGGCGAGGCTGTTCTGCTGGCGGTAGGCGGATAGCTTTTTGAGGATCAGCGAGGGCGTAACGGTGCGATCACGCATCGCGCCGATGACGCGTTCGATATCCGGCCAGTGGCTGACGATCAGATCCCGGTTGAGCCTGTGACCGAACAGTGGCGCAAGCCTGCCATAGCGCTTCGAAGGTTCGAATGCGTAGAGGCGCCGGTCGGACAGGCGAGGAATGCGCGGCTCGAAATCGAGCCCGAGGAGATGCATCGTTGCGAACACGATGTCGGAAACGCCGCCTCCATCGACGTGCAGTGCGGTCAGATCGGCGTTGCTGTCATGGCCGAGGAGCCCATCGAGCGCATGGATGGCTTCTCCTGCCGTGCCGGCGATCACCGTCTGGTGCAGCGGCGCGTAGCGGTCGGTGATGGTGGTGTAGATCTTGACCACTGGGTCGCGACCATAATGGGCGTTGACCGCTCCGCCGGCTTCGCCCGGCCCGCCCAGGTAGAAGGCCTGGCCATCCGCGGAAGCCCGGTGTCCTTGCCCAAACCAGGCGGCGATCGGCTCGGCGTGGATGGCGTCGGTCAGACAGGCGAGCGCCGCCCGAAAGGTTTCCTCGCGCATGTGCCATGTCTGCATGCGCAGCAGCGCGCGGCGTGACCCTGCGCCGCATACCTCGGCCATGCGCGACAGCCCAAGATTGGTCGCTTCGGCAATCAGAGTGGCGAGGAAGGCCTGCTCATCGCCAGGCGGCAACCCGGTCGAGACGTGCCCGAAGTGCTGGGTGAAGCCGGTCCATCGTTCGACCTGCGACAGCACGTCGGTGATACGCGTGGCAGGCAGCATACCGTAGCAGGCAAGCGTCAGATGCCGTCCTTCGTCGTGCCCGGCATCATCGTCCTTCAGTTCCTTGGGGAAGCGCAATCGCTCGCCAGCGAACAGGGCAGCATCACGTCCGGCCAGATTCTGGGCGACGTCGCACAAGGCTTTGTCGAGTTGCGCGGCGCGCTGATCGAGCCATGCGTGTGGATCACCGAGCGAGAACACCGGTTGCAGCGCTGCGCCACTTGATGGCGCGAGCAGCACGTCCAGCGACCTGTGCAGCCGTGACCTCGGCACCCAGATATCACCCGATGCCAGTGCATTGGCGAGCGCCCCGTAGGTGGCCATCTCCCAATGCGTCCGGTCGATCTTGCCGGCGACCACGACATGGCGGTGCCAGCGCCGCTCGACATGACCGAGCGGAACGTCGGCAGGGAGCGGCTTGCGCCAGTCGCCATCAAGATCCGACAGGACCGTCATCGCATTGCGCAACGCCGCGGTGCCGACCCGGCCGTGGAAATCGAGCGTTTGCAGGAATAGAGGTCCTATTCGTTTGAAGGTCCGGTATTCGGCTGCGATCTCGCTCAACACATCGTCCCTGTGAGGTGCCGCGGTACGACGGATGATCGCGGCATCGGCATCGAGCATGTCGAGAGGCACGATATCCCTGAGGGCCGCGCCGATATCTTCACCGGTGCGTGCTACCCGGCTAACTGTTTCCAGCACGGTGGCGATGCGCATCAGTCGGTCACGGCCTTCGCGTCCCGAAATCGCGATTCCCTGTTCCAGGCGTTTGCGGGCACGAAGGTGAGCGCGTCCCATCAAGGCGCCGAACATGGCGATCGCCGCGTCGGTAAGCGTGGCTTCCATCTCGCGCAGCGTAGCAAGCAGGATGGCCCGCCTGCGGGAGGCGCGCATCTGTTGGAAGGCCTGGGCGGTATAGCGCACGCCTTCGCGGGCGAACTGCGTCATGCGTGGCTCGTGCAGGGGATCGACCGGAACACAGGAAATTCCGGTCCTGCGGATCAGAGCGATCTTCTCAAGGATTTCGGCGAGCGAGGCTGACGCGACGCGGGGCTGTGGTTCGCGCAGCCACGACAAGCGGCTCTGTCGATCATGCACCTTCTCATCGACCAGCGTATCGAGGCGCTGACGCATATCCGCATCGAGTTTATCATGGATTGCAGCGACCAGATCGGTTTCCACCCGCAGCATCGCCTCGGCCGCCATCCGCTCGACTACGCTGATGCCGGGGATAACGATGCGCCGCGTGCGCAGCTCGTCGAGCAGTCGATCGAGCAGAATACGCCCGTCCACGATGGGCATGGCTTCGATTTCCAGCCAGGTCATCATGATACCGCGCGCTGGCCGGCTCAGATCGGTGAAGCCGAAGCGCGCCTTGATGGCGGCAAGCTGATCGTAGCGGGTCGGCGCTCGCCGCGCGAAGTCGGCGATGGCGCCTGCATCCACCCCGACCTGCTCGGCGATATGGTCGAGCATGATCGCAGGCAACAGCTCGCCTGCGCGCAGATGCCGCCCCGGAAAGCGGAGGCAACAGAGTTGCAGGGCGTAGCTCAACCGGGTTGCCGGAGTGCGCGCGGTGCCGATTGCAGCAAGGTCCTCGGCATCGAGGCCATAGTGTCGCACCACCGCCGCCTCGCTGTCGGGCAAAGCAAGCAATGCGGCGCGCTGCCGCTGGGTCATCGGAATACGTGCGGGCATGTTTCATCCTTCAAAAACCTCTTGCCTTTTGCCCGCTTAATGAAAGAGGATTGTGAAAGGCCCAAGGCTGCGGAAATTGGTGCATCCTGTTTCCACCTCCGGATACGGCCGTTTGTGAAAGAGACGCAGATGACGCGCGAACCCTATCTGATCGGCTATGCCCGCGTATCGAAGGGCGACGACCAGTCGAACGCCGCGCAGCGGCGCGCGCTCGATGCCGCCGGCTGCAAGCGGATGTTCGAGGAGACCGCCAGCGGTGGGCGGTGGGACCGACCCAAGCTTCTGGAGATGATCGGCCAGTTGCGCGAGGGAGATGTCGTCGTCGTCTGGAAGCTCGACCGACTGTCGCGCAGCTTGAAGGACATGCTGCACATCATGGAGCGGATCGAGCACGCGGGAGCGGGCTTTCGTTCGCTGACCGAGGCGATCGACACCACCACCGCGGCAGGGCGGATGATGATGCAGATGGTGGGAAGCTTCGCCGAGTTTGAGCGGGCCATGATCCGCGAGCGTACCAGCGCCGGCCTTGCCCAGGCTCGCGCAGAAGGACGGATCGGCGGGCGTCGGCCCAAGCTCGGCGACAAGCAGCGCCGCGAAATCGCCGAGTCCGTCACGTCCGGCCGCAAGTCCGGTGCCGAGATGGCGCGGCTCTACGGCGTCAGCGAACCCACCGTCTCGCGCATCGTCGCCGCGCACCGCCAGCAATTCAGTCAGCAGCAGAGGGAACAGGCATGAAGCGTGGTCACGATCTGTCCGGCGTCATGAAGTTCGCCACCTCGCCGGCCTGGGGCGAGCATCTGGGCGAGGCGCTCGGCGATCATCTCGGGCTGGCGATGGAGGAGTTCGACTTCGAAGCGGACGAGCTGGCGGACATCGTCGGCGATCATTGGGCCGGCGTGTTGTGGGGATGCGCGTTCGAGGATCTGCTCACGCGCACCATCGAACCCGGGGACCGGAACATCGTTGATGACTATATTCGGCGCCGGGGCTGGAACGAGAGCGGCCCGACCAAAATCTACCTGCGTGCCCTCCGATCGTCGGTGATGAGCCTCCACGAGGTGAGCGAGGTCGAGCCCGGGAGCGGCTTCCTTGTGCGTGACCTGATCCAGGGCAGCGAGCCGCTTCGAGTATCCGAGCGCAGCGCCTCGCAGACGCTGAAGCAATGGGACAGGATCGGTGCCCGCGTCGTGCAGGTCGGAGGCAAGCACCTCCTGTCGGGGGGCGTGCTGTCGTTCACTATGGAGGCGGCCGAGGCGATCGTCGCCGATCTACGGCGCTCGAAGGGCAAGCGCAGCCCGCAAACCGCGTTGAACCTAGACGCCGACGATCTGGCTGCACTTCCGGCCCTCATCAGCACGGCATGGCTGTTCGATGTCGTTCCCAGGACCATGGGACCGGCGTCCATCCCCACGCTGCACAACAGTGATGGCGAGGAGGTGATGTTCCACCGCGTGCGCTTTCCCTTCGCACGCGGCGTGACCCAGGCGCTGGTCGGCGAGCGGCTTGATACTCTCCCTGCGCTTCAGCGGGAAACCACGCACTTTTGGAACTGGCTGGGCGAGAAACCGAACGGAAAAGCGAAAAGCACCGGGCGCATGGCGTGGGGTGTGACGATGGCGGACGGCACCCCGGTGCTCGGCAATGTCGAATTGAAAGGCCGCGCCCTGATGCTCGCCGTCACCTCGGCCGAGCGAGCGAAACGCGGCACCACGCTTATCAACGATGCGCTCGCCGGGTTGGTCGGCTCGCCGCTGACCACGATTGAGACGGTCGAACAGGCCATGGCGGCGCGGGCCGAGGGGCTGACATCATCCGAACCGGCACCCGCCATTGCGCCAGAGGTTGCAACCCCGCTCATCCATGCCATGCTCGACCGTCAGTACCGCGCGACGCTCGATGAACCCGTCGGCATGCTCGGCGACATCACCCCGCGCGCAGCCGTTCAAACTGCCGCAGGCCGGCACCGAGTAGCCGGGTGGCTCAAGCATCTCGAAAACCGCAGCAGCAGCCAACTCGACGCGAACGACCCGATGGCCACCTACGACTTCACTTGGATGTGGCGCGAACTTGGCATCGAGAACCTGCGCAAATAGTTCGCTACCCCTGACGTCGATGCCTACCGTGAATCCGTGTCCCTACAATGCACAGAGGCC
>NZ_JAPMXW010000005.1:0-16725 GCF_032227185.1 Sphingopyxis sp. SE2 | reverse complement strand
ACTGGACTTGGATTGCCGGGGGCAATCCAACCCTACACTCCGCGAAGCGGTGGTGGAGGGGGCTGGCCTTGCACCGACGCCTGACGGCGTCGACCCCTCCGTCAGCCCTGCGGGCTGCCACCTCCCCATTGCTGCGCAAAGGGGAGGATCTGGACGACAGCTCCCCACCCCAAAGCCGCTATCGGGCTATTTCGGAGCGCCGCTATACCCCGCCGCTTTCCGCAGCGCGTCGGCGTCCATGACATAGCCGTCGCTGACCACGGTCACGACGCGGCGGAGCGCGCCGAGGTCGGTCGCGGCGTCGCCGTCGACGAGAACCATGTCGGCTTCTTTGCCCACCGCGATCGAGCCGGTGCGTTTGTCGGCGCCGACGACGTGTGCCGGAAGGATCGTCGCGCTCTGGATCGCTTCGGCGGGGGTGAAGCCCGCCTGCCGGTAGATTTCGAGTTCGCGGATCAGTTCGATCCCCCAACCATCGGTGCCGGCGACGATCGGCACGCCCGCCTTGTGCAGCCGGCGCACGAGCTCGACCATCTTCGCATAGCTTTTGCGATAGTCGTCGCGTGTCAGCCCCTCGACGAGCGGATAACCGCCCGCCGTGAACGCGGACCGTTCGATAACGGGCGAGATGATGCCCATATAGGGGGCATAAGCCGGATGCGGCTTGCCGCCGTCCTGCGTCAGCATGCCCTCGAAGATCACGATTGTCGGGTCGACGATCGTCTTTTTCGCCGCGAGATCGGCGATGAAGCCCTTCATCAGCGGGGCGTCGAGGTCGACGTCCTTGAAATAGCGCGCGGGCCCTTCCATCCGCGCCCTTGTGTTCGATTTGTCGATCACCTCGCGCGGCATCGATTCCATCACGACGAAATTGAGGTGCGTGAGTTCGTCATAGCCCGCGGCGACCGCCTCGCTCGGCTTCATCGTTGCAGGGACATGGCCGTGGACGTGGAGGCCGAGCCTGTGTGCTTCGGCGGCGGCGGGGGCGATCCACGCGGGATTCATCGAGGTATAGAATTTGACGCCCCAGAGGCCCGCTTCCTTGACCCGGCGCACGGCCGCGATCGCTTCTTCGGCGCTGCCGACCACCTCGGCGCCCTGCGCCGCGAGCGGGTCCTTCTTGTCGATGATGACCGAGATGAAGGGCTCGCCCATCAGCAAACTGCCCTCGGCGCGGCGCTTGGTCGCGTCGACCGCGCGGTCGAAGGTCGTGCCGGGGCTGCGGAAGCTGGTGATCCCGTTCGCCATGTTCGAGAGCACGTCCCAATCGTCGCCGATATGAAGGTGGCTGTCCCAGATGCCCGGCACCAGCGTCTTGCCGCGCCCGTCGATGACACGCGTCCCGGCGGGCGCTTTCAGCGATCCGGCGGCGCCGATCGCGGCGATCCTGCCATCCTGCGCGAGCACCGCGCGCGACGTGAGGAAAGTACCCTTGTCGGCGTCGAACAGCTGGACATTGTCGAACAGCACGGGGGCCTTGGCGGCGGGGGTCAGGAAACGGCTAGCGACGCCGGCGACCGCTTCGGCCGTCGCCTTTTCCTGAACGTCGCGGAGTTGCTTGAGCGCGCCCTCATAGCCCGCCGGAATGACCGAGATATAGCTGATGTCGGCGAAATGGCGCTTGTTTTCGTCGAGCCAGACGGGGAGCGGCGAGGGCAGGATGCCGCTGATGAAAGCGAGCTGGACCGTCTTGGGGCCACCGGGCCCCTGAATGACCTCGGTCGGGCCGAAGGTCATATGGCCTTTGCCGCTCGGCAGGAAGGCGAGCCCGGCGTCGCCCGCGGCCGCGAGCGCGTCGATCAGCGGGGCGTTGGCGATGCCGACGCCGCCCGCCGGGATGTACCAGCCGCCGGCGGCGGCTTCGCCCGCATCATTGGCGGTTTTCCAGCTCGCGCGGCCGTTTGCGACGCGAAACTCCTCGGCCGCGTCGCCCGACATGGTGACGCCGCGGACGGTCACCGCCGCGATCGTGCCGTCGGGTGCGAAGGTCGTGACCTGGTCCATCTCGGTGATCCAGCCGCGCAGTTCCTGCGACCAGCGATAGGCGGTGCGGCCATCGGGAAGCTGCCAGCGCCACTGATTGCCGTGCTGCCCGGCTTCGGAGACGACCGAATAGCGCACCGCATCGGCGGGGGGCTTCAGCAATTCCTCTTTGGGGACGGGCTTCGACTGCGCGGCGGGGGCGGGCGCTTCATGGGCGTGGACGGCAACGGGCGCGGCGGAGGCCAGCAGGGCGGCGATCAACAGGAGGCGCATCTTCTCTCTTCCCCAAAGAACGGACGGCGTAAGGTCCGACGATGGTGGGGAATTTCAGCGCACGAAGCAAGATGCGGCTGTCAGCAGTCGCGCTTCTGGAGGCTCACGACCGCATGGATCGGCAGTTCGGCGTAGATGTGCGGGAAGAGGTCGCCGCCGCGCGCGGGTTCCCAGCGGATGGCGTCGCCGAGGAGGACAAGGTCGACCTCGGCGATCATCAGCCCGGTTTCGCCCGCGAAATATTTGGCGATCGTCGTCTCGAGCTGCCCGGCGGTCGACAGGTGGATATAGCCGTCGGCGATATCCACCGGTGCGCCTCGGAAGACGCGTTCGCGCTCGAAATCCGCCCATTGCTGCGCGGTCAGCACCTTGAAGGCCGTGGCGGGCGTCGTCATTCGGACGGCGCCTCGCTCGCGGGGTTTTCGGTCGCGGTGTCCGCGTCTTCGCCCTCTGCTTCGTCGCCTTCCTCGATCAGCGCCGCCGAGACGACATGCTCGTCCTTCGCAACGTCGAACAGGCGCACGCCGGCACTGCCGCGACCGATGACGCGCATCGAATCGAGCCCCATGCGGATGAGCTTCGCCTGATCGGTGACGAGCATCAGCTGGTGCGCCTTGGTGGCGGGGAAGCTGGCAACGACGGGCCCGTTGCGGCCGATATTGTCGATGTTGGTGATACCCTGACCGCCGCGGCCGGTGCGGCGATATTCATAGGCCGACGAGATCTTGCCATAACCGTTGGCGCAGACGGTGAGGATGAATTGTTCGCGTGTCGCGAGTTCGGCCATGCGGTCGCCGGGCAGCGTCGGTTCGTTTTCGTTATCCTTCCACGGCGCGGCGCGGAGATAGGCTTCGCGCTCCTCGCTGCTGGTTCCGACGCGGTGGAGGATCGAAAGCGAGATCACCGCGTCGCCGTCGGCGAGGCGCATGCCGCGGACACCGGTCGAATTGCGGCTCTGGAATTCGCGGACATCGTCGCCGGCGAAGCGGATCGCCTTGCCCTGGCGCGTCGCGAGCAGCACATCGTCGCTTTCGTCGAGCAGCGCGACGCCGATCAGGCGGTCGTCCTCGTCGTCGCCCTCGAACTTCATCGCGATCTTGCCGTTCGAGGGCACGTTGGTGAAAGCGTCCATGCTGTTCCGACGCACGCTGCCCTTCGCGGTTGCGAACATGACGTGCAGCTTGCCCCATTCGGCCTCATCCTCGGGTAGCGGGAGGACGGTCGAGATCGTCTCGCCCTGCGCGAGTGGCAGCAGGTTGATCATCGGGCGGCCGCGCGTCGCCGGCCCGCCCTCGGGCAGGCGCCATACTTTCATGCGATAGACCTTGCCCGCGGTCGAGAAGAAGAGGACGGGGGTGTGCGTCGAGGTGACGAACAGCTCGGTAACGACATCCTCGTCCTTGGTCGCCATGCCGGCGCGGCCCTTGCCGCCGCGTCTTTGAGCCCGGAACGTGTCGAGCGGGGTGCGCTTGATATAGCCGTCGAGGGTGACCGTGACGACCATCTCCTCGCGCTCGATCAGATCCTCGTCGTCGATGCCGTCGGCGGCGGGAGCGACGAGCGTCTTGCGCGGGGTCGCAAATTCGTCGCGCACCGCGACGAGCTCCTCGCGCATCACGCCATAGAGCTTGACGCGGTCGGCAAGGATCGAAAGCAGTTCCTCAATCTCGGACGCCAACTCCCCGAGTTCCTTACCGATTTCGTCACGGCCAAGCGCGGTGAGGCGGTGGAGGCGGAGGTCGAGGATCGCTTTCACTTGCACTTCGGACAGGCGATAGGTGGCGCTTTCCTCCATCTCGCCCTCGATCGCTTCGACGAGGCGGATATAGGGCGCGATCTCGCCGATCGGCCATTCGCGCGCGAGCAGGGCTTCGCGAGCGGCGGCGGGCGAGGGCGAGCCGCGGATGATGCGGACGACCTCGTCGAGATTGCTGACCGCGACGACGAGGCCGAGCAAGATGTGCGCGCGGTCGCGCGCCTTGGCGAGTTCGAACTTGCAGCGGCGGGTGATCACCTCCTCGCGGAAGGCGATGAAGGCGGAGAGGATATCCTGCAGCCCGAGCATCTCGGGACGGCCGCCGCGGATCGCGAGCATGTTCGCGGGGAAGCTCGACTGCGCCGGGGTGTGACGCCAGAGCTGGTTCAGGACGACTTCGGCGGTCGCGTCGCGCTTCAGCTCGATAACGACGCGCACGCCCTCGCGGTTCGATTCGTCGCGGATGTCGGCGACACCCTCGATCCGCTTGTCGCGCGCCGCCTCGGCGATTTTCTCGACGAGGCCCGACTTGCCGACCTGAAAAGGAATCGACGTCAATACAATCGATTGGCGGTCGTTCCTGCCTTCCTCGATGATGTGCGTCGCGCGCATCATGATCGAGCCGCGTCCGGTGGCATAGGCGCTCCGTGCGCCGCCCTGGCCGAGCATCATCGCGCCGGTCGGGAAGTCGGGGCCGGGGACGATCGCCATCAGCTCCTCGAGCGTGACCGGCGGCCCGCCTTCGAGCTGGCGGTCGATCATCGCGAGCGTCGCGTCGATCACCTCACCGAGGTTGTGCGGCGGGATGTTGGTCGCCATGCCGACCGCGATGCCGCCCGCGCCGTTGACGAGCAGGTTGGGGAAACGCGCCGGGAGCACGGTGGGCTCGTCGCGGCTCGCGTCATAATTGGGCTGGAAGTCGACGGTGTCCTTGTCGAGATCGTTCAGCAGCACCATCGCGGTCTTGGCAAGGCGCGCTTCGGTGTAGCGCATCGACGCCGGCGGATCGGGGTCCATCGAGCCGAAATTGCCCTGACCGTCGATCAGCGGAACGCGCAGCGACCAGTCCTGCGTCATGCGTGCGAGCGCGTCGTAAATCGCGCTGTCGCCGTGCGGGTGATAGTTACCCATGACGTCGCCGACGATTTTTGCCGATTTCTTGTACGGACGGCCCGGAACGAAGCCGCCTTCCTGCGCCGCGTAGAGGATGCGGCGGTGGACCGGCTTCAGCCCGTCGCGCACGTCGGGGAGCGCGCGGCTGACGATCACGCTCATCGCGTAATCGAGGTAGGACGTCTTCATTTCGTCGACGATATTGATCGGCGAAACGCCGTCGTCGGACGGCTGCATAGGCGTATTTTCTTCGGTCAAGACCCGGCCTTTTTCTGCTCTTTCGGGAGATGGATTTGGTCTAGCCCATGGGTGCGGGAAAGACCAGCGATTCGGTCGCTTTGCCGGGATTTTTTTACCTGCGAAAACGGCGGCGAAGGTGCGGGAAAACAAGGTGAAGGCGTGACGTCATCGCGGCGCATCGCGGGGCTTGCCAATCGCTTCACCGGTCCTAAAGCTTCACCGCGATGACCGCTGCCGAAAAAAGCTGGCGCCGATGGCCCTGATCGCGCTGGTCGGCGCTTCCGAAACGCTGCCCGACGGGTCGCTGCGCGCGCTCGTCACCGTCGCCGGCGAGACGCTGTTCGAGCGTCAGGCGGCGCGTCTGGCCGACGTCGGGGTGACGCATATCGCAGTCGCGGTCGCCGCGGTCCCTGCCGAACTGCTCGCGACCTGCGACCGCATTCGCCGTCGCGGGATCAAGGTGACTCCGGTGCGCGCGGCGAGCGACCTCGTCCCGCTGGTCGAGGCCGACGACCGGATCATCCTCGTCGCCGACGGCCTCCGCGCCGGTGGCACGCATTACGCGGCAATCGCAAAGCCCGGATCTCCCGCGATCCTCGTCACCGGCGACACGATGCTGACGCAGGGTTTCGAGCGGATCGACGCGACGCGGCGCTGGGGCGGCCTCGCCTCGATCTCCCAGCCGATGGTCGCCGAACTCGCGGGCATGCCGGGCGAATGGGACATGATGCTGACCCTGCTGCGACTCGCGGTGCAGGCGGGCGCTCGGCGGCTCTATTGCGAGCCCGCCCTGTTCGAGCAGGGCGAGATCGCGATCGTCGCCGATCGCCCGACCGCGGCGCTGATCGAGCGATCGAGCCTGCAACAGGTCGAATATGGCGGCATGGGGCTCGGGCGGTCGGCGATCATGATGCCGGTGATCCGGCTCGCGGGGCCGCTGCTCGTCAAATCGCCGACAACCGCACGCTATCTGCCGCATGTCACCGCGCTCTTGTGGGTGGCGGTCGCGCTGCTCGCCGCGAGCGGCCTCGCGGCGGCGGGCGCGCTCGTCGCGGTCCTCGGCGGGCTGGGGCTGGCGGCGATGCGCTTCCTGTCGGCGTTTCGCGCCGAAAGCGCCGCTCAGGACCGGGCGCGCGACGTCATCCGCTCTTTTGCATGGGTGTTGCTCGCGGTCTTTCCCTGGCTGCTGTCGCTCGCCGGGCCGGGGCACAAGATGCCGCTCTTTTCGGAAGCCGCGCTCGCGCCATGCCTCGCCGCGGCGATCCTGCTGGCGCGCGCGCTCTATGAGGATTCGGGCGAGCGGCGGCGCTTTCACTGGCTGCTGCCCGATGCGGACGAGGCTTGGATCTTGCTCGCCCCCGCGCTGCTGTTCGGCTTTGCCCCGCTGATGTTCGCGATCCTGCCACTGCTCGCGCTGCTCCAGATCCTGCTGTGGCTCCGTCTCGCACGTCGTCCCGAGGCGCGGTAAACAACAGTCTTCAAGGTTTAAGGCCTATTAACGTCATGCTGATATTGGCGGACGCGCATGAGTGAATCGGTCCTCTCCCCCGGCATCGACCCGCCGTCGCCGACGCTGTCGGCGCGCCTGCACGAGCTGGCGGATTATCTGACCGCGCCCGCGGTGGGCCGGTTGACCGAAGAACAGCGCGCGTTGGCGCTGGGCATCGCGCGGCGGATGGTCATGGACATCGCTGCGCGGCTCGATCCCGCGATCGATCCCGCAGCTCTATGGAATGAGTGGCTTCGCGGCGGACTGCCCTCCGCACCCCGGCTCGCGGGCGTCTGTTTCGCGCGCGTCGAGGAACATCGCTGGCGCGAGCAATCGACACAGCGCAGCAGCCCGCCGCCGCTGCTGTCCGAACCCGAAGCGGCGAACGACGAGGCGCCTCCCGTCGGCGAAGCGCTGTCCGACGTCGACCAAGCCTATCTGGCGTTGCAGATCGCCGACCGCCGGCGGTTCGACGCGCTTGGCAATCCGGCGATCGCGATCGCCGACCTCGATAGCGAGACCTTCCGGGCGCTGCTGCTCGATATCGCGGCGTGGCGGTTGGCCGAGGTGAGCAAGGACGCGAAGCGCGCCGCCAAGCTGGGCGACGCCGTGCGCGCCGAAACAGACCGCCACGCGACCGAAAGCGGGATCGCGGACGCGGGACGCGCCTACCACGAAGCACTGGGCGCCGATGCCGCCGATGCGGCGGCCGCCGCGATCGCACGGCACGATTGGCCCGTGCTGATCGCGCTCGCGGCGGCGGCGCATCGCCGCAGCTATGACGACATGGCGCTGGCGCTGCTGACCGCCGAGAGCGCGGCGCTGCCGTCGCTTTTCGCGCCGCTGCGGCTCGATCGGCTGGCGCTGGCGCCGATCGAGGCATCGCTGGCGATGCTGCCGGCACGCGCGGTGGGCGACGACGACCATAACGAATGTCGAAGCACGGAGCGCGTACGGTGAACGAGCGCGTCATCCGGGGCCGGATCGACCGGTCGGGCGCGCTGGTAAGCGCCGACGCGCCGCTGCTGCGCCTGCAACAGCGCGCGGGCGCGGGACTCGACAAGCCGCTCGCGCTGCCGCACCTCGCGCGCCTCGTCACGCTGGCGCAGCGGCTGCATCGCGACATCAGTCGGCCGCTGTATGCGGCCGACGACCATAGCGACATCCACGCGCTCGTCCGCATCACCCCCGACGCCGACGGTGCAAGCCTCGAGATCACCGACTGGCGTACCCGGCCGCTGAGCCAACCCCAGACGCCGCCGATTGCCGAGGGCGCCGTGGTTCCGCAAAGCTGGGCATGGGAATGCGACCAGCAATTGCGTATCGTCGCGCTGCGCGCGGCGGCCGATGCCCCGCCGGTTCCCGAAGGCTGGGAAGGGCGCTCGCTTTCCGAATTGTTCGAGTTGCAGCCCGACGATGACGGCCGTTTTCCGGTGCTGCGCGCGCTGGCGCGGCAGGCGCGCTTCGACGGCCAGCGCGTCCGGACGGGGCAGATGATGATGACGCTCGCCGGCGAGGCCTTGTTCGACGCGACCGGACGCTTCACCGGCTTTCGGGGCAACGCGGTCGCCGCCGAGGAGCAGCCCGCGGCTCAGCAAAGGAATCCCGGCGCGCTCGTCGATCCGGCCTTTGGATCGCTACCGCTTTCGGACCCGCAGTTCGGGCGCCGCATCGACGGCGCGCTACGCGGACCATTGAGCCGCATCATCGCGACGGCCGAGACGATTTCGGGCCAGTTCGACGGGCCGATCCGCGCTGATTATGCGCGCTACGCCGGCGATATCGCGCACGCCGGGCGGCACCTGCTCGGCCTCGTCGACGACCTTGCCGACCTCCAGAATATCGAGCGCCCCGGTTTCAAGGCGGCACGCGACGAGATCGACCTCGGCGATCTGGCCCGCCGCGCCGTGGGCCTGCTCGCCATGAAGGCCGAGGAAAAGGGCATCCGCATCGACGCGCCGCGCACCGACGACCGGGCGCCAGCCTATGGCGAGTTTCGTCGCGTTCTGCAGGTGCTGCTCAACCTGCTCGGCAACGCGATCCGTTACTCGCCCGACAATTCGCAGATATGGATTCGCGTCGACCGCGAAGAAGACCGCGCGACGGTGACCGTCGCCGACCAGGGGCAGGGCATCGACGCCGAGCAGCAGGCGGTGGTGTTCGAAAAGTTCGAGCGGCTCGGGCGCACCGACAGCGGCGGATCGGGACTGGGCCTCTATATCGCGCGCCGTCTGGCGCGTGCGATGGACGGCGACCTGACCGTCGACAGCGCGCCGGGGCAGGGAGCGCGGTTCACCTTGAGCCTGCCGGTGCGGGATGACGATACAAGGGACGTCAGCAACCGGTCGTAAGCCCGTGTCCTACGGATCAACGCATCCTAACCCGCGCCCTATTGCCCGTAACCCGGCGTTCCCGCCAAACGCACGGCTTCGCGCGCGGCCGCGAAGAGCGCGCCGGCCTTGGCTTCGCACTCGCGCTGTTCATAGGCGGGGTCGCTGTCGGCGACGATGCCCGCGCCGGCCTGAACGTGCATTTCGCCATCCTTGACGATCGCGGTGCGCAGCACGATGCAGCTGTCCATATTGCCGTCGGGGGCGAAATAGCCGACGCCGCCCGCGTAAGGCCCGCGCGCGTCGGCTTCGAGTTCGGCGATGATCTGGCAGGCGCGCACTTTGGGAGCGCCGCTGACCGTGCCCGCAGGAAAGCCGGCGAACAACGCATCGATCGCATCCTTGCCGGGCGCGATGCGGCCGATGACGTTCGAGACGATGTGCATGACGTGGCTGTAATATTCGACCGTATAGCTGTCGGTGACGGTCACGCTGCCGCCGACCGCCGCGCGGCCGACGTCGTTGCGGCCGAGGTCGAGCAGCATCAGATGCTCGGCGCGCTCCTTGGGATCGGCGAGCAGGCTGTCGCGATTCTCGACATCCTCGGCGCTCGTGCGGCCGCGCGGGCGGGTGCCCGCGATCGGGCGGATCGTGATCTCGCCGTCGCGCACCCGAACGAGGATTTCGGGCGACGAGCCGATCAGCGCGAAGCCGGGCAGGTCGAGGAAATAGAGGAAGGGCGAGGGATTTATCCGCCGCAGCGCGCGATAGAGGTCGAACGGCGGCAGATCGAACGGGGTCGAGAAGCGCTGCGACAGCACGACCTGAAAAATGTCGCCCGCGGCGATATAGTCTTTCGCTGTTGCCACCATCTTGGCGAAATGCGCGGGGGTCGTTGCGGGGGTCGCGGCGATATCGGTCGGCAGCGCGTCGGTCGTCGCACGATCGGCGTGCGCGCTGGCGCTCGACAGGCGCGCGGCGATGGTGTCGAGACGATCCTGCGCGGCGTCGATCATCCGGTCGATCGCGCCCTTCGCGTCGGGCCAGATCGGCGCGATGAGGAAGAGTTCGTCGGCGAGGCGGTCGAAGACGAGGATCACCGCCGGGCGCACGAAGATCATGTCGGGCAGGCCGAGGCCGGCGCCCGGCGCGCGCGGGATGCGTTCAACGAGGCCGATCGTTTCATAGGCGAAGAAGCCGACGAGCGTCGCGAGCGCCTTCGGCAGCCCCTCGGGCACGTCGAAGCGGCATTCGGCGACGAGGTCGCGAAGCGCCTGCAGCGCGCCGGTTTCGAGGGGCTGGAACGCATCGCGATCGCGGCGCCAGTCGCGGTTGATCCGCGCGGCGTCGCCGGTGACCTCGAACATCAGGTCGGGGTCGAGTCCGATCAGGCTGTAGCGCCCGCGCGTCTCGCCGCTTTCGACCGATTCGAGCACCCAGTCGCCGCGGCCCGGCTCGATGAGCTTGAGCGCGGCCGAGACGGGGGTTTCGACGTCCGCGATGAAGCGCTGCCAGACGACCGCGCCGCGGCCCCGCGCCAGCGCTTCGAGCGCTGCGGCTCTTCCTTCGAGGCTCACTCTTATTCGACGACCGGCGCGTTGCCGGTGAGTTCGGCGCGCAGCTGGGCGACGAGATCCTTGTTGATCGTCACGCCGACGCGGCGCTTGGCTTCGGCGGCGAGCTGTTCGATCAGCTCGTTGCCGAAGGCGGGGGCTAGCGGCCGGGCGATCGCGGCGACGCGCTGCGGCTCGATCGCTTTCGGATCGGGGCGCTGCACATCGTTGAGCGCGATGACCATCCAGCCGCGATTGCCCGGGATTTCGAGCGTCTTGACGCTGTTCTTCGCCATCGAGAAAAGGAGGGCGAGTTCGGGCGGAACGGGCTTGCCGTCGGCGCCAAGCTCGGCGCGGCGGCCGCCGATCGCCTGCACGCTGCCGATGTTCGGACCGGCGGCGGCGACCGCTTCATTGAGGCTCTTGCCGCCCTCGACCGCCTTCACGATCGCGCGCGCCTTGTCGCGGGCGACCTTCTGCCCCTCGGCGAAGCGCCATTCGCTGAGCAGGTCGGCGCGGATCTGCGCGAAGGGGGGCGGTGCGGCGGCGACGATCGACTTCACCGCGTAAACGGCGAATTTCTCATTCTCGACGATCGTCGCGATGTGACCCTCGCCTTCGCCCGCGGCCTGGAAGGCCTGCGCGACGAGCGGGGCGAGTTCGGGCGCGGGCACGAAGGCGGGCTGCTGCGGCGCACGGCCGCTCGGCAGCAACGCGGGGGTTTCGACAAGCTGGAGCTTGCGGTCGGCGGCGACTTCCTCGACCGAGGCGCCGCCGTTCACGGCATCCTGAATCGCGTTGTAATAATCGACGATCGCTTCGTTCGCCTTGTTCTTCGCGAGTTCGGTGCGGATCTCTTCGCTCGCCTGCGCCAGAGTGCGCGCGGGCTTGGCGGTGACGTCCTCGACGCGCGCGACGGTCCAGCCGAGGCCGGTCTGCGTCGGGCCGACGAGGTCGCCGCGCTCCGCAGCGAAAGCGGCCTTCGCCGCGGCGGCGGTGGTCGTTGCTGCATAGGCCGATTCGGTCAGGTCGCCGGTGGTCGAGGCCGACAGGCCCGCCGCCTGCGCCGCCGCGGCGAGCGAGGTGCCGCCGCGAACCTTCGCGGCGAGCGCGTTTGCTGCCGCCTGATCGGGGAGGATCACCTGCGCGAAGCGGCGCGTTTCGCTCGCGGCATATTGCGCGGCATTGTCCTTATAGACCTTGGCGATTTCGGCGTCGGTGACCGCGGGAACGGGAACCGTGGCGCGGTCGAACAAGGCGTACTGGATCACGCGGCGTTCGGGCACGGTGAACTTCGCCTTGTTCTGCGACAGGAAGGTCTGGAGCGCCGCGTCGCCGGGGTCGGCGGTCGGCGCGAAGGGGCTGGACGGAATGAAGGTCGCCTGACCGCGGCGCTGTTCGAGGAGCAGCGCGGCATAGGGCTGCGCCATGCCGAGCGCGATGCGCGGCATTTGCGCGATCGGCGCGGCGAGCTGTTCGACGAGGAGCTGCTGGCGCAGGTCGCGGCGCAGCTGCGCCTCGCTGATGCCGTTCTGCCGCAGGAAGTTTTCGAACACCGTCTGGTCGAACTTGCCCGACACGCCGGCGAAAGCGGGCAGGTCGGCGATGCGGCCGTCGATCAGCCGCTTGCTGACGCCGAAGCCCAGCTCGGTCGCGAACTGGTCGAACGCCGATCCTTCGACGAGCTGATCGAGCACCTGGTCGAGCCCGCCCGATTCGACGAAGGCGGCCATCGTCAGCCCGGGCTGGTCCTGCCGCGCCTGATTATAGGTCTGACGCACGCGCTCGCGCAGTTCGCCGACGCCGATATTCTCGCTGCCGACCTTCGCGACATTGGCGCCGCCGATCCCGCCGAAGGTCGAGTTGCCGGTGACGTCGCTGAGCGCAAAGGCGACCCCGACAAGCACGACGAAGGCGAGCGCGAGGAATTTGCCGATCGTCGAGGAAAACATGGCGCGAATGGCGGTGATCATGAAGCGGGCATTCTTTCCGGCAGGGCGCGGGTACGCGCGATTGCGCGCTGCTTTAGGCGCGAGGCGGTGCGGTATCAAGGCTGGATGGGGTTTTGTGGCGTGCGACACGCCTTGCCTATGTCGCCCGCGCGCCGCTAGGGGCGATGGCAAGGTTTGAACAGTCGGAGAGGCGAGCAGATGGCGCGGCGCAAATATGTGGTCGGCAACTGGAAGATGAACGGATTGTCGGATGCCGTTCCCGAGGCGCAGGCGATCTTCGCTGCGGCGGCGGAGCATGACGGCGTCGATGTCGCCATTTGTCCGCCCTTCACGCTGATCGGTCCGATGGTTGCCGCGGCGCCAGGCGGCGCGGTCGGCGGGCAGGATTGCCACAGCGCGGCCTCGGGCGCCTTCACCGGATCGGTCGCGGCGCCGATGCTCGCAGACATCGGCGCGCGCGTCGTGATCGTCGGGCATAGCGAGCGGCGCGAAGGCTTCGGCGAAAGCGACGCCGACGTGCGCGCCAAGGCCGAAGCCGGGCTGGCTGCCGGATTGTCGGTGATCCTTTGCGTCGGTGAGCCGCGCGAAGTGCGCGAATCGGGCGGGGCGATCGACTATGTGCTGGCGCAGATCGCGGGCTCGGTGCCCGACGCTTTCGATGCGCAGCGCCTTGCCATCGCTTATGAGCCGATCTGGGCGATCGGAACGGGGCTTGTTCCCACCGTGGCCGATGTGGCGGCGATGCACGGCGCGATCCGCGTTGCACTCGCGGCGCGGTTCGGCGGCGCCGCCGGACAAATGCGCATTCTTTATGGCGGATCGGTCAACGGCGACAATGCGGCCGAACTGCTCGGCGCGGGCGATGTCGACGGCGCGCTGGTCGGTGGAGCGAGCCTGACGGCGGCGAAGTTCGTGCCGATCGTGGCGGCTGCAACGGAGTTGGGTTGATCAATTCCGTCGCCCCCGCGACGGCGGGGGCCGCAATCGACCTAGCGCAACCTCTCCAGCGGCCCCCGCCTTCGCGGGGGCGACGATTAGGTATGGGTTGAAGCGAAGCCGCTTCGTCTCTATGTGCGCCGCGGGCGCGGTCCGTGTGAGGCCGTGCGAGTTCGGGAAATCATGATGTCCAGCCTTTTCACCTTCCTGCTTGTCGTCCAGGCGCTCGTTGCCGCGGCGATGATCGGCGTCATCCTGATGCAGAAGTCGGAAGGTGGCGGTCTGGGTGTCGGCGGCAGCCCGGCGGGCCTGCTGTCGGCGCGCGGCGCGGCGGACTTCATGACCCGTGCGACGACGGTCCTTGCGACCGCCTTTGTCGCACTGTCGATCCTGCTCGCGGCGATGGCCTCGGTCGGCCGCAGCGGTTCGACGATCGACACCTCACTGTCGAAATCGGCGCAGACGAGCGGCGCGGCGCCGTCCTCGTCGCTGACCGGCCCGGCGCAGTCCGCCCAAGGCACTGCGCCCGCAAATGCGGCGCCGGCCCCGGCGAGCGACGATCCGCTGGCGGCTGCGGCCGCCGCGGCGGCAAGTCAGGAAGCCGCTCCGGCTCCCGCGCAGGCGCCCCCCGCCAAGAAATAACCGGCGGCTTCGGCCTCCGACCAGACCCGCCCGGCGGAAATATTTTCCGCGGCAAGCGATTCGACGGCTTGCGCCGTCCCCCTCCCGTTGAGTAAGTCTTTCCTCCCATGGCGCGGTTCATTTTTATCACCGGCGGCGTGGTCTCCTCGCTTGGCAAAGGTTTGATGGCGGCTAGCCTCGCAGCCTTGTTGCAGGCGCGCGGCTATCGCGTCCGTATTCGCAAGTTCGATCCCTATCTGAACGTCGACCCGGGCACGATGTCGCCCTATCAGCACGGCGAGGTCTATGTGACCGACGACGGGGCCGAGACCGACCTCGACCTCGGCCATTACGAGCGTTTTACGGGCGTTGCGGCGCGGCAGAGCGACAATGTCACCTCGGGCCGCATCTATCAGGGCATCATCGCCAAGGAACGCCGCGGCGACTATCTGGGCGCGACGGTGCAGGTCGTCCCGCACGTCACCGACGCGATCAAGGAATTCGCGCGCGCCGAGACCGACGACCTGGACTTCGTGCTGTGCGAAATCGGCGGCACGGTCGGCGACATCGAATCGCTTCCCTTCATCGAGGCGATCCGCCAGCTCAAGAACGAGGTCGGGCGCGAAAATGCGATCTCGGTCCACGTCACGCTGGTGCCGTACATCGCCGCCGCTGGCGAACTGAAGACCAAGCCGACGCAGCACAGCGTGCGCGAGCTCGCGTCCTTGGGCGTCCAGCCCGACATCCTGCTCTGCCGCTGCGAAAAGCCGCTGCCCGAGACCGAACGCGCGAAAATCGCGCAATTCTGCAACGTCCGCAAGGAAGCGGTGATCCCCGCCCTCGACGCTGACAGCATCTATTCGGTGCCCGTCCAATATCATGGCGAGGGCCTCGATTCCGAGGTACTGCACGCCTTCGGTATCCACGACGCGCCCGCGCCCGATCTGACGCGCTGGTACGACATCATGGACCGCAAGCAGCATCCCGAGGGCGAGGTCACGATCGGCGTCGTAGGCAAATATGTGTCGCTGCCCGACGCCTATAAATCGCTCAACGAAGCACTGGTCCATGGCGGCATGGCGCACCGGGTCAAGGTCAACATCCGCTGGCTCGACGCCGAAATGTTCGAGCGTGACGAGGATCTCGCCGCCAATCTCGAACCGATGCACGGCATTCTCGTCCCCGGCGGTTTTGGCGAGCGCGGGTCCGAAGGCAAGATTTCGAGCGTGCGCTTCGCGCGCGAACGCGGCGTGCCCTTCTTCGGCATCTGCCTCGGCATGCAGATGGCGTGCATCGAGGGCGCGCGGAACACGAGCGGCATCAAGGACGCGTCGAGCACCGAATTCGGGCCAACGGACGAGCCCGTCGTCGGGATGATCACTGAATGGATGAGCGACGAAGGCCTGCAGAAGCGCGGCGCCGACACCGATCTGGGCGGCACGATGCGGCTCGGCGCCTATGAAGCGAAGCTGTCGCCGAACAGCCATGTCGCGAGCGTCTATGGCGCCAACGACATCAGCGAGCGCCACCGTCATCGTTACGAGGTCAACGGCGCCTATCGCGAGCAACTCGAAAAGGGCGGGCTCGTCTTTTCGGGCATGTCGCCCGACGGCATGTTGCCGGAAATCGTTGAGCGCCCGGACCATCCGTGGTTTATCGGGGTGCAGTTCCACCCGGAACTCAAATCGAAGCCGTTCGACCCGCATCCTTTGTTCGCGGGATTCATCGAAGCGGCGGTGAAGCAGAGCCGGCTGGTTTAGAACGACGTAAAAGGGGTGCAGGGGCAGATGGATCACGCGAAACTCGCCGAATTGCAGGGCCCCGACAGCATCTTTTCCGGCCTGACGATCGAGGATTGGGCCGAAATCGCGCGGCGCGCGGTGCAGGTCAATTTCGTCAAGGGCAAGGAATTGCTCGTCCAGGGCGACCCGGGCGACATGATGCTGATCCTGACCGAAGGCACCGCGCGGGTATCGATGCTGACCTCGGGCGGCCGCGAAATCGTGCTCGCTTATGCCGAACCGGGCGCGGTGCTCGGCGAGATCGCGCTCCTCGATGGCGGCGAGCGCACCGCGTCGGTGACCGCGACGAGCGCGGGGAGCGCGCTCCAGCTCGGCCGCAACGCGCTCAAGGATTTCGCCGCGAGCCATCCCGAATTCGCCTGGTCGCTGATGCAGCAGCTCGCGCGGCGCTTGCGCACCGCCGACCAGACGATCGAGAGTGACCGCGCCTATGCCTCGGGCCCGCGGCTCGCGCGCTATCTGAAACGGCTGATTCGCAAGGATGTCGACGCATCACAGCGTGTCGAGCTGAGCCAGACCGAACTGGGCAATTTCGCCGGAATGAGCCGCGAGCATATCAACCGCCAGCTGAAAAGCTGGGAGGAGTCGGGCGTGATCTCGCTCGAGCAGGGGCGGGTGCGCGTGCTCGATGCGGAGATGCTCGAGGATATCAGCGAGAGCGAGGGATAGGCGGCTTC
>NZ_JAPMXW010000004.1:0-51201 GCF_032227185.1 Sphingopyxis sp. SE2 | reverse complement strand
CGAGAAAGTTACTTCGCCAGCGCCGCGCACAGCCTGTCGGTGGCGAGCGCGATCCGCGATTCTGCCGTATCGCGGTTGGCGGGGCTGTTCTCGACGCCCTTCGTCTCGGTGTTGAAGGCGAGCAGGCTCGCCGCTCCCTGATCGGGGCAGAGGCTCAAATAAGCGCGAAAGCCGTTCTGGTCGCCATTGTGGCCGACAAGGCGCACCCCGGCGCTGCGGTCGACGAAGAAGGACAGGCCGCTCATCGTCGTCGTCGCCATTCGGCCCTGCGTGAAATCCTCGCCCGCCGAAATCTGCGGCACCCACATTTCCTCGAGCGACGCGCGCTTCAGCACCCGATCATAGTCGGCCGCGCGCGCCGCATCGCCGAGCAGGAAGGCAGCATATTTCGCCATGTCGGGCATCGGCGCATTGAGCCCGCCGTTCGACACGGTGACGCCGGTATCGACGTCGAAGGGCGCCGCGACGCGTTTGCCGTTCCTGACATAATAGCTGTGCGACCGGTGCGGCAACAGATGCGGCGGCGTGCGGTCGAAATAGCTGGCGTGCATGCCCAGCGGCTTCAGGATATTCTTGTCGATATAGACTTCATAATCCTCGCCCGACAGCCGTTCGATCACCTGCCCCAGATAGACGATACCGGGATTCGAATAGCCGAAGCGCGAACCGGGTTTGAACTCGACCGTCGTATAGGGAAGCATCGCGACCAGCTGCGCCCAGCCCCTGGGCTCGAACGGCTGCCAGTCATGCTCGCGCCACGGCCAGGTACCGCTCCGGAACCC
The DNA here is from genome assembly GCF_032227185.1 of Sphingopyxis sp. SE2. Classification (NCBI taxonomy): domain Bacteria; kingdom Pseudomonadati; phylum Pseudomonadota; class Alphaproteobacteria; order Sphingomonadales; family Sphingopyxidaceae; genus Sphingopyxis; species Sphingopyxis sp. SE2. The sequence goes on along the minus strand of NZ_JAPMXW010000004.1, from coordinate 50,419 downwards.
CGCGCTGTGGCTCATCAGCTGGCGGAGCGTGATCGCGCCGGTGTCGCCATAGACATTATGCACCGCCGCAAGTTCGGGGACATATTTGACGACCGGATCGTCGAGCGACAACAGCCCGCGGTCGCGCAGCTGCATGATCGCGATCCCGGTCATCGTCTTGGTCACCGAGGCCCAGTGATAGATGGTCCGGGCATCGACGGGGACGTGCGTCTCGGCATCCTGTTCGCCCAGATGATCGGCGGCGATCGTCTGTCCATCGCGCAGGAAATAGAAACTGCTCCCCGCAATCCGGGCGCGGTGGGTCTCGGCGCGATGCAGTTCGCGAAAATCGCGGAGCGCGGCATCAAACGCAGCATCCTCGGCAGCGGCCGGACTGGCGATCAGGGCAAGTGCAGCAACAATCCGGCGCAACATCGGCGTCCTCTCCGTCCTTCCCGAAAGACGCGACGGTGGCCGAAGCCGATCAGAAATGGAAGTCGGGAAGCTCGGCCAGCGCGATTCCCAGCGCCTCGGCCCAGCCGTGCGAGACGCTTTGGAAATAGGCGTCGTCGCGCTCGAAACGCCGCTCGCGCACCGTGGTGAACTCGTCGCGCTCATGGATCTTGAGGTCGATCGGCAAATCGACCCCCGCATTGGCGCGGATCGTCGAATCGAACGAGACGCAGAGCAGTTTCACCGCATCCTCGAACGACATCGCCGGATCATAGCTGCGCACAATGATCGGGCGGCCATATTTCGTCTCGCCGATCTGGAAGAAAGGATTGTCCTCGCCCGCCTCGATGAAATTGCCTTCGGGATAGATGAGGAACAGCCGCGGGTCCGATCCCTTGATCTGCCCGCCGACGATCAGCGACGCGCGGAAAAGCGATTCGGCCGCCGGGCCTTCGTCATTGTGGCGCATCACGATGCTGCGCAGCGTCTCGCCGACGATATTCGCCACCGCGAACATCGACGGCGCGGCCAAGATCGACGGGTGGCGTTCCTCGGGGGCCTTGGTGCGCTCGTCGAGCAGGCTGACGACGGCCTGCGTCGTCGCGAGGTTGCCCGCCGACATCAGCGTGATCACGCGCTCGCCGGGGACGGTCCAGCTGCGCATCTTGCGGACCTGCGAGATGTCGTCGACGCCCGCGTTGGTGCGGGTGTCCGACATGAACACCAGCCCCTTGTTCAAACGCATGCCAACGCAATAAGTCATCGTATCCCGTTTTCCCCGCCCGGAAAGTCCTGAATCATCCCCGTCCGCTTATTGCTGGACCTGCACTTGGACAACCAGATTCTCCTGCGCCGCACCATAGCGCATGCCGCGAACCGGGGCGGCATCGCGATAATCGAGCCCCGTCGCGACGCGAATGTAACGCTGGTCGGGCGAATGACCGTTGCTCACGTCGAAACCGATCCAGCCGATATGGTCGAAATGCGCCTCGGCCCAGCCGTGCGTCGCATCCTGATGCGTGCGGTCGTTCATCATCAGATAGCCCGAGACATAGCGCGCCGGATGCCCGAGATGGCGCATCGCGGCGATGAATATATGCGCATGGTCCTGACACACCCCGCCTTCGCCGGCGAGCGCCTGCTCGGCGCTCGTCTCGGCATCGGTGACACCGATCCGGTAAGGCAATCTGCCCAGGATCAGCGCCGACAGCGCGTGCGCGCGCTCGATGTCGTTGGCGAAATCGCGGCCGAGTTCGGCGGCCAGCGAGCGCACCCCACGTCCCGCGCGCGTCAGCGGGGTCGGGCGGAGAAAGGTCCAGAGCGGCATCGCGCCGCGGTGCGGGCCGATCACCCCGTCCCAAGTGATCAATTCGATTTCGCCCGTGCAGCGGATGACGAGTTCGCTCGCACCGCTGTCGACCGCAACCAGATCGACGCCATTGCCATGATGGTCGGTATAATGAAGCTGGTGCCCGCCGCCCTCGATCGCGATCGTCCAGCCGTGGATCAATTGCTGCCCCGGCCGCTCTTTCGGGGTCAGCTTGACCTGTTGCAGCGCATAGCGAACCGGGCTGTCATATTGATAATGGGTGCTATGTTCGACGCGCAATCTCATGTCAGGGTCCGTACTCAGTTCCAGCGTCGTCGAGGCGTCCAAATGGCGAACAGCTCGGGCCGAAAGACGCGCCGGGAAGGCTGGTTGCCTTTCCAAGCGGCTTTCGGTCCGAGATGGAAGCCATTTGGACGTCCCGAAGGGATTTGATCAAAATGGTCCATTGCTTCGTCGAGAAGCCTCGAAATATCGACATATATCTTCGCCTTCTCTCCTCGCACTGGGCCATTTTGCTTCAAACCTCGACGCCGCTGGAACTGATTACGGACCCTTACTCCACGAACCGGTAATCGCGCTCGATCTGCTGCGCGAGTGCGGCATTGGCGCGTAGGAAATCGGTGATGAACTCGTGCAGCCCCCCGTCGAATATTGACGCGATCGGTCGCGACAGCCGGTCGCGGCAGATCGAGGCGCCCATCCGCACCGCCTCGGTCTCCTCGCCATAGGCGTGCTGAAGCCACGCGAGATTGTCGTTCATCTTGTCGCAGCAAAACGACAGGCTGCGCGGCATCTGTTTATAGAGGATCAGAAATTCGGCGATCTTCAGCGCGCTGATCTCGGCTCCGTACAGCCAGTGATAGGCGCGGTGCGCCGATACCGATCGCAGGATCGTCTCCCACTGCACATTGTCGATCGAGCTGCCGATATGCGCGACCGAGGGCAGCAGCAGATAATATTTGACGTCGAGGATGCGCGCGGTGTTGTCGGCGCGTTCGAGGAAGGTGCCGACCCGCGCGAAATTATAGCCGTCGTTGCGCAGCATCGTCCCCGCGAAGGCACCGCGCACCAGCCCGCTTTGCTGGCGGATCGCCGCGAGCACGTCGGGCAGGTCGTCCTCGCGCACCTGTCGCCTCAGCAGCGCACCCAATGTCATCCAGCTCGTGTTGACCGCCTCCCACGCCTCGCGCGTCAGATAGGTGCGCGCGGTCCGCGCATTGTCGCGCGCCTGCTTGATTACCGACATGATGCTCGACGGGTTGGCGGGATCGCGCAGCATGAAATCGACGACGCGCTGCGAGCTGTAATCCGCGCCATGCGCCTGCCGGAAATAATAATCCTGCCCTGCGGTGACGAGCACCGAGCGCCATTCGGCCGCGGCGGTGTTCGACCGTGTCAGCGCGATGCGGAAACCGGCGTCGATCAGCCGCGCATTATTCTCGCTGCGTTCGAGATAGCGTGCCATCCAGTAAAGCGAGCCTGCGGTTTTTCCCAGCATCCTAAAGCCCCTCCCCTTCAGGAGTGTCAGGTAAACCGTCCCCCGGACGGTTTAGGTCATGCCGGGGGCATGACCGACTTGACACTGGGTTGGGGTGGGGGCTGGCGAGGTGGCGTAAGGCCGATACCCCCCACCCCGCTGCGACTTGGCAGCAAGCTGCCAAGTCTCGCTGCCCCTCCCCTAAAGGAGAGGGGCTGAAGTCAAAAGACATCATCGCCGCCACCCCATCAATCCTCCAACACCCACGTATCCTTCGTCCCACCGCCCTGGCTCGAATTGACAACCAGCGATCCCTTGCTCATCGCGACGCGCGTCAATCCGCCCGGCGTGATCCTGATCCCCTGCGGCGACATCAGCACGAAGGGACGCAGGTCGACATGACGCGGCGCCAGCCCCGCCTTGGTAAAGATCGGCACGGTCGAGAGCGAGAGCGTCGGCTGCGCTATATAGTTACGTGGATTGGCCTCGAGCTTGGCACGGAACGCAGCGATCTCCTTCTTGCTCGCCGCGGGGCCGACGAGCATCCCGTAACCGCCCGACCCGTGCACCTCCTTCACGACCAGTTCGGGCAGGCGGTCCAGCACTTCCTTCAGATGCTCGGGTTCGCTGCATCGCCAGGTCGGCACATTGGGCAGCAGCGCCTTTTCGCCCGTATAAAATTCGATGATGTCGGGCATGTACGAATAAAGCGCCTTGTCGTCGGCGATTCCCGTCCCCGGCGCATTGGCGATCGTGATCCCTCCCGCGCGGTAAACATCCCAGATGCCCGGCACGCCGAGCATCGAGTCCGACCGGAAATTGAGCGGATCGAGGAAATCGTCGTCGACGCGGCGATAGAGGACATCGATCGGCGTGTAGCCCTGCGTCGTGCGCATCGCGACGCGGCCCTCGACGACGCGCAGATCATGCCCCTCGACCAGTTCGGCGCCCATCTGGTCGGCGAGGAAGCTGTGCTCGAAATAGGCGCTGTTGTGGATGCCCGGGGTCAGAACCGCGACCGTCGGCGTGCCCCCGCATGCCGGCGGGGCGCACGCCGCGAGCGACTTCAGGAGCTTGAGCGGATAATCGCTGACCTCGCGCACCGAAATCTTCGCGAACAGTTCGGGGAACATCTGGAGCATCGTCTCGCGGTTCTCGAGCATATAGGACACGCCCGATGGCGTCCGCGCATTGTCCTCGAGCACATAAAATTCGTCGGCGCCGGTGCGCACGATGTCGATGCCGCTGATATGCGTATAGATCCCGCCCGGCGGGTCCATGCCCATCATCATCGGCAGAAACGCCTCGTTGCGCGCGATCAACTCGACCGGCACCCGGCCCGCGCGCAAAATCTCCTGCCGGTGATAGATGTCATGGAGGAAGGCGTTGAGCGCGCGCACGCGCTGCTCGATCCCGCGCGACAGCCGCCGCCATTCATTCGCCGCGATGATGCGCGGGACGACGTCGAAGGGGATCAGGCGTTCGTCGGCCTCATCCTCGCCATAGACGTTGAAGGTGATGCCGGTGGTGCGAAAAAAGGCTTCGGCCTGTTTCGCCTTGCGCTGGATGCGCGCCGCATCCTCGCGGCCGAACCAGTCCGAATATTCGCGATAGGGCGCCCGGACCTCGCCCTCCTGTCCGGTCATCTCGTCGAAAAAATGAATGCGCCAGCCCTTTCCACGCAACATGCCACCGGTCCGGCCGCGATGCTTCGGGCGTGCGCGGCCCCGTCGTTCCTGCCTGCTGCGTCGCTTGTCTGGCTACGCGGCCGTCAAGCTTATGTCGGCGATGCTAATCGCGCCCGCGCACCTTGGCAAGCGGGCTTGTGGGGCCGATTGATACGGTAACATCAAGGGCTTGCCGCGCGCCCGAAAGCGCGCGGCGGACAGCAGATCAAATCGCCCCGTGGCAATGCTTGTACTTGCGGCCCGAACCGCAAGGGCACGGCGCGTTGCGGCTGATCTCCAGCGCGGCATAGGGATTTTCGCCCTCGGGCAAATCGGGCTTGGGCACCTGCATCGGCGGCAGCGTGTTCGCGATCACGCCGAGCGCACCCGCATCGACGTCGCCGCTGTTATCCTCGCCCGTGAAGGGGTCGATGTGCGTCGTCAGGAAATCGGGCAGGTCGGGGAGCGGCATGGGCTCGGGCTCTTCGAAGCGCAGGTCGATGCGTGCGACGGTGCGCGTCACATCCTCGCGGATATTCGACAACATGCGTTCGAACAGCGCGAAGGCTTCCTGCTTATATTCGTTGATCGGCTGCTTCTGCGCATAGGCGCGCAGGAACACGACCTGGCGCAGCGCGTCGAGCGTCGAAAGATGCTCTTTCCAGTGATGGTCGAGCGTCTGGAGCAGGATCGACTTTTCGATCCCCTTCCACGTCTCGGCATCGACGAGGCCCGCCTTCTCGGCCGCGACCGCGTCGGCCGCCTGCTGGATGCGCTCCTCGAAGATTTCGGCGTCGACCGCGTCCTCCTGCATCCAGTCGTCGATCGGCGGGGCGAGGTCGAGGATGTCCGCGACTCGCTCCTTCATCGCCTCGACATCCCATTGTTCGGGATAGCTGCCCGGGGGGCACGCGTCGGCGACGATCGAATTGACCGTCTCGGCGCGCATCGCGGTCATCACCTCGTCGACGGTCTCGCTGTCGATGATCTCGCCGCGCTGCTCGTAGATGACCTTGCGCTGGTCGTTCATGACGTTGTCATATTCGACAACCTGCTTGCGGATATCGTAGTTGCGCGCCTCGACCTTCTTCTGCGCGGTCTCGATCGCCTTCGACAGCCACTTCGACCCGATCGCCTCGCCATCCTCCAGATTCTTGTTCATCATCTTGGAGAAGAGCGTGTCGGGACCGAAGATGCGCAGCAGGTCGTCGTCGAGGCAGAGGTAGAATTTCGACAGCCCGGGGTCGCCCTGACGTCCCGAGCGGCCGCGCAGCTGGTTGTCGATGCGGCGGCTTTCGTGGCGTTCGGTCGCGAGCACGAACAGCCCGCCCGCGGCCTTCACGGCTTCGCGCTCGGCCGCGACTTCGGCCTGGATGCGCGCGATGCCCGCTTCGCGCTCGGGACCTTCGGGCAGGTCCTTGAGCTCGTCGTCGATGCGGAATTCCTCGTTGCCGCCGAGTTTGATGTCGGTGCCGCGGCCCGCCATGTTCGTCGCGATCGTGACCGCACCGGTGCGGCCCGCCTGCGCTACGATATGCGCTTCGCTTTCGTGGAAGCGCGCGTTGAGGACGCTGTGCGGCACGCCTTCCTTTTCGAGGTAGGAAGAGAGCAGCTCCGATTTCTCGATCGACACGGTGCCGACGAGCACCGGCTGGCCGCGCTCGTTCGCCTCGCGGATCGTCTTGGCGATCGCGCCGAACTTGTCGGTGATATTCTTGTAAAACTCGTCTTCGTCGTCCACGCGCGCGATCGGGCGGTTGGTTGGAATGTTTACGACATTCATCTTGTAGATGTCGAAGAATTCGGCCGCTTCGGTCGCCGCGGTGCCGGTCATGCCCGAAAGCTTCGGATACATGCGGAAATAATTCTGGAAGGTGATCGACGCGAGCGTCTGGTTCTCGGGCTCGATCTGCACGCCTTCCTTCGCCTCGACCGCCTGGTGCAGCCCGTCGGACCAGCGGCGCCCGTCCATCATGCGGCCGGTGAACTCGTCGATGATCACGACCTTGCCGTCCTTGACGATATAGTCGGTGTCGATCCGGAACATCTGGATCGCCTTCAGCGCCTGGTTGACGTGATGGACGACCTGCGTGTTCTCGATGTCGTAGAGATTGTTGCCCTGAAGCAGGCCGGCGGCTTCGAGCAGGCGTTCGACATGCTCGGTACCGTCCTCGGTCAGGCTGATCGACTTCGACTTTTCGTCCTTCTCATAATCCTCTTCGCCGAGCTGGAGGACGACCTCGTTGACGCGGATATAGAGTTCGGACTTGTCGTCGGTCGGGCCCGAGATGATCAGCGGGGTGCGCGCCTCGTCGATCAGGATCGAGTCGACCTCGTCGACGATGCCGAAGTTGAATTCGCGGTGCACCATCTGCGCGCGGTCGAACTTCATATTGTCGCGGAGGTAATCGAAGCCGAGCTCGTTGTTCGTCGCATAGGTGATGTCGCTGTTATAAGCGTCGCGGCGCTGCGTCTCGTTGAGGTTGGGGACGATGATCCCGGTGGTGAGGCCGAGGAAGCCGTAAACGGCGCCCATCCATTCGGCGTCGCGGCGCGCGAGATAGTCGTTGACGGTCACGACATGGACGCCCTTGCCCTCGAGCGCGTTCAGGTAACAGGGCAAGGTCGCCATCAGCGTCTTGCCCTCGCCCGTCGCCATTTCGGCGATCTCGCCGCGGTGGAGGACGACGCCGCCGATCAGCTGCACATCGAAATGGCGCATGCCAAGCGTGCGGACCGCCGCCTCGCGCACCGTCGCAAAGGCTTCGGGGAGGATGTCGTCGAGCGTCTCGCCGGCGCCCAGCCGGTCGCGGAATGCCTGCGTCTGCGCCTGCAGCCCCGCATCGTCGAGCGCCTGCATTGCGGGCTCGAAAGCATTGATCTTGTCGACGATCTTGCGGATCGAATTGACGTAACGGTCGTTGGACGAGCCGAACAGGCTCTTGGCAAGGCCAGCAAACATCTATTTTTCCTTGAAATATCAATTGAGTTGGCAACCATCGGGTCGCGCATATGTGCAAAGAGGCCCGGTATGGGCGGCGCCCTGAAACAGGCGCAGGCGAGCTCGCCCTATTCGAGCGCGCGGTCGCTGCCGGTGAGAAGGCCGGGAAGATGCGGCGGCGCCGCCTTGCGCGGCTTGCCGCCGCCGCTCGACGTACGTCGCGGCGCCGTGTTGGTGGTCGGGCGGCGTTCGGTATCGCTCGCTTCGGTCTTGCCCGTCGTTTCGGCAAGCAGGACCAGCGCCCCCATCGCCGCCGGAACGGCCGGCGCGGCAGCGGCCCGGTCGGCGGTCGCCAAGCCGGTCAGCAATGCCAAAAGGGTCAAAAACAACCGCAAGAATCGCCCCTCTATACGTCCGGAGCGTGGAATATTGCGCCCCGTCCCCTGAACATAGGGTGAAAGCCGCGGCGCGTCTAGGGGGCTGCCGCCGCCGCGGGGTCGGTCAGTTCGGGGTTCAAGCCGCGGACTTCGATCAGAAAGCTTTTGGGCTTCTTGAACAATTTACTCTTGCGATTGACCTGCAAGCCCACGACCTCGGCCAGCTCCATCACGAAATGGACGCAATTGCGCTTGTTGAGGCTATAGCTCGGCTGCTCGCGGTCGCGCCATTCGGCGACCTTCGCCAAAATCCGGCCATAGGTCGCATCGTCGACCGTCACGTCGAACTGGCGGTCGCTCTTTTCGATATAGTCGGGTTTCGACGATTCGACCTTGCCCTTCACCGACCCGAACAGGATCGCGGGGCTGACCGAAACCGCGGTGAAGCCGTAATTGGCGGCGACCGCCTCGCCCGTCGCGTCAAGCGTTCCCTTCATCACAATGAAGGCGTGCGGAAAGCGATCGCCGAAATCATGGCTGTAAAAGCTCACGACCACTTCGGCGCGCGCCGGGGTGGTGAGGCCCGCGCACAGCATCAGCAGCGACAGGAGGATCAAGCGAAGGCCGCGGGTCATTCCCGCCCTCTTAGCCAGCGGCGCCCGATCTTGCCAAGCCGCGATTGCCGCTTGACCGCGGCCCCGACTTCGCATCAAGTCTCATTGACATCGATGTAAGGAGAGGCCGGATGGCACGGAAGGCGATTTTCATCACCGGCGGCGGATCGGGCATCGGCCGCGCGGTCGCGCGCCATTTCGCGGGGCAAGGCTGGTTCGTCGGCATCGCCGACGTCAACCGCGCCGGAATCGACGAGACCGCGGCATTGCTTCCCGAAGGCGCGTCGTCGCGCCACGTCATGGACGTGCGCGACCGCGACCAATGGAAGGCCGCGCTCGACGAATTCGCCACGGCGAGCGGCGGCCGCCTCGACGTCCTTTTCAACAACGCCGGCATCGGGTCGGGCGGGCAATATATGGACATGGATCCGGCCGAAGCCGACCGCCTGATCGCGATCAATTTCGGCGGGGTCGTCAACGGCATCTATGCGGCGCTGCCGCTGCTCAGGGCGACGCCGGGGTCGGCGATCCTCAACACCGGATCGGCGTCGGGCTTCTATGGCGTCGCGGGCCTCGCGGTCTATTCGGCGACCAAATTCGCGGTGCGCGGGCTGACCGAGGCGCTCGAGATCGAATTCGCCAAGCACGGCATCAAGGTGCGCTCGCTGATGCCCGGCTTCATCGACACGCCGCTGCTCGATCAGGTCAGCGCCGACAGCAACGAACCCGCGCGAACCCGCCTGTCGGCAAGCGGGTTCGAGATTTCGCCGGTCGAGGATGTCGCGCGCGCGGCATGGGACGCGGTGCATGGCGACCGCGTGCATATGCCCGTCGGCAAGATGGCCAGGCGGCTGTCGCGCATCGCGCGCTGGTTCCCGGGATTGATCGTGCGCCAGTCGAAGAAGATCGACGGGCTGGGCACGGCGGGGCATTGAGGCGCGGTGGCGGCTTTGGGGTGGGGAGCGGACGTCAAAATCCTCCCTGTCGCGCAGCGATGGGGAGGGGGACCGCTCGCGTAGCGAGTGGTGGAGGGGCCGCGTAAAGCTCCTCCGTCAGCGCTTCGCGCTGCCACCTCCCCATGGCTTCGCCACAGGGAGGATTACAAGGCGGCAACCGGTCGCATTCCCAACATCCGTCGGCAGCTACCGGTCGCTGCCCCTCTTCAGCTATGACTTATTTCCCCGCCCCGCAGGTCACCGATCCGCTGCCGACATTGCGCACCGTGCACACCGGCCGCCCGAGCACCACGACCTTGCCGATCCCGCGCGCGGTGACCGCGGCGCTCTTGACCGCGTGGAGGATGTGATCGCCCGCGCCCTCGCTGTCGCTGATCAGCTCGCCGACCTCCAGCGCGCCGGCATCGACCGCCCCCGCGCCCGACAGGGTCATCCGCGCGGTCTTGGCGGCGCCGCCGAGCGTCATCGTGCCGTTACCGATCATCGCCACCTGCAGCCGGTCGGCCGCGATCGCGCCGACGGTCAATTGCCCGGGACCGCGTAGGCCGACCATCGCGCGCTGCCCCTTGAGTTGGTCGATGCGGAGCGAGCCGGCCCCGGCGAGCGTCGCGCTGTTCAGATGGGCGGCGTTGACGCGGACCGTCACCGGCCCATGCGGCCGCCGCCGCTTTTCATCGCCCGCGAACTGGCGCTGACTGATCACCAGCCGGCCGTCGCGGCTTTCGAGGCTCAGCCGGTCGAGCGCGTCCTGCGGCCCCGTCGCCACCGCGCTGACCGGCGCGCGCGTCACCACCTCGACCGCGACGTCGGCATTCACCTCGATCGTCTCGAAACTGGTGAGGCCGAAGCGCTTCTCGGCCGCAGACGCGGAACCGGCGAACGAAAGGGCGGCCACCGCGACGGCGGCGCCCCTTGCGATACAGGACAGGGTGCTGGTCATGCTGCTGCCCTAACCTTTTCGGGCCGGCAGCACCATAGGTGCCCTAGGGTCAGGACCCATTAATTCCACGTTCGAGGTTTGAAGCGATTTTGCTCAGGGCGAGGAGAAAAGGCGAAGGAATATGAATATATTTCAAGGCTTTTCGACGAAGCCATGGGCAAAATCCGTCAAATCCCGCAGGGACGTCGAAATCGCGGAATTAATGGGTCCTGACCCTAGTTGCAGGTCGCGGTGCCCGAACCCATCGTGCGCGTCGAACATTTGCCGCCGCCGCCGATCGTCGCATCGCCCGATCCGAGGATCGCGATGTCGGCGCTGCCGCTCGCTTTGGCGTCGACGTCGCCCGATCCGGCGATCGACACGTCGAGCGTCGTCGCCGCGAGCCCGCCCGCCGCGATATTGCCCGATCCGGTGACCCCGAAATCGCCCGATCCGATCGTTCCGCCGCCGATTTCGATATCGCCCGAACCCGACACGGCGACCTTCGCGCTCTTGCCGTTCAGCGTCCCCACCTTGAGGTCGCCCGAACCGGTGACCACCGCCTCGACCGCATCGCCGTCGACCGCATCGGCGTCGATCTCGCCAGACCCGGTCAGCCGCACCTCGCGGAGCGCCGGCATGATGATCGCGATGTCGACATCATTGTCACCGCCGCGGAAGCTGAAATCCGAATTCTTGCGCCCGATCGACAGCATGTCGCCGTCGAGTTCGATTTCGAGCTCGTCGATGATGGCTTTCGGCCCCTTGGCGCTGATCGAAAAGGCGTCGCCGCGGCGAATGGTGACATCGTCGGGACCCGCGACCTTGACGCCGGTGAAGCCCGTGAGGTCGAAGCTCTGCGTCGTCACCGGCCCCGCATCGACCGTGCGCCGCCCGTCCTTGCCGTCGCTCGTCACCTCGGCGCTGCACGCCGTGACGGTCATCGCGAGAGCCAGCGGCAGCGCCGCCATCGTCCAGTTACGCATCGAAAATCTCCTTCGTGTATTGTTTGTATAACACACAGGAGCACGGCCTGTCCAGTGCGAGCCGCCATCTTGTCGCCACCTTCGTGGCCCAGAGGCGCAAATCCTTCAGGAAAGAGACGATGAGTGTAGCCTTTCGCCGCGAGAGCGACGACGAACATAAAGAACCCGAGTTCGAATGGCCGATTCCGGTCGGCCCCAACCTCGTGACCCCGCGCGGCCTCCGCCTGCTCGGCGAAGAGGTGGCGCGTCTCGAAACCGCGATCGCCGCCGAAACCGGCGATGACGTACGCAAGAAATTGCAGCGCCGCCTGCGCTATCTCCATACGCGTCAGGCGACCGCCGAGGTGCAGGCGGCGGCCGGCGACGATGTCGTCGGCATCGGCAGCCGCGTCCGCTATGCGTTGAACGGCGCCGAACGCGCGGTCACGATCGTCGGCCATGACGAGGCCGATCCCGCCGCGGGCCGCATCGCCTTCACCGCGCCGCTCGGCCGCGCCTTGATGGGCGCCGAGGCAGGCGACATGGTCGCATTTCAGGGGCGCGACGATGCGATCGAGATTCTCGCCGCCGCCGCCGATCCGGAGGTGATGGCATGAAAGACAGGTTCGAACGCCACAAACAGCCGTGGACCGCCGCCGAGATCGACAAGCTCCACACGCTCGCGAAAAAGGGCATGGCGCTCAAAGCGATCGCCAAAGCGCTGACGCGCAGCGAGGAATCGGTGAAGGTCCGCGCCAAGGCCGACGGCCTCTCGATCGCGAAGCTGCATTAGGCCGTTCATGACCGCCCCCGATTATGACGCCATCGTGCTGGGTGCCGGCGCGGCCGGGCTGATGTGCGCCGCGGTCGCGGGGCAAAGGGGGCGGCGCGTCCTGCTGCTCGATCATGCCGAGCAGGTGGGCAAGAAGATCCTGATCTCGGGCGGCGGGCGGTGCAATTTCACCAACATCCACACCGCGCCCGATCGCTATATCTCGGCGAATCCGCATTTCGCCAAGTCGGCGCTCGCGCGCTACACCGCCGCCGATTTCATCGATCTGGTGAACGCCTACGGAATCGCGCATCACGAAAAGACGCTCGGCCAGCTTTTTTGCGACGGCTCGGCGAAGCAGGTCGTCGCGATGCTGCTGGAGGAATGCGCGAAGGGCGGGGTCGATGTGCGCTGCGGCCAGCCGGTGCGCGAGGTGACGCACGGCGATGGCGGTTTTCGCATGAGTTTCGGCGACCAGCCCTTCACCGCCGCCAACCTCGTTATCGCGACCGGCGGGCCGTCGATCCCGAAAATGGGTGCGAGCGGCTTCGCCTATGACCTCGCGCGCCAGTTCGGGCTGAAGGTCGTCGAGCCGCGCCCCGCGCTCGTCCCGCTGACGCTCGGCGGCGGCGATGTGCTGTTCCGCGACCTGTCGGGGGTCGCGACCCCGGTCGAAGCGCGCGCGGGCAAGGCCGCCTTCCGCGAAGCCGCGCTCTTCACGCACAAGGGCCTGTCGGGGCCCGCGATCCTTCAAGTGAGCAGCTATTGGCGGCACGGCGAGCCGGTGACGATCGATTTCCTTCCCGATGCTGCCCCCGACTGGCTCATCGAAGCCAAGCGCGCGCGGCCGCGGGCGACGCTCGCCTCTACGCTCCCCCTCCCCGACCGTCTCGCACAGACGCTCGCCGACCGCCTCGCGCTTTCCGGAGAACTCGGCGCTCTGACCGACCGCAAGCTCGCCGAGGCCGGCGCGCGCCTCAAGCGCTGGCCGTTCCACCCCAACGGCACCGAGGGTTTCGCGAAGGCCGAGGTCACCGTCGGGGGAATTTCGACCGCAAATCTGTCGTCGCAAACAATGATGGCCAAAAGCGTTCCCGGCCTGTATGCGGTCGGCGAAGCCGTGGACGTCACCGGGTGGCTGGGCGGCTATAATTTTCAATGGGCTTGGGCCAGCGGATACGCGGCGGGTCAGGCCCTTTAGGAAAAACCCACATATTTCCTCGTCATGCTGAACCGGTTTCAGCATCCACGACCCGATTGTTCGGACTCAGGCGATAGACCCGAGCCGAATCCCGGGCGGCGAAGAACGAAACCACGGCGCCTTTGCCGTCCAGGATAAGAAGAACAAAATGCCTTTCGAACATCTCTCGCCCGTCCTTGCGGACGCCCTCACCGCGCGCGGCTATGAAGCGCTTACTCCCGTCCAGGCGCAGGTTAGCGAGGAGGCGGCAAAGGGCCGCGACCTGCTCGTTTCGGCGCAGACCGGCTCGGGCAAGACCGTCGCTTTCGGCCTTGCGATGGCGGACGAACTGCTCGAAGACGGCCGCCTGCCCTTCGCGACCGCGCCGCTCGCGCTGATCGTCGCGCCGACGCGCGAACTCGCGCTGCAGGTCAGCCGCGAACTCGGCTGGCTTTATGCCAAGGCCGGCGCGCGCATCGCGACCTGCGTCGGCGGCATGGATGCGAGCCGCGAGCGCCGCAACCTCAACCAGGGCGTGCATATCGTCGTCGGCACCCCCGGGCGCCTGCGCGACCATCTCGAACGCGGTGCGCTCGACCTCGAAGCGCTGCGCGTCGCGGTGCTCGACGAGGCCGACGAAATGCTCGACATGGGGTTCCGTGACGATCTCGAGGAAATCCTCGACGGCACCCCCGATACGCGCCGCACGCTTCTCTTCTCGGCGACGCTTCCGAAGCCGATCGTCCAGCTCGCCAAGCGTTACCAGCGCGATGCGCTGCGCATCTCGACCGTCGGCGAAGACCGCGGCCATGGCGACATCGCCTATCAGGCAGTGACCGTCGCCCCCGCCGACATCGAAGGCGCGGTGATCAACCTGCTGCGCCTGCACGAAGCCGAAACCGCGATGCTGTTCTGCGCGACGCGCGACAATGTCCGCCGGCTGCACGCGAGCCTGATCGAGCGCGGCTTCGCCGCCGTCGCGCTGTCGGGCGAGCATAGCCAGAACGAGCGCAACCACGCGCTGCAGGCACTGCGCGACCGCCGGGCCAGAGTCTGCGTCGCGACCGATGTCGCCGCGCGCGGCATCGACCTGCCGACGCTCAGCCTCGTCATTCACGTCGAAATTCCGCGCGATGCCGAAACGCTTCAGCACCGTTCGGGCCGCACCGGCCGCGCGGGCAAAAAGGGCACCGCGGTCATCATCGTCCCCTATCCGCGCCGCCGCCGCGTCGACGGCATGCTGCGCGGCGCGCGGATCAACGCCGAATGGATGGACGCGCCGACCGCCGCCGACGTCCGCCAAAAGGATCAGGAACGGCTGATCGAAAAGCTGCTCGCACCCGTCGAGCATGAGCCCGAGGATCTGGAACTCGCCGCGCGGCTGATGGCCGAGCGCAGCCCCGAGGACATCGCCGCGTCGCTCGTCCGCGCGCACCGCGCGCTGATGCCGCCGCCCGAGGATCTGCTCGACAACGGCCCGCGCGGCCGCGAGCGCCCCGAACGCGGCGAGCGTTTTGAACGCCCTGAACGCGGCAGCGGCGGCGACCGCCGCGACGGCTTCGAGGACAGCGTCTGGTTCCGCCTCAACATCGGCCGCCACCAGAATGCCGATCCGCGCTGGATCCTGCCCTTGCTCTGCCGCCGCGGCCATGTGAGCAAGAACGAGATCGGCGCGATCCGCATCGGTCCCAAGGAAACGATGTTCAATATCCCCCGCGCGATAGCCGACCGCTTCGCCGAAGCCGTGGTGCGCACCGCGAACCAGGACGGCGAGGACGACAGCGGCGTGTCGATCACCCCCGCACCCGACGGCCCGACCTATCCGCCGCGCCGCGATAAAGGCGGCCATCGGGGACCGCGCGACGCAGCACCGCGCGCCCACGCCGGTCCGCGCGACAGGAATGAGCGCTACAAGCCCAAGCCTTACGGTCAGCGCAGCCCGCGCCGCCCGTCGAAGTAAAGTCAAACCCCTCCCCTTCAGGGGAGGGGCAGTGAGACTTGGTCCGGCGTAGCCGGGCCTTTAGTCGAACGGGGTGGGGGCCATCGGCCTTGCGCCACCTCGATAACCCCCACCCCAAACCCCTCCCCTGAAGGGGAGGGGCTTTCGCCGCACCGCCCTTGCACTCCCCAGCCCGGCCCACCAGATGGGCGGGGATAGCAGGAGCGCGGGCATGAAAGCGATCGAGGCCTTTATCGAAAAGCAGGGCGGTCCCGAGGTCATCGACTGGCGCGACGTGACGATCGGCGATCCCGGCCCGGGCCAGGTTCTCGTCCGGCAAACCGCGGTCGGGCTCAACTATCTCGACACCTATCACCGCGACGGCACCTACCCGATCGACCTCCCCGGCGGGCTCGGTGTCGAAGCTGCGGGTGAAGTGGTCGCCGTCGGTCCCGAGGTCCACGGCCTCCGGCCCGGCGACCGCGTCGCGACCTTCGGCCCGCAGCGGAGCGCCTATGCGTCGGCGCGGCTTGTTCCCGCATCCTCGCTGTTCAAGCTACCGCCCGGCATCGACGATGAAACCGCCGCCGCCGCGCTGCTCAAGGCGTGCACGGTCGAAATGCTCGTCGAACGCTGCGCGCGCGTCGAAGCGGGCGCGACCGTGCTCGTCCATGCCGCCGCGGGCGGCGTCGGGCTGATCCTCGTCCAGTGGCTGAAGGCGATCGGCGCGACCGTGATCGGCACCGTCAGCACCGAAGCCAAGGAGCATGCCGCGCGCGAAGCCGGCGCCGACCATGTCATCCGCTACAAGCAGGACGACGTCGCCGCGCACGTCCGCGAAATCACCGACGGCCAAGGCGTCCCCGTCACCTTCGACGGCATCGGCATGGCGACCTGGGACGTCTCGCTCAAGGCCACTGCACGCCGCGGGCTGATCGTCAGCTATGGCAATGCCGGCGGTCCTGTGACCGGCGTCAACCTTGGCGTCCTCGCGCAACATGGGTCGCAGTTCGTGACGCGCCCCACCTTGTTCGATTATTACCACCTGCCCGGCGAACGCGCTGCGGGCGCCGACCGGGTGTTCGAGATGATCGAGAGCGGCGCGGTGCAGATTACCGTCGGCCAGCGCTATTCGCTCGAGGATGCGGCGCGGGCGCATGCCGATCTGCAAGCGGGGCGGACGACCGGGTCGACGCTGCTGATTCCGGAGCATGGCTAGAGCACGATCATTCTTAATGAAATCGTCATCCCGGCGAAGGCCGGGATCTCATCGTCTTGTCTTGATGCACCGGCGAGATCCCGGCCTTCGCCGGGATGACGAGACAAGGAAGACCGTTGTCTCAGTCTAATGCGATCACGCTCTAATCCCCTCCCTGAAGGGAGGGGAACTTTACGCCTTCAATCGCTCCGCGTGCCACGCGACATGCTCGGCCATGAAGGTCGAGATGAAATAATAGCTGTGGTCATATCCCGGCTGCATCCGGATTTCGGCCTTCTGCCCATTGCGCTCGCACGCGTCCACTAGCAGCTCGGTCCTGAGCTGTTCGGCAAGGAAATTGTCGGCCTCACCCTGATCGACAAGCAGGTCGGGTACGCGCAGCCCCTGATCGAGCAGCGCGCACGCGTCATAGGCGTGCCAATCCTCGCGGTCGTCGCCAAGATAACCGGCGAGCGCTTTTTCGCCCCAAGGGCATTGCGACGGTGCGACGATCGGCGAAAAGGCCGAGACTGAACGGAAGCGATCCTGATTGCGGAGCCCGATGGTCAGCGCGCCATGCCCGCCCATCGAATGGCCGGTGATGCCCTGCCGCGTCAGGTCGGCGCTCGCGAAATTGCGCAGCACCAGCGACGGCAATTCATCCTCGATGTACGAACGCATCCGGTAATGTTTCGCCCAAGGCTCCTCGGTCGCGTCGACATAGAAGCCCGCGCCGAGTCCGAAATCATAGGCCGCATCGGGATCGTCGGGCACGCCTTCACCGCGCGGGCTGGTATCGGGCGCGATGAAGATCACGCCATGCTCGGCGCAGGCCGCGCGATATTCGCCCTTCTCCATCACATTGGCGTGGGTGCAGGTCAGCCCCGACAGATACCATAGCACCGGCAGCTTCGCGCCGCCGTCATGGTCGGGGACGAAGACCGCGAAGGTCATGTCGGTGCCGGTGGTCGTACTCGCATGCTTGTAGACGCCTTGCGTGCCGCCATGGCTGCGAACGGTGGAAAGGGTTTCGATGGTCATGCGGGGTCCTGAACGGGGATGGACGCGACAAGCGGCCGATGTCCCCAATGACGCAAGAGGTCGAGGATCGTTGCGCCCGGCAGCCCGAGCGTCGCGGTATTGCGGAGCGGATGGACGTTCACCGTCCCCGCCGCAGCCAGCCCCTCGTCCAGCACGACGGTGATGCTACCGGGCGCGGCGTTGATCGCGGCGAGCGGGGTGACCGATCCGGGCGAAATGCCCAGCAGGCGCTCCATATCCCCGGCCTTGCCGAAGCTCACCCGCTTGCTGCCGATCGCGGCGGGCAACGCCTTCAGGTCGACGCGCGCCGCGCCGGGCACGGTGACGAGCCAGAAGGCGCCGCCATTGTCCTTGAGGAACAGATTCTTGGTATGCGCGCCCGGGATGGCGGCGTTCACAGCATCGCTTTCGGCGACGGTGAACACCGCTTCATGCTCATAGGCGGCGAAGGGGATGGCGAGCGCGCCAAGGTCCGCCAGCAATCCCGCTTCGCCGCGCATCGGTCGTCCTCTTCCGCCTCAAACGACGCGGTGGAGCGCGCAGAGCTTGTTGCCCGACGGGTCGCGCAGATAAGCGAGATAGAGCTGGCCGAAACCGCCTTCGCGAATGCCCGGGGGATCTTCGATCGAGGTGCCGCCATTTTCGACGCCCGCCTTGTGCCATGCGTCGGCCTGCTCGGGGCCGTCCATCGCAAAGCCGATCGTGCAGCCGTTACCGATGGTCGCGGGCTGACCGTCGATGGGGGCGCCGACGAGGAACAGCCCGCCGTTGTGAATATAGATCAGGCGTCCCTTGTCGTCGGTGATCGCGGGCTTGCCGCCGATCGCCTGAAAGGTCGCGTCATAGAATTTCTTCGACGCCTCGATGTCGTTCGATCCGACCATATTGTGACTGTACATGGGTTTCCGCTCCTCCTGATTATGGTTGCGATTCGATACCTACCCTGCCCGCCGGGGCAGGACCAGCCACGATAACGGCCCTTGTTCACCGAAAATGACGAACTAGCGGAACACCACCGTCTTGCGCCCGTCGATCAGCACCCGCTGTTCGGCAACCCAGCGCACCGCGCGCGCGAGCACTTGTGCCTCGGTATCGCGGCCGATGCGGATCAGTTCTTCGACCCCGTCGCGGTGATCGACGCGCTCGACCGCCTGTTCGATGATCGGCCCCTCGTCGAGGTCGCTCGTGACGAAATGCGCGGTCGCGCCGATCAGCTTGACCCCCCGCTCGTGCGCGCGGTGATAGGGTTTCGCGCCCTTGAAGCCCGGCAGGAAGCTGTGGTGGATGTTGATGCAGCGGCCGGCGAGCTGCGCCGACAGATCCTGCGACAGCACCTGCATATAGCGCGCGAGCACCAGATATTCGGCTCCGCCGCGCGCCATGACGTCGAGGATCGCCGACTCCTGTTCGGCGCGGTTCGCGTCGCTGACCGGCAGATAGTGGAACGGCACGCCGTGCCATTCCGACAAGCGCCGCTGCGCCTCATGGTTCGATACCACGCCGACCACGTCGATCGCGAGGTTGCCGGTCGACCAGCGGTGGAGGAGGTCGTTGAGGCAGTGGCTGCCCTGCGACACCGCGATGACGAAGCGCGGTTTGGCCGTGCGGTCGCTGATCCGCGCGTCCATTTGGAAGCGCGCGACGATCGGCGCGAACGCGTCCTGCACGCCCGCCAGTCCGTCAGGAAAGCGCGGCCCTTCACCGCGGAACTCGACGCGCATGAAAAAGCGCCCCGAATCGAGGTCGGCATATTGCTGGCTGTCGAGGATGAAACCGTCGCGCTCCGCGAGCAGCCCCGTCACCGCCGCGACGATCCCGACCGCGTCGACGCAGCTGAAGGTCAGCACATAGGCGGGCCCGCTTCCCCCGGTCATGTCAGCCCGAAATCTTGTGCGTCGCGCACAGCTTGTTGCCGGCGGGATCGCGCAGATAGGCGAGGTAAACGACACGCCCCTCGGTCGCATGACGGATGCCCGGCGGGTCCTCCGCGGTCGTCCCGCCGTTCGCGACGCCCGCAGCGTACCACGCGTCGACCG
Source organism: Sphingopyxis sp. SE2 (assembly GCF_032227185.1). Classification (NCBI taxonomy): domain Bacteria; kingdom Pseudomonadati; phylum Pseudomonadota; class Alphaproteobacteria; order Sphingomonadales; family Sphingopyxidaceae; genus Sphingopyxis; species Sphingopyxis sp. SE2. Next base: position 30,575 of record NZ_JAPMXW010000004.1, on the reverse strand, counting down.
CATCGGTCGAGGGCGCGAGGAACCCCAGCGTATGCCCGTTGCCGCATGCCGCCTCCGCACCATTGACGGGGTGCGTCACGATCAGGCGGCCGCCCGCGTGCATGTAGATCAGGCGCCCGCGCTCGTCGATCACGCCCTCGGTCGCGCCGAACGCGCCCAGAACCGCATCGTAAAAGCGCTTGCTCGCCGCGATGTCGTTCGACCCCAGCGCCACATGGCTGAACATGCCCTGTTTTCCCTCAGTAGACGACGACGCTGCGGATGCTCTCGCCCGCGTGCATCAAGTCGAAGCCCTTGTTGATCTCCTCGAGCCCCATGACGTGGGTGATCATCGGGTCGATCTCGATCTTGCCGGTCATATACATGTCGACGATCTTGGGCACGTCGGTGCGGCCCTTGGCGCCGCCGAACGCGGTGCCGCGCCAGTTGCGCCCGGTGACCAACTGAAACGGCCGCGTCGCGATTTCCTTGCCAGCCTCGGCGACGCCGATGATGATCGAGGTGCCCCAGCCGCGGTGACAGGCTTCCAAGGCAATGCGCATCACCTCGGTATTGCCCGTCGCGTCGAAGGTGTAATCGGCGCCGCCGTCGGTCATCTGGACGATCGCCGCGACGACATCCTCGCGGCTCATGCCCTTCGAATTGAGGAACTCGGTCATGCCGAACTTGCGGCCCCATTCCTCGCGCGCGGGATTGATGTCGACGCCGATGATCCGGTTCGCGCCCGCAAGGCGCGCGCCCTGGATCACGTTGAGCCCGATACCACCGAGCCCGAAGACGACGACATTGTCGCCGACCTGCACCTTCGCGGTGTTGATCACCGCGCCGACCCCGGTGGTCACGCCGCAGCCGATGTAGCAGCTCGACTGGAAGGGCGCGTCCTCGCGGATCTTCGCGACTGCGATCTCGGGCAGCACGGTGAAGTTCGAGAAGGTCGAGCAGCCCATATAGTGGAAGATCGGCTGGCCCTTGTACGAGAAGCGCGTCGTGCCGTCGGGCATCAGCCCCTTTCCTTGGGTGGCGCGGATCGCGGTGCAGAGGTTGGTCTTGCCCGACAGGCAGCTTTTGCACTGGCGGCATTCGGGGGTGTAGAGCGGGATGACATGGTCGCCGGGCTTCACGCTGGTGACGCCCGCGCCGACCTCGCGCACCACGCCCGCGCCCTCATGCCCCAGCACGCTCGGAAAGATGCCCTCGCTGTCGAACCCGTCGAGCGTATAGGCATCGGTGTGGCAGATGCCCGTCGCCATGATCTCGACCAGCACCTCGCCCGCCTTGGGGCCTTCCAGATCGAGTTCGACGATTTCGAGCGGCTTCTTCGCTTCGAACGCAACGGCGGCGCGGGTCTTCATGGGGCGGTCTCCTTCTTGGCGGCTCCAATCAGGCAAATGCGGTGGCAATGCAAGAGTCCGATCCTCCCTGTGGCGCAGCCATGGGGAGGTGGCAGCGCGAAGCGCTGACGGAGGGGCTTTGGCGCGACCGTTGTCGCCCCTCCACCACGCCCTGCGGGCGCGGTCCCGCTGGCGCTGCGCGCCGTCTGCGACTCCCCCATCGCTACGCGACAGGGAGGATTCGCGCGACGTCCAAGCTTGACCGAGCCAGGTGAGTCGGGGTCCGAACGCGCGTGTCATTTTGTTCGGAAGGTCACAAAGGTCACGCCACACACCCCTCTTGTTTCGCTTCCCCGGTGGCACAGGCCGGGAGCGAGGCGCAGGGCAGCGGCGGGCGGGATCGCAGTGGTCATGGCGGGCAGGCTATGCCTGCAAAATAATGTAGGAAAGCCCCTACTGCCGCCATCCCATTTCGTCACCCTCGAACGAGACACGCGGCTCGTTCGACTTGACCCGGGGTCCATGACGTCGGCGCGGCAGTGGATCCCGGATCAAGTCCGGGATGACGATGAAGGCGAAGTTGCGCTCGTCTCGCTCCTCGACCCGCTCCGCCCGCAGGAGGAGCCGGTCTGGGCCGCCTATCCGCAACGCCGCCATCTGCTACCGAAGGTGCGGTTGCTGATCGACAAATTGCGCGAGGAATTGCCGGGGGCTTTGCAACGGAGTGTCGGCTAATAGGGCCGAATGAAAATTAGTTGCCTTTGATCGATTACATTAAGTGTGGAGGTTTTACGCCCAGTGCTTTTAGCGAAGCTGTGTTAGCCTCGCGATTGATATTGCCGATCATCGCTGACTCGAGACCTTCGCGAGCTTCAGTGCTCAAATCAACATGCTTCACAAGCTTTTGCCCCTTCATCATAGACGAATATCGTCATACCCGGCTTTAGGCGTATTGCTCGCCACGCCGATCGTCCGTTTTCGATCATTTGTGGGCGACCGGCAATAGCCTAGCAAAAATCGCCAACTGTGGTCGTCTGAGCAATTGTGCCCGCGACCATCACCTCGGATCAGGTCTGGGGTGACGATGAGTTAGATACCCCTCAACACTCCACCACGCTGACCGCCAGCCCGCCCTTCGACGTCTCCTTATATTTATCGCGCATGTCGCGGCCGGTTTGCAGCATCGTCGCGATCACCGTGTCGAGGCTGACGACGTGCGTGCCGTCGCCGATCATCGCGATGCGGCTCGCGTCGATCGCCTTGATCGCGCCCATCGCGTTGCGCTCGATGCACGGGATCTGCACCAATCCGCCGATCGGGTCGCAGGTGAGGCCGAGATTATGTTCCATGCCGATCTCGGCGGCGTTCTCGACCTGCGCGTTGGTGCCGCCCAGCGCCGCGGTCAGCCCCGCCGCCGCCATCGAGCAGGCGACGCCGACCTCGCCCTGGCAGCCGACCTCGGCGCCCGAGATGCTGGCGTTGCGTTTATACAATGCGCCGACCGCGCCCGCGGCGAGCAGGAAGGTGCGCACGCCCTTCGCGTCGCCGCGATAGCTGCGCCGGTAATATCGGATCACGGCGGGGATGATCCCCGCGGCGCCGTTGGTCGGCGCGGTGACGACCTTGCCGCCCGCGGCATTTTCCTCGTTCACTGCCATCGCCCACAGGTTGATCCAGTCCATCATCGCCATCGGGTCGGACAGATTCTGTTCGTGGCGGCTGCGGATGTCGGCGGCGATCTGCGGCGCGCGGCGCTTGACCTTGAGCCCGCCGGGCAAGACGCCGGTGCTCGAGCAGCCCGCGTCGATCGACGCGTCCATTGCTCCGGCGATCGCATCGAGCCCGGAATTAACCTCGTCGAGGCTGCGGTGCGCGAGCTCGTTTTCGAGCATCATCTCGGCGAAGCTCTTGCCGGAGGCCGCGCCCATTTCCATGAGGTCGGCGCCCGAGGTGAAGGCGAAGGGCAGTTCGATCTCGTCCTCGGCGCCGCGGCTGTTGCGCCCCGCCTCGTCCTCGTCGACGACAAAGCCTCCGCCGATCGAGAAATACATGCGTTTCGCAAGGATCTCGCCCTCGCCGTCGCGCGCGGTGAAGCTCAAGGCATTGCTGTGGAACGGCTGGCGCTGCTTCATCTGGAAATGCAGATCGCGCGCGGGCTGGAAGCGCACGCGCTGGCGCCCGAGCAGGTAGAGGAAGCCTTCGCTCTCTGCGCGGTCCCAATGCGCCTTGATCGCGGCGAGGCTGGTCGAGGCCGGGATTTCGCCAGCAAGCCCCGCGACGACTGCCGTGTCGGCAGCGTGGCCCTTGCCCGTCAGCGCAAGCGAGCCGTAGAGGTCGGCCTCGACATGCGCCGCCTTCGTCAGCAGCCCCGCCTCGTCGAGCCAGACGGTGAAGCGCCGCGCCGCGACCATCGGGCCCACTGTATGCGAGCTGGAAGGACCGACACCGATCTTGAAAAGTTCGAACAGGCTGATCGTCATGGCGGCGCTATAGGCGCATCGCGATCATCGGGATAGGGCCGGGAGGGCCAATTTTCGTTACGGCCTGCGATAAATCCTCCCTGTCGCGAAGCGATGTGGAGGGAGACCGCCGGAGGCGGTGGAGGGGCGGGCGACGTTGCGCCGCTGCCCCTCCGTCAGCGCTTCGCCTTTGGCGAAGTTTATCCTGAGCGCCTGCAAGGCAGTCGAAGGGCGGTGCCACCTCCCCATGGCTTCGCCACAGGGAGGATCATTAAATTACGCCGGATAGGTCCAGGTCCCTTCGCGCGCGAAATTCTCCGCCGCGAAATCCCAGTTGAGCAGTTCGTCGACCACCGCGTCGACATAGGCCGGGCGCAGATTCTTGCGGTCGATGTAATAGGCATGCTCCCACACGTCGATCACGAGCAAAGGCTTGATGCCCGCGACGAGTTCGGTGCCCGCGTCGTGGGTGTCGGTGACCGACAGCGTGCCGTCGCGCGAAACGAGCCAGGCCCAGCCCGACGCGAAATGGTTGACCGCGGTTTCCTTGAGCTTCTTCTTGAGCTCGTCGAGTGAACCGAAATCGCGGTCGATCGCCGCGGCGAGATCGCCGGCGGGCGCGGTCTTGGTCGGGCTCAGGCTTTCCCAATAGAAAGCGTGGTTCCACGCCTGCGCGGCATTGTTGAACAGGCCCTTGTTGCCCGATCCTTCGGCGTGGTGGACGATTTCTTCGAGCGGCTTCGACGCAAGGTCGGTGCCCTCGATCGCGGCGTTGGTCTTGTCGACATAGGCCTTGTGGTGCTTGCCATGGTGCGTCGCCAGCGTGTCGGCCGAGATATGCGGTTCCAGCGCGTCCTGGGCGTACGGCAGGGGAGGATGGGCGATCGTCATGGCAGTCTCCTTTTTTGGTGTTCGGGGGCCTAACTCGGTATCTTGCCCATGAGTTGCAACCCCGTGACGGGGAATTTTCTCCTTATGACACCCTCCCCTTCAGGGGAGGGCAGCGAGACTTGGGAACTTGTTCCCTAGTCGCAGCGGGTGGGGGCCATCGGACTTGCGCAAGGCCGATGGCCCCCACCCCAACCCAGTATCAGGTGAAACGTCCCCCGGACGTTTCACCTGATACTCCTGAAGGGGAGGGGCTTTTAAGTCACCATCGCCTGCAAGGTCGCGATCCGGTCGGCTTCCTCGGCGGGCTTGTCACGGCGGATGCGCGATATGCGCGGGAAGCGCATCGCCAGCCCCGACTTGTGGCGCTTGCTGCCATGGATCGAATCGAAGGCGACTTCGAGCACCAGCGACTTTTCGACCTCGCGCACGGGACCGAAGCGATTCAGCGTGTTGTCGCGCACGAACTTGTCGAGCCATTTCAGCTCCTCGTCGGTGAAGCCCGAATAGGCTTTGCCCACGGGGAGCAGTTCGCCCGCGTCGGACCAGCAGCCGAAGGTATAGTCCGAATAGAAGCTCGCACGGCGGCCGTTGCCGCGCTGCGCATACATCATCACGCAGTCGGCGATCAGCGGATCGCGCTTCCATTTATACCAGAGACCGGCGCGGCGCCCCGCGACATAGGGCGCATCGCGGCGCTTGAGCATCACGCCTTCGATCGCGGCATCACGTGCACCCGCGCGGCGCTCGGCGAGATCGTCGAAATCGTTCGCTTCGATCACCTGCGACAGGTCGAAATGGCTGTCGACGAGGCGCGGCACGAAGGCTTCGAGCTGGCGCCGCCGCTCGGTCCATGGCAGGCCGCGCAGGTCGTTGCCGTCGACCGCGAGCAAGTCATATACCCGCACGAAAGCCGGATAATCGGCAAGCATCTTCTTCGACACCGTCTTGCGCCCGAGTCTTTGCTGCAGCGCATTGAAGCTCGCCGCCTCACCCCCCTGCACCTCGCCGCGCACGAGCAGTTCGCCGTCGATCACCGCGTCCTGATCGAAAGCCGCGACCAGTTCGGGGAAGGCGCCGCTGATCTCCTCGCCGCCGCGACTGTAGATGCGCGTCTCGCCACCGCCATGGACGATCTGGACGCGGATCCCGTCCCATTTCCACTCGGCCGCATAATCGGCGAGGTCGACGCTTTCCCCTTCCAGGGGATGCGCGAGCATGAAGGGGCGAAAGAAAGCGACGTCTTTCAGGTCGGGCCGCTCCGCCCTTCCCTCGCCCCACGCGAAGAGCGGGGCATAGGGCGGGGGGATCGCGTGCCACAGCTCCTCGACATCGTCGACGGGCACGTCGAACGCCTGCGCGAACGCCTGTTTGGCGAGCCGCGCCGACACCCCGACGCGCATCCCGCCGAGCGCGAGCTTGAGCAAGGCGTAGCGCCCGTCGGCGTCGAGCCGGTCGAGCAAGGATGCGACGACCGCGGGGGCGTCGCTGCGGCTCGTGGCGGCGAGCGCATCGACGGCTTCGGACACTGTTAAGCCCCTTCCCTTCAGGGGAGGGGTTGGGGGTGGGGTTTCGAAAGCCGGCGCTACGCTGCTAGACCCCACCCCAACCCCTCCCCTGAAGGGGAGGGGCTTTTCAGACTCAGGCCACAGCAGCGCCGCCGTCTCCGCCGTATCGCCGACGAAATGCCGCGACAGGCGAAACAATTCCTCATCGACCCGCGTAGCAAGCAACGCCCTGACCGTCCCCGCTTTCACCGCCGGAAAATCGAGGCTCTCGGTCAGCGCGGCGAGCGCCCAGCCGCGATCGGGATCGGGGGTGTGGCGGAGGTAATCGACGATGAGCGCGAGCTTCGTATTGCGCGAGCGCGTATAGATCAGCCGGTCGATCAGGGCTGCGAAGCGCTTCACGCTTCCTCCTCCAGATCGCGGCCCACCAGGTGTAGCGCGCGTGCCTTACGCTGCGTCAACTCGCACCAGCGCAGCAGGCCGTCCTCGCTGCCGTGGGTGATCCAGCTTTCCTTCGGGTTCACCTCCGCGATCGTCGTCGTCAGCTCGTCCCAGTCGGCATGGTCCGAAATGACCAGCGGCAGTTCGACCATCCGCTGCCGCGCGCGCTGGCGCACCCGCATCCAGCCCGATGCCATCGCGGTCACCGGATCGGGCAGCCGCCGCGACCAGCGATCGTTGAGCGCCGAGGGCGGCGCCAGCACGATCTGTCCCGCCATTTCGGCCTTCTCGGTTTCCGAAACCAGCCGCAGTTCGCCGAGGTCGACGCCGTGCACCGCATAAAGCTGGCACATCTTCTCGAGCGCGCCGTGGATATAGATCGGCGCGCTCCATCCGGCGCCGCGCAGTTCGGCGATCACGCGCTGCGCCTTGCCGAGCGCGTAGGCGCCGACGAGCACACTGCGGTCGGGCTCGGCGCGCACCGCGCCGATCAGCTTGGCGATCTCGTCCGACGTGGGCGGGTGGCGGAACACCGGCAGGCCGAAGGTCGCCTCGGTGACGAAGATATCGCACGGCACCACCTCGAACGGCACGCAGGTCGGGTCGGGGCGGCGTTTGTAGTCGCCGGTCACGACGATCCGCTCGCCCGCATATTCCATCAAGACCTGCGCGCTGCCGAGCACATGCCCCGCGGGGTGGAAGCTGAAACGCACCCCGCCGCGCTCGAAGCCGTCGCCGTAAACGAAGGCCTGATTATGGCTCGCCTCGGCATCGACGCCGTAGCGCAGCGCCATGATCGCCAGCGTCTCGGGGGTCGCGAACACCGCGCCATGGCCGCTGCGCGCATGGTCGGCATGGCCGTGCGTCACCGCGGCGCGTTCGACCGGGCGCGAAGGGTCGATCCACAGATCGGCAGGCTTCACATAGATGCCGCCCGGGTGCGGCTCGACCCAGGTCTTGGCCTTCGCCATCAGGCGGCGAGCTTTCGCGCGCGGATCAGGTCGGCGACGAATGCCTCTCGCTCCTCCGCCGCACGCGCGCGGTCGGGCATCCGGAGCAGGAAGGAGGGATGGATCGTCGCGATCAGCTTCGTCCCCCCTTCGAGTTCGTGCGCAGCGCCGCGCATCGACTTGATGCTCGCGCTCTTGCCGGTGACCCCGCGCAGCGCGCTCGCGCCGAGCGTCACGATCAGGTCGGGCTTCACCAGCGCGCGTTCCTTGTCGAGCCACCAGCGGCAGATATCGATTTCGCCGGTCGTCGGATTCTGGTGCAGCCGCCTTTTCCCGCGCGGCTCGAACTTGAAATGCTTGACCGCGTTGGTGAGGAACAATCGCGTGCGGTCGAGCCCCGCCTCTTCCAGCGCCTCGTCCAGCACCTGCCCCGCCGGGCCGACGAAGGGCCGCCCTTGCAAATCCTCCTGGTCGCCCGGCTGTTCGCCGACCAGCATGATGCGCGCCGCTTCCGGCCCCTCGCCCGCCACGCCCTGCGTCGCGTTGCAATAGAGCGGGCAGCGCGTGCAGCGGTCGATCGCCTTCGCCAGTCCGTCCAGCGTGGTCACATTATCATCGAGGGCCAGTTCGTCGGGCACGCGCGTCCGCCATTTGTCGGTCAGGGGGTTCGCCATGGAAACGGCCGCTTCGCGCATGCGTTCCACCCGCGCCTCGGCGCCCGCGAGCAGCGGCGCGATATCCTGCGCTTCGGGCAAATTCTTCCAGTATTTTTTCGGCATCTCGGCGCGCATCGCGTCGACCTTCACGCGTGCGGGGTTGAAGATCGCGCCATAGTAAGTGCGCCACTGATCCTCGACGACATCGCTGGCGGGCACCTCGTCCCTTGTGCCGCCGGGGCCGTAGACCAGCGTCTCACCATGCCAGATCGCGCGCGCATCGGGGGTGACGATCACCCAGTCCATCCCGGTGAAGCGCCGCTGAAAGAAAGGCGCGGTCAGCCGGACGATACGGTGCGCCGGCTCGAACCAGGCGGCGAACCGCTCGCGCCCCGCCTCTTCGCCGAGGCGCCGGAAGCGCACGAAAGCGTGCATTTTGTGGACATCGCGGCGAATCGCCTTGTCGGCCTTGCGGAGCCAGTCGACATCCGCGTCGGTCGTCCGCGCCAGAAGCAGGCGGTCGCGCGCCGCGCGCCAGATGATGCGGTAGAGCCGCGCCGGGACTTCGGGGTCGCGGTGGCAGATCACGCGCTCGGCGATTTCGAGCAGTTCGCGCGGCAGCGCCACCGCGCCGGCGCGCGCCGGAGCGGCCGCCTCGCCGAACAGCGATGCGCCCGCCGCGCTGTCGCACCAGCTTACGTCCTCGGGCGCTACGCCGTTCGCGAGCAAGCCGCGTGCGGCGCTCCGCCATTCGGCGAAATCGCCCGGCGCCGCGAAGACGACCTCTCTCACAGCGCCAAAGCCAATTGTTCCGCCCTCGGCGCGAAACGCGCGCGGAGGTCGGCGCTGTCGGTGAGCTTGCCCGGCCGCCAGTCGGGGGTGACGATGAAGGGCAGCAATTTCTTCACCGAGGCGGTGAGCTTGGCGAGATCGCCGAGCCCGAGCTTGCCCAGCCGCCGCGCCGCGACGATGCGGTCGACCGCGCGCGTGCCGAGCCCGGGCACGCGCAGCAGCAGTTCGCGCGGCGCGCGGTTGATGTCGACCGGAAACGCCTCGCGCCGCTGGAGCGCCCACGCGAGCTTGGGATCTATGTTCAGGTCGAGCATGCCGCCGGTCGCCCCCTCCATGATCTCGGCGCGTTCGAAGCCATAGAAGCGCAGCAGCCAGTCGGCCTGATACAACCGATGCTCGCGCATCAGCGGCGGGCGCACCGGCGGCAGGTCGCGGCTCGCGTCGGGGATCGGGCTGTACGCCGAATAATAGACGCGGCGGAGCTGGTAGCCCGAATAAAGATTGCTCGCGGTTTTCAAAATATCGTCGTCGCGCGCGGCGTCGGCGCCGACGATCATCTGCGTCGATTGCCCCGCGGGCGCGAAGCGCGGCGGCTTCGCCTTGCCGATCAGCCGGCTTTTCGCCGCCTCGATCGCATCGGCCTCCCCGACCCGCACCGCCGCCATCGTCTTGCGGATCGCCCATGACTTCTTCTCGGGCGCGAAACTCGACAGCCCTTCTTCGGTCGGCAATTCGACATTGGTCGAGAGGCGATCGGCATAAAGCCCCGCGAGCGCGATCAACCCCGAGTCGGCGCCCGCGATCGTCTTCAGATGGATATAGCCGGCAAAGCGATGCTCCTCGCGCAGGATGCGCGCAACCTCGACCAGCTGCTCCATCGTATAATCTTCGGAACGGATGATGCCCGAGGAGAGGAACAGCCCCTCGATATAGTTACGCTTGTAGAAATCGAGCGTCAGCCGCACGACCTCCTGCGGGCTGAAGCGCGCGCGCTCGACATTGCTCGACGCGCGATTGATGCAGAAGCGGCAGTCGTAGATGCAGAAATTGGTGAGCAGGATCTTGAGCAGCGAGATGCACCGCCCGTCGGGCGCATAGCTGTGGCAGATTCCCATGCCCTCGGTCGACCCGATGCCCTTTGTCTCGGTGGAATCGCGCTTGACCGTCCCCGACGAGGCGCACGACGCGTCATATTTCGCCGCATCGGCGAGCACGGCCAGTTTTTCGAGAATCGTTTTGGCGGACATGCCCCCATGGCTAGCATGGGAACATAGTAAGAACAAATAGTCCAGATTAAGTCTCAGGCCTCACGCCACCGCGCGGGGAGCGTGATGTCGACGACCAGCCCGCCGGGTTCCCAGTGCCGTTCGATCGTGCCGCCGAGGTTGTTCTTGACGCTGCGCTCCATCAGCAGCGTGCCGAAACTGGTGCGGTCGGGCGCGACGACCGCGCGATCGCCGCCGCTTTCGGCCCAGGTCAGGCGGAACCGGCGATCGTCGCTGCCCTCGGCCTCCTGCGTCCAGCTCACCTCGACCTGACCATTCGCGCCGGTCAGCGCGCCATGCTTCGCGGCATTGGTCGCGAGCTCGTTGAAAAAAAGCGCCATCGCGACGAGCGCGTTTTCGGGAAGCAGCAGGTCGGGTCCCGACCAGCGGATGCGCGGAAAGGCCGCCTCGACCTCGCGCATCAGCGCGTGCATCGACCCCGTCATGAAATTGGCGCCGAGCAGGACGTTCTGCGCGCGGTTGAGCGCGTCGAGCCGGCTGCTGATCCGCTCGACATAATCGTCGACATCGCGCGCCGCGTGGCGGGTGAGCGAGATGATCGCGCCGACCGTCGCGAACAGGTTGCGCATCCGGTGGTGCAGTTCGCGCATCAGCAGATTGGCGTTTTCCTGCCGGCTTTTCTGTTCGGTGATATCGATGCTGACCCCGGTCAGGATCGCGTCGTCGGTCCTGACATCCCAGTCGGCGTGGACCGCGATCCAGCGCACGCCGCGTTCGGGGTGCTGGATGCGATATTCGGTCGCATAATGCGCGCCATGCGCCACCGAATCGCCGAGCACGCCGCGGACTGCGTCGCGATCGTCGGGATGGAGGCGGTCGAAGAAGTCGTCGACATGCCCAAGCGCGGTCGCATAGTCGGCGCCCCAGAGTTCGGCCGCCGCGCCGCTCCACTGGATCGCGCCGGTGCGGGCATCGTAGCGCCAGGTTGCGATGCCCGAAAAGTCGAGCGCGCGCTCGAGCGTTCGCTTCGCTTCGTCACGTTCGCCGACGATACGGCGCAGGTCGGCCTCGGCCATGATGATCCCGGCAAAATCCTCCAGCCGTTCGAGTTCGGTGGCGGTCAACGGTGCCCGCTCCTCGCGGTCGATCAGGCACAGCGTCCCTAGGATCGCGCCATTATAGGCGCGGAGCGGCACGCCGGCATAGAAGCGGACATGGAGGTCGCCGGTGACGAGCGGATTGTCGCGGAAGCGCGGATCGCCCAACACGTCGGTCACCACTACGGGCTGCCCCTCGGCGACGACATATTGGCAGAAGCTTATCTCGCGTGGCGTTTCGGTTGCGTCGAGCCCGTGGGCCGATTTGAACCACTGGCGGCAATCGTCGACGAGCGATACCAGCGTGATCGGCACGCCGTACAGGTCGGCGACCATCTTGGTCACGCGATCGAACGCCGCTTCGGGCGGCGTATCCATGATGCGATATTCGCGAAGCGTTTCGAGGCGCAGCCGTTCGGCCCTTTTTGCCTCTTCGCTGCCCCCGTCCGCCAATTCCCGTCCCCCGCCGCCATGCGATGCCGCCCCATCGCTATATTCCCCGGGCCGCCGCTCTGCCATCGATATGGTCCCTACAAAAGCATCCTTGCCGCGCAACAAGAAAGTGGCGGCATTCCGCCCACTTACACCGCGGCTCTCTGGCGTCCCGGCTGAATCTACGCTTTAGCGCGCGACAAGTTGCAGCCCGGCGTATCGCTTTTTGGGCATCCGTCGAGGGAACCGACCCGCGCGGGCACGCGTATGATTGCTCACCAAGAGGGAGGTATTTTGATGACATTGGGTGAGGAAATTCGGGGCCATCTTCCCTATCTGCGCCGCTACGCGCGCGCGCTGACGGGCAGCCAGCAGCATGGCGACAATTTCGTCCATACCACCCTCGAAGTCATCGTTGCCGCTCCGCACGAATTCCACAGCGGCGACGGCACGCGGATCGACCTCTACCGCAATTTCCACCGCATCTGGGAAAGCGCCTATATCGACGATGGCGAAGGCCGCGACGACGAAGAGCATCCGCTGGTCCGCGCCGCACACCAGCGCCTCGTGCAGCTCACCCCGCTCGGCCGGCAGATATTGCTGCTCACCGCGCTCGAGGGGTTTTCGGTCGAGGAGGCCGGGCTGATCACCGGCACCGATCAGCCGACGGTCGAGACGCTGCTCGCCGACGCGGTCGGCGAACTCGACCGCGAATCGCCCACCTCGGTGCTGATCATCGAGGACGAGCCGCTGATCGCGATGGAGCTCGAACAGATCGTCCGCGACCTCGGCCACCGCGTCGCGGGGATCGCGACGACGCATGAGGACGCGGTCGCGGCGTTCGAGGAAACCGACGCCGGCCTCGTCCTCGCCGATATCCAGCTTGCCGACGGATCGTCGGGTATCGATGCGGTGCAGGACATTCTCGCGATCGCGCCGGTGCCGGCGATCTTCATCACCGCCTTTCCCGAAAGGCTGCTCACCGGCGGACGGGTCGAGCCGACCTTCCTGATCTCGAAGCCGTTCCGCGAGAATACGGTGCGCGCCGCGATCAGCCAGAGCCTGCTCTTCACGCCGCAGCTTGCGGCGTAACGCATAAGGACGGCACCGGCCCGCTCCCCCTCCCGGCCTCCCACCCCTCCCGGCCTCCCAACAGCGTATCCTGAAATGGGAGGCCGGGAGGGGGAGCGGGCCGATGCCGTTTCCGACGTCAGTCGAAAAAGCGTCTCAATCGGGCGAAGGCCCGCCACCGGTCAGATGGTCGACATTCTCCATGATCGACCGGAACGCTTCGCTCGACGGTATCTCGTCGGCGCTGCGACGCGGCATTTCGCCGCTTTCGAGGATTGCCTGCAACGCGGCGCGGCCGCGCGACACGCGGCTCTTCATCGTGCCGACCGCGCAACCGCAGATCGCCGCGCCTTCCTCATAGGATAATTGCCCCGCGCCGATCAGCACCAGCGCCTCGCGCTGGTCGACGGGCAGCAACAATAGCGCGCGCTGCACGTCGGCGAGGTGCAGGCTGTCGTCCTGATCGTCGGGCGCGACGAGCAGCCGCTCGGCCGCCATCTCGTCATATTCAGCGGTGAATTTCTTGCGCCGCATCTGCGACAGGAAACAGTTGCGCAGGATGACGAAAGCCCAGCTCTTCATGCTGGCGGGCCCCGGAATATATTGCGCGCGCGCCTTCCACGCCTTCAGCATCGTTTCCTGCACCAGGTCGTCGGCGAGGTCGGCGTTGCCGCACAAGCTGCGCCCGAACGCGCGCAGATGCGGTAGCATCGCGGCCAATTCACGCTTGAAGCTGGCATCGTCGAGCGGTTGAGGCGTTACGTCGCTGATAAAAAAACCTTTGCGTGACGATGTCTGGTCATATCATGAACGGCTTAGCGGGTTGGGGTGGCATTGCAAGCGCCCGCCCGGTTACCCGACGCGCGGGCGGCGCCCCAGCGCCATGAAATTGGCGAATATCCGCTCGTCCTGCGCATCGATCCGACCGTTGGCCGCGAGCCGCGCCAAGCCATCGCCCCGCCATTCGAAACGCGGGTCATAGAGCATCGCCCATTCACCGAAATCGCGCGTCTCGACGGCGCGGCGCCGCACTTCGACCATGCCGCTGTGACGCGGATCGTCCCTGATGACCGCAAGACAGGCCTCTACCCGGTCGTCCGGCCCCTCGAGAAGCTGGAGGAAATTATGGCCGTTATAGACAAGCGCCCCGGTCAACTCGTCGCGCGCATTGTTGCGACGCGCCGAAACGAGAATCGCAACGATATCCTCGTCGCTGATCAACGGATCGGCGACACTCACATATGTAACGGAAAGCAACTGGTCGTCTCCCGAAGACCGGCCAAGGGCGGGCCAAGCGTGACCCCTCACATCCCTTCGCTTAGAGCCGGTGTGGTTTCTTGGCAACGCGTTCGTCGCAAAAAACAGAAGTCGTGGAACCTGCGGCCCTTTTCCTCGTTGCTCTCGCATGGCTACGCAAGGCAATGACAGGATGAACGGAAAGGGCACTCTCCCGCCCGGCGCCGACGCGCCGCGCCGCGCGCAGGGGAGCTTCCCCGGAACGCACGGCGACCAGTGGCATCGCACCCTGACCGGGCGGCAGGCGCCCGAACCGGTGAGCGCCAAGTTGCGCATGATTTATGGCAATATCGTCTCCGAACAATTGCCCGACAACATGCTCGACCTTCTGTCCCAGCTCGATCAGAAAAGCCCGAAGCAATAATGACCGGAACCCCCGCCGCTGCGTCGCAGCCGCAGGCCGACACCCTGTCGGACAGCGAATTCAAGGCACTGCTCGCCGGCGTCATTCCGCATCTGCGCGCCTATGGCCGCAGCCTTTCGGGCAACCCGGACCTCGCCGACGATCTGACGCAGGATACGATGGTCAAGGCGTGGGCGTCGCGCGATCGGTTCGAGCGCGGGACCTCGATCAAGGCGTGGACCTTCGTCATCCTGCGCAACACCTTCCTGTCGCAAATGCGCCGCAACAAGTTCGTCGGCGAATATGACGAGACCGCGGTCGAGCGCACCATGTCGACCCCCGCGAACCAGGAAGACAGCGGCGAAATGGCCGACCTCCAGCGCGGGCTGATGGAATTGCCGCAGGACCAGCGCGAGGCGCTGATCCTCGTCGGCGCGGGCGGTCTGTCCTATGAAGAGGCCGCGAGCATCTGCGACTGCGCGCTCGGAACGATGAAGAGCCGCGTGTCGCGCGCGCGCGCCGCGCTTGAGGAAATCATGAACAGCGGCCAATTCTCGCAAAAGCGCGCCGACGCGCCGCCGTCGAGCGAGGCGGTCGACGCGATTATGGACAGCGTCGAGACGATCACCGCGCGACGCGAGGCGGCGAATCGCTGACCCCTTGTCCCTCGCCGTTTGTGCTGAGCTTGTCGAAGCACCATCCTTCTTGCGGCGTCAAAAGGAACAACCCTTCGACAAGCTCAGGGCAAACGGATTGAGGGTACTCGACATCGAGCATCGGCCGCGTCAGAACGAGCTGTCTTCCCCAGCCAAGCGAGCCTTTGACATGCCGAAATTTTCGCTCTGTGCCCCGATCATCGCGCTCGCCGTCGCCGCCTGCTCGGCGCCCGCCGCGACCGAAGCGGCGCCAGCCGACACCGCCAAGCTCGACGCGTCGGGCGATCATCCCGCGACGCCACTCGCCGACGCGCCGTTCACCGTGCAGGAAATCGCCGATTTCAACGAACCCTGGGCGATGACCTTCATCCCCGGCACCCGCGCTGCGCTGATCACCGAGAAATCGGGCAAATTGAAGCTGTGGCAGGAAAATGGCCCGACGCAGGATGTCGCGGGCGTACCCACCGTCGCTTACGGCGGTCAGGGCGGCTTCGGCGACGTCATCGTCGCGCCCGACTTCGCCGCGACCGGCACCATCTATCTGAGCTGGGTCGAGGCCGGGACGGGCAATACCGCCGGCGCCGTCGTCGGCAAGGCGAAGCTCGTCCAGGGCGCGGCGCCGCGGATCGAAGGACTGCAGATCATCTGGAAACAGGATCCCAAGGTGACGGGCCGCGGCCATTATTCGCACCGCCTCATCTTCTCCCCCGACGGCAAATATCTCTTCATCGGATCGGGCGAGCGTCAGAAGTTCGATCCGGCGCAGGATATGAAGGCCAATCTCGGCAAGATCGTCCGCCTCAATCCCGACGGCAGCATTCCCGCCGACAATCCTTTCGCCGACGCTTCAAAGCCTGACGGGGGCGGCGTCACGGCGCAAATCTGGTCGCTCGGCCACCGCAATATCCTTGGCCTCGCCTTCGATGCGACCGGCAAGTTCTGGAACCAGGAAATGGGGCCGAAGGGCGGCGACGAGGTCAATCTGGTCGCGGCGAAGGCCAATTACGGCTATCCGATCGTCTCGAACGGGGATCATTATGACGGCAAGGATATTCCCGACCATGTGACGCGCCCCGAATTCGCGGCGCCGAAATTGTGGTGGAACCCGGCGATCTCGCCCGCGGGGCTCGCCTTCTATGGCGGCGATCTTTACCCGGGCTGGAAGAACAGCCTGCTGATGGGAGCGCTCTCTGGTGAAGGCCTCATCCGCATGGCCATCGACGGCGACAAGCTCCACAAGTCCGACCGCTGGGATTTCGGCCAGCGTATACGCGAGGTCGAGGTGCGCGACGACGGCACGGTCTGGCTGCTCACCGACGGCGAGGACGGCAAGCTGGTGAAGCTGGTCCCGAAGAAATAGCCCGCGGCTTTCGCCCCGGCGCAAGCATCCCTATATCGCTCCCATGATCCGCGGATTCCTCACCCGGCGCGCCGAATGGCCCGCGCGCGTCCCCGATCCCGACGCGCCGCCGCCGCTGACCTTGCTATGGCGCGAGATCGGGTCGCTGGCGCGCGCGATCGGCGGCCGCATCCGCCCGCTGCCGCCCGAGCCCAACCCCGACAGCGAGCATCCGCCGGTGATGGTGCTCCCCGGCTTCCTTTCGGGCGACTGGGCGACCAAGGCGCTGCGCGCCGACCTCCGCCGCGCAGGTTTCCGCTGCTACGCCTGGGGCCTCGGCTTCAACCGCGGCGCGACCGCCGACATCATCGAGCGCATCGACACCCGCGTCCAGTGGATCATCGACCGCACCGGCTATGCCCCCGCGCTGGTGGGATGGTCGCTCGGCGGCATCTATGCGCGCGAATATGCGAAGCATCATCCGGACAAGGTCGCGCGCGTCGTCACGCTGGGTTCGCCCTTTTCGGGCAGCCGCCGCGCCAACCGGGCGTGGCGCCTCTATCACCTGATCGCGCGCCATCCGGTCGACAATCCGCCAATCGACTTCCACCCCGCACCGCGCCCCGAAATGCCGACCTTCGCGCTCTGGTCGAAGCATGACGGCGTCGTCGCGGTGAACAGCGCGCGCGGCCTTCCGCACGAAAGCGACCGGCAGGTCGAGGTCGACTGCGGCCATATGGGTTTCGCCTATGCGCCGACTTCGGTCGCCGCGATCGTCAAGGCGCTGACCGAAGAGGTATCAGCGGCAGACTGATCCTCCCTGTGGCGAAGCCATGGGGAGGGGGACCGCTCGCTGAAAGCGAGTGGTGGAGGGGCCGCGACGATGGCGCCATCGACCCTCCGTCAGCGGCTACGCCGCCGCCACCTCCCCCTCGCTTCGCGACAGGGAGGATCGCTCAGCACACGTCTATGCGCCAAGCCGGTGCCGCGCGCCAGCTCATCAGCATCCGCCCCGGACGTTTCCCCGGGCGTCCGGTCGACACGAAACCGATCCGGCGCAGCAGCGCGCGCGAGCGGTCATTGTCGGGGTGGCATTCGGCGACGATCGAAGCACCCGGCAGCGACGCGGCGAGCGCCTCGACCACCGCGCGCACCGCCTCGGTCGCGATCCCCTTGCCCCTCACGCGCGCCGCGAACCAGTAGCCGATCTCATATTCGTCGCGCGCGCGGCGGTGGACGCCGATGACGCCGTTGAGATCGAGGCCGTGCTCGTCGCGCACCGCATGGAACACGTCGCCGCCGCCCGATCCCGCGATCAGCGCGCGGGCATCGGTTTCGGTGAAGGGCGCGGGCAGGAAATGGACGCGCGAGGTCACCGTCTCGTCGGTGATCGCGGCGAGCGCGCGGGCATCGTCGGCAAGCAGCGGCGTGATGCGGCAATGGGCGGTCGACAGGGCAAGCAAAGTATCGGTCATGTCGCGTCTTCTTCAAAAAGCGCGCGCCGCGGCCGGGGGTTCTGGTCTGATGATGTGATGACAACCATTCGCCTTCCGGTCACGGCGGCGATGGTCACAGGTGATGCCATGCCGCTCCTATGTAAAGGAGCGCCAATACGCCTTGAATCGGGTGGATCGGTCGTTGGTCATCGGCGCTGTGGCTAACGGCTCCGCCGCCCGCGGTCAATCCCGCGTCTTGACGATCGCATTTCACGCACTATTTAAAGTTACATGAAACGCGACAGCCGACTCTCGGGCGTGCTCCACGTCCTCCTCCATATGGCCGAAACGGGCACGCCGATGACGTCGGATCAGCTTGCGAAGGCGATGCAGACGCACGCGGTGGTGATCCGCCGCACTCTCGGCGGGCTGCGCGACGCAGGTTTCGTCCACAGCGAAAAGGGTCATGGCGGCGGCTGGACGATCGCAAAGCCCCTCGCCGAAATCACGATGCGCGATGTCTATAACGCGATCGGTCGGCCGAGCCTGATGGCGATGGGCAACCGCACCGAAGCGCCCGGCTGCCTCGTCGAACAGGCGGTCAACGCGGCGCTCGACACCAGCTTCCGTGACGCCGAAGCGCTGCTGCTCGCGCGCTTTGGCGAGGTCACGCTCGCGCAGCTCGCCGCCGATTTCCATGCGCGCATGGCCGCGCGCTCCCTCTCCCCCACGACGCAGGAGCATATCCATGGCTGAAGGCGCCCGGCATTTCCTCGACAGCTTCAATGACCCCGAGGCGGTCGCGCGCTACACCGAAGGGCCGCGCCGCTTCGTTCCCGGTCTCGACGGCCTCCACCGCATGACGGGCCTCCTCCTCGCCGAGCGCGTCCCGATCGATGCGCATATCCTCGTCCTCGGCGCGGGCGGCGGCAGCGAGATGAAGGCGATGGCCGAGGCGCATCCCGGCTGGCGCTTCACGGGCGTCGATCCCGCGGGGCCGATGCTCGACCTTGCCGCCAAGGTGATGGGCGCAGACGCACACCGCGCCGAGCTCGTCGAGGGTTATATCGACGACGCTCCGGCGGGCCCCTTCGACGGCGCGACCTGCCTGCTCACGCTCCATTTCCTCGATACCGAAGAACGCATCCGCACCGCCGCCGAAATCCGCGCCCGCCTCAAACCCGGCGCGCCCTTCGTCGCCGCGCACGGCAGCTTCCCGCAGGGCGCCGACGAACGCGACCGCTGGCTCGACCGCTACGCCGCCTTTGCCATCGCCTCGGGCGGCGATCCGGATCAGGTGGCGAAGGGCCGCGAGGCCGTCGCGACCCACGTCGCGATGCTCAGCCCCGAAGCCGACGAGGCGGTGCTGCATGCCGCGGGCTTCACCGGGGTCGAACAATTCTACGCCGCCTTCACCTGGCGCGGCTGGGTGGGATATGCGTGAAGGGGTGTAATGGCCGGAATACGACATTCTTTCCATCGTCATCCCGGCGAAGGGTGTCCGGAGGCGCGTGACTCTGAACACCCTTCGCCGGGATGACGGAACTGAAAGGTCCGGTCACCGCCCCCGAACGGCCTATTCCTAAACCCGTTCTCCACCAATGGCTCCTGCACTTCGCGCCGCCTCGATCATCGAGGCCCGCTTGCGCCGTCCATATATACAATATATTGCGCAATATATTGTATGATTCGCATGACAGACAGGAATTCGGATGAACGACAAGCGTTGGCCCCTCCTTCTCGCCGCCACGACCGCATGGCTGGCGACCGTTGCCGCGACGGACGAAGCCCCGCTCTCGGCCGCCGACCGGCGGGCGGTGGTCGAGCAACTCGGCCAGACGCTGGAGACGAACTATGTCTACCCCGACAAGGCCAGGACGATCGCCGCAACCTTGCGCCGCCATCTCGACGCCGGCGACTATGACGCCGCGCGCGACCGCCCCGCCCTCGCGCGCGAGCTGACCGACGATCTGATCGCCGCGTCGGGCGACCTGCATTTCGCGGTCGGGGTCGATCCCGTATGGGTCGCGGACTATGCCGCGAAGCAGGACCCCGTGCGCGCCGCCGCGCTGCGCGAGGCCGAACGGCGCGAAGAGATTCGAAAGAATTTCGGTTTCGCCGGGCTTCGCTACCTCGACGGCAACATCGCCTATGTCGACCTGTCGCATTTCGCCGACCCCGAACCCGGCTACGACGCCGCGGCGGCGGCGATGCGCTTTATCGAGAATGGCGACGCGGTGATTTACGACCTGCGCTATAACAATGGCGGCCATCTGGAGATGGCCCAGTTGCTCGCGAGCCAGCTCTTCCCGGGCGACAAGGATCAGGAGCTGTTCGATTATGATTACACGCTCGACGGCCGCCGCGTCGAGCGCGGCCAATGGGTGCTCCCCGCGCTGCCTGCAAAACGCTTGACCGGCAAACCCGTCTATGTCCTCACGGGCTCGACCAGCTTCTCTGCCGCCGAATGGTTCGCCTACACGCTCAAGAAACTCGGCCGCGCGACGCTGGTGGGCGAACGCACGGCGGGCGGGGCGCATCCGGTCGACCGCAAGCCCGTCGGCACCGACTTTTTCGTGCAGGTCCCGATCGGCCAGATCCGCGACCCCGTCGACCGCGGCGATTTCGAGGGGCAGGGCGTCACGCCCGATCATCAGGTCGCATCCGCCGACGCGCTCGCCGTCGCGCACCGCATCGCCCTCGCCGATCTAGCCAAGGCCGATCCGGCGAAACGGGCCGACGCCGACTGGTTCGCGCCCGAACTTGCCGAACGCCCGCAGCCGACCCCCGCCGCGCTCAAGGCCATCGCCGGCCGCTACGAAGGACGGCGGATCGACCTTGTGGGCGGCAAATTGCTCTACACTTGGCGCGAGCGCCTCCGCCTGGCCCTTGAACCGCTCGGCGGCGGCCTGCTCGCGATCGAGGGCGTGCGCGACTTCCGCTTTCGCATCGTGCGCAAAGGCGGCAAGGTCGCCGCCCTCGAACGCATCAACCGCGACGGAACGACCCAAACCTATGCCCGCCTCGACTGATCTCGACGACATCACCTTCCTCGGCCGCCTCAGCGAAGCGTTGAGCGACCGGATCGAGGAACAGACGCGTCCGCTGTTCGACCAGGCGGGCATCACCGTCCCGGTGCGGTCCTGCTCACTGCTCACCGCGCTCAGCAAGGCCGGCGAAGCCTCGGCCGCCGACCTCGCGCGCGCGCTCGGCCAGTCGCACCAGCTGGTTGTCCAGAAATGCCCCGCGCTGCTCCGCCTCGGCCTGATCACCCAGCACGCCGACCCCGCCGACGCGCGGCGCAAGCTATTCCGGCTGACCGATGCCGGCCGGGACCAGCTCGTTCGCATCGACGCCTATAGCGTGCGGATAAGCAAGGTCTATCGCACGCTCTTCGCAGAGGTCGGCGACGTCCACGGAACGATATCGAAGGCGCTGAAAGCGCTCGATGCCAAACCGCTCGGCGAACGCTTCAGAGAATAGTCACAGCGTCCGGAACATCACCAGCGCGTCGACGAAACCCTCGGTCGGATGCGCGAACGCCCCCGGCAGCCGCCCGACCACCTCGAACCCCAGCGACTGCCACAGCCGGGCCGCGCGGGCGTTGCTGCTCACGACGAAATTGAACTGCATCGCGCGAAAGCCCCGCGCCTTCGCGCGTTCGATCGAATCGAGGCACATCGCCCGCGCCACCCCGCGCCCCGTCGCCGCCGCGCCCGTCATATAGCCCGCATTGCACACATGCGCGCCGCCCCCCGCCTGATTGGCGCGCAGATAATAGGTGCCGAGGATAGCGCCATCGGCCTCGGCGACAAACACCTCCTTGTCCGTGCCGAACCAATAGGCGAGCGCGTCGGCCTCGCGCATGTCGCGACCCAGCGTATAGGTCTCGCCGGCGCGGATCACCGGTTCGAGGATCGCCCAGATCGCAGGGGCGTCTGCTTGCGTGGCGGGCCGGATGATCATTGAAACGGCGCGAGGATCGCATCGGTCACGCGCAGCGGCCGCCCATTCGCCTTGTCGAGCAGCGCCCACACCGTCCGCGCCCGCACATGCACCTTTCCGTCGGCCCCCGTGAATTCCATGAAGCGGTCGAATTTCGCGCCCTGCGGCTTGTCGGCGACCCAGGTCCGCGCCGTCACCGTCTCGCCGGGGCCGAGCGCGCGCAGATAGTCGATCTCGTGGCGCACCACGACCCAGATATAGGCGTCCTTATGCGCCTCAGGCGCCGCGGCATTCCAATGCCCCGTCGCAACCTGCTGGATCCACTGGACCCAGACGGCATTGTTGACATGGCCGAGCTCGTCGATGCTCTCGGGCGTTGCCGTGAGTTCGAGCGTGAACTCCCTCATGCGAGTTCGACGGTGGTCACCATATAACCCGCATCGCGGAGCGAGGCGACGAGGCTGTCGAGATGTTCGCGGTCGCGCGCCTCGCACTCGATGTCGGTGATCAGCCCCTTCGCAGGGAGCGTCGTGAAGATGCGCTGGTGATAGATTTCGATGATGTTGACCTGCTTCTCGTCGAACAGCTTCATCACCTTGAACAGCGCGCCCGGCCGGTCCTGCAACCGGATGCGCAGCCGCGCGATGCGGCCCGACCGCGCGAGGTCGCGCAAGAGCACGTTGGCGAGCAGCCGCGTGTCGATATTGCCACCGGTGAGCACGAGACCGACCTTGCGGCCCTTGAACTCCTCGGGATGCGCGAGCATCGCTGCGAGCCCCGCGGCGCCCGCGCCCTCGACGACGGTCTTTTCGATCTGGAGCAGGAGGCTGACCGCGCGCTCGAGATGGCGCTCGGCGACGAGCACGATGTCGTCGTTGAGCTCGGCGACGATCTTGCGCGTATAGACGCCCGGTTCCTTGACCGCGATGCCTTCGGCGAGCGTGTCGCCCTCGCACGCCATGTCGACGCCGTTGAGTTCGGCATACATCGACGGATAAAGCTCGGCCTGCACGCCGATCAGCCGCATGTCGTTCTTGATCCCGCGCGCCGCGGTGCCCATGCCGGTGAGGAGGCCCCCGCCGCCGATCGGCACGATCATCGTGTCGAGTTCGGGCACATCCTCGAGCATTTCGAGCGCCACCGTCCCCTGCCCCGCGGCGATATGCGGGTGATCGAACGGATGGACGAAGGTCAGTCCGCGCTCTTTCTCGAGTACGCGCGCATGCGCCGAGGCGTCGTCGAACTTCTCGCCGAACAGCACGATCTCGGCGCCGTGGCTCGCGGTCTGCGACACCTTCACCTGCGGCGTCGTCTTCGGCATCACGATCGTGACCGGCACGCCGAGCCGCTTGCCATGATAGGCGAGCCCCTGCGCATGATTGCCCGCCGACGCCGCGATCACGCCGCGCGCCTTGGCTTCGTCGTCGAGCAGCAGCAGCGCGTTCAATGCGCCGCGCTCCTTGTATGCGGCGGTGAATTGCAGATTCTCGAACTTCAGCCACACCTCGGCGCCGACCAGCTCCGAAAGCGTCTGCGAATGCAGCGTCGGCGTCCGCACGACCGCACCGTTAATTCGCCCCGCCGCCGCGCGCACATCGTCCAATGTGATCGCCGGAAAATCGGCGGCGGGGGTCAGGGTGAGTTGATCGGTCATAGGCGAAGCGCCCTAGCCCATCTGGCGCACGAAGCAAACAATGCTATGGACTGCGCATGAGCGAACGAAAATTGCGTATCAGCTTCATCGGTACAGGTGTCATGGGCGGACCGATGGCAGGCCACCTCGTCAAGGCGGGCCATAACCTCACCGTCTATAATCGCACCCGCGCCAAGGCCGATGCATGGGTCGGGCAGCATGGCGGAACCGCGGCAGCGACCCCGGCCGAGGCCGCGAAGCACGCCGATGTCGTCCTGACCTGCGTCGGCAACGACGACGATCTCGCGCAGGTGACGCTCGGCCGCGACGGCGCGTTCAATGCGATGAAGAAGGGCGCGCTGTTCGTCGATCACACCACCGTTTCGGCGCGCATCGCGCGCCAGCTGTCGGTCGAGGCCGACGGGCTCGGCCTGCTCTGCCTCGACGCTCCCGTCTCGGGTGGCGAAGCGGGCGCGCAGAACGGTACGCTCTCGATCATGTGCGGCGGCAGCAAGGCCGCGTTCGATGCCGCCGCGCCGGTGATGCAGGCCTATGCCGCGCGCATGGTGCATATCGGCGGCCCCGGCGCGGGGCAGACGACGAAGATGGTCAACCAGATCGCGATCGCCGGGGTGATCCAGGGCCTTTCCGAAGCGCTGCGCTTCGCGCAGGCATCGCGGCTCGACACCGACAAGGTGTTCGAGGCGGTGTCGGGCGGCGCGGCGGCGAGCTGGCAGATGCTCAACCGCTGGGGCACGATGGCGAAGGACGAGTTCGACTTCGGCTTCGCGGTCGACTGGATGCGCAAGGATCTGGGGCTCGCGATCGACGAAGCGCGCGTCAACGGCGCGACGCTGCCCGTCGCCAGCCTCGTCGACCAATTCTACGCCGATGTACAAAGGGCCGGCGGCGGCCGAAAGGATACGAGCTCGCTCGTGACGCGGTTGCCGAAATGAAGCGCCTCCTGCTGGCCGCTTTGGCCCTCACCCTCGCCGCCCCCGCGCACGCCGACACGCTGATCGACAATGTCAACGGCATTACGCTCGACAAGGACGGCAAGCTCGTCCGCTTCACCGGCCTCGTCATCGATACCGAGGGCAAGGTGAAGCAGCTGCTCGACCGCAAGGACAAGCGCCCCGAACGCCCCGATTTCAAGCAGGACGGCAGGGGCAAGACCCTCATCCCCGGGCTGATCGACGCGCACGGCCATGTCATGGGGCTGGGTTTCCAGCTGATGCTGCTCGACCTTTCGGACACGACCAGCCTGGCCGAGGCGCAGGCGGCGATCCGCAAATATGCCGCCGAAAATCCCGAAATGCCGTGGATCATCGGGTCGGGCTGGAATCAGGAGAAATGGGGCCTTGGCCGCTTCCCGACCGCCGCCGATCTCGACGCCGCGGTGCCGAACCGCCCCGTCTGGCTCGAACGCGTCGACGGCCACGCCGGCTGGGCGAACAGCGCCGCGATGGCGGCGGCGAAGATCACCCCCGCGAGCAAGTCGCCCGAGGGCGGCCGCATCGAAATGGCGGGTGGCACGCCGTCGGGCGTCTTCGTCGACGCCGCGATGCGCCTCGTCGACAGCGCCAAGCCCAAACCGCTCGCGCGCGACCTCGACCGCGCGCTCTATCTGGCGCAGCAGAAATTGCTCGAACAGGGCATCACGACGATCGCCGACATGGGCACGACCATTCAGGACTGGCAGGCGTTTCGCCGCGCGGGCGACAAGAAACAGCTCGCGGTGCGTATCCTCTCCTATGGCGGCGACATCGACAATATGGCGATCATCGCCGGGTCCGAACCGACGCCGTGGCTCTATGACGACCGGCTGCGGATGGTCGGGGTGAAGCTCTATCTCGACGGTGCCTTGGGCTCGCGCGGCGCGTGGCTGAAAGCGCCCTATGCCGACGCGCCCGGGCAGAAGGGCTTGCCTCTCCTCACCCCGGCGCAGCTTCGCAACAAGATGGTGCGCGCGTCGATGGACAAGTTCCAGGTCGCGATCCACGCGATCGGCGATGCGGCGAATGCCGAGGCGCTCGCCGCGATCGCCGACCTCACCGCCGATCTTCCCGGCGAGCGACGCTGGCGCATCGAACATGCGCAGGTCATCGACCCCGCCGACATCGCGCGCTTCGCCGAGCTCAAGGTCATCGCCTCGATGCAGCCGATCCACCAGCCGAGCGACCGCGTGATGGCCGAAGCGCGCCTCGGCCCCGATCGCCTGAAGGGCGCCTATGCGTGGCGCAGCCTCCAGAATGCGGGCGTCCGCCTCGCCTTCGGCTCCGACGTCCCGGTCGAAAGCGCCAACCCCTTCCCCGGCATCGCCGCCGCCATCTCGCGCACCGATGCGAAGGGCGAGCCCTTCGGCGGCTGGCGCCCCGAGGAGGCGGTCAGCCGCGAGACCGCACTCGACGGCTTCACGCGCACCGCGGCTTATGCAGGCTTCGCCGAGGACCGCATCGGCACGCTGATGCCCGGGATGCGCGCCGACTTCCTGATCGTCGACGCCGACCCTTTGCTCGCCAGCCCCGACGAGATCCGCCGCATGGTACCACTCGAAACCTGGGTCGGCGGCTATCGCTATTACAAGCAGAAGGAGGGCGCGACCGTTGGCCGATAGTCCTTCGCGCCGCGCGCTGCTGACCGGCCTCGCGGCGCTGCCGGTCGCGGCGAGCGCGGCGGCGGCCGAGCGCAAGGAACGCCGCTCGAAAAAGCGCAAACCGGCAAAGCCCAAGGTCCAGCATGTCGACGTCGCGATCATCGGCGCGGGCGTGTTCGGGGCGTGGACCGCGTGGCACCTCCTCCGCGCGGGCAGGTCGGTGCGCCTCTTCGACGCCTATGGCGCGGGCAACGCGCGCAGTTCGTCGGGCGGGACGAGCCGCGTCATCCGCATGGGTTATGGCGCCGACGCGCTCTATTCGGAGATGGCGCGCGACTCGCTTAAATATTGGAAGGAGCTTTCCGACACCGCGAGCGCGCCGATCTTTCACAACACCGGCGTGCTCTGGTTCGCACCGCAGGGCGAGACCTATACCGCGCAATCGCTCGCCTGGTTGCAGGCGAACCGCGTCGGCCACGAGCATGGCGACGTCAGCTGGCTTCAGAATAGATATCGCCAGATCCAATTCTATCAGGGCGAAACCGGCATCCTCGAAACCGAGGCGGGGGCGCTGATCGCCGCGCGCGGGGTGCAGGAGGTGATCGCCGACGCCCAGATCGAGGTCGAGCGCGTCGTCATGCCCGCGCCCCTCTTTTCGAAGCGGATCAAGCGCCACACGCTCCCCGACGGCGGCACCGCCGACCATCTCGTCTATTGCGCGGGTCCGTGGATCGCCGAACTCTTCCCGCAGCAGCTGATGAACAAGATCGTCGCCACGCGGCAGGAAGTCTATCATTTCGGCGCGCCACAGGGAGACACGCGTTTTGCCCCGCAGGAACTTCCGGTGTGGGCGGACTTCAACAACGGCCGCATCGTCTACGGTATCCCCGACCTCGAAGGCGCGGGGTTCAAGATCGCGTTCGACACGCACGGTCCGGTCATCGACCCCGACACGCTCGAACGCCAGCTCACCCCCGCCGGCATCGCCGAAGCGCGCGCCTATGTCGCGCGGCGCTTCCCCGGGCTCGCCAACGCCCCGCTGCTCGGCGGGCGGGTCTGCCAATATGAGAATAGCTCGAACGGCGACTATCTGATCGACCGCTTCCCGGGGCAGGAACGCGTGTGGCTCGTCGGCGGCGGATCGGGGCACGGCTTCAAGAACGGCCCCGCGGTGGGCAAGCGCGTCGCCGCGCATATCCTCGACGCGAACCTCGCGGTCGAACCGCGCTTCAGCTTTGCGACCAAGGGCACGGTCGCGGCGCGGACGGTGTTCTGATGAGCCCAGCCCTCTTGCTCGTCATCCCGGCGAAGGTCGGGATCTCGCCGGGGCGGCAAACCGAGAGGGTGAGATCGTGTTTCATAGTCACGTGCCTCTGAACACCCTTCGCCGGGATGACGATTTGGGGAGGTAAGTTTAGCGTGCGCCTGACCGACTGCCACAATATCGACGATTTCCGCGCGCTCGCGAAGCGGCGCCTGCCTTGGCCGGTGTTCGACTATATCGACGGCGCCGCCGACGACGAGGTCACGCGCCGCCGCAATCGCGAAGCGTTCGACGGCTGCGACCTGATCCCGCGCGTGCTCGCCGGCGTTGAAAGCGTCGACATGAAGACGACGCTGTTCGGGCGCGAGATCGCGATGCCGCTCTTCCTGTCGCCGACCGCGCTCCAGCGGCTCTTCCACTGGCAGGGCGAGCGCGCGGTGCTCCGCGCCGCGGCGAACGCGGGCACCGTCGCGGGCATTTCAAGCCTCGCGACGATCGGCCTCGCCGAAGCCGGCGCGCTGACGGGCGCCCCCAAGCTGTTCCAGCTCTATGTCCATCATGACGAAGGGCTCAACCGGGCGATGCTCGACGCTGCGCGCGAGGCGAAGTTCGACGCCGTCGCGCTCACCGTTGATACCATAGTCGGCGGCAACCGCGAACGCTGCCTGCGCTCGGGCTTCACCTCGCCGCCGCGCTTCACCGCGCGCAACATGCTCTCCTATGCTGCCAAACCCGGCTGGGGCCTGAACTATGTCCTCCGCGAAAAGTTCAGCCTGCCCAATCTTGCGACGCACGTCTCCGAAGGATCGAGCGTCCCCAAATCGGTCGCCGAATATTTCACCTCGATGCTCGACCAGAGCGTCGACTGGAAGCGCTCCGAGGCGATCCGCAAACAGTGGGACGGTCCCTTCTGCCTCAAGGGCATCGTCGCGGTCGAGGATGCCAAGCGCGCGGTCGACATCGGCGCGAGTGCGATCATGGTCTCGAACCACGGCGGGCGACAGCTCGACGGCAGCATTGCGCCCTTCGACGCGCTCGCCGACATCGTCGACGCGGTCGGCGACAAGGTCGAGGTGATCTGCGACGGGGGCATCACGCGCGGCACGCATGTGCTGAAAGCGCTGTCGGTCGGCGCCAAGGCCTGCTCGGGCGGCCGCCTCTATCTCTATGCGCTCGCGGCGGCGGGCGAGGACGGCGTCGCGCGCGCGATCGCGCAGCTCCGCGCCGAGATCGAACGCGGCATGAAATTGATGGGGGCCAGGACCCTCGCGGATCTCGGTCCCCATAATTTGCGGTGGCGGTAAAATGATCCTCCCTGCGGCGAAGCCGTGGGGAGGGGGACCGCCGAAGGCGGTGGAGGGGCCGCACGGTTGCAGCCCCTCCGTCAGCCCTGCGGGCTGCCACCTCCCCATCGCTACGCGACAGGGAGGATAGAAGCTATGCCACCGTCTCCTTCTTGCCGATCCCGCTCCAGTCGATGCCCCGCGTCATATACATCACCCCGGCGAGGGCGAAGAACATCAGCACCGAACCGATCAGCAGCGAATAGGCTTCGAGGTTCAGGAGGACATAGAGCAGCGCGTAGAGCCCGATCAGCATTGCCGCGAGGAAGCGCGCGCGCTTCCAGCTTTTCAGCACCGCCGCGCTGTAAAAAGCGAGCAGCCCGATGATCGCCGCCGATGCGACCATATAGGCGAAGGTAAAGCCGATCACCTCGGCGAACGCCAGCAGCAGTACGAAGAACAGCACCAAAGCGATACCGGTCAGCAGATATTCCGCCGGCGCGACGCGCGCGCCCGCGATGATGTCGAACATCAAGAAGGCGACGAAGGTGAAGCCGATGAACAGGAAGCCATATTTGATGCTGCGATCGACCTGGCTGTAGAGGTCGACGGGCTCGATCAGGCTGATCGCGACCGCTTTTGCGGTGCCGCCCGATGCCTCGCTTCCGCCGCCGCTGTTGCTCGTCACCTCGACCGGCACCGGCTCCCTATAGGATTCGCGCGGGCCGTAATTCGTCGCGACCGGCGGCGATAGATCGCCGGTCAGCACCTGTGCCTGTCCGAGCGCGAGATTGGGCACAGCATAGGTCGCGGTAAAACCGCTCGCCGTCACCTCGCGCTTCGCGGGCAGGAAGTCGCCGCCGAAGCTCGGGTTCGGCCAGCTCGACTTGACCGTCCAGCGCGTGTCGACCCCGCGCGGGATCAGTTTGAAATCGCCGAGCCCGCGCACGCCGATCCGGTAATCGACCTTCATCGGCGCCGCGCCGCTCCAGTCGACGAAAGCGAAAGTGCCCGAATTGCCCGTCGAGAGCAGCCCTTTTCCCGGCTGGAGCGCGAGCGGGGTGCCGTCGACGGTCAAACTGTTGCCGTCGACCAGCCCGCGCGCGTCGCTGATGCCCAGCCGCACTTCGGCGCGGTCGAGCATCAACGCCTCACGCGTCACGCCATAGCGCGCGATATCGGCGGGCAGCACGAAATCGGCGCTCCCCGCGATCTGGCTTTCATAGACGACGGTCTCGTAAATCGCCTTCTTCCGCCGCTCAGGCTTGATGACGACGTCGGCCTTGTTCGACTGCGGCGAGAGGTAGAGGTTGCGGATCGTGTCGACCGTCCGCGTCACATCCTTGCCATTTTCGTTGACCGTCGTCGTTTCGGCCGCGCGATAGGGAATGACGATCACCGGGCCGGCGATCGTCTGCTGCCCGCCCCAGCCCTGCCCGATCGAGGCTTGCGCGGTTTCGGCCTGCTGCTGGCGATCCCATAGCAGGCCATAGGTCATCAGCAGCGGGACCATCAGCGCGACCGCGATCAGCACCGCGATGACCAGCTTGACGCCCGGGCTACGCTCGCCGCGGGCCGGAGGAACCGGCGGAACCGAAACAGTCTGGGGGGATTGAGGAGTCTGAGGCATGGGCGATCGTCTCCGTCTTCTTCAACTCGTCGACGGATTTGCACGGTTCATCGAACACCGTCAAGCCGCTTGCGGCGAAGCGCCGCGCGCTTTCGCGCACGAAAAAGGGGACGGCCTCCCCCGAAGCCGTCCCCTTCGCGCGTGGTCGCCGACCCGCTAGGGCATCAGAAAGATGCGCCGAGCGTAAAGACCACGGTTGGATCGTAAAGCGTATCGACGGCCTTGACGCCCGTCTTTTTAACATCGGTATCGATATATTGCGCCGAGAAGGTCAGCGGGCCGGCGGCGAAGGACGCGCCGAGC
>NZ_JAPMXW010000003.1:0-60557 GCF_032227185.1 Sphingopyxis sp. SE2 | reverse complement strand
AAGGCCGACACTCCGAGGAAAGCCGGTGACGGGCGCTCAGCGCGCCAGATAGCCGCCGTCGACCGCGAGCGGATGGCCGGTGATGAAGCTCGCCTTGTCCGAACAGAGGAAGATCACCGCGTCGGCGATTTCATGCGCTTCGCCGATGCGGTTCATCGGGTGCATTTCGGCGACGAAGCGCGCCGCGGCTTCCTCCTTCACCACCGCGTCGACCATCGGGGTGCGGATCGCGCCGGGGCAGACCGCGTTGATGCGGATGCCCTGCGCGGCGTAGCGCATCGCCGCCGAGCGCGTCAGGCCGACGACCGCATGTTTCGATCCGCAATAGCCCGCGCCGCCCGCGCCCGCCATGCCGGCGATCGACGCCGTATTGACTATCGCCCCGCGATGCGCGCGCTCCATATGGCGAAGCTCGGCTGCCATGCAGAGCAGCAGCCCGCGCTGGTTGACCGCGATACTGCGGTCGTAGGCGTCGAGGTCACCCCACGGCGTTTCCGTGCCTTCGAGCGCGACCCCCGCATTGTTGAAGGCGCAATCGAGCCGCCCCCAGCGCGCGGCGACATCGTCGACAAAGGCGTCGACCGCTTCGCCATCGGTGACGTCGAGCGCGCCATGATGCGCCTCGCCGCCTTCGGCGCGGATCAGCGCGGCGGTTTCGGCCGCGCCGTCGCCGTTGAGATCGCCGATCGCGACCTTCGCGCCTTCAGCGGCAAAAGCCAGCGCGGCGGCGCGGCCGATACCGCTGCCTCCGCCGGTGACGAACGCGGTTTTTCCTTCGAACAGCAGCGTCATCGCCGCCTCCTTTTGCTTCAGACGATTTCGAACAGGCCTGCGGCACCCATGCCGCCGGCGACGCACATCGAGATCACGGCATAGCGAACGCTGCGGCGCTTGCCCTCGATCAGCGCATGGCCGACGAGCCGCGAGCCCGTCATGCCGAACGGATGGCCGATCGCGATACCGCCGCCGTTGACGTTGAGTTTGTCCGGATCGATGCCCAGCTTGTCGCGGCAATAGAGCGCCTGGCTCGCGAACGCCTCGTTGATTTCCCAGAGGCCGATGTCGTCGACCTTGAGGCCCGCGCGGTCGAGCAGTTTGGGAATGGCAAAGACCGGACCAATGCCCATTTCCTCGGCCTTGCAGCCCGCGACCTGGAAGCCGCGATAGATGCCGAGGATCGGGACACCTTCCTTCTCGGCCATCGCGCGGTCCATCACCACCTGCGCCGAGGCGCCGTCCGAAAGCTGGCTTGCATTGCCCGCGGTGACATGGCGACCTTCCTTGACGACGAGCCCGTCTTTGAACATGGGTTTGAGCGCGGCGAGTTTTTCGGCGGTGGTATCGCCGCGCACGCCCTCGTCATGCGCCAGCGTGACCGCTTCCTCGCCGGTCTCGTTCCCTTCCTTGTCGAACAGCGCCTTGCTGACGGTGATCGGGACGATCTCTTCAGCGAACCGGCCCGCGGCCTGCGCCGCGCCCGCGCGCTGCTGGCTGATCGCCGAGAACTCGTCCTGCGCCTCGCGGCTGACGCCATAACGGTCGGCGACGATCTCGGCAGTCTCGATCATCGCCATATAGGCGTGGGAATCGGCGGCCTTGATGAATTCCGAGCGGTTGCGAAACTGCGGCGCATGCCTGTTTAGCGTCAGCGAGATGCTCTCCATCCCGCCCGCGACCGCGACGTCGATCTCGTCGCACATGATCCCGCGCGCGGCGAGCGCGAGCGCGTTGAGCCCCGACGAGCATTTGCGGTCGAGCGTAAAACCCCCGGTCGAATCGGGAAGCACCGAACCATGAACCGTCAGCCGACCGAGATTATAGCTTTGCGTGTTCCAGTGATTGCCGACGCCCAGATAAACATCGTCGACGCGCGCGGGGTCGATGCCGGCGCGTTCGATCGCGGCGTTGACGACATGCGCCGCGAGCACGGGCGCCTCGGTGTTGTTGAACGCCCCGCGATAGGCCTTGCCGACGCCGGTGCGCGCGGTCGAAACGATCGCTGCTTCGCGCATCCTCTCAGCCCTCGACCGCGCGCATATTGGCGGGGCTCCAATACGCCCGCATCTCGGTCACCTTGCCTTCGCTGTCGAACTTGAAGGTGTCGATCACCTCGATCTCCTTCGGCCCGCCGAAATCGACCAGCACGGTGAAGGCGAAGGCGGCATAGTCGCCGCCGGTGCGCACCGGGCCGTCGAGGCGGAGCTTCGCGCCCGCCTGCATCGACATCGTGTAAAAGGCGTGGATCGCGTCGCGGCCCTGGTGAATCGGCGTGCCGATCGGATCCTCGACCGTTGCTTCGTCGGCATAGAGGTCCGACGCCATTTTGGCGTCGCCTTTGTCGAACGCCTCGACATAGCGCTCGACGGCGCGGACCATTTCCTCGTGGCTGGGCATGATTATCTCTCCGATAGACTGGGCAAAGGATCGGCGCGGCGTCAGCCGCCGAAGTCCCATTGATGGCCCCATTCGTCTTCCTTGATGCTGATCGTCGGGGTGAAGCTGTTCCAATCGGGACGGATGCCGCCGCAACCATATTCGATGTCGAAGCCGCCGGGGCTGCGCATGTAGAAGCTGACCATCTTGTCGTTCATATGCTTGCCGAGGCTCGACGAGATGTGGACGTTCGCCGCCTTCGCGCGGTCGAGAGCGCGGCCGACATCGTCGAGGCCAGGGACTTCGACCATCATGTGGACAAGCCCGCTCGGCACCGGAAATTCGGCGAGCGCCACCGTATGATGCCGCACATTGTCGCAATGGAGGAAATGGAGGCCCAGCCCCGGATCGTCGGGACCGCCGCCCTGCATATAGACGCGCATCTCGTCGCTGTCGCCGAAACCGAGCAACTCGATATAGAAGGCGCGCGTCTCGGCGAGCTTCGCCGCGGGGAGGACGACATGCCCCATCCCCATTTCACCGGTGACGAATTCGGGCACGCCCGCGGGCGAGACGAAGGGGTCGCCGTCGACGACGCGCCCCCAGCCGATTTCGAGCCGGTTGCCCGACGGGTCGGCGCAGCGGACGAATTCGACGACATGGCGTTCCTTCGCCTCCGCCTCCGACGCGGCTTCGATCGCAACGCCGGCATCGCGCAGCCCCGCAATACCGCGATCGAACGCGGCCTTGTCGGTATAGACGAGACCTGCGGCATGGAAACTCTCGGCGTCGGCCTTGCGAATCAGCATACGGAATGGACGCTCGTCCATGCGCAGGCGCAAACCGCCCTTATGGTCGGTCGCGCGCATTCCCAGCACCTGCTCGCCATAGGCGCGCCAAGCTTCGACATTGGCCGTATCGACCACGACATAGGCCAATGACCTGATCGCCATATCTTCATCCCCTGCGAACGGATGCTGCAGCACCCTGAATCGAGCGCAAGCTACAAGCGATATTGGCTCGCATCAAGTATGATACGTAGAGATTTGTCCATAAATTTACGCAAACTGTATATTTTGCCGGATTAAACGCCGCAGTTTGCGGCCGAATAGGCCGTTTCAAAGCCGCGCACGGCGCTACGGCAAGCGACATTTTGCGCATCGCATCCACCCATCCCGATACGCAGGTCGCCCCCTCCAATGGCTCGAAGCGGGATTTTTCGCAGAAACCGGATTGACAGCTTGCGTAGAAAATATCATCATTATCTACGAATATGGGAGCGACATCGCGAAGCAGCCTCCCGCAAGCGCATAAATGCCCCGAGGAGAGCATATGGCCACCGCCCCGCAGCAAGCCGCAGACATCGCCTTGCCCACCCCCGCGCAGCTGATCGAGCGCGCCCGCGCGATGATACCCGCCCTCAAGGCGCGCGCGCGCCAGACGACGCTCGACGGCAATGTGTCCGCAGCGACCGTCGCCGAGATGCAGGATGCGGGCTTCTTCCGTATCCTCCAGCCGAAGCGCTGGGGCGGCTATGAGATGCACCCCAATGTCTTCTTCGAGGTGCAGAAGGCGCTCGCCGAAGGCTGCATGTCGACCGGCTGGATCTATGGCGTGCTCGGTTGCCACCCCTATGAACTCGCGCTCTTCCACGACGAGGCGCAGCGCGAGGTGTGGGGCGACAATGGCGGCGCGATGCTCGTTTCGTCGACCTATCAGCCGGTGGGCAAGGTCGAAAAGGCCGAGGGCGGCTTTTACCTGTCGGGCCGCTGGGGCTTTTCCTCGGGATCGACGCATTGCGGCTGGGTGCTGCTCGGCGCGATCAACTTCGATACGGGCGGCGGCCCGCCCGACATGCGCACCTTCCTGCTTCCGCGCGGCGACTATCAGGTCATCGAGGGGACGTGGGACGTGTTCGGGCTGCAGGGCACCGGCAGCTTCGACATCCTCGTCGAGCGCGTCTTCGTCCCCGAACATCGCACCCACCGGGCGAGCGACGGCTTCGCCTGCAACAATCCCGGCCAGGCCGAGAACGACGGCCCGCTCTATCGCCTGCCCTGGGCGCAGGTTTTCGTCCGCTCGGTGTCGACCGCGGCATTCGGCGGCGCGCGCGCCGCGGTGAATGCCGCGATGGAGATCATGCAGGGCCGCATCTCGACCAACACCGGCAAGGCATCGAAAGCCGATCCTTTGCTCCACGGCGCAATTGCAAAGGCGCACGCGCAGATCCTCGAGATGGAGCTGACGCACCAGACGACCTTCGACCGGCTGATGGCGAAGGGCGAGAGCGGCGAGCCGATCACGCTCGAGGAGCGCGCGCTCTATGCCTATCAAAGCTCGACGGTCGTGCGGCGGCTCGCCGAGCTTGTCGACGGCATGGTCCAGCTGCTCGGAGGCCGCGCCATCTATATGTCGAGCGCGATCATCCAGCCGTGGCTCGACCTCAACGCGGCGCGCGCGCACGTCGCGAACGATCCAGGCAATCGCGTCACCGATGTCGTGATGACACAGCTCGGCGAACCGCCCGCATTCACCTTCATGTAAAAGGAAAAGGCGATGGGAGAGATGAAGGAAGCGACGCACCGGGTAGCGGGCGGCTATGACATCCATATCAAGGAAGCGGGCGAAGGCCCCGCGCTGGTGTTCGTCCACGGCAGCGGCCCCGGCGCGTCGGGGCTGTCGAATTTCCGGCAGAATGTCGACGCGTTCGTCGCGGCCGGCTACCGCGTCATCCTGCCCGACATGATCGGCTACGGCGCCTCGTCGAAGCCCGACGACATCGACTATACGCTGACCCTGTTCACCGACACGCTCTACGAAGCGCTGAAGGCGCACGGGATCGACAAGGCGACGCTGATCGGCAATTCGCTGGGCGGCGGGGTCGCAGCACAGATGGCGCAGGACCATCCCGAATTCGTCGAGCGGCTGATCCTGATGGCGCCCGGCTGCATCGAGGAACTCGACGTCTATTTCGCAATGCCCGGTATCGCCGACATGCGCTCCTCCTTCGGCAGCCCCGACTTCAGCCTCGCCGATCAGCGCCGCCTCGGCGAAAATCTGGTCTACGATCCGAAACACATCACCGATGCGCTGGTCGAGGAGCGCTTCGCGGTCGCAAGCCAGCAGCCCAAGGAGGTGATCACGCGGATGCGGACGCACAATGTCCGCCCGCGGCTCGGCGAGATCAAGGTGCCGATCCTGCTCTTCTGGGGCCAGAACGAACGTTTCATGCCGCTCTCGGGCATCCAGTATTTCTTCGAAGCCTGCGACGATGTGCGCTGCGTGACCTTCAACAAGGTCGGCCACTGGGTGCAGGTCGAGCGCGCGAGCGAGTTCAACCGCTATGCCATCGAGTTCCTCGATGAGCATCGCTGATACGCACGGGCGCGAACTTTACGAGGCGTTGCAGTCGCGCTGCACCGTCGCGCCGCTGGTCGCGCGCGATCCCGCACTGACGATCGACGATGCCTATGCGATCAGCCTCGACTTCCTGTCGCGGCGATTGAAGGACGGCGAGCGCGTCGTCGGCAAGAAGATCGGCGTCACGTCGAAGGCGGTGCAGGACATGCTCGGCGTGCACCAACCCGATTTCGGCTTCCTCACCGACTGGATGCACGTCGAGGGCGATATCGACATCGACGCAAAGGCACTGATCGCGCCGCGCGCCGAGGCCGAGGTCGCTTTCATCCTGAAGGACAGCTTGAACGGCCCCGGCGTAACCGCCGCCGACGTGATCGCGGCGACCGCGAGCATCGCGCCCTGCTTCGAGATCGTCGACAGCCGCATCACCGATTGGAGGATAAGCATCGTCGACACCGTTGCCGACAACGCCTCGTGCGGGGTTTTCGTGCTCGGCAAGGAACGGATCGACCCGCGCGGGCTCGATCTGCCGAACCTGCATGTCGCCGTCGCGAAGAACGGATCGCCGCTTTCCGAAGGCTATGGCCATGCGGTGCAGGGCGACCCCGCGCAGGCTGTGGCGTGGCTCGCGAACACATTGGGCACGCACGGCGTCACGCTCGATGCCGGCGACATCATCCTGTCGGGCAGCCTCGTGCCGCTCGCGCCAGCGGTGAAGGGCGACATCTTCGAAATGATCCTTGGCGACGGCCGCCGCACGCTCGGCCATTGCGTCGCGCGCTTTGTATAAGGAACCACCATGACCCGCGTGAAGGCAGCGATCATCGGTTCGGGCAATATCGGCACCGACCTGATGATCAAGATGATAAAATATCCGCAGAATATGGAGCTGGTCGCGGTCGTCGGCATCGACGAGAAGTCCGAAGGCCTCGCGATGGCACGCGAGCGCGGCGTCGCGACGACGCATGAGGGGCTGGGCGGGCTCAAGGCGATGGACGTCTATCCCGAGATCGGCATCGTCTTCGACGCGACCAGCGCCCATGCACACAAGGTGCATGACGCGGCGCTGCGTGCCGACGGCAAGCAGGTTGTCGACCTGACTCCCGCCGCGATCGGTCCCTATACGATCCCGACGGTCAACGGCGAGGACAACCTCGATGCCGGCAACGTCAATATGGTGACCTGCGGCGGACAGGCGACGATCCCGATGGTCGCCGCGGTCTCCCAAGTCGCCACCGTCCATTATGCCGAGATCGTCGCGTCGGTCTCGTCGCGCTCGGCGGGCCCCGGCACGCGCGCCAATATCGACGAGTTCACCCGCACGACTGCCGGAGCCATCGAAAAGGTCGGTGGCGCCGCGCAGGGCAAGGCGATCATCATTTTGAACCCCGCCGAACCGCCAATGATCATGCGCGACACGGTCTTCACCCTGTCCGAAGGCGCCGACGAGGCGACGATCCGCGCCAGCGTCGAGGCGATGGTGAAGAAAGTGCAGGCCTATGTTCCGGGCTATCGACTGAAGCAGGAGGTGCAGTTCGAGCGTTTCGGCGACAACAACAAGCTCAAAATCCCGGGCCGCGGCGAGTTCACCGGCATCAAGACGATGATCCTGCTCGAGGTCGAGGGCGCGGGCG
Source organism: Sphingopyxis sp. SE2 (assembly GCF_032227185.1). Classification (NCBI taxonomy): domain Bacteria; kingdom Pseudomonadati; phylum Pseudomonadota; class Alphaproteobacteria; order Sphingomonadales; family Sphingopyxidaceae; genus Sphingopyxis; species Sphingopyxis sp. SE2. Next base: position 53,190 of record NZ_JAPMXW010000003.1, on the reverse strand, counting down.
ATTATCTGCCCCCCTATTCGGGCAATCTCGACATCATGACCGCCGCCGCCAAGGCGACCGGCGAACTGCTCGCACAGCGTATCCGCGAAGGAAAGAAGGTGACGGCATGACCGCTCCAAACGCCAAGCGCTTCGACGTCAATGCGGGCGACAAGCTCTATATTCAGGACGTCACGCTGCGCGACGGGATGCACGCGATCCGCCACATGTACGGCATCGACCATGTGCAGGCGATCGCGAAGGCGCTCGACGAAGCCGGGGTTGACGCGATCGAGGTCGCACATGGCGACGGGCTTTCGGGCGCGAGCTTCAACTATGGCTTCGGCGCGCACACCGACTGGGAATGGCTCGAGGCGGTTGCATCGGTGCTGACGAAGTCGGTGCTCACGACATTGATCCTGCCCGGCGTAGGCACGGTCGAGGAACTCCGCCGCGCCTTTGCCCTCGGCGTCCGATCGGTGCGCGTCGCGACGCATTGCACCGAAGCCGACGTATCGAAGCAGCATATCGGCATCGCGCGCGACCTCGGCATGGACGTCGCGGGCTTCCTGATGATGAGCCATATGATCGAGCCCGAGGCACTCGCGAGCCAGGCCTTGCTGATGGAAAGCTATGGCGCCCAGTGCGTCTATGTCACCGACAGCGGCGGCGCGCTCGACATGGACGGGGTGAGGGCGCGGATCGACGCCTACGACCGTGTGCTCAAACCGGAAACGCAGCGCGGCATCCACGCGCATCATAATCTGTCGCTCGGCACTGCGAACAGCATCGTCGCGGCGCAGGCCGGCGCGGTGCGCATCGACGCTAGCCTCACCGGCATGGGCGCGGGCGCGGGCAATGCGCCGCTCGAAGTTTTCATCGCCGCCGCCGACCGCAAGGGCTGGAACCATGGCTGCGACGTCAATGCGCTGATGGACGCCGCGGAGGATCTGGTGCGGCCGTTGCAGGATCGCCCGGTGCGCGTCGATCGCGAAACGCTCGCGCTCGGCTATGCCGGCGTTTATTCGTCCTTCCTGCGTCACGCCGAAAAAGCGGCCGGAACCTATGGCCTCGACACGCGCACGATCCTCGTCGAACTCGGCCGCCGCAAGATGGTCGGCGGACAGGAGGATATGATCATCGACGTCGCGCTCGACATGCTGAAGGCACGCGAGACCGCCGCATGAGCGATTTCACCACCGCTCGCCCCTTTCCTCACGAACAGGTCGAACGCTGGGACGCCGAGACCGATGTCGCGATCGTCGGCTTCGGCGCCGCGGGTGCCTGCGCAGCGATCGAGGCGGCACAGGCGGGGGCAGCCGTGATGCTGTTCGAAGCCGCGTCGGGCAGCGGCGGCGCCTCGGCGCTGTCGGGCGGCGAAATCTATCTCGGCGGCGGCGGCGGCACCGGTGCGCAGCGCGCTGCGGGGTTCGAGGATTCGACCGAAGCGCTCGAAACCTATCTGACGATGGCGGGCGGCCCCGATGCCGACGCCGCGAAGATCGCACTCTATGCGCGCGAAAGCCTCGCTCATTATCAATGGCTCAAGGATCAGGGAATTCCCTACAAAGGGTCGTTCCTTCCCGGCAAAATCATCGAACCCGCCGAAGACGACACCTTGATCTGGTCGGGAAGCGAAGCGGCGTGGCCCTTTTCCGAAGCCGCGACGCCCGCGCCGCGCGGCCACACGATCCAGTTCATGGGCTGGGGCGGCGGGCGCAAGCTCGTCGACATCCTCGAAGCGCGTGTCCGCGCGCTCGGGGTCGATGTCCGCTGCGACGCGCGCGTGCTATCGCTGATCGCCGACGCGGGCGCGCGCATCACCGGGCTCGTCGTGCGCATCGACGGTACGCCGCAATATATTCGCGCGCGGGGGGGCGTGATCCTCGCGACCGGCGGCTTCTGCATGAACCAGGACATGCTCCGCCGCTACGCGCCGCAAACGCTGCGCCTCAGCGAACCGATCGGCGAGAATGACAATGGCTCGGGCATTTTGATGGGCATGGGCGCCGGCGGCGACGCGATCCACATGGACGAGTTTTTCACCACCTGCCCGTGGATCATGCCCGAAAGCCTGGTGAAAGGCATTTTCGTCAACGAGCGCGGCCAGCGTTTCATCAACGAGGATTGCTATCATGGCCGCGTCAGCCGGACTATGCTCGACCAGCCCGGCGACCGCGTCTTCCTCCTCGTCGACAACGCGATTTTCGCGCGGCCGCTCGATCTCGCACGGATCGAGATCGCGGCGGTGGGCGACAGCTGGGAAGAGGTGGAACGCGAGCTTGGTTTGCCCGAAGCGACGCTGGCGCCGACCGTGCACACCTTCAACCGCTACGCCGCCGAAGGCCATGACCCGGTCTTTCACAAAGCGCCGGAATGGCTGAAAGTGCTGGACGAAGGGCCGTTTGCGGCGCTGGAGCTCGATATCCGCACCAGCTTCTTTTCCTTCTTCACGCTGGGCGGCCTCAACACCCGTCCGTCGGGCGAAGTGCTCGATCGCACCGGCCGCGTCGTTCCCGGCCTCTACGCCGCGGGCCGCGCGACGTCGGGCCTACCCCGTTGGGGGCATGGTTACAGCTCGGGCCTCAGCCTCGCCGACTGTACCTTTTTCGGCCGCATGGCGGGGCGGAATGCGGCAAGTGCTGGCTTACCTTAACTCCACACCGTTTGCCCTGAGCTTGTCGAAGGGCCGTTCTTTCTTTGCGACGCCGCAAGAAGAACGGTGCTTCGACAAGCTCAGCACGAACGGAAATTTAAACTCGCTGCTCAGTAAACCACCGCCGGATTGGGATCGCGCGGGCTGCCGAGCATCTCGCGATGCGACGGCGGCGTCTTGCCGCGATCGGTGATGCCGTAACGCCCCGCGATCTCGGCGCCGATCAGCGTGTGCCCCGAAAGCTCGTCGCCCTTGGGGTCGCCGGCGATCGCGTGGATGATATGCCCGGTGAACTGCGGCATCTCGGCCATGGCCATGAAGCCTTCATATTGCTCCTTGTGCACCTCGGCGGCGTTCAGCGCACGCTCGGTGATCTGCGGCCCGAGCCAGATCGACACCGCGCGCACCCCGTGCGGCTTGAAATCGACCGCCATGTCGTGCGCCAGCTTGTCGACGCCGGCCTTCTGCGCGCCATAGGCGGGGCCGTGCATATAGCAGCTTGCGCCGAAGGAAGAGGTGAAGGCGATTAGGCCCGATCCCTGCTCGACCATCATTTTCGCCGCATGCCAGCTCGCGACATAGGCCGAGCGGAGCCCGACATCGATGATCCCGACCGCCTCCAGCTCCTTTTCCCAGAAGGGCGCCTGCTCGATCAGCTGGTGATGGATATGCGTCGCATTGTTGACGAGGATGTCGAGCCGACCAGCCTCGGCGCGCACCCGATCGAACAGCGCGGCGATCTGCGCATCGTCGCCATGGTCGCACGCGACCGCGATCCCCCTGCCCCCCGCCGCCGTGACCGCCGCCGTGGTTTCGTGGATCGTTCCCGCGAGCGGCTTGCCATCCCAGCCGACCGCGTCACTCTGGTCGACGCTGCGCCCGGTGACGAACACCGTCATGCCCTTTTCGCCGAGCCCGATCGCGATGCCCTTGCCCGCACCGCGGCTCGCGCCCGTCACGACGGCGATTGCCGGATTCGTCATATGCGTCTCCTCGAATGCGCCCCGTCAGGCCGGAAGCCTGGCGTCCACCATCTCGAAATCGGCGAAGTCGGGCGCGGCCATCACTTCGGCGAAGCGGCCATAGCTCCACGGCCAGGTCATCGGCACGCCGTCTTTGCCGAGATACCAGCTCGAACAGCCCGACGCGAAGATCGTGCCCCGCGCCGCCTCGGTGCGCGCTTCGTCATAGCGTGCCATTGCCTCGCCAGTGACGCAGATTTCGGCGCATTCGCCGCTCGTCACCTTGTCGAGCAACTGCTCGATATAGCCCCATTGGCGCTCGGCGACGTCGATCAGCGAGAAATTGCCGACCGGCCCCGTCGGCCCATTCAAAAAGAAGAAGTTCGGGAAATCGGGGAGCGAGATCGCATTATAGGCGGCGGCGTGGCTGCTCCACATGGCGTCGAGCGACGCACCGCCGCGCCCCGTCACCACCGCCGGCCGGATGAAGCGGTCGGCGTGGAAACCCGTCGCGAGGATGATGAGGTCGAGTTCGTGGAGCACGCCATCCTTGGTGCGTATACCCGCGGGCTCGACCCGCTCGATCCCCTCGATCACGATGTCGACGTCATGCTGCTGCACGACCTGATAATAGTCGGGCGAGAAAATGAGCCGCTTGCACGCCGCGCGGTAATCGGGGCGCAATTTTTCGCGCAGCACCGGATCGGCGACCCCCTGTTCCAGATTGTCGCGCACGATCGTCTCGATGATGTGCATCTCTTCGCTGTCGGGCTTGATGATGCCCTCGGTGAAGCGGAACACATTGGCGAGATATTCGGGGTCGTAGCGGATCGCGTCGATCAGCGCCGGGTCCTTGCGGAACGCCGCGCGCTGCTCCTCGCTATAGGGGATGTTCGGCATCGGCATGATCCATTGCGGCGAGCGCTGGAAATGGCTGAGCTGGCTCGCGCGGTCCGCGAGTGCCGAGACGAGTTGCACCCCCGTCGAGCCGCTGCCGACGACGCCGATCCGCTGCCCGTCAAGCGGGATAGTCTCGTCCCAGCGCGCGCTGTGCGCGATGGTGCCGGCGAAACTCTCGAGCCCTTCGATCTCGGGCATCCGCGGATGGTGGAGCACGCCGGTCGCGGTGATGACGACGTCGGCCTCGAGGGTCATCCCCGCCTTGGTCGTGACGGTCCAGACGCCGTCGTCATAGGTGCAGCTGTCGACCTCCTGCCCGAAATGCGCGATCTCGCGCAGATCGAAGCGGGCGGTGACATCCTCGAAATAATCCTGGATTTCGGGCCCCGGCGCCAGATAGCTGCTCCATTCGGCGTTCGGCGCGAAGCTGTAGGTATAGGCGTGCGCGGGAACGTCGCAATTGAGCCCCGGATAGCGGTTTTCGCGCCAAGTGCCGCCGACCGTATGCGCCTTTTCGAGCAGGGTGACGTTGCGATGGCCGGCCTCGCGGAGCCTTATGCTCGCCAATATCCCCGACATGCCCGCCCCGATGACGACATATGCCAAATCCAGATTGCGCCGCACGCTGTCCACTCCGCTTGATTGTTTCGCTATTCCTCCTTCCCTAAGCAGCCCCGTCGGGCCCGACATCACTCAAACGGACCATATCGTAGGCCGGTCAGCCTTCGACCGCGCGCCGGTAGTGCGGCAACGCGACGAGCAGCAGCGCAACGATCAGCGGCAGCACGACCGCGCCGGCGATCGCGATCGAATAGCCGAGCGCCGCCTGATCGCCGAAACCGAAATCGGTGATCGCAGCGATGACGCTGGCACCGAGCCCGGTGCCGATCAGATTGACGCAGAGCAGCGAGATCGCGGTGACCTGACCGCGCAGCTGGTTCGGCGTCACATCCTGAATAGCGGTGAGCATCACCCCCTGCGACGCCTGCCCGATCAGCGTGCCCACTGCCATCATCGTCAGCGACAGGAAGGCCGTCGGCATCAGCGGCGCGGCGATCAGCGGCAGGCCTTTGAGGATCGTCGCGATCAGCACGACGCGCATGTTCGCGTCGGCGCGCCCGCTCTGCATCAGCCGCCCCGCGAACCAGCCGCCCGACAGCGTGCCGATGGTGCCGCAGGTCAGCATGATCATCCCGTAAGACATCCCCACTTCGGCGGGGCTCATGCCATAGCTGCGGATCAGGAAAGTCGGAAACCACAGCGCCGTGCCAATCGCCAAAAGGGCAATCAGCGCGAGCGAGCCGATCAGCGAACCGAACAGCGCCCAGCGCTGCGAAATATAATCGAACCCTTCGCGCAAACTGCTTTGCACCGACAGATTCGCCGCGAGTTCCTGTCGCGCCGGCTCGCGGATCATCATCATCAGCGCGGCGACGATCAATCCGGGCGCCGCAACGCACAGGAACACCATCTGCCACGGTTCGAAACTGCCGAGCCATGGCAATGTCGCGCCACCGGCTTTCGTGAAACGCGCGAGCAACCAGCCGCCGATCAACAGCGCGAGGCCGCCGCCGATCGGATAGCCGATCGCATAGAAACTGATCGCGAGCGCGCGCCGACGCCGCTCGAAATAGTCGCTGATCAACGAATAGGCGGTCGGACTCAGCGTCGCTTCGCCGACGCCGACGCCAACGCGCGCGAGGAAGAGCCCGATGAAGCTGCTGGTAAAGCCGCAGGCCGCGGTCATCGCCGACCAGAACAGCACCCCCCAGACGATCAGCGTCGCGCGCCTTTTGGTGCGGTCGACGAAGCGGCCGATGGGCAGCGCGGCGATGCTGTAGAGCAAGGAAAAGGCAAAGCCCTGGAGCAGGCTGATTTCGAAATCGCTGAGGTTCAGATCGCGCTGGATCGGCTCGACCATCAGGGTCAGCACGCGCGCGTCGATCGCGCTGAAGCAATAGCCTACGAACAGGATCGCGACGACGAGCCAGCGATAGATGCCGCGCGGGGGCGCGGCCTCGCGCGCGGGTGCGTCTGACGACGCGACGCTCACCATGCCGAGGGCGGGTCCCGCCGCGCCAAAATCTGTTCGGTACGCGCCGCGATCAACACATCATTCTCCCCGCTCTCGGGCAGCAGCCAGAAGCGCCCCGCGCGCACGCCGTCAAGCGCGAAGGCCGAAACCTCGTCGGGCTCGGTCAGTTTGAGCTGGAGTCCGGTCGTGCGCACTAGATCCTCCATCGTGCGATAGGCGACCTTCGTCTGCGCTTCATTCTCGACATAATCGGCCGGCCGCACCTCGCCCGACGCCATGATCGCGGTGTTGACCGTGTGCGGGCCGGGAAAGAGCACCGCGGCGCGCAGCTTGCCGCCCTCGCGCAGAAGCTGCTGGTGCAGCACTTCGGAAATGCTGGTGACCGCGGCCTTGGTCGCGGCATAGATCGGCGTATTGGGAAGCGAGCGCAGCCCGCCGTTGGTCGAGCTGGTGTTGATCACCACGCCTTCCTCGCCCGCCTCGATCATGCGCGGCACGAACGCCGCGATGCCGTGGACGACGCCGAGGACATTGACGTCGATCCCCCAGCGCCAGTCGCTGAGCGGCAGGGTCCAGATCTTGCGCTGCGCCTCGCCGAGGCCGACCCCGGCATTGTTGAAGAGCAGATGCACGGTGCCGAAACGCTCGAACACCCAGTCGGCGAGCGCACGTACCGACGCCTCTTTGGTCACGTCGCATGCGATCGCCAGCACCTCGCCGCTACCCAGCGCGTCGATCTCCGCGCGCACCGCTTCGAGCCGCCCCGGATCGATATCGGCGATCACGACATGCGCGTCGGCGCGCGCGAGGTCGGCGCAAAGGCATTTGCCGACCCCGCTCGCCCCGCCGGTAACGACCGCCACCCGGCCCGAAAAATCCCGCATCAGGCGGCCTTCCGCGCGCCGAGTTCGAGGCCGGTGTTACGCGGGTCGTCGTGACGCCCGACCCAGTGCGGTGCGATCCACTCGCCGGGCACCTTGCGCAGCAATGTGCCGCCGGTCGCGGTGCCGCCCTCGACATATTCCATGTCGATCAGGCGGCGGACCGGGATGTCGGCGAGCGGATCGTACGGCGACTCGCGGAGCGTGATCGTCCCCGTCATCGCGCGGCGACCGCTGTAGTTGCGCTGCCAATTGAGGCGGGTGAGGAAGACGTCGCCGTCGAACTCGCCGGGCGTGTCGATCGACGGCATGCCCTTGTAGCAGAAGAGATGCTCCTCGAAGGTCAGCGGCGCGTCGATCGCTTCGCCGATCGTGCCTTCGATCTCGAAATAGGCGACGCCGTGACGCGAGCAGGTTGCGCGCAGATGGTCGCCGTTCCGCTCGAAATGCGTCTCGGCGATCTTCTTGGGCTCACCGAAACGCTCGCGGCCCGAGGTGACGACGGTTTCGCCCTCCATCGCCATGTGGAAGCAATAGGCGCCGGGCGCTCCCTCGTGGGTGCAGTTGACCCCGACGGTCAGCGCGCCGATTTCGACCGTGTCGGTCTCGGTGACGTGCATCGCGACATGGACCATCTGCAGCCAGATTTCGGGGCGCTCGATTGCAACGAGCGGCTGCGGCAACAGCGCCGCGATCACCTCTGGATCGGTTTCATAGGTGGCGCGGATTCCGTAGACGGTGTTCTTGAGCATCCCCGGCGCGCGCGTTTCGACGGGCCCCTGAACATAACGCAATCTCGACATCGCAATTCTCCCGATGGCGCCCGCGGGCGCGGTGAGCGGATCGATCCGCATGGAATGAAAAATGGCTGTTATTCGGCCGCTTCGACGAGGCGGCTTCCGTCGGGCCCGTCGGCATAAAATTGCTCGAAATAGCGGCGGAAGCGCAGGATCGGTCCGTCGCCGTCGCAGAGGTACGGCCGCGCGCGGTGGATCTTGTTGTGCCAGATCGGAATGTCGCCCTCGACGCCCTTCTGCCCGCAGGTGCTTTCGATCGCCGCCTCGATCGCCTTTTCCTGCGGCGATCCGGGCTCGACCTTGGGATGGGTGAAACAGAAGCGCAGCTCGACATCGTCGGCCTCGACCGGGGTCGCGATCACGAGCAGCGAGAGCTCGACAAGCCCGCTCAGCCGCGTGAACTTCTGTCCCGCACCGTTCTGCACCGTCTCGACCGAATAGGGGAGCTGCTTGCGCTCACCCGTCGGCAGGTCGATCGTGCGGTGGCCGCGCGCGACGCTGCGCCGCCGCACGCCATCATAATCGGTCTCGCCCTCAGGCACCGCGTCCATCGCATGGACATAGGCGAAATGCGCGACATCGACGCCATTCTCGGCAATTTCCTGCGGGTTGCTGGCAAAGCGCCATTCGCGCTTGGTCGGTTCGGCAAAGGCGGGATCGGTGAATTCCGGATAGTCGATAACGTCGAACATCGGCACCACGTCATCAGGGTGATACCAGGCCCAGATGACGCCGCTCTTTTCGGTCACCGGATAGGACTTCGCCAGCGGCTCGCGTTTCGCGCGCGGCGGAAAGGCTTTGGCATAGGGGATCTTGCTGCAGAAACCGTCGGGACGGAACGCCCAGTGGTGAAAGGGGCAGCGAATGCTGTCGCCGTCGACCGTGCCACCATGCCCCATATGCGCGCCGAGGTGCGGGCAATAGGCATCGAGCAGCCCGGCCTCGCCGCTTTCGCCCCGGAACAGCACGAGGTCGCGCCCGAAATAATGGACCGGCCGGACATCGCCGACCTTCAGCTCGGCGCCATAGCCGACCCCGAACCAGCCATAGGGGATGGGCATCGGAAAGCGTTCAACCTTTGGCAACGTCAGTCTCCCGGATGGCCGTCCTTTCCGGGCGGCTCTTGTCGGGCGAGTGTATCGATTGCGCCGCGCGGGGTAAGACCCAAATGGCGCACAGTTTGTGCGTGGTGAAGAACAATGCGGCCGGGCCGGCGCCAAACCACCTATTCGCGGTCGGTCAAGGCCCCGTGTCCACCGGCGTCCCGGGCGCCTCCATGGCGACGAGCATTTCGCCGAAGGCGCGCGCTGCCGGAGAAGCCGCCCCGCCGCTGCGGATCAGCATGAAATCGGCGCTGGGCAGGGCCGGGAGGCCGTAATCGCCATCGAGCAGGCGTAGCCCGGGTTCCAGATCGCTACGCATCAGCACAGCGACGGCCAGCCCCGATTTGACCGCCGCACGGAGGCCCTGTTCGCTCGGCGAGGTGAAGGCAATGTGCCAGTCGATCGGTGTCGCTTCGAGCGCGGCGACCCCCATCAGCCGGTTGATGCAATTCGGGGGATGGAAGGCCAGCGGCAGCGACGCGCCCGCGGACAACAGGAAATTGTCGGCCGCGACCCATGCGAATTCCGCCCGCCGCAGCGGGATGCCGCCCTTCTCGCCGCCGGCGGTCGAGAGCACGATGGCGAGGTCCAGCTCCTCGGCCGCGATCATCGTGCTGAGATCGAGATAGCTACTCACATGAACGTCGAGCCGCACCGCAGGAAAAGCGCGCGAGAATTGGCAGAGCAGCGCCGGCAATCGCTCGCCCATGAACGCCTCCGGAGCGCCAAAGCGCACGACGCCCGAAACCGGAGAGGGACGGAAGCGTTGCGCGAGCGCATCGAGGCCGGCGAGAATTTCGCGCGCATGCAGCAGGAGGTCCTCGCCGTCGTCGGTCAGCGTCAGCCGCCGCGTCGTGCGACGGATCAGCGCCCGCCCGACCTGTTCCTCAAGCCGCCGGATCTGGTGGCTCACGGCTGGTTGGGTGAGATTCAACCGGCGAGCGGCCCGCGTGAAGCCGCCCGTCTCGCTGACCGCCACGAAAGCGCGCAGAAGTGTCGGATCAATATCCACGGCTCCACATTAATTACAATTAATTATAAATTCTAGAAAATAAAATCATTTCCGTCATCACTTGCTCCGCCCCAGATAGCGCACCGACCGGGCAGACGGCCCGGACGCTCGAAAGGTGCCGCCTATGTCCCTCCCCCCTGCCCGCAAAAACGCGTTGGCCCTGCTCGCAGTGTGCCTTGGCGCGCTGATGTTCGGCCTCGAGATTACAAGTGTCCCGGTGATCCTGCCGAGCCTCGAAGAGGTGCTTCAGGGCGACTTCCGGGAACTGCAGTGGGTCATGAACGCCTATACGCTCGCGTGCACGACCGTGCTGATGGCGACCGGAACATTGGCCTACCGTTTCGGCCGCAAGCGCGTCTTCATGGTCAGCGTGACCGCGTTCGGCGCCACCTCGGCGCTTTGCGGCCTTGCCGACAGCATGGCGCTGCTCATCGCGGGCCGGTTGCTGCAAGGCCTTGCCGGCGGGGCCATGCTGATCTGTTCGATCGCGCTGCTCTCGCACCAGTTTCAGGATGCCCACGATCGTGGCCGCGCCTTTGCGACGTGGGGGGTCGTCTCGGGAATCGGCCTCGGCTTCGGCCCGATCGTCGGCAGCGCGATTATCGCACTGGCGGGCTGGGAATGGATCTTTCTTGTCCATCTTCCGCTCGCGCTCCTGACCCTTATGGTTGCGGCGGCCGCGATAACCGAATCGCGCGACCCCGATGCCAGCCGCCTCGATGTAGCGGGAATTGTAACCCTCTCGCTGACGGTCTTCGGGCTTGTCTATGTCATCACCCAAGGCGCCGCGCTTGGCCTTTCCGCCTCGATCGCGATTGCTGCCGCCACGGGCCTCTGCTTCGCGGCCTTCCTGTTCGCCGAGCGGCGGCAGACGCATCCGATGTTCGATTTTTCGGTCTTTCGGAACTGCCGCTTTTCGGGCGCCATCCTCGGCTGCATCGCCATGAATCTCAGCTATTGGCCGTTCATGATCTATCTGCCGATCTATCTTCAGATCGGCCTCGACTACGACACGCTGACCACCGGCCTGTGTCTGCTCGCCTACACATTGCCGGCGCTGATCTTTCCGCCGCTGGGCGAGCGCATGTCGCTGCGATACGGGCCGGGCGTCGTCATTCCGTTCGGCCTCGCCACGATCGGCATGGGCTTCATCGCCATGAAGTTCGGGAGCATCGCGGCACAGCCGGGCTGGCTGACGATGTTGCCCGGCATGCTGCTCGCGGGCATCGGGATCGGGATCACCAATACGCCGGTGACCAATACGACGACGGCCTCGGTCTCCCCGAGCCGCGCCGGCATGGCGTCGGGCATCGACATGAGCGCGCGGCTGATCACGCTGGCCGTAAACATCGCGCTCATGGGCATCATTCTCGTCGAAGGGATCGCCGCCGCCCTGCGACACGCCGCCCCGACGGGGGTCGATCCGACGCAGTTGCGGACTGCGGCGGAGGCGGTCGCGGCCGGTCAGGCGGCGATCGGTAACCTGCCGGAGGCGGTCGTGCAGCAAGGGCTGACCGCCGGTTTCGGTCTCGTCATGATCTATGGCGGTGCCGCGGCCCTGATACTGGCGGTCTTGAGCTTTGTCCTCTTCCGCCCCGGCCGTGAAGCCCCGCGCCTTCGCCCGGAGGACGAAACGGGTAGCGGCTATGCGCTCTAATATCGCGCCGCGAGCGACGCCGCCATCGACGGGCGGACCTTCACGCGCGAGAATTGGCGGACCAGATAATCGATGAAGGCGCGCGTCGCGACCGACATGATCCCCGGCGAATAGACGACCCAGCATTTGCGGTCGTAGAAGGACCATTCGGCGTCGAGCGCAAGCATCCCGCCGCTCGCGAGATCCTGCCGCACGATGCTGACCGGCAGGCTCGCGATACCGAGCCCCTTGCGCGCCGCGCTGCGCAGCGCGATGCCGCTGTTGCTCATCCAGCGCGGATTGACCTTCACGCTGACCTCGTCGTTGAAACTCATGGTCGCGCTAAGGTCGGTCAGGCAGTCGTGTTCGATCAGCTCCTGCGGCGTTTCGGGCCAGCCGCGCGCGGCGACATATTGGGGGGCAGCGCACAGGCAATAGGAGAGATAGCCGAAGGTGCGCGCGCGCAGGTTCGAATTGGGCAGGACACCGTAACGGATGACGACGTCGAACCGCTCCTGCACGATCTCATTCTCGTTGAGATAGGCGATCGGCTCGATCACGATGCCGGGGTGGTCGGTGCTGAATTCGGCGAGCAGCGCCGACATGAAGTCCGACCCGAAGATGTCGCTGAGACCCACGCGCAGGCGCCCGACGGGTTCGGTGCTATAACGCCCGACCTGCTTTTCGACCTCGCTGAGGCGCATTTGCAACTCGGCGCATTCGCGGTGGAAGCTTTCGCCCGCGCCGGTCAGCGACAGGCGGCGCGTGGTGCGGACGAGCAACTGAACGCCCAGCCGCTCCTCCAGTTCATGCACCGTCTTGCTGATATAGGATTTGGAAACCCCCAGATGATCGCCCGCGGCAGTGAAACTGCCCTGCTCGACAACCGTCAGAAATTCCTCGATTCCACGCCAGCTCGACATCGTCCCATCCCAAAAGGCCGGGATGCTCTATCAAGCAGGCGCCCGATTGCAATTGGCTATCGGCCCTCCCCTAAAAGAGAGGGCCCGGTTCGTCACTCCGCCGCCTGCTTGACGAACAGTTCGCGGCGCGGGCCGATTTCGCCCGCGACCTTCCACAGCGCGTCGGCATCGACATCGTAAACGTCGAGCGCGTTGATCCCGAGCATCGCCTGGATGTCGTCGTCGGGCAGGCCGCCGAGGCTGACCGTCATCTTCTCGAGCGTGCTCGGCCAGGTGCCCTCGGGGTGCGGATAGTCGGTGCCCCACAGGATACGGTCGACGCCGATGTCGTAATAGGCCTGCGTCGTTTCCTCGTCGGGGAGCGCCGAACAGCCGACCCACACGTTGCGCGCGAAATACTCGCTCGGCTTCATGCTCATATTGGCATAATAATCGCCGAGCTTGCCGCTCGTGTGCTTGGCCGAGGCGCGGATGTCCATGAGCTGCATCACCCACGGGAACCAGAATTCGCCGCCCGCCTCGGTGAAGCAGACCTTGAGCTCGGGATACTCCTCGAACACCCCGCCGAAGGTCATCGACCACAGCGGCCGCGTCATCCAGAAGGCGAATTCGCACAGATAGGTGCCGATCCAGCCGGGCTGCGTCGTGTCATAGGCCGGCGCGCCCCCCGAATGGAAATGCAGCGGCATGTTATAGTCCTGGAGCATCGCCCAGATGCGGTGATATTTGGTGTGGTTATAAAGGTCGTACCCCTCGGTCAGCGCCGGGAAGAACACGCCTTTCAGGCCGTTCTTGCGCGCCCATTCGATCTCCTTCGCGGTTTCGTCGAGATCGTAGAGCGCGGGGATCACCGCGAGGCCGATGCGGCGATGCGGATCGTCCTGACAGAATTCGGCGAGCCAGCGGTTGTGCGCGCGGGCGCCCGCCCATTGCAGCTCGGCACGCGCGGCATTGGGCTTCAGCCCGATGTCGGCGCCGAAGGGCGGCGCGTTGCGTTCGGTGATCCCGTCGGGGAACAGCACCTCGGCCGCGACGCCATCCTGATTGAGCACGCGGTTGCGGATCGTGCCGTCCCACGCGCCCTCGAGCCCGTCGCCGACGCGCGCGCGCCACTTGGTGTTGAAATCGTCGATCAGGAAGCGCTTTTCATGCTCCTCGCGCGCCTTGATCTCGAGCTGCACCGTCTCGTCGAACTTCGCGTGATATTTCGCTTCGAGATAGTCGCGATAACGCTCGGGCGGGAGGCCGACGTGGCCGTCCGACGAGATGACAAGATAACGGTCCATATTTCCTCTCCGCTTCATTTTTTCCAGATGCGCGCCCCGCGCCGGCTCAAGCCTGAGCGGGCGCATCGCCATGCCCCGACACTATGCGCTTCGCGCGCGGGAAAAAGCGGCCGGGCGGCAACGCACTATCGCTCGTCATGAACAATAGGCCGGATCAGATGGTCGAGCAGCAGCAGCACCCCGATCGCCACCGCGATAGCGAAGGGCGCGGGCCGCCACCATTGATACGCCATCGATGCCAGGATCGGCGGCAGGGTGATCGAGGCGCCGGCGATCAAGGTCGTCGCCGAGGCGATGCCGACCTGCTCCCTCGCCGCGCCGGCGAGCGACGCGGCGGCGCTGAAGCCGGGCCGCGCCAGACCGTAACCGAAACTCGCCAGCACGAACCCCAGCACCGCCGCCGCCATGCCGCCGTCGAGCGCCGCCGCGGCATTGCCGGCGACGGCGAGCGCAACGCCCCAGCGCATCATCGACAGGGGCGAAAGCGTGAGCAGCCGCACGAGCCCCCATTGCGCGAGCAGCGCCGCCACGGCGCCCGCCGTCATCGCGATGCCGATCATCTGCTGCGCGGTCATGGCGCCGCCGGGCGCGCGGTCGATGATCACGAAACCGATCGTATAGAGGTTGATCGCCTGCGCCGAGCACAGCAGCAGCCCGAAATTGAGGTGGCGTCCGATCGCCTTGCGCCGCCACACATCGGTGAGCGACGGCGCGTCGGGGTCGGGCGCGACCGCCGCGGCAGCGGGCGGCGCCTTCGGAAGCAGCCGCCACGATCCCGCCAGTGCCAGCGCGCCGAGCAAGGCGAAGCCGAGCATCGGGCCCAGCGGCCCCAAAGGCTCGATCATCATTGCGGGGGCAATCGCGGGGCCGACGATCGTGCCGAGGCTGAGCGCCCCGGCAAGGCCGGTGATCGCGCGCGTTCGCTCCGCCCCCTCGGTCCGCGCCGCGACCAGCGCCTGCGTCGCGGTCGCCGCCGCCGAACCGAGCAGGCCATAGATCGAGCGCAGCAGGGCGAAACAGCCGAAGGTCGCGAGCGGCGGCAGGATCGCGAGCAGCCCGAGCTCGACCGACAGCGCGCAGCCGCCCATCGACAATATGAAGCCGACCAGCCCGGCGCGGATATAGAAGGCCGGCCCGGCGCGCCCGATTCGAGACACCCAGAAGGGCGAGCTGACCGCCCAGGTCAGCGCCGAGACCGAAAAAATGCCAGCGACGAGGAAATCGGGGATGCGCAGCATCCGGCCGATCGCCGGCATCACCGACACGAGGCCGATATTGCCGATCGCGGTCAGAAAGGTCACCGCCCCCAGAAAAGGCAGCACCCATCGCGACCCCGTCGCGGGCGGGGAGGAAAAGGCCGACATCGGAGGGCCCCGGTCAGAAGCGGATGCGCAGCTCTCCGCCGAAGCTGCGCGGATCGCCGAACTGGCTGAGCGTCAGGATGCTGAGGTTGATCGCGCTGACCAGATATTCCTTGTCGGTCAGATTCTTGCCCCATAGCGCGACCTCGGCGGTCGTGCCGCCGCCAAGCTCGATATCGGTGAGCGCGATGCGCCCGTCGAGCAATCCATAGGACGGCATCTTCGAGAGCGGGTCGGGGGTGATCGACGAATATTGGCTGCTGCGCCAGCTATAGTTCAGCCCCGCCTCGATCCGCCCCGCGCCGACGTCGTGGCGATAGAGCGCGCCGATCTGGTAATTCCACTTCGGCACGCGCGAGAGGACATAGGTGTCGGTGACATCGGTGCCGTCGGGCAAGATGAAATCGGTATAACGCGCATCGACATAACCACCGCCGAAATTGATCGTGAAGCCGTCGACCGGGCGCAGCGTCCCCTCGACCTCGAAGCCGGTGAATTTGGCCTTGCCCGCGTTGATGATGTTCGTCGTCACCAGCGACGGCACGAACACCCCGGCCTGAAAATCCTTGTAGACCGAATGATAGACCGCGGCATTGAGGTTGAGCGCGTTGCCGAGACCGGCATATTTCATGCCCAATTCGAACGAGGTCAGCTTTTCGGGATTATAGGCCGTCATGAAGGCCGTGTTCGTCGCGGCGGTATCGTTGATGCCGCCGCTCTTGAACCCCGTCGCGAAGCGGCCGTAGACCGAGAAATCGGGCTGGAATTTATAGAGGATGTTGAATTCGGGGTTGAAGCGTTTCCACACCCCCGAATTTTCGAGCGGGATGAGGTCGGTATAGCCGATCCCGCCCGCGCCCGGCCGCGCGCCGGCGGCGGGTTCGCCGCTGCGCGTGACCGGATTGCCGTTCGCGTCACGCTCAAACACGCCCGATCCGGGCGCCGCCGGATTGGCGCGATAGGCCGAATTGGACAAGAGCAGCTCGTAGGCATGTTTCGATTCGCGCGTGTAGCGCAGCCCGACCGAGGCGGTCAGCCGCTCGTCGAGCGCCTGCGGCGTCCAGGCGAACTGGCCATAGCCGGCATAGGATTTGGACCCGCCGCCGCGTTCGCTGATGTCGAAGGCGTTGCCCCCGAACTGGAAGTTCCAGCGCGGATTATAAACCTCATAATCGTCGTTCAGATAGAAGAAGCCGAGGGTGTATTTGAAATCGCCGGCGGTTCCGATCGCCTGCAATTCCTGCGTGAACTGTTTGTAATCATTGTCGAGGATGATGCGCAAAAGGTCGAGCGGGCTGCCGTCGAAGTCGCTCGCCGACCGCGTTATCGCGGTACGCCGCGCGGTGATCGACTTCAGCGTCAGATCGCCGAGCCCCGGCTCCCATTCGAGCGTCAGCGCATGTCCGTTGGTGCGATAGTCGCTGCGAAGCGCGCTCTGCGCCCCGATCTCGCGCGTCCGTCCGTCGACGACATAGGGCGCCATCAGCGCGTTGACGAAGGCGGTCGGGCCCGATCCGGTGACCGCGGTCGCGGCGAGCTGGTTCGGCGTGCCCTTGCTGTCCGAAATGTCATAGCTGTAGAGCGCGCTGAAGCTGTCCGACGGACGCCACAAGAGGTCGGCGCGCGCCGCCCATAATTCTTCCTCGCCGAAATTCTTCCCCGTCGCCGAATTGCGGTAATAGCCGCCGTCGAGCTTGGTGATCAGGCCGACCTTGGCGCTGAACCCCGCGACCTCGGGCAGGTCGACCGAGATCCGCTGGTTGAACTGCCCCCAGCTGCCGGCGCCCGCGAGATATTGCCCGCCGAACTCGCCGCTCGGCTTGCGCGTGATCAGATTGACCGCGCCGCCGATCGTATTCTTGCCGTAAAGCGTGCCCTGCGGTCCGCGCAGCACCTCGACGCGCTCGAGGTCGACGGTGTCGAAGGCGGCACCGGTCGATTTGCCGATCGGCACGCCGTCGATATAGAGCCCCACCGGCTGGTCGCGGGCCAGACTGGTGTCGGCCGACGGCGACAGGCCGCGGATCGTGATCAGCGGACCATAGCTGTTGCCGATCGTTTCGTTGATCTGGATGTTCGGGACGACCGTCGCGATGTCGCTTACGGTGCGGACCTGCGCGCGGTCGATCGCCGCGCTGCTGACCGCGGACACCGAAATCGGCACGTCGACGAGCCGCTCCTCGCGGCGCTGCGCGGTGACGACGATATCGCCCTCGACGGGCGCGGCACTGTCCGCCGCTTCGCCTTCGGGCTCCTCCTGCGCCATCACGACCGATGAATTGAGCGCCGTAGCGGCCATGACCGCCCAAAGGGCAGTTTTGCGGAATGCCATAAGTCCTCCCTCTCCAACCGCGGCTCTTTGTGGCCGCCCATATCCGGGCTTCTTCCTGCTTGGCCCGATTACGGAGCGGGACGATAACGGACCCTCGATGGCGATAAAGCGCGCCATCGTAACTACACTGTTCACCCTTGTGGCGAATAGGAAGCCGGGCGGCGGAACCGGCGGGCAAAGCATTTCTTTGCCCGAGGCCGATTTTTCAAGGCACCCGAAACGCGCCGGTCGAACGGAAATGGTGCACCCGACAGGATTCGAACCTGTGGCCCCCAGATTAGGAATCTGATGCTCTATCCTGCTGAGCTACGGGTGCATTCCGAAAAGACGCGCTTTTCTGCGCCGTTGGCTAGATTGCGGTGACAGGGCCGTCAAGTCTGTAGAGGAACAAATGGGAAAAACGCGGCACATCACGGTACACTGACGTCACATTCAGTGGCACAGTGCCGTCGTCCTATTCAGATTCCTCTCAAGCATCACTCGAAGAGTTGCGCCCAGCCTTGTTTCGTTTTTACCTGCCTCGATGAGTCACCGATGAACTCGGCGATCTTCGTAACAACCGCTTCCCGCTTTTCGGCTGTTAGGATGACAAACAGCGAAATGACAAATTCCCGAATGTCGACGAATTGAAATGTGACGCCACGGAAAACAACGGCTCCCCCTTCAACGGCTAAGGTGGATATGTCGGTTGGTATTCGACACACGAACGTAATCACGGTGTTCGGTAAGTCCAGCTTCGCAAAAGACTCAACCGCGGCGCCGAGCCGATCTTCATCTACCTTCTTGCACGTCACCTCATACAAATTTCCGAGGGAGCCATCAGCCATGGTTTCCCATAAATCTGCAGGTTTGTTAGAGGTCGTATTAGTCCCAAACACGCTAGCCTCCACCCCTTGAAGAGGCAGGTATTGGACGTCGGTAGAACGCGCAGCGGCGACAATCGCACCGACAACCAACTGTGGCACCGCTCCTCCCTCAGGATAGGCGATGGCAAAGTTTGCTAGCTTCAACGCTATCGTCACTGGTGACAGGGTATCGAGCGCGGGAAGTTCGACATCGTATGATCCCACCTCCTCGCCGTAGGCTACGAGCCGCTGAATAAACATCATGATCAGATCATCACGATAAGCAGCATCCTCCCAGTGCCTATTTATCCGTCGGATATAATCGACTGCGGCTAGCGCAGCGTCCTCTGGATCGCGTCCCTCCGCCCACTTTTCATCTAATATTTGGACATTTTTCGCGACGTTGAGGGGCGCGCTAAAGCCGGTGGGAATTCGGTAAGTCCTTAGTACGGGCCGAATCGCTCTCTCGAAAATCCCTCTAGGCTTGATGGAATTAAATTCGGTCCCGGTATTCGTGTCCTCTCGGACATGCTTGCCCATTATCGCGGTCAGGGTAATGCCACGAAATCCGTCCGTTCGAATAGGAATAAGCCGTTCGAGCACTTTGCGTTCGGCCGGATAA
This sequence comes from Sphingopyxis sp. SE2, assembly GCF_032227185.1. Lineage (NCBI taxonomy): Bacteria > Pseudomonadati > Pseudomonadota > Alphaproteobacteria > Sphingomonadales > Sphingopyxidaceae > Sphingopyxis > Sphingopyxis sp. SE2. Next base: position 33,861 of record NZ_JAPMXW010000003.1, on the reverse strand, counting down.
CGGTCCGGCTTCGGCCCATCCCCTGCTTTCGCGCGCTCGATGTATTCGACTAGCTTTTTCGAAATGAAATCATTTCGCTCAGGCGGTTTCAACACTTTCGCCCCTCCGATTCATCGGGGGGTCATGATCGAAACGCGATGAAATGTCACGATCCCTGTTGATGCGTTTTGCATTCAAGGGTACGTAGCGCGAACATTCGTAAGGGGATCGAATATGTCAGCCACGACGGTATCGTTGTTCACCGGCGCGGGCGGTCTGGATATCGGTTTCAGCCAAGCCGGGTTTCAAACGGTCTGGGCGAATGATTTAAATTCAGATGCTTGTGCCACTTTCGAGTTGAATCATGGCGCTGGCATTATCCATTGTGGTGAATTGCAGCAGCACCTTCCCAAGCTGAAAAAGTTGGCTTCTCCCGACGTACTTATCGGTGGACCTCCATGCCAAGGGTTCAGCGTGGCGGGCTATATGGATATGAATGATCCTCGATCGGAGTTGGTCTTCACGTACATGAAGGCACTCCGCATTTTGAAGCCACGCGCGTTTGTTTTGGAGAACGTAAAAGCGCTCGCTACCCTAGAAAAATTCCGGCCAATTCGAGAACGGCTGCTACGCGAAGCGAGGGCAGCTGGATACGATGCGGAATTGGTGGTGGTCCGCGCATCCGATTTCGGCGTTCCCCAGGCCAGAGAGCGTATGCTCATCGTTGGCTTCCAAGATCAGGCCGCCAGCGATTTCGTTGGGCACCTAGAAACACAGCGTGAAGTGGCGCCTAAGCTGAGAGATGCCATCGCGCACCTCGGCCGGGCCGGGAGTGCAACCAACGCGCGAGTGTGCAAAGCGAAAATCACGTTCGCAGCGCGGCCGATCATGCGAAACTCGGCATACGCGGGAATGCTGTTCAACGGCCAAGGTCGTCCACTGGACCCCGATGGATATGCGTCAACATTGCCGGCATCGATGGGGGGAAATCGCACCCCTATTTTGGATGAGGAACAGCTGTACGGCGATGGCAAGGCATGGGTTGAAGAATATCACGCCGGTCTCATTCGCGGCCGCAAGGTGGTGCCGGGTAAAGCGGTGCCGTCACGGCTTCGTCGTTTGACGATTGACGAAGCTGCCGTAATTCAAACATTCCCTTCTGATTATCGCTTTGTTGGGCGCAACTCATCCGTCTACGCCCAGATCGGTAACGCCGTCCCGTCCGAACTTGGGCGGCGAATTGCAAATTCGGTCAAAGCAGTTTTAGACGGCTATCGATCGAACTCGATACATTCAGCAAAGCTCGTGGCCTAAGCTGTAGTCGATCACCCGGTTTTTCCGGTGCGAAGTTGATTGGGGCGGCTGGAGGCCCGAGCCGGCGATCCAGATACGAGCTTTTCAGCGCGTTGCAGATGTCTAACCTACTAAAAAGCAGGCGTGTAAATCCGGGCGATCCCGATGTGTTCGTCTAACCTTTTTTCGGTCAATTTTTATGCTACATTGATCACATGAAGACCAAGGCCAAAGAAGATGTCCCAGGCGGCTGAAATCGATCTGGAGTCATGAGTGAGGCCGGCAGCACGTTTCTCCATGCATTGCGAGCGGCCCTCGCGCCAGTTCTTGATGAGCAGCGAGCCGTTTGGGAGCGTGAGGGTCCAGCAGCGGACGCACGGGCGGCGGCGCTTGGGATCGTTTTCGACGAGATTGGTGGCAATTGTCCGCTTCAGGCAGAAGGTTCATTCGACCAGCAGCGCTTCTATTTTCGCGCACGCTACAATCGCTGGCGATTTCACGCTTGGACTGGTTCCGAGCACTATCTAGACGCGGAAAATCGTGATGAGTGGGTCGTCGAGCGTGCGTATGGGACCGATATGTTCGATGCCGGCTGGATGCATCAACATGAAGCAATCCATTTCATTTGCGACAGCGTCGAAGAATATCGTGCGCAGCAGTTGTGATGATCGATTTTAGAATCATAGAGCGTCTTTCGTCCCGCTTTGCCTCGCCGGCGATCGCAAAGGCTTACTATCGATCCGAGCCGCTGCCTGGCTTGACCGGACTGACGGCTCAGCAGTTGGTGGACGCAGGTCGCGGCGATGAAGTTCTTGAATTCATCGATGCTGTGGACGCTGGCATCTACGCATGACGAAGACAGAAGGCGATGGAGATACTGCTGCCCAGGGTGGCGCCGCCTATCGCACCTTCGCGATCATCGCCGAGGAATGGCAGCTGAACGTCGACGAGCAAATGCAGCTGCTCGCAATCAGCGACCGCCATCTGTTTGACGATCTGAAGGCCCGCACTGCAGCTCACGAACGTGTCGAGGTGCCCTCCGCGATCCTCGAGCGCCTTGGCTGCGTTCTCTCAATTTATGCGTCGCTGCGTATCCTTTCCCTCGACGATCGCGCGGCCGATTGGCTGCGTGGACCATATCACGCGCCGCCATTCGAAGGCCGCGCGGCACTTGATCTCATGTGCAGCGATTTCGCCGAACTGAGTGAGGTGGTAAGCTTTCTGCTCGCAAAGCGCCAATATTGAAGCGCGATTTGGCGCGGGGTGTTTGGCGCACCCGCGCCGCAGCCGAATCTGTCGCAACAGCATCTGTAGCGCCGCCATTATCGCGGCGATCAGGCGCAGATGCAACAGCTGGCTCCCGGGCGCTTACCAAGATCAGCAGATTGCGCCCAGGCTGTTGATCTCGGTGAGAACGGGCTTCCAACGTGTTATCAGAATCGTGCGCGAAACGTCATGATTCACCGCTGCATCAATTCATAATCGCCACTTGAGGCCAAATTTTTCGCGGAAATTAGCCGATTTCATGCTCGCCTGGATGCGGGTGCATTCGCAAGAGACGCGATTCCGATAACACATTTCAATTCGCAACTAACGTGTTATCAGAATCGCGCACAAAACGGGCTGATGCGTCATCGTATCAATCGATAATCGCTGCCTGAGGCCACATTTTCGGCGGAAATGCGTCGATTTGCATCCTGACACGGATACAGATTTTCTGGTCAGAGCCGCAAATCTAAAAGTACGTTGGTGCGTTTTGATAACACGTTTCAATTCGCAACTTCTGCCAAGCTTACCAAGATCAGCAGTCAACGTACGACGGTTCGGTACAGGCCCGCCATAAATTGCGAAATTTGGCCGATCTTTCTGGGCGTCTAATGGCCTGAAAATTAACGTGATATTCGCCCCTAGCGCTCGATTTTGGCCGATCTTTTGGCCGATCTCTGAGACACATTATCGATGTTCGCCGTGGCTTCCTCGTCTATCGATACAAGATCAGCAGAGCCAGCGCACCTTCGTCAGCAGCGACATGCGCCATGTAACCTTGCGGCCTGATGCTGCTCCAGAAAAATAATGAATAAAATAGTGTACGAAATATATATTATTTCTGAACGTTGACTCAATAGATTGATCACAATATTTTTCTCTTATCGAAGTTAATCGCGTCGATAGGAGAAATTTGGTGACAAAGGCATTTATTGAAGTTCGTGAAGACTCGCGCGATCGTCTCTATCATAAGAGCGGAACGAGCAAGAAAACTGGCAAGGCATACGATTTCTACGAGCAGGAAGTGTTCGTTCACACGCCGCGCGGCGAGGTGAAGCGTCATTCGGTGACGATCAACAGCGAAGCAGATGCTTATGCGCCGGGGCGCTACGCGGTGTCGGCCGACAATATCGACGTTGTGAAGGTTGGCGGATTTGACAAGATCGGCCTGTTCAAGATCGAGCTCGTTCCGCTGAGCGCTGCAGCTCTGAAGGCAGCCGCTTAATCGTTCGGCAGACGCGCGATGAAAATTCTCGCCTGCGTCCCTGTCGAAGAAATTCCGGAGGGTTCGCCCTCTGGGGCAGATGCATCGGTGTGCGGGCCTTCTTCGTCCCTCGTACAAGTCGATGCATCGGCGATCGCTCTGGCTGGAGATTCTATCCAGGCGACGTTCGCTTTGGGCGGATCGTTCCTTGGCGTTGCGATCTTAGCCTATTTCATCGGACGAGGAGTCTCTCTGTTGAAAGTCTTTTAATATGGATCCTATTGCCCTGCCGGGTGTCGATGCTCAAGAGCTCGCCGGCTACATCGCGGCCTTGGTGGCAATTCTTGCCACGATCGGCGCGGCTGCTTTCACGCTCAAGATCGGCGAAAAGTCGATTGTTGTCGTGAAGCGCATCTTGAATAAATTCTGATCTACCTCCTGGTTGGAATTCGATGTGCTTGAAGGGGCTGGCTTCGAGGTGGTTGCCAGCCCCTTCTTTCTAACGGGAGGCTGATATGCTCGCCGCTCTTCTGCTCGCAAATCTTGTTTGGATGTCTTTTTTGGCGGGCATCCGCTCATGAAGCGAACGTCTTTCGGTCTTGCTGCTGCGTTCGTCTTCGCGGCCTCGGCCCCATCTGCAGTGTTTGGTCAGGCTCTTCCTTCACAGCCAGGCACGATTCCGATTCCATCGAAGTCGCCGGCTATCGACCCATATGCGCCTCGAGCTCAGGTGCGCGTTGCAACAATCGCCGCAAACGACAATATGCTTCGTGGTTTGGGCAAATCAGCGGGCGCCCTTGGTGACGATCTTCGATTGATCGTGTCGGCTGAGGAAGCGTCAGCGCGTCAGGCTCGCTATATCCGAGGCGTTTCGGCAGCACTGGCTGGTGGAGGCATCGCGGCGAGCAATAGCTACCTCTCTCGTCTCGGCCGCATCGGCAAGAGGTTCAAACCGCTTGGAGCGCTTCTTACGATCCTTTCCCTTGGTGGCGTAGCGTACGATCTTCTTAAGACGAGCGACTCCGACACTGGTCATTCATATCAGCACAACTCGGCGACGGTCGACGCTCCGAGCTCATCCTACAGCGGCCAAAAAGTTTGGAGCGATCGCTTCATCGATGGAGCAAAATACGGCCCCGGCCCGTCTACCTCAGCGATGCCCGGCGTCGCGTTTCCGGTCGGTCGAGTGTTCATTGTCCCTGCCCCCGCGTCGGGACAGAACTTCATTGATGGATTCGCCTATTATCTGGTCGTTCCAGTCGACCAATCTACGCCGGTTGGCCAAGCTAACGGCAATGTCACTTGGGTGAGCGTATATCCAGACGGCAAGAAATACAGGGGCTATTATGCACCGCATTTGGCTTCGTTTGGAGATGGTCGATATAATTCAGGCGTTGCGAAATGGGAGCAGAGTCCCGGAGAGCCGGGCTGGTATATCTACCGTGCTCCGACTGATGACGCGCGTCTCGATCCGAACACGCTATCGCCAGTGTTTGCTGCGACTGCGACCGCTGCCAGCTCTTCAAGCCCTGTGCCGCCGGAATTTCTCGATGCGCCGGTGACCGCCAGCGCTATCATGCCTCTGGTCGAAGCTGGTCTCGAGGCGGCTGGCCTGAGCGCGTCTGAATCACAAAAGCAACAGTTGGCTGCAACGGCTGCCGTTGAGATGAAAGGAAGGGACCTGAACGAGGCCCCTGATGTCAACGTCTTCGTTACACCGGCAGCTTCGCCGCTTGGTTCATATGTTCCCCAGTCGGCGCATGATGCGGCATCTCAGCCATCGACGCCATCGGTCCCAGGTTCCAATCCGGGCTCTCCAGAGACGCCTGGCGGTGGATCAACAAAGGTCGATCAGGATTTTCAGGTTGAAGATCCGGGCGACATGCCTGCGCTTCCGACGATCGATATCGGATCGTTCACGTACAACCCCGGGACGTGTCCAAATCCTTCGATGGATTTTCGGCTGAGCAATCCAGCGGCGAATTCTATTCGTGAAAAGATGGGCCTCCCGGACGTCGCAACGTTCGACATTTGCTCCATCATGGAAGACTGGGCCGGCTTCTTTCAGCCCATTTTCTTGATGATTTGGACCGTCATGGCCTTTCGTATCGCACGAGGTGGAAATGGGTAAAATTATACTCGGGATAGCGGGAACCAAAGCACTGTCGCTCGGCATGACCTTTGCGGGAATCGTGTTTCTCCTGGGGCTCCTGCCGCTGATTTTCTCTTTCATCCCTGGGTTTGGCTACGAAGAGGGGAAGATCACTTTCAACATTTTGCAGCCGTTGACCGGTGCGCTTGCGAATGCGCCGGCGATGCTTCGATACTGGATCCATTATACAAAAATGGATCTTGGCCTCAGCATGTGTGCGACTGCCGCTGTCACCAATTTGATCTGGCAAGTCGTTAAGTCTGCAAAATAAATTCGAGCTCTGGGGGGTAGGAGCCACTGCACCGCAGCTCCCAGAGATCGAATTTTTAGGGTTCATTACCGTGCAATATTTCATCTTTGGCCCGTCGGGTTCCGGAAAAACAACTGAGGCCTACAGCCAGTTTATCTGGCCCGCTCTCCAGCCCATCGAGGTTGCAAAGGGTGACGCGCCATCGCTTTGCAGCCGCCGCAAGGTGTACGGCAATGTGCCGCTGAATCTCGACGTGATTGCCGATGTTCTGGGCTTCGAGCCGGATTACACATATGTCTCGCCTGAGGAGTTTCGCGATCCGCTCAGCTGGCCGGTTGTCGTCAATGGTGAGGTTGTGCCTGGGAAGGTCTTTGGTAACGGCGGCCTCATCGTAATCGATGAATGTCACGACATCTTCTCTAATCGCAGCCCGCTAAATCCTCGTATTTTGTCTTCTATATCGATGCAGCGCCATTTCTCCGACGAGAACGCCCACGGCATCGATATCGTTTGGATCAGTCAGACAAAGCGCAAGTTTCACTCTGATATTCGGGAAAATGGCGAGGCATATTACAAGGTTTATCCCCGCTCCGAGCTCGGAAAGGCAGACGAGCACGTCCTGTCGATTTACTCGAGCTGGGATTGTCGTAAGGATGATATGGGCGCAGCGCCGCGCGTCATTCCTCACGACAAAACTATTTATCCTCATTATCGGTCTGTTGCCCAGGGTGTTGCCGGTAGAAAAATCATAGACGAAAGAATTAAGGCTCTGAGTCTGAAGCATTGGCTGATGCTCGGACTTATTCCTCTTTCTTTTTCGATGGTTGGTATTGCGCTTTACTACTCTTATCGTATGCTATCTAATCCAGTATCGTCCAATTCTACTTCTAAAAAACTCACACCAAGTGGAAAGAATAATGATCGGAAATTTCAAGACGCTCCTCGCATCATCATTGGTGGTGATAGCTACTGTATCAGCACTGACAGTGATGGGCTCGCCCGCGTCATCGCAGCAGCCGGCTCCGACGTCGCCACCTCCGACGGATCGGCCGAAGCTAGCTGTGACCGACGTTCAGCTGACGGGGACGGGAAAACTTTCGCAGTGGGTGGCATTGATATCTCGGGTCGATAAGGCGCCAGCGGTCATTTGTAACGATATCAGCATTTCACTCTCTGGGTCCGTGAGCAGTCATGCGCAGCTGGCGAGTATTTTGCGGGCTGCAGGCGTCGACGCTGTCGGTCCCGGTCCTTGGAGGTATAATTGCGCCTCAGGGCCCGCAGGGGGCTCAGCAGCGCTTGAAGGGGCATCTTATCATGCGTCGGGTGCGGTCCCGTCAGAGCCGCCAGCTACAGTCGAGCCACGGCCGGTTTCGATCTACGAGAGCTTCGCAGAAGATGGAGATAGCATGGTTGATCGACTTGCAGCGCGTGGATTTGAGCCGATGGGCTGCATCGATGGAGGTGCAGGTGTTGTGAAGGTTGCAATGAAGAGCAATCAGCGCACGATTATGGTTACATTGGCGGAGGTGAAGCGATCGAAGATCGCGGCGCTGGTGAAGTGCCGGCTTTAGCGATTGCAGGGGCCGATCGCGCGAGGATAAGGAGAAAATAGATGATGACGAACGTTGAAAATGGCCTGATGATCGCGAAAATTTCGGTCGGGATTGGGTTGACGTGTTTCGCAGTGTACAAATTGGGTCCGCCGCTCATCGCGTTTTTTGATCTTGTGTCGCGGGTCTGACGGCCCAGATTCATCTGGGGCGCGGTCCTTTTTCGTCCGTGAATTGGCCGCTGACGCCACTGGCGCGAAACGCTGTAACTGCATGAAATTACGAGATAAAAGGCGCTTTAGGTTTCAGGCAATTTTGGCCGAAATTCGCCGCAGCCGTAGAAAAAGTAATAAATTTTCGATGTTGGCATTGACCGCACTGTTCCCGATTCGTATCTTGTGATTGTCAGGTCGGATACTAAAAACGACGGCACCTGATTGCGCCGCGTAGCAAAGATCGCGGAGGCTCACAGGCAGCCAAAACCTGTGGTTCTGGGCGGTGACGTTCCAGTCGTATCAAAGACTCGCCATGCTCCTTGGATCGGGATCAAGTGTGGGAGTTGGGGCCCGCGGCCCTGTGAAATCGCGTGGATAAGACGACTATCCTCGCCAACGTCCGGCAAGAACAGCTCACCATGTGAGTATGGGTGCGCGGGTAGAGCGTGTGGTGAGTAACGGTGCCGGGTCTGTCCGACAGTAACGAAAGCGGGGCGTAATGCGTCTTCTGCTTCTGGTTGCGCGAGCCGAGAAAGACGCTGCCCTTTTTCGGCGGTATTTACGATGTCTCTTTCCGAACTTTTTGAAAACGTCATGACGCGGCGCGATGTCGTTGCGTGTTATTACGTTCGAGCTGCTAACTCGCTGATCATCACCGGTGCTGGACCCACGAGCGCCGGGGCGATGATTCTTGATGATCGCGGTCATCTTGTCGCTGTCCGTGCAACGAAGCGCGAGGCGTTGGCTGTTCTCGGCTGCAGCAACAACAACAACTAAAAGGCGGGCAGCCTCGCGGCCGCCCGCCCCGACAAGCTCATGCGCGCTCGTCTGTCGCGTGACCGCTTTAGCGTGAGCTCGTCGCCTCGGCAACGGCCCGGCTGTCCCTGTCCAGGGGACGCTTCATGTTATCTTCTTACATTCGTCTAAGCGCGCGTTTCTTTGTGCAGATTTGCACCATTTTTGTCCTGACGTTTCTGCTCATGTGTCTCTGCGGAGCTGAAGATGTTTCAACGCTCTGGCCTTTTCGTTTGGCAGCAATGGCAATCTTGGCTGCGATTTTTGCTTCCATCTTTGCGCTCATTGCGGTGGTCTTGCTGGCGCTTGAGCCGGAGGCCGGTCGATGAGGCGCGCTCCAACGCCAGCCGGCAATCTTGCCATCAGCCGCGAAGCGGCCTTGGTAGAAAGAAGTAGCAGTGTTGCCAAACCTCTCTCTTTGCTTCGCCGCGCAGCGGCAAAGGTGCTCAAAGGCAATGCTCCGCGCACTCAGGAAGAACGGGATGACGCAGATGGAGCCGGTAGCTGGTATCCTGTTTGCGCATGCACTCAGAGCCACCATCGTAACGCTAGTTCGGTGACTGCTCTGCAGCGCGCGTCCGGCGCAAAAACTTGGGCCGGAATTATGACCTGCGGCAGCGTGTGGCTATGCGCAACATGTGCACAGAAGATCGAAAAAGTGCGCGGCGACGAAGTCTGCCGTCTGATTGAGACGGCACGCGCTCGCGGAATGATCGTTGTCATGATGACGCACACATTTCCCCACAAAATTGCAGACTCTTGCAAAGATTCAATGGATGGTCTTTCCGAGGCACTTCGCAAAATGCGCCAACGAGGCGGCTATCAGCGCTTTCGCAAAAGCCTTGGATTTGTAGGCCTCGTTCGCAGCACTGAAGTGACCTATGGCTTCAATGGCTGGCATCCTCACGTTCACGAACTCTGGGTGCTCGATCCGGTTGAGTCGTCAATCGCCATTACCGATCTCGGCCAGACGAACCTTGAGGAACTGATCGCTTGCAAGGTATTCCCGCAATGGGAGGCAGCGGCGCGTGCGATCTTCGGTGAAAATCGTGCACCCACACGCGCGCATGGGTTGGATGTTTCCCTTGTTTGGTCGGCGAATGACTATTTGGCAAAATGCCCGGACCGCGTGGCTCGGCTTAACGAGGCTGGCAAAACGCGTTGGGGGGCCGATGCTGAAATGACAAAAACGACGGCTAAAAAGGGCCGCCGGGGTAGCAGGACTTTTTGGGACATCCTACCGATCGCGGCCGGCGAAGGCCCATCATTTGATGAGCAAAAGTCAGCAAAACAGTTTGCTCTTACTGTCGAGCACGCACGCCACCTCGTTCTTGATTATGCTCGTGGGACGTGGCGCAAGCGGCGCATGTACTGGACCCCAGCCCGTACGACCAAGGACGGCTATGTAGAAGGGTTGCGCCATCGGTTCGATATCGGAGAAGAACTCACCGATGAACAGATCGCGGACGGCGAACTTCCTATGACGGGTCTTCAATCGAAAGAGGAACTTAAAAAGCGTGATCCAGTCGTAGCAGCAGTTGAGTTTTGCATTTTCTCCCTTGCTGGGCTTGGTCGTCCATATCTTGCGGACCTTCTCGACCGTGCGGCCGGATCGCATTCCATCATTGATATCGCACGTGGTGACGGCTGGCAGCTTGAGCGCCTGGCCGACCATCCGGATGGATACAGGCGGTTCTCTGCCATCCACAGTTTCGCTCGGGGCGGAGGGCGACTTCAATGACCGCTCACCTCATGAAAGCATCTGATGCGGCCGCCCATCTCGCTGTCTGCGTGCGGACCCTGCGCAAGCTGCGACAGGAAGGCCGAATTGACTATGTGAAGGTCGGTGATTCCATCCGATACTCCATTTCTGACCTTAACCGATTCATTGACGAAAGCAGAACCCGATGCGCCTCTATCAAAGGCCCAACTCGCCATATTGGTGGCTCGACGTCACGATCAACGGTCAGCGACATCGCGTCAGCACGGAACAAACGGCAAAGCGAGAGGCGCAAAAATCAGCTGACCGGATAATCGAGCAACTCTCGAAAGCTCCTAACCGATCAAAGGAAATCTGGACGGTCGGCGAATCTTTGACCTCTTGGTGGGAAGAGCACGCCAAGCACACCGCGAGCGCGGATGCGATATGGTCGAACATTGAAAATCTCGACCGCTGCCTCAATTGCAAAGTGCGCGTCGATCGCCTCACCAATGCGTTGCTGATGGATTTTCGCGCGAAGCGACGGGGCGAACCGGCCTGGCGGAGCGGCAAGGAAGATAATCCCGATAGTCCATTTGTTTCAGCACAAACGGTGAATCGCGATCTCGCCTATCTCCAGGCGGCACTCAACCATGTGGCGACTATCCACTTGCAGCCAGTCGCTGACATCGCCTGGTCAAAACTCAAGGTTCGAGAAAAGGAATGGCGCATTCGCTTCCTGTCGGCCGACGAATATACTGCGCTTATAGATGCGCTACACCCGGCTATGCGACCAATGGTGGTGGCTGCTGTTACCACTGGATTGCGCCGGGGCAAGCTGCTCGCGATGCAATGGCATCAGGTCGATCTCAAAGGCCGCACGATCACTATACCGACCAATAAGAGCGGACGGCCTAACATCGTCCGCATAACTGCTCCATTGCACGAGGAGCTGGAAGCGATGCGCAAGGCTCAAGCGATTGACCCAACCACTGGTGAGGCGCGCATACCGACCGGTAAAGTGTTTGATACCACCAATTACAAACGCCGCTGGTACGCCGCTGTGAAGGCGGCGCAGCTCGAAGATTTCAAATTCCACGATCTCAGGCACACGTTCGGAAGCTGGGCGCGCAAAGCGGGCGCCGATCTCCTCGCGATCCGCGAGGCTATGGACCACAGCAATATCGCCATGACGATGCGCTACGCCCACGTAGATCCCGACACCGAAATCACGGCGTTTGACAGAGCGGCAGCCACTTTACGGCACACTGGACGGCACACGGTTAAGAAAAAGCATGCAAAAACAACTCACTAATGCGATTTTCGCTCAGATTAGGAATCTGATGCTCTATCCTGCTGAGCTACGGGTGCGCCGCCGCTCGTTTAGCGGCGGAGCGCGCGGAGCGTCAATCGGGCTTGGATCAATTGGCCGCTTCGGGCGGCACGATCGGCACCAGCAGGGGCATCGCGGCGATCCCGTCGTCGCGAAGCGCTTCCGCCTCTTCGGGCGAGGCCTGGCCGTGGATCAGGTCCTCGGCGGCGCGGCCTTCGTGCATCGCGCGGGCGGCATCGGCAAACTCGCGGCCGACCCAGCGCGATTGCGGCAGCATTTCGGCCTGTTTTGCCGCGATGCCAGCGAGCAGCTTGCGCACCAGTTCGGGGCCGGGTTCGGGCTCCGCCGCTGCCGAAACCGGCGCGATCGAGGCCTGATTGGACTTCGCACCCACGCGCGGCGCCATCACCGCCTTCTTCACCGCGCTGTCGCCGCAGACCGGGCACGCGATCAACCCGCGCGCCTGCTGGTCGGCAAAGCTGTCGCTGCTTGCGAACCAGGCTTCGAACCGGTGATCGCCGGCGGCGCAGCAAAGATCGAACACGATCATGGGTCAGGCGGCTCCGATCAGCGCGTCGAGTTCGCCCTTCGCGTCGAGCGCGGCGAGGTCGTCGCTGCCGCCGACATGCTTCCCGTCGATGAAGACCTGCGGCACGGTGCGCCGCCCGTTCGCGCGTTCGACCATCGCCTCGAACCCCGCGCGGTCCATCGTCACGTCGATTTCGCGAAAATCGGCGCCCTTGCCGCCCAGCAGCATCTTCGCCCGCGTGCAATAGGGGCAGAAAGCCTTCGTATAAACTTCGATCTGGGCCATGCGGCTATCCTGTCGTCCTTTCGCTGTGCATATCGGAATCCAACGAAGCAAAGTCAAATATGTTGCCCCCGGCCGCGTCCGGAACGACGCGCGCCCAAGTCAGCGCCGACACGCGCGAGGCACCGCTCCGCCGCAGCACCCGCGCCGCGGCGCGCAGCGTCGCCCCGCTCGCATGAACGTCGTCGACCAGCACCAGATGCCTGCGCGCCGCGCGCGCCTTGGCACCCGGCGCCAGCGCAAAGGCGCCGGCGACGAAGCGCTCGCGCTCCTTGCGTCCCTTGCCGCGGAGCGATGCGGTCGGCTTGACGCGGAGCAGCAGATGATGGTCGCGCGGCGCGCCGGTCAGCCGCGCCAGTTCGTCGGCGAGCAACGCGGCCTGGTTGAACCCGCGCGACCAGAGCCGCCAGCGGTGCAAGGGCACCGGAACGAGCAGGACCGCGTCGATGTCGCCCGCCGCGACGAGGCGGCGCGCCATCAGCCGCGCCATCAGCCGCGCGTGCCCGGTCCGCCGCCCATATTTGAGCCGCAGCGCGACGGTGCGGGCGACCGGGCCGTAGACGAGCGCCGCCGGCGCGCCGTCGAATGGCGGCGGCTCGGCCAGGCAAGCGCCGCACGCCAGTGCTCCGCCGGGCGCGGCGGTCGGTAGAGGAATCGAGCAATGCGCGCACGCCGGCTCGCTCAGAAAATCGAGCGACGACCAGCAGGCGAGGCAGAATTGGCGGTCGTCGCCGACGATGACACCGCAGCCTGGGCAACGCGGGGGCAACGCATAATCGACGATTGCGCGCCCGATCGCGCGCAGACCGCCGAACCATGCCGCGGCCCTCTCGCCCGTTTTTTCGGCTTCCCCCGTCGTCCTTGCCATAGGCGGGTTGTGAAGCATCGCCCGGGACGGCACAAGCGGCGCATGTCGCAATCCCCGCGCCCGCTCTTCTCGCCCGCCCGCCACCGTGCCCAGCGCGACCGTATGGCGCGCCTGCCCGCGACCGCCAATTTCCTCGCGCCGATCATCGCCGAAACGCTGCTCGACCGGCTGACGATGGTGACGCGCGAATTTTCGCGCACGCTGCTCGTCGGCGCACACGACGCGGCGCTGACCGATCGGCTCCGCGGCACCGGCACCGACCTCACGATCATCGAAGCGGCGCCGGGGCTCGCAAGCCGGACGGCGGCGATCGCGGTCGAAGCCGACGCGGTCGATCTGCCATTCGGCAGCTTCGACCTCATCGTCTGGCCGGGCGGGCTCGACAGCGTCAACGACGTGCCGGGCGCGCTCGTGCGGCTCCGCGCACTGCTCGCACCGGACGGCCTGCTCCTCGGCGCCTTCGTCGGCGACGGCAGCCTGCCGCGCCTGCGCCGCGCGGTGATGGCCGACGGCGTACGGTCGATCGCGCGGCTGCATCCCCAGATCGACCTGGCCGCGATGGGCAATCTGCTCCAGCGCGTCGGCTTCGCGCTTCCGGTGGTCGACGTCGAGGCGCTGACGGTGCGCTATAGCGAATGGTTCGCGCTCGTGCGCGACCTGCGCGCCGCTGGCCTGTCGAGCCGCCTCACCCCCGCACCGCCGCCGCTGACCGGCGACGAAGCGGCGCGGATCGCCGCGGCGTTCGCGGCGCAGGCCGAACCCGACGGCCGCATCGCCGAAAGCTTCCGCATCGTCCATTTCAGCGGCTGGGCGCCGCATCCCGATCAGCCGCAGCCCGCGCGGCGCGGCAGCGGCACGGCCTCGCTGGCGGAGGCATTGAAGCCCAAGGAATGAACGTCGCCCCCGCGCAGGCGGGGACCAATGGAGGGTTAGCGCAAGGCCGATGGCGGCCCCCGCCTGCGCGGGGCGACGCCTTGTTCAGATCAGCGCCTCGATCAGCCCGATCAGCGGCGCATCGGCGGGCGGCATGTCGAGGCCGTGCAACTCGACCGGGCGCACCCAGCGCAGCGCGCTCGCATGCTGCGCGATCGGCGTTCCGCGCCATTTGCGGCAGACGTAAAGCAAAAGCAGCAGATGCCTTTCACCAAGCATGTCACTCGCAAAGCAGGCGGGCGCAAGGCAGGCATGGTCGACGTCGATCGCCAGCTCCTCCGCGAGCTCGCGAATCAGCGCCTGCTCTGGGGTTTCGCCGGGCTCGAGCTTGCCGCCCGGAAATTCCCACAATCCAGCCATCGCCAGCCCTTCGGGACGCTGTTGGACGAGCAGCCTCCCATCGCGGTCAACCAGCGCCGCAGCAACGACGACAAGCGATGTTTTTGGCGGTTTTCCGGGGATAAGCGCGGACAAATTGTTAACCTTCCTGTGCGAATGCTGGAACCCTCGGGAACTATATTTCAGTCAGGGGTGGAACAATGCGAAACTTTTACAGGCTGATGCGGTCGACCAGGGCCGCCACGGCCGTCGAATATGGGCTGATCCTGGCCCTTGTCTTTCTGGCGGCTGTCGTCGCTGTCAGCAACGTAGCCAACTCCACCGGCAATATGTGGGGCGAGGTTTCGAACGCCGCAGACGCGAATATGTAGCGGCAGCGACTGTCCCCTTTCGGGGCTATTTCTGGCCCGCTCACGGCCCGGCCACATTAAGATTTTCAAAACCTATTCGCCCTAAACCGCAGATGTTGACCCAGACCAGACCGTCAACAGGGTAAGTGAAATCAGGAGACCAGTCATGAAGTTCATCAAGAAGTTCGTCCGCGACACCAAAGCCGCCACCGCCATCGAATATGGCCTGATCGCGGCCCTCATCGCCGTCGCCGGCATCTCGGCCATGGGCCTCGTCGGCAACAGCGTCAGCAACACCTTCAACTCGGTTGCGTCGAACCTCGACTAATCGCGTTGGTTTGCGCGGCTTCGGGCGCGCGAACAAGATCGGAAAGGGCGGTGGGTCATCCCACCGCCCTTTTTCGCGCCTTCGGACCTATCGGTTCGCGTAGACCACGACCTTTACCTTCTGCCCCGGCGTCAGCCGGCTCGATGCGGTCAAGCGGTTGAGCACCTGAAACCGTTCGGTCTGGTAATTGCTGTATGCCATCCGCCGCGCCAGATTGGCGACCGTGTCGCCGCGGCCGACGGTGACGACGTCGACCCGCCGCGGCCGGATCGCCGCCGCCTCGGCGGTGCTCAGCCGCCGCACGCTGGTGAACATCGGATTGAAGACGCTGCCCCGGCCCGCCTGTGTCAGCGCGACGAAGTGGAACGCCTGCCCACGCGAAAATTCATAGGCGAAGACGGTGACGTCGACCTGTCCCGACTGGCTGTTCACACGCGCGGTCGAGTAGGACGCCGGAATGCCGTTCACGGTCGTGCGCTGGATCGCGCTCGGGCTGATCGACGTATTGCCCGCAACCGCCCGGAAAGCCGCCGAGATATAGGCGTTCATGTCGCCATTATAGGGGCCGGTCGAAAATTGCGCCTGCCCGCCGTTGCCGCTGATCGACACCGCGTCGGTGCCATTCTGCATCCCGTAGCCGTTCGGCACGGTGAACCGAAGGCGAAGGTCGGGGTGCAGGAAATCGCGTCCCTCGACGACCCCCTGCGCCGGATCGTCGCCATAGAGCACGCCGTCGACCGATGCGAGAAATGCGTCGGCATTGCGATTTCCGCCCCGGCCGCCGACGCGGCTGGCGAGCGTCTGTGCGTTGCGGACGCGCGACGCCGGGTCGGGGTGCGTGCTCGCCCATTCGGGCAACGATCGCGCATCGCCGCCCGACAGGCGCGCGTCGAGGTTCGTCTGGTTGGCGAGGCTCGCGAGCATCGTCGACAGCGCGAGCGGATCATAGCCCGCGCTGCTGAGATATTGGACGCCGAGCTGGTCGGCCTGCAATTCCTGGCTGCGCGAAAAGCCCAGCGTCGCAAGCTGCGCGACGCGCATCGAATTATTCTGGAGCAGCCCGCCGAGACCGCCGAGCAGCCCGCCATTATCGCCGATCGCACCGCCGAGCACCGCGCCGAGGACGCCGAGGATCGTGTTGCGCGTCGCCGCCGACTGCCGCTTCTTGCTGTGCTGCGCGGCGACATGGCCGACCTCGTGTCCGAGCACGCCGGCCAGTTCGGCCTCGTCGTTCATCAGCGCCATCAGCTGGCGCGTGACATAGACATAGCCGCCGGGGATCGCGAAGGCGTTGTTTACCGGCGAATTGAGCAGGGTGACGGTGAAATCGCTGGGCGAGCGCGACAGGCCCGATTGCACCGCGATATTCTGTCCGACGCGGTTCACATAGGCCGCCTGCGGCCCCTTATATGCGCCGCCGAACTCCTGGAGCAATTGCGGATGCGCTTCATCGCCCTGCTTGCGCTCGGCGGGCGAGATATTGGTCTGGGTCTTGATCGCCTTCAGCTGCGCATCCGCCACGCCAGTAAAGGCGATGCCGCCCATCGCCAGCGCCGCCGCAAATGTCCTTCCCGTCTTCCAGCTCATCGCAATGCCTCCCATTTTCTCTCTTGCCGAGGGATATCCACCCTGCGCGGCAAGGCAAGCCGCGCTACCCTTCGCAGCTCGTCGGTTTCCTGAAAATGGGAACGCCATGACCCGCGATCGGGTTCCGGCAGGATCGGCCTAAGCGCGCCCCATCGCGAGGAATTTTTCCTCGCGCGCGGCCAGCAGCGTGCCCTGCGGCAGCCCCGCCAGCGCGCCCAGTTCCTGCTCGATCGCATCGCCCAGCGACGCGATCGCGACTTCGGGCGCACGGTGCGCGCCGCCGACGGGTTCGGGAACGATCCGGTCGATGACCTTGAGGCCGAGCAGGTCCTGCGCCGACATTTTCATCGCCGCGGCGGCGTCCGCCGCCTTGTCCGACGTGCGCCACAGGATCGAGGCGCAGCCTTCGGGCGAGATCACCGAATAGACCGCGTGCTCGAACATCAGCACGCGGTTGGCGGCCGCCAGGGCTATCGCCCCGCCCGATCCGCCCTCGCCGACGACCGCCGCGACCATCGGAACGCCAAGCGCGAGGCATTGCTCGGTCGAACGTGCGATCGCCTCGGCCTGCCCGCGTTCCTCGGCCTGGATGCCGGGAAAAGCGCCCGAGGTATCGACGAGCGTCACCACCGGCAGGCCGAAACGGTCGGCGAGCTGCATCAGGCGGATTGCCTTGCGATAGCCCTCGGGCTTCGCCATGCCGAAATTATGCTTCATGCGCGACGGGATGTCGTCGCCCTTTTCATGGCCGATCACCATCACCCGGCGGCCGCGAAAGCGCGCGAGTCCGCCGAGGATCGCTTGATCGTCGCCGAAATTGCGGTCGCCCGCCAGCGGCATCCAGTCGTCGAACAGCCCCGCGACATAATGTTTGAAATGCGGGCGGTCGGGGTGGCGCGCGACCTGCGTCTTTTGCCACGGCGTCAATTTGGAATAGATTTCGCGCAGCAGTTTCGAGGACTTGTCCTCCAGCCGTGCGATGTCGTTGTCGATGTTGAGCGACGGATCATCGCCCATTTCGCGCAGTTCGGCAATCTGCCGATCGAGCGCGGCGACCTGTTTTTCGAAGTCCAGAAAGGCTGTCATGCGGAGTCGCTAGGACGAAGGCTCCGCTAGGTCAACGCCATCCATGCGGGCGAGCGGGTGGCGCTTGTTGACGAGCTCCACGAGGCGGCGGCTATCGACATGCGTGTAAATTTCGGTCGTCGCGATGTCGGCGTGGCCGAGCATCAATTGCAACGCGCGCAGGTCGGCACCGCCCTCCAGCAAATGGGTGGCAAAGGCGTGGCGCAGCACATGCGGGCTGATCGCGGTCGGGTCGATCCCCGCGCGTGCGGCGAGTTCGCGCAGCATCTGGAACAGCCGCACGCGCGAGACATGCGCCTTGCCCGACGGAAAGAGCCAGGGCGATCCGTCGGTCAGCAAGGGCAGCCAGCGATCGAATGCCGCGCGCGCGCGCTCGGACAGGGGCACCAGCCGTTCCTTGTCGCCCTTGCCGCGGATGATCAGATATTCGCGCTCGCCCGCCACGGCGCGGCGCGGGAGCGATACGAGCTCGCTCGCGCGGAGCCCCGATCCATAGAGGAGTTCGAGCAGCAGCAGCATCCGCACCGTGCTCGCGGGCGGGGCTTCTCCCGCTGCCTCCTCCTCCGCTCGCTCGAACAGCCGTTCGACATCGGCGTGCGTCATGATGCGCGGCAACGGCCGCCGCGTTGAAGGGCGCGCGATATCGAGCACGGGGTTATCCGCCCGCTCGCCCTCGTCGAGCAGGAACGCGAAGAACTGCCGCAGCGCCGACAATTTGCGCGCCGCGCTGCTCGCCGCAAGCGGCTGATAATCCGCCATCAATTTGCGTAAAGCCGCAGCATCGGCGTCGCCGAGCGGGCCTTTGACCCACTCTGCCGCCTGTTCGAGGTCACGGCGATAGGCCGCCAGCGTGTTGCGCGACGCCCCGCGCTCGGCTGCCATCATTTCCAGAAAGCGGCCGATTAAAGCGGCGTCAGACATTGACGAAAGCGGCGCCAGCCGCATCCTTAAAAAGAAACTCAGACACGCACCACTGCTTCGGCGGCGATCATGCGCGCTTCGGCGTCGAGGCCCACCTCGCGCAGCGCGCGGACGATATAATAGAGATGATAGGGCGGCACTTTCGACCATTCGCCCTGCATACCTGTCGCCGCGAGCAGCGCCACCATGCCCGGCTCGCGCCGCGCGGCTGCCGTCATGATCGCGCGCGACCAGCGCGTTTGCCGGCCCAGGTCGACCTCCAGGTCGTCCGCCGCCGAAGCCGCCGCATCGGCATCGAGCCGCCCGAGACCGGCAAGTCCCGCGAGCAGGAATTTCGAGCGCAGGGTGTCGGCGCTGTCGTCATCGTCCGAAAACCGCTCGACCGCGCCCGCACTCATGCCGCTGAGCGCGCGCGGCGATCCGACCGCGAGCACGCCCCACGCGCGGCTGCCCACCGACACGGTCGGAACCCAGGCGAGCGCATTCGCGTCATAACCGCCCGCGAGCATCGATCCCAGAAGCTGCCACGGATCGCCGCCTGTTTCGGTGCTGGGCGAAAGCGCGGCCGCCGCGCGTGCGGTTGCGACCATCGCGGCATAGCTTTGCGACGCGCTGCCGCCCGCGCCCCACAGCTGCTCCATCGCGGCGTAGCGCTCGGCGCCGGTCGCGAAGCGAAAGGCACCGCGAAGCTGATCGGTCTGCGCCGCGAGGGCTTCGGCGGGCTCTTCCTCGCTCGCTGCGGCGCTGAGCAGCGATACATAGGCCTCGCTCGACAGCACGCCCCGCGCGGCCGCCTCAGGCGCCGCGGCCACTCGGTTCGCCATATCCGTCATCGGCGCGAGAACCGTCCAGCCCTTCATATAATAAGGTGCCGAGGTCCTGAGCGCCTCGGGAACCTCGATCGCGGTCGCGGTCGCCATGCCGAAACGCCAGCTCGTCAGCCGGTCGATGTTGTCCCATTCGATCGTGGTCGAACGCCGCCCCGCACCGGTCGCGCCGAGCACGCGTTCGGCGAGCAATATGTCGAAGTTCGAAATCTTCCCGCGCGATCGCACGCGGCTGACGGCCCAGCCCGCCGGCCCGGCCTCGCCCGACAGGCCTGCGCAGATCGCGGCCGCAAGACGCCACGCCTGCTCGTCGCCATGCGCAAGCCCCGCCGGCACATAGGGGCACATACCCGCAGGATCGGCGTTGGCGAGATAGACCTGCTGCGCCGCGGCGACGAGACGCGGGCTTGCCCGGTCGTAGTCGACCGACTGGACGATCCGCCGCGCGGTGATCGATTCGCCCATGCGAAGCAGCAGCGACACGCGCTCGGCCGCGAGGTCCGCGCCGTTGATGGTATCGGGTGTATCGATCGCCGACGCGAGCGCGCGGCGAAGCAATATCTGGCCCCAGCGCGATGCGAACTGGCCGCTCGTCTTGCGCATGATCGCCGCGGCATATTGCCCGCGAACCCCGAACGCATCGGGGGCGAGCCCGCCGGTTTCGGGGGTGAGCGGCCCGATGCGGGTGAGCAGGCGGCGCGCGCCGGGCGGCAGGTCATATTTCAGCCCGCCCGATTCGACCTCTTCCTCGTCCTCTTCATCTGCTGCGCCGACCGTGGTGGTATCGAGCGTCGGCGCAACCGGCGGCGGCGCGGCGCCGTTCGCCGACGGCGAACCGGGTGCAGTGGTCGGGGTGGGTGATGGAGACGGCGTCGGTGACGATTTCGGAGCGGGGGTCTCGGCGGGAGCGCCGAACCCTTCGGGCAACAGCGATTCCTGCGCGATCGCGGGCAGCACCAATATCGCGGCGAGCGCGGTGGCCGACAGGCCCAACGTCAACGACAGCCTGTTTTTTTTCATCGCGTCGCGCCTTCGGCAAACTTGTCGATCACATTCACCTCAATCATTCCGGCCCGATCGGTCATGACGCCGCAACCCAGCCTTTTCCCGATCTGCCCGGCACGCGCAATATCCCATGCCCGCCGTTCGTCCCATATCGCGCAAAACCATTGTTCCGCGCCGAACGGGCGGTATAGCCGCGCGCACCATGTCGCGAAACCCGAAAAGCCCGGCCGCTGCCATCCCCGCGTCGATCCGCGACCGGTCGATCGTGCTCGTCGGGCTGATGGGGTCGGGAAAGTCGACGATCGGCCGCCGCCTCGCGCAGCGGCTGGGCATGCGCTTCGCCGACGCCGACGACGAGATCGAACGCGCCGCCGGCATGACGATTTCCGACATTTTTTCGCGCTTTGGCGAGGCGCATTTCCGCGACGGCGAGCGCCGCGTGATCGCGCGCCTGCTGGCCGGGAAGCCGATGGTGCTCGCGACCGGCGGCGGAGCCTTCGTCAACGGCGAGACGCGCACGCTGATCCTGAAGGATAGCCTCTGCATCTGGCTCGACGCCGACATTCCGACGCTCGTCGAACGCGTCGGCCGCCGCAGCCACCGTCCACTGTTGAAGGACCGCGATCCCGGCGAAGTGCTGCGCGAACTCGCGGCGGTCCGCAATCCCATTTACGCCGAGGCGCATCTGCGCGTCAGTTCGGCAAGCACGCCGCACGACCACACGGTGCGCGCGATCCTGGAGGCCCTGTCAAAGGGGGGAGATCCGCAATGGAAAAGCTAACCGTAGACCTCGGCAGCCGCAGCTATCCGATCCTGATCGGCGACGGGCTGATCCGCGAGATCGGCGCGCGTGTCGCGCCGATCTTGAAGCGCCCGCGCACGATGATCGTCACCGACGCCCATGTCGCCGACCATTATCTGATCCCGCTCGGCACCTCGCTGGCGATGGAGAATATCTCCTTTTCCTCCTTCGTGCTCGATCCCGGCGAAAGCACGAAAAGCTGGGCCGGCCTCGCGCGGCTTACCGAATGGCTGATCGGCGAAGGCGTCGAACGCGGCGACCATGTCATCGCGCTCGGTGGCGGCGTGATCGGCGATCTCGTCGGCTTCGCGTGCAGCATCGTCAAACGCGGCTGCCATTTCATCCAGGTACCAACCACCTTGCTCGCACAGGTCGACAGCAGCGTCGGCGGCAAGACCGCGATCAACGTGCCCGCGGGCAAGAATCTGATCGGCGCCTTCCATCAGCCGGCGATGGTCGTGATCGACCCGACGACTCTCGAAACGCTGCCGCGCCGCGACCTCGGCGCGGGCTATGCCGAGGTCGTCAAATATGGCCTGATCGACGACGCGGATTTCTTCACCTGGTGCGAGGCGAACGGCGCGGCGTTGCTCGCGGGCGACAGTGCCGCCCGTCACAAGGCGATCGCGCATAGCGTCGCGGCAAAGGCGCGCATCGTCGCCGCCGACGAGCGCGAGACGCAGGATATCCGCGCACTGCTCAACCTCGGCCACAGCTTTGGCCATGCGCTCGAGGCGGAGACGGGCTATTCGGACCGGCTGCTGCACGGCGAAGCGGTCGCGGCGGGCATGGTCCTCGCGCACCAATTTTCGGCCGCGAACGGCCTTTGCCCGGCCGCGGATGCCGACCGCGTACGTGCGCACCTTGCGAGCGTCGACCTGCCCCACAGCTTGGCGAGCGCGGGCGTGAATACCGGCGGCGTCGAACTCGCCGCGCATATGGCGCACGACAAGAAGGTGCGCAGCGGCAAACTGCCGCTGATCCTCACCCGCGGTATCGGGCAAAGCTTCGTCACCGACGAATATGGTCTCGACAGGGTCGCGGCGTTCCTCGACGGACAGCGCGCCGCATAGGAACGGCTAACTCTCCCTCGTCAGTCCCATCGCCTCATTCTCTTCGCGCGCCGCTTTCGCTTCCTGTCGCTTGCGGCGGAATTTCTCGAGCACGCTGTCGGCCTCGCGTCCGCCGCCCGGCTTGAAGCGATGATCCATGCCCGCCGACAGGTCGCCCTCGTCGAGTTGCGCCCGCAGCCGCGTTTCGTCGAGGTGCCGCAAGGTCGCCTCGACGTCGTCCATCTCCGCCGGGTCGACATCGAGATGACGCAGCGCCGTCAGCCCCATCGCGACCGAACTTTCGAACACCTCGCGAATGACGCCGTCGACGCCGGATCCGTCGATCGCAAGCATCTGGCGGCGGTCGAACACGCGCATCAATA
Source organism: Sphingopyxis sp. SE2 (assembly GCF_032227185.1). Taxonomy (NCBI): domain Bacteria; kingdom Pseudomonadati; phylum Pseudomonadota; class Alphaproteobacteria; order Sphingomonadales; family Sphingopyxidaceae; genus Sphingopyxis; species Sphingopyxis sp. SE2. Next base: position 10,833 of record NZ_JAPMXW010000003.1, on the reverse strand, counting down.
TCTTCGCGTTCGGGAAGGCTTCGACGATCGGCTTGAGCGCCGCGGCATCGACCGATGAATCGTCGATGCAGAAGATGATCAGCCGCGCTTCCTCGCCCCCCGCGCGGCGGAGCAGGTCGACGCGCAGCCCGTCGCCGAAATAGACCTTGGTGTCGAAGCGGCTCGACAGTTCGATCTGGCTCGGTTTCTTGTCGATCAGCGTCACCGAGCAGGCGACGCCGTGCAGCATCTGCGACACGATCTGTCCGAACCGGCCATAGCCGACGACGATCGCCGACCCGCGCGGCGCGCCCTCGGGATCGTCGAGGTCGGGCTCGGCGGCGCCGGGCGAGAATTCCAGATTGCGCGCGAACAGCATCAGGAACGGCGTCGTTACCATCGACAGCGTCACCACCGCGCTGAACAGGCTCGCAGCCTCGGGTTCGATGAGCAGCGCGTCCGCCGCTTGCGCGAAGAGCAGGAAACCGAATTCGCCGCCCTGGCTGAGCAGCAGACCAAGGCCGAGCGCAGCCTGCCAGCTCTTGCCGAACGCTTTCACGATCAGCGTCAGCACGGACGCCTTCACCGCCACCAGCCCAAGCGCCAGCGCGAGCACCAGCAACGGACGTTCCATGACCGCGCCGACATCGAGCACCATGCCAACGGCAAGGAAGAAGAGCCCGAGCAGGATCAGGCGGAAGGGCTCGACGTCCGATTCGATTTCGTGCCGGTAAGGCGAATCGGCGAGCATCACGCCCGCGATAAATGCTCCGAGCGCGGTCGACAGGTGCAGGCTGTGCATCAAGGCCGCGCTCGCGAGGATGGTGAGCAACCCGACGACGACGAACAATTCGCGCTCGCCATATCGGCCGACGATGCGCAGCAGCGGATTGACGATGAAACGCCCGGCAAGGACCAGCACGATGATCGCCCATAATGTGAAAAAGGCCATCTGCCAGCCCGACGGCGCCGACGGATCGGCGGGCGCGCGCGACAGGACCGCAACGATGGTGATCATCGGCACGATCGCCAGATCCTGGAACAGCAGAATCGAAAAGGCCTTTTCGCCGAACGGCGAGTTGATGCGGCCCGAACTTTTGAGCCCCGGCAACACCTGCGCGGTCGACGACAGCGCGAGCGGCAAGCCCAGCGCAAGCGACGCCGCGGGACTGAAACCCAGCGTCAGATGGATGAGCGCGGTCAGGATGAGCCCGGTCACGACGACCTGCACCATCCCGAGCCCGAAAATCGCGCGCCGCATGTCCCAGAGCCGGCGCGGCGACAGTTCCAGCCCGACGAGGAAGAGCAGGAAGGCAATACCGAGCTCGGCAAAGGCGAGCTTCGATTCACCCCCGCCGACGAGCCCCAGCCCGTGCGGCCCGACGATCGCGCCGGCGATCAGGTAGCCGAGAACGGCCCCCAGGCCGAGCCGGCGAAAGATCAGCACGAACAGCGTCGCGACACCGAGCAGGATCGCGCCTTCGACCAGTGCGGTGTCGGTCGCCGTTTCCGCGACCTTCTCGGCCGCTTCGGAGGTCGCCGCGGTGAGTATGGCGAGCATCATGCCGCCGCTTCCTGACCTTCCAGCGCCGCGATCGCGGCGTCGAACGGCAGCAAGATCGCGCCATGCCGGGCGGGATAGTCACGCGCCGCGGCGAGCAGGTCGAAGCCCGGCCAGTCGGGCCGGTCATCCCCGCCCGCAAACCAGTCGGCAATGCCCGCGCGCGCCGCACGGATTTCCGCGAGCCCCCGCCCTGGCGCATGCCGCGCGAGCAGCGCCGCCGAAGCCTGCCCGAGCGCGCAGGCTTCGACATGCATACCGACGCGCGTCACATGGCCGGCGGCGTCGGTATCGAGGTCGAGGATGATCGCGCCCCCGCACAGCGGCGCGCGCCTGCTCACCCGATGAGGCGCATCGGCCAGCGGCAGGAATTCCGAAGTCGCGACCGCCAGCGCCAATATGTCGCGGTTGTAAAGCGGCGCGCTCATGGCTTTGGCGCGTCGGACGCGCCCTGCTTGCCGCCATTCGCTTCAGCCTCGCGCGCTTCGGCGCGGCGTTCGGCGATCACTTTGCTCAGCGCGCCGCTCGTCGCGGCGAGCGCCGGATAGGTCCGGCTGTCGGTCACCCACGCGGGGCGCTGCGCATTGCCGTAACCGATGTCGTACAGCAAGGAGATGACCATGAAACCGATCGTCGCGATCAGCAGGCCCTTGAGTGCGCCGAACCCGGCGCCGAGCCCGCGATCGAAACCGCCGACCAGCGATGCGCGGCTGCGCTGTCCCATCGCGCGCGATCCCCATTTGGTGAGCGCGAAAACCCCGCCGAACAGGATCACGAACGCCAGCATCGCCGCGCCGCCGCCCGGCCCCATCCAGCCGCCGAGCAGGTCGGTCGCCAGCGGGTGAAAAAAGCGCACCGCCGCGATCGCAAGAACCCAGGCGAGAAGGCTCGTCACTTCCTGCACCAGCCCGCGCGTGAAGCCGAGCACCGCGCTGCCGCCGACAAGCGTCAGCACGATGATATCCAGAGCCGTCAGACTTCCCATTTGCCGGTCGCTAGTCGCGCCCGAGCATCAGGTCAACGAGTTCGCCGAGGCGCGTGAAACCGGTGACCGAAATTCCGCCGACGCCCTTCATCCCGGCGGGGCCCCAGCCGCGCGAGAAACCGAGCTTCGCGGCTTCGCGCAGACGGAGGCCGTCGTGCGAAACCTGCCGCACCTCGCCCGACAGCGACAATTCGCCGAATACGATCGCATCGGCGGGAACCGGCCGCTCGCTGAACGCCGAGATCAGCGCGGCGGCGACCGCCAGATCGGCCGCCGGATCGGTCAGGCGATAGCCGCCCGCGATGTTGAGATAGACTTCGGCGCCGCCCATCTGCAACCCGCAGCGCGCCTCGATCACCGCGAGCACCATCGCCAGCCTGCCGCTGTCCCAGCCGACGACCGCGCGGCGGGGCGTCGCCCCGCTCGCCAGCCGCACGGTCAGCGCCTGCACTTCGACGAGCACCGGGCGCGTCCCTTCCAGTGCAGGAAACACCACCGATCCCGGGACGTCGCGGCTGCGGTCGGTCAGGAACAGGCTCGACGGGTTGGCGACCTCGCCCAGCCCCTCCTCGCCCATCGCAAACACGCCGATCTCGTCGGTGCCGCCAAAGCGGTTCTTGACCGCGCGCAGGATACGATACTGGTGGCTGCGCTCGCCCTCGAACGCCAGCACGGTATCGACCATATGTTCGAGCACGCGCGGTCCTGCGATCGTCCCGTCCTTGGTGACATGGCCGACCAGCACGATCGCGGCGTCGCTGTCCTTGGCATAGCGGATGAGTTCCTGCGCGCTCGCGCGGACCTGGCTCACCGTCCCCGGGGCGCTGTCGATCAGGTCGCTGTGCATCGTCTGGATCGAATCGATCACGACGAAGTCGGCATCGCGCCCGTCGAGCGTCGCGAGGATGTCGCGCACCGACGTCGCGCTCGCGAGCGCGACCGGCGCATTGCCGAGCCCCAGCCGCTGTGCGCGCAGCCGCACCTGCGCCGCCGCTTCCTCGCCGCTGATATAGACGACCGACTTGCCCGCCTTCGCCAGCCGCCCCGCCGCCTGCAGCAGCAGCGTCGATTTGCCGATCCCCGGGTCGCCGCCAATCAGCGTCGCCGATCCCGCGACAAAACCGCCGCCCAGCGCGCGGTCGAACTCGGCGATCCCGCACAGCATGCGTTCGGGCATCTTGCTCTCGGCATCGAGCGTTTCGAGCGCCAGCGTGCGCCCCCCGCGGCTGAGGTCATGCTTCGCCGAAAAGACCGTCTCCGCGGCTTCCTCGACCAGCGTGTTCCACTCACCGCAATCGGCGCACTGCCCCTGCCAGCGATAGGTCGCCGACCCGCAATTCTGGCAGACATATTGACGTTTCGCTTTAGCCATGCGGATCGCTTAACTGGAACAAAGATCGAACACCAGCCCAATTCCGGCGCAGCGGTTCATATTTATCGCGCGTTGCTCTAGGGGATCAACAACACCCGAATCACCTTCCCGCAGGAAAGCCCCGAGCCATGAAATTCTTCGCCGACACCGCCGAAATCGCCGACATCCAGGAACTGGCCGCGACCGGCCTGCTCGACGGCGTCACCACCAACCCGTCGCTGATCGCGAAGTCGGGACGCGACTTCAAGGAAGTGACCAAGGAAATCTGCGCGCTGACCACCGGCCCGGTGTCGGCCGAAGTCGTCGCGCTCGACCATGCGACGATGATGAAAGAGGCCGAAGTCCTCCGCAAGATCGCCGATAATGTCTGCATCAAGGTGCCGCTGACGATCGACGGCCTCAAGACCTGCAAGGCGCTCACCGGCGACGGCACGATGGTCAATGTCACGCTTTGCTTCTCGGCGGCGCAGGCGCTGCTTGCCGCCAAGGCCGGCGCGACCTTCGTCTCGCCCTTCGTCGGCCGCCACGACGACAATGGCTTCGACGGCATGCAGCTGATCGCCGACATCCGCCTGATCTACGACAATTACGACTATGAAACCGAGATCCTCGTCGCGAGCGTGCGCCACGGCATCCACGTCCTCGAAGCCGCCAAGATCGGCGCCGACGTGATGACCGCACCGCCCTCGGTCATCAAGGGGCTGTTCAAGCATGTCCTCACCGAAAAGGGCATCGAAGGCTTCCTCGCCGACTGGGCGAAGACCGGCCAGTCGATCTAAGGCATCGCTCCACTATATTTTGTCACCCCGGCGAAGGCCGGGGTCTCGGCGGTGCATGAAAAGGCCATGTCGAGATTCCGGCCTTCGCCGGAATGACGATGGTTGGTATATCAACTGCTATCCTTTCCAGTTGACGTAAACGTCAAGTCATCGCGATACTCCCCCGAAAGGGAGAGATTCGCGATGACCGACACCACCATCCTCACGACACGCCGCGGGCACATCCTGATCGTCACGATCAACCGGCCCGAGGCGCGCAATGCCGTCAACGCCGCGGTCCATGTCGGCGTCGGCACCGCGCTCGAAGAGGCCGAAAACGATTCCGAAATCCGCGCGGTCGTGATCACGGGCGCGGGCGACAAGAGCTTTTGCGCCGGCGCCGACCTCGTCGCGCTGTCGCGCGGCGAAAGCCTGGCGCCATCCGATCCCGCACAACAGGCGTGGGGTTTCGCCGGCATGGTCTCGCACCCCATATCGAAGCCGATCATCGCCGCCGTCAACGGCTTCGCCTTCGGCGGCGGCTGCGAAATCGCGCTGATGAGCGACATCATCGTCGCCGCCGACCATGCGCAATTCGGTCTGCCCGAGGTCAAGGTCGGGCTGTTCGCCGCAGCAGGCGGCGCGTTCCGCCTCGCCCAGCAGCTGCCGCGCAAGCTCGCGATGGAATATATGCTCACCGGCGACCCGATCCCCGCCGCGCGCGCCGCCGAATTCGGACTCGTCAATCATGTCGTGCCCCTCGCCGACCTGATGCCGACCGCGATCGCGATCGCCGAGAAGATCGCCGGCAATGCGCCGCTGTCGGTGCAGGCGTCGAAGCGCGTCGCGCTCGGCATCGACGACGGCCGCATCGCCGCCGACGCCCCCTATTGGGAGCATAACACGCGCGAACGCGCGGTCCTGATGCGCAGCGAGGATGCCCGCGAAGGCCCGCTCGCCTTCGCGCAGAAGCGCAAGCCCGAGTGGAAGGCGCGCTGACATGGTCATGACCGATCCCGAGCGGATTCCCGTCATCATTGGCGTCGGGCAGGTCAATGACCGCCCCGAAGACCCCGATCAGGGGCTCGATTCGCTCGGGCTGATGGTCGCCGCGCTGAGGGTCGCGGCGGCGGATGCGGGCGTGTCGCTCGCCGACCTCGACAGCCTCGCGATCGTCGACCAGATCAGCTTTCACAGCCTCGGCAAGCTGCCCGAGCCGTTGGCCGCTGCCATCGGGGCAACTCCGGCAATCAACTATCAGTCGGCCGCGCCGCACGGCGACACCCCCGTGCGCCTGCTCAACGAAGCCGCGAACCGCATCGGCGCGGGCGAGGTCAAACTTGCCGCGATCGTCGGCGCCGAGGCGCTGCGCACCGCCGCCGGCCGCGCTGCCAGGGCCGCGAGCGGCGAGGACAAAAGCTATAATGCGATCCGCAAGGTCGCGACGCGGCGCGAGCCCAATTATGCACAGAAGCATGGCCTCGCCGCGCCGGTCGACGTCTATCCGCTCTATGAAAATGCGACGCGCGCCGCTTGGGGCCAGAGCCTCGAGGAAGCGCAGTCCGAAAGCGCCGAAATCTGGTCGCGCTTCTCCGATGTCGCCGCGGCGAACGACGGCGCGTGGATCCGCAAGCCCGCTTCACCGGACGACATCCTCAAGGTCGACGACCGCAATCGCCCCATCGCCTTCCCCTATTCGAAGCTGATGGTCGCCAACTCGTCGGTCAACCAGGGCGCGGGCTTCCTCGTCGCGAGCCTCGCCGAGGCGCGCCGACGCGGCATCGCCGAGGACCGCCTCATCTATGTCGGCATGGGCGCCGCGGCCAAGGAGCCGGCGAGCATCCTCCATCGCGACCGCTACGACGGCAGCGTCAGCATGGAGACGAGCATCAATCGCACGCTCGAACTCAACGGCATGACGGTCGCGGATTTCGATTTCGTCGAACTCTACAGCTGTTTCCCCTGCGTCCCCAAGATGGCGCGGCGCATCCTCGGCTGGCCGGTCGACAGGCCCGCAACGGTATTCGGCGGCCTCACCTTCGGCGGCGGCCCGATCGCCAATTATATGAGCCACGCGGTCGTCTCGATGGTCGACAGGTTGCGCAAGGAAGGCCGCTACGGCTTCCTCTTCGCCAACGGGGGCTTCGCGACCGACAATCATTGCATCGTGCTGGGCAGGCAGCCGATCGCCGCAGCAAGCTTCCCGCAGGATTTCGACTATCAAGCCGAAGCCGAAGCCAAGCGCGGCCCGGTCCCCGAGCTGGTCGAGGATTATGCCGGGCCAGCGACGATCGAAAGCTATACGGTCTTTTACGGCCGCGACGGGGCGCCGAAGGCGGGCGTTGTCGTCGCGCGGACGGCCGATGCTAAGCGCACGCTCGCGCATGTGGACGTGAGCGACGCCGCGATGCTGGCATTCCTGACCGACGGCAAGGTGGAGCCGGTCGGCACGGAAGGGCGAGTCGTCGCGCTTGATGAAGGCTATGGCTGGCAGGTGTAAACCTCTCCCCTCCCGCTTGCGGGAGGGGCTGGGGTGCGCCAGCGACGGGGCAGATGCCCACCCCGCTGCGAGTAGCGAGCAAGCTCGCAACTCTCGCTGCCCCTCCCGCAAGCGGGAGGGGAACATCCTCAAATCTCGAAGCTCACCCCCTGCGCCAGCGGTAGCGCATCCGAATAATTCACCGTATTCGTCGCGCGGCGCATATAGGCTTTCCAGCTGTCCGAGCCCGACTCGCGCCCGCCGCCCGTTTCCTTTTCGCCGCCGAATGCACCGCCGATCTCGGCGCCCGAGGTGCCGAGATTGACGTTGGCGATCCCGCAGTCGCTCGCGGCGAGGAAGCGTTCGGCCTCGCGCATGTCAGTGGTGAAGATCGCCGACGACAGGCCCGCCGCGACGTCGTTGTGCTGCTCGATCACCGCATCGAGGTCGTAATAGCGCATCACATAGAGGATCGGCGCGAATGTCTCTTCGAGCACCGGGCCGACCTGTCCCGGCATCTCGACGAGCGCGGGCCGCGCATAGAAGCTCGCACCATCGCCGACGCGCTCACCGCCATGGACGACGCCGCCCGCCGCCTTGGCGGCCGCCAGCGCGTCCTGCATCATCTCATAGGCCGCGCGGTCGATCAGCGGCCCGACGAGCACTTCACTCTCCAGCGGGTTGCCGACGCCGACGCTGCCATAGGCGGCCTTCAGCTTCGCGACGAAGCCATCGTAGATGCTGTCGTGCAGGAACAGGCGGCGCGTCGTCGTGCAACGCTGCCCCGCCGTACCCATCGCCCCGAACGCGACGCCGCGCAGCGCAAGGTCGAGATCGGCCGAGGGCGCGACGATCACGCCATTGTTGCCGCCGAGTTCGAGGATCGCGCGCGCGAAGCGCTGCGCGAGCCGCGGCGCGACCGCGCGGCCCATCCGCGTCGAGCCCGTCGCCGACACCAGCGCCACACGCCTGTCATCGACCAGCGCTTCCCCCGCCTCGCGCCCGCCGATCAGCAGCCGCGCCAAGCCTTCGGGCGCATCGCCGAAGCGCGCCAGCGCACGCGCGAAAATCGCCTGCGTGGCCAAAGCTGCGAGGGGCGTCTTTTCCGACGGCTTCCAGACGACGCTGTTGCCGCAGACGAGCGCGAGTGCGGCGTTCCACGCCCATACCGCGACCGGAAAGTTGAACGCCGAAATCACGCCCACGACGCCGAGCGGATGCCAGACCTCCATCATCCGGTGCCCAGGTCGCTCGGTCGCGATGGTGAGGCCGTATAATTGCCGCGAAAGCCCGACCGCGAAGTCGCATATGTCGATCATCTCCTGCACCTCGCCCGCGCCCTCGGACGGAATCTTGCCCGCCTCGATCGTGACGAGCTTGGCCAGATCGTCCTTGGCGGCGCGCAATTCCTCGCCCCATAGCCGCACCAGCTCGCCGCGACGCGGCGCCGGCACGTTGCGCCACGCGCGGAACGCCGCGCTCGCGCTATCGAGCACCTCGTCGATCGTTGCCGCCTCGACGACCTGCACCATGCCGATCTGCTCGCCGGTCAGCGGCGTCACCGACGGCATCGATCCTTCGCTCCACAACGCGCGATCGACGCCGAGCCGGTCGAGCAACCCGCCTACCTCTTGGCCCAATTCAACCATATTCCGTCCCTTCATTGGCGCGCATGCGCCTTGCAGTTTGTGGCTCGCGGGTTATCGCAGCGGGCGAACAATGCAAACCCGAATGGGAGAGTCGCCTGTGTCCGAGTTGCCGCCGTCCGAACCGCTGGTTCCCGTTCCCGCCGACGCCGCCGCGAACACCCACTGTACCGCCGCCGACTACGATCGGCTCTATGCGCAGAGCGTGAACGACCCCGACACTTTCTGGGCCGAACAGGCGAAGCGGGTCGACTGGATCACGCCGCCGACGAAGATTTCGGGCTGGTCCTACGACCCCGTCGAGATCAAATGGTATGAGGACGGCGTTCTCAACCTCTGCCATAACGCGATCGACCGCCACGTCGCCGCGGGGAACGGCGACCGCACCGCGATTATCTTCGAACCCGACGCGCCCGACGGCGAAACGCGACACATCAGTTACAAGGCACTGCTCGCCGACGTCATCCGCTTTGCCAATACGCTCAAGAAGATGGGCGTGCAGAAGGGCGACCGCGTCACCATCTATATGCCGATGATCCCCGAGGGCGCGGTCGCGATGCTCGCCTGCGCGCGCATCGGCGCCGTGCACAGCGTCGTCTTCGGCGGCTTCTCGCCCGAGGCGATCCACGGCCGGATCGAGGATTGTGGCAGCGACTGGGTGATCTGCGCCGACGAAGGACTGCGCGGCGGCAAGGTGGTGCCGCTGAAGGCCAATGTCGACAAGGCGCTCGAGCGCGTCGAGGTGAAAGCGGTGCTCGTCATCGCGCACACCGGCGGCGACGTCGCGATGAAGGAAGGCCGCGACCATTGGTACGACGCGCTGTCGGCCGATGTCGATGCCGACTGCCCGTGCGAGCCGATGGGGGCGGAGGACCCGCTCTTCATCCTGTACACCTCGGGCTCGACGGGCAAGCCCAAGGGCGTACTCCACACCGTCGGCGGATATTCGGTGTGGACCGCGAGCACCTTCTGGTACGGCTTCGACTATCGTCCCGGCGAGATCTTCTGGTGCAGCGCCGATATCGGCTGGGTCACCGGACACAGCTACGTCGTCTATGGCCCGCTCCAGAACGGCGCGACGACTTTGATGTTCGAGGGCGTGCCCAACTATCCCGATCACGACCGTTTCTGGCAGGTCGTCGACAAGCACAAGGTCAATATCCTCTACACCGCCCCGACCGCGATCCGCGCGCTGATGCGCGAGGGCGACGATTATGTGACGCGGCACGACCTGTCGTCGCTTCGCCTGCTCGGCAGCGTCGGCGAGCCGATCAATCCCGAGGCGTGGCGCTGGTATCACCAGATCGTCGGCAAGGGCCGCGTTCCCGTCGTCGACACCTGGTGGCAGACCGAGACGGGCGGCATCATGATCACCACCCTGCCCGGTGCACATCCGATGCAGCCGGGCAGCGCGGGCAAGCCCTTTTTCGGCATCCGCCCGCAGCTTGTCGATGCCGAGGGCGGCGTGCTCGTCGATGAGCAGACCGGCGGCGCGGCCGAGGGCAATCTCTGCATCACGCACAGCTGGCCGGGGCAGGCGCGGACGATCTATGGCGACCACAAACGCTTCGCCGAGACCTATTTCTCGACCTACAAGGGCAAGTATTTCACCGGCGACGGCTGCCGCCGCGATGCCGACGGCTATTGGCGTATCACCGGCCGCGTCGACGACGTCATCAACGTGTCGGGGCACCGCATGGGCACCGCCGAGGTCGAAAGCGCGCTGGTGCTGCACGAGGATGTTGCCGAGGCCGCGGTTGTCGGCTTCCCGCACGACATCAAAGGTCAAGGAATCTATGCCTATGTCACGCTCAACGCCGGGGTCGAACCGACCGACGAGGTTGCCGCCGCGCTCAAGCAGCAGGTCCGCAAGGAAATCGGCCCGATCGCGACGCCGGACCATATCCACCTGACCCCCGCGCTTCCCAAGACGCGCTCGGGCAAGATCATGCGCCGCATCCTGCGCAAGATCGCCGAGAATGATTTCGGGTCATTGGGCGACACCTCGACCCTCGCCGATCCCAGCCTGGTCGACGGGCTGATCGAGGGGCGA
>NZ_JAPMXW010000002.1:0-231308 GCF_032227185.1 Sphingopyxis sp. SE2 | reverse complement strand
CGGGCGCTGAGGATATGGCGTCTCGGCATGCACGGCTTGTCCCCATTGAACAGAAGTCTGTTTTGGACAACACTGACCCCACGCAAATCAAGGCTTTTCGAGGCCTAATTCCAGAAGGGTTCAATTGGGACAGCGCGCCGCCATCTACGCCAGGGTTTCGACAGCCGACCAGTCGTGCGAACGGCAGCTCCGCGACCTGGCCGGCTTTGCCGAGCGTGGCGGCTATGAAGTGGTCGAGGTCTTCCGCGAAACCGCGTCGGGCATGAAGGCCAACCGTTCGGCGCGGGCTGAGGTGATGAAGCTGGCGCAGGCACGCCATATCGATGCGATCCTCGTTACCGAACTCAGTCGCTGGGGGCGTTCGACCCAGGACCTGCTCGATACACTCAACCGGCTGTCGGGCTGGCGCGTGTCGGTGGTCGCGATGAGCGGCATGACGTTCGAGGTCGATACGCCGCATGGGCGGATGATGGCGACGATGCTCGCAGGTATAGCCCAGTTCGAGCGCGACATGCTGAGCGAGCGGGTCCGCTCTGGCCTTGCTGCAGCGCGGGCACGTGGCCGCAAACTCGGCCGGCAACTGGGGGAGCGACCCAAGTCGGACCGCCTCGCGCCCAAAGTGTTGGCGCATATCGCTGAGGGGCGGAGCTATCGCTGGATCGCTCGCGACCTGGGACTCAGCAAGAACACGGTCGCCGGGATCGTGGCTCGCGCACGGGGTAACGTGAGCCCTGATGTCACGGTGACGACATGACCGGGGCGTCTGGACGGCTGCGTCCCGATCCCCGGCGCAAGGCGCGGTTTCGCGAAATCGCCCGAGGCATTGTCGCCAAGGATCGCTACAATCGGAAGTACGGGATCGCCGTCGACACTGCTGGCGCCATCGCGCAGGCGCTAGAGCGCGCGTACCGCGATGGAGTCCGGGACGACCCGGCCGCAGCCGTTCAAGCGCCCGAACAGGATGATGCCGGCCCGCTGGAATGGGCGTTGATCCCACCACGACCGCGAGATGCCTTCTGGAGTATCTGCCTATACACCCTGGGCCGCGATACCGATCTCCCACGTGACGGCCATCTCGCTCCGGCTATTACCGAACGCGGAACGCCCGGATGGACACTCGTGGCAGGAGGGTACACCCCTGACAGGGTGATCAGCGATAGGAGCATTGGCCCGCTTGTCCGCCTCGGCCTTATCGCGCTCGCAGTCGATTTACCGGTTCGCATGATCGTAACCGCACAGGGGAAGGAAACATGGGCTCTCTTCTGCCAGCGCGGTGGGATGTACCCTGAGGATCTCACTGACATTTGATCGACATCTGGAGGAACCGTGAAGGGCATCAAGCGCCCCGGACGTGACATTGATGATCTTGTGCAGCATGCTACATCTTCGTCAGTTTTGAGTGCCGAAGGTGCCGCCGTGAGAATATTGTCTGCCTGCTTATTCGTCAGCCTGATGGTCTCCCCTGCATCAGCCGCCTCCCTTTCTCCATCGGCAACGCCTGAGTGCCTGACTCAGAAGTTTCTCAAGCGTAGCAATACCTTGCAGTTCTGCGGGTGAGCATGCGGATGGAGGCTATCGTTATCCATGCCGTGGAGGATTCGATGGTAGTTTCCCAATCCTTGGCGAGGCGGCGGCATCGGCCAAGCCATGCGAAGGTGCGTTCGACGACCCACCGCCGCGGGAGAACCTGGAAGCCCTTCGCCTTGTCCGAACGCTTTATGATCTCGATCGTCCAAGCCCCTGATCCGGCAAGGGCAGTACGGAGCTTGTTGCCGGCATAGCCCCCATCGGCAAAAACATGCCGCAGCCACGGGAAGCGTTTCCGCACGGCCTTTAGGACATCGACGGCACCGTCGCGGTCCTGGATGTCGGCGGTGTGGACGAGGATAAAGATGAGAAAGCCGCAGGTGTCGGTCAGGATATGCCGCTTGCGGCCCTTGATCTTCTTGCCCGCGTCATACCCGCAAGGGCCGCCGCTTTCGGTGGTTTTAACTGACTGGCTGTCGATCACACCGGCGCTCGGCGAGGCTTCGCGCCCTTCGATCTCGCGCAGGTTCAACACCAGCATCGTGTTCATGGCTTCGAGCAAACCGGTGTTGCGCCAAGCGTAGAAATAGCGCTGCACAGTCGAGACCGGCGGAAAGCATTTGGGCAGAAGCCGCCAAGCGCAGCCGCTGGCTGCTATGTAAAGCAAGGCATTCACTACTTCGCGCATATCTGTCGTCCGACGACGACCTCCGCGCTTGGCTGGCGGGATGAACGGTGCCGCCAATTCCCACTCCCGGTCCGTCATATCGCTGGAATAGCGCAATCCTTTCCGGCTATGCTCCTGCCGGGCAATACCAGTCCATGTCATTGATCACTCCATCTCTCGCAGGACGGACTGAATCACAACATACTGGTATTGCTCAACAACTTTTGGGGCAGGCTCTGAGATAATAAGCGGCGTTCAGTCTTGCCTCGCGGCGGTCCAAAGCGATGGTGTGGATGTTGAAAAACTCAAGCAGGATGGGTGGAGCGCGGTGTCAGCCTCTGACGGCGGAAAGCCGGTGGCGGTCCCTGTCCCGATGTTCTCTAAGGGTAGCCTCCTTCTTATCCACCAAGCCACTGCTTCGACGCCGATCTGCGCCATCATGACGAATGTTCCGGATGTTCCTGCTATTAGCGGGATCGCCGACGAGCTGGACAGCGCTCTAAACACAGACCGCAAAATCGAGAACGGTAAGGCGATACCCGCGTACTGGTTTCCCAAAGGTCACGTCGTACAGCTAGCGACGACTGGGAGCGAGAAAGCCCCCGGTGTCCGCATTGTGGTGGGATACCGTAAGTAGCCCGCCTCATGATGCTGCCGTCAGTCACTATGGCTGCCGGCGCGCGATACCACATATAATCTTGATGCCAGCTACCCATCATTCGAGCTATTTCGCTTAGGGTGTCATTTCGCCCTCAGCCGGAACCGACCCCAACAACGCCGACCCGCGTCTCGCGCCCGCCCAGGCGATCGTCGACGCCGCCATAAAGACGGCCCAGGACCGGGGAGAGAGCGCCCGCATGGTCAACACGATCGGCGATTCGACACGCCAGCTCGTCGCCGACCGCATCAAGATGGGCGGTGCCCTGGATGCGGACATCGGCCGAGTTCCCGATCGGGGACGGACGACCCCACCTCAACAGAAAGAGCGGGGCCGCTGAGGCACCTGCCGTTCGTGACCATTAAGGAGTTCGGGAAGAGGCTTCGCGGTGAATTCGTGCCCATGCAGGTTCGTCGGCATCGGGGCGTTGGCGGACCGTCGTGAACGTGACCGGCCCATCGTACCAGAGGACATCGCGGATATGTCGCAGGCCAAGCGTAGCGTTGGCCCAGACCCGCGCACGCGGGCGGTCCTTTGGGGACTTTTGGACGATCAGGAGCCTCTCGCGGGGCAGCCAAGAGAGGGTGAAGTAGGTGACAAAGCGCCCGTCCTCGCGTTCTTCCATTCGGCATGCTGTGACCTCCCCGCCCATCGGGCGCTCGTTCGTCATTTGACGCTCGCGAACGTCGTTAGTCATGATGGCTGACATAGAGCCTTCTCACGTCTCGGCTTCCTAGCTTCGCCACGCGGAGAACCGAGCCTTTCCCTACACTTACGCTGCCGAATGGACGCGACCTTAGGCGCACCCGCGTGTGCGGGGCAAGAATCCGAGTTGCCTGTTCCCAATCTGTTCCGATTCGGGTTATGAGAACGGACGAGAAGGGAACCGCATGTTGCTGACGCTGCATTGCATGAAGTTCTGCGGCGGGAAAGACAAGCTGGAGACCTCTAGATTTTCCTCAGAGCTTCGGGCGGGAAGGATATCCAGCGTTGGTCGTAGCGCTGATAAGGGCTGCTACGGTCGTAGCTTTGTCGTCAAAAACGACCGTCGCGCTTCTGGCCTTTGCCGAGACGTCGACGCGCTTCACGCCGGGCACGTTGCTGAGGCTCTTCTTCACCGTGGGGACGCAGGTCACACAAGACAAATTATCGACGGCCAGCGTGACGCTTCGATCGGCCGCCAAGGCGGGAGTGGCGGAAAGAGCAACAGCCGACAGGAAGCAGATGTTGATGATCTTCATAGGAGTTTCCTCGTTATTCGATGAATTGGACAGCGGCGTACGGGAATGCGACGGCTGCAATTACTAGAAACGTTGTCACCCACAGCGAGACCTTCAGAACTCGTGTCGAGGAAGGGCTCCCGCAGTAGGTTCCATTGTCGCACTTCCTCGCTGGCGAGCGGTAAACCCGCACAAAGCCATAGATGAGAGCGGGGGCAGCGAGCGCAACGAAGATCGGCTGGTACGGAGCAAGTGCGGTGAGGTTGCCAATCCAGGCGCCGCTGATCCCCAACGTAAACAGGGCCAACGGCACCACGCAGCAGGAGGCTGCGGCGACGGCGCCTAGCGCCCCTCCAGCAATCGCGAGCCAAGTGCGGCCGCTTGGCACACCATTGGTGCCGCCCTCAGATTCGGCCGTCTCGATGATCATCTTCTGAACCATTCACCCACTCAAACAAGGACGATACCACCTGGAGCAACTCCAGATCCAAGAGCTATTTTCCGTCAATCAACCCGCGCAGCAGGAGAGTTTGCTGACATCCTTGTCGAAGGTCTGAGCAGCCAGCTTCAGCCCCTCGACGGTTGTAAGGTACGGGAAGATCGTTTCCGCCAGGTCGTCGATCGTGAGGCCGCACCGGATGGCCATGGCCGCAGTCTGGATACTATCGGCGCCCTCCGGCGCGAGAATGTGGGCCCCCAACAGCTTTCTGCTCTGTCCATCGGCAACGAGCTTGATCAGCCCTCTTGTATCCCTTGCCGCGAGAGCGCGTGGAACATGGTCTAGCGTGACGATGGACGTCCGGACCTGCATGCCAGCGGCCCTCGCCTGAGCTTCGGTGAGGCCGACGCTGCCGACCTGAGGATCGGAGAAAACCACCGCCGGCATGGCTCGGTTGTCGTAGACTAAGCTGTCGCTGTTGAGCGCGTTCTTGGCGGCGAGCTTCGCGCCATAAGCCGCCATGTATACGAACTGGTCGCGCCCGGTGACATCGCCGGCGGCATAGAAGCCTGGCCGGGTAGTTCGAAGGCGATCATCGACTTTGATGCTACCGCCGGGGTTCGTCTCGATCCCCAATGCCTCCAGCCCAAGACCCTCCACGTTGGGCGTGCGGCCGGTGGTGATCAGCACCTGCTCCGCGCGTAGGGTGACATCGCGACCGGCTTGCTCGACATCGAGCTCGATGCTGCTGCCGACCTGACGAATGGCGCGGTAGGACACACCGCCAACGGTCTTGATTGCCTCGTCGGCGAAGTAGCCTTGCAGTGCAATGCCAATCTCAGGCTCAGCCTCAGGGAGAAGACGCGAGCGGAAGATGATCGTGACCTCGACGCCGGCCCGTGCGAGCGTCTGCGCCAGCTCTACTCCGATATAGCCGCCGCCCAGCACGAGCAGAGATTTCGGGAGCCGTTCTAGTTCGAGCACCGTCGTGCTGGTAAGGTATGGCACCTCTGTCATGCCCGGAATGGCAGGAACAGCCGGACGTGTCCCGGTGGCGATAATCACCTTGCCTGCCGAGACGAGACGGCCATCGACCTCCACGCCTTCAGGTGCGAGCTTCGCCCGACCTTCGATGTAGGCGACGTTGTTGTACGAGGGCAGAAGATTCGCGTACTTGGCCTCACGCAGGGATGTCACCAGAACGTCCTTCTGACGAACGAGGGCCTCCCAGTCGACCACGGCTCCTGATGCCTCAACACCCGCAAACTTCGAGCTCGCTACGTTCGCGTGATGAACGGCTTCCGTCGCTCGGATCATCGCTTTGGAAGGAACGCACCCGACATTGACGCAAGTGCCGCCGATAGTCCCATGACCAATCAGCGCCACCTGAGCGCCCTGCTCAGCTGCGGTAATGGCAGCCGAGAAGCCGGCGGACCCGTTTCCTACGACCGCCAGATCGTAGCGAGATGTTTGTTCTGAGTTCGAGGCGCAGCAGTCGCTCACTGGTAATTCCTTCTCTACGGGTAGCGGCCGCAACCGCAATGAATGTTCTAGTCCGACAAGTCATGTCAGATGCACACCGCCTTAGAACCGCTCGGTGCCTAGCTCTGGACCACTTCCGTGGGATAGCCAGCGTTCGTGGCAGCCGCAGCCAGTGCAGCAGGAGTGACCTTTTTTGGATCGTAAACGACCCGGGCGCTAGCCGATGCACCAAAACCCTCTGTGACCGAAACGGCAGAGACGCCAGGGACTGCACTAAGGGCCTGCGTCACTACCGGTGCGCAAGTGATGCATCCAACGTTGACCACGCTCAGTGTAGCTACCCGCTGCCCGGCTGAGGCATGCGTCGCTTGCGAAGGCACCGATCCTGCAGTCGGCGGTCCTCCAGATAAGGCGGCAGCTGCCGCTGCCAACAAAGTCGCAGAGGCACCGAAATAAATCAATTTTTTCATATCTCACCTCCAAGCGCGAGGCGGAGACCGCACGCTAGGCGCTACGTTCATCCGCTTGCATTGTTAGTTGCACTTCCCCCATATAGGATCTGTAGGAGCTACAGAAACAAGGCCTAAACGCATGGTAGACAAAAAAATTCTCTGCGATCTGGCGCCGCGCTTCACGATAGGTGTTTTGGCCAGACAAACCGGCTGCAATATCGAGACGATCCGCTACTATGAAAAGGCCGGCATGCTGCCCCTTCCGGCTCGCTCGGACGGTGGGCACCGCCTCTATGGTAGCGGACACCTCAAGCGGCTTTCCTTCGTTATGACGGCACGTGCGCTCGGTTTCACACTGTCCGAGGTAAGAGCCTTGCTTCAGCTTGTTGACGAGCGTGACCGTCCATGTGCCGAGGTCCGGGATCTAGCGGCAACGCATCTGGCTAACGTGCAGACCAAGATAGCTGATCTCCGGGGGATGGAGACAGTTCTCTCGGAAATGGTGAGCACATGCGACACGGACAAGTCACCCGACTGCCCGCTTATTGATCGCATGTTCAAGGAAAAAAGAACGTCTTAGGGGGCGCGGGATCGCTCGTCCTCTAGGCTCCAGACAGCGGATCACGAACAAGGGTCGTGGAACTCGCCATTTACAAAAAAAAGAGCTGGCATCTGTAGCTCCTAAAGGACGCATGCCGTGCCTTCATGGGTGCGAGAGCAGCCTAGCGAGGCGGTAGCTGTGAAGAATCTCAGTTCGCATTGTCGCCTCAATCACTGGAGGTAATTTGACATGAAACCGGGCGCCAGATTCTGCCCCTCACCTGACGATGAGCTTACTTCACAAAGCACCTTTGTAGAGCGCGCTCAGATCCCGACGCCCTTCGGCTTGTTTGAGATGCTCCTTTTTCGGGAGCGCGGCACCGACATCGAACACGTCGCTATGGTCAGAGGTATCGTGGCGGACGCCGAGAAGGTCCTCGTTCGGGTACACTCCGAATGCATCACAGGTGACCTGTTTGGATCGCTGCGCTGCGATTGCGGAGATCAACTCCGGCTTTCCCTCCAAAAGATCCAGGCAGAGGGACGCGGCGTTGTTGTCTACCTCCGACAAGAGGGCCGTGGCATCGGCTTGGCAAATAAGCTCAAAGCCTACAATCTTCAGGACCATGCGGGTCTGGATACCGTCGCGGCGAACATCGCCTTGGGATTTCGGCCCGACGAAAGGGGCTTTCGTCCGGGCGCTGAGATCCTCCGGCAGTTGGAGGTTCGATCAGTTAGATTGATGACGAATAATCCAGGCAAAGTCGAAGCTTTGGAGAAGTGCGGGATCCGAGTCGTTGAACGGGTGCCAGTGTTCGCCGAAGCAAGGCGAGAGAATGCGTTTTACCTACGCACGAAGGCGGAGCAGATGGGACACGATCTGCCAAACAGCTCCCAGGCGCTCGACGGCGATCATGAGGAGACGAAACTCTGATCTGCTTGCCAGGCCGGCCTTAGAGACGTGGCAACAGGACTCTACTTCACCAAGGCCCAAAGTGATTTACGGGCTGCGCCCTGGCTCCGAACTATGCTTCCGATGTTGCAGAGGGCGAATTTGATTGCCCGCCAACTCTCGACTATTAGGAAGGGCTGCGCCCCGAGCGCTTCAGAAACTTTCGCTTAGCAGACCGCTGAAAACCTTTCGACCAAGATCCAAGGCTTCCGCTTGCGATAACACGCTACCTTCGACCTCCGGTCGCGCTCGCTGGAAGGCCTCGGCTGTCTCCGCAGAGCTGAAAAAGTTGACGACGACGCAGCAGGTCTGCGCAATCGAGCCGTCTGCGCCGTTCGATCCGGCAAACACCACCGTGCTTGACGGTGTCCACACCGCCTCCCCCTCCCGAACATCGATGCGGATCGAGCTGCCGTTAATTGGATCCTCAGACTCGATCGTCGCGTCTCTGGCCAGCATATAAGGAATTCCGAGCGCATCGACAGCGCACATCGCATAAACGGCATTGCCGCCGGAGATCCTTACCCGATGTCGGGTGGGCTTGGCAGAGAAAGGATACGCGCTCTTGATCGCCCCCGTCGCCGTGTCTCGGGTAATTAGATCGCGGGCTTCCAAGGTTTCGAGCGCAGCCCCAGCGCTCAGCCCCAGCTTGGCGGCTTCGATACCCAAATCCCCTACCGTCGGAGCAAGACCGCTCTCGGCAAACCGCCGAAGGATCGCGCGGTGGAATCTCACAATTGGTGAAGGCAGGTCCAACTGGGCATGCGACAAATGATCTGCCGCTACTCCGAGCTGGCCAATACTGCGGCTAGTCACGTTCGCACTGGAGTTCTGGTGAAGCCTGTCCATGTCGAAGTTTCCTCGCAGGTAGTTGTTGTGCCTGTGGGTCGGGAAAATCAGCTCCGCAACCGTCCCAAGCCTTCATTTCTCGCCGGCTAAAGGCCGATGCCCTTTTGCGATCGCCTCATGGAAGGCAGTCAGACCGCCCGCGTCGAGATGCTCTCGCGCGACCTTCAGGAGTTGCTCGTTGCGCTGCTTCTGGTCGATTGGTCCTTTTCCGGCTGCGCCGAATACTCCCGGACTTTGGATGAATTGGCCTTTGAACACCTTGGCAAAGCCGCTTTCAAGCGCTCGGGCCTGCTCATCCGACAAGGCGGTCCGAGCTTGGATCCTACGCACCAAGCGTGCGCCGATGATGTCCGCTTCCTCGCTGCTGAGACTGTCCGCGTCAGCGCCTCGGTACCAGCCATCGGCTGAAAGGAAACGGGTGAGTTCCTCCTCCCGAGCGGTGCCCTTTAACTCCTTCGCGACCTTCTTCTCGAAGATCTCCAGAAGAAGCGCCTGCACGACCTTGCCTCGAGATTGACGGGTGGAGCGCTCCCGTCCAACAACGGCCAGCACCGTTCCCTTCCGATTGACCCAGGCTTGCGAGATGTTCGGGTCGCGCTCTAGCTCCAGAAGAATGGGCTTCGCCACGCCGCCACATGCAATTTCAGGAGCTGCCGGGCATTGCCACGGCACTTGGAACAAGCTCACGCTTTCTTTATTCGTGCGCGACCTGCCCTCTTGAGCATAGCCTGGTGAAGCCGAAAGGAAACCGAGCGCCACGAGGGCGAACGCAACCAGCGAGTTTCTCATCATAGTACTGCCCTTTTCATTCGCTCAGGTTCAGGATTGTCTCCGCCATCCGCACGGGACGGGGGGACGAACAAAGCCTGAAGCAAGATCGGAAGCTGGGCTGCATCCGGAGTGCGCGGGCCCACAATCAGCACGATAGGCACCGGGAACCCGCGCGGAACGGAGGAGCTCAGCCTTCCGATGTCGTTGCCCTCGTTATCTGACGCCCTTCACAACGGCCGGGTAACCGGCCTCGGACGCAGCAGCAGCCAGTGCAGCCGGGGCGACCTTTGCATCGTCGAAGCTAACCGTCGCCGTGGCTATCCCGGCTTTCTCCACCACCGCCACCTTGGTAACGCCCGAAACGCGGGAGAGAGTTCGTTTGACGATCGGAACGCAGGTTACGCAGCTGACATTCTTGATCTGCAGAGTAGCCGTACGTGGTGCGGCAAGCGCGCCACTAGTGACGCCCATGACAGCAGCAGCAGTCAAAACGGTGCGAATTACAGTTTTCATGGTGTTGGTCCTCCTGAGGTAAGTGAGTGAAGCTAATCTGTTAAAGATAAGGCGCAACGTAAGGGAATGCGGCTGCAGCGATCACGAGCAGCGTTGCCGCCCAAAGTGCGGCCTTTGTCATTCCGGTTGAGCGGGGCTCGGAGCATGCGCTCCCATCGGCGCAGTTTGCCGGGCTCCGGTATACACGCCAGAAAGCGAACGCGAGGATTACGACGGCCGCACCCATGAAAAAGGGTTCGTAAGGTGCGAGCGCAGTCAGGTTGCCCATCCATGCGCCTCCGACCCCAAGCGTCAGAAGCGCCAGGGGCAGGACGCAACAGGACGCCGCACCGAGAGCGGCAACAAGCCCCCCCACGGCCAGCAGCTTCTGCCCTCCAACTTTGCGGCTCCTGATATCAAGCTGCGGGCGAAGCAAGCTCGCCTGTTCAAACTCAGACACTAAATTAATCTCCTGTCCTCGAAAACGGTCGCTGACCGGGCCCGCCCGCAAGCGCGAGGGACAAACGCCGGTGGCTCTTACTCATAATTCGCTGCGAACCGGACAAAGGTTACAGCGATGACAAAAAAAGCATCGGTAAAGCCACTGCGGCTGAACCCGCTTGAAGTCACGGCGCTCCCCCTCTTCGCTGCTCTACGGGGACTCATGTGAGATCTGGCAAATTATGCAAACGGAGGCGGAGAGACGTCTGCTGCTCACCAGCCCTAGGCAATCACCAGCGGAGGAGGCGCGGCCCAAGCAAAGCGCCTAAGACGGCGCAGATCGCTATAGCGCTGGTGTACCAACATGCCACGAACGCGAGTGATGCATCTCGGCAGGAGAGAGCATAGGCACTGGCGCTTACACCACCTGCCAAGAATCCAGCCACGGCACCCGCACGTTTCAGATGTGTCGGCGCTGCCTTCCGTAGCGCCCAGATCATCAGGGCGAATGGCACTGTCGCGATAGCGGGTATCAGCAACAAACACTCCGGCCAGGCACGGCCGATAGTGGCTCCGTTCCGCCAAGCATCTGGAACGGACATCAAGTTTGGAGCAGCAAGAAGAGCGATCACAACGAAAGGAACAAAGACCAAGGCTACCCCCATCCGATTTGCTTGACCTGGGCGCGCCAATTTGAGGAGGGCAGAGAAAGTGATCAGAACAATACTGCCGGTGAAAACCAGCTTCAACACGAGCAAACCGAGGTCATCGGAGTGGTCGAGATCCAGCGACACACCGTAAGCCAAGCAGACTGTCGCAACAGCGAGGAGGGTTCCGATGCCGAGGGCAGCTAGCATGACATGTGGAACGATCCGTCGATCGACCGGTCTTAGCTCAGAGCTAAGCTTTTCTATCAGTTCGCTCGTCTGCATTTCTAACTTTCCAGCTTCAGGGCAGCCGCCATAGCCTTTAACCCGCGATGTATTCTGACCTTCATAGCGGCCTCCGAAATCCCGTGCCCTTGAGCGCTTTCGGCGATGCTCAGGCCATCGAGCTTTACTTCTTTCATCGCCCGCCGGCTATGTACGGGAAGGATGGCAAGCAACCGCTCAGCATCAACCCTGCTCTCAAGAGCCCCGAGATAGTCCTCGGTGGCCATTTCTCCAGCCGTCTCGAGCGGCAGAGCGGCCATGGCCGCTCTGCTCCGCCTTAAATGGTCCAAGAGCTTATATCGAGCGATGCCGTAGGCCCACGGCGTAAACCTCTGCGCAGGATCATAAGTGTGGCGATGTTTGTGGATGGCGATCAGAACCTCCTGCAGGATGTCTTCCGCCTCACTTCCATTGTGACCCAGGCAGGTCAGCTGCCCTGCGACATAGCCCCAAAGCGGACGCCGGAGGCTCTGAAGCAGCCTCTTGAAAGCGCCTCCATCGCCTTCTTGTGCCGCTATCATGAGGGATCTCAACTCATTCTCGATACGTCTCATGAGCTTTTATCGACTGCTGCGGAGATGCTCGTAGCGCATCGCAAGATCTCGGGACTTCGGATGGCACGGTCGACGCACGCGCGGAGAACAACGGGTCCGAGCCCACAGGCAGCCAGGGCGAGCGTGAAGTTCGGCTCAAGCCCGCCCGGTCGCATCGGCTAGTCCGCCTTCGGCGCGGACTGCAGTCGGGCCGGGTAGCCTACCTTTGCAGAGGCAGCCTGGAGCGCCTCGGGCGACGTCTTTACATCGTCGTAGGTCACGACGATCGTCTTAGTTTCACGTGATGCATCGACCTTGCTCACCCCAGGCACGAGGCCCAAGGCAGTTTCCACGCTGTTCTCACAGGAGGCGGAGCCGATCTTTTCACTCGTGAACGTCACCGTCCGTTCGGCTGCAAACGCAGAGCCGGCGGCGACAAGCAATGAGGCCGCACTAAGGAGCCGTACAACAAGGCGCATTTTCAATCCTTCAGCTATGAAAGTTCCGATTTTGGATGGGGTCGAGCGGTTCGCCGAGACAGCTTACGGCGCGACAACATCCGAGAAGCCATGGGAGCTAGAGGAGTGGCGCTGCATCCTCGCCTGCCCCACCAATTCGAATCACCTCTGACGGGCGACTACCGCCTGTAGCCGCTACAGATGCAAGGCTTTTCTTCCCATGCGGCGCGACGGCCAATAACGCGCCTAGAAAGAATTAAGAACAGGCGTTCTTCGATTGGGATAGGACATCGAACCTCACTTCTTAATCGCTCATTAGTACTCTCGCCTTCTTCTGAGAAGCGAGCCTGAATAATCAAGAACAGAAAGGCACGAAAAAAACCTGGAGCTATATCAGGTCCATTTGTTAGCCGTCGGAACCCACCGGACGTCCACTCGGTTATTCGGGTAACTGATGAGGGACCGCCCCCGTGGATGCGCAACGAAATGAGGTCGATCCCTCGGACAACACGGACTTCAGCGCCAAGCCCCCCATGGGGTTCACCATCCTACTGTTGAGCGCGTTCCACGTCCTCTGTTGCGGATTGCCGCTGCTGCTGCTGTCCGGCGTCTCCCTCGCCACCCTGTTTCCCTCTTGGCCCGTGATCGGCGGGATTTTGGCGGTCTTGGGTGTAGTTGCCTTCGTTTGGTACCTGAGAAAGGGCTGCGCCACCCGCCCCGGTAACTCGACGCGCTGCCCGGCCCGTGATCACGACTTTTCAGCACCCCACCAGGAGAAGCCTAATGTCTGATATCGCCGATGTTATCGACCGTGCAGAGATCAACGAGCCGCTTGGGCGAACCGCGTTCAGCGATTTCCCGGAGCGGCTGTACACTCAGGCCAACCAGGGCAACGGCTCCCTTAGCGCAAGTGAGTTCGTCTCTGTCGTGATGGGGTTTCTGCGCGAGTACGTGTGCATCGGCCAGTGCAACCTTCACATCGCGGCTGCGAAAGATCCTGATCTGAAGGAGGCGATCCGCATCTACATGGATGACGTTTGCTTCCCGAACCTCCACGAGATGAAGAAGATTCTGGAGGATGGCGGCTACATGTTGCCGGCACCGTTGGATGAAGCGACGCTCCCGGACCAGGTGCCTGCGGTCGAGACGAATGCGACTACGGACCGGATGATATCAATTGCCCACTGGTTTGACACTCATGGGTTCATGGTGCTCTGGAACACCTTTGCGGCGATGAGTCAGAACACCGAGGTTCGCGCAGCCTTCGTCCGTGCGTGGCATCGGGCGGAACGGTGGCACGTCGCCTACCATCAGATTGCCGTAAACAAGGGGCACATGATGCCCATGCCGAACATGGACGCGAAAGGCATGATGCGAACCGTGATGATGGGCGGCTAACGTGCTGATCGGCGAAGGAACAGACGGGGCGACGTCCCAACACACTCTCACGCGCACCGCTGATAAGGCAGGTTTCTTAGGTGCTGTCATAGCAGCAATGGGCTGCGCCGCGTGTTTCCCGGCCTTGGGGAGCCTAGGTGCCGCGATTGGACTCGGCTTCCTCGTCCAGTACGAGGGCATGCTCATTCGTTACCTGCTTCCGTTGTTCGCCATGATTGCTCTTCTGGCAAATGTCTTTGCCGGCTTCCGGCATCGGCATTGGGGGAGAATGGCACTTGGCGTGACCGGACCGGTGCTTGTGTTAGCGGCCGCCCTGTTGATGGTGAGCTTTGGGTGGCCAACAGAGTGGCTGCTCTATCCAGGCCTAGCACTGATGTTCGTCGTGGCGATCTGGGATTTGCTCGCTCCTCCCAGCAAGTGGCGACGTGCTTCCGCCTGATCCCCCCAGACAAGCGACCCACTGGTACAATGCCTGTCCGCCGTCAGCACCAATGGCACAGATTTGAGGTTGTGATTTAAGGAGGATCTGGGCTTCGTCGTAGTGACGAAGGAACGAAGATGAAGCCCAGATCCTCCAATGTAAAATCGCCCGCCAAGGCCTCCGCAGAGCGGGTAGTGAAGGACATCCGGCGGCAGACCCGGCGCCACTTTTCGGCCGAGGACAAGATCCGCATCGTGTTGGATGGCCTGCGCGGGGAAGACAGCATCGCCGAGCTGTGCCGCAAGGAAGGTATCGCGCAGAGCCTTTATTACACCTGGTCGAAGGAGTTCATGGAAGCTGGCAAGCGCCGCCTGGCCGGCGACACCGCCCGTGCCGCGACCACCGGCGAGGTCCAGGACCTGCGCCGCGAAGCCCGGGCATTGAAGGAATGCGTGGCCGACCTCACCCTGGAAAACCGCCTACTTAAAAAAAGCATGATCGCGGATGGGGGCGACGACGAATGAGGTACCCTGCATCGGAGAAGCTCGAGATCATCCGGATCGTCGAGCAGTCGCACCTGCCCGCCAAGCACACGCTGGACCAGCTCGGCATCGCCCGCCGGACGTTCTACCGCTGGTATGATCGCTTCCTCGAAGGCGGTCCGGAGGCGCTGGAAGATCGACCATCGGCGCCGAGCAGGGTGTGGAACCGTATCCCGCCTGACATCCATGACCAGATCATCGAACTGGCGCTGGATTACAGCGAGCTGTCACCGCGCGAACTGGCGGTGCGCTTCACCGACGAGAAGCGCTACTTCGTGTCCGAAGCCACGGTTTACCGGCTGTTGAAGGCCCATGACCTGATCACCAGCCCTGCCTATGTCGTGATCAAGGCGGCCGATCAGTTCCACACCAAGACCACGCGGGTGAACGAGATGTGGCAGACCGACTTCACCTACTTCAAGATCATCGGTTGGGGCTGGATGTATCTGTCGACCGTGCTCGACGACTTCTCGCGCTACATCATCGCCTGGAAGCTGTGTACCAACATGCGGGCCGAGGACGTCACCGACACGCTGGACATGGCGCTCGCGGCGTCAGGCTGCGACAGCGCCACCGTGCAGCACAAGCCCAGGCTGCTTAGCGACAATGGTCCCAGCTACATCGCCGGCGAGCTGGCCGAATATATCGAAGCTCAAAACATGAGCCATGTCCGCGGCGCTCCGATGCATCCGCAAACGCAGGGCAAGATCGAACGCTGGCACCAGACCCTCAAAAACCGCATCCTGCTGGAAAACTACTTCCTGCCCGGCGATCTCGAGGCTCGGATCGAGGCGTTCGTCGAGCACTACAACAACCAGCGCTACCATGAGAGCCTGAACAACGTGACACCCGCCGACGCCTACTTCGGCAGGGCTTCGGCAATCATCAAACAGCGCGAAAGGATCAAGCGACAGACCATCGAATATCGGCGCTTGCAACACCGCAAGCTCGCCGCCTAACATTAACCCCAGGACGAGGCCCGCACTCCGCTAATTTACGCCGCGAGTTGTGCCAAATGTTCTGACGACGGACACAATGCCGTCCAACGAGAAGAAGGTGGTGACATGGCGCAATCGTACGACCTTATCGTCATCGGCAGCGGGACAGCTGCCATGGTCGCCGCCAATCGCATGGCAGCCGCGGGAAAGAAGGTGGCTGTTGTAGATTATCGTCCGTTCGGAGGGACGTGCGCACTTAGGGGGTGCGACCCGAAGAAGATGCTGATCACCGGCGCACAGGTGATGGACGACATTCGGCGGATGCGAGGTCGCGGTGTCGCCACCGACGGCGCTCACATCGAGTGGCGAGATCTGATGGAGTTCAAGCGAACCTTCACTGGACCTGTGCCGGGCAAGCAGGAGAAGAACTACGCTGAAAAGGGCGTCTACACGTTCCATGAGCACGCCCGCTTCGCAGGCCCAAACACGGTGGAGCTTGAAAGAAGCGGACCAATCGAGGCAAGGAACATCCTTATAGCGACCGGGGCTCGACCGGTGCCGCTTGGCTTCCCCGGCGAAGAGCATCTCATGGACAATGAAGGCTTCTTGGAGCTTGATGAGCTACCCCGCCGAATTGTCATGGTGGGCGGGGGATATATAGCCTCCGAATTCTCCAACATCGCCGCTCGCGCCGGGTCAAAGGTAACGGTGCTGCAGCGCGGCGAGCGTATCCTCCCACAGTTTGACGGGGATCTCGTTGGGTGGCTTATGGAAAGCTTCGAGGCTGCAGGGATCGAAGTCCGACTTGGTCATTCAGTCGAGGCCGTTGAGAAGACGAGCGACGGGTACACGATTCGTGTTCGCACGAAGGACGGACAAAGCGCCACCGTCGATGCCGATTTGGTGGTCCATGCCGCTGGACGGATTTCGGACCTAGAATCGCTTGGGCTGGAAGCTGCCGAGGTGGAGCGGGACGAACGTGGCCGCCTGAAGCTAAACGAGCATCTTCAGAGCGTCTCCAACCCGGCAGTCTATGCGGCTGGCGATGCGGCAGGAACAGGCCCGCCGCTGACACCGGTCTCGAGCCACGACGCAAAGGTCGTCGTCGGCAATCTGCTCAACGGCAACAAGCATTGCCCCGACTATCGCGCCATTCCCAGTGTAGCGTTCACGCTCCCTCCGATCGCGTCGGTCGGCCTCGGCGAGGACGAAGCTCGCGCGAAGGGGTTGAAGTTCACCATGAAGTCCGAGCGGGCCTCCACCTGGTACACCGCCAGGCGAGTCGCCGAGAGCGTCTACGGCTACAAAGTCATGGTTGAGGAGGAGACGAACCTCATCATCGGTGCTCATTTGGTCGGTCCGCACGTGGACGAGGTCATCAACCTGTTCGGCTTGGCTATGCGGCATGGGATCACGGCGGACCAGATCAAGAGCACTATGTTCGCCTACCCGACAGGCGCGTCCGACGTGGGATACATGCTGTGACGTTGAGGGTAACCTGCGCTCCCTTCAATATTGCGCAAGTCGCACTCGGAGGCCCTTGTGTCTCGCTATGACCTCGTTGCGATAGGAACCGGAACCGCCGCGAAGAAGGTGGCACTCACGTGCCGCCGCGCCGGCTGGAGCGTCGCTGTGATTGACGACAAGCCCTTCGGAGGCACCTGCCCGCTGCGCGGCTGCGATCCGAAAAAAGCAATGTGGAGCGTCGCGGAGGCATGTGATCGAGCGCGCCGGCTCGAAAGACCGGGGATCGACGGTGCTAAGCAGCTCTCGCTCAACTGGGGGCGCATGATGAGCTTCAAGCACCAGTTCACCGACCCGGTACCCGAGAAACGGGAGAGGATCTTCCGTGAGGCTGGGATCGATTGCTTCCATGGCCACGCCCGCTTTTTAGGTCCGAATTCGATAGGCGTGGGCGACACTCGCCTGGACGCGGACCACATCCTAATCGCCGTGGGCGCAGAGTCGGCTCCGCTCGACATACCGGGCGCAGAGCACCTGATTTCGAGCGATGCGTACCTTGAGATGGACAGCCTGCCGAGCTCGATGTTGCTCGTCGGCGGCGGCTATATCGGCTTTGAGTTTGCGCATACGGCGGTGCGGGTTGGCGCCAAGCCGGTGATCCTCGAGGCTTTCGAGCCGCTCGCTTCGTTCGACCGCGACATGGTCGAGCGCCTGGTGGCCGATGCTGTTGAAAAAGTCCCTCTTGCAGTGATGGCGCAGTCCTGATTCAGAATCTCCAAGATCGGGAGATTTTTCAGATGATGGGTGAGCGGACGGTGATGCAGGAGGCGCTGTTTTACAGCTTCAGCCTCGAGGATCATGTACCGGCAGATCACCTGTTGCGATCGATCGACCGGTTCGTGGACCTGGGCGATATCCGGGAACACCTTCGGCCTTATTATAGCGAGACGGGTCGACCATCGATCGATCCGGAGCTGATGATCCGGATGCTGATCATCGGCTATTGCATGGGGATCCGTTCGGAGCGTCGGCTGTGCGAAGAGGTGCACCTGAACCTCGCCTATCGCTGGTTCTGCCGGTTGGGGCTCGATGGTGCGGTGCCCGATCACTCGACCTTCTCGAAGAACCGGCATGGCCGCTTCCGCGACAGCGATTTGCTCCGCAAGCTGTTCGAGATGACGGTATCGCGTTGCATGGCCGAAGGTCTAGTCGGCGGCGAAGGCTTTGCGGTCGATGCGAGCCTGATCCGGGCAGAGGCCAACCGCCAGACCTTCCACAGTGGTGAAGAGGGCTTGCCCGCGGAGCTGTCGACGCGCGCGGTCGATGAGTATCTGGCGGTGCTCGACGATGCGGCGTTCGGTGCTGCGAGCCAGGCGGTTCCGCCCCGTATATCGCCATCGGATCCCGCGTCGCGCTACACCTCGGCGCACGGCGGCCGCGCCGAGTTCTGCTATGCGACCAACTATCTGATCGACGTCGACCATGCGGTGATCGTCGATGTCGAGGCGAGCACCGCGTTGCGCCAGGCCGAGGTCACCGCGGCCAAGCGGATGATCGCGCGCGTGCATGACGACCTCGGGCTCTGGCCGCGCAAGCTGATCGGCGACACCGGCTATGGCTCGGCCGACATGCTCGCCTGGCTTGTGAACGAACGCGATATCGAGCCGCATATCCCGGTGTTCGACCACTCCTCCCGATCAGATGGTATCTTCGAGCGAGCGGCCTTCGTGTTCGACCATGATCGCGATCAGTATGACTGTCCGGGAGGCAAGCCACTGAGGCGTGCCCGTCGCAGCGATGCGGTGAAGCGGGACAGCCCTCCTGCCGATGGCTTTTATCGCTACCGAGCCAGCAAGCTCGACTGTGATGCCTGCGCGCTCAAACCGCGATGCTGTCCGGGCGCTGAGGCACGAAAGATCATGCGATCCGTGCACGAAGGCGCCCGCGACCTTGCCCGGGTGATCGCCCAAGAAGACGAATGGATCACCTCACGGCGCGAACGCAAGAAGGTCGAGATGCTCTTCGCGCACCTCAAACGCATCCTCCGGCTCGACCGGCTGCGCTTACGCGGCCCCAATGGCGCCCGCGACGAGTTCCACCTCGCAGCAGCAGCCCAAAACCTCCGCAAAATGGCCAAGATCATCCCCATGCCGCCGCCAGCAATGGCCTGAAGAAGAGTGCCGCCGCTCGCCGGCACCGTCCGCTTCTGTCAAATGCAGACTTTATCAACAGCATCGGCCAAATCCCGGCGGTTGGGCATCGAAGTCCATACGCGGACGAAGGTGGTTGGCATTGAACGGGCTGGGGAG
The DNA here is from genome assembly GCF_032227185.1 of Sphingopyxis sp. SE2. Taxonomy (NCBI): domain Bacteria; kingdom Pseudomonadati; phylum Pseudomonadota; class Alphaproteobacteria; order Sphingomonadales; family Sphingopyxidaceae; genus Sphingopyxis; species Sphingopyxis sp. SE2. The sequence continues at coordinate 211,823 of NZ_JAPMXW010000002.1, read as the reverse complement.
CGCCGGCTCCTTGTGCATGCCGAGACCGAGAATGGCGGCAGTCGCAGCTTTGAATGCGAGATTGCCGTTCAAGCCGCCGGCCGTATACCGGCTCTTGCCGGGCTGGATCTCGAGACCGGAAACGTGGCGACTGAGGGCACTCGCTTCCGGTTGACGCCCCACCTCCAAAGTACAAGCAACCCCTCCGTCTACGCAGCTGGCGACGCGGCAAATCGTGGCCCGGCGCTGACCCCTGTGGCCTCGCACGATGCGGAGATCGTGGCGGCGAACCTCCTTGGATCTGGGCCTCCGAGCCATGTTCCTGACTATACCGGCGTGCCAAGCGTTGCGTTCACGATTCCGCCGATCACGTCGGTAGGGCTAACGGAGGACCAAGCGCGGGCCAAAGGGCTAGCTTTCCGGGTGAACCACCAAGACATCGCAGACTGGCAGGTTAGTCGGCATCTCCAGGAGGACACGGCTGCCTACAAGGTTCTCATCGAGAATAGCAGCAAACGCATACTCGGGGCACACCTGATCGGTCCGGACACCGAGCACCTCATCAACATGTTTGCTTTGGCAATCCGCCTGGGGCTCACCGCCACCGAGATGGACCGTTTTATGTCGGCCTTCCCCACAGCCGCCTCGAACATCTTCCACATGCTGGACACGAGCGAGGAATGCGGTCCGGCAACAGAACCAGCAACGACAAGGTCGGATCGTGAGCTCGCGCCGGCCACAGCCAAGTAAGCCCTCGGCAGGCAAAATAGATTTTTTGAGAGAGGAGAAGTTGAATGGCTACGAACTCAGGCGAGACCGGAACCCGCGACACCACCTACAACCTGATCAGCGTCACTTATCACTGCCTCCAGGGCGCTGAAACCTGCAATCAGTATCTCGAGGATGCACGGCGCGAAGGAAACCAGGAGCTGACGAGCTTCTTCGAGGAGACGCAGCGCATGCAGCGGGAATGTGCCGATCGCGCAAAGCAGCTCCTGAAAACGCACTTCGCGAGGAGCTAAGAGGAGATGACCTTTGCTGATTATGGCCCCCTCGCTCAGCCGGGGGAATACCCCTCGGCAGGCTCAACACGCCTCAGGGACAAGGTGGCCATAGTCACTGGTTCGACGTCAGGCATTGGCCAAGCGACGGCCGAGCTTTTCTTCCGTGAGGGCGCAAAGGTGCTCTTCACAGGAAGAGGCGAGAAGGAGGGCAAGGCGATCATCGCGGCGCTCCACGACGGAACCTCACCCGACGTCGGCGGAGAGGCCGGCTTCGTCGCCGCCGATGTGTCGAGGTCCGCTGAGGTCCGGAAGGTCGTGCAGGCGGCCGTGGACCGCTGGGGGCGGATTGACACCCTCGTCAACAATGCCGCCATGATGACGTTCGATCCGATCGCCGATCTCGAGGAGGACGATTGGGACAAGGTGCTCGAGGTGAACCTTAAGGGGCCGTTCCTCTTCACGAAGTTTGCGCTGCCGCACATGAGCGAGCACGGCGCGATCGTGAACGTGCGTCGGTGCATGCGGCGGCTACCACTCCGAACGTCGTGCCATACGCCTCCTCCAAAGGAGCCTTGGAGGCATTCACGCGGGGGCTGTCGGTCGAGTTACGAGATCGAGGCATTCGCGTGAACGCCGTGCGGCTCGGTGCAGTCGACACGCCGATGCTTTGGGAGAACCCGAATGTCAAGTCGGGGAAGGAGAAGATCGACCCGGCTGACGTCGGCAAGCCCGAACACATTGCTGAAGCGATCCTCTACCTCTGTAGCGATGCCGCGGGCTTCACGAACGGCGCAGTCCTGAACGTTGATGGTGGACGCCTGGCGAGGCTCGGCTGAGCTCCATTTCTCTAAATTTGACGTAAAGGCGCGCTGATGACCGCACTGCTTATGAATGGTTCAGCCCGCTGGCCTACTCCTAAAAGCAGTGCCGCGTCGACGCGGCATCAGTTCATGTTTGCGACGGGAATCGAGAACAGCTACCCCGTTATCACCGGTGCGGACGGCAGGACTCAACGTGTCGATGAGATGGCGAAGACCGGCCATTATGAGCGCTGGCGGGAGGATTTCGCGCTGGTTGCCGAGCTTGGGATCGAATATCTCCGCTACGGCCCCCCATACCACCTGACGCATCTCGGTCCCGGCAAGTACGACTGGGCCTTCCCTGACGAGACCTTCGCGGAGCTGAAGCGCCTCAACATCACTCCCATCGTCGATTTGTGCCACTTCGGAGTGCCCGACTGGATCGGCGATTTCCAAAATCCCGATTTTCCGGAGCTCTTTGCCAGCTATGCCGGCGCCTTTGCGGAGCGCTTTCCGTGGGTGCGGCTCTACACGCCGGTGAACGAGATCTTCATCGCTGCCAACTTCTCGGCACAGCTTGGATGGTGGAATGAGCGGCTGACGTCGGATCGCGCCTTCGTCACGGCCCTGAAGCACCTTGCGCGAGCCAACCTCCTTGCGGAGGAGGCAATCCTCGCCGCGCGCGGCCAGGCCGGAACGCTCTTCATCCAGAGCGAGTCCACCGAATATTTCCACTCCAGCGTACCCGAGGCGGCGGGTCGTGCCGATTTCCTGAATGAGAAGCGGTTCCTTTCGCTCGACCTCTGCTACGGCCATGATGTTCGCGCCTGCATGTATCAGTACCTGACGGACAACGGCATGAGCCGCCAAGAGTATGACTGGTTCATGGAGTGCGCGCCAAGGTACAAGCCCTTCTCCATCATGGGGAATGATTACTACCTGACGAACGAGCACATGGTCTCCCCCGGCGACGGTCCTGTCACCGCCTCAGGGGAGATCTTCGGCTACTACATCATCACCAAGCAATATTACGATCGATACCACCTGCCGGTAATGCACACCGAGACCAATCTCGCGGATGCCGAACGGGCGCCCGACTGGCTCGAAAAGGAGTGGCTGAACATGCTGCGGCTGAAGCAGGATGGCGTGCCGATCGTCGGGTTCACCTGGTACAGCCTCATCGATCAGGTCGATTGGGACACTGCTCTTCGCGAGGACAACGGCAACGTCAACGCCTTGGGGCTGTTCGATCTCGACCGCAAAATCAGGCCAGTCGGAGAAGCTTATCGTGAGCTCGTGAAGCGGTGGAGGGATATCCTGCCCGCCGAAAGTATCTGCCTGAGCGCAGGGTGATCCGAGTGGAGGGCTTCATAATGTTGGAAAACCAACAGATCATGACAAACTGTATGGGCTCTGGCTGGATGATGACCCTGATGGGCCTGTTCTGGCTTCTAGCCGTCGGCCTCATGGCCTTAACGGCAGCAGCTTTGCTCAAGTATCTGAGGGTGAAATGACACAGGCGAGCTATGTTCCTGTGGTGCGACAGCTCCACAAGCCCAAAGATTCGTCTCTCGCCCGCTCCCGGTGCCTCCGATGACCTATGTCGTGACCGAGAACTGCATCAGATGCCAGTACATGGACTGCGTCGAGGTGTGCCCGGTCGATTGCTTCTATGCCGGCGAGAACATGTTGGTGATCAATCCCGACGAGTGCATCGACTGCGGCGTGTGCGAACCGGAATGCCCCGCCGAAGCCATTCTCCCGGACACCGAACCGGGGCTGCAGAGATGGCTCGACTTGAACGCTACCTTCGCTCCCAAATGGCCTAACATCACTCGAAAAGGCGTTCCGCCTGCCGACGCAGACGAGCACAACGGAGAGCCAGACAAATACGAGAAGTATTTCTCGCCTGCGCCCGTACCGGGCGCAGGGTAGGTCGTGGACGCACGAATGGTAGCAGAGCATCGGGTCGGCACCATAGGAGCGCTCGCTATCGCCACTCTCCTCCTCGCGTACCTACGTTTCAGATCCCGGAGAGTGGAAGACGATCCTGCTTCATACCGCTCGATCAAGCGGCGCTCCCAACACAACCGGGTGCTGCATAAAAAAATCGCTCCACCTACGTCTGACCGAAATTCACCTGGCCGCAGGCTTGGAAATTGCCAAAACTGCAGTCTGGAACTCGCCGAGCTAAGAAGGAACGCCGCAGCATGATCGAGAAGCTCCTGCTTGGTTGCACAGGCTCTGTCGGCGTCTTGTTCATACCGTCCTTAATCATGAAGCTGCGCAAGGAATACCGTACACAGATTGAGGTCATGATGACCAAGAGCGCCCAGCGGTTCTTGACGCCTTACTCGCTCGAGATTCTGACCGGCATGCCGGTGGCTACCGACCTCTTCGACAGCTTCCAGCACAACCACATCAACTTCATCGAAGCTCATAAGGTTTTCCTGATTGCACCGGCCACGGCAAGCATGATCTCGAAGATCGCGAACGGGATTGCCGACGATCTCGTGTCCTTGTCGGCGTGTGTCACGGTCGGATCCACCGCAGAGCTGGTGATCGCTCCTTCTATGAACATCGCCATGTGGGAATGCACCTTCGTCCAGGAGAACGTCGCGAAGCTCAGAAAGGCGGGAGTTCACTTCGTTGGTCCATCGCGCGGCACTGAGATCGTGAACTTCAAGGAAGCGACGACAGCGATGGCCAGCGATGATGAGGTCGTCCAGAAGCTCCTGGAGCTATTCTCACCCGCTACTACCACGTAGCTGCTGACGCGCCCGCTTTTGCCACTTTCGGGAGCCCGACCACTTCAGTCAGGACATTGTTCCAGCATCGAGGTTCGGAGCACAGGCGCAAAACCACCGCCTTCTGTTCTGAAGTTGGTCGTCTGGCCTTTGTAGAGCCGGGCGGCTGTGAGTAGCACTTCACCCCGATAGGTGTAGAGACGCACGTCTATTTTACGGGGTTCGGCCGCGTTATCAATGGATACCATGCGCTCGCTTGGTGGAGCAAATCGTTGCGCAACATAGGTGCCTTCAACTATTTCCGCCCAAACCCGCTTCGTGAGCTTTGCCCCGCGATATGCCGCCTTGCTGCCATGGCCCCTGGCAGGTTTGAAAAAGAAATCTCGCCGAGCAGCCCACAGCTCGCTGGCATTCTTCGTGGTGACCGACATCGTCGACGGGATCACGTCGGTTAGGAACTGAATGTCGCACTCCGATAGGCCAAAGGCCCGAAGCTCCTCGGGATTGGAGAGCAGCGTGAGGTTCCGCTTATCGGCGAGCCGGGCGTGGACGTGGGGATTGGGTGTGAAAACAACCTCCCCGCGCTCAAACGCCTCGCGCAACGCTCGGTGACCGGACTCTGCAAACGAGAAATCGACAACACGATTGTATACCAGGTCGATAGGCACCCCGTCGCAGATCAGCTGACCCGCACGGTAGGTGAGATCCTCCGGATCAGCTATGACGACCTCGAACCCGTTACGCTCGAGCAGCCTCTTTGCGAGGACGAAATCCGGGTAGAGATACTGCTCGTCAGGCCGATCGTCGACGATCGCGATCCGGCTGGGTCGTCCGCTCTTACCCTGCAGGCGCCATTCCTGCTCGAACATGCCGACTACCGCCCGTTCGAAGTCATCCGGGAACCCAGGACGCGAGGACGGGCTGGTTCCGCAGCAGGCGCTCTGTGCCCTCGCTAAAACGGCGCTGAGAAAAGCGCCGCCAGCATTCGTGTTGATCTCGATAAGCTTCGGCCCATCGGCACCCACATGGAAATCATACCCCATGAAGGCACCCGCCGGGCCGTGATCGATTCGGGCGATCGCCGGTGCCCAGTCCAGCACCCGCTTGGTATATTCCGGGAGCTTTACGACTGCTTCGATGGTCCGGACAGCCCTCGCCATTTCAGCGAAGCTGTCATTGTGAATGAACACGGAAATGTTCGAAAAGAGGTGCGGACGACCTTCCCGGAGCAGTTCCAACAATGCAGGATCCTCAACCTCACGCACGAAGGCCGCCTCAAGGCGAGCCCGGTTCAATGTCGTGCAGAAGCAGCCTTGGTTGAGCTGGTCGGCAACATCATCGATCATGTTCATACGCCTATAATCCTTAGCCTGCTCGTCGGTGCCACCGCATCGCGGTTTCGAGCGTCGGCGGACGCGCCGGGCTAAAGTCATTAGCAATGACGCACCCTCCACCTCTGGGGAAGCGGCGTGCGCGTCTGCGACGGCTGAGGTTGGCGCATAGGCGTCATCAGGCGAGCGTCGAGGTCTGCCCAGTCGATTGCTTCTAGGCCGACAAGCAACGATAGACGGAGGTTCGCCCAATCCCGAGCGTTCGAGCGATGGTGGCGGGGCGCATTCCCTCGCTCGCCAACCGTTGCACCTCAGCGCTGTCGATCGAAGGCTTGCGGCCTTTGCCCGCGTAGACTCCCCTCGCCTTCGCTTCGGCGATGCCTTCCATCTGCCGCTCGCGGCGCAAATTGGTCTCGAACTCCGCGAACACACCAAGCATGTCTAGGAAGGCTTTGCCGGCCGCGGTTGATGTGTCGACGGCCTGCTCCGTTGCTTTCAGCGCGACCCCCCGCCCCTTGAGGTCATACACTATATCCTGCAGGTCCTTGAGTGATCTAGCGAGCCGGTCGATGCGCGTGACCACAAGCGTGTCGCCCTCCCGCAGAAACGCGAGCAGCGTCTCGAGCTCCGCCCTACCCTTGCGCTTGCTGCCGGAGACCTTCTCTTCCCGGATCACCGTGCAACCAGCCGCTCTCAAAGCCGCGCGTTGGATCGTCAGGTCCTGCCCGGCCGTCGAAACCCGCGCGTATCCATAGATCGACATACCTGCCCTACCCCGTTCTGTTCCGAAACGGTCTAAACCATCTCACCAATATGTTCCAGAATTTTGCAGAGGACCGTTCTGGCACAGGGTTTCGCGTTCCACGTCGATGTTCCTCAGCGGTATACCCGAAAGGACGCTATGGCCCTGCCCTTCTCCCTCCAGCGGCATCGCGTGACTTGTGGACTCTCGCTGCAAATGTCATATTGGTGTGGACGCCATTTCTAGCGGAGGTGAACCGGATGGCCCTGACCATGGATGTTCGTGTGGCGGAGAATGGTAGACTGATCCTACCTCGATCGGTGCGCAAAGCCATGGGCCTCACCGGGGAGACGAAAGTCATCCTCACACTGGAGAACGACGAAGTACGTTTGTCACCGATCGGACACGGCGTCGCCCGCGCAAGAGAGCTATATCGGCAACATGCCAATGCCGCCCGCTCAACAGACGAGTTCCTGGCGGACAGGAGGGAGGAGGTGGCCCGGGAATTGGAAGACCAAGGCACCGCCCAGGCTGCTGAGGAGGGAAAGTGACATCAGCCGTGCTTGATGCCTCGGCCGTGCTCGCATTGGTTCGCGACGAACCCGGCGGCGACAAGGTGATTGAGCATGTTGGCCGCGCGGCTATTTCAGCCGTCAACCTGCACGAGGTTGTGAAAGAACTCCTCATCAGCGGATTGGAGGAGCCGATGATCCGCGAGCTGCTCGGCGAACTGCGCCTCGACGTTCGTCCGCACGATCTCGAAGCTGCTTACGCCGCGGCAGCGCTCCATAAGCAGACCAAGGAATTCGGGCGCGGACTTGGCGATCGTTCCTGCCTCGCGCTTGCTCTCAGCTTGGGGGTTCCTGCCTTCACCACCGACAGCGAGTGGCGCAAGGTCAAGGTGAAGGGTCTGAAGATCGAGCACCTGCGATGAAGAGGCGCTTAGGTGGACAAGGCCGACCACCGGCCGGTCTGCCTTTCCGGAGGCGGTCTTCAGTTTATCTGGCGCATGGGCAACGGAGGCCGCCCGGGGCCACCGCGCCCTTGTACTACCCCGCCCCCGACCCGGTGGCCTGGCCTAGCGGCCGACGGGATCTCCGGTCAGGCGAATAGGTCGCTGATCGCGCTGGCTATCGTGGTATCACACACCAGGCCAGATGCAGTGGCGCCGCGCGGCCCCGCGCAACTCGACGATGGCGTGCGGCTTGGTCAAGCATCCCGAACTTCCGGCGTGACGTAATCCCGCAGCACAGTCGTTCCCGTATCGACGTCGCCGGCGAGCAGGGCGTTCATGGCCTCGGCTAGAAGCGCCGCTCGGAAGGCCGGATCGACCTGCGCGCGTGCCTGCACAGTGTCTTTGAAGGAGCGGGTGAGAGCCATCACGATCTTCCGTCTATGCGAGAACCTGTAGGCCATGCTTCTGGACGACGGCCAGCAGCTTGCGCGCGAAGCTGCTTGGCTTCGCGGTGCCGGCTTCCCACCGCCAGACGGTACTGGCGCTGGCGTTGAGGCAGCGGGCAAACACCGTCAGGCTGACCTTGTTCTTCTCGCGAAGCTTCTTGATCGCCGCAGGGGCAAAGCACGGCGGGGTAGGTGGTTCGTCAGCATTCATCGCCCAGCCCTCGCTTCGGCACTCTGCCTCAATCGTCCGCATAAAGGTCCGCCATCAGCGCTTCGACACTCTCGAATCGTGCACCCTTCCCTACTTTCAGCTCGGCACGGCGTTCGGCACCTTGTCGAGCTGGTCCTGCAACTCGGGATCGAGCTGTTTCCTTCATCACGCTGCCTCCGCGACCCGCATCTCGATATGAAGCCCGGCGGCGCTGACTAGGTTGACCAGCGCATCGAGCGAGAACTTGTCGATCTTGCCCCGCAGCAGATCGTTTAACCGGGGCCGCGTGATGCCGAGCCGGCTGGCAGCGGCTTCTTGGGACAGGTTCCACGCCTTCACATGTCGGGTTAGCGCGATCATCAGATCGGAGCGCGCCGTCATGTTGGCGGATTGGGCCGGGGTGTCGGTCAGCGCATCCCAGACGTTATCGAATGTCTCCACGTTCATCGTTCGTCCTTCCATGCTCGGAGCCGGCCTGCCGCCAGGTCGAGATCCTTTTGCGCGGTCGCTTGCGTCTTTTTCTGAAAAGCGTGGAGCACCAAGACGCCTTCCTCGACCGCAGCGAGATAGATGACCCGGAACGCACCGGCCGCTTCCCTCACCCTGATTTCCCGCACGCCCGGCGCAACCGTCGTCATGGGCTTCCAGTCCGCAGGATCGTCGCCATTTTGAACTTGGCGGAGCTGGTAGCCCGCCCTCGACCGCGCTTTCTCAGGAAACTCCCGCAACCGTTGCCGACTGTCACCTAAAAAAAGGATCGACTTCACGCGCCCTCAGTATCAAAACTGATACATAAACGCAAGAGCGGCGTCACGCCATCGCTCGGATGAAGTGCTCGCCCTCGACATCGACCCAGATCAGCTCGCGGCGGCCACCGGGAGATTCCTTGATGATCGCGCCAGCCGGAGTGTCCGCTTCGCTGTAATAGATCGGGAAGCCCGCCTCGAGATGCGAGCGGGCAGCTGCGCCATCGTCGTTGAGCGCCGCATCCTCAGCGCAGAGGTGAGGATGCTTTGGGGCCTTCGGTTCCAATTCCTGGAGGCGCGTGATGAGTGAAGTCTATCAGACCCAAAGGACGATCGCGGAGGCGAGACTCCCGATTGAAGCTGAGAGCCGGGCCAAGAGCATCGTCGAGCAGCTCGGCGGTGTGTGGCGCGGCGGCCGCGGCGAATGCCGCTGCCCCGCGCACAACGATGGATCGCCCAGCCTGTCGGTTCGCCTCGGCGATACGGCCATCCTGTTCCACTGCTTCGCAGGCTGCACCTCCATCGAAATCATGAAGACATTGCAGCGGATGAAGCTGCACGATCGCAGCCCGCTGGAAATGCCGGAAGCGAAGCCCAAGCGCGACATGGGCGCGCTCGCACAGCGGCTCTGGAAGGCCAGCAAGTCGGTCGCCGGCACCCTGGCCGAGGAGTATCTCCTCGCCCGCGGCTTGTCCGTCCCCTTCCCCAAGGCTCTCCGCTTCAACCCGGCGACCGTCCTCGGATCCGGCGCCGACAAGCGCATCATGCCGGCGATGGTCGCCTCGATCGAAAACGACCTCGGCCTGGTCGCCGTGCAGCGTACCTTCCTCGACCCCGGTAACGTGCTGCGTAAGCCGATCGCAAAGCCCAAGGTGTCCTTGAGGGCGTAGCGTGGAAAGTACGCCAGACAACGCTAAGGACGAACAGTCAGGGAACGCTTAGGCGACGCGGCTATCCGGCGGCAGATTGAGGGCCTTGCGGCCATTGGAAGCAGCGGCTCTATCCCAGAGGAAATCGCCGGAGAAAGCAATATGCTCCCAGCCAACAGGGGAGGTATGGGCAAGCAGATCATCAGGCACCGCGACCGATGTTGACCGGAGATGTTGGGCAGCGGCATCCATGTAGATCGTGTTCCAATAGACGATCGCGGCGATGACCAGGTTGAGGCCGGATGCGCGATATTTCTGTGCCTCATGACTGCGGTCGATGATCCGACCCTGGCGGAATGTGTAGATCGCCTGCGTCAGGGCATGGCGCTGCTCGCTGTTGTTGAGGCCGGCATGGCATCGCCGGCGTAGATCGGGATTTTCCAGCCAATCCAGCATGAACAGCGTCCGCTCGATTTTGCCGATTTCCTGTAGCGCGACGTCGAGCTGGTTCTGCCGCTCATAGGCGGCGAGCTTTCGCAGCATGACCGACGGCGCCACGTGTCCGGCCTTGATCGACCCTACGAGGCGCAGCACGTCGTCCCATTGCTCAGCGATGATGTCGGACCGGATGCGCTTTCCCAATAGCGGGGTGAGGGACGGATAAGCTGCAACCGGCGCGATCGTCGCGAGCCGTCGGTCGGGAAAGTCGCGCAGGCGCGGGCAGAAGCGAAATCCAAGCATGGCGCACAGGGCAAAGACATGATCGGTCGCCCCGCCCGTGTCGGTGTAATGCTCGGCGATTTTCAGATCGGTGCCGTGGCTGGTGAGGCCGTCGAGGACATAGGGCGCCTCATGCGTCGCCGCTGAGATCACGTTGACGTGGTAAGGCGCGCGCTGATCGGAATTATGGGTGTAGAAGCTGAAGCCATGATCGACGCCATAGCGGGCGTTGATGTCGCCCCCCGATGCGCCGCGCTTCGCGCCCCTGAAGAACTGGCCATCGGAACTGGACGTGGTGCCATCGCCCCAGACCCGCGAGAATGGCAGGCGGTGGTGCGCATTGATGAGGACGGCGAGCGCCGCGCGGTAGCTGTCGTCGCGGATATAGGCGTCATGGGTCCACAGGAGCTGATCGCGCGTGACGCCCTGGCTCGCCGCCGCCATGCGCGACAGGCCGAGATTGGTCGCATCGGCGAGGATCGTGGCGAGCAGCGCGTTTTCATTGGGACACGGCTCGCCGGTGCGCAGGTTGGTGAACGCCGCAAGAAAGCCGGTTTCCCGCGCCACCTCATGCAGCAGCTCGGTGATGCGGATACGTGGCATCATGGCATCGAGCCGGTCGGCCAGCGCTTCGGCGTCGGGCGTCGCGATCGCGCGTACCGGCGATATCTGGAGGCGGGCGTCGCGGTATCGCACACCCTCCAGAGCGTCGCGCTTCAGGCGCTGGGCAAATTTCTTCAGCCGCCAGTCCAGTTCGCGGCCCCGCTGTTCGAGCCATTCGCCGGCTGTGGGTGGCAGGCCAAGAGCCGACACGATCGGCTTCGCCTTCGGTACGCTCAGCAGGTAGCTGTCGAACCGGCGGTATCCCGCCGATCGCTCCACCCAGACATCCCCGGAACGCAGCTTGTTGCGAAGATGCGCGATCGTCGCGATTTCCCAGAGCCGCCGGTTGATCTTGCCGTCATCGCCCACAACGATTTTCCGCCATTCCTTGCGGAAAGGCATCGGAGCGTCGGAGGGCAGATCGCGCTTGCCCGACTTGTTGAGGGTGCGCAGTATTTCAATGGCGGCGATCGTTTTCGCGCTGCCCTTTCCGGCCCTGAACTGGAGCGCTTCAAGCAGGTCGGGGGCGAACTTGCGCAACGTCGCATAGCGATCGGCCGCGACCGTCAGTGGGTCGAGGCTGGCGGTTTCCGCGATCGTCGCCACTTCCGGCCTGGCCCTCAGGAGGGTGTTCCACCCGACCGAGGCGTCCAGGGCCTCTATAGGGTCTTCGCCGGTATCGACCGCATCGGTGAGCGTGTCGATCGTCCTGCGAAAGATCAGCATCAGTCGCGCCACGTTCTTCGACGTGGTGGCATAGTTGCGCGTTTGGGCGTTCTTCGCGCGGGTGAAGATGCTGCCGATCAGCTTGTCCGCCATCTCTAGGGCGCTGTCGGTCAGCCGTTCTTCAAGATCGAGCAGGAAGGCAACCAGCGTGGCGCGCCGCCGGGAGGGAATATATCGCTCGGTCATATAGGCAGGCGAAGCGCGGCCTTCCGTGACATATTGCCGAAGTCGGTCCGCATGGATGCGACCAGCCACCTCCCGGGAGATGCCGATCTTTCGCACTTGCCGCAAGCGGTCGAGAATCTGGCGGATATGATCGGGCTTGGCAGCGACAGGGATGGTCTTGAGGAATGCGAGCTGGCTCATGCCGCCGGCGTCGTCAAAGAGCTGGTCAAGGGCTTGGACCTGTTCAGTGCTGAGATCGGCAATCAGGGCGTAGGCAGCCTGCTTGCGGGCACGCGCACGCCCCGCGCTGCTGGCGCGCTCGATGGTGGAGATGGACGGTAGCAGAATCCGGGCCTCGCGAAGGGCGGTGACGACGCCGCTTGCGATCGTCATCCCCTTGTCGGTTGCCCATGCCGTTTTCGCGGCCGCTTCTATCATAAAGGGGATATCGGCGCGGGTCGGCCCCCGAAGGCCTAGGCGCGCCGCCAGCTCGCGGGCATGGTCCGTCATCGTTTGATCCCGTGCGGCATAGTCGGCCAGATCAGTTACGCGCAGGCCAAGCTGCTCCGCGACGAAAGCGGCGAGATCATGGGGTATCGCTCCCCTGTCGCGTATCAATTGCGCGAGGGCGATGCCCGGATGCCGCAAAAGGGCGAGCTGCAGCGCGACGCCCAACCGGTTCCGTCGCTCCCGCCGCGCGCCGATGATCTCAATGTCCGCAGGCTCGAAGGTATAGAGCCGGGCCAGATGGTCACGATCGGTCGGGATCGCGAGGATCTGGCCGCGCTCGCTTTCGGTCAAGAGTTGATGCTTGCGCTTTGTCATGCCGATTCCTGTCCACAAAAGGTCAATTGCGACTATGGACAGGCATGAGTAAAGAGACATAGTATGTGGACGGATATGGGTGGGGTGAAGCGGTCGCGCTTCAGAGCGTCCACAGAACGACCGTTTGGGAGACGCCGGCATGAGCGATATTCTGGGCTATGCCCGTGTCAGCACCGGCGATCAGGATGTGGCGGGGCAGACCATACGTCTCGAGAAAGCCGGTGCCATTAAGGTGTTCACCGACGTCATGTCCGGCAAGAGCATGGATCGTCCCGGCCTCGTCGAACTTCTCGCCTACGCCCGCAAGGGCGACACGCTGGCCGTGGTGCGCCTCGATCGGCTCGGACGCTCGCTCGCCGAGCTTCTCGCTACGGTCGAGAAGCTGCGCGCCCAGGGCGTGGCGTTGCTGAGCCTTGAGGAGAAGATCGACACGTCGTCGGCCGCTGGCGAACTGATCTTCCATGTGTTCGGGGCCATCGCCCATTTCGAGCGGCGCCTGATCTCCGAACGGACGAAAGATGGCATCGCTGCTGCCCGCGCCAAGGGAAAGCGGCCTGGCCGTCAGCCCCTCGACATGGCCAGGGTCGATGCCGCCATCAAACTGGTGGAAGCCCGGATATCGCCAACGGAAGCCGCAAGGCAGCTCGGTATCGGCCGATCAACCATCTACCGGGAAATGCGCAGATTGGGTATCGAGCGCCCCGCCTGATCGGCGGGGTAGGGTGGAGAATTGCAGTCGTTCCGCTGTTGCGCAAGAAGGGGTAGTTTGCGGGAGAACACGAAATCCTAACGCTCAGCGGGTCATGAGGCGAGCACCTCGATGATCGGGCAGTCCGGCACCATATCGCCGGAGCATTGCGCGGCGGTCTGGGTCAGCACTTTCTCGATGCGCCTGAGATCGGCGATCTTCGCGCGCACATCGGCCAGATGCCGCTCAGTGCGCTCCTTGACCTCTGCGCAGGTCTGCGCGCCGCCCTCGACGAGGGCAAGCAGGCCGCGTACTTCGTCGAGCGAAAAGCCGAGTTCGCGGCCGCGCAAGATGAAGCGCAGGCGGGATACGTGGTCCTCGCCATAAATGCGGTAGCCGGAGGCCGTGCGCGGCGGGTCCGGCATCATACCGATTTTCTCGTAATAGCGGATGGTTTCCAGATTGCAGCCCGTAAGCTTGGCCAAGTCAGCGCGCTGCATTCCCTTCCCGAAAACGTGATCGCTCATCGGTCCAAAAAACCTCTTGAGTCTGTAGTACCTACAGAGCGTAGCATGAAGTGGAATAGCAATCGAGAGGCGAGTCGCATGGATCGCGCTAATATGCAAATGCAGGTTCTTGAGCAGCCAAAGGCAACGGCGAGCCGCCGGCCAGGATGGTTCGCGGCGGGCGGTGTGGTCGGAGCGATCCTCGCCTCGACGTGCTGCATCGCGCCGCTTCTCTTGTTGATGCTCGGCGTTTCCGGCGCCTGGATGGGCAACCTCACGGCCCTTGAACCCTACAAGCCCTACGCCGCCGCCGTAGCGCTCGTCTTTATCGGGCTCGGATTCCGGCAGGTCTATTTCAAGCCGAAGGGGGCCTGCGCGGAAGATTCCTACTGCGCTCGGCCGCAAGCCTCGCGCATCACCAAGTCGGCGCTGTGGCTGGCCACGGTTCTGGTCCTCCTTGCCCTGACAATCAGCTGGTGGGCGCCGCTGTTCTACTGATCACGCTACCCCATAGGAGAAACCCATATGAAACGCCCCCTTCTCATCGCGCTCGGCGCGGCGGCCCTGGGCGTCGCCGGAGTGAAGTCCGTCACTGTCGACTTCGCCGCCAAGACGGCGACGGTCATTTATGACCCGGCGACCGCCACCGTCGCAGCCATTGCCGCCGCGTCCACCAATGCCGGCTATCCGGCCCGCCCGGCGGGATGAGGACCGCAGCATGAAGGACGCAACGCTTCTGAAGACCGGCATCGCCGGCTCGCTCATTGCTGTGATCTGCTGCGCCACGCCTTTGCTGGTTGTCCTGCTCGGCGCGATCGGGTTGTCGGCCTGGCTGGGCTGGATCGATTATGTCCTCATGCCGGCGCTCGCCTTCTTTGTCGCGCTCACCGGCTATGGCCTCTGGCGCCGACAACGCGCCGCAGATTGCTGTGCGACTGAAACACAAACGAACAAGGAAAATAGCTGAACATGTCAGACTGCTGCACCACCGAAGGAAGCCGTAAGGGCGGCTACGACCTTGCCGTCATCGGCGCCGGATCGGCCGGATTCTCGGCCGCGATCACCGCCGCCGATCAGGGCGCCAATGTCGCGCTGATCGGCCACGGCACCATCGGCGGCACCTGCGTCAATGTCGGCTGCGTGCCGTCGAAGACGATGATCCGCGCGGCCGAGGCGCTGCATGGTGTGCGGGCCGCGCAACGCTTTCCCGGCCTGGTCGGGGAAGCAAGCGTGGCCAACTGGCCCGCGCTCGTCGCGGCCAAGGACGAGCTGGTCACCAGCTTGCGGCAGAAGAAATATATTGACCTGCTGCCCGAGTACAACGGCGTTGCCTATCTGGAAGGCGCGGCGCGTCTGAACGGGCAGGGCGTGATGGTGAATGGCGCCGCGATTTCAGCGGGCAAGATCATCATCGCGACCGGCACCTCGCCGGCCCTGCCGGACATTCCCGGCATTGAGGAGGTGCCTTATCTCACCAGCACGACTGCCCTGGAACTTGGCGCGCTACCGCGCTCATTGCTCGTCATCGGCGGCGGCTATATCGGCTGCGAACTGGCGCAGATGTTCGCGCGCGTCGGCGTGGCGGTGACGCTCATCACCCGCCGCCGCTTGCTGCCGGAGGCCGAGCCGGAAATCTCCGAGGCGCTGACCGGCTATCTCCGCGACGAGGGCATTACCGTCCGGACCGGACTAACTTATCGCGGAATCGCGCGCACGGCTGCCGGCGTCGAGCTGAGTATCACCACCGACGGCGCACAGCAGGTGATCGCCGCCGAGCAGGTGCTCGTAGCCACCGGACGGGCGCCGAATACCGATGGCCTCGGCCTTGTCGAAGCGGGCATCGCCCAAGCCGACAACGGCAGTGTGGTCGTGGACGACCGGATGCGCACCTCGAGACCGGATGTCTATGCGGCCGGCGACGTCACCGGTCGCGATCAGTTTGTCTATATGGCGGCCTATGGCGCGAAGCTCGCCGCGCACAACGCGCTGAACGGCGACGACCTCGTCTACGACAATACGGTCATGCCCTGGGTCACGTTTACCGACCCACAGGTGGCGGGCGTGGGACTGAGCGAAAGGGCAGCGCAGGCAGCGGGCTTCGAGACCAAGACCTCGATCGTCGCCCTCGACCAGGTGCCGCGGGCACTGGCCGCTCGCGACACACGGGGGTTGATCAAGCTGGTCGCTGACAAAACGTCCGATCGCCTGCTGGGCGGTCAAATCGTCGCGCCCGAGGGAGCCGACAGCATCCAGACCATGGTGCTCGCGATCAAACACGGCATGACGACGAAGGCGCTGGGCGAGACGATCTTTCCCTATCTCACCACGGTCGAGGGCCTGAAACTCGCCGCACAGGGCTTCGGCAAGGATGTGGCAAAACTGTCCTGCTGCGCAGGATGAAAGAGAGCGTCATGAGCCCCACTACATATATCGAGCATTTCCCGTCGATCAGTCGGTCTCAAGATTCCGCGGAACTCCTCGTCGCGCTGTTGCGGGAACTCGCCAAGGGGCGCCCGGTATCGCGAACCACGCTTGCCGGGATTCTCAACTGGCCTGATGAGCGCATCGCCGCCGTGCTCGCGCAAACCGCCAGTACCGAATATGATGATGACGGAAACATCATCGGCCACGGCCTCACCCTACGCGAAACGGCGCATTCCTTCGAGATCGACGGCCGCCGCCTCTACGCCTGGTGCGCTTTGGATACATTGATGTTTCCGGCGCTGCTCGGCTGTACAGCCCGCGTCTCATCGCGTTGCGCTGCCACCGGAGCGCCCGTTTCGCTTACCGTGTCACCCAACGAGATACGGGCTGTTGAACCCGCCGACGTGGCGGTGTCGTTGGTGCCGCCGCAGGAAACGAACGACGTTCGTCGGTCCTTCTGCTGCCACGTCCATTTCTTTGCTTCTACCCATGTGGCGCAAGACTGGGCCTCCAAGCGTCCGGGGTTGACCATCATCGGCGTTCGGGAGGCTTTTTGTGTGGGCCAGGAGCTGAATCGACAGCTGTTGCACCCGCCACACCGGGCAACGCCATGATCGCATACAACCCAGTTGACATCGGATTTGCAGCGCGCGGATCGAACTCCGGGGAGCGCATGCCCTGCCGACAGAGGAGGGAGGTGTCCGATGCCCCCTACACAGCGTCCCGTCTGGCCCATGATGCCGGAGTGAGCGTACATATTGTGCGCGACTATGTGCTGCGCGGGCTGCTGCGCCCGGCGCGCCGCACGCAGAGCGGTCACCGTCTCTATGACGATCATGCGCTGGAGCGGATGCGCTTCGTGCGCACCTTGTTCGAGGCGGGCGTCGGCCTCGATGAACTGACCAGGCTGTGTCACGCTCTGGACGGCGGCGGCGGCGATGCCATCGAATTTCTGCTATGCCTGCGGGCACGACTTGCCGCGCGGCGCGCGGCCCTGGACGTGCTGGACGGGCATCTGGAGCAAATGATTTCCGCCATCGGTGCCGACACCGCCAAAGAATCCGCCCGTGCCTGACAACCCTGCTTCCGAATCATCCTTCCACTGCCGCCTTTGGCCGGGCGGGTCGCCGCAATTGCGCCCGGCCAGCGCCGCATCGCTGACCATAGGCGATCATACCCGTGCCCCCGCCCGGGCGATCGCCTGTTCGCGGCGGCGATGCGGCGCATCATCTCTCGTCGCGCCGCGTTTGATTTCCGCCCCCCGTTCCTGCTGTGACAATGTCGTTTTCTGAGTTCATCATCGACACATTGCTGCCGCTTGTCGCCGCCGCGACGGTCGGCCTGACACTGGGCTTCGAGCGTGAACTGGCGCGCAAACCCGCAGGCCTTCGGACACAGTTTCTGATCACGTTGGGCACGGCCATATTCGTCCTGGCTGGGCGCTCAATTCCGGGGATGGAAACCGGACGGGTCGCGGCAAATGTGGTGACGGGCCTCGGGTTTCTGGGTGCGGGAGTTATATTGCAGCATCGCGGCACCGTGCGCGGGTTGACGACCGCCGCTCTTATCTGGGTGAACGGCGCGTTGGGCCTTGCTGCCGCCACGCAGGAGTATGTGTTGGCGGGCGTAGGCGTCGGTCTGGCGCTGGCCGCGCTGCGCGTGCTTGCGCTCATCGAAAAACGCTTAGGCGAAAAGTGGCAAATCCTCGAATATCAAATTACAACATATGAGAACGAGAGCGTTGTCCAAGCCATCCACGACGCTCTCAGCAAATGCCGATTACAGGAAGGTCCGCTTGCATACGAACGACAGGACGGGGTAACCCGGATGCATATCTCGTTCTGCGACACTCCCACGCGGCACCGTGAATTCTTGGAGCAGCTCCGCAAGATGTCAGACGTCACAGATGTCAGGGTGCTGTGACGTCAGGCTGTGATCAGGTTGATCGCGGTTACTCGATGGAGGCCCGCCCCTTCCCCGATCGACGGTTCTCCGAACGTTCTCACTTAGCGTTGTCTGGCGTACTTTCCACGCTGTGCCCTCAACAAAAGCCGCGGAGAATGGGACTGACCAAAGCGTTGTGCATATCGAATGCCCGAGCATTCCGGGCGAGTAGCTGCACGGCACGCGAGGTGAGAGCCGGCGAGCCGAGGGAGTGACGCATGAAGGTCAATGAAAGAGGGCATGATGGTGGCGGACCTTGGAGCCGTTATCTCGACAAGCTCGGCATTGCCGGATCCGTGTTCGCAGCCCTCTGTTGCCTGGGCTTCCCGGCGCTGTTGTCGATCATACTTGCGCTGATTCTCGGAAGCGACAGCGCGATCATCCTCTACGTCGGGATCGCCGGCCTTATCATTGCGAGTGGCCTGAACGTCTGGCTGCGCAGCCGGCAGCTTCGGCACCACTGAGGCATCCGCAACACGACCACCAGGAATCGCCATCTGGAACTGTCCGCGCCTTCAGGCGCAAGGATGTGTGCCCCAAGCAGCTTGCGTGTGCCGCCGTCCGCTACAAGCTTGATCAGGCCGCGTGTATCCCGGGCCGTGAGCGCGCGGGGCACGTTGTCGAGCGAAAGCACGGAAGTGCCGACAATTGTACCCGGCGGCGCGCGCCTGCGCTTCCGTGAGGCCGACGCTTCCTGTTCTTTGCGCTCGGAGCGCAGCAATCACTCATGACTTGAACTTTCCTGAGTTCTTATCCGTCTCGCAGCAGTCGATGACGGCCGGGGCAGATGCGTTGCGTCGGTAGAGCCCGATCCCGATCAGCCCGAGCGAGGCGACCAGAACCGGGATCAGGACATAATCGGCCTTGGCCACCAGTGCTGAGAGCCCGATCGCTCCCAGCGCAATCCCAAGGATTGGGGTCGCGCAGCAGAGCGCCGCGACGACCGCTCCGATGACGCCCGTTCGAAAGAGGGCGCGATTATTCATTGCGGTCACGTCAGCGCGCGAGAGCCGCGGTCTTCACGCCCGTCACGGTCGAAGGATAGCCGGCATTCGTGGTCGCCTGGGCCAGTGCCTTGGCCGTGACCTTCTCATCGTCGAAGGTCACGGTCGCCGTGGCCCGACCGTCCCGCTCCACGACCACGACCTGGCTGACACCGGGGATGCGCGAGAGCGTTCTTTTTACGATTGGTGCACAGGTCACGCAGCTCACATTCTCCACCGCAAGTGTGGCGGTCCGAGGGGCGGCGTAAGCGCCACCAGCGAGAGTTAAGGCGGCGACGGTCACTGCAGTGCGAAACAAGGTCTTCATGGTCACAAGTCTCCTGGTTTGAGAGGTTGCATCAGAGGTCGAGAAGGAAGGGCGCAGCATAAGGGAACGCCACCGCTGCAAAGACGAGCACCGTCGCTGCCCACAGCCCGATTTTGGCAATCCGGCTCGCGCCCGGGCGAGCACAAGCACTATCTTCCGCACAGTCCACCTTCGGCTGGCGGTAGACGCGCCAGAAGCCCACAGCGAGAAAGACAAGCGCTGCGGCCACAAAGACGGGCTGGTAAGGCTCAAGCGCAGTCAGGTTTCCGATCCATGCCCCGCTCACGCCAATGCTGAACAGAACAAGCGGCAGTATGCAGCAGGTCGATGCGCCAAGGGCGGCCAGGACCCCGCCCGCCATCAACAGTTTTTGCCCGCCCTGCGACGTCCCTGCTTCGGGTTTGCCGGTCAGCCGCGCCGGGTCCGTTCGAACATACTCACTCATTCCTTTTCTCCTCGATCTTTTCAAGATAGGGCCTGTAGCACCTACAGGTTCAAGTGTTATTTCAGAGCGAGGTCTGCGGCCTCGCGCTGAAGGCGCCGCCGACAGGCGCCCTACCACCATAAGTTCGCAAGCGCGGCTCGATCGGTTACATCGAATGTTGATTTTCAGCGGGAGCTGAAGGCGCTTTCTAAGCGGAAGCAGAACCCGCAGCATGGCTTTGATCTCGGGACGCGAAAATCGCCTTTGCCTGCATTGCTCGCCGCGAGGCAGGATCGCGGGGCAGCCCTGCAACCGCAGTTCCCAAGGGACAGGCGGAGCCGCTGCGCTGGACAACCACCAAAGACCCGATCGACTCGGGCAACACGCGCGGGATGGCGCAGGCCCGAGACGGGCAAGACCCTCGCCCCCGCCGGTCGATGCTCACGCCGGCATAGTGGGCCAGACGAGATTCCGTGTAGGGGACCATTTGACACCCGCTTTGATTGCTTCGCGGGGCCACCCGGGTAGTTTTCGCAGAGTGCAACCCGCACCTACGAAGCGAATACCAGGCAGTAAAATCGTTATCCAATCACGATTTTCTCGATGGAATCCTCTGCAGCAGATGTCGACTAAGCTCTTGGGCCAAGCGGAAGGCATCTTGGACGCTTACGATCTCCACGCCTTGATGCTTGGAGGCCCAATCTTTCGCCGCCATGACCGATGCAAAGAAATGCACATGGCAACAAAAGGACTGACGGATGTCGGCCGTTGTCTGCGGAAGTATCAGTGACACCGCGGCGTCGGCCGGTACGACATCCCGCATCTCGTTCGGCGAAATCGTGAGTGAAACTGGCGCTCCGGTTCCGGCGCAATGCGAGGAGACGTGCGCCGTCTTGCCGATCAACGCCGGGAACATCAGGGTGTCCAGTGCGCACCAGGCGTATAGACGGCGGCCGTCAATTTCGACGATATGCGAAGTCTCGCGCAAGGTGAGGCCATAACCAACGATATTCCCATCACTATCGTACTCGGTACTGGTGGCCCGTTCGAGCACGGCATTCACTTGCTGAGCAGGCCAGTCGAGAGACATGGCAAGTGTCGTTTGCGAAACCGGACGCCCCTTGGCCAGCTCACGCAGCAGCACGACGAACAGCTGCCCGAACCCTTCGGGCTGATTAGCTGGCGCCAGACTTTCAGCAATTTCGGTGATGTAGCGTGTATGTTTCATAGCTATTTCCTTGGGATGCACAGCGCGAAAGCTGCTTTGCTTCTCTGAGGGTGAACCGGCGGCAGGTGCGATCTGGACCAGAATGCTCGCGCGTGGTCCAACACGAGCTAAGCGTCTTATTTTTCACCGGGCGCGGGGCGCTCTCCCTTCGCAAGCGCCTCGTCGAATGCTGACACTCCAGCTGTGCCGAGCTGTGCTCGCGCTATGTCTCGAAGTTGCTCATCGCGGGGCTTTTGATCGCCTGTGCGGGGCGCATCGGAACTGCGGATGAAACGTGCCTTGAGGATGTCGGCGAAGCTCACCGTCAGCAACCGTGTCTTGTCTTCGGAGAGCGCCACCTTCGCCTCGATTCGGTGCACGAGCCGGGCGGCGATGATATCGGCCTCCTCGATGCTGAGGGCGTCCACCTGAGCCCCTCGATACCAAGGAGCGTCCGACCGGAAGCTGGCCAGCTCCGTTGTCCGTGCTTCGCCTTGGAGCTCTGTCGCGACATCCTTCTCGAATATTTCCCGCAGGAGCGTGCGAACGGTTTTCGTGCGCGCCTCGCGGTTCCGGTCTGATCCCCCCACGGCGAGCACGGTCCCGGCCCGGTTTATCCAGGCCTCAGCAATTCCCGTATTTTGCTCAAGTTCGAGGAGAACTGGTTTGGCGAGCCCGCCGCAGGCGATCTTCGGAGCCGCAGGGCACTGCCAAGGCACTTGGAACAAGCTGACAAACTCGGGTTGAGTGTTCGCCCTGCCCTCGTCGGCAAAGCTGCTCGTCGTCCACAGGACGCTAGCCACCGCACAGGCCAAGGCGATGAAGGATTTTCTCATCTATTGTTCCTTATCTCTCGAAGTTTCCATTGGAACTTCCACCGACGTCATTTTTTGCCGATACGCTGGAAAGGTTGGGGAGCCGAGATCTTCGCCTCGCGCTCCAGCTGCCTTACGAACATAAGTTCGCAAGCGCGGCTCGATCGGTTACATCGAATGCGATTTATTCGCGCGACCTTGAGCGTGAGATCTTGAGCTGCCCGGCGGCCAGCGACGAAGCCGCCGCCCGAGCATGGCGCAATGCCGCCGCGCAGCGGGATGGCGCTGCCCAAGATGGTCCGCCTGAGCTCGGCCGGCGACTCTCCGCGGCCCGCCTCACTCAGTCAATTTTTCCAACACTTCCATGGACGCTAGCCGAACACGGGGAGTGACCTCGATAAAGCCCTGGTTAGGGCTAGCTGTCGCTCCGCGTTGTGTCTCAAGCAGCTTGCGCAGAAAAGCAGGGCATTGATGGTAGCAAAATACCGACCGCTGCACGCCCACAATCCGCGGTGTGTCCAGAAAGAACGGCACTTCGGCGAGAAAGTAGCGGGCGCCAGTCTCGATCGCCGTTGGCGTCAAGGGGCCCTTTCGATCTGGATGCTTCTCAAGCACCCATGCTGCGCTCTCAAGACAACCTTCTCGGAATTCTATGTCGGAGGCGAAGCGCTTTTGATACTGAGCGTGCAAGACTGAATATTCGGGATGGTCCGTCAGAACGCGACTGTTCAACAATATGGTGCTGAGCTCGTCCCCCAATCCCAACGTCGAAAGCGCGCGAGCGATCTTGTTCTCGAGGTAATTCGCTTGGCGTCGCGCCTTCTTCTCTGCGCGTGCGGGTGAATATCCAAGCGCCTCGAGCGTGAGCGCAGCGGGTTTGTCAGGCACATAGAGGTGAAAAGCGGTAAAGTTTCGGCTCGCCCACCCGACAAGTTCAAGAATTCGCATCTCTGAGAAGTAGCTGTTGAAGGGGCTGATGCCGATGACAGCATGGGATCGGCTGTCAAACAGCTCAGAGCAACGCAAGGTTACGGGATTGGTGAGCATGCAAAATCCAAATGGCTTCAGGCGCCCCCGACGGGCACCCTTATGAAACATAAGTTCGCAAGCGCGGCTCGATCGGTTACATCGAAAGTCGGTTTCGAGCGAAAGCTGCGGGCGATTTCTACGCTGGGGCAGAGGCCTCGCGACGAGCTACCAGCGCAGAAGCCGTGGTCCGAGCATGCCGCCGATCAAGCCGCACATCAGGATGGCGCTGCTGTACCAGCAAGCGACGAAGGGCAGAGAGTCGTCGCCGCAAGCGAGGGCATAGGCGCTGGCGCTGACCCCGCCCGCCAGCAACCCTGCTAGTGCGCCTGTCCGCCAGAGTTCTGTGGGCGCCCCCCAGCGCAGCGCCAGCACCATCAAGGCGTAGGGCACCGCAGCCATGACCGGGATGATCACGAGGCACTTCGGCCACGCATGACCAGCAATCAAAGCTGCCCATTGTGCGCCGGGTGTTGCGTAAAGGTCCAGCGCCGCCAGCAACACGATTCCGACGAAAGGTAGCGCCGCCACAAGGTTCGACGATCGTCGTGCTTGCCCCGGCCTCGCGAGCCTGAGCAGCAACACGAAGGCGGTGGCCGCCACCCCAGCCGCAAACGCAAGCTTCAGCATGAGAAAGCCAAGAGCGTGGGGATCTTGAAGGTCGGGCCGCAGACCGAGAGTCAGGCAGATCGCGGCGACGGCCGCTAGGCTTCCCGCCGCAAATGCCAAGCCTAAGGCGCGAGAGGCGCGACGATAGTCAACGGGCCTGAGATCGACCGTCAACCGGTTGATCAGATCAGCGGTCTTCACGCCACAACCTCCCGCCAATGGCGACAGTCATCGCCTTGAGGCCCCGATGGATCCGGACCTTCGCGGCCGCCTCAGTGATGCCTTCGCGACCGGCAGCTTCGGCGACGCTTCGTCCGTCGAGTTTGACGTCGCGAATGACACGCTGGCTATGTTGGGGGATGGTCGCAAGCAGTTTTTCCATATCGATTCCGGACTCCACCGCCGTATGGTCGAACCCGTCCGACATTGCCTCGGCCGCGTCGAGCGGCCCCTCGGCATGATCCATCTTACGTCGGCGGAGATGGTCGATAAGCTTGTAGCGTGCGATCGCGTACAGCCACGGCGTGAAGGGCTCGGAGGGATCATAGGTATCTCGTCGGGTGTGCACCGCCAATAGCACTTCCTGGACGACGTCCTCAGCATCGGCGACGTTCCGTCCCATTTGGGTCAGCTTACTCCTCATGTAGGCGCGAAGCAGCGAACTCAGCTGTTCCAGGAGAGTTCGGTAAGCCGTCGCATCTCCGAGCTGGGCTTGTTCCATCATCAGCCTGAGGGCGCCTTCCTGACGTTTCATCCCCGGCTCAGGAGCGCACTGCTTACAATGCCTAGGGTAAGACCGAAGCCCGCGTGTCCGACGGCTTCCCAGATGAAATTTGCAACGGTGTGGGACCCCATTGCGAAGACCATGCCGGGATAAATCACCAGCACGAGGTAGGGTATCGCCCATTTCCATCCCCGTGCGCCAAACAGCATCAGGAACGAGAGACTGAACATAATCCCGCTCCAGTAATGCCAAGCGTAGCCCACGGCGACGGTCGCTCCTGGGCTAAGAGAGGAAACCCGCTTATGCTCTGCGGCATGTCCCGCGTCGGGCTTTTGCTCCTCGTGCGGGGCAGCCGAGCCGTGCGCATCAGGCGGGCTCGGAACAGGCGGCGCGGCTTCCTCGCGGATGGGACCGGGCATGGGACCGGTCTCGCGCATCGGACCGGTCTCGTGGTCGTCGGCATGCATGGACCCATGGCCCCCGGGCTCAACTTGCCCTGTGAGACGCTGCCCAAAGTCGAGCGCCTCGTCCATGTCGACGACTCCAGCGCTCATCCCGGCCACCCGGCTGGCGTCGTAGGTGGCGGTTGCCATATATCCCGCCAGAAGGGCCACGATGACTGTTCGGACGAAGCGCTGATCACCGGTCCGTCTGGCCAGTGCGACGGAGGCGATCGTGAAAAGGATTGAGGCCAGCCAGAAGATGGGGCCGACGATCGACATCGGCACGCCCCATTTCAGGTCAAGGATCAGAGGCAGAGGTCCGATCACACTTGCTGTAAGCGCCATAGCGCGCGGCAGCCAGAAGTCCCTGGACGTTCGACCTTGTCGAAAACCATCGAAAATCGAGCCTTCGAAATTGGCAGTAGCGGCGGCCATATTCAAATCTCCCCTGTGATCAGCGGTCGGGCCGCGCCGCGCGGCTGAAACACGCCGTCGCCTTGGGTTTGAGTGGCATTGAGCCCGGCCAAAACTTCACGACGCCGTCGGAGGGAGGCAGCGCGCAAGCTTCTTCGACTCAAGCCCGCTGAGCTTCCAGCAGACCAAGGAAGAAGCGGTAGTCGAGGAACCCGACCGTTCCTGCCACTGACAGCGGCGTGTAGGGCGCGAGCGCCGTCAGGTTGGCGATCCATGGCCCCGCTCCGATGCCGAGGCTGAAGATGATCTGCGGTCCGATACCGCAGGACGAGGTGGCCACCGCACCGAGGAATACCGCCGACGGCAACCAAGCGCCGCCGCTCCACAGCGACGTGTTGCGACGCGTGCAAATCCGCAGTGACAGGCGTTGTCGCCGCCGGTGCGGGGTGCGATGCATTCACCATGTCAGACCTTACTCCCCTTGCCGAAATTCGATTCGAATCGTATTATACGGGCTGTAGTCACTACAGGTGCAAGAAGGAAATTCGATGAGCGGTCACGCAGCAGTAAAAAGCCTCCAGAGGGGAGAGCTTGCCGAACGGACGGGCTGCAATATCGAGACCGTGCGCTACTACGAAAAGATCGGCCTCTTGCCGGAGCCGCCGCGCACCTCGGGTGGCCATCGTGCCTACAGCTCGACGCACGAACGGCGCCTTCGCTTCGTTATGCGAGCTCGCGAACTTGGTTTTTCCCTGGAAGAGATCCGTGAGCTTCTGCGGTTGGCCGAAGAGCGCGACCGACCATGTGCCGAAGCTAGCACCGTAGCAGCCACCCACCTTAAGGACGTGCGGGCGAAGATCGCCGATTTGAAGCGCATGGAGGGCGCGCTCAAAAACGTCGCCTTTCAATGCGGAGACGGCACGCAGCCGGAATGCCCGCTCATCGAGACCTTGTTCCGCGAAACCTACGGCCAGATCGGCAAAGCCACGCACGAAATCAGCGAGAAGTCCGGGTGACTAAGCACGCACCGCAGCGGTGCGGTGGCGACGGAGAGAGTAGAGAGAGATGGCAAGCCAATACGACCTTGTAATCATAGGAACCGGCACAGCGGCCATGGTCGCCGCAATGCGCGTGCGCGCCGCCGGTTGGAGCGTGGCGGTCATCGACTACCGGCTTTCGGGGGCACCTGCGCACTGCGGGGCTGCGACCCGAAAAAGATGCTTGTCGGCGGCGCCTCGGCTCTCGACCATGTCCGGCGCATGAGTGGCAATGGCGTTGCCGGCGACGTCCATATCGACTGGCCGGAATTGATTGCCTTCAAGCGCACTTTCACTGATCCGGTCCCGGAGAAGCACGAACACCGTTACGAAGAAAAGGGCATTCATACTAATCACGGCCATGCCCGCTTCGCGGGTCGGAACAGTCTGACGGTGGACGGCGAAAATCTTGAAGCCCGTCACATTTTGATCGCTGCGGGCGGAGAGCCGATAAAGCTGCACATTCCGGGTGAAGAGTATTTCGCTACCAATGAGGACTTCCTGGCCATGGAGCGACTGCCAGAACGGATCGTGCTGGTCGGTGGTGGCTATATAGCGTCGGAATTTTCCCACATCGCCGCCCGCGCGGGCGCGCAAGTGACTATCCTTCAACGTGGCGAGCGGATGCTTACGCACTTTGAGCCTGACCTTGTCGGCTGGCTCATGGACAAATTCGGCGAGATCGGGGTCGATGTGCGCCTGCGGACCACAGTACAGGCAATCGAGAAGAAGGGTGCGGGCTTTGTG
The DNA here is from genome assembly GCF_032227185.1 of Sphingopyxis sp. SE2. Taxonomy (NCBI): domain Bacteria; kingdom Pseudomonadati; phylum Pseudomonadota; class Alphaproteobacteria; order Sphingomonadales; family Sphingopyxidaceae; genus Sphingopyxis; species Sphingopyxis sp. SE2. The sequence goes on along the minus strand of NZ_JAPMXW010000002.1, from coordinate 184,635 downwards.
GTTCGCGCCTCGTCAGAAGGCGGCGACACGACGTTTGAAGCCGACCTTGTTGTTCATGCGGCCGGTCGGGCGCCCGCGCTCGACGCGCTTGATCTTGAAACCGGCGGCATCGCGACGGAGGACGGCCGGCTCAAACTGAATGAGCACCTCCAGAGCGTCTCTAACCCGGCCGTGTACGCCGCCGGCGATGCGGCACAAAAGGGCCCGCCGCTCACTCCGGTCTCAAGCCATGACGGCAAGGTGGTCGCCGCTAACCTTCTGGAGGGCAATCGGCATACACCCGACTATCGCGGTGTGCCGAGCGTGGCCTTCACGGTCCCGCCGTTCGCTGCTGTTGGACTGAGCGAGGACGAAGCACGTCAGCAGGGCCTGAAATTCCAGACCAAGTCCCAGAATGCGTCCGACTGGTTTACTGCCCGCCAGGCCGCAGAGAAGACCTATGGCTTCAAGGTGATGGTGGAGGACGACACCGGGCGTATCCTAGGCGCACATCTCGTCGGACCACATGCCGATGAAGTGATTAATCTGTTTGCCCTGGCGATTCGCCACGACCTAACGGCCGACAATTTGAAGACGACGATGTTCGCGTACCCCACCGGCGCCTCGGATATCGGCTACATGCTCTGAATGCCTTTGCGTCTTCTGTAATCATCGAGGACGGGCGCATCTGGCTCTATTACTCGTTGAAGGACGCCGGACTGGCACGCGCAGAGCTTCGACGTAGCTAATCGCTTCGTCGGCGATGCGCCAACCCAGGAGCGCGGGCGCAGACATGGTGAAGCTAGTCGACCAGCCAATCGGATGAAAATTCGGCATTGACCCTGTACCTAGTGGATAGCGCCTGACACAAGAGTCCTTTTTGGGATTCCCATCGGGGTCTTTCGGTGCGATTCAGGCACATGCGCACCGGGATCATATTCGAAGTTTCGCCGCCTGACCGTCTTCGCCTCGAGCGATTGACGCGAGATCGCAACACGCCGCAGAAGCATGTCTGGCGCGCATCGATCATTTTGCTGTCCGCCGATGGGGTCGGCACGGCTGCGATCATGCGGCAGACGGGCAAGTCGAAGACTTGTGTGTGGCGCTGGCAGGAACGCTTCATGGCCGAAGGCGTCGATGGCCTGCTGCGCGACAAGACCCGGCCTTCGCGGATTGCGCCCCTCAAGCCAGAGGTGGCCGAGCGCGTGGTTGCCCTGACGCTGACCGATGCGCCGGGCGAGACGACGCACTGGACGGCGGATATGATGGCTGCAGCCAGCGGGATCAGCGCCAGCGCGGTGCGCCGCATCTGGAAGGCGCACGGCCTGCAACCGCATCGTTTCCGGCAGTTCAAGCTGTCGAACGATCCCAGGTTCGCCGAGAAGCTGCACGATGTGGTTGGGCTTTACGTCTCGCCGCCAGCCCACGCGATTGTGCTGTCGTTCGATGAGAAAAGCCAGATTCAGGCGCTCGACAGGACCCAGCCCGGACTGCCGCTCAAGAAAGGACGGCTCGGCACGATGACCCATGATTACAAACGCAACGGGACCACCACGCTGTTTGCAGCCCTCAACATTCTCGATGGCACCGTGATCGGGCGGAATATGCAGCAGCACCGGCATCAGGAGTTCATCCGCTTCGTCAACACGATCAATACCAGCGTGCCATCCGACAAAGCGGTGCACGTGATCCTCGACAATTATGCCGCGCACAAACACGCCAAGGTGCGCGCCTGGCTCGACCGCCATCCGCGCTTCACTTTCCATTTCACGCCGACGTCCTGCTCGTGGCTCAACGCGGTCGAGGGCTTCTTCGCCAAGCTGACAAAACGCCGCCTGAAGCGAGGAGTCTTCCACTCCGTCATCGACCTCCAGAGTGCCATCAACCGCTTCGTCGCCGAGCATAACCACAAGCCCAAGCCCTTCACATGGACAGCCGATCCCAACAAAATTATCGCCGCTGTCAAAAGAGGGCACCAAGCGTTAGATTCTATCCACTAGTACAGGGTGTAGCAGTTCTAATGTGACGATCGTCAATGTGAACTAACGAGCAGCGCAGCACAGATGGCTTGGCAGCGCCACTAGCGCGGAAAGAGAGGTTTCATGAACGAAAAGCCAGCAGCCGGGCTTATGACGGCGATTGTCGTCGCGCCACTGGTCGCGCTTTGCTGCCTTGGGCCGCTTTTTATCGACTCGGCAGTAGGTGGTGTCGTGGGCTGGCTTAGCGGACAGGGTCTTGCATTGGCCGCCGTGCTGGCATTCTTGGCCGCAGCCATCGGCTACGCCGTGATGCGTTGGCGCAGGGCTTCATCCAATCGAGTGGATGCCGGCCCGACTTGCGCATGCGATGTATCTGAAGCGCGGCAGGACGTCGAGCTTGATATCGTCAAGCCTGCGAACGAACGGCGGACCCGTTAATCGCAACGATTCGGGCGGTCCGGAGCGCGCGGTGCGATCGCTCAGGCCGGACGATCATCCATAGAACTGGTACGTGACAATCAAGGAATGCCAATGCCACTGGAAGATCAGCGACCTGACCCATTAAGAGCGGACCCTGCGGAGGTGATCGAAGAATGCTCGGCCTTGTTGCCAGGGTTCAATGAGGTCGGGCTCATTCCCGCAGTCGCGACAGACGTCGCGAGTGGAGTGGTGCTGATGCTGGCGTGGATGAATGCGGAGGCGTTGAACAAGACGATCGAGACCGGCCAAGCCTGGTACTGGAGCCGGTCCCGCCAGCGTCTCTGGCATAAGGGCGCGACAAGCGGGCAGATCCAACAGGTCGAAGAACTGCGCATCGACTGTGATCAGGACACGGTCTGGCTCAAGGTGCGCGTCGCGGGCGACGGCGGCTGTTGTCACACCGGCCGAACCAGTTGCTTCTATCGCCGAATCGTGACCGGGTCGGAGGGTCCGACGCTCCAACGGCTATCCCACGCTCGGCCATTGTCGCGCTGAAAGGCCGCCTCAGGAAATGAGGCAATAAGTTGTACATGCCCGTCACGCGATAGAACATGTTTGTGCACAGGGGCTTCAGCAAATCCTGCTTTCTGTGATCCACGCACCTGTGCGGCATCTAGTACCTCGTCACAGAGATTATGATGTTCGACCAATCGTAAGACCGTATGTCCGCCTCTGCGTAGGAGGTGGCTCGCCCTACACTGCATAGCCGAGGGTTGCTCGGACTGGCCGAGCCTATCCTCATCGCAGGAGGACGAGCCGTGGAACATTCTACAGAAGTCTTCGTCGGGATCGATGTGGCGAAGTCACGCAACGCGATCGCGATCGCTGATGGTGAGCGCGGTGGAGAAGTGCGGTACATTGGCGAAGTCGATGCCGCACCTGAAGCGATGCGCCGGGTGGTGCAGCGGATCGCAGCGAAGCATGGACGCGCGCATTTTTGTTACGAGGCTGGCCCCACCGGTTACGGTCTTTATCGGTTGATCACCTCCATGGGCCATCCCTGTGACGTGGTCGCGCCATCCCTAATTCCAAGGAGGCCCGGAGACAGGGTGAAGACCAACCGACGCGATGCGGTGGGCTTGGCCAAGCTGCTCCGCGCCGGCGATTTGACCCCAGTATGGGTTCCCGACGAGGGGCATGAAGCGATTCGCGATCTGGTCCGAGCTCGCGCGGCAGCGGTGGAGACCCAGCGCGTCCACCGGCAGCAGGTTGATGCGTTCATGTTGAAGCATGGGCGCATTTTTCCGCGCAAGACGGCGTGGGGAGCACGCCACCTCCGCTGGCTTCAAGAGCAGAGCTTCGATCATCCCGCTCACCAGATCGCGTTGCAGGAGCTGGTCGATGCGGTCTGCACATCGAAGGAACGCATCCAGCGCATCGAAGCGGCGATCGAGGAGTTCCTGCCGAGTTGGTCGCTGGCTCCCGTGGTTCGCGCGTTACAGGCACTGCGTGGCGTCGAGCTCATAGTTGCGGTGACCTTCGCCACCGAGATCGGGGACATGCGCCGGTTCGAGGGCCCGCGTCAGCTGATGGGTTATCTCGGCCTGGTGCCAAGCGAGCGCTCCACAGGCGACACCATACGGCGAGGCGGGATCACCAAGGCCGGCAACGGCAGGGTTCGCCACATGTTGGTGGAGAGCGCCTGGACTTACCGTCACCCGCCCCGCGTGGGCAAGACGAAGCTGTACCGTCTCGAACAGACTACGCCCAAGGTGCGTGAGATCGCCTGGAAGGCGCAGAGCCGTTTGACAGCCCGCTACCGGGCACTCAGCGCCAAAGGCTAGAAGACAACCGTCGTATGTGCGGCAATCGCACGCGAGCTGGCCGGGTTCATGTGGGCAGTCGCCCGGGAGGTCCAACCAACCTGAAGATGGCCGCAGCTCCCGCGTACCGGCGGGGGCGGGACCACGGCAGGGGAACATCCGTCAGACGCTTTGTGGCCGGAACCGCCGACGCCCGCTGTAACATCGGATCAGCCCCGGACGCATTATCGGAAATGCGGTAACCAACCCGCGTATCAGAGCTTGATCACCGACGTCTCTCAGGTCCCGTCCCCACCTGTGCGCGGTCACGACCGCGCCGCTTTACGAAGCGGTTGGTGCCGCGCGGTCAGCGCATTGACAACGGACATCAGAGCGTGGTCTGAAGGCCGCGGAACGGTGATAACTGGTGGAGGCACGAACATGATGTAATCGCGGAGGGTGCGGACCGGGCACAGCATCAGACGGAGGACAGCTGTGGATCAGTATATCGGACTCGATGTTTCTCTCAAAGACACTTCGATATCGGTTCGTGAGAATGGCAAGCGCGCCGGGCTGAACCCGGAGTTCAAAGGGGCCACCTGCTACGGCACCTCCTGGCCACCGATCTGCTACGCCGAGGGGCTTCGCTTACCGAGATTGGACAACTCCTCCGCCATAGCCAGCCGACGACGACGCAGATCTACGCAAGGCGGATATCGCCGCGCTACGATCCATTGGACTGGCTTGGCCGGGAGTTGCATCATGAGCGCATTGCATACTGCGCTCAATGAGTATCTGGCCATGCGTCGCGCCCTCGGTCACGAACTCTGTCTGACCGGATATCCCCATTCGCAAACGGCCGAGCGATACCCTGAGCCGCCCAGAGCCTGTCTTGAATCTCATGCGTAACGAGCGAGGCGCCTGACGAAGAGGATCGTGGCAGCGGCGTAGAGGAACCCGGAATCCGATCGGATGGTGCGCTCCAAGTCCTTAGCGAGGCGGTGATTGCGGTTGATCCAGGCGAAGGTTCGCTCGACGACCCGCCGCTTGAGATGGAGGACGAAGCCTGTCTGATCGACGAACTTGCGGACGATCTCGATGGTGATGGAGGTGGCGTCTGCGACGCGTGAGCTGTTGCAGGCGCTGTCGGAAGGCGCGTTAGACGAACGGTTGCCACCATCGCGATTGCTTGAGCAACGGCACCGCGCCGTCGCGATCCTGCACGTCGGCCGGGTGAGCGGGCAGCTTGAGCGCACGTCCGTCGGATTCAACCACGGCGTGGCGCTTGCGTCTCGTCACCTTCTTGCCCACATCATGGCCGCGCGTAACCCCGGACTCAGTCGTTTTAACGCCCTGTCCGCGACCGACGGGGCAGCTCCCGGGCAAGGCGAGCCCGACCGAGTGGACCAGATGATGGTTGAGGCTCTCGAAACGGCGGGCACCGTTCGTCGAAAGATCATTCCATTCGCTTCAGCAGCGCATCGACCGAACAGCTCGCAAAGCTCGTGAAATTGTCGGCCACGCCGTACGGCAGCAGCAGCGTGCGACCGTGAACCATGCCGCCGCAGGTGTAAACAACGTTAGGGACATACCCGTCCCGCTCCTTGACCCTCGGGCAGAGGATCGGCTCGGGCGTCCGGGCCAGCAGCTTGGATGGATCGGCCCGGTCAAGCAGCGCCGCGCCCAGGCAGTAGGTGCGCGCCACGCCGACGCCGTGGGTGAGCACCAGCCAACCCTCTTCGACCTCAATTGGGGAGCCGCCATTACCCATCTGAGTGAACTCCCACGGATAGCGTGGCGAGATCAGCTTCGCACCGCCGTCCCAGTGATAAAGATCGTCGGAATCGAGCAGCCATATGCTCTCGCCGTCCTGGCGCCCGAGCATCATGTATCGGCCGCCGATCCGGCGCGGGAAGAGCGCCATGCCTTTGGCTGCGGCGGCGGAACCGGTGAGGGTGTGCATCTCGAAGCTCCTGAAACCGTTCCAGCGGAGCAGTTCGGATCGCGCAGTGCGGCCATCGAAGGCGGTGTAGGTGCCATAGAACTCCACCTCGCCATCCTCCTGCACGAAGCGGCATAGGCGCAGATCTTCGATGCCTTGCCTCTGCTTGTCCGTGGTGGGGAAGAGCACCGCCTCGGAAATGTCCTTGAGGTCATCGCACACGATGCGGATCGATCCGTCGCCTTTCAGCTTTTCAACGTGCGCCGCGCAGGCGAATTTGCTCGGTGCGTCCAGTACGAAGCCGCCTTCCTCGGACCAGCTTCCGGTACGGAAGGTAACCGAAGAGATGTGCCCTTCGCCGATTCCGCGAAGCGACACCAGGAAGCGGATCGCGCGCGATCCGTCCTCCTCCTGTCGAGGGTGGAGCACCACGCTGGGGTTGAAAAGGGCCGCGCACTCGAAGCTGTACTCCTGGCTGAAATAGGCACCGATCACGAGCTTGGCCTGATCGGAAGCCCTGGCGCAGATGGGCAGACGCTCGCGAATCTCCTCGTATCGATGGCGCAGTATGTCTTCCAGGTTGCGGTGGCGATCGGCGAGCGCCTTCTTCATAAGTCGGCATTTCGCTGCCAGCGTCTCCTGGTCGAGCCCGAGCACATGCTCGACGATGTTGCGTGCGCGGGGATGCTCGTCGTCCCGGAAGGGGCACGGAAATTCGGGAGCAAAGGGGCGGATCATATTCCGCGAATTCGGCCATATCTGGATACGGGAGTGGTGAAAGAGGCTACGGCTCATACGGTAATCCTGTCGTTACGAGTGCGAGACGCGGACGCGCGCGCAAGGTTCCGTCAGCAGCGAGTGCCACCCTGCAAAACCTCGGCGGCGGCCCGCCAGCGTGGCTTGCTGAAGGGTTGTCTGGTGAAAGGGCGAAATACAGCACTCGTGCAAACCGGCTGGTCGGAGCCGAAGGGTTTCGGACGGTAGTTGGGCGGCCAATCAAGAGACCTGGTTTGACAGTGCCTCGAACAGGGGCGGCGATCCGGACCGTTTTGTGACCAGATGAAACCCCCCTTGTTGCGACAGCCTCGCCTATGCGGAGTCCGATCTCAAATTGCTGGGCCACGATCGCGGCGAGCACCTTGTCCCCATTGAAGGACGGCGATGTGATGATTCGGCAGCGCATTTGATGGATGAGATCGAACATCTGATCGTCACTGGACCAGCTCTCAGGAGCCGGTCCGTACCTTAACAAGGTCTTCGGGGTTGAGCCACCCGACTCATCGAGGGCGACAATGAAGCCATCCTCTCCCCGAATTCGAGTCAACATTTCCTACTCGTCCATCACGTCTGCCCTGCGAACGCATCTGCGACTTGTGAAATTACAGGTACGCCGACTTTCCTTCGGTTTGCCTGTGCTCGGTCCTGACCCAGCGGAAGGTGCCGGTAATGGGTCGCATGACAACGCTCTCCGTTGTCACCCTGCCTCCTCCGCGCAGGAGCGAACCATCGGTTACGCCCGTTGCAGCGACGATGTAGTCTCCACGGGCAACATCCTCAAGCAGATAGACTCGATTCAGTCCTCGATGCCCCAGCGACGGGGATAACCTGCTGCGCTCTATCGACCCTCGGTGGATCTCTCTGGCATCCGCGAATACCTGCGCCCTTACTACAGCGAGACGGGCAGGCGTTCTATCGACCCGGAGCTGATGATCCGGATGCCGATCCTGGGTTACTGCCTTCATCCGGTCGGAGCGGCGGCTGTGCGAGGAAGTGCATCTCAACCTCACCCATCGCTGGTTCTGCCGGCTCGGCCTCGATGGCGGGGTGCCGGATCACTCGACCTTCTCGAAGAACGGCCACGGTTGATTCAGGGATAGCGATCTGTTGCGTATCGTATTGTCGAGACGGACGCGCGCTTCGACCAGATCGCCGCGGGCGGTGATGACCGAGCGTACGCCAAGCGCCGCGGGCGACTTGACGTGCACCTGCTTGTAAAACCCTGTCCGCGCCAGCTGGGCAAGCCCGGCCGCGTCGTGCGGATCGGTTTTGTTGGCCTTCATCGCCTTCAGGCTCTAATGCGCCTGGCGCGTATCGATGCAAACGATGGCGACGCCCAGTTCGCGCAGACCGAGCGCGACCGACGGAGTCATCCGACCCGTCTCGATCGCCGCGCGTTCGACAGGACCATAGCTTTCCAAGGCAGCGGCGATTGCTGCTGGCGTGGTGTCCACGCAAGTCGAGCCAACCTTGCGTCCATCTGTGCCGACCACATAGACGTGCGACGTTTCCGTCGACAGGTCGATACCTGAATAATGCTTCATGGCTGCTTCCTTCCTTCAGGCTTCGACAACCAGAAGAGTGCGCCGTTCAGCCGGCCCGAGGAAAGCAGCCACAAATTGCGCGATGACCCTTCGTTGCGTGAACCCCTTTTAATGGGTCCTGAGCTAAGCTCGGGTTTTCCGGTAACCGTAAGACCGGCCGGATCGGGTTTGGGCCTCGCCCTCTCCGAGGCGATCGTCCCGCGAGGCGGGAGGCGAGATCGCGCCCGCCGGCCCTACCGAGTGACGGCTTCGACGCTATGATGACCTTGCGGCGCTGACCGCGCACGGGCATGGCTAGCCCATGAGTAACCGCGATCGCCAGAAGCGCGCCGCCGCCGAAGCAGCGGTGGCCGAGATTGATCAGGGTATGCTTGTCGGCATCGGTACAGGCACCACGGTGGCCTTTGCGATCGCAGCGTTAGGCGAGCGGGTACGCCGTGGCTGGGCGATCCGCGCCGTCGCCACCTCGGTCGCCAGCGAACAGGCGGCACGCAAGGTCGGAATCGCAATCGAGGACTTTTCGACCTTGGCGCACGTCGATCTCGCGATCGACGGAATCGATGAAATTGATCCCGCTTTCCGTGCGATCAAGGGCGCGGGTGGCGCGCTGTTGCGCGAAAAGGTGGTGGCGTCAGCGGCGAAGCGAATGATCGCGATCGGCGATGCCTCCAAACCCGTCGTGCAACTGGGCAATGCGCCGGTGCCGCTCGAAGTGCTGCCGTTCGCGCAATCCTTCGTTGCGGCCCGCATCGAAGCGCTTGGAGGTACGCCGGTGGTTCGCGGCAGCTACCGCACCGATCAAGGAAATCCGATTGTCGATTGCTCGTTCGGCCTTATCGGCGATCCCCCAGGTCTCGCTGTGCAGCTTTCGGCGATTCCGGGCGTGCTTGGCCACGGGCTGTTCCTTCACGAGATCGACGAGCTCTATATCGGGCGAGGCGATCGCGTTAGCCATACGGAACGACCGGCGCGGGGCTGATTTCCCTGCCCTGCCCTGCTCTCCCCTCGGAACCTTTCCGCACCTGCGCCGTTCGGAGGAGCGATAGCGGCTGATGCGATGACGACCTATACCGAAGAACTAGCGCCGAGCGTCCACGACGACAGCTCTTCCGAGCGACTGGCGATTGACACCATTCGCACCTTGGCGATGGACGCGGTGCAGAGGGCGAATTCCGGCCATCCCGGGACGCCGATGGCGCTCGCGCCGATCGGCTTCAAATTGTGGCGCGACTATCTGCGCTACGACCCCACCAACCCGGATTGGGCCAATCGCGACCGCTTCGTGCTCTCGGTCGGGCATGCTTCGATGCTGCTATATGGGCTGCTTCACCTGGCCGCGGTCCAGGAGATCGACGCCGAGGGTAACAAGACCGGCGAGCCCGCAGTAAGCTTAAATGATATCAAGAACTTCCGCCAGATCGGCTCCAAGACGCCGGGCCATCCCGAATACCGCATTACAACCGGCGTCGAGACCACCACCGGCCCACTCGGACAAGGCTGCGGCAACTCTGTCGGCATGGCGATCGCTGCGCAGGCGCTCGCCAGCCGCTTCAACCGCCCCGGTTTCGATTTATTCGATTTCGATGTGTACGTCTTCTGTTCGGATGGCGACATGATGGAAGGCGTGGCGCAGGAGGCGGCCTCGCTCGCCGGCCAACTGGCTCTCCCGAACCTCTGCTGGATCTACGACGACAACCACGTCACCATCGAAGGTAAGACCATGCTCGCGTTCAGCGAGGATGTCGGCAAGAAGTTCGAGGCGTACGGCTGGCAGGTTATCCATCTGAACGATGCCAACGACACCCAGGCGTTCGGCGAGGCGATCGAGCGGTTCAAGGCGACCGACGAGAAGCCGACAATGATCATCGTCCACTCGATCATCGGCTATGGCAGCCCGATCGAGGGAACGTCCAAGGCGCATAGCGACGCGATGGGCGAAGACGTAATCCGCGCCACCAAGAAGGCCTACGGCTGGCCCGAGGACGCGCAGTTTCGCGTGCCGGAGGAGGCCATGCGGGCGCTCGCCAAGCCGATGCGCGAGCGGGGCGGCAAGTCGCGCCAGAACTGGGACGCGATGTTCGCTAGATATCGCGAGCAATATGCAGAACTCGCCGAGGAACTGGAGCGCGCCCGCCGCGGCGAGTTGCCCGATGGCTGGGACGAGGACCTGCCGAGCTTCGATCCCGACGAGAAGGGCATCGCCAGCCGCGAGGCATCGGGCAAAGTGCTGAACGCAATCGCGCCGCACGTATCGCTGCTGATGGGCGGCGCAGCGGACCTTTCGCCCTCCACCAAAACGAACCTCAAATACGCCGATGTTGGCGCGTTCGGGTCCGGTAATCTCGCCGGCCGCAACATGCATTTCGGGGTGCGGGAGCACGCGATGGGCGCGATAGCCAACGGCATGGCACTCTCCTACATGCGCTCCTACACCGGTACGTTCCTGGTGTTCCTCGATTACATGCGTCCGCCGGTGCGCCTGGCGGCGATCATGGAGGTGCCGGTTATCTTCGTTTACACGCACGACTCGATCGGGGTCGGCGAGGACGGCCCCACCCACCAGCCAATCGAGCACTTCGCGCTCCTGCGCTCGACGCCGGGGCTGGACATGATCCGCCCGGGCGACGCCAACGAGACCGTCGAGGCGTGGAGGGTGGCGCTGAGCCATACACATGAGCCCACCGCCCTCATCTTCTCGCGCCAGGCTATCCCGACGATCGACCGTTCCAAATACGCCGACGCTTCGGGGCTCACAAAGGGCGCCTATGTCCTCGCGAGCGAGGGCGATGACAATCCTGAGATCATTCTGATCGGCACCGGCAGCGAGATGCCGCTGGCGGTCGCCGCGCACGAGGAACTGGTCGCCCGTGGCATCAAGTCCCGCGTGGTGTCGATGCCCAGCTTCTACCTCTTCGAGAAGCAGGATCAGGCCTACAAGGACTCGGTGTTCCCGCCTTCCGTCACGGCGCGCCTTGCCGTGGAGCAGGGCGGCGAGTTTGGTTGGGATCGCTATGTCGGCCCCGAAGGCAAGACCATTACCATGTCGACATTCGGTGCGTCGGCGCCGCTCAAGAAGCTCCAAGAGAAGTTCGGCTTCACTGTCGATCACGTCGTCGAAGTGGCGTGCAACCTGTTGAAGAGGGGCGACTGAATGCCCAGCCGCCTCACCCAGCTCCACGATGCCGGACAGGCCGTCTGGCTCGATTACGTTGATCGCAAATTTTTGAAGGAGGGCGGACTCAGGAAACTCGTCGAGGAGGACCATCTCACCGGCGTCACCTCCAACCCGTCCATCTTCGAGAAGGCGATGGGGCACGGCGAGGCCTATAACGAGGGCTTTACCGAGACCGCCAAGAAGGGCGACGAAAGCGTAACGGCCACTTACGAGGCGCAAGCGATCCGCGACATCCAAGACGCGGCCGACACGTTGCGCCCGGTTTACGACCGGCTCGGCGGCAAGGACGGCTACGTCAGCCTCGAAGTCTCGCCCCATCTTGCCGACGAAACGCAGCTGACGATCGACGAGGCGCGGCGGCTGTGGAACGATGTCGACCGCGCGAACCTTATGATCAAGGTGCCCGGCACCGAGGCTGGCGTTCCGGCGATCCGCCAGTTGATTGAGGATGGGCTCAACATCAACGTCACCCTCCTCTTCGCGATTGATGCCTACAAGAAGGTGGCGATGGCATTTGTCGAGGGGCTCGAGGCGCGCGTCGCCAAGGGCGAGCCGATCGAGCGGATCGCCAGCGTCGCGAGCTTCTTCCTTAGCCGGATCGACACCCGGATCGATGACGAGATCGATGCGCGGGTGAAGAACGGCGACAACGGCGCCGATTCGCTCAAGGGTCTGAAGGGCAAGGTCGCGATCGCCAACGCCAAGCTCGCTTATGCCTGGTACCAAGAACTGATCGCGAGCGACCGCTGGAGGGAACTCGCCGACAAGGGCGCGATGCCGCAGCGGCTGCTCTGGGCCTCGACCAGCATCAAGAACCCCGACTATCGCGACGTGCTCTATATCGAGAAGCTGATCGGCCCCGACACCGTCAGTACGATGCCGCCCAAAACGATGGATGCGTTCCGCGACCATGGCGAGGTGGCCGAGACATTGGCCCACGGCGTCGACGAGGCGCGGAGGACGATCGACGAAGCCAATCGACTCGGCCTCGACGTCGATGGCGTCACACAATTCCTCGTGCATGACGGCGTGAAGCAGTTCGCCGACGCCGCGGACGCGCTACTCGGCGCGGTCGCCGACAAACGCGCGAAGCTGCTCGGCGACAAGCTCAACGGTTTCAAGGCGAAGCTGCCTGGCGACCTGCAGAAAGCGATCGACGATCGGCTCGACACCGCCCGCAAGCAGCATTGGGGTCGGAAACTGTGGGACGGCGACGCCTCGCTGTGGACCGGCAACGACGAGGGCAAGTGGATCGGCTGGCTCCGTGCCGCCGAAGGCAAGCAGGTCGATCACGATCAGCTCACCAAACTCGCCGACACAGCCAAGCACTTCAAGGACGCGGTGCTGCTCGGCATGGGCGGATCAAGCCTTGGCCCCGAGGTGATCGCGCGTATCCTCGGCAATCGCCGCGGGCATGCCGCGCTCCACGTGCTCGATACCACCGATCCCGGCCAAATCGCCACGGTGCGCGATGCGATCGATCCGACGAAAACTTTGTTCTTCGTGTCATCCAAGTCTGGCTCGACGATGGAGCCCGAGCTGCTGCGCGAGTATTTCTTCGATCTCTCGGGGAAGCAGGGCGACCATTTCGTTGCGGTAACCGATCCCGGCTCCGACCTCGAAAAGGTCGCGAAGCGTGACGGCTTCGCCGGCATCTTTTTCGGCGATCCGGCGATCGGCGGTCGCTATTCGGTGCTGTCGGTGTTCGGCATGGCGCCGGCGGCGGCGATGGGGATCGACGTGGGAGCGTTCTTGAACGCGATCCAGCCGATGGTGCGATCCTGCGCGGCCGATGCGCCGCCTGCGGCCAATCCCGGCATCCGGTTGGGAGCTATCATCGGCGAGGCGGCCCGGGTCGGACGTAATAAGTTGACGATCGTCTCCTCGGAGAGCCTGAAGCCGCTCGGCTCCTGGTTGGAGCAGCTGCTCGCAGAATCGACGGGCAAGCAGGGCAAGGGCATCGTGCCCGTGGATCTCGAGCCGCTCGGCGCGCCGGAGGATTACGGCGACGATCGCCTCTTCGCGCACTTTCACCTCGAAGGTGACGACGACGCCGAGTTGCGTGCCAAGCTCGATGCGCTCGCCGCCGCCGGCCAGCCGGTGGTGACGATGCGGCTCGCGTTAAAGGAGCTGATCGGCCAGGAATTCGTCCGTTGGGAGGTCGCGACCGCGATCGCTGGTGCTGTAATCGGCATCGATCCGTTCAACCAGCCCGATGTCGAAGACACCAAGGTCGCGACTCGCATGTTGGTCGATGCTTACGAGCAGAGAGGTTCGCTCGACAAGCCCGAGCCAGCAGCGAGCGACGGGCCGGTCAAGGTTTTCGCGACGGGCGATCCATCGATGTCGCTCAACGATCCCAAGGTAATGATCGCGACGCATCTCGCAAGACTGCAACCAGGCGATTATCTCGGGTTCCTCGCCTATGTCGAGCGCGACGATGCGCACGAGGATGCGATCAAGGCGATGCGGGTCAGGGTGCGCGACGCGAAGCAAGTCGCGACCGTTGCCGGGTTCGGACCGCGTTTCTTGCACTCGGCGGGCCAAGCCTACAAGGGCGGACCCAAAAGCGGAGTGTTCATCACAATCACCCGCGATCCCGCGAACGATATCGCGATCCCCGGCCATAGGGCAAGCTTCGGCGTCGTTCAGCTCGCGCAGGCGGAGGGGGACATGAAAGTACTGGCGGATCGAGGCCAGCGGGTGATCCGCGTCCATCTCGCCGACGACGATCTGTCGCGCCTCGCCCACCTGATCGACGCCGCTCTTAAGAACTGACGGAGATTTTCATGCGTCTTGCAATTATTGGCCTCGGCCGCATGGGCAGCAATATCGCCCGGCGCCTGATGAAGGATGATCACGAAATCGTAGCTTATAACCGCTCGCAAGGCCCCGCGAAGGAGCTAGAGAAGGAAGGAGCGATCGCCGCCTCCTCATTGGACGACGCGGCCAGCAAGCTGGAGGGCGATCGCCGCATTTTCTGGATCATGCTGCCCGCCGGCGATCCGACCGAGGATACGATCAAGGCATTAATGGACAAGGGCCGCGAGGGCGACGTCATCATTGACGGCGGCAACACCTTCTACAAGGACGACATCCGCCGCGCAAAAGCCTGCGCCGAGAAAGGTATTCACTATGTCGACGTCGGCACTTCGGGCGGCGTGTGGGGGCTCGAGCGCGGCTATAGCATGATGATCGGAGGCCCCCAGGAGATCGTCGCCGTGCTCGACCCGATCTTCGAGGCGCTCGCGCCCGGGCTTGGCACCATCACGCGTACCCCCAACCGGACGGCGAAGGAGGGGCTGGATCCGCGCGCCGAGAAAGGTTATGTCCACGCCGGGCCTGCCGGCGCGGGACATTTCGTGAAGATGGTGCATAACGGCATCGAATATGGCCTGATGCAGGCCTATGCCGAGGGCTTCGACGTGCTGGCGGGCAAGAACTCCGACAAGCTGCCCGAGGATCAACGCTACGACCTCAACCTTGTCGACATCGCAGAAGTGTGGCGGCGCAGCAGCGTGATCTCGTCCTGGCTGCTCGATCTGTCGGCGGCGGCGCTCGCCAAGGATCAGAAGCTTGAGCAGTTCTCGGGCCGCGTCGCCGATTCGGGCGAAGGGCACTGGACTGTCTCGGCGGCGATGGATCAGGACACGCCGGTCAACGTGCTCGCTTCGGCGCTGTTCGCCCGCTATCGCAGCCGCACCGAGCACACCTTCGGCGACAAGCTGCTTTCTGCGATGCGGTTCGGCTTCGGCGGACACGTCGAGATCCCGCAGTGAGCCCGGCGGCGACGAAGAC
The DNA here is from genome assembly GCF_032227185.1 of Sphingopyxis sp. SE2. Classification (NCBI taxonomy): domain Bacteria; kingdom Pseudomonadati; phylum Pseudomonadota; class Alphaproteobacteria; order Sphingomonadales; family Sphingopyxidaceae; genus Sphingopyxis; species Sphingopyxis sp. SE2. The sequence continues at coordinate 169,219 of NZ_JAPMXW010000002.1, read as the reverse complement.
GAAGGCCGCCGGCAACCACAAGGCGCCGACCAGGCCGGCGAAGCCGAATCGCGAGCCGCCCGCCACGCTCGCCATCTTCGCGGCGACGGTCGATCTGGACAAGCGGCTCCTGATGCCGTCGATCCTGAACCTGTCCCGGGACGGACTGCTCAAACCCAAGTTCCCCATTCTCGACATCAGCCACCACGACAGAACATCATGGTGACCCGGTTCGCCGGCGCGTTGCTCGACGCGGTGCGGAACAACCGCTACATCGATCACGTCCAGATCACCGCCGCCGAGACCGTGACGGCGGGGACGCGCGGCGCGTCCTACAACGCGGCCGGTGCGCTCAGAGACATGGTGCCCAACCACCTGTTCCCCCTCCTGCCGATGATCGGCATGGAGCCGCCCAATTCGTTCGATGCCGAGGCAATCTGCAACGATGAGGCGAAGCTGCCCGCCGCGATGAATCCGCCCAGAAAGGAAGACGACGCCTGGAAGCGCGGCGAGCCGGAGGATTACAGCGTGGGCTCAGCCGGCCCCGCGGGGGCCGATGCACTGATGGAGGGCAACGCTCGCAACTGGCACACGATCGGGGCGAGCGAATGAAAGTGCGCTTGGTCGTCTCCGACGTCGACGGGACGCTGGTAGACTCCCACAAGCAGCTCGCCGAGGCCACGGTCGCGGCGGTCAAGCGCCTCACCGACGCCGGCATCCGCTTCACCATCATCAGTGCGCGACCGCCTTCAGGCATGTATTGGATCGCCGAGAAACTCAAGCTCGGCGGGCTGATGGGCGCGTTCAACGGCGGCATGCTGTTAAGGGCGGACGGCCGAATTGCTGCGCAGCAATTCGTGCCGGCTGACCTCGCTCGCGACCTGCTCGCGCTTTACGAGAAGTATCCGGTGTCCCGCTGGCTGTTCGCCGACGGCGAATGGTTGGCGACCGACGGGCACGACAACCACGTCCAGCGCGAGATCAAATCCGCCAACATCCAGCCAGCGCGGAACGCCGATTTCTCCGCCAAGCTCGGTCGCGTCGACAAGCTGGTGGCGGTCACCGACGATCACGACCTCCTGTGCAACATCGAGCAGGAGGCGCTAGCGCTCGGCAAGGGCCGCGCGACGATCGTGCGCAGCCAGGTCTACTATCTCGATGCCACGGCCAGAGAGGCTAACAAGGGCGCCGGCATCGAGAGACTGGCCAAGGCTTTCGGCGTTTCGCTCAACGAAACCGTCGCATTGGGCGACCAGGCCAACGACATCGCCATGTTCCGCCGCGCCGGCTTCTCGGTGGTGATGGGGCAGGCCGGTAATGAGGTGAAGAAGGAGGCCGACGAGGTTTCCACCTCAAACGACAATCTCGGCGTCGCCCACGCGATTGACCACTTCATTCTGAAGGACTGCTTATGAAGACCATGTTCGCGTTCGACCTCGATGGGACGCTTGCGGCGAGCAAGAAGCCGATCGAGGAGGACATGGCCCGAATCCTCGCGGACCTGCTCGCGCGTGCCGAGGTGGTGATATCGGGCGGCGACTGGCCGCAATTCAAGAAACAGGTTGTCGATCGCCTGCCCAGCGGCGCCAATCTCGACCGGCTCTACATCCTCCCGACCAGCGGCACCAAGCTCTACCGCCATGAAGACGGCCAGTAGAGGCAAATTTACGCGCGCAACTTCAGCAAGGAGGAGCGCGAGAAGATCGTGACCTCGCTGGAGGAAGCCTCAAAGGAGGCCGGCTACGACAAGGACAAGAACTGGGGCGAGAAGATCGAGGATCGCGGCAGCCAGATCACATATTCGGGGCTCGGCCAGGAAGCGCCGCTCGAGGCCAAAGAGAAATGGGATCCCGCCTTCAACAAGCGCAAGACGCTTCAGGCGATACTGAAGAACAAGCTGCCCGATCTTGCGATTAACGTCGGGGGGTCGACCTCAATCGACATCACCCGCGCGGGTATCGACAAAGCCTATGGCATGCGCCAGCTCGCTGAGAATTCTGCTAAACCATTAGAGCAGATGCTGTTCTTCGGCGACGCAATCTACAAAGGTGGCAACGATTATGCGGTGAAGACGGCGGGGATCGATTCGATCAACGTGCGCGATCCGCAGGAGACCGCAACGGCGATGCGCGCCATCGTGTTCTGTCTACCCGAGCGCGCCGCCAAATAGCCACAGCTTGCGCTCCGCACGGTTGAGATGTCGCTCATACCGTCAACCACAACGCTTGGGCGCGCTGCTCTGCCAGCAGGGTTCTTGGCGAAAGTCATCTCACACCAGCAAAGGATTGCCAGCCCGTTCGCACGCCTTGCCCGGCATTCCACCAGCCAAGGCTGGTCGCGCCTGAAGCTGGCTTCACCCAATATGATCACATTGCCTTGGCAGCGTCGCCCCTGGAAGTCACCTCGCCGCTGTCGGCATGAGCGGAAGAGGAAGCCCGCAAGTCCGGGCTGAAGTTTCAGGTCAAATGCGAACGGGCCTCGGACTGGTATACCGCAAGACGGGACCACCTTCGAGCATGTCGATGACTGGGCAATCGGGGGCGTGTCCGCCCGAGCACTCCTCCGTTCGAGCGGGCGCGCTAGCCGGTCGCGACGCGCGCCGGGTATCCGATGCCTGTCGAAGCCGCGGCAATCTGCTCAACGGTCGTTTTTGCAGGATCGAAGAGCACGGTCGCGCGTCGGGCTTGGTAATCGACCTCAACCGAATTCACTCCGCTGACCTGAGACATGGCCTTCTTCACAGCCAGCGGACAGCTTGGACAATACATATTCTCGACGGTGAACGAGGCTCTTTGCAGGGCTGCGGTTGACGTTGTACCTCCCCCGGGAGCCGCTGCAGGAGTTGGTGCGGGAGCTTCAGAAGCAGGCGGAGCCTCGGCTTGCGACGTCTGCGTCGACGAATCGCACCCTCCCGCCAGAGCAGCGGCTGCCAAGGCCGCCACGGCTGTTGCGAATACGGATTGCACGTTCATGGCGATTCTCCAAAAAAACTGCTGCCAGTATTCCACACTCGCGTGACTGCAAGCGTGGTCGTGGTCGCGATCACCGACGATCCTCCCTGGCCAGTTGACCGAAGACGGATCGTCCGAGTTCCAATGCCTCCTGCTGAGACAAAACTCGGCCGGTGACGCCCGGGTTTCGGCTCTGGAACTCCTTCGCGGTGGCCGACGAAGCAAAAAAATTGATCACAGAGCAGCAGGTCTGCGCGAGGGAGCCGTCTTGCCCGGTAGACCCAACGAACACCACGGCGCTCGCAGGATTCCAATCCGCGCGGCCGGCGTGGACTTCGACGCGAATGGGACTGCTGTCGACGGGATCTTCCGATAGAATCACGCCGTCTTTGGCGAGCATATCGGGAATGCCCAAGGCATCGATCGCGCACATCGCGTAAACCGGCGTGCCACCGGCGATATGCACACGATGCCGAGTCGGGACTGCGGAGAAGGGATAGACGCCGACGATTCGGCCGGTGGGCCGGTCGCGGACGATGAGATCGCTTTCCTCCAGTTGCTCGAGCGCAATGCCCATATCGGGACCGAGCTTGGAGGCGTCGTCCTTCAGCCGGTCCTGACCTGGAGCCGAGCCCAGCTGAACGAAACTGTCGAGAATGGCCCGGTGCAGGCGACGCAATTCTGGCGACAAGCCGGCCTGTGCGGAGGTCAAGCGGTCTGCCGATATCCCTGCCAACTCCGGCACATCACCGATGCGAACGACACTCGCTTCTGCTGCTGTTTCTTCCATTTGAAGGTACTCCAGAGATGGAGGATCGACGTCGCCGGGACATATCTGTTCCGCCCGAGCGAACAGCCGATCCTATCACTTAGCCACGGCGTCTCATTTTTCGCCCGAAAGGGGACGGTGCCCCATTCGCAGCGCTTCCTCGAAGGCCGCGACTCCTGCGGGATCCAGACGCTCTCGTGCGACCGTCATCAGCTGCTTGTCACGTTCGGCCTTGCTGACCTTGCCGGATGTTTTGTTGCTTGAGGCTGGGGCAGCCGGATCAGATAGGAAGCGGCCCTTGAAAACGTTCGCGAAGGCTGCGGCAAGCGCGCTAGCCTTCTCGTCGGTCAGAGGGGCTTTCGTCTGGATTCGACGCACCAGTCGAGCGCCAATAATGTCTGCCTCTTCGCGGCTGAGATCGTCGACCTGAGCGCCGCGGTACCAGCCATCGTTGGAGCTGAAACGCGCGAGCTCCGACTGCCGGGCCTCGCCGTCGATCTCCGTGGCGACTTGCTTCTCGAAGATCTCGAGCAGAAGCGACTGGACAATCTTGGCGCGTGACTCGCGGCTCGACCGGTCCGAACCGACTACCGCCAGCACCGTCCCGGCGCGGTTCACCCACGCCTCGGATATGTTGGGGTCCGCCTCGAGCTCAAGGAGGATCGGCTTGGCGACGCCGCCGCATGCTATCTCCGGCGCCGCGGGGCACTGCCAGGGAACACGAAACAGGCTTACTCGCTGTTCCTGGACCTGGGCGCCGCGTTCCTGTGCGTAAGACGGAGCGGGCATTTGCGTGCTGAACACTGCGAGCGCCAGCGCAACGATGAGGGTCTTCACTCATTCATCCTTTCAGAATCCAGGTTGGCCGCTTCTCTTACCTCACTCTCTTCACGACGGCCGGATATCCGGCGTCGCTGACAGCCGTCGCCAAGGCCTTCGCACTGACCTTGCTGTCCTCGAACAGAATAGTTGCGGTGGCGGTCCCGTCTTTCTCAACTACGGCAACCTTGCTGACGCCGGCCTGGCGCGAGAGCATGCGCTTCACGATCGGCACACAGGTGACGCAGCCCACGTTCTCGACCTGCAGCGTGGCCGTGCGTGGGGCCGCCACAGCTCCGGTGGTCACACCCAAAGCGACAGCGGAAGCAACTACTGCACGAAAGATCATTTTCACGGCTGATTTCTCCTTAACTGTGGGTTGATCATTGCATTTTCTGACTAGAGGAATGGCGCCACGTACGGAAAAGCGGCCGCGGCGATGACCAGCACTGTTGCCGTCCAAAGTACGGCTTTGGTTGTTCCGGCCGACCGCGGCTCTGCGCATGCCGCTCCGCTCTCGCAGTGAGCGGGACGCCGGTAGACCCGCCAGAAACTCACGGCCAGGATGACGATGGCAGCAGCCATGAAATAGGCATGATAGGAAGCGAGAGCCGTCAGGCTCCCGATCCACGCGCCGCCTACGCCAACGGTGACCAGCAGCATCGGAAGGACGCAGCAGGAGGCCGCGCCAAGCGCGGCAAGAAAGCCGCCTGCCACGAGAAGCTTGCGGCCCCCCGCTCCATCGCTCCCGACCGGCTCGGCACGAACCGCTGCGATCTGTTCAGAACCAGTCATTGGTTTCAAAAAGCCTCCAAGATGCGCGGGACGCACACGAGCGCCCCCACGTCGGTTACGATCAGCAGGTCCTCACTGGAGAATTCGTTCAAAAAGCGCCGGAAGTTACGTCGCCCGAAAAAATGATGCTGTTCTCCGAGCATCATCCGCCGCCAGAAACAGTGTCAGCACGCGAGACGCTCCGGGGCGGTGCAGCCCGAGCGTGCCGTCACCAGCGAAGGAGGCGAGGGCCAAGCAAGGCTCCGGTCACGGCGCATAGCAGGATGGAAGCCGTGTACCAGCAGGCAACGAATGCCACTGAATCATCTCTGCAGGCGAGTGCGTAGGCGCTGGCGCTCACTGCGCCCGCAAGCGCACCCGCCAAGGCGCCGGCACCCCGCAGGCTCGTCGGCGCTCCTCTCCTTATGGCCCAGATGATGAGCGCAAACGGAACAATCGCCAACGCCGGGATGACCAGCAGGCATTCCGACCAAGTCCGCCCCAGAATGGCGCTATTCCACCAGATATGCGAGCCCGCGAGAAGACCGGGAGCGGCAGACAATGCGAGTGCCAGGAACGGCAGCCCGACGAGCGCGATGATCAGTGGCCGGCGCCGGCCCGGCCGCGCCAGCTTGACGAGTGCCTGGAACCCGAAAACGATCAGGCTGCCGGTGAATAGAAGTTTGAGGATCAGAAAACCGACGGCGCCATCGTCATGCAGTCTCAGCGGCACGCCGAAGGCTATCCAGACGGCGGCAACAGCCAGCAACAGCCCGGCACCGACCGCGCGTCTGAACGTGCGGATCATTATTCCACGGTCGACCGGTCGCAGATTGGCGCTTAGCTTTTCAACTAGCTCGTTGGTTTGCATTTCTACCATCTCTCCAACTGCAAGGTCGCTGCCAGCGCCTTCAGGCCTCTATGTATTCTGACCTTGGCGGCCGATTCCGAGAGACCTTGACGCTCTGCTGCTTCGGCAATGCTCAACCCGTTCAGATTCACGTCCCTGATCACTCGCGCTGATTCCGGCGAAAGTCCCGCAAGCAGTTTTTCGTCGTCGAGCCGGTCGCCCAGCACTCGGACGTCGTCGCTGGCGGCGGCCTCTTCGGCCCACTCAAGCGGAAGCTGGGCTGTGATCGCTCTGCTCCGTCGCAGATGGTCCCTGAACTTGTAACGTGCAATCGCCGATACCCAAGGTGTGAACGGCTCGCGTCCATCATAGGTGTAGCGGTGTGTATGAATGGCGATCAGCACTTCTTGCAAGATGTCTTCAGCTTCGGAGCTGGCCTGCCCAGTCCGTGCGAGCTGGCCCTTCAAGTACCGCGACAGAGGTTGCATCAGACGATGAAGCAGCGCCCGATAGGCGTCGCCATCGCCGTCCTGCGCCGACAGCATCAAATCCTTTAGTTCGTGCTCGCTCGATTTTCATGAGTTCCGTGGAACGCCAGGCTGCGGTCTGATGACACGCGGCGCCGGGCAGTGCATAGCGCGCGCCAATGCGTCGGCGTGCACCTCTGCCAGCTCCGCGTTTTTCAGCGCCCACAACTGCCGCCCCCCAAAGTCGATGCCGTCGTTCACGTCGTTCACCGCTTTCACTTTCGCTCACCTTTCGTCGTTGGGACTGCACCGCATCTGACACCGGCGGAAGCCGGAGCCCGTAGCGGTTGGCGGCGGAGAATCGTGATAAACGGCAGCGGCGCGAATCACGGGCGCGAGCGTTATGACACTTGTAGGAACTACAGATACAAGGCCTTTTTCCATGGTCGACAGGAAAATTCTTCAGGATGTTGTGCCGAGGTTCACCATTGGCGTCCTGTCGCGCAGGACAGGGTGCAACATCGAGACGATCCGCTATTACGAGAAGGTTGGGATAATCCCCCATCCGGCGCGATCAGAAGGCGGGCACCGGCTGTATGGCACCGGGCATTTGAAGCGGCTCGCATTCGTCATCAAGGCGCGGGCCCTTGGCTTCGGCCTGTCCGAAGTCAAGGCGCTGCTTCGGCTCGTTGACGAGCGTGACCGCCCTTGCGACGAAGCGCGGGAGATGGCGGCTGCGCACCTCCAAGACGTGAAAGCGAAGCTTTCCGACCTTCGGGCGATGGCGGCGGTGCTGAAGGACATGATCGTTCGCTGCCAGACGGAACAATCGACCGAGTGCCCGCTCATCGAACGCATGTTCGATGGTCCTGGGCCGATCTGAGAATTGACGGAGGCAAGCGGCATCAGAAAAGGCTTGTATCTGTAGCTGGTGCAGGCTCTATCCGGTCAGCCAAGGTGCCATCGAACGCTGGTCAGTCGCCAGACCGCTCACCGCAGGAGCTTTCACATGTCCACTCAAGACACTCTTACCCGGACTGCCGACAAGGCCGGCGTGATCGGCGCGATCATCGCGGCAATGGGGTGTGCCGCGTGCTTTCCGGCGATCGCCAGCCTCGGAGCGGCGATCGGGTTGGGGTTTTTGAGCCAATATGAGGGGGTCCTGATCCGCTACGCGCTGCCGCTATTCGCGCTCATCGGGCTGGCTGCCAATGTCGTTGGCGGCCTTCGCCATCGCAACTGGCCGCGGATGATCATTGGGATGATTGGCCCCTTGCTCGTGCTCGCGGCCGCACTGTTGATGGTATTATATATGAAACGCACCGAATGGCTGCTCTACCTCGGCCTCCTGTTGATGGTCGCGGTCGCCATCTGGGATTTGACCTCTCCACCTCATCGCAAATCGCCACAGGCGAGCTGAACGCTTGTTCGTTCGCCAGCGCGGCATGGTTCTTCACTCGATGCGTGCCTCAACCGTCTGATCAGCCAGAGTTCCAAGCACCGTGGGTCCACCATAGCAAACAACTCGGAGCACTGCAGCTTGAGAAGCGTCAATGAGCGATGACAAACCGAGAACCGTGAAGGAGGTCTTCGACGATCATCTGCAGCAGGCGCAAGACGGCACCGTCGAGGATGATTTTGCTCGGAATTACGCAGAAGATGTCGTGCTTCTCACTGGCTGGGGGCGAATCTACCACGGCCGTGAAGGTCTGATCGCCTTGACCGATCTGTTGATGAAGCAGGTGCCGAATCCACGCTTCGAATACCGGTTCCGTCTGACCGAGAGGGATGTCGCGTTTTTGGAATGGTCTGCCCGCGGCGATGGCGCTGAGGTCAATGATGGCGTCGATAGTTATGTCATTCGGAACGGGCGGATCGTTGCGCAGACGATTCATTATACCGTCAGGTCGTCTGTCCGACAGCACAAACATGGGCACGCAAAAAGTCACAGACGAATCAGCTGATCCGAAGCCGGCGTACATTTTGACCCTGTCGCTGACTCTCCGCTGCCGGGTCCATCAATTCACCGCCTGTCGAGTCAATCGCCCGATCACGCAGAGTTCGCGTCAGTGGCCGAGTCCGTCATGGAACATGCGCGCATCGGAGCTGTTGTCGGGCGTGCAGGCTGGAGTCGGAATGACGGCAGACGATCGCGAGAAGCGTGTTCGGGAGCGGGCCCCTGCCCTCGACGAAGCGGAGAGGTCCCGGGCCGGTCAGGATCGGGAGCACGGGAAGGTGGCCGAGACGGAGGAGGACCTGGTCAGGCCAGCGGCTACGGTCAAATCGCCCGCGCCTCTGCCGCGAGAAGGCGCGACCGGTAGTCAGGCCGAGGAGGCGGTGGAAGCGACAGACGAGGTCCTACCCGCCGGACAAGAAGATTGAACTGCTTTCATCAGAATGAGTGCCCTTGATGAGAGTTGCAAGCAAGGGAGCCCGGCACCGTTGCATTCCTGGCCGTGCCGGGTCGCGGGCTGGCCGGCATGATCGCGTGATTGGTCGTCGAAGCCGCGCATGTGACCGCTTCGGCTGGGAACTATCCTCGGGTCGGCCTGTTTCTGCATGACAAGGCTCGGACACGACAGAGGATTGCCACAATGGCCGACCATTATGATCTCGTCATCCTCGGTTCCGGTTCCACCGCTTTCGCGGCGGCGCTGAAGGCCCAGGAGCTGGGCAAGACCGCCGTCATGACCGAGCACCGCACGATCGGCGGCACCTGCGTCAATCGCGGATGCCTGCCGTCGAAAAACCTCATCGAGGCAGCCAAGCTGCTCCACGAGGCGCGGCATCCCCGCTATCCCGGACTTTCGCCCTGCGACATGGCGATGAACTTCCGCGAGCTCATCGGCCAAAAGGACGAGGTGGTCCATGGATATCGGAAGAAGAAGTACGAGAGCCTGCTCGGCGGGCGGTTCGGCATCGAGCATGGCCCCGTGCGCTTCGTCGATCCGCACGTCGTCGAGGTGGACGGGAAGCGGCTCTCGGGAGACAAGATGCTGGTCGCGACCGGTTCGCATGCCTTCATTCCCGATATTCCCGGCCTTGCCGACGGTCCGTACCTTACGAGCGATCTGCTCAGCGTCGACGAGGCCGTGGAACTGGTCGAGCAGCCGCGTTCGCTTCTCATCCTCGGCGCCGGCTACATCGCCCTGGAGCTCGGGCAGATGTTCCAGCGCTTCGGCACTCCGGTCACGATCCTCGAGCGCAGCGAGCAGGTCCTCGCGCATGGTTATGAGCCGGAAGTCGGGCCCGCCATCGCCCGGGTGCTGGCCGAGGAGGGCGTGCAGATCGTGACCGGCGCTTCCGTCGCTTCCGTCCGCTACGAGGAGGGCGAGGTCGCCGCGATAACAACGCTCGGCGGCAAGCAGCGGGAATTTCGCGCCAAGCGCCTGCTGGTGGCCACCGGACGGCGCCCCAGCACCGGCGAGATCGGTCTGGATCGGGCCGACGTCGCGATCAACGATCGAGGCGAGGTCCAGGTCGACAGGCATCTTCGCACGACCGTGCCGCACATCTTCGCCGCCGGAGACGTCATCGGCGTGCAGATCGACAGTCAGCCGGCCACGCCGGTCGGAGCGCGCCAGGGCGGGATGGCCGTGCACAACGCCCTCACCGATGCGCCAATGCAGGAGTTCGACGGCCGCGTCATTCCGCGCACGATCTTCACCGATCCGCAGATCGCGACCGTCGGCATGACCGAAGTGGAGGCCATCGCCGCCGGGCACCGCTGCTGGTGCAGCACCATCCCGATGTCGCTCGTGCCGCGGGCCGGCGCCATCCGCGATACGCGCGGGATCATCAAGATGGTGGCCGACGCCGACACGGACGAGGTGCTGGGCGTGTCGATGGTTGGCCACAATGCGGGCGAGGTCATCCACGAGGCGGCGATGGCCCTGCGCTACCGGGCGAAGCTGCCGGACTTCGTCGATCTGCTGCACGTCTTTCCGACGATGGCGGAAGCGCTGAAGATCGTAGCGATTTCGCGGACCAAGGATCCGGCCAAGCTGTCCTGTTGCGCGGAATGACTGACGGCGAGCGACACATGCTCTCGGCCAAGGAATGACGCGCTGAGCCCACGATGGCCACAGTCAAGGAAAACATTCTTCAGCGCGGTTCGGGCGAATGCAGACTGACCGCGCCGACGAAGCGAAAAGAATTCCTCGAAAGGCGCTTGGCCGGGGGGCGAATCGGACTGAAATCAAACCTGTAGCTGGGTCAGGTCGTTTGAGGCGCCGTGCGGAACCAACCTACAGCGTCTCGGTTAATCGACCAAGGACGTGAGACATCGGGAGCCTGAGTTGGACACGCCTCGCAACGAGATAGATCCGTCCGACACGACGGATTATGGAGCGAAACCGCCCATGGGCTTTGCTGTCGGGCTGATCGCCGGGCTGCATGTTCTGTGCTGCGGCTTGCCCCTTCTACTGCTGTCGGGGGTGTCGCTGGCGACGCTGCTGCCAAGGTGGCCCTTGATCGCCGTCGTTCTCGCCGCGCTCGGGCTTGTCGGATTCGTCTGGTACCTGCGCAAGGGCTGCGCAACCTGCCCCGGCCCGCGCCACTGCCGTCTGAACGGCGGCCAACATCCACCCCAGGCAAAGGAGAGAGTCAATGCAGGACGAAGCTGATCTCATGGAGCGCACGGAAATCGGCCGCCCCGAAGGCAAGACGTCGCACAGCGGGTACGCCGAACGCTATTATGAGAAGGCCCGAGCCGATCGGGAATCGCTGTCGGCCAGCGAATATGTCGCGGTCGTGCAGGGCTTCCTGCGCGAGTTCGTGTGCATGGGCCAGTGCAATCTTTACATCGCCTCCGCCAAGGACCCGCAGATCAAGGAAGCAATCAAGGTCTATCTCGAGGATGTCTGCAACCCCAACATCGCAGAAATGAAGAAGATACTCGAAGATGGCGGCTACATGCTCCCGGCCCCGCTCGAGGAGGCGACGAGCCCCGATCAGGTGCGGGACATCGACACCAATGCGATCAACGACCGGATGATCACGATCTCCCAGTGGTTCGGCACTCGGGGGTTCATGACGCTCTGGAACAATTTCGCGGCCATGAGCCAGCGGACCGACGTGCGCGATGCCTTCATCCGCAATTATCATCGCGCCAACCGCTGGCATGTCGCCTTCAATGAGATGGCGATCGAAAAAGGCCACATGATGCCGCTGCCGACGATGGACGCGAAGGGCCTGATGCGCACGACCGTGATGGGCGGCTAAGCAGGTCGGCCGTGTGAGACGTCCCGCGGCGAGGAGGTGCGCACCCCCTTAGTGCCCGTGCCAGCCGCGGGGCAGCAACGGCCTGCAGTTTTGTGGCGTAGAATCGCACTTGCGGCTCGGATCGGGATTCGCGGCCGGAGGCGGCATTTCGCCTGCGAAGGATAATCGACGGATCATGAACAAGGCATATGATCTCATCGTCATCGGCAGCGGAACTGCCGCAATGGTGGCCGCCAACCGCATGGCGGCCGCCGGGAAGAAGGTCGCGGTCATTGACTTTCGCCCATTCGGCGGCACCTGCGCGCTGCGCGGCTGCGACCCGAAAAAGATGCTCATCACCGGCGCACAGGTGATGGACGATATTCGGCGGATGCGCTGGCGCGGCGTCGTCGCCGACGATGCCCACATCGGCTGGCGCGAGCTCATCGAGTTCAAGCGGACCTTCACCGGGCCCGTTCCGCAAAAGCAGGAGAAAAACTACGCCGACAAGGGAGTCGACACCTATCACACGCATGCCCGCTTCACCGGCCCGAGGAGCCTCGAAGTCGAAGGCACCGGCTCTCTGGATGCCTCGCACATTCTCATCGCGGCCGGCGCGCGTCCGGCGCCCCTGGGCTTCCCAGGCGAGGAACATCTCATCGACAATGAGGGCTTCCTCGAACTCGACGAGCTGCCCAAACGGCTCGTCCTCGTCGGCGGCGGCTACATCGCATCCGAGTTTTCGCACATTGCCGCCCGCGCTGGAGCGCAAGTCACCGTGCTTCAGCGCGGCGACCGCATTCTGACCCACTTCGATCCCGACCTCGTCGGATGGCTGATGGACAGCTTCGCGGCTGTCGGGATCGACGTTCGGACCGGCCACTCGGTGGAAGCGGTGGAAAAAACGGGTGAAGGCTTCACCGTCCGTGCGCGAACCAAGGATGGCGGGACCGTCACGGTCGATGCTGATCTGGTCGTCCATGCCGGCGGCCGCATTCCGGATCTCGACAGTCTCGAACTCGAGGTCGCCGGCATCGAGCGCGACGAGCGCGGACATCTAAAGCTCAACGAATATCTGCAGAGCGTCTCCAATCCGTCGGTCTATGCGGCCGGGGACGCGGCGCAGGTGGGTCCGCCGCTGACGCCCGTCTCGAGCCACGACGCCAAGGTCGTCGTCGGCAACCTGCTCGACGGCAACAAGCACCGCCCAGACTATCGCGCAGTGCCGAGCGTCGCGTTCACGATCCCGCCGATCGCCGCGGTCGGGCTTGGCGAATCTGAGGCGCGCGAGAAGGGCATCAAGTTCCGCGTAAAATCCGAGCGCACCTCGACCTGGTATACGGCCCGGCGGGTCGCCGAGCCCGTCTATGGCTACAAGGTCATGATCGAAGAGGGTTCGAACCACATCATTGGCGCCCATCTTGTCGGCCCTCATGTCGACGAGGTCATCAATGTCTTCGCTCTTGCGATGCGGCACGGCCTTACGTCCGAGGACCTCAACAGCACCATCTTCGCCTATCCGACCGGCGCTTCCGATATCGGGTACATGCTGTGACGGTCGTGCGCTCCGGTCTCCTGGAACTCGCTCGACGATGCGCGCCGGAGGGCTTGCATGGCGCGCTATGATCTCGTCGCCATAGGCACGGGCACCGCCGCAAAGAAGGTCGCGCTCGCCTGCCGGCGGGCTGGCTGGAGCGTCGCGGTGGTCGACGAAAAGCCGTTTGGCGGCACCTGGATTTTGCCGCTCGTCGTCGAAGGACTGAAAACGCCGCTTGTGGTGTCGGATGTTCCCGAGAAAGGTCTGCCTTGAGCGATGCGCAGGAATAACGGCGGGCTCGATCAGAAGCCTTCGAGAAGGACGTAGCCAATCGACCCTGTTGCGAGCGAATGAAGCCGGGCCGCCACAGGAGTGACAAACATGAACGTAGCTGCAATTCTGAAGCTCAAGGGCAACCAGCTATTTACGGCCGAGCCGGACACCCGTGTCGTTGCGGCAGCGGAGCGGATGAAGCGCGAGACGATCGGTGCTTTGCTGATCAGCACTGACGGTCTCAACCTCCTCGGGCTGCTTTCGGAACGCGATATTCTGTACGGATTGGCGAAGCACGGGCCAGAATTGACCAAGTTGAAGGTCCGCGAAATCATGGGCCAACCAGAGGCAACCTGTTCGCCGGATGATGGCCTCAAGCGGGTGATGCAGATGATGACAACGAAGCGTGCACGTCATCTTCCGGTGCTCGACGCGCATTGTTTGTGCGGTGTCGTCAGCATCGGGGACGTCGTAAAATACCTTCTTCAAGAGGTGGATCTCGAGATCAACGTTCTTCGCGATCTTTGCGCGGCATCGCGACTTGGCTCTCCCCACGCTTCAGAGGCCTTGACGGCCCGATCACCTGGGGACGCTGAAGGTTGGCAAAATCCCTCCCACGAGAGCGGGTTTTGACACGCAGTGATCCTTCGCCGGTGGGGCTTCTCTTGTGCGGCGGTGGCAGTCGCGGTGCCATGGAGGCTGGATTTTACCGGGCGCTGACAGAGGCCGGCGTGCGGCCGGATTTCATTCTCGGCAGCTCCATCGGGGCGCTGAACGGCGCCTATATCGCTGGCGGCATGGCCCCGTCCGAACTCATCGCGCTGTGGCGCGCGTTTCGGCTCCGCCGCGCGCTCGCGCCCAATTGGGCCTGGCCTTTTCATCCGCGCCGCCGCCCCGGATTCTTGAGCCTCGCGCCGCTGCGGAAGTGGCTGCGTCGTACGCTGCCGGTGACGCGGTTCGAAGACCTCGCCATCCCGTTGACGGTCGTCACGACCGACCTGGAATCGGGCCGCGCCTGCTATTGGCATGGACAGGGGGATCTGGTCGAGCCGGTGATCGCTTCGATGAGCCTGCCAGGCATATTTCCGCCAGTCGAACTCAATGGCCGGCTGCATGTCGACGGCGGCATCACCAACAACGCTCCGCTCGACAAGGCGCACGAGCTCGGCGCCCGGTCGGTCTACATGATCGAATGCGTGTGCGCGGAACATTGCCCTCGTCCGCTGCGAGGCTGGGCAGACATTGTCATACGTAGCTTTTCCATTGCGCTCGACAGCAAGTATCGCGCCGAGCTGATGCATTTTCACCGGCATATCGAGATTCATTCCATCCGACCAAAACTCACAGAGGAGGTGGACCTCCTGGACTTCAGCCATACGGAAAGCCTCATCGAGGCCGCCTATCGGCAGACCCGCGCCCGATTACCCGCTCGAGCCGAGCCGAGAGCGAACTGAAATTGCCCGCATCCCTGAGGACCAGGCCTCCAAGCGCCAAGGCAGTCTGCCTACGCAATCGCCACCCTCACCT
The DNA here is from genome assembly GCF_032227185.1 of Sphingopyxis sp. SE2. Lineage (NCBI taxonomy): Bacteria > Pseudomonadati > Pseudomonadota > Alphaproteobacteria > Sphingomonadales > Sphingopyxidaceae > Sphingopyxis > Sphingopyxis sp. SE2. The sequence goes on along the minus strand of NZ_JAPMXW010000002.1, from coordinate 154,071 downwards.
TACTGAACAGACAGCTGGAGCACATGATTTCTGCTGATGATGCCGACAGCAATGCCTACTTCACTGGGGCACTCCTCCATGTTGCTCCCTGAGTTCATCATTGACATCTTGCTGCCCCTGGCTGCCGCCGTGAAGGAATATGTGTTGGTGGGAATGGGCGTCGGCCTGGCGCTGGCCGCGTTGCGTGTGCTCGCGCTCATCGAGAACGACTGGGCGAAAAGTGGCGCATCCTCGAATATCAAATCACGACATATGAGAATGAGGACGTCATCCAAGCCGTGTATGATGCGCTCAGCAGCAGCCGATTCCAGGAGGGCCCGCTTGCATACCAGCGGCTGCAGGGAAAATTCCTGATGCACATCTCGTTTTGTGACACGCCACGCGGCATCGCGAGTTCATGGATCGACTCCGCCAAATGTCAGACGTCACTGATATCATGGTGCTGTGATGCCGGGCGGCGCTCACAATATCCGCGACTGACCGATCGAGCCGGAATCTGTCAGCAGCCCCACGTATTTTCGCACTTTCGCAGCGGCAGACGAAAAAGGCCGTGAACTATCAAATGGCGAGACACTAACCTCCAGCGGCCTCTCCGTAGGCGGCGTGGCCGGGGCGGCTCTCGCCCACGGACGTCGAGCCCACCTGTCGGGCTCCAGATCAAAGACCATTCGATCGGATTTTTCGCTTGACCCTGTAGTCTCTACAGAGCGCAAAACCGATTCGGTGAACGAGCGCAGACCCTCGAATGAAGGTGCCAGGCTGCTCGCCTCCATTAGGATAGGAGCGACGAAATGACAGTGGCAGCAATTCTGAAGGCCAAAGGTGACTGGATGGTCATGACCGAGCCGGACACGCCCATCGCCGAGGCCGTTGAGCGGATGAGACTTGACGCGATCGGGGCCCTGCTTGTCAGCACCGACGGCCGCAAGCTGCTCGGGGTCCTTTCGGAACGTGATGTTCTGCTTGGCTTCGCAAAACATAGCGCCGCCCTGGCAAAGCGGAAGGTTCGCGACGTCATGAGCCCTCCTGGACCCACCTGCTCGCCGGATGACAGCGTCAGGCGGGCGATGGAGATAATGACCGTAAGCAGGGCGCGTCATCTGTCGGTGCTCGACTCTAATTGCTTATGCGGCATCGTCAGCATCGGCGACGTGGTCAAATTTCTCCTTCGAGACGCGGAGTTGGAGAACAAAGTTCTTCGTGATCTTTGCCCCATGCCGGGATTTGGGAGGCTGAGCGGTCCGGAGTAACATCCCTCCCGCTAATGCTGGTCTTACCCGCGCCCACAATACGCCAGCGCTCGCGTTGGGGTCCCTCGGCGCTCTAGAGCTCGCAAGCGCTCAATTCGAAGTAGGCAAATGGATCGAAGCAAAATGATCGCAAATGAATATTCTCGGGTTGCTCAGACAACTTTGCCGCTCGACATTGATGGGACGCCGAGGTCCTTCTTGGCCTATGCGTACCGCCGCGATCAGCCTGGCGATGAGCTCATCGCGCTCGTTCATCGCGCGCCAGACTCTCAAGGCACGCTGCCAACGGTGCGCCTTCACAGCGCCTGCGTGACCGGGGATGCGTTGGGCTCCCTCCGGTGCGACTGCGGACATCAGCTTAATGCCGCGCTCTCGATCATTGCCGCAAGCAATTACGGCATACTGATCTATCTCAGCACGCACGAGGGTCGCGGTATCGGTCTTTCCAACAAGATCAGAGCCTATGCTCTGCAGGATACCGGCGTCGACACCGTCGATGCCAATGTCGAGCTTGGCCTTGCGATCGACGCCCGGGACTATGCGGGCGCAGCCGCGGTGTTGCACGATCTCGGAGCACCCAGCGTCAGGCTGCTTACGAATAACCCCGAGAAGGTCAGAGCCCTACATCGATTTGGTATTGCGGTGGAGGACCGTATCCTTCTCACTGGTGGCGAAACACCATTCAATCATCAGTATCTGGCGACGAAAAGATCCAGAATGAATCATTGGCTTCTGTGAGTGCGGAGAACTTGTGGAGGCCGGTCAATCCCCGATTTGGCAAGGCCAGTGCCGGAATATCACCTCCGAGTAACCGGCCACTGACGTGCAACGAAAAAGGGATCGGGGCTTTGTGTCTTGAAGAAGGAGGAAAGTCATGAGCGCTACCGCAATCGCCACTGCCACCGCAGCGTTCGCCATCCTCGCCGGCTGCACCCAAGGCGCCCAAACTCCCAGAACCAGCAGCAAACCGCTGGGGCGAATGCTCCCAACGCCGAGATGGGCAACATGGCGATGGGCGGCAATATGGCCACGCAGGGCAACATGGCGGCGATGAACGCCACGATGGCCAAGCTGGGCACGGGTTCGGTCGAGAAATGCTATGGCCTTGCGCGAGCCGCGCAGAATGATTGCCGGGCCGGACCGGGAACGACCTGCGCCGGCACGTCCAAGGTTGATTACCAAGGCAATGCGTTCAAGCTGTTCCCCAAAGGGACCTGCACTAAGATCAAGACCCCGAAAGCCACTGGATCGATCAAGCCGATCGCTTGATCGAAGCTCGCAAGAAATGCCGTTATGGGGGCTCGCGGTGCCGGGCCTGCAGCGCGTTCGTTGCCGAAAGATGCTTCTGGAGCAGGTGCTGGCCGCTGGGCGTCAGAACGGCACGGATCTTGCCGCTGTCATGGTCGAGTTCGCCCCTGACTAGCCGTTGGCGCTCCAGTCCGACGAGAGATTTCTGCAGAGACGGCGCCGGAACGCCGACCAGACCGGAGAGCCCGTCCAGCGTGAGCTCGTTGTGCTCGTCGGCATAAAGTGCAAGCAGAGCGTCCCAGGCCGCTTCCCCGAACATTGTTGGGGGGACAAGATCGGCGCGCGTGAAACATTCGACGCGCACCTCGTTTCTCCAATCGCATTTCATCGAAGGTCTCCCACGAATGAGATTTGCGAGGGCGGCGTGCGGCCAGCCACTTCGGAGCTACTGGCAATCAGGCCGATGGCGACCGTCCCGATCATCAGGCTCGCGCAGATACCTATGGTCCTGCTTCGGCTCCAATTACACAGTGCCGGCATCAATGCGCCGATCATGAAGAGCATGACGAGCGGGCCCATCAGCCGGTACAGGAGCCACGAACCTCCGAGCCCGACATCGTGCAGCGACCAGAGGACCATGGCCGCGTAGACCGCCATGTAGGCCCAGACGCCCGCGACGTGCCGCCTGGCGTCCCTGAAGCGATGAGCCCGAGGCCGGCGAGCATGTAAAAGGTCGACCCGTCCGAGGTGGCGAATACGCCGGCCGCCGCAAGGATGGCTCCCATCAAGGCGAACAGCGAGCCCGAAATGGCCAGAAGCGACCTTGCCCAAAGCGGCGTGTCCCGCGAGGCGGCACACCAGCGCTGGTGAACAATCACCGGCATGGACATGGCTGCATTCCTTTAAGCGAAGAACTCGAGCAGATCATCCTGGATCACGGGCATGCAGCCGCGGCGCCGGGCAACATGCTCGAGAATTCGGAGAATGTCGGCGGGTGAATAGCCGGCGTCGATGCGCGCGAGCCGCTTCAAAAGCCCATCGGGATTGAGGCTGCGCGGCCCGTCCGCTTTGGCCATTTCCACTATTTGCCACTCGACGTCGCGCCGATCGATGAAAGCTGGTTTGGTTGATGATTCGCTCCGGCGGTCCGGCATGGCGCTTGAAATCCGGAGGGCGCGATCGGCTGGAGAGTGTCCATTGCGAATCACCTTGCGTTCAGACAGAGACCGTATAAGGTCTGTATAACGTACAGGCTCAAGGACTTTTTTTCGCATGACCCATAAGCTGATAGGCTTGCAGCGGGCTCAGCTGGCGCGGCAGACCGGATGCAACCTCGAGACCATCCGCTATTATGAGAATATCGGGATGATGCCCGATCCGCCACGCACGGCAGCCGGGTACCGCATCTACGATCAGACCCATGTCGCTCGCCTCCGCTTCATTCTCCGCGCGCGGGAGCTCGGCTTCTCGATCGAGGAAATCCGCGGGCTCCTCACGCTCATCGACGTCGCCGGCCAGACTTGCGCCGAAGTGAAGGAGCGGACGGAGACGCATCTCGCGGACATTCGCGCGAAGATCCGCGACCTGAACCGTATCGAGAGCATCCTGGCCAAGACTGCGTCGCAATGTTCAGGCGGCACCGTCCCCAACTGCCCGGTGCTTGACGCGCTCGCGGCGTAGGAATCACCGGAGCGCTCCAATTAGATTGAAGACGCGGGAAGGCCGACGTCGCGGAAGGTGGAACCGCCATTCGGCACCGAGCGGAGATTCGATGCCGTCGATCGCTTCTCGCGCTACCGAGGCGCTACTCCGCCGCCAAGGGTTCGATGTCCGGCGTCATGGGATGCGCAGTAGATGGTCGAGCGAGACCCTGCCCCCGCCGCGGGCGATCAGGGGGATCAGGATGGCGGCCAGCTCAGATGCGTCGGCCACGCGTCGGGATAGACGAAAATCTCGATCGTCAGCGTCATGATGAACAAAGCGAGCGCCGAAAGCCGGGTGAATAAGCCCAGCACGAGCAGGATCGGGAATATGTGCTCGGACGCGGCGGCAATGTACGCCGCTGGGACCGGAGCGATGAACGGCAGCCGGTATTCGGTCTGGAACAGATAGAAGGTGCTGTCGGTCAGGGTGAAGATGCCCTCGACCTTCGTCCGGCCTGACTGGGGAAGAACACGGCCGCGATGCCGACCCGCTGGATCAGCGGGAGAAGCCAGCTCGGGATCGCTTCCGCCGCGCGGGCGAAAAGACGGAACGGCGTCCACAATCCCGGACGTCCCTCAGCAACGGTCACCATAGTCTGCCGTCCTCCAAGGGCCTGATCGTGAGGGCCGCGGTCGAAATGATCGTCGTCAGCGATTTCGAGAGGTCCGCGTCCGGGTGGGATTCGGCAGTGGCGGTGATCGCGGACCCGAGCGAGCGGCCGCTCTTGATTGCGGCGAGCATGGCATGGGCGGCCTCGTCGATGAGATTCACGCTGATCCCGGTGCTGCGGCGGGTGACGAGCGCACTCTCTGCTTTCCATTCGGGCTCGAGTTCCTCGAACTCGCCGCCGGCGCGGTGCGCCTGCCAGATCGTCACGGCCGGCGTTTCGAAGCGCGCGATCCGCGTCGCGGGATGCAGACGCACCTTGCGCCTCACCAGTTGCGATGGTTTCAAGGTGGCATAATCCTGCTCTTCGAGCACGGGCGCATCGGGAGCGAAAAAGCTCTCGGTCCAGATGATGAGCGCGCCGGGCGTTCGCGAGCAGCTGTGGCTTGGCTCGACGTGGCAAACCTGCCTTGTCGCGATCACCATATCGTCGGTGCCGGTGCTGCTCGGGGTCGCCTGGGCGTTCAAGCGGCTGGCGCCGACGCGACTGCGGCTTGCCGGCTTGCTCGTGGGAGTGACCTCCGGCTCTACCGTGGCGGTTGTCTATGCGCTCTTCTGCCCCGAGACGACCGCGACGTTCCTAGCGAGCTGGTACACGGCAGGCATTTTCGCGGCCGGATAATCGGCCTGCTCGTCGCCCCCCCCCCTGCGCTGGTGACTGCAGCCGATGGGGGTCGCGGCGAGAAGCCCTTCAGTCCGAGCTCCGGAATGCCCAGTAGCAGCCGTAGCTCGCCACCGCGAACGGCACGAAATAATTGAGCGCGAACTTCCAGATGATCAGCGGATGGCCGGCGATCAGCTCCGGCCCTTGATTGATCGCGTTGAGAACCGTTCCCACGGCGACCGCCACTGTGAGCGAGCGCCGGAGCGGTGCCCGGGAGCAGGTGCGTCGTAGGGCTTCCTTCGGCGTCATGCCGGATTACTGCCACGCTGGCGCCTGGCGCACAATCGGCATTTGTTGTGTGGCCCAGCGATCGGCCTAAGTAACCTTTTCCCGGCTTGCCGCGAACTAAGGGTGAGGCCGCCAGCCCCCGCGGCCTTTCATGCCGCACGCCCCTGCGGCCGCCGGCTGCGCGGCGCCCCTGTTCGCGCAGCCGGCGCTTTGCCCAGCTCTGATGATCGCGCGAACCGATGAGCCGATCCGCGCAGCGACTTCTCCCGTTGCGCGGAACCCGCGGGTCGAAGCCCTGTTCGTGATTTCAACGGCGACGTGCCCGTGATGCGCATCGGAAAAATTTTTGCCGGGAAGGAGAGATCATCATGGCCTTGACCATCGAGCGAGCGCCCTTTGCTCCGAAGGGCGCCGGCTCCTTCAATTTCGAGCGGCAAGGGCCGGAACAGACCCTCTATTGGGAGGAATTCCCGAAACGCGTCCGCGTGGAATTCGGCGGCGAGACGAGCGCCGACAGCCGGCGGGGCGCTAATCCTCTTCGAAACCAGCCTTCCGCCCCGCTTCTGTTTGCCGCCCGAGGCGGTTCGGACCAAGTTTCTGACCCGCAGCCAAAAGGTGACGCAGTGCCCTTACAAGGGCGAGGCCCGGCACTGGCATGTCGAGGTCGAAGGCAAACGCGTCGAGGACGCGGCCTGGACCTATCCGGCGCCGTTCGGCGAGGCCGACCCTATTCATGACTGCCTCTCCTTCTATCCATCGAAGGTGCGCATTGAAGTCGACGGCGAGCAGCTCGGTCCGGAGTGAGCGAAGGTCGCGGCCTCGCGCCCCCGGCCGCCATGCGTTTCGCTGGTCCACGAACGGAAGCTTGACCGGGGGCCAGAAGCGAATCTCCGAGCGCCGGCGATAGGCGGGAACGCCGGTCTGGATGCGAGCCGGTCGTTTCCTCGGGCCGCTGGCATAGGCCCGCAGGGTGTTCGTGTCGGCTGCCAAAATTAACGTCCTTGTCAGAAAACGTCTGACCGCCGACGTGCAATAATTGATGGCAGCGGCCGAACTGGTCTCGGCTCTCTTCAGACCGCCGATCGCAGCTTCCCGAGCACCCGCGCGGCGGCGTTGCTCCCAACGGCGAGTTCGCACGCATACCGCAGCGCTGTCGTGGGGGAAGACCATCGCAGCGCGAGCGCAATGCCGGCGCCATCCTCGCCTGCCGCGAACAGATCTTGGGTGAGTCCAACTCTGAATGAGTGTGCGCTCAAGGACTTGACGGTCTCACCCTCCATGCCTGGCGCGAGTTCAACAAGCCCCAAGTCGATGGCTTCGAGCACCCGGCGACGCAGGATCGACACCACGCCCTGCCGGGTCAGGGGCTTCTCACCGATGTAATGCCTCACAACCTGTTGGCCCGCGTCACCGCCATCGGTGGTGAGCACATTGATCCGCCGGAACACCGGACCTTGCGTGATCCTGCTTGCCAAGAGCCAGGCCGACAGGTGCCCCATGGTCTCGGGCGACAGCCAGGCCAGAGCCCCCTCCCCCAACTAATCGGTCTTGGAATGGGCAATGTCGAGCCGGCCGCTGCCATCGCCAACTTGCCGCAGATCGGCGACCTCGCTGCCAACCAGTTCGGAGACACGCAGGCCAGCGTCGTATGCGAGCGAGATCAGCGCTGCGTCGCGCAGACCGACCACATCGCCGCCGCACGACGCAAGCAGCGCCTGGATCGTCACGCCCTCAGGAGGTGTCTGCCCTTCCGCCATGACCGCGCCAAACCGCAGCGGGGCTGCCTGGCGTTGGCGCTGCCGTTTCTGGCGGCCAATGCCCTTGAGCGTATCGCGCACCATGCCGGCCTGGGTCGGCAGCGGCTCCGCCTCCCCGAACCCGAGGATGCGGTGCACCCGGGCGATACTCGCGAGTCTGCGGGCAAGCGTGGCGGGCTTGGCCGACGGGCGATCGCCCTCGTGTGCGAGCCAGCGCAAGTAGTGCACCAGCGTCTCGGGATCGGCCGGTACTGCGCTGCGCGCCGGACGGCGCGTGCCGCACCAGTGGAGGAAGCATTTGAGGTCGGCGGTAATCGCGGCCTTGGTCGCCGGCGCCATCGCGGCGACCGCCGCCTCGAGTGCGAGCGCGCTCGCAGAGCGCGTGTCGATGAGCGAGCCGTACCGGCGCAGCACCAGTTCGACCGACGACGGGAACGGCGCATCAGGGGCGTTGAGCATGGGAGTTCCGGCGGATTTCATCGGCCCTGAATGGGCAAAATCGGCGTTTCCGGCAAGCCCGGTCTTACCATAATGTCCGATTATGGAAAGTCCGGTCGGAGGCCGACAGCCGGATAGGATACCAATCTACCAGTTAGGTAAACTCGGGCTTTGACCCCGACTCCACTCGCGGCTATCAGCTTACCACAGATGGAGCCGACATGACCCTCCCCGTCCACAGCGCCGCGATCGCGTTCCGGCAAGGCCAGGTCGACGCGCTAGCGCGCACGCTGTTCGCCTCCCCTGCCCTCTATCCCCCGGAAATGCGCGAATCCTTTGCGCTGCGCGCACTCCAGCGCGCTTGGGACCAGTATCGCGAGGACCGCGCGATTTTGACCGGCACCAGCGTCATCGGCGCCGAATGCGCCGCCGAACGCGATGCCTTTCTTGGCCTGCTCGCCTCGCTCCTGCCCGACCCCGGCGCCGATCTCGCCCGCGCTATCCAGCGCGTTCGACATACCGCCATTAGGCCCCTTGCCGCGGAGGCCGCGGCGACCGCGGTCATCGTCGACGCCGGGCTTGAAGAACTCGAGGCCGTGCGCCTCGTCGCCGCGAGCCCGAACCTGCCTGCCGACCCAGCGGCCCGTCTGCTCACCATCGTTCGCAGTCTACGGCGATCGGCCGACGTCGACGGCGATCCGCTGTCCGCCACCGCCTCGTCGCCCTGCTGGGCGGTCAATCTGTTCGCCGTCGCCGAGCCCGCGCTGTTCGGCCTTTCGGCGCACCCCCTGCCCTTCCCCGGTCTCGTCCGGCGGCGGCTGTTTCGCGCCGATCGCGAGCCCGACTTGGATCGGGACGACGTGGTCGAGTTCATCCTCGAGGCGCTGTATGAGACGCTGTCTGACATCGCGCGCGTGCCGCGGGCAGCGGCGGCATTTGCGGAGACTCTTTCAGGGTTGAGGGGGAATTCTAGGCTGTTCGACGCCTGGATGCTGCTGTTTGCATTCAGGTCGTTGACGCCGGCGCAGTTAGCTCGTGCCCTGCCCTGTACAAAGGCAGGCGCCGGCAAGTTGCTTCGGCAGCTCGCCGTACGCCAATTCGCAAATACCCCTCATACTTTCGAGCCTTACACATGCGGATTGGGGATCACGGTCCATTTGTCGCGTGACCTAAGCACCTCTGCCGGATTCTGCTTGGAGCTGCACCAAGGCCTCGATGCGCGGCCATGATCAACGGTTGCCGCGCGGCCCGCAATACGCGCGGCGAGCGTCAACCGATCGAAGCCGGGCATCCCAGCACTCCAGGCATTACGCAGCACCGCCCGCCGGTCTAAAACGTTTAGCGGCGAAGCGAACGGTACTGTCCAGTTTATTCGACAATGCAATGGCGCGGATAGCTCGTAGCGTCAGCGCCCTCCCCTATTTGGGCCAATGCTGGTCAAGGAGCTCCTGCATCGCAACCTCTGCCTCGGCGCGGCTTCCTCCGCTCTTTGGGAACAGGGTGACACTGACCCCTCTCTTGTCCTTCTTGTCGATACGCAGAAGCGGCATCCCGCCACCCGATAGGAAGATCCTTTCGGTCGAACCTGTCTTCTTGGGGGCGGCCTTATCCCCGGCTTTGGTTTTTCGCTCGGCAGCGGCAACCAACGCTCGCAGGATATCGGGGACTGTCGCAGGAATGTTCGTCGCGCCGTCAGCCCGAGACTTGGCAAGACGGGCCGCTTCCGCGAAAACTCGCGTTCTCGAATCTTCCGGTTTCAGTATCGGCTTCAGGGTACTGACATGCGAGATCTTAAGCTCGAACGGGTCAGGAAAAGCGATCATCAGTTCGTTTGGCAAACGAGCGAGATCGAGATAGCGGCTGAGCCACGCCTCACTCTGGTTGAGGCGTTGCGCCATCGCCTTCTGCTTTCCGCTGTAATAGAAATCGAGAGCCTTCAGATAGTCCCGCGCGCGCTCGACATCGGTCAGATCCTCCCGAGCCCTGTTTTCGAGATCGGAGACCCGGAAGGCCTGTTCATCGGTGAGGCTCCGGATCTCTATGAGGTAGCGGATGTCGGGATAATTGTTAGCGCGTAGCCAAGAGACGGTCCAGTGGCGCCGTGCGCCCGAAATAACCTCATAGTCGTGGTCGGGGTCGCCCGTTACGCGGCGGACGATCGCAGGGAACTCCTGCTTACCCTGCGCGACGATGGTTTCAATTAGATCTGCGCAACGCTCCTCGTTGAGCGCAGCATAGTCGCGATTATGGCGTTCCCAGATTCGACACCGCGCGGGGTCGACGAGTTCCTGGGGAATATCGACGACCGCACCGGATGCGAGATCCGCCAGCCGGTTCGTACGGCTGCCCAAGACGCCGACGCCGAGCCGGCTTGGCCGGTCTACCGGCGTAGTAGCCGTCGGCTCCATTCCAGCGGCCAAATCGGCAACAAAGCTCTTGTTCTTGGAGGTCATTGCCCTCCCCTTTCATCCAAAATTGCAGGGCTGCAATTTTCACTTTCCTTCCCCGCCGATCCGTTCCAGGACCTCGAAATTGCAGGGCTGCAATTCAGGCGTATCATGCGAGCCCCTCCTTGCGCAGGCGCGGCAAATGACTCGGCCAAGTCGCTCGTATATCGACCTCGATCTCCCCACAGACCCCATCCAGATAAGTCAGACAGCGATCGCGAACCTGCTTGCTCGTCATCGGCCCGTTGAGTTCGTAGACCGTCATCAACCGCGCCGTCGCGTTGTCAATTTCCGCAGAATCCTTCAGCGGCGTGCGGATCATCGCATTGCCGAAAACCTGGCGCATCAGCTCAAGGAGTCCCTTCTGCATCGACTTCGTATCGTCAACCTTCGACGCGAGAAACCGCAAGAACGAAAGCTGAGGAGCAAGGTCGACCGCCTGAAGTTCCTGGATCGTTTCATCGAGCATCGCAAGGAATGCCGCAGTTGAGGAAAAATCCATCACAGTCGGGGGAACAGGCACCACAAGCGCGTTCGCGGCCCTGAGCACCGACAAGGAAATTGCGCCGAGCGCCGGCGGCGGGTCCAGAATGACCACGTCATAGAGATCGGAGACCGAGGCAATACCCTGAGCAAGACGGTTCAACAGCGCGCCCTGCCCACGCGCCATGCGTGCGGCCAACTCATACTCAGACTGGAACAAGCGCAGGTTCGCGGGGATCAGGTCGAGACCGTCAAAATGGGTCTTCTTGATCGCATAATCGAGCGTCTCGCGCTCACCCTCGCGCAGGTAGGGATAGAGCGTCTCGTCTTCGCTCAGATCGAGATCAGGCACGTAACCAAACAGAGTCGTGGCCGAGGCTTGGCTGTCACAATCGATAAGCAAGACTCGATAGCCCCGGATCGCGAGATTTTGCGCCAGATGGACCGCCGTCGTGCTCTTACCAACTCCGCCCTTGAAGTTCTGCACCGCCAGAATCGAGACCGGATCAGAAGGCGCACGCCAAGGCCGGGTTCCAAATGTTCCGCGCATGTCATTGAGCTGAGCGAGGCTGTAGGCAAGGCGCCGATTGTTCTCACCGCGCGTCGGGGCAACGAGGCGCCCATCGGATTCCGCTTCCCGGATTGCGGCGGTCGTGCGTCCAACCAGTTCAGCAGCTTTGCCGATCGGAAACGTCGGCTCGCGCCGCTCGTCCGCTCGCGCCGATCGAGCAGAGTCCCGCAGTCGTTCAAGAACGGACGACGTACGCACGGCAAGTGCGCCCACGTCCAAGGTCTCGGCTATGCGAACCTGATCCACCGACGTAGCCATACCTGCCCCTTTTTGAAAACCAGCGTTGTCATGCCTGATTTTCACTTTTCGGTCAATGAAAGGCTAATATGTGCAAAACTATGCCTGAGGGTTCTGATTTCGCAACTGGCATACCCAGCCCGTTCCGCTCTCACCATTCGAGTCTAATATCCGCGCCGATAGACAGCCTCTCCGTCCTCCCAATCCTGACCTATTGGGGGCCCCGCAGCCAATGCGCGAAATTGCAGGCCTGCAATCCAGTCCTCCAAACGCAATCCTCTCGGAATTGCAGACCTGCAATTCTCCAATTCAGGGCCGACCCCGGCGCGAGAAATAGGACTCGCAGAAGCCACGCCACGACCGCTCCAACTTCACACCTTTCAGGGATCCCAACCGGGTCCCCATCTCCTTGCGGTACGCCTCAGCGATGCCATCGACATCCCATCCGCCGCCATGCTCAACACCGACCTTGTAAAACTCTTCACCGCCATACCGGAGCGACCCCAACGGAAAGGCCGCAAACTTTTCGCGCGGGACACGGTCTGGCGCCGAGAGCTTCGACGTCGCATCGGCAACGAGCCTCCCGATCAGCTCTGGGGCGACGGTTGGCCCCGCAATCGCAAGGTCTTCGACGCTATCCTCCCGCCGCGCCTTGCGGCCCGAGGCGTGACGCGCAAGTTCATCAACGGTTTCGATTTGGGCCGGCGCATCCTTTGGCGCGAAGCGGAAGATCAGCTCGATCACCGCCCTGCCCCGCCGGATCTCGTCCCATTCCACAGTGAAATGCGCGAGCTGGTCGATTTCGGCTTTCGCGACCTGCAGCACCTTGCGCCGCAACTGAGCGAAATCGGCATATTTCTCTGGATCGATTCCCAGCGCAGCCCGAAGGCCGACCATGTCGACCTTCCAAATCGGCTGCCGCCGATGCAACCGCAGCGCACCCTCTTCATAGAGTTTGAGAGAATAGGCCGACCGGAAACCGAGAACGGCCTGTCGGTTCATCACCGCGTAAGTCTGCGATTCCTGGATGAGGCGTCGCGCATCCGGGGTGAACTGCCACTCGATCCAACCGGTCTCCTTGCCCTCTTCCTCGACTTCCTCCCACGAAGCCTGAATAAGACTAAAACGCTTGGTCGCCCGCTTTCCACGCCAGGACTTGTCGTCCTCCGCGAACAACGTGCGATGAAGTTCTTCGAGCATGTCGACGATCCGCTCATTTCCTTTGTGACCACGTCGAATGTCCGATTTACGCATTCGATGCGAGACATCACGCCAAGCGTCGCCGCCTGCCGTGAGGATCATCAGCGCGAGAAGGCGAGAGGCCGTCAAGCTGAGCGACTGACCACGAACGAAACGAACTTCGACGAGCCGGCCAGGTTTGACGAACTCCTCACCGCCCTTGCGGGCGAGCGCCGCGGCGACACGCATCGCGCGAGCGGAGGAGACTTCGTTCTCATCATCCGCTATGAGTACTGAGTCCGATTCCCCCATCATTTCACCTCATTGGACATCAGGTTGCCTGACCTGACCTCACTCGTCAAGTCAGGACAGGATGGATTAGCCGGCACCGCCCCCAATCCGACAGGATCGAGTCCAATTAAGATGAGAGCAAGGACGTAGAGAATCCGCGAGTCGCAGCGACCCCCTTTAGAACCGCACTCCAGAGCCGATCCCGTCCATTAAATTGCAACGACGAGAGCATTGAGCGCACCACCCCAATCGGACAGGATACCCCAAAGGGGCAGGATAATTCCCCCGATCGGTCAGGCTAAAGCCCCCAGGACGTCAGGATAAAGCCCCCAAAAGGACAGGATACTGCTTGGTTTCCACAGGAAAACCGCCGGTCACGCTGCCCCGAATCTTAGAATCATTAGAATCTGGAATCACCCCGACGCTATCGCGCCGGGCGTTTTCAAACATGGATTCATTCGGAATGGAGAGGGGAGGGGAGATCTCGCGATCGCTGAAGGGTTCCAAACCGCTCACGCTTGCACGCTCATCCAAGGCATCCCTGTAGAGCGAACCAAGGCGACGGTGGTGCAAGTTCAGCTGAACAGCCTATAGCAACGTTGCCTGCAGCATGTCTGAGGGCCAACCGTGCCATGGTTCGTCGGTCGGCTCGATCTCAATTAGTCTGCTCGGAAACAGCCGATCCTGAAGCGCGGTCAGCTCATCGAAGGTACCGTGAAGCCAACGGTCATATTCGTCCTCGTGGAGGAGGACAGGCATCCGATTATGGACTGTCGCGGCAACTTCGTTCGCATCGGTCATGGCGTCCGAATAGACCGGACCCCATTCGGCACTGTCGCGCCACAAGCCGCCCCATGCAAAAACCGGACGGTCTTTCAGGGACAGCCAGGTTCGGGTTTTGCTTCCCTTGATCCCCGCGGGTTCCGCCCAGGCCGTTAGCGGAATCAGGCAGCGCCACTGCGGTTTACGGGCGAGGCCCACCCACATTGGTTTGCGCAGATCCGCAATATTATTAACCGCCTTGGGCTTCGAACCCGGCTTCATCGAGGCTAGCTTCAGAGGAAATCCCCAACCCATCGATTGAAGAATTCGTCGACCGCTTTCGGCGCGGACCACCATACCGGGCGCGCCGGGGTGAACTGTCGACGGTGCATTAGTTGCAACGATTTCAGGAACGTCTACGCCAAAGTGGGCTGCGACTTCAGCGGCGCTGAGGCGCTCCGTATAGAGATTGCACATGGCTTGCGGCCCTTTCCGAGCTGGGAACGCTGCATAGGAAGGTGCGTAGCGCTAAAGCGCCGGCGGAGGAACGCCAAAGATCCCCGCGTTCTGCGCTTACGGGCACTTTAATAAGGCGCAACAAGCACGGCACCGGGCAGGGGATCGGCGTGGCCCCAGAATTGAACAACGGCGCGTGCATAGCGCCGAAGTTCGTCCTGACCGATCCGCAGCTCCTCACTCGTCGGCACCGGCGCGGGGGCGATATCGCCATAATCGAAGGATATCCGAGTCCAGAGTTGCGGGGCCTTCGCGAGCAATTTCGTGCAGGCGCTGCCATCGCCATGCCTAGCGACATTGGCGGCGAGGTGCATTTCGTGGAGATCGCTTGCCACGCCGATCGCACCCACATCGATCGCAGCGATTTCCCGCGCTGCTCGTGACAGATCGGTTGCGCCAGAGAACTTCACGCCGTGCGCCCGAGCCCACCGCGCGAGCTGGCGTTCGAACAGCCCGTCGAGCGTGAGGACAAAGGCCTTGGCGGCCTCGTTGGCCGTGTAGTTATCGATTTGCGCGGCGCACCGATCAAGGAATTCATCCATATCTGACGCTTCACCCACAACCAGCGTTTCGTGCGTCGGAAGGTCGCCAAGCGTCTTCAGGATGACGCGCTGATAAAAGCGGTCAACGTTCGCTTGGAACGTGCGCGGCAGCATGTCTCTATCGGCCATTGTCATGCCCATAGCGGCGAGACGCCTCCCGCGCGAGCATCCAACGTGCCATACAATCCCCGTCTCATTGCAAAGCGAGTTGCGGCTCGGGTGGCCCTTTGCCGCTGTTCCAGCGATCATCGGTCGGCTCGACGATCGTTCGTTCGGCGGCGAACGGCGGGCGGAACTGGAACCCAATTACTTCGCGAACGGAGCCACGAAACCACTGATCCCACTCGGCGCGCTCAAGGAGTACCGGCATCCGGTCGTTAGTCGGCATGACCGCCGCATTCGCACTCATCGTCATGCCGGCATAGACAGGCCCTTGGTCCGGGAGGTTCCGGCAGAAACCCGCCCACGACATGATCGGCCGATCCTTCACCGAAAACCAGGTCCGGGTCTTCGCGCCGGGGGTCCCATCGGGATTGCCGAAATGGGTCAGCGCGATGAGGCAGCGATAGCGCGGCTCGACCACCATCTCTTCCCACATCGGATTGGTGAGGTCGGCGACAAGGCCGATGCGCCCCGGCGGCTCGCCGCGCTCGCGCATTTCGCGGGTCAGGCGCGGAAACCCCCAGGTGACGGGCCGCAGGAATCGGCGGCCGCCCTTCTCGAAAATGACGAGTCCGGTCAGCCCTTCCTTGATGTCCCCTTCGGGCGTCGTGAGGCCGGATAGCGGCTCGGCTTCGAAATAAGCCGCCACATCGCTCGCGCTCGCCGTGATGACATGAAGCCGCGACACGGTCTCAGCTCACCGACGCCGATTCGCCCGAGTCGCGATCGCGCATGCTCCTCTCCGACGCGGCAAAAGGCTCCGAAGGCGTCTCGCCTGACAGGCGAAGTTTGAGGGGCTTGCGCTTATCCATCCCGAATTTCCTTGGTCTTTCCTGTCTTTGGCTGGGGTGCCGCGGCCCCGACGACTCCGGCCCGTTGACTCTCGGCCTTTATAGAACAAAAATAGAACACAACCAACCGCCAAAGCCATGGAGGCCCTTCATGACGGAGAGAGGGCCGCGCCCTCATCTGACGACGCTACGCGCCCGGATCGCCAGGATCGAGGGGGCTGAACGGCGTTCGTCGGGCACCTTGCCGTTCGGGCTCGACACGATCGACAGGCGCTTGCCCGGTGGCGGGCTGGCGCTCGGCGCCCTCCATGAAGTCGCCGGCGGCGCGCAGGGCGCGACCGATGCGGCCGCCGCCGCTTTGTTCACGGCCGGCATCCTCGCGCGCGTCCAAGGCAAGATACTCTGGTGCATGACGCAGTCCGACCTGTTCGCGCCGGCTCTCGCGCTCGCGGGTCTCGATCCCGACCGAGTCATCTATGTCGAAGCCCGCGACGAGACCTCGCTCCTGAGCTGCTTCGAGGAAGGGCTTCGTCATGGCGGCCTCGGTGGAGTCGTCGCCGAAGCGGCCCGGCTTTCGATGACGGCATCGCGCCGTCTGCAACTGGCGGCCGAAAGCACCGGCACGATCGGCATTGCCATCCGCCGTTGGCGGCGGACGGCCGAAGCCTCCGATTTTGGACAGCTGACCGCGGCTGCGACCCGCTGGCGTGTGACCAGCGTGCCGACCGCGCCGCTCCCGGTTGCCGGGGTCGGGCGGCCGCGCTGGTTTGTCGAGCTCATCCGGTGCCGGGCTGGTGAGAGCGCCGATTTTCTCGTGGAAGGCTGCGATGCGACAGGTTGTCTCGCTCTTCCTGCCGACCTGGCCGACCGATCGGCTGCGTCGCAGGCTTGGCTCCAGCGCGCCGCCTCCTGACGCGCCGCTGGTGCTGGCGGCGATGGAAGGGCAGCGCCGTCTCCTGACCGCGGCGAATGCGGCGGCGCGCGCAATCGGTCTTGCCCCCGGTATGACGGTCACGCAGGCGCAGGCGCTCGTTCCCGATCTCCAGATTCGCGACGCCGAACCGGACGCCGATCGCGCAGCGCTGGAGAAGCTCGCCTGCTGGTCGCTGCGTCGCTACGCGCCCATCATCGCGCCCGACCCCCCCGATGGCCTGATGCTGGACATCACCGGCGCCGCGCACGCCTTTGACGGACCTGAAGGCGTTCTTCGCGATCTTATCCAACGCCTTGCGGAGGTGGGGACGGCCGCGCGCGCGGTCTGTGCGCCGACCTATGGAGCGGCGCACGCGCTTGCGCGCTACGGAGCCGACTCCCCCCGCGTCGTCGATCCGCTCGACCTTGCCGCGGCGATCAGCGCGCTGCCCATTGCGGCGCTGCGCCTCGACGACGACATGGTGCTTACGCTCGGGCGCCTCGGTCTCGAAACGATAGCCGACCTCGAAGCAATGCCGCGCGCCTCGCTGGCCCTGCGCTTCGGGTCTGCCCCCGGCCAGCGCCTCGACCAGGCCTTCGGCCGCCTCGCCGAACCCTTCGAACCGATCCAGCCGCCTGAGCCCATCACCGTCGAGCGGCGGTTCGCCGAGCCGATCGGCGCGCCCGAAACGCTCGCGCGCTATACGGGCAAGCTGGTCGACGAACTGACCCGGCGTTTGGAGGAAGAAGGCGTCGGCGCCCGCCGGCTCGATCTCAGCTTTCACCGGGTCGACAATCGGATCGAGGCTATCCGGGCGGGCCTTGCCAAGCCGAGCCGCGATCGCACGCAGATGACGCGGCTGCTCTGCGACCGGCTCGAGACTGTCGATCCGGGGTTCGGTATCGAGCGGATGCAGCTCACCGTCCCCTTGGCCGAGCCCTTGACCTTCCACATGGTTTCCAATCTCGGCGAGGCTTCCGTTCCCGACGTAGCGGCCCTCGTCGACCTGCTCGGGAACCGGATAGGGGAGGGGAGACTCTTCCGGGTCGCCGCGCGCGAGAGCGATATTCCCGAACGTTCGGTCGCCCGCATCGCGCCGATGTCCGATCCGACCGAGATCCGGTGGCCGGCGGCCTGGCCGCGCCCGACGCGGCTTTTCGCGCGTCCGGAGCCCGTCGACACCATGGCCCTGCTGCCCGACCATCCGCCGGTGCATTTTGTCTGGCGCGGTGTCCGGCGCCGGGTGACGCGCGCCGACGGTCCTGAACGCATCTATGGCGAATGGCATTTGAGCGACGCCGAATTTCTCGGCGTTCGCGATTATTTCCAGGTCGAGGACGAAACCGGCGCGCGCTATTGGCTCTTCCGGAACGGCGACGGCATGGACAGCGCCACGGGCGGTCAAGGCTGGTTCCTGCACGGGTTGTTCGCATGAGATATGTCGAACTCCAATGCGCGTCGCATTTCTCGTTCCTGCGCGGGGCGTCGTCGCCCGACGAACTCTTCGCCCAGGCCGAAGCCTGCGGTCTCGACGCGCTTGCGATCACCGACCGAAATACGCTCGCCGGCATCGTGCGCGCCCATGAAGCGGCCAAGCTCGCCAGGGTCCGGCTGATCGTCGGCTGCCGCCTCGACCTCTCCGAAGGCCAGTCGCTGCTCGTCTATCCGATGAACCGCGCCGACTATGCCCGTCTTTGCCGACTCCTCAGCCGGGGAAAGACGCGGGGAGGGAAGGGCAAGTGTGTAATCGGGTGGGCGGATGTCGAGGCGTTCGCGGAAGACCTGCTCGCGATCTTCCTGCCCGAAGAGATGGCTGACACTGAAGCCGTGATGGGCCGTTTCGCGCGGATCTTCGAGGGGAGGGGCTATCTGGCCCTGACCCTGCGCCGCCGCCCGGGCGATCAGCTTCGACTCCATGATCTGACGAACCTCGCCGCCCGCCATGGGGTGCCGACCGTCGTCACGGGCGACGTCCTCTATCATCATCCGCATCGCCGCGTGCTCCAGGAGGTGATGACCTGCACCCGCCACCGCTGCACGATCGACGCGCTCGGCGCACGGCGCGAACGCTATGCCGACCGTTTCTTGATGCCCGCGGCCGAAATGCACCGGCTCTACCAGCGCTATCCCGGAGCGCTCGCGCGAACCCTCGACATCGCCGATCGCTGCCGCTTCTCGCTCGACGAGCTCAAATATCAATATCCCGAAGAAGCCGGCATCGAGGGCGTCACCGCCCAGCAGGCACTCGAACGCATGACATGGGAGGCGGCCGAAGACCGCTATCCCGAAGGCGTGCCCGACAAGGTTCGGCGGCTACTTGTCCACGAGCTCCGATTAATCGGTGAACTCGATTACGCACCCTATTTTCTGACGGTAAACTCGATCGTTCGCTTCGCGCGCAGCCGCGACATCCTCTGCCAGGGCCGGGGATCGGCGGCGAACAGCGCGGTCTGCTATGTCCTCGGCATCACCTCGATCGACCCCGAACGGTCCGACCTCCTCTTCGAGCGCTTCGTCAGCCAGGAGCGCAAGGAGCCGCCCGACATCGACGTCGACTTTGAGCATGCGCGGCGCGAGACCGTCATGCAGTGGGTGTTCGACACCTATGGCCGCGACCATGCCGCGCTCTGCTCCACGGTCATCCGCTATCGCACGAAGGGCGCCATCCGCGATGTCGGTAAAGCGCTCGGCCTGTCCGAGGATCTCATCAAGGCCTTGTCGAGTCAGGTCTGGGGGTGGAGCGACGAGGGCGTCGACGAGAAGCAGGCGGCCGAGCTCAATCTCAATCTGGGCGATCGCCGGCTGCGGCTCGCGCTCGATCTCGCGCGCCAGCTGATCGGCACACCACGCCATCTCTCGCAACATCCCGGCGGCTTCGTCCTGACCCATGACCGGCTCGACGAGCTCGTCCCCATCGAGCCCGCCGCCATGCCGGATCGCCAGGTGATCGAATGGGACAAGGACGATATCGACGCGCTCAAATTCATGAAGGTCGACTGCCTCGCGCTCGGCATGCTCACCGCGATGAAGTGCGGCTTTGATCTGCTCGCCGAGCATAAGGGCATCGCGATGGATCTCGCGTCGATTCCGCCCGAAGATCCGCGCACCTATGCGATGATCCGCGCGGCCGACACGCTGGGCGCCTTCCAGATCGAGAGCCGGGCGCAAATGGCGATGCTGCCGCATATCAAGCCGCGCACCTTCTATGATCTCGTCATCGAGGTCGCGATCGTCCGGCCCGGTCCGATCCAGGGCGACATGGTCCATCCCTATCTTCGCCGCCGCGCCGGCACCGAAAAGGTCGAATATCCGAAGCCCGAGCTGGAACGGGTGCTCGGCAAGACGCTGGGTGTCCCCCTCTTCCAGGAACAGGCGATGCGCGTTGCGATCGAATGTGCCGGCTTCACGCCCTCTGAAGCCGATCAACTCCGCCGAGCCATGGCGACCTTCAAGCACACCGGCGGGGTCTCGAAGTTCAAGGAGAAGCTGATCACCGGCATGGTCGAGCGCGGCTACACCGCCGAATTCGCGGAGAAGACCTTCAGCCAGCTCGAGGGTTTCGGAAGCTACGGCTTTCCCGAAAGCCATGCGGCGAGCTTCGCCCTCATCGCCTATGCGTCCTGTTGGCTCAAATGCTGGCACCCGGAGATTTTTTGCGCCAGCCTCCTCAATGCGCAGCCGATGGGATTCTATGCCCCGGCGCAGATCGTCCAGGACGCGCGGGCGCACGGGGTCGAGATACGACCGGTCTGCATCAACGCATCGCGCTGGGATTGCACGCTCGAACCGATAGGCGAGGATCGCTTCGCGGTCCGCTTGGGGATGCGAATGGTGCGCGGCCTCAATGAACGGGATGCCGCGCGGATCATCGCCGCGCGCGCCGATGAGCCTTTCGCTAGCATCGAGGAGCTATGGCGCCGCGCCGATGTCGGCATGGGCGCATTCAACCGGCTGGCGGAGGCCGACGCCGTCCGCCCCGCGATGCGCCTTTCGCGCCGTGATGCGCTGTGGGCGATCAAGGCGCTGCGCGACGAGCAGCTTCCCTTGTTCGCGGCGGCGGACGCCCGCGAGAATGGCTTCGTCCATGAAATCGTCGAGCAGCCGGTGCTGCTCAAGCCGATGCAGGAGGGCAGGGAGGTCGTCGAGGATTATGGCCATGTCGGCCTGACCCTCCGGCAACATCCGGTGGCATTTCTGCGAAGCGAGCTTGCCGCCCGCAAGATGGTTCCCTGCAGCACGCTCGATGGGATTCGCGATGGCCGCTATGTCTGGCTCGCCGGGCTCATCCTCGTCCGCCAGCGGCCCGGATCGGCGAAGGGCGTCATGTTCATCACTATCGAGGACGAGACGGGCATCGCCAATCTGATCGTCTGGCCTCGCATGTTCGAGGAAAACCGACGCGTCGTCATGGGGGCGCGGCTGCTTGGCATTTATGGCCAGATCCAGCGCGAAGGCGAGGTTGTGCATGTGATCGTGAAGAAGCTCGTGAACCTTTCGGACGTGCTCGACACGCTCACTCAGCGTGACGCGTCGTTCCGCTTGGCCCGGGGGCGTGCCGATGGCGCAATGAGTGGCGGTGGGCCCGATCCTCGAGCAGGGAAGGGGAGGGCGCAGGTGCCGGCCCCCGAACTTGTCAAAAGCCGCAATTTTCATTGAGGCGGTGGGCGTAGGCAATGGATCGACGCCTCAGGATGATGATGAAAGCAGCTGCGCAAGGATCGCGCGGCGGGGCGCCAGCCTTTCGGCTAGACCGCGGCAGACGAGCGCTTGAAAGGAAATGCTGCTGGCCAAGAAATCGGAAGGAAGAGCACTTTCTCGGATGATGCGACCGATCTCGCCGAAGATACGCGGGTCGGATTGAGGATAATGCTGAAGCGCCGACAACTGGGCACGAGCGCCTTCTATGTCCTGACTATGGGAAACCAATCCGCCATTCCGGCCTCCTCCCGTCTCCGCGAACATCGCGCCCGCGTTCGCGAACGCCTCGATCTCGGCAGTCAGTCTTATCACTTCGCTGATAAGATGCGCCGAGCGCGCGTGCTCCTCGTTCTTTGCGCTCCGCCGAAGCTTGCGGGCGTTTCGTTCCTGGCCGAACGCGATCCACAGCGCCGCGACGACTGCGCAGAAACTCGCGATAGCCGAAGCCCAATCAGCGGCATTTCCCCAGTCGATCGCCAACGGGCAGAACATCATTTCTCTTCTTCCATAAAATCTTTCCACGAAAGCCCGAGGCTTTCTGGAAACAGCCCCTCTACAGGTGCCATGTCATAGCTGAAGCCTGTTCCGCTTCGCCGGAAGTTCGAAGCCTGAAGTCCGCTCCAGAGCAAGGCCATATCCTTGTCGCCGGTGCAGAGCTGCATCGGCTCTTCCGGAAACAGGCAGTGGCATCCGATGAAAAGTTCGATCGCGCGCAAATCGGCGAGCGCATTGTAGGCGTCAGCCTCGGTATACCCGTTTCGGAACTTGAGCAGCCGCTTGGCGGGGCTCTTACCGTTGGGCACCGCGACGGCGCTGAGAGCGGCCAGCACGACCAGCGACTGTCGCGGCACCGAATGGAGGTCGGCCGCCTCGATGATCTGTTTCCACCGCGCCTCGACGTCGCGCTGCGCTACCGGCGAAATCATCCGGGGCGCGATGTGGCGCAAAAAGCGCTGCTTGCAGTCCAGAGATGCCCTTGAATCTTCGATGAGTCCGAGTGCGCCCTTCAAACTGTCGGGGCCGATGGCGAGTTCCGCTTCGGGAAGAGCAGCGCGTAGCTTCATCTCGACCTCCGCGAGTTGCGCCGCCGCCTCGTCCGGCGTCGGAATGGTACGGCGATTGCCTTCGAGAACAAAAAGGAGCGGATTAATGCGGATGGGCTGATCCGCGAACAGGTCGATAAAATCGGGTTCCTGCTTGCCGCGCCGCTTGCCGTTTTCAAAGCGGCTGGTGATCTGGCTGACGACATTGCGGTCAACCAGCACCGTGGTCTTCTGATACATCACAGCAAAGGCCGATGGGAACCAGCCTCCCTTTACGAGGCCGATCGCCTTGGACGTGAACGGACTTTCAAGGGTCGCCGATGCGTTGACGGTTTCGCCGGGCGCACGTCCCTCGATCGTCGTATCGATCAGCGTGCCGCCGCGCCAAACGAGCGGAATCGTCACTGGTCTATGGATCTTCGCGCATTGCAGAGTCGCAAAATCCAGAGGTTGGACTTGGGCGTTGGCGAAGCTTAACGTTCTGGGGTCGCCGCCCTCCGGCCCCTCCAACTCAGTGAAGGTGAACATGGGATCGCCCGGCTGAGGTGTTCTGTGCTTTGCCCTCGTCATGCTTTACCGAGCAACTCCAACGTTCTCGTGTCTCGGACACCGCCAAACCAACGATCAAGAGCTGCGGCAAATAGCGGATGTGGATAGGCTAGCTCGAACAGGGTGAGCGATGAGCGAAGCTTCTTAGCGTCAACCTCTCCGAAGACTGCATCCGCATCGCTGGTGTTGAGGTCCTGCAGAGCCGTCACGCATTCCAGATAACGTGGCCCTAGAATCGGATGGTCCAGATAGGCCTGAGCTTCCTTCACCGAGTGAATCGCAAATTGCTGCGCTGTCGAGCTGCGGCCTAGCTTCGCAAGCTGAGGAAATATCCACCACATCCAATGGGTCCGCTTCGCACCCCGTCGTATTTCGGCGAGCGCAGGAGCATAGGCGAGCCCCTGAACCTCCACAAAGCGATCGAGCGAAAATTCGTCAGTCATGTAGTCCCCACCGCACCCTGCCTGCATCACCGGATGAGACAGGCCCCCAAGGATTTCAGCGTCCATATGGACGCGAAGGAGGGGAGAGGGAAGCGAAAGACCGGGTCAGTGGAATGTCGAGTGAGTTCGAGCCCGGCGTTCCGTGACCGCGCGTCATATCCCAGGCTGACCCGCACAGCTTTGCGAACGGTCGGTCGATCCGAAGGGCACATATCATGATCACCCGGCAAATAACGGAGCTTCTCCAGCAACTCCTCCATTCTCTGCAAGACGGCAAACTCGTCGGGATGGGATTCCAGCGCCGGGCTCGAAAGCGAGAACTCGCCGCACGCGTGGCAGAGGAACTGAAGCGTCTGACGGCACCCGCACATCCAGCAATACGGGAAGCTCGCGAACGATGGGCGACGACATCGTT
Organism: Sphingopyxis sp. SE2; assembly: GCF_032227185.1. NCBI lineage: Bacteria > Pseudomonadati > Pseudomonadota > Alphaproteobacteria > Sphingomonadales > Sphingopyxidaceae > Sphingopyxis > Sphingopyxis sp. SE2. Next base: position 130,074 of record NZ_JAPMXW010000002.1, on the reverse strand, counting down.
CCTCCGAATTGATCAGGATGAGCGGGTAATCGAGGTCAACCCGGACGGAACAAGCTGGGTTCGCGCCTGGGTGAAGATTTCGACTGTCTTTCCCGCCCGAGCAGATACGCCGGGTCGTCGAAGCTTCGAAGCTGCCGTAGCTGACATGCCGGAGGAGATGCGCCAGATATTTCTCGCCCACGCGCTGGACGGGCTTCCATATGAAGCAATCGCCGAGCAACTGCATGTAGATGTTGCGCAAGTGCAATTGCAGATAGGACTTGCGCTGGCCCGACTGGACGAGGCGGTCGCGCAAGCCCGGGAAATGCCCGAATAGAAATTGGTTGGAGAGTGCAGTTCAACGGAGGGAATTGCTCCAGAATTGAGGACTGTTTCTTTTGACCTCGCGGCTTCCGCTGATTTATTCGGAGAAGAGCGGTCAACATACCATGAGAAGAATCGCGAAACTGAATAGGATGCCTGTCCAACCCGCCTCCTTTCGCGATCGCATCGGGTTTTCAAGCGATCGTCACGGCAAGATTGCGTTTCCGCGATGATGCTTTCCAGCCCCGCCACAGCGTCTCGCGTATACGCGCTCCTGAAGGACGATATCCTTCGTGGCCGCTTCGCGCCGCGCACCACGCTGATCGAGCGATCGCTGGCCGATGACTATGGTACGAGCGTAACGCCGATCCGGAATGCCGCTTCCCGGCTTGTTGGCGAGCGCCTGCTCTCACTGCATGCCGGGGGCGGCTACGAAATACCAAATGTCGGTGTGGCCGAGCTGCGGGACCTGTACTTTTGGCATGGCCAACTCGTTCGCAGCGCCCTGAATCCCAAACGCATCGTTGCGAAACCAGCCATGCAGTTGATCATCGATCCTCTTCCGGAGCCGACAACGTCGGCCAGCATTGCGGCTGCTACGGCTCGCCTGTTTTCAGCAATTGCGGCAGTATCTTCAAGTAGCGAACTTGCGTGCGCGGTCGCGTCTGCTGGTGAACGACTCAGTGTAGCGAGGTTGAGGGAGCCCGCGGTTCTCAACGGCGTGGCCGACGAGCTTAGGGCGGTGCAGGCCTTGACCGTAGAAGGTCGATGGCCAGACCTCGTCCGGTCGATTTGGGCTTACCATCGCAGGCGTCTGCGACGCGCAACTGAAATTGCCGCGGCCGTCGGGAGTCCTCACCACGACGATCTTTCGTATTGATTCCACAATAATAATGAAGCTGCGCCTGCGAGCAGTTCGACGTTACCCGGCGGCCCCCCGAAAGCGCTTCCATATCTGGGGTCTTATCGCGTCGCTGATCAGGAAGAGCCTCACTAACATTCGTAATGCTGCGTTCCGCAGCGATCGAAAGCGAATGGAGAGAATCTCATGAACCACGAACAGAATGACGATCTCATCGATCTCGGCGCCGTCACCGAGGAAACCAAAGGTGTCGGCGAGATTCTGACCGATGGCGTCGGCGGACAGCTTCCCCGCGCCGGTCTTTCGGACGACTAAGCCGTTGGGCGCGTGAATCTCACTCAGGTTCGCGCGCCTACAGGCGATCCTGATTTATGAATTACGCACTTCGCGATGGGCTCAGCTTCTGTTCCGCAGAAAGCCGTACAATCATTCTCGATCTTCACTCGGGGCGGTACATTGCGCTCGCCGACTGCAATCACGACGCATTTCATCGCTGGGTCACCGAGCAGGATCCGTCCGAGGCCGATAGCCATCAGCTGAGGAAACTGGCGCAGCGCGGGATTCTCGCGGTGGTCGAAAACACGGCCGTACCAAAACCGGTAACGACAATATTGCCGACGTCGACGCACGACGGTGGCGCCACCATATCGCCTATCGAGACCATCCGAGCATTGATGGCGCGGCTTCTCTGGAAGAGGCGACTAAGGCGTTGGCCTCTTCAGCGCATCGTCGCTAGGCTCAAGAAGAACGCGATTGAGACTGAGCAACCGCGCACCGAAGCGTCGCTCGCGACCATCCTGCGGGCGTTCGAGTTTACTGACCTACTGGTAGGAAGCCATGATCGATGTCTGGAGCGCTCCTTGGCGCTCGTCGCCACATGTCGCAATCGTGGACTACAGGCCGAGATCGTCGTGGGCGTGCAGACAGATCCGTTTGCAGCGCATTGCTGGGTGCAGCGCGGAGCCACAGTCCTCAATGAAAAGCCTGATAGAGTCCGGATGTTTATGCCCATTCTGGTGGCATAGTGCGCCTTTCTTACCTCCTTCTTGTATGCGTCGGAAATCATCCGTCGGATCACGACGTCAACGAATTTTGCTCGCGTTCCGATCTTGCACTGCGACACCAGGAAGGGAACGTCCTTCTTTTCACGAACGATCCTGACGACATCATCACCGTCGCAAACGGCCGTGGATTTGTCATCGGCAAGCTGTTTCGCGCTCGCGGGCCCGGACAACAGCTGAAAGCCTTGTCCTATGACGATGAATTGGCGGTGATGGAGAGCGGAGGATGCCGCCTCGTCAACGAGTTTTGGGGCAACTTCGTCGCCATCGCTATCAACCGGAATGCCATCAACGTTGTGCGCGAACCCTCTGGGGGACTCCCTTGCTACTGGAGCCAGACCGGCTGCGTCATTGCATTTTCGTCCGACGCGGAAATTCTAGTTGATTGGGGCGTCGTTGGCCGCTCGGTCGACTGGAAATCTGTCAGTCGTTTCCTCTATCATCACCAGCTTCCTTCAGAGCATACAGCGGTTGAAGGAATAATGCAGCTGCTCCCAGGAAGCGCACTCTCGATCGTCGGGTCGAAAGTGGTGGCAACGCCGCTGTGGAATCCTTGGAACCATATAGAGCCGAACGGCGCATCCGGACCGAGTTCCGATCGCCTTTTAGGCGTGCTCGGATCTACGTTTTCCGCTTGGCGGTCATCCTTTAGTCGGCCGTTGGTGGGGCTGTCAGGTGGATTGGACTCGTCAATAGTCGCTGCATGTCTCGCGGGCGCGGGCTCCGATTTTGTTTGCACGACCTTGACGACCGCTGACACGACCGGAAACGAGACGGAGTATGCTCGTGCGGTTAGTGCTGCCCTTGGGGCTGAGCTCATTGAGATGCCCTATATTGACCGGCTCATCGACTTGGACAGGTCTGTTGCCGAAGGGATCCCATTCCCATGCGGCAAATCACATGAACAAGCCTACAATCATGCAATCCGTGAGGCCGCGTCTACACAAAATGCCGATGCCTTCTTTGTCGGAGCCGGCGGCGACAATGTGTTCTACCTTACGCATTCCGCGCGACCGTTAGCGGACCGATTCCGTAAAGAAGGGTTGTCGCCCGGCGTTATGAACACGCTGCGCGATATATGCCAGATCACGGGAGCCGGCGTCGGTGAGGCATTGATCGAGACCGTCCGGCTTTTGTTTTCGCGTTCCAAGAAAATGCGCTGGAGCGCCGTATCTGATTATTTGCACCCGGATGTTATCGCAGACGAGCGAGGCCGGGCGGTCGAGCACCCCTGGCTAAGTCCACCACGGGACGCCCCGCTCGCAAAGCTCGGTCACGTTGCGATGATTCTTCAGGCGATGAACCACGTCGAGCATCGGGATAAGCAGCTCGCGATGCCAATGATCTCACCTCTCCTGTCTCAGCCGGTCGTTGAGCTGTGCCTAAGTATTCCGTCGTGGGAATCCTGTGAGGGCGGCGTCGATCGTTCGGTCGCTCGCCGTGCGTTTGCATCCGTGCTGCCGCGCGAGGTAATCGAAAGGGCGGGCAAGGGAAGCCCCGATGGCTTCATTGCGCAGTTCATCGATCGGCATCGATCGCAAATAATCGATCGACTATGCGAGGGGCGCCTGGCAGGGCACGGGATAATCGATCGCTCTGCAATCGAGCCGCTCCGTCGATCGAGCGGCGGGAATGGGCTGAATGACTGCCCGCGGATCATGGCCCTTCTGGATGCAGAGGCCTGGTCCGCACATTGGTCACGTGCATAATCGCAATCTACTTTGGGATCGGCCTCTTCCACGATGCCTTCATTTCCGACCACCGCTCGGCTTCTGCTTTCCGAGCTGGATCGCTCGGCACCAAGCCCTTTAGCCAGAAATCAAACCAATCGATATTGCGCCTATAGACAGCCAACCGGTGCGCGGGTTGCCATTTGACGTGATCCTCGCCAGGAAAAATGTAGAGATCGCTGGGAATCCCGGCTTGAACTAATGCCGTGTGGCTACCGACCATAGCTAGATATTCATTGTCCGCAGCCTGAAAAAGAAACGGAAATCTCACGCGTCGGGGGTCATGGATGATGGAGATCTTTGACCAGAACTCAGGGTTCGCGTCCGCAAGACGAGGCCACCCGCTTTCGTGATAGTTCTGCGCGATCATTGGCCCTAAGATCGCGTCTTGGAAGGGCTCCCATCCACAGCCCGAGACTGAACCAGCTGAGAAAAGCTGGCTATTTGCCGCGGCGAACTGAACTGTGGTGCATCCATCACTCAGTCCGGAGATTCCGATACGCTGCGGATCAACGAGACCCTTGTCGATCAGTCCACGGGTAGCGATTTCGATCGCCGATAAAATGCTCCGCCTACCTCTGAAATTGTTGTTAAAGGCCGCTACAAGTTGCTCGATTGATTGTTTTCTCCCGACGATATCTTCATACGTCAGATTGTCGACGCTGAGGATGAAGTAGCCTCTTCCAGCAAGCGCTTGGATCGGCACTTCGTCCCCGATACCCCCGCGAAGAAATCCCTTGGTCCGATATTGAACGATAACCATCGGGTAGCGGCTGCCAGGCTCGTATCCGACGGGATAAACCAGATCCCCATAAAAGGGCACATTCTCAGCGTTGAGCCAATTCAAGCGCTCTACACGCCCGAGCGAAAAGTTCGAAAACTCCGGGTTCGGATCAAAGATCTCTTTGATTTGGCCGGTAGCGAGCTGAAGTCTCACGAAATGGCGCGGTCGTTGCGACCGCTCCAGCAGGCAGAGTAGGTCATCTGCGATCGGCTGACATTCGATCAACGCGTCGCTGGTGAGGAGAACGCGTTTTGGTTCACCTCGACCCGGAATCCATTCGTAAATGGCAGTGAGGCTGTTGGCCCAACCTTCGCGGCGCGTGAATCTAATCCTGGTTCCATCGTCATTCCACCAGACTGAAGTGGACCAATCGACTTCGCAGGCCGTGAAATGGCACTGTTCTGGCTTTTCGTTGCGTTTGGCCGTCAAGCGATAGAGGGGAGGGAAGAGTGGAGTGTCGATGGTTTCCGCCCATGCTTCCGAGCCGCCAGCAGCTCTCGAATACGCCGTCGCGTTTCCCGGAAGACCTCGAGCTACGTCAAACAGACTGACCTCATCGGCACGCGCCTCTCGTTCCCGCCCCTCTTCAAGATCTACACTCGCCAAGAAGCGATCCGCGTCGGGCGTCTGAGGCCTCGCGCCACGCACCGGAAACGCCCGCGCATCGAACCGCCAGCCCCTCAATCCTTCCCGATCAATCTCAGCTGATTTTTCGGGCAATTTTGGGCGGGACGAATAAACAACCGTTCGTCCGTCCTCAGTAATCCGGAAGTCATCAACATTCACGAGAGAATTCGTGACCTGACTGGCAGCCCCCGTGCCGACATCGACACGCCACACCTGAGTCAAACCATGCTCGCGTTTCAGATATGCGATCCAGCGCCCCGCCGGTTCCCAACGGGGCGTAACTGGCGCGGCAGTTCCAATCGGAAACTTCGCCCAACCATATCTGGGCGGTTCGTCACGGATGAGTTCGCGGCTAAAATCGAGGATCCGAACATTTGCCGGCCTCTCGAGCGAAAGAATAGCCAGTCCGGCACAGTACACATTTTCGCTTGGAAATCCTCGATGGAGGAAAAACGCCACCCATTTTCCGTCAGGCGATATGGTGAACAGCTTTCGGCGGCGGTCTGGCAACGTCGCCGGCCCAATATCACGTAGCTGCGCAAGCAGCTCGGGCGTGACGAGACCGCTACGAATCTCCTTCTGTGCTGGTGGCGCCAATCTCGGGCAGACATCGGCGGCGAGCGCGGAATGTGGGAGGACGCCCGCTGCCCCGGCCACCAATGTCGCGGCGAAGCGCTTTGGGAACGACACGTCACCAAGCCTTCGACAACGTCAGGCTTATTACCCTCCCAAATGGCGAATGATTGATCGAGTCATATCGGAATGCCGCCGGATCGACCGTTCGAATGAGGCTGGGCTTCTCATTGAACAAATTTTGAATAGCGATGGTCAAATTCGTGCCCGACAGTGGGCCGCTCGCCCTCGCGCTTCGGAGCGTCGCGACAGTGTCGAAAGTCACAAAGGATTGCACTCTCGCACTCGGCTGGAATCGATTGTCTTTGGTGCCGCCAACAAATGATCCGGACGCACTCAGAACGAAATTGGCCTCCTCCCAGCTCGCGCTCATTCTTCCGCGCCAGTGTGGCGGCTGAAATATCAAGCCCGCTTGCGGCATGGACGGAAGTTCGGTCGTTATCCGCCGAGAGCTATCGAGGTAGCTCAGCGCTCCCTTGAATGACAACGTCCTGTCGTCTCCAAGATCATGGAGAAAACTCACCGATCCGTCGAAACCTTCGGCCGATTGCAGAGATATATTCTGGAGCTGATCGTTGACGATCGCTGCGACCGCGCCGGGATCGAAGGGGGCGCCTGTAAAATTTGCGAATGTGCCGGTAAGGCCGTCGACGATCGAGAGCACGTCTGTCGCCGATGGATTGAGCGCTACAAAGTCGCCAAATACCTGGCGCAATGCACTTGTCACCGGAGAAATCGGCTCCGCGACGCGATTTTCATATCGAATTCTGAAGTATCCCAAGTCGATCCTCAGCCCGGGGAGGCCCGCGGGCTCGATTGACGATGACAGACTTAATGTGGTCGCACGTTCTGGCTGAAGGTTCCTATTGCCGCCAAATACCAAGAGCACGGGATTGGCGTTTGCGGGCGCGGGGTTGAAAATGAACCCCGGCACCAACTGTGCATTCGTCGTTTGGCCCGTCTGGAAGAGCGTCGGAACCTTGAACGATCTGCCCCAATTTGCTTTGAGTTCAAACCCGTTGATGGGCGCGTAAATCAGCCCCAGCTTCGGCGTCGTAACACGGTCGATTCCCCTATGATCCTCGATGCGGATTGCGCCATTCACCTGCAGCTTGCTTGCGAAGGCGACCGCATTTGTCTCTGAAATCAGCGGCAACGACACTTCGCCGTAACCAAACAAGACTTCGCGCGATTCACGAAAAACATCGATCGGCGCCTCAACGCCACCAACAATTCGGCGAGAATCGACGCGAAGACGATTGGAGCGATAACCCGCCCCGATGGCCAATCTTGCGTCGCCGCCGGGCAAACCAAAAATTGGCCCCTCTGCGCCAGCTTCGCCCGACCTCAAGCTATTATCATAATTGGGCAAAGCGCGCATTGTCTCGACGCCGCCGGCATATGTGAGATTCGAGATCGTGTTGTTGCTCTGGCTGTAAGTTCCTAGGATATTCAGATTCCAACCCGAGGGCAGTGAAAAGCGGAATGCCGGGGACACAGACCAACTGTCGACGCCCGAGGCGACAACACTCCCTTGCCGGTAGCAGCTTATCGAAACGGCGGCGCTGGTCGGCGAAATACAGCGCGCCGTCGTGCGATGCGTAAAGTGGCCGTCAATCTCGAAGACACTTCTATCGGAGATTTCCTGCCTGCCTGCGAGGACGATGCTCAATTGCTTTTGACCGGGCAAGACAGTGGAGTCGGGAAGAAGGTTGCTGGTATAGGATCGCTGTCGTCCTTTGATTTCGCCAGTTCGGGAGAAGTCGCCGGCGAGCATAACGCTACCACCGTTCCACGAAGGACCTCCTACAGCGCTATATTGCTGCGCAAAGGCTCCACCCTCTGTCGCGGCGCCGATCCGCGCGGAAGTGAACAACCGGTCAAAGCTGCGCCTGAGAATAATATTGGCGACGCCGGCTACAGCGTCCGAGCCATAGAGTGCCGATGCGCCGTCGGTTATCACATCAACGCGCTCAATCGCCGCTAGCGGTATTGCCGAGATATCGATGCCTTGACTGATGGCATCGAATGCGACGCGATGACCGTTCAAAAGCGTCAGCGACGCATCTGGGCCCAGACCTCGCAGATTGAGAGTCGAAGAACCGGAGACGTTCGAAAAACTGCCTTGGCCCGTCGGCGCGATCGTGGGATTCTGACCGCCCGAGAAGTTCTGCGGGAGATCGCGGATCACTTGACCGAGGTCGGTTTGACCCGCCCGCTCCGCATCTCGTCGAGAGATGCTCGTGATGGGGGACGTCGCAGGGCCCCCGCGAATGCGCGATCCGGTAACGATAATCTCGCTTTGACGGCTGCTATCGTTCACCGCCGCTTGCGACGCGGGAAATCGCTCACGGATAATGATCGCCCCTCGCCGTTCGAGGATGACGAGGTTCGTCCCTTGGATCAGAGCTTCTACAGCCTCGCGGGGCGTGTATTGCCCTTTCAGGGCTGGCGCTCGCTTTCCGTCTACGATCTCCGTCTCGAAGAATATCTCGCTGTTCGACGTTCGCCCGACCGCGCGCAATGCAGAACCCAAATCCTGGGCTTCGAGTTGATAACCGCGGCGCTGCTCAGACTGCGCGGCCGCGGGTGTGCAAACCAGCGCCGCACTGATCGCAATCGCGGACGTAAAGATTTGGCCCCTTACTGACATGAATTTCGCCTCCCTGTCCCCGGCGAGCGCGCCGGTGTTGGGGAGGCGACGAGTCGGTCTCTCGAATTATGAGGGCGGCGTGCAGTTTTCCTTCCGCGGTGATGGACACGTCTTGACGAGAAGCAGCTGATTGTTTCCGCGAATGAGAGCCAAGCGAAGCATATCGGCGAGATTCTCGGCCAGCCGCTCGGCATCTCGAATGCGGTACGTGCCTGAAACTTTTCTGTCGCTGACGTCTGCGGCCGCCACCAAAATAGGCCCGGTCGCGTAGCGGTTCGCTTCCCCGACGACATCGCCGAGCCGCACGCCGTCATACTCCCTGACCCCTTCGGGCCAACGCCGATCGGTAACGGGCGCATTGGTCACCTGAATCGGGGCCGCCGCTTTCTCGGCCCGGAAAATCAGCTGCTGACCAGGGGCAAGCCGGACTGGCGTTTCAGCCGCAGACAGATCTCTTCGAACTCGGACGTCGACCGAGCCTTCGAAGGGTTGGACCGTGACCCGCTCGTCGCGAGCCAGGCCAACGTCGAAGCTTGTTCCCAGCGCGGTTATGGTCCCATTTCCCGCTGCCACGACGAACGGCCGATTGTCCTTCTCTACATTGAACCGGGCACGGCCGCGTACTAACCGAACATCACGCAGGTCCCGGTCAAATTTGGTCAGCACAAGGCTATCGGTATCGAGCGTCACGCGCGATCCGTCTGGCAACTGCACTTCCCGGATTTCACCGAGCTTGCTCTGCAGCTGGCTCGAGTTTCCACCGGCGGTGCCCCTATTGGCGATCTTGGGGCCATCCTGCTTGAGCGTGCCGGGCGAAACCACGCCGAGATAGAGCGCCACCACCGCGCCGACGAGGCCCAGTGCAAGCCCGGCCATTTTCAGTTTTCCGGGCTTCTGACTGGCAGGGCTCGGCGCGGGAGTGCCAGCGTCGTCCGGCACATCCTCCTTCAGCCCTTTGCCGATACTGAAGGTCTCCGCGATTTTGTTATAGGCTGTGCGATGCAGTGCACCTCGTGCGAGCCATGCTTCGAACTCGTCGCGGCGAGCATCGGCATCGGGACCGCGCATGATCGCAAACCATTCAGCGGCCTCGTCCCTCAGATTACCGGGCCGCTTTGGCGTATCACTATCTTCGTTCATTCCCGCTCCAGGGCCGCGTCAATGTGGGCGAGAGCGCGTGCGACATGATATTGCACCGTGGGAATCGAAATCCCGAGCTTTTCCCCAATCTCTCTGTAGGCAAGCTCTTCAACCCGGTGAAGCAGAAATACTTCTCGCGTGCGATCGGGCAGTTCGGCCAGGGCGCGGCGATAAGCGCGCATCACGTCCTCGGCTTCGATGCCGTGATGCTGATCGGGCGAGACAGCCGGTTCGCATCCTTCGCCGATCGGCACATGAAACGAAGCCAGTCGCACCTCCGCGCGCTTGCCGCGGTCGTAAAGCAAATTGCGGGCGATGCGTTGCAGGTAGGCACCGGGTGTCGGCATCGCTCGTTGCGCCAACGATCCCACGAGACGAACGAACGACTCCTGGACGAAATCGCCTGGATCGTCGCCGTCGCGAAGCCGCGCCCGGAAATATCGGGCGAGGCGAGGGGCTTCCTTCCGGAACAGGGACTCAATGTCTTCCTCGATCGCGGACTTGCCTTCGGCGACGGACGAGTCTTCTGCATTCAGCCGACCCGTCGGGCTGCGGAAATCGCGGTTCGGTGGCATGAATGCACTTGGCCTCTCGGGCCGACAGATGTCGGGCGCCCGGGACAGCCGGTGCCAAACTGATGCAAGGTGCGTCGCCTCGATAGTTTCGACCGCGACCGCTCGACGCGAACAACGAGCGTAATGATACCCGGCAGGATAATCCTATGGGGCAATTGCCGGCTCTCTCCGCCCCACATGAGCATCCTTAGTCTATCAGGGCAATGCTTCAAGGCCTTGGTTGATCGCGACCAGAACTTGCTGCCGGTATCGGGCCAAACCGCACGAGACGTGGTAGGTCCATTCGTTCAAGCCGAAGTTTTGCCACCACGGTCGCAAGGGCGGAGACCACGCCCGTATTTGCAATCGAAATGTCAGCCGGTCCTCAGCCTCCCCGCCTGATCAAAATCGAGATGGCGTAGTTTGGCATCGCGCTTACCCCGCTGTTGGAGGAACGAACAACAATACCATCCGCTGGCTCATCATATGGGATTGATCCGATCGATTCGACGCGGAACGGCTTGTCTTTCAGCCAGTCGGAATAGTCGAGGCGTATGGCATGAACAACATGATCGATATCGATCGCGCCGGCGCGGGCCACGATATGAAGGACGCCACCAGCCCGCAGGCGCTCGCCGGCTATGGAGAGCGCCCTGTCCTCGACCAGTGTGCGGTGATCCGCGTCGCTCTTTATCTCGAAGTGCCGTACGATCTCTGTCGCGCTCCGTGCCTTGTGGACGCCGCTGAACCACAGCGTCACCGCATCCAGCGGTCCCACCGCGTCGAATAACCGCTCAAGCTCGAGATCCTGAATGATGACGTCCGACTGAACGAGCGCAATGTCACCCGCTCCGATCGGTACGGCACCGTGATAGGTGGATACGTATCGACCACTTGGCAGGACTTCGTCGCGCCCTCGCCGAATGTTCGACCGCGGCACGTCGACCGCCAGAAGGCAAGCCGCAGCCTCCAGGCAGTCAGAATTTTCGTCCACGCCGATGAGGTGCGATGCCTCCGGGAAGGTCCTGCGAAGGGCAGCGAGGCCGTGCCCCCGGCCACAACCGATATCGAGCAATGTTCGCACGTCGCTCGCTTGGGCTAAATGCTCGGCGAGCAAGTCGTACAGCCCTTGCGCTTGGTAGGCAGACGCATTGCCGGCCCATTCTTCGGCGTAGATAGTTCGGGCGATCGCGAGCATTTCACCTTTGGGCGCCTCAACGATGCGCTGGTGACAATCTCCGTAGCGCTTGCCGTTCCCGCATGCGCAAGGGTCGTTGGGATCGAGCTGTTGGACTGGCTTCATAGCGCAAGGATAAATTCGGGCACAATTCGCGGCAACCTTGGTTTTTCTTCGGCGCGCAAATAAAGCAGGCGACAGTTGACACCGACTTCCGCCCAAACGACTTCGCTCGTCCACACATTCGTCTGAGTTGCCATCGATGACCGCCTCTGTCCCTGCTCCCCTCAAAGGTTCCGCCGAGCGTCAGGCCGTCGACTCGCTGCGCGGCTATTCCTACCAGATACTGCGCAGCATCGAAGCGTGGATTGACCTTCAAGACGGCGCGATCCTTGTCTTGGAAGGCGCAGAGGATTTCGACCTTATCGAGGAGACCGGCGCTGCCACGGTCGAGCAGGTTAAGGACACCGCGGGCTCCGGCAACGTCACGTTGCGGTCGGGAAACGTTCTCGAAGCTATCGCAAATTTCTGGGACCATCTCGGACGAAACCAAGGCGTCGCGATCCAGTTCAGGTTTCTCACGACTTCCGGAATAGGCCGCGAGAAGAACCAGCCATTCGGGTTCGATATTCCCGGGCTAGAAGCGTGGCAACGCATCCAGTTGGCTCCAACCGACTCCAAATCACTTGAGATGGCGACGGGAATAAAAGCCTTCCTCATGAGCAATGAAACGCTCAGCGAACCTTTCAGGCTCTGGCTCACCAACGCGTCGACGGAAGACTTCATCACTCGTATCGTCCTTCCAATGCAGTGGGTCGCCGGCTGGCCCACATCGACAGACCTCTATGATATTATCACCGCCAAGCTCGTCGAGTTGGGCGAGGTGCGCGGCGTCGCTTCCGCCGATGCAGTCAAGGCGCTCGACGCGCTGCACACCGAGGCGTGGCGCGTCGCAACCACCAAGGGCGGCCGCATGCTCAGGCGCGGCGATCTCCTCAGGATATTCGACCAGGCGGGCACGACCGCTGTTCCGAACAGCCAGCTGCTGGCGCTCCTTGGCGTTATAACCGGCGCTCGAGCCGGCACCACTGCCGTGGCGGTGGCGCCCGAGGCCTTCTCGCCGCCACCGAGAGCAATAGCTGGAAGACACTCACGTCCCGAGCTCGAGGGCTCCATTCTTGAAGCGCTCGATACGGGAACCGTCCTCATTCATGGCGGTACCGGCATGGGCAAGACCGCCCTCGCGCTCGCGGTAATCGGGAGGCCTGAGCAGTGCGCATGGCTGGACCTGCGCGATACACCGCCAACCACGGCAACCTCGCGTATCGATGCTCTCGCCGTCCGGCTCACCGAGACAGGCCGCGCGTATGACGTCGTTTTGGATGACCTGCCAGCCGACGGCGACGCCCGCTCGCTTGAAGGCGCACTCGGCCGGCTGCGTGCTGTTCAGGACCGTCTCGCTGGCAAGCTGCTGGTGACATTCTCCGACCGCCTGCCAACCCGACTAGCGACTCAGCTCACACTTGGTCCTGATCATATTTTCTCGGCTCCCGCGTTCGGGGAAGAAGATATAGGCGGCTATCTGGCCGCCTGCGGCTGTCCGACCGCTCACATCCAGACGTGGGCGAAGCTCATCCACGCCTCCACGAGCGGACATCCTCAGCTTGTTGACGCCCGCGTCTCGGCCCTCACCGATGAAGGGTTTCCAAAGCCTGATATATCTGAACTGCTGGTTGTATCGGAGGGGATACTCGATGTGCGATCCGAAGCACGTCGGCTCGTGGCCGCACGGCCGCCAGAGGACCGCGAACTTCTTGCCCGGACCAGCCTTCTTCTCGGCAGGGCGTCGCGGGACAGGCTGATAGGGATCGCGCAGATCCGGCCATCCATCCTTGAACCTGGAGATGTTATCGACCGGCTTACCGGGCCTTGGCTCGAGCGCGTGGAGAGCGACAACCTCCGGGCATCACCCTTGCTCCGCAATCTGGGCGTCGACACGCGCGGACACGAGTGGGCCACCGGCATGCACCGGGAAATCGCGAACTCCTTTCTGGGGCGTGGCACGTTGCTCGCCACTGACATTTTCGAGATCGCGACCCATGCGATGCTGGGTCGAAGTGCCGCCCCCCTGATCCCCATCTTGCCGGGCCTCCTCCAGGCGTCACCCGAAGTATGGGAGCAGGTCGCTCAGACTGCATCGATGCTGATCTACATGGGTCTTGATGGGACCACGCTGCCTTTTTCCGACCCGGTCGACACAGCTGCGTTCCGCATCCTGCAGGTTCGGATTGCAATCGAGATGGGCGATCACGCCCGCGCATCTGACATCGTGGCGCAGGCTCTCGAAGAATTTGACGCTGCGGACAAGTCCGCCGTCCCGGGGCCGGGGCTCTTCGAGGTCGTATTCCTTTGGCAGGTCCTGCAGCGGCCGGGAAATGCTTCGCTCGAGGAGCTCCTTCGTCTCTCCCTCAGGCTTGTGAAGGCCGGTGCACGGACGGCGGAGGTTCTCCGCAAGGCGGTGCCGCCAGCCGACCTGCCAGCCGACCTGGATGCCGACGACCTGCATTTCCCCGATCTCTCGGCCTTCGTGCCCATGACGCTCGCTCCTGCGATCTCCGATGTCGAAGACTTCGCCAAGCTGCTGGATTTGATGGAAGGGCTGGACGAGGCCGACCGTGTCACCGCGCTCGGTGGCTACGCCGCCGATAGTGAGGCCGCCGCTCTTGCCCTCGATCGGATATGGCTCGGCGAAGCGTCGCGTCCCGATCCTCGCTGGCCGGAACTCGAACGCGAACTCAAGCGCGCGATAGCCCTCGCCGATGAGCTGTCGATCACGCAGCTCGGTGCGGCAGCCGCACCGCTCCTGATCCGCGTGATCGACGAAAACCTCAAGCAGCCCGAGGCGGCCCTGGCGCTTGCCGATGCTATGATTACCGATTTCGCTCGACCCGCACGGGTGCTGACAGCCAAGGCGAAGGTCTTGTGGCGAAGAGGGGAAGCCGCCGAGGCTCTGCCACTCTATGAGGAAGCGCTTCCGACCTTCCCGCTGGGCCTCACCTGGAAGACCGACGCACTGCGCGAAGCCGCAATGGCCGCCAGCAAGGTGAAGGACTGGCCGCTCGCCGCTCGCCGTCTCACCGAAGCCGTCGCAAGCCTCTCCGAAGACGAACCACTCGTACGGCACGTCGGATTTCGGTTCGATCTGGCGATCGCATTGCATCTCTCGTCCAGAACGAGAGAGGCCGTCAACCGACTGGGCGAGGCGATCGACCTGCTTGTCGACGATGGTCAGGAAACACCGCCCGAGCCGTTGCTCTCCGTCCGGCAGATCGGCTCCCAGGCGATTAAATCCATCGGTTTTTCGCTCGGGTTGAAAGGGTTGGTTGGGGACCCCCAGATGCCGCTGGAGAGGCTTTTCGGCTCGACGAGCAGCCTTGAAGAGCTGATTTGGGGAGATCAGCAGCCGGCGCCGCTTGACGTCGTGGCCTTGGTCATGGCCGATCTCGACGTCCAGCTTCCCGAATATCCGCAAATCGCCGAGAGGCTGGCGCGAAGGCTTCGTGAATCGCCTGATCTCCTTGCCCAGAGCACACAGGGTGATCTTTTGACGAAGCTCGCCGTCCGCACACTCGATGTCACTAGCGGGGCTGATGATGCGATCCGCGAAGTTCGCGCTCTGGGTTTTGCGATTGCTGAGAGGGATGCAGGCCGTGACACGGCGGGTCAGAGATTCTCGTCGGCTTCAATCGTAGTCGAGCCGCGGTGGCAGGAGCTCGTCAAGTACCGGCTCCTCGCCCGCATCGTTGCGATGATCGCGGCGGGACGGGCGAGCGCCATCCCGATCGATATCTGGCGAGCCGCCGTCGAAACGGAAGAACTGAGCGACGTCCTCGCAATGGTCGACGACCTTGGACGGATGATCGACGGATCTGAGGATGCTTCAAGCCGCATTATGGGCGGCAACATTGACTGGAACGGCCATCTGCTGGCAGTCTTGATGGCACCCGTCCAACGCCCGATCAGCCCGGATCAACAGTTGGTCTGTCATGCCGTGGCCGCGCGGTATCTCAGTCAGGCAAAACTAGGAGAGTTTTGCGCCGAGCCGTTCTCGACCTTGGTAACCGACGCATGGCTGGACCGGTGCGACAGCCCGGCCCAGCTTGTGACGCCGCGCTTGACGGTTCCCGCAATCCAACGCGCAGTCACCAGTACAGCTACAGGTTGGCCGCGTGTCGTAGCAGTGCTGCAGGAAGCCAAGCATGCTGTATCGGCTTCGGCAGCATCGTCCGTGAACGAAACGCTCCACGAACTCCGGAAGGCCGTGGCCGCTTGAGGCTGTTGGCGACGGGAAGTCGGAAACGGCATCAGATCGCGGGTTTCCTGTCTTCTATCGTGATGCAAATCGGGACGATCTCATCGGTCATATAGCGTCGGGATCCTTAGCTGAAAGGACCAACGGTAAGCGTGGTCAGGAAGCGGCGATCGATTAACTGTCGCGAGATTTGGCGTCAGCGTAGGCTGCTCTTCCTAGCGCCCGGCGCTTGGCGAGGATCGCCATCCGTGCGTTGACCTCGTCGGGGCTAATATCGGCGGGATCGAATATGGCGCCATACCATTGGACCATGGACGCGCGCTCAGGATGGCGCGGCTTCGCCATAGCCTTAAGAAATTCTTCAAACCCCGGCGTGCCGCCGACATCTTCGGGCGGGGCTCGCCGTTCACCATCGACGAACCGTGGATAGTCCGTCGCGGGAATTGCTGACGTCACCTCTTCGATCTCCACACGATGGCGCCAATTGTCCCCGAAATCGTAGGTGTAGATGAAGCTGGTGACCCCGCGCTCGACGAGCGTGGCGATGCGCATATTGGCGGCGTCGCGGGTGCGGACCATGAACGCATCATCGTCGCGGAAGCGGATGCCATAGGCAGCATCGCCGACCTCGAAGCGGAACAGATGGTAGTTCTCGAAGAGCATGCAGGCCTGGATCGCGAGATGCAGGGTCTTGAGGCTGTTGGTGACGGGAAGTTCGACACGGCGCCAGATGGCGGGCTTCATGTCTTCGAGCGTGATACGAATCCGGGCGATCTGATCGGTCATATTGCTATCTTGAGAGCCAACCTTAGTCAAAGAATGCAGGCTTCGTTGTATCGGTGGCATATGCAAAGGCTGCGTGAATGTCGGCCTCGATCGTCCGCCCTCTCGACAAGGGCGGCAAATCGTCGATCCCGAAGAAACGCGCCTCGATGGTTTCGAGACCCGGTTTGGGAATGGCGTTATCAATCCGGTCGCAGAGGAAAAACATTTTGTAAAAGTCGCGGACGTCGGCGGGATAGCCTGAACTGGCTTTGTGCCGTACGCCGAACAGGCGCCGGGCTGAAACCATCAACCCTGCCTCTTCTCTCATCTCCTTCTCGATATTGCGAGCAGGGGAGAGACCAACGTCGGCGAAGCCGCCCGGTAGCGTCCACAATCCATCACATTCCTCGCGCACGAGAAGTATCATGTTCTCTTCGACGAGCGCCCCCCGCACGTCCACCTTGGGCGTCGCATATCCGCGCGCAAAATCCGGTACGAGATCTGAGATTCGTTCGATCGGGACATTGCCGAGAGTGGACAGCATTTCGTTGGCGATCGTGGCGATCTCTTCATAGCGCTCCCGGTCGAACCGATCCCGCGTGAAGTGGAGCCCGGTCGAAGCGATGCTTTGAAGCCGTTTCCCGTAGGTGAGCCATTGTGGTTCCAAGGACCGGTCTCCTTTTCTCCGTTAGGCGGAAATCTTGGCCAGGCTAGCGCCGACATGTCGAGCAGACAATGCCCGATCCTAGTGAATTTCCGTGCGTGTCTGCCTCTGCGGCCACTCTCACGTAGTCATGGCTTATGCGGTGTCGACGCCTTTTCACCATATGCCCGCAGGCGCGTTTCCTGCTCTTCGAGGGATGGAACGCGCAGCGCCTTTCGCATCGCGTCCGAAATCAATGCACGGTCATATGGTTCCTGAGTGACGGCACCCTTTTCCGGAATTGTATATTGCGTGCCAAGTATCTGCGGCTTGCCGACAGCTTGAAGATAGCGGTCGAGTGTCGCGGAGGCGATCCAGACGGCGTCGGGCCGGCCTCTCGCGATCGCGATTGTCGCGAGCAGATGCGCGAGAAGATAGTCGTCGGCCTCGTTGCCGTGCTGAAAAACGAACGCGGCGTGATAATAATCGTCTCCGCTTTGCAGGGCGCCGGCGTCGAGCAGCTGCTTCGTGCGGATCCGGCGCCTGTTGTCCACCGGGCCAATGGCGGACCAGTCAGTATCGGGGGATTGGCGATCCGCCTGATCGGCATCAAAAATCGCGGTCATCTCGGCGTTGGTCGGACGGGTGACCGTAGGGACATAACTGCGCCCGGAATCCCAAGGCCCCAATGGAGGTGCGCCCGCTTGCGCTTTGACGAGCGGGAAAGGCTCGAACGGAGCGCCCTGGAACGACAGTTCCGCATGACCGGCATCGACCGGGTGCAGACGAAGTACCGTCGGATCGGAGCCAGGGTCATCGAAGCTGATCTCGAAATCGGAGTTCACGACGCGAATGTTTCGCGTCTGTCGGCGGATCGTCCGACCTTCGATATGGGAAAATATCTCGCCATTGGTCTGGAAGCGCTGGGGCCGGTCCCATGTTGCCACAGGCCCGCCCGGTTCCTCCTTGATTTCGATACGAAACAGCATCTGGTCGCCCGCTCTCACGTCCCATGTGCCGGTCGGGCCGAGCATCATCGCCGACGCGGCGGTCAGGAGCGATGTCAGGAATGTCGGCATGTCTCACCTTCCATGGCTGCAGGTCTTGACGGTCGGACTCGCAGGATAAACGAAAACAGGTCTTTTAACGACGGTGTCGCGCTTCCGGTTCGCTGCGCCGAACAGGGGAGGAGAGGGGGGTGCGCCTCCCTTCGGGATCGCCGCTTTATCTCCGCTGCGCTTCGACCGAGCCCCGTACCGGGTCTCGTCCGTTCCGGCGACGATCGGCTGGCGGGGCGCGGCGCTGAATCTATGCCTTTGCTTCGGCCTCCAGCGCAGCGATCCGCGCCGAGCAGATTTCGTGAACGCGCTGACCGAGGATCTCGACGCGACCCGACAGCCAGTCCAGCTCCTCGCGCGAGATTTTGTAGTGACGTGAGTATCGCGCCTTCCGATAAGCGTCCTTGAGCTTTTGATACATTGCGCGCTCCGCTCGGGTGCCGCGCGGCCAGACATCGTACAGATGGCGATCCAGCTGTTCGGCCATCTCCCGCAGGAACAGGATATTGTGGTCGTAGGGCGTGTAGAATTTTAAGACCAGAAGCAGACCCTGGTAGAGGTTTTCGACGACCTGATGGAGGAGGAAGGCGCAGAGATTTAGGTGTTCGCGGGCGAGTGCATCTCGATACGCATCGAGAAACTCCGATGCATCTGACATGTATTCTGCGAAATAATCCTGCGCTGCCTGCAGGGCCATCTCGGGCGTCTTCGGCTTTGGCTTGCCAAGCTCCTTGTCGTCCGACTGGTAGAGGATGACGCCGTCCTTTACGATCTCCATGAAGAAGACGCGGCCATGGGCAAGCGCATCGTTCACTTCCTGAAGCGAGTGCACGATGAAGTTCGCCGGCGTCTTGATCACCTTCTCGAGCAGATAGGCATCGCTGATCCGGCGCTCGGCATCCTCCCAATAGGTCGCGCGGTCCGCGAGCTCATTCTGGTTGACGACGACGAGGATGTCATAGTCCGAACGATATTGGTTGGCGTCCTGCGGCGCCTCGACCCAATCGCCGCGGGCATAGGAGCCGAACAGGATGACCTTGAGAATCCTGCCGTTGCGCCGCGCGCCAACGGCATTCTCCGTTGCGGCGCGCAAGCCCTGAAACAAAATCTCGACGATAATATCCAGCTCGCGCTGCTTGCGATGCGGCAGGAAGTCGATCTCGGTACGCATCATGCGGCTCCGCGTCCGTTATGAGCGTGGTTGAGCGTCATCACCGCGCAACTTCGATGGCGACGCCGATGTCGAGATTCTTCCAGGCCCGGTCCATGGTGATTGCCGTCGCCCCGAGTGAGTGTGCGAGCGCAAGGCAAGCCCGGTCGCCGAGCGAAAGCCCGGCGAGTTTCGTTGTCTGTCGCAGCTTGCCCATGAACACCGCGCCTTCCTTGTCCAAAATGCGTGTGTCGAGATCGAGCAATGCAATCAGTTCATCGATTTCGTTGTCGCCAAGCCCCCGATCTTGCAGCTTGCCCACAATCTCGGCCAGATTCACCGCGCTAATGCAGCCAGTGTCCAGATGCGCTTCGATCCGCTCCGCTCCAGGCTCTTCCTGAATCACGGCGAGGACGGCGGAGGCATCGAGCACATAATCAGTCACGCTCCGCCTCCGACCGACGATCCGCGATCAATTCGTCGGCGAGCGAAGCGCTGGCCGGAACATGGTGGCGGACAAGAGCTCGCACACGGCCAAGCGCCGTCTGGAATGATCGGACGCGCAACTCTCCGTCGACAACCTCGAGGCGTACGTCGTCCCCATCGGCGATCCCGAGCGTCTTGCGCACGTCCGCCGGAATCTGAAGCCTTCCGCCCGACACGATACGAGCCTTGTGAACGCTCATGACGAAATCCCTAATTGATGTTCAATGATGCCAACAGTGTCGCTTAGGCACCGCCTGTAGGCAAGTCAAAACGGTCCATATCCGGTCTGTCATGTCGTAAACTTCCAGATTGGCACCATTAAGCGCGGGTCGCCGGTTTGCGAATATGGGCTTCTTGCCCTATTAACAGAGATGTAGAGATGTCCGGATCACCCGCCTGGTGCGATGTTTCGGACCATAACGATCGAATGCGATCGAGGGGAGCGAGCGATGTTGCGCGCTAATGGTTCGTCCCATTCCGATGGGGCGGCGACGCTATGCCGTGGGGTCGGAAGGGCCACCATGGAATTTCCGGCTCGCCAGGTTGCCGGGTGCTCTCGTGAGCGATGAGGCCGACTTCGAGCGTTGGTCGCGGTTGACGAACAAACACCGCGCCTGCCTCGACCCGCTGCTCGAACGAAAAACTTCCAAGGAGATCGCGCGCATGATCGGCCTGGCGAAGCCGACGGTCGACCAGCGCCTTACAAAGGCTCGATCCATCCTTGGTGTCGATACGCGCGATCAGGCTGCAGTCGAGTACGCACGCCTCAAGAAAAAGTATGATCGGATCACATATGATCCGATACACATTCCCGACAGGACGGAAATAGTGCCATCTGACTTCGCGGAGGGAGACCCCTCGACCGTAATCCATCTGACCGACATGGCAGTCGCCGCTCGGAGCACGGATGGACCGGTGGAAGGACTTTCCGATCCGCTCGGGCTCATCTGGAGACGAGATCATAAAGGTTTGGCGCGCCTCGCGCTCATGATGACGATGCTGGTCGCTTTGCTGCTTGTCGTTCATGCAAGTCTGGGAATTTCCGAGACTCTGACCCGGCTCGTCTCCGGCTGAACTTTTGAAAAGCAACGCCAACAAATGCCCGGAAGTCCTTCGCTTCCGGGGAAGGAGAAGTTATGCCTGAGAATCTCAAAGCAATGACCCTGCGACTTCAGCAGGACGTTCCCCTTGCCGAAGCAAGCCTCGACAGCGCCCTCATCGCCGTCTCGACCCTTATGACGAGCGTCGTCACTGCCCGGCAGCGCGTTGGCGTGGCGCCCAAGGCCGGCCAGGCATCGATCATGCGTCTCGCAAAGGCTCAGCTTTCGCTGGTCGAGGTAAGCGGTGACGTCTTGCGTGTCCATGGCGAGCTCGCGGACATCGCGCAGGAGACCGCGGGTCTTGATGTGCACGAATGCCCAAATCAGGCCAAAGCAACCGGCGCGCAGCTTGCCCTTGTCGCCTGAAACTTGACTGGGAGCCATCAGCATGATTTCGAGGAAGAATGTTGCGGATAGTCATATTCTTGATCTTGCTGCTGATGGCTTCGGCCTACGCGCTATGGAAGGGAGGGGGCCCCGAACGTGTGATGGCGACAATCCTCCTGGGCATGCTCGTCGTCGACCAGCTGGTTCATCTTCTGATCCCTGCGCAGTTCGCGAGCGTCGATACCGCCCATCTGGCTCTCGACCTGATTGCGGCACTTTTGACCTTCATGTTGGCGATGACAGCACATCGCTTCTGGCCGATGGTGGCAGCTGTCCTGCAGACTTTGCCACTTCTGGCGCACTTCAGCCGGCTGGCGGACGTGGGGATGCATCCGATTGCCTATTTGACGATGCAGGTTGCTGCCTCCTGGCTTCTGCCGCCGCTCCTCGCCGCCGCAACCTGGAGGCATCAGACCCGGTTGCGGAGGAGCGGCAGCGATCAGTCCTGGCAGCCCTCATCGCTGCAGTCGCACCTTCCGAGAGTCTTCAGATAGCTGACCGGCTGCTCTGCGAATTCCGCAGCCTCGACCGCGTCCTGACACAGAAGCCCGAGGCTCTCCGGCGAACCCTGGGAGGCCGAGACAGCGTTGCGGCCCTCATATTCGCGGCACGCGCCGCCAGTGTCGAAGCACTACGCTCCAGCCTTATGGGCCGGACTATCACGCCGACTGATCCGAAACTCATTGCCTATCTCAAGACCTCGATGGGGAGCCTTCCCGAAGAAGTACTTCGGGTTCTGTTCCTCGACGGAGCCTGCCGTCTCATAACGGACGAGCAGCTGCAGCAGGGCAGCCTGGCCCAGCTCATCCTCTATCCACGCATCATATTCAAACGAGCATTGGAGCTCGATGCGGCATCGATTGTGCTTGTGCACAATCATCCCAGTGGTGATCCGACCCCAAGCGAAGCGGATATCTCGTCTACGGAAAGACTCGCGGCTCTCGCCAGCAACTTGGGAATCGAGCTCACCGAACACATCGTCGTCAGCCGATCGGGCCACGCTCTGATCGGACAGCGGCCACATGGCCGCGGCCTCATGGAAATGGTCAAAAACCACCTTCTCCGGGATTCTGGCCGGTCGACCGGATTTCCTGATCGTGACCTCGCGCTGTCGAATGCAAGGCGTACTGCACGGAGGCGCTTGCTCCGCAGACATATTGTTGGATCTAGGAAATACTTAGGCGAGCCGGCGTGGGACATGCTGATCGACCTCTTCATCCAGCATTGCGAAGAGAGAAAGATCGCCACCGGCGATCTATGCGTATCTTCCGCATTGCCGCTGAGTACGGCTCTCCGCCTTGTCCAGCGAATGTGCGATGACGGGCTCATTCGCAAAATAGCCGACACCACCGACGGGCGTCGACAATTCGTCGAGTTGAACCCCGACCTCGCGTGGCGTCTCCTGGCCTACTTCGGCACGCCAATAGATGACTGAATGCTCCACTGAGACAGCAACGCCCGGCGTAAAGGAGTGAGAGAAGGGGAGGGGCTTTCGGGGCCAATATTGGCCCGAAAGAGGAGACCCTTCCATGATCATCGAAACCGACCAGGCGCCTGCTGCGGCAGCGCGCCAATATGCTGCGGCGTGCCAGATCGCAAAGTCGCTTCAGAATGATGCGCCACTCCCGAGAAGCCTCGCCACCGAGGCAATGACCGCAGCGTATGGGAGTAGCTCGGCCGACGGAACCTGGACGCAACGCGACAGCTTCGTCGCGATCGAGGTCGGAACGATACTCGCGCTGCGCTCGATGATGCTTCCTGAGACGCCAACAGGGATCGTCGAGAAGCTCGAGGAATTCGAGAGGCGGCTCCCGACGCAAACGGTCCGGAGCGAGGAGCAAATCTCGACCCAGCATTTTTCCACCCCATTGGCGCTCGCATGGCTGGTGTCCCACCTCGCCGCGATCGGCGACGACGATATCGTCCTTGAACCCAGCGCAGGCGTGGGAATGCTCGCCACATGGGCGGATCGCGCCAAAGCTGTCTGTATCAATGAGATTGATCCGGTCAGGGCAGGGCTGCTCCGACACCTGTTTCCCGGAATCAGCGTCACGTCATTCAACGCGGCTCAGATCAATCAGCACGTATCGGTCGCACCGACTGTCGTGATAATGAATCCGCCGTTCGCTCGCAACGCAGCCGGCGCCGTGGACCCGTTCGCCGCTCACCGCCATTTCGCCGCTGCGCTCGCTGCCCTTCAGACCGGCGGCCGTGTCGTCGCCATCATGCCGGACAACTTCCACCCGGGCGGAAAGCACGGCTCGCTGTTCGATCGCGCGGTTTCCGGTTCCCATGTCCGGTTGATGCTCCGGCTCGACAAGGGCTTTACAGGGAAGGGGACATCGGTCGCGGTACGCATTATCGTTGCCGACAAAGGATCCGGGGGCCGGCGCCCGCCCTCGACAATCAACCGGGCATCGGTTCGCAGCCTTCTCGAAGCCATTCGCGAAGTCCCGCCCCGCGCGGTTATTCAACCGGCTCCCCTGCCGCCGCCGCCGGGGGCGGCGAAGCCTGCGTCGCTATTTGGTGCGTTCCGAGCAGTCCCCGCCAAGTCTTTCCCGCGGGCCGCGCGACCGCTTCCGAGCTTCGAGATAGCTACTGTCGATTATCGGGTTCACGATCCCGTCGCCGCGGCCCATGATGATGCCGCCCTATATGTTCCATGGCGCAGTCAGCGCCTAGAATTCGACAACCCTTCCGAGCACCCGAGCCCGCTGGTCGAGTCTGCCGCGATGGCGGCCGTCGCGCTACCGGCGCCGAACTATAGGCCGCAGCTTCCCAAACGGGTGCTCGACGACAAGGTCTTGAGCGCGGCCCAGCTCGAGACGATCGTCCACGCACTCGCCGCGACCGACATCGACCTCCCGGGCCGCTATCGCCTGCCGGATAAGGGCCTTGCCCTCATCCCCCACGCCGAAGGTCAAAGTTATCGCCAGGGCTTCTTCCTTGGTGACGGAACCGGGGCAGGGAAGGGACGCCAGATCGCGGGGATCATCATGGATCAATGGCTTCGCGGTAACCGGCGCCACCTCTGGTTAAGCGATAGCAGCGCCCTGATTGAGGACGCCCGCCGCGACTGGCAGGCGCTCGGCGGGACGCCGCTCGACATTCAACCCTTGGGCCGTGTCCGTGCCGGCGCCGGGATCGAGATCGGCGATTCCATCTTGTTCGCTTCCTACGCCACCTTGCGAAGCGAAGCTGGTGGCGATCGCCGACTTGACCAGATCCTGACATGGCTCGGCGACGAGTTCGACGGATTGCTCCTGTTCGACGAAGCACATGCCATGGGCGGCGTCGCCGGTGGGGAAGGGCGATTCGGAGCGACATCGGGGTCTCAGCAAGGCATTGCCGGGGTCGAGCTTCAGAACCGCTTGCCCCGCGCGCGCGTCATATACGCTTCCGCTACGGGCGCCTCTGACGTTAACAATCTGGCCTATGCGACACGGCTTGGCCTATGGGGCGAGGGCACGGCGTTTGTCGACCGCGAGGCGTTTACCGCGCGCATTCGTGACGGCGGCGTTGCCGCGATGGAGCTTGTCGCGCGCGAGCTGAAGGCCATGGGTGTCTATACCGCGCGCGCGCTTTCCTACGCCGGTGTCGAATATGACATCCTCGAGCATGAGCTGACGCCGGGGCAGATCAGAGACTTCGACACCTATGCGGACGCCTGGGCGATCATTCATCGGAATATGGAAGAGGCGCTTGCGGCCGCCAGCGTCGTCGACCGGCTGACTGGCGCTACCCTCAACGGCCAAGCCTTGTCGGCCGCACGATCACGCTTCGAAAGTGCGAAACAGCGGTTCTTCTCCGCGCTCCTTCTCGCAATGAAACTGCCAAGCCTGCTCCCCGCGATCGATGTCGCTCTGCAGTCCGACCAGAGTGCCGTCATCCAGCTCGTCACGACAAGCGAAGCCCTGCTCTCGCGCCGCCTCGCCGATCTCGATCCCGCAGATCGCGCGGAGCTGGCGCTCGACCTCTCGCCTCGCGAGCTCGTGATGGACTATCTTCAGGCCGCCTTTCCCACGCGGGCGATGGAAATCGTCAGCGATGACGACGGCAATGAACGGTCGCGCCCATTGTCCGACGCCGACGGCAATCCGGTGCATAGTCAGGAGGCGCTGCGAATTCGCGAGGACACTCTCGAGCTGCTTGGCGCTATGCCGCCGATCGCGCCCGCCCTCGATGCCGTCATCGAGCGATTTGGTACCGACGCCGTAGCCGAGGTGACCGGACGGACAAAACGTCTCGTGCGCCTTCCCGATGGCAGTCAGAAGTTGCAGTCCCGCTCGCCTTCGGCGTGCATGGCTGATGCCGACGCCTTCATGAACGGCGCCAAGCGCATCCTCGTTTTCTCGGACGCAGGCGGTACGGGCCGATCCTATCATGCCAGCCTCGATCACCAAAACCAGCAGCGCCGCGTTCACTTCCTCCTCGAACCGGGCTGGCGGGCCGATCGCGCGGTTCAAGGGCTGGGCCGAACTAATCGCACCAATCAGGCTGAACCTCCGATCTTTCGCCCGGTGACGACCGATTGCCGCGGCGAACGCCGATTCATATCGACGATCGCGCGCCGGCTTGATGCGCTCGGCGCGCTTACCCGGGGGCAGCGCCAGACGGGTGGGCAAAATCTCTTCGATCCGATGGACAATCTCGAAAGCGACTATGCCAAGGATGCGCTGCTGACCTGGTATCGACTGTTGCATCGCGGCAAACTGACCAGCGTCACCTTCGGTGATTTCTGTCACCGCACCGGCTTGCGCCTTGAATATGAAGGCGAGCTGGTCGAAAAACTCCCGCCCATCCAACGGTGGCTTAACCGCATTCTTGCTCTGCCGATCGCGATCCAGAATGCAATCTTTGACGAATATCTCGGTCTTGTCGAAACCCGCATCGATGCCGCAAAGAAGGCTGGCACCTTCGATGCCGGCGTCGAAACCATCCGCGCCGACAAGCTGACAATCGCCGACGAGATAACCCTCCGCGGTGGGGCGGACACGTCGACCTCAACACGGCTCCTCACCGTTGAGGCCGAATGGCAGCGCGAAATGCGCTCGCTGGCGGACGTGTCCGCCTTGGCGGAACGTTTCGGCGCGCGGGCACTCCACTTGCGCAATGCGCGTTCGGGAAAGGTTGCGTTGCAAACGCCGGCGCGAACCCGATTGACCGACGCAGGCGAAGCCGTTGCAACCTGGCAGCTCACCCGCCCCGGGAACCGTCAATTTATCACCGCCGGGGATCTCGAGGAAAGCATGTGGGAGCCGGTCGACGCCGGGACCTTCGCAGACTGCTGGACGGCCGAGTGCGACGGGCTCCGCCAAAATCCCAATCGCGAGCGCTTCTTCCTCGCCGTCGGCCGCCTTCTTCCGATCTGGAACTTGCTTGGTGATGATCCTGAGGTTCGACGCCTCGTGACAGCCGACGGACGCGCGCTGCTGGGCCGCATAGTTCCGCGCGGCGACGTAAACGCGCTGCTCGGCAAGCTCGGTATCGCCGGCGCGATCGAACTTGCGCCCGCCGAAATTGTCGCCGCCGCATGGGAAGGAAAGACCGTCCCGATCGGGAGCAGCACGGGTCTGACGCTTCAGCGCCGGCGCGTTAACGGAGAATCGCGCCTCGAGCTCAACGGGTTCGATCCGCGGTCATTGCCATCGCTGAAAGCCCATGGCTGTTTCACAGAAATCATCCAGTTCAAGACCCGTATGTTCATTCCGGTGTCGCGAGCTGCCGACATTGTCTCGGCGCTATCGGCTAAATGACACCGGCGATCGGAAGATAGTTCAGGAAGAATGGGTCGCCGAAAATAGAGGCGGTTTGTCGGGCAGGTTCGCGGTAGTGCTTGAAATGTCGATGTGTCTTCATTTGACGGCACTATAAGCTTACACCTTTGTAAGTTATTGAATGTCAAATCATGGCGCTTTCCTGCAGCCTACCTCGCAGGTATAATGAAAAAACTGCTTGCAGGACGGCTCTCCAGTGAGGATTACGGCGCCGGTCGCAACCAACCATCAGGAAAAATCAAATGAACGATATTCCCCAGGATACGGGTGATCTGCTCACCCTCACCGCAGATATTGTTGCCGCGCATGTGGGCAACAATAGTGTCGCAATTTCGGACCTGTCACTTCTAATCAACAACGTGCATTCCGCACTCTCTGCACTATCTCATCCCGCTGAAAAGCCCGAAGAACCTCTTGTGCCGGCGGTCTCAATTCGTTCGTCGGTGAAACCTGACTACATTGTATGTCTTGAGGACGGAAAGAAGCTTAAAATGCTTCGGCGACATCTTATGACCCATTATGGGCTCACGCCCGAAGACTACCGCGCAAAATGGGGACTGCCTGCCGATTATCCCATGGTCGCACCAAGCTATGCGGAAAAACGGCGGGTGCTGGCAAAAGAAATCGGGCTCGGCACGAAAGGTCGCGGTGGCGGTCGTAAGCCTGCCCGGAGTGCTGCCAAACCAGCGGTAAAGCGCACCTGATTACCAATCAGGGTGGCGGGGCGGCCTATGACGGAGCCTCGCCACAACTTCCTGCCATTCGGTCTCATCTCGAGGCCCAAATTCGATTGTAGGCGCTTCTAACGTCGCAGCGACCTCGACTGGTCGGCGACGGCATATTGTGCAGCGCATATGCTCGATGACGTCTGTCGGCCGACTATCCCAGTGGTGCAGAGCAAACCAGCGCCACAAAATTCCGCCGTCCACGACGCCCCGATGCTCACAGAATCCGCATCGCACCGCGACATTTGAGCGGTTTCGCCTGATCTCTTCGAGCGATTCAAAACTCCCAGCCACACGCTCTCCCATAGGAGGATAGCACAAGCGCGCAATAACCTGGGCTGCGCGGAGCCATGGCGCGCCTTCGGCGCGCCAGGAATGAGAGGGAAGGGGGAAGGAAGGGGGCGAGGCCCCTTGGGAGTTAAGCCCATGAACCGGGTCTCGGTTGTTACCGGAGATTCATCATGCAGAACCAGCCGATTCCTTTCAACAAGCTCCGTCTCTCGCCGGCCAATGCCCGCAAAACCTTCACCCAAGCCGGTATCGATGCCCTCGCGGTTTCGATCGACGCGTATGGACTTCTACAACCCGTCATCGTCAGCCCGGCTACCGACAAGAAGTCGTTCTTCGACGTTCATGCGGGCGGCCGACGCTGGCGCGCGATCGCGCAGCTCATCAAAAGCGGCGAACTGCCGAAGAATGCCATGGTCGATGCGCGCGTGTGCAATGACGAAAAAGCCGCGCTCGCTGAAGAAATCAGTCTGGCCGAAAACATCATCCGCGAAGCCATGTCGCCCGCCGATGAATGCCGTGGCTACCGCGCCGCCATGGACAAGGGCGAAAGCGAAGAGGAGCTCGCGCGGCGGATGGGCGTCACGGTCCGTCACGTTCAGGGGCGTCTCCGCCTCGCCGATCTTGCCGAGCCGATCTTCGATGCGCTCGCCGAAGGGAAAATTACCCTCGACGTCGCCAAGGCATACGGAAGCACCGCCGATCGCGACACGCAGCTCGCCGCCTGGAATGTTTTCAAGGATAGCTGGCAGGGCGATCAACCCCACACGATCCGGCGCTATCTCAACGAGAGCGCGATCGAGGCGAGCAGCGCCGTCGCGAAACTGGTCGGTGAGGAGGAATATCTCGCCGCCGGTGGTCGCATTGAACGTGACCTCTTCGCCGGTGAGGGGGAAGGCCAATGGCTTGATCGCCCGATCGCCGAAGACATCGCCCGCGGGAAGCTCGAGCAAGCTGCCGAAGCCATCATGGCCGTCGGCACACTGGGATGGATTCGCGTTCTCCTCGCCCAGCATGTTCCGCATTCGGCGACCGCAGGCCTGCACGACTATTACATCCGGCGTGGCGAACTGAGCGAAGACGATCAGGCCCGCATGACCGCGATCGAAGAGCGGCTGCAGTCGATTGAGGAGGAACTGGAGGATGCAACCGATCCAGACGTGATTTCGCGTCTCGAGGCCGAGAATGAAGCGTTGGACGCCGAGCATACCGAGATCGATAAACGCAGCTATGTGATTCCGGAGGACGAACGGCCGCACGTTGGCACATTCCTCTTGCTCGCCGCCGATGGCACTCCGAAGGCGTCGCACCGCTACTTTTCGACGAAGGCGCCCAAGCGCGAAAAGCAGTCCCAAAAGGCCACCGGCGCTGACCGCGCTGCTCTGGAGGACGCTCTTCCCCGATCGCTCGAGGAGCAGCTTGCCAAGGAACGGCGCGACGTCTTGGCGTTGCACATCGCCCACGATCCCGCGCTCGCGATCGACCTCACCATCTTCCGCCTCGCGCGGAAATTTACGGGCCATGCCGCTTACAACGACACCGGCGTCATGGTGACGATCGGCGACCTCTTCGACCCCGCTGGCATCCCCGCCGCCCATTCTACTGCCGCACAAGATGGCCTCGATTCGATCCGCGCCGGTCTTCCATGCGATTGGGCAGGCGCCGAGGACAGCTTCAGCGCGTTCCTCGCCTTCCGCGAACTCGACGAAACAGACAAAGCAGCATGGCTCGCATTTGCTGTCAGCCAAAGCCTTCAGGCCAGCCTCGCTACCGGTGATCGCGCTAACCGCTTCCAGTCCGAGCTGGGTGCGCTGCTCGAGATCGATACGGCCGAACACTGGCGGCCGAGCGCGGATGTCTTCTTCGACAAGATCCGCAAGCCGCAGATTCTGTCCATCTTGGGCAAGCTCGATCCGGAACTCCCGGGTCGCTACGCCAGTGAAAAGAAGGCCGCCCTGTCATCTGCAGCCGCCAAACTCTGCGCCGGCGAAACCATTGTCACGCCTGAGGTGAAGGCGCGGGCGCTGAGGTGGATCCCGGACGTCATGACGTTTCGCGATGCTGAGACACCGGATGAACGGGAAGCGCCGCCGGTCGACGATGACAGGGGCGACGACCTACCTGCCATCGATGGCGCCGGTGACGAGCAGGTCGACGGGGCCGACCCCGGCGTGAACGACGTCGACCAGGCCGAAGTCGCTTTGGCCGACGCAGCCTGAGGCGCCACCGGGCGGCGCGGAAGCAAGGGTCTCGGCTTCCAGTTGGGAAGCCTGCCTCCGCGCCGCTGCCGACATTCGGAAATTTCTCTATTGGAGTCAATAAGATGCCTGATTGTGCATCCGCATCGATCGTCATCGGCGGTCGCGTGTCCGCCGACGATTTCGTCACGCTCTGTCGCCTGATCGCTGATGAGGGCCTTTGCACCGAGGAGGACGGCGAAGAATTCTCCCCCGAGCTTCGCATTGAAAGTCAACCGCTTCGCCTTTTCGACCATCAGGCGATCGGGGGGCGTTTCGGCTCTCTCGAGGCCTGGTGCGAGTATCGCGGCATTCCGTTCACGCGAACGTGCGCCGGCTACCCTGGAGCTTGGCGTGCCGAACGCGTCGTTTTCACGGGGCGCAGTCCCATCGAAGAATATCCCGCCGACGAAGACGGTAACGCCGTCGCCACAAGGAAGACGGTCGAGGCGCATGAACACATCTCGACATTGCGCGCCTGGTTCGCTGCGGCCGAATTCGAGGTTCCGCCGCTGGTGGTCATCGTCGGTGACGAAACCTCGCCGGGCACGATTACCCGCGCCAGCTCGGGACAGGAGGAGAGCGAGGGAGGGGACGGCGAGCATTGCTCGCAGCTTCAGAAAGGATCCGCGACATGAAACCCCGCCAAGACATCTATTCCACCATCACGGCGCAGCTCGTCGCGGCGATCGACGCCGGCGCTGGCGACTGGCAAATGCCGTGGCACCACCGCGGCGCGCCGATAATGCGGCCGCGCAGCGCAGCCGGTCGGGCATACAGCGGGATCAATCGCCTCGTCTTGTGGGCTTCGGCCGAAGCGCGTGGTTTCGAATCCGGCACTTGGGCGACCTTTCAGCAATGGAAATCGATCGATGCCACGGTCCGAAAGGGAGAGACCGGCACTCATGTCATCCTGTGGAAGCGTCATGAGCGCGAGGAAACCACAACCGGCGACGACGGCGATCGCGGTGCGCGCTTCTTTGCCCGGAGCTTCGTCGTCTTCAACCGCAGCCAGGTCGACGGGGTGAACGACGAGCCGGACGAAGTTCCGCCACCGATGTCAGATCGTATCGCGAGCGCAAAGTCCTTTCTCGAGCGCGCCGGTGTGCCTGTGAGCTTCGGCCTGCATGACGCCTATTATCGGCCCGACAAAGACCGAATTTACATGCCGGATCGATCGGCCTTCGACAGCGACGAGGCAATGATCGCCACCGAAGGCCATGAACTGGTACATGCGACTGGACACATCAGCAGGCTAGCGCGCGACACCCTCCGTGATTATCACAAGGAACGGGCAATCCGTGCTCGTGAGGAGCTAATAGCCGAGATCGGCGCTAGCTTCCTTATGGCGGACCTTGGCCTGGCTTATTCGCCAAGGCCGGATCATGCGGCTTATGTCTCGAGCTGGTTGACGGCGCTTGGGAACGACACGCGGG
This sequence comes from Sphingopyxis sp. SE2, assembly GCF_032227185.1. Classification (NCBI taxonomy): domain Bacteria; kingdom Pseudomonadati; phylum Pseudomonadota; class Alphaproteobacteria; order Sphingomonadales; family Sphingopyxidaceae; genus Sphingopyxis; species Sphingopyxis sp. SE2. The sequence goes on along the minus strand of NZ_JAPMXW010000002.1, from coordinate 98,186 downwards.
CGATCTTTCGCGCGGCTGGCGCGGCGCAATCGGCAACGGACTGGATCCACACTCATGCCACTTTAGGCCTCCAGATCGCGGCTTGATCGATGAGGGCGACTTAGCCCCGCACCCATCGGTTGCTCATCCTCGCCAGCTCGGCGCACACTTCTAGGAAGTGGCCGGGATTGTGGGACTATCTGCCGCGAGCGCATCGCCGAGTTTAAGGACGCCGCCCGCGCCGCAGGATGATCCATCCGCTCATCGCGCTAAGTGCTACGGGTAGCTGTCCGCCTCTTGCCCGTCGTCAACGGGCGGTTCATTGGGTTCACCCGCCTCGCCTTTCGGCGAGAACGTCGCGGCCTTGTTCCAGCCGCAGGCGCGAACCGGCGGGGCGATCCCTTCGGGAAGCAGCGATAGTTCGACGCTGCGCTCTGCATCGTCCGGGATGATCGCCGCGCGCTCGCGCCCGCAGGAGAGGACAGCGATCCTTTCGGGCGCGATGCCCTCCTGGTGAAGCGCGATTTCGACTTCGCTCGCGGCGATCAGCCCGTCTATCATTGCGGCATAGGGCGTGTCTCCGCGGCGGCTATGCCCCTCGATCAATATGCGCCAGCCCGGCTGGACAGTGGCCGTCGCATCATTGGGAAGGCTTTCGGTGAAGGTCTGCAGCTGCCGCCGCTGGGCTGCGTCCAGCCTCGCGGCTCCCAGCGGCCAGGTTATCATGTTGCGTCCGGGCAGCGTGAAGCGGATCTCGATCAAGGGCGGGCGGAGGCCATTGGCCATCGCCTCCTCTGGCGCCGCGTCGAAGATCGTCAGCCGGTCCGCTTCGCCGCCAGTGTCGAAACTCTGTCGCACTGCCTCCTGGGCACCGCGCCATGCCTCGCCGCCGGCATCTCCAGCTGCGGCGAAATTCCACCGACGTAGCTGCACGCCAAGCCCTGGGAAGGAGGCGGCTGCCCGCATCCAGGCCGGGCTCAGGTCGACCGGCGTGCCGGACCAAGCCTCCCGCGGCCTTGCGCCGGGCCGGAGAAGGGCGGTTTCGGGGAGTGCGCGAGGATCGACCGGATGCTGGATCCGTACCGTTGCATAGCCTCTTACGCGCGCTGTGAGGTCGATCAGCTCTACGCGCTGGCCGATGGCGATCTCGTCGATCTGCTCCGCCGGAACGCCGCGCCCGGCGATCGCCAGCGCGGTGACGCGCACCGAAACATGGGCCCAGGCCTGTGCCGCCGCGGATGCGCTGGCCGCTTCGGCCCAGCCGGTGACGACGATCCGCCCAGGGTCGCAAAGGCGCAGAGCTTCCGGCACGCCGTCGAACTCGCCCAATCCTCCCGGCGGCTCCGGAATGGGCGCGAGCGGGAAAACGACGGAAACACCATAATTCGCGCACTGTCCCGGGAGCCAGGGCGGTTCGGGTGGCGGTGGGGGAGGAGAAGGTGGCGCGGGTGGCGGCAGTGGCGGCTCAGGATATGCCTCGGCATCGTCCCAATCTCCCGATGACAAATCCCCGCCTGACGCCCAGTCGATATTGACTTCGTCGCCGGGGTCGTAGTCGCTACCCAAACCGGCGTCGGTTCCGGACGATTCTTCGCCCGGCGGAGGCGAAGGCTTTACTGTCACATTTGGGGACTTCGGACTTGGCATCGGAGCGCTGTGCGGTCGCATGTCGCCGAGGAGGTTCATTCCCGCATAAATGCCGACGAGCATCGCGCCTGCCGCCAGCACGCCCGTCACCACCAGCGGCCTGATCGTGTTTCGGGAGGATGTCGCGGGCGGCGGCGGTCCTGGCGGTACGGGCAGCGGCGGTGTGACGATCTTGATGCGATCGGCATCCTCCTCGTCGCTGTCGATCGAGGTGTAAAATGCTGGCGTCGTGAATTCGAGTGTTTTGGAGTCGGCAGCGAGAAGGAGGTTGCGCGCCCGCGCCACGGCTTCGGGAAGCGGCAAAGTCGCAAAGTCGCTGTAGAAGCTGCTCGCAAAATCGACCGCGGCATCGTCGGTGATCGCGCGCCGCATTGCGACCACGAACGGGATGCCGAGGCCGAGCAGTTCCTGCGCCAGCCCGCCGAAGCGTGCGCCCGTTCCGTCGACCGCACCTTCGCAGGCGTTGAGGAATACCATCCAGGGCCGGTTATTCTGGAAAATCGAGCGCAAGCCTCCCGAATCGACATAATCCGTCTCGGACGGATCGGAAGCCATGTGCAGATGGAGCCTTCCCGTTCCGTCCACAAAACTGCCATGGCCGATGAAATGGACGGCATGGGGGCGGGTGCGGAAGACCCGGTCGGCAAGCGTCCTGCGTGTGGCGCCCTGCAACTCGTCGATTTCGATGGGCAGCCCCTGCGCCATGCCGAGCGCGCCATGGATATTCCTGACCTCACGCGCCGTATCGAGCTTGCCGCTCGGGTCGGCGACCACGATCAGCAGCTTGAGCGGCGGCGCGACGGCCTCTGGCGCCCTATAGGCTAGGGGCGCGCGATAGCGCCAGAGGTCGAAATCCTCGAGCGTCGCTAGAAATTGTTTGGCTTTCTCATGGTCACTATACATCAGCTCCCACGGCAGTTCGGCGAGTTCCCCCGCTTCTGTGAGGTCTAGCCGCAGCCTGACGCTCTCCTTCTCATGGCGCTCGCCAAGAAGATCCTCGATCAGATCTTCAGCGTAATTTTTTGCGAGGCCCGGATCGGTGAGCAATGTGTCAAGCAGGCGTTGGCCGAACGTCGCTGCGGCTTCCATATCCGCCGCCGCATCGAGGATGCTTATATTGTCATGTTCGGCGAGGTCGCCGCGGACGGCGCCTCGTAGCGCGCCACTGCGAAACTCGGCGATCACATCGGGCGGCAGGATGACGCGGAAAGTGCGGGTTTTCGTCGCGGTCCGGAGATCGACCTGGCAGAGCCCATCCTCATCGGGCGCGAACAATTTGACGTGCCAGACGCGCATCGGCGACTATTCGGGGCCGGGTGGCGGACCGAGATCGGGAAGCGCGGCGATATAGCTGCGCTGCCATCCCCGCACTTTCGCCCGGATATCGGGAGCAAGGTCGCGAAGCGCATCGAGATTGATCGATACCTGCGCGCTATTGTTGCGCAGCGATGCCCGGCTTTTCGTCACCTTGAAGAGCAGGATCTTTGTCACCACAGTCTCGGACTTGAGCGCAAAGGCAATCAGCGACACCAGAAGCGCGCTATCGCCCGACGGCTGGACGAGGCTGATCTGGAAACGGGCGCTTTCGCCCTTGATCGCACGGCGATGAAACAGCGCGATCCACGGGCTGTCATCGCTCGCCGATTTGAGCGCATTGAGCGTGGCGGTGATCACGGCCAGCGCCGTTGGCGCGCCAGCGAGCAGGACGGCCGCGATGTCGAGTATCTTTTCATGAACCTCGAAGCCGTCGCCCGCCTCGGAAATTTCGGACCAGCCCCCGTCCTGGACCACCCAGCCGACGGTACGCAGCACGGCGAAATAGGCATCATACCAGCTGGTGACATCCTTGCGGTCGGGTATTTGCTGATCGGCGATCAACTGCGCGAGCAAGGCGGAATCGGATATTGCGCTGCGCAATTCACCATCGGTTCCCGACGTGAAGGCGAAGATATCCTGTCCGACGACCGCTGCCTGGTCTTTCAGCGAAGCGAAGACCGGCGTCTCTTCCGCCCCCTGCGATGTAAGGAGAGGTTTCGGAATATCGGCTTGTGCGATGAATTGGCGTGCATTTTCCAGATCGAATGCCATGACTCCTCCCCAAGTCGTCCAGGCGAAGTTTCTTGCCACTGTGTCGAAATACACCATGCCTTTACAGTAACCTCAATGAGACATAGCATAGTTATCCGTAAATGGGATGGCTTGTTCTGGTGTTTTCAACACCAGATTGGGGGGATAGGGATTGGCCAAGGCTTGCATCGCTATCGGCATCGAGCACACCGAGGGGCTAGACCCGTTGCCTGGTGCTGTTCGCGGCGCACAACAGATTGCGAACTGGGCCGGAAAAGCCGGATACGAAACCGAACTGCTGATCGATCGGGATGCTGCGGGCAAGCGCCGCGCGGTCGGAATCGATGCAGTCTCCGACGCCTTTTTGCGCTTGCTGCCGACCCCGAACGACGGACGCGATCGCGGCGGCCTCGCCGATCCGCCCGAACGGCTGATCGTCTATTTCGCGGGCCATGGCATGCAGTCGGGCTTCGGCGGCGACATGTGGCTTTTGTCCGACAGCTATAATGACCAGCGGGCGATCGGCGTGGCGCAATTGCAGGACATGCTGATGACCTATCTGCCCGGGCAGATCGCGATGATATCGGATGCGTGCCGGAGCCCCAATGCGCAGAGCCGGACGGTCGGGATCAATCCGCTCTCGATTCTGCCGCTCGGGGCCTATGATCCCGGCAAGTTCCAGCAAATCGATGTCGACCAGTTTTTCGCCGTCCCGGCGAGGCATTCGGCTTATATGATCAATTCGATCGGCGGCGCGGCGCCGCGCTGTATCTTCACATCGGTGCTGCTCGAGGCGCTGCACGGCGCAGGCAAGGACTGTTTCGACGCTCAGGGACGCGTCACCAGCGACAGGATAGCTCTGTATCTGAGAAAGAATGTTACCGCGCGCGCGCAAAGCTTCGGGGTCGACATGTTGCCGCGCAGCTATGCCTGCTGGCTCGACCCGCAGAACAGCTATGTCACCCGGGGCGAACTCGCGGCGATGGCGCTGCCCGCGCTCGATCCCTGGCCGGCTCCGGCTGCTCCGGAGGTACCCGATGACGCAGTGTCCCGGGCGGCCGGAGAGTCGCCGATCCGGGGCGGCAAGGAAAAGGATCGGAGCGAACCCGTTGCTGCTGGAGCGTCGCCGCCGCTCGAGGCCCTCGAACTCCGGGCGCAGCGCGAGGTCTTGACCCGGAAGCAGGCGGAGGTGAATGCGCGCGTTGCCGATCTGGAAATGGCTCTCGCGCGGCCCAACCGCGCAACCCACTATGAAACCAATTGCGGCCTGACGATAGCCGGAGGCGACGTCGCGCATATTCACGTCCCTGCTGACGTGAGCGCGGTGCGCGACAGGAATTTTCCGGCGAGTTGGCAGGTGACATTGACGCAGAATGACCCGGCTTCGAAGCGCTCGGAGCTTGGCGCGTCGATGTTGGTCGAAACAGCCGATGGCGACATGGTGGGGAGCCTTCTTCTCGAAGGCTTCTTTACCGACTGCATCTTGGACGACACCGGCTGCATCGCGAGCAGTTTTCGGCAGACCTATCTTTCACCGGACTTCCGCCTGACATCCGAAGAAGCGATCGCCGATATGGCACGCGGTGCGCTCGATCCCGAGGCGGCGCTCGAACTCGCGGCCTCGATGCGCAATGACAAGCATAAGGATCCGATGCTCGGCGTGATCGCCGCCTATCTCTATCATGCAGCAGGCGACATCGAGAGCGTGCGCCGGATGGCCTGGTATTATTCGCGTCATAGCCAGCCGGTTCCCTTCGACCTTGCCCTTCTGGCGCGCTGCGAAGCCGCGACAAGCCCCGGCGGGACGCTGCTGCTGCACGTGCCCATAGTCGAAGCGCGCGCGCCAAGAACCCCGAAAGAAAAGCAGATCATCGATCTGTTCGGAAAGACCGATGCGGTCGAAGTTGCGATTGCCGGAAGCTTTCCCATGATACGCGCGGGCTGGTTCATGCTGCCGTCCGCGGCAGCTTCGCTTGCACCCTCCGCGCTGGCTGAACTGGCGAGCGAGCTTCGCCCCGCGCCCTTCACCACATTGACGCCTGAAGGCGGGCGAAAACTGAGAGCCCTCATCGGAGCATAGTGCCATGACCAGACTCATATTCGTGCACGGCATCAATCAGCAGGGCAAGACCGCCGAAAGCCTGCGCGATGAATGGCTCGCCCCGCTTCGCAAGGGACTTGACCGCGCGGGCTATGCCGGAGGGGATCTGGAGCCCGAAGTGCCCTTTTATGGCGACGAGCTTTTTGCGCTATCGGACGGCGTTTCGACAGGCGGCGTGTCAGCGCAGGGGGCGGGAGCTGCAAGCGAGGATGAGGCCGAGTTCCTGGCGGAGGGGCTCGAGGAGATCATCGCGCGCGAGGCGCGGATCGACGCGAATGAAGTCGCCGCGCTGGCGGAGGATGAGGCTGGCAATGTCGTCGGCCAGGGCTTTCCCATGCATCGGCGCATCAATGCCATCGCCCGTGTCATCGAAAGGGTCTCGCCGCTACATGGCGACCTGACGCTTCGCTTGCTGCGTCAGGCATTTGTCTATCTGCGCCAGCCCGGCGCTGCGGACCGCATCGACGCCAAGGTTGCTCCCTTTTTCGTCGACGGGCCCTGCGTGATCGTGAGCCATTCACTCGGGACGATTGTCAGTTTCAAGCTCCTCCGGCGCCTCGCGCTCGAAGGGCGTTCTCTCAATGTGCCGTTGTTCGTCAGTTTGGGCTCGCCATTGTCACTGCGAACGGTGCGCAAGGCGCTCGGACCTTCATTTTCTCCGCCTGCAGGTATCGGACACTGGTTCAATGCCTACGACAAGGATGATTTCGTCGCGCTGGGGCAGGGATTGACGAGGTCGACGTTCGCAGAGGGCATCGAGAATTGGGGCGGCGTCAATAATCCTGCCGGCGAGGATCATGGCATCGCGGGCTATCTGGAAGATGGCAAGGTCAGCGCGGCCATTCTCGAAGCGTTGCAAAGAGCGTAGTTCGCTCGGAAGCGGGGAGCGGACGGAAACTCGTATAAAAGGAGCTGGCCTCTGCATCTCCTTGAGCAGTTCATTCTTTGCACAATTGGTTTAGCCACGTTGCGCTTGTGTCCGATTATCTCCCCCAAATACACGCGTGAATAAACAATACTCAATCTTGGTGCTAAAAACATTGGCCGTTTTACGCGAGCCTCTTGACGAACGCGCATTTCTGTAATTTACTTTACGGTATCCTTGTTTCTGCAAGGGTGGGGTAAAAAGGGGCGGGGGATATGCGGTGGATTTGCCTGATGATGGCGCTCGCCCTTTCGGGATGCGCCACTGTTGAAACGCGGCCGCTCGGATCGGGGGTGGCTGCATCGGGGATCGCTTACCAGCTTCCGGTCGGCAAGATGCGCTTGCGCGTCGTCGAGGCCAATGGCGTGATTTCGGTGCTGCTCGACGGCCCGCTCGTGACCGGGGATCCCGACCGTCGACTGGTCGCGCGCCTGCCGCAGAGCGGCGCGGCCGACAATAATGTGACCGTGACCGTTGACGGGAAGACCAACCTCCTGACGAAAGTCGAGGCAACCTCGACCGGACGTCTCACAGAAATCCTGACCGCTGCAACGAAGAGCGTCGTTTTCCTCCAATCGAGTTCGGCCGAAAGCGGTACCACACTCTTCGCCGGCGTCTATGAGATCGACGATCTGGACAGCGCCGCAGCGGCGGCGAATGCGAAGCTTGCCGAATATTATGACCAGCTATGCGGTCCAGCGGTCGCCGGCCGCAGCCTGCTCTTCGCCGCCCAGCTCAAAAAGGCGGGGCAGGAGGCCAAGGACGAGGCGTCCGCGACGAAAGAGCGTCTGCTGCGCTGCCGGACAATGGCCGAAACCGGCGCGGATCGTGCGACCGACGGCAGTGGCTTCATCCGGATCCGGGTCGAACCCCTGACGCCGGCCGTGGTCCCACCCGCTGCGCCGGGGCAGCAGAATCTCAAAGCTGACGATATTGCCGCATGCACCCGGGGCATCTGCTACCGGCCCTATAGACCGCGCGCGGTGACTCTCGACGTTCGCGGGGCTTTTGCCCTCAGCGACATCTTCCTGATCCCCGATCCGGACTCGCTCATCCATGTGTCGCTGCCCTCGGGCGTGACCGCCGAGCAGAAATATTTGCTCGAGTTCACCGACGGTGTGCTCACCAAATATCAGCGCGACGGGAAAACCGAACTGGTTGGCATCGCCTCGCTGCCGTTCAAGATCGTCGAGGCCGCGCTCTCGGCGCCGGTCGATGCGCTCGGCCTCAAACAGAAAAATCTCGAAGCGCGCGAATCCTATCTCGAAGCGGTAGGCAGCCTCGTCGAGAAGCAGAAGGCGGCGCGTGAGGCCTGCGAGACGGCCGCGACCGCGGTGAGCTGTCCCAACACGGCCTACAAGCTCATCGGCGGTCCCGTCACCCGCGATGTCGGCAAAGGCGATGGTCCGGCGGGCGACAGCGATGCCCCGACCCCAGCGCCTGCCGGCCAGACGGACGGGACCGTTCCCACTGACGAGGGCTGACCGGCCATGAGCTGCCCTGCAGGACTGTCGCCCGGCTTCGCGGTGTCCGCGAGTGAAAGCGCCGCCATCTGCTATCTCAAAAGCTATTTCGGGATCGGTTCCGACGGGCTCGGGGTCTATGCGACGGGAACCGGCCTGCTCATCGATTCCGGCCCTGCGGCGCGTCACATCGTGACTGCTGCGCACAATATCTGCCGGCACGGGATCGACCCTTCGGGGCGCAGCCGCGACGCGGTCTGGACAAGCCTCTGGTTCCGGCGCAACGGTTCCAATTCGCTCGCGACCCGCGACGTCGTCAAGTCGTCCTGTCCCGCCCGCTTTCGCGACGCGCCCAGCCCGCCCGCCGACAGCGACTATGCCATTCTGCGCGTGAACCCGCTCGCCGCCGACCGCTTCAGCGGGGTGACGCTGGCGGAGTCGACCGCCGGCGGCGAGACCGACAAGTTGCTGGTCGGCTATCCTGACGAGAACGGTTGCCAGGGCAGCGCGAAGCCATGGTACGCGCAGCTTGTGGTCGCGCCGAGCGGGCCTGCGAACTATGGCTATCGGCCGCAGCCCACCTATGCAGGCATGAGCGGTGGCCCCTTGTTCACGCGCGAGCAGCGCAACGGATCGCTGCGCTGCTGGGGCATTCACATCCGCGGCGGCGCCGCCGAGCCGCACCGCGCCATTCGCTTCTCGGCGCCTGTCCTGACGGAGATCGATACTTGGCTTTGAAACCGGCTTGCCCGCGAAGGCGCAATTTGAAAAATGACGATAGTCCCGGCCCCGCAATCGGCGCCGGCCTCTTTGTCCCGGCGCCTTCTGCACGGGCAGGGGGGGAAGCATGACGGCCTTGATGACGCCGCGTGTTGCATCCAACGCCGGCCATATCCTCATCATCAGCGTCGGGCGCTATGAGGACAATGCGCACGAACCGCTTCCGGGCGCGCGTCTGACCGCCGCTCGTCTCGCCGAATTCTGGCAAAGTTCGACCTTGTCCGACGGGCGGAGTCTCGGCTCGCTCGAAATTCTCGTTTCCTGCGACCAGCCGCTGACACTGGCGGGCGATCGCGGCGCGGCGGTCATCGTCGAACCGGCCAAATATGCGGCGGTGAAACGGGCCATTCAGGATTGGGCGGCGCGCTGCAAGGATGGATCGTTCGGCATTCTCCACTGGATCGGCCATGGCGAGACCCTGCAGCGGGCGGAAGAATATGCGCCGCGAGCGCCGGTCCTCTACACGGAAGATATGCTCGACGACGGGTTTCGGCGCTCGCAGAGCGGCTTCGAGCTCGACCGGATCGTCAACGGCCTGCAGCGCCGTGTCCGCGCGCCGTTGCTATGCTTTTTCGACGCCTGCCAGATCGTGCAGGGCCTCAATCGCGAGGGAAGCTATCCCTCGCCCTGGGATATTACGGAGGGTCTCGTCCTGTCGCGGCCGGCCGTCTTCCTTCCCGATCTCCATGAGCAGCGAACCTATTGCGCACGCCCCGACCAGGATGTCTGCGGCGACTTCACCGGCGGCGCCCTGTTTTCCGAAGCCGTGCGCCTTGCGCTCAGCCGTTTCGGCGCGCGCCGGGCTGTCGACGACAGCTGCTACGCTGTTCACCGGGACGGTATCCATCAGGCGGCGGCCAAGCGGATCGATCGCTGGATCAGCCGGTCGCGCGAACTCGAGGGACGAGGCAAGGTCCGACTCTCGCAGGGCGATATCGAATATGACTGGCCGATCGTCGACCTCGCGCAGCCGCACGGCATGATAAAGCTGAAGCCGCCGAGCGATCGGACGGCGAACCATCGATGTCCGATCACAGGTCCCACAGGTGCAACATATCATGGGCATGATGCGGCAACATGCTGGGAGGCGGATCTGCCTTACGACCGCGACTATCGGGCGGAACTGATGCGCGATCGATGGGGCAGTTCGAAGCAGATTGCGACCCGCGACTTCGATGTCGACGACGTCTATCGCGAATATGGGGTAGGCTGATGACGCGCATACCGATCCCGCTCTACATCGAAGCCCGCAACCCCGAGGGGGTGCAGGTCCGGCTGATCGCCGATCCGGCGCACCGCGTCGCGGAGGGGCCGTGGCTGTGCCGTGTCAAGGCGCCGAGCGGGCGCGAGGCCCATGGAACGCTCGCGACCCTCGATCCCGATGCTGCGGCCACCCTGTTCGGCGATATTGACCGGCTCGAGCTTCAAGTCGATCTGGACGGCCTCCACGCGCAGGGACCGGACCTGTTTCTTGAAACCCAGCTCTGCTTCTGGTCCGGCGAGACGCCGCTCGGCGACGGCACGGTTGAGCAAGTCTCTGTGGGCGGCGAACGGCTCCGCGGGCTTGCCATGGAAGCCCCGCAGGCCGATCGGCTCCAGGTCTGGACCGAAGATGGTGCCTCTCTCGTGACCGCATGGCCGGGAAGGGGGGTGCTGGTTCCGGTTCCTGGGTATCCCGGCGCCGAGCGGCGTGTTCAGCCGCTCGTGATCGGCGCCAATCCCCGATGCAGCGCCTATTGGGGTTTCTATCGTCACGGCGAATGGCGGGCAGCGTCGATCATCGGCCGCGAAATGCTCGCTCGCGTCAATAATCTGAAGTCGAGCCCGACGCATGACGAGCTCATCGTCGCGGGTCATTTCGCGCTCAACATCACGCCGCCCGAGCCATCGAAAATCCGGGTCCTTGTCGAACGCCTTGCCGCCGATCCGTCGCGCGGCGACGGCCTGCTCCTCTATTGGGCCTTCGCGTTTGACGGGCTCATCCCCCGCGAAGCCGAACGTCCGGAGAATGCATTGCTGGCGGCGCTGTCCGCCCTCCAGTGGGGGCGTTCTACGCGGACCGAGGTTTTCCGGCAGGTCATGCAGCGGCTCGGCGATGCCGAAGCCGCGCTCGACCGGGAGGGAGCCGGCCTGCCGCCAGATCTGGTGGCAGGGATCAGGGAACTCATTCCCTGGGTCCAGCGCCTCGCTAGCGCCACTTACTGGGACAGCGAATATCTCACCTATCGAGCAGGCGATCCTTCCGAACCGCTCCCAGATGCAACCAGCCGCGACATCGCGGCGGGAGCAAAAAAAAAATCTGAATGATGCGCGTGTGCTTACGCGGCAATGGCGTCACAACGCCCGGCGCCTGCGGGCTCCTGCGCCCGTGTCCGCTCCCGGCAAATCCCGGTCGGTCCCCGAAGTCGCTGACGCCGCGGATGTCGCAGCCGCATCGCGCCGCGGACGCGGCCGCCGCGACGATCGTCGGCCGCGCGACGAAGAAGGTGGCGAAGAGCTGATCGAAAAGCTCGTTCACATCAACCGCGTCTCGAAGACTGTGAAGGGCGGTAAGCGCTTCGGTTTTGCCGCGCTCGTCGTAGTTGGCGACGGCAAGGGCCGCGCCGGTTTCGGTCATGGCAAGGCACGCGAAGTACCCGAAGCCATTTCGAAGGCGACCGCTGCCGCGAAGAAGGCGATGATTCGCGTTCCGCTGCGCGATGGCCGCACGCTGCACCACGATGGCCGCGGTGTGTTCGGCGCCGGCAATGTGACGCTGCGTTCGGCACCCGCCGGTACCGGCATCATCGCCGGTGGCCCGATGCGCGCCGTGTTCGAATCGCTGGGCGTTGCCGACGTGGTGACCAAGTCGGTCGGCACCTCGAACCCCTACAATATGATCCGCGCGACCTTCGAGGCCCTCGGTGAACAGACCAGCCCGAAATCGGTCGCGCAGCGCCGCGGCAAGAAGGTTTCGCACATACTTGGGCGGAGGCGATCGGCTCTTGCAGCCGATGTCGAGGCCTTGGCTTAGTGGAAATGAAGGGGGAGAATATCGATGGGTGTCTTATCCATAAACGGGCCGAGCCCGCTGAGCCGGCTGCGGTCGGGCCGATCGCGGAGCACGCGCGGCTTCGACTCGCAGGGCAGCGCCACCCGCGACAATCTCAATGCCGGCGAAGCCTATGTCGCCAATCTGGCGCGGCTGATCCCTGGCGAAATCATCGCGCTGTACAGCCTGCTCAAGCAGGTGCCGCCGCCCACCGGCTGGGCCGCGACCCATCTCATTCCATTCTTCGCGGCATTCGTCCTGATCGTGCTGCGTGCTCTTGCGACGCGGGACAAGGGCCGCACGCGTTGGGGCCTTGTCCTTCTCTCCCTCGCGACTTTCATCTGCTGGGTCTATGTCGAAGGTGACTGGTTCTGGACCTGGAAGCTCAATGAGCTTGGGCTCTACATCAGTCATGTATCGCTTCTCGTGCTCGCATTTCTCGCCCCAGCGCTGGTTGGCGAGCGCTAGCGAAAATTGCAGCTGCCTTCGGCGTTCCGCCGCCGCCGGTTCCACCCTTGCGAAGCAGATCCGGGGATATGGCTCATACGCAGTACGGTCAGGCGATTGAATGGCCGCTCGCTATGGGCAGAGGCGATTGGTGCGCAACCATTTGCGTTATGGTGGACGACAACAAAGCCGACCTTCCCGCTCCGCCGGCGGCGGCTATACCAGAATCTCCTGCTTCTTTAGAAACACCGTGAACGGTTCCGGGAGCTCCCCGTCGCCGCGCGCCATAAGGTACGCTGTCATCGCATGAGCTAGCGCCCCTTCGGGATCAAAATCGGCCTCATCCAAGGTGGCTAGCGGATCCTGGTCAGCGTGCTTCAGGAAATTATACGGTCTGAAGATGTAGTCCAGCCACGCTCTAACTTGCTTCTTCGGTGTGACGATAATGATATCCGCCGGGGAGTTGACCGCCCCGGCTTCGATTCCGTCGACAATTTTATCGACTATGTCATTTACGGCTTGCGCCTCCGGCAACCCCGTTGGCAATCCTTGCAACCTTGCTTGGGCAGCGTGGAAAACTGCTTCGTTGAGCAAACGTGCTACATAGTCGTCGCCTTCGGTCGCAACGAGTTCCCGAAGCAAACTGAGCGCCGAAGTCGCGACGACATGCACCGCCAGCGGATCATCTTTCCGCTCGAGCATATCGATAGCTGACTGCATCAGTCGCTCTGCCGCCGTCATCTTGTCGACGATCGCCATGATCACCCCCAAATCTTTGCGCGTCAGTGCGCGGTCGATGATCCCGCAACCCTCACTAGGGTCGAACCGCTCTGCGCTGCCTGCAGGCGGTCACCGGGCCGCCACGTCACATGCTGGACGCCTTGCGTCCGCATGAGCTGCTCGAGCGCTTCGTCATATCGAGGCTCAGGCAGATTATGCGCGAGATAGACCGCCGTGGCTTCGCCGCCAGTGTCCGTGAGCGTCAAGCTTGCGATCGGCATTTCGAGACCGAGATTGACCCGCATCCCTTTCACGAAATGGCGTTTCTCTTCGATCGCTTGCGTAACCAGCATCCTCTCTTCGAGTCCCTCATAGGGGATCCATTCGCGGGTGACCGGCATCACCGACATCTCGAATATCTGCGCGAGGCCCGATGCGCCCATGGAGAAGCTGGCGGCCATGATCAGACTGCCGTCGCGATCGTCCGACCTCCAAAGCTCCTCTTCGGCCGCGAACCGCTTATGGAATCGTCGGGCCATATCGGCGTCCATAAGAAACGGACGTTGCGGCATATGCTTGATCAGGATCTTCTCGCCATAGCGGGCACTTTCGATCGAACGGATCTCGCCGATCAGGATCATGATCCTGTCCGGCTCCGACCGCGCGATGGCCAGTTCCGCGTCCTGACGGCCCGCAATCGCATCCTTGTCGTCGAGCCGGAACGTCTCGGGGACGAACAGTCGCTGCGCAAGCGGATCACCGCGGACCTTGCAGCCGAGCGCGGCGTTCAGGAGCTGCCGACGGACAATATACCAGTTGCGTTTGCCTGCCATGCGCGGGTGCCAGTGGGTGAGCTGCGCCCGATCCCACAGGAAATGAAGCATCCCCCGCATCGACAACCGCTGACCCGTCGCCTTCACGTCGGGCTTGTCGTTCGTGAACGACGCCGGCGCGGCGCGCGCGGGCCCCTTCGACAAGGGAAAGCCGAACTTGAGCGTCGTGACGCCATTGTCGATGTCATCGACGATCGCGCTGCCCAGCACCTGGCCGAGCCCCGTCAGATGATCGGGCGCCTCATAATGATCGCAGTGCGGGGCGTGCCGCGGGCCCGTCCCGGGCCAGCGCGACAGCACATGCCCGCCATGCCGATGGGCGATATAAAGATCGAGCGCGATGTCGCGCCGGCAGAGGCAGCGCACCGCCTGCTTGAGCGTATAGGCTCGCGCTACCATCGCCTCGAACCCGTCTTCGCCTGCGGCCATTTCCCGGTCGAGAACATAGTAGCGCTGCATGGTCAGTCCTCCGGGAGCAATTCTGAAGGCAGAAACGGGGTCCAATGGGAGCCCAGTTCGAAACGCTCGCTGAAGGACGCCCGCGGTCCCTCCGGCATCGTCGTCCAATATGGGTTGTCAGCCTTCGCGGGCGTGAGCCCTCGATCATCTGCCTCGACCCACAGCATCGCGCGAGCCGCCATCAATTTCTCGAGCTCGCCGAACGACGTCGCGACCGCGAGCGGATCGCGCCCTGCGACCGTGTACCAGAGGCAGCGCTGGTAATCGTCGCCGGCGCGGCCGAGGATGCTCGCCAGTTGCGACTTGCCCTCATTCTCGCCGCGAACGATCCTCTCCATTGCGGTGCTGAGCTCGATGACGGCCCGCAACCCCGCGATCGGATCGATGCCGATGCTCGCCCCGGCAAGCGCGCGCACTTCCCAAGCCTGTGTGTCGTCATCGCGAATATCGTACAGCGCCGAATCGACATCGATGCCTTCCAGCCATAGATCTTGCAGCGCCATAAAATTCCCCTCGCTTCTCTGCCGAACACGAAATGAAGATCGGCATATTATCAACTGGATCGCATCTGCGAATCCCTAATTCGCACTCGGCCGCTCTCGGCTCTTATCTTCCGCCTCAAGCCGAGCTCGCGCGCGTTCAAAGACTGCCGGAATTTCGTTGAACGCATCCCAGCCCGCGGAATCGCAATAGTTATAGAAGACCTGCTCAAGCGGAATCACAAAGTCATGCGTATCGTCGGCCGCAAAACCGATGACGGCGACCATCTCGGGCTCTTTGGGATCACGCCCCCCGATGTAGGGATTAGGGGCATATGCGAGGCCCGACTTCTCGATCACCTTTCGCCTGAAAATTTCATACACGGGCTCGATCGCTTCTTGCCAATCCATGTTTCCGATTTCGACCAGGCGGGTCTCGAATGCCTTGCGAACCGTTTCCAGCTTGCCAAGCTGGACGCCAACGAGAGCTTCATAGGCATCCTGAACAGCGGACCCATATTCGCTCCAGTCGTCTTGGAGCGTTTCCCACCTCTTTTCGTCGTCGGCCATGGTCTTCAGGTGAGCCGATATAGCGTCACGCGCGATCTCGGATTTGCTCCGACCGGATCTCTTGGCGGCAGCAGTTAGCTCCGCCTCGTCCTCACGGGAAAGCCGGACATTGAAAATCGTCATACGCATCTCCCGACCACAAGTCGGGCATGCGTAAGACAGATTCTATAAATCCGCAATCCTGTATTACAACAATCGGGGGCCAGCATATGATGCACGGGAAGCGCGAGAATGATCGCGTGAATTTAGCTTGGGGTTTCGTCAAACTGGTCGCAGATCGTCCAGATCGAAACGAGGGCATCGGCGATGCACAGTTCAACAGTGCGAACGTCGACGCCGATACACGTCGCAATCTCGCGGTAGCTCAGTTCATGAACGCAGTTCAGCAGATATACCGACCGTGCCAGCGGCCAAACGAGCTGGATCGCAAGCCTGACTTGCTCACGGATGTCGGGCGATGTGCCGATCATCTGCGCATACGACGCATACTGTTTCAGTTGGACGTGCAGCCAGTAGTTTCGCGCAATGCGATGATGCCAGGTCATCGACCTGATGCCCTGCCTTCGCCGCCAACCAGATGCGACCGAACGGTGATCAGCAGCTGCGACACCGCCACCTTTGCCTCGCCGGTGTCGATCTTTCCGACTTCGAAGAAAGATCCCATCGCCGGCGATCGCCACCGACCATATGGCGACAGCAGCGGGATCAGCTGGGCGAAGCAATCAGAATCGAAGCGCAGCCCTTTCGCCTTCGCATAGAAATAGGCCTTGCCGACGTCCTGCCCGATCCGGCGCCGGCAGTCTTCGTCTGTCCAACCATCCGCCATGACACACGCCGTCAGGGCGAGCTGCGACACAATGCCCAACTGATAGAGCAGGTCGCCGCTGCGCTCGAATTCTCGCTTCGGGAAAAACGCTGTTGCGTTCTGCAGTCGCCACAACGCTTCTTCGCGTACTTCGTTGTCGAACTCCTCGCGTTCAATGTCGGAGCAACTGATGCCGACGACACCTGAAGCGGCCAGCAATCCCCCTATCAGCGTCCGACGTTCCATGCGGTGACCTCCATGATGCACGCGGTTGGCGCACACGAGAAGGAACAGGCTCGGGACGACGAAATCACCCCCTGTAAAATGGTACTCCAATAAATGGGGAGTAACATGGGGGTGACCATGCCCGGAATTCGGCGCCTCATTCGAACTCCCGCCGGACCATTCTGACCGAATACAGTGCGTCGGCCACACAGCGTTCGACCGTCGCAACATCGACATCGACCGCGATCGCGATCACGCCATATGGAAGCTCGTCGACGCGGTGCATGAGAAAAACGCGCCGCGCGAAGGGCCACAACAGATCCATCGCCAGTTCGAGTTGCTCGAGCACCGGAGGGTCGGAGCCAAGCCGACGAGCATATAGTGGATAGCGCTTCGCGCGGATCCGCAGCCAATAGGCGCGCGACAAGTGATGACGCAGTTTCATCGCGCACGCGCCCCGATGCGTTGGCCGTCGAGCCGGCATCGCACAGTGGCGAGCAAGTCTTGCAACGCCGCCGATACGCGAAGCGGGTCGATCGCCTCGATAGCCGGCAGATCGGTCGCAAACGGTCCGCGCCATTGCCCGTAGGGCGATAGCAGCTGCACCAGCTCCGCCATGCCAGGCTCCAGATGGTTCAATCCGGCCTGGTTCGCGATCGCCAATGCCTTGTCGACGAACTGGCCGATCCTCTGCCGGCACCAATCGTCGGATGCACCGAGTTCGAGCAAATAGGCTCCAATGCCGAGCTGGGCCACGATCCCCGCCTGATAGAGTAGGTCGCGAGGGTCCCGATAAAGTCCAGCGGCTACGCCCCGGTTGAATTCCTCCGCTCGTTCGAAGCGATCGGCGCCGCGGCCGTGCAGCTTGCGCCCCCAATCGCTCACATTGTCGCAGATCGGCAGTATGCCGGTCAGCAAAAGTCCTCCGCTGGCGCGCGCAAGGCCCCGGCGCGACAAGCTCGTTGTCACGATCATCGTCTTCATCCTGCTGTTGTTCGGCCGCGGGTCCGCGTGGGCCTCGAACGACCGACGTCAATGAAATCAGACTTTTTGCTGTCGCGCTATACCCAGAAAGGGGGGTGTGACTTACGTCGATAATACGGCTTCGCCGACACCTCGCTGGCGCGAAAATAATCCGACATTTCGTCGAGAAAATGCGGAAATCTGCGGTGATGGATAGGGAGAGGCGTTGATGGGAGAGTTGCAGAGGGGAAAAGCGGGCCACCGACCGGCAATCGCCGGTCGGCAACCTGCTCTACTCGCTAGGGCCGCGATTCTGCGATCGCGACCAAGCTCGCCGAGCCCCTGCGGGTCTCGGCCCTTCGGGTAACGATCAGGGGCATGGGCAGATGGTCGGCCGCCCATCGGCGTCCGCCGTCATTCTCGAGGCCTCGTCACGCTGTTCGCGTGCCGAGGCGCCGGGGTGCGCGCAAACCTGTCCCTCGTCCTTCTACGCCGCCTTACAGGCTCCCGGCGTCGCATCCGGCGGCACGCGGGGTCGCGCCCTGCGGGCGCTCAAGCAGAAAACCGGCCCCTCCGGGGCCTACGGCTTTCCACCGCTACGCGGCGGAACCTTCCGTTTTTCAGCTTGCCCCGCGCTATCCCCCGTCTGCTTCTTGGGGCCTGCGACGGCGGCTCCGAAGGGGATGGACAGGTGAGGGCATAGCATCGCTTTCCCCGACCAATATGGAACCGGCCCTGGTCGGGCCGGGGGATCTTCGCTGGCCGCGCTACCGCGCGTCTGTTTGATGCTCCGGCTCACCAAAGAGGATCGGATTTTAGTCAATAAAACAATGAGATAGACCTGATTTGAGGCGGCAGCTATTAAGTAATGGTCAAGACGGCAACGCCGCTTTGACTTTCTGAAAAGGGGCATCGCCCTGCATTATGGAGATACATCATGGCTAATATTGGCAATCTCAAGAAGAACAGTGACGGCGTTTTCATCGGTCGGATCGATACCGTTGCATTTTCCAATGTCGTCGCGCTGCGTCCGGTGATCAGCCAGAATGAGGCGGCACCCAAATATGAGGTCATGGCGCTGACCCCGGCGCGCACCTGGGCCAAAGTCGGGGCGATGTTCGAGCAGGTGAAGCGGGCGACCGGCGAGGTCTTCTATCAGGGCCGTCTCGATGATCCGAGCATGGCGAACCCGATGGACATTGCGTTGTGGCACGATCGCGAAGGGGGATTTGCCGTCCTTTGGAGCCGTCGCCGTCCGCGCCGTGAAATCCCAGCGGGTCAGGCTGAACAGGACCTGCCGCCCGTCGGGGAGAGTTCGGACGATGGGATCGGCAACAACTCCGGCCTTGGCGAAAGCACCGCACCGGACGCGCCGCAGGGCGGCAAGGGCAAGGGTGGAGCAGGGAAGGGCGGTGAAACCGCCGACAAGCAGGCCGCCTGAATGAAGGAGGCCGGGAGAGGGTCTAGCTCTTCCGGCCTCTCATGGCTGAACATTGGTCAATGTCCGCTTCGATGCTTACTCCATTTTCCGAAGCGGCAACAAGGAATTTCCCCATGAGTCGTTTCGATAACTTCGCCGATCTTGCCGAGCATTACGCGAGCCTTACCAGCGCCGACACATTCGCAGGCACCTTCGCTAGCGAGATTGCCGCCAGCCAGCTTTCCATCCACGATGAACCGACCACCAGCGATTTGCCGGACGCCGACGCGGCCCGCATCGTTGCCGCCCACGTTACCGGCGAAGTCTTTGCCCTCTTTTCCGATACGCGCCTCGCCCCAGTTGCGCCGCGCATCGCTTGGGGCATCGTCAACAGCTTCCATAAGGTCGCCCAGCAGCTTTCCCGGCAAGAGGACGACGCCGCGCGCGAGCTTGGCGAGCTGGCGCGCATCGCAGACCCTTCCGAAATCCACGCGGTGAAGGTGGAGGAGACGCAACGCCTTTGCCAATCGCTTCACGAAGCCGTCGCGGCGATTGAGGCGATGCGCGACCACGCCGCCGAAATTTACCGCGTCGAATGCGGCCAGCCTTGGTCCGCGACCACCGGCAGCCGGACGAGTCGCACACTCACAGCGTCGCAGATCGACGCCCGCGACTATCTCGCGGCCCGTTCGGCGGAAAAGCGTGAGGCACATGCCCCGACAGGTCCCGTTGTCGTATTGTCGGGCGGTCAGGACTGGACTGAACATGAGGTAATTTGGGATCGGCTCGACACCATCAAGGCCCGCATTCCCGCAATGACGCTTGTCACGACCGCGCAGCACAAGGGCGCCGACGCCATCGGCGCGGCATGGGCCGCCGCGCGTGGGGTGCCGCTTGTCGCCTTCCGTCTCAACCGGCAGCTTGGGAACCGCGCGGCATTCGAGCGCAATCGTTCCATTCAGCGATTGCTCCCGGTCGAAGCCGTCATTTGCGAAGGCAGCGGCATCCAGATCAATCTCGCGCAGAATCTTCGCGCCGCTGGTGTCCCGCTCACCATTTTCAAGCACGAACATTTCGCGATCCGCGATCAGGCTAACGCCTGATCGCTTTCGCCCATTGGGAGAATTTCGATGCGCCTCTATCTGACCAGCGCTGGCGAATGGACGGGAAATCAAAGTGACGCAGCGGGATTGGTCCGCGCGAACGGCGGGACCTGGGAACAGATCGACGTTCCGACCGACAAGCCGGGCCTGATTGCTTGGCTCACCGACCAGTGGGCGCGTTTCGCGATTGTTCCGGCGCCGATGGCGCCGACGGGACCAGCCGACGCCGACGCGCTGCGCGCCGAAAACCTTCGCAGGATCAGCGTCGAGGAAGAGATACAGAGTTGCGACCTTCCCCGCCTCGCGGTGCTCGCGGAGAATGTCGCTTGGCGTTTCCACGAACTCGCGCGGGCCTCGAAACACGATCACGCCCGATGACTGACGACATTCGATTTTCTTGATACACCGACCGAAGGAGCCGAACCGATGAATGTGGAAATTCTCGCTCACCCCGAGGTGAAACCCGCGCTGAACCGCCTGATAGACCTTGCTCGTTCGGACACCGGTCAATCGGCCCGCGTCACGAATTTTTTGCTCGCATGGTGGGACGGCGACCGGTGGGGAAATTTCCCGCTGACTGACCTGTTCGGCGTTGACCGGGACGTTGCCGCTGACATGGCTACCGTCTTTGCGTTTCTCGGTCAGCATGGCGGGGCGGTCTATATCGATGCTTTCGGCGACCAGTATCGCGACCAGATGGCCGATCTGGTCGAGCGTTGGCGCCCCGACTAGGGCGCCAGCCGGTCGCGGCG
Source organism: Sphingopyxis sp. SE2 (assembly GCF_032227185.1). NCBI lineage: Bacteria > Pseudomonadati > Pseudomonadota > Alphaproteobacteria > Sphingomonadales > Sphingopyxidaceae > Sphingopyxis > Sphingopyxis sp. SE2. The sequence goes on along the minus strand of NZ_JAPMXW010000002.1, from coordinate 77,417 downwards.
CCTCTATCGTAATTTCCCAGCTTTTTTTTGTCGCAGCAGCCGTTGGAGCTTCCACCCCAGCGTGGCCGCGCTGCGTCGGATATACTGTCATGCGCTTCACACCCCATCAGGGCATCTATGCCTACGAGCGAACCAACCGGAAATTGAAGGCGGCTGAACGCCGCCTGCGTCTGGATCGCGAGAAATTCCCGCTCTTCGCCGCCGAGATCGCGGAGAGCCAACCGACGCCGGAAGAATTGCTCGACGCGCGCGGTAAGGCTTTCGTCGAAAACCAGCAGGCGAACCGCGCCCGCGAGGCACAGCACTGGTGGCGGGCGCGCGCCGAGTTGCGCGCCATCCCCGAGTCGGAACGCGCTGCCTTTCTCCGTTATTGGGATCGCTGCAAATGCCCCGGAAATGCAGGCTATTTGCTGACCTACATTAATATGTTTCGTGACGGCCGCCTGATCGTTCACGAAGGCGAGGTGCGGCCGCGCAGCGACGTCGAATGGGAGCGGGACCGCAAGGCCAAGATAGCGGCGATGACCGACCTCGAGCTCGACCTGATGATCCAGACCCATATCAGCCCGCTTTTCGCAGAATGGGCGCGCGAAGAACGCCGTCGCCGCGCAGAGCTGCACGGCGAGGATCGACCGGACAGGCGCCGCATTGAAAATCGGCGACAGCGGGGGACACGGCGATGACGAGCGCGGCCGACCTCGACGCAATGACCGACGAGGAATTCCTAGCCTATCTCGCTGCGCTCGACGAGGCGCAGCGGCCGACAACGCCGGAACAGCTATGGCGGGCGGCATATCGCGAAGAAATGCGCCAAAGGCGGATTGTCGGTTACCAACCCGACCTATTTGTCCGCGATCCGGTGACGCACTATCGGCGACACCGACCCGCCGCCGCGTTTCCTCGACCGCCGGTTGAACCGATCGCCGACAAGCTTGCGCGCATCGAGGGCGACCCGCTTGCGACCTTTGGTCCACCACGCGCTGACCGGCCCGCATATCTCTCGCCGGACGAAAAGACCGCGATCGTCAATGGCGCCGCCAATTGGCTGCACGTCAGCCAGCGGGTCAAGATCGTAGACGGGCCCGGGCCCGTCGATCCTGAATATGGCCCATATCGGTTTATCGGCCGCGAAGGTGTCGTTTGGCGCCTCTGTTCAACCGTATTCGCCGACCATTGCCGCGTTTTTCTCGATCCGGTCGGGGCCGAACGCACCGAGAAAATCGTCTTCGTAGAACTTCGTGACCTTCAGCCGCTGGCATCCCCGACCGGGTTTCGAACCCTTGGGCCGCGATAGGTCGCGCCGCCGCCGGGCCAAGGCCCAGCGGCGGCAATTTTGAAAGCATGGTGCAAGGATCGTGCTAGGATCCTTAAAATTCAGGAGGGGATACCGCCCATGCGGAAGCCGCAATCTCCCGTCGAGCGCTCACCGAACGACGTTGAGTGCATCGCGCTCGTGAAGCCCGGGTCAGCGCTCGCACGCCAATGGAACCTCGAAAAGCCGACCTTCGGCATTTACGAATACAGCAAGGCATTTGATAAGGACGAGCTCCGGTTCGGTGATGGAAGCTGGCAGCGGCTCATTCCTGCGCAATTTCCTGACGTTATCTTGCTCACGGACGATGGAACCGAGCTGGTCGAACGCCTGTTCGACTAGCGGGTGCCAGCAGTGGATTCCGGGCGTAGAGGGCTTGGCCCTCATGCCGGAATCCAGCTCGCGCGGGCAGGGGGTTGCAAATCCGCATTCCGTAGATTACGTAAAGTGCGGATTCTCAGTAATGGAATTGACGGGTAGTAGCACAATCTGGCGGAGAAGGCCGGATGCACTGACCAGGTAACGGTGATGAGGGAATCATGGAACTGCCAATCGAGAAGGTCACTTCCAGTGATGTATCGAAGCGCTTCGGCTTCTATTACGACGAAGCCATGACGCACCCCATCGGGATCGAGCGCAATGGCGCCACCCGCGTCGTCATGTTGCCCGCGTCAGAATATGAACGCCTCGCGCGCCTCGACCATATCGCTGTTACGCCCGAGGAACTGAGTGATGAAGCCATCCGCAGCCTCCGGACCGCCCAAGCGCGGCCCGAAGCAATTGCCCTCAACGAGCTCATGGACTGAGCCGCAACCGACCGACGTCATCAGCTATGTCTATCTCTGGCGCGCCGAGAAGGAACGCGGGCTGGAGGATGGTCGAAAGACAAGGCCGTGCCTTGTCCTGAGCACCTATAAAGCCCGGGGCCAGCTCCGCGTGATCACGGCGCCGATATCGACCCGGAATTACGATCCCGCATTCACCATTCCGATCCCGCCCCGGGTTGCCGCCCATCTCGGGCTGGACGATCGTTCCCGAATTGTGTGGAACGACCTCAACGAATTTGCGTGGGTTGGGCCCGACGTCCGAGGGACGCCGGACGGCAGCCCCTTTCTCGGGATCATGCCGGAAGCATTGTGGCGCCGGGTCATCGGCAATGTGATCAAGCGCCGGATCGATCCCACCCACCGTTCGGAATAGCCGACCGAAAGCTCCCGACCCTGCCCGGTGCAGCTGATGGCGTAGGCCGGGGAGGGGAAGGACACCACGACGCCGATCGCGGCTCCAGGATCGACGATTGCCGAGGCCAATAGGTTCCTGAAGCGTCCCGCTGAACATCTGCCGATACGGGTGCCGGCGACGGAACGCGCGACCTTCATACATCGACCCGAGCGCGAGGCGTCCAATGCGAAAGCCGAGTTACTGCTCATCTCCTTGGGCGGCCTCGTTGCTGTCTGACGCACGTAGGCAGCTCGCCCGCCTATTGCGGGACGGGCCTGTCAGCCCTCAAGCAGAAAACCGGCGCGTGCCGCGCCTACGGTTTCCACTTCGTGGACCCTCCGTTTTTCAGCTTGCCCGCGGCGAGCGGCCGCCTCCTCGAAGTGCGTCAGCAACGACACCACCCAAGGAGATACATCATGCAGAACATCGCTGAATTTCGCATCATCGGTCGCGTCGGCAAAGTCGATGCCAAAGAGAAAGTCACCCACATCGACATCGCCAGCAACTACCCCCGCAAGGACGGCGACAGCTGGAAGGACGACACCCACTGGAACCGCGTCACCTTCTTCGGCAAGCTGAACGAACGGGCCACGAAGATCGGCAAGGGCGACCTGGTTCACATCACCGGACGCGTTCGCCAGAACAGCTATGAAGCCGACGGCACCCGCCACTACACGGTCGACCTCATCGCCGATCGGATGGCCACCATCATCAAGAACGGCGGCGCACCCGCAGATCGCGACGATGACGACCAGGACGACAACGTTCCCTTCTAACAATCCCGGGGGCGGTCTCGGCCGCCCCTCCAGTCTTCTCAGGAGACGCATCATGGAACACGCAATCAACGCACGGATCGCTCATCTCGAAAGCGCCGCACGTTCCATCAGCCGGCAGATCGGTCGCACTGAATTTTTCGCGGACATGATCGACTGGCACGCCATGACGATCGAGGAATGCCGATTGATGTCGATGCAAGAGGATCATCTTGCCGAGACATTGGCAGAGACCGAAATGGAACTCGATTTCCGATACGAGCAGCTTTGTTTGACGGCGCATTGAGCGCCAATGGAACCGCCGCTCGACCGTCGGCGGTTCCCCTACTCGCTGCCGGTCCGTACCCTGCTCGCTTGCCGCCGAGCTAGGTCGGCGGACAGCGCATCGCAGGCAAATGCTCGCGACTCATGCGGCAAGAGCAAGATGCCAAACCGCAGACCGATCGCCTCGCTTGTCGCTTGCTTCGCTCGCGACCTGCGCATCGTCGATCGCTTCAAAGAGCCGCAAGAGCTTCCGCAATCTTGATCGATCCATGCTTCTCGATCGCTTTCGCAATGGACGTCGCAACGCCCCGGTCCATGCGAGCGATCTTCACCTTGGCAAGCGCGCCAAGCAGCACGTCCCGCCCCGCGTCGCGCTCCGCTTCGCGCGCACGGCGTTCCGCTTCCGTTAGCTCCGCAAGCTCCGCTTCCAACGCGGCGCGCTTCGCCGTGATCGCGTCCAGATTGCCCTCGATCTTTTTCGCTCTTGGCATGTCGTCTTTCCTTCTGCTCGGTCCCCGTTGTAGCCTTTGCTATCACGATGGAGATGAAACTCCAGTCCCATATAGGAACCGTCAGCAACTCGACCTTGGCTGGCTCCACGATCTCTCCCTTGTACCCGTTAGGGTTCCGGCTTGATCGCAGACGGCGAGAAAAATGAACTGGGTTTGGGCGCGCTACGCCAGCGTTCTGGGAGCGCGAAGCGGGAACCCAAAACGCGAGGCGCCTATTGGCGATTGCTCCCACAGGTGTCGCAATCGATCCTTCATCGGTCAGGCCGGATGATCCTTGGCGGGGCTCCGGTCCGGAACCCGTTCGGCATCGTTTCACCGAACGATCCTCATCGATCGTGCCGACCGTTCCGATCTCACGATGGGCAAGTGCGTGCCGAGGCTAACGCCTCATGCAGATTGCAACTCTCATGCCCGAACAGGGCACGATGTGCCCCGGTGCAGGCAAACTGAAGGGCTACGCCCGAATTCCCTTCGATAAGCAGAATGAGAAATCCGCTTCGGGGATCTCTCATTCTGAGAAGCACACGGTATGCGGCGAGCTGCAATGCGCGAAGCTCAAGATCTGGCGGAAATGCAAGGAAATGGAAGGGTGCATAAAGCACCCGATGGGGTGCAGATGCCACCCTACATCGGGGTGCAATCGGCACCCCCCAAAAGTGGCGAATTCCGGTCGGTTCTAAGACCTGATCGGGGTGCAAAATACACCAGCAATATCAGCGAGGCTCGGCCACCTTGACCCTTATTCCAGTTGCTGATATCCAAATGTCGCCTTTCGCAAGAACCCACCGCCTACCCCTGAGAGGGAGGGTGGTTTGGAATTTCATCGTCGTTCTGTGGCGCTCTCGCCTTCGGCTTGGCTTGCTCTAAACGAGCTCGCCAAATCGGAAGGAATTACCAAGTCAGAGCTTGTCCGCCGCATCGTAAACAGCTTCCTGACGGACCGGGATCGTCCCCAGTTCAATCCGCAACGGATGGCCATCATATGCGAGTATGTGCAGCTCGTTGCCGATGAATGGGTGAGGAAGAACGCGCCTGATCGGCGTGACGAATTTCTTGCAATGGTGGATACACGATTGGACCGCCACCATGGCAGATAAGTCGTCACGCCCCCGCCATCCGCGCCCCTGGTCAAGCCACGGCGAGGCTAATCGCAACTCGGGAAACTTCACGCGCGGCTCGCAGCTCATCGGCCATCAATTCTCGATGTGGTGGCGCGGCGCGCGCGTGCCATTGTTCTTCTGGTTCGGTCTGCTGGCCGCATTCACTTGGCTCAAACTGACACTCATCCTCGACGACTATGAGTTCCAAATGCTCGGCACCAAGGCGCTTGCGGCAACGTGGGACTTCATCGGCCTCGACGAAATGAAGCGCGCCAACGTCACGCTTCGTGATGGAAGCATCTATCCAACCTACATGGGATATGTTCCCTATATCCCGGACGTGCAGGTTGCGTGGGCAAAGCTGATGAACGCCTTGTTCGGAAGCTTGTTCTTTGCGACCATCGGCGCCGGCGCTTTCGCGTGGTGGTTCATTCCGTGGGCACGCGACCGGGGAGAATCCATTCTTGCCGATCACCACGAACGCGGCGTGGAGATCGTCGAGTATGACGTCCTCAAGATGATGCTCGATCGTCATAACCTTGACCGCGTTCGGACTCGCGCAAAGGAGGCATTCCCCGATTTGACGCTCGCTCAGGTCGAAGCCTTGCCGCTTGCGGAGCGCAAGGCTGCGGGGGTCATCCTTCCGTACAAGATTGCGACGTTGCCGTTCCCTTATGGCTTCGAACAGAGCCATGTCATGCTCACGGGTACGACAGGCACGGGCAAGACCACGCTCATTCGCCAGCTCGTGGCACAAGCGATAGAGCGGGGCGACCGGTGCGTGCTATTCGATCTTACCGGCCACTATATGGAAGCGTTCTACGACCCCGATCGGGACCATGTTCTGAACCTTAATGACGCGCGCTGCGAGTCATGGTCGCTGTTCAATGATTGCGAATCTCGCAGTGAATTCGTGAACGCCGCGACTGCACTTATTCCCGCCGACCATGGATCGGACGGAGGCTTTTGGGAGAAGGCCGCGCGTACCCTGTTTGTCGAAATGTGCGATAATCTGAAGAAGAAGGGGAAGGGAACGAACCGGCACCTCTCAGATGAACTGTTGAAGGCGAGCCTCAAGAAGATCTACGAAAGCCTGAAGGGCACGGTTGCCGATCCGCTCATTTCTCCCGACGCGGCAAAGATGGCGCAATCGATCCGAGCGGTGCTCAACGCCCATGCTGAAAGCATCCGCTTTCTGCCCGATAATGGTGAGCCATTCTCGATCAAAGACTGGGTAGAGCGCGACGATGGCAACGCGTCAATCCTGTTCATCACGGCACGATATGCCGACCTCGATATGTCGAAGTCGCTGCTGACGCTTTGGATGAATATCGCGATCAATACGATCATGACGCTCCCCCATTCGCGCCAACTTCGGACCTGGTACATCTTCGACGAATTGGCGGCGCTCCACAAGTTGCCGGCTCTTGAGCGCGGGCTTCAGACAGCACGCAGTTTCGGCGGCGCGTTCGTTCTTGGGCTCCACAATTTTGCAGGGCTCCGGGTCCCATATGGTGAGGATGGTGCCCGCAACATCATCAGTTTGACCAACACGAAGATCATGCTTCGCACCACCGATCGGGATACGGCCGAGGAATGCTCACGCCTGATCGGGTTCCGCAAAGTTCGTACTATGGACGAATCCTACAGCTACGGCGCGCACCAAACTCGCGACGCGTCGACGATCTCGCCGACGACCAAAGAGGAAGCGCTGGTAATCGCCGATGACATCACAAGCCTTCCCAATCTCAACGCCTATGTTCGGTTCCCCGAGAAGTTTCCCGCGACCTTAGTGTCGTTCCCCTATGTCGGCTTCTCGCCGGTTGCCGAAGGGTTCATCAAGGCTCCGGCGCCGCCCGAGCTAGAGCCGATCGCAGAGGACGATGGTGAAGGCGATGGGGAAGAGGGGGGCGGTCAGGACATCGCGAACGACCGTCCCGAACCCGGAACCACTCCAGCGGCGGAACGGAGCGACCGTCCCGAAGTCGCGGGCCTGCAGGCGGGTCGTGAGGTCCGCGCGCGCGACGTACTGGATGTTGGTCGTGGGAGTTCGGATAGCCGTTCGGATCTGTTCGGGGAGCCGGTCAAACCGCATCCCGCCGGCTCATTGGCCAAGCGGTCGATCGACGACGTTGCCCCGAATGGTGCCATCCCTCGCAATGCAGCCACCGGCAGTAGCGGCCAGCAGGATGCGCTTTCCTATAAGGAGCGGCTTCGCGGCGCCAAGGATCCGACTGAAGAGCGAAGTGGCGAACTGGCCCGCCGCGAATCCCGGATAGACTTCGGGGAGAGTGAGCATCGCCGCGCCGGCGGTGCCGAACTCGGCGCTGACGGCATGGCGCGCGGCAGCGACGACCTCGGCATGGACATGGATTGAGCGCGATGACGGTTTCGATCGGAAAAGTGCATTCGGCGGGAGGGGCCGCGGCCTACTTCGCGGCGGACAATTACTATACGGCCGAGCAATCAGAAGCCGTGTCCGCGTGGGCGGGGGAGGGGGCGAAGGATCTAGGGCTGTCGGGGACCGTCGATACCGCCACGTTCGAACGCATCCTGAACGGCGAACTGCCTGACGGAACGCAGATCGGGGATCCAGACACACGCGACAGCGGTCGCGACTTCACATTCTCCATGCCGAAGTCCGCCTCGCTCCTTGCGCTGGTTTCGGGCGACAAGCGGATCCTCGCCGCGCATATGGAAACAGTCAAACAGACGATGGTCTGGGCGGAGAGGAACCTCGCCGAAGCTCGCGTTCATGTCGACGGGAAGGATGTCGCTGTCCGCACCGGCAACCTAGTCTACGCGCTATTTCCGCATGACACGAGCCGGGCGACCGACCCGCAGAGCCATATCCATGCCGTCATCGCCAATCTGTCCCGGCTTCCCGAACAATTCCGAAACCCCGATCGCGTCGACGAGAAGACCGGCGAAGTCATCCGCGACGATGGCTGGCGCGCCTGGCACAACGGAACAATGTACAAGGCCAGCGCGACCCTCACCTCGATGGCGAACGCCATCCTGCGCGAGAAGATCGAGGCGCTGGGCTATAAGACCGAGATCACGGGTAAACATGGCGCTTTCGAGCTTCTTGGTCCCAATGGGGAGAAGATCAACAAGGAAGCTCTCGATGGCTTCTCCAAGCGCGGTAACGACATAAAGGCCAAGGCCGAGGAACTCGGCGTGCATAGTCCGGAAGGCCGCCGCGCTATTACGCAGCGCACGCGCGATCCGAAGATGGATGCCGGCGATCGTGCGGAGCTTGCCGAGCGTTGGCGCGCCGAGGCGCGGGACTATCGCTACAATGGCGACCAGATCTACGCCATGGCGCTCGCGAGGTCCCGAGAGCGCAGTTCTCCGATCGAACGCGGCATATTGGCGGTCAGCACCGCCATTCGAGATAGTCGCGACCGACTTGTAGACTATCTGAAGCGGCCAGAGGATCCATTGGTCGATTCCGGCCTTGCCAAACTCACACGCACGCCGGCGACGGCCCGTACCCAATATGCGACCGCGAGCGCCATTCGCATATTGGGGGAACGCGAGGCGGTCTTCAGCACGGCCGACGTCATAAAAACGGCTGTGGATCTTGGCGAGACGGGCGTGACGCCTGAACGCATCGAACGCCGTATCGCCGAGCTCGTTGAAAAGGGCGAGATCGTCCCGGAAACTTCGCAGCGGCTCGATAAAGCCATCGACATGATCACTACCCGGGAGGCGATCAAGCAAGAGCGCCGCATATTGAAGGCGATGGACACAGGCGCCGGCGAGGCGCGCCCGCTCATGTCGGCCGAAGTCGCTCGAGACCGTCTGCAGGAGCTCGCCGCCCCGCGGGAGCTCAACACCGAACAGCTCGCGGCCGCGATCCAGATCGTCTCATCTCCAGATCGCATCGTGCTCGTCCAGGGCCGCGCCGGCGCGGGCAAGTCGACCATGCTTCAGCCCGTCGCCAAGGCCGAGGCGATCGATGCCACTGCGCGCTTGCTGGGAGCCGAAGATGCCAAATCGATCCTGCTAACCGCCGATATGCGCGGCGATGCGCAGGCCCTCGCTTTCCAGAACAAGATGGTCGCGGATCTGAGGACAGACACCGGGATGGAGGCGCGCACCGTCGACAGCTTCATCTATTCCAATGAGAAATTTCTGAATGGCGAGGCGTCGGCCGAAGCCTTCGCCGCGCGAAAGGCTGATCTCGCCGGCGCATATCTCGTCGTCGACGAAGCATCGATGATCTCAAACGAGCGCATGGACAAGCTCACCGCGATCGCGAATCTGATGGAGGTCGGCCGCCTCGCCATCATCGGCGACCGCAAACAGCTCATGCCCGTAGACGCCGGCAAAAGCTTCTCCGTCATGCAGGCGCGCGCGATCCAGGACCAGCTGCCGGTGAGCGAGGTCAAGATCAACATGCGCCAGAAGACCGAAGACATGCGTCTTGTCGCGGATCTCGCCGATGCCGGCAATGTCCGCGGCGCGATCGCGATCCTTGGCGAACGCGTCATCGAGAGCAAAAATCGTATCGCCGCCGCCGCCGGCGCCTGGCTCGCGCTGCCGGCAGACGAACGTTATAAGACCACGCTCCTGCCTTCGAGCCGTGACGGCCGCTCGGAAGCCAACCAGATCATTCAGGACGGGCTGAAAGCCGAAGGCACATTGAAGGGGGAGGGACGCGCATTCAATGTTCGCGAAACTCTGCAGCTTACCCGCGAGGAGTATCGCTATGCACGCAACTGGAAAGCAGCGCATTTACTCGAAGTAGGGAGCCACGATAACGGGCTCGGTCTGCCGAAGGGCGATTACCATATCGAGCGCGTCTTCGAAAACGGCCGCGTCCAGCTCCGCGATATGCGCGGACGCAAGCACCGTGTCGAACCGTCCAAGATCGACCCTAACGGCAAGCTTAATCGGCTGAAGCTCAGCAACGAAAAACGTATCGAGGTTCACGAAGGCGAGCGCATCCGCTGGACCGATAGCGACAAGCGCGATGGACGCGGGATGATCAACGCGACGATCGCCAGCATAGAAAAGGTCGATCGGGACGGCATCATCGTCAAACTCTCCGATGGCGAGCGCCGCGAGCTGAAGAACGGCGACCCGATGCTCAAGCGAATGGATCTCGCATATGCGATCAACACGCATATGGCGCAGGGTATCACGAACGAAACCGTATTCTCCGTGATGGGGGCGGGGGAGACGAACCTCTCCAATGCTCGCGCTTTTCTCGTCAATCATACGCGCCAGCAAATGGATGTCAGGCTGTTCACCGACGACAAGGCTAAACTGATACGTCAGCTGGAGAGCAACCGCGGCGACAAGACTTCTGCGCTTGAGGCAATCGGCGAACTGGCAGTCGAACGGATCCTGTCCGGCAAAGATGGTTCCCGTGACGCGGCGATCGGGGAAGATGCAAGCAAGCCGTCACTGGCAGACCTCGAACGCAAACTGGATCTCGGTAGCACCCCCGGTGTCGCCGCCGAGGAGATGAACGAAAAATCTGCCAGCAACGGAGCGGACACCGACATCGCCAACCCGAGGGGAGAGAATGGTGCTGGAAGGCCCGCGGCCCCGGCCCCGCGCGAAGAAACTCAGCTCGATCGGTCGAAAGGGCTTGAGTTGTGATTGCGGCAAACGCACCCGCCCCGATTGAACTCCGCCCGTATAGCGTTTGCGCTAACGATCCATTTCGGGGGCTGACGCTCTGCCTTCGCAAACTTCCACAGACTGTCATGGATGACACTTTACCCTCCGGCAAAGTGTCATCCATGACAAAGTGCCCGATTTTTTGGGCTGGGGGATTCACTTTTCGTTCTAGATGTGCATGATTCCTACATGCTTCAGAACCTTGCGCAGCACGGCGATAATGGGCCGCCAATCGATATGCCGAGCATGATGGAAGCGCTGGCGCAAAACTCCGCCCGCCCGCGCTATGCTTTCATGGTTCTCAACCTCATTGCGAGTATCGCCGGCCCGGATGGAAGGGCGGGGCCGCTCGTTGTCACCGATGGTTCGGCGGCGACCATTCGGGATTGGCTTTGCGACGCCTTGGCCCCCATGGGCTCTCGCGATCCGCGTCGTAAGGCGCTAGCTGATCGCGTGAAATCTGAACTTGTAAGCGATGGGCGCCTCCCCGCCGATGCTGTTGCCGCCAAGACTATAATCGACGATGAGCTACGGCAGCGCGTTCGTACGGCGGGAAGGGCCAACGTCAGCCGGGCAGTCTCGGATCTCGTGCGCGCGGGAATGCTGCATCGGCATTATCAAGGCTATCGCGTCGACCACTACAATCGCGGCGCGCGCCGTCAGGCGGTCTACACGCTATCGCGGGTTGCACGCGAATTGCTGCAAACGGCGACGGTGGGTCGTTCGACCTCCGGGACGCCCGGTGAGGACAGCTTGCCGCTTTTTTCATACGCCCGCTAGCTTGAGTAGTTGCAGCGAAAAAGGGTCACTTCGCACTTGCAGCATAATCCTGCGCTTCCCATATACAGATCGCCTTTCAGGCATCCTCTCCCAAAACTTATCCGGGCCGGCGAAAGCTGGCCCCCTTTTTATCTGTGAAGATTCAATAGCGATTTTCTAGGCCCATACAGGGGTCTGTTCTGCGGCCATATCGGTCGTTCGCGCCAGTTGAATTTGCCTGTTAGCAGGCCTACGTCAAGAGTGCTGGGTGATTGCTCCATCGTAATGATTGGCTACTAAAAGCGGGGGCTGCGCAAATAGGACGCAAGTTCCCTTGTTTGTTTCTGAGGGCGCATGACACCACATGATTTTCTCCAAAAATGGCAAAACGTCGAGCTGAAGGAGCGCTCAGCCTCGCAAAGTCATTTCAATGATCTGTGTGCGTTGCTCGGTGTCCTCGACCCGGTCTCCGCCGATCGCAAGGGCGAGTGGTTCACCTTCGAAAAGGGCGCGAATAAGGCCAGCGGCGGCAACGGCTGGGCCGATGTCTGGCGCCGCGAATGTTTCGGCTGGGAGTATAAAGGGCGGCACGCCAATCTCGACAAGGCCTATAGCCAGCTGCTGCAATATTCGGTCGCGCTGGAGAATCCACCGCTGCTGATCGTATCCGACATGAACCGGATCGTGATCCGCACCAACTGGACCAACAGCGTCCAGGAAACGCACGAGATCGCGCTCAACGACCTGACAGACGGTGCGGTGCGCGATCGGCTCAAGGCCGCATTTCTCGAACCCGATCAGTTCAAGCCCGCGAAGTCACGCCAGGATTTGACCGAGGAGACCGCGCGCGAATTCGCCGGCATCGCCCAGCGGCTGTGGGATCGCGGGCACGAGGCGCACCGCGTCGCGCATTTCGTAAACCAGCTAGTCTTCTGCATGTTCGCTGAGGATGTCGGCCTCCTGCCCGACAACTTGTTCACCAAGATGCTGAGCGCCAGCCGGGTGCGGCCCGAACGCTTCGAGGGCAATGCCGCCAAGCTGTTCGGCGCGATGGCGGAGGGCGGCGACATCGACTTCACACCGATCGACTGGTTCAACGGCGGGCTATTCAGCGACAATAGCGTGCTGCCCGTCAGCAGTGAGGATATCGAGCAATTGCTCAGCGCCGCTCAACGCGACTGGAGCCAGATCGACCCCTCGATCCTGGGCACTTTGTTCGAGCGTGGACTCGATCCTGCCAAGCGCAGCCAATTGGGCGCACATTACACCGATCGCGATAAAATCATGATGATCGTGCGCCCGGTAATTATCGAACCGCTCGAAGCCGAATGGGCTGAGGTCCGCGAGAAAATCGCGTCGGCTATGGATAAAGTCGCTGCAGCAAAAGCCCGCGTACCGAAAACGCAGAGTGAAGCGCGGAAAGTCTTTGCGGCCGCCAGGCGGGCCGAAGAGGCAGCGTATCGCGAAGCGCAAAGGCTGCGGAACGAGTTTCTGGTTAGACTAAAGGAGTTTCGTGTTCTCGATCCTGCCTGTGGGTCGGGCAATTTTCTCTACGTGGCGCTGAAAGCGCTCAAGGATATCGAACACCGCGCCAACATCGATGCCGAAACGCTCGGCCTAGACAAGGCCACTCCAGCTGTCGGGCCCGAAAATGTGCTGGGGATCGAGCTCAACCCCTATGCCGCCGAACTGGCGCGTGTTTCGGTCTGGATTGGTGAGATCCAGTGGATGCGCCGCAACGGCTTCGAGGCGGCGAAGAATCCAATCCTGCGGCCGCTGGACACTATCGAGTGTCGGGATGCGGTGTTGAATGCGGACGGCACGCGGGCGGAGTGGCCGGAGGCGGATGCCGTAGTGGGGAATCCGCCGTTCTTAGGCAATAAGAAGATGATCCGCGAATTAGGGGAGGATTACACACGGACGCTGCGAAACTCGTGGCCGGAGGTGCCGGGAGGAGTCGATCTCGTCTGCTACTGGTTCGCGAAGGCATGGGCGATGATGGCCGCCGGACGGCTGCACCGTGCGGGACTTGTCAGCACCAATAGCATCCGGGGCGGCGTAAATCGCGAGGTCTTGAAGCCAATAGTCGACGGTGGGCGCATCTTCGAAGCATGGAGCGACGAGGGCTGGACAGTAGAAGGCGCGGCGGTGCGTGTGTCGATTGTTTGCTTCTCACGGGGTGTCGTGGGACCGTCGGCTGGCCTAAATGGACTACCGGTTCCGCGCATCAATGCTGATTTAACCGGCGGCGCCAAGACGGTTGATTTGACGCAAGCAGCATCGCTCGCGTCGAACAAGAACCTCGCATTTCAAGGTGTTAAGTTCGGTGGACCATTCGAGATCACCGGCGATGACGCACGGCGTCTCCTTATGTCCAGGGGGAACCCGAACGGTGCCAGCAACTCAGAAGTTGTGTGTCGCTGGATCACGGGTCTTGATCTAACACGACGGACAGAAGAGCGCTGGTGCATCAACTTCGATGGTATTTCGTCAGCCGCCGAAGCGGCATTATTCGAAGCGCCGTATGAACTGTTTGACCAGCAATGGGCGGCTGAAAATGCCCGGCGTGCCGCTGAGAATCCACCCCTGCCACAACTTCGTGCAAACGAAGCTGCCTCGCTGGCGACGCGGTGGCTGCATCAGCGGTCGCGCCCCGAGCTTCGTGCGCGCATGTACGGTCTCGCTCGGTTCATCGCGACGCCGGAAGTTTCGAAACACCGAATATTTTCTTGGCTGGCCGGGGGCACCCTGGCTTCGGGCTCCGTTTATTCAATCACCCGCGACGACGACACCAGCTTCGGCATCCTCCACTCGCGCTTCCACGAGTTGTGGTCGCTGCGCACGGGCACATCATTGGAGGACCGGCCCCGTTACACGCCCTCGAGCACCTTCGAGACCTTCCCCTTCCCCGAGGGCCTGACCCCGAACATGCCCGCCGCCGATTATGCGGACGATCCGCGCGCGCAGGCGATCGCAGCTGCGGCGTCGAGGCTCAACGAACTGCGAGACAACTGGCTTAACCCCGGCGATCTGGTGATGCGTGAGCCTGAAGTTGTGCCCGGCTATCCCGACCGCATCCTGCCCAAGGACGAGGAAGCGGCAAAGGAACTGAAGAAGCGCACGCTCACCAATCTCTACAATGCCCGCCCGCAATGGTTGGCGAACGCCCATGCCGCGCTCGATGAGGCGGTGGCCGATGCCTATGGCTGGGGCGAGGATTGGCGGGCAGGGGTACTGCACAATGACGTAATCCTCGCCCGCCTGTTCTCGCTGAACCAGATCCGTTCGGCTCGGGGAATTTGACGTTGAATTGTTCTACCGGAAGCCAGCGGAGCCATCGGTTGGGTTCCGGTCAACTAAGCGAAGAAGCGGCTAAATTGCGCCTCATAATCGCCATTCGCATCTAGGCACGGAGGTCCTGAAAGCCGAGGTTGGTCTGGATACTTACAGGAACTTCTCCGCCAACTCGCGCTTGCCGCGGGGATCAACGTGCGTGATTCTGCGATCCTCGGGATAGTAGAAGCCGGTGACGTAGAGGTCGAACCTTCCGATCTCCACGCGCACCGAGATCTCATGATTGTCGTTCCACGTGTCCCTAAGCGACGCCTTGCATGTCTCGCCCCGCAGCTCGAAGTCGAACGATGAGTTCTCTCCATCCCAGTTTGCGACGGCGGTTCGGATGAGCGTTTCGCTGATCGCATCGCGCTTCTTCTGAGAGAGCATCTCAAGCGAGGACTCCTTGATCGGGCCGAACATGCCGCTGGCGTTCATGGCCTCCAAGATCTTGCGCATGTGCACGCCGGTGTGCTGGTTCACGAAAAGAGACGATCGCGATCCGTGCGGACTGCCAAGTATGAGTGAGCGGACGTTCCACCAGGTCTCAGCCACCTGCGCGCCGGTGGCTTCGGCGGCTGAGAGCTGCACAAACCAGGCCAGGGCGTCCCTGCTCTTGATGGTGCCGTCGGCCTCCAGCTCGACGTTGACGGCCACCACGACGACCGGATGGGCGCTGTCCGCATAGAGCGGCTGCTCTAGCCGATAGGCGTCTAGGCCCGGCACCCGCCGCACCGCCTCCACGAGCCTGTCGGCTCCTTCGCCGGAATAAGGGCAGGTCACGAAACCCCTCACGAATTCCGTTGTATGGTCTGCCTCCGCATATGTTGCCACCTGGGAGAGGCTGCCGATATGCTCCGATCCGTGTCGAGGGGGAGCGGTAAGGATCGGATGCCAATCCGGGTAAGCGTCGACCGCGTTGCCCAGCTCTTCGATCAGGCCCTCGACTGCACGCCGGCCTGCCTCAGGATCCTTCAGGTTCTTCGTGAGGTAGTTGAGCGCCTTAGCGTTCTGCTGCGCGGCGACGGTAGGTGCGCGGAATTCCATGATTGATCCACCTTACGTAAGGAGTATATATTACGTGAATAGATCAATGCACGTAGTGTTGCAAGCGATGGCCGCGCCGGTACATTCAATTCGGCGCTTTCGTCCGGCGACATGCGGCCATTCGTCGGCTAAAGCTCTGCGCTAGGGGGGATGAGAATGCGGATAGTGCGGGCCAGAATTGAGAACTTCCGTCTTTTGCGGGATGTCGAAGTTGGGTTCGAGCAACGTACAACGCTCATCGTCGGGCGGAACAACAGCGGGAAGACTTCGATTGCGGAGCTGTTCCGGCGGCTCCTATCCGGCGGCAGTCTGGCGTTCCGGCTCGAGGACTTCTCTCTCGGGTGCCACGAGAGCTTCTGGCAGGCGCTGCAGACCTACCGCGCCGACCCGCAGGCCGCCGATGTCCTAGGGCAGCTGCCATCGATTCGGTTGGTTCTCGACATCGGATACGACACGGATGCGCCGGATCTCGGACCGCTGGGCAACTGCATCATCGACCTAAACGACGACTGTCACGAGGCCCGCCTGGAGTTTCGTTTCGGCCCGAAGGCGACAGCGCCCGAAGCTTTCTTTGCCGACCACCTGATACCGCTCGAAGACGCCGCAGACGACCGCTCCCGCTTCTTTCGGAACCTAAGCCAACGGCTCCCGTCCGCCTATGCGGGGACGCTTGAGGCCGTCGATCCCAACGATGCCACCAACCGCAAGTTGCTCGAGACCAAGTTGCTCACGACGCTGATCGGAGGCGGCTTCATCAACGCGCAGCGTGGTCTCGACGATGACACCATCCGCGAACGCGACGTCCTCGGCAAAGTTGTCGAGGTGCTGTTTCAGTCGGCTTTGACGGACGACATCAACCCCGAGAGGCGGACGACCGCGGAGCAACTTAAGGACGTGGTGGAGGCCATTCAGGGCGACGTCCACAACAGCTTCAATTCTGGGCTGACCTCGCTGCTGCCCACGTTCGATTTGTTTGGATACCCCGGTCTTTCAGATCCTGGGCTCGTGACCGAGACGAGCTTCGACGTGAACAAGCTCCTCAAGGACCACACGAGGGTTAGGTATCGGGGCGTCAACGGCATGACGTTGCCTGAGACCTACAACGGGCTGGGGACGAGGAACCTCGTCTATATGCTCCTTCAGCTACTGCGCTTCTTCCGGGAGTATCAGGCGACACCGACATCGGCCGGTGTCCACCTCATCTTCATAGAGGAGCCTGAGGCGCACCTTCATCCGCAGATGCAGGAGGTCTTCATCCGGCAGCTCGAGCGTGTCGCGGCCGCGTTCGTGGCGCAGCTGAACGCTGATCGGCCTTGGCCGGTGCAGTTCGTTGTGACGACACATTCCCCGCACATGGCGAACGAGGCGCGGTTCGAGAGCCTCCGCTACTTCCTCTCCATTCCCGACGGCGAGCGCATGCGCCGTTCGGTCGTGAAGGATCTGCGTCAGGGCATGGCGGGCGCCGAGCTTGCGGTGCGCGAATTCCTTCACCAGTATCTCACGCTCTCACGCTGTGACCTGTTCTTCGCCGACAAGGCGATCCTGATTGAGGGCACGTCGGAGCGGCTCCTGCTTCCCTCCATGATCCGCAAGACTGACGAGGCGGCGGCCGGGCAGCCGCAGCTCAGCAGCCAATACCTGACCGTAATGGAGGTCGGCGGTGCGTACGCGCACCGGTTCTACGACCTTCTCAACTTCCTCGAGTTGCGCACGCTTATAATCACCGACATCGACTCCGTGGCTCCCAATGCCAG
Organism: Sphingopyxis sp. SE2; assembly: GCF_032227185.1. NCBI lineage: Bacteria > Pseudomonadati > Pseudomonadota > Alphaproteobacteria > Sphingomonadales > Sphingopyxidaceae > Sphingopyxis > Sphingopyxis sp. SE2. The sequence continues at coordinate 59,705 of NZ_JAPMXW010000002.1, read as the reverse complement.
TAACAAGCGCGTGGCGGTCCCCGTGGCGCAGGGGACTTTCACCAGCAACGCGTGCATCAAGGAGTGGTTCTCGCCCGACGTGTCCCCGGCGCAGCTTCTGGCGAAGACGGCGGATGAGAAGATCAGCGCCGGCAGGCGCCTTGCCTATCAAATCCCTGAGGAGGATGGCGGACCCTCCGCCCGCAGTTTCGAGGACGCGTTCATCCTCGCCAACCCGGAGCTGTTTGAACTTGGCGAGGGGGATCGGGCGGATCTCGCCTATGAGCATGCGGCCGAACAGAAGAAGTCTAGCTTCGCCCTAGAGCACGCGATCGAGAGCACGGCTTGGAGGACGCCCAGATACATCGCCGAAGGTCTGCGGTGGCTCGCCGAAGGAAATCCCGCTCCGGTTCTACCGCCCGAGGCGGTGGCAGAGGAACTGGTCGCCGAGGTGATCGGGGTAGAAGTTGCCGACGGCGGACAGCCCGCCCATGGCTGATGGGGAGAGCCCAGCCGACGCCGCCGGCCGCGTTGCGTTGGAGCGCGTCTTCACTTGCTTCGACGATGGTCGCAGCTTCCGTCTCGAGGCCGGCGCCGGTGCGGGCAAGACCTACTCGCTGGAGAAGGCACTCCGCAGGCTTCTCGTCCTGCGCGGGACCGAGCTCCTGCGTAACCGGCAGCAGATCGGCTGCATCACTTTCACGAACGTCGCGAAGGACGAGATCACGTCCCGCATCCAGGCGCATCCTGCGGTACGACCAGAAACGATCCACGGCTTCTGCTGGTCCCTGCTGCAGGACTTCCAGCCAGAGATCCGTGCGCTGGTGCCGACGCTCGGGGGCTGGACCGATCGGCTCGCCGAGGCGGATGTCGCCGATATCGGTGTCCGTACCATCCAATATGAACTCGGCTATCCCCGTGTGACCGAAACGGAAGTGTCGTTGCGGCACGAGGACGTGCTCACGCTCATGACCGCGCTCCTCGCACGGACCAAGTTTCGGGCCGTGATGACCGCGCGCTATCCAATTCTGCTGGTCGATGAGTATCAGGACACTGACGCCGGCTTCGTGGACGCCTTGAAGCAGTACTTCCTCGACACAGGCACCGGCCCTGTCGTGGGCCTCTTCGGCGATCACTGGCAGAAGATCTACGGCGAGGGATGCGGGGCGGTTGACCACGCCGCGCTTGAGGTAATAGACAAGAACGCCAACTTCCGGTCGGCCGGGCCTATTGTCTCGATGCTCAACCGCATGAGGCCTGCGCTTCCGCAGATTCCCAGCGACGCCGACGTGCCCGGCGAGGCGCGGCTCTTCCATACCAACGCTTGGCCGGGGCAGCGCCGCACAGGCCAGGGAGGCGGGCACTGGACCGGAGATACGAGCGCCGAGGCGGCCCGCGCCTACTTCGACCATCTCAAGGCCAGGCTCATCGGCGAAGGCTGGGATTTCTCAGTCGAGCGGACGAAGATCCTGATGCTCAGCCACAGCGTCCTCGCACGGGAGCAGGGCTATCCAACGATCCAGCAAATCTACGGTCAGTTCAACGACGCGTGGCTGAAGAAGGAGGATCCGCACATCAAGTTCCTCGCGGATCAGGTGGAGCCCGCGTGCGCCGCCTTCCGAGCGCAGCGCTACGGCGAGATGTTCGGATGTCTCGACGCCGGTCGGCCCAGCATCCGCCGTCATCAGGACAAGGCGGCTTGGTCCCAGTCCTTCCAGGAACTCATCGAGCTTAGGCAGAGGGGGACGATTGGGCAGGTAATCGACTTCATGAGGGCGCAGTCGCACATGCGCGTTCCCGAGGCGGTCGTCGACCGCGAGGATCGGCTTGCCGCCGTGGGAGCGGATCCGGTTGAAGACGAGCCGCGCCGGGTGACCCAGTTGCGGAAGCTCCGCGAGGTGCCCTATGCGGAGCTCATCGCCGTGGACGCCTTCATCGACGGCCACACGCCGTTCGCGACGAAGCATGGCGTCAAGGGTGCCGAGTTCGAGAACGTCCTCGTCATCGTGGGCCGCGGCTGGAACAAGTATAACTTCGCTCAGATGCTGGAATGGATGGATCCCGGGCCTCCCGAAGACAGGGTCGCCTTCTTTGAGAGCAACCGCAACCTGTTTTACGTGGCATGTTCGCGTCCGAAGAGGAGGCTGGCTCTCCTGTTCACGCAGGTGCTCAGCGCGGCAGCGCTAGCGAAGGTCAGTGAGCTTTTTGGTGACGAGAACGTGATCGCCTTGCCGGCTGACCCGAGCGCGGTCTGACTGACTTCATACGACCACCGACCGTCCAATGGGGCCCGATCCGTTCGCGGCCTTGTAAGTAGTGGTGAATTGCCCTCACATTCATCCTATTAGTGGCGGGGTTCCGAAAGTGAGGCGCCTATTCGTCAAAGGGGAATGAGCTTGACGAGCTTTAAGTTTCTGCACGCCGCTGACATCCATCTCGACAGCCCCTTGCACGGTTTGTCGAGATACGAGGGCCTGCCGGTCGACGAGATCCGCTCAGCGACGCGCGCGGCGTTTGACAACCTGGTGCAGTGCGCGATCGACGAGGACGTTGACTTCGTGGTCATCGCCGGGGACCTGTTCGATGGCGACTGGCGCGACATGGGGACCGGTCTCTACTTCGCGAAAGCGATGGGCCGCCTGGACCAAGCCGGTATTCCAGCGTTCCTGCTGGCCGGCAATCATGACGCGGCCTCCGTCATCTCGCGCACGGTCCCCTGGCCGCCGAACGTCCGGCTGTTCGGATCGCGGCGCCCTGAGACTCATCGCCTTCCCGAACTTTCCGTCGCCGTCCATGGCCAGAGCTTTTCGACGCCGGCGGTCACCGAAAACCTTGTACTGGCCTACCCGCCGGCCGAGCCGCACGCGTTCAACATCGGTATGCTCCATACAGCGCTGGCCGGTCGGCCGGGACATGCCGACTATGCGCCATGTAGCTTCGAGGAGTTGAAATCTCGGGGCTATGATTATTGGGCGCTCGGCCACGTCCACGAGTTCGAGGTGGTCAGCACCGAGCCCCACGTGATTTTTCCGGGCAACGTGCAGGGGCGAACCATCAGAGAGACCGGAGCCAAGGGCGCGGTCCTGGTTGCTGTTGACGACGGCGAGGTTGCCTCCGTCGAGCGGATCGAGCTCGACGTTATCCGATGGGTGCGTCTCGACGTGAACTGCGCCGAAGCGCGAATGGATGAGGTCGGGGATCTGCTGCGCTCTGCACTCGTGGGGCTTCACGGCGCGAACGCCTCGGGTCGGCCGTTAATCGCGCGCGTGACGCTGTGCGGCGAGACGGTCGAGGCGGGCGCGCTCCATGATAGTGCCGCGACGCTGCGCGACGATGTCCGCGCGATCGCATCTTCGATATCCCCGGCCCTGTTCGTCGAGAAGGTCCGGGTCGAAGTTACCGAGCCGGCGCGCACGGGCCTCGTCGTCGGCGACGACCTGGGCGCCATGATCGACGAGGCGGCGAGCGACCCGGACCTCATCGATGCGCTGAGCCGCGACCTCGAGCGCTTCATGCTGGCGGCCAGCACGTCCCTCGGCGATCCCGATGAGGGCGAACTTCGACTAGCCGCCGCCCGCGGCGACTGGTCGGGCGTCCTCCGTACCGCGTCGACCGCGTTGCGGTCGCGCCTCACGGCGGAGGGCTAACCATGCGCCTCTCCCGCCTATCGCTCGAGCGCTATGGGCGCTTTGAGGACTGCGAACTGAACTTCCGCCCGGGCATTCCGGATCTCCACGTCATCTACGGCGAGAACGAGGCGGGCAAGACGACGTCGCTGGCGGCCGTCTCCGACCTGCTGTTCGGGTTCCCCGTCCGCTCGCCGTACAACTTCCTCTTCGACTATTCTCTGCTGCGCGTCGGCGCGGTGCTGGAGGATGGCGGCACGACGCTTGCCTGCCGCCGAAAGAAAGGTACCAGCGGCACACTGCTCGGTGCCGACGACGTCCCGATCGACGAGGCTCCACTCGCTGCGATGCTGCGTGGCCAAACCCGGGATACATTCGGCCTATCCTTCAGTCTCGATCAGGAGACACTCCGCTCCGGCGGAAAGGCGATGGTGGAGGCGAAGAACGACGTCGGGCGGACGCTCTTCGCCGCCGGCTCCGGGCTGACCGGCGTATCCGACGAATTGCGGCGCCTGGAGACGGAGGCCGACGCTATATGGGGCCCGACCAACCGCGGGAGCCGCACGTTCACGGTGGCCCAGCGTCAGCTCGCAGAATCCACGCGGTTGGTTCGTGACGACGCATTGAAGCCGAAGGCGTGGTCGGACGCGCGGGCCGCCACCGAGCGGACCCGCGAGGCGCTCGAGGCCGCGCGCCTCGATCGTGACGCGGTGCAGGCGGAATCCCGGGCCGCCGAGCGCGTTCGACGCCTCGCGCCGCTCGTTCGGCGGCGCGAGGAGCAGACCATAGCGCTCGCTGGATATGACGGTGTCGTCGACCTGGGCCGGCAGCGCGAAACGGCTGCGGAGGAACTAGTGCGCGAGGCCGAGGAGGCAGTGCGGGCGATAGCGGCCGCTGAGGGCCTTCGGGCCGACATCGCCAACCGCCGCGCTGCGGTGTTGACCGACCCACAGGTGCTGGGCGTCGCCGATGAGATCGATCGCCTGGTCGCCGATGCGGGTGCCGAGGTGAAGGCGAAGCGCGACCTCGTTGGCCTTGAGGCTGAGCATGCCGATGCCGCGGCGACGGTCCGTCGGCTTCGCGCCGAGGCCGGCCGGAACGCCGGCGCGACGCTTCAACGCGAACTGGCGGCCCTGCTGCGCGAACTCGCCCGCGTGCACAGCGAGCAGCGCTTGGCCATGCGTCAGGTCGAGGACGACCGACAGCGCGTCGAGGAGCGGCGTGGCCGTGCTGCGGCGGCGCTCGCCGCGACAATCGTCAGCGACGCCGTCGATGCGCTGACCTCCGCCGTCGATCACGCGCGCGCGCTCGGAGCCGATGCCGACGCACGCTGCGATGCGTTGCGGGTCAAGCTGGACGGTGCAACGCGCCGAGCCGACGCCGCCCTCGCGCGACTCGCACCCTGGACGGGCGACGGGGACGCGTTGGCCTGCCTCCCAAGGGTTGACGACAGCGAGGTTCACGACGCGCGCGACGCACTGGCGGCGCTGGTGGCTGAGGTCCGCCGGGAGGAGGAGGCAGCGCAGCGAGCCTCGGACCAGTCGGCGGCCGCCGCGTTGGAGATCTCTCAATTGGCGACCGGCACCGCGGTGTCGCCCGAGGAAATGGCTGAGGTACGGACCGAGCGTGACCGTCTCTGGCGACCGCTGCGCGAGCATCTGCTGAATGGCGCGGCCTTGCAGGCACCCGCTGAAGCCATTGCGGGATACGAGTCGGGCGTAGCGGCGGCGGACGACCGCGCCGATGCGCGGTTCGCCAGCGCAGATGCCTCGGGCAAGCTCTCGCTTCTCGAACAGACGCGGGCGTCGCACGACCTCACTCGTAGGCAGGCGGAAACTCGCGCGCAGTCAGCGAGGGATTGTCACGAGGAGACGGTCGCCGGCTGGAAGCGACGGCTCGCCGATGTGGGCCTACCGGCACTCGAGCCCGGCAGATTCCACTCCTGGCAGGCGGACCGCGACGTCGCTGAGGCGGCACAGGCCGAGGTGCGCAACCTGATAGCGGACGTCGAGCTGTCCGAGGCCAAGCGCGACGCCGCTCGGGCGGCGATGAGTGCTGCGCTCGGCGTCGCGGACGGAGGCGGTCCGATCGCGCCGGTGCTCGCCAGGGCGGAGAGGCGCCGCGCGGAATTCGAGGACGTCGCCCGCAAGCGGCTTCTGGCACAAGCCGAACTCGACCAGCTCGACGTCGAGACGGCGGCCCTCGATCGCAGGCAGAGGGTGGCCGAGGACGCGCTGGATGCGAACGGCGATGCGTGGCGCGCAGCGTTGACCGAGGCCGGTCTGGACATCGACGTGTCGGCTTGTTCCGCGGTCCTCGACCTGCTCGACGAGTTGCGCGAGGCGACGGCGTCTGAGGCGTCGATGCGGCGGCGCATCGAGGGCATCGGCCGGGACACGCGCGAGCATGCGGCGGCGGTGAGGCAGCTTGCCGATGCGATCGGCGTCCCGGCGGGCGAGGTCCAGGAACGCCTGCGCTCACTGCGCGACCGGCTCGCGGCCGCGCGGAGCGCCGCGACGGTGAACGGATCCTTGCACGACGAGGACAAGCGCCGCCACGGCGAGCTTCAGGAGGCGCAGGCCAAGCTCCAAGCGACCGAGGAGGCCCTAGCGCCGCTGCTCGCCGAGACAGGTTCGGCGGACAGGGTCGCGCTCGGCGCGGCGATCGAGCGGTCACGGGCCAAGCGCGGGTTGGCCGATGAGATCGCCGCGACCGAGCGCGCGATCTTGGAGGCAGGCGACGGCCTCAGACTCGACGAGCTGCTGGCGGCCGTTGGCGCGGCCGATCCCGACCAGGTTGCTGCGCAACTGGAGTCACTCGGCTCCCGGCTCGAAGAGCTTAACGCCGCGGTCGACGAGGCTGCTACCGCGCATGGCGATGCACGGGCGACGTTCGCCGCCCTCGATACGGATGGGACCTCCGCAGTAGACGCAGCCGCCGACGCCGAGCAGGCCCGTTCCGAGCTGGAGGTGCTAGCGGAGGACTACATTCTGAAGCGGACTCAGGCCGTGACGCTTAAGTGGGCGATCGAGAAGTATCGCGAACGGCATCAGGATCCATTGCTCCTGCGGGCGGGCGAGCTTTTCTCGACGCTCACCACGGGGCGTTACGCTACGCTCAAGGTAGACACCGACGCTCCCAGCCCGCGACTTCTGGGTATGCGCGACGACACGCGGACCATGGTCGAGGTTGACGCGATGAGCGAGGGCACCACCGACCAGCTTTTCCTCGCGCTGCGGCTAGCCGCGCTCGAGCAGTCTGTCGCGGCTGGGGTCGGCCTGCCGTTCCTCGCCGACGACCTCTTCGTGAACTTCGACGACCGGCGCGCTGAGGCAGGCTTCCGTGTCCTCGCTGAGGTCGCTCGGACCACACAGGTGCTGTTCTTCACGCACCATCCGCACCTGGTCCAAATCGCAAAGTCGGTGGTCGGCACCGAGCTTCATTCGGAATGCGCTCTCTCGTGATCCACGGGCGATGTAATGCGGGAGGATGACGCCCAACACCTGCTGCTCCGCTTGCGGCCCCGTTGTAGTCGACGGCAAATGCCTGGCGAGCTATTCATGGCAGCTATGGCGGCGCCCCTCGCCGAATCCTACCATTCCGTTCGCGGCCCATCCCGTCGCCACCCTGCGAGCCAACGGAGACGAACACGAGAAAATGCCGGGGGCGGCTTTAAAGCGCGCGTGACTCCAACTCTATCTGTGGAACGGCACGCCGCTTTGTCCCTAACATGTCCGAATTCTCTCAGACGATGACGACAGTCTGCTGATATATTTGACGTTCGACTTCAACAAATGCATCAAGAACCTGATGATTGCGCTGTCGCGCCGGTTACAGACTAGTTCGATCCCACCGAGCGACGTGAAAGTTGGAATGCGTGGTCGATGGTTTTCCGCTGTTTGTCCGAAAGCGCCATGGAAAAGCCGGCGATCCCGACACAGGTGCAAGTTGGCGGCGTCCGGGCTCAGATTGCTGCTGCGATGGCGCAGGTGCCGCCAGCCTACGACGACCGCGCTCATCATCATGTTGCCGCCGAGCTGACGATGTAGGAGCTCACGGCTATGCTCTCGCTGCGGTGGGTCGCGATCCTGCGGGGCTTGCCAAGATGGCCGATGCGGCTGCAACAGCCTCGGCTGGGGCTTGACCTCCGGCGGGTCTCGCTCGCGGACCAGGGTGTTCGCCTGGCGCTAGAAAGCGGCGACATGGGCCAAGCATCGCCGACAAGACCGGCAGGCCCACGCCAGAACATGCTGATATTTAACATAATCTTTGTTATCGAACATAGATTTATCCCACATTTGACGAATTTCTAAAATTGTGGGATAAATCCTCATGGACACCCTTCGTGCCTTCAGCGATGAGCAATCCCGGCTTCTCGTCAACCTCCGGCAACGATATGAAGCCTGGGTCGTAACCGAACGCGCCCGGGCCGCGCTGCCTTATGATTTGCGCCGCAAGACCGTGGGCGAATATGAATATCTCTATCTGATCCATGATCGCAGCGGAAACGGCAAGTCGCTCGGTCGCATGGACGCCGCGCGGGAAGCCGAGTTCCAAGCCTATCGCGAGCAAAAGGCCGAGCTGAAAGAGCGCGGCGCACTCCTGAGCACCAGTCTTGCCGAAAGCGCCGCTCTGTACCGGGCCCTGCGTCTTCCCCTGCTTTCCAGTGATGCCGGTCCCATTCTTCGAGAATGCGATCGTCGCAATCTTCTTGGCTCGCACCTCCTCGTTGTAGGCACCAACGCGATCGCGGCCTATATGATCGAGGCCAATGGCTTCATTCTCCTGCCCGACGAAACCGAAGACTTCGATCTCGCCTGGGTCGCCGCAGAGCAAGAAGATTCCGAACAAACCGTCTGGCAGATGCTGAAGGCCGTCGACCCGACATTCACGATCAATAGCGAGCGTGATTTCCAGGCCCGGAATGCCCGGGCGTATGAGGTCGAGTTGCTCGTAGCCCCGTCTCGTGCCGGAACATTGAGCGATCGCGATCAACCGCGGCCGATACCATTGGCAGAGCAGGAGTGGCTGCTGCTTGGTCGACCGGTCGATCAGGTCGTCGGCTGCCGCGATGGGTCCCCTGCCCGGATCGTAGCGCCGGATCCTCGATGGTTCGCGCTTCACAAACTCTGGATGTCGGAGCAGGCAAAGCGAAACCCTCTCAAGCGCCCGAAGGACCGCAAGCAGGGTCTGGCGCTGCTCGACGCCGTCGCCGAAGCGATGCCGCATTATCCGCTCGATGAGGCATTCAAGGCAGCGATTCCGCCCGATTTGCAGGCAGTTTTCGAGAAGTGGCAGAAGAATACGAAGGCTGGACACAAGTCCAATTGGTGATGTGCCCTCTCATTGCGTGGGGTTATGCGGCTTTGCTTACCTCGTCGATCAGAGCCTGAATCTTTCCAATCGGCGTTTCGTCAATTGGGCGGATTGTCTCGCCGCAGCCCTGACATTCGATTGTTCGTTGCAGCCGCAGCGTTCTATACGAGACATGGAAAAGATGCCCGCATACAGGGCAGTCGCTCTGCGCTTTGATGTCGTCAAGCTCATAGGCCACGGGGCATAATATCATCCGGACGCCGCTGATGAAAGTATGAAGCGTGGTAAGGAAACCGCGACCGATCAGCCGACGCGGGATGCGGCGTCGGCTTGAGCAGCTTTCCCCTGTGCCCGACGCTTGGCGAGTTTCGCGATGCACGCCTCGATCTCACCAAGGCCGATGTCATCGGGATCGAATTCGGCGCCATGCCATCGGACCATTGAGGCGCGATCAGGATGGCGCGGCTTGGTCATGACCTTGAGAAACTCTTCAAATCCCGGAGTGCCGCCGACGTCCTCTGGCGGAGCCCCCTGTTCGCCATCAATGAACCGCGGATATTCCGTCCCGGCCTCCGCAGGCAGGATATCTTCGATTTCGACCCGATGACGCCAGTTATCCCCAAAATCATAGGGTAGGTGAAGCTGGCAATACCGTGCTCTACAGCCTGGTAATCCGCATATTGGCGGCGTCGCGCGTGCGGATCATGAAATCATCGTATCGAATCGATTGCCATAAGCGGCATCGCCGATGTCGAAGCGGAACAAATGGTAAATGGTAGTTCTCGAAGAGCATACACGCCTGGATCGCGAGGTGCAGGGCCTTGAGACTGCTGGTGACGGGAAGTTCGACACGGCGCCAGATGGCTGGCCTCGTGTCTTCGAGCGTGATGCGAATTTGGGCAATCTGATCGGTCATGCCGCATGCAGCCGGGCACGCTGAGCGATGTCCAGATCCGGGACATGAATTCGCCCCAACGAGACGCTTTCGCTCCGTCCGGTGGATGGCGTCAGTCGGCTCCCAGAGCTTCTTCCCTGGTATTGGGGATCGAGGTTGTTGTAAGAAGGGTCCCATTCCAGTAGCCTGCACCCATGCAATCCAGACCGCACCCCGAACTGATAGAGTCGTCCCTTAGTCGGCACATTACCCAAGACGGCGTACCACTGATCATCAACATTGTTCGGATAGCGACGGAACCCGGTTGGTCACTGGAGGTCGTCAATGCGCGCGGAACGTCGGTCGTTTGGAACGACGTTTTCGCTTCCGACCGGGAAGCTGATGTGGCCTTCCAAAGAACTCTCGCCGAAGAGGGTGTCCACGCCTTCCTTGACAAATGATCGATCGCCACCGCTGGCTGGCTGAGGCCGCGCAGCTTTGCCGAGTAGGAAGTTCTCGCCGATGTGATCAGGCAGCCAATGCGAGCGCGATGAGATTGCGGCTGATTTCTCGCGCGCTCGCAACGAGGCCGAATGTCGTTTTGCGAAGCATGAGTTGGCCGATAATACCTTCAACATAGGCTGGGTTCGTCTTATCGATTATCTCTAGCGCTGTTTGGCACTTCGCACGCTCGCATTGCCTCAACGCCGTTACGACGTACTCAGATCCAAAATGGTCGGCGACTGCCGCGAGGTCGAACATGTCGCGTGGCTGAAAGCTCCAACCGCGATAAAACACCTTCTTCGCGATAATTTCGGCGGGCGTTTCAATAGCAACAGCATGCCCACGGACATCGCTCGTCGTGGTGGGGTCGGGAAGGATATTATCGCAGCAAATGAAATCGATTTCTCCCAGATCTTCATACGCGAGCTTCAACACGTCCGTGCCGGCCTGATAACTGTCCGGAGCCCTATCGAGCTTTATGCCTTGCGTTTCTGGGTTGAGATACGGGAGGTATTGGGGATCATCCAGAAACAGGTCGATGTCATGGCTCTCGCGATGATCGATCTGCAGCATGAGCGCCGTCCCGCCGCCAAAACTCCAGTTTGGCAGAAACCCATTCGCCTTCTCGAAATGGGCAAGAATATCGATCGCTAGATCGAAAAGGACCGGCCATTCGCTCGGCCGCTTCCCGGGCACGGCCTCAGGCCGCCAAGGGCAATGCGTAACCCGAAAGCTCGGAAACCTGCTCTGCGACTTGACTTGCTAGGCCTGCGTTGACCCCCATAGCCGTCATGAATTGCTTCTGGACCTGCAGCGGCACTTCCGAGAAGAACGCAAAAACCGGCGCGTTGAAATCAATTGCGCTCTGGGAATCGACGATCATTGCGGCGAGCTGATGTGCAGAAACAGCCGCCCCATAGGGGGCGTTCACTGTCGTAAGCACTTGAGTTACAGCGTTTGCCATCATCTGACTCTTAACGAGATCCTCGCTGGATCGTTGCATTCATATAGCCTGCAGCGGTTATCAAAACAAGAATACACTCCAGAAGCTGTCGTGCGCATGACCGAACCTTGCCATTTCGGGGTGTTTCCTGTATGTTCGCTCGTGAAGGGTTGTGACATGGATCAGTACGACTGGAGCCACTACGATCGTGTGCAGCGCGATTTGCGCTGGGACGAAGATCAGCGTCGCTTGGATAATCTGCGTCGCGATGTCGTCGACCAAGGTCAATCTGCCGAATTGGGCCGTTACGGCAGAGCGGCCGTCTACGCCCTCTCGGGCCTAATTTTGGCCTATTTCGCGTTGGTTTTATTCTTCGGCGCTCATTAGAACCAGCCCCAGCTCGAAACTGTGGGCTGGATCTAGCGTTTGCGGCCGCGCCCACCGCGAGGCTTCGGATCATATTCCATGTGCAAATGATTGTTGGCTGGATTCTCTTTGTCTGTCTCGAACTGGACGTCGTAGTCGGGCCCTAGCCGTCCACGGACATCTCGAGCCCAGTGCTTGCCTTGGGCGACGCTGATATCGTTTCCCCGAAGATCGGCGCCTTTTCCAGCCGGATGCAAGCTTCCGCGCGTATGTTGGCTATCACGAGCCGATGTTACCACCCGCTGAGGCAGCCCGAGTGCGTGGGCCGAGGCCGCCGCCGCGGTCAACGCAGGTGCCATGCTTGAGTCCATCGAGCTGAGGTTCACCCCAGGCTTAATACCAAGACCAGCGGCCGACGCGACTCCTCCGAGATTGACCCTCTGTCCGCCAAGGGGCGCTTCGCCTGCACCGTCCAGACCGATCGCGCGCAGCGCGCCGGCAACGCCCGGCATCGTCCGTAGCACCCACGAATCGTTGCGAGCTTCTGCGGTTGCGCCGAGGTTATCGGCCTGTCGCCGATCGCCGAGCAGTGTTGCCCTCATTCCATGGCCATACTCATCGAGGCGAGCGACACTGCCGTCCAGTCGGCCGCTCACGTTGTCTTCAAGGCCAACGTCGCGCGCGGAACCGGTAACATCGACCGATGGCCCACGAGCAGCGATTTCCTGCATACCGGCAGCGCCGATCGCTCGAACTTCGTCGGCAGTTGAGAACGCCGGCCCGGCGATCGTCGCCGCCGGCGCATAGGAAACTACACCGAGATCACGGTGCATTTGCTCGACCCGATCATCCATGAACTGCTTCACCAAGGCATCCTGCGTAATAGCTTGGGTCGGCGTCATATTGATGAGACCGGGATGATAGCTCTGATCGAGATGGCGGTTCTGGGGATCCATCATAGCGGTTTGAGCATAACGCACGAAGTCTTGGCTGAGGTTCTTGTTGAGCGCGTAGCCATCCCGCTCGAATTGCGAGAATTCGTTCGACCAGCGCTGATATTGATCTTCCGCTCGCGATGCTTCCTCGCTGAGACTTTGCGAATGACGAAGATCCTGCGATACCTCCTGGCCAAGACCTCTAACCTGACTATCGGTCGATGAAGACGTTGCACGATAAAAGCTCTCGCGCGCTTGGCGCGCGGTCTCGGAGGACGATTCCTTCTCGAGCCATTGCAGCGCATCGGTATTCATATTTTGGGTCGAGAGGCCCTGTTCCGTATTCCTGGTATCGCTTGACCTGCCTTCAGTCCCTGCGCTGAGGCCACCTTTTGCTGAAACCGGGCCAAACTGGCCGCCCGCTCCCAAGCTTCCGTCACCACCGACCTTGCCAGTCAGAACCGTATCACGCGCCAATCGGTCTGCCTCGCTTTTCGTCATGCCGAACTGGGTTTGCAGCGTATTCGACCAGCTCGATGACAGATCTTGAACTTGCGCGATCGACGACTGCAGCGAGCGACCCTCCTCGGTGGTGGCGTTGGCCGACGTTTGCGCGGTGTCAAACAATCTCGCCGATTCCGTGCGGGCCGCTGCCCAGCTATCATTCGCCGCGACGCGCTTCTGCTCGACCACGCTGGATCCTTGGCTGAGACCCTTTTGTAGCTGAGACCCGAAATCTTTGCTGGCCGAGATACCGAACCCAAGGTTCGAAATACCCTGGCTCGTGTCATAGGCGAACGTGCCGTCTTCATTATAGCGCGTGAATGCCCCGTCGCTGGAACGCTGCAGGATCGTCCCGGCGCCGGTGTTGAAACTCGGTGCCGTAGAATATTGGTCGCGGTTTAGCGTGTTGATCTGCCGATTCATCAGCGAGGCGTTGCCATATGCGTAGTTGCCCGTTGTGGCTTCGGCGGCCGCCTGCTCCGCGGCATTCTGGCTTGGGGACAGAAAGCTGGCCGAATGCGACGCTATCGCCATGGCGCCCTTGGCCATGCCTGCCGCGATAAACGGAACCGACATAATCATATAGCCGGCGAGCGCGCCGACGTCCTGATTGACGGCAGAGATACCGGAGAAGTTCGCGGCGGTCATCCCGCCGCTTGCGCCCCACGACGCCAAGGAAACTTGCCAGCGCGACATGAAGATCATGTTCAGTATGACGAACAACGGTCCCCACGCAGCGAGATAGAAGAATCCCGTGATATAGCCCTTGGCAACGGTCATTCCGTTGGTCGGCAGCAGCATCAGCAGGAACAGGATCGGAAAGAGCGAATAGAAAACGACCGTCAGAACGACGTTCAGCAAGGGAACCCATTTCATCGCGCCCGAGGCGATCGTGGAATAGGTGTTACGGGTCTGAATGTCCGCGCGGGTCTGCGCGAACGCGTCGATCGAACCCTGTGCGGATCCGCTGGCAAAGCTGTCGCGCGCCTCCGTCAGCGCATTGATGAACATCGCCTGCCGCACGAGTTGGCCGCTGCTCGAGCCCATCCCCGCAGCATTCATATTGTTGATGTCATTGTTCAGGCGGGTCGACGCCTGCGCCACGGGGATGCCGGGGAAGAACTGCGCCGCAATTTTGGGAGCCGCGACGTTATAATAGTTGCTCCAGCCATTGCGGATGAAGTTATAGGCCGTCTCGCATGTGACGATGCCCGATGTGCCGTCGGGGTAGATATACTGTTGCGACAGCGCGACCGATCCGGGGCCCATCGCCGACAGCAGATCCGATGACTTCAGGATGTCGTCATAGGTTTTGCGGCCGAGCAGGATGTCATAAAAGACGCACTGCTTGAAATGCTCGTTCAGGTTGGTCGCATAGACCGGATCATCGATCCTCAGGCTCTGCGTCGCATCGAGCAGTTTCGCGCCATAGATCATGCCCCCGGTCGAATAATTGAGCACTTGCGGCATCGCGAAAACCGTCTCGGCCGCGCGCGTTAGATAATCGCCGATCTGGCTCGTGAAGCCGGCAACCAGGCCGAGGCCGATCGGAACATTGTCGACGACCGCTGCTGTCACGCCCGGGTTGGTGCGATCGGTCACCTTCACCGAGATCGTCGGCACCATGACGACCATATACATCAGGGTCGCCTGCATGAACCATTTGAGGAGCGCGCGCGGATCCATATTCCACGCCGTGACGAGGAGCGCCCAGGTGAACGCCATCACCATAACAACGCGGATCAGGCCCCGGTAGCCACCGGAGCCCGCCCACGAAGCCACCGCATTGAAGACGTTGACGAGATACTCCCCGCCGCCGACCGTGAAGACCTCGATCATCGCACGCGCTCCTTCAGCCCGAAATCAGGGCCGCAAACCTTGCGCCGACAAAGCGCGGGAGAAATTGAGAGATGCCGCCATCCCTGGCGCCATTCGGGTCTGCAGCGTGCTTTCGATCATCATCGCGCGATCGACGATCTCGAAGGTCCGCGTCACGCGCTGGTTCACCGTGCTTTCACGCTCGAACAGCCGTTGGCGTACGCGCGCAAGCTGTTCGTTGAACTGGCGCAAATTTTCGGAATCGGCTTGATTGCTGTTGTTCGACTGGCCCGAGGCCACCTGATCGAGCATCCGCTGGACGATCGAGTTGAGCAGGTCGATCGCAGTGACTTCCGCCAGCGAGTTGAGCTCGCCCGGCGACAGGTTGAAGCCCGAGGCCGCCTGCACGGCGACGACCTTGTAGAGCGGGATGCTGGCAACACCGAGAAGGTTCTTCTCTTCGGTCGTGAGTGCGGCATTGCTCCGCACCTTGTCGCTCATCGACTGGATCAACATTGCAACACGAGGCCGCAATGCCGTAGCCCCAAGAGCCGGGATCGTCCGCTTGCCCGGATTGAGGCACTTGTCGGTTTCGTCGCAGCCGAGGACGTCGATCGCCTTGTCGCCGTCAAGCAGCGCATCGAGAATCGCAGGATCGCCCTCGCCCCGGTAGATGATCGGGAGGGGATCATTGTCGGACGGCCGCTTGCCCACGACGATCGTGCCCGTAAGCGTCATGACCAGCTCGCGCATCTGCCGATCGGAGCTTTCAAGCGGCGATTGCTTGATCATGTCCCAGGCATAGTTTTTCGGTCCCGGGGTCATTGCCGCAAGTGCCGGATCGGTATTCGAATTGATGGTCGACGATCGCTCTCCGCCATTGCCGCATCCGCGACGCGACTTCGCCCAGTCGGAGAAGCGCCCTGCAGACGTGCCGATTGACTGGCAGATTCGATCCTCTGCCGCGTCGACCTTCGGCCAAACGGAGCCGACGGCCGCTGCCGCCGCCTCGCAGCTCTGCATGTTGAACTGGTTCACCTTATTGGCGATGTCCTGCATCTGATCGATCACGCCGCCGATTTGCGGACTGATGCTGTCGATCGCGAGCTTGAAGGCAAAGCCGATGGCGTTGTTCGCGATCGCCTTCAGGTTGGCGACGAATTCCGACATGTTGATGAAGGAAAAGGAGCCCGAGAATATGTCGATGCCGCCGCAGCCTGCACGGACTTTCGGAAGCTGGATGTTGGCGGGATAGACGCTTTTTTGCGGGAACCGGGCCCATACCGAGCCGAGCGAATAATAGCCCGCGGACTGGCCCTGATAGGCTGTCGCGCCGGTAGCGTTTGCCGACGCGCCCATATCGTTGAAGAAATTGCTCATTTCGTCGCCCACACCCGCCTGTGCCGGCGCCGCGGCGACGGAGAGCGCAATGACGCCGATCCCGATGCGGGAAACGGCCACGCGGATCCGCGCGATGAATTTGATGTCGGCCATTAGAAGTCGCTCCCCACTTTGGTACTCGTGAGCGTGAAAATGCGTTCGGTGATTTCGTCAGCCGACAAGATACCGGTCCCGATCGGTATCGGGCGACGAGTCACGGTGTCATAGAGCACCAGCGCCGGCGTGGCCTTCGTGGTGAGGCCCATCTTGGCGTGCTGCCCGACGTCGACCACGTAATTCGGGAATTCGCGGTTCGGTCCGCCGTCCATCGAGACGGCAACGACATTGAAGCCGCTGTTCATCGAAAGCGATTTCAGAATGGGTGCAAAGATCTCGCACGCGCCGCAGCTCTGCGCGTAGAAATAGAAGATCCCGTAGCGTTTCGAGAGATTCCGGAGCGCCTGCTCCTGTTCGGCCCTGCGATTGTCGATCCAGGCACGCTTGGCGAGCGTCGAAACGGGACGCTGAAGTGTATAGTCGAGCTCGGGGTTCTGCCACATCGACCGCTGCCAGACATCGGAGAACATCGAGGCCCGATCGAGCTGCTCGCGCTGGAAACGAATATAGGCTGTTACATTCTCTTCCGACGGCTCGAGGATTGCCCGCGCCTTCAGCTCGTCGAGCTCCTTGGCGATCGCAGCCAGCCGTTCGCTGGCGGCTGTCGACGACGGCGCCGGCGCTGACTTTGTGTTGGGCCGCGGTTTCGGTTTGTCGCAATAAAACCAGGTTCCGAGTTTGCGGGCGCCGCAGTAGAAATCTTGGTTGGGAGAGGGGTCAGTCGCATCGGGAGAGCGATCTTCGACCGAAGATTGTGCTCGAATAGGTACGCCGGAAACGACGAGCAGTGCGCCGGCAAGAGCAATCGCGTTACGGATCGCCGTCTTCATCATTCTTCTCCGTTTTGAAAGGCTGCTTCGCTGCGACCGCAGCGCCGCCCTGGCGAGCGGCGGTTTGTGCATTGCGAGAACTTCGCGGCCGACCAGGGTTGTCTGAGCCTCGCGCTCCTCGCCTATCGTGATCCACCGCTCTGACCTTGACCGAAAGCCGTCCAGATGGAATCATCTCGTCAAATCCCTCCCGGTCCATGCTGTTTGTAATAGGCGTCGATCTTCGCCTGAATGTCGCTCGCCATCTGCGCTTCTTCGGGAAGCTTCACGGCCTCGAGGAAGTCCGCGTAGATGTCAGAAAAATCCATCTTGCTGAGGTCGAGGCGCGAGAATTCGTCGACGGTGAAACCAGCACACTGCTCTTCCTTGGGTTTGCCCCACGGCTTGTTGATTTGCGGCCGCCCCTGCTCCTGCAGGATCCGCGTCAGCTTCGATTCAAAGCAGCAATATGCCTTCCGCTTCGTCTGGCAGACGCCGAGGAAGCTCGACGAACAATAGCTGCCGATCGAGACGCACAGACCGAGGCGATCCTTTACGTCGAGCTGCTTTTCTTCATTCGAGCACAGGAACGTGGTGAGAAACTGGGTGGCAACGCCTGCGAGCGCTGCAGGTCCGCCACTGAGCCCCGCCCAGGCGGCCGCCGCGGCGACGCCACCG
Source organism: Sphingopyxis sp. SE2 (assembly GCF_032227185.1). Taxonomy (NCBI): domain Bacteria; kingdom Pseudomonadati; phylum Pseudomonadota; class Alphaproteobacteria; order Sphingomonadales; family Sphingopyxidaceae; genus Sphingopyxis; species Sphingopyxis sp. SE2. The sequence goes on along the minus strand of NZ_JAPMXW010000002.1, from coordinate 41,856 downwards.
GAGAACAGGCCCGACACCTTACCTGCGCAGCAATTGACCAACCCGAACACGGGCTTGTGACACGTCTCGCGCGTGCCTTTGAACAAACCCATTGTGTCGGGATCGAATTCCTTCCCGACCTGATCGATCGCGCCCATCGCAACGAGCGCATCCTTGAATTCGTTTGAGGCCTCGTCCTCGATCTCGCTGCAGCTCCCGTTGATGCAATACATCGACCCACCGCAGACATATTCCTTCACGTCCGTCGGCGGAGAATTCGGAATCGGGCATTTGAACGTGCGCTCGGTGACCTTGCAGGGGCCGTTCGGCTCCTCATCAAGGCACTTGTCCCGCACGTGACTGCATTTGGGATTTGACTCGAGCTCGGCGCACTCGCTCTGCCCCGCGCTCTCGCCGTAGCAGGTGCCATTCTGTTCGGTGGCGCCGGGCGGGCAGACCATGGTGACCGTCGCCGGCAGTGAGAGCGTCATCAAACAGGTCGTGCCCGACAGCGTGTAATTCGCCGGGCAGCTATAGTTGGGCTGCGCCGGATAGGTCTTGGTGCAGGTCGTGCCCGAAAGGGTGAAATCGGTCGGGCAGCTATAATTTGGGGTCGCCGGCTGCGTTTCCGTCTTGCTGCACATGTTGCCGCTGAGGCTGTGCCCAGAGGGGCAGGTATAGATCGGCGTCGCCGGTTGCGAGAGGACCGACCTGCACTTGTCCCCCTGGACTTCCCATCCGGTCGGGCAGCTGTACGTCACCTCAGCAGGCTGCGCGAGATCAATCGTGCAAACCGAACCGGACAGCGAGCCGCCATTGGGGCAGCTATAGGTGACCGTCGCGCTCGTCTCATCGGTCCGCGAGCACGTCGTTCCCGAAAGATTATAGCCAGACGGGCAATAATAGACCGGGGTGGCAGACGTCGACGTGACGATCGTGCACGTCGTACCGTTGAGCGTGCCGCCACTCGGGCAAGTATGCGTGACCGTCGCCGGCAGCGAGCTGCTCGTGTTACAGATGTTTCCGGCGAGCGTGCCGCCGCTCGGACAGCTGTAAGTGACCGTCGCTGGGCTGCTCGAGCTCGTCTGGCACTGCGTGCCATGAAGCGTTCCTCCGTTCGGACAGCTATAGCTGACGGTCCCCGGCGTCGCGGTGACCATCGTGCACATCGATCCCTCGACGACATAAGCGCCAGGGCAGGTATAATTGACCTTCGGATGGAAGAAGCACTTCGTCCCGCTGTAACCCTGCGCTTTTCCTTCCTTATAGAAGCCGGTCCAGGTGGTCGGGCAGGTCTTGCCCGTCTTGGCGAAGCCGCAGTAGGGCGCATTTTCGAAGGTATAGAGATCCATCGGCAACGCCCAGCCACTGCACTGATAGACCGGCGTCCCCGGCGTCTGAGTCGTCGTCATGCAGTTGGTGCCGTTCGGCGTACCCCCGTTCGGGCAGCTATAGCTCGCCGTTGCAGCATAGCTCCCCGAGGAAACGCATTCGGTCCCCTGCAGCGTACCGCCGTTCGGACAGCTATAATTGGGTGTCGCCCCATAGCTTCCGGTTGCCGTGCAAGTCGTTCCGACGAGAGTATAGCCTGATGGACAGCTATAATTCGGGACTGCCGTATAAGTGCCCGTCTGGGTACAGGTCGTGCCGTTCAGATCGTAACCCGCAGGGCAAGTATAATAGACGTCAGCCGGCTGAGACAGCGTGCGCGAACAGGTCGTGCCCGAAAGATTATACCCGGCGGGACAGCTATAGCTCGCCGTCGCGGCATAGGTCGATTTCGACCGACAGATTGTGCCTTCGAGGAGGTAACCGGCGGGGCAATTATAGTTCGGCGTCGCCGACTGCTCGAGCGTCCGCACGCAGCTTGTCCCGTCAAGCATATAGTCTGCCGGACAGCTGTAGCCGGTAATTACCGCGGGCTCGGTTGTCGTGCGCGTGCAATTCGTGCCCTGCAGCGTGAATCCGGCGGGGCAACTGTGGCTGGAGACCGAAGCGGGCTGGGTCACGACGCAGGTCGTTCCCTGCAGCACACCGCCGTCGGGGCACGTATAGGTGACGTCCGCGGGCTGAGTCACCCTCTTCGTGCAGGTCCGACCGACCAGCGTATAACCGTCGGGACAGCTCAGCTCCTCGACGCGATCGGGCGTCGTGACTGTGACGCCGACGTCGCAGGTCGCGTCATAATAGATCCTATGCAGGCCGGATCGGCTATGCCGTTGTTCCGTCAAACCCCACGGAGAACGCTAAATGGAGAACTCGTCGTCAGATTACTGCCCCAAGACTTCTGTCATTGTCAGCGTTGAGCTCAGCAAGCGCAACTGGCTTGTTGCTTCGCTCTCGCCAGGAGCCGCGAAGCCTTCGCTACGGACAATTCCTGCCGGGAACAGCGCGGCACTGATCAGTCACCTTCGCAATCTTGAGTGCAAGGCCGCTGATCGTATCGGTGAACCTGCCGCCATTCGCCTGTGCTTCGAGATTGGATATGATGGCTTCTGGCTCGCAAGGCTACTGCGGTCGAACGATATCGATACATATGTGCTGGATCCCGCCAGCTTCCTCGTGTCGCGGCGAGGCAGGCGCGCAAAAACCGACCGGATCGACGCCGAAGCAATGATCGGAATCCTCAAAGCCTATCTCGCTGGCGACAAAAGCGTGTGCCGTGTCGTGGACGTGCCCTCCCCCGAGGAGGAGGACGCGCGCAGAGTAATGCGGGAGCGCGGCGATCTCGTGCACGAGCGCACCCGAATTATCTCTCGGATCAGGGGGCTACTTGCATTACAGGGCATACGATCTGTCAAAGCCATCAAGGGCGGTGACTGGTCAAAACAGCTCGACGACATGCGCACCGGCGATGGGCGGCCTTTGCCACCAAACCTTCGTCGACAAATTGAGCGCTGTTTCGAACGGCTCGCGTTGCTCAACGATCAGATCAAGGACATCGAGCGGGACCGCGCTGAAGTTGTGCTCCATGAGGAGTCTACCTTCCCATGCCGAGAGAAAGCGGTTCGCCTTGAGCAGCTGAAGGGCATTGGTCCGAACAGCGCGGCAATGTTGGTTGCTGAGGTTTTTTGCCGAAAGTTCGAAAGCCGACGACACGTCGCGGCCTTCCTTGGGTTAGCTCCGGCGCCCTTCGCCAGCGGCGACGTGTCGCGTGATCAGGGCATCAGCAAAGCCGGTAACCGAAGCACACGTGTGCAGATGGTGGAACTTGCCTGGTGTTGGTTGAAATATCAGCCAAGTAGCGAACTGACCGTTTGGTATCGCAACCGGTTCAAAGGCAACGGCGCTCGCGCGGCAAAGGTGGGGATCGTTGCGCTCGCCCGAAAATTGTTGATCGCGCTTTGGCGCTTTGTGGAGACCGGTCTGGTCCCTCAAGGTGCCGAGCTCCGCGCCGCCTGATGCCTATGTTGCAACAGGCTCGATAAGGCGACGCGGATTGGTGTGATGCGTGACCGGGAAAGTTGATGGCGCCTGAAAACGCCCAGTAGTAGTTTGGTCCGCATCCGCCTTTGCTCGATCCGGGGATGTGAATACGGATTATGGTGCGCGGGAACGGCCGCGACCGGATACAAGTCTATGCACGGATAGTGCATCAGCTGACCTCGGAACGAATGAAGCCAATCCTTGAGCATTGCGTGTGGGGCCCCCAACGCGTCAACAGAAGGAACCGTTCAATGCGATCTTGACAAGGCCCGGATCATACAAATCCTGCTTTTCGCCAACCTTCACCTCTTCACAGGTGCCGGGCGTGTTGCTGATGTTCTCGCCGAGCTCAGAGCTGCCGGCGTTCTCGTTGATCTCCTCGCCCTTCTTGATGATGTCTTCGAACGAGGACGGATCGACGGTCGCGCGATTGGCGTCCGCGCCCATCATGAATTCCCAGGCTTCGTTACCGACCGCATTGCCGCCCGCGGAATTGAGCGCCCCATCATCGGTGCCGAAGAGGTTCGAAAGATCGCTCGGCGCCGTCGAATAGCCCGGAATGACGTCGCCGGTGACTTCCTGACCGGGAATCGAGGCGGCGCCCTCTTTCCCTGATTTGGCGAACGCTTCACCATCTTTGCCAGCGGCGGAAATCTCTCCGGATGGCTGCGATGTTTGCGCCTGACCAACCGGGATAGGACCGACCACCATGGCGACCGCCGCGACGATCGCGACGAGTGAACGGCCCAAGCGCCGAACGCCGGCGCCAGCAACGCCTTCAGGTTCGATCGAAATTGCTAGTCCAGAGCTGGCGTCGATCATGACCCCTGCCCTTTTTTCAGCCGCGCCAGCGCTTGGCCCGCAATCGCCGAACCGGGGCCACGACCGTCGACGAATGTCTCGAGTGCATATTCGAGCGGCACATTGCCGCTCATCCGATCATAGGGCGGGACGGACGTCCGGCAATTGAACCCGTCGCAAAGCTCGAATTCCGATGTCACGACGACGATCGCCGGCACCGCCGTCACGTCGAAGGCGCGAAACAATCGCGGATCGATACCGATGCTGCCGTATGCGTCCTGGTTGTCGACGACCTTCATGATCCCCTGCTGGAACGCCTTCATGGAGTTCCCGGGGAAACCGTTGAACACGACAGTGCCGCCTGCTTTCGCCGTCTCGCGGATAAGCTTTTTCAGGCTTTGCTCCGGCATTGACAGCGATGCGAAAACGATGAGCTGAGGCGCACCCTTGTCGCTGGCCTCAAGGTCTTTGGATGCGGCCAGCATCTGGTCGAAATCTATCGCCCCGGTTGGCCCTCCCCCGAGCACACCCCTATTTTCGCTGAGGTTGCGGTTTCCACCGTCGGCCGCCTCGCGCGCATCGGCACGCATTTCGTCACCCCGGCGCGCCACTTCGCGGATGAGCGCCTCCGCGTCGGGATCGGCCGCTTCACCGCGGCTCAGGATATGCTGAATATCGAGGCCATCGACATTCTGCGCGAGCGCGATGCTGCCACCGCAAGCCGCCAGAAGCACGGCCGCGGAAACAAACTTCCCTTTTCTGGAAAGATTTTTCAGAGAACGCAGCAATTGCGTTTCCTCCACACGAGATAGCCCATGTCCTCGCCGACGGCGGGATAGGTGTTGCCGGAACCCGGCTTCATGTCGGATGCGCCGATCGGCGGGCACGCCCAGCGCCCCTTGACCATCGGAGAGGGCACCGTCGCCTGGAACCGATATTGCTGCTTCCTCAGGATCGGCATGACATATTTGCCGCACAGCCCCTTCTTGCCCATCGTGCCCCAGGCGATCCCCTGCCGATGCAGCTTGTAGGCAAAGCGCGACAAGGCGAGCCGGCTCGACTGCACATGACCGATATGCTCGGCGATATTGCCGTTCATCGGATACATCGAGCCGAGACAGCCCGCGCACCAGAAGAGCGGGTCGAGCGGCAATTTGAGCGTCGCGGCCCCGCAATCCGCCGCGCACGCCGTCTGCGCGAGTGGGTTGGCGAACAGCGCGGCTTCGGGATTGATGAGCGCGGTCAGCACATCGTCCTGCCACAGCGGATCGATTTCGGTGACATAGGCGATGTCGAACGACGACTGCTCGAGGCAGGCGACGTCGGTCAGAATCTCCATCCAGTAGAGCAGTGGATAGACATACCAGTGGACATGCCATTTGGCGCCGCGATCATGACCATCGACGCTGTCGGCGGCGCGGCCGTGTCCGATCTTGAAACCCGGCGAGATCTTCTTGCCGCCGAGGCTGGCGAAGCACCACGGCTTCATTGTTACGTCCGCGAGCCTCACCGGCTCCCAAAAGCCCATCGCAACGCCGATGCGCGGAAGCGGAGAGCCGCAAGCGCATATCGGCAGATCGGGATTGTCGGTGTCGGGCCGATCGGAGGGAAAAATCTTCAGCCCGCCGACAGAAAGCGCAAAGAGGCATGACCAGCATACGTCGGTCACCGGATTCACGAACTTGCCCGTGCACTTCCCCGGGGTGCCATCGATGCCGGCGGCGCTGGCAATAGTGGGCGCCGCCATTGCGACGCCGGCGGCCGCCAGCGTCAAGAATGCGGCCGATCGAAGTCGCCGCAAGCCCGACCGGAACGAGGCGCGAATACGGCCGATCATTTCCGACCGACCCCGAGCGGGATTTCCGAAACCTTCATCGTTTTCCCATTCGGTTCCACGACCGCCGGCACCGCGCGGATCCCGAACCGCCCGACAAGAAATCCGCCCTGGTCGAAATAGAAGCGGCGCTGGTGCAAGGTCATTGCGTCGAGCGGAGCGCCCTTCACCATGATGAGCTTCGCCGACTGATCGTCGAACCGCCGCAAGGCCCAGCTCATCTGATCCTTGTCGTCCCCGTCAATGAAAACGAGCTTGTGGCGCACGGTCACGAAATCGAGCGGATTGACCCGCTGTCCCGCGCGGGCGATCACATTGCCCTTGTTGTCGAGAATATCCTGCTCGACACGGATCGCCGGATCAAAGATCCAGCTACGATCGCGCACCGCGAGGCTGATACCGGCGACGGGTCGTGGCCGACGTACGCCGGCTTCGGTTTTGCGGGTCAGCTCGGCATTCATCCGCTCGATGCCGCCACTTGCTTCCAGCGTCCGAAGCTTCTGTTCGATCGTGCGAAGAAGATCCGGCTCGGAGATCCGGAACACGGCCCCTTGCTGACCATAATCCTTGGCGCTCGCGATCGGCGCGATGCCGATCGCCGCGATCGCCGCGACGAACATGGTGGCCGCGCGGTTCACAGCAGCGACCACTTCGATACGCCGACAATCTGCTTGGTGCAGACGAATCCAATGGCTGCATAGCGGCTGTCGAACCCGTCAGGATGCGGACTGCCCATATAATAGCAGCCATTGGGTATGACGCCGGTCGGCCCCGGCTCCAATGCTTCGCCCGTGGACGACAGCGGCTTGAGCTTGGCTACGAGCTGCTCCGACGGCGCTTCGTTATCAGCACCCGCGGCCCAGCTCACAATCACGTCGGCACCGCGATGCGACACGATGTCTCCCGGCAAGCCATAGACGATCTTGCCGAACACCGGAGGCTCCGCGCCAAAATGGGCGTGGACGAGGGCATTTGACGGTGGTGCGAAAAACGCAACTTCGCCGCGCTTCACGGCCTTTCCGCGCTCGAAATAATAAGCCCAGTTGGGCAGCGAGGGCGAGCGATTGATGAAGAACCCATGCCGCTGCGCGTAGGTGTCGAGCGACAACCACGCGCTGGTCGCCGCAACCAGGCCGACCGCGATCAGCGAATTTCGCAGCAAGGGCGAGCGAATGCGTCCCATGATCTCACTGCCCGCCGCCGGGAAGCAGACCGCCGCCGCCGAACACCGGATTCGCCGCTGGCGGCGCCTGCATCGGAGCCGTGGGCATAATCCCGGGCATCGCCTGTGCCGGCGCAGGAGCGGCGGCCGCCACGCGCGGCGGCGGGTTGCGCTTGATGAACTCGCCGACCGCCGCGCGGATCTCCGGCGTGATGTCGGGCATCGAGGCCGCCACGACCGCCTCGCTCACGACGATCGTCTCGCCGGCGGCCGCGCGCTCCTGAAGGGTCCGTTGCATGGCGGCCATGAAATGGCGCGTATCGGAATCGACCTGCTCGGGGCTCGCGCCCGATCGGGCTTCGGCCATGATGAAATCATTCGCCATCCCCGCGAGGCTGATCGACACGATCCGTCGTTCCTTAAGGATCATGAGTTCGCGCGTGGCCCATCCGCCCCAGACGAGTGCAGCGACAAGGGCGGTGCCGCCCGCAATCTGCCCCCAAGAGAAGCCGGCGAAACCGCGGCGACGGGAAGGGGGCGCCGCCGCGGCCTCAGTCGGAGGAACAAGCGGTTCCCCGCCGATGGTCAAAGCCGGTTGCTCAGTCATTGGACATGTCCCCCTTGGATGTTGCGGTGCCCGAGAGCAGCGCAGCGCGCCGCGTGATGCAGAAGAACAGCACCAGCCCGCCGAAGAGATACAAAAGGATCTCCGCGAATTCGGAGCGGCGCGCGCCGTCGGCCGCGAGATAGTGGTTAGAGAGATTGGCCGTTTCGGCGAAAAACTGGTCGACGCTGAGATTCGCCATCAGAGCGAAAAAACCGAGCATCACCCCTGCAGCAGCAAGGCAATTTATTGCCAGCCAGCAACTGACCGACACGAACGAAAAGGCGATGTCCTGCAGCAGCCGCCGAGTCGCGATAGCAGGCGGCTGCTTCCGCGAGGTTGCCAACGCCGTCATTCTGCCGCTTCCGCATAGTCGGCGCCGCGGTCCCGGCGCTCCTTGGCCGCACCCGGGAAGGCCACATCTTCGATCGCCTCAGCCATGCTCATGCCAGCGGCTGTTTTCGCATCGATTGCGGCAAAGACTTGCGGGCTCGAGGAATAGAGCGTGGCCGAATAGGGATCGAGCACCAGACGACCCATCGCGAGCATCTCGGGCCCCTTGATGAGCATGTCCGAATATTCGGTGCCGTTCCGCTTGAGCGACCGCATCATCGATTCGACCGCATCATTCATGTCGAAGCGATCGAGCTTCTTGAAGTCCGCGATCGTCTCCGGTTTTTGCTGGAGAATCACGAACCAGTCGCTGTTCTCGAGCGCGGCAATCGACCCTTCGGACTTGTAATAGTCGTTGAGCGATTGGGTCGCCGTAATGAGCGACGCCCCATATTTGCGGCAAGTGCGGGCGTATGTCTCAACGAAGTCGGCCATCGACCCGCCCTTGAGAAGCTGCCACGCCTCATCAAGCAGCAGCGCCTTCCGGGTGCTCCGATCTTTCCGCATCGCCTGGCTCGAAAGGAACATGATGGCCGTCAGGACGACGGATCGCAGCTCTTCGCGCGCTGACAGATCGGACAGTTCGAACACGGTCAGATCGGCCCCGATCTTCAGCGTGGACTGGCCTGTGAAGAAACGGCCGTAGGTGCCGGCACTGGAAAATGGCCGCATCGCGATCGCGAGCTCTTCGCCCTGAATGTGCTCTCTTGCAATCAGCGCCTCGATCACGCCGTCGATCGAACCTTCCGCGCCGTTCTTCTCCCATTCGGCGTTGACCGCGGCGTCGATCAGGCCGCGCTCGGTATCGTTGAGACGGTCGATGTGGCGACCCATCTGACCGATGATGGCCTTCAGCATGGCAATGCAATCGAGCCGATAATCTTCGTCGCGTTCCGCCTCCGCCGCGTCGATCATCGAAAAAGGATTGAGGCAGAAGCCCGAGCTCATCGTGAACTCGACAAATGACCCGCCCTGCAGCTTGCAGCTATGCTCGAAGCTGCGGCCGTCATCGATCACGATGACTTTCGCGCCGGCGCCGACAAGCGCCGAGGTGATTTCCTGAAGGGCCACCGACTTGCCCGAACCGGACTTGCCGAACACCGCGACATTATGGTTGCCGGCGCTGTTCTCGAATGGCGACCAGAAGAAGGGCTGACCGCGGCGGCCGAGAAGCAAGAGATGCGGTATCGGCCCGCCATTATATTCACCCTGCAACGGCGCGATATTGGCAACCGTCGTCGTCAGCATCGTGCGGAAGCGCTTCAGCCGCTCAAAGTCTTTCGCGAGGCCGTTGGCCATCGTCAGCGGCATCACCGAGATCAGTCCGGCCATCTGCAGATAGCGTTCGTCCTGAAGCTCCCAACCCGCCGCCTTGTAGACCGCCTTGAGATTGCGTTCGTGCCGATCGCCCTCGCCATAAGGCGAGACACTCATCACGCTGTAGAACACGCGCACCAGTTTCTGACCTTGCCGAAGCTGGTCCTGGACATATTCCCACTCGCGCGATTGTTCACGAACTTGCGGCGTGAACTTCGCACTCTGCGAATTCGCGAGGCTCGTTGTGCGCATGAATTTGAAGGCCGCACGCGACGTCGCCGCCTGTTCGTCGGGATAGGTGATGGTGAGCATTGTCGCCACCGGACAGGGCATCCGGAGCTTGTCGAAATAGGGATCGCCGATGAGCTTCACCGTGTCCCACGGCGCCCAGCGCGGCGGCAGGTTGCGGATCGCGTAACAACGTATATCGAAGCGATCGGGCACGATCTCCCCGATGTCCGGCACGCCGTCCTGCAGCGCGCCGAGCGCGCGAAAACGCTCCGTTCGGATCAGGATGCGATTGGGATCGGTGACGATCTCCATGTCGCGGCGCACCGCTTGGTCCGCGATCGGATCGAAGCGATTGTAATCGACGACATCCTCCCCCGACACTGTGGTTGGCGACGTCAAATCGTCCACGAGTTTCAGAAGCCCGACGGGATCGAGAATATGCGCCTCGACGTCGATCGAGCGAAGCATCGACGCCATCGACTCCCGAAGGGTGATCAGCTCCTCGTCACTGACCTTCGCGCCCTCTGGAACGCCAAGCGAGATGAAGACGCGGTGCGAACGGAGATGAAAGGGGGCGTCGGCCGACAGACTCGACCACACGCCGCCCTCGAGATAATCGGCGCGATGTTGAGCAATCCGCTCATAGACGCCCTTCGCCATCTGGCGCGGGATGAACCACTGGACCATCCGTTCCGCGATGCGCGGACTCATCCATTGCAGGATCTGGATCGACGTCTTGTCCGGGATGCCTTCGGACAGAAACTGCGAAATGATCTCGCTCGTCCTGTCGTCGGCACCGACCAGCGGAGACACCTCGAGGATCCAGCCCCGCGATGCGCTGTTGTAATAGAGTCCGTTCTTCTGGTCGAAGCTCCGATAGGGCAGCCAGTCGGCGAACATCGGGATCGACGTCGACGGGACGGCCTTATCGACCTTGCGCGGCCCGCCGAGCAGGTCACCGAGTAGCTTGTCGAACCAGCCCGCCATTACTGACCATCCGGCGCGGGTTGAGCAGCGAGCGCAGGCGCCGACACGACCGCCTGGTCGGCGGCGGCCGCCGTGGCTTCGCTGTCGGAGGGCGGCACCGCCACCGGCTCGGGCCCCTTGCGACCTGCAGCCAACCGGCGTTCAACTTCGGCTCGGAAATTCTCGCCCGACACGGGCTTGCCCGACGTCGGTCCCGAAGCGCTCGCTATCTCGGCAGGCGCTGGCGCGCCCGCCGCGAGCTCGACCAGCGACAACCGTGCCGGCGCCGAGGAAACCGACGTTGCCAATTGGCGATCGTCGTTTGCGACGCCGGCAAGCTGCGGTTCGACGTAAACGACCGTTTCATCGCGCCAGCGACCGAACCGGTCGGTTCGTGCGGGCAGAACAACCTTCAGCGAACCCGCCGAGCGCGGCGCAGTGGGATTGGCCGTCACTGCGCCGGCAACCGCACCAGAAGCCACGCCGCCGGTCATCGACGCGATCGCCTGGTCATCGATATTCGATGTCGGCGAACAGATCCCGTCGGGCGCACGGCAAATGAAATTGCCTTTGACGTTGCCGCCCAGCGACGCACAGCCGCTGAGGGAGATTAGGCAAGCACCGGCAAGCAGACCAAAGCGACGCATAGTCTCAGATCCTCCAAAGACGAACGGCGGCCACGCGGCGACGGCGTTTGGCAAGTAAATTGGCGATCGCCGAGCCGCCCGTTGCGAGCACAACCATGAGCGCGCCGCACACCGCGACCGCGCGAATGAAGCCGAACAGAAGCGCGTAGCGCCCCCCGCCGCCGAATTCGGCCAAACCGGCGTCAGCCGTGAACCCCGCGCCGGCAAGACCCGCCATGCACAGCGTCAGCAACAGGGCTTCCGGGAGATCGCGCGGGCGCATCACTTTGCGCCCTTCAGCCAGGACTCCAGTACCGCGCGCGGGCGATAGCCTTCGAGAACGGTTCCGTCAGACCGGACGAGAACTGGCGTGCCGCTGAATCCATGCGAGCGAGCAAAATTCTCGTTCGCGTCGAGGCCGCTGGTGTCACAGCTTGCGGGGGCCACGTCGGCGCCGGCATAGGCCGCTCTCAGCGCCCGCAGCTTGTCCTTGGCGCAATAGACACGGTTGGAGAGATCGCGCGTCCCAAGCGTCGAAATCGGCCGCTCGATTACGCGGACGTGCATTTGCTCGAGCTCGCCCGCGAGCGCGCGGCAGAAGCCGCAATGAAGATCGGTGAAGATGGTGACCGGAGTGCCCGACGGATTGCCCCAGACGATCGCGCCAGTCGCGGGAAGCTTGGAAAGGTCGACCTTCTGCGCGGCAGCGGGCGGCGCCGCCGCCCGTCCAGCCGGACCCGCGGCCGCCAACTGCCGAACCGGCGTTTCACTCTCCTCCTCGAGGCCTGCTTTCGCCGCACCGCCGAGGAGCATGTCCGGATTCATCTCAAGCAGCTTTGCTGCCGTCAGATCCTGGCGCGACTCCATGTCGTACACGCGGCCGACGATCAGATAACGCGCCGTTCCGTCGACGTAGAAAAGTGTCTTGCCCGCGACGACCTCGCACAGCCCCGCAACCTTGTCGCAGTCGATCGCCGATACCTGCGTTTTCGGCAGGCGCGTCTTGAGGAGAGCAGAAACGCGGGTCGGCCCAAGCCGATCGGCGGCATAGACGGCAGTCGCGGCGCCCCCGAGGAGCAAAGCGGCGACCAAACCAAATTTGAGCTTCATGTTCAGCCCTTTCTTCAATTGCGAATGAAGGCGCCGTCGAGAAACACGATCTCGACTTCGACGCCCGTGGGCATCTCGATGACGGGCTGATATTGCTCAGCGCGTTCGATCAGATATTGGGACAGCACGTCGCCGGCCTGGCTCACGCCTTCGCCGATCCCGCCCTTGGCGATGTCGCCCGTCGACAGTTTCTGGCGCTCGCCGTTGACGACGGTTGTTGGGCCCGAGAGGAAGCTGTTCGAGTTGGCCGAGAAGCCGCGGCCGATCCCGCCGACGAGGCCGGCGAAGAAAGCCTGCATTGTCAAACTGCCTTCGCGGCTGACCACGCGGCCACGGACCCCGGTCTTGCCGCCGAATGCGATGAAGCCCTTGACCTCGCTTTCGGCATAGCGCCCGCCGGGTTGCGGGCAGGTCATCTTGGCAAGCTTCACATAGACTTTCTCGGAGGACAAATCGCCGCGCGCTGCGCCGTTAACCAAACACCCATCGATGCGCGTCGTGAGCACCTTGCCGTTCTGCGCAACCGAGCGCGCGGGCCCCACGATACGGAGGACAACCGGAAGCGGATCCGACTGCGATTGAACATTAGACGCTGCATCGACCCCGACGATCACCCGAGCCTTGGCGTAGCTGTTCGCCGGGAGATAATTTGGGCTGTCGGACGCGAAGAGATTACCGGTCGGAGCAGATTTGCTCCCGCCGCCGGTCGACGCCGTCGTTGCCGCGAAACTGATGACCTTGAGCTCGCGCCGCGCTTGCGCCGCCGCGATCGCGCCGCCGCCGGCTGCATCATAGGCTGCAGGACCACCGGCACCATAAAGCGCCGTCGGACCCGCAGAGGGCCGCGACGACGCTTGCGCCGCCGCGAGCTGCTCCTTCAGCTGGCGATTTTCATCATCATAGGCCGAAAGAACGCGCGTACCTTCGGATGCCATGTTGGAATTTTCCGAGCGCAGCGCATCAATCTGCGCCTGCATCTGCTCGAGCTGATCGCCCTGCCCCTGCATGCGGCGAAGCTGGTTATCCTGACTGTTCAGCCGGTTTTCCGACATAGACAGCCATTCTTTTTCCGAGAGGTTGCGCGCCGCGAGAGCGTCGGTCGAGACCTTGATGTTCTCCGATGCCAGATCCTTGCCCGGCGCATTCGGACCCTCGTCCGTGATGCCGGTGAAAAACAACCAGTAGACCGCGACGGTCAGGAGGAGACCGCCGACACCGAACAACAGCATCCGCTGACGCTTTTCGACGCCCTCGTTGACCGACAGGCTTGCGCCTTCGGGAACCGCCGGCGTTGCGGCCGCCTCACCGCGCGGCGAACCGCGTTTCAGGAATGACCCCAGACCTGCCATGACTAGCTCCCTTGTTTCCGGGTGACGACGTAGGCCGACGTCTCCTGTCGCGGCGCCAGCTTCGGGTTGGCGATCGACACCGCGATCGCGTCGGCGGGGGCTATCCGCCCCTCAGTGATTTCAAAGGGAGCGGCCGAGCTATTCTCGATCCGGACCACACGACCGACGACATCGAGGCCCTCATATTCGGCTACGAGCTGCACGGTGAGGTCACCGGCCTGTACCGGGACGAGTGCGGAGCGCCGCATACGATAGCCCGGAACGATTTCCTGCGACGCCATCGCCTGGATGAGGCGCACTGCCGTCTCGTCCGCGTCGGGTGCATCTTCTTCGGATTCCGTGACCGCATCAGCCTTTGCCAAGGCGAGCGGGTTCGACACGAATATCTGCTGCGCCTCGATCGCCTCGATCCGGCAGCCGAACTTGTAGACATAGCCTTTCTTCGTCGTTCCGAAGAACGATAGGACTTTCAGGCGAAAGCCCTCCGGCACCGATAAATAGATGTCGCCGCGGGTCGGCTCGTTGACGACCGAAAAATCGTCAAGCGGGTTCGTCGGTTGAACCTTGGACACGCTCGCGAACTCGTCGCCGATCAAGCTAATGCGCGTCAGATCCTTTTCCGACGCAACGCACGCCACGCGCGAATTATCCTCAACCATAACGGTTTCGTCCGCGCGCGCGCTCTGCGCGATTAAGACCGCCGCGCCAATCATCGTCACGCCGAGAACGCGCTGAAGCCGATCCATTGGGCGCGACGTAAAGAGCACGCCGCCAGTGCCGAGTGCCAAAGGCATGAGCATCTCCATCATTGGGAAGCGGGTTCGGTGGCGCCAATGGGCGCGTCTTCACCCGGCTTGTTCGGGACCACGATGCCGAAGCCGATCAATCGGAGCTCGACGCCCGTGTAATTCCAGTCGAAACGGAAGGTGCGCTTGACTGCGCCAACCTCTTGACGGCCGACCATAGTGTGGAGCGTGCCCGTCGTTTCCGACATCAGGCTCTGCGGATCCACCCGCATCGATTCCATCGTGAAATATTGCGACACACTAGAGCCGCGCTGGTCGTTGACGATCTTGAGCAAATCGCCCTTGATCCGACCGTAGGCGGAGGGATGAACGATCTTGAGGACCGAATCCATCCAGTAGTCGAGGTTCTGCGGACTACGATTGAGCATCATCACGGCAGCGTCACGCGTGACGAGCTCCAGATACTCTCTGCTGACCCCCGCGCTGCTGAGCTCGAGCTGCCGCGTCAGGACCGGCTGCAGAACAATCTCCCGATCACGCTCGGAGGCCGCAATCAGAGAGAAGATGGTGACGATCGCAAGGCCCGCACTCGCCATCACGAGCATATTGCGCTGTTTGAGAACGCGCTGCGCCTGCGCCTGGCTAAATCCCGCTTCCATCGCTTACCCCGCCATCAATCGAAGATATGAAGGCGGGACGGCCCGGATGCCCATGACACCGCCGGGAAGATACCAATAGGCCATATGGAGGAGCCACGAGCCAGCGCGGCCTGCCTTTGCCTTTCGCAAGACCCACCAACCCAGAATTCCGAAACATATGCCCCAGATGATATGCTGTACGAGGATCCCGATAAAAAAGGGCCCGGCCATCGCGACGAACTCGTCCATGGTCCAGAGCCCGATCCGTTCGGGTTCATCCAGCTTCCCGGGAATCACATAGCGATCCATAACCGCCCCGCCCCATTTGCCCGGTTACGCGCGCTTGGCGCACTTCCCGGACGCCCACATCAGATGATTGCCGTCACAGCCGAGGTGACGATCGGAACGCCCGTGCCGACACCGATGCCGACACCGACGGGAAGAGCGATCTGACCGAGGCTGAAGCGGCCCGAGGCCATGCCGGCGAGGCCGAGCGCCAGCGAGATGATCGTGATGATCTTGCCGCCCGAGCCTTCGAGAAACGCGGTGAATTTGTTAAACGCGGTGTCGAAGGTCGTATCAGTGCCGGCGAACGCCGGCCCTGCGAGCAACACGAACGCAAGGAACGTTACCGCGGCAAGAAGCGGAAGGTGATCGCGACCGGACGCCCCCTCCCGGTCTCTCATCAGTGACATGGTTTGCATGATTCTTTTCCCATCTTGTGAACGACGCCCCGAACGGGCGCCGGTCAGAAGGGGAAACCGTGGCAAATGCTGGTCAAGCCAATGCAGACCGATTATTACCCAATTTCATCAGAATGGGCATTTTTGCCTCAATATTTTGAAAGATTGCGAATGAATTTTTCGTCAGTTTGACCATGAAATTCGTTACTCGGATGAAGTTTCTGCTCGCGGCAACGAAAATTTCAGGCACTTTGGACTCGAAGACTGTGTGTGAAGATCGAAGTGCATAGTTACGAGGCCATCGAAAGCTTATGGAATGCCAAAGACACAAACAGTGACCCTGCGCTACAGGGCTAGCGAGGCGTTCTGGGAGATACAGTGTCGCGCGATATGCGAATTATCCATATGCGAACGACGGGCCTACTCCCTGCCAAGCCTGCTAGCGCACGTGGCCGAGAAAAAGCTCGGTGAATTGGGAAAACTCACCCCGAAGGACCTGCTCTATTTTGCGAGAACGGACCTGGTTTGTGGTGATATCCCAATCAACATCGGGGTAGATAAATGGGTCAACGATCGTCTTAGGAGGGTCCGGTGGCGCCTCTCTGAATCGTCGGGAACCCGCGTTACCAATATCCAGCTACACCGGCTCGCATTCTACATCATCACTGGGGCATAATATTCAAGCCAGAATTGAGGCCTTCTCTGCTTGACATTGGAGCGCTCTGCCGCTCGCCTGCATAGGAACGAATTAGTTCATATCATGGAATTTATTCATTTCTTCGGGGCGCAGAATGTCAGTGTCAAATCTCTACCGGTCTCTATGTCAGGAGCAGCAATCACGGACGGGCTTATCGATCAGGCAGGTCGCCAGTACCGCCAGATTAAGCCCTGGGACGATCGATCATTTTTTGGCGCGCGGTGGCACGCCCAGCTACGATCGATTGCTGGCGATCAGTGATGCATTGCGGATCGACCGGCTACGAGCCCAGATCGCTCTCGAGGTGTTGGGTTGCGCGGAATCATATTACTCCCCCGGTACGATACTCGTTTCGCGTCTCGTACCTCGCCTAGCCCAGGCCATTTCGCGTCCCGACAATGAGCTCGACGAAGAATTGAATAGTTGGCAAACTGAAGCGATCATCAACCAAGCCGAACAGGCGATCTGCAAAGGATTGGAAACCAACAAGCAGATCAAAGAGCGTTTTCTGGCGCTAGGTCGATGAAACGCAAGGTTATGCTCGCGAGCGGGTTACCCTTCTATGCGCTTTGCACTAGCGTCAGCGCCAATGAGACGTCCCATCGTCGAGCCGAACTGATCGATTTTGCAAAACCTCCGCTCCCTCGCGGCGACGCTCCTCAGATTTCCAGCGTTATAAGCATGGATTTTGGCAAGAAAGTCGATACTGTGGAGCCCAATCCCAACATTGTATTGCAACTGCGGACACGCGCGGCATCATCAAGTCCTCCAAACGATCGCATACGGGTACCTTCGTGGATGCAGCCCGAAAGATCAATTCGGTCCGCGAGCATGAGGCACAATCAGATTGAGTTGCTTGGCCGCTGTAGGCCGCGTCCCTATCTCCCATCTAACATCCTTGCACGTGACGCCGAGCGACGCCGAAAACTTCTCTATTCCCTCGTGCGCGAGGCCGCCTGCGAAGCCGGCATTCCGGTCGCTTTAATGGACGCTTTGCTCATGCAAGAAAGTCGCTACAATCCTGTCGCAGTCAGCCCTAAAGGTGCTTTTGGTCTCGGGCAGCTAATGCCCGGCACTGCGAAGCAACTCGGCGTAGATCGTTATAGTCTTCGCGGTAATCTTCGCGGGACCGCGCGTTACCTTGGCTGGCAGTTGCGCGAATTTGGCCGGGTCGACCTGGCCCTTGCAGCCTACAACGCTGGCCCAGGGCGCGTCCGAAAGGGTCGTCGCATCCCGCGCATAGTCGAGACCCGGAATTACGTCAGTAAGGTCCTTGCCAACTGGCGCGTAATTGAATCCAATTATCTGCCTCCTGCGTCCAGACAGGCGCCGCTCCCGCCTCGACGGGTCTTTGGTTGGGAAACTTTTCGTCCAGAACCAGAATCCGCGACAACAGACGACGATGCTTGACCAAGGGAAATTAAAGTTCCGTAGGTGCGCGGTTTGTCGAACGTGTCGAATGGCCGTTCTTGCTTTCGTAACGCTTCGCCCAAAGGGCGGATGCCATGTCCGCATTTTCGAGCGCCGAGCATGATTTCGAAAGCCTGAGTGAACGTGAGAGGAATGAGAAATGGTACGACAAGTCACCTTATTCGACACGACCTTGCGAGACGGCGAACAGGCGCCGATGAACGCCATGTCCGTCGATACGAAAGTTATGCTTTTCAAGCAGATTGCCGCAACGGGCATTGACAGGATCGAAGCCGGTTTTCCCGCAGCGTCTCAAAGCGATTACGAGGCGGCGTCACTGATCCTACAGGAAGAAACCGGAGCCGCAGTCAGCCTTTTCGCCCGCGCGACCCGCCGCGATATCGAATGCTGCCTCGAACTTGCCGGAAACCGGCGAGATCTCGAGATTCAGATTCTTGTTACGGGCTCAGAAGTGCACCTGAAGCACAAGCGGATGATATCATTGCAGCAGGCGCTTGATGAAACCCAGGATGCGGTCTCCTTCGCAGCAGCCCACGATGTCCAGATCTCCGTTGCGGTTGAAGACGCTTCGAGAGGTTCTCATTCGATGCTGGAACAAGTCATCAAAACGGGCATCGACGCCGGGGCGACAGCGATAGTTGTAACCGATACCGTCGGCAGCGCGATGCCGACACAGTTCGGAGCGATGGTTGCAGCTTCGCGGGAGTGGGTCGGCCCCAACAACAAGCTGTCGGTACACTGCCACAACGATCTAGGCCTTGCGGTGGCCAACAGCATCGCTGGGATCGCCGCTGGCGCCGATGAATGTCAGGGCACACTCTGCGGCATCGGGGAGCGCGCAGGCAACGCCGCACTAGAAGAAATTGTTGCCATTCTGCTGACCAAGCAGGAACAGCTCGAGGTAGCTTGCAACGTCGATCCGATAGCTCTTCGCAAAGCTTGCACATTGGTGAGTGAAGCGATCGACTTCCCCTTACCGCGGAACAAGCCGATATTGGGCCGCTGGGTCAACGCGACCGCTGCCGGACTGCATCAGAACGGAATGTTAAAGCATCCGAGCACCTACGAGCCCTTCGACCCAGCACTTTTTGGACGAGAGCGCGAATTCCTGATTACGCGCCATTCTGGCTCTGCCGCCATTCGCGACATGGTGAAGCGCCATCTGAACGACACTTTCGGCGACGTGGATCCCGATTATGTGCTGGCAAAAATGGGCTTGGAAGGAAAGTCCTTCTCGACTTCGCAGGGTGACGAATTCCGAAGTTTCGTTGCCGGCTGCCAGGCTGGGGCGAAGTGATGCGAGAGGCCCGAATTGCATCTCAATCCCTCGATCTCGACGAAAGTTGCGATCCTGCTATCGTTGACGAGGCCGCGCGCACCCTCGAACGCGGCGGTTTGGTACTGCTGCGCACGGTCGTTGGCTACGGAATTGTTGGAACGTCGGACGACGCCATCGCAGCGATGTACGAGTTGAAGGGTCGCCCCCTCACCAACCCGCTCATTGTGGTCGGGAATATCGATCTGTTCGACGCCTTGACCAAGCCCGTAGAGAAAACGGCTCGCGATTGGCTCGATCGTATAGTCACACGCACTACGCTTGCGGTCGTGAATGACATCGACACCGAGAGTTCATTGTTTCGGAACATGAGCGACGTTGCAAAGTCGCAGGCCACACGCGACGGATCGGTTGCCATATTCCTAAACACGGGCTGGCTGCCTGAACAACTGGCCAAGCGCATGGCTGAAAAGGGCCGGGTGCTCTTCGGCACGTCGGCGAACGCAACCGGTCAGGGCAATAGCCAATGCTTTGAAGAAGTTCCTGACGCGATTCGCCGTGCTGCAGATTTCTCGTTCGATCAGGGCGAAGTGTTTTACCGGACGCTCGACAAGTTAGCGACGACAATCGTTGATTTGAGAACAATGACAATCTCGCGCATCGGCGTATCCGCAGCAATGCTGATGCAGGATCTACGTAAACTTCACGTACAAATGTCCCACTCTGCCAACACTAACTGAACGAGGATCCCATGGACGACAAAGACTTCTTTTCGATAGATGCCGATTCTCATATTGAGGACCACGACGCTATCTTCGACTACCTCGACGCCCGATACATGCACCGCCGGCCACGCGTGGTCGACATCGGAGACATGGTGAAGCACCGACCGACACGCAACAAGGCTTGGATCATCGATGGTGAAATGCGGCCCAAAATGCAGGGTCCGAATGCTTCGTGCCATGCCACTCCGCCAACGAGCGAATATGCGAAACTCAAGCCTGTGCCCTACGGCGTTCAGACACTGTCCGATGTTCCAGCCTATCTGGAAAGTCTGGATTCGGTAGGTCTTGATGTGTCGGTCCTCTATACCACGTTATTTCTTCAACCTCTTACCAAGGACCCGCTGTTCGAGGCCGCGCTAGTATCCGCCTATAATTCTTACATGGCCGAACAGTGCGGAAAGGCACCAGACAGACTGAAATGGGGTGGCCTGATCCCAATAAGGTTGCCTGAGCTCGCTCTCAAAGAAGCAAAGCGAATCAAAGAGTTGGGCGCCTCAAGCTGCATGATGCTCCCCACCGCCGGGAACGTCTTACTTCACGATCGCCGCTTTGATGAATTGTTCGGCTATCTTGAAGCCAGCGGACTGCCGGTTTGCGTCCACGTAGGGTGGTCTCATGACGGCATCCAAGAAAGCTGCGATTTCCCTGCCGCCTCATTCATTCTGAATTTCGAAATGGCGATGGTTATGGGTTTCTTTTCATTCTTGGGTGGTGGAATACTTGACCGCTTTCCGAAACTCACGGTCGCCTTCTTGGAGGGCGGCATCGGTTGGTATCCGGCTGCCCTTTCGAGAATGGAACATTGGCAGGCCACCCCAGCTGCGGAACCCTGGCAAGCGCAGAAAACGGCAAGCGAGTATCTTCGGGACAACCAAGTGTACTTTACGGTCGAAGGCGATGAGCCTGATCTTCCGGCCTTCATTGAGTTTGCCGGAGAGGACCGGATACTAGGTTCGGCTGACTTTCCGCACGTTCATTACGCCGGCGGCCGCTTGAGCGTAGCCTTCGATGAAATCCGCACCCGGTCCGACCTGGCCGTCGGGACAAAGCGGAAGATTCTGTCTGAGAATTCCCAGAAATTCTACGGGATCAAGCAGCCGGTATCGGCATGAGGGTGCAGCTCATGCCCATATTGCCCGTGGGACCAATTTATTGAGGGTAAACGAATATGATGTCGGTTTCTCGGCAAACGTCGATCCACGCCCTATCGGCCGTTCTGGCAAGCGCTCTTGCCGCCGGCAGCTTATCAGGCGCATTGGAGAGTATAAACCATGTAATGAGTTTGGTATCTTCGGATACCGGAATATCGTCCCTCGGGGAAGAATTACATGGTCGTGTAATGCGAGCGGATTTTCCCGCGTTCTACTCCCATCGCACTGAATATCATCCCGACGGGACCTACGACATCGTCGACTCGAAGGGCGTTCGATCGGAAGGAAAATGGTGGATCGAAGATAAGATCAGATTGTGCTTCGTCCGGAAAGCCGACGGCATAAGAGCCTGCTGGCGATACAGGAAAATGTATGACGGACAAGTCTACACCACCGTTTCTCCATATGACGGATCCACAGTCTACGCTTACCTTGAGCCGGCTGGAAGCAGCTTGCGTTGATAATGCATTTGTCTATGCTGCTCCTTCATCGAGCGATCAGGAGGCCGTTGCTTGGCAATTGTGCAAGGTCAGTGCCGTTGCGGCGAGGTGCGTTATCGCTCCCAAGATTTGGGCGATATTGGTTATTACGCTTGCCATTGTCACGAATGCCAACGACTGCTTGGAACGGCATTTGCGCTGAACCTGCCGGTGCGCAAGGAAATGATCAATATAGACGGCGCAATCGATCGCCGAGATTATTCATCGGGACCCGGTCGCGGGAACCGACTGTATATGTGCCCGCGCTGCCAGTCTCATTTGTTCTACGCCAACAGCTGGCGCAAGGGGGTGCTTGGCATACGCGCCGGAAGCGTTTCGAACCTCGAGGAATGCGAAATGCTCTGTCACATCTGGACAGCAAGCAAGCAGCCTTGGCTTCCCATTGCGTCCGGAGCGAAGATATTCTTAGGAAGTCCAAGCGAGCAGGAGTGGCGCGAAGTCTACGGCAGACGAAACTTGCTATACGACTAACCCCAGCAGGGGGGATATGAACGGTGCGACTTAGAACCTGGGACGAAATTAGAGCACTGATCGGTGCCGAACTCGGGGAATCTGAGTGGGTTTTGATCAGCCAGACAATGATAAACCGGTTCGGATCAACCACCCGAGACACGCAGTTCATACACGTCGATCCCGTAGCAGCCGCGAAAACCGATTTCGGTGGGACGATAGCGCACGGCTTTCTTACACTTTCCCTTCTGACGCACATGATCGAGCAGGTCGCCCTATTTCCTCATGGAACGACCATGGCGATCAATCACGGATTCGACCGCGTGCGCTTCCTCGCTCCTGTTCGCTCGGGCGATCGTATCCGGGGCCGCTTTTCTATCGAGGATGTTGAAAACAAGCGACAGGACCGATGGAGGTTCACATACCGTGTCAGCGTCGAAATAGAGGGTATGCCCCGGCCTGCGCTCGTGGCCCGCTGGTTGAGTCTCGTGATTACGAATTCGCAATAGTGCTAATCGCGACTGTTTGGCTGCGGGTCAGGCTGCGATATCGCAAAGGAGAGCAGAAATGTGGGATGGTGCGGCATTCGTCCAATGGATGACGGACAATCGCGACAAGATCTACGAAAGACAGCCGCTATCTCGCGGGGTCAAAGAGGAATGTCAGAAAATCGATTCAGAATCGGGATACGCCTTGGTGTCTTTTGAGTTAACTGAAGAGCATTTGAATTTCCTGAGCCGCGTCCACGGAGGAATCGTTGCGCTCATGCTCGACGAAGTCTCCGGCATTGCAAGTATCGCCTACGCTGGTCATCGTTTCAAGGGCACGGTCGAAAGTAAGATAAGTTTTTTTCGGTCGCTGCGTGCCGGAAAGGTCGTCGCCGAGGCAACCGTCGTGCATGCGTCCTCTTCGATGTTGTTCGTAGAGGCGACAGTTTCTGATGAAAACGGGCAAATTGCGGCAAAATCAACCTCGACCTTCGCGGTCGCCAAGTCTCCTCCTAACAATGATCAGAGCGGGCTCGCCGGGGGTTACGTTTGATTACGCGAGCAGATGGCGCGGTCCATGTCTGAAAATAGGATTAACCGTTCCACGATTTCCGCTCGTCCCTTGGTGCTTTTTCAATGGTCCGCTAAGGCGGAACTGTGTCGTTCGTTTGCCATTCCGTGGATCGAAAGCAAACGGTCCGCGCTGTCGCAATGCGCATCCTTGGAGCCACTTTCCGCTCTCAACGCTCCAGATGACGATCTTCAACGGAGAAGCCTGCTCTTGGCCGGATAGATAACTCATGACTGAAGGCGAATGGCGCCCTCTCCGACCGCATGAATGTCATCGAATTTATCTCATCTCCACCACACTTCTGTTATTGTATTTCGAGGTCCGAAGTATCAATTCTAATCACCTCGAATAGAAAGTGACGAACACCGGGATTGGGGGATGAGTTTAAAAAATATTTCTGCATGGTCGATTCGAAATCCTATCCCGCCGCTCGTCCTGTTCACGGGGTTAACCATCGCTGGCCTCGTTTCGTTTCTTGTGATGGGCGTGCAAAACGATCCTGACATCGATTTTCCTGGCGCAATGGTTGTCATTGCACAGCCTGGAGCCGCACCCACGGAACTTGAGACTCAAGTTACCGAACGCGTCGAAGCGGCGGTCCGCACAATCGAGGGTATCGACGAACTGAATTCAACGGTCACGGAGGGGCAATCCCAGACCTATGTCCAGTTCGCGATCGGGACACCGATCGATCGCGCCGTAAACGATATTCGGGACAAGTTGTCCCAAATTCGTGGCAACTTACCCGACGGCATCCTTGAGCCGCAAGTCATCCGACTTTCTACTTCTGGCAATACGCTCGCCTATTGGTCGGCTTCTGCCACCGATATGACGCTGGAGGAACTCAGTTGGTACATCGACAACACAGTCTCCAAGCGACTGCTAGCGGTCGACGGTATGGGCGAGGTCTATCGCCGCGGCGGCGTAAGCAGAGAAATTCGGGTTGTCCTGAAGCCCGAACAACTGCGCGCGCACGGCCTAACGGCCGCCACCGTGAACGCTCAACTAGGCCCCTGTGCATTATGCGGACACAGATTCACGGTAGCGGTTTGATGAGCAGCGGCATGAGGCCATTGGCGTCGAGATCGAGGTGATCGGACCAGACATAATCGCCGGTGAGATTGATGCGATCCCAGCCCAATGGTGAGAGCCGAGACAGCATAGCCGGATCGATCTGGCTTCCGCGGCGGCGCATTTCTTCGACGGCGTGCCCAAGATAGCGACAGTTGAACAGGATGATCGCTGCGGTGACGAGGTTGAGGGCAGCCGCGCGGGTTTGCTGGTTCTCCAAGCCACGGTCGCGAAAGCGACCGAGCCGATGGAAGGCGACCGCTCGCGCCAGGCTGTTGCGCGCCTCGCCCTTGTTCAACTCGGCGGTGACCGTGCGGCGTAGCGCCGGATCGTCGAACCAGCGCAACGTGAACAGCGTGCGCTCGATCCGTCCTACCTCGCGGAGCGCCGCGGCGAGGCTGTTCTGCTGGCGGTAGGCGGATAGCTTTTTGAGGATCAGCGAGGGCGTAACGGTGCGATCACGCATCGCGCCGATGACGCGTTCGATATCCGGCCAGTGGCTGACGATCAGATCCCGGTTGAGCCTGTGACCGAACAGTGGCGCAAGCCTGCCATAGCGCTTCGAAGGTTCGAATGCGTAGAGGCGCCGGTCGGACAGGCGAGGAATGCGCGGCTCGAAATCGAGCCCGAGGAGATGCATCGTTGCGAACACGATGTCGGAAACGCCGCCTCCATCGACGTGCAGTGCGGTCAGATCGGCGTTGCTGTCATGGCCGAGGAGCCCATCGAGCGCATGGATGGCTTCTCCTGCCGTGCCGGCGATCACCGTCTGGTGCAGCGGCGCGTAGCGGTCGGTGATGGTGGTGTAGATCTTGACCACTGGGTCGCGACCATAATGGGCGTTGACCGCTCCGCCGGCTTCGCCCGGCCCGCCCAGGTAGAAGGCCTGGCCATCCGCGGAAGCCCGGTGTCCTTGCCCAAACCAGGCGGCGATCGGCTCGGCGTGGATGGCGTCGGTCAGACAGGCGAGCGCCGCCCGAAAGGTTTCCTCGCGCATGTGCCATGTCTGCATGCGCAGCAGCGCGCGGCGTGACCCTGCGCCGCATACCTCGGCCATGCGCGACAGCCCAAGATTGGTCGCTTCGGCAATCAGAGTGGCGAGGAAGGCCTGCTCATCGCCAGGCGGCAACCCGGTCGAGACGTGCCCGAAGTGCTGGGTGAAGCCGGTCCATCGTTCGACCTGCGACAGCACGTCGGTGATACGCGTGGCAGGCAGCATACCGTAGCAGGCAAGCGTCAGATGCCGTCCTTCGTCGTGCCCGGCATCATCGTCCTTCAGTTCCTTGGGGAAGCGCAATCGCTCGCCAGCGAACAGGGCAGCATCACGTCCGGCCAGATTCTGGGCGACGTCGCACAAGGCTTTGTCGAGTTGCGCGGCGCGCTGATCGAGCCATGCGTGTGGATCACCGAGCGAGAACACCGGTTGCAGCGCTGCGCCACTTGATGGCGCGAGCAGCACGTCCAGCGACCTGTGCAGCCGTGACCTCGGCACCCAGATATCACCCGATGCCAGTGCATTGGCGAGCGCCCCGTAGGTGGCCATCTCCCAATGCGTCCGGTCGATCTTGCCGGCGACCACGACATGGCGGTGCCAGCGCCGCTCGACATGACCGAGCGGAACGTCGGCAGGGAGCGGCTTGCGCCAGTCGCCATCAAGATCCGACAGGACCGTCATCGCATTGCGCAACGCCGCGGTGCCGACCCGGCCGTGGAAATCGAGCGTTTGCAGGAATAGAGGTCCTATTCGTTTGAAGGTCCGGTATTCGGCTGCGATCTCGCTCAACACATCGTCCCTGTGAGGTGCCGCGGTACGACGGATGATCGCGGCATCGGCATCGAGCATGTCGAGAGGCACGATATCCCTGAGGGCCGCGCCGATATCTTCACCGGTGCGTGCTACCCGGCTAACTGTTTCCAGCACGGTGGCGATGCGCATCAGTCGGTCACGGCCTTCGCGTCCCGAAATCGCGATTCCCTGTTCCAGGCGTTTGCGGGCACGAAGGTGAGCGCGTCCCATCAAGGCGCCGAACATGGCGATCGCCGCGTCGGTAAGCGTGGCTTCCATCTCGCGCAGCGTAGCAAGCAGGATGGCCCGCCTGCGGGAGGCGCGCATCTGTTGGAAGGCCTGGGCGGTATAGCGCACGCCTTCGCGGGCGAACTGCGTCATGCGTGGCTCGTGCAGGGGATCGACCGGAACACAGGAAATTCCGGTCCTGCGGATCAGAGCGATCTTCTCAAGGATTTCGGCGAGCGAGGCTGACGCGACGCGGGGCTGTGGTTCGCGCAGCCACGACAAGCGGCTCTGTCGATCATGCACCTTCTCATCGACCAGCGTATCGAGGCGCTGACGCATATCCGCATCGAGTTTATCATGGATTGCAGCGACCAGATCGGTTTCCACCCGCAGCATCGCCTCGGCCGCCATCCGCTCGACTACGCTGATGCCGGGGATAACGATGCGCCGCGTGCGCAGCTCGTCGAGCAGTCGATCGAGCAGAATACGCCCGTCCACGATGGGCATGGCTTCGATTTCCAGCCAGGTCATCATGATACCGCGCGCTGGCCGGCTCAGATCGGTGAAGCCGAAGCGCGCCTTGATGGCGGCAAGCTGATCGTAGCGGGTCGGCGCTCGCCGCGCGAAGTCGGCGATGGCGCCTGCATCCACCCCGACCTGCTCGGCGATATGGTCGAGCATGATCGCAGGCAACAGCTCGCCTGCGCGCAGATGCCGCCCCGGAAAGCGGAGGCAACAGAGTTGCAGGGCGTAGCTCAACCGGGTTGCCGGAGTGCGCGCGGTGCCGATTGCAGCAAGGTCCTCGGCATCGAGGCCATAGTGTCGCACCACCGCCGCCTCGCTGTCGGGCAAAGCAAGCAATGCGGCGCGCTGCCGCTGGGTCATCGGAATACGTGCGGGCATGTTTCATCCTTCAAAAACCTCTTGCCTTTTGCCCGCTTAATGAAAGAGGATTGTGAAAGGCCCAAGGCTGCGGAAATTGGTGCATCCTGTTTCCACCTCCGGATACGGCCGTTTGTGAAAGAGACGCAGATGACGCGCGAACCCTATCTGATCGGCTATGCCCGCGTATCGAAGGGCGACGACCAGTCGAACGCCGCGCAGCGGCGCGCGCTCGATGCCGCCGGCTGCAAGCGGATGTTCGAGGAGACCGCCAGCGGTGGGCGGTGGGACCGACCCAAGCTTCTGGAGATGATCGGCCAGTTGCGCGAGGGAGATGTCGTCGTCGTCTGGAAGCTCGACCGACTGTCGCGCAGCTTGAAGGACATGCTGCACATCATGGAGCGGATCGAGCACGCGGGAGCGGGCTTTCGTTCGCTGACCGAGGCGATCGACACCACCACCGCGGCAGGGCGGATGATGATGCAGATGGTGGGAAGCTTCGCCGAGTTTGAGCGGGCCATGATCCGCGAGCGTACCAGCGCCGGCCTTGCCCAGGCTCGCGCAGAAGGACGGATCGGCGGGCGTCGGCCCAAGCTCGGCGACAAGCAGCGCCGCGAAATCGCCGAGTCCGTCACGTCCGGCCGCAAGTCCGGTGCCGAGATGGCGCGGCTCTACGGCGTCAGCGAACCCACCGTCTCGCGCATCGTCGCCGCGCACCGCCAGCAATTCAGTCAGCAGCAGAGGGAACAGGCATGAAGCGTGGTCACGATCTGTCCGGCGTCATGAAGTTCGCCACCTCGCCGGCCTGGGGCGAGCATCTGGGCGAGGCGCTCGGCGATCATCTCGGGCTGGCGATGGAGGAGTTCGACTTCGAAGCGGACGAGCTGGCGGACATCGTCGGCGATCATTGGGCCGGCGTGTTGTGGGGATGCGCGTTCGAGGATCTGCTCACGCGCACCATCGAACCCGGGGACCGGAACATCGTTGATGACTATATTCGGCGCCGGGGCTGGAACGAGAGCGGCCCGACCAAAATCTACCTGCGTGCCCTCCGATCGTCGGTGATGAGCCTCCACGAGGTGAGCGAGGTCGAGCCCGGGAGCGGCTTCCTTGTGCGTGACCTGATCCAGGGCAGCGAGCCGCTTCGAGTATCCGAGCGCAGCGCCTCGCAGACGCTGAAGCAATGGGACAGGATCGGTGCCCGCGTCGTGCAGGTCGGAGGCAAGCACCTCCTGTCGGGGGGCGTGCTGTCGTTCACTATGGAGGCGGCCGAGGCGATCGTCGCCGATCTACGGCGCTCGAAGGGCAAGCGCAGCCCGCAAACCGCGTTGAACCTAGACGCCGACGATCTGGCTGCACTTCCGGCCCTCATCAGCACGGCATGGCTGTTCGATGTCGTTCCCAGGACCATGGGACCGGCGTCCATCCCCACGCTGCACAACAGTGATGGCGAGGAGGTGATGTTCCACCGCGTGCGCTTTCCCTTCGCACGCGGCGTGACCCAGGCGCTGGTCGGCGAGCGGCTTGATACTCTCCCTGCGCTTCAGCGGGAAACCACGCACTTTTGGAACTGGCTGGGCGAGAAACCGAACGGAAAAGCGAAAAGCACCGGGCGCATGGCGTGGGGTGTGACGATGGCGGACGGCACCCCGGTGCTCGGCAATGTCGAATTGAAAGGCCGCGCCCTGATGCTCGCCGTCACCTCGGCCGAGCGAGCGAAACGCGGCACCACGCTTATCAACGATGCGCTCGCCGGGTTGGTCGGCTCGCCGCTGACCACGATTGAGACGGTCGAACAGGCCATGGCGGCGCGGGCCGAGGGGCTGACATCATCCGAACCGGCACCCGCCATTGCGCCAGAGGTTGCAACCCCGCTCATCCATGCCATGCTCGACCGTCAGTACCGCGCGACGCTCGATGAACCCGTCGGCATGCTCGGCGACATCACCCCGCGCGCAGCCGTTCAAACTGCCGCAGGCCGGCACCGAGTAGCCGGGTGGCTCAAGCATCTCGAAAACCGCAGCAGCAGCCAACTCGACGCGAACGACCCGATGGCCACCTACGACTTCACTTGGATGTGGCGCGAACTTGGCATCGAGAACCTGCGCAAATAGTTCGCTACCCCTGACGTCGATGCCTACCGTGAATCCGTGTCCCTACAATGCACAGAGGCCCATATGTCTCCGGCTCGCAACCGCTCGCGTAGCTGTGAAAGGGCGCATAGCTCATAAGCGGCACGATCGACGATACCGTCCCGCAGGACGAACGGCCGCCATGCTGACGGCACAAAGCGCAGCGGTACGCCATCAGGCAAGCGGCGTTTGCCGGTCCGGTATAGCTCCGCGATAATCGTCAGCGCCGACAGGAGCCCCTGCACCGCACCGGCGCCGCGAAATTCGAAGGCATTCAGAAAAGCGCCGGCAAAGAGCTTCACCGTGCGATGCCGCTCGATCAGTTCAGCGGTGCGATCGACGGTTTCGGGTCGGCCGAGCACTTCGGCTTGCTCGACCGCCACGGCGAAGCGCTGCCAGTCCAGGGCATCGATCTGCGCCAGCGAATCCACGCCTTTGGTGCGCGCGTCGATGAGGATGCGGCAAGACCCCGTGAGTGTCCGAAGATGGCCCTGCAGTTCCCGCACCGTCTTGAGGGCTTTATCGCGGGTCCGGTTCTCGGCGCGGCGCACCATGCTGCCCAACAGCTTGTCGAACATCGTCAGGGTCGCGTCGGTCAGGCTTTCCTCAAGCCGTATGCCGGTTGCCGCCAGCGTCGCGTGTCGGCGCAGGGCATTGAGTTCGCCAAGGTGCTGGGGCGTGATGCGGCTGCCCTCGTCCGCCAGCCTGTCAAAAGTCGAAGCCGGGATCATGTCGGCGCGAGCGCGATCGAGGCCCAGCGCGCGGATAGAGGCAAGCCGTTCGATCAGTCGCAGGATGTTGCGCGCTGCCGGCGACTGTGGCGCGTTGCGCAGCCAGGATAGCCATGTCGCGGTTTCCCCCGTACGTCGGGCCAGCAGATCGTCCAGACCCTGTAGCGTGTCGGGTTGCAGGCCGTTTGTGAGCACTTCATAGGTAAGCTGCTCTGCTTGCTGGCGAGCCCTTCGGAGCACCGCTTCGAGAATCGACGGGGAAGGCAGGAGGATCTGTCGACGCCGGAGTTCGTCGACAATAACCCCTGCCATTTGGCCCGGGCGGATGATGGTCTGCGCGATCGGGATCGAAAAGGCCACGATTTCACGAAACGCTTGGCGATCGAAAGCCCTGAACCCGTGCGATCGTCGGATATCGACGAGATGCTCGCGGCGGGTCTGGTCCCGATGGGCATAGTCGGCAAAAGCTTCCGGCGAGACGCCGAGTTGCCGGCCCACATAGGCAAGCACCGGGCCGGGCGGAGGGCATAGCGTGGAAGGTACGCTAAACAACGCTAAGGGAGAACAACCGAGGAACGCTTAGGCGGCGCGGCTGTCCGGCGGAAGATTGAGGGCCTTGCGGCCAGCGGAAGCGGCGGCTCGATCCCAGAGGAAATCGCCGGAAAAGGCAATATGGGGTCAGGACATAGAACGGGCACAGATATACGCTCTCATGACTGCCATCTGCGTTACAAGGCGAGTTTACGCGTCCGCTGGCCTTTGGGCTAGCGGTGAATTTGGCATGGCCGGAGTGCCGCGGGCTCCTGATCGACGACGATTGATCACGCTCTCATCCGCGGATTGATTACCGCAATACCCGTTTCCGTCGCTGGACCTTCCTCACTCTAAGCACGGGCATCGGACTTGCCTGCCCCAACGTACACCGAGGATTGCCCATCACAGTCGGGCGCCCGCGACACACCGGCCATGCCTATGTCGCCAAAGGCCAGAGCCCAAGCTCTACCCCTGGCGGGTCAGACCGCCACCACCGGTTGCACGCGACGGGCGATGTCCCAGGCGAAACCCACAAGTTCACGGGCGATCGCCGTGTTGACCTTGGGTTGCGGCTTGCCTGTCGCCGAGAGGCGGCGGAACCGCTGGCATAGCCGCACCTGAGCCTTCCAACCGATCGCCTGAATATCTTCGGGAAGATCCGCAACGCGATCCCGGTAACGTCGCTCTTCGCGGGCAGGAAGTCGATAGGTCCATCCCGCCTCGACCAGCATGGTGCGGGCATGAGCGTTTCCGGCGCGCGTGATCCGGCCACGCTGAACTCGCGCGCCACTCGAATATTCCGACGGGACCAGCCCGAGGTAAGCCATCAACTGCTTGGGGTTCTGAAACCTCGTCAAGTCGCCGACCTCCGCGACCAGGGTTGCCGCGACAATCAGGCGAACACCGCGAAGGGCTTGCAAACTGCGAACCAGCGGTGCGAACCGCCAGCCATCGACCGCTTCGACGAGCGCCGCCTCGAGGCGTGCAGTTCGTGCCTGCGCCTCCAGGACACGACGCTTGGCCTCCTCAAAAGCCAGTTGCTGATGCGCGAAATCGAAACGTTGCTCCGACAGCCAGCGCCAGTAGGTTTTGGTCCATGCCGACTTTCCGGAAAATCTGCGATCATGGCGAAGCAGGAAGCTGCGCACCGATTGCTTGGCAGCCGAAGTGTCTTCCTGCGCCGACCGCCGCGCACGGATGAGATCGCGGATTGCCTCATGAGCTTCATCCGGCACCCAGATCGGGGCCAGCTCTCCGGCGCGGAGCAGGCGCGCCAGCGTCATTGCATCGCGCCGATCGGTCTTGATCTGGTCACCAGGACGTCTCGGCATCATTGAGGGGGAAATGACAATGCAGGGTTGCCCCTGTCGGGTCAGAAGGCGCTGCAGGCCGTAGCCGCAAGGTCCCGCCTCGTAACAAAAATCAAGGGTGATGCCAGGTCCAGCCAGACGCTTGACCATACCGCGTACGGCATCGTCTTCATTCGGGATCGTGCCATGAAAGCGAACCTCGCCGCCGCGTTCGCCCTCCGCCACGGCCACCGCGATCGTCTCCTTGTGCACGTCCAGCCCGATGTACTTCAATCTCTTTGCCATCGATCATCTCCGTTGCTGACCCTCCGCAGGTGAAGCATCGCAGATCAAAGCCCTCATGGCTCAGGCAGTCATTGGGTCTAAGCGTCTCTGCGCGCACTTATGGGTCGACTCTATGCGTCGACGACTCCAGCATTCCAAAGGCATCCATCGGACAGTTGTAGCATCGCCTCTCGTCGCAGAGCCGGCATATCGTCAGCGCCGAGACAGCGTCGTCAGACATCTGCGCAAGTATTGTCTCGGCAATACGTTCCAGCACGAGGCGGTCAGCATTCGAGACATGGCTAAGGATTTCGGATAAAGTCTCGTTTCTTCGTTGCAGGATCGCAGATAGGCGAGTCTCGCCTGCCTCAGTGAGCATCAGCGCTACTGCACGACGGTCCCGTAGCGCTTTGGATCGAACGGCGAACCCGGCTGCAACCAATCGATCGACAAGCCGCACCGTCCCCGCGTGGGACAAGCCTAGCACCCGTCCTAATTCGTCGATCGAAAGACCGGTCGCGTGACCGATGACGACGATCGCCGCGGTGGTTTCGCCACCGCCGGGTATCGTCGGGTCGAATGCCGCCTTCTTAATTCGATCGGTGATGCCCACTGCGAGGGCGCCGAACAGATTGACGAGCCGGTCCGAGAGTACGTTCAAAGGGTTGCCTCATTCATTGACGGCGTATAGTGTATGCGCAGCGCATATATCACGCCTGTCTAAGCATGAAGGCAGGTCATGCGCCATGATGAAAGCGAGGCACCATGTTTTCGACATTACACATAGCTGAAAAGACGACCGGCTCTCGCGGGTCTCTCGCGTTGCTGCGCTGGGCGCTGGTGGTCATCTTTCTCTGGTTCGGTTGCATGAAATTCACGAGCTATGAAGCGATGGGCATCGCGCCATTGATGAAGAACAGTCCGATCATGAGCTGGATTCCGGCCGTTTTTGGGGTGCAGGGTGGAAGCTATTTTATAGGCACCGTCGAGCTCGCGACGGCCGCTGCGCTGATTATCGGTGCTTTCAACAAGACGGCCTCCGCTCTCGGCGCGGCGATGTCATGCCTGACTTATGCCGTGACACTGACGTTTTTCCTGAGCACGCCTGGCGTCGCCGAGCCGACCGCTGGCGGGTTCCCGGCGATTTCGGCCGGAACCGGACAGTTCCTGTTGAAGGACCTGGTGCTTCTTGCGGCATCAGCGTGCCTTCTACTTGCGTCCATACGGACAGCAGACGCGTGACGGCAAACAGGTGATAGGCGACGCTCCGGACCTGCGCTTTTGCCGAACCATACCCGCCTCAGCCCATAACGATCGACAAACCCTGTCGCTTTGATAGGGTGTTCGAAAACATGCTTTCGAGGGTTTGTCGTACATGCTGGTCGGATATATGCGGGTGTCAACGACCGATGACCGCCAAACGGTCGATCTCCAGCGGGACGCGCTCGTCGCAACCGGGGTCGATCATCGGCATCTCCATACCGACAAGGCATCCGGCGCGCGCGACGACCGACCAGGCCTGAAAGCCTGCCTCGACTATCTGAACGCGGGCGACACACTGATCGTGTGGAAGCTCGACCGGCTCGGACGCTCGCTGCCGCACCTGCTGACGATCGTCACCGATCTGAAGGCGCGCGGCATCGCGTTCCGGTCGCTGACCGAGCAGATGGATACGACCACGCCGCACGGCGAATTGCTGTTCTCGCTGTTCGGTGCATTGGCACAATATGAGCGTGCGCTCACGCGCGAACGGGTGATGGCGGGACTGGCTGCTGCCAAACGCCGGGGACGCCAAGGTGGCCGCCCGCCGATGATCGACGCCGAAACGCTCGAGCGGATCACCGCCGCGCTGGATGGCGGGGCCAGCAAGGCGTCCGTCTGCCGGACCTTCAAGGTGCCGCGTTCGACCCTTCTCGGCACGCTTGCCCGGATCGGCTGGACCGCACCGGCCAAGGTCTAAGCCGATGCCGCGTCGCGCCGTCCTGTCGGACGAGCAACGCGCGGCGTTGCTCGCGCTTCCCGACGACGAAACCCTGCTCGTCCAGCACTGGACATTGAGCCGGGACGACTTGGCCATCATCGTCCGCCGGAGGCGACCGCATAACCGGCTGGGTTTCGCGATCCAGCTTTGCGCGCTGCGCTATCCTGGCCGTTTCCTGCGACCCGGTGAACTGATCCCTGATACGCCGCTCGCGTTCGTCGCAGAGCAATTGCAGGTCGGACCCGAGGTGCTGGCCGACTACGCGACGCGCGGCCCGACCCGGTACGAACAGCTCGATGCACTGCGCGATGCATTCGGCTTCATGCCGCTCAGTCGGCCGCTGCGAACGACGTTGCAGGAATGGCTCCTGCCGATCGCGCTGACGACGACCAGCGGGGCTAGGCTGGCGCGCGTGATGCTGGATGAGTGCCGGCGACGGCGCATCATTGTGCCGGGCATCAGTTCGGTCGAGCGGATGGTCGCACAGGCGTTGCTCGATGCCGAACGCCATGTCGCCGAGCATCTGACCCGAGGACTCGATGCTCGACAGCGCCGGCTGCTCGATGCGCTTCTCCTGCCCCACACAGGCACGAACTTGAGCGATCTGGCCTGGGTGCGGCAGTCACCCGGCAAGCCCGGCCGAAAGACATTCGCCGCCATCATCGAGCGACTGACACTGCTTCGGGCCATCGGGATCGATCCGGATATCGCCGTAGGCGTCCATCCCGAGCGCCTCCGACGCCTGTGCCAGGAAGGCGTGCGGCTGACCGCGCAACATGTTCGGACGCTGCAAGCGACGCGGCGTCGCGCCACATTGGTGGCGACCATCCTCGAAACCATCGTTACCCTCACCGACGATGCGGTGCTGATGTTCGATCGCCTGCTTGGGCAGATGTTCCGGCGCGAACAGAACAGCGCGGACACGACACTCAAGCGCAACCGGCGCACCATCAACGGCAAAATCCGGCTGCTTGCCCAACTCGGCGCTGCCTTGCTCGCCGCCAAGATATCAGGTGGCGATATCGGCGCTGCGGTCGAGGCAGCGATCGGATGGAATGATCTCGGCCGCGAGGTCGATGAAGCCCGCAAGCTGATCCGCCCCGATTCGGTCGATCCCGTCGCGGTCGCCGCGACCAATTACCCCGTCCTCCGACAGGTCGGTCCCTCGTTCATCGCCTCGTTCACATTCGGGGCGGTGCCAGCCTGCCATGCGCTCGCGCGAGCGGTCGCGATCATGCGCGACCTTCATTTTGGTCATCTGCGCAAATTGCCTGCAGGCACGCCAGTCGGCTTCATCCGGCAAGCTTGGCGTCGGGCGATCGGCACCGGCATTCCCGATCGCAGGATCTATGAATTGTGCGTGCTGGTCGAGCTTCGCGACCGGCTTCGCGCCGGCGACATGTGGGTCGAGGGAAGCCGACGCTATCGTGCTGTCGAGCAGCAACTCATTCCTGCCCCCGTATTCGCCAACATGCGCGCGGCCGGCCCCTTGCCGATACCGGCACCGGATACGGCCGATATCTGGCTGGCCGAACGACGCGCCCGCCTCGCCCGTCGATTGGCCGAGGTCGAGCGAAAGGCGGAGACGGACGCGCTGGAAGACGTGCAGCTCAGCTTGGGCAGGCTGCGGATTTCGCCCTTGAAGGCGATTACTCCCGAGGAATCCGATACCGCCCTTGCGCCGCTCTATGCGCATCTGCCCGCGATCCGCATCACCGACCTTCTTGCCGAAGTCGATCGATGGACCGGGTTCAGCCAGTGCTTCACGCATCTGCAAAGTGGCCGTGCCGCGGATGAACCACGTGCGATCCTCACGGCGGTGCTCGCCGATGCCACCAATCTGGGCCATACGCGCATGGCGGAAGCCTGCAATCTCGTGACCCAGCGCCAACTCGGTTGGCTCGCCTCGTGGCATCTGCGCGAGGAAACCTACGGTCGCGCGCTCGCCCGGCTTGTCGACGCCCAACACACCGCGCCGCTGGCCGCGCTGTTCGGGTCCGGCACCTCGTCCAGCTCAGACGGTCAGAACTTTCCGCTCGACCGCCGCGCCCAGGCAACCGGCGCAGTCAATCCGCACAAGGGGACAGAGCCGGCTGTCTCCTTTTACAGCCACGTCTCGGATCGCTACGCGCCGTTCCATTCCACAGTTATCTCCGCTTCGGCGAGCGAGGCGGCACAGGTGCTCGACGGGCTGCTCCACCACGGCGCCGATCTGCACATCGAAGAGCATCACGTCGATGGCGGGGGCGTCTCCGACCATGTGTTCGCGCTATGTCATCTGCTTGGGTTCCGGTTCGCGCCGCGTATCCCGAATATCGCCGCACGCCGTTTGCACCTGTTTAACGGCATCGAACCCGGCCCCGATATTGCGCCGCTGGTCGCGGGCCGCATCGACGAAGGTCTGATCGAGGCACACTGGGACGACGTGCTGCGACTGGGAACCTCGATCCGCACAGGCGTCGTCAGCGCCTCGATCATGCTGGAACGGCTCGGCTCCTATCCACGCGCCAACGGCCTGGCACTGGCGTTGCGCGAGATCGGTCGCGTCGAGCGTACCCTGTTCACGCTCGACTGGATCGAGCAGCCCGAACAGCGTCGCCGCGCCACCCGCGAACTCAACAAGGGAGAAGCGGAAAATGCCCTGAAACGCGCCATCTTCTTCCATCGCATCGGCCGTATCCGCGATCATGCGCTGCAAGCCCAAAGCCATCGGGCGAGCGCGCTGAACCTCGTCGCCGGTGCCATCGTCCTGTGGAACACGACCTACCTGCAAGCCGCCCGGATGCATCTCGCCAACCTCGGCCGGCCGGTCCCGCCGGACCTGCTGCAACACCTATCACCGCTCGGTTGGCAGCATATCAATCTCACCGGCGATTACCTCTGGACCGATCCCGATGCGCCATCCACCGCGCTCAGACCGCTTCGCCAGATGCGCGCCGTCGAAGGCACGGCAAAACCTTAGACCCAATGACTGCCTGAGCCATGAGGGCTTTGATCTGCGATGCTTCACCTGCGGAGGGTCAGCAACGGAGATGATCGATGGCAAAGAGATTGAAGTACATCGGGCTGGACGTGCACAAGGAGACGATCGCGGTGGCCGTGGCGGAGGGCGAACGCGGCGGCGAGGTTCGCTTTCATGGCACGATCCCGAATGAAGACGATGCCGTACGCGGTATGGTCAAGCGTCTGGCTGGACCTGGCATCACCCTTGATTTTTGTTACGAGGCGGGACCTTGCGGCTACGGCCTGCAGCGCCTTCTGACCCGACAGGGGCAACCCTGCATTGTCATTTCCCCCTCAATGATGCCGAGACGTCCTGGTGACCAGATCAAGACCGATCGGCGCGATGCAATGACGCTGGCGCGCCTGCTCCGCGCCGGAGAGCTGGCCCCGATCTGGGTGCCGGATGAAGCTCATGAGGCAATCCGCGATCTCATCCGTGCGCGGCGGTCGGCGCAGGAAGACACTTCGGCTGCCAAGCAATCGGTGCGCAGCTTCCTGCTTCGCCATGATCGCAGATTTTCCGGAAAGTCGGCATGGACCAAAACCTACTGGCGCTGGCTGTCGGAGCAACGTTTCGATTTCGCGCATCAGCAACTGGCTTTTGAGGAGGCCAAGCGTCGTGTCCTGGAGGCGCAGGCACGAACTGCACGCCTCGAGGCGGCGCTCGTCGAAGCGGTCGATGGCTGGCGGTTCGCACCGCTGGTTCGCAGTTTGCAAGCCCTTCGCGGTGTTCGCCTGATTGTCGCGGCAACCCTGGTCGCGGAGGTCGGCGACTTGACGAGGTTTCAGAACCCCAAGCAGTTGATGGCTTACCTCGGGCTGGTCCCGTCGGAATATTCGAGTGGCGCGCGAGTTCAGCGTGGCCGGATCACGCGCGCCGGAAACGCTCATGCCCGCACCATGCTGGTCGAGGCGGGATGGACCTATCGACTTCCTGCCCGCGAAGAGCGACGTTACCGGGATCGCGTTGCGGATCTTCCCGAAGATATTCAGGCGATCGGTTGGAAGGCTCAGGTGCGGCTATGCCAGCGGTTCCGCCGCCTCTCGGCGACAGGCAAGCCGCAACCCAAGGTCAACACGGCGATCGCCCGTGAACTTGTGGGTTTCGCCTGGGACATCGCCCGTCGCGTGCAACCGGTGGTGGCGGTCTGACCCGCCAGGGGTAGAGCTTGGGCTCTGGCCTTTGGCGACATAGGCATGGCCGGTGTGTCGCGGGCGCCCGACTGTGATGGGCAATCCTCGGTGTACGTTGGGGCAGGCAAGTCCGATGCCCGTGCTTAGAGTGAGGAAGGTCCAGCGACGGAAACGGGTATTGCGGTAATCAATCCGCGGATGAGAGCGTGATCAATCGTCGTCGATCAGGAGCCCGCGGCACTCCGGCCATGCCAAATTCACCGCTAGCCCAAAGGCCAGCGGACGCGTAAACTCGCCTTGTAACGCAGATGGCAGTCATGAGAGCGTATATCTGGGTCCGTTCTGTGTACCGACCCCAATATGCTCCCAGCCAACCGGCGACGTATGGACAAGCAGATCATCGGGGACCGGGGCCGCTGCCGATCGCAGATGCTGGGCGGCGTCGGCCATGTAGATCGTGTTCCAATAGACGATCGCCGCGATGACTAGGTTGAGGCCTGATGCCCGATATTGTTGAGCTTCATGGCTGCGGTCGATGATGCGGCCCTGGCGGAAGGTGTAGATCGCTTGCGTCAGGGCATGGCGCTGCTCGCTGTTGTTAAGGCCGGCATGGCATCGCCGGCGCAGATCGGGATTTTCAAGCCAGTCCAGCATGAACAGGGTCCGTTCGATCTTGCCGATCTCGGGGTCGGTTCCGGCTGAGGGCGGAATGACACCCTAAGCGCCGGCGTCCTTGGGCCAAAGGTACTCGCCAGTGAGGAGGATGTGTGCCCATCCGAGCGGCGAAATATGGGCGAGAAGATGGTCGGGGGTATCGAGCCCTTCGCGGCGCCGGGCCTCAACGGCATGGCCAAGGTGCAGGGTGTTCCAGTAGACGATGATGGCGGTGAGCAGGTTGAGGCCGGCGATCCGGTAATGCTGACCCTCCGTCGTGCGGTCGCGGATTTCGCCCTGACGGCCGATGCGCAGGGCATTTTTCAGCGCATGATGTGCCTCGCCTTTGTTGAGGCCGACCTGTGCACGGCGCTGCATGCCGACGTCGAGTATCCATTCGATGATGAACAGCGTCCGCTCGATCCGGCCCACCTCGCGCAGCGCGGAGGCAAGATCGTTCTGGCGCGGATAGGAGGCGAGCTTGCGCAAGATGCTGCTCGGCGCGACCTGTCCAGCGCTCATGGTGGCGGCGCAGCGGAACAGATCGGGCCAGTTGGAAACGATCAGCGCCTCACGCGCCTTGCCGCCCACCAGCGGGCGCAATTCGCTCGGCGTCGCGGCAGGGTCGAACACGTACAGTCGTTTGGATGGGAGGTCGCGGATGCGCAGTACAAGGCGGTAGCCGAGCATCGCGCTGATCCCGAACAGATGATCGGTGAACCCGCCAGTGTCGGCGTACTGCTCTTCGATCCGTCGCCCTGCCTCATTCATCGTCAGCCCGTCGAGTAGATAAGGTGCTTCGCTGACCGTGGCTGGAATGGTCCGCGATGCAAACGGCGCGAAGCGGTCGTTGACGTGGGTATAGGCCTTGATGCCGGGATCGTTGCCGTAGCGGGCGTTGATCGTATTCATCGCCTCGCCCTGCCGTGCGGCGGGGAAGAACTGGCCATCGGCCGATGCGGATCTGCCCATACCCCAGACCTGGGCCATCGGCAGCGCCCCTTGCGCCGCGACCACGTTGGCCAGCGCCTGGTCGATCGCCTCGCTTTCGACGTGCCAGCGAGCGAGACGGGAGAGTTGCCAATAGTCGTGAGTGTTGGAAGCCTCTGCCATCTTACGCAGGCCCAAATTCAGGCCCTCGGCGAGCAGGACGTTGAGCAGGCCGATCCGGTCTCCGCACGGCACGCCGGTGCGCAGATGCGTGAAGGCATCGGTGAAACCCAGCGCGGTATCGACTTCGAGCAGGAGATCGGTGATGCGGATGGGCGGCAGCCGGCGATACAAATCGAGCACCAGATCCTCGATCCCATCCGGCGCGTCAGCGGTGAGGCGATCAATGCGCAGCGTGCCGTCCTCGATGCTGCTTTTCGGAATTGTACCGCTGCGCGCGGCGCGACCGAGCCGGGCAAGGCCATCGGCGAGACGCACCTTGCGGTCAGCCAGCCAGACATACGGGTCGGACGGGACCGCTAGCTTCGCGGCATGCGCGACCGCCGTCGGCACGAGGACGTGGCGCAGGTCACCATACCGATGCGAGCGATCGAGCCATATGTCGCCCGAGCGCAGCGCGTCGCGCAAGTGGAACATGACCGCGACTTCCCGGAGGCGGGCATCATCATCGCCCTTCGCCCGCAATTGTCGCCGCCATTTGGAATTTGGGCGCAAGAAATCGTCGGCCGCCGGAACTGCGCCCTTGGTAGCGATGACGGTAGCCGCGTCCAGCAAAGGCCGTGCAACCGCCGCAGCTTTGAGGTCGAGGCATCGCAGCATGCGCGGGGCATACCGACGGAAGCGGTGATACCCCTGATCAACATGGGCCAGCGGATCGTCGCCCAAGGTGTCCGTCAACGTCTTGGCCGTAGCGACGAGGCTCGTGAGCCGTTCCCATCCCGCCCCGCGCGCGACCGCATCTTCCAGCGACGCGCCGTCGCCATGCGCTTCGAGCAATGATTGACCGAGTGCAGTGAAGCCGTTCAAAGTCGCAGTGGTAGCGCCTCTGGTTTCTACGACCCGCGCGTCATGCAGTTGCTTCGCGTCGCGCCAGGTGCGGCCAACGATCCGGTCATGTGTTTCAATCACCGCATCCGCCATCGCAGTGGCCCATTCAATGACACAGACCGCCATGATAGCGCGGCGCCGATCGGCGCCGAGGTCGCGCAGGCCATCGGCGAAGTAGCGCTCGCCCTGCCGGCGTAGCCGGGCGACGCGATGCGGTGGAACACCGGCAAGTAAACCATCATTGAGGTTCATCGCGCGCAGGAACTCGAGTCGGTCGAGCAGCCGGTTCGCCGCGGCGGAGTTGTTGCCCGGCTCAATCCGGCGCAGCCAGATGAAGCGGCTGATCGCCCCCGGCAGCATCTCGGTAGTCAGTCTGTCGAGCCCATCACAGGCGACGGGATCGAGACGGGCCGCGATCCGCTTCTCGATCCGACGTTCGGCGGCGACGAGCGCGTCCGCGCACAAACGCTCGATTGTCGTGATCGCCGGCAGGATGGTCATGGTTCCACGGCAGCGGGCAATGAAGCGCCGGGCAAGGTCGTCGTTTGAGCGTGCCTGCTCGGCTTCGGCGAGAAGCCAGTCGCGGAAAGCCCTGGCATACGGTCCCCGTCCGGGGAACATTCTGTATCCGTAGATACGGCGCAGCGCCTCCATGTGCTGGTGGCGGGTTTGGCGTCGAACGGCATAGGCCGCGAGCGTCTCGCCAGCGATGCCAAGCTGGGCGCCTAGAAAGGCAGATACGGTGTGGGGGATCAGTTCGCCGGGAGCAAGGGTCCGGCCTGGATATCGCAGCGCGCACAACTGCAGGGCGAACCCGATGCGGTTCTCCGGTCGGCGACGCCGGTCGATATGAATCAGGTCATCGTCTGCCAGAATATAATGGCGCAGCAGCGCCGCTTCGTCAGTCGGTAGGTCGAGTAGGGCCGAACGCTGT
>NZ_JAPMXW010000001.1:2702500-4329736 GCF_032227185.1 Sphingopyxis sp. SE2 | reverse complement strand
CCCGAGCGACCAGTCGACATATTGGCCGTCGGGCGACACGAGGCCGAGCGACCCGTCATTATAGCCGATCCCCGCGGTCAGCGTGACGGGCGTGTTCGGAATTCCGTATCCGGCGCCGAGGTTCAGATAGATATTGTCCTGATCGCCAAGCGAATCCTGCTTGGGCGCATAGGCCACCATCCCCGTGACCGACACGGGACCGATATCGTGCGACAGCTTGCCGATGCCTTCGAAATAGTCGGTCGGCGCGCCGCCGTCGTCGCTGCCCGGATAGGTGTACCAGGTCACGCCGATGTCGGCCGTCGTACCCGGTGCGATTTCGGTGTTGAAGCCGCCATAGACGTCGAGTTCGAACTTGCCATAGGCGGGGCTGTCGGGAAGCGACGAACCCCAGACGCCGGCATAGAAGCCGCTTTCGTGGCTGACGGTCAGCGTCGGCTGCACCGCAACCTTTTCGTTCGACAGCGAAATGCCGCGGAAGCGATAGTCGCTCGTGACCGCAATGCCGCCCGACAGCGTGAACGGGCCGGCGGCTTCTTCTTCCTGAGCAAAGGCCGGGGTGGACATCGCCGTCGCGGCGACAAGCGCGCCAAGGCACGCGCGGACAAGAGTTTTCATGGACAGATCCCTGTTCGTTGATGGATCGTCCCTGCCTGCCGCACGGCTGCCAGCCTCTTTTCGGGTCTGGTCCCGTCGTGCGTGCGCCGATCTTCACCACTTTGGTGCGACGCACAAACGAAAAAGTTGCGCGCGCCGTGTTAAAACGGGACGATGCGACTTTTGTGCAACAGTTGACTATGAATAAATGGGTTGGGCGAAATTATATTATACAAAATCGCCTGTCGACGCGCGGTCAGAAGGAAAAGCCGAGCGTCAGTACCAGCGTCGGGTCGTAAAGCGTGTCGACCGCCTTCACGCCGGTTTTCTTGATGTCGGTGTCGACATAGCGCGCCGAGAGCGTCGCCGGGCCGACGACACAGGATGCACCGAGCGACCAGTCGACATAGTCGCCCGGGGGGGCGGTCAGCGCGAGCGAGCCGTCGGAATAGCCGACCCCGGCATGGACCGTGACCGGAGTATTGGGGATGCCTGAGGAGACGCCGAGGTTATAGTACCAGCTGTCGCCCTTCGAGCGCTGCGCGGGCGCATAGGCGACGGTTCCGGTCGCCGAAAGCGGGCCGATGTCGTGCGACAGCTTGCCGCTGAACTCGACATAATCGGCCGGTCCCGCCCAACTCCGGTTGCCCGGATAGCTGTACCAGATCACCCCGGCGTCGACCGAGGTGCCCGGCGCGACCTCGGTCGCATAGCCGCCATAGAGGTCGAATTCGAATTTACCCGACAGCGGATTGTCGGGCATCGTCGAGCCCCAGACGCCGACGTAAAAGCCGCTTTCGTGGGCAAGCGTCAGCGTCGGCTGGAGCGCGATTTCCTCGTCCGACAGCGAAATGCCGCGAAAACGATAGTCGCTGACGACGGCGACCTCGCCCGACAGCGAAAGCGGGGCTCCGCCGCCGGTAATCGGATCATCCTGGGCAAAAGCGGGGACCGACATGGCCGCGGCCGCGAGCAACAGGCCGGCGCCGGCCGTGTTGAAAAAACGCATCAATAGTCTTTCATCTCTGGCCCGAAACGCCGGTCGCGCCGCGCGGCGCGATCGGA
This sequence comes from Sphingopyxis sp. SE2, assembly GCF_032227185.1. Taxonomy (NCBI): domain Bacteria; kingdom Pseudomonadati; phylum Pseudomonadota; class Alphaproteobacteria; order Sphingomonadales; family Sphingopyxidaceae; genus Sphingopyxis; species Sphingopyxis sp. SE2. The sequence continues at coordinate 4,328,074 of NZ_JAPMXW010000001.1, read as the reverse complement.
AACGGTGGCCCTTATCGGGTCAGCATAAGGCCGCGAATGTCGCGCTACAAGCCGCGCGCCGTCGCTTGGCTTTGCCAAGCCGCCCCCGCCCGGCTAAAGAGCGACCATATCTCCCCATCTGTCGAGCCATTAGCGATGAGCGATCACAATCCCGGCCTGCGCCCCTGGCGCGATATTGCACGGCGCGAATGCCGCCAGATCATGGTCGGCAACGTCCCCGTCGGCGGCGGTGCGCCGATCAGCGTCCAGACGATGACCAACACGCTGACCAGCGATCCGGTGGCGACGATCGACCAGATCCGCCGCTGCGAAGAGGCGGGCGCGGACCTCATCCGCGTCTCGTGCCCCGACACCGATTCGACCGCGGCGCTGGGGAAGATCGTCCGCGCGTCGCGCATCCCGATCATCGCCGACATCCATTTCCACTATAAGCGCGCTTTGGAAGCCGCCGACGCCGGCGCCGCGTGCCTGCGCATCAACCCCGGCAACATCGGCTCATCCGAGCGCGTCGGCGAGGTCGTCCGCGCCGCCAAGGCGAACGGCTGCGCGATCCGCATCGGCGTCAACGCCGGCAGCCTCGAAAAGGATCTGCTCGAAAAATATGGCGAGCCCTGTCCCGAGGCGCTCGTCGAAAGCGCGCTCGACCATATCAAGCTCTTACAGGACCACGACTTCCACGAATATAAGGTCGCGGTAAAGGCGAGCGACGTCTTCCTCGCGGTCGCCGCCTATGCGCAGCTCGCCGACGCGGTCGATTGTCCCTTGCACCTCGGCATCACCGAAGCCGGCGGGCTGATCGGCGGCACGGTCAAATCGGCGCTCGGCATCGGCAACCTCCTGTGGGCCGGGATCGGCGACACGATCCGCGTCAGCCTCTCGGCCGAACCCGAAGAAGAGGTGCGCGTCGGCTATGAAATCCTGAAGTCGCTGGGCCTTCGCACCCGCGGCGTCCGCGTCGTCTCCTGCCCCAGCTGCGCGCGGCAGGGCTTCGACGTGATCCGCACCGTCCAGGCGCTCGAAGAGGCGCTCCAGCACATCAAGACCCCGATGTCGCTCTCGGTATTGGGCTGCGTCGTCAACGGCCCCGGCGAAGCGCGCGAGACCGACATCGGCATCACCGGCGGCGGCAACGGCAAGCATATGGTCTTCCTGTCGGGGGTCACCGACCACCATGTAGAGGACGCCGACATGATCGCGCACATCGTGAAGCTGGTCGAAGCGAAGGCGGCCGAGATCGAGGCGGGCAGCGCGGTGAGCATGGATACGCTCCACGGCAAGGCGGCGTAGCGCCCGCAGGCGGTACGCCAGCGCCCGCCCCGTCCGAACCGGATTGCGCGATATGCAGATGGCGGCTCAGGCCGTCCGCCGGTCGACCGCGATCCAGTTCACTTCCCATGTCGCGCCGCCATCGGCCGAAAAGGCCTGCTCGAAACGCGCCTCGTCGGCCGAGACCGGCGTAATGACGAACCGCACGCGGATGGGCCGCTCGCCGAGCTTGTCGTCGCCGTAAAAGACGCCGCGTCCATCGGCGCCGAAACCGCCGATCACCGGCGGGGTCAGCGCACCGTCGCGCAGGCTGGCAAAGTTGAGGCTCCAGCGGCGAGCGCCGGGGTCATAAAGCCGTAGCGAGATACCCTCGATCTTCCCCGCAGGTCCCGCGACCGACAGCTCGACGCTGTTCGCACGGCCATCCATCAGGCTTCGAACGAGGCTCGTGCCACGATATTCGGCCCAGACCGGTTGTTTGCCCGACAACGGGTTGCGCAGCACACGCACGTCGGTTGCCCAGGTTCCGATTTCGAAATCGAAATCGTGCTGACCATCGCGGACTGCCTCCGCGGACGAAGCATCCGGTGCCGAATGCGCCGTCGCGGAAACGCCCGCGCCGCCCATCAGCAACACCAGCACCAGCAATCGTGCGCTCATCATCGAGCCTCTCCCGCCATTCGCCCCATCCTGTCGTCGACCCTGATTACAGGTCGCTGGCCTGACGACAAGGACGCTCTTTCCGATAGCCGCTTCGATGCGAGCGGCCCGACCGGACAAGCGGCATTGCCCGCGAGCCCGTCCTCGTTAAAAAGCGCCGCGACGTCTCTCTTTGCAGGATAATCGCGTGACCCTATCGATCCGCCCCGCCATCCCCGCCGATCTGCCGCTGATCGCCGGGTTCATCCGCGACCTCGCCGAATATGAAAAGCTGTCGCACGAAGTCCGCTTCGACGAGGCGAAGCTCGGCGAAAATCTGTTCGGCGCGCGTCCCTATGCCGAGGTCGTAATCGGCGAGATCGATGGCACGCCGCAGGGCTTCGCGCTCTTCTTCCACAATTTCTCGACCTTCGAGGGGCGCCCCGGCATCTATCTCGAGGATCTGTTCGTACGCCCCGAAGCGCGCGGCTCGGGGCTCGGCAAGGCGCTGCTCGCGCACCTCGCCAAGCTCTGCGTGGAGCGCGACTGCGCGCGGCTCGAATGGTGGGTGCTCGACTGGAACGCGCCGTCGATCGGCTTCTACCAGAGCCTCGGCGCAAAGCTCATGGACGAATGGACGGTGATGCGGGTCGATGGCGAGGCGCTGATCAAGCTGGCAGGTTCATAACCTTCGTCACCCTCGGGCAAGGCAAGGGACTTGCCCGACTTGATCCGGGGTCCAAACTCGCGCCGTAGCATGGATGCCGGATCAAGTCCGGCATGACGAAAGAGGGAAATTAACGCGCCCCGCGCGGCTTCCGTCGCTCCATCGGCCAGCTCGGCATATGCGCGTCCGACAGCGTCTTCGCTTCGGCGGGCGCGACACCGAGTTCGGTCAGCGCGCGCGCCAGCGCGTCGGCGGGCGCCACCGCGATGTCGGGCAACACGCCCTCGCCCTCCCAATCCTTCCCCGTCACCGGATCATAGGTCCGCCCGACCGGGATGAAGGCGCCATAGCCGCCGCCCAGATCCTCGCCGCGCCCGAAATGATTGGCGCCCGCGGTCGGCGCGCCGACCAGCGTGCCGCGCCCCGTGTGCTTCATCGCGAGCGCGAAATGCTCGGCCGCCGACGCGCTCGCGCCCGAGGTCAGCACATAGATTTTGGCATCGCGCAGCCGAGCGTCGGCGTTCGGCGTCGCCCAATGTTCGCGCGCGACCATGCCCGCATCGCCCTTCGCCATGCGCATCGAGGCGATGCCCGCGATCGGCGAGCCGCCTTCGGCGTCGACCGACGCGCGCGTCGCCATCGTCACCAGCCGCGTCTCCTTGCCGAACAGCCACGGGAAGATGACGTCCATCTGGTCGAGCCCGCCGCCATTGTGCGTGCGGATGTCGAAGATGATCGCCTTGGCATCGGCGTGGTCGGCCATGAACTTCGCCGCCTGTGCCGTCACCGCATCGTCCATCGGAAAGACGTTGAAGCGCACAAAGGCGATCCCCGGCGCGATCCATCCCGCCTGTTCGACCGGCACCTTGGGCGGACGGCGCCCCGGCGCGGCGCTGCCCGGCGCCGGCGCCGGCGCCGGCGCGGCCGCCCCCGCCGCCGCTTCGGGAACGCGCAGCCGCAGATGCCCGTCGGGCGACACCGCGTTCACATCGCTGTCGATCGCGGCGCCGAGCGCCTCGCCGGAGAGCCCCTTGTAGCGGCCTGCGGCGATCGCCGCGCGGATCGCATCTGCATATTTTTTTCCCGTTTCGGGATAGAGATAGTCACGCTCGAGCAGCGCGGCATATTTCCCGGCGATCGCATCGGCGCCGGCCTCGTCGGCCGCGAGCGCGGGAGACGGCGTGAGCAAGGGGGTCGCAGCCATTCCGGCAGCAAGCAACAATGCGGGCATAACAAGCGACGAACGAATCATTCCTGTCTCCAATCCGGCCCCGGCGGATCGAAGTGTATCACATCGACAATACAGATCAACTACATTTGTAGTCGTCTATTTCTTGCGCGCGAACCAGACCAGAACCGCCCCGACCACCGCAAGGATCACGCCGTTGCGCGTCCACGCGGTGTCGCCCAGCATGAAGCTGCTCGCGGGCCAGCGCACGATATCGAGCCCCTGCAACGCCCACAGTCCGCCGACGAGGATCATCGCGACGCCGACGATCGCCATTATGCCTTTCAACGCACCCATTCCCGCTCTCCCCTATTGGCGCTGCAATCCGATCAGCGGCCGCAGCCAGCCGATGCTGCGCCCGATCCGGTAGAAAAGCCAGCATCCGCTCACTGTCGCCGCGACGAGGATCAGGAATGACGGCAGCGCCGCAATATCCGCGCGCAACAGCCACCAGCCCACGACGACGATGATCGTCTGGTGGATGATGTAAAAGGGAAAGACCGCCTCGGCGAGCATCGCGCGCTGCGGATGGTCGCGATTCCAGTACCGGTCGGCGACCCCGACGAGCGCGACGATCGACGCCCAGCCCTGCACCAGCCGCACGACCATGAAGGGGGTGACAATTCCCGCGGGCGGCGGCCCCTCGCCCGGCGCCGCCCACATCGCCCAGACGATCCAGACATATGCGGCCAGCGCGAGCACCGCCGCGACCGGCCAGCACCGCGCCACCGCGTCGAACAGCGCCGGTCGCACACGCAGCAACCAGCCGATGAAGAAGGGGACAAGGAAATGAAGATGCGCCGGCCCGTCATCGAACAGCGCGTGCGTATCGCGATGCCCGGGAAAGGCGAACAGGATGGCGAGCCACATTCCGAACGGCACCATCAGCATCCCCCAACCGCCGAGCCACCGCGCAGCCGCATCGGCGATCCGCGCGCGCGCCGCGACAGGAAACACGACGAGCAGCAGCGCAGCCAGCGCGGTGTAGACGAACAGGTAAACGACGAACCACAGATGCTGCCAGGTCGGCAGCACGATGCCCCCGAGCGTTCCGAAGCGGAAATAATCGTAGAGCCAGAAATGCGCGAAGCCATGCGCATAGCCATGCTGCGTCACCAGCTCGATCCAGGGCTGCACGGGGATGACGACGATGATGCCGAAAGCGAGCGGGATCAGCAGCCGCGCGCTCCGCGACCGCATAAATGCGCCCGCCCCTTCCGTCTTCGCAAACAGCGCCGCGCTCGCATAGCCCGACACGAGGAACAGCAAAGGCAACCGCCAGCTGTTCGTCGCCATCATCGGGATCTGCACCCAGTCCATCGGCGCCGCGATTTTCACATGCCAGCCCCACGGCACGAAATACATGCCGATATGATAGAAGATCAGCAAGCCGAAGGCGCCGATGCGCAGCCAGTCCATTCCGTAATGCCGTGTCGTCGTCATCTGCCCAAATCTCCTTTGCGGGGCCTGCGGCAGCCGCTAATCGAAAGGGCGGACGGCGGGCGATCCCGGCGGGACGAACAGCGGGGCCGGAGTGACGGACAAGCAAGCCATGGGGACGAGCGGCGGCACAGCGGGGACGAGCGGCTTCAGCGCGCGCGCGCTCACCGCACTGCTGCTGACGGCGATTTTCCTCTTCGGGCTCGTTCGCATTACCGCCAACGTCTATTCCTATATCGCCGACCGGCAGGGCGCCGGCCTCGCCACCTCGCCGACGATCGCCTGGATGCTCGAAGGAAGCAGCCTCGCCGCTTGGGTGGCGATGATGATCCCTTGCTGGTTCGCGGTCCGGCGCATCCGCCCGCCGCGCGTTTCGCTGCCCGCGACGATCGCGATCCACGCGCTGCTCGCGATCCCGGTTTCGCTCGGCCATATCGCGCTGATGGTCGCCTTTCGCACGATGCTGTGGTGGACGATGGGGCTGGACTATGAATTCACTTCGCCCGACGGATCGCCGATCCTCTATGAATTGCGCAAGGATCTCTCGGCCTATGCCGAGCTCGTCTTCATCCTCTTCCTCGTCCAATGGCTTGTCGCACGCTATGCCGCGCCGCCGGCAAGGACGCCCGAACGCAGAACGCTCGCGATCGGCGACGGGTCGGTCACGCATCATTTGCCGGTCGACGAGATCGAGCATGTCGCGGCGGCGGGCAATTATGTCGAGGTCGCGTGGCGCGGCCAGCGCCTGCTCCACCGCGCGACGCTGACGGCGATCGAGGGTGAACTCGCCGGGGCGGGCTTTGCACGCATCCATCGCGGCCGTATCGTTCGCCGCGACGCGGTACGGCGCGTCGTCACGCTAAAGAGCGGCGACTTCGACGTCGAGATGGAAAGCGGCGAGACGCTGCGCGGCAGCCGGCGTTATCGCGAGAATGTGTCGGGATAGGGGGCTCTCAACTCCGTTCGTGCTGAGCTTGTCGAAGCACCGTTCTTCTTCGACACCGCCAAAGACAAGAACGGCCCTTCGACAAGCTCAGGGCGAACGGATTTTGATTAATTCTTGCCCACCACCCGCCACGCCAGCTCGGCAAACTCGCACAGCAAGGGCCGCGTGTCGCGCGGGTCGATGATATCCTCGACCCCGAATTTCTCTGCCGTCCGGAACGGCGAACGCACACGGTTCAATCGCTCGCGGATCGCTTCCAGATGCGCCGCCGGGTCTTTGGCCGCCTCGAGCTCGCTCTTGTACGCGACCTCGACCCCGCCCTCGATCGGCAGGCTGCCCCAGTCGCCCGACGGCCAGGCGAAGCGGTACTGGAAGCGCTCGGCGTTCGACATCGCGCTCCCCGCGATCCCGTAAGCGCGGCGCACCACGACCGAAGCGAGCGGCACCGTCGCGCGGTAGATCGCGTTCATCGCCTGCACGCCATATCGGATCGTCCCCGTCCGCTCGGCCTCGCCGCCGATCATGAAGCCCGGATTGTCGACGAGGTGGACGATCGGCAGCCGGAACTGGTCGGCCATCTTCACGAAGCGCTCGGCCTTCTCGCTCGTCTTCGCGTCCCACGACCCGCCGAGATAGGACGGATCGCTCGCGAGCACCGCGACCGGATAGCCGTCGAGCCGCGCGAACGCCGTGATAACCGCGCGCCCCCAGCGCGCGCCCATCTCGAAGACGCTGCCCGCATCGAACACCGAATTCGCGATGCGCCGCATCGAATAGACCTGCTTCGCCTCGCGCGGCACGATCGAAAGCAAGGCCTCGTCGCGGCGATCCGCCGGATCGCTGCATTCGGTGCGCAAGGCCCGGTCGTGGATCGACGACGGCAGATAGGACAGGAACCGCCGCGCCGCCGCAAAGGCTTCGGCCTCGCTCGCGACCTCGTCGTCGACAACGCCGTTGCGCGTATGGACGTCGCTGCCGCCGAGTTCCTCGCGGTCGAGCGTGTCGCCGATCGCCGCCGCGACCGCCGGCCCGGCCGCGAACAGCTGCGACAGCCCGCGCACCATCACGCTGTAATGGCTCGCGACGACGCGCGCCGCGCCCAGCCCCGCGGTCGGCCCCAGCGCCAGCGCCACGACCGGCACCGTGTCGAGGTTCGCGATAATCTCGTCCCAGCCGGGCACGTGCGGAATATAGGTGTATCCCATATCCTCGAGCGTCTTGACCGACCCGCCGCCGCCGGTGCCGTCGATCATGCGGATCAGCGGCAGGCGATATTCGTGCGCCATCGCCTCACACTGCACGAACTTCCTGTGCAGCGCCGCATCGGCCGCGCCGCCGCGCACGGTGAAATCGTCGGCCGAGGCGACGACCGGCCGGCCGTCGATATTCGCGCGCCCGAAGATAAAATTGCTCGCGGCAAGGTCTTCCAGCTCGCCATCGGCGCCATAAGTCGCGCGCCCGGCGATCTTGCCGATCTCGCGAAAGCTGCCCGGATCGACAATCGCGGCGATCCGCGCCCGCGCATCCATCTTGCCGCGCCCGTGCTGGCGCGCGACCTTTTCCTCGCCGCCCATCTTCTCGGCCATCGCGCGGCGTTGGCCGAGTTCTTCGATCTCATTTTTCCAGCTCATGCGAAGGAGGCTATCTTACGTTGACGGAAACGTCATGCAAAACCTATCGTCGCCGCATGACCCGCTCGATCGCTTTTGCCCTCGCCGCCGCATTGCTGACGCTCGCGCCCGCCATCGCGGCCGAAAAGCGCACGCTCCCCGGCATCGAGGAGCCATACAAGACCGACGCCTTCATCGCCGACCCGATGCCCGCGATCGACGCCGCACTCGCGCGGGCAAAGGCGTCGGGCAAGCCCGTGCTGCTCGTCATGGGCACCGGCGCCTGCCACGACAGCGCGTGGCTCGCGAACCTGCTCACGACCGACCGCTTCGCGCCCGTCCGCGCCCGCTACGAAATCGTCTATGCCGACATCGGCATGCCGCATGTGAAGGGCCAGGGACGCAATCCCGCCGTTCCCGAACGCTTCGGCTTCCGGATCAAGGGCACGCCGACCGCCGCGGTCCTCGATGCCGAGGGCCGCGTGCTCAACCGCAAGGCCGCTCCCAAATGGCGCAACGCCGCGAGCCGCAGCGACGACGACATCTACAAAGAACTGATGAAATAGGGAGAGCGACATGGCCGAGATGAACCTTGCGGGGCGCGTCGCGCTCGTTACCGGCGCCTCGCGCGGCATCGGCCGCGGCATCGCGCTGGGTCTGGCGGAGGCGGGCGCCGACGTCGCGGTCAACTACACCCGCGGCGAAGAGGCCGCGGCCGAAACCGTCGCCGCGATTCAGGCGCTGGGGCGCAAGGCGAAGGCCTATCAGGCGTCGGTCACCGACGAAGCCGCCTGCGCCGCGATGGTCGCCGCGGTCGAGGCCGACTTCGGCCCCATGTCGATCCTCGTCAACAACGCCGGCATCGCCAGCCGCGGGCTCTCCGTCGCCGACACCAGTCCCGAAGAAGTCGACAAGCTTTTCGCCGTCCACGCCGCCGGTCCGCACCGCCTGTCTCGTCTCGCACTGCCGCAGCTCCGCCAGCACAAGCGCAGCGACATCATCGTGATTTCGAGCATCGCCACCTATGTGAACTCGCCGAACGGCGCCCCCTACACGATGGCCAAGGCCGCGGGCGAAGCCCTCGCGCTGACGCTCGCCAAGGAAGAGCTCGGCAACGGCGTCCGCGTCAACATCGTTGCCCCCGCGCTCACCGTCAGCGACATGGGCGAAAAACTCTCGCGCGCAATCACCGGGCAGGCCGACATCCACCACCTCGACGCCAAAATGCCCTTCGGCCGCGTCGCCGTCCCCGCCGATGTGGCGGCGGCGGTGGTGTGGTTCGTCAGCGACGCGAACAGCTATTGCTCGGGCCAGAAGCTCAACATCGACGGCGCGGGACAGGCGACGTTTCGCTAACCCACCCCATCCTCCCTGTGGCGAAGCCATGGGGAGGTGGCAGCGCGCAGCGCTGACGGAGGGGCAATGACGCGACGTCGCAGCCCCTCCACCGCCTGCTTCGCAAGCGGTCCCCCTCCCCATCGCTTCGCGACAGGGAGGATCAGGTAGAATACAGCCCCCTCCCATGCGCCCCGATTCGCCCTCGCCCGTCATCCCCTTCCTGATCGCCTGCGCCGGAATCGCGACCTTTTCGGCGATGGACGTGCTGATGAAGGGGCTGTCGATCGACATCGGCGCCTATAATGCGGTGCTGTGGCGCACCGGCACCGGGACGCTGGTCAGCGGCCTGCTCTATCTCGCGACGCGCCCCAGATGGCCCGACCGGCCGACGATGCGGATCCACGCGTGGCGCTCGCTTTTCGTCGCAGGCATGGCGCTCAGCTTCTTCTGGGCGCTCGCGCGGCTGCCGATGGCGGAGGCGATCGCGCTCGCTTTCGTCGCGCCGCTGATGGCGCTCTACATGGCCGCGATCTTCCTTGGCGAGAAGATCGGCCCGCGTTCGATCGCCGCGTCGCTGCTCGGGCTCGCGGGGGTGATCGTCATCGTCGCGGGCAAGCTCGGCGGCAGCGCCTATTCCGACGAGGCGCTGCTCGCAGTCGGCGCGGTGTTCCTGTCGGCGGTCTTCTACGCCTATAACCTCATCCTCGCGCGGCGGCAGGCGAAGATGGCCGAGCCGATGGAGATCGCCTTCTTCCAGAATTTCTTCGTCGCCGCGATCCTCGCGCTGGGCGCACCGTGGTTCCTCGCCGTCCCCGGCACGGAACAGGCTCCGAACATCGTCGGCGCCGCGATCCTCGCAACCACCTCGCTGCTGCTTTTGAGCTGGGCCTATGCCCGCGCCGAAACGCAGATCCTCGCGACGACCGAATATACCGGCTTTCTCTGGGCGATGGTCTTCGGCTGGTATTTCTTCGACGAAGCGGTGACGCTGCCGACGCTCGCGGGCGCCTGCCTGATCGTCGCCGCCTGCCTGATCGTCGCGCGCAAGGCGCCGCATGGCGATCCGATCGAGCCGGCGGCGGCCTGACCTTCTCCCCTCCCGCGTGCGGGAGGGGTTGTGGGAGGGCATGTCGTTCTTGGGAGCTACCGAAACAGGCCCTCCCCTAACCCCTCCCATAAATGGGAGGGGGACTTAAACCGCCGCCCTTGCCAGCCGGTCGTTGATCGCCGCGCCGAGCCCCTCGACCGGGATCGCCGCCACCGCGATCTTCGCCTTCGCGCTCGTCGCCCCCGCGTGCAGCGCGTCGAAAAGGCGCGCCGCCGCTTCGATCAGGTCGCCCGCGATGCTGAGGTCATAATCGCCTCGAACCGCGCCAAAGCCGATGCCAAACTCGTCCGCCGCGAAATCGCGCGCGCCCAGCCGCACCGGCTTGCCGGGCGCATAATGGCTCGCGAGCATCCCCGGCGCGACGATCTCCGATCCTTCGATCCCGGTCACCGCAAGGCCGCTCGCCTCGCCCAGCATCTCCGCCGTCACCGGCCCCGGCCGCAGTATTTCGACCGCGCCGTTCTTCACCCGCGCGATCGTCGATTCGACTCCCGCACTCGTCGCCCCGTCGTCGATGACGAGGTCGATCCGCCCCGCAAGGCTCGCGAGCACATGCTCCGCCCTGGTCGGGCTCACCCGCCCGCTCGCATTGGCGCTCGGCGCCGCGAGCGGCGCACCCGACGCGGCAAGCAACGCCTGCATCGCGCGATGCCCGGGAACCCGGAGCGCAATCGTGTCGAGCCCCGCCGTCGCCACGCTCGCAACGGGGCAGCCCGGCGTGCGCGGAACGACGAGCGTGAGCGGCCCCGGCCAGAAACGCGTCGCGAGCGCGCGCTCGGCGGTCCCGAACTCGCCCAGCGTCTCGGCCATGGCGAGCGTCGGCACATGCACGATCAGCGGGTTGAAATCGGGCCGCCCCTTCGCGGCATAGATGCGCGCGACCGCTTGCGGATTGCGCGCATCGGCGGCGAGGCCATAGACCGTCTCGGTCGGCACCGCGACCGGCCGCCCCGCCGCGATCAGCGCGGCGGCGCGCGCGATCGCCTCCGCACCGAAGGGGGCGCTTGCGGTCGCGATGCTCTCGTTCCTTTGACCCTCGGCCATGCCGCGCTATAGCGCCCGCGCAACGATATTCACCAGGAAAGTCGGTCCCCTCTATGACCTACACGCCGCCCACCACCGAACAGCTTTTCGTCTTGAACCATATCGCGCGCATCGACGCGATGGCGCAGCATGAGCGTTTCGCCGCCGCGACCCCCGATATGGTCGAGGCGATCGTCACCGGTATCGGCGAGTTCGCCGCCGACGTCTACGCCCCGCTCAACCGCGTCGGCGACACGCAAAATCCCAAATGGCAGGACGGCAAGGTCACCATGCCCCCGGGCTTCAAGGACGCGTATAAGCAGTTCGTCGACGCGGGCTGGGGCAGTATCGACGGCCCCGGCGAATATGGCGGGCAGGACTTGCCCTTCACCCTCGCGACCGTGGTGATCGAAGCGCTCGGCAGCGCGAACATGGGCTTTTCGCTCTGCAGCATCCTCACCCCCGGCGCGATCCACGCGCTGATGGCCTATGGCACCGAGGAGCAGCGTGCGACCTGGCTTCCCAAGCTGGTCACCGGCGAGTGGAACGGCACGATGAACCTGACCGAGCCCGCCGCGGGCAGCGACGTCGGCGCGCTGCGCTCGACCGCCGAGAAGGTCACCGAGGGCCCGAACGCCGGCCTCTACCGGATCAAGGGACAGAAGATCTTCATCACTTTCGGCGAGCATGACCTCACCGACAATATCGTCCACCTCGTTCTCGCGCGCACGCCGGGCGCACCCGAGGGGACGCGCGGCATCTCGCTCTTCCTCGTCCCCAAATATCGCCTCGACGACGCTGGCAATCCGACCATCTCGAACGGCGTCCACTGCGCCTCGATCGAGCACAAGCTCGGCATCCACGGCTCGCCGACCGCGGTGATGGTCTATGGCGAGGACGAGGATTGCCTCGGCGAGATCGTCGGCGGCGAAATGGGCGGGATGCGCGCGATGTTCGTGATGATGAACAACGCGCGGCTGATGATCGGCTGTCAGGGCATCCAGATCGGCGAGCGCGCGACGCAGCAGGCGCAGCGCTTCGCCGCCGAGCGCGTCCAGTCGGCGCTCGCGGGCTCGCCCGACCGCACCCCGGTGACGATCGACCGGCACCCCGATGTCCGCCGCATGCTGTGGCGGATGCGCGCGCAGACCGAGGCGGCGCGCGCGCTGACCTATTATGCCGCGGCGCAGATCGACTTCGGAAAATTGGGCGACGAAGCCGCAGCGATGCGCGCCGAAATACTCATCCCGCTGGTCAAGGCGCACGCGACCGACATCGGCTGCGAGGTCGCGAGCCTCGGCGTGCAGGTCCATGGCGGCATGGGCTTCATCGAGGAAACCGGCGCTGCGCAGCATTATCGCGACGCGCGCATCGCGCCGATCTACGAAGGCACCAACGGCATCCAGGCGGCCGATCTGGTGGGGCGCAAGCTCGGCATGGCGGGCGGCGACCTCGTCCGCGGACTGATCGACGATATCGCGCACGGCGCCGCCGATTCCCCCGAATTGCAACAGCTCGTCGACGCGTGCCGCGCGGTCACCGACTGGATGGTGAACGCGAACACCGCCGACCGGCTCGCGGGCAGCTACCCCTATCTCACCATGCTCGCGACGGCGACCTGCGGCTGGCTGATGGCGATCCAGCACAAGGCGGCGCGCGCGGCGCTCGAAGAGGGCGGCGGCGACCGCGCCTTCCTCGAAGCCAAGATCGCCTCGACGCGCTTTTACCTTCAGCAGATCGTTCCCGCCGCCACCGGGCTCGCGGCCTCCGCCCTCGCCGGCGACGCCGCGCTCGAACCGCTGGCTACGATCGCCTGAATCCCCCGAAATCCTGCGCTTTCCGCCGTGCCGGACAGCGCAGGATTTTGTTCATAATTAACGCGATGATAACCATCTGACACTAGACGCGACCGGCAATTGCTGGAGACGTGCGTGCCCATTCCGGTCAAAAGTCTGATCATCAGCTGGCGAGCTCTTGCGCTGTCGCTCCTGCTCAGCGTCGTCGTAGGGGTCAGCGGTTTTGGCGAATTGCCCGATCGTCTTATCGCGATGGCGACAAGCCGCGTCGCCTATCGCGATGTATCGGGCGACATCGTGGTGATCGGCATCGATGATCGAACTTTGGCCGAATCCCGCAATGGCGAATTCACGCGGCACGATCATGCCCGCCTGATACGCGCCGTCGATCGCGCCGATGCGAAGCGCCTTTTCATCGATTTCGATTATGAGCGCCCCGACAACAACGGAGGCCTGGAAGAAGTAAGCGGGGCAGTGCGCAACATGGGTGACCGGGCTGTGCTCGCCGTTCCCACGCGATCGGTGCCCGGCACCGATCAGCTCGTTACCATTTTTCCTGACGCCTCTTTCGGCGATCGCGCCAAACGCGCCAGCATCGCATGGGAAAATCAATTCTGGCAGGTCTGGGACATCCCGTTGATGTACCTTGCCGAAGGAAAGCTGCTGCCGAGTTTCGCGGCTGTTCTGGCGGGCAAATCGGGGCGCGCGCCTTCGCAGTTTCGCATCGATTTTTCGTACAGGACAAGCAGCATCCGCCAATATGGCGCGATCGACGTGATCGACGGCAAGGTCGGCGCGAACGAACTGGCGGGCAAGGACGTTATTTTTGCACCCACGGCATCGCGGCATGCGGACCGTCACTATTTGCCGGGACACGACAAGGTTCCCGGCGCCTACGTCCATGTGCTCGCGGCGGAAACGCTGCGCCGGGGTAATCCAGTGAGCCTCGGCTGGTTGCCGCCATTGGGCTTTGCACTATTTCTAACGCTGCCCCTGCTGCTACGGAGCGGCAACCGGTGGTTCAGCGTCTTCGGATCGGCGGTCGCCGCCCTCCTCATCGCCTCGCAATTGCTGCTCGCGACGCAGCTTGTCACGGTCTCGATCGGGGCAGGGCTGTTCTTCCTTGCAGCCATCGGTTCCAATGTGGCGCGAGCACGCCGCCGCGATTCGGCACAGCGCGAGAACCCGGTTTCGGGCTTGCCGAACTTCGAAGCGCTGCGTTCGCTGCCGCCGTTCGGCAGCGCGACCGTCGTCGCCGCCAAGGTCGTGAATTTCGAGGATCTCGCCGCCTTCATCCCCGGCGACGGCATCGGCAAGCTCGTCGAACAGGTCACCCGCCGCCTCCAGCTCGCCTCGCAAGGCACGACGCTCCACCACGATCTCGACGGCACCTTCGCCTGGCTCGTGCCTTATTACCAGCACAGCCAGATCGAGGGGCAGCTCGCGGGCCTCGCCGCGCTGTTCAACGCGCCGCTGACGATCGGCGAGCTGCGCGTCGACGTCGCGATCGCCTTCGGCGTCAACGACGAATTCGAAGGGTCGAACGCCCAGCGGCTCGCCGCGGCGCTCGTCGCCGCCGAACGCGCGATCCGCACCCGGTCGCTGTGGACGAAATATACTTCGCGCCAAAAGGAAGACGCCGGCTGGCAATTGAGCTTTCACTCGCAGCTCGAGGATGCGCTCACCGGCGGCGACATCTGGGTCGCCTTCCAGCCGCAATATGAAATCGCGTCGAAAAAGCTCGTCGGGGTCGAAGCGCTCGCGCGCTGGACGCACCCGACGCGTGGCCCCATCCCGCCCGACGAGTTCATCGTCCAGGCCGAAAAGAGCCAGGACATCTATCGCCTCACCCTGTTCGTGATGGATCAGGCGATCCGCTCGGCGGCGCAGCTGCGCGAGCGCGGATTCCACATCAATATGTCGGTCAACCTGTCGGCGAGCCTGCTCGATCACAGCGATCTCGTCGGCACGATCCGCGTCATGCTGACCGCGCACCACCTGCCGCCCGAGGTTCTGACGATCGAGATCACCGAAACCGCGCAGATCGAAAACAGCCGGCAGGCGCGCCAGACGCTGGCGCAGCTGCGCCGGACGGGTATCCGCCTGTCGATCGACGATTATGGCACCGGCCAGTCGAACCTCGAATATCTGACCGAGATCGAGGCCGACGAAATCAAGATCGACAAGCGATTCGTGATGACAATGCGCGATTCGCAGCGGAACCTCGAAGTTGTTAAATCGACAATCGATTTGGCCCACCGCCTCGGCGCCGTCGCGGTCGCCGAAGGTATCGAAGACGGTGAAACCATGGCGTTGCTCGCCGGCCTCGGCTGCGACGTCGGGCAAGGCTATCATCTTGGAAAACCGCAATTGTTTTCCGAGCTGACCGCGACCCTTACCGCTTCCCCCCAGAACCGCACCGCATAACTGCCAGATTGGCGGTAATGATCATAGTTAAGACTCGATTTACCTTACTAATTAAGGTATACGCTCCGTTAACTGTTCCTCGTGAGCAGTCTGAACAGGAGATTGGTCATGGGTTGGTTTTGGCGATTCATGGGCGGCGGCGGCACCGAAAGCGGTGGCGGTCAGGCCTGACCCGAAAGCATAGAGTTAGAGATCGGGCCTCGGCATCGCCGGGGCCCTTTCTTTTTGCCCGGTGTCGCTCGATGCGCGCCTGGACGAAGCCGTCTCCCGCCGCTGCCGCATCGCACCTCACATAAGCGTGGCGGGGGGCGGCAAGCCCTTCTTCCCGACCGAAAAAATTTCGGCCCGACACCCGTATCCGCCCCTTCGCGCGGAAAGCCGCGGAAACGCTGGCGCGATGCCTTCGGCTCGTGCATCGGGGACGACGAGACGAATCAAATTATCGACGAGTCGAGTCTCCATTCTGTCATTTACCGTCTTGCATCGTCGCGCCGACGTGGCACTATAGGTGGTGGGTCAGCCACGGGGGCACCCCAATAAATAGTATTCGGCTGCAAGTGGCGGATTTCCGTCGTCCATCGCATATGGACCCGGAAAAACCCTTGCTGCGCCCAAAAAAAGTGCCCCGTGGACGGGTTTAGATGCTAGGATCGGGGCTTCGCCCTGAGTCGAACAAGACAGGAACAAAGCGCACCCATGTGCGCGTTTAGATCGGGGGCGAATGCGATGGATTTTCGGGAAAGCGAACGGGTGGAGACGAGCGACGTGGCGACGATGGAACTGGCGAAGAATGACGCTCCGGCGGCCCCCGAATCGAAGAGCGATTCGAAGGATGATTCGGCGCCCGCGGCGAAGCTGGGCGGCGACAGCGAGCCCAAGGTGCACGCGCGCCGCTTCGACATCGTGACCGACGCGAGCCGCGACGCGCTGCTCACCGATTTCGGCAAGGAAACGCTGCAGGACCGCTATCTCCTGCCCGGCGAATCGTACCAGGATCTCTTCGCGCGCGTCGCCGACGCCTATGCCGACGATCAGGATCACGCGCAGCGCCTCTACGACTATATCTCGAAGCTGTGGTTCATGCCCGCGACCCCCGTTCTCTCGAACGGCGGCACCGGCCGCGGCCTGCCGATCAGCTGCTACCTCAACTCGGTCGACGACAGCCTCGAGGGCATCGTCGGCACGTGGAACGAGAATGTCTGGCTCGCCAGCCGCGGCGGCGGCATCGGCACCTATTGGGGCGCGGTGCGCGGCATCGGCGAACCCGTCGGTTTGAACGGCAAGACCAGCGGCATCATCCCCTTCGTCCGCGTGATGGACAGCCTCACCCTCGCGATCAGCCAGGGTTCGCTCCGCCGCGGCTCGGCCGCCTGCTACCTCGACATCTCGCACCCCGAGATCGAGGAGTTCCTCGAGGTCCGCAAACCGTCGGGCGACTTCAACCGCAAGGCATTGAACCTCCACCACGGCGTCCTCATCACCGACGAGTTCATGGAGGCCGTCCGCGACGGCGCCGAATTCAACCTCCGCTCGCCCAAGGACCAGAGCGTCCGCGGCACCGTCGACGCGCGCGGCCTGTTCCAGAAGCTCGTCGAGACGCGCCTCGCGACCGGCGAGCCCTACATCATCTTCATCGATCAGGTGAACCGCATGATGCCCAAGCATCATCGCGACCTCGGGCTCAAGGTCACCACCTCGAACCTCTGCTCCGAAATCACGCTGCCCACCGGCCGCGACCATCTCGGCAACGATCGCACCGCGGTCTGCTGCCTCTCGTCGCTCAACCTCGAAACCTGGGACGAGTGGAACGGCGACAAGCGCTTCATCGAAGACGTCATGCGCATGCTCGACAATGTGCTGCAGGACTATATCGACCGCGCCCCGCCCGAAATGGCGCGGGCCAAGTACAGCGCCAGCCGCGAACGCAGCGTCGGGCTCGGCGTCATGGGCTTCCACAGCTTCCTGCAGGCGCGCGGCCTGCCGTTCGAGGGCGCGATGGCGAAATCGTCGAACCTTCGCGTCTTCAAGCATATCCGCGCGCAGGTCGACGCCGCGTCGATGCTGCTCGCCAACGAGCGCGGCCCCTGCCCCGACGCCGCCGATCAGGGCGTGATGGAACGGTTCAGCTGCAAGATGGCGATCGCGCCGACCGCGTCGATCAGCATCATCTGCGGCGGCACCAGCGCGTGCATCGAGCCGATCCCGGCGAACATCTACACGCACAAGACGCTCTCGGGCAGCTTCTCGATCCGCAACCCGCACCTCGAGGCTTTGCTCGTCGACAAGGCGAAGAACAGCGACGCGGTGTGGAACTCGATCCTCGAAAAGGGCGGCAGCGTCCAGCACCTCGACTTCCTGACGCAGGACGAGAAGGACTGCTACAAGACCAGCTTCGAGATCGACCAGCGCTGGCTGCTCGAACTCGCCGCCGACCGCACGCCGTACATCGATCAGGCGGCATCGCTGAACCTGTTCATCCCCGCCGACGTCGAGAAATGGGATCTGCTCATGCTCCACTATCGCGCGTGGGAGCTCGGGATCAAATCGCTCTATTATCTCCGCTCGAAATCGGTGCAGCGCGCCGGCTTCGCGGGCGGGGTCGAGGCCGACAACACCCCCGAGGCGGCGAAGTTCGAACTCGCGGGCAGCACCGATTACGACGAGTGTCTGGCATGCCAGTAATTCCCTCTCCCACCGGGAGAGGGAGGGGGGCGCGCAGCGCCGGAAGGGTGAGGGTGACGATCCCCATGCGAAGCTATCGCAATCCACCCTCCGGCACCGTCGCGCGCGCCCGGACCTTGCGCAGAGACGCCACGGACGCCGAAAAGCGGATGTGGCAGGCACTGCGCGACACCTTTGCCGCCCTCAAATGGCGGCGGCAGGTTCCGATCGGCCCCTATTTCGCCGATTTCTTCAGCTTTACGGCAAAGCTGGTGATCGAAGTGGACGGCGGCCAGCACGCCGAGGCGGCGTCCCACGACGCCCGCCGCACCGAATTTCTGCAGGCGCAGGGCCTCACCGTCCTCCGCTTCTGGAACAACGACGTCCTCGCGAACACGAACGGCGTCATGACCCAAATCTCCCTCTCCCTCCGGGAGAGGGAAGGAGCCGCGCAGCGGCGGAAGGGTAAGGGCGATCAACCGCCGGCACCCGGCCACCGCCGAACACCCTCACCTTCCCAAGGCTGACGCCTTGGGGCCCTTCCTCTCCCGGTGGGAGAGGAGTAAAGATACCAGTCCGGAGACCGTTCAATGTCCCTTCTCGAAGCCCGCAAGACCTACAAGCCCTTCGAATATCCCTGGGCGTTCGATTTCTGGAAGCGCCAGCAGCAGATCCACTGGGTGCCCGAGGAAGTGCCGCTGGGCGAGGATTGCCGCGACTGGGCGCAAAAGATCAGCGACCATGAGCGCAATTTGCTCACGCAGATTTTCCGCTTCTTCACCCAGGCCGATATCGAGGTGCAGGATTGCTACCACGAAAAATACGGCCGCGTGTTCAAGCCGACCGAGATCAAGATGATGCTGACCGCGTTCAGCAACATGGAAACCGTGCATATCGCGGCGTACAGCCATTTGCTCGACACGATCGGCATGCCCGAGAGCGAATATGGCATGTTCCTCGAATATGACGAGATGCGCGCCAAGCACGACTATATGGGCACCTTCGGGGTCGAGAGCGACGAGGATATCGCGCGCACCCTCGCGATGTTCGGCGGCTTTACCGAAGGCTTGCAGCTCTTCGCCAGCTTCGCGATGCTGATGAACTTCCCGCGCTTCAACAAGATGAAGGGCATGGGCCAGATCGTCAGCTGGTCGATCCGCGACGAAAGCCTCCACTGCGAAGGCATCATCAAGCTGTTCCATACCTTCGTGAAGGAACGCGGCTGCCTGACCAAGGCGGTGAAGGAAGACATCATCGACACGTGCCAGAAGACGGTGCGGCTCGAGGATGCGTTCATCGACCTCGCCTTCGAACAGGGCCCCGTCCCCGGCATGACGCCGAAGGAAATCAAGCGCTACATCCGCTACATCGCCGACTGGCGTTTGGGGCAGCTCGGTTTCCAGCCGATCTACATGATCGACGAACACCCGCTCCCCTGGCTCGCCCCGCTGCTGAACGGCGTCGAGCACGCCAACTTCTTCGAAACACGCGCGACCGAGTACAGCAAGGGCGCAACGCGCGGCGACTGGAACACCGTCTGGTCGAGCTTCGACAACCGCAAGAAGGCGAAGACCGGCGACGAAGCCGCCCCCGCGGGCGACGCCGAAAACGACGGCGAAGACATGTTCGCCAAAGCCGGCATCGCCGCCGAATAAGCGCACTTTCAAACCCCTCCCGCCTGCGGGAGGGGCAGCAAGACTTGGGAGCTATGCTCCCTAGTCGCCGCGGGGAGGGCCAGCAATGCCAGCCCCCCGGCACAACACACGAAGAGCCCGAGGCCAAAAATGACCGAAAAGAAAAAAGAGAAACTCCTGATCCTCAGCCAGCCGCAGCGCGCGACCCTCGAAGGCCTCTCGAACCGCCGCCCCCAACTCCCCACCGACCCGGTCCGCGACGAACTCGTCACGCTGGGCCTCGTCGTGAAGCAGGGCGCCAAATGGGCGCTGACACCGACGGGCAAGAAGGTGCTGGCGGCAAGCTCGAACCGGCGCAACTCGGGCGGGTTTTCGGTTTGACCTAGAAAAATAGTAGTAAATTGCTAAGATGGATGCGAGCTAGGATAATTAAACTGAGAATAGATCGTGAAGCGGGGGAAAACCAATGGCTGAACAATCGCCTTCAGCATCCGAAGCTACCGGCAGCGAAACCAAAGGCGCAAAGCCAAGGCGAACGATTCCTGGCGACTTCTCCTACACAGCGACTCCCGGCAAGCTCAAAACGGTTCTCACGAACCTCGTAGCCGCTGAACGACCGGAAATTTTTAACAAAGATTACATCGAAACCTATCTGGGTGTGACTGGCGGGTCCGCGAGCCCCATACCTGCCATCTTAAAAAGGACTGGCTTTGTCGGATCAGATGGGCGTCTATCTGCCTGAAGATGAGGTCGTAAGACTGAAACTGGCAATACGGGATTGGTACGGGCTGTCAGAGTAGTCTGTGGGATTTGGGATTGCTCTGCAACTCCCGCTCCTTGCCTCCTGATGCCGGATCAAGTCCGGCATGACGATGTGAAGAGAAGCATCCGGTTCAACCTAATCTCGTCACCCCGGACTTGATCCGGGGTCCATCGCCGCCCTAGCCTCCACTCTATGCACGCCGACTTCCAGCCCTGCGCCTATATCATGGCCAGCGCGCGGCACGGCACGCTCTACACCGGCGTCACCTCGCTCCTGAATCCAGCGCGTGCGAGCGGTAAAAATCTACGGGGCGCAACTCTGGCAATCGTCGTTGCGATCTCGCTGTAGGGATTTCGCCTTCGACCGAGCATCAGCAGCGGTGAAATAGGGGCCATGCCACGTACTACTTTTGGTATTACGCTTCCCGTGCAACCCGTCGCCGTTGTTGCAGAACGAACACCCGCCCCTGTGGACGATGGCCTTCGACCGAACCCAGTTGTCATAAACGAAAAATTCGTCAGTCACCGTCCGCCCCTCCCACTTTGACCTCTTCTATCACGGATGCGGGATCAAGTCCGGGGTGACGAACGTGGAAATCACGAGAGTGGCCTAGCCCTCAATTCATCGCCGACCCCGCCGGAAACCCGCGCAGCCCCGCGACCGCGAACATCACCCCGCCGCGCACCGCCTCGGGCGAATCCGCAAGCAGGTAGAGCTTCACCAGCTCGCGCGTCACCTCGCTGTCGTCGTCAACGACCAGCCGCAACGACGAAACGCCGAACTCGCCCTTCGAAATCACCACGTCGCGGATCAACGGCAGCGGCCAGCTATCCGACGCCCCGCGATGGAGGCGCGCGCCGTCGTGCCAGATAAAGGCATCGCGCCGCCGCCACGCGCGAAAAAAGGCCGCGAAGCCGAGCAACGCCGCCACGATTCCCGCGCTCGCCAGCAGATTGCTGAACAGGATCGCGCGCAGCACCTCGCCCGCGCCGTCGCCCCACGCGCCGTTCGCCTGCCGCACGACCAGCGCCGCCGCGGCAAGGCCGCACAGCAATTGCCCCGCCAGCAACGGCTTCGCCTTCAGCCGGCCGATCACGATCTGCCTGGAAAATCCGCCTGTCATCGCGCGCCTACATAGGAAGCGCCGCAGCGCCGCGCCAGTCCGGCGCGCAGGCGCACGCACCGGCCCCGCCCCCGACGTCGTCGCCCCTCCGCGCACCGCGATGTCACGGGCTTGCGTCTGCGGCTCGATACCGTATTATCATGGCAATACACTATGGAGCCTGCTGCCATGTCCTTCGCGCTTTTCCTCGCCGCCGCGCTCGCGGCGCCCGTGTCTCCCTCCGCGCCCGCCCCGATGCCGACGGGCGACGCGCTGACCGCCGCGATCGCCGAAAACGACGCGCGCCTCTTCTGGGCGGCGTTCGAGGGTTGCACGCCGCCGGCGCTGACCGACCTGCTCACCCCCGATTATCGCATGATCCACGATCGCGGCGGGCTGTCGGCGAAGGACCGCGCCGACATGGTCGCGGGGTTCGAACGGCAATGCGCGCGGCGCCGGCCGGGCGGCGCGGACGAAGGCTACAAGAACCGCCGCCAGCTCGTCCCCGGATCGCGCATCGTCCGCCCGATGGGCGACTGGGGCGCGCTCGAGGAGGGCGCGCATGTCTTTTTCGAATGGACGCCGCGCGCGCCGCGCTGGACGCTCGTGGGCGGCGCCAAATATATGAATGTCTGGCAATGGATCCCCGCCGAGGGCCGCTTCCGCCTGTCCGAAAGCCTGAGCTACGACCACGCCCCCGCCGCGCCCTATCCGCCGCGGGGCGCGGAGGCGGCCCCGCCCTGACGCCCGCGACGCCCGCCGGTGCGAAATAGGACCGGCGCCCCCTTTCCTACATTGCCGCCGCGTGCCAGCCTCGCGCGCTGGCTCTTTGACATGCTGAATTCTCTGCCCTCGACCCGATGAAACATCGCACTGCGCGCGATGTTTGCGATCTTTGGCGCATGCGCGGCGTGGGCGACCTTTGCGATTTTTCGGCCCGCACGCCCTTCGCCCTTCGGCAACGCAGCCTTTGCCTTCGCCGCCCGTTGACCCGGTAGCGAGGGGGACACAGGAGACCCATTATGGAATGGACCCTCATCACGATCGTCGGGCCGATCCTGCTCGCCGTCGTGCTCGCCTGGGCGATGCTCAACAACCGCCGCAGCCGCGCCGAGGAACGGCGCACCGAGGAAGCGACGCGCATCCGCCGCGAACAGGAAGACCGCGACCAGAAGGCGCGGGAGGCGGAGGGCGGTGCGGCCTGAGCCCGCGCGCGCCGCCCTCCGCCGGGGTTAACCGCCCCGGCCGCACGGCGAAGCGCCCACTGCTTCGCTTAGACGATGCTATACTGCGACTCGAAAGGAGAAAGCCCATGCAGGCCGTAACCGAAGGCGACCGCCGCAAGGAGGTGAGGAGCCTCCTCGACCAGATTCAGGCGCATCCCGAGCGCGACTGGACCCAGGCGCGCCGCCGCATCGCGACGCTCAACAAGCTGATCGCCGCCCCGCCGCGTCCGCGCGCGCACTAGAGTCGGGGCCCCAGCCCCAGCCCCAGCCACTCGTCGCCGCCATTCGTCGCCCGGATGCGGCCGTCCGTCGCATCCGGGCGCCGCGCGATGCAACGGACGGAGTTCGCGCCGGTTTCTCGTGCGAAGGCATCGTCGCCGCCCCTCACCCCCCCCCGGGGGCGGCGACGATGCCGACCAGATCATGGAGAGAGAGATGCGCAAGCCCCCCGCTCTTGGCGCGCTGGCCCTTCTGGCAACCGCCCCCGCCCTTCTCGCCGCAACCCCCGCGCTCGCGCAAGCCGCTTCGACTGCTCCCGCTGTGGGCAGCGACGGCGTGGCCAACGTCAACCTCGTCGGAAAGGTCGGCCTCAATGGCAACGCCGCGATTCAGGACACGGCCGATCCCGTCGGCGAGACCGTTGATCAGGTCGACGGCGCCGTCCAGAAAAGCGTCGATGCCGCGAACCTCACCCTCGCGACGCGCGAACAGGTGCGCGCCGGCGCCGAGCTTTACGGCACCGACGGCAGCAGCGTCGGCACGGTGCAAAGCGTCGAGGGCGACGTGGCGGTCGTCGTCCGCGGTGGCAAGCTCTACAATGTACCGCTCGCCGAGATCTATCATGGCGCAGTGGGCGCCACCCACGGCCTCGTCACCAAGCTGTCGAGCGCCGAGATTCAGGCGCGCACGACCGCCGAGGTCGAATCGCGCTGATATCCGGACAAGCCGCGGCGACCTCCCGAACGGAGAGATGTTGCCGCGCGCTGGGGGAGCCGGGTGCACCTGGCTCCCCGCCAGACACGGATTTGAGAAACCGCATCGCGTCCGCGATCGGGGAGGGAGCCGGAATGCCGGCTCCCTTTCGCCGTTTCAGCTCCCCGGAAAACCCCTCCCCGAAAAACCTAGGTCCGGCGCTGATCACCA
This sequence comes from Sphingopyxis sp. SE2, assembly GCF_032227185.1. Lineage (NCBI taxonomy): Bacteria > Pseudomonadati > Pseudomonadota > Alphaproteobacteria > Sphingomonadales > Sphingopyxidaceae > Sphingopyxis > Sphingopyxis sp. SE2. Next base: position 4,304,057 of record NZ_JAPMXW010000001.1, on the reverse strand, counting down.
AGCCGAGCCGCCCGGCATATGAAAATGGCCCGCCCCAGGGGAGAGGGCAGGCCAGTTCGGTGCCGGCGCGCCCGATTGCGCGCCCGGCCCTCTGTTGTTCGCAGGATCGGCTATTCGGCCTCTTCGAACAGGTCAACCGCATTGGCGGCGTTCGCCGACAGACGCACCGTGTCGCCCTCGACCGCGGCGACCAGTCCCGCGGGCAGGTAATGGTGCTTGCCGTCGCCGCTGTCGGCCTTGGTCAGCTTGATGCGTTCGCCTTCGAGATGGTCGACCGTGCCGATGTGGACGCCGTCGGCGCCGACGACGGTCATGTCTTCCTTGATCGCGCTATGGTCATGCTCTGCCATGGTCATTCTCCTTGCCGCTCCGGGGAGGGAGCCTGGCGATGATACGCATGGAAAGCGAGTCGGCTCCATAGGCCAGGACGGGACGCCCGAAAGCCGCGCCGGCTTCCCAACCGGCTTCGACAACGCTAGCCTTTGCCGATGCGCTCGCTCCTCTCCGCCGCCGCCCTCGCGCTCGCCGCCGCGCCGCTGAGCGCATACGCCTGCTCGGTCGCGGCGGGTTATCGCGTGCCGACCAATATGGAACTCGTCGAACGCGCCGACCTGATCCTGCTCGGCACCGTGACCGCCGGCGATTCCGACGACGCCGGGCAACAGATGATCGCGATCGAGCCCGTCGAGGCGCTCAAGGGCGCGATGCCCTCGGCGCCCATCGCCCTCCCCGCGATGATCGCGACCGACGCTGCCGCCCGGCTCAGCAATCCCTATGAGCTCGAAGAGGCGCATCCGCAGAGCCTCGCCGGCGCCTGCGTCCGCTACATCTTCCCGCGCGGGTCGCGCGTGCTCTTCTTCCTCGACCGGCAGGACGGTGAGTGGCAGGTGTCGGGCGGGCCGTTCAGCCGCTGGGCGGAGGATGTGCTGACCGACGACGCACCATGGCTGCAGGCAGTGCGCTTCTATGTCGCGGTCGCGAAGCTGCCCGAGGAGGAGCGCGCCGCCGCGCTGGCCGCGCGCCACGAAGAACTCGCCGCGATCAACGACGATCCCGTCGCGCAGCTGATCGCCGCCGACATCGGCCGCCAGCTCGAAGGCCCGAACGCGCCGCTCAGGGATGCGCTGCTGCCGCCCGACGACGCGGCGGCGGAAAGCGCGGCCGACGCCGCTGCCGACACCGACGACGGGGCGCCCGAGTCCGACCCTTCCGGCCCCGAAGCCTGACCCCGATGCGGCTGCCGACCTATGTCTACAGCCTGATCTACCCCGCCTTCCTCGGCAGCTTTCTTTACGGCTCGCTCACCGCCCCCTTTCCCGACGCGCTGCACGTCTGGGCGGCGCTGCTGATGCTCCTCTATTTCGGCGCGCAATATGGCGAAGGCGCGATTGCGGCCTTCCCCGGAGCCGACGGCGTGCGGCGCTATGGCGCGCCCGAGGCCGCGGTCGACCTGGCCGAAACGCTCGCGATGGCGGCGATCATGGCGGCGATCGGGGTGTTCGGCGGCGCGCCGACCGGGCTCGTCGGCCGCCTGTTCGACGCAGGCAACGATAGCGATCACTGGCTGTGGATGGCGCTCGCCTTCGCGCTGCCGCCGATCGCGCGCGTCGCACTGTCGATTATCGGCCGCGCGACCGACCGGCGCAGCCACGACCTCAAGGCGCACCAACGACTGACCCTGCTCTCGCTCTCGGCCGCGACGGGAGCGATCATCGGGCTCGTCGTCCATCCGGTCGCGGGGCTGGCCGTTATCAGCCTCGCGCTCGGCATCTATCTTTTCGCCTTCATCTTCAAACCGTCGCTCGGCCGCGGCACGGTGCACGAGGCGCTGTGGGGAACCCCCGGCGAGGATTAGCACCAAGGGCGCCGCGAACCCTCCCACGGCCGCGCCAGCCCTTCGGCGACGAGTGCCGACCCGACGCTCGTTCCGCCGCGCGTGACGATACGCAGCTTGCGCCCATAACGATCGGTGTCGCGCCCCGCACTTTCGGGGCTGAACGATCCGGCGTTCAGCCAGTCGCGGAGCCGCCCGGTCGCCGCCTCGCCGAGCGCCGCTTCTTCGGCGCAGCGTGCGGGATGCGTTTCGGGCGTGTCGATGTCGGCGACGCGATATTTCTCGCCCGCGAACCAGAAAGTATCGCCGTCGACGACGCAGTCGCGCCCGCCACCGCTGTGGCAAAAGCCGAAGCGCGCCGACAACGCGTCGCGCGTCCCTGCTCCTTCCGCCGCGAAGAATGCGGCGACGGGAGCGGGCATCGCATCCGAACCGGCCGGGAAGCGCTGGAAGGTGGCAAGCACCGCGACGAAGGCCACCGCCATCATCGGTGTCAGCCACAGATTCGATCCGACATGGCGTCGCCGCCCGCGCGCCGGTCCGCGCCGGCGCGTCGCGCCGCGCCTTGGATAGTGAAAATCGGGTCCCGCCATGCCCGCGACCCTAGGGCCAGAAGCTTAGCGAAATCCTGACGAGGCCGCTCCGCTATGCAGAGCAACCGGCCGAATCAGGCCCGCTATGGCGTCGCTTCGGTCGCAATCTCAGGGCGCGCCGCGCGGTTCGCCGTCCTCGACCCCGCCGGGGCCCAGCTCGTCATCCTCGTCATCGTCGCTGCGCTCGCCGCGATAGGCGTCCATGTCGATGCGGCCCGACCGCTCCATCTGGCGCATATGGTCGACCAGATCCTGCACATCGTCGCTGGCATCGCCGCTCGGCTTCTTGTCGCTGTCCTCGAGCCGCGCCTCGCGCCGCGCCGCCTCGGCGACGCTCTGCGCCTGCGCCGCCTCATCGTCCTGCTCGCGGTTGCGCGCCTCGGGGGCGTCGTTTTCGGGTTTGCGGGGATCGTCGATCATAGCCGGCTCCTTTCAGGGGTAGCCTGAAAACGCGCGGCGCCCGGCCACCGTTCCTCAGGCCGCTGCGGCCAGTATCTTATTCTCGATCACGCGGATGAACATCTCGGGATCCTGCGCGCCGGGAACCAGCATCCGGCCGCCGAGGATGAAGGCGGGCACGCCGGTGATATTCCGGTCCGCCCAATAGGCTTCCTCGGTGCGCACCATTTCGCCGAACTCGCCCGAGCCGAGGATCGCCGCCGCCCGGTCGCGGTCGAGCCCGACCGATACCGCGACATCGGCGAGCACCTGCACGTCGCCGACATCGCGATTGTCGCTAAAATGCGCCTTGAACAAGGCGAGCTTCAGCGCGGTCTGCACCCCCGTAGGGCCGTCCTGCTCGGGTTCCTCGATCGCCCCCGCCCAGGTCAGCAGGCGGTGCGCGTCGAAACTGTTGCGCATCCGGAAAGCCGGGCCACGGTTGAAAGCGAAACCCAGCTCCCCCGCGATGCCTGCGAGCCGTCCCGTATTGGCGCGGCTCTGCTCGGCGCTGATGCCATATTTGCGCATCACATGCGCTGCCGCATCCTCGCCTTCGGGGGGCATGTCGGGATTGAGTTCGAACGGATGCCACTGGACGCGGAAATCCAGCCGGCCCGCAAAATGGTCCATCACCTTGCGGAATTTCAGCCAGCCGATGATGCACCACGGACACATCACGTCGGACACGATATCGACGCTGAGGCGCGGCACGCACGGTTCGGTCAAAATTCTTCTCCTGTCCGCGCGCGCCGTCGCACTCAGTCGGAGCGACGATCCTTGCCCGTTCGCCGGTCGCCCTTGCGACGATCCGGTCCCTTGAAATCGGGGTCGTCGGCGACGCGGCGGTCGCTCGCCCGCCGGTCCCTGCTCGACCTCTTGTCCCCATCGCTTGTCATATGCTTCCTCCCCACCACAAAGGAAAACAGAAGCGACCCGGCGCGCAGTAGCTCACATAATGGTTAAAAAGACAAGCAACGCCCGAAATCCGCCGATATCAGCGCGTCGGTATTGGGGTGGGGAGCTGCCGTTTTCCAATATTCGTCATCCCGGATCCGGGATCCACTCAACGCTGCGAGAATGGATCCCGGATCAAGTCCGGGATGACGAGGAAAGAAATATCCTCCCTATGCCGAAGGCATGGGGAGGTGGCAGCGCGAAGCGCTGACGAAGGGGCCGATGGCGCTACCGTCGTCGCCCTCCACCACCGCCTGCGGCGGAGTGTAGGGTTGGATTGCCCCCGGCAATCCAAGTCCAGTCCGGGGGACTGGACGACCCTGCACTCCCCCTCCCCACGGCTTCGCCGCAGGGAGGATTAAATGGCTGCTTCCGGCCCAAAGCCGCCACCCGAGAAACTAATATCCCGTGTCCGCCGCCCCATCGACCGGCGCTACCGCCGGCCGCGACAGCACCCACCAGCTGCCGATCATCAGCAGTACCGACAATGCCTCGACGATCATGCCCTGCACGATGCCGAAATTGGTCGGGTCGCCCATCGCGACGCCGATCAACCGTCCGGCGAGCGCGGTGCCGTAAAGCGCCGCGGGCACCAGCAACGCACGCACCCACGCCGGGACCAATGCGCCGAGCGCCGCCGTGCCCGCCGAGACGAGAAAAAAGGACGACAGATCGGCGCGCAGCGTGTTGATCGCGACGCCGCTGATCGTAAAGCCGAAGGTCTCGGTATAGCTCGCGGGGTCCAACAGCCCGCGCGCGCCGACGATGGCAAAGAAAGCCGCCCAGAGCAGAACGGCGCCGCGCAAGACCATATTGACCATCATATTTCTCCCCTGTTTGCCGGCAAGCTGCGGCATCGGGGAAGAAAGTTCAATCTATTCCGCCGCGAACGTCTCTTCGATCCAGCCGCCGCCCAGCACGCGCGAAGTGTCGGCGGCATCGTACAGCACCGCCGCCTGCCCCGGCGCGACACCATATTCGGCTTCGGCAAAGATCAGCCGGTCGTCCGCGACCTTCGCCGGCACCGGCTTCGCCATGCTGCGCACCTTCGCCAGAACGTCGCGGCCTTCGACCGCGGCGAGCCAGTTCGCCTCGCCCAGCCGCGCACCCGAAACGCCAAGCGCGCGCCGCGGCCCGACGACGACCTCCTTCTTCTCCGCATCGAGGCGCACGACGTAAAGCGGCTCGGCCTGCCCGCCGATCTCGATCCCGCGCCGCTGGCCGACGGTATAATGAATGAGCCCCTTGTGCGCGCCGAGCACGCTGCCGTCGACATGGACGATGTCGCCCCGATCGTCGGCCTCGGGACGCAGCTTCTTCACCAGCGTCGCATAGTCGCCGTCGGGGACGAAGCAGATGTCCTGGCTGTCGGGCTTGCCCGCGACGCCGAGCCCCAGCTCGCGCGCGATCTCGCGCACCACGCTCTTTTCGAGGCCGCCCAGGGGAAAGCGCAGGAAGTCGAGCTGGTCCTGCGTCGTCGCGAACAGGAAATAGCTCTGGTCGCGCGCCGGGTCGACCGCGCGGTGAAGCTCGGCGCCCGCAGGCCCCATCACGCGCCGGACATAATGGCCGGTCGCAAGGCAATCGGCGCCCAGATCCTTTGCCAGGCGAAACAGGTCGGTGAACTTCACCCCCATGTTGCAGCGCACGCACGGGATCGGCGTCCGGCCGGCTAGATATTCGTCGGCGAACTGGTCGATCACCGTATCGCGAAAGCGGCTTTCATGATCATAGACATGGTGCGCGAAGCCCAGCCGGTCGGCCACCGCCCGCGCGTCGCGAATGTCCTGCCCCGCGCAGCAGGCACCGACGCGCTTCGCCTTCGCGCCATGATCGTAGAGCTGCAGCGTCACGCCGATGACCTCGGCGCCCGACCGCGCGGCGAGCGCGGCGACGACGCTCGAGTCGACTCCGCCCGACATCGCGACGACGATTCGCCTGTCTTTCAGCGGCATCGGCAGCTGAAAATCGGCCTGGGCGAGCCCGGCGGGGGAGGAAATCGTCTCGATCATGGTTGGCGCCATCTAGGGATAGGAAGAGAAAAATGCCAGCTTTTCCGCCGTGCCTGTCAAGATATTGACGGGGGTTAAGCTTCGCTAACGGGTGCTGAAACGGGCATTTACTGGACCTTAGCTCCTGTGGGCTAGACGAGTCGCATGAACCTCGTTCCGTCCGATCTTCCGCGCATCGCCGGCGCGGCCCGACTGTCGAAGCCCGGCTTCGACATCATATTGGCCGTCTCCAGCGCGCGCCAGGCGATGCTGCCGACGGTGCGCCAGTTGCGGGCGCAGGCGCAGCGCGATCGCCATGCGGCAAAGCTTAACGCCCTTCGAAGCATTCTGTGCGGCGAACGCGGTTCGACGGAACAAAAGGCTCCTCCCGTCGTTCGCTTCTTCGATCTGTCCTACGATGCGAACGCCCTGCCCGAAACTATGAACGGCCTGTTTACCAGAGGATTTCAATCGATGTTGAATCCCTCTGATTTAGAGCATGAAGCGTCGGACACACCCCCCTCCGACGTTGCAAATATGGAATGAGCATGATCGAGAATCAGAAAATCCGTCCCGCACAGGTCATCGGCCCCTTGGGCGAACCGCTGACGCTGGACTCGCTGCCCCCGTCGACGACGACCCGCTGGGTCGTTCGCCGCAAGGCGGAAGTCGTCGCGGCCGTCAACGGCGGGCTCCTGTCCGTCGACGAAGCGTGCGAACGCTATGGGCTGACCCTCGAGGAATTTGCCGGCTGGCAACGGTCGATCGACCGCAGCGGCATGCCCGGATTGCGCGTCACGCGCATCCAGCACTACCGCGACCTCTACGAGCGCCAACAGCGCTTTTAAGGGCCGCGGGACCGGACCAGGCATGAAGAGGGCGCTTCGGGCGCCCTCTTTTTTTGCCTGCGGCTGGACAGCGGTGGGGGCATCCCGCTAGCGGCGCGCCATGGGTATCACCGCTACGATCATGAACATCGCCTCCGGCCAGCCGATCCAGAAGATGAGCTTCGGCCGCATGCCCAAGCCTTGGGCCAGCTTCAATCTCGCGACCGGCGAGCTCGTCACCGCCGAGCGCATCGACGTCACGCCGCCCGCGCCGGGCAAGTTCGCCGCGACGGTCCAGGTGTGGGTGAAGGTCAAGTCGGACGGCTGACGCGGCACCTGCGTATAAAAGAAAATCGGCGCGATTCCAATGTGATGACGATTTTGTTGCAACCCAATTGTTCATCCCGCGTTAAGCCCCCGAGTCAACTTTGGGAGTCACTCAATATGCGCAAGATGTTCATCACCCTCGCCGCCACCTCGGCCCTCGCACTCGGCGCCTGCCAGAGCCCGCAGGCCGACAAGGTCGAGGATCAGGCTGAAGCTCAGGCCGAAGCGATCGACGATCAGGCCGACGCGATGCCCGAAGGCGCCGCGAAGGAAGCCATGGAAAACAAGGCTGATGTCGTCGAGGAAATGGGCGAAGAAAAGGCCAACGCGATGGACGACAACGGCGAAATCGCCCCGTCCGAAAGCGGCGTCGGCGACACGCAGACGAAATAAGGGCTGCCTTCCCTAAAGGGCAGGGCGAAGGGCGCCGGTCGATTCCGGCGCCCTTTGTTTTGCGCGCCGCATTTTCGGTGCGCACTGTGATCGGCGTCACGCCGGCGTTCCGCAAATAGGGTTAATGACGGGTTCGGGACGGGCACACGCTTTCAGCGACCGCTAACGGACCACCCTCCCGCCACCCCAAGCGACCCGGGGCGGCGGGAGGGACTATTCCCCTTCGAGCGCGCGTAGCACGTCCTGCACCCCCGGCGCGCCGGCGTCGGCGCGCAGCGCATCGATCGCCGCCGCGACGTCGAGCTTATAGTCGGCGACCCCCGCCGTCTCGCCCGCCCATGCCGCGCCGAGCGATTTGACCAGCCGCCGCGCTGCGGCATTTTCCGACAGCATATGGACGTCGAGCGTGCCGAGTCCTTCGGCGCGGCAGTGGACGAGCAGCGCCGCGGTCATCATCCGCGCGAGCCCCTGTCCCTGAAATTCGTCGAGGACCGCGATCGAAAATTCGCCCACCGGACCGCCCGCCCGGTGTCGCACCGCATGCACCGCGCCGATCGGCGGGCGCCCGGGGCATTCGCTGCAGATCGCGCCCCATGCGATATGGTCGTGGCCGTCAACATCGGCGAGTTTGCGTACCACCGCATCGGGCAGCACTGGCGCGGGCGAGAAAAAGCGAAGATAGCGCGATTCCGCCGACAATTTGGCGATGCCGTCGCGAATCAGCGGCGCGTCGTCGGGGGTGATCGTGCGCAGGCACACCGCGGTGCCGTCGTTGAGCGCGCTATGCACCGCGACATCCTCGATCCGCGGCTGGATTTTCGCCATACGCTGCCCGTCCGTACCGGTCATCGCAGTCTCCCGATGCTCCGACGATAGGCAATGCAAGGCATCGCGGCAATCGTTGCACCGCCAAACCCTCAGCAATTTCTCCGGCCTGGATCAGTGAAATGTTGAAAGCCGAACAATGCTTAACTTTGCTAATGTTGCACCTCGAAGTCGGAAAGGTTGCGCCCCCGTGATCCCCGCCCACCCGGACATCAACCCGTCTTACGAAGTGCTCGGCGACCGCCTCGCGCGGCTGCGCCGAAGCCGGGGGCTGAGCAAGACCGATCTCGCCGACCGGCTCGGCGTCACCGTCACCTCGATCTGCTATTGGGAACAGGGTCGCTCACGCCCGCGGCTCGCGCGGCTTCAGGCGCTCGCCGACCTCCTCGGAACCTCGCCGGCCGAGCTGCTGAGCCGCGACAGCGCGCCCGGCGGCGACCATCTCGCCGACCTCGTCGGCCGGATGCGCGCCGAAATCGCCCATGCCGCGGGCACCACCCCGTCGAAGGTGCGGATCACCATCGAGATGTAGACCGTCTCTACAGCCGATCCATGCGCAGCCAGCGCCGGTCGCCGAGCCACGCCTTCGACAAGGCCTTGCCCGCCGCCGCCGCCTCGAGCCTTTTGCCCTGCATCGCCTCGCTGCGCTGAAGCCCATAGAGCGCCCAGCCATTGTTCGGCATCTGCGTCAGCGCGCCGCGGAACGCCTCGCTCGCTTCGGCATAGCGGCGCTGCTCGAACAGCGCGGCGCCCAGCGACTGTTTCACCGGGAAATACCAGTAGGGCGGCTCCTGATAGGGCAGCTTGGCCTCGATCCCGATCGCTTCGCGGTAGAAGCCTGCCGCCGCGTCGTGACGCCCCTCTGCCGCGGCGAAGCGCCCGCGCGCAACCGTTTCGGCGAGCAGCACCAGATCTGGTCCCGGCACCCCCTGATCGACCATCACCTGGAACGCGTCCGATGTCCTGAGCTTCGCCATCGCCGCCAGTTCGCCCTCGAACCCCTTGCGATCGCGCAGCCGCGCAAGGGCGGTGGCGCGCGCATAATGGCGCATCGCGCTCGGATAGGGCAGCCGCGCGTCGGGCGCGGGCATCGCGAGGATCGCCTTCGGCTCGGCGAACTGCGCCATCGCAAAATAAGGCGCCGCGTCGATCGACTGGATCCACGCGATCGACGCCGACGTGTCGGGATCGAGCAGGCTGCGCAGCCGCCGCGCCTCCTCGATCGCGGTGCGAAGGTCGCCCGCCATCTGCGCCGAGGTCACGATGAAATGGACATTGTGCGGATAATAGCCGTAGCGCACGAGCCCCTGATCGCCCGCATCGCGGATATAGGCCTCGTCCGCCCGCGCCGCCGCGACATTGACGCGGATCGAATCGGCATGCCGCCCGCGCCGCTGAAAGATATGCCCCGGCATATGCACAAGATGCGCCGCGCTCGGCGCCAGCGGGTTCGCCAGCCGGTCGGCCGCCGCCTCGGCGCGCGCCGGGTCGGTCGATTCGACGAGGTGGATATAGAGGTGGTTCGCCTGCACATGGTCGGGATTGCGCGCGAGCACCCCCTCGACCAGCCGCACCGCCTCCCCGCTCCGCCCGACCGGCGTCTTCGCGTCGGCTTCCCAATAATTCCACGGCGTCGTGTTCATTGCCGCCTCGGCCGCGAGCACCGCGACATCGTCGTCGCCCGGAAAGCGCCGCGCGACATCGAGCATCGCATCGGCATAGGCGGCGTCGAGCGCCGCGCGGTCCTGCCCCGCGTCGCGCGAATAGCGCCGCGCCACCGCCTCGATCAGCGCGCGCTCGATCGGCGTCGCGCCCGCGCGCAGCGCCATCGCGCGCTCCATCGCACCCAGCGCCGCATCCCGGTCGCGCTCGTCCATCGGCGCGTTGATGTTCGGCCCCAGCGCCGCCGCCTCGCCCCACCAGCACATCGCGCATCCGGGGTCGGCGCGCTGAGCCTCGCGGAACGACCGCACCGCACCCGCATGGTTGAAGCCATAGCTCATCAGCAGACCCTGGCTGAAATAGCGCCGCGCCCGGTCGTCGCGCGTCGACACCGGAAAGCGCGATTTCGCAAGATCGGGATAGAGCGGGATCGTCCGCCCCGCGCTCGCCGGCGCCGCGACCGCCGCCGCGATCAGCAGCTCGTTCGCCAGCATCGACCCCGCGCGCCGCGCGCCGCACGACAGGCTCGCGAGCCGGCTCGGGTCGAGCGCGTCGAGCGCCGCCGCCGAAAAGCCCGCGGGCGGCGTGAAACTCGCGGCCGACAGCCCCACGCCGACGGCCGCCGCGATCCGGAAATGATGACGCATGACAATTCCCCTTCCCCAAGGCGAACCGAAGCAGCACGCGTTTCTTACCACGAAAGCCGGAGCGCCCAAACCCCGGGTTTTTCCCCACCGCACGCCCGATCCCGACAGGCGCCCGCCGGCCGCACGTGAAAAACCGCTTTCCTACATTATTCCTATATGGTTCACTTATGGAAATCCATGAACCAAGGAGCCGAGCCATGCCGCAGGAAATCCTCCCGCCCCTCCCCGCCCTCATCGATCCCGGCGCCGACCCCGTCCCCGACCCCGCGATCGACGCCACCATCGACCCCGACGACCTCCCGCCCGAGCTCGCCTTCACCCCCGCCCCGCAGCACAGCAAGCGCTGGACCGGCATCAACGCGCAGAAACAGCGCATCTTCATCGCGCAGCTCGCCGCGACCGGCGCGGTCAGCATGGCGGCGAAGGCGATCGGCCACAGCACCTCCGCGCTCTACCATCTCCGCAAGCGCGCGGGTGCCGAGAGCTTCGCCGCGGCATGGGACCGCGCGGTCGAGGCGGGCGCGCGCCGCGTCGCCGACCTGCTGATGGAATATGCGATCTATGGCGTGCCCGAGACGATCTCGAAGCGCGGAGAGGTCATCCTCGAGCGCCGCCGCCCGCACATCCGCGCGATGCAGCATATCGCCGCGAGCCGCTTTCCCGAGAATTTCGCCGGCGTCGATCCCGTCGACGGCCGCCCCGCCAGTGCGGTGCCGCACGCGATCCGCCGCCTGCGCGAAAAATGGCGCGCCGAGTGGGAGGCCGAGCGGCAGGCGAAGCTGCTCGAACATCAGCAGCGCGCGAACCGGCAGGAGGGCGACCTCGACGACCGCCTGCGCATCATCCGCACCGCCTATCAGCGCCAAATCTCGCACGATCCGGTCAAGCGCGCCGCATGGGACATGCTCACCGGCCCCGGCACCGACTGGGACGCGGTGCGCCGCGAGGACGCCTATACCAACCCGCAAAAGCATGAGTGGCACATGCACCACCCCGACATGATCGTGCCGCTGGCCGCGGGCGCGGGCAATATCGACTGGGAGGCGCAGGAAGGCGGCGACCTGTCGAACCCGAGCCCGCCCCCCGCCGATCATGTCCCGTGGGCCGAGGGCGGCCGCGAGGACGAAATCTGGTTCGAACGCTACGAGGATTTCATGGTCGCGGGCGAGGCCGGCGAAAGCGACATTGCCGCCGGAAAAATCGCCCGTGGCGACATGCGCGCCGGCGCCAACCGCCTCCGCGAACGCGCCGAGGCCTGGCAGCAAGCGCGCCAGCCGGTGTACCGGCACCCCCACGGCTTCCTCGCCGACAAGCGCCTTCGCGGCGGCGGCACGGGAAGCGAACGCGACACCACCCGCCGCCGCATCGAACGCACGATCGCCGAGCTCGAACGCGAATGGAACGCAGCGTACAGCGAGGAAAGCTGGGCGGCGTGGAAGGCAGCGAAGCAGGCGCGGGAAGCCGAAGCCGCCGGCACCGCCGAAGCGGACGCGGACGCGACCGGAGCAAACCAGCCGCGGGCGGGAGGCGAAGCATGAGCCTCCCGGACGACATCCGCGCCAACCGCATCGCGGCCCGCTTCGGCCGCACCGTCGCGATCGAATGGATCCAGCCGCGCGAGCCCGAAGGCGGCTGGACCAGCTACGCCGACTTCGATCCCGGCGAGACGCAAGTCTGCCTGTCGGTCGGCCGACTGATCCACGACGACGATTGCGTGAAGGTCCTCGCCGGATCGGCCATGCTCGTCGGAGACGAGCATCTGTGGCTGAGCGGGATCATCGAGATTCCGGCGCGGTGCGTGGTGCGGATCGTGCGGTTGGAGGAGGAAAGAGAGAAAGAACCGCTCAGATAGATAGAGTCGCTCTTGCTTACACCTGTCACTACATTCCCAAGGATACAGGGAGCGATACGGTCGAACATTTTACGCCAAAGAGCGTAAATCCGGCACTTGCATATGAATGGAGCAACTTCCGACTAGTTTGCGGACGCTTAAATGGTCGGAAAGGAGATCATCAAGATGTCCTCGACCCCGCCAGCATAACGGCAAGTCCTTTTCAGATCGACTTCCCTTCTCTACAGCTTAAAATATCCGAAAATTTAAATAAAGATATTATCGATTTAGCAGAATCGACAATTGTCAGACTAAAGCTTAACGAGGAAAGATGCATAGAATCGAGACAAGAATACGTAGAAAATTACTGCAATGATATTGTCTCTTTAGCAGGCCTGCAGCGATATGCTCCATTTCTGTATTACGAACTAAATAGACAAGATTTGTCCAAGGACGAACTTAGAAAAATTATGTCTTACAGCTCTTAGCATAACTACGCATCATCCCCCATCCGCAGCGCGGCGATAAACGCCTCCTGCGGAATGTTCACATTGCCATACTCCCGCATCCGCTTTTTGCCCTCTTTCTGCTTTTCCAGCAGCTTTTTCTTGCGGGTCGCGTCGCCGCCGTAGCATTTGGCGGTCACGTCCTTGCGCAGCGCGGCGATGGTTTCGCGGGCGATCACCTTGCCGCCGATCGCCGCCTGGATCGGGATCTTGAACATGTGGCGCGGGATCAGGTCCTTGAGGCGCTCGCACATGCCGCGGCCGCGGCTTTCGGCGCTGCCGCGGTGGACGATCATGCTCAGCGCATCGACCGGCTCGTTGTTGACGAGGATGCTCATCTTGACGAGGTCGCCGGCGCGGTGGCCGATCTGGTGATAGTCGAACGACGCATAACCGCGGCTGATGCTCTTCAGCCGGTCATAGAAATCGAACACCACCTCGTTCAATGGCAGCTCATAGGTGATCTGCGCGCGGCCGCCCACATAAGTGAGGTTCTTCTGCACCCCGCGGCGGTCCTGGCAGAGCTTCAGGATCGGGCCGAGATAGTCGTCGGGCACGTAAATGACGGCCTCGATCCACGGCTCCTCGATCTCGTCGATGCGGTTGGGGTCGGGCATGTCGGCGGGGTTGTGGAGCTCGATCTCCTTCGCCGCCTCATTCTTCGTGTGGCCGAGCTTCAGCTTGTAGACCACCGACGGCGCGGTGGTGATGAGGTCGAGGTCATATTCGCGCGTCAGCCGCTCCTGAATGATCTCGAGGTGGAGCAGACCGAGGAAACCGCAGCGGAAGCCGAAGCCGAGCGCGGCCGAGCTTTCCATCTCGAAACTGAAGCTCGCGTCGTTGAGGCGGAGTTTCTGGATGCTCTCGCGCAATTTCTCGAAATCGTTCGCGTCGGTCGGGAACAGGCCGCAGAAGACGACCGGCTGGACTTCCTTGAACCCCGGCAGCGGCGCCGCGGCGGGCTTTTTCGCGTCGGTCACGGTGTCGCCGACGCGCGCCTGCGCGACGTCCTTGATCTGCGCGGTGATGAAGCCGATCTCGCCGGGGCCGATCTCGGTCAGCTCCTCGCGCTTCGGCGTGAAGCAGCCGACGCGGTCGATCAGGTGGGTGGTGCCCGCCTGCATGAACTTGATCTGCTGGCCCTTCTTGAGCACGCCGTCGACGACGCGGACGAGGATGACGACGCCCAGATAGGGGTCGTACCAGCTGTCGACGAGCATCGCGAGCAAGGGCGCGGTCGGATCGCCCTTCGGCGGCGGGATTTTGGTGACGATTGCCTCGAGACATTCCTCGATGCCGATCCCCGACTTCGCCGACGCGAGCACCGCGTCGTCGGCGGGCAGCCCGATGATATCCTCGATCTCGGCCTTCACCTTGTCGACGTCGGCCGCGGGCAGGTCGATCTTGTTGATCACCGGCACGATTTCGTGATCATGCTCGATCGACTGATAGACGTTCGCGAGCGTCTGCGCCTCGACCCCCTGCGCCGCGTCGACGACGAGCAGCGCACCCTCGCACGCCGCGAGCGACCGCGACACTTCATAGGCGAAGTCAACGTGCCCCGGCGTGTCCATCAGATTGAGCTCGTAGGTTTCGCCGTCCTTCGCGGTATATTTGAGGCGCACCGTCTGCGCCTTGATCGTGATCCCGCGCTCCTTCTCGATGTCCATATTATCAAGGACTTGCGCCGACATCTCGCGCGCGGTCAGCCCGCCGGTGAACTGGATCAGCCGGTCGGCGAGCGTCGACTTGCCATGGTCGATGTGCGCGATGATTGAAAAATTGCGGATATGCGAAAGGGGAGTCGTCATCGGGCGCCGTTAGCAGGGGTTTGCGGCGCTGTCAGCAGGGAGTGACGCCTTCCCGGCCGCACGGCGGAAGTTGACGAAGTTGACGCCCCATCGCGTGCGAGGGACGGCTGGGCCAAGATCGCAAAGATTGCCCACGGTGCGGACGGGCGAAAGATCGCAAAGGTCGCACGCGGGCGCGATGTTTCGCGCGGGCGGCGGGGCAGCGGTTGCGGACGAGTCAAAGAGCCGGAAACGCGAGGCTGGCATGGCGGGATAATGTAGGAAAGGGGTTTGTTCAGGCCGTCGCCTGCCGAAGCTTCGTCCGCCAGTCGGCCTCCTGCATCAATATACGAAAACGGATACTGTCGGCCGCATCGTCGAACAGGTCGACCTCGCCGGGCGCGGGTTTGGTGTAAGCCCTTTCTAGCAATTCCATCAGGTCGCGCTTGAACGCCGTATCGAGATTATCGAGCTGCTTACCCTTGGTTTCGAGCAGCATGAGCCGCTGCCCTTCCCCATCGAGACGCAACAGGAAGTCGGGATAGACCCTGTGCCGGCGCCAGCCCTGAACACCCCATGCCCCGCGCGAAGCGAGCCGCCACCACCATGCGATCGCATTTTCGCCGTCGAGATAGAGCGCGACATCGCGCTCGAAGCCGTTGAGATCGCCCTGCTTGATCGCATCAACGAACAGGCTCCGCTGCAGATCGTGATCGTCGTTGTTACGCTGCCACAGATCATGGCCGGGCCGGAACTCGATCTCCTCCCACTGCGGCATATCCCAATCGGCCTTGCTGCCGGTCAGCCTGAAGGCGATGGTGCCGTCAGCCAGCTTCGCCTCGAACACCGCGCGCGCCAGCGCGTCGATCTTTGCTTCCAGCTCGGTGCGCATCGAATCGAGCAGATCGAGCCGCCCCTTCGCAATCTCTTCGTCAGCGATTCCGCGCGCGCGCAATGCCACAAGGCCCTCGTCGACGAGGCGGATTCCGATCCACGGATTGGGAATGAGGCCGAGCAAGCGCCGCGCGAGGTCGGGCCGGTCGATCGCATTGGCGAGTTCTTCGCGCATGACGGCGCCACGGCGTTCGATCGTTTCGGCCGCGCCATAATCGAAGCTCGCGCGCGCGCGCCGCGCGCCGGCGGCGTCGAGGTCGAGCGCCGCGCCGCCGTCATAATGCAAGGCGTCCCAATCGAGCGCACCGAGAATGTCGGCGTCGAAATCGAGCGCGCGGCGTCCGCCCCTGCCATCGTCGTGCGTGACGCTCGGGATCAGAATGCGTTCGCCCTTGAAGGCATCGCGCCGGTCGGCGCGGCGGATTTCGGCCACGACCTCGTCGCCTGCGCGGACCGAGGATCTGATATCGCCCATCCCCTCTTCGTCGAGCCCCTTGCGCACGCCCTCGACGGCATCCTTGACCGACAGGTCGGAGCAGAAGACCCACGCACTGTCGAGATCGTCGACACCGGTGCGCTTCGCGCCCGGCTGGCGCAGCACGCGCCCGATCATCTGGGTGAGCGCGGTCTTTGCCTGCGTCTTCGACAGCAGCGCGAGGACGTAGGCGAAGGGACAGTCCCAACCTTCGCGCAGCGCATCCTTGGTGATGATGACGCGCACCTGACTGGTTTCGTCCATCAGCGTGTCGTCGAGTTCCTTTTCGGTCGCGGTCTGGACCTTGATCCAGTCGGCCTGCATGCCGGGCTGGCTGAGCAGTTCCTGTCGCACATCCTCGGTATGGATATGGACACCGTCGCGCTGATCCTTGCCGGTCCGCTCGACGCGGACGAGCAGGATCGGGCGAATGAAGCGGTCGGTGCGGGCGTGATGTTCGCGCGCCTGCGCCTCCAGTTCGGCGCGCTTGTCGAGCGCGGCCTTGAGCGTGTCCTTCCAGTGCGCCCGTTCATCCGAAACGAGCTGGATCGGCAGCTTGATCATTTCAGCATCGCGCAGCCGCCGCCCGCCGACCTTGACGAGGATATTGGACTGTTCGCGATCGGGCGTCGCGGTGAGTTCGAGCAGGAAGCGCGGATTCATGCCGCCGAGTGTGCTCCTCTGCGTCTCGCTGTACGCCCGGTGGCCTTCGTCGAGGATTATCAGCGGGCGGACGAGGCGGAGCGTGTTGCCTAGACTCTGCCGCACCGAACCGGGGGTGCCGTCGGCGAGGTCGTTGGTTTCGAGATTGGGAACGCGCGCCAGCAGCGCCTGCGTCGCGGTGAGGTCGTCGGCGTCGGGATAGAAGGTCGCGTAATTGCCGCTGTCGCGGAACACTTTCAGCGTTTCCTTGTCACGGCGGCCTGCCGACTGGAGCATCAGCGTCATCACGACGAGGCCGTGTTCGATGTCGGCGCGGGTGAAATCATTCGCCTTTTCGGCGAGCTTGAGCCGCCCGCCGCTCGCGACTTCGAGCGCCTGTCGCACCGCGCTGCCGCGATCGCGAAGCTGCGCGCGCGTCTGTTTGTAGATCGCGTCGGACGGCATCACCCAGAGGACAAAGCCCGTCATCGCGCCGTCGAGACCCGACAGGATGCGGCCGACGGCATGGCCGGCGATCAGCGTCTTGCCCGAACCCGTCGGCAGGTTCAGACAGACGTGTGGAACCTGCGCGCCGTGTCCGTCGGCCAGTTCGCGCCACGGGTCGGGCGAGACGGCGATATCCTGTTCCTGCGCCTTTTTCCATGCCGTGATGGCGGGATCGACCTGCCCCTCCATCAGTTTTTCGCGCATCGCTTCCGGTGCGCTGGCGATGAAGGCGCGCGTGGCGGCCTCTTCGGCGCGTTCGGCCGCGAGCAGCGCGACGAAGGCGTCGAGCTTGTCCAGCGTTTCGAGCTGATACTCCTTAAGCCGCATCGACGCCCGCCACGCCCTCACTCCCGTCGCCCAGGATGCGGTGCACCGAGTAAGGCAATTGGCAGAAGGTGATGCCGAGATCGGTGAGCGCGCGCTGGCCCATCAGCTTGCCCGCGGCAAAGACAAGCACGGGCTTGCCGCCATCGGCCTGTGCCGCCGCCGCGATGCGTTCAGCGGTGGTGAGGTCGAGCATCGCGTCGTTCGAGCGCATCCATTTCGGGTCATCGCGGTAGAGGAGGTGCAGACGGTAGGGACCGGCATGGCCGGCGAAACCATCTTCGCCTTCCGCGCGCGTGAGCGTTTCACCCGTTGCG
Organism: Sphingopyxis sp. SE2; assembly: GCF_032227185.1. Lineage (NCBI taxonomy): Bacteria > Pseudomonadati > Pseudomonadota > Alphaproteobacteria > Sphingomonadales > Sphingopyxidaceae > Sphingopyxis > Sphingopyxis sp. SE2. The sequence goes on along the minus strand of NZ_JAPMXW010000001.1, from coordinate 4,286,277 downwards.
GTATAGGCGACATAGCGCGCGACCTGATCCCACGACGGCGCCTTCCCATCCTCGGCAAAGAAGCGCTCCATATCCATCGGTTCGCCGAGTTCGCAAAAGGTGAAGCTACCGCCGAGCCCGTCCTTCAGCGCCGCATCCTTCGCCCCCGGCACGCCCTTGATCACGCGGCGCACGCGCTCGGCGGTCAGCGCGTCGGCATAATCCTCGGTCTCGACGAGGATGAATTTGCGGTTGCCGCCGTCGGCCTTGTTGAGCGCGAGAACGGCGTGCGCGGTGGTGCCCGAGCCGGCGAAGGAGTCGAGAACTAAAACATTAGCATTGTCCGTCGGGTGAAACTTCGCTTCCAGAATCGTTGACAACAACGAAGATGGCTTGGGATAGGGAAACGCGTCTGGCCCCAAAATTGACCTCAATTCTGCGGATCCAGTCTGCGTATAAATTCCATCGACGAAGGTAGACTCTCCCGAGAGCACGCTAGCCTGCTTCTCGCTACGCTCAGCGCCATCTTCGTCGTTCAAATATTGCTTGTACTGTACCGACCAGCCGCCGCTAGCACCGGCAATTATCTCAATTTCGTTGGCGTCTTTCGCTTGCTTATATCGAGCCGGTTCCCAAACCCACTGATATCCTGGCCAAATCGAGGAGCCATCAGGCGCCTCGATGGCATAACGCAAATTGTCTCTCTTATCCAAGCTCTTGGCGGCCTCTAAAGGCTGACGCCGGTAAGGCCCACGAATAGCAAGTTTTTCATCAGTCCACTTATAGTAGCGCTCGATTTTTTCTGGCGTCAGTGGCCTGTCTATTTTCGTAATTACAGACTTTGATTTAGCATAAACCAAAACATACTCATGCAGATTTACAAAGAATTTTTCCTTTGGCCCTCCTCCATAGCGCTTCTTCCAAATAATATTCTCAAACCGGTTATCGCTACCGAATATTTCATCCATAGCACTGTAAAGCAGAGAGATTTCAGTCTCATCCATACTTACAAGAATAACACCGGTTTCGCTCAACAACTCCCGCAGCAACTGCAACCGCGGCCACATCATGCACAGCCATTTATCGTGGCGTTCCATATCGTCGGCGTCGACGGTCTTGCCGAGCCATGCCTTGAGCTGCGGGGCGTTGACATTGTCGTTATAGGCCCAGCCTTCGTTGCCCGTATTGTACGGCGGGTCGATATAGATGACATCGACCTTGCCCGCGTAGCGCGGGAGCAGCGCCTTCAGCGCCTCCAGATTGTCGCCGTGGATGATGAGATTGCCGTCGAGGCCGGGCGCCTCGCCCGCGGGCGGCACGCTTTTGCTCGCGTCGACCACCAGTTCGCGGAAGGGCACCGACAGATGGTGCGAATAGACAAATGGCTTACCCTTGAAATCGAGCGTGGGCACGCTTCACTCCTCCCGCGACGTGGTCCGCATCCTTGGCGGATGCCGTCGCGGGGCGCAACAGGGGGGCGCGGCTAAATCGCAAGCCATCTTAGGCAATCATCGCGCACCCGCGCGTCGCTATCCCCCATCCCCCGTTCCAGCACTGTCGCCCTGCCCTTGCCTTCCTCCACCGCCGCCAGCGCGGCGATGGCGTTCGCGCGCACGCGGGGCATCGGGTGCGCCTTCGCGAATTGCTCGGCCACGTCCCTTCCATTGTCGGTCAGATGCACCGCGCAGCGGAGCAGCATTTCGCCGCTGGTCAGCGTCGGGCGGCGGGCGATCGTGCCGCCTTCGAGGTCGACGATATATTGGTCGCGCCAGGGGACGTGCTCGCCCTCGTCCATGATGTTGAGGCTGACCGACAGGCTTTCGGGCGGGAGCTGGCTGTGGATGTCGCGGTGGGCGCGGTAGAGGAGCATTTTGCCTTCATCGAGCTGGCTGCGCTCGACGAATTGGAGGTTCAGCGGTTCGCCGAGGCGGCCGTCGACGGCCTCCGCGTCATAGTCATAATAGTCGCTGACATAGCCGGGGCCGAAATAGCCCGTCGTGAGGAAGCTGAAATTATGGTCGTGCGGGACGCCGTAGGAGAAGGCGGCGGCGCCGCTCGCGGAATAGACCGCGTCGGTCGCGGCGGGCCAGAGGTTGGCGCGGAGGTAGAAGCCGCGCGTGCCGCGATGGAGGAGGAAGACCTGCGCCGAATGGCGGTTGATTTCGAGCTGGTCGGCGTGGCTCGCCTTGAGCGCGGCGATGACGCGGTCGGCTAGAAACAAGCGGTTGCGCCCGAGCCCGGCGAGGAGCGCGGCGCAATGCGCGACGCTTGCTTCGTCGGCGAGGTCGACGCCGCTTTCGTCGAGGCGCGCGGCGACTTCGGCGAGGTCGAGCGGCGGGCCGGCGGGCGGGTCGATCAGGCGGGGCATGGCGCGCTTAAGCCCCCCCCTTCAGGGGAGGGTTTGGGTGGAGCATGTTCGCCGGCATGGACCGAAACAGGCCCTCCCCCAACCCCTCCCGCCAGCGGGAGGGGGGTTAAGAGCGTCAGCGTTGACGCGGCGGCGCGGCGCACTTCGGGATGCGGATCGCTCGCCGCCATCGCCGCGAGATGCGGGCGCGCGGCGGCGGGATCGAGGGCGACCAGTTCGCGCATCGCGTGCCAGCGCGCAGCGAAATCGCCGGCCGTGGTTTCGGCGGCGAAAAGCGGCGCGGCGTCGGTGCGGCCGAGGTGGCGGAGCAGGGTCAGCGCCATGGCGCGAAAGCTGCTGTCGCGGCGCGAGGCGCTGATATGGATCAGCCGGCCGCTCGCGACGTCATAGGCGCGGATCGGAAGCGGCGACGGCGGCTGGACGGCGAGTTCGAGCAGCAGCACGTCGCGGCGGGCATCGGCGAGGCTGTAGCTTTGGCGCGCGGTGTCGAGCTGGAGCAGCTCGCCGGGACCGAGCGCGCGCGGCGGGTGGCTGTGGCACGGCGCGGCGGCGGCGGCGGTGAAGCCGCCCGCTTCCTCGGCGGCGCCGACGGCGACCTCGTGCGTGACGAGCGCGGCGCCGCCGCTTGCGAGGACGCGGATCGCGGCGCGGCCGGGGACGAAGACGGCGGTCGCGGGCGGCGCGATGCAGCTGCCCGCCGGGCGGACGAGAAGCGTCAGCCGAACGCCGCCGCGATCGGCGAGGACGAGCCCGCCCGCGCCGCCATCACCGCCGCCGACGAGCCGCAGCGGCGGGCGCGCGAAGGGGTCGGCGGCGACAAGCGCGAGCGCGGCGTCGAGCCGGACCCGCAGCCACGCCGTGTCGGCAAGCCAGGGGAGGAGGCGCGCGACCGCGACCGCGGGCGCTTTGCCTTGGGCCGCGTCGATCGCGGCGAACAGGCCGCCGGGCGCGCTATCGGCGCGGCGCCATGCCGCGTCGTCGGCGGCGACCGCTTCGCCGATGCGCTGGCGGCGCGCGGGGTCGGTGCGGGGGAAATGGTCGTGGCGCGAGCGGGCGGCGGTCATGCGAAAAGCGCGGGAGCAGGCGGCGGAACGCGCCGCCTGCCCCCGCCCGCGATCAGTCGTGGACGATCAGCGCGATGGTGACCGCGATCTCGAAGACCGACGGCCCCGACGTGACGCTTTCGCCCATCAGCGACCCGAACAACCCGACCGCGGTATCGAGCAACGGCAGCGCGGCGATATCAATGGGCGGCAGTTCCATATTCCCCCTCCTGTCCTGACCGGCGGCGCGACCTGCCGCCGCGGTCTGGGCTAGGCGGGCGCGTGCCGATCGCCGAGTTAACTTTACGTAATTTGCGTATGCCGTCGGTCGAAGCGCGGTTGCGGCGCCGCGCCGGCGGGATAGGATGCGCCGTCACAACCGGGAGATTGCTCATGCGCCGCGCCGTCCTCGCCGCCCTTTCCGGCGTCCTCCTCGCCAGTCCGGCGGCCGCCGAAACGCTGCTCGTCGGCAACAAGGGCGAGGACACGCTGAGCGTCGTCGCGCTGGATAGCGGCGCCGAACTTGCGCGGCTGCCGACGGGCAGAATGCCGCACGAGATCGCGATTTCGCCCGACGGCAGGCAGGCGGCGGTCGTCGCTTATGGCGGGACGACGATCGATATATTCGACGTCGCGAAGCGCACCAAGCTCCGGACGATCGACATCAGCCCCAACGAGCGGCCGCACGGGCTGCTCTGGCTGGCCGACGGGCGGCTCGTCGCGACCGCCGAGGGCAGCGAGTCGGTCGCGGTCGTCGCGCCGGACGGCAAGCTCACATCGATCGCGACCGGGCAGAAGGGCACGCATATGATCGCCGTCGCGCCCGACAATCGCACCGCCTACACCGCCAATATCGGGTCGGGGACGGTGAGCGTGCTCGACCTCGACGACGGGAAGAAGCTGCGCGACCTGGCCGTCGGCGGCAAGCCCGAGGGGCTGGCGCTGACGAAGGGCGGGCGCGAGCTGTGGGTCGGCGACCTCGATGCGCCGCGCGTGTCGGTGTGGGATACGAAATCGGGCGAGAAGATCGCCGAATTGCCGGTCGACCCGGTCGCGATCCGCGTGCTCGCGAGCCCCGACGGCAGGCTCGTCGCGACGAGCAATATCGCGTCGGGCACGATCGATCAGCCTGTTCGACGCCGAAACCCGCGCACCGCTGAAGACGATCAAAGTGTCCGGCGAGGCGGCGAAGGGGCAGGTGACCTTGCTGTTCAGCCCCGATTCGAAGCGGCTCTATGCCGCCGAGACGGGGCACGACAAGGTCGCCGAGATCGACGTCGCTACGGCCAAGGTGCTGCGCCGGATCGCGGCGGGAAAGCAGGGCGACGGGCTGGCGATCGCGCCCTAGGCGGTTTTGGGGTGGGAAGCGGACATTCCACAACCGTCGCCCCCGCGAAGGCGGGGGCCGCTAGCGGCCTTACTCAGCGGCATTGTGTAAAACGACAGCGGCCCCCGCCTTCGCGGGGGCGACGGCTAGGTTCGGTCGATTCCGGTCGTTTCCGGTCGTTGCGACTATTCGGTTCGTGGGGGCATCAACCATAGCGACAAGCCCGCGGGCGGGTTGGCGGGCGGCGCATCGGCGACGTAGCGCACCGCGTCGGCGCGCGCACGGTCGAGGATCGCCGGCGCGACGGTTGGGGGATGGAAGACATGGTCGGCCTCGCCGAGCAGGCGCGCGGCGCGCAGCGTGAGGTCGTCGGGATCAGCGCTCGTCAGGCGGATCGTTTCGAGGCGCGATGGCGATGCGGGCGTTTCGTCCGCAAGCCAGCCATCGACCTTGTCGGCCGCATCGCCGTCGAGCGGATCGAGCGCGCCGCCCGGCGCGAGCGCGGCGTCGATCGCACGTCGGCGGCCGGCGGCGTCGGGCCAGCGCGCCTTCATCGCGCCCCGTGCGGCATGGAGCGCCGATGCGAGCGCGCCCAGCCGCGTGGGCAGCAGAGCTTCGATGCGCTGCCGGATCGCTTTCGCGAGCCCCGCCGACGCGCCGCCGGTGCCGATCGCGATCGTCACCGGCGCGCGGTCGACGATCGCGGGAGTGGTGAAGTCGCAGAGGTCGGGGCGGTCGACGACGTTGACGAGGAGTCCGCGCGCGCGCAGCGCATCGGCGGCGGCGCGCGCTTCGGTTCCGTCATCGAGCGCGACGAAAGCGATCGTCGCGCCCACTTCCCACGACGCGACGATCCGCCCGCCGGCGCGGGCGATCAGCCGCGCCTTGGCGTCGGCGGCTTCCCCCTCCCCGACCAGCACGACCGTGCGGCCGGCGAGGTTCAGGAAGACGGGGAGTTGGTGCATGGAGCGCCTATAGCAAGCCCCTCCCCTTTAGGGGAGGGGTTGGGGTGGGGCCTCGAAACATGGAGCAAGGCCGATAGACCCCACCCCGCTCGACCAAGACCCGGCTATGCCGGACCAAGTCTCGCTGCCCTTCCCCCGAAGGGGAGGGGTTTAAAGGCTAGTCGATCCAGTCGGGGACGCGCTCGGCGGCCATGATCGTGCCGGCGGCGATGCGGTCGGCGACGACGACATAGCGGTCGCCGTCGACGAGTACCTCGGGAACGAGACTGCGGCTGTTGTACGTCGACGCCATCGTCGCGCCATAGGCGCCCGCACTGCGGAAGATTGCGAGGTCGCCCGACTCGACCTTGTCGATCAGCCGGTCGCGCGCAAAGGTGTCGCCGGTTTCGCAGACCGGGCCGACGATCGAGGCGGTCATCGTCTCGCCCGAGGGCTTTACCGCGGCGAAATCGTGCCAGGCGTCGTAGAGTGCGGGCCGTGCAAGATCGTTCATCGCAGCATCGACGATCACAAAGGGGTGGGTTGCACCGGGCTTGACCCACAAAACTTCCGTCAGCAGCACCCCCGAATTGCCCGCGATGGCGCGGCCGGGTTCGAACATCAGCGTGACGTCCCAATCGCGGGTAACCCGCGCGACCATCGCGCCATAGTCGGCGGGCGACGGCGGAAGGACATTGTCGCCCGCGCGATACGGCACGCCAAGCCCGCCGCCGAGATCGACATGGGTGATGCTGTGCCCCGCGGCGCGAAGATCGGCGACGAGCTCGCCCACGCGCTTGAACGCCGCCTCGAACGGCGCGAGACTGGTGAGCTGGCTGCCGATATGCACCGCGATGCCGCGCATGTTGAGCCCCGGCAGCCCCGCGAGGCGCGCGAAGATTTCGGGCGCGACGTCGATGCCGACCCCGAACTTGTTCTCGGCCTTACCGGTCGAGATCTTGGCGTGGGTGCCCGCGTCGACGTCGGGGTTGACGCGCAGCACCGCCGGCGCGGTCATTTCCTTGCGCAGCGCAATCTCGGCAAGCGCGACGCCCTCGGGTTCATGCTCGATGTTGAACTGGCCGATGCCGCGGTCGAGGCCGAGCGCCAGCTCGGCGCGCGTCTTGCCGACGCCCGAAAAGACGATGTCCTCGGCCGCCATGCCCGCCGCGAGCGCGCGTTCGAGCTCACCGCCCGAGACGACGTCGGCGCCATAGCCCTGCCGCGCGAGCACGCGCAGCACGCCGAGGTTGGGATTGCTCTTGATCGCGAAGGCGAGGTGCTTCCTGGGCACATCCTTCAACCCGTCGCGGAACGCCTGCGCATGGCACTCCAGCGTCGCGCGCGAATAAACATAGACGGGGGTGCCGATTTCCTCGGCGATACGCGGCAGCGGAATATCTTCGGCGTGCATCACGCCGTCACGAAGTTCAAAATGGTCCATCGAAGGAAAGTCCTGATTATCATGTCCGTTCGCATCGAGCGAAGTCGAGATGCCCCGAAGGTCAGAGCCACACCGATGGGTGTCTCGACTTCGCTCGACACGAGCGGATAAACTAGCTTTGCTCAGCCCGGGGGCGGCAAGTCGAAATCGTCGGGTTCGCGTTGTTCGGACCGTTTGAGAAGTTCGTCGCTGCGCGCGGGCCGGGCCTGCGCGTCAGGCGTCGTAAGCTCCTCCGTGGTCGGGGCGCGGGTCGCGCCGACGGGAATGACCGGGTCGGGCTGACCCGCCACCGGCTTCAGATCCTGCTTGCTGCCGCACGCGCCGAGCAGCGCGGTCGCAGCCAATGTCGCGATGACGAGGTGGTTCTTCACCGTAAATTCGTCCCTTCGAGCGCCGCGCGGACCGCGGCGACGGCCTGCCTTACCCGTTCGGGCGCCGTGCCGCCATAGCTCATGCGGCTGGCGACCGACGCTTCGACGGTGAGCGCGGCGAGCACATCGGGCGTGATCGCCGCATGGATCGCGGCGGCGTCGGCCGCGGGCAGCGCCGACAGTTCGACGCCGAGTTCCTCGGCGCGCTTGACGCAGGCGCCGACGACATGATGCGCCTCGCGGAACGGCAGGCCGTTTTCGCGCACCAGCCAGTCGGCGAGGTCGGTCGCGGTCGAATAGCCCGACGCGGCGAGCGCGCGCATGCGGTCGGTGCGGAAGGTCAAGGTTTCGACCATGCCGGTCATCGCGGCGAGCGACAGCGCGAGCGCATCGAAGGCGCCGAACACGGTCTCCTTGTCGTCCTGCAGATCCTTCGAATAAGTGAGCGGCAACCCCTTCACGATCACCGACAGGCGTTGGAACGCGCCGAGCAGCAGCCCCGCGCGCCCGCGCACCAGTTCGGCGGCGTCGGGGTTGCGCTTTTGCGGCATGATCGAGCTGCCCGTCGACCAGGCGTCGGGCAAAGCCACGAAACCGAAGGGCTGGCTCGCCCAGATCACCACTTCCTCGGCAAGCCGCGACAAATGGATCGCGGCGATCGACGCCGAGGCACAAAATTCGAGCGCGAAGTCGCGGTCCGACACCGCGTCGATGCTGTTCGCCATCGGGCGGTCGAAGCCGAGCGCCGAGGCCGTCGCATCGCGATCGAGCGGGAAGCTGGTTCCGGCGAGCGCCGCGGCGCCGAGCGGCGATTCGTTGAGGCGCGCCCGCGCATCCGCGAAGCGCGAGCGGTCGCGGGCGAACATCTCGACATAGGCGAGCAGGTGATGGCCGAGCGTGACCGGCTGTGCGACCTGCAGGTGCGTGAAGCCCGGCATGATGCTGTCGGCATGTTCGTCGGCGCGCGTCAGCAGCGCCGTCTGGATCGCCTTCAGCCCCGCATCGATGCGTTCGCACGCGGTGCGCGTCCACAGGCGGAAATCGGTCGCGACCTGATCGTTGCGCGAGCGCGCGGTGTGGAGCCGCCCGGCGGCTTCGCCGACCAGCTCCTTCAGGCGCGATTCGACGGTCATGTGGATGTCTTCGAGCGCGAGGTCGACGGGCACGCCATCGCGTGCAAATTCGTCTGCGATCTGGGCAAGGCCGCGGTCGATTTGGGCGGCGTCCTCGGCGGCGATGATTCCGGTCGCGCCGAGCATCGCCGCATGCGCGCGGCTCGCGGTGATATCTTCTTCCCACAGGCGCTTGTCGACTGGGATCGATGCGTTAATCTCTTGCATGATCGCCGCGGGTCCGCCACCGAAGCGGCCACCCCACATGCTGTTGCTGTCCGGAGTATTCGCCATCCGCCGCGTTCCAAATCCGTCCCTTGCGATCCTCGCCGTGTTTCTGGCCGGATCGATCGCGGGCTGCGATAGGGAAAAGCAGCCGGGCGGGCAAGCGGCGCAGGGCCAAGCAAATGTTTCGGCGGGCCAAGCGAAGGGCATCGACCAGTTCGAATATGTGATCGATCGCAGCCACAAGGGCGAAGCGGCACCCACCGCGGCGTTTCGCGGTCCCGACGACGCGCCGGTGACGCTGGCGTCGTTCCGCGGCAAGCCGCTGCTCGTCAACCTGTGGGCGACCTGGTGCGCGCCGTGCGTCGCCGAAATGCCGACGCTCGACGCGCTCGCGGCGAAGAATGGCGAAACGATGCGCGTGATCGCGGTCGCGCAGGATCTGAAGGGCGCCGAGGTCGTCGATCCCTGGTTCCAAAAGGCGGGGCTGAAAGCACTCCAGCCCTATCTCGATCCCGAAAACGGGCTGCTCGACGCCGCGAACAGCGCGCTGCCGACGAGCATCTATTACGACGCCGAGGGCCACGAAATCTGGCGCGTGATCGGCGCGATCGACTGGCAGGGCAAGGAGGCGGCTGTGCTGCTGGCTGAGGGGGGCGGTTAGCTCCTCCGTCGCCCCCGCGAAGGCGGGGGCCGCGGGCAGCCTTGCCCTTCATCGCTGCGTAAAACGACAGCGGCCCCCGCCTTCGCGGGGGCGATGGGAAAAAAGAAAGGGCGGGTGCCCCATGACACCCGCCCTTCCCTGCGACCCGAGCAGGGCTCGGGGAACTCGAGGAAATCGAAGGATTTATCCGCCGACCGTCACGCGGCCGACGCGATAGCCCTTTTTGCGCATTTCCTTCACATAATCCTTGTCGGCATCGACGACCTCGACCGTCCATTCGTCCCACGCGTCCCAGCGGTCTTCGCGGTCGGTCGCGCGGTGAAGGTCGCTGCGCAGCTCCTTCTCGGCTTCGAGGATATCGGCTTTATAATTGTACCAATATTGGTTCACGATGCCGGCGATGGGTTCGGCGCGGATCGGCGGCGCTTCGAAGCCGGGGGGCATCGCATGATAGGGAACGGCGGCAACCGCGGCCGTGGCGGGGAGAGCGGCGAGCATCGCCAGAGTCGTCCATTTTTTCATTTTTCGTCTCCTTCTGGATCCTGTTGGACAGGAGAGAAACGAAGCAGCGGCGCCTTTTATTCCCGGCTCGACGACGATTCGGCACGCTTCGCGGTAGAATCGCCGAAACCCACGGATTTCAGCCGGGATGCGCCTCGTCGCCGACGCTCGATTTGAGGAGCCCGCGAAACACGTCGAGCGCGCTGCGCCGGCCCTGCGTCACGTCGAACACGTCGCGCGCGATCGGCATGTCGACATCATATCGGTCGGCGAGCGCCATCACCGTCGGCGCGCTCTTCACCCCCTCCGCCACCATGTTCATCCCCGCGATGATCTCGTCGATCGGGCGCCCCCTGCCGAGTTCGACCCCGACGTGGCGGTTGCGCGACAGGGGGCTGGTGCAGGTCGCGATCAGGTCGCCCATGCCGGTGAGCCCCGCGAAGGTTTCGGGGCGTCCCCCCATCGCCACCCCGAGCCGCGTGATCTCCGCGAGCCCGCGCGTCATCAGCCCGGCGCGGGTATTGTCGCCCGCGCCGAGCCCGTCGCCCATGCCGACCGCGATCGCGATGATATTCTTGAGCACCCCGCCGAGCTCGCAGCCGAGCAGGTCGGTGTTGGTGTAGACGCGGAACAGCCCCGAGTGGAACACGGGCTGCAGCGCGCGGACGACGATCTCGTCCTCCATCGACAGCACGCTCGCCGCAGCCTGCCCGGTCATGATCTCGCGCGCCAGATTGGGTCCGGTGAGCACGCCGACGGGGTGGCCGGGGAGCACTTCCTCGATCAGCTCGGTCATCCGCTTGCCCGAGGCGAGTTCGAGGCCTTTGGTGAGGCTGATCACCGGCACCCACGGGCGCAGATGGTTCCGCGCTTCCTCGAGCACGGCGCGAAAGCTGTGCGAGGGCACCCCCATGACGAGCACATCGGCGCCCGCGACGACCTCGGCCATGTCGTTCGTCGCGCGGAGCGCCGAAGGCAGCTTGATGCCGGGAAGATATTTGCGGTTCTCGCCCGCGCCGTTGATGCTCTCGACCGTCTCGGCATCGCGTGCCCAGAGCGTGATCGGCGCGTTGCGCGACACCACCGCCGCGACCGTCGTTCCCCAACTGCCCCCGCCGAGCAGCCCCACCTTCAACCGCATCGCGCTCTCCCGCTATTTTGGAGGGAGAGTGGCGGGGTATTCGGGGCTTGGCAAGCTTGCCCGATCCTCCCTGTGCCGAAGGCATGGGGAGGCGGCAGCGGTGCAGCCGCTGACGGAGGGGCTAATAGCGCTACCGTCGCGGCCCCTCCACCATCGCCTACGGCGACGGTCCCCCTCCCCATCGCTTCGCCACAGGAAGGATCTAATGCTCCGCAAGGAAGGCGCGCTGAACCTCGGCGGTCGCTTTCGGATCCTCGATCATCGGGACGTGCGCGACGTGATCGAAGATGTGGCTGCGGCTGCCCGCGATCCCCGCCTCGAGCACCGCGACGCAGCTGACGTCGATCAGCTTGTCGTGGCGGCCCCAGAGGATCAGCGTCGGCACCGTCACCTTGCCAAGCTCGTCGTTGAGCGGCTTTTCCTCCATCTCGTCGGCGATAACCCAGAAAATCTTGTCGAGCAGGTCGCGGTGGCGCAGCGCGTCGGCGTAGATTACGGGCTTCAGCCGGGCGGGAACGTAGGTCGGCTTGCGCACGACGAAGGCGACGAGGCGGTCGGCATCCTCGAGATTGGCGAGCACGAGCGGATTATAGTCGCGGTCGGCCGCCAGCCTTTGGAGTTCGCTTTCGTTGGTTCCGAGGATGCCGGCATTGTTCATCAGCGTCAGCGTGCGCAGCGCGCCCGGATAATCGATCGCGAAGCGCAGCGCGATCCAGCCGCCCATGCTGTTGCCGCCGAGATGCGGGCGCTCGATCCCGAGCGCATCGAGGAAGGCTTTCAGCCGCGCCGCCTGGCTCGCGACGTCGAAGGGCAGTTCGCCGTCGCGGTCATTCTCGCCGAACCCCGGAAGGTCGGGGGCGATCAGCCGGTAGTCGCGCGTCAGCCACGGCGCGTAGAAAGTCCAGTGATCCTTGTCGGCGCCGAAGCCGTGGACCATCACGAGGACGGGCTTCGACGGGTCACCGCCTTCGAGATAGGGCCAGACACGGCCGTCGACCGTCACCGTCTTGCGCACCACGCGCGCGCGGCGACGCATCAGCCAGCGCATCAGCTGGACAAGCTGTTCGGGAAAGAGAAAATAGAAGAGCGCGAGCGTGATGAGCGGCGCGAAGATGAGGACGAGAAGGATTTTCATGGCGTCTCCTTAGCCCCTCCCCTTCAGGGGAGGGGTTCGATCAGGCCTAATCCCCCACATGCGTATCGAACCAGCCGACCAGATCGCCCAGCACCGCATCGCGCTCGGGCTCGTTGTAGATTTCGTGGAATAGCCCGGGGTAGATTTTGAGCGCCTTGTCGGTCGAGGCGACGTTCGCGAACAGATAGCGCGAGCCCGCCGGGGCGGTGAGACGGTCGGCCTCGCCGTGCTGGATCAGGATCGGCAGGCGGATCTTGGGCGCATCGGCCTGCGCGACCGCCATCGCGTCCATGAATTCCTTGCCGAGCCGGGCGCCGATCTTGCCTTCGTAGACGAGCGGGTCGGCGCGATAGGCCTCGACCACCGCCGGATCGCGGCTCACGCCGTTCGCATCCAATGACAACACGCCGAGGCGCGGGAAGAAGCGCGACAGGAAGCGGCTAAGCCAGACGGTGACGCGCGAGGGCGGCTCGGCGGGCAGGATCGCGGGGCCCGAAAGCGCGGCGGCGGCAAAGGCCTGCTGGCGTTCGACGAGGAACAGCGCCGCGATCAGCCCGCCCATGCTATGGCCGAGGAGCAGGCGCGGCGTGTCGCCATGGTTGATCTCGACCAAAGTCAGCAGCTCGGCCATGCCGTCTAGAAAGGCCGAGAAGCGCGGGACATAGCCGCCCTCGCCGTCCGACCGCCCGTGCCCCCAATGATCGACGGCGTAGACGGCATAACCCGCGTCGTTGAGCCGCTTGGCCACATGTTCGTAGCGCCCGGCATGTTCGGCATAGCCGTGCGCGAGCAGCACGATTGCCCTCGGCGGGGCTTCGGGCAGCCAATGGGTGACATGAAGCACCGCGCCCGCGCCCGCCGACCCGTGCGGCAGAACGAGCGCGCCGCTCGCCATATTCAGCGCACCGCCTTTTTGAGCGCCGCGCTGCGATGTCCGGGGCCGTCGTCGCCCGCCTTGTCGATCCTGGCCAATATCGCTTCGAGCGCGCGGCTGATCGCGGTCTGGGTGCGCACCATTTCGATCTTCGGCCAGGCGGTGCGCATGCCGGTGTCGATCAGCTCGTCGATGTCGTCCTGCCCGAGGTCCGAGAGAATCTTCGCGGGCGACCAGAATTTGGGCGGGCGGATGATGTTGATGTCGCCGGTATATTCCTGGTTGATCACCGAGCGCGCCATATTGGCGATGCTGTTCAGGGGCGGGATCAGCTCGAGCGGTTTCTGGAAGATCACCATATTGGCGTTGAGCCACGCCTTGAAGGTCGTCATCGACGCATGTTGAATGGCCTCGATCGGCGCCATCTGCTTGCGCGTGTCGGTGGCGAAGGGCAGCGCGATCGGGTTCGCCTGACTGACGATATGATGGTTGACGCCATAGAGGCGTTCGAGCCGCTTGGTCGGGATGTCGTGCGTCACCGATCCGTCGACCCAGCGCCGGTCGGGCTGATAGGGGATGCGATTGCCGTCGTCGTCGCGCGCCATCAGCATCACCGGCGGGAACACGCCGGGCACCGCGCAGGAGGCGAGCACGGCTTCGCGGATCAGCACGTTCGGCGCGGTGATCGCGTTGAGCAGGCGGCCATTCTGATGCTTCTCAGCAGGCGCGACCGAGACGTTGAGGTGGCGCCCGCTGACTTCATAGGCTTCCTGAAAGGTGAGGTCGGGGATCAGTTCGGCGAGGCGTTCGCGCACCTCGTCGGACGCGAGGCGGCGTCCCTCGGGACCGCGATCGGGGTTCGCGAGCCGCTCGCTTTCGAGGAAGGCGCCGATGTCGGCATTCTTGCGCGTGCAGACGATCGCGGCGACGATCGACCCGCCGCTGGCGCCCGACATGATCGACGGCAGCACGCCTTCGGACCAGAGCGCCTTCACAACGCCGATGTGGAAGAAGAGGAAGCTGCCCGACCCCGAGAGCAGCAGCGCCGAACGGCCGTAGCAATGCTGGGCGCGGCGGAAGAAATCGCGCTTTTCCTCGCGGCCGATGCTGCGTGCTGCGGCGATCTTGTCCAAGGATGCGACGACCTCAGCGACATAATCCTCGACCAGCTTTTTCGTGCCGAAGCGCGCCTTCTGGTACAGCCGCTCGTGCCCCATGCCGTCGATATTGCCGTGGATGCCTTCGTTGAGCACGAAGAGCAGCCCCTTGACGTCGCCCGCCGCCGACAGCTTGCGCAGCTTTTCGAGCCGCACGCGGATCGCCTTGTAATCGAAATGTTTGCTTTCGTCGGCGTCGCGCCACGCCTGCATACCCGATTTTCGGTCATGCTCGTGCGCCGCTTTGGTCCAGGCAGCATAATCGGGCGCGGTCACAAGGTCGCGGTCGGCGCTGAGCGTCGGGGTGAAAAGCATTCGGTAGTCCTGCGAGAGCATCGTTATTTTTTGCGAGTCTTGCCGGTTGCGTTCGCTTTAGCAACCGGTTTCACCCTGCTCTTTGTCGCAGTTTGGGCCGCAGTTCTTGGTTTCGCCTTGGGTTTCGGAGCAGGCTTAGCCGCCGCTTTCGGCTTTGCCGTAGCGGCTTTCGGCTTTTCGGGCTTCGGCACCGCCGCCATCAGGTCGGCAAAACTTTCATCGATACATTCGCGAAAGAAAGCGATGTCGGGCATGATCGAGCGCTCGCCGATGATCGAAAAGGCGATGCGGCCGTTATAGCTCGGCGTTGCGACGAACAGTCCCATATTGTTGGCGAGCGGCGCCATGCCGTGCTGCTGCACGAGCTGCGCGCCCGCGAGGTAGAGCGGCACTTGCGCGCCGGGGACGTTCGAGATGAAAAGGTTGGTGCCACGCACCGCGAACCGCTCGCTGGTGACGAGCCGCGCGACCGCCGCCATCGTCGCGCCGGGGATGTGCTGCGACAGGTCGGTCATGATCCGCGCGCTGACGCCCGCTTTGGCCTCCTTCGCCTCGACCGTATAGTCGCGCACCGCCGCGAGCCGTTCGAGCGGATCGGCGATATCGGTGCGGATCGGAACACTCATCGCCGAGACCTGATTGCCCGGCGTACTGGCCTTGCCGCCCTTGCCGCGCAGATTGACCGGTGCCACCGCCACAAGGCTCTCTTTCGGCAATTCCTTATGCTTCTGAAGATATTTGCGCAGCGCGCCGCCGACGGTGGTGAGCACGACGTCGTTGACGGTCGCGCCGGGCACTTTCTTGCGGATCTCCGCCACGTCGGTCAGCGCGACCGTCGTCGCGTCGAACATCTTGTGCGGGCCGACGGGCACGTTGAAACGCGTTTCGGGAACCCCTGCGGTCATCCCGCCCTCGGCGATCGACTTGCGCGCCGACGCGACGATCGCGGGCGACATCTTCATCAGCGCGTTGATGAATTTGACCGGCGACTGCATCGACGCCGACCAGGCGCGCGAGACGATTTCGGCGCTCGACGGCGGATCGCCGAGTTCCTCGACCGGCGGCGGTTCGGGAATAGCGGGGGTGCCCTTCGCATCGATGTCGCTCATCGCGATGAAGGCGTGCGCGCCCGACGCGCCATCGACCGCGGCGTGGTGGACGCGGTGGAGCATTGCGAAACTGCCCTTGGGGATGCCCGGAATGCGGTCGAGCCCCTCGATGATATAGATGTCCCAGAGCGGGCGGTTCATATCCATCGGTTTCGAGAACCAGCGCGCGACCGCGATGCAGAATTGCCGCCAGTCGCCGGGCTCGGGCAGGCGCGCGTGGCTCATATGCGCCTCGATATCGAAATGCTCGTCCTCGACCCAATAGGGATGGTCGATGTCGAACGGCAGGCGGTGAAGGCGGCGCTTGAACAAGGGCGAGGTGTCGACGCGGCTTTCGACGTGGCGGATGATATCCTTGAAGCGCACGAAGCCGCCCGGCGCGGTCGAGGGGTCGTAGATATAGACCCCCATGATGTGCGTCAGGTTGTTCGCGGTCTGGGTGTAGAGGAACTGGGCGTCCTGTGCGCTGAGCTGTTTGAGCATTTATCCTCCACCTAAAATCGTCATCCCGGCGAAAGCCGGGATCTCGCCATTGCGTCAGATTGCCACGATGAGATCCCGGCCTTCGCCGGGATGACGGAAGAAATGAATGGGAATGTCAGGCATCATTCGTTCCCGGCAGCCGGTCCGCCAGCGCGACGGTCGACAGCCGCATCGTTTCCATCACGTTGGCCAACCCCCGCAGTTCCGTCAGCAGCGCGCGGCGCCCGGCGAGCGTGTCCGGCGTCGCCTCATCGGCGAGCCCCATATGGCGCATCAGCGACAGGCCGCCCGCAAAGAGCAACTTGCCGATCGCCGCTTCGCTGCTGATCCGGCGGAGCAGCCAGGCCTGCCGCCCCTCGACCAGCGCGGCGTCGAGCAGCGCCTTTTCGTCAACCGTCTCGCCGGGCTTCGCGCGTGCAAGCTGTTCGGCGACGACCGAATAGGCTTCGGCAAAGGGCAGCAGGATCGCGTGACCGACGACGGGCTGGCAGCGGCGCAGGAGCTGCGCGATGCCGCGGTCGCCGCTTGCAAGCCGCCGGTCCCAGACGGGATCGATGCGCGCCAGTTCGGCTTCGATCGCAGCAAGATGCTCGCCCCGCGGCGGGTAGAAAAATTCGAATTTGAACAGGTCGCGCAGACGATCGATCTTTGCCCAGAAGGCGGCGGTCGCATCGCCCTTGTCGGCGTCGCGCAGTTCGAACAGCGCCAGTTCGATCATCGCGCGATCGAGGAAATGATGCGCGATGATGTTGCGATAATAGCTCGCCATCGGATGCTTGGCGGGATCGATCGAATAGATCGTCTCGCTGCCCGCCTCGTAGCGCGTCAAAAGCCCGCTCGCGACGAGCGTGTCGACCGTCGCCGACAGCGCGGCATCATCGCCGCTTTCGAGCTCCTTGCTGAGCCTTATGCTGCGCGCCCGCGCCCAGTCGGTCACCGCGCCGATCGCGCCAAGCAATTCGGCCGAGGTCGCGCCGCGCGGCGCCATGCCGAGCAGGATCAGGCACATCACCGAGGTGACGGTGAGCGGGGTGACGCGGTTCGCCTCGACCGCGACGGCAAAGGCGATGCGTTCGAGCGCGCGCTTGTCGTCGGGCCCCGGAGCGGTGGCAATGACAACGGGCTCGCCGATGTCGAGGCGGATACGACCCGAGGGTTCCTTGAGGCTTTTCATATAGCCGAGGAACCACGACAGGCTTTCGGGTTTCTTGTTCCGACCGGTCTGCTCGGCGGCATATTCCTCGACGTCGCGGATCAGATCGAAGCTGGTGACGAAGGGCACGAAATGCACACCGCGCGTCCCGGTCGCATGCGCCGCGTCGAGGACATATTTCATCAGGCCATATTTGGGCGGCATCAGCTTGCCGAGCCGCGAGCGCGTGCCCTCGAACGCCCAGCTCAGCGGGAAACGCTTGGCGAGCAGCCAGGCGATATAGTGGCGCAGCACGAGCTTGTAGAGCGGCTGGTCCTGAAAGCTGCGGCGGAGGAAGATCATCCCCGATCGCCGGAAGAATTCGCCCATCACCGCGAAGTCGAGGTTGGCGCCGCCGAAGCTGTGCAGCATCGGCAGGTCATTCTCATAGGCGAGCCGGCTCGGCGTCGCGCCGTCGATATAGGTTTTGTGCGTGAAGAGGATCGCGGTGGGGTGCTCGCGCAAAATTACACGCAATTTCAATAGCTCGGCGGCATCGACCTCCATCTCGGGCGCATAGCCGCCGAACATCATGCGATCGAGACGTGCGCGAAGATCGAGAAAAAGCGCCGACGGCCGCGCTATGACTTCCTTCATCAGCGGCCGCGCCTCGCGGAACAGGTCGGCGACCGGACGCTCCGTCTTCTCCGCCAGCTCGGCGAGCGCGGCGCGAAATTTGGGACTGGTGCGCAGGCCATCGGCGACGAAGCGCGGCACCTTGTAGCGCGTCCCCCGAATCCCGCGTTCGGCGACGTCGAGCGCGAGCGCCGCCTGCCGCGCGACGAAGCCCGCGAATTCGGGGCTGTCCGCCCCCTCGCCGTCACCCCCGCCGGTCTGCGCGCAAAAGCGGTCGCGAAGCGCGTCGAGCGTCGCCGCCTCGCCGACCAATATCTGCGCGCGGCGGCGGTCGCGGAGCAGGATCAGCCGCGCGCGCAGCGGCCCCGGATGGCGCGGGTCGCCGAAGATCAAGTGGCGGAATTTGAGCGCGCGGCCCTTGTCGAAACCCGGGATGCGCCATGCGACGCGCAGCGGCACGACTTGCCGCGACGCCGCGCCGCCGAGCCGCGCCTGCAGCACGTCGACGGGAAGCGCATGGTCGCCATCCTCGATATCGAGGCTCGCCCATGCGGGCTCGTCATCGCCGCTCGTCGCATGAATCCAGTCGAGCAATATACGCCGTTCGACGCCATGCCGCGCGTCGATGATGTAAAGCCGGTCGGCCGCCTGCTCCGCCACGATCGGGTTGCGGGGCGTTCCGTCGGCCACCGCTTAGCCGGTCTTTCCCTTGCGCGCGGCGGTTTTTTTTGCTGGCGCCTTCTTCTTCGCCGCAGGCTTCTTGTCGGCCGCCTTTTTCGGCTTGGCTTTCACTGGCTCCGCCGCCACCGACTCCGCGACGCTCTCCTCCGCCTGGCCCAGCGTGCGCAGGAACATGTTCCGGACGTCGCGGACGTGCGAATTGATCGTCTTGACGCTCCACCCCGACGTATCGACCGGCGGCAGCACGGTGACGCGCACCGTCGCGGGGCGCATCACGAACTCATTCTTCGGCGCGACGTCGGTCGCGTTATGGATGACGATCGGGACGATCGGCACCCCCGCCTGCATCGCGAGGTGGAATGCGCCCTTCTTGAAGGGTTCGAGCTTCGGGGTCAGGCTGCGCGTCCCTTCGGGCGCAATGCAGATCGATTTGCCTTCCTTCTGGATCGCGTCGACGAGCGGCTCCATCGCCCTGATCGCGCTTTTGCCGTCGGCGCGGTCGACGAAGACCGTGCCGCCCCATTCCATCAGCTTGCCGAGGATGGGGATGTCCTTGATCTCTTTCTTCCCCACCCCGCCCATATCGCGGCGGATGAGCTTGGCGAGGATCATCACATCAGCCTTGCTCTGATGGTTGAAGATGAAGACGCAGGGGCGCGACGACCAGAGGTGGCGCTCGTCCTCGACCTCGAGCTCGACGCCCGTGATCGCGGTCGCGAAATCGCCGAACAGCCCCATCGAGAAATTGACCGCCTCGCGCTGCGAACGCGTCAGCGCCCAGATCGGCAGCCCCGCGGCGAAGGCGCCGACGAGCGAACCGGTGGCGTAGATGGTGCGCGTGTAATCGACCCAGCTCGGCGTGCCGCGGCTGGCGAAGCGCTGCACCGGCCAGTTCCGTTCGTCGGCGATGGCTTTCAGTTTCATGTTCGGGTTGAGCGGGCGCGGCTTGCCGACGCGTTCGAGCAGCTCGATATCGTCGTCGCTGTCCGAGTAGAAAAAGCTCTGGTCCAGATCGAGGCCATATTCGGCGGCGAGTTCCTCGGCGGCGAGAACCTTGCCCTCGCCGAAACAGAGCGGGCGGATGATGTCGCCGGTGAAGACGCCATCCTCGATCTCGTAGGACGAGCATTTGATGTCGGTGATGCCAAGGTCGCGCGCGGTCGGTTCGATCTGATAGATCGTCGCCGACGAGATGATCGCGACGCGATGCCCCTTTGCCTGATGCGCTTCGATGATCGCGCGCGTCTCGGGATAGATTTTGCGCGCGATATGCTTCTTGTAGAGTTCCTCGCCGAACTCGACAAAGCTTTGCTCGTCGACGCCCTTCATGAATTTGGCGGCGGCGGTCATCAGCCCCGAAAAGCCGATGCTGCCGAGACTGTGCTGCGCGAGGACGTTCGCGGTCTCGGCGATTTCCTCGACCGACATTTCGCGGCGCTGGAATTTCTCGCGCAGCATCGCAGTCGCCGAATAGCCCGAGATGATCGTCCCGTCGAAATCGAAGAGCGCGGCGACATGCGGTCCGGGTTCGGACGCCAGGACTTCTTCCAAATGCGGCTGCGGCCTCGGCACGCGCATCTCCCCACCAACGGCTTATTGCCGCCTTATCCCTGCACGATGACAGGTAAGATGGGGTTAATCAATGGCCCGAAAGTGCCGATGCCTCGCGCGCCAACGCCTCGATCTTCACCGTGTCGAGCGGCCCCGACGGAACGACCCAGCTGCCGCCGACGCAGAGCACCGGATCCAGCGCGAGCCACTCGGGGGCGGTGGCGGCGCTGATCCCGCCGGTCGGGCAGAAATTGATCCCGCCGAACGGACCCGCGAGCGCCTTCAGCGCCGGGATGCCGCCGCTCGTCGCCGCGGGGAAGAATTTGAAGCTGTCGAGCCCGAGGTCGAGCCCCGCCATGATGTTCGACGCATTGGCGACGCCGGGCAGGAAGGGAATGCCGCTTGCGACCGCCGCCTCGCCCAGGCTGTCGGTGAGGCCGGGCGACACGATGAATTCGGAGCCCGCGTCGATCGCGTCCCTGAGCATCCGCGGGTTGAGCACCGTTCCCGCGCCGACGACCGCGCCCGGGACCTTCTTCATCGCCCGGATCGCGTCGAGCGCGGCGGGGGTGCGCATCGTCACCTCGAGCACCGTGAGCCCGCCCGCGACGAGCGCCTCGGCCATCGGCACCGCATCCTCGACGCGGTCGATGACGATCACCGGGATGACCGGCGCTAGCGCCATGATCTGTTCGATACCGCTGTCGGACATTCTATCTCACTTTCTTCGTCATCCCGGCGAAAGCCGGGATCTCACCCTATCGTTATAACGCACCGTCGAGATCGTGTTTCAGAGTGACGTGCCTCTGAACACCCTTCGCCGGGATGACGGAAATTAAATGACGGCTTCCATCGCCGCGAGCACCGCCGAGCCGCCCTTCTCCGCCTCGTCGGCGTGATGGCGGAACAGCGCGAAGAGTTCGCGGCCGACGCCGACAGCCGGCGGGGGCGCGGCGGCGGGCTGGCGCGCCGCCCATTCGGCTTCGCCCACCAGCGCGACGACTTCGCCCTTCACCGCGCACACGCGGACGATGTCGCCGTCCTGCAAATAGGCGAGCGGGCCGCTGATCCCGCCGGGGCCGGGCAGCGCCTCGGGAGACAGGTGGATCACCGCCGGCACCTTGCCGCTCGCGCCCGACATGCGGCCGTCGGTGAGAAGCGCGACGCGAAAGCCCTTGTCCTGCAAAACCCCGAGCGCCGGGGTCAGCTTGTGCAGTTCGGGCATGCCGTTGGCGCGCGGTCCCTGGAAGCGGACGACGACGACGACGTCGCGTTCGAGCTCGCCCGCCTTGAATGCGGTGAGCACCTGATTCTGGTCGTCGAAGATCCGGCACGGCGCCTCGATCGTCCAGCGATCCTCGGCAACCGCGCTCGTCTTGATGATCGCGCGGCCGAGATTGCCCGCCAGCAGCCGCATCCCGCCGTCGGGCGAGAAGGGCGCCGCGACAGGGCGCAGCATCGTATCGTCGCGGCTCGTTTCGGGCGCCGCCTGCCAGTGGAGCTCGTCGTTCACGAGCACGGGTTCGGCGGCATAGTCGGCCATCGTCCCGCCGACGGTAAGCACATCGCCGTGAAGCAGCCCGGCGCCGAGCAATTCCTTCACGACATAGCCGATCCCGCCCGCGGCGTGGAAATTGTTCACGTCGCCGGCGCCGTTCGGATAGACGCGCGCGAGCAGCGGCACCGCATGGCTGAGCTCGTCGAAGTCCTGCCAGTCGATGACGATCCCCGCCGCGCGCGCGATGGCGGGCAGATGGATCGCATGGTTGGTCGAGCCGCCGGTGGCGAGCAGGCCGATCGCGGCGTTGACGATCGCCTTTTCGTCGATACAGCGCGAGAGCGGGCGATAATCACTGCCGTCCCAGCCGATCCCGGCGATCCGGTGAGTCGCGGCGCGCGTCAGTTCCTGCCGCAGCTTGGTGCCGGGGTTGGTGAAGGCGCTGCCGGGGATGTGCAGCCCCATCAGCTCCATCATCATCTGGTTCGAGTTCGCGGTGCCGTAGAAGGTGCAGGTGCCCGCGCCATGATAGGAGGCGGCCTCGGCCTCGAGCAGTTCGTCGCGGCTTGCCTTGCCCTCGGCATAGAGCTGGCGGACGCGCTGCTTTTCCTTGTTTGCGAGGCCCGATGGCATCGGCCCCGCGGGGACGAGGATCTGCGGCAGATGGCCGAAGCGCAGCGCGCCGATCAGCAGCCCGGGGACGATCTTGTCGCAGATGCCGAGCAGCAGCGCGCCTTCGAACATCGCGTGGCTGAGCGCAATCACCGTGCCCTGCGCGATATTGTCGCGGCTGAACAGCGACAGGTCCATGCCCGCCTGCCCCTGCGTCACGCCGTCGCACATCGCGGGAACGCCGCCCGCGACCTGCGCGGTAACGCCCACTTCGCGCGCGAATAATTTAATCTGCTCGGGGTAGCGGCCATAGGGCTGATGCGCCGAGAGCATGTCGTTGTAGCTGGTGACGATGCCGATGTTCATCGCCGTGCCGGTGCGAATGGCGGGCTTGTCCTCGCCCGACGCCGCGAAGCCGTGCGCGAGGTTACCGCACGACAGGTTGCCGCGGTTGGTGCCGGCGTCGCGCTGGCGCTCCATCAGGTCGAGATAGGCGGCGCGGCGCGGCGCGCTGCGGGCGATGATGCGGTCGGTGACCGCGGCGATGGTCGGGTGGAGATCAGTCATAAGAAAATCCAATCCCCTCTCCCCTTGAGGGAGAGGGTTGCGCAGACTTGGCAGCTTGCTGCCTAGTCGAAGCTGGGTGAGGGGTCCGGACGTGGCGTGCGAAAGCGGCGGTGGAACCCCTCATCCAACTACGCCTAGTCGCTGAGCGCCGAGGCTTCGTATCCTTCTCCCCCAAGGGGAGAAGCTTTGGGGCGGCCTCAATCATGCCAACTCGCTCCGTCGCGTTCGATCAGCGCGATCGCGCTCGACGGGCCCCAGCTGCCCGCGGTGTAATTCTGCGGCGCCATGTCTACGGCAGCCCAGGCGTCGCGGATCGAATCGATCCACTGCCACTGCGCCTCGACCTCGTCGCGCCGTACGAACAAAGTCTGGTCGCCCTCGATGAAATCGAGCAGCAGCCGCTCGTAGGCGATGCGGCGCCGCTCGCCGGCGAAGCTGTGCGAGAGCGAGACGTCCATCGTCACTTCTTTCAGCTTCACGCCCTCGCGGTCGAGCCCCGGCTGCTTCGCCATTACCTTGACCCGGATATTCTCTTCGGGCTGGAGGTTGATGATCATGCTGTTCGCATTCAATTTGCCCGCGCCGACGCGCGCGAAAATATTGTGCGGCACCGGCTTGAACTGGATCAGCACCTCCGACTTGCGCTGCGGCATCCGTTTGCCGGTGCGCAGGTAAAAGGGCACGCCCTTCCAGCGCCAATTGTCGATGAACGCCTTGATGGCGACGAAGGTTTCGGTGTTCGACGGATTGCCGAGCTCGTCGGCATAGCCCGCGACCGCGCCGCCGCCCACCGCGCCGCTTGTATACTGCCCCTTCACGCTATGCGTCTTCACATCGTCGGCGGTCATCTTGCGCAGGCTGCGAAGCAGCTTGACCTTCTCGTCGCGCACCGCGGTCGACGAGACGCTCGCGGGCGGCTCCATCGCGATGATCGCGAGCAGCTGGAGCATATGGTTCTGCACCATGTCCTTGAGCGCGCCGACGCCGTCATAATAGGAAACGCGGCCTTCGAGCCCGACGGTCTCGGCGACGGTGATCTGGACATGGTCGATCGCCTGCGCGTTCCACAGCGGCTCGAAGAGCATGTTGGCGAAGCGCAGCGCGAGGAGGTTCTGGACCGTTTCCTTGCCGAGATAATGGTCGATGCGGAAGACGCGGTCCTCGGCGAAGGCGTCGCCGACCTCGGCATTCACCGCGCGCGACGAGGCGAGATCGTGACCGATCGGCTTTTCCATCGCGATGCGGCAGTCGGCGCAAGCGATGTTCGCGCTTTTAAGCCCCTGCGCGATCGGGCCGAACATCGATGGCGGGGTCGAAAGATAGGCGCCGATCGGGCGGCCGAGGCGATCGCCGAGCTGCGCCGCGAGTTCGTCATAGCCGGTGCCCGCGCCCGCATCGACCGCACAATAATCGATGCGGCCCAGGAAGCCGGCGATCTGCCCATCATCGAGCCGGTCGTCGGCCAGATGGTCGGCGAGCGCCTCGCGTACCATCGCATGGCAGCCGTCGCGATCCATTTTCGACCGCCCCGACGCGACGATCGTCAGCGCATCTTCGAGCAGCCCGTCGACATGAAGATTGTAGAGCGAGGGGAAGAGCATGCGCTGCGCAAGATCGCCCGTTGCGCCGAACAGGATCAGGGTTTCGACTTTCACGCTCACTATAGTCCCCTTGGATGGTCTTTCAGAATTGGAGGATGCACCCCGCGAATGCAACGCGCATACGTAAGCCGCATACGATGTCGGGAGCTTGGCAAATCGGGTAACGCTGCCATAGGGAAAAATGATGCCCGACAGCGCCCCCCCTTATGATGTCATCGTCGTCGGCGGCGGCGTCAACGGCGCGGGCGTCGCGCGCGATGCCGCCGGCCGCGGCGCGCGGGTCGTGCTGATCGAGGCGGGCGACCTTGCGCAGGGCACATCGTCGAAATCGACCAAGCTCATCCATGGCGGGCTGCGCTATCTCGAACATTATGAATTCGCCCTGGTGCGCGAGGCGCTGAAGGAGCGCGAGCGATTGTGGGGGATCGCGCCGCATATCATCCATCCGATGCGCTTTGTCCTGCCCTATCGCGACGGGCTGCGCCCGCGCTGGCTGCTCAGGCTCGGACTGTTTCTCTACGACCATATCGGCGGCCGCGAGAAACTGCCCGCGACGCGCTCCATCGATCTCCGCCGCCATGCCGCGGGCGGACCGCTCCAGCCGCAATATGTTCGCGGGTTCGAATATTCGGACGGCTGGGTCGACGATGCCCGGCTCGTGGCGCTCAACGCGCGTGACGCCGCCGACCATGGCGCGCGGATACGCACGCGCACGCGCGCCGAAATGCTGCGCTGCGAGAACGGGCTGTGGATCGTCGATGCGGTGGGCGATCAGGGGCAGCATTATCGCTTCACCGGCCGCAGCGTCGTCAACGCAGCGGGGCCCGCGGTGCTCGACGTGCTGCGGCGCGCCGATGCCGAACCCGATCACCGGATGCGCCTCGTCCGCGGCTCGCACGTCGTCGTGCGGCGGCTGTTCGAGCATGACTATGCCTATTTCTTCCAGCTCCCCGACGGGCGCATCTTTTTCGCCATTCCCTATGAGCGCGATTTCACCCTGATCGGGACGACCGACCAGGACCATGACGGTCCGGCGAGCGAAGCGGAGGCGAGCGACGAAGAGATCGCCTATCTCTGCGAAGGCGCGAGCCTCTATTTCCGCACGCCCGTCACCCCCGCCGATGTCGTCTGGACCTATTCGGGCGTCCGCCCACTGATCGAGGACGGATCGGGGCGCCCCGAAGCCGCGACGCGCGGATATCGCATCGACCTCGACATGGATGAAGGGGCGCCCCTCCTCACCATCTATGGCGGCAAGATCACCAGCTATCGCCATGTCGCCGAAGAGGCGGTCGACCGGCTGGCCGGCCATGTTTCCGCGCTTTCGGGAAAGCGCTGGACGGCGAAAGCCCCGCTGCCCGGCGGCGATTTCCCCGCCGATGGCGCCGCCTTGCTGAAGGCCGAATATAAACTCGCTTACCCATTTCTTCCCGCCGCGACGGTCGACCGCATCGTCAAGGCCTATGGTACCGATGCGCGCGAATGGCTGGCGGGGGCGACGGGCTGGGACGATCTCGGCGGCGAGATTGCGCATGGGCTGAGCGTCGCCGAAGTCCGCTGGATGGTTCGGCACGAATGGGCACGTACAACCGACGACATTCTCTGGAGGCGGAGCAAGCTGGGGCTGCATTTCACGCCCGGCGAGGTCGCACGCCTTGCCGAACAGGCCGAGCGGCTCGTCGTCGAAGCCCGGGTCGCCGACCCCGCTCATTTCGACGAACGCTCGACGGTTTGATCGCTCTCATTCGACCAGCGCGAGCGCATCGGCACCTGCCGGAAAATGGGGACGGCCGTTCCGGTCGTGCACCGCCTGCCACACCGCCTCGGCAACATCGGCCTCGGTCGTGAACAGCGACGGTTCGGTCATGCCGGCCAGGATCGGCTGCGCATAGGACCAATAGGGTTCGGGCAGCACGTCTTCGAGCCGGATCTCGGTGTTCTGCGTGAAAGCGGTGGTCGGGCCATAGCCGGGCTCGACGAGTTTCACCGCGATGCCGAGCGGCGCCAGTTCGTGCGCAAGGCTGCGCGTGAAGCCCTGAATCGCGGTCTTGCTGCCCGTATAGGCGGCAGCGAGCGGAAAGGGCGCGAGCGTCGCCGACGAGGTGATGTTGACGATGACGCCCGAACCGCGTGCCCGCATCCGCGGGATCGCCGCCTGCGTCATCGCAATCGTGCCGAGCGTATTGGTTTCGAAAATATCGCGGATCTTCTGAAACGGCGAATGTTCGAGCGCGCCGAACAGGCCGATGCCGGCATTGTTGACGAGCACGTCGATCGGGCCGGCCAGTTCGAGCGCAAGCGCGATGCTGTCGGGATCGGTGACGTCGAGCGCGACGACGCGAAGGCGCTCCGACGCCGGGAAGAGATCGCGGCGCGGCTTGCGCATGGTGGCGACCACATTCCAGCCGAGCGCGTGGAAATGGCGCGCGGTTTCGAGGCCATAGCCCGACGAACAGCCGGTGATGAGGATGGTCTGCATGGGTCTTCCCTTCGTGGTTGGTGAAAGGAACCTAGACGGCCATTTGCGGACGATCTATAATCTGAAATCCGTATTTCATGTGAGATAGTCCATATGGCTGATCCCCTGTCCGATCTTATCGCGCTGCTGCGCCCGCGCACGGTGTTTGCGAAAGCGATCAGCGGCGCCGGACGCTGGGCGGTGCGCTATGGCGATTTCGGACATCCGGGGTTCTGCACGGTGACCGAGGGACGCTGCCGCCTGTCGGTCGATGGCGCCGATCCGGTGACGATCGAGGCGGGCGATTTCGTGTTCCTGCCCGCGACGCCCGGCTTCACCATGGGAGGGTTCGAGCCCGCCGAGCCGGTCGAGATCGATCCGCACGCGGCGACGGACCTGACCGGCGAAGTGCGCCACGGCCGGCAGGAGGGCGCGCCCGATGTGACGATGCTCGGCGGCTATTTCGTCTTTGAATCGCCCGACGCCGCGCTGCTGGTGTCGCAGCTTCCCGCGCTCATTCATCTCCGCGGTGCCGAGCGGCTGGCGACGCTGGTACGGCTGGTGCGCGAGGAGGCGGGCGAAGAGCGGCCGGGATGCGACCTGATCCTGTCGCGGCTGGTCGAGGTGCTGATCGTCGAGGCGCTGCGATCGGTCGAGGGCGACGATGCGCCGCCGGGGCTGCTGCGCGGCCTTGGCGATCCGCGGCTGGCGGCGGCGATCCGGCAGATCCACGGCGCGCCCGCGCGGCCGTGGACGGTCGCGGCGCTCGCGAAGGAAGCCGCGCTGTCGCGCTCGGCTTTCTTCGAGCGCTTTGCACGCACCGTCGGCGTGCCGCCGATGGAATATCTGCAGGGCTGGCGGATGAGCATCGCCAAGGATTTGCTGCGCCGCCGCGCGGGCAAGCTCGACGAGATTGCCGCGCGCGTCGGCTATGGCTCGGCGAGCGCGTTCAGCACGGCCTTTACCCGCCATGTCGGATTGCCGCCGAAGCGCTTTGCGATAGCGAACGGGGCGACTGAGAACCATCAACCGTTCGCCCTGAGCTTGTCGAAGGGCCGTCCTCTCTTTCAGCCTTAGCGGAGAAGAACGGCCCTTCGACAAGCTCAGGGCGAGCGGAAATAAAGGACGTAATCCGGGTCTAACCGCGATGCCCTAATCCGCGCCGAACTGCTCGGCGAGCTTGGCGCGGCGGACCTTCCATGTTTCGGCAAGCACGGGCACGTCACGGAGTGCGCGGAGATCGGCGACGCGATCCTTCGCCTCGCCACCGATCAGCAGGCCGAAGAGCGAGGCGAGCGGCCATTCGGGATACGGCCGGTCGACCAGCTCCAAATCGTCGCCCGCGCGAACGGTGCCGGGTTCGAGCACACGGTAATACCAGCCCGAGCGTCGCGTCTTCACTACCCCCGCCATCACGCCCTTGGTTTCGAAACGATGGTCGAGCTTCCAGCACGGCTGGCGCGCCTGCGTGACTTCGACCAGCGCGGTGCCGAGGCGGAAGCGGTCGCCGAGGAAGACGCTGTTTTCGTCGAGGCCGATGGTCGAGATATTCTCGCCGAACGCGCCCGCCGCATCGAGCAGCGGCGCGGTACCGAGCTGACCGCGCCACCAGTCATAATGGTCGGCGGGATAATGGTGGATCGCCTTGTCGATGCCGCCATGGACGCTGCGGTCGGCCTGTTCATCGCCGACGAGCCCCATCGCGTCGACCGCAACCGCATCGGCAACCGGCAGCTTGCCGATCGCGCTCGGCTCGTCGCCGCGAAAGGGGCGCGCCTTGCCCGTCAGGACGGCGAGAATCGGGATCTTCATGTCGCCGATTGCATAGGCCAAGCGGCGGGAATGGCAATCGTCAGGCTTGCGCGAGCGAGGCGGCGGGCCGCGCCCGCGTCGCGAACACGATCGCCAAACCGCCAAGCGCCATCGCCGCTCCCGCGAACGATACCGCCGGATAGCCGAGCCCGAGGCCGATTACCCCGCCCCCGACCGCGGCGCCGACGGCGTTGCCGAGGTTGAAGGCGCCGATATTGACCGCCGAGGCCAGATTGGGGGCGTCGGACGCCGCCTCCATCACGCGCATCTGGAGCGGCGGGACGATGGCGAAGGTCGCGACACCCCAGACGAAGATGGTGACCGCCGCCGCAAGTGGCTGGAACATCGCGCCCGCGAAGATGACGAGCGTCGCGGCGAGCCCGGCGAGCGAGACGATCAGGGTGCGGTCGATCGACTTGTCGGCAAAGACACCGCCGAGCCAGTTTCCGGCGGTGAGGCCGAGCCCGTAAATCACCAGCATCGCGGTCACGAACAGTGTCCCTGCATGCGTCGCTTCGGTCAGGATCGGCGCGATGTAAGTGAAGACCGTGAACATCGCCGACGAACCGATCGCGGTCAAAGCGAGCGCGATCAGCACCTCGCGGCGCTTCAGCACGCCGAGTTCGGCGAGCATATTGCCGCCCGTATCGCGGCCGATGTCGGGAAGCGCAAAGCGCAGCGCCGCCATCGTGATCAGGCCCCAGACGGCGATCGCGCCAAAGGCGGTGCGCCAGCCGAACGTCTCGCCGACCCAGGGCGCGAGCGGCACCCCGATGACATTGGCGAGCGTCAGCCCCATGAACATCGCCGCGACCGCGCTCGCACGCTTTTCAGGCGCGACAAGACTCGCCGCGACTACCGAACCGACGCCGAAAAAGGCGCCGTGGTTGAGCGAGGTGATGACGCGCGCGACCATCAGCGTCGTGTAATCGCCCGCGACGGCGGAAAGGAAATTGCCGAGCGTGAAGATCGCCATCAGCCCGATCAGCAGGGTGCGGCGGTTCATCCGCGCGGTGGTGAGCGTCATCAGCGGCGCGCCGAGCATCACGCCGAGCGCATAGGCCGAAACGAGCAGCCCGGCGGCCGGGATCGAAACCCCCAGCCCTTCGGCCATGTCGGGGAGCAGCCCCATCGGGGCAAATTCGGTGATGCCGATACCGAAGGCACCGGTCGCGAGCGCAAGGAGGGGAAAGTTGATTTTCATGTCGGTTGTTCCGATCAGACGAGCGGCGGATTGAGGCGCGCGAAGCCCGCCTGTTGCCGGTAGGGTGTGTGCGGATAGGGCGGCAGGACATCGCTTGCGGCGTCGAGCGCCGCCACTTGGTCTGCGGTCAGTTCCCAGCCGACCGCGCCGAGATTCTGGCGAAGCTGTTCCTCGTTGCGTGCGCCGATGATCACCGACGACACGGTCGGGCGCCGGAGCAGCCAGTTGATCGCGACCTGCGGCACCGTCTTGCCGGTTTCGGCAGCGACGGCCTCCAGCGCATCGATCACGCGGTAGAGCAGATCTTCGCTCACCGGCGGCGCGAACTGTTCGGTGTCGTGGAGGCGGCTGCCCGCAGGGAGCGGACGCCCGCGCCCGATCTTGCCAGTGAGGCGTCCCCAGCCGAGCGGGCTCCAGACGAGCGCACCGATACCCTGATCGGCGGCGAGCGGCATCAGGTCGGCTTCATAGGCACGCCCGATCAGCGAATAATAGACCTGATGCGCGACGAAGCGAGGGGTGCCGAACCGGTCGGCGGCGGCCTGTGCCTTCATGAGTTGCCAGCCGGGATAGTTGGAGACGCCGGCGTAGCGCAGCTTGCCCGCCGCGATCAGCGTCGCGAGCGTATCCATCAATTCTTCGACCGGGGTCGAGGCGTCGAAGGCGTGGAGCTGGAGCAGGTCGATATGATCGGTGCCGAGCCGGCGGAGCGCATCCTCGACCGCGCGGATCAGCCGGCTGCGCGACGCACCCCAGTCCTGCGGCCCGTCGCCCATCGGTAGCCCGGTCTTGGTCGAGATCAGCACTGCATCGCGGCGCCCCTTGATCGCTTCGCCCAAAATCTCCTCCGACGCGCCATTCGAATAGACGTCGGCGGTGTCGAACAGCGTGACCCCGGCATCGAGGCTGATGTCGATCAGACGCCGCGCCTCGGCCGCATCGCTGGTGCCCCACGCGCTGAACAGCGGCCCCTGCCCGCCGAAGGTCCCGGTTCCGAAGCTCAAGGCCGGAACGCGCAGCCCCGACGATCCCAATTGGCGATATTCCATGATCTTGCCCTTTCGATTGCGTGTCGAACGCATAGATGGACGCACGTGCATGGCCGGAGTAGCGTCGCGCAAAGCGAAGGATTTTTGAAATGAACGCAAAGATGGACGGAAGCGGCGACCGCGCGCGATCGATGGAAGTTTTTGCCGCGACGGTGGCCGAGGGCAGTTTTTCGGGGGCCGGGCGCTGTCTTGGCCTGACGCCGTCGGCGGTCAGCCGCACGATCGACCGGATCGAGGCGCGGCTGGGCGTCCGCCTGTTGCTCCGCTCGACGCGCTCGCTGACGCTGACCCCCGAGGGCGAGGCCTATCTGCGCGCGGCGCGGCGCATCCTTGCCGACCTCGGCGATGCCGAACAGGCGATCGCCGATCAGGGCGCGCCGCGCGGGCGGCTGCGCGTCAGCGCGGCGCAGGCGCACGGGCGGCTGACGATCGTGCCGCTGATCGGCGAGTTCGTGAAACTCTATCCGCACATCCTCGTCGACATCAGCCTTGCCGACCGGCTGGTCGATATCGCGGCGGGACAGGCCGACGTCGCGATCCGCTTCGGCCCGCTCGCCGACAGCCCACTGACCGCGCGCAAGCTCGGCGAAAGCCGCCGCGTCATCGTCGCCTCCCCCGCCTATCTGGCGGCGCACGGTACGCCGCGCGTGCCCGAGGACCTGCACGACCATAATTGCCTGAATTTCAACTTCCGCCGCGCTGAGCCGGTGTGGCCGTTCCGCGACGGCGACCGGGAATATGCGCTGTCGGTGCAGGGCAATATCGAGGCGAATAATGGCGAGACGTTGGGGCAATTGGCGGCGGCGGGGGTCGGCATCGCGCGCGTCGGGGCGTTCAGCATCGCCGACCAGATCGATTCCGGAGCCTTGGTGCCGATACTTGAGGATTATAATCCGGGCGATATCGAGGCGATCCATGCGGTGTTCGCAGGCGGCGCGAACACGCCGGCGCGGGTGCGGGTGTTCGTCGACTTCCTTGTCGAGCGGCTGGGGCGTGGGGGGTGATTGGGGTTGGCAGGGAACGGCCGGAAGTTGCCATCAGGCCATTATTGAGATTCGCGCAGAATTAAGATTCTGCGCAGAGAGCGCAGAGATTTTCATGCCGATTCTCTGCGTCTCTGCGCAAAAAAATTGGGGGGACGGGTTGCGACCGGTTGCGGCCATTTGCTCCTCCCTGTCGCGTAGCGATGGGGACGTGGCAGCGCGAAGCGCTGACGGAGGGGGCTATGGCGCAACGTCGTCGCCCCTCCACCAACCACTCCGCGGTCGGTCCCCCTCCCCACGGCTTCGCCGCAGGGAGGATATTAATGACAGCTCCCCGCCCCGAAGCCGCCCGGTCGGGACAAGCCGATACCGATGGGCTATCGTGCATCCATGACCAACGATACAATCGACCTCCCCGTCCGCCGTCTCGGCCTTGCCGAACCCGGCGACGCCGAGCTGACGCGCAGTATTGCAACTGAGGCGCCGGTGTCGGTCGAGGTCGGCGGCATCGCCTATGCGGTGATGATGGCGACTCCCGCCGATCTGGAGGATTATGCGGTCGGCTTTGCGCTGGGCGAGGGGCTGATCGAGACGCCGAGCCAGATCGGTCGCGTCGATGTGCATGCGATCGAGGGCGGCCGGGCGCTGCGCATCTGGTTGCCGCCCGAGCGCAATGCCATCGCGCTAGACCGCGCGCGCAAGCGGGTGAGCGAGAGCAGTTGCGGGCTCTGCGGGATCGAGAATATCGAGGAGGTGCTGCGCCCCTTGCCTGCGGTCGCGGCGCGGATCAGGACCGACCGCCGCGCCATCGCGGCGGCGCTCGCGGCGCTCGGCGAACATCAGCCGCTCGGGCGCGCGACGGGTGCGGTGCATGCCGCGGCTTTCTGTTCGCCCGACGGCACGATCCGGCTCGTGCGCGAGGACGTCGGGCGGCACAATGCGCTCGACAAGCTGGTCGGCGCGCTGGCGCGCGCGGGCATCAATCCGGGGGCGGGCTTTTTCCTGCTGTCGGCGCGCTGCAGTTACGAGCTCGTCGAAAAGACGGTGCGCGCGGGGTGTCCGATGCTCGTGACCATCTCGGCGCCGACGAGCCTGGCGGCGGAGCGCGCGGCGGCGGCGGGGCTGACGCTCGTCGCGCTGGCGCGGCCGGATTCGGCGCTGGTGATCGGCGATCCGCACGGGATGATCGCATGAGAACGCTCGGCG
The DNA here is from genome assembly GCF_032227185.1 of Sphingopyxis sp. SE2. Classification (NCBI taxonomy): domain Bacteria; kingdom Pseudomonadati; phylum Pseudomonadota; class Alphaproteobacteria; order Sphingomonadales; family Sphingopyxidaceae; genus Sphingopyxis; species Sphingopyxis sp. SE2. The sequence continues at coordinate 4,253,095 of NZ_JAPMXW010000001.1, read as the reverse complement.
CAGTGCTCGCGGGCGGGCGGTCGAGCCGCTTCGGGTCGGACAAGGCGTGCGCGATGCTGGCTGGGCGGACGCTGCTCGATCATGCGTCGGGGGCGCTTGCGCCGCACTGCGACGCGCTCGTCATCGTCGGCCGCGACGGCGGGATCGCCGACTGGCCACGCCCTGGCATGGGGCCGCTCGGCGCCTTTGCGGGCGCGCTCGGCCATGCGGCGGCCGGCGGGTTCGACCAGTTGCTGACCGTATCGGTCGACTGCGTGCGCCTGCCCCCCGATCTGCGCGCGCTGCTCGAACCCGCGCCCGCCTTTCTGGACAGCCAGCCGGTGATCGGACTGTGGCCGGTTTCGGCGCTGGAGACGCTGCGGGCAATGCTCGAGAGCGAAAGCGACCTGGCGGTGCGTGCCTTTGCCCGGCGGATCGGCGCGCGCGCGGTGACGTGCGATTTCGTGCCGCCCAATATCAACAGCCCCGCCGATCTGGACCGGCTGGCGGGTGAGAAGGGCTAAAGTAGGAGCGGGTTAGACTGAAATACCGCTTCCCTTGTCTCGTCATCCCGGCGAAGGCCGGGATCTCATCGTTGCGATATGACTCACCGGCGAGATCCCGGCCTTCGCCGGGATGACGATCAAGTCAAAAATGATCATGCTCTAGCGCGCCGCGACGACGCGCACGGGAACCGATTTTGCCGCCGGACAACCGCTGACCTTGTCGTAAAAGCCCAGCGGCATCAGCGGGTTGAGTTCGGGGTAATAGCCCGCGACCGACCCGCGCGACATCGGATAGTCGATGATCGTGAGCCCGTCGACGCGGCGCGCGATGCCATCGGTTCCGATCGTTTCGAGCGCAACCTTCGCGCCTGCCTCGAGTCCCCGATCTGCGATGTCGTCGGCGTTCATGAAGAGGATCATGCGGTCGTTATACACGCCGCGATAGCGGTCGTTGTAGCTGTAGATCGTCGTGTTGAACTGGTCGTGCGAACGCACCGTCGCGAGCCGCAACATGGCGGGATCGGCGACCGGCGCGTTGACGTCGAGCCCCGGCAGGACGAGAAAATTCGCCTTGCCGTCCCGCGTCACCCAGACGCGGCGGCGCGGCGGAATGTCGAGGTGAAACCCCATCGGCGCCTTGATGCGTTCCGAAAATCCTTCGTAGAGCGCGGGATAGACCTCGGCGATCTTGTCGCGGATCAGGCCGTAATCGTCGATATAACTGGCCCAATCGACCTTGCTCTCCGGCAATGTCGCCATCGCCATCCGGCAGACGATCTCGGTCTCGGGCAACAGATGCTCGCTCGCGGGGTCGAGCACGCCGCGCGAGGCGGTGACGTTCGACATCGAATCCTCGATCGTCACGAACTGCTCGCCCTTCGCGGTCTCGATGCGTTCGGAGCGCGCGACGACGGGCAAGATCAACGCATCCCTGCCGTGGACGAGGTGCCCACGGTTGAGCTTGGTCGCGATGCCGACGGTGAGGTCGAGCCCCCGCATCGCGGCATATGAGCGGTCGGTGTCGGGCACCGCGCGGACGAAATTGCCGCCGAGGCCGATGAAGACCTTTGCGGTGCCTGCCAGCATCGCCTCGACCGACTCGACCGCGTGGTGACCGTGCCCGCGCGGCGGCTCGAAACCGAAGACGTCGCGCACCCGGTCGAGATAGGCCTGAGCCGGTTTCTCGTCGATCCCGACGGTGCGGTCGCCCTGCACGTTCGAATGGCCGCGGATCGGCGAAATGCCCGCGCCGGGCTTACCGAAATTGCCCTTGAGCAAGAGCAGGTTGGCGATCTGCTGGACGAGCTCGGACCCCCGCTGATGCTGGGTCACGCCCATGCCGTAGCAGATGAGCGTCGCGTTCGAGGCGATATAGATTTCGGCGCAGCGGCGGATCTGTGCCTCGCCGATCCCCGCCGCGGCGACGAGGTCGGGCCAGCGCTGCGCCTCGATATCGGCCTTGAGTGCGTCGAAACCCGACGTATGTTCGGCGATGAAGGCGTGATCGAGCACCGGCTCGCCCGCCGCTTCGCGCTCGAACAGCACTTTCATCATGCCCTTGAGCAACGCGAGGTCGCCGCCGACCTTGATATGGACGAATTCGCTGCTGATCTCGGTCGAGCCGAAGGTCGCCATCTGGACGATGTCCTGCGGCTCGGTGAATTTGATCAGCGCGCGTTCGGGCATCGGGTTGACCGCGACGATCGGCACCCCGCGTTTTCGCGCCTCGACGAGCGGGGTCATCATGCGCGGCGCGTTGGTCCCGGCGTTATGCCCGATCAGGAAGATCGCCTCGGCATGTTCGAAGTCGCCCAGGATCACCGTGCCCTTGCCGACGCCGATCGACGGCGGCAGCCCGCGGCTCGTCGGTTCGTGGCACATGTTCGAACAGTCGGGAAAATTGTTCGTGCCATATTCGCGCACGAAGATCGAATAGAGAAAAGCGGTCTCGTTCGCGGTGCGGCCCGAGGTGTAGAATTCGGCCTGATCGGGGCTTTCGAGCGCGCGGAGATGGCCGCCGATGAGCGCGAAAGCGTCCTCCCAGCTTACGGGTACATAACGATCGGTCGCCGCGTCGTAACGCATCGGTTCGGTCAGCCGGCCCTGCATCTCGAGCCAATAATCCGACTGTTCCATCAACTCGGTGACGCTGTGCTGCGCGAAAAATTCGCGTGTCACACGGAATTTCGTCGCCTCGTGCGCGAGCGCCTTCGCACCATTTTCGCAGAATTCGAGCTTCTTGGTACAGCTCGCATCGGGGAAGGCGCAGCTCGGGCATTTGAACCCGCCGGGCTGGTTCATCGAGAGCAGCGCGCGCGACCCCTTGGTGACGACGCTCTGTTCGAGCAGAACCTTCGCGGTCGCCGCCGCGGCGCCCCAGCCGCCGGCGGGGCTGTCATAGGTTTTGTACCGGGGTTTCTGCTCGGCCATTGCGCGCCGATTAAAGCATAGCGGCGGGTGCTAATCCATGAGTCTTTGGTTCGGGAGGGGGCTCGTGTTGGTGAACCATTGCTCGCCGGCGCCGCGGCGGCGCTGCATGACCTCCTCCTGAAATTCGAACATGCCCGGCAGCATATCGCGCCCAGCTACCGGACGAGCGCCGAACCGCATGAAATTCTCCGCCTTGCCATAGGCGGGCCATGCCGGCGCACCGTCCGCCGAAGGGGCGCCGTGCGCGGCGAAGGCCGCCCAATAGCCGACCATCTGCCGCGCCAGCGCGCGATCCTCTTCGCCGGCCGGCATCGGCCAATTGGAGAGGCCGCCGAACGGACGTCCTGCAACGCCGAAAACGAAGGGCAACTCGCCGGCGTGAAAAGCGCAGAGAGACCGCGCACGCGCCGCGGCGTAGCAATGATCGAAAAGATAGAGATAGGCGGGCTGACCGGCGCGTGCCTGCTGCCGCACGAGCCGCTCGGTCGCCCAGCCATAGACGGCGTCGCGCGTCGCGGCGAGCAGACTCTCTTCGCGGTCCGACGCGGGATAGAGCCGCAGGAAAGCGGGCGCGAGATCGCCGAAGCGCCGCGCGATTTCGGCCTCGTAGGTCGCGGCATCGGCGGGAACCGGAGGGACCAGCGCACGCTGGCTGCGCACCTCGCCGCTGTTGAAGCCCGCGAGCACGGGCACTTTCGCTTGCTCCCCGCGGTCGAAAATATCGACGAGTTGACCGGGCACGACGGCGCCGTCGATCACCGGCTGCGCGACGAAGCGCGCACGCAGCCCGGCGGCGACAAGCGCCTTTGGATCGGCGCGGCGGAGCGCCGCGAGGTCGGTCACGCCCAGGCTGGCGACAAGCGCGGTTCCGGTCGCCTCGGCGGACGGCATGCCAAAGGCCGCATCGCGGAGATGCGGTACGGCGCGCATGTTCGTGCTCTGGACGATCGCTTTCGCGAACAACCCCTTCGCGCGCGGGCTGGCGAGCAGATAGGTGGCGCTGAGCGCGCCCGCGGACTCGCCCATCACGGTGACATTCGCCGGATCGCCGCCGAACGCGCCGATATTGCGCCGCACCCATTGCAGCGCCGCGATCTGGTCGAGCAGGCCGTAATTGCCCGATACGCCTTCGGGCGATTCGGCGCTGAGCGCGGAATGCGCGAGCCAGCCGAGGACGCCGAGCCGGTAATTGATCGACACGAAGACAATGCCGCGCCTCGCAAATTCGCCGCCGTCGTACATCGGGCTGGCGCTCGATCCGAATTGCAGCGCGCCGCCGTGGATCCAGACGATCACCGGCGCGCCGTCGGTGCTTTCGGGCGCCCAGACATTGAGCGTCAGGCAATCCTCGCGCATCGGACGCGGCGGCTCGAAATAGACGCTCGCGGCGGGATAGGAGGGCTGGACGCAGTCGGGACCGAAGGCCGGCGCTTCGCGAACACCCTCCCATTTTTCCGGAGGCGCGGGCGGGCGCCAGCGGCGTTCGCCGACCGGCGGCGCGGCATAGGGGATGCCGCGAAAGACGCGCAGCCCGTCCTCGCGGACGCCCGCGACGCGGCCCTCGGCGACGGTCGCGGCCGGCGCTTCGGCGGCGAAGGCTGCGCCGCCCCCAACGCCCGCAAGCAGGAAAAGGGTCAAGGCGAAATGCCGGCGCAATGCCGCAATATCCTTCATCAACATGGCTCCCCTCGGCGATGCTTGCCATCGTCCTGCACCCGACTTACGCTCACACGCGAGTGAATATCAAGCACGGACAGCGCGCGATCGATCGAATGGATGCGGGAGAGCCGAGATGACGAAACCCACGCGGCGCGGCTTTCTGGCCGGGGCGACGGCGTTGCCGATCGCGACGGCGGTGCATGTTGACGCAGCGACCGCGCCGAATGCGATCGCCGCCGACCTCTCGACCTATATCGGCTTCGGCAACAAGCAGTCGGGCGGTGCGGGCGACACCGCCTGCGGCCATTGGCTGGCGACCGAGCTCGACCGTGCGGGCTTCGCGGTCGAGAGACTGCCGATCTCCGTCCCTTGGTTCGAAGGAGAAGGCTGCGAAATCGTGGCGGGCGAAAGGCGCGCGCCGCTGCATCCGCAGCCAATCGTCACCCCGACCCCCAACGGAGGCGTATCCGGACCGCTCGTCCGCGTCGATGCGCATGGCCAGACCGACGCGCCGCTTGCGGGCGCGATCGCGATCGTCGACCTGCCCTATGGGCGCTGGTCGTCGGCGCTGCCGAAGCCGGTACGCGCGCCGGTCGATGCCGCCTTCGCGGGCGGCGCAAAGGCGGCGGTGATTATCACCAACGGCCCGACCGGACAGGTAATCGCGCTCAACGCCGACGGCCGCGCGCCGATGTTCGCGGGACCGGTCGGGCTGCTTGCCCCTGCCGAGGCCGCGCCCTTCCTTGCCGCCGCGATGCGGCGCGAGCCCGCGCGCGTGACGCTGGCGGGCCGCGGCGGGCGGCGCGCGGCGTTCAACGTCATCGGCCGGCTCGACCGCGGCAAGCGGCGCTGGCTCGTCGTCTCGACTCCGCGCTCGGGCTGGACCGTCTGCGGCGGCGAGCGCGGCGGCGGCGTTGCCGCATGGCTCGACCTCGCGCGCCGGGCGCCGGCGGCCTTCCCGGACCATGACATCGCTTTTCTGTGCAACAGCGGACATGAGTATGAAAATCTGGGCGCCGAAGAATCGCTGAAGGCCGTAGCGCCCAAACCCGCCGAAACGCATTTCTGGCTGCACCTCGGCGCCAATCTGGCGGCCCGCGACTGGCACGAGGGGCTGTTCGGCCTTGCACCGCTTCCCGGCACCGATTCGCAGCGCTATCTGGTGGTCAGCCCGCCGCTGCTACCCGCGGCGCGGCGGCTGTTCGCGGGCCTTGCGGGTCTCGAGGCGCCCTATGCCAGCGACCGGATTTCGGCCGGCGAACTGACCGCGATCATCAAGGCGGGCTATCCCTCGGTGGCCGGGCTGTTCGGGGTGCATCGCTTCCACCATGTCGAAGGCGACGACGCGCGCTGCGTCGATGCGGCGGCGGTCGCCGCAACGACGGCGGCGTTTAGGCAATTGCTCGTCACCGCCGCCGCCTGACTTCTACGCTTCGATGTCCCGCTTGAAGGTTTCGGGCAGGAAGAGGATACCGACCACCGCAGTGACCGCCGCGATCACCACAGCATACCATAGACCCTGATAGATATTGCCCGTCGCCGCGACCATCGCGAAGCCGATCGTCGGCATGAAACCGCCGATCCAGCCATTGCCGATATGATAGGGCAAGGACAGCGAGCTGTAGCGGATGCGCGCCGGAAACAGTTCGACGAGCAAGGCCGCGAGCGGGCCGTAGACCATCGTCGCGAGCAGGCCGAAGATGCAGAGGATCAGGATCACCTTCGTCTTGTTCACCTGCGCCGGATCGGCCTTGTCGGGATAGCCCGCGGCGTCGAGCGCGGCCTTGGCCTCGGCGCTAAAGGCGGCGACCGCCGCGGCGCGCGCCTCCTTGTCCAGCCCTGCGGGGTCGGGGACCGCGACCGCCCGGTCGCCGACCCGCACCGATGCGCGCGTTCCCGCCGGGGCCTCGACATTCGCATAGTTGATGCCGTTCCTGGCGAGATAGGATTTGGCGATGTCGCAGCTCGTGGTGTCGAAGCTGTTCTTGCCGATCGGATCGAACTGGAACGAACATTCGCCGCCATCGACGACCACGGCGACCGGCGCCCGCTCGATCGCCGCCGCCATCGCCGGGTTCGCCGCGACGACGAGCGCCTTGTAGAGCGGGAAATAGACAAAGACCGCGATGACGCAGGCGGTCATCATGATCGGCTTGCGCCCGATCTTGTCGCTGAGCCAGCCGAAGAAGACGAAGCTCGGGATGATGATCGTCAGCGCCGCGGCGACCAGGAAATTGGCGGTCGCGCCGTCGACCCGCGCGATGCGTTCGAGATAGAAGAGCGGATAGAGATGCGCGGCGAAGCCGATCACCGCCTGCCCCGCGACCGCGCCGAAGAGCGCGATCAGCACGATCTTCAGGTTGCGCCATTCGCCGAAGGCTTCCTTGAGCGGGGCCTTCGACGTTTCGCCCGCCGCCTTCATGCGCTGGAAGACCGGGCTCTCTTCGAGCTGGAGGCGGATCCACAGCGCGACCGACAGGAGGACGATCGAGAAGATGAAGGGCAGACGCCAGCCCCAGTCGTTGAACGTGTCGGCATCCATGAACAGCCGCAGCGACACGACGAAGGTCGAGGCGAGGATGAGCCCGATCATCGCCGTGGTCTGGATGAAGCTGGTATAGAAACCGCGCTTTCCGGGCGGTGCATGTTCGGCGATATAGACCGCCGCGCCGCCATATTCGCCGCCGATCGCCAGCCCCTGGAGCAGCCGCAGGATCATCAGGATGATCGGCGCCGCGACGCCGATCGTGTCGTAGCCGGGCAGGAAACCGACGGCAAAGGTCGACAGACCCATGATCGCCATGGTGACGAGAAAGGTGTTCTTGCGCCCGACGATATCGCCGACGCGCCCGAAGACGAGCGCGCCGAACGGCCGCACCGCGAAGCCCGCAGCAAAGGCCATCAGCGCGAGGATGAAGCCCGTCGTCTCGTTCACGCCCGAGAAGAAATGATGCGAGAGCGCGCTGGCGAGCAGCCCGTAGAGGTAGAAATCATACCATTCGAAAACCGTCCCGAGCGACGACGCGCCGATGACGAGCTTTTCGTTCTGTTTCTTGTCCCCGCCAGCCGGCAAGGCTTCCGCGTCGGTGGCCATCTTCCTTCTCCCATTTTAGCCCGACAGCGGCGGCGGACTCTGTGGCCCGTCCGCGCGCACCCCCGGGGAATTTCAGCGCGCGGCCGCCATCGTCGGCGCGGTGAAGCCCGCGCTCGCCAGCTCGCGTTCGGCCTGCGTGAAACCATAAGCCGGAACGATTTCGCCGCCGCGATCCACGACGCGGTCCCATTCGGCGGCGACGCGCTGCGCCGCGCCCTCGCCCTGCCCGACATAAAGGCCTTCGGTCAGCGTTACATGCGCTGCCGCGAAATGCCCCGCCCCGGCGCACAGGATCGCGCGCGTCGGCGCATCTTCACCCACGAGTGCAAGCAGGCCGGGGCTCACCGCCCCGGGCGCGAGCTGCGCCAGCGCGTCGGGTGCGAGCACGCCGTCGGTCATCGCCGTCGCCGCGGTCGGCGCGAGGCAGTTGACGCGAACATTGTATTTCCCGCCCTCGATCGCCAGCGTCTGCATCAGCCCGACGAGCGCCATCTTGGCCGCACCGTAATTGGCCTGCCCGAAATTGCCGTAGAGGCCCGACGAGGAGGTCGTCATCACGATGCGGCCGAAGCGGCGTTCGCGCATCTGGTCCCATACTGCCTTCGAACACACTGCAGCGCCCATCAGATGGACGTCGACGACGAGGCGGAAGTCGGCGAGATCCATCTTGGCGAAGCTCTTGTCGCGCAGGATGCCGGCGTTGTTGATCAATATATCGACGCCGCCCCACGCCATCGTCGCGGCATGGACCATCGCCGCGACCTCGGCCTCGTCGGTCACCGACGCAGCGACCGCCATCGCCCGGCCGCCGGCTTCGGCGATCTCCGCCGCGACGCGTTCGGCGGCATCGCCGTCGCGATCGTTGACCACGACGCGCGCACCGTGCCGCGCGAGCAGCAGCGCATGCGCGCGGCCGAGCCCGCTGCCGGCGCCCGTCACGATCGCCACCCTGTCCTTGAGTTCGTCCGTCATTCCGCTTTCCTCATCATAATAACTCACTTGTGAGTGAATATCATTCATCTCGCAGACTGGCTGGTGCGCGGGCGCCGCGAAGTCCTTTAGCCCCTGTCCTGTTTGCGCTGGTCGCAGATTTCCCGGAAACCCGCCGCCATGAAGCGCGCCATGCGCGTCTTGACCGCTTCATAATCGTCCGAGTGACACAGGCCGTGCGACAATTTGTCGATGCGTCCGGTGCGCGCGAGCGTCAGCATCAGTGCGCCGGTGACGAAATGATAGCCCCAGAAAATATCTTCCTCGGCCGCGTCGGGCAGCGCCTTTTTGAGTATCTCGATCAGGCGGAGCACGACGGGGTCGAAATATTTGTCCATGAACTCGGCGCCCTCGGGGCTGTTCGACGCCTGCGCGCCGAATGCGCCATAATTCTTCCAGCCTTCGCCGCCCTGAATATAGAGATCGAGGTCGGTGTCGAGGAAGGCATGCAGCGCGCCCTCGACCGTCGGCTTGCCGCCCGCCGCGCGGTCATAATCGTCGAGCGCCTGCATCCGCTTGTCGATCGTCACCACAGCGCGCCGCGCGAATACCGCGTCGAACAGCGTCCGCTTGTCGTCGAAATAATAGTTGAGCAGCGTGTGGTGGACCCCGACCTGTTTCGCGACATCCTTCAGCGTCACGCCGTGAAAGCCGTGCTTCGAAAACAGGAGTTCGGCGGTGTCGAGGATCTGCTCCATCATCTCGGCGCGCTGTTCCGCCTTCGACGGGCGCTTCACCGCACTCTTTGCCTTCGACGCCAAATTCCTGTCCTTCCGCACTTCATCCGCACTTGTCATACTGCGGCCCAACGGGCCTACACCTGTCCGTAATCGGCCCGCAATTGCATTTTGTCGATCTTGCCCGTGGGCGCGAGCGGCATCGCGTCGAGCCGCACGATCGCATCGGGAATCCACCAGGAAGCGACGCGTTCGCGCAGCGGCGCGAGCAGGTCCTCGTCGCTGACCGACGCGCCGTTGGTCTCGACCAGCAGGATCGGCCGCTCGCCCCATTTGGGATCGCTGCGCCCGATTACCGCCGCGAGCGACACCTGCGGCAGCGCGCCGACCAGCGCCTCGATCTCGGCGGGGTTGATCCATTCGCCGCCCGATTTGATCAGATCCTTCGACCGCCCGGTGATCGTCAGACTGCCGGCGCGGTCGAGCCGCGCGAGGTCGCCGGTGTCGAACCAGCCGTCGGCATCGGTCGCGGACCTATCCTGTCCGAAATAGCGTTCGACGACGCTCGGCCCCCGGACGCGCAAATGTCCTTCCACGCCGCGCTGTTCGGCGAGCGCGCGTCCCTCGGCATCGGTCAGCAAGAGGTCGATGCCGATCGCGGGCTTTCCCGACACGCCGGCGGTGCGATCCGGATCGCCCGGGACCGCCGCGGTGCCGAGCGGCGACAGCTCGGTCATGCCCCAACTCGTCTGCACCTCGGCGCCCAGCCGTCGCTCGATCCGCTCCATCAGCGCGGGCGGCATCGGCGCGCCACCGACGAGGATGCGCTCGAGCGTCGGCACCTCGCCCCCCTCGCGCTCGAGATGTTCGACCAGCCCCAGCCACACGGTTGGCACGCCGACCCCCGCGGTCACCCCCTCGCCGCGGATCAGCGCCGCCAGATGCGCGCCGTCGCTGTGGCGGCCCGGCAGCACGAGCTTGCCGCCCGCCGCGGGCACCGAAAAGGGCAGCCCCCAGGCATTGGCATGGAACATCGGCACTACCGCGAGCACCGCGTCGCGCGCACGCACGCCCATCACATCGGCCTGCAACTGCCGCATCGTATGGAGGTAACAGCCGCGATGGGTGTAGGTGACGCCCTTCGGCGCGCCGGTGGTGCCCGAAGTGAAGCAGAGCCCCGAGGGGCTGTTCTCGTCGAACTCGCCCCAGGCGACATCGGCCGGGGCGCCTGCGAGCATGGGTTCGAGCGCGCCGACGGCGACGCGGCCATCGGCCTCGCCCGCATCACTTTCCGTCGCGTCGAGCAGTAAGATCTGCCGCACGGTGCCGACATTGCGCGTCGCCGCCTCGGCGAGCGGCAGCAGGTCCGGGCTGACGAGCAATATCCCCGCTTCGGACTGCACCAGCATCGCGCCGATCTGCGCCGCGGTCAGCCGCGGGTTCAGCGTGTGGCACACGGCGCCCATGCCGATGATGCCGTACCAGCTTTCCAGATGCCCCTGTGTGTTCCACGCGAGCGTCGCGACACGATGCCCCGCCCGCACGCCCATCGCATGGAGCGCCCCCGACACCGCGCGCGCGCGCTCGTAAAGCGCGGCATAGCCGATCCGCGCGACGCTTCCATCCGCCCCGGCCGACACGGTTTCGGCATTGGGGTGCCATTTGGCGGCGTGGGAAAGGAATTTGTCGAGCGTCAGGCCATAGGATTGCATCGAACCGTCGATCATTGGCACCCCGCTGCTGTCGGCGGCAGCGGCGGCGAAATGACGCCGACGTTCCAGTTCCACGGAATGTCGCCCGCCGCGCGGCGACGGCACATCACCGCTTCGTGCAGCGCCGCGGTGCCGGGGAACAGGCGGTGCCCGGCTTTCGGCGCCTCGGCGATATGGAGGAAACCGGCGTCGTCGGAATAGTCGGGCCAGTCGGACTGGCCCTTCGCCTGCGGCCGGCCGCTGCGCGCGAAACTCGCCCAATAATCGCCCATCGCGCCGGCCAGCTTGCGCTCGGTCAGGTCGTCGGGGATTTTCGGCCACAGCGGCGGCGTCTTGCCCGCGGTGCCGAAAATATAGGGCAGCTCGGCGGCGTGAAAGGCGTGGAGATTCCACTGGGCCGTCGCCGGATAGCCATGGTCGAAATAATAGAGATAGGCGCCCTGCCCCAGCGCCGCCTGGTTCGAGACCAGCCGTTCGGAGGTCCAGCCGTACATCGCGTCGCGCGTCGCCGCGAGCATGCTTTCCTCGATCGTCTTCGCCGGATAGCGCGCGAGGAAAGCGTCCGCCAATTCGCCGTAACTGGCGCGGATCGCGGCTTCATAGGCGGCAGCATCGGCGGGCGGCTTTGGCAGCAGGAAGCGCAGCGAGCGGATTTCGCCCGCATTGAAGCCCGCGAGGATCGGCACCGGCGCCTGCTCATTGCGGTCGAAGCTGTCGACGAGCTGGCGCGGCACGATCTTGCCGTCGACGGCGGGGAAAGGGAAATAGCCCGTCGCCGGCGCCTTTTCGGCGATCTCCTTCGCGGGCATCGCGCGCAACGCCGCGAGGTCGGCGGCGCCGAGTTTCGCGGCGAGGTCGGCGCCCTGCGCCTCCGCCGGCACCATGCCGTTCAACTTGTCGCGCAGCCCCGGCGCCGACACCATATAGGCGCTCTGCGCGACCGCCTTGTGGAACAGGCCGCGCGCCGCGGGCGCGGTCATCAGATACATGACGCTGAGCGCGCCCGCCGACTCGCCCGCGATCGTCACATTGCCCGCGCTGCCGCCGAAGGCGCCGATGTTGCGCTTGACCCATTCGAGCGCCGCGACCTGGTCGAGCAGCCCATAATTGCCCGACACGCCCTCGACCGATTCGGCGCTGAGCTGCGGATGCGCGAGCCAGCCGAGCGCGCCGAGCCGGTAGTTGATCGACACGACGACGATACCGCGTTCGGCGAGCGCGCTGCCGTCATAGATCGGATCGCCGCCCGACCCGCCGGTTAGCGCGCCGCCATGGATCCACACGAATACGGGTGCGTCCTTCGCATCTTTGGGTGCCCAGATGTTGAGCGACAGGCAATCCTCGCTCATCGCCGGCAGGTCCCAGGCATAGATGCTGGGGCCGCGCGGCCCCGGCTGCATGCACGCCGCGCCGAAGCGCGTCGCGTCGCGGACGCCGTCCCAGCCCTCCGCCGGCTGCGGCGGCGCCCAGCGCAGCTTGCCGACCGGCGGCGCGGCATAGGGAATGCCCTTGAAGGCGCGGATATCCTTCGTCTCGCTGCCCTCGACCTTGCCCGCGGGCGCGTCGATCACCGGCCCCGCCGCCATGGCCGGCGCCGCACAGACGGCGGCGGCGACAACGGCGAGACGGGACAGGCGGCGGATCATCGGACCTTTCATCTCCTCGCGCCGATCAGAAGCGGTAGTTGGCGCGGACGCCGATGGTGCGCGGACGCATGCGGGCGTAACGGCCGTCGAGGAACGCCTCGGGATGGACATAGGTGACCTTGCTGTCGTCGAAGAGATTTTCGACATAGACGCCGAGGTCGATCGCCCCCAGTTTTGCCCCGGCATAGAGGTTCACGTTGGTCCACGCCTCGGTGAAGTCATAGGTCGGGGCGACGGCATTCGGATTGCCCGGCACATTGGGGAACTGGTTCGGGAAGGCCCCCGCGTGCGACACATTGACCGCGGCATAAGCGGTATCGGCACCGCCGATCGCGAAATCGTAGCGCAGCGTGCCCGACCCTTGGAAATGCGGCGAGGCAAGGCGCGTGCCGAGCTCGGCGCCCGAAATCGCGGCTTCGCCCGGGGTCAGGTCGGTCACCTTCGCGCGGTTGAACGAACCGTTGAGCGCGAGGCTCAACCCCTGCACCGGCCGCGCGATGAACTCGAATTCGAGGCCGTAGCTTTCGGCACCGCCGATATTCGTCGCGAACTGGATCGAGTCCGAAACGCGGTTCGCCTGAACCTGAATATCCTTCCAGTCGATATAATAGGCGGCGATATTGGCGACGAGATCGCCGCCGAGCCAGCGGCCCTTCAGCCCTAACTCATAATTGGTGACGCTGTCCGATTTCGCGCCGTCGGGGATGATCAGGTCGTCGGGATCGATCGCGCTGACCAGCCCGGCGCGCGCATTGACGACCGGGGTGCGAAAGCCCGTCGAGACGGTCGCATAGGTGGTCAGGCTGTCGACCGGCTTCCACGACACGCTCGCCTTCCACGACAGGCGGTCGTCCTTGACCTTCAGCCCTTCGGCATAGGCGATCGGCGTGACCGTGAGCGGGATGTTCTCCAGACCGAGGAAAGCGGCGGTCAGATAATTGCTGTTGTATCCGCCGCCACGGGTGAAGCTCTGCACTTCGGTGCTGCCGTAGCGCAGGCCGCCGGTGACCCAGAAACTGTCGCTGAAGCGCCCGGTCACCTCGCCGAAGCCTGCGATTTCCTTCTGGTCGGTATAGCTGTTGAAGCGCTGGTAATATTCGTCGGGCAGCCCGGTCAGACCATTCTCGGCCAGATATTCGAGGCTCGACCGATAAGCGAAATCAACGGTACGGCGCTTGTCGTAATAGAAAAAGCCCGCGACCCATTCGATCGGCCCGTCGTGGCGCGAGACAAGCCGCGTTTCCTGCACGAACAGGTCGTCATAGCCATAAGCGTCGAGCGCAAAGGGAAAGGCCTGTGCAAAGGTGCCCGCGAGGTCGACATAGAAGGAGGCGTCATAGTCCGACAGCGTCGTCGAGCTGATCAGCTCGGCGAAATCGAACTCGTAATTGATCGTCACATTATAATTGGTGAGCTTGCCCTGGAACAGGTCGGGACGGTCCGAGCGGCGCACGAACTTGCCGAGCAGCGGGTTGGTCAGCCCCGAATCGGCGGGCTTGCTGTTCTCGTACGACGCGAGCAGCTTCACCTTCATGCGGTCGGTCGGCTGGAGGAGCAGGATCGCGCGGCCGCCGAACGCCTCGAGGCTGTTCGAATCCTCGATCCCGGTGCCGATATTGTCGACCCAGCCGTCCTCGTTGCGATAATAGCCGGTGACGCGCAGCCCGATCTCGTCCTTCATGATCGGCAAATTGACCATCGCATTATAGCGCTGGCGCACCGAGCTCGACCCGGTGAGGCCGAGGTCGATACTCGCCGAGGCCTCGAAATCGTCGAGGTCGGGGCTCTTGGTGATGATCCGCATTGCACCCGCGAGCGAGTTCGACCCGAACAAGGTGCCCTGCGGCCCGCGCAGGAACTCGACGCGCTCGACGTCGTAGAGATTGGGATCGAGGATCGTCGAATTGCCGTTCGCCGAAATCGGCAGCTCGTCGACATAGATGGCGACCGCGCTCTGCAGGCCGGCCGAATAGCCGTTGGTGTTGATGCCGCGCGCGGTGAAATTGTTGAAATTCTGCGTCGGACGGTTGACGACGATGCCCGGCGTATTCTGGGCGATGCCCTCGAACCCGACGATGCCGAGATCGTCGAGTTCCTCCTGCCCGAACGCGGTGACGCTGAGCGGCACGTCCTGCAGGCGGGCGGTACGGCGGGTCGCGGTGACGATGATGTCGTTATCGCCCCTCTGCCGATCCGATGCCGCCGTATCGGCGGGCGGCGCCTCGACCCCTTGGGCCATGACGGCAACGGGCGACGCGAACAGCGCGGCCGCCGAGGCGGACGCAAAAAGCTGAGCCTTCATATCAAACTCTCCCTCCCGTCAGCGGTCATTGCCGCCGATCTGGGCCCAGCTTATCGGCAATATTCTCGCGCGAGTCAATATTCACTATCGCGTGTGTGAATAAAATGAGAGAGAGGAGGAAAGCCTTGCTACGGAGCGAAATTTGAGGAGGATTGCCGGGCGATTTGCCGGGTAGGCGGCTTTGTTACGCCCCCATCCGCGCCAGCCCGTCCATCACCGCGGTCAGGGCGAGCGCATTCTCGCGCTCCATCGCGCTATGCCCCGCATTGGTGACCACATAAGTGTAGGGTCCCCCGCCCGCTTCGCGCAGCGCCGCGACGAGCCGCGACGCCTGCGTCAGCGGGCACACCTCGTCAAAGCGGCCATGGACGATATGGATGGGGATGCCGGCGAGCGTGGCGATATTGTCGAAGAAATGCCCCGCGGGGAGGAACAGCGCGTTGGCGAAATAATGCGCCTCGATCTGCGCGAAGCAGAGCGCGAAATCGGCCTCGCCGAACTTGCCCGTGTCAGCCGTATCGGGGATCATGTTCGAAATCACGCCCTCCCACAAGGACCAGGTCAGCGCCGCCTTGAGCTGGCGTTCTTTCTCGGCCGGGGTCGCGGGGACCATGTCGAAGATCGCCTTGTAGGATTTCATCACGTCGCCGCGCTCTTCGGGCGTCAGCACCGACAGCAGTTCGGCCCACTCGCCAGGATATTTCATATAGGCGCCGGGTTCGGTGAGGGCATAGGGATCGTCGGCCCACGTCGCGGCATTGCCCTGATAGAGATAGAGCAGATCCTCGGGCGCCCCCAGAAAGATGCCGCGCAGGATCAGGCTTGCGCAATGCTCGGGATGCGCGATGGCATAGGCCATCGCAAGCGTGCTGCCCCAGCTGCCGCCGAAGACGTGCATCGGCCCCGCGATCTCCAGCTTGTCGCGCAATTTCTCGATGTCGCCGATCAGGTCGGCGGTGGTGTTTTTCGCGAGCGCCACAGCGGGTCCCGCCGAGGCGACATTGGGCTCGCTCTTGCCGCAGCCGCGCTGGTCGAACAGGATGACGCGATAGCGTTTCGGGTCGAAGAAGCGCGCCATGACAGGGGCGCAGGCGCCGCCGGGACCGCCGTGGAGGAACATCACCGGTTCGCCCGCGGGATTGCCATATTCCTCCCAATAAATGCGGTGCGCGGGATCGCGGTCGACCTCGAGCCAGCCGAAATTCAGGCAGGGCGGCTGCGGGTAGACCCAGTCCTCGCCGATCTTGCTCGTCGCCTGCAATCGCGAAAAATCCATGTCTTTCCCTTCACTTATGATCGGGCTGTATGGCCCGCTTAGCGATGCGCGCCGGCATGTCCACCGCGCGGGGCGAAACGCCGGGAACTTATGGCGCAGATCATCGTTCAAAAACCACCCCTGATCGCGGGATGGTCGGCGCATATTTGCTCGTCCGCATGACTCAAGTCCCGGGGTTGGGCGCTCGCGCCCGGAAAGCGATTCCGGCCGCATCAAAAGGAGTGGTCTCATGCGTTTCCAACCCGTCTTGATAAGCGCGCTAAGCGCGCTCGCACTCTCCGCCTGTTCGCAGCAGGAAGAAATCGCCGCGGCCCCGCCGCCTCCGCCGCCGGGCGCGGTCCCCGGGAGCATCGCCGCCGACCGCGACGGCGACGGCATCATCGACGGCTATTACACCGCCGACGGTATCTATCATCCGAACTACACCCCGCCGCCCCCGCCGCCGCCCGCCCCGACGCAGGTGGGAGAACGCGGCTGATGACGTCCGTTCGGGGGGCGCGGCGCCGCTGCGCTCCCCTGTTCCTGACCCTGCTGGCGCTCGGCGGGACGCTCGCGCCGCCCGCGCTCGCCGCCCCTGCCGCTCAAAGTGCCGTTCCCTTGCTCGCGAACGCAATTCGCGAAGAGGCCGGCGGCGACGTCAAACGCTTTTACGCCGCGCGCGGCTACCGGCCGTTGTGGGTCCGCGCGGGCAAGGTCGGGCCCGAAGCCGCGATGCTGCTCGGATATCTTTCGACCGCGCGCTTCGACGGCCTCAAGCCCGCGCCAGGCGATGTACGCGATCTCGAACAGGCGATCGCGCGCGCCCGCGACGGCGATCCGCGCGCTCTTGCGCGCGCCGAGGTCGAGCTGTCCACCGCCTTCGCACGCTATGTCCGCGACATGCGCCGCCCGGGCGATGCGAAGATGGAATATGCCGACAGATCGCTGAAGCCGAAGAAGGCCGATACCGAAACCATCCTCCGTGCCGCCGCCTTTCCCAAGGATTTTGGCGCCTATATGAAAAATATGGGCTGGATGAGCGAACATTATGTCCGCCTCCGCGGCCTGATGCGCCGCGCGCAGGGCGGCGGCGTGCCCGAGGAGGCGATGGACCGCCTCCGCCTCAACCTCGACCGCGCGCGCATCCTGCCGGGCCCCTACACGCATCATGTCGTCGTCGATGCCTCGTCGGGCCAGCTCTGGTATTATGGCGCGGGCAAGCGTGTGGGCATGATGAAGGTCGTCGTCGGCGCCCCCGAAACGCCGACGCCGATGCTCGCGGGCAAGCTGCAATGGGCGATCCTCAACCCCTATTGGAACGTTCCCGACTATCTCGCGCAAAAAAGCATCGCGCCCAAGATACTCGCGGGCCGCAGCCTCGCGTCGCTGCGCATGGAAGCGCTCTCCGACTGGGGGCCCAACCCGCGCAAGCTCGAACAATCGGAGATCGACTGGCCCGCGGTCGCCGCGGGCGACCGGCTGCTGCGCCTGCGTGAACTTCCGGGCGGCGCCAATTCGATGGGCAAGGTCAAATTCCTCTTCCCCAACGACGACGGCATCTATCTGCACGACACTCCCGACCGCGCGCTGCTCGGCAAGCCCGACCGCCATTTTTCGAACGGCTGCATCCGCCTCGAAAATGCGGCCAAGCTCGGCCAATGGCTGCTTCACCGCTCGATCAACACCAAGTCGAAGGCGCCCGAACAGGCGGTGCCGCTGCCGGTCGAGGTTCCCGTCTACCTCACCTATATCACCGCGATGGCGACCGAGCACGGCATCGCCTTCCGCAACGACGTTTACGGCCGGGACGGATAGTCTCCTTCCTTGAATCCGCTTCCGCCACCTCGGGCGTGATCCGGAATCCATTTCCAGACGTCGCGCGAATGGACCCGGATCAAGTCCGGGATGACGATGGGACAGGTAGTTGACCGTCCGGCGCGAAAGGGCCAGACCACCCCCAACCAAAAAAGGGGAAATATTTCATGCGCAAACTGGCATTGTTCGGGGCGAGCCTCCTCGCTCTTACCTCGCAGATCACGCTTGCGCAGGAGGAACAGCCGCCCGCCACGCCGCCCGCGGAAACCGCACCCGCCGAGACCCCCGCCGCCATGTCGGCCTCCGCCGTAGGGAGCGCCAGGATCGCCCCCAACCGCCGCTTCACCGGCGCCGACCTTTTCGACCTCGCGATCGCCGCAGATCCGCAGATCAGCCCCGACGGCCGCCACATCGCCTATGTCCGCCGCGCGAACGACATCATGACCGACCGCGCGGTCAGCTCGATCTGGCTGATCGACACCCGGACCGGTGCGGAAATGCCGGTCGCCGGCCGGCAGGGCGGCGCCTTTTCGCCGCGCTGGTCGCCCGACGGCAAACGCCTCGCCTTCGCCTCGACCGAGGGCGGCGGCGCGCAGCTCTGGGTGCGCTGGATGGACGGCGGCGAGACGGTACGCCTCACCGGTCTGCCCACCAGCCCGTCGAGCATCGCCTGGTCGCCCGACGGCCGCTCGATCGCCTATACGATGCTGGTCAAGGACGAAGGGCCGAAGTTCGGCAGCGCCCCCGCGAACAAGCCCGAGGGCGCGAAATGGGCCGAACCGCTCGAGATCCGCGACCTCCTCACCTATCGCGCCGATGGCGAGGGCTATGTCGAGCCGGGCTTCGAGAAGATTTTCCTCGTTCCCGCGACCGGCGGCGCGCCGCGCCAGCTCACTTTCGGGCCCTATCACGACGGCGGCCCGCTCAGTTGGTCGCGCGATGGCCGCACACTCTATTTCGCTGCCAACCGCCGCCCCGACTGGGAAAGCGATCCGGTCGAAAGCGAAATCTATGCGCTCGACGTGGCGAGCGGCGGGGTCAGCGCGCTTACCGACCGCAACGGTCCCGACGCGAGCCCGCTCGTTTCGCCCGACGGCGGCAAGATCGCTTACCTTGGCTTCGACGACAAATTGCGCGCTTATGAAAACACGCAGCTCTACGTCATGAACCGCGACGGCTCGGGCAAGCGCAGCCTGACCGCCGATTGGGACTATGGCATAGATGCGATCGAATGGGCCGGTGACGGCAAGTCGGTCTATGCGCAGTACGACGATCACGGCGAAACCAAGGTCGCGCGCATCGGGCTCGACGGAGGCGTACGCACTGCCGCTACCGGTTTGTCGGGCGGCGGGATGGACCGGCCGTACACCGGCGGCAGCTTCACCGTCTCCGACGGCGGCGCGATCGCCTTCACCGGCGGCACCGCGACCCGTCCGGCCGAGGTGCAGCTGACACGCGGCGGCGACGCGCGCATCCTCACCGACCTCAACCGCTCGCTGCGCGAAGTGAAATCGTTCGGCGAGGTCCGCAAGATCACCGTCGCCTCGAGCCACGACGGCAAGACGATCGAGGGCTGGCTGACCCTGCCGCCCGGCCATATCGAAGGGCAGCGCGTGCCGCTGATCCTCGAAATCCACGGCGGACCTTTCGCCGCCTATGGCCCGCATTTTTCGACCGACAACCAGCTTTATGCCGCCGCGGGCTATGCCGTGCTCTCGGCCAACCCGCGCGGCTCGACCAGCTATGGCGCGGCCTTCGCGAACGAGATCGACAAGGCCTATCCGGGCAATGATTATTTCGACCTGATCAGCATTGTCGACCGCGCGATCGAACTCGGCGTTGCCGACCCCAACGCGCTGTTCGTCACCGGCGGCTCGGGCGGCGGCGTGCTGACGAGTTGGATCGTCGGCAAGACCAACCGCTTCAAGGCCGCTGTCACGCAAAAACCGGTGATCAACTGGACGACGCAGACGCTCACCGCCGACGGGCCCGCCTTTTTCGGGCGCTATTGGCTCGGCGCGCAACCGTGGGAGAATCCCGAACTTTACTGGTCGCGTTCGCCGCTGTCGCTCGTCGGCAATGTCGAAACCCCGACAATGGTCGTCGTCGGCGCCGAGGATTACCGCACACCGGTCAGCGAATCCGAACAATATTACACCGCGCTCCGCCTCCGCGGCGTGCCCACCGCGCTGGTCAAGGTGCCCGGCGCCAGCCATGGCAGCATCGCCGCGCGCCCCTCGCAATCGGCCGCCAAGGCCTCGGCGATCCTCGCCTGGTTCGAAAAATACCGGAAGGGCTGGACGCGCCCGGCGGGGGAATAACCGGGTCATCGAGCAGGTTGGCTATGGGGTGGAAGCGGGCGTTTCTTTAACCGTCGCCCCTGCGAAGGCGGGCGCCGCTAGCGGCCTTACTCAGCAGCGTTGCGTAAACCAACAGCCCCCGCGGCCCTCACGCCGCGTCGTGAAAGATCAGCCCCAGCGTGTGCCGCCGTCCCGACCGGATGGCGCTCACCCCGTGGCGCATCGCCACGCGATAGTTCCCGCGCGAACCGCGCACCGGCCGCGTATTCACCGCGAAGACGACCGCGTCGCCCTTCGCCAGCGGCACGACCGCGGCCCTCGATTGCATCCGCGGGCGCTGCTCGGTCAGCACGAACTCGCCGCCGGTGAAATCATCGCCGGGCGCCGACAGCAGCACCGCAACCTGCAACGGAAAGACATGCTGGCCATATAGATCCTGGTGCAGGCAATTATAATCGCCCGCGCCATATTGCAGCAGCAAGGGCGTCGGTCGCCTTTGTCCCGCTTCATGGCACCGTGCGAGAAATTCGGCGTGATCGGCCGGAAAGCGCGCCGCCATCCCCATCCGTTCGTGCCAGCGATTGGCGATCGGTGCGAGCCGCGCATAGAGCATCCCGCGCAGCGCCTCGACCAGCGGCGGCAGCGGATAGGCGAAATAGCGATATTCGCCGCGCCCGAAGCCGTACCGCGCCATAATCACATGGCTGCGAAACTCCGCGTCCTGGGCATAAAGTGCCGCAGTGCCGTCGCAATCGGCGGCGTTCAGCAACCCCGGCAGCACCGCCCATCCGTCGCGATCAAGCGCCGCGGCGATCGGGTCTCCATCCGGCACGTCGATATGCGCGCCGATGCGTGTTTCCATCGTCTTCGTCATGCGCCGACAATGCCATGGCGCACGCCGGTGTGCGCTCCGTTTCTTGCTTTCAAACTGAAGTCCCCGATCTCGCCACCGTCCGGCGCATCCGGGGCACAGCGGGCCTGATCGGGGCTTCCGCGCCCGCGCATTTTCTCTCTAGTCGATCCCACAGGGGCGGGTGAAGGCAGGAGCAAGGATCATGAGCGCCCTTTCGACCCGGCACGAGCCCGACCCGGTCCGTCACGGCGGCCCGCCGGCAGCGGAGGATTACGCGCTGGGGCTCCAGTTCTGCCGCGTGGGTTTTCTGTCGTTGACGCGGCTGCAACTCGCGCTCGAACGTGGCGACCGGTCGCGCGCGATGGAGGCGATCGACGACCTGCACGCGCTCGATAGCGAGATCGAACGCCTCGTCGGCGCGCTCCCCGTCTCGTTCGACGATCCGCGACAGGGGCGCGTCGCCCGTCTTCTCAAGGAAGGGAAGATGGCGGTCGCCTTCGAAAAGCTTGCGCTGGCAAGCGGGATCAGCGGGCCGGATCTGTCGTCGCGACCCGGCGTTCCGGAGCGCATCACCGGCGTGCGGGACGAAGCCGAGCCCGCCGGCATCGCCGATTGGCCGCCCGCCGAGCCTCGAACGGCGCATCTCGTGCGCATCTATGGACCGCGCGTAGCGGTGCTGTTCGCGATCGCGGCCGCCACGCTGACCGCATTGGTGGCGGCACTCTAGCAGGCTTCCATCCCACCGCACGCCGCCCGCGCTCGATAACCCGCGCCAGCGGTTCACAATGCGCGTCGCCGTGCTAAGACCCGGCTTTCGAACTGCCTCGACCGCTACCAAACCGGAACGCCTCATGAAAACGCATCTTGCCGCCGCCTTTTTCCTCGCCGCCATCGCCGCCATCGCCGCGCCGGCGGCGGCGCAAACGGGCATCGACGCCGCCAATCTCACCGAGACGGTACGCACGCTCGCGTCCGACCAGTTCCAGGGCCGCGCCCCCGGCACGGTCGGCGAGGAACGCACGGTCGGCTATCTCATCGGGCGGCTCGAGGCGATGGGGCTCGAACCCGCGGGCGTCGATGGCGGCTGGACCCAGCCCGTGCCGTTGCTCCACACGCGCCTCGGCAGTCCCGAAAAACTTGCCTTCGATCGCAAGGGCGCGGCGACGCCGCTGAGCTTCGGCACCGACATCTATGTCTCGACGCTCCAGCCGAAGGCGCGCGCGGTGGTCGCGAACGCGCCGATGGTCTTCGTCGGTTATGGCGTCAGCGCCCCCGAACGCGGCTGGGACGATTTCAAGGGACAGGATTTGAAGGGCAAGGTCGCGGTCTTTCTGATCAACGATCCCGATTTCGTCGCGGCGAAGGGCGAGGATGCGTTCGGCAAATTCGGCGGCCGGACGATGACCTATTATGGCCGCTGGACCTACAAATTCGAGGAAGCCGCCCGCCGCGGCGCGGTCGCAGCATTGATCGTCCACGACGCCGAGGGCGTCGGCTATGGCTGGAATGTCGTCAAAAGCGCCGGCGGCGAAAATTACGGCCTCGTCGTTCCGCCCGAAAAGGTGACGAGCCTCGCACTGCAGGGTTGGATCTCGGGCGAGACGGCGACGAAACTCTTCGCCGATGCCGGGCAGGATCTGGAGGCATTGCGCGTCGCGGCGCGGCGGAAGGATTTCAAGCCCGTCGACCTCGGCACGAGCTTCGACGCCGAGGTCCCCGTGACGCAGGAGGTCGTGCAAAGCCAGAATGTGCTCGCCAAGATTTCGGGCTCGAAGCGGCCCGACGAGGTCGTCATCTATGGCGCGCACTGGGACGCCTATGGAGAAGGTCCGCCCGACGAGCAGGGCCGCATCTATCGCGCGGGCGCGAACGACGATGCGCTCGGCGTCGCGGGGCTGTTCGAGATCGCGCGGTTGTTCAAGGCCGCGCCGCCGCCCGACCGCACGATCGCCTTCGCCTTCTGGACCGCCGAAGAGCGCGGCCTTCTGGGGTCCGAAGCCTATGCCGAAAAGCCTGTCTTCCCGCTCGAAAAGACCGTCGCCAACCTCGGCCTCGACATCCTCCAGACCGCCGGCCGCGCCAAGGATGTCGTCCTCGTCGGCAAGGGGCAGGGCACGCTCGAAGACGATCTCGCCCGCGTCGCCGCGACGCAGGGTCGCACGGTCAGCGTAGAAAGCCTTCCCGAACGCGGCCTCTTCTATCGCGCCGACCATTTCAGCCTCGCCAAACGCGGCGTTCCCGTCCTGTTGATGATGGGCATCGCGGGTGCGTCCGATCTGGTCGAGGGCGGCAAGTACGCGGGGCAGGCGTGGGTCGATGCCTATACGGGCAAATGCTATCATCAGGCGTGCGACGCTTGGGCCCCCGACTGGAACCTCGAGGGAGCGGTGCAGGATATCGAGATTTTCCACCAGATCGGCGATGAATTGGCGCGCTCGGCGCGCTGGCCCGGCTGGAGGGCCGGCAGCGAGTTCAAGGCTATCCGCGACCGGAGCGCCGCGTCGCGGAAATAGGGGCGCGATGCGCGGAGGTGACGGGTTTCGACCGGCAGCTTCCTTATAATCCTCCCTCCGGCGAAGCCGTGGGGAGGTGGCAGCCCGTAGGGCTGACGGAGGGGCTGTTGCGCGAGGTTGCTGCCCCTCCACCATCGCCTGCGGCGACGGTCCCCCTCCCCATGGCTTCGCCACAGGGAGGATATGCCCTCCGTCTAATGGCAGTTCCCCACCCAAATCCGTCGCGTCTTGCGACCTTTCGCCCGGAGGATTACTCCGCATCTCATGACCGCGGAAAAAATCTTCATCAGCGCGAACGATCTGCTCGCCGATTCCCTGCGCCTCGGGATGCAGGTCATCGACAGCGACTTCAGGCCGACACACCTCGTGGGCATATGGCGCGGCGGCGCGCCGGTCGGGATCGCGGTGCAGGAATTGCTCGACTATCACGGCCACCATTGCGACCATATCGCGATCCGAACCTCGTCCTACAAAGGCATCGACAGCCAGGACCCGCAGGTGAAGGTCTTTGCTTTAGGCTATCTGATCGACACGCTGAACCCCGACGACCGGCTGCTCATCATCGACGACGTCTTCGACAGCGGCCGCAGCATCCGCGCCTTTATCGCCGAACTTACGGCGCGCTGCCGCCACAATATGCCGCGCGACATCCGCATCGCCACCGTCTGGTTCAAGCCCGGCCGCAACGTCACCGACCTCCGCCCCGATTTCTTCGTCCGCGAAACCGACCAGTGGCTGATCTTCCCGCACGAGATCGACGGGCTGACGGTCGAGGAAATCCGCCGCCACAAGCCCGAGGCGGCGATCATCCTTCGGCAAGAGGAGGTGCCCGGTGCCTGACGGCTTCGCTTCGCGCGACGAGCGCGCCGCCTTCATCGCGGCGCTGCCCAAGGCCGAACTGCACCTCCATATCGAAGGTTCGCTCGAACCCGAACTGATGTTCGAGCTCGCGCAGCGCAACAATGTCGCCATCCCCTTCGGATCGGTAGAGGAGGTGCGCGCCGCCTATGCCTTTTCGAACCTCCAGGATTTCCTCGACATCTATTATCAGGGCATGGGCGTGCTTCACCGCGAGCAGGATTTTTATGACCTGACCGCCGCCTACCTCGCGCGCGCCAACGCCGACAATGTCCGGCACGTCGAGATTTTCTTCGACCCACAAGGGCATACGGAGCGCGGCGTTGCGTTTGAAACCGTTGTCACCGGCATCACACGCGCGCTCGATGATGCCGAGGCCAGTTACGGCATGACGTCGAAGCTCATCATGTGCTTCCTCCGCCACCTCAGCGAAGCCGAGGCCGAAGCGACGCTCGACGCGGCGCTGCCTTATCTGGACCGCATCGACGGCGTCGGGCTCGACTCGTCCGAAGTCGGGCACCCGCCCGCCAAGTTCGAACGCGTCTTCGCGCGCGCCCGCACCCTCGGGCTCAAAATCGTCGCGCACGCCGGCGAAGAAGGCCCGCCCGAATATGTGCATGAGGCGCTCGACCTGCTGAAGGTCGACCGCATCGACCACGGCAACCGCAGCCTCGAGGATCCCGCGCTCGTCGCGCGCCTCGCGGCCGAGGGCATGACGCTCACGGTCTGCCCGCTCTCGAACCTCAAGCTCTGCGTCGTGGGCGATATCGCCGACCATCCGCTGAAGACCATGCTCGACGCGGGCCTCAAAGCCACGGTGAACAGCGACGATCCCAGCTATTTCGGCGGCTATGTGAACGCCAATTACCAGGCGGTCGCCGACGCGCTCGACCTGTCGAAAGCCGAACTCCTCGCGCTCGCGCGCAACAGCTTTACCGGCTCGTTCCTCGACGACGCCGCCAAGGCGCGCCACCTCGCCGCGATCGACGCCTGCGCCTGACCCGCGTCAGGCGGCAATCAGCACGCCATGATAGGTGCGGTCCTCGAACGCGCGCCCCGCGCCCATCGCGACGCAGATCAGCGCGTCGTCGGCGACCACGACGGGCAGCCCGGTGGCGCGCGCGATCGCTTCGTCCATGCGGCGGAGCAGCGCGCCGCCGCCGGTCAGCGTGATGCCTTCGTCGATGATGTCGGCCGACAGTTCGGGCGGCGTCTGTTCGAGCGCCGCGCGCACCGCGCCGACGATCTGCCCGACCGGTTCGGCGAGCGCCTCGGCGACCTCGGCCTCGGTCACCCGCACCTCGGCCGGGCGTCCGGTCACCAGATCTCGGCCCTTGACCCCCATGACCATGCCGTCGCCCGTCGGCGGGGTCGCGCAGCCGATCGTGAGCTTGACGCGCTCGGCGGTCATTTCGCCGACCATGAGGTTGTGTTTGCGGCGGATGAACGACGAAATCATGTCGTCCATCTTGTCGCCGCCGACGCGCACCGAATTGCTGTAGGCGATGCCACTCAGCGACAATATCGCGACCTCGGTCGTACCACCGCCGATGTCGACGACCATGGCCCCTCTGGGCTCGGCGACCTGCAAGCCGGCACCGATCGCGGCGGCAAGCGATTCCTCGATAAGCTGGACCGATGCCGCGCCCGCATTGCTCGCCGCGTCGCGGATCGCGCGGCGCTCGACCATCGTCGACCCCGACGGCACGCAGATCACGACATGGCTGCGCTGGACGAAACGGCTCGGCCCGCCCTGCGCCTTGTCCATGAAATGCTTGAGCATCTGTTCGGCGACGTCGATGTCGGCGATGACGCCGTCGCGCAGCGGGCGGATCGCCTGGATATTGTCGGGGGTCTTGCCCATCATCGGCTTGGCTTCGTTGCCGACGACCTTGACCCGGCGGATGCCGTCGCGCGTTTCGAGCGCAACGACCGACGGTTCGTTGAGGACGATGCCCTTGTCGCGCACATAGACGACAGTATTCACGGTACCCAGGTCGATGGCCATATTGTGCGCGGCCGACGCAAACCGATTAAAAAACTTCATATGCGGGGCAAATGCCTTCGGGAATGAACGGAAGGATCAGGCGTGCCGGCCCTTCGGCGCCCACAACGTCTGGTCTCATGATCGACTGCGTCGAACCCGCCGACGCGTCAACGAAAGCCGCCACCAATACTGCCAGAACGGTTGTTTCTCAGGTTCGGTTGATCGAACGGTTCAAAATTCGGGGTCAGCCGAGCCCGGAAGGCGCAATTTGAGGCCCTGCAGTTTCACGATCCGATCGCCCTCGCACAGCGGCGCCGCGATCAGCCGCATCCAGCGGCGCGGCGCCTGCGCAGGGCAAATTTCGACGTCGAGCGTGAAGCCGCGCCGGTGGCGGATCGCATAAGCGCGCAATTTCTCCATCGCCGCGCGCGATCCCTCGGCATACAGTGCCGCCGCCTCTTCGCGCGCGACCGCCGCGCCGCGCGGTATCCCGAAAATATCATAGACTTCGTCCGACCAGCTCAGACGGTTGTTGTCGGTGAGGTCGCATTCCCAGTGCCCGATCCCGATGCGCCCCGGTCCCAGCCGCGCTGCGACATCGACGACGTCGGGAATCGGGTCGAGCGTCTCGCACCGGTGCAGCTGCCCCAGTTCGAAAAAGCGCGCTCGCTCGTAGAGCGGCCAACTGTGGTGGACGGGCAAGGGATAGGTCGGCTTCAACGCGCTGGTCTTTCGCTGGATCCGTCAAGATGGACGGCCAGCACTTAACAACTGGTGAGGCTTTTTGACAGCCTTTCGGCGCTATCGTCCGCGCGCCAGCGCGATCCCCGCCAGATTCTGCGTCCGCTTGATATGGCGCACGGCGGGCGCCGGCCCGTCGCCGGCGAGCGCACGAAAATGGGCGAGATGTTCCGCCGTTTCGCCACGGGCGCGCACCGTGCCGTTCGCCTGCGCCACCACCCCCGCCGCGTCGCCGAGCAGGATGAAATTCGCCAGCCCCAGGTCGCGCGCAAGCCGCAGCGCCGCGATCAACGCGAGCCATTCGGCATCCTGGCTGCTGCCGATCCCCGCGTCGCGCACGACGACGGCCGCGCCGCCGGTCACCACGGCGGTTTCCATCTTTCCCGGATTGGGCCGGCATCCGCCGTCGAAATAGATTTTGATGCGTCGCTTCGTCACCGGGAGTTCCTATCGCGTCAGAATGTCCCGCGCACCGAAAAGACGAAGATCGGCCCGATCAACCGGTCGCGCTGCTCGATGAAGGAAACCGGGCTGCCGCCGCGCACGCCGGTATAGACGATGCGGTCGCGTTTCGACCGGGCGTTCACCATGTTGGAGATCTGGGCGCGAACGGTGAGGCCGAACACGTCCTTGTTCTCGACGAACAGCGACGCCCATATGGGCCCTTCCCAGACCTTGTCGGTCTGGTTGCGGCGGTAATTGGGCTGGTAATGCGAATATTCCAAGTCGCCGCCCCACGCCCAGTCGCTCGCGGGAATATCGTGGCGCAGGCCCAGCTCGACTACGGTGTCGGTGAAACCGCTCCACTGCCGCTTCTCGCCGGTGAAGGGATCGCGCAGCGAGCTTTTCTGCAGCAGCAGACGCGTGTTGAGCCGCACCCCCTTCAGCCCCGCCGGGTCGAGATTGATCGTCGATGTCCAGTCGATCGCACCCGCCTTGGCCTTCGCGATATTGCCGACCGCCTCACCCGTCTCGCCGATCGGGATCACGTCGACGCGATCCTCGACGTCGCGGTAGATGAAGATCAGCTTGGTCGACCCCCAAGGGCCCAGCTTTTTGTTGATCTCGCCCTCATAGGTCCAGTCCTGCTGGGGACGCAGGTCGTTGTTGCTCGCATTCTGGTTGCCGTCGTTGAGGAAGGCGCGCGCGAGAAAATCATAGAAGGAGAGCTGTAGCACCCGCCGCCGGAGCTTCACCGATATGTCGAAATCGGCCGATGGCGCCCAAGCGAGCGAAATCGACCCCTTGGGCCGGAAGAAGCTGCGCGTGAGGCCATTCACGCCCGTCTGGGTGATCGTCGAATGCTCGGCGCCCGCGATGATCTGGAAATTGAGCTTGTCGGTGAGCTTGCGCCCGAAGCTCAAAAGCCCTTCGTAGCGATCCTCGCTCACCCCGCCGGTGCCGCCTTCGAACGGAATGTCGACGAAGTCGCCCGAGGGACCCAGCACCGCGAGCGACGCGACATTGTCGAGCGTGTTGAACGCCGCCTCGCCCGACAGTTGCCAGTCGCCGCCGAACATCTTCCACTGATATTCGCCGCGCCCGATCGTCTCGCCAAGGTCGCCGGTCTGCATGAAGCGGTCGCCCGTCGCGATGCCGCCGTCGGGCGTTGTCACGATTTCCTGTGAATAGGGTTCGTGGCTGAAGCGCCTCAGCCCGATCAGTTTCAACTTCCCCGGCCCGAGCCCGAACTGATAATCGCCGCCGATCTCGTAATTCCAGCTGTCGGCCTTTTCGCGCACGGTGCGGATGCGGTCGGGCAGCCCGGGACCGGTGCGCACGCCATCCTCGTAATAGCGGTCGTATTTGCGCTGATAATGGCCGCCAAGATTGGCGACGGTGTCGCCCGCCGGATCCCATGTGATGCGCCCCGACAGCTTCGGCGTGTCAAAATGGGTGTGCCAGATGTCCTTGCGCCGTTCGATGATATTGCCCGCGCCGTCATAGATCAAAGTCGGGCCGCCCGCGCCGCTGCGCGCCGAATCGTCGTTGTTGAGCGAGGCCTCATATTCGATCTCGCCCGACCGCCCGCGCACCGACACGTCGGCGCGCGTGAACAGCGGGTCGGTGTAATGCGGCCGGAACTGCGGCTTCCACGAAAATTGCCCCGAAATGCCGTCGGCGCGATAGACGATATTGGCGACCTGTCCCGACAGTCCGGGGATGTCGAGCGTCGCGCCGTCGACGATCTCGATCCGCTCGACATTGCCGCCGGGGATACGCGACAGCTGCGTATACATGTCGTCGGCCTTGTTCGACGGCCGCTTGCCGTTGAACAGCACATTGCCCGTCGCCTGCCCCAGCCCGCGCAGCTCCTCGCTGTCGCGGATCTGGAACCCCGGCACCTGGATCAGCATGTCATAGGCGTTGACGGGCGCGTAGCGCGCGAAGTCGGCGGGAGTATAGACCTGCCGCGCCGGGGTGGTCGCGGTGGGTGCGACCTCGGTCGCGGCGGGCGGCGCCGTATCGCCGCTCGGCACGGGCGTTTCCTGCGCGAGCGCCGGGTTGGAAAGCGCGGTGGCGATCGCCGCGAAGCTGGTCCATCGCATCACTTGGCTTTTCCCCCCGCCGCGCGGTTCATCGCCTGCGCATATTCGCCCGTCACGCCCATCGCCTTCATGCCGACGACCTCGTCGGCGCTCAATTTCCGGTATCCCGCGGCGGCGAGCCCGCGCACATAGGCGCCGTCGACGCCGAGCGCCTTGCAGGCGATCGCATCCTCGACGTCGGTCAACACGAGCGCCTCGGACTTCAGGTCGCGCACATATTCGGGCCGCACCTCGAGCGCGGCGGCGGCGATCAGGTCGTCGGCATCCTTGGGCCGCACCCCCTCGCGCGTCAGCCCGTCGGCCAGCTCGATCGACGCGTCGACGAGAAGCATCGCGAGCAGCGACGAACGCTGGTCGGGCGCGAGGCCGCGCTCGCCGAGCGCCCTTTCGAACGTGGGATCGGAGGTAAAGCGGCACGCGCCTTGCCCTTCGAAGGCTCCTGTCAGTGTGCCGGTGCACGACAGCGTGCCCGCGTCGTGCGCGATCTGAAAGCTGACGGGTCCGGGTGTCTTGCGGCGCAGCGCCGCTTCGGCACCCGCGAAGTAACGGCGCGATCCGTCGAAACTCTGATCGCTGCTCGACTGCCGGTGCTGGATGCGGATGCGCGGCGCGCTCTTCTTCCCGCTCGCGGGCTCGGCGATCCAGCGCACGTCGGTCAGCACCAGCGGATCGGCGGCGGCGGTCGGCGCCGAACAGGCGAGGATCGACAGCAGCGCGGAGCCGCCAGCAAAAAACAGGGCCTTCATATGGTGCACTCCTCCCTCCGTGCGCCAGGCGAGCGCCATCGCTCGCCGCCGCAGCGGCGTTTTTCAAACAAGGTTTCGATCAATCGTCGGTGCGTCCGGATGAACGTCCGGGCGTCAGTCGTCGGGCGCCCTCGGCGGCGCCGGCGGCTCGGGGGTCGCCGGTATTTCAATCCGGGCGGTGCGGCCATCGGCGCGGCGCGCCTCGATCACGCCGCGTTCCATGTCGAGGATCGCGACATCGCCGCCGCGCACCGCCTTCGTGACCGGCCGCGACTTCGCGGGGGGGCGCGATTTCGCCGCGGGCCGGAACGCGCCGATCGCTCGCAATTCGATCGCATCGTCGGCGTCGCGCATCCTGACACCCGACCGCTGCATCTCGGTGACGAAATCGCAGTCGACCCCCATTGCCTTCAGCGCAATCAGATCGTCGATACCCACATCCGGGAAATGCGAGCGCATGTCGCGGGCGAAGGCCGCATCGATGCCGACGTGGCGTGCGCCCACCAGATCGTCAAACCCGGCGCCGGGGATGATGGCGCGCATCTGCCGGATATAGGCGGGATCGATCCCGCTTGCCTTGGCCGAGATGATGTCGTCGGCATCCATCGACCCGCCATTCTCGCGCAGTTTCTCGACATATTCGGGGGTCACGCCGACCGCGCGCATCCCGACGAGCTGTTCGGCGGTCAGTGGCTTCGACGTGGCTGTCGCGGCCCCATCGACCGCAGCGTTGCTTGCAACCGCAGCCGCCCGCGACGTCACGCTTGCCTTTGTTGTGGTGGAGGCGGCGACAGTGTGGACTTCCGCCGCCGCCTCGGGCTTCGCCGTCGCCGAAAAGGCGGCGAGCGGCGCGGTGACGCCGGCGAGCAGCACGAGGCTCATCAGCATCCAGCTTGCGCTCGCCGGGCCGCGCCGCAGGCTGCCGTCGAGCACGCGGGTGATGCGGCGTTTCAGGCTGTCCTTGCCCGGCGCGACGCCGTGCGCGGCGAGCAGCGCGCCCTGATTGTCGTGGCGCGCCGCGCCGACCAGCAGCGTCGCATAGTCGGGGCCGTCGATGTCTGCCATCAGCACCGCGTCGTCGGCCGCTTCCTCGCGCAATTGATGGCTCTCACGCGCCAGCACCCACACCAGAGGATTGAACCAGAAGACCGCGCAGGCGACCCGCGCACCGAGCAATTTCGCCCAGTCGAGCCGCGCGACATGCGCCAGTTCATGCGCGATGATCGCCTCGGCCTCACCCGAAGCCGCGACGGCCTTCGGGCTCAGCACGATCGTCGGGCGCAGCACGCCCCAGCTGATCGGCGAACGCAGCTCCTTGCTCACCAAAAGCGCGGTGCCATGCTTGAACCCCATGCGCCGCTGCGCCTCGGCGAGCGCCGACAGCCACGAACGTTCGACCAATATTTCGGCGCGCCCGCGCATCGCGAACAGCCGCACGACCGCCAGCGCCATCACTCCGCACAGCAGGACGAGCGGGACAAGATAGAGAAAGGGGGCAAGGTCGCTCCAGTCGACAACGATCGGCGTCGATCCGGCCCCATCCACCACGACAGGGACCGGGGCCGTGGCGACGGCCGGATCGACCGCCGACCCCCCGGTTGCCTGTGTTTCGAGGGCGAGCGAGGCTGGCGCCGCGAACCAGTTCGCGGGAAGCGGCGCCCATTGCGGCAACAGCAGGATCGCGGCGGGCAGCGCGAGCAGCGCGGCAAGCCCTGCATGCGCGATCATCGACCGCTCGCCCGCCGAACGCGCCCGCGCGAGGCGGAGCAACGCCAGCGTCAGTGCCGCAATGACGGCGGATTTCCAGGCGAGGCCCAGCAACATGGCGGTGGTCAGCATCACCCTCTCCCTTCGCGTGCCTTGGCGATCATCTTTTCGAGCTCGTCGAGTTCGTCGCCCGTCATCTCGTCCTGCATCCCGAGCAGCGCTGCCGCGGCGCTCGTCGCCGATCCGTTGAAGAAGACGCGCACGACCTGGCTCAGCGCCGACTTGCGCGCGGTCTTGTCCGACACGCTCGGCGCGTAGACAAAGCCGCGCTCCGACCCTTCGCGTGCGACGAAGCCTTTGGTCTCGAGCCGCTTCAGCATCGCGCGGATCGCCGAACCCGACAGCGGGTCGGCGAGCGCGTCGCCGATCTCGGTGACCGTCGACGCGCCGCGCTCGTACAATATGTCGACGATTTCGCGTTCCCGCGGGGGCAGACTGGACAGCATTCGAATCACCTCATGCGCTACATTTGTAGCGTGCTACATTTGTAGCGCGTGCTTGGCAAGGGGTTTTATTCGAATAATACACATCGTTCGTCGAACGATTGTCGCGGGCGGGGGCGCAGGCATAACGAACACGCCCGCGCGCTCCCCCAAAAAGAAAGAGCCCGGCGGATCGCTCCGCCGGGCTCGTTGATGTCGTCCGTGTCCGGTCCGCTTATTCGCGGCTGCCGAGCAGGTTGAGCAGGAAGGTGAACATGTTGACGAAGTCGAGGTAGAGCGTCAGCGCGCCCATCACCACCGACTTGCCGACGAAGTCGGTCCCGCGGACATAGAAATACATGCTCTTGATCTTCTGCGTGTCATAGGCGGTGAGGCCCGCGAAGAGCAGCACGCCGATGACGCTGATCGCGAGGCTGAGCGCGCTCGACTGCACGAACATGTTGATCAGCATCGCGACGAGGATGCCGACGACGCCCATGATCAGGAAGGTACCGAAGCCCGACAGATCCTTCTTGGTCGTATAGCCGTAGAGGCTGAGACCGAGGAAGGCCGCCGCGGTCGCGAAGAAGGTCGTCGCGATCGAGGTCGCGGTAAAGGCGAGGAAGATCGTCGACATCGACAGACCCATCACCGCGGCATAGACCCAGAACAGCGCCTGTGCGGCGCCGGTCGAGAGCTTGTTGATGCCAAAGCTCAGCACCAGCACGAAGGCCAGCGGCGCGAGCATCACCACCCACATCAGCGGGCTGCCGATCATCGAGGCGGTAAAGCCGCTGTTGAACGCAAGCATTGCGACGATGCCGGTCAGCAGCACGCCAGAGCCCATATAATTGTAAACCGACAGCATGTACGACCGCAGACCGGCATCGACGGCCTGGTCCATTGCGTTCGCGCCGGCGCCGAAACCGGAAGCCGCCATATTGGGGTCGTTCCAATTCGCCATTTTTCATCTCCATAACTGGCCAGCCCATACCGGCCGTATCGACAATATCGGGGGTTTGCCCGCGCGTTTCAAGCGAAACCGGACATCAGCAATATTCCAGCAATATTATTGTCCCGTGTGCAAACAGGGGTCGCGGCGCGGAACATCGCCGCTTATGCTCACCGGCATGTCCACGCACCGCCTGTTCGTCGCGCTGCGCCCGCCGCGCGCCATCCGCGAAATGCTGATTTCCGCGATGCACGGCGTCTCGGGCGCGCGCTGGCAAAGCGAGGAGCAACTTCACCTGACCCTGCGCTTCATCGGCGAGGTCGATCGCCACCGCGCAGAAGATATCGCGGCGGCGCTCGGCGCAATTTACGCGCCCGCCGTCACGGCGCGGATCGCCGGCGTCGACCTGTTCGAACGGCAGGGGCGGCCGCATATGCTGTGGGCGGGAGTCGAGCCGCACGAGCCGCTTGGCGCGCTGCACCGCAAGGTCGACCAATTGCTCGCGCGCGTCGGGGTCGCACCCGAAACGCGCGCCTTCTTGCCGCACATCACACTGGCGCGGCTGAACCGCGGATCGGGACCGGTCGCACCCTTTCTTGCGCTCAACAGCGACCTTGCGAGCCCGCCGTTCGAATTCGGCCATGTCACGCTCTATGAAAGCGAGATGGGACATGGCGGCTCGCGCTACCATCCGGTGGCGCGTTACCCCTTGGCCGAAAATTCGGCGACAAGCGCCGACGCGATCGCTTCGACGTCGTCCCACGTCGACGCGAAGCCGTCGTCCTTGCCATAATAGGGGTCGGTCACGCCCTGCCCTTTGCGGCCGGGGAGGAGGTCGAGCATCAGCATGAGGTCCGCCGTCGCACCGGCGGGGCGGATCGCCCGCGCATCGCGCAGGTTCGTTTCGTCGGCAGCGAGGATCAGGTCGAAATCGTAAAAATCGTCGGGCGACAATTGGCGCGCGCGCAGCGCCGAAATGTCGATGCCGCGGCGGCGAGCCTCGGCCTGCGCGCGGCGGTCGGGGGCGTGGCCGACGTGCCAGTCGCCGGTGCCCGCCGAATCGAGCTTGGCGTCGATGCCGGCGCGCGCGAAGGCGGCGCGTGCCGCGCCTTCGGCGAGCGGCGAGCGGCAGATGTTGCCGAGGCAGAGGAAGAGGATCGCGGGTTTCGCAATTTCACCATCTTCACGCATATTCGATTTGCCTCCGTATAAAGTTGAACCGACTTTCAACTTGCGCCCGCGTCCGGCTCTGCTAGCCATGGGCCGCAACGATAAGGAATGAGGGAGAGGGTTGCCAATGGCCGAAGATGACACGCGCGGTGCGCCGGTGGCGACAGAGCCGAAAGCCACCGGTTACAGCTGGTACGTCCTGTCGGTGCTCGTCGTCGTCTATATCCTCAATTTCATCGACCGGCAGATCATCAGCATCCTCGCGGTCGACATCAAGGCCGACCTCGGCCTGTCCGACGGCGACATGGGCTTCCTCGGCGGCGCGGCCTTCGCGGTCTTCTACGCGCTGTTCGGCATTCCGCTCGGCCGCCTCGCCGACAATTGGAACCGCGTGAAACTGCTGTCGATCGGGCTGACCTTATGGTCGGCGATGACCGCCTTTTCGGGCCTCGCCTATAACCAGTTCACGCTGACGCTCGCGCGCATGGGCGTCGGGGTCGGCGAGGCGACCGCGAGCCCGACCGCCTATTCGCTGATCTCCGACTATTTCCCGAAACGGCAAAAGGCGACCGCGCTCGCCATCTATTCGTCGGGGCTTTATCTGGGCGGCGGCGTGTCGCTGTTCATCGGCGCGCTGATCGTCGAGGCGTGGAACAACGCCTATCCCGCCGGCGGTCCGCTGGGGCTCGTCGGCTGGCAGGCGGCCTTTCTCGCGGTCGGCATTCCCGGGCTGCTGCTCGCGCTGTGGGTCGCGAGCCTCCGCGAGCCCGTGCGCGGCGCGATGGACGGGACCCCGAGCCCGAGTTCGCCGGCGCCCTTCCGCGAGTTCGGCAAGGATCTGGCGATGATCGTGCCGCCGCTGACGCTCTGGGGAGCGTGGAAGCGCGGTCCGGCAGCGTTGGCGATCAACCTCGGCTTCGCCGCCGCCATCGCCGCTTTCGCGTGGTGGATGATCGAGCTGACCGGCAATTTCCCGCAATGGTCGGCGGTCGCGCTCGGCTATTATGCGGTCTTTTCCTGGGCCTGCACGCTGCGCGCGCACGACCCCGCGACCTTCCGGCTGATCTGGGGGACCCCGGCGTTCCTCTGCACGACGCTGGGCTATGGCCTCGTTGCGCTCGCCGCGTACGGGCTCGCCTTCTGGTCGGCGCCCTATGCCGAAATCGTCCTCGGGCTGCCCAAGCAGGAACTCGCCTTCATCCTCGGCGCCAATGGCGCGCTCGCGGGCTTCGTCGGGGTGATCATCGGCGGCCGCATCGCCGACGCGCTGCGCGCGCGCAACCCCGCCGGGCGCATCCTGATGATCCTGTTCGGCGTGATCGCGCCGATCGCCCCGATCTGGATCGGCTATACCACCGCGAACGGCACGCTTTTCTATGTCATGAACTTCCTCGCCGGCATGTTCGGCGCGGCGGCGCTGGGCGCGGCGGCGGCGACGACGCAGGACCTGGTATTGCCGCGGATGCGCGGCACGGCGACCGCCGCCTTCTTCCTCGGCACCACGCTGGTCGGGCTGTCGTTCGGTCCCTATCTGGTCGGGCAGATTTCGGACCTCGCGGGCACGATCGTCGACGGCAAGCCCGTCGGCGACCTGCGCACCGGCATCCTGTCGCTGATCGGCGTCGCGCCGATCGCGGTCGCGCTACTGCTCTATGCCTATCGCGCGGTGCCGGAGGCCGAAGCGACGATCGCCGAGCGCGCGGCCGCGGCCGCGGCGGGCGCGCCAGCCTAGGGTCAGGAACCTAAAGCCGGCGCGCGGGCGGCGGCGTTACTCGCTGTCGCCGCGAACGATCACGCCGCAGGCGACGCGGCCGCCGCTGTTGCCGCTGGGGTCGGTCTTGTAATCGTCGGGCCCGGCGTGGATGACGAAGGCGGCGCCGTCGGCGTCGAGCAGCCCGCCGTCGCCCTCGAAGCGCGAGCCGACGAGACGCAAGGTCGCACGGCCGATCTGGTCGGGTTCGACGACGAGATTGGGAAGGTCGCCATGGTGCGCGCCCATCGGGTTTTCGCGGCCGTGCTGCGCGCCGGTCGGGTTCCAGTGCGGGCCCGCGCTCGCGAAGTCGGGCGGCGTGCACTGGCCGACCGCGTGGACGTGCATGCCATAGGTGCCGGGGCCGAAGCCGCGCGCGACGAGTTCGACGCGCAGGCCGCTGCCGTCGCGGTAAATGTCGGCGCGGCCGCGGTCGGCACCCCTCGAATCGGTGAGCTGGGCATAGGCGTCGGCGGGCGGTAGTGTGCTCGTCGCCTTCCCGCCCATCCCGGCGCACCCGGCAAGCGCCAGCGCCCCGGCAAGAGCAAGGCCCCCGGCGATGAAATGCTTATGGTGCGAACGCGTCGTCATCTTGCTGCTCCCCTGTCTTGACCATCGGAATCGCGCGCCGGCGCGTTTCGACCCGTTCGCCGACGATGCCCGTATTTGTTGTCCGTTCCAAGGGGATAGTCGGGTTTGGGAGACAGGGCAGTATCGGCGGTGCCGATTGGCTGGCGCCGATATGCTGTAACGGCGGCTTTGGGGTGGGTTTCAGTCATCCCCTCCCGCAAGCGGGAGGAGAGACGGCAATAATCGGCCGAAACCGGCCGCTCAGCTTCCCGCCTTGTCGCTCACCGCCCTGATCACCAGCGCCTTGTCGTCGACGAGGTAGCGTTTCGCCAGCGCCTGAAGCTCGGCGGGCGTCGCCGCCTCGACCTCGCCGATCCCGTTGCGGCTGCGGTCGAGGCGGTCGGCGTGGGTCGCGGCCTCGGCGACATAGTTCAGCCAATAGCTGTTCTCGCGCCGCGCCTTGACCATCGCCTCGACCAGCGGCCGCCGCGCGCGGTCGAGCAGGTCGGCGTCGACGGGCTGATCGCGCAGTTCCCTCGCGATCGCGAAGATCGCGGCGCGCGTCGTCACGAGATCCTGATAATCGACATTGCTCGCGGCGAAGAGGTGGCCGTAGCCCGGAAATTCGTCCGACAGGCTCGCCGCCGCGCCGGGGCTGTAGCTTTCGCCGAGCCGCTCGCGCAGTTCCTCGGTGAGCTTGAGCTGCATCACGCGCGCGAGCAGGTTGAGTCGCATCGCCTCGGCAAGGTCGCTGTCGTCGCGCGCGGGCCAATAGACGCGCAGTTCGGCCTGTTCGGCCGGCCCCTTGTGGATCAGCGTGCGTTCGCTGCGGTCGGTCGCATATTGGCGCACGCGCGCCTCGGTTCGGGGGTCGAAGGCGGCGCGCCGTTCGGGCAAGGCGCCGAAGGTCGCCGCGATCGCGTCGATCGCCGCCTGTTCGCCGATGTCGCCGACGACGCCGATTTCGATCGCGCCATGCGCGAAGCTGTCGGCGACCACGGGTTTGAGCTGCGCCCAGTCGAGCGCCATCACCTTGGCGAGCGGCGGGGTCTGCGATCGCGGGTCGTCATTGGCGAGGATGCCGCCCGCGTCGCGGCCGATCACCGCCGCCGGGGTCGCATCGTTCGCGGCATATTGCTGCGGCAGCACGCGGCGGATCAGCGCGAGCCCGTCGGCGCGATAGCCGGGGTGCGTGATATAGGCGGCCATCAGCTTCGCCTGCAGCGCGAAATCCTCGGGCGAGGTCACCGCGCTGCCACCGAAGCTATCGGTGGCGTTGCCGAAGACCGGGCTGATCGTCTTGCCCGCGAGGATCGAGCGCAGCTCGTCATAGCTGTGCGCCTCGAGCCCGCCGAGCATCAGCGACCCCGCGAGCGACACCTTCGTCGGATCGCCCTTCGTCGCGAGCAGGTTGCCGCCGTCGACGCGCAGCGACAGCATGACCTTGTCCTTCTGGAAATCGGTCGTCTTGATGTTGAGCATCACATTGTTGGCAAAGCGGATGCGACGGATATTGAGATCCTCGACGCGTTCGTCGCTGACGATTTTTCCGGGCGTGCCGAAATCGTCATAGGCGAAGGCGGCATTCGCGGCCTCGGACGGCGGCGCGACCGCGACCTCGGCCGAAGCCTGCAGGCCGGCGAGGATCGCGGCGGTGCCGCCCTCGACCGGGACCTTCGTCGTCACGCGCGCGAGCGGCGGGCTGAGCCCCTCCATGCGCGCCCGAAAGGCGGCGGTGACCGCGGCGGCATCGAGCGGCGCCGCCGCCGCTTCGAACAGCGCCTGCGAAGTTTCGGGGCGCGTGAAGACGAAATCGCCCTCGGCCGCCGCGACCAGCGCGTCGGCGAGCGTCTCGCTGCGCCGCGTCGTCACGCCCGCGACGGCATTGCGGAATGCGGTGCGGCGGATCGCGAACTGCTCGTCGACCTCGGCCTGGGTGAAGCCATGCTCGACGGCGCGGCGCTGTTCCTGCTCGACGAGCGCGAGCGCCTCTTTCCACGCGCCTTCCTTGGCGACCGCGCCGACGGTGACCTGATCGAAAATCTTCCAGCCCTCGGCGTCGCTGAAATAGCCGGTGAGGATCGGCGAATCTTCCTTCAGCGCGATCTTCGCGAGCCGGCGGCTGACGATCGCCTCGCCGACATCCTCGGCGAGTTTGCGCGCGCGTTTCGCCTTGGTGTCGGGTTCGAGGGTCCACCGCTTGAAGCGCGCGATCGTCACCGAATCCTGGATCGCAGGGTCGACGAAATCGTCGGCGGCGGCGGCGCGGCTGTAATCGACATCGCCGATATCGGGATCGGCGCCCGCGGGGCCGCGCCCCTGCCAGTCGGCAAAGCGCGCCTTGATCTTCGCCTCGACCGCCGCGGGATCGAAATCGCCGACCATCACGAGCGTCGCGCGCTCGGGCCGGTAATAGCGGTCGTAAAGATCGCGGATGCGCGCCGCGGGCGCGGTGCGGATCACCTGTTCGGTGCCGACGGGGATGCGGCTCGCGACCGTCATTCCCTGCATCTGGAAGTCGAGCTGGTCGATCAGGCTGCGCAGCTGATAGGTGTCGCGCGCGCGGCGTTCGGAGAGGATGATGCCGCGCTCGCGGTCGACCGCGGCGGGATCGATCGTCAGCTCGCTCGCGGTCTCGCGCATCAGCATCAGCCCCGTGTCGATCAGATCGTCCGAGGCGTTGGGCAGGTCGAGCTTGTAGACCGTTTCGTCGAAGCCGGTCGAAGCGTTGGTGTCGGCCCCGAACGCCAGCCCCTTGCGTTCGAGCAGCTTGATCATCTCGCCCTCGGGCACGTTGGTCGATCCGTTGAACGCCATATGTTCGAGGAAATGGGCGAGCCCGCGCTGATCGTCGGCTTCGGCGAAGCTTCCGACGTCGAAGCGCATGCGGAGCACGACGCTGTCCTTGGGCGTGCTGTTTTTGAGCAGCGCATATTTCATCCCGTTGGGGAGCACGCCGAAAACGATGTTCGGGTCGACCGGAATGTCGCTGGCGGCGAAATTCCATGCCTTTGCCGCCGCGTCCTGCGGATCGACCGCCGCGGGCGCCGCCGCTTTCGCGGGCGTTTCCCTGGCGTAAGCGGGCGCGGTGCTGGCGATGAGGAGGACGAGGGGCGACAGCGCGGTTGCGGCGCGCCGAACGAGGTTTTTGGTCATGACCCTCGATGTGGAGGCCGCCCGGCGGGCGGTCAAGCCGTCGTCATGCGACCCGGCCGACGCTTTCGACAGACGACGTCGGGGGGCGACTGGCGGCCTTGGCGGCATAGAGCGCGCGGTCGGCGACTTCGAGCAATTGGCGGGCGCTGTCGCCATGTTCGGGCCAATAGGCGGTGCCGATGCCCGCCCCGACACCGATCGAACGCCCGTCGATGCGGTAGGGCGCCGCCAAGGCGGCGAGGATATGGTCGGCGAGCGCGGTGCCCAGCAGCGGCGAGCCCGCAGGCACGAGGATGGCGAATTCGTCGCCGCCCTGACGCGCGACGATCGCGTGGTTTCCGCAGGCGCGGCGCAGGCGGTCGGCGAGCTCGCAAAGCACGCCGTCGCCGATCGCGTGGCCGTGCCGGTCGTTGATCGGCTTGAACCCGTTGAGGTCGAGCAGCGCGATCGCGAACCGGCCGGCGCCGTCGGCCCTGGCGATCTCCTCGTCGAGCCTGAGGTCGAATTCGCGGCGGTTGGCGAGGCCGGTGAGCGGGTCGGTGTGGGCGAGCTCGCGCATCTGGCGCTGCAGTTCGAGCAGGTCGATCACCTGCCCGTGCTGCTGGACGACCATGCGCAGCAGGAACAGCGTCGCGATGACGAGGCTGGTGCCCGCCGCGATTTCGGGCGGATTGCCCGAGGTCAGCATCAGCGCCGACACCGGCGCGAGCCCGACGCCGAGGTTGAGGAAGGTCGCGAAGCGGATCGACGACAGGCAGTAAGCGGTCGCGAGCGACCCCATCGCCATGATCATCGCATAATAGCTGTGCGCCTCGGGCGGCGCGGCGAGCCAGTTGGTCACCGTCCACAGGCTGCACATCGCGCCGGTGATGCCCGACACCCAGCTCGCTTCGCGGATGACGCGTCGCGCCCGGCGCGGGCTCATCCGGCGTCCGCGGTTGTGGCGCAGGAACAGGAAGCCGAGCACGCCGACAATGGCGAGGGTGACCGGAAAACCGATGCGGATCACCGGATGCACGGTATCGACCCCGGCGTAGATGGCGGTCGGCGTCGTCGCCGCGAGCATCAGGAACAGCATCGGCGTCAGCGTCTCGACGCGATTGGCGCGCAGCACCGCGACATCGTCCCGAATCGCATCCGGAATCGGCGGAAAGAAGCGCGCCTGCAGCGTGAGATAGACCCCCGTCATGGGGGCGGGATAGCAAGGCCGGGTAAAGCAGGGGTTAAGGAATGAAAGTCCGTCTTATCACGGCTCTAAGGACCTATCGGGGTCGGATGGCTTGCGAAATATTAACCATGTTCGCCGATATGCGCGGTCCAATAATGCCCTACAAGTTTCGCGCCCGACAGGAGCCACGCCATGTCTTATCCGATGCCGCCGCTTGCCCCCTCCACCGCCGCGCCGGCGGCGGCGATGCCGTCCGCGGCGCCCACGCTGCCGCAGGACGACACGCCCGCAGAACAGGCGGCGCGCGCGGCGCAGCTCGTCGCGACGCAGGCCGTCTATACATGGACCACCGACATCCCGACGCTGCCCGGCGTGCCGCTCGCGACCGACGTGCCGAAGAATGACGAGCCGACGATCGCGTGGCTCGTGATCCTGATCGGCGTCGGGCTGGACATCGTGCGCAACGCGCTGGCGGTGAAGCTTGGCGGGGTCGATAAGGGCGAGCTCGATAGCCCGCGCGCCGATTACGAGGCCGCGCTCGCCGAATGCAACGCGATCGAAGCCTCGACCGCCAAGATCGCGGCCGAGCATGGCGTGCACAGCGGCGGCAAAATCTTCGAACGGATGATCGGCGACGTCGAAAATGCCGTCGCCGTAGCCGAGCGCGATGCGCATGTGGCGTTGCTCAAGGGCTATAAGGAGCGGCTCGAGGAATTGATGAAGGTCGACGAAGCGCTCGGCCTCGGCAGCAAGACGGTGCGGAGCGTCGAGGCGTATCGCGCGCTGTTCGCGACGCTGCCGGTTCCGGGAATCTCCTATATGTTCGAGGGCGATGCCAAGTTCGCGCGGCTGCGCGTGCAGGGGCCGAACTGCATGCTGATCGCCGCGGTCGAGGGCGCCCTGCCCGCCAACTTCCCGCTGAGCGCCGCCCGATATGCCGCGGTGGTGAACGGCGACACGCTGGCGGCCGCGCTCGCCGACGGGCGGCTGTTCCTGCTCGACTACAAGCCGCTCGAGGTGCTCGACCCCGGAACTTACGGCACCCTCGCCAAATATGCCTGGCAGCCGATGGCGCTGTTCGCGGTGCCGCCGGGCGGATCGTCGCTGGTGCCCGTCGCGATCCAGTGCGGGCAGGATCCTGCCGAATGGCCGATCTTCACCCCCTCGCCCGCCGCCGACAAGCTTTGGGGCTGGGAAATGGCGAAGTTCGTCGTCGAGGTCGCCGATGGCAATTATCACGAGCTGTTCACCCATCTCGCGCGCACGCATCTGGTGATCGAGGCGTTCGCGGTCGCGACGCATCGCCATCTGGCCGAAGTGCACCCGGTCTGGGCGCTGCTCGTCCCGCATTTTGAGGGCACGCTCTTCATCAACGAAGCGGCGGCGACCTCGCTGATCGCCGCGAACGGCCCGATCGACCATATTTTCGCGGGCACGATCGTATCGAGCCAGCTCGCCGCGGTCGACGCGCGGCTCGCGTTCGATTTCTATGGCAAGATGCCGCACGCCGATTTCGCCGCGCGCGGCGTCGGTGTCGATTCGGCGCTCGCAGACTATCCCTATCGCGACGATGCGCTGCTCGTGTGGGATGCGATCCACGAATGGGCGCGCCAATATGTCGATCTTTATTATGCGCATGACGCCGACGTCGTCGCCGACACCGAGCTTGCCGCATGGGCGGCGTGCCTTGCGGGCGAGGCGAAGATCAAGGGTTTCGGCGCGATCGCGACGCGTGCGCAGCTGGCCAAAGTGTGCGCGATGGTGATGTTCACCGCGAGCGCGCAGCATGCCGCGGTCAATTTCCCACAGAAGGACATTATGGCTTTTGCGCCCGCGGTGACCGGCGCGGGCTGGCAGGCGGCGCCGAACGGCCAGCGCGGGCATGACAAGGCGGGCTGGCTCGCAATGATGCCGCCGATGGCGCTCGCGCTCGAGCAATTGAATGTGCTCGAGCTGCTGGGCTCGGTGCATTACCGCCCGCTCGGCGATTATCGCAGCAACGCCTTTCCCTATCCGCTATGGTTTCAGGACCCGCGGGTGACGGGCGCCGAAGGTCCCCTCGCCTGGTTCCAGGCGGCGCTGCAGGGTGTCGAGGCGGAAATCGTGGCGCGCAATGCGCAGCGGATGCAGCCCTATCCCTATCTGCAGCCGAGCCTGATCCCGACGAGCATCAATATCTGATCGAACC
The DNA here is from genome assembly GCF_032227185.1 of Sphingopyxis sp. SE2. NCBI lineage: Bacteria > Pseudomonadati > Pseudomonadota > Alphaproteobacteria > Sphingomonadales > Sphingopyxidaceae > Sphingopyxis > Sphingopyxis sp. SE2. The sequence continues at coordinate 4,209,340 of NZ_JAPMXW010000001.1, read as the reverse complement.
CGTCGCCCCCGCGAAGGCGGGGGCCGCTGGCAACCTTGCGCTACACCAATAGCGGCCCCCGCCTTCGCGGGGGCCACGATCTGGTCAGCTGCCCTTTTTCTTGCGGTGGCTCTCGAGGTCGAGCACAGCATTTTCGCCGCCCTCGGGCATCAGGCCCAGCCGGCGCGCGACTTCCTGATAGGCCTCGACCTCGCCGCCGAGGTCGCGGCGGAAGCGGTCCTTGTCGAGCTTTTCGTTCGTCGTCATGTCCCACAGACGACAACCATCGGGGCTGATCTCGTCGGCGAGGATGATGCGGCTGAAATCGCCTTCGTAAAGACGCCCGAACTCGAGCTTGAAGTCGACGAGGCGTATGCCGACCGCGGCGAACATGCCGCTCATGAAGTCGTTGATGCGGATCGCCATGTCCTGAATGTCGTGAAGCTCGTCCTGGCTGCACCAGTTGAAGCAGGCGATATGCTCCTCGGCGACGAGCGGATCGCCGAGCGCGTCGTCCTTGTAGCAATATTCGATCAGGGTGCGGGGAAGCTGCGTCCCCTCCTCGATCCCGAGCCGCTTCGACAGCGTGCCCGCGGCGACGTTGCGCACGATCACCTCGATCGGCACGATCTCGACCTGACGGATCAGCTGTTCGCGCATGTTGAGGCGGCGGATGAAGTGCGTCGGCACGCCGATGTTACCGAGCAGCGTGAAGACATGCTCCGAAATCCGGTTGTTGAGCACGCCCTTGCCGTTGATCGTGCCGCGCTTTTGCGCGTTGAACGCGGTCGCGTCGTCCTTGAAATACTGGATCAAAGTGCCCGGTTCGGGGCCTTCGTAGAGGATCTTGGCTTTGCCTTCGTATATCTGGCGGCGACGGGCCATGGCGGTCAACTTTCTGTCGGAACCAAATGAATGGCCCCGGCAAAGCGACTCAAATGCGAGCGCGACGCCGGGGCGGTTGGGGCGCCTATAGCGACAAAGCGAGGGCGCGTCATCATTCACGTCGCCCCCGCGAAGGCGGGGGCCGCAATCGGCCTCGCGCAAGGTTGCCAGCGGCCCCCGCCTTCGCGGGGGCGACGATTGATTTACGTTTACGTAAAGTGCTTGCCATCACCCTCCGCGCTTGCAACCATGACCATAAAGCCAAGGAGAGAGATGGATGAGCTTCGACCAGATTCGCCTCGACCGCCACGAAGGCATCGCGCTGCTGACGCTGTACCGGCCCGACCGGATGAACGCCTTTACCGGCGAGATGATGCTGGAGATCATCGCCGCGCTCGACGAGTGCGACGCCGACGACGGCGTGCGCGCGGTGATCTTCACCGGGCATGGCGACAAGGCCTATTGCGCGGGCGCCGACCTCGGCGGCGGCGCCGCGACCTTCGATTATGACAAGCGCAGCGACAAGCTGGCGATGCTGCCCGAGGGCATGTCCGCGAGCCCCGTCGCCGAGGACGGCACGATAAACTGGTCGCACCCGCTGATCCGCGATGGCGGCGGGCGCGTGTCGATGCGTATCTTCGAGGCGAAAAAGCCCGTGCTCGGCGCGATCAACGGCGCCGCGGTCGGCATCGGCGCGACGATGACGCTGCCGATGGATGCGCGACTCGCGAGCGACACCGCGCGCTACGGCTTTGTCTTCGCACGGCGCGGAATCGTGCCCGAGGCGGCGTCGAGCTGGTTCCTGCCGCGCCTCGTCGGGATCGCGAACGCGGTCGACCTTTGCTATTCGGGGCGCCTGATTTCGGCCGCCGAAGCGAAGGAAAAAGGCCTCGTCCAGTCGGTCCACGCGCCCGGCGACCTCATCGACGCCGCGATCGCCAAGGCGCGCGAGATGACCGCCGACAGCGCCCCGGTGTCGGTCGCGCTGACGCGCCACATGCTATGGCGGATGCTGGGTGCGCCGCACCCGATGAGCGCGCACCGCTGGGACAGCCGCGTGATCTTTTCGCGCGGCCGCAGCCCCGACGCCGCCGAGGGCGTGACGAGCTTCCTCGAAAAGCGCGCGCCCAATTTCACCGCGAGCGTCGCGGACGACTATCCCAGCTTCGACGAGTTCGAGGACGCGCCGCCGTACAGCTGACCTATCCCCCTGCGTCATCCCGGCCTTCGCCGGGATGACGCTTCAGGTGATGGTCGCGCCGCCGCGTTTCCTGAAATATGGCCGGAAGAACATGTAGAGGCCCGAGACCATCAGCAGGAAAAGCGGCGGCAGCGGCAGATAATAGACCCACTCGGCCGGCTGCTGTCCCGCGCCAAGCATTACGAAGATGGCAATGACGATCGCGGTGAAAAGAATCGATACCCAGCGGTGAAACTGCCGGATCCACGGGCTCCAGTTCATTACTCTCTCCCCTTGGTTTCAATCCGTCATCCCGGCGAAGGCCGGGATGACGCAAGAAGAATGTCACGACGGCTCAGTCGAGCGTCGCTACGACCTTCTCGAGATTTTCGAGGTGGATCTTCCAGCCGCCCTTGGCCCCGCCGAAGGCCTGCTTCTGGTCGGGACGGAAGCCGACCTGTTCCATGCGCAGCAAGGTGCCGGCGGCGGTGGGTTCGAGCGTGAAGGTGACTTTGCTGTCGAGCCGGTAGGCCGGGTCGTCGTGCGCGTGATTCCAAGTGTAGGAAAGGCTCCGCCCCGGATCGACATCAAGGATCTCGCAATCTACATGCCCCCAGTCGCCGCGCAGCTGGAAACGATGACCGAGGTCGAGGCCGAAGTCGTTCTTCATCAGCCATTCCTCGATCAGATGCCGCGTCGTCAGCGCGCGCCAGATTTTTTCGGGCGGGTGCGAAATCTCGCGCTCCACGGTCACGCACCGCACGTCGCTATCGGTCATTGATCCATCCTTTTCAGCAAATCTTCGAGATCGTCGAACCGCGCTTCCCAGAAGCGGGTCATGCGCCCGGTCCAGTCGACCAGCGGCGCGAGCGCGCGTTGCTGCGCGCTGTAATGCGTCTGGCGGCCTTCGTGCCGATCGTGCACGAGCCCCGCCTGTTTGAGCACGCCGAGGTGTTTAGACACCGCGGGCTGCGAAATTCCGGCTTCGGCGGTGAGCGCGCCGACCGTCTGCTCGCCTTCGAGACAAAGCCGCTCGAACAGCGCGCGGCGCGTCGGGTCGGCGAGCGCTCTGAACAGCAGGTCGGGGGACGACGTCATTTAATCCATAACTCCGTGGCTATGGATTTCTCATAACCATCGAGTTATGAATGTGTCAAGCGTCGTATTTCCTGCGCCCGCGCGTCGCCGTCATGCTGTGCGTGCCCTTGAGCCCCGGCCTATGGCTGCGGATCGTTTCGACGCTGTGCCAGTTCGCGGTCACCCGGTCGCGGGTCATCTGCACCGTCACATAGCCGCGATCCGCGGTGTTCGCCCATTTGAGCTGCGGCGATACGGCGCGCAGCGCCGCCACGCGCGTGGCGTCCGATATGCCGGGCGTATAGGCCTCGAACCCCGGCGAGGTGACGCTGTGGCCCGCGATCTCGATACCGGCGGGGCGGTGGTCGTGCGTCAGGTCGAACGCCCACGCGTTGTGGCTGTCGCCCGACAAGGTGACCAGATCGGCGTCGGCGCGCTGCGATGCCGCGAGCAGGCGCGCGCGCCGCGGGATAGCCGTCCCAGCTATCCATGTTGAGCGGCAGGCCGGCGCGCGCCGCGACCTGCGCCGTCTCGACGCGGCGCCGGACGGTATCGGGCTGGTCGGCACCGAACCAGCCCCGCGATTCGGGCGGGGTGAACAGGCTGCCCATCACGATCTGCTGCGCGCAAATCTGCCAGCGCGTGCCGCCCTTCACCGATTGCGCCAATCCGTCGAACAGCCATCGTTCCTGATCGGCGCCCATCAATTGGCGCGCCGGGTCGCGGTAATCGCTTTCGGCGAATTGCTTCAGCGCCGCCGCGGGATCGGCCTTGCCTTCCAGTATCTCGCCCAGCTGAAAGGGGCGGTCGCGGGCGGTGATGCGCGTTTCGGGCAGGAAGATCGTCGCGAGATCGCCGGCCTGATAATGGCGCCACCGCGTTTCGGCGACGGGCATCCATTCGCGATAGGCGCGTTCGGCGGCGGCTTCGCGGACGCGCCAGTCACCCTCGCCTTCACTGTGATTTTCGGCGCCGCCCTTCCACACATCGTTCGCGAACTCATGATCGTCCCACTGCGCGATCATCGGGAACAGCGCATGGAGGCGCTGGAGATCGGGGTCGGCGCGATAGGCGGCGTAGCGGAGCCGATAGTCGGCGAGGCTGACCATCTCGTGCGTCGGCTGGATGTCGCGGCCGGGCAGCGCATCCTTCAGCGAGGGATATTCGCCGACCCGATATTCGTAGAGATAGTCGCCGACGTGCGCCACGAGGTCGATGTCGCTGCGCGCCGCGGCGTGGGCATAGGCGTTGAACCAGCCGAAGGGCAGGTTCGAGCAGGAGAAGAGCGCGATGGTGAAGGCGCTCGTCGGTCCGGCGGGAAGCGTGCGCGTGCGGCCGGTGACCGACTTAGCCCCGTCGGGCGCGACGAAGCGGTAGAAATACCAGCGGCCGGGTTCGAGCCCGTCGATGGCGATTTTAGCGGTATGATCGCGCTCGCCCTTCGCGGTGACGCTGCCGCCCGCCGCGATGCGCGCGAAGTCGGCGCTTTCGGATAGCTCGACGGTCAGGAGCGCGTCATTCGCCGCGGCATAGCGCGTCCACAGCAGCACCGAATTGGCGCCCGGCTCGCCGCTCGCGACGCCGTGGGTGAAGCCCTGCGCCATCGCGGCGGCCGCGGCGCCGGGCAAGGAAAGCGCGGCAAGCCCCGCGGTGCCGAGTTTGATGAGCAGACGGCGATCGATCTCGTGCCACAATGGATGCACTGCATATCCTCCCGCATCGCCGGGTTTGTGGCCGGTCTTTGTTACAGCTTCACCTCTATCCGCTGATCCCGAGCGCGAGCAGCAGCAGCATGAACCAGATCACTGCGAACAGGCTGAAAAAGAGCAACAGATTCGCGCGCACAAATGCGCCGAACCGCGACGAGCGATAGGCGCCGCGCAGCTGGCGATACATGTGGAATGGCACATAGAGCATCGCGAAAAAGATCGCGAGATCGCCGAAGATGGTCAGGTTCAAAAGCCGCACGACCACGAACAGCAGCAGCATGAACGAAATCGAGTAAGTGACGAAGACGAAATGGTCATAAGTGTGGAATCGGCGGCTGAACGGAAACAGCAGCCACATGAAGGGCAGCGACAGCGGGATCAGCGCCCAAGCGAATTTATAGGCGTTCGCCTGGAGTTTGTAGAGCACCAGCGCGGGGTTCGCGAAGGCCTTTTCGAGCCCATGGTCGATGAAGAGCACCCCCGTATCGACCTTGTTGCGCGAGATGAAGTCAGCGCTCGTCACCACCTGCTCGACCGGATTTTCGAGAACGGGCGGACCGGCAGCGCGGTCGGCGGCACGTTCCTTCTTGCTGCGGGTGCGCGCGACGCCGAGATAGCCGGCGCTTTTCTGGAGGATGTCGCGTTCGGTTTCGAGTTCGCTGCGCCGGGCGGCGGGCAGATCGGCCTTTGCGAGTTCGGCGTCGATCCGGTCGACCTCGACCTGCATGCTGTCCTTGATCGCCGCGGTGCGCGTTTGCTCGGCAGCCTCCTTCGCTATCACCTCGCCGAAGCCGCCGCCGCTGCCGACCATCGCGAGCACCGCATAGGTCAGGAAGACCGCGAACAGGAACAGCGCGAGCGGCGAAATGAAGCGCGCACGCTCGCCGTGAATATAGCGCCGCGTCAGGTCGCCCGGCCGCCAGGTCAAAAGCGGCAGCGTGTTCCAGATCTTGCCCTCGAAATGGAAGATCGCGTGGACGAGGTCGTGCCCGATCGCGCCGAAGCTGCGGTGGACATCGGCGCGCTGTCCGCAATGGTGGCAATGCGAACCCGTCAGGCTGGTGCCGCAATTGAGGCAGCGCAGCGGCGCATGGCCGTGCGCTTTGCCCTCGCCGTGGCGCGATTCGACCGCGCGCGCCGCGAGGCCCGCCGTCACCGCGCTGCCGATACCCTCGATATCCCCTGTCATGGCGCCCTGCCTAAAGATGCGCGCGGCGCCGCGCAACGGGGCTTTCGAGAGTTACGAAAAACATGGTAGTGGCCGCGCCATGAACGCCGAAGCCCTCACCGTCCCGCCGCTCCCCGGCGATGCCACCGCCCTGATCGCCGACATGGGCGCGCGCGCGCGCGCCGCGGCGAAACGGCTGGCGTTGACGCCGACCGCCGACAAGGCGGCGGCGCTGCGCGCGGCGGCGGCGGCAATCCGTTCCCGCGCCGCCGACATCCTCGCGGCGAACGAAGAGGACATGGCGGCAGGACAGAAAAACGGTCTGTCGGGCGCGATGCTCGACCGGCTGCGGCTCGACGAGGCGCGGCTCGGCGCGATCGCCGATGCGATCGACGCGGTCGCAGGGCTTCCCGATCCGGTGGGCGGCGAGATCGACCGCGTCACCCGCCCCAACGGGCTGGTGCTGAGCCGCGTGCGCGTACCCTTGGGCGTCATCGGCATCATCTATGAAAGCCGGCCCAATGTGACCGCCGACGCCGCGGCGCTCGGGCTGATGTCGGGCAATGCCGTGATCCTGCGCGGCGGCAGCGAGGCGGTGCATTCGAACCGCGCGATCCACGCGGCCTTCGCGGTGGGGCTGGTCGAGGCCGGGCTCTCCGCCGATGCGGTGCAACTCGTCCCGACGCAGGACCGCGCCGCGGTCGGCGCGATGCTGCGCGCGCAGGGGCTGATCGACATCATCGTACCCAGAGGCGGCAAGGGCCTTGTCGCTCGCGTGCAGGACGAGGCGCGCGTGCCCGTGCTCGCGCACCTTGATGGCATCAATCACCTTTATATCGACGGCGCCGCCGATCCCGAAAAGGCGGTGGCGCTGGCGGTGAACGCCAAGATGCGCCGCACCGGCGTCTGCGGCGCGACCGAGACGATCCTGATCGACCGCGCCTATTCCGCCCCGCTCGCGATCATCGACGCGCTGATCGCCGCGGGCTGCGAAGTGCGCGGCGACAAGGGCGTCGCGGCGCTGAGCCCGCATGTGGACCCTGCCTCGGCAACCGACTGGGACACCGAATATCTCGACTCGATCGTCTCGGTCGCGATGGTCGGCGGCATCGCGGGCGCGCTCGCGCATATCGACACGCATTCGAGCAGGCACACCGATGCAATCGTCACCGAGGATGCGGGGGTCGCCGAGCGCTTCCTGACCGGCGTCGACAGCGCGATCGTGATGCACAACGCCTCGACGCAATTCGCCGACGGCGGCGAATTCGGATTGGGCGCCGAGATCGGCATCGCGACGGGACGGCTGCACGCGCGCGGGCCCGTCGCATTGGAAGGGCTCACCACCTATAAATGGCTGGTGTGGGGGAGCGGGCAGACGCGACCTTGAATCATTTGTATACAAATGATATAAGCGGTCTATGGAGTCTACATCACCCGTTACGGCGCGCCTCGACGCTGCCACGCGCGAAACGCTCGACCGGCTGGCCGAATATTATGACCGTTCGCGCTCATGGCTGGTCGCTCAAGCGGTTCGGGAATATGCCGAACGTGAGAGCGAAATGCTCGCCTTCATTGAGGAAGGCGAACGGTCGGCGCGGGAGGAACCTCTGATTTCTTCGGACGAGATGCTGGACTGGATTGCCGCCAAACGAAAAGAGATACAAGCCAAGCGAAATAAAGAAGCGGCGTGACGCCGGTTCGCTGGTCGCGTCTTGCACGCGAAGATCTGAACAACACTGTCGATCGAAAAGTCGATGCGGATTTCGAGACGGCCCAGGCCCTGCTCGAAGAAGCCGCCAAAGCAACCATTTTCCTCGCGACCTCACCGCGGGCCGGAGCACCGCTCGGCGCGCAAGGCGGCCGCAAGTGGCGCTTGGGGAAACTGCCCTATGCCTTGCTCTATCAAGTCGATGCGAAGCGGGTTCTGATCCTGCGTGTCGCCCACCTTCGCAGCGACTGGCAAACCTTCCTGTGAGCCCCACCGGCCTCCTCGGCGGCAGCTTCAACCCCGCGCACGGCGGGCATCGCGCGATCAGCCTGAATGCCATCGACGCGCTGGGGCTCGATGAGCTGTGGTGGCTGGTGTCGCCCGGCAATCCTTTGAAGCCCAAGGCGGGCATGGCCCCGCTCCCCGCGCGGCTCGGTTCGGCGCAGCGCATGGCGCGGCGCGCACCGATCCGCGCGACCGCGATCGAGGCCGAACTCGGCACGCGCTATACGGTCGATACGCTCAAAAGGCTCGTCCGGCGTTACCCGAACCGCCGGTTCATCTGGATCATGGGCGCCGACAATCTGGTCCAGCTGCCCCAATGGCGCGACTGGCGGGAGATCGCGCGATTGATGCCGATTGCGGTTGTTGCGCGTCCGGGCTATAACGACCGCGCCCATGCAAGACGTGCGATGGGATGGCTGCGGCGCTTTGTCCGGCCCGCAGACCAGAAAAGCCATTGGACAGACTGGAGACCGCCCGCCCTCGTGTTCTTGCGATTTTCGCCCGATGTGCGATCCGCGACTGCGATACGGCAGGCCAACCCCCGCTGGTTCGAACGCTATGAAGGCCGCGCGCTGCGCGACCCCGTGACGCGTTCGTGGCTGGTGGAACCGACCGAGAAAGGACGCATTTGATCTCCGCCGACAAGGGTGACGCGCCCGGCGCCGCACCCGCCCCGACGTCTTCGGACGACAGCGTGGACTCGCTCCACGCGCTGATCCTCCACCAGCTGGACGAGGATCAGGCCCAGGAAACCATCTCCATCCCGCTTGCCGGCAAGAGCAGCATCGCCGACCATATGGTGATCGCGAGCGGCCGTTCGACGCGCCATGTCTCGGCGATCGCCGAGAAGCTGGCGCAGCGGATCAAGCAGGAAGCGGGCCGCAGCGTTCGCGTCGAAGGCCTGCCCAACGCCGATTGGGTGCTGATCGACGCGGGCGACGTCATCGTCCACCTGTTCCGCCCCGAGGTGCGCAGCTTCTACAACCTCGAGCGCATGTGGTCGTTCGGCGACGCGCCGCCGGTCGCGGCAGCGAATTGACGGCGCTATTCTGTTCGGACTAACGTCCGAACCCAAGCGGTACCAGCCCGCTCCCCCACCCGGCCACCCACAGGGTAAACTGGTTTGGGAGGCCGGGTGGGGGAGCGGGCTGGTACCGCTTCCGCCAGGAACGAATATTCCATGTTGCTGCACATCATCGCGCGCGGGCGCATCGGGCGCGGGCCCGAGGCCGAGCTGGTCGACCGCTATATGAAGCGCGTGACCTGGGCGCAGAAGATTTCGGAACTTCCCGACACCGGCGGGCGGATGCCCGCCGCGGCCGACAACAGCCGCACCATCCTGCTCGACGAGGGCGGCGAGCAGATGTCGTCGCTCGAATTCGCAAGGCTCCTCGAAAAGTGGCGCGACGGCGGGGTGCGCGAAGCGCGTTTCTGCCTCGGCGCCGCCGACGGCTTCACCGCGCAAGAGCGCGAGGGTGCCGACAAGGTCATCGCCTTCGGCCGCGCGACCTGGCCGCATTTGATGGCGCGCGCGATGCTCGCCGAGCAATTGTGGCGCGCGACGAGCATCGTCGCGGGCCACCCCTATCATCGCGAAGGCCGGCAATGAGACGCGCGCTCGCGGGGCTTGCGGCGGTCGCCGTCTTCGCGGGCGGCGCACTCGCGCTGGCGCAGGGCGATATTTTCGATCCAACGGCGATCGCCGCGCACGAACGCGAACAGCTGATCGACGCGAAGCAGCAGTCGGCGGCGGCGATGGCGCGGAGCGCACTGCTCGAAAAACAGGCGGCGGCGGCAAGCAGCGAGGCCGACCGCCTCAAGAAACGCAGCGCCGCGCTCGCCGCGCGCATCCAGTCGGCCGAAGCCGATATCAGCGCCGGCGAGGCGCGTGTCGCGCTGGTCACCCGCCGGCTGTCGGCGCAGCGCGCGCGGCTCGCCGAGCAACAGCAACCCTTGCTCGAACTCGCCGCGTCGCTCCAGCAGCTGAGCCGCCAGCCGCCGGTCAGCGTGCTCGCGCAGCCGGGCTCGCTGTCCGACATGGTCCACGCGCGCGCGGTGATCGACGCCGCGATGCCGGTGATCGAACGGCGCACCGCGGGCGTCCGCCGCGAGCTGACCGCGCTGGACACGACGCGGCGGCAGCAGGCGATCGCACTGAAGGCGCTGTCGACGAGCAAGGCGCAGCTCGCGCGTCGCCGCGACGCGCTCACCCGGCTCGAAAACGAAGGCCGGCTGCGCTCGCGCGAGCTGATGAGTAGCGCGCAGCTCGAGGCCGACCGCGCGCTGGGGCTCGGCGAGAAGGCGCGCGACATCGTCGAACTGATGGATTCGCTCGAAGCCGACGGCGCGGTACGCGCCCAACTCGCTGAGCTCGCCGGGCCGATCCCGCGCCCCCGCAACCCCGAAGCGAGCGTAACCGGAAGCGTCGCGCCGCCCGCCACCGCAGAGGCCGAGCTGACCCGCGGCGCCTATCGCCTGCCCGTCGTCGGGCGCATCGTCGCCGGGCTTGGCGAGGTCAATGAAAGCGGCGTGCGATCGCGCGGGATCACGATCGCCGCGCGTCCCGGCGGACAGGTCGTCGCTCCCGCACCCGGCCGCGTCGGCTTCGCCGGCGATTATCGCGGCTATGGCAAGATCGTCATCATCGACCATGGCGGCGGCTGGGTCTCGCTGCTTACCGGAATGATCGCGCTGTCGGTCGGGGTCGGCGATACGGTCGATGCCGGCGCGCCGGTCGGCCGCGCGGGATCGGACGACAGCCGCATCACCGTCGAACTTCGCCGCGCCGGCCGCCCCGTCGACGTCGTCGCGATGATCGGCTGATCCTTGGGGCTTGATCATTCTGGATCGAAGCGCCGCCTCTACAACTTCGTCATCCCGGCGTAGGCCGGGATCTCGCCGGCGCATCAGAAGGCAAGGTCGAGATCCCGGCCTACGCCGGGATGACGATTCAGACGTGCTTCCTTCCCTGCCCCGCAATAGGGATGCGCCGCTTGACGCCCGCAGATTTGCGTAGGAGGATGGCGCGCCGGGGATTATAAGGCAAGATTGATCTCGCCCGCGTGAAAGATGGAAATGACCGACTCGACCAAGACCGCCGCTTCTCCGAAACGCCGCTTCGCCTTGTGGCAGGGCGCCGCCGCGCTTTCGACGCTGGCGCTCGTCCCGCTCGCGACCGGCGCGATGGCGACCGTCGATTCGAAGACGCAGGAAGAAATCGCGCGCTTCATGGACGTCTACCTCGAAGTGAAGTCGAATTATGTCGAACCGGTCGAGGATTCGAAGCTGATCGAAGGCGCGATCAACGGCATGCTCGCCAGCCTCGACCCGCATTCGGGCTATCTCGACGCGCGCGGTTTTTCGAACCTCAGAACCCAGACCGACGGCGAATACGGCGGGCTGGGCCTGTCGGTGACGATGGAGGACGGCGTCGTCAAGGTGATCGCGCCGACCGCCGACACTCCGGCCGACAAGGCGGGGATCAAGGCGGGCGATTATATCACTCATATCAACAAGGAACTGATCTTCGGCATGACGCTCGACGAAGCGGTCGAGCAGATGCGCGGCCGCCCGGGCACGCCGATCGAGATCACGGTCGTCCGCGAGGGTCAGGACAAGCCGATCGAAATGACGCTGACGCGCGAGATCATCGACCTGAAACCCGTGAAATGGGAAGTCAGCGGCGACGTCGGCGTGCTCACCGTCACCAGTTTCTCGGCCGATGCGACCGCCGACCTCAAGGCCGCGATGATGGCGGTCGAAAAGTCGCTGGGCAAGACGCCGCGCGGCTGGATCCTCGACCTGCGCTCGAACCCCGGCGGGCTCCTCGACGAAGCCGTCGGGATCAGCGACCTGTTCCTCGAACGCGGCGAGATCGTGTCGCAGCGCGGGCGCAAGAAGGGCGACATCGAACGCTATTTCGCCGAACCGGGCGACGCCGCCGGCGGCGCGCCGGTGATCGTGCTGATCGATTCGGGATCGGCCTCGGCCTCCGAGATCGTCGCGGGCGCGCTGCAGGACCAGCATCGCGCGGTCGTGATGGGCGAACGCAGCTTCGGCAAGGGATCGGTACAGACGGTGCTGCCGCTGACCGACACCACCGCGCTGCGCCTGACCACCGCGCGTTATTACACGCCGTCGGGCCGCAGCGTGCAGGAAGGCGGGATCGACCCCGACATCCAGGTGCCGCAGCTCAGCGACCCCGATTACGCCTCGCGGCCCAAATTCCGTGAAAGCGACCTGCGCCGTCACCTGATCAACGAGAAGAAGGTCGATGACGGCCTGCTCGAACAGGACGAAAAGGCCGACCCGCGCTTCACCGCGACCGCGGAGGAGCTGAAGGCCAAGGGCATCGAGGATTTCCAGCTCCACTATGCGCTGCAGACGATCGGGCGGATCGGCCCGGGAACGGCGCGCATGGCGCAGGCCGGCAAACCCGGCGCCAAGCCTGCGCGCCGCAACTAGTCAGCGCCTTGGCCATGTCCTCCTATTCGTCATCCCGGCGCAGGCCGGGATCTCGACCTCGCAACCTGACGCACCGGCGAAATCCCGGCCTGCGCCGGGATGACGATCTGATTTCCGGGGTTCTTATATGCTGAAATCGCGCCTCGCCGCGCCGCTCGTCGCATTCGCGGCGCCGCTCCTGCTCTATGGCGGCGCGCTCGTCTCGCAATATGGCTTTGGCCTCCACCCTTGCGAGATGTGCTATTGGCAGCGATGGCCGCATCAGGCGGCGATCCTGCTGGCGCTCGCCGCGCTGCTGATGCGCCGGAACGACAAGGCGATGCGCGCGCTCACGCTGCTCGCCGCCGTCGCCATTGCGGTCAGCGGCGCGATCGGCGTCTTTCACGCCGGGGTCGAATATGGATTCTGGGAAGGCGTCACGACCTGCGCGACGGGTGCCGGCGGCCCCGTCACGCTCGATTCGATCATGAACGCGCCGCTGATCCGCTGCGACGCGGTGCAATGGTCGCTGTTCGGCATCTCGCTCGCGGGCTTCAACGCGATCTTCTCCTTCGCGGCGGCCGCGTTCGTCTTGACCTTGCTGCGCCGGAAGACCACATCGGTGACATGACAAACAAGCGCACCGCATCGATGATCCGCGTCGACCAGGCGGGCGAATATGGCGCGACGCGCATCTATGCCGGCCAGCTCGCGGTGATGGGCGACCGCCACCCGATGGCGCGCGAGATCGCGCATATGGCCGAACAGGAAGAGCGGCACCGCAAATTCTTCGACGCGATGATCGCGCGGCGCGGCGTGCGTCCGACCGCGCTTCAGCCGGTCTGGAACGTCGCGGGCTTCGCGCTCGGCGCGGTGACCGCCGCGATGGGGCCGCGCGCGGCGATGGCGTGCACCGCCGCGGTCGAGACCGAGATCGACCGCCATTATCAGCATCAGCTGAACGAACTCGGCGACCGCGACCCCGAACTCAGCGCCGCGGTCGAGGATTTCCGTGCCGAAGAGCTCGAGCATAAGGAAGCCGCGCTGAAGGCTGGCGCCGAAAGCGCCCCCGGATACCCGATCCTGAGCCTGGCGATCCGCGCGGGTTGCCGTGCAGCCATCGCGCTGTCGAAACGTATCTGATACAGGAAAGCCCCCGCGTCGTTCATGACCGATGCAGGGTCGCGGTGCCACGCCGCGTCAAATTGACAAAGGAAGATCCGATGACCCGTCTCCCCCTGTTCGCGCTGATCCTCGCCGGCAGCGCCGCCGCCCTGCCCGCCGCCGCACAGGAAGCCACGGTCGACGCCGAAAAGATCAACCAGGTCATCGTCTACGGCAACGACAAGTGCGAACAGTCGAGCCCCGACGAAATCGTCGTCTGTAACCGCCTGCCCGAAACCGAACGCTATCGCGTGCCCGAGATGCTGCGCGGCGACCCGCTCGATCCGCGCAACGAAGCCTGGGCGAACAAGGTCGTCGCGCTCGAACGCGTCGGCCGCTTCGGCACCGACAGCTGCTCGCCGACCGGCCTGGGCGGCTTTACCGGTTGTACGCAGGCGCTGCTCGCGGGTGCACGCGCCGAACGACGCGCCGCCGACAAGACCGACTGGCAGGCGATGATCGCCGACGAGCGCGCCAAGCGCCTCGCAGGTATCGACGCCGCGGCCGAAGAGGTCGAAGCCGCCGTGGTCGCCGAAGAGCGCGCGCTCGCCGAACGGCAGAAGGCGGCCGAGGAACTCGAGCGGCAGGCGAATGGCGAGGCTCCGGCGGCGCCGACCGCTCCCGACGAAGCCGACGCCGAGCCGCTTCCGACCCCGCCGCAGCCCTAACGCTCGCGCGGGGTCCAGAGCCTCGCGCCGCGCCCCTTCCACCAGCGCAGGATGAAACCGAGCGCGACGCCGGTACCGATCGCGATCGTCAGGTCGGCGAATATTGTCAGCAGCAAGGTGACGAGCAGCAGCAACAGTTCGTCCCGCGGCAGCGCCGCATGCTCGCGCCATTTCTCGGGCTCCGCCATATTATAGGCGGTCACCAGCAGCACCGCCGCCAGCGCAGGCAGCGCGAGCGCGCCCGCGAGCCCTCCGGCGGCGAGCACGACGATCAGGATAACCGCCGCATGGACCATGCCCGCGACCGGCGTGCGTCCGCCCGCGCGGACGTTGGTCGCCGTGCGCGCGATCGCGCCGGTGACCGGCAGTCCGCCGAACAGCGGCGTCACGACATTGGCATAGCCCTGCGCGAGCAGTTCGGCGCTGGGGCGGTGGCGGCCGTCGAACATGCGGTCGGCGACGATCGCCGACAACAGCGATTCGACGCCCGCCAGAAAGGCGATCGTGATCGCGGACGGGAGCAAGGCGACGATCCGGTCGGTCGTCACTTCCGGCCAGTGCGGCGCCGGAAATCCGCTCGGCAACGCTCCGAAACGCGAACCGACCGTATCGACCGGCAGGTGGAACAGGAGCACCGCGAGCGACGCCGCGCCGACGGCGATCACCAGCACCGGCCAGCGCGGGCGCCAGCGACGCAGCAGCAGGATGGCGGCCACCGTCGCCGCGGTCACCCCCAGCGCCGCAAGGCTGAGCGTGGCGCGCGCCGCCCACAGCGCCTCGAGCTTCGGGATCATGTCGGCGGGGACCTTGCCCGCCGACAGGCCGAGCGCGTCCTGAAACTGGCTGGCGGCGATGATCCCTGCGATGCCGATGGTGAAGCCGTCGATCACCGGTTCGGGGACCAGCGCGATCAGCCGGCCGGCGCGAAAGAAGCCGGCGACAATCAGCAAGATGCCCGCCATGATCGTCGCGACGATCAGCCCGTCCATGCCATGATCCTGAATCACACCATAGACGACGACGATGAAGGCGCCGGTCGGCCCGCCGATCTGCACCCGGCTGCCGCTGGTCGCCGAAATGACGAAGCCACCGACGATCGCGGTAACCAGTCCGACAAATGGCGTGCTGCCCGATGCGATGGCGATCGCGATACAGAGCGGCAAGGCAACGAGCGCGACGCTGACCCCGGCCAGCGCATCGGCGCGGAAGAGCGGCAAGCTATAGTCGTGTGCCGTATCGAGCAATTTGGGCCGGCGCATCGCGTCTCCGTCGATCGAGGGAACGTGATGGCGCTACGCCGCGGTCCGCGGCGCGGTCAAGCCCGCCGCTTCCATTCGGCCGAGGGTATTTTCACCCCTCCCGTCTGCCGGACGGAACGAACGGTGCCAGATTCGCAATGATTCCAGCGGCTCGGCGCGGTTTGGTTGCGAATCCGAGCCGAATCGAGTGCAAAAATTAACGAATCGCTGGCAAGCTGTCTTGACTTGGGAATTTTTGGGGCAAAACGTGCGGTTCTGGGAATCGCCAGCCTAGGGGGCTGTAACATGGCATCAGCATTCGAACCGCGCCTGTGGAGGCGCACGGCAGTCAGCGTGCCGCCGGCACGAAGCCTCGGCCGCCGAATGACGTGGCATGCCGCCGCCGCCCTCCTCGCCTTCGCCGCGCTGCAGATCTGGCTCGTGATGAGCGTGGTCGCCGCGGGCGCGCCGTCCGCCTTCATCGTCGTCGCGCTCGTCATTCTGCTCGCGCTCGCACTTCCGGTCGCACGCTCGACCGAACGCCACTGGTATCATCTGAGCCGCCAGGCGCTCGCGAGCTGGGGCCTGCACGCACGCTTCCGCCGCGACGTTCGCCGCCTGTGGTTCGCCGCGCTGACGCTGCCCTTCCTGTGGATCAGCGGCGCCATCGCCGCCACCGACGCAATCGCGGCAATCACCGGCTGATCGCCCGCAGCCAGGTTTGACGCTGGCCCGCGCGCCGTATAGGGCGCGGCAATGCTGACCGTTTCCGAAGCTCTCGACCGCGCGCAGATGCTCTGCGACGCCGCGACCCAAGCCGGCGCCGACGCCGCCGATGCCCTCTATTATTGCAATGCCGCGACCTCGGTTTCGATGCGGCTCGGCGCGCTCGAGGATGTCGAGCGGTCGGAGGGGCAGGATATTTCGCTGCGCGTCTTCGTCGGGCAGCGCAGCGCGAGCGTGTCGACCGCCGACATGGACGCGGGCGAGCTTGCGAAGCTCGTGACCCGCTGCGTCGCCATGGCGCGCGAGGCGCCCGAGGATCCCTATGCCGGGCTCGCGCCTGAAGAGTTGCTGTTCAAGGGCCCCGTTCCCGATCTCGACCTCGACGACGGCAGCGACGCCGATCCCCAGTCCTTGCGCGAAGCCGCGCTTGCCGTCGAGGAAGCGGCGCGCGCCGTCGCCGGGGTCACCAACAGCGAAGGCGGCAGCGCGAGCCACAGCCGCACGCGCTTCGCGCTCGCGACCAGCCACGGCTTTGCCGGCGGATACGGATCGAGCGGCCACAGCCTGTCGGCGAGCGTCATCGCGGGCGAAGGCGCGGCGATGCAGCGCGATTACGGATGGCACAGCGCGCACCATCTGTCGGATCTCGAAAGCGCCGCCGACATCGGCACCCGCGCCGGCACGCGCGCGGTCGCGCGGCTGAACCCCGGCAAGGCGCCGACCGGCAAGCTTCCGGTGCTGCTCGACCCGCGGATCAGCAGCAGCATCGTCGGCCATCTGCTCGGCGCGATCGCGGGGCCGGCGATCGCGCGCGGGACGAGTTTCCTGCTTGGCAAGGAAGAGGCGATGTTGTTCGACAGCGGCATCGTGATCCGCGACGAACCGCACCGCGCACGCGGGTTGCGCAGCCGCGCCTTCGACGGCGAGGGTGTGCCGACCGCGGCGCGCGACATCGTGGCGGACGGCCGGATTACCGGCTGGCTGCTCGACACCGCCTCGGCGAAGCAGCTCGGTCTGACACCGACCGGCCACGCGAGCCGCGGCGGCGGCGCCTCGGGGGTCGCCGCGAGCAACCTCCACCTCGCCGCGGGTAGCGCGACGCCGGCGGCGCTGATGGAGGGTGTCGCCGAGGGCGTCTATATCACCGAACTGATCGGCCAGGGAGTCAATCCGGTGACCGGCGATTACAGCCGCGGCGCGTCTGGTTTCCTGATCAAGGACGGCGCACTCGCGGGGCCGATCGCCGAATTCACGATCGCGGGCAATCTGATCGACATGTTCGCCGCGCTCACTCCGGCGAACGACCTCGAGTTTCGCCACGGCACCAACGCGCCGACGCTGCGCATCGACGGCATGACCGTCGCGAGCAGCTAAAGGGGCGAGGCGATGCCCGCGCGCAACCTCGAAGCCGTAATTGCCGCGACACGCGAGGTCGGCGACATGGCGATGGCGCGCTGGCGCGGCGAGGGGCGGCCGGTCGA
Organism: Sphingopyxis sp. SE2; assembly: GCF_032227185.1. NCBI lineage: Bacteria > Pseudomonadati > Pseudomonadota > Alphaproteobacteria > Sphingomonadales > Sphingopyxidaceae > Sphingopyxis > Sphingopyxis sp. SE2. The sequence goes on along the minus strand of NZ_JAPMXW010000001.1, from coordinate 4,191,629 downwards.
CGTGTGGCACAAGTCGCACGACAATCCGGTGAGCGACGTCGATCTCGCCGTCGACGCGCGGCTGAAGGCCGTGCTGGGCGCGATGGTGCCCGAGGCGGGGTGGCTGTCCGAGGAAACCGCCGACAATGAAGACCGGCTGGCGTGCCGCGTGATGTGGTGCGTCGACCCGATCGACGGCACGCGCGACTTCATCCGCGGCCGTCCGGGCTGGTGCGTGTCGGTCGCGCTCGTCATCGATGGCGCGCCCGAACTCGGCGTGCTCTACGCCCCCGCGCTCGACGAGCTGTGGGTCGCGCAAAAGGGCAAGGGCGCGACGCTCAACGGCGAGGCGCTGCGCGCCAGCCGCCGTATGATCTTCGACGGGTCGCGCGTGCCCGCCGACAGCCTGCCCAAGATCGACCGCGACCTGATCATGGTGACCAAGCCGAACAGCATCGCGCTCCGCATGGCGCTCGTCGCCGACGACCGCGCCGACCTCGTCGCGACGCTGCGCTGGGGTTTCGAGTGGGACGTCGCCGCGGCGGCACTGATCGCGGCCGAGGCGGGGGCGGCGGTGACCGATGCCTTCGGCGAGCCACTGCGGTTCAACACCCCGCGCGCGCAGGCGTTCGGCGTCATCGCCTGCGCCCCCGGAATCCATCGGGCTGTCGTCAGCCGCTTGCACGACCGGGCGGTCGCGCTGACGGCGCAGCCCTAATCGATCCTCCCTGTCGCGCAGCCATGGGAGGGGCCGCCGAAGGGGTGGAGGGCCGCAACCTCGCGTCACTGCCCTCCGTCCGCGAGTTGCGCGCTGGCCACCTCCCCATGGCTTCGCCACAGGGAGGACTCACCGCCATTCACCGCAGTTCGCTTGACTTTCTACGCGACTCACCCTAACTGCCCGAGCATTCCGACAGCCTGACCGGACGGCGAAGCGTTTTCGTGCGCATCGTGGTCCGTTTTTTGCGTTGGAAATTCAGACGCTTTGAGATGGGGCCGATTGCCAGCGCGCCCTGTGGAGCAGGAGAAAGTTACCAATGGCACGTATTGCGGGCGTCAACCTGCCCACCAACAAGCGCGTGATCATCGCGCTCACCTACATCCACGGCATCGGTCGCAAGACCGCCGTCGACATCGCCGACAAGCTGGGCATCGACCACAGCCGCCGCGTTCAGGACCTGTCGGACGCCGAAGTCCTGCAGATCCGCGAAACGCTGGACGCCGACCACACGGTCGAGGGCGACCTGCGCCGCAACACGGCGATGAACATCAAGCGCCTGATGGACCTCGCCTGCTATCGCGGCCTGCGTCATCGCAAGGGCCTTCCCGTCCGCGGCCAGCGCACGCACACCAATGCGCGCACCCGCAAGGGCAAGGCGAAGCCGATCGCCGGCAAGAAGAAATAAGGTCGAGCGCGCCTTCATGACGCGCTTCCTTGTTTCTTTCCCTGCCGGAGAGCGGCGATCCATCCGCCACCGGCCATTCAGGATACAGGTTAGGATTTCATCATGGCTCGTGAACCGCAGCGCCTTCGTCGGCGCGAACGCAAGAATATCTCGTCGGGTGTGGCCCACGTCAACGCGACCTTCAACAACACGATGATCACCATCACCGACGCGCAGGGCAATGCAATCGCATGGTCGAGCGCCGGCATGATGGGCTTCAAGGGCAGCCGCAAGTCGACCCCCTATGCGGCGCAGGTCTGCGCCGAAGACGCCGGCAAGAAGGCCGCCGAGCACGGCGTCCGCACCCTCGAAGTCGAAGTCAAGGGCCCCGGCGCCGGCCGTGAATCGGCGCTCCGCGCGCTGCAGGCTGTCGGTTTCCACATCACGTCGATCCGCGACGTGACTCCGATCCCGCACAATGGCGTCCGCCCGGCCAAGCGCCGCCGCGTCTGACGTCTTTTCGGGCGCGTCCCACCGCCGGGGCGCCGCCCGCATAAAACTCCTCGCTGGACAGGTGGCCGACCCCCGCCCGTCCCGCCCAAAGCAAAGGGAAATCCATGACTGTCAATATCCGGAACTGGCAGGAATTGAAGAAGCCCAGCAACCTGGAAATCAAGGCTGGCAGCGACGGCAAGCGCAAGGCGACGTTCGTCGCCGAACCGCTTGAGCGCGGTTTCGGCCTGACGCTCGGCAACGCGCTGCGCCGCGTGCTGCTCTCGTCGCTCCAGGGTGCGGCGATCACGTCGATCAAGATCGAGAATGTGCTCCACGAATTCTCGAGCCTCGCCGGCGTGCGTGAAGACGTCACCGACATCGTGCTCAACGTGAAGCAGGTCGCACTCAAGATGGAAGGCGAAGGCCCGAAGCGGCTTCAGCTTTCGGCGACCGGTCCCGCGACCGTCAAGGCCGGCGATATCATGGTGTCGGGCGACATCAAGGTGATGAACCCGAACCATGTCATCTGCCACCTCGACGATGGCGCGACGCTGAACATGGAACTCGTTGCCGACACCGGCAAGGGCTATGTCCCCGCGACCGCCAACCGTCCGGTCGACGCGCCGATCGGCCTGATCCCGGTCGACTCGCTCTACTCGCCCGTGCGCCAGGTCGCCTACAAGGTCGACAATGCCCGCATCGGTCAGGAGCTGGACTATGACAAGCTGAACCTGACCGTCGAAACCGACGGCACGGTGACCCCCGAAGATGCCGTCGCCTATGCCGCGCGCATCCTTCAGGACCAGCTCCAGGTCTTCGTCCACTTCGAAGAAGCGATGAACGACAGCGGCCTGATCGGCATGGCGGCGCCGTCGGCGGCCGCCGACGAGTCGGACGTCAACCAGCTCAACCGCTTCCTTCTCAAGAAGGTCGACGAGCTCGAACTGTCGGTCCGTTCTGCCAACTGCCTCAAGAACGACAATATCATCTATATCGGCGACCTCGTTCAGAAGACCGAAGCCGAAATGCTCCGCACGCCGAACTTCGGCCGCAAGTCCCTGAACGAAATCAAGGAAGTGCTGTCGTCGATGGGCCTGCGTCTCGGCATGGACATCCCCGGCTGGCCGCCGGAGAATATCGAGGAAATGGCCAAGAAGCTGGAGCAGGAACTGCTGGGTTAATTCTGAACCTTCTCCCGTCGGGAGAAGGATACGCAGCCTTGCCGACTTGTCGGCTAGGCGAAGTTGGATGAGGGGTTCTGCGCTCTCGTGATAGGGCCGATCCCCTCACCCAGCTCCAGCTAGGCAACAAGTTGCCAAGCTTTCGCAACCCTCTCCCGACGGGAGAGGGGCGTACAACGGGAATGGGTCGGCCCGCACATCGACCTGGCTTGGGGTACCAGATGGGCCCCATCAAAGTGCTACTTTGATGGGAACCCGCTAAACGGCCCCTCTGACAAACGAAGGAATGGATTATGCGTCATAAATCGGGTGGCCGGAAGCTTCAGCGCACGAGCGCGCATCGCACGGCCCTGTTCCGCAACATGTCGGCCTCGCTCATCAAGCACGAGCAAATCACGACGACCGTCGCCAAGGCGAAGGAACTGCGCCCCTATGTCGAAAAGCTGGTGACGCTGGCGAAGCGCGGTGGCCTTGCCAACCGCCGCCTCGCGATGAGCCGCCTGATGGACGATGCGCAGCTGACCAAGCTGTTCGACGTCCTCGCGACACGCTACAAGGACCGCAACGGCGGCTATACCCGCATCATCAAGGCCGGCATCCGCGCCTCGGATGCGGCGCCGATGGCCGTCATCGAATTCGTCGACCGCGACGTCGACGCCAAGGGCCAGGATTCCGGCCCGGTCGAACAGTTCGACGAGGACATGGCCGAAGCCTGAGCTTCGCCTCTTCGCCAAAAGATCAAGGGCGGCGTCCGAAAGGGCGGCCGCCCTTTTTCATATGCGGCGGGGTCTGCTTTGGGGTGGAGGCCATCGGCCTTGCGCAAGGTCGATGGCCCCCACCCCAACCCCTCCCCTGAAGGGGAGGGGCTTTCTTCTCTCAATGGCAGCTCCCGGTCGAAACCCGCCGCCCCCTCACTGGCCCGGAAAACTGTCCCGCCACCGGACAGAATCCCTACCCACATCGCAATTTTAACCCGATATTAGCTATCCCGCGCCCATAGCGCATCCATGCAACGGCGGGACCAGAGCCGATACCGCTGGCTGGGGGGCCAGTGTTTGCAGTCTGCGCGAGCCTGTATCATGCTCGTCTGGCTGGCGTTTACGCTTGCCGCCAATCCCGCCATCGCGCAGACCACCACGACCTACAGCAACACCACCGCGGGCACGATCAACGCCGCGACCACCTGCACCGCGCCGCTCGTGCGCAATTTCACCGTCGGCGCCAGCCATATCGTCGGCGACGTCGATCTTGGCCTGCTCGCGACGCACAGCTGGCGCGGCGACCTGCGCGTCACGCTGCAATCGCCCGCCGGAACGCGCGTCCAGCTCGTCAACGGCGATACTGGCAGCATCGACGGCAATAATTTCAACGTCCGCCTCGACGACGACGCGGCGCAGACGGTCAATACCGACGGCAATGGCACCAATCATTCGAACAGCGCGCCGCCCTATCAGAATGTCTTCAGCCCCAATGCGCCGCTGTCGGCTTTCAACGGCGAGAACAGCGCCGGGACCTGGCGGCTCGAGATTTGCGACCAATATCCGTCGGCCGACAACGGCAATTTCGTGCGCGCCGACCTTTACCTCACCGGCGTGCCGTCGAGCTATGCCGACCTTTCGCTGACCAAATCGGTCAGCAACGCCGCCCCGGCGTTCGGGGCGAGCATCGACTATGTGCTGAGCGTCACCAATGCGAGCGGGTCGACGCTGACCGCGACCGGCGTGACGGTGCAGGACAATCTGCCCGCAGGGTTCAACTTCACGGGCGCGTCGGGTTTCGGCAGCTATAACAGCGCGACGGGCGTGTGGACCGTGGGGAGCGTCCCGGCGGGGACGACGCGGACCTTGACGATCAGCGGCACCGTCGCCGCGACCGTGGGCGCGAGCGTCACCAACAGCGCCGAAATCGGCGCCTCCTCGGCGTTCGATTTCGATTCGACCCCCGGCAATGGCGCGGCGGGCGAGGATGATTCCGACAGTGCGAGTTTCACCGTATCGGGGACGCGCGTCGCGGGGACACCGCCGGCGCTCGTCTGCCCGGTCGGAACGACGGTGCACGACTGGGACAGCGTCACCTGGCCCGCGGGCACGACCAGCGCCGGCGCGGCGCTGATCGCGATCGGCAGCGCGAGTTTCAACATCGCGGTCAGCGGCGGAAGCTTTTTGAGCAATGCCACCTATGGCGGCCAGTCGCCGACGCGGCAGAATGTCGTCACCGGCGGGCTGACGCCCGCGCAATATTCGATCTTCGAGCTCGTCGATTTCACCAGCCAGGCGGGGAGTGTCACCACCACAATCACACTGCCGACCGCGGTTCCCGGCGCGCAGTTCAGGCTGTTCGACGTCGATTATGCGTCGGGCCAGTTCGCCGACCGCGTCACCGTCACGGGAACCTATAATGGCGTCGCCGTTACGCCCATACTCACTAACGGCACCGCCAATTATGTGATCGGGAACAGCGCCTATGGCGACGTGCTGTCGGCCGACGGCAGCGCCGACGGCACGGTCACCGTGACCTTCAACGCGCCCGTCGACGGCATCACCATCGAATATGGCAGCCACAGCCTCGCCCCCGCCAATCCGGGGCAGCAGGGCATGGCACTCCACGACATTATCTTCTGCCGCCCGACCGCCAATCTGGTGATCGCGAAGACAAGCAGCGTCGTCAGCGACTCGGTCAACGGCACGGCCAATGCCAAGGCGATTCCGGGCGCCCGGATGCGATACTGCATCCTCGTCACCAACAATGGCAGCGGCACCGCGACCGGCATCGCCGTCGCCGATGCGCTGCCGGCCGGAATGAGCTTCATCGCCGGATCGCTGCGCAGCGGCACGAGCTGCGCGGGCGCGACGAGCGTAGAAGACGACAATGCGAACGGCGCCGACGAGAGCGATCCGTTCGGCGCGTCGGTCGCGGGCACGACGGTCGCCGCGACCACCGCGACGCTGTTGCCCGCGGCCGCGATGGCGATCGCGTTCGAGGTCGCGATCGACTGACGACCGGCCCCGATTGCATTCTATACCGGATAGTCTAAATGCGCGGCATGAGCACGCGCACCGCCTCCGACAGCAACGATCCCATCGTCGAAACCCGCGACCAGCTCGCGGCGCCCATGATCAAGGGCGAAAAGCCCAGGGATCGCTGGCGGATCGGCACCGAGCACGAGAAATTCGTCTATCGCACCGCCGATCATCGCGCGCCCTCCTATGACGAGCCCGGCGGTATCCACGACCTGTTGATGGCGCTCACCCGCTTCGGTTGGGAGCCGGTGATCGAAGGCGGAAAGGTCATCGCGCTGGCGGGCAGCGACGGCACCGTCAGCCTCGAACCCGCGGGCCAATTGGAACTGTCCGGCGCGCCGCTCGAAAATCTGCACCAGACCTGCGCCGAGACCGGCCGGCATCTGAAGCAGGTGAAGGAAGTCGGCGCCGAGCTCGGTCTCGGCTTCCTCGGCCTCGGCATGTGGCCCGACAAGACGCGCGCAGAACTGCCGATCATGCCCAAGGGGCGCTACAAGATCATGCTCGAACATATGCCGCGCGTCGGCAGCCTCGGGCTCGACATGATGCTGCGCACCTGCACGATCCAGACCAACCTCGACTATGCGAGCGAGGCCGACATGGTGCAGAAATTCCGCGTCAGCCTCGCCCTCCAGCCGCTCGCGACCGCGCTCTTCGCCAGCTCGCCGTTCACCGAAGGGCGGCCGAACGGTTTCATGTCGTACCGCAGCCATATCTGGACCGACACCGACCCCGCGCGCACCGGCATGTTGCCCTTCGTGTTCGACGAGGGCTTCGGCTACGAACGCTATGTCGATTATATGCTCGACGTGCCGATGTATTTCGTCTTTCGCGACGGCAAATATATCGACGCCGCGGGACAAAGCTTTCGCGACTTCCTGAAGGGCGAACTACCCGCGCTCCCCGGCGAGAAGCCGCGTCTCTCCGACTGGAACGACCATCTGTCGACCGCATTTCCCGAAGTGCGCCTCAAAAGCTTCCTCGAAATGCGCGGCGCCGACGGCGGCCCGTGGAATCGCATCTGCGCGCTACCGGCGCTGTGGGTCGGGCTGCTTTACGACCAGGGCGCGCTCGACGCCGCGTGGGATCTGGTCAAGGGCTGGAGCATCGAGGAGCAGCAGAGCCTGCGCGACGCAGTGCCAAGCGAAGGCCTCGACGCGCTCGCGCCCGGCGGCAGCACGGTCGGCGAGCTGGCGCATCACGTGCTCGACATCGCGGCTGCGGGGCTCAAGGCGCGCGGCGAGGTCAATTCGATGGGCGACAACGAGGTCGGCTTCCTCGAACCGCTCCGCCGCATCGCCAAAAGCGGCAAATCGCCCGCGCACGACCTGCTCGACCGCTACGAAGGACCGTGGAACCACGATCTTTCGAAAATCTATGACGAGCTGAGCTTCTAGGGCGGCGTCTGCTTTGAGGTGGGAAGCGGACGTTAAGTAAACGGGAGCCAACGCTCCTGCTCTGCCCTCGTATCTGGAGTTTCCAGGCTATATTTACCGTCTGCGCGATATGTGAAAACATTGTGCGGGCTGTAAATGAACCATTGCTCTTCAGTTAGGTCGTCACCGACCGGCCACGTTTCAAGAAGTCCGCCCAAGTCAAAATCAAACCTTGATTGGCCTTTCGATGGATTTACGTGGACGCTCACCAGCTTCTGCCCGTCAAGCATCCCGGTAGCGCGATAAATTTGATCCTTTGGATCTTCACTCCACGCGATCTGGTGGCCGTGCGAAGAAAACCGCCAAACGCAGCAGTAGATCCAAACGTGCCATTCGCCTTGAACATAAGCGTCGCGGCGTAACCCGCGTTTCTCGGAGTTTCGCTCTTCGACTTTTAATTCAGGATCGCCAAACTCAAACGTCAGGAAGCTGCCATAGCCTTGCCTTGCTCCCCAAGCCGGATAGCCGATAAATGGCCTTACGAATTTGTCGAGTTCGGAAAGGTATACATCATTGCCGCTCATGTCAGATTGATTGCACTCATTGCCATTGTCCGCAACCGGTCGCTAGCTGCCTTCCAGCGCGCACAACCACCGCCAAAAAGAAAACCGGCGCGGATCGCTCCGCGCCGGCTTCCCTCGGTAATCGTTGAAGCGTTACGCGTCAGGCGACGCGGCGCACCTCATTGCCTTCGTCGTCGATGTCGCGAAGGACATAACCGCGGCCCCAGACCGTCTCGATATAATTTTCACCCCCACAAGCCAGCGCCAGCTTCTTCCTGAGCTTGCAGATGAAGACGTCGATGATCTTGAGTTCGGGCTCGTCCATCCCGCCGTAAAGGTGGTTCAGGAACATTTCCTTGGTCAGCGTCGTGCCCTTGCGCAAGCTAAGCAGTTCGAGCATCTGATATTCCTTGCCGGTCAGATGCACGCGGATGCTGTCGACCTCGACCGTCTTGGTGTCGAGATTGACCGCGAGCTTGCCAGTCTTGATGACGCTCTGGCTGTGGCCCTTCGAGCGGCGGACAACCGCATGGATGCGTGCGACCAGCTCGTCGCGGTGGAACGGCTTGGTGACATAATCGTCGGCGCCGAAGCCGAACGAGCGCACCTTCGAATCCATTTCGGAAATGCCCGACAGGATCAGCACCGGCGTCTGCACCTTTGCAGTGCGCAGCTTTTTCAGCACGTCATAGCCGTGCATGTCGGGCAGGTTCAGGTCGAGCAGAATGATGTCGTAATCATAGAGCTTGCCGAGATCCAGGCCTTCCTCGCCCAGATCGGTCGTATAGACGTTGAAGCCCTCGGTGGTGAGCATCGTGTCGATCGCTTTCGCGGTCGTCGGCTCGTCCTCGATCAGCAGTACGCGCATTGGGCACCCCTTTTTCCCACGATAATCCCGCGAACCGATCGCATGACCATCAAGGATGTCACCGACCAACCCCCGTTGCAGGACTGCCGGAACATTAACCATGAAAGCAATGAAGGGAAAAGGTTAATTTTGATTTAACCCGCGGAAGTCCACGAGTCGCGTCCAATTTGCAACACTCGCTCAGACCGTTTTCGGATCATGGTGAAGCGCCACATGGCGATCATGTGCCCCGGTACAGGACATTTTGAGCGTGTCGACGAGATGGTCCGAAAGCGCGCGCACGCGCGCCGGACGCAGCCGCGAGGGCGGCGACAACAGGTGCAGATGCGACTGCGGCGGCGACCAGTCGGCGAGGATCGGGACAACCGCGCCCGACGCCAGCGCGTCGGCGGCGATGAAGTCGGGCAGCAGCGCGATCCCGACCCCCGCGACGACGAGCGGCACCGCGATATCGCCATTGTTCGCGAACAAGGGGCCGGTGGGGAGCACCGTCGCTTCCTCATCCTTGCGGTGGAAATGGAGCGGCATCGCGCGCTGACGGTGGCCGTAACCGATCAGCCGGTGGCCCGAGAGATCGAGCGGATGCTTGGGCGTGCCGTGCTTCTCCAGATAGGCGGGGCTCGCGATCACCGAAGCCGCGACCGGCGCGATCGTCCGCGCGAGCAGGCTCGAATCGGCGAGCGGCGATATGCGCAGCGTCAGGTCGATCCCCTCCGCCACCGGATCGTTGCGCGCATCGCTCAGCAGCACCTCGATCTCGACCGCGGGATGCCGTTCGAGGAAGGCGGCGAGCGGCGGGCCGAGCACCTTGATCCCGAAGCTCATCGGCGCGGCGAGGCGGATCGGACCCGCGAGGTCGACGCGGTCGCCGCGCGCAGCCTCGGTCGCCGCGGTCGCCGCCGCGACCATCGCGCGCGCCTCGTCGAGCAGGCCCGCGCCCGCGGTCGACACCGCGACGACGCGCGAGCTGCGGTGCAGCAGGGTGATGCCGAGCGATGCCTCGAGCCGCGTCACCGCCTTCGACACGCTCGCCTTCGACAGGCCGAGCGCGGCGGCGGCCGCGGTGAAGCTGCCGCCCTCGGCGACGGCGACGAAACAGGCCCAGCCTTCATAGTCGGGAAGCGCCATGGAATATCTCTCAATTGGAAACGATGGTTTTCTATCTACGCTATTTTCGAAACGATCCAACCGCCTATCTTGTCCTCAACAGATGAGCCGCCGGGCACCCCGGCCCAAGGGGCGGCAAGCAAAGGACAAGGCCAATGATCGATATTCGCAAATTCGACACGCTGGGCCACGCCGACCATGGCTGGCTCGATGCCCGTCACCATTTCTCCTTCGCGAACTACCATGATCCGAAGCGGATGGGCTGGGGCGCGCTGCGCGTCTGGAACGACGACGCCATCGCGGCACAGTCGGGTTTCCCCCCGCACCCGCACCGCGACATGGAAATCATCACCTATGTCCGCACCGGCGCGATCAACCATCGCGACTCCATGGGCAATGCCGGCCGCACCGCGGCGGGCGACGTTCAGGTGATGAGCGCCGGGACGGGCGTGACGCACAGCGAGTTCAACCTCGAGGATGAGGAAACGACGCTGTTCCAGATCTGGATCATCCCCGATCGCGAAGGCGGCAACCCCGGCTGGGGCGCGCGCCAGTTTCCCAAGGCCGACCGCTCGGGCCGGTTCGTAACGCTGGCGAGCGGGATCGAGGGCGATGAGGATGCGCTGCCGATCCGCGCCGATGCCCGCGTCGCCGCGGCAACGGTGAACGCCGGCGAAACGGTCTCCTACGACCTCGACGCCGGACGCCACGCCTATCTGGTCGCCGCCAAGGGCCGGATCCGCGTCAACGGCGAGGATGCCGATCCGCGCGACGGCATCGCGCTTCGTGATGTCGGCACGATCAGCGTCGAGGCGCTCGACGACGCCGAACTGGTGCCGTGGACAGCCTCTGACGAAACCTCGGCTGCCGCCCTCCCCTGGTGGCGGCCACCCGCCGCGAGCCTCTCCGAAACGGCGGCTCGCGCTTTCCCTCTCCCCAACCGCAAAAGGAGTATTTACGATGGCCCATATTCTTCGCATCGATGCCAGCGCCCGCAACGAAGGGTCGACCACCCGCTTGCTTGCCGACCAGCTCGTCAACCGCCTCGTCGAACAGAATTACGGCGCGACGCTGACCCGCCGCGATCTCAACGCCGCGCCGCCGGCGCTGCTGACCGAAGGCTGGGTCGGCGCCAATTTCACCGACGAGGCCGAGCGCAGCGACGAACAGAAGGCGCTGCTTGCCGGCTCGGACGAGCTGATCGCCGAACTCGAAGCCGCCGACACGATCGTCATCACCGCTCCCATCTATAATTTCGCGATCCCCGCGTCGCTCAAGGCCTGGGTCGACCTGATCGCCCGCGCGCGCCGCACCTTCCGCTATACCGAAGCCGGTCCCGAAGGGTTGCTGAAGGGCAAGCGCGCTTTCATCGTCTTCGCCTCGGGCGGCGTGCCGCTGGGCAGCGAGGTCGATTTCGCGAGCGGTTACCTCAAACACATCCTTGGTTTCGTCGGCATTACCGATGTCACCATCATCGCCGCCGACGGACATCTGATGGACGGCGACGCCCTCAATCGCGCAACCGCCGCGATCGGCGAGCTGAGCCAAGCGGCCTGAACCGATGCGCCGTCCGCCGAGCCTTTTCCTTTCGCACGGCTCGCCGATGATGGCGCTCGAGCCCAGCCCGGCGCGGGACTTCCTCGCCGGGTTGGGTGCCCATTTGCCGCGCCCGCGCGCGATCCTCGTCGTGTCGGCGCATCATGACGCGGCGTATCAGGGCGGGCGGGCCACGGTGGCCGCGTCGACCGCGCCGCCGACGATCCACGACTTCGGCGGCTTCCCCGACGAGCTGTTCGCGATGCGCTATCCCGCGCCGGGCGATCCGGCGCTGGCGGCACGGGTTGTCGAGTTGCTCGCGGGCCGCGGTCTTCACGTCACCGCCGATGCGGCCCGCGGCCTCGATCACGGCGCGTGGGTGCCGCTCTCACTCATCTATCCCGACGCCGACATTCCCGTCGTCCAGCTCTCGATCGCCTCGAATGCCACGCCCGAATGGCATTACGCGCTTGGCCAGGCGCTCGCGCCGCTGCGCGACGAAGGCGTACTGATCGTCGGGTCGGGCAGTATCACCCACAACCTGCGCGCGCTGTTTTCGGCGCGCCCGCCGATCGACGCCCCCGCGCCGGCATGGGTCACCGATTTTACCGACTGGGTTGCCGAACGGATGTCTGTGGGAGCCGTCGACGACGTGCTGAACAGCGTCGAGCGCGCACCGCACGGCGCAGACAATCACCCGACCCCCGACCATATATTGCCGCTCTTTGTCGCGATGGGCGCGGGCGGGACGCCATTAAAGGGCGAACGGCTGCATCACAGCGTGACCTATGGCCTGCTCGCGATGGACGTTTACGCTTTCGACTAGGCAGCGGCGCGCCTATAGCGCGCCATGCTCCTTTCAGATCGTGTCCTTTTCCTCGACGGCGAGGCCCTCGTCATCGACAAGCCCGCAGGGCTTCCCGTCGACGCGCCGCGCGACGGCAGCCTCAGCCTCGAAAACCATCTCGATTCCTTGCGGTTCGGCTTCAAGCGCTGGCCGCTTCCCGTCCACCGGCTCGACCGCGACACGTCGGGCTGCCTGCTGCTCGCGCGCAATCCCAAAGCGCACGGCCGCTTCACGCGCGCGTTCGAAAGCCGCGAGGTCGAGAAGCAATATCTCGCGATCGTCGACGGCGTGCCCGACGGAGACAGCGGTACGATCGACCTGCCGCTCGCCAAGACCTCGACCGCCGAGACCGGCTGGCGCATGGTCGGCGACCCGAAAGGCAAGCCGTCGGTCTCGCACTGGGAGAAGCTCGCGGTGGTCGAGGGCCGCGCGCTGCTCCGCTTTCGTCCCGAAACCGGCCGCACGCACCAACTGCGTGTCCACGCGCTCGAAGGGCTTGGCTTTGCGCTCGTCGGCGATCCCGTTTATGGGCGCGGCGGCACGAAGACGCGCACGCTGCTCCATGCTGAAAGGCTGGTCGTAAAACGTGACGTCAAGCCATCGATAATTGCCGAGGCACCCTTCCCCGACGCGTTCGTTACGCTGGGCTTCGCGGCGCCGGAGGGAGCGGAGCCGACGCGTGGCTGAGATTCCCGAAAGCGCGATCAGCGAGAAGTTTCTCGCGGGGTCGGGTCCGGGGGGCCAGAATGTCAACAAGGTCGCGACCGCGTGCCAGCTGCGCGTCGATGTGTTCGCGCTCGGCCTCGCGCCCGATGCCTATCGCCGGCTGAAGGCGCTCGCGGGGAGCAAGATGACTTCGGCGGGCGAACTCGTCATCCTCGCGCGGAGTTTCCGCACCCAGGAAGCGAACCGCGCCGATGCGCGCGCGCGGCTGAACGAGCTGGTCGACGCCGCGCTCGTGCGCCCCGAACGCCGCATCAAGACCAAGCCGAGCAAGGCCGCCAAGGCGAAGCGCGTCGATAGCAAGAAGGCGCGCAGCAGCATCAAGGCCGGACGCGGGCGGGTGCGCGGCATCGACTGACGCCCTGTTGACCAGCCTCTACCGCCTCGATGCGCCCGCGAGCACGATCGCCGCGACGTTCGGCGCCGAAGCCGGCGACCACCCGTGGACGGGCGATTATGTCGCGCCCGCACGCCCCGCGCCGGTAATCGTCAGCGACGGGCGCGGCGGATCGCGGCGCTGGCTGCGCCCGAAGCTGTGGGGCGTGCCGCCTCCACCGCAAGGCACGGAACCCGTCACGCACGTCCGCAACCTGACCAGCCCGTTCTGGATCGGCACCTTGCGCCATGCCGAACTGCGCTGCCTGATCCCCGCGACCGCCTTTGCCTATTGGTCGGGAGCGGGCGGCGCGCGGCGGCAGCACTGGTTTTGGGTGCCGTCGCAGCCGATCTTCGCCTTTGCCGGCGTGGTGCGGCAGGGCGAGGACTGGCCGTGCTTCGCAATGCTGACGACCGACGCGAACCGGCTGATCGGACATCACCAGCCAAAGGCCATGCCGGTGATCCTGCACCGCGACGATCATGCGACCTGGCTCTGCGGCGAATGGCGCGCCGCGGTGGCGCTCGCCGTCCCCTTTCCCGGCCAGTCGATGGCGGTCGGAGACGCGCCGCCGGTATAGACGGATTTCACCATATCGCTTCACTTTGCGATAACCAGCGATGTCCTAAATTCGCGGCGACCAAGAATGACATGCAGGGACCGAATCCGTGTTGGGGAATCGCACCATCGAAGCCGTAAAGGCGCCCAAGGGTGGGCGCGGCGCCGAGCGCGCGCCGGTAACCGCGCGCGCGCGCTTCCGCGAACCGGGGCTCAACCCCTTCAACGTCGAATTGTTCGACCTGTCGTCGACCGGCTTTCGCATGGTGACGTCTTTCCGGCCGCAGATCGGCAAGCATATCTGGGTGAACCTGCCCGGGCTCCAGCCTCTGGAAGCCGTCGTCCGCCGCGCCGACGGCAATAATTACGGCTGCGAGTTCGTCCACCCGCTCCATGTGTCGGTCGCCCAGCATCTGCAGGCGAAACTGCGGCAAGTCTGACATATCCTCCCCATCGCTGCGCGACAGGGAGGAATACAGATCAGCCCTCGGGCTTTTCCGACTTCTTCAATATATGTTTCCACTCGGCGGGCGTCACGCGTCCGACCGACAGCCGCGACTGGCGGATGAGGTCCATGTCGGCGAGCTTCGGATCGGCCTTGATCGCCGCGAGCGTCACCGGGTGCGCGAGCGCGCGCACCGGCGCGACGCGCACCACGACCCAGGGCGATCCCTTGTCGGCGGTCGGGTCGGGGAAGCTTTCCTCGGTGATCTCCATGATCCCGACGCATTCCTTGCCGATATTGCTGTGATAGAAGAGCGCCTCGTCGCCCTTTTTCATCGCCATCATGTTGAGCTTCGCGGTGTGGTTGCGCACGCCGTCCCAGATGCCCGTGCCGTCGTGCACGAGCTGGTCCCACGCATAGGCGTCGGGTTCGGATTTCATCAGCCAATATTGCTTTGCCATGGCGGCGGGCTTAGCCGAGCCGCGCGGCGGACGGAACCGCCTTTTTCCCTTTAACCGTCGCCACGCAGCGCCTAAATCGCGACTCATGACGCGCCTGTGGCGCCGCCCCTTATCAGATGGACTTACCCCGCATGACCGCTGCCGTTCCCGTCATTTCCATGTCGCTTCCCGCCGACCAGTTCGCGAAGGATTTCGGGGCCTCGTTCGAACGCTTCGGCTTTGCGATGATCACCGATCACGGCATCGATCCCGACCTGATCGACGAAGCCTGGGCGAAGGCGAAGGAATTTTTCGCGCTGCCCGAAGAGGTGAAGCGCGCCTATCATATCGCGGGCGGCGGCGGCGCGCGCGGCTATACGCCGTTCGGCACCGAAATCGCCAAGGGCGCGAAGGAAGTCGACCTCAAGGAATTCTGGCACGTCGGCCGCGACCTGCCCGCGGGCCACCGGCTCGCCGCGCAGCAGCCGAACAATGTCTGGCCAAAGGAAGTCGACGGCTTCCGCGCCGCCTATGACAGGCTGTTCGCCGAATTCGACCGCGTCGGCGGGCGCCTGCTGTCGGGAATCGCGCGCTACCTCGGCCTCGCGCCCGATTTCTTCGACGATACGGTGAAGGACGGCAACAGCGTGATGCGCCTGCTCCATTATCCGCCGGTCGAAGCGCCCGCGAAGGGCATCCGCGCCGAAGCGCATGAGGATATCAACACGATCACGCTGTTGCTCGGCGCCGAGGAAGCGGGGCTCGAAATCCTCGACAAGGACGGCAGCTGGCTTCCCGTCAGCCCGCCGCCGGGCGCGATGGCGGTCAACGTCGGCGACATGCTCCAGCGGCTCACCAACAACCGCCTGCCGTCGACGACGCACCGCGTCCGCAACCCCGATGCGGGCCGCGCGAGCGTCGCCCGCTATTCGATGCCCTTCTTCCTCCACTTCCGCTCGGACTATCCGATCGAAACGCTCGAAAGCTGCATCGACGCATCGCACCCGAACCTCTATCCGACGCCGATTACAGCGGACGAGTATCTGCAGGAACGGCTGCGCGAGATCGGGCTGAAGAAGTGATGCGCACCGCCGTCGCGCTGTTCGCGCTGGTGACGAGCCTCGCTTCGCCCTCCGCGGCCCAGGCAGCGCCGAAATCGCCTAGCCTGCCGTGGAGCGCGCCCGCGACGACCGAGGTCGTAACCGAGGAGCGCCGGTTCACTAACGGCGATCGCGAGCTGGCGGGAACGCTCCACATACCGCGCAGCGGCAAGCCCGTCGCGGCGGTGGTCGTGACGCACAGCGCCTCGTCGCCGCTCGGTTCGGCGTCGCTCTACGATCATCTCAAGACGATGCTGCCGGCGCTGGGCATCGCCGTCTTCACTTACGACCGGCGCGGATCGGGCCAGTCGGGCAGCCAGAATGCCGGGGGCGATTTCACGCTCCTCGCCGACGATGCGATCGCCGCCGCGCGGAGCCTGAAGAGCGATCCGCGCATCGATCCGCGGCGCATCGGCACCTGGGGGCTGAGTCAGGGCGGCTGGATTTCGCCGCTCGCCGCGTCGCGGAGCTCCGACATCGCCTTTGTCGTCGCGGTGTCGGCGCCGGTGGTGACCGCCGACGTCCAGATGATCTTTTCCTCGACGAACCATTTGAAGGCCAATGGCTATTCAGCGGCCGATATCGAGCAGATGGTCGCGGCGCGAAAGGCGGTCGACGATTATATGCGCGGCACCGTGAGCCGCGCCGAAGCGCAGGCGAAGCTCGACGGGATCAAGGCCAAGCCGTGGTTCAAATATCTCTATATGGGCGAAACCTTCCGCGACCGCGACGTATCGGGTTGGCGCAAGGAGATCGAAAATGATCCGCTGGTCAATCTGAAGGCGGTCACCGTGCCGACCCTCATCCTCTTTGGCGCCGACGATGCGGTCGTTCCGGTCGCCGATTCGGCCAAGCGCCTGAAGGCCGTCGCGCCGCAGATGCCCAATATGGAGGTGCATGTGATTGCCGGCGCCGACCATGCGATGCAGATGTCGCAGGATCTCAAGACATCGCTCGACCCCAAGTACGACGGCACCGAACGTCCCGATTCGCCCGAATATTTCGCGCTGCTGGCGAGCTGGCTGGCGGCGCGGGGCTTCACCGGCGACTGAGGTTTCCTCCTATCGCCCCGCCCAATAATCGAACACCGCCTGCTGCTGCTCGCGGATGAAGCGTGCTGCGGCGGCGCCCTCCCACGGCCCGTCGTAGCCCAGGAGCAGCGCGGTGCCGCCGACCCACCAGCCCTGCCCCGGCAAGCGGTCGGACTCGCGGACCACGAGCACCGCAAGGTCGGGTTCGCCGTCGGCCGCGCTCAGCCGGTCGACCTCTTCGAGCGTCCGGCACACCGCGCGCATCTTGGGCCGCGTGAAACGAAAGCCGAGGTCGCCGAGCAGTTCGGAGTAGCTGACGCTGCGCCCCGCGCGCGCCGCTTCGATCAATATCGCGCGGATGCGCGGCGCGTCGCCGAGCGCCGACACATCCGCCGGGCGTTCATCGCCGCCTAAACCTTGGTCTTTGGCGGCCATGGAATAAAGCCCGACGTACGTTTCACATAGTCGGCATAAGCGGGCCGCGTCTTGTGCAGCCCCTTTTCGAGCAAGGCCTTGCCCGACCATCTGGTAAGAGTGAAGGTCAGGAAGACCGGCCCGATGAGGCTCGCGAGCGCGGGTCCCCAGCCGAGATCGAGCACGACGAGCCAGATGCCCCACCAGGTCAGCGCGTCGCCGAAATAATTGGGATGGCGCGTATAGCGCCACAGGCCCGTGTCGAGCACCTTGCCCTTGTTCGCGGGATCCTTGCGGAAGGCGTCGAGCTGCGCGTCGCCGATGCTTTCGAATGCGACGCCGGCGAGCGCCGCAGCGGCGCCGAGCCATCCGACGATCCCAACGTTCTGCGGGGTGCCCGCGCTCGCCCAGATGCCGATCTGCGCGGGCAGGCAGGTGAGGAACAGCAACGGTGCCTGCGTCAGGAAAACGGTGAGCAGCGCGGTCTTCGCCCAGCTCCACTTGCGCTTCTCGATCCTGTTCGCGAGCATTTTCCGGTAGCGCGGGTCTTCGCCGTCGCGCGCCCAGCGGATTATGAGGTGGATCGCAAGCCGCAGCCCCCAAAGCGTCGTGACGCCGAGAAGCAGCTTCGCATGCGGCGCGTCGAAACCCGCCTGCCACGCGGTGCCCCATGCGAGAAGCACCATTCCGAACGCCCAGAAGGCATCGATGAACGAGACGTCGCGGATCAGCCTCGCCACGCCCCACAGCAGCAGGATCACGCCAAGCAATCCCGCGAAATTGACGCCGAGCAGCGAAAGGGCGTCACTCATGCACGCATGTCCGGTTCCTCATCGGCGCCGACTATATCATCGATCGACCGGACCGCACGCTCGGGAAATCGGGGAACGCAATTTTTATAGCTTTCCAGCACCTTCATCATGTCGGCGCGAAAATCGCCGCTCGGCCAGATCAGCGGGCCGATCCCACCGGTTCTGGTGCCATAATCCATCAGCCCGACGACCATCGGCACCTTGGCCGCGAGCGCGATCTGGTAAAATCCGGTGCGCCATTTTTTGGCCTTGCCGCGCGTTCCCTCGGGCGCGACGGTGAGCATGAATTCGCTTCGGCGCGCAAATTCCCGCACCATCTGCTCGACGACATTGCTGCCGCCGCGGCGGTCGACCGGGACGCCGCCCATCTGGCGAATGAAGCCGCCAAGCGGCCAGCGGAACAGCGACAGCTTCGCCATGAAATGCGGGCGGATGTCGAGGTCGGCGGTCAGGCCGAGGAAATTGACGAAATCCCAATTACTGGTGTGGGGCGCCGCGATCAGGATGAAGCGCCGCGGCCGGGGCACCACGCCCGCGGCTTTCCAGCCGCGCAGCCGGTACAGCAAAAGCAGCAGGCGGCGCACGGCGCGCGCCACCAGCCCCGGCGGGTCGTCTTCCATCGGTGTCACACCTGCTCCCCTTCCCTCGGCACCGATTGCGCGAAAGCCACGCGCCGCGCAAGGGGCGAGGAAGGGGCGGCGGATCAGCCGACGAACGCGCGCTCGATCACGAAGTCGCCCGGCGCGGCGTTGGAGCCTTCCTGGAAACCCAGCTCCTCGAAACGCGCCTGCAGGTCGCGGATCATCGCCATGCTGCCGCACATCATGACGCGGTCGGTCGCGGGATCGAACTGCGTCGGGCCGGTCAGCGGATGACCGAAGAGCGAACCGTCGGCGATCAGCGCGTCGATGCGGCCGGTGGTGCGGAAGGGCTCGCGGGTCACCGTCGGCAGATAATGGAATTGCAGCAGCGCCTGATCCTGCACCAGCGGATCGCCGGCGAGCTGGCTTTCGAGCTCCTCGCGGAAGGCGAGGTCGCTGACCTGCCGCACGCAATGGACGATGACGATCTGGTTGAAGCGATCGTAGATGTCGGGATCGCGCGCGAGGCTGAGGAAGGGCGCGAGCCCGGTGCCGGTCGAGAGCATGAACAGCCGCCGGCCGGGGGTCAGCGCGTCGGCGACGAGCGTGCCGGTCGGCTTGCGCCCGAGATAGACGGGGTCGCCCGGCTGGATCTTCTGCAGCCGCGAGGTCAGCGGGCCGTCGGGCACCTTGATCGACAGGAATTCGAGTTCGTCGGAATAGGCGGGGCTGGCGATCGAATAGGCGCGCAGCAAGGGGCGCCCCTCGCCCGGTAGGCCGATCATCACGAACTCGCCCGATCGGAAGCGAAAGCTCGGCGGGCGGGTGATCGTGAAGCTGAACAGATGCTCGTTCCAGTGGCGCACCGAGCGCACCTCCTCGACGGTCAGCGAGGCGGAGGGGGCGAGCTTGGCGGCTTCGGCGATACGGTCACTCATCACTTTGAACTTTCCTGATGTGTCATGGTGCCGGCCGCGAGAGCCGGCATATCGAACCCTGCCGCGACCAACCGGTCGGCCGCGGCGCCCATCGCCTTTGCGATCGGGCCGACGCCGTCTCCCTCGGCCAGCAAGGCCAGCGTCGCGTGGGCATTTGCCACATCCCCAAGCGAAATATCGCGCCAGAGTCCAAGCAGAATTGCTTCATCCTCTGAAATCTGGAGGCACGGCATCGGGGCGAGGACGAGCGTTCCCACCGCGTCGTCGCCGAGCAGCGCCATCGCGACATGGAAATCGGGCAGCGCCCCCGCCGCATTCACGGCAACGAAACCCCGGTGCAGCTTCTGCGGCGGGCACTGACCGCGCTCGGCGGCCGAGACCCACCCCCGCATCGCCCAGAGCAGGAAGCGCCCGGGGTTGCAGAGACTCTCCATCGGCCGGTCGACAAAGGCGTACATCGATTCCCTTTCCAACGCGCATGGGAGCGGCATCGGCGGGCTTATATGTTATTGCGAGTCATTTGCAATTATATTCTGATCGAGGTCGCAAAAGGCTGAAAGCGACCGACTGCTTCCTATAAATCATCGTCACCCCGGACTTGGTCCGGGGTCCAGTCGCCGACGTTGGGAAGAATGGATCCCGGACCAAGTCCGGCATGACGAAAGGCCGGAAACGACCGAACCTAGCCGTCGCCCCCGCGAAGGCGGGGGCCGCTGTCGTTTTACACAATGCCGCTGAGTAAGGCCGCTAGCGGCCCCCGCCTTCGCGGGGGCGACGGTTGTGGAATGTCCGCTCACCACCCCATAACCGCCGATGGGGCCTCAGGCGGCGCACGGCCCCCTCTCCAACCGGCTTTCGGGCCGAATTACCTGATCTTGTCGCGGTTCGCATAGAGCAGCGCGGCGATCACCGCGGCCGAGCCGATGCCGATGCCCGCCGCGGCGGCAGTTTTCCAGCCGGCGCGCTTGCCCCTTGCGGCTTCCCTGTCGGCCGCCTCGGCGGCGTCGGCCGCTTCCTTTTGTTGCTGCAGCTCGCGCGAGGCGCGCAGCACTTCATTTTCTTCTTCCTGTTCGGGCGGGGGAGGCGGCACTTGGTCGGTCATCGTCTCTGTCGTTCCTTATTGTCAGGCGAGTGCCTGTTCGACAGGCACATAATCGGTTCCGATCGCTTCGGCTACGGCCTCGAACGTCACCTTACCGTTCCAAACGTTCAAACCCTGCGCAAGATGCACGTCGCGTTTCAAAGCATCCTTCCAGCCGAGATCGGCGATGCGCAGCGCATGCGGCAGCGTGACGTTGTTGAGCGCATAGGTGCTGGTGCGCGCCACCGCGCCCGGCATGTTGGCCACGGCATAATGGACGATGCCGTCGACGACATAGGTTGGGTCGGCATGGGTGGTCGCGTGGCTCGTCTCGAAGCAGCCGCCCTGGTCGATCGCGACGTCGACAAGGACCGAGCCGGGGCGCATCGTGCCGAGCATCTCGCGCGTGACGAGCTTGGGCGCCTCGGCGCCGGGGATCAGCACCGCGCCGATGACAAGGTCCGCCTCGGCGACGCATTCGGCCAAGTTGGCGCGGTTCGAGAAGCGCGTCTTCGCCCGCGCCTCGAAGAAGGTGCCGACGCGTTCGAGCACTTCGGGATCGCGGTCGAGGATGGTGACGTCGGCGCCGAGCCCCGCCGCCATCTGCGCCGCGTTGAAGCCGACGACGCCGCCGCCGATCACGCAGATCTTGCCCGGTGCCACGCCCGGCACGCCGCCGAGCAGCACGCCGCGGCCGCCATGCGCCTTTTCGAGCGCGGTCGCGCCCGCCTGGATCGACATGCGGCCCGCGACCTGGCTCATCGGCTTGAGGAGCGGCAGGCCGCCGTGCGGGCTGGTGACGGTTTCATAGGCGATGCACACCGCGCCCGATTTCATAAGGTCGCGCGTCTGGTCGGGATCGGGGGCGAGGTGGAGATAGGTGTAGAGGATCTGGCCTTCGCGCAGCATCGCGCGTTCGACCGGCTGGGGTTCCTTGACCTTTACGACCATGTCGCACTGCGCGAAAATCTCTTCAGCGGTCGCGACGATCTCCGCCCCCGCCTCTTCGTAGAAACGGTCGTGCGCGCCGATGCCTTCGCCCGCGCCGGTCTGGACGAGCACGCGGTGGCCGTGGACGACGAGTTCGCGCGCGCTTTCGGGGGTCAGGCCGACGCGATATTCGTGATTCTTGATTTCCTTGGGGGTGCCGATGATCATGGTCGCTCTCCGAATTGGGATGTCATCGGCGATCGTCATGCGCCGCCGAAAACTTGTCGGCGCTTTTAGCAGAAAAGCTCCGCGAGGTGCTTGCATATGCCGGCCGGATTCGCGAGATGTGCGCACGGATTATGCGCGAATGGGCCTGAGGACGCACAATGATCGACAGGATCGATACAAAGCTGCTCGACTTGCTGCAACGCACCGGCCCGCGTCCGGCGGCCGAACTCGGCGACATCGTCGGGCTTTCGGCCTCGGCGTGCCACCGCCGCATCCGGGCGCTCGAGGCGGCGGGGATTATCACCGGCTATACCGCGAGGCTCGACCCCGAGCGCATCGGGCTGGGCCTCGACGTCTTCGTCGACATCAGCCTGACGTCGCAGAGCGAGGAGGCGCTGACCGCGTTCGAAAGCGCGGTCAAAAGCTTCGACGAGATACTGGAATGCCAGCTGCTTTCGGGCGCGTCGGATTACCGGCTGCGCGTCGCGGCGCGGAGCGTCGCCGATTTCGACCGGCTGCACCGCCATTGCCTGTCGCGGCTGCCCGGCGTTGCGGCGATGCACAGTGCCTTTGCACTGCGCACGATCAAGGCGTTTGAGGGCTATCCGGTGCCTGCGGCCGGTTAACACCGCCTTTACCACTTCTATCGCATATCCTGTTCACCAGTTTCGCGGGATGCGTTGCGAGCGGCAGACTCGCGCGTTTGGGATCGATCAGGAAGCCAAGATCATGGTGAAGGAAAATCCGATTCATAAGCAGCAGATCGATCCGATTTTGATGTCGGAACGTTTTCCCTTTTACGATCTCGACGGCCAGCTCGCCGCCTGCGGGGCCGAAATCCACACAATCATCGCCGGCCGCGAGGAAGCGGTCGCGCGCGCCTATTGGGACGCGTTCAACAAGCTTCCCGGCGTCGACCGCAAGGTCGAGGGCGAGCTTTACGACAGCTATGTCCGCGGCAGCGCGCGCCACACGGCGGTCAAATATGCCGACGCCGCGGGCCAGGAGGTCGCGACGATCGCGTGCCAGAACACGCATATGGCGCGTCGCGTGAAGCTGCCGCTCGCCTCGGTCATGTCGTGCATCGCCGAAAGCCAGCGCCTGACGATCGAATATGTCGTCGAGGCGTGCATCGGCGATGCCGAGCGGCTGGCGCGGCTGACGAGCGCGATCAACCGGCTCGCGCTGCTCGAATTCGACATCATGCAGCGTTACGCGGCGAAGCTGGACCGCGCGGTGTTTTCGAGCGAGCGGCAAACGCTCGCGGGCGATTTCGACCGTTCGATCGCCTCGCTGGTGCAGGACACAGACGGCGTGCGCGAACAGCTCGCGCGGCAGGCGGCCTCGGCCGATCAAGCGGCAAAGGGCATGATCGCCAAGACGAGCGAAGTCGCCGCCGCGTCCGAACAATCGGCGATGGCGATGCGCGAGGCCGCGTCGACCGCCGCGGGGCTGATCCGCGCGATCGAGGATGCCCGCAGCGAAGTCGAAGCGTCGGCGAGCGTCGCGACGCGCGCGTCCGAACAGGCGGGCGAAGCCGTCGCCATGTCCGAAACGCTGTCGCACCACGCCGAGTCGATCGAATCGATCCTCGGCCTGATCCGCGAGATCGCGGGGCAGACCAATCTTCTCGCGCTCAACGCCACGATCGAGGCGGCGCGCGCGGGCGAATCGGGCCGCGGCTTTGCCGTCGTCGCGCAGGAAGTGAAAAGCCTTGCCAACGAAACCGCGCGCGCGACCGACGATATCGCGGGCAAGATCACCGCGATCCAGCAGGCGACGCGGGGATCGGTGAGCGCGAACCAGTCGATCCAGCAGACGATCGTCGAGGTGCAGACCTCGGCGCAGCGCATCCGCGACGCGATGGACGCGCAGGCGCAGACGGTCACCTCGATCACCGCCGCCGTCGACGAGACCGCGCTCGCCGCCGACAGCATGTCGTCGACGATCGCGAGCATCCGCAACGATTCGGGCATGGTCGCGAACGAGATCAGCGTGCTGAGCCAGGAATTCGCCAAGATGGGCGGGCGCCTCCAGCAGCTGGAACAGGCCGCGAGCGAATTCAGCCGCCGGGTGGCGTAAACATGCCTTCCCCCATTCACCGTCATCCCGGCGAAGGCCGGGATCTCGCCCTTGGAGCCTGACGCACCGACGAGATCCCGGCCTTCGCCGGGATGACGGCGGTTGATGGGCCGCGGTAACTTGGCAAGCCCCGCGCCGCTGCCTAAGGCACGGGCATGAGCACGCATATCCTGATCACCGGCGCGAGCCGCGGTATCGGTGCCGCGATCGCGGAGGCACTGACCGGCGACGCGACCAAAGTCGTCGCGCTGTCGAGCGCCGATGGCGACCTTTCCGATCCCGCGACCCCCGACCGGCTGTGGCAGACGAGCCTCGACAAGCTCGACGGCCACATCGATGTGCTCGTCAACAACGCCGGCGTGTTCGAGCGCAATCCGCTGGGCGACGCCAATGCCGACTGGCTCGCGAACTGGAACCGCACGATGCAGGTCAATCTGACCGCTAGCGCGCAATTGTGCCGCCATGCGGTGCTGCATTGGCACGAACGCGGCGCTCCCGGCCGCATCGTCAATATCGCGAGCCGCGCCGCCTATCGCGGCGACAGCCCCGCGCACTGGCATTATGCGGCGTCGAAATCGGGCATGGTCGCGATGACCAAGACGATCGCGCGCGCCTATGCAAAGGACGGCATCCTCGCCTTTGCGATCTGTCCCGGCTTCACGATGACGGGCATGGCCGACGACTATCTCGCGAGCCGTGGCGGCGACAAATTGCTCGCCGACATTCCGCTGGGGCGCGTCGCGATGCCCGACGAAGTGGGCGAGATGGCGCGCTGGTGCGCGCTCGATGCGCCCGCGTCGATGACCGGCGCGGTGCTCGACGTCAATGGCGCGAGCTATGTGCGCTAGATGAGCTGGACCGTCTCCCTTCCCTGCACGCGCGACGAGGCCGAAGCGCTGTCGGGCGAAATTCCCGAACTCGACGCGATGCCCGAGGCACCCGTCATCGTGACGCGCGAGATCGATGAGGATGCGGGGTTGTGGCAGCTCGACGCCTATATGGACGCCAAGCCGGGCGCGGCGCTGTTGAAGCTGTTGCAGTCGTTCGTGCCAAGCGCGAAGAGTCAGCAGCCGGTCGTCGCGGAACTTCCCGAAGAGGATTGGGTGACCCTGTCGCAGCAGGGGCTCGAGCCCGTGCGGGCGGGACGCTTTTTCGTCCATACGAGCAGCTGCGCCGACCGTGTGCCGCCGGGGACGACGCCGTTCCTGATCGACGCGAGCCAGGCGTTCGGCACCGGCGGACACGATACGACCGCGGGCTGTCTGGCCATGCTCGACCGGCTGGCGCGACAAGGCGCGAGCCCGCGCAACATCGCCGACATCGGCACCGGGACCGGATTGCTGGCCTTTGCGGCGATGGCATTATGGCGGCGTGCGAAGGTCATAGCGTCGGACATCGACCCCGCGAGCATCTTTGTGACGCGCGACAATGCGGGGATCAACGGCGTGTCCTTGGGCCGCGGCGGCGGCCGGCTGGCGCTCGCGGTCGCGCCGGGCACCGACCATCCCGCGATCCGCCACCGCGCGCCCTATGACCTCGTCATCGCCAATATCCTCGCGGGGCCGCTGATCACCCTCGCCCCCGATATCGCCGCCGCGACCGCGCCGGGCGGCCATGCGATCCTTGCGGGGCTGATCGCGCGCCAGATGGATCCCGTGCTCGCCGCCTATCGCGCGCAGGGCTTTCGCCTCGCTGCGCGCGGGGGCAGCGCCGAATGGCCGTGCCTGCTGCTCGTCAAACGCCGCCGCTATGGCTGGCGGCGCAGGGAACGCGCACTGCACCGCGCGAGCCCGTCGGATGCCAGTTTCGGGAGCTGGTAGCCAAATGGTTGAATTTTACCGGTGATTTGCTAGCTTTTTGCATGTCATCGGGAGAATCGGCCATGAGCCTGTTTGCCGCCCTCGCCCTGCTCGCCGCCGCACCCGCCGCCGGGGAAGACCCCGATTCGATCATCGTGACCGGGACCCCCGAAGCCAAGCGCGAAGAGCGAAAACGTGCCGCCGAATTTGTCCGCCGCACAGGCGTCGCCACGCTAAACCCCGTCGCGCGCTGGATCGCACCCGTCTGTCCCCGCACGATCGGCGTCGATGCCAAGGTCGCGGGAATCGTCGACGACCGGATCCGCGATGTCGCGGAAGCAGCGGGAGCGCCCATCGCGCCAAAGCCCTGCACCCCGAATATTGCGGTGATCTTCACCGACGACGGCGACGGCCTGACCCGTGCGATCTTCGACAAATCGCCGCGACAGGTCGCTGCCCTGTCGCCGACCGAACGCGAACGGCTGGTGCACGGCGACGGGCCGATCCGCTGGTGGTATGGCACGCGCGAGGAAAGCCGCGACGGCATGCCGACGAACAGCGGCGTGCTCAAGCAATATAACAGCAGCATCGTGAGCACGCAGGTGGTGCGCGCGTTGCGCTCGGCGACGGTGATCGTCGATGCTGAGCGGGCGGACGGTACGTTGCTCGATTCGGTCGCGTCCTATACGGCGATGGTCGCGCTCGCCGAGCTCAACGGCGATCCGCCGCCGCCCAGCGATTCGATCATGGGACTGTTCGGCGACGAGCCGGAACATCGCGATCTGTCGGGCAAAGACATGGCGCTGCTACGCGGCATATACAGCCTGCCGCCCGACCGAGAAGCCTACCAACACCGAAACCGGCTGGTGGGGGCCGTCCGCCGGGGTGAGGATTGAGCGTCAGCCGCTCTTGGCGAGGGCATAGTCCTGCGTACCGCGGGTGATCACCGCATCGCCGGGCAAGATGTCGGCGATCGGGATCGGCGGCAGCGCGGCGTTGGCGGCGTAGAGCGGCGCAAAATCGGTGTTCACCGTCGTGCTCAGCAGCTGGTCGAGGCTGTCGATGACAAAATAATTCTGCTGGAAATCATCGATCCGGTAGTCGGTGCGCATCACGCGCGCGAGGTCGAAGCCGATGCGGTTCGGGCTGTCCGAATCGAGCGCGAAGACGCTTTCGGCGAAGGACGAGACGATGCCCGCGCCATAGATGCGCAAGGCTCCCGCCTCGCGGATCAGGCCGAATTCGACCGTATACCAGTAAAGCCGCGCGAGTTGCTTCAGCGCATCGAATTTAAGGCTGCGCAGCCCGCCTTCGCCATAGGCGACCATATAGTCGGCGAAGACCGGGTCGGCGAGCATCGGGACGTGGCCGAAGACGTCGTGGAAGACGTCGGGTTCCTGGAGGTAATCAAGCTGTTCGGGCGTGCGGATGAAATTGCCCGCGGGAAAGCGCCGGTTCGCGAGATGGTCAAAAAACACATCGTCGGGGACGAGGCCGGGCACCGCGACGACCTGCCACCCCGTCGCCGCCGTCAGGCGCGCATTGAGTTCGCGATAATCGGGAATGCCCGGCTTTTCGAGGCGCAGCACGTCGATGCCGCGCAGAAAGGCTTCGGACGCGCGGCCGGGCAGCATCTCCGACTGGCGCGCGAAGAGGCGATCCCACATCGCATGTTCGTCGGCGGTGAAAGCGTCCCAATCTTGCGGAATCGTCCAGTCGGCCGCGGCGCCCGGCGGCGGCGTGTCGTGGACGTGGGTAAACTGGCTTTCCATAGGACAGCTTCTATCATCAATATGGTTTCAAGTGAAACTTTATTCTCCGATCTCCACGACCTGCGTCGCGAGGCGATCGACCTCGGCGCGGTCGTGGCTGACATAGAGGATCGGCAGTTTGAGTTCGTCGCGAATCCGCTCGATCACCGCCATGATATCCCCCCGTCGCGCCGCGTCGAGCGAGGACAAGGGCTCGTCCATCAACAGGATTTCGGGACCCGCGAGCAACGCGCGGCCGATCGCGACGCGCTGCGCCTCGCCGCCCGACAGGCTTTGCGGCCAGCGGTCGAGGAGGTGGTCGATTCCCAGGAAGCGCGTCGCTTCGTCGAGGCTCATCCAGCGGTTCGCGGGCGGCGCGAGATCGAGGCCATAGACGAGATTCGCGCGGACGCGGCGATGCGGGAAGAGCCGGCCGTCCTGAAAGACATAGCCGACGCGGCGCGCCTCGGGCGGCAGGTCTGTGGCGCTGTCGAACAAGGTGCGGTCGCCGATGCGGATATGCCCGCGATCGGGGCGGAGCAGCCCCGCGACCATGCCCAGGATACTCGTCTTGCCGGCCCCCGACGGGCCGAAGAGCGCGGTCAGCCCCGGGCCGGCGGTAAAGCGCGCGGCGATGACCCGGTCGCCGAGGCGGCGCGATATGTCGATATCAATCGCCACGGCGCTGCCTTTCGCCATGGGTGCGGCGGACGAGCCATTCGGAGAGAATCAGCGCACCGAGCGAGAGCAAAACCGACAGCAGCGCAAGCCGCGTCACCATCGCCTCGCCCCCCGGCACCTGCAGCGCCGAATAGATGGCTAGCGGCAAGGTGCGCGTCTCGCCCGGGATGTTCGAGACGAAGGTGATCGTCGCGCCGAACTCGCCAATCGAGCGCGCGAAGCCAAGCACGAGCGCGGCGAGAATGCCGGGGAGCGCGAGCGGCAGGCTGATCGTGCGGAAGGCATGCCAGCGCCCCGCGCCCAATGTGCGCGCCGCGCCCTCGAGCCGCCGGTCGATCCCCTCGATCGACAGCCGCATCGCGCGCACCATCAGCGGCAGCGCCATGATCGCCGCGGCGAGCGCGGCGCCGGTCCAGCGGAACATCAAGGTCGCGCCGAACCAGCTTTCGAGCCAGCGGCCCGCGGGGCCGAGCGGGCCGAAGGCAATGAGCAGCAGCCAGCCGGTGACGACGGGCGGCAGGACGAGCGGCAGGTGAACGAGCCCGTCGACGATCACGCGCCCCGGGAAACGGTAGCGCGCGAGAACCCACGCAAGGCCGAAGGCGACAGGAAGCGTCGCGAGCACCGCGAGGCCGCCGACCTTCAGCGACAGCGCGACGATCCCCCACTCTTCGGCGGATAGCATCAGGGCGCCGAAAAGCCGTGGCGAGCGAAGATGGCGCGGCCCTGTTTCGAGAAGAGAAAGGTGCGGAAGGCGGCCGCATCCTTGTGGCGCGATGCCTTGAGCAGCGCGACCGGGTAGCGGATCGGCGGATGGCTGGTCGCGGGGAAGGTGCCCGCGACGCGCACCGCTTTCGACGCGCGTGCGTCGGTCGCATAGACGATGCCCAGCGGCGCGGCGCCGCGCTCGACGAGCGCCAGCGCGGCGCGGACGTTTTCGGCAGGCGCGACCTTTGCGACAACGCCGGTCCATACGCCAAGACGGCTCAGCGCGGCCTTCGCATATTTGCCCGCCGGCACCGCATCGGGGTCGGCGAGCGCGAGGCGGCCGGTGCCGAGTGCTCTTGCGAGCGGGAAGCCGCGCGCGATCGTCAGCTTTGTCCGGCTCGCCGCGGGGGCGATCAGCACGAGGCGGTTGCCGAGCAAGGTCGCGCGCGTTCCCGCACGCAGCATGCCCGCTTTCGCCACCGCATCCATCCACGGTTCGTCGGCCGACAGGAAGAGGTCGGCGGGCGCGCCCGCGATCACCTGTCGCGCAAGCGCCGACGAGGCCGCGAAGGAGAGGACGGGTTTAGCGTGACCCTTCGCCGCCCAGGCGTTCGCCGCTTCCGTGAGCGATTCCTGCAGGCTTGCCGCCGCAAGCACCACCGGTCCGCGCTCCTGTGCGATCGCGGCGGGCGTCAGCAACAAGGCGAAGAGCAGCGCGAACAGGTGGAGGAAACGGGCCATCGGCAAAGCTATAGCGCCCTCACCCACCCGGCGAAAGCGGCGCGCGCAGCCGGATATGGCGGTAGCCACGGGCGATCTCGCCGCGGCCTTCAAGGCAGCGGAGCGCGGCGCCGAGCGTCACGCGCGAGACGCCGAGCAGGTCGGCAAGTTGCTGCTGCGTCGAGCGAATCGTCCGGCCGTCGGGCGCGTCGGCGGCCATCGCCGCGAGCAGACGCCGCAGTCGTTCGGCGGTCGGCAGCCGCCGTTCGGCGTCGATGATGTCGAGCGATACCGCAAGCTGGCGCCCCAGGCTGCGCAGCAACAGTTCGGCCCACCCGACATCCTCCTGCATCAGCCGGCGGAGCAGCGGGCGATCGATGGCGACCAGCCGCGCAGGGCCGCTGGCGATCGCATCGACCTGCCGCTCCAAGCCGGTGAAGAAAGCGAGTTCGCCGAAAATGTCGCCGGGCCCGAGCACCGCGAAGGCGGTGAAGGCACCATCCTCGGCATAGCGGCCGACGAGCACATGCCCCTCGATCACCGCCCAGAAGGCGTCGCCCGGATCGCCCTGATGCTGGACGAACTGGCCGTCGACGAAACCGCGCGGCTCGCGCGCCGCGAGCAGACGGTCGCGTTCCTCGCCAGCGAGGCGGGTGCGCTCGGCAAGTGCCAATTGATAAGATCTTTGCATTTCTGTCGCCGCTTTTGCGACACGATGCGCGCAATAACAAGCGGCGAGACCGCGAAGGGAGATTGAGGATGCACCTGACCACCGCCCAGTCGAGCGCGATCGTCGCGGCGATCTATCTCGGCTTCTGCCTGATCGAGCTGATCCGCACGCGCTTGTTCGCGAAGGGCGAGCAATCGCGCCACGACGGGATCATCGAGATCGTCAGCACCTTCATGCTGCTGATCGTCACCCAGCCGGCGATCCTGCTGGTCGTCGGCGCGCTCGGTCACCGTTTCTTTCCGCACTATGAAGGCGCGCTCGCGGACATCCCCTTCCTCGCCGCGCTTGCGCTCTTCCTCGTCTTTGAGGATATGATGCAATATTGGTGGCACCGCGCGAGCCACAGCTTCGCCTGGCTCTACAATTTGCACCGCGCGCACCACAACGCGCGCTATATGAGCGTGCGCCTCGTCTACCGGAACAACATCATCTATTATGCGATGATGCCGAGCATCTGGTTCGCGGGGGTGCTCGTCTATCTCGGGCTCGGCTGGTTCTATGCCGGCTATCTGGTGGTCAAGATGGCGGTGATCATCGGCGCGCACAGCGATGTCGCGTGGGACGCCCCGCTCTACCGGATCAAGGCGCTGTCGCCGCTGATGTGGGTGGTCGAACGCACGATCAGCACGCCGGCGACGCACCACGCGCATCACGGTCGCCACGCCGACGACCCGGCGGTGAATTACAAGGGCAATTTCGGAAATCTGCTCTTCTTCTGGGACGTCTTGTTCGGCACCGCGAAGATCACGCGGCATTATCCGCAAAGCTATGGCGTCGAAAATCTGCCGCCCGCGACGCTGGGACAGCAATTGCTGTGGCCGATCTTTCCCGAGAACAGGGATATGGACGCGCGCATTCCCGGCGCCGTGCCGTCGGCGCCGAGCGTGGCCGCTACGTCTTAGGTGGTGACGCCGAGCCAGCGCGCGGCGCGCGGCAGGCGGGGTAGCAACAGCCGTTCGGCGATCCAGAGCAGGATCAGCGAGGCGGCGAGCAAGGGCAGCAACGCGGCGAGCAGCAGGATGATCGCTGCGACGCCGCGGAGCCGCGCCGGGTCGCGCGCCGCCGGCGGCGCGCCCAGCGTCCCTTCGGGCTTGCGGCGGCGCCACATCAAAAAGCCCGAGACCGTGAGCGTAAACAGCGCGAGCGCGGTCAGGGCGCCGATCAGCTGGTTGATGCGGCCGAACAGCTGGCCTTCGTGCCAGGCGATGCCGATGTTCACGACGCGGTCGATGACATGCTTGTCGGCGAAGCCGCTGCGCGCGACCTCGGCGCCGGTCGCGGGATCGTAGCTGATCTTGCGCACCAGCGGCCGGTTCTGCGTCTGCGTGGTCAGCGTCCATGTGTCGCCGTTCGGCGGTCCGAAAAGATTAGGCGCGCCCGGCGGCTGGACGATCGCGGGGGCGGGCATATGTTCGGCGCGCGCGCGTTCGACGATGCGGGCGAGCGGGATTGCCGGGGTCGTGTGCGCCGAATGATCGACCATCGCTTCATGATCGTGCGCGGCGTGCGGGTCCACACCGCCCTTCCAGTCTTGCACCCCCGACACCCAGCCCATTTCGGCGCGGATTGTACGAAAACCACTCGCCCAGACATCGGTCCACGGCAGCGCGGTGAACAGCAGGACGAGCGCGAGGCCCGAGACCCAGAAGCCGGTGACGGCGTGAAGGTCGCGCAGCGCGGTGCGTGCGCCGAGCGACAGGCGCGGCCACACCACCCCCGCGAGCCCGCGCCCGCGCGGCCACCAGAGATAAAGGCCGGTCAGGATCATCACGATCGCCCAGCTCGCGGCAAGCTCGACCAGCAGGCTGCCCGCGCGGCCGATCAGCAGGCTGCCGTGGATCGCCGACAGCCACGCCGATAGGCGCCGCTCGGGATCGGTCGAGCCGATCACCCGGCCCCGCGGCGAGACCGCGACGTCGCGCATCGTGCCGTTCGGCAGGCCGAGGTGAACGACCGCGGCGTCGCCGGGCGCTTCGGCTATGCGGTAATAATGAACGCTGGCGCCCGGAAAATCGGCGAGTGCGGCGGCGACCTGCGCGTCGGCGTCGACCGCGCCCGCGGTGGGCAACCCGCGCCACGCGCGCTCCTCCCACCGGTCGAGATCGGGCTTGAACAGGTAGGCGGCGCCCGTCGCCGACAGGATGAGGATGAAGGGAATGACGAACAGCCCGGCATAAAAATGCCAGCGCCAGATCGTGCGATAGAGCGGGACTGGGTTGCTGTCGGTCATCCCCCGCCCTCCTAGAACCGCGCGCGGATGCCGGCGGAGACCGCGCGGCGTTCGACCGGGTAATAGATCGCCGAGGTGGGCGTCACCGCGATCGCCGCGCTGATGTCGCCGATCGCCTTTTGGCTGGTGATGTTGCGGACATCGACGAAGGCGTCGATGCCGCCGGCGATCGTCGCGCCGCCGGTCACGCCGATCAGCGCATAGCCCGGGGTCGACACCCGGTTGCGGTAATCGGCGAAGGGACCATCGGGCACCCATTCGAGGTTCGGCGCGACGTGCAGCGCATCGGTTCCGATCCGCAGTTCGGCGCGATAGACGTGCTTCGGCACGACCGGCAGGCGATTGTTGCCGAATTGCGCGTCACCCCGGAAGCGGAAGTTGCTGTAGGTGTAAACTTGGCGCAGCTTCAACCACTCTGCCACTTGCACCTCGAGCGCCGCCTCGACGCCTTCGTGGAGCGTGCTGCCGGCGTTGAAGGTCGACGCCGGAATGTCGGGGCCGATGTCGAATTGCAGCAATTCGCCTTTGATCGTCGACCGGTAATAGGTGACATCCCAGCGCAGCACCCCTCTCTTGCCGCGCGTCCCGACCTCGGCCGTCCACGCGCGCTGCGCGTCGAGCGGGACGAAGGCGGCGACCTGCCCCAATTCGATGAATCCCGGAAATTCGACCGACCGGCTGTAGTTGGCGTAAACCTGCGCCCCCGCCACGGGTTCCAACAACAGGCCGATCTTGGGCGAGAATGCGTCGAAATCGGCGTGCCCGACCGTGCCGTTCTGCGCCGGCGCGGAAGCGTTGAAGTTCATCGTCTGCCGCCGCTTTCCGTCGGCGTAGATGCCGCCCGCGATCAGCGTGAGCATCGGCACGGGGCGGACGCGGACTTCGCCATAGAGCGATGCCGCGCGGGCATGCTGGTCGGCGTTCACGCGCAGCGCGCCGCGCTTGCCGCCTTGATTGACAAAGCGCTTTGCCCGGATGTCGCCGACGCGCAACTCGCCGCCCAGCGTGGCTTCGACTATGCCGCCGGCGTAATGGAGACGGAAATAGCCGCCGCGATCGAGGCCCTCCTGATCGACCAGCTCGAAGATCGGATGGTAGAGCGACTTGGCGTTGACGAAGGCGCCGACGTCGAGCTTCACCGCGCCCCAGTCGAAGCGCGTCCGGTTCTGGATGCGGATCGAATCGATGTCGCGCCCATGGTCGCCTGCGAGCGTCCCCGCGGTCGCGAGGCGCGGCGTGGTCAGCGCCTGTTCCATCGTCAGCGCGCTCGGGATCTGCTGATCGATATTGTTGAAGCTGACATAGAGGCGGTTCGACACCACCTCGCTCAACTGCATGCCGACATTGCCGTTGAAGCGAAAACTGCGGCGCTTCGCATGATCGCGGTCGCCGTCCGACGTATCGGCGCTGATCGCGCCCCATGCGTCGATCGCGCCGCTCGCGACGCCCGCCGAGACGAGCCCGCGCAGGCTATCGAGGCTGCCGGCGTCGGCACGCAGATAGACGCCCTCGGCCGTACGTCCGGTCGGCGTCACGCCGTTGATCACGCCGCCGAGCGTGCCCGATCCGAAGCGCAGCGCGTTGGCGCCGCGATAGACCTCGAGATGGTCGAAGAAGATCGGTTCGAGTTCCTGGAAATCGCCATTGTCGTCGGCGAGGTTGATCGGCACCCCGTCCTGCAGCAGCGTCAGCCCGCGCATATGATAGCCACGCGACAGGCCCGAGCCGCGGATCGAGATGCGCACCTCCTGCCCGTAGCGCGGCTGGAGATAGACGCCGGGCGAAAAGGCGAGGGTGTCGCGCAGGCTGACGATCGACTTGTCGGCATAATCTTCATGGCCGACGACGTCGGTGCCGCCGGCGGTTTTTGCGGCGCGCTCCTCGGCTTCGTTCGTGAGCTGCGGCGCGGTGACGATGATCGTCGAGTCGGCTTCTTCGGCGCGGACGGGACCGGCGGCGAGACAGGTTGCGAGCGCCAGCAAGGGCGCCGCTTGATAGGCATATTTGGTCATTGGAAATTTCTTCCCCGGAAACAGGCATGGGGGGGCCGCGCACAGGGCTGGCGCGACGACATATATCGTCATCCCGGCGGAGGCCGGGATCTCGACGCCGCGTCAGAGCGCGAGGGCGAGACCCCGGCCTTCGCCGGGGTGACCGAATTTTATGTCAGAGAAGGTGGTCCCGTACTCGGGGGAAGCGGCGATGCGACGCCCGGCGCGAAACCGAGCGATGATAGCGCGACGGGCGCGGGCTCGGCGGCAAGCGGCGCTGCGGCGAGCACCGGCAGATCGGGGACGATCGGCGCATTCGCGAGCGCGCCCCACGGGCAATGCTGCTGTGTTTCGCCGGCGTCGTGGCTTCCCGCCTTCTCAAGCGGGATCGTCATCGTGCCGCCAGGATTGGCGGGATCCGAACAGATGCGCACGGTGATCGACCCGCCGGCATCGCTCTCGATCATCCAGCCCGGCGCGACGAGCACCCGCGCAGCAAGCGCGAGGAGCAGCGGCACGAGCAGCAGGATGCCGGGACGGCGAAAGGCGGCGAGCAGGCCCACGCGCCGCGCCTTATGGCGCGCGCGCGATGCTGGCAAGCGGACAGATTGCCCCACTGCACCGGCGTTATGGACCCTGGATCAAGTCCGGGGCGACGAGGGGGTTGCTTATCCCGCCGCTTCCACGATCTTCGCCCATTCAGCTTCATCAATCACGCGGATGCCGAGTGCGCTCGCCTGCTTGAGCTTCGACCCCGCGCCGGGGCCCGCGACGACGAGGTCGGTCTTGGCGCTCACCGACCCCGCGGCCTTGGCACCGAGCGCCTCGGCCTGCGCCTTCGCTTCGTCGCGGCTCATCGTCTCTAACTTGCCGGTGAAGACGACGGTCATCCCCGACACCTCGCTCTCGCGCGTCTCGACGACGTAAAGCGGCGGCGCGACTTCGGAGAGGAGGTCGTCCCACAGCGCCTGATTGTGCGGTTCGTGGAAGAAATCGGCGAGCGCCTCGGCGACAGCGGGGCCGATGCCATCGGCGCGGACCTCAAGGATCGCCTTAAACGCCTCGACCTTGCGCGTCGTATATTTGCCGTCGGATTCGCCCTCCCCTTGCGGGTTCGCTTCCAGATAGGCGTGTATTTCGGCCGCCTTTTCGGGGAGCCGCTTTATGTCGCCCAGCCCCTTGAGCAGGTCGCGCGCGGTCACCGCGCCGACGTGGCGGATCCCGAGCCCGAAGAGCAGCCGCGCGGCATCGGGTTCGCGCTTCGCCTCGATCGCGGCGAAGAGATTGTCGACCGACTTTTCCTTCCACCCCTCGCGCCCGAGCAGCTCGTCGCGATGCGTCTTGAGGCGGAAGATGTCGGCGGGCCCCTTGTCGAGCCAGCCGAGCTCCAGAAACTCGGCGATGCTCTTTTCGCCGAGCCCCTCGATATCGAGCGCACCGCGGCTGACGAAGTGGCGCAGCCGCTCGAATTTCTGCGCGTTGCAGATGAGGCCGCCGGTGCAGCGCACATCGACCTCGCCCTCCTCGGCGACCGCTTCACTGTTGCACACCGGGCAATGGTCGGGAAAGACGAAGGGCGCGCGATCCTTCTCGCGGGTCAGATTTTCGACGACTTGCGGGATCACGTCGCCCGCGCGCTGGATGACGACGCGGTCGCCCGGGCGCACGCCGAGCCGGCCGATCTCGTCGCGGTTGTGGAGCGTGACGTTCGACACCACCACGCCGCCGACGGTGACGGGGGTAAGCCGCCCGACGGGGGTAAGCTTGCCGGTGCGGCCGACCTGGATGTCGATGGCCTCGATCGTCGTCTGCGCGCGTTCGGCGGGGAATTTATGCGCGATGGCCCAGCGCGGCGCCTTGGCGACGAAGCCCAGCCTTTGCTGCCAGTCGAGCCGGTCGACCTTGTAGACGACGCCGTCGATGTCATAGTCCATCTCGGCGCGGCGGCGCTCGATTTCGGCATAATGGGCAAGGACGGCGTCGACGCTCTCGAAGCGGTTGAGCAGCGGCGAGACCGGGACGCCCCAGCCCTCGATCGCCTTCATCGCATCATATTGGGTGTCGGCGGGAAGCGCGCCGACCTCGCCCCAGCCGTGCGCGAAGAAGCGCAGCGGGCGCGATGCGGTGACGCTGGCGTCCTTCTGGCGGAGCGAGCCCGCGGCGGCGTTACGCGGGTTGGCGAACTGGCGAACCGCGGCGGGATCGAAATCCTGTTCGCGCTGTGCCGCGAGGGCCCTGCCCTCCTCCATCAATCGCGCGTTGAGCGCCACGAAGTCGGTCTTCGCCATATAGACTTCGCCGCGGATCTCGAAAACGTCGGGTGCATCTCCGTTCAGTTCCTGCGGGATGTCGGCGATGTGACGGACGTTAGCGGTGACATCTTCACCGACGCTGCCGTCGCCACGCGTCGCGGCCTGCACCAGCTTTCCCGTTTCATAGCGCAGCGAGCAGGAGAGGCCGTCGATCTTGTCCTCGGCGGTCAGTACGACCACCTCATCGGCGCCCAAGTTGAGGAAGCGCCGGACGCGCGCCACGAATTCTTCGACATCTTCGGCCGCAAAGGCGTTGTCGAGGCTCATCATGCGCACCGCATGCGTCACCTTGGCGAGCGGCGACGCTTCGACCGCGGCGCCGACGAGCCGGTTCGGGCTGTCGACGCGGATCAGGTGCGGGAAGGCATTCTCGATTTCATTGTTGCGGCGGACGAGCGCGTCATATTCGGCGTCCGAAATCTCTGGCGAATCCTCGGCATGATAGAGTTTGTTATGGTGGGCGATCTGCTTCGCCAGCCGCATCAATTCATTGGCAGCCTCGGCCTCGGAAAGCGATTCGATTTCGGTCATGCACCGGCCTTTGCCACCGGCCTGAATTCGGCGCGAGTACCAAATCCAGCAATAAGCGATCGCCCTTTGGCGATCGCCGCCTGCACCGCGGGGAGCTTTAGCGAGGCGGTGTGCGCCGCCTTGCTGTCCCACAGCTCGACGATCCAGATCGCGTCGGGGTTCGCGCTGTCCTCGCCGATCAGATAGGCGATATTGCCGGGCATTTTGTCCGTCCCTTCGCCAAGGATCGCGACCAGTTCGGCCCGCTTTCCCGGCTGCGCCATCATCTGGCCGAGCAAGCCATATTGCGGATCGGCTTCTTCCATCTTGGCCTCCAATGCGCAGAGTTTCGTCGCGGGGAGCAGGGCCGCCGCCATCGCCAGCAGTGCCGCGAGATGCTCGCGCCGGTTCATTTGGCGATCACCAGTACATGCACCTGACGCCGGATACGGAAACCGAGCGACTCGTAAAGCGCAATCGCGCCCGCATTGTCGGCATAGCTGTGCAGGAACGGCGTTTCGCCGCGCGCGACCATCGCGCGCATGACATGGCCGATCAGCGCCCGCGCAAGGCCGCGGCCGCGGCAGTCTTCCCAGGTCGCGACACCGCTGACCTCGGCCATGCCGGGGACAAGGATGCGCTGCCCCGCCATCGCGAGCAAGCGGCCGTTTTCGCGGATGCCGAAGAAAGGACCGTAAAGATGCGTCTTCGGCCCCCATGGGCCGGGCTTCGCATGCTCGGCGAGCGCGGCCATTTCGGTCGCGTCCGCCTCGCCGAGCGCGAGGATCGCCGATTCGCCATCGCGCGGCACGGGCGGCGGGCCCTCAGCAACCATCTGCGCAAGCACCGCGCGCTTCACCTCGCGCGTACCATCGGGCACCGGCCAAGGCTCGCCCTCGACGATCCAGAGTTCACCATCGTCGGGTACCAATGCGGCCAGCGCCGCCTGCGCCGCGGCGCCGGTATCGGCCGCGACCCCGAACACGCCATAGCCGCGATCGATCCTGAGCGCCCGCGCGTCTCCTTCGGCCAGATGCGCCTGCCGTCCGGTGAGCATCGACCGGATCGGGCGATCGAGCGGATGCGCCGTCACGCCGCGACGTCCAGCAGCCGCTCGGCCTGCGCGCGCGCTTCCTCGGTGACCTCTGCCCCCGACAACATGCGCGCGATTTCCTCGCGGCGGCCGGCGTCGTCGAGCGTATGGACGCTGGTGCGCGTGACCGTGCCTTCGCTCGATTTGGCGATGATGAAGTGGAAGGCGCCTTTGGCCGCGACCTGCGGACTGTGCGTGACCGCGAGCAATTGCTTGCCCGCGCCCGCGAGCCTTGCCAGCCGTTCGCCGATCGCGCTGGCGACGGCGCCGCCGACGCCGCGGTCGATTTCGTCGAAGATGATCGTGTCGGCCCCGCCCTCTTCGGCGAGCGCGACCTTCAATGCGAGGATGAAGCGCGAGAGTTCGCCGCCCGACGCGATCTTCGCGAGGGGTGCGAAAGGCGCGCCGGGGTTGGTCGAGATGAGAAATTCGACGCGGTCGATCCCATCGGCGCCCCAGCGTTCGGCGGGCAGCCGTTCGATGGCGGTCTGGAATCGCGCGGCGTCGAGCTTGAGCGGGACGAGTTCGCCCGCGACCGCGACGTCGAGGCGCGCTGCGGCCTTGGCGCGCTGGTCGGACAGCGCGGTCGCCGCATGGGTGTATGCGGCGGCGGTCTCGGCAACCGCAGCTTCGAGTTTCGCGAGCCCCGCGCTGCCGCCCTCGATCGCGTCGAGCCGCGCGGCGAGTGTGCCGGTGAGTTCGGCGAGTTCGTCGGGCTGGACGTTATGTTTGCGCGCCATCGCGCGCAGTTCGAACAAGCGCGTCTCGGTCGCCTCGAGCCGCTCGGGATCATATTCCATCGCGCGCGCGGCTTCGTTGAGCTTCGTTTCGGCCTCGTCGGCCTCGATGATCGCACGGTCGAGCCCCGCGAGCGCCTCGGCGAGCAGCGGGTGATCGCCCGCGAGCCGGTCGAGCCGTCGCGCCGCGCCGCGCAGCAGCGCCGGGCCGCCCGCGCTGCCGTCGAAGGCCTCGAGAATCGCGCCGAGATCGCCCGCGATTCGCTCTCCCTTCTGCATCGCGGCGCGCGCTTCGGCGAGTTCGGCTTCCTCGCCCGGCTGGGGTGCGAGCGCCTGCAGTTCGGCAACGCAATGTTCGAGCCATTCGCGGTCGCGCTCGGCTTCGGAAATCGCGGCGCGCGCGGCGGCGAGCTTGTCCTCGGCGGCGCGCCACGCCGCATGGGCGGCCGCCACGGCG
The DNA here is from genome assembly GCF_032227185.1 of Sphingopyxis sp. SE2. Taxonomy (NCBI): domain Bacteria; kingdom Pseudomonadati; phylum Pseudomonadota; class Alphaproteobacteria; order Sphingomonadales; family Sphingopyxidaceae; genus Sphingopyxis; species Sphingopyxis sp. SE2. Next base: position 4,151,814 of record NZ_JAPMXW010000001.1, on the reverse strand, counting down.
CCGGTGTCGGCACGCGCATAGGCGTCGAGCAAGGCGCGATGCCCGGCGGGTGCGAGTAGGCCGCGGTCGTCGTGCTGGCCGTGGATTTCAACCAGATAGCTGCCGACTTCGCGCAGCAACGCCGCCGAACAGGGCTGGTCGTTCAGGAAGGCGCGGCTGCCGCCGTCGGCCTTCAATGTCCGGCGGATCAGCAGCGGCTCGCCCGCCTCCGGCGCGATCTCATTATCGGCGAGCAGCACCGCGAGCGGCGTATCCGCCGCGGGCGGGGTGAAGCTGGCAGTCACCTGTGCCTTGTCGCTACCCTGCCGAACCAGCGCGCTGTCGGCGCGCGCGCCGAGCGCGAGACCCAGCGCATCGAGCAGAATCGACTTGCCCGCCCCCGTTTCGCCGGTGAGCACGCCGAGCCCCGCCTCGAAATCGAGGTCGAGCCGTTCGATGAGAACGATATTGGCGATGGACAGCGCCGTCAGCATGCCCCGCCCTTACCGCAGAACAAAGGCAGAATCTATTCCCGGCGCGATCACGCGCTGGGTGCGTGCCTCTGCATCAGCTTGTAGGCGCGTTCGTACCATTCATTGCCCGGATAATTGGCGCCGAGCACGGCTGCCGACTTTTTCGCCTCGACGGGAATGCCGAGGGCGAGATAGCATTCGGTCAGGCGATAGAGCGCCTCGGGCGCGTGGCTGGTCGTCTGATATTTGTCGACGACCTCCCGGAAACGGATCGATGCCGCGAGCCAGTTCGAGCTGCGCTGGTAGAAACGGCCGATCTCCATTTCCTTGCCCGCGAGATGGTCCTGCACCAGATCGACCTTCAGCCGCGCATCGGCAGCATAGCGGCTGTCGGGATAGCGGCGAATCACCTCGCCGAGCGCGGCGCGCGCCTGCTGGGTGATCTTCTGATCGCGTGTGACGTCGCTGATCTGCTCATAATAGGAAATGCCGATCAGATAATAGGCGTATGGCGCGTCCTTGTTGCCCGGGTGGATCGCGAGGAAGCGCTGCGCGGCCTCGATCGCCGGCGTATATTCGCGGTCCATATAATAGCTGAACGAACTCATCAGCTGTGCACGGCGCGCCCAGGGCGAATAGGGGTGCTGACGTTCGACCTCGTCGAACAGCGCCGCAGCCAGCCCATATTGCTTGCGGTCGAGCCGGTCCTGCGCCGCGCGGTACAGCGTATTGACGTCACGTGCGACGTAACGCGTATCCTTCTTGACCCCGCCGCCACCGGCGCAGGCCGCCAGCATCGGAGTGATCACGAGAGCGGCGGCGAGCAGGCGCGTCGTGACGCGCAAGGAGGAACGCTGAGTCATGCGCGCGGTATAGCCACAGCGCGCATGAACGCAAAATAAATGATGGGGGCTCGGCGCAGCTTTACGGCGCCTTGACCACGCAACCCTGCGGCACGCTGGCCGGCGCCGGCACGCGGCGCGCAGTCTTGATCGTCACCTGCGGTTCGAGCATCTGGCCGACCATCACACCTTCGCCCGCAGTGGGCGAAATCGGGGCGTTGAAAATCGCCTCGGCCACCTCGGCGCCGGCCACCATTTCGCCGAACACCGCGAAACCCGCGCCGTCGCCGCCCACCGCATCGGCATCGAAACCCTTGATGTCGGAGAGGAGCAGGAAGAAATCGCTCGTCGCGTCGCCGGGGTTGAGCCGCGCCATCGACAGCGCGCCCTTGCAGTTGGTGAGGCCGGTCGTCGTCGTCGGCTCGTGCGCGATCGGAGGGAAGTTCAGGCGCGCGTCGCCGCGATTGCCCGCTTGGATCAGCTGGTTCGCCGGCCCCCAGCTTTTCGTCGAGCGGTAGAATTTGAACCCGTCGAGCCGTTTCGCGTCGACGTAGCGGAGAAAGTTGGCGGCGGTGACGGGCGCACGCTTGTTCTCGACCCGCACGGTGATCGTGCCGAGATCGGTAACGAGCGCGACATAAGGCCGCGTGTCGGCTTCGACGACCGGAGTGACGAGCGCCGGAACGGGCGGGACCGGCGGCGGCAATTGCGTCGCCTGCGGCGGTACGGGGGTCGATTGGGCGGCGAGCGCGAGCGCGGTGAGGAGGGTCAGCATAAACCGATCATAAGCGCAATCGCGCCGCCGATGCGAGCGGTTTTGCGAGCCGACGTCCGCCCCGCCGGACGCCAGCCGGCGGTTGGAAAAGCGCGCGAGGCAGGCTAGGCACGCTTCGCCCGCTCCCGAACGATCAAGGTACAGACGCGATGGACGAGACGCCGAACCGCAAAGCCGAACCCGCCGCGGACCGCCCGTCCTCGACGGCGACCGAGTTGGGCTCGCGTTTCCTGCGCTACCTGCCCTTCATCACCATCGCGCATTTCGTGATCGGACTGCCCGCGCTGATCGCCTCGCTCGCGCTCGCCTGGTTCGCATTCGTGCAGGCCGACGCGACGCAGAAGATGCAGACCGGCGGCGTGATGCCCTTCGTCACCTTCGGAACGAGCAATGGGGACGAGGATGGCAATCAGGATATTTCGCTGTCACTGACGAACAATGGCGTCGGCCCCGCTATCCTCGGTCCGATCGAAGTCCGCTATGAAGGCAAGCCGATCGATACGCCGGTCGAGCTCCTCAAGACCTGCTGCGCGAAAGCCGGCATGCAGGGCGTGCGCCTTTCCACCTCGCCGTCGACCGGCATTGCCGTCCGGCCCGGAGAAACCATCGAATTCGTGAGCTTTCCGCGCACTCCCGAATCCGAAAAGCTGTGGCAGACGTTCAACAAGGAGCGATGGAAGCTGAAGGTTCGTTCCTGCTATTGCTCGATCTTCAACGATTGCTGGATCACCGAAGGAATGCAGGGGCTGCCGAAGCCGGTGAACAAATGCCCGGCCAATTGGTCGCTCTATCGCGAGGACGCGGGAAAGCGGATCGGCGGGGTGGCCGCCAAATAATTCAACCAATCGGTTGACAATAAAAATTGAGACTCCATATTCAACCACATGGTTGAACATGATTCGCACAGGCTCGATACGATCTTCCACGCCCTCGGCGACACGACGCGCCGCGCGATGCTCGGCGAGCTTGCCGCCGGCGAACGGACGGTGGGTGAACTCGCCGAACCTTTTGCGATGTCGCTTGCGGCGGCATCGAAGCATATCAAAGTGCTCGAAGCCGCCGGGCTGGTCCGTCGTGACATCCGCGGCCGCACGCATGTCTGCAGCCTCGACCCCGTCCCCCTGATGCGCGCGGACCAGTGGATCGGCATCTACCGCCGCTTCTGGACCGATCGCCTCGACCTACTCGAGAAAATCCTGCGCGCCGACGATGCCGCACCGCCTCCCCCAAGAAGCCCCTCCCCGGGAAAGAAGGAGAATGACGATGACGACGATGCTTGACCAAGACCATTTCGGCACACTGGCCGAGCCCGCGACGCTGCGGATCGAGCGCCTCCTCCCCGGCCCCGCCGAACGCGTCTGGGCCTATCTGACCGACAGCGAACTGCGCCGCCAATGGCTTGCCGCAGGCGCGATGGAACAGATGGTGGGCGCGCCGGTCGAACTCGTGTGGCGCAACGACGAACTCACCGATCCGCCGGGGAAGCGGCCCGAAGGTTTCGGTGACGAGCACCGGATGACGTGCGAGATCGTCGCGATCGACGCGCCGCGCCTCCTGTCGATCAGCTGGGGCAGTACCGGCGGCGTGACCTTCACGCTCGACGAACGCGGTGACGAGGTGCTGCTCACGATCGTCCACAAGCGCATCGAGGATCCCGAAGTGCTGCTCAACGTCAGCGCCGGCTGGCACGCGCATCTCGACGTCCTCGAAGCGCGCGCGCGCGAAACGCAGGCCGCGCCGCACTGGGACAATTGGGTCCGGCTGCGCGACGCCTATGCCGAGCGGCTGTTCGGCTGATTTGCCTGCGATTCCGATGGGAAGGGCCGCGCCTGCGGCCCTTCCGCCATGGCTGGAAACGACCGGAAGCTGCCATTGAGGAAGAAAGTCCCTCCCCTTCAGGAGTATCAGGTCGATCGGTCCCCCGGACCGATCTGAAACGTCCGGGGGACGTTTCACCTGATACTGGGTTGGGGTGGGGGCCATCGGCCTTGCGCAAGGCCGATAGACCCCACCCCACTACGACTAGGCAGCAAGCTGCCAAGTCTGCGTTGCCCCTCCCCTGAAGGGGAGGGGCTAATTGCCTCAACGTCCGCTCCCACCTCTAAGCCGTCATTTCGTGACAACAAAAAAAGGGCCGCCTTTCGGCGGCCCTTCTCTTTTCCGGAAGCGGAAGGCCTTAGTCCTTCAGGAAGTCGGGCACGTGGCCCTGATCCTCAGGACCGTCTTCGCTGCGCTCGCGGCGGGGTCCGCCATCGCGGCCCCCGCGGTCACCGCCGTCGCGGCGCGGACCACGATCGCGGCCGCCGCGGCCACGGTCGCCGCCGTCGCGACGCGGGCCGCGATCGCCACGGTCACCGCGCTCGCGCGGTTCGCGGGCCGGGCGGGTGTCTTCGAGTTCCTCGCCGGTTTCCTGATCGACGACGCGCATCGACAGGCGGACCTTGCCGCGCGGGTCGATCTCGAGGACCTTGACCTTGACTTCCTGGCCTTCGGCCAGAACGTCGGCGACCTTTTCGACGCGCTCATTCTTGATTTCGCTGACGTGGACGAGACCGTCCTTGCCGCCCATGAAATTCACGAACGCACCGAAATCGACGAGGTTGACGACCTTGCCGTCATAGATCTTGCCGACTTCGGCTTCTTCGACGATGCCGCTGATCCACTTGCGCGCGGCCTCGATCTGGTCGAGGTCGCTCGACGAGATCTTGATCAGGCCTTCGTCGTCGATGTCGACCTTGGCGCCGGTGGTCGCGACGATCTCGCGGATCACCTTGCCGCCGGTGCCGATGACGTCGCGGATCTTCGACTTGTCGATCTGCATCGTCTCGATGCGCGGCGCGTGCGCCGACAGCTCGGTGCGGGCTTCGCCCAGCGCCTTCGCCATTTCGCCGAGGATGTGCGCGCGGCCTTCCTTCGCCTGGTTCAGCGCGGCTTCGAAGATCTCGCGCGTGATGCCCGCGATCTTGATGTCCATCTGCATCGTGGTGATGCCGTCGGCGGTGCCAGCGACCTTGAAGTCCATGTCGCCGAGGTGATCCTCGTCGCCGAGGATGTCCGACAGGATCGCATAATCCTTGCCTTCGAGGATCAGGCCCATCGCGATGCCCGAGACGGGACGCTTGATCGGCACGCCGGCGTCCATCATCGCGAGGCTGCCGCCGCACACCGACGCCATCGACGACGAGCCGTTCGACTCGGTGATGTCGCTGGTGAGGCGGATCGTGTAGGGGAACTCGTCCTTCGTCGGCAGCACGGGGTGCAGCGCACGCCATGCAAGCTTGCCGTGACCGACTTCGCGGCGGCCCGGCGCGCCGAAGCGGCCGACTTCGCCGACCGAATAGGGCGGGAAGTTATAGTGCAGCATGAAGTTCTGGTACGACAGGCCATTGAGGCCGTCGATCATCTGCTCGGCGTCCTTGGTGCCAAGGGTACAGGTCGCGATCGTCTGCGTCTCGCCGCGGGTGAACAGCGCCGAGCCGTGTGCGCGCGGCAGGAAGTGCGTTTCGGCGACGATCGGACGGATCTGCGTCGTCGTGCGGCCGTCGATGCGCTTGCCGTCCTTCAGGATAGCACCGCGGACGATTTCGGCTTCGAGCTTCTTGACGAGCTTGATGCCGGCCATGACGCTCTGCGGATCGAGACCGTCGGCGACGAACTGTTCCTTCGCCTTCGCGCGCGCTTCGTTGAGCGCGTTCGAACGCGCCGACTTGTCGGTCAGCTTGTAGGCGGCTGTAATGTCCTTGCCGACGAGCTTTTTGAGCTTGTCCTTGATCGCGGCATTGTCGTCGCCCGAGGCGACTTCCCACGGATCCTTGGCGGCCTGTTCGGCGAGCTTGACGATCGCCTTGACGACTTCCTTACACGCATCGTGCGCGAACAGGACGGCGCCGAGCATGACCTCTTCCGACAGCTCATTGGCTTCGGATTCGACCATCATCACGGCGTCGTAGGTCGCGGCGACGACGAGGTCTAGGTCGCCTTCGGCAACCTGCGCGTCGGTCGGGTTCAGGATATATTCGCCATCGATATAACCGACGCGCGCGGCGCCGATCGGGCCCATGAAGGGCACGCCCGAAATGGTGAGCGCAGCCGAGGCCGCGACCATCGCGAGGATGTCGGGCTCATTGTGGCCGTCATAGCTCAAAACCTGAGCGATGGCGTTGATTTCGTTGTAGAAACCTTCAGGGAACAGCGGACGGATCGGACGGTCGATCAGGCGGCTGACCAGCGTTTCCTTTTCGGTCGCGCCGCGTTCGCGCTTGAAGAAGCCGCCCGGGATGCGCCCGGCGGCCGAATATTTTTCCTGATAATGGACGGTGAGCGGGAAGAAGTCCTGCCCGTCCTTCACCGACTTCGCGGCGGTCACGGCGCACAGAACGACCGTTTCGCCCAGCGTCGCCATCACGGCGCCGTCGGCCTGGCGGGCAACCTTGCCCGTTTCGAGCGTCAGCGTTTCACCGCCCCACTCGATCGATACTTTTTTCACGTCAAACATGTGGTTTCCTTCGCCCGCCGGGCCCTATGCCGGGCGGGGCCTCTGATTCCGGGCAGTCCGGCCCGGGGCGGTTCAGGGCGTCTGTCTGCCCTATGGCGGTCCCGCCGGATGCGGGAGCGGCCCTGTGGTCCGGCACTTTGCGCGGAGCCAATATGACAGCGGCCCCGGAAGTCCGGGGCCGCCAGAAACTCTTATTTGCGGAGACCCAGCTTCGCGATCAGCGCCGAATAGCGGGCCTCGTCCTTCTTCTTCAGATAGTCGAGGAGGCTGCGGCGCTTGTTGACCATCATGAGGAGGCCGCGGCGGCTGTGGTTGTCCTTGTGGTGCGCCTTGAAATGCTCGGTCAGCGTGTTGATGCGGTCGGTCAGGATCGCGACCTGGACTTCCGGCGAACCGGTGTCGCCCTTTTCGCGGGCATTGTCCTTGATGACTTCGGCTTTGCGCTCGGCGGTAATCGACATAAATAGTTTTCCTCGAACATCCTTGTTACAGATTGAAGCCCCGGACGACCTTCAGCGTTCCCGCCAAAGCCTCGATCAGGGCAACGGGACGCATGTCGCTGTCCCTTCCCCAATAGAGCCCGTCTTCGGTGCACCCCCCGGTCCAGACGCGACCCTGACGGATCGCCCCTGCCGCTTCCGGGGAAAGGTTCAGAGCCGGGATGTCGACCAGCCCTGCCTCGAGCGGCAGAAATATTTCTGATTGCGCGGCCCCTTGGCCGAATGCGTTCAATTTGTCCAGCGAAATCGCCTGTTCGAGCGTGAATGGCCCCGCTTTGGTGCGGCGAAGCATGGTGACATGCCCGACCGTGCCGACCGCGCGCGCGATGTCGCGGGCGACGCTGCGAATATAGGTGCCCTTCGAGACATGCGCGGTGAGGGTGATGGATTCCAGTGCGCCTTCCCCATTCTCGTCACCCCGGACTTGATCCGGGGTCCATTCACGCCCTGTCGGAATGGATGCCGGATCAAGTCCGGCATGACGAAGAGAGAAGACCGTCACCGCGCGCGCCTTCATCTCGACCGCCTCGCCCTTCCGCGCACGGTCATACGCCCGCTCGCCATCAATCTTGATCGCCGAATAAGCGGGCGGCACCTGCTCGATCGCCCCCGTGAAACGCGGCAGCACCGCTTCGATTTCGGCGAGCGTCGGGCGCACATCGCTCGAAGCGACAACCTCACCTTCCGCATCGAGCCCGGCGGTCTCGGTTCCGAAGGCGATGGTGAAGTCATAGATCTTCGACGCGTCGAGCATCCGCCCGCACAGCTTGGTCGCCTCGCCGAGCGCGATCGGCAGCACCCCCGACGCCAGCGGGTCGAGCGTCCCGCCATGGCCGACCTTGACCTTGCCGAGCCCCGCCTCGCGGCACACGCGCTTCACCGCGCCGACCGCTTGCGTCGAGCCGAGTCCCACGGGTTTGTCGAGAATGATCCAGCCGTTCATCGCAGCGCCGCTAGGCGTGCCAGGCAGCAATTGTCAATTTGCTGCGGGCTTTTCGCCCATGATGTCCTTTGTCTTGTCGCGCTTCGACGGCGGCGGCGCCGAGGTGACGAAGGAGGAGAGCGGGCAGCGTTCGCCGCGCACGATGATCGACGCGAATTTATCGAGCCGCCCGGCGCCGCGCGTTTCTACACCGATCGCCTGCGCGAAATCGACGTCGCGGCAAAAACCGGCGAAGGTCCCGTAATACCAGTTGCGCTGGCGGTCCTGAATCCAGATGCCGCGGCCGCGGTCGGCCTTCCAGTTGCGGATCGAGCTGTCGCTGGGGAATATGATGCTGGCCTCGACGCCGAGCGCGCGCGCTTCCCCCGCGGGCTCGATGGCCGCCGCCGCAGAAAGGGGAAGCAGCAAGGCGGCCAGGGAGAGTGCGAGTTTCGATTTCATAGTGACGGTGCGCATAGCAGATCGAGTCTGAACCCGTGCTGACCCCGTCTTTATCGCCCCCACTCACCCGCGAGCAAAGACCAGAGCCCGGTGTCGCGCACATAGCCCGTCCAGGTGATGCGCTCGGAGCGCAGCACGCCCTCCTTGGTGCAGCCGAGCTTGGCGACCGCGGCCTGGCTGCGCTTGTTGCGTTCGTCGATGCGGAATTCGATGCGGCGGATGCCGACCGCGAAGGCATGGTCGATCATCAGCTTCTTGAGCCGCCCGTTCAGGCCGGTGCCGCGCGCGTCGGGATGGATATAGGAGTTGCCGATCTCGACCGTCTGCGCCGACATGTCGGGACGCAGCCAGGCGGTCATGCCGACGAGCCGCTCGCCGTCGAAGATCGCATAGGGCATGCGGAACTTGCCGCCGATCAGCGTATCGAAGCTCTGATCGAAATGCTCCGGATCGAAACTCGACGAATAGATCGGCCAGACGTCGGCGTCGGCGGCGCAGGCGGCTCGGAGCGCTTCGCGGTGGGGCTCGGCCAGCTTGACGAGCCGGAGGTCGCCGTCGGCGAGTTCGGTGTAAAGACGATCAAGCATCGGCAAGCACTCCGGCGGCTTCGCGCCGCTTCGCCATGAAGTGACGCCGGCACATCGCGACATAGCGGTCGTTGCCGCCGATCTCGGTCTGCGCCCCCTCGACCACCGCGCGGCCGTTCTCGTCGACGCGCAGGTTCATCGTCGCCTTGCGCCCGCATTCGCACACCGCCTTCAGCTCGACAAGTGCGTCGGCGAGCCCGAGCAGCGCCGCCGAGCCGGGAAAGAGGTTCGCGGCGAAATCGGTGCGCAGGCCATAGCAGAGCACCGGGATGTCCGCCTCGTCGGCGAGCCGCGCCAGCTGCAGCACCTGCCCACGCGACAGGAACTGCGCCTCGTCGACGAGCACGCAGGCGAGCGGGCGCTGGCGGTTTTCCCCGGTCACCGCCGCGAACATGTCGCTGTCGGGATCGAATTTATGCGCCTCGGCAAGCAGGCCGATGCGGCTGGTGATCTGCCCGGCGCCATAACGGTCGTCGAGCGCGGCGGTCCACAGCATCGTTTCCATGCCGCGCTCGCGATAGTTGAAATCCGCCTGCAGCAGCGTCGTCGATTTGCCCGCATTCATGCTGGCGTAGTAGAAATAGAGCTTGGCCATGGCCGGTGCTTAGGAGCAATCCGGGCGGCGTTCCACCCCGTTCAAGCGGTGAGCCGCAACCGCCAGCTTTCGCTCACTTCGGGCTTGCCGAAATCGTCATGCGTTTCGACCGACTCGACCGTGAACCCCTGCGCCGCGTAGATTTTGCGCGCGCTGGTCAGCACGGCGTGCGTCCAGAGCACGATCTCCCGATACCCCGCCGCGCGCGCAAATTCGACGCAGCGGGCGACGAGGTCGGCACCGATCCCGAGCCCGCGCGCCTCGGGCTCGACATAGAGGAGGCGCAGCCGCGCGACGCCCTCGTCCTCGGCGACCAGAAAGACCGAACCCATCATGCGCCCCGCGCGCTCGGCGATCCAGCATTGCTCGCGGCCGGGCTGGAAACCGCGAATGAAGGCGGCGGTGATCTCGCCGATCAGCGCTTCCATGCCGGATCCCCAGCCATAGGCCTGGTGGTAGAGGATCGCCTGCCGCGCGGTGATCATTCCCATGTCGCCCACCGCCCACGTCCTGACGCGATGGGGCTCACTCGCGCCGCGACCCAGCCGGTCGGCGATCCAGTCGACGGCTGCGCCCAGTGCCGCGATATCCGGGTCGGGCAACCCGCCCAGAAGCTGTGCCGTCTGGTCGAAGGTTCGCGCATCGAGCGCGGCAAAGGCCGCGCGACCTTCGGCGGTCAGCACGATCGGCCGCTCGCGCGCGTCAACGCCGCGCCCGCGCGCGATCCAGCCGCGCCGCACGAACTTGCCGATAATCCGGCTGAGATAACCGGCGTCGACGCCCAGCCCTTCCTGAATTTGTTTGGCGAGGGCGGGCTCGCCGACCGCGATCTCGTACAAGATCCGCGCTTCGACGAGCGACAGTTCGCTGCCCATATAGTGCGGATCGAGCGCACCCATCCGCCGGGTATAGAAGCGGTTGAATCGTCGCAGCGCGGCAACGGCGGGCACGAGCGTCGGGCGCGGATCAGGGGAAGTGGAAGGAGCCATGGCGCAACCGTCGTACAATTGGTTGTCAATGTCAACTATTATGCCTCGCTTGACTCGTTCCCGGCGGATGCCATGCTGCGCGCAAAAGATGCAGCATTTTTGAGCGGGGAGAGCTGCCGATGCGCCTGATGCCGGTGACCGACGCGATGTTCCTGTGGGGGGAGAGCCGCGAGATGCCGATGCACATCGGCGGCATCAACCTTTATACGCTGCCCGATGGCGCCGACGAGACCGAGTGGCTGAACGACCAGCTTGCGCTGCTCCGCCAGTCCGAGGGCCTGCGGCGGCCGTTCAGCGAGGTGCTGAAACTGACACCCTTCGGCCAGTACGGCCCGATCCGCCTCACCCCCGACCGCGACATCGATATGCACTATCATGTCCGCGCCGCCGCGCTGCCAAAGCCGGGGCGCTATCGTGAAATGTTCGAGCTCGCCTCGCGGCTGCACTCAGGGCTGCTCGACCGCACGCGGCCCTTATGGGAGATCACGCTGATCTCGGGACTGCCGAACCGCCAGATCGCGACCTTCAAGAAGGTCCATCACGCGCTGATGGACGGCGCCGCGAGCATCCATTTCTATAATTCGATGCTGTCGGCGGATCCCGCGGAACGCCGCGCCGCCTCACCGCTGTCGGTCGAAGCCTATGAGGCCTACAAGCGCCAGTTTCCACCGCCGAAGAAACCCGCGCGCCCGAACCTCACCGACATCAAGGCGATCGGCGACTTCCTGAAGGAGCAGTGGGGCAACAGCGTCGGCGTGACGAAAGCGATGAACCAGTATCTCGCGGCGATGTTCGGCATCGGCGGCGACGGCCTCGCGACGCCCTTTGCCGGGGTGCCGCGCACCAGCTTCAACCGCAACATCACCGGCGCGCGGCGCTTCGTCGCGCAAAGCTGGTCGCTGGAACGGGTCAGGGCGATGGGCAAGGCCTATGACGGCACGATCAACGACGCGGTGCTCGGCATGTGCGCGGGGGCGATGCGCAAATATCTGCAATCGCTGAACGAGCTGCCCGACAAGCCATTGAAAGCCATGGCACCGGTGTCGATCCGGCCTAAGGACGATGTCGATTCGGGCAATTCGGTCGCGTCGGTGACCGCGAACCTCGCGACGCATGTCGACGATCCAGCGACGCGCATGGCGATGATCCAGGAATCGATGAATTCGGCAAAGGCGCAGCTGCGCGCGATGACGGCGGCGCAGATCCAGCTCTATACCGCGATCACCAGCTTCCCGATGATGCTGACCGCGCTGACGCGTACCGCCGACAAATTTCCCGCCTATTCGGTGACGATCTCGAACGTCCCCGGCCCGCGCGAGCAGATGTACTGGAACGGCGCTAGGCTCGACGGCATGTATCCCGCGAGCATCCCGGTCGACGGCATGGCGATGAACATCACGCAGGTGTCGAATTTCAAGAATATCGACTTCGGCATCACCGCGTGCCGCCGCAGCGTCCCGCACGCGCAGCGGATGATCGACTATCTGGAGGAAGCGCTGGTCGAGCTGGAGTCGGCGGCGGGGATCAAGGGGAAGTAGGAATAGCCGTCGCCCCCGCGAAGGCGGGGGCCGCCATCGTCGTGGCGCAAAGCTGCCAGCGGCCCCCGCCTTCGCGGGGGCGACGGATTATTCGGCCCCAGGCTCGCCCAAATCGCGCATTACCTTCGGGTCGCGCAGCAATTTGTCGATATGGCTCGCCTCGTCGAAGCTTTCGTCGGCGAGGAATTTGAGCTTCGCCGCATATTTCATGCGGATACGGTGCGCGACCTCGCGCTGGAGATAGGCGGTGTTGGTGCGCAGCGCCTTGATCACCGCCTCCTCATCCTTGCCCAGCAGCGGCTTTACGAAGACGGTCGCGTGGCGGAGGTCGGGCGACATGCGCACTTCGGTCACGCTGACCGGATGCGTCGCGAGAATATCGTCATGCACATCGCCGCGCGCGAGGATTTCGCTCAGCACATGGCGCACCTGTTCGCCCACGCGCAGCACGCGGACGGAAGGTCCTTCGGATTGTTCCTTGTGTCTCATTTCACCCTCCCCTCTCCCGCCGGGAGAGGGATGCGAAGACTTGCGGCTTGCCCGCTAGTCGCAGCTGGGTGAGGGCTATCCCCACCCTCATCCAACTCCGCCTAGCCGCTCCGCGGCAAGGCTTCATATCCTTCTCCCGGCGGGAGAAGGTCTTGATTACAGCGTACGTTCGCGCAGCTCGACCTCGAAGACTTCGAGATGGTCGCCCGGCTTGATGTCGTTCGTATCGGCCAGCACGACACCGCATTCGAGGCCGGCGCGCACTTCGGCGACGTCGTCCTTGAAGCGACGCAGCGAAGCGATCGTCGTTGCCGAGACGATGACGTCCTCGCGCGTGAGGCGCGCATGCAGCCCCTTGCGGATCGAACCTTCGAGCACGAGCAGGCCGGCGGCCTTGTCGCGCTTGCCGGCCGGGAAGACTTCCTTGACCTCGGCGCGGCCGACGACATTTTCGATACGCTCCGGACCCAGCTCGCCCGCCATCTCCTTCGCCACGTCGGCGGTCAGGTGATAGATGACGTCATAATACATGAAGCGCACTTTTTCGCGGTTCGCGATCTCGCGCGCCTTGGCGTTCGGACGGACGTTGAAGCCGATGATCGGCGCCCCCGTCGCCGCAGCCAGCGTCACATCGCTCTCGGTGATCGCGCCGGCGCCCGACTGGAGCACGCGAACGCGGATCTCGTCGGTCGAGAGGCGGTTGAGCGCGTTGACGATCGCTTCGACGCTGCCCTGCACGTCGCCCTTGATGACCACCGGATATTCGATGACCTTCGCCTTGTCGGCGAGCGCCGAGAACATGCCCTCGAGGCTGACCGGCGCCTGCGCGGTGCGCTTCTTGAGCGCTTCGCTCTGGCGATAGGCGGCGACTTCGCGGGCGCGCGCTTCATTCTCGACGACGGTCAGCGTGTCGCCCGCCATCGGCACGCCGCCGAGGCCGAGCACTTCGACCGGCATCGAGGGACCCGCGGCCTTGACCTGCTTGCCCTGATCGTCGACGAGCGCGCGGACGCGGCCGCTTTCGGCGCCGCAGACGAAGATGTCGCCGACCTTCAGCGTGCCGCGGCGCACGAGGATCGTCGCCACCGGGCCGCGGCCCTTGTCGAGCTTCGCCTCGACCACCGTACCTTCGGCGGCGCGGTCGGGGTTGGCCTTCAATTCCATGATCTCGGCCTGCACCGCGATCGCATCGAGCAGCTTGTCGAGGCCCGTTTTCTTGAGCGCCGACACTTCGACATTCTGGACGTCGCCGCCCATTTCCTCGACCACCAGCTCGTGCTCGAGCAGGCGTTCGCGGACGCGCTGCGGATTGGCGCCTTCCTTGTCGACCTTGTTGATCGCGACGATGATCGGCACGCCCGCGGCTTTCGCATGGGCAATGGCCTCGATCGACTGCGGCTTCAGCCCGTCGTCGGCGGCGACCACCAGAATGACGATGTCGGTGACGTTCGCCCCGCGCTGACGCATCTCGGTGAAGGCTTCGTGGCCCGGCGTATCGAGGAAGGTGACTTGGCTCCCGTCGGGAGTTTTCACCTGATAGGCGCCGATATGCTGCGTAATGCCGCCGGCTTCGCCCGACACCACATTGGCGCCGCGCAGTGCGTCGAGCAGGCTGGTCTTGCCGTGGTCGACATGGCCCATGATCGTCACGACCGGCGCGCGCGGCTTGAGCTGCGCGGCATCGTCGACATCCTCGTCGTGGCGGATGTCGATATCGGCTTCGCTGACGCGCTTGATCTCGTGCCCGAATTCGGTGACGAGCAGTTCGGCAGTGTCCTGATCGATCGTCTGGTTGACCGTGACCGGCATGCCCATCTTGAACAGTGCCTTGACCAGATCGGCGCCCTTTTCGGCCATGCGGTTCGCCAGTTCCTGCACCGTGATCGTGTCGGGCACGACGACTTCGCGGACCTGCTTCTCGCGCGGACCCGACGAGGCGGTGTGCGAACGCTTTTCTTTTTCGCGGGCGCGCTTCAGCGCCGCAAGGCTGCGCGCGCGCGCACCTTCATCCTCGTTGAGCGCGCGCGTGACGGTGAGCTTGCCCGACTGGCGGCGATTGTCGGCGCCGCGGTTCGCCTTGGGTTCGGGGCGCTTGGGTTCGGGGCGCTTCGGCGCCTCGACCGGGGTGAAGCGGCGCGGCGCGGGCGCGGCGCTCGCCGTCGTCGCCGGGCGCGGCGCGGCGGCCTCGCCCTGCGGTTCGGCAGCGGCGGGCGCTTCGGCGGCAGGTTCGGGTGCCGCCGGAGCGGGCGCGGGTTCGGCAGCCTTGGCAGCCGCCTGTTCCTGACGCGCCTCGGCACGGGCCTTTTCTTCCTCGGCGGCGCGGGCGCGCGCGGCTTCGTCGCGGCGACGGTTTTCCTCAAGCGCAGCCATGCGCGCTTCCTCGGCCTCGCGCAGCAACTGCGCCTGACGTTCCTGACGCGTCATCAGGCTGTCGGGCGCGGGCTTCGGCGCGGCAGGCTTGGAGGTCGGCGCGGGCGCGGGGGCGGGCGCAGGCGCCGGAGCGGCCTGGACCTCTTCGGCCTCGGGTGCCGGGGCGGCTTCGCCCGGACGGCCAAGCACGCGGCGACGCTTCACCTCGACCACCACCGTATTGCGGCGGCCGTGGCTGAATTGCTGCTGCACCTGTCCGGCCTCGACCGTCCGCTTCAGCCCGAGCGGCTTGCGGCTAAGGGTCGGCTTGTCCTGTTCGTCACTCATCGAAAACCATCATTCCTTCAAAACGCGTCCGAAACGGCGGAAGCCGCGGACGTATCCCCTGTCCCCGACGTGCGGGAAGCTGTGTTCGAAACGCGATTGGCCGCGTCCCTACTCCATCCGGTGAAAAACTGCCAGCGGCTCAAATGCGCCAGCACCCGGTCGGCGGCGCGGGCGTCGACAATCGCCAGATGCACCGCATTCTCGCGCCCCAATGCCATAGATAGGGTGCCGCGGTCCACCGGCAAGACCAGACCCTCGCGGCCCGAGCCTTCGTCGTCCTCGCCGACGCGCCACGCCTGCGCCAATTTCTTGCGGCCGTCCTCGCCCGCATCGCTCGTGTGAAGGAGCAGGCGAACCTGCCCGCGGCGCGCCGCCTGCTCGATCTTGTCATTGCCGCTGATCAGCGTGCCCGCACGCGATTCGAGCCCCAGCCGGTCGAGCGTCGCGCGCGCGAGCTGTGCCTCGATCCGCGCGCCGAGATCGTCGGGAATCGCGATGTTGCCTTCGTGCAAAGCGCGCGCGAGCCCGCCCTTGAGCTTGCCCTTGACTTGGCTCGCTTCGAGGTCGGCGCGATTGACGCCGATCCATGCGCCGCGCCCCGGCGCCTTGCCATGGACGTCGGGGGCAATGCTGCCGTCGGGGCCGAGCGCCAAGCGCACGAGCCGCTCCGCCGGCGAAACCTCACCGGTCACGACGCAGCGCCGCTCGGGCACATGGTGGCCGCGCCCCTTTGCGCGGTCGGTTTCGCTTAGCTGATCATTGCGCGGGGTCCGCATCGGCGGCCTCCCCGGTTTGCGGCTCCGCCGCGGGCCCGGCTTCGGCAGGCGCAGCCGCCTCCTCAGGTTCGTCGTCGAACCAGTGCGCACGCGCCGCCATGATGATCTCGTTGCCCTGCTCTTCGCTGAGGCCATATTCGCCGAGCACGCCGCCCTTGTCCTCGGCGCGCTCGCTGCGCGGCGGGCCGCGGCGGTTGTCGGTGCGCTTCTTGGCGATCAGTTCGTCGGTCGCGAGGTCGGCGAGGTCGTCGAGCGTCTTGATCCCGGCCTTGCCGAGCACAACGAGCATCGCTTCGGTCAGATGCGGAATATCGGCGAGCGCATCCTCGACGCCGAGTTCGCGACGTTCGGCGCGCGACGCCTCTTCGCGGCGTTCGAGCCCTTCGGCGGCACGGCTTTGCAGTTCCTGCGCGAGTTCCTCGTCGAAGCCCTCGATGCTCGCCAGTTCGTCGAGCGGCACATAGGCGACTTCTTCGAGTTCGCCGAAACCTTCGGCGACGAGCAGCTGCGCGAGCGTTTCGTCGACGTCGAGTTCTTCCTGGAACATCGTCGAGCGTTCGACGAATTCGCGCTGGCGCTTCTCGCTCGCGTCGGCCTCGGTCATGATGTCGATCTGGCTGCCGGTCAGCTGGCTGGCGAGACGGACGTTCTGGCCGCGGCGGCCGATGGCGAGCGACAGCTGGTCGTCGGGGACGACGACTTCGATGCGGCTGTCATCCTCGTCGATGACGACGCGCTGCACCGTGGCGGGCTGTAGCGCGTTGACAACGAAGGTCGCGGTATCTTCGGACCAGGGGATGATGTCGATCTTTTCGCCCTGCATTTCCTGGACGACCGCCTGCACGCGGCTGCCCTTCATGCCGACGCAGGCGCCGACGGGATCGATCGAACCGTCGTAGCTGATCACGCCGATCTTGGCGCGCGAACCCGGGTCGCGGGCGGCCGCCTTGATCTCGATGATGCCGTCATAGATTTCAGGCACTTCCTGCGCGAATAGCTTCTTCATGAAGTCGGGATGCGCGCGGCTGAGGAAAATCTGCGGGCCGCGGTTCTCGCGGCGCACCGACAGGATCAGCGCGCGGACGCGGTCGCCGACGCGCATCAGCTCGCGCGGAATCTGCTGGTCGCGGCGGATCACGCCTTCGGCTCGGCCGAGGTTGACGACGATGTGGCCGAATTCGACCGATTTCACGACGCCGGTGATGATCTCACCCGCGCGGTCCTTGAATTCTTCATATTGGCGCTCGCGATCGGCTTCGCGCACCTTCTGGAAGATCACCTGTTTCGCCGACTGGGCGTCGATGCGCCCAAGATCGACCGCGGGCAGCGGGTCGACGATGAAGTCGCCGATCTTGGCGTCCTTCTGCAGCTTCTGGCCCGAAGCGAGATCGACCTGCTTGAAATAATCCTCGACCTGCTCGACCACCTCGACGACGCGCCACAAACGGAGGTCGCCGGTCTGCGCGTCGAGCTTGGCGCGAATGTCGTTCTCGGCGCCATAACGCGCGCGCGCCGCGCGCTGGATCGCTTCCTCGATCGCCTCGATGACGATGCCCTTGTCGATCATCTTCTCGCTGGCGACGCTGTTGGCAATCGCGAGCAGCTCGGCCTTGTTGGCGGAAATGGCAGTGGCCATCAGTCCTGTCCTTCTTCTTCCATTTCGTCGGCGCCCTCGGTCGAGAGCGGGACGGTTGCGGCAATCAATTTGTCGGTGAGAACGAGCTTTGCTGTGTCGATCGCGTCGAACGGCAGATGATGCTGCACACCTTCTTTATCAGTAATCATCACGACATCGCCCTTAGGGTCGATGCCAACCAACTCGCCGTTGAAGCGCTGGCGTCCGTCGCGCTTCTCCTTCAGCGCAATTTTCGCCTCGTGCCCCGCCCAGTCGGCGAAGTCGGCGGGCCTAGTCAGCGGGCGGTCGATGCCGGGCGACGAGACTTCGAGCCGGTAAGCGGCGTCGATGGGGTCCTTGCCCGCTTCCTCGAGCGCGTCGAGCCGGTCCGAAATGCGGCGCGACAGGTCGGCGCAATCGTCGATCGTCAACTGGCGCGTGTCGGGCCGTTCGGCCATCACCTGCAGCGTCGGGTCGCTATCGCCGCCAAAAAAGGCGACGCGCACGAGCGCAAGGCCCATCGCCTCGGCTTCGGGCGCGATGATCGCATTGAGGGCGTCGAAATCGACCAAGTCCGTCTTTCCAATTCGGATGACCGGAAAGCCATGCAGCTATGGCCGCCGCGGCCCGCGGCCCCGACGTCCCAACTGGCTAACCATGTCAAGAAGTAGGCCGCATATAGGCTTGCCACGGTGAGTCGGCAAGGGGGAATGGACCATGGCCCGTCGAACGCCTTCGCGCGATCGACGAAAGAGACTATGGGTGGCCGCCTCTCATACGGAGTTCAACATGGCCGACGTTTTGATCACCGCCCTGCTCTGGTTCTCGATCGTCGCCTGCGGGCTGCTCGCCGGACTCTATTTCGCATTCTCTGCCTTCGTGATGACAGCGTTCGCGCGCATCGACATCCCCGCGGGCGTCGCGGCAATGAACAGCATCAATCGCGTGATCCAGCGCTCGCTTTTCATGCCGCTTTTCGCTGGATCGAGCCTGTCGAGCCTCGCGCTCGCGGTGATCAGCGCGCTGCATTGGGACGAAGCGGGCGCCTGCGCGGCGCTGGCCGGGGGCGTGGTCTATTTCCTCGGCATGTTCGTTGTGACGATGATCTTCAACGTCCCGCGCAACAATGCGCTCGACGCGAGCGATCCCATGACAGCCGGGGGGCAGACGGTCTGGGCACGCTTTCTCAAGGAGTGGACGGCCTGGAATCATATCCGCACACTCGCCTCGACCGCGGCCCTGATCCTCTTCGTCGTCGCGCTTGCTGAACGCGCCTGACGACGGCGAAACATTTTATTGGCGTTTCGGCGTATAAGGCGGGTTGGCCGCTTCGCGCGAATCGCGCGCCGAGCGCCGACGGAATTTGAAACGCGCATGAAGCCCGAACTGTCCCTCACCGCCCGCTCGACGTGGCGCGACCCGGTGCCGGAAAAACCGGCAGGGCCGGGGCGCGCTTTTTGGGCGGCGATCGTCGGAGTGGTTGCGGTCGCGTGCCTCGCCTTCCTGTTGTCGAGCGGTCAAATGCGCGCACCCGCGGTCTTCGGCCCGTACAGCGTGTCGGTGCCGATCGATTTCCGGGCCTATGACCCCGAACGCTGGGCGATCATGAATGCCGAAGATTATCAGGCGGCGCTGAAAATCGACCCGTCGCTGCCCGATCCGACGAGCATCGGATATAGCAATGCAACCGCGCTGCCCCCCGCCGATCCCGCGCTGCTGCGCGAGGAGGCCTTCGTCGGACCGGCCGCCAAACCCTATGTCTTTCGCGGGGTCACCGCGCTCGATCGCGAGCGCGCGCATTATTGCCTGACCGCCGCCCTCTATTATGAGGCGGCGTCCGAGACCGACGACGGCATGCGCGGGGTCGCGCAGACGGTGATCAATCGCGTCCGCCATCCGAGCTTTCCCAACACTGTGTGCGGCGTCGTCTTCCAGGGATCGCAGCGCGCGGGCGTGTGCCAATTCACCTTCAGCTGCGACGGTGCGATGGCGCGCGCGCCCGAACGGCGGAACTGGCTGCGCGCGAGCCGTATCGCATCGGCCGCGCTGGGAGGCTTTGTCTTCCCGAAAGTCGGGCTGGCGACCCATTATCACACGCAGGCGATCTGGCCGCGCTGGGGCAAAAGCCTGGTGATGACCAATATCGTCGGCGCGCACATCTTTCACCGCTGGCGCGGCCGCTGGGGAATGCCCGACGCGTTCCGTGCGCCCTATCCGGGCCGCGAACCGGTTCCCGGTCCCTATCTGCCGCTCGCGCAGCAGCTCGCGATCCTCAAGGGCCAGGGCCTCGCCCCCGGCGCGGGTCCCGCACCGATGCTCGGCGGTCCCGCCGCGCCGCTGCCCGATGTCACCCCGGCGCCGCTGCCCGGCGCGATAACGCCGCCGGCGACCACCGCGCCGCCGCCCGCCGCGACGCCGACCTACACCGATCCGCGGCTTAACCAGTCAGGCCAGATTCGCGAGGAATTCCTCAAGAGCGGTGAGTGGAAAGGCTGAGGCTTTCGGCTCGGGCTGAACGCAGCGCTCGCGGTTTTCGCGAGGTGGGTGAAGCGATTTACCGCCCCTGACTGCGCCACCGCTTGACGACGCGTTCCAGGATTTCCGCCTCACCGCCGGTTTCGCGCCACAGCTTCGAGAAGAGCGGATCGCTCGACGCCGGCCGTTTTTCCTCTTCGAGCGTGTCGAGATGAACGCGGATCGGGATCGAGACGCCTTCACCGCAGATGATACATTCGCGGTTGCGCAGCGCCGGGATCGAATCGATGAAGCCGCGTGCGCCTTCGGGCATTGCCGCTTTCACGAAATGCTGGTCGCGTTCGTTGTTGAGGCGCATCGAAATGATCGTGCCGCACTGCGACAGCACGCCTTCGGCAAGATCCGACGGGCGCTGGGTGATGAGCCCCAGCGACACGCCATATTTGCGGCCTTCCTTGGCGATGCGTTCGAGGATCTTGCGCACCGCCTGCCCGGTCCCGACGTCCTTCGACGGAATGTAGCGATGCGCTTCCTCGCAGACGAGCAGGATCGGGCGCTGCGGCTCGCCGCGCGACCAGATCGCATAGTCGAAGGTCAGGCGCGACAGCACCGCGACGACGACGCCGGTGATGTCCGACGGCACCCCCGACACGTCGATGATCGAGATCGGCCGCCCGTCCGACGGCAGGCGGAAGATCTTGCCGAGGAAGTTCGCCATCGTGTCGGCGACGAGCATCCCCGAGAACATGAAATTGTAGCGCGGGTCGGCGCGCATTTCCTCGATCTTGCCCTTGATGCGCATGAACGGCGCCGACGAGGTCGCCTTGTCGAGCTTGCCCATTTCGTTCTGGAGGATGTTGAGCAGATCGGAGAGCAGATAGGGAATCGGCGAATCGACCGTGATCTTGGTCATGCCCTCTGCCAGCCGGTTCTTGGTCCGCGCCTGGAGCAGGCAGCGCGCGAGCACGTCGCAGTCGGCCTGGCGGTCGCGTCCTTCGGCGGTGACGAACACTTCGCAATGTTCCTCGAAATTCATCAGCCAGTAGGGCATCGCGAGATTGTCGACGTCGAACAGCGCGCCGGTGCCCTTGAAGGCGGCCGAATATTCGCCGTGCGGGTCGACCATCACGATATGGCCCTGTGGCGCGAGTTCGCAAATCTTGTGGAGGATCAGCGCGGCGCTCGTCGACTTGCCGGTACCGGTCGAGCCGAGCAGCGCGAAATGCTTGCCGAGCATCGCATCGACATAGAGCGAACCGCGAATATCCTTGGTCGGATAGACGGTGCCGATCTCGACATGCGCGCGCTCGTCGGCGGCGTAAATCTGTTTGAGGTCGGCGCTGGTCGCGGCAAAAACCTGGCTGCCCGGGATCGGATAGCGCGTGACGCCGCGGCGGAAATTATGGATGCGGCCGGTGATCTTTTCCTCTTCGCCCTCGCCAAGAAAATCGATCGTCGCGATAATCAGCCCTTCACCGCGCGTGTCGAGTTGCTGGTCGCGGATGCTCGCGATCAGCCAGACATTGCCGACGCGCACCTTTACCTGCGCCCCGACCTGCCCGGCCATCGCCACCGCAGCATCGGTCGACGACGCCAATTTTCCGATCACCGCGGAATCGAGCAGGATGCGCGAGGCCGAGCCGGAAATATCGACGACTTCGCCGATCATCAGGTCATCGCGATGATGGTTGGCTACCGGCACGACCGGCGCCGCCACGCCACCGCCCGCCAGACGCACATGCTGCGCCGCCGTCAAATCCCCGGCGCCGAATCCGCCACCCTGCATGTCCATATATCCGCCCCGCCTATTGTGGTCCCGGCTCCAGCTATCGCAGACGAGGGTAAATAGGCCGTGAACTTAGGACTAAAAGCTTGTCTCTAACGGCGGCGGAAAATCGCAGACGCGCCATAGCCGAGCACGAGCGACAGGAGCACCGCGGAAAGACCATAGAGAAAGCCATGGCGCTCCGCTGCGAGCGCGACGAAGCGTTCGAACCCGGCCTTGCGGATCTGAACGTCGCGCGCCGCGACCGCGAGCACCCGGCCGCGGCTGATCAGATAGGTTTCGGCGCGATAGGTACCCACCGGCACGCGCGCCGGCACGGGAATGCGGGCGCGATAGAGCACGCCCTCGGTGATTTCGACCGCGGCGGGGTTTTCGACGAATAGCCCCGCGCGGCGATAAAGGTCGATGAGCCCCGCTTCGAACCGTCCGAGCGTTTTCGCTTCCGGAAATCCGGTCGGCGACATCGACAGATTGGCAAGGCCGAGCTCGAAGATTGCCGCGGTCCGTTCGTCGACCAGCTTGTCGATCGGCCGCGACGATCCGATCGCATAGAAGCCGGGCGAGGTGCGCAGCCGGATGCTGTTCGCATTAACCCATATCCCCGCCACACGGCGCTTTTCGCGCAGCACGATCGGCCGCACCGGCCCCTTGAGCACGACAACGATGTCGGCGCGGTCGTCGGGCAGGCGCTGGCCGGGATAGAGGATCGCGCCGAACAGCAGCAGTTCCTCGCCGGTGAAGCTGTACTGGATGTCGATCGCGCGGCTCGATACGTCGGGGACGAGCCGCGGATCGGCGGCGCTCGCCGCAGCTGTTGGCAGCAGCGCGAATGCGAGCGCAAGGACAAAGGCGCGAACCCGGGTCATTGCACCGTGTAGATTTCGTCGGGGCGTATGAAGAGGTCGACCGCCATGCGCGCCGCGACGAGCAGCACGATGACCGCCAGCGCCATGCGCAGATATTCGGGTTTCACCCGCTGGGCGAAGCGCGCGCCGATCTGCGCCCCGGTGACGCTGCCGAGCAGCAGCAGTCCGGCGAGCACGATGTCGACCGCGCCCGTCGTCATCGCGTGGACCATCGTCGTCGCGATCGTCACGAACAAGATCTGGAACAGCGAGGTCCCGACGACCACCTGCGTCCCCATGCCGAGCAGGAAGATCATCGCGGGCACCATGATGAAGCCGCCGCCGACGCCGAGCAGCATCGTCAATATGCCGACCGCCATGCCGAGGATCAGCGGCGCGAGCGGCGAGATATAGAGGCCCGAACGATAGAAGCGCCAGCGCAGCGGCAGGTTGGCGACCATCGGGTGGTGGCGCCGTTTGCGCGCCGGCGCGGGCAGCCCGGCGCGCATGGTGCGCAGCGCGCCCAACGCCTCGCGCGCCATGATCCCGCCGACCGAGCCGAGCAGCACGACATAGAGTATGTTGATCACCGTATCGATCTGACCCCATGCGGTGAGCAGTTCGAACAGTCCCGCGCCGATCAGCGAGCCGACGAGGCCGCCCGCGACGAGCACCGTTCCCATGCGCAGGTCGACCCCGCCGCGCTCGAGATGCGCGAGCGCGCCCGACACGCTGGCGCCGGTGACCTGCGTCGCGGCCGAAGCGGCGGCGACCGTTGGCGGAATGCCATAGAAGATGAGCAGCGGCGTGGTGAGGAAGCCGCCGCCGACGCCGAACATGCCCGACAGAAAGCCCACCCCGCCACCGAGCAGGATGATGACCAGCGCATTGACCGAAAGATTGGCAACTGGGAGATAGAGATCCATGGGCCCCGAATGCGTATCGACGACGCCGGAAGAGCGCCGATTCCAAGGACCCTAGACCATTTTTCCGGCACGGGGAATCGGCTGTAGCGCCTTATTTCGTGCTCAATCAGAAGTCCGCGGCGAGGGTCAGGGCAAGGCCGCTCTCGGGGCGCGCGTCGCCCGCGACGCGCTGACGCCAGTCGAGCGCGATCCGGCTGCCTTCGCCCACATCGGGAAGGCGCAGCGTCAGCCGCGGCCCGACATCGACGCGCGCCACGCCGGGCTGCACCGCGCCCGCGGCAAGCGCGCCAAGCCGCAGCGAGGTCTCGCGGGCGCCGAGGCGATGATCGACGACGATAGCCCCGTCGGCAAAGCCGTCGCGCCGCCGCGCGCCGACGATGCCGGCCTGCGCATAGGCATCGAGCCGGAAGCCGGCGGGAAGTGCGACATCCGAAACACCGCCGCTGGCCATGACGGCGAGCGCGGTGCGGCCTTCGGGTCCGGCCGCAACGCGCTGCTCGATCGCGAGATCGACCGGCAATTGCGCCAGCGGGGCAAAGGCGAGACCGAAGGCCAGCTCGCGCTGGCGCGTCCGTTGCAGCGCGATCGTCGCACGGCCAAAGGCGCGCAAACGGCCGGTGTCCCCGAAACCATAAGCGAGCCGAAGGCCCGCCTGGCTGCCCCCGAGCTGGCCAGCACCGACAATGGTTTCGGGCGCATCCCCCGACCCCTGGCGCAGATAGAGCCAGCTTCCGAGCGACCAGCTCGAAAGCTGACGCCGGATCCAGAAGGGGGCGCCCTGTCCGGGCGCGGCTATTGTCGTCGCGGCCGGCGGGAACCATAAGGGCGCGCTCCCGCCCACCGCCGAACGCGCGACCTCTCCCGGCCGCGACGGCAACAGCCGCGCCATCAGCGCAAGGCGGAGGTTGTGGCGGTCGGCGGCAAAGCCCCCCGAAGGCGTCCCGGTCTCCGCGGAGGGGGGTGCATTGGAGTCATCTGGCCGCGGGGCCGCCGAAGGACGATCGAGGCCCGCGCGTTGCGCCGATATGGCCTTCTCCGGCACGCCATCGGCAAAGGACCGGCCGTCCGCCAAGCCGCCTCCGGTTACAAAGGATGAAGGCGGCGCCCACGGCATCGCCGGCACATCGGGGGGCACCGACATGGCGGGATTCCACGTCATCATGACGCGCAGGGCGATCCAGCCGCCGACGCACAGCAGCAGGAAGCGCAGCGCCGGTGCATCGCGGCGCGCGCCGATGCGCCGCGCCATCATCGCGCGGCTCTCCGGACGAAGGCATCCTCAGGGACCGGTTCGCTTCGGCAATGGTCGGTCTTGTCCCACACCACTTCGCCCGATCGCAGCATTCGCCAGTAGAGCATGACCGCACGGCGCGCCGCGAGAATCGCGATGACGTTCGCGACGAAGGCGCGCGGCACCGAAACCAGCGCTTCGCCTAGGCCATACCAGCGCGCCGTGAAATGGCCGCGCATTCCCAGCCGCCAGCAGAGCAGCAGCAGATTGAGCGCGAGGAGCAGCCGCATATCCTCTCCGATGACGATCGCATCCCAGCCGAAAAGCGACTGCCCCGCCAGGCCCAGTCCGGTCAGGATCGCCCCGGCATAGGCGGCGAGGAGGACAAGGGCGGCGAGCGGCGCACGGCGATCGCGCCACAGCATCCACCGCGCGAGCCACGCGCGGTTGGCGGAGACCCCCGCGTCGACCTGCCGCGAACCCGGCCAGCCCAGATGATCCCATCCGGCAAGCGAGATACCCGCGATCCAGCGCGATTTTTGTCGCACCGCCTTTTCAACCTCGCCCGGAAAAGCGCCACGCGACACGATCCGGTCGCCGGCGGGTCCGACCGTGTCGATGAAGCGCGTGCCAAGGCCATAGGCCCCGATCAGCATGCCGATCTCATAATCTTCGGTCAGGCTGTCGCAGCAAAAGGGCTCGCCCCCGCGCTCGATCGCCAGCAGCGCGAGCGTGCTCCGCGTCAGCGCGCAACCCACGCCCGCCGAAGGCAAGGGCAGGCCAAGGCGCGAGCGAACGGCCAGTTCCTTGCCATGCGCCTCGGCAAATTCGTCGCCATAATGGCCGCCAACCCACCGCTCCTCGCGCTTGATGAGGGGAACGACGGGGATTTGCACCATCGCGTCTTCGCCCAGATAGCGGCGATAAAGCGCGAGTTCCTCGGGGTGGACATGATCCTCGGCATCGTGAAGGACGATCGCGGCAAAACGCTTGCCTTCGGCGCGCTCATCCTCGCCCAGCGCCGTCCAAAGCCGGTTGAGATTGTCGCCCTTGGTTGTCGGCCCGTCGCGGCCCCCGATCACCAGCCGCAGCCGCCGGTCGCGCGCGATCAGCGGCGACACGGCGAACAGCGTCGCGGCGTCGTTGGGATAGCAGCCGACATAAAGCCGGAAATCCTCCCCCTGCCACGCCGCGAGCGTGCGGTGCAGCATCGCGGGAAGCACTTCGGCTTCGTCCCACGCGGGCACGAACACCGCGAAGCGCCCCTCGATCGGCGGCGCGTCGGTAACCCGCGCCGGATCGCGGCCGCGCGTCGCCAGCCACAAGGCGTCGAACAGCAGGTCGTCGAGCCCGAACAACAATATTCCGACCGATGCGAACAGCATCAGTTCATGACCGGCCCCCAGCGCCAGCCATTCCAGCCATGCGGTCGACAGCCCCAATATGCTAGCCCCGCGCCCCTCGATGACCTAATGTCATTCCCATCTATAGTGCTAGTGAATGGGCCCGGTTTGTAAAGCCGGGCCCATATCAACGCTTAACTGTCAAATTCGCTGACGAAATAAGGAAATAGCTTACCCATGACTCGCAGTTTTCCGCCCCGTTCTGCATTGCGCGATTTTCTTGAGAGCGAGAGCGCCGGCGGCATGCTGCTCATTTTCGCCGCCATTTTGGCGATGATTGTCGCCAATTCGGCGTTCGCCGAGACTTACGAACACGCTATTCATGCGGTGACCGGCCCTGTTCTCACCGACAAGCTCGGTCCGATGACGGTTCACCTGTGGATCAACGACGGGCTGATGGCGGTGTTTTTCCTGCTCGTCGGGCTCGAGATCAAGCGCGAGTTCGTCGATGGCCGGCTCGCGAGCTGGGACCGGCGGCGGCTGCCCTTCATCGCCGCGGCGGCGGGTATGGCGGTGCCGGCGGCGCTCTACATGCTCTTCGCCGGGAAAGAACCGGGGCTCGCGCAGGGCTGGGCGATCCCGGCGGCGACCGACATCGCCTTTGCGATGGGGGTGCTCGCGCTGCTCGGCAAGCGCGCACCGACCTCGCTCAAGCTGTTCCTCGTCACCGTTGCGATCGTCGACGACATGGGGGCGGTCGCGATCATCGCCCTTTTCTACACCGCCAAGATCAACGTGGCTGCGCTGGGTGCCGCCGCGGCGATCCTCGCCCTCATGTTCGCGATGAACCGCGCGGGGGTGAAGAGCCTCATCCTCTATCTGCTGATGTTCCTTCTCCTCTGGTACGCCATGCTGCTCTCGGGCGTCCATGCGACGATCGCCGGTGTGCTCGCCGCAATAATGATCCCCTTCGAGCGCACGCCCGGCGCACCCGACAGCCAGACCTCGCCGCTGCACCGGCTCGAACATGCGCTGCACCCGTGGGTCGCCTTCGCGATCGTGCCGCTGTTCGGTTTCGCCAACGCCGGGGTCGACGTCCGCGGCCTGGGCATCGACCAGGTCTTCGCGCCGCTGCCCCTCGGCATCGCGGCGGGCCTGTTCCTCGGCAAGCAGATCGGTATCTTCGGCAGCGTCTGGCTTTCGGTCAAACTCGGCATTGCGGGCCGGCTGCGCGGGGCGACCTGGCTGCAGGTCTATGGCGTCGCGATGCTGTGCGGGATCGGCTTCACGATGAGCCTGTTCATCGGCGGGCTCGCCTTCCCCGGCAACGCGCTGCTGATCGAGGAAGCGAAGATCGGCATCTTGATGGGCTCGCTCGTGGCGGCACTCGCCGGCTTTGCCATACTCCGCTTCGCGCCGCTTCATCCGCAGCACAGCGCGGTCGAAAGCGCTTCGAACGGCGAGATCGCCACCGACGGCGATGTGCGTGACACGTCCGAAGCCCACGGCTAAGCAGCCGGGCATGAAGACACTCGTTTCGCTGTCACTGGTCGCCGCCGCGCTCCTCTCGGGCTGCGCCGCCGCCGGGCCGAAAAGCGCAGCCGCCGAGCCCGGTGTGGCGACGCTCGACGTGCGCCGCACGGCGGCCTCAACCAAAGCCCTCGACGAAATCGCCGCCGCCTATCTGCGCCTCAGCCTCGAAATCGGAACGCATGAGCCGGGCTATATCGACGCCTATTACGGCCCGCCCGAACTCCAAAAGGCGGCCGAAGCGGCGCCGCGCGACAAGGCGGCGCTGCTCGCGGCGACGCGCGGGCTGATGGCGCAGATCGACCTTGCCGCGCGGCGTATCTCCGATCCGCTCGACCGCCGCCGCGCCGCCTTCCTCCGCGCGCAACTCCGCGCCGCCGAGACGCGATTGCAGATGATGCAGGGCACGCGCTTCGCCTTCGCCGACGAGGCCGAGCGGCTGTTCGGCGTGCGGCCTCGCCTCAAGCCGCTCGCAAGCTACGACGCCGAACTCGCGAAGATCGAAAAGCTCGTCCCCGGCGACGGCGCGCTCGCCGACCGTGTCGAGGCCTATCTCGACGGCTTCACCATTCCCAAGGATCGGCTGCAGAAGACCTTCGACGCCGCGATCGCGCGCTGCCGCGGGCGCAGCATAGCGCATATTCCGATGCCGGCGGACGAGAGCTTTCGCCTCGAATTCGTCACCGGCAAGAGCTGGAGCGGCTATAATTATTATCAGGGCGGCTATCACAGCCTGATCCAGGTCAACACCGACCTGCCGATCCGCCTGTCGCGCGCGCTCGACCTCGGCTGTCACGAAGGTTATCCGGGCCACCATCTCCTCAACATGAAACTCGAAGAGAGGCTGGTGAGGGAAAACGGCTGGAGCGAGTTCAGCGTCTATCCGCTCTACAGCCCGCAAAGCCTGATCGCCGAGGGCAGCGCCAATTACGGCATCGACCTAGCCTTTCCCGAAAGCGGCAAGGCCGACACCGAACGCGATGTGCTGATGCCGATCGCCGGGATCGCGGTGCCGTCCGACGACCGCTATTGGCAGCTATTGAAAGCGATCAAGCGCGCGTCGGGTGCGCGGCTGACGATCGCGCAGCAATATCTCGACGGCGAGATCGACCGCCCGACCGCGGTGGCGTTGACGCAGAAATATATGCTCGTCTCACCGCAACGGGCTGAACAATCGATCAGCTTCACCGATCAATATCGCAGCTATGTAATCAACTACGGCCTCGGCGAGACGATGGTGCGCGCTTGGGTCGAGCGAGGCCGGCCCTCGCGCGACGAAATGTGGCGGCGCATGGCGAAAATCGTCAGCGAACCAACGCTGCCGTCGGACTTGCTAGCGCGCTAAATATCGACGACGATCTTGCCGAAATGGGCGTTCGCCGCCTGATGCCGAAAAGCATCGGCCAGCTTTTCAAGCGGGAAATGGTCGCTGATGACGGGCCTGATTCCGTTTGCTTCTATTCCCGCGATCATATCGAGTTGCTGCTGGCGGCTACCGACGGTCAGTCCCTGCACACGCAGATTCTTCGCCATCAGCAGCGCCGTCTGAACGGGACCCGAGAATCCGGCGAGCACGCCGATCAGGGCGACATGCCCGCCGACACGAGCCGCGACCATCGACTGGTCGAGCGTCCCGGCGCCCCCGATCTCGACGACGGTATCGACCCCCGTCCCGCCGGTCAGCTCGAGCGCTTGTGCGCCCCAGGCGGGCACCTCCTTGTAATTGATGATCTCGTCGGCGCCGAGCGCCTTCAACCGTTCGAGCTTGGCATCGGAGGAACTTGTTACGATCACCCGCGCGCCCGCGGCCTTCGCAAATTGCAGCGCAAACACCGATACGCCGCCGCTGCCCTGCACCAGAACGGTCGAACCCGGCCGCGTCCGGCCATCGACGAACAGCGCGCGCCACGCGGTCAGCCCGGCGCAGGTCAGTGTCGCCGCCTCGGCGGCCGAATAGCCCTCCGGCGCGCGCGTGAACCAGTGCTCCGGCGTCACCACCGCCTCACGCGCGTAGCCGTCGATGCCGTCGCCGGGCACGCCGCGAAACGCCGTTGCGGGCGGCGCGCCGTCGATCCATTCGGGGAAGAAGATCGACACGACGGTGTCGCCCGGCTTGAACTGCGTCACGCCCTCCCCGACTGCCTCGACCGTCCCCGCACCGTCGGACATCGGTATGCGTCCATCGGCGGCCGGGATCATTCCGGTCACGACCGCATAGTCGTGAAAATTGAGCGAGGATGCCGCCAGCCGCACGCGGATTTCGCCCGGCCCCGGATCACCGGGGTCGGGCAGGTCGGCGAGCGTCAGATTGTCGAGCGAAGCGGGTGCGCGCAGCCGGACGCCGCGCATCACTCCGCCGCCATCGCCATTTCGACGCGCTGCGGGCCGCGGATCACGCCGCCGGGGGTCGGTCCCTGCATTTCGCCATCCCGGAAGGTCACGACCCCCGACTTCACCGTCGCGACATAGCCGTCGGCCTTTTGCAGCAGGCGCTTGCCGCCCGCGGGCAGGTCGAAGGCGAGCCACGGCTTGCCGAGCTTCAGCGCCTCCATGTCGATCACGTTCAGATCGGCGAGATAGCCCGGCGCGAGCACGCCGCGATCCTCGAGCCCGTAAAGCATCGCGGTATCGCGGCACTGGCGCTTGATCGCATGTTCGAGCGCGATGCGATGGCCTTTACGGTCGCGCACCCAATGCTGGAGCATGAAGGTCGGCGAGGCGGCGTCGCAGATCGTCCCGCAATGCGCGCCGCCGTCGGAGAGGCTGTTCACCGTGTCGTCGGCCGCCTGCAGATCCTCGAGGAAATTGAGGTTGCCGTCGCGATAGTTCAAAATCGGGAAATAGATGAAGCCCTTGCCATCGTCCTTCATGAGGAGGTCATAGGCATATTCGGCCGGCGAGACGCCCGCCGCCTCAGCGCGCGCCATGATGCTTTCACCCATCTTGGGCTCGTAATTGAAATCGGGGTCCATTTCGAACTGGACGGGCCAGCCGAGCGCGACGACTTTCAGAAAGTCGATGATGTCGCTTTCGGGCCAGATATTGTCCTCTTCGATCATGCGTTTTTTGAAGGCGGGGTCTTTGAGCTTCGCGAGCTGCTCTTCCCACGGCAGGTCGATGATCTCTTCCCACGCGGGCTTGAAGCGGAACGGGTGGACGGTGCCTTGCCACGCCATGATCACGCCGTTGCCGCGCAGCGCGATCTGCGCGACGATGTTCGCGCCGCTCGCATTCTGGCGCCGCATCTCCTCGATCTGCTCCTCGAGCGGCAATTCCTTGGCGATCGACTGGAGCGCGGCGAAAGTCACCGGCAGCCCCGTTTCGCGGCTCAAATCGCCCATCCACTGAAACTCGTTCCATTCGCGCTTGAGGTCGCTCGCCATTTCGAACACGCCGTAACCGACGCGGCCCATCGCGCGGCCGATCGCGATCAGTTCCTCCGCCGTCGCGGTGGTGCCGGGGACGAGTTCGCCGTCGATCGACTTGTGGAGCACGGTGCGGCTGGTCGAGAAGCCGAGCGCGCCCGCGCGCACGCCTTCCTCGACGATGCGCGACATTTCGGCGATGTCGGCGTCGGTCGGGATCGCGCCGGGCTTTTCCCGGTCGCCGAGCACATAGGCGCGCACAGCACCGTGCGGGACGTGGCACGCGACGTCGACGGTGCGCGGCAGCTTTTCGAGCGCGTCCATATATTCGGGAAACGTCTCCCAATCCCACGACATGCCCTCGGCAAGTGCGGTGCCAGGGATGTCCTCGACGCCTTCCATCAGCGAAATCAGCCAGTCGTGGCGATCGGGCTTGGCGGGCGCGAAGCCGACGCCGCAATTGCCCATCACGACGGTGGTGACGCCGTGCCAGCTTGACGGCGCCATTTCGGCGTCCCATGTCGCCTGCCCGTCATAATGGGTGTGGACGTCGACGAAGCCGGGGGTGACGATCTTGCCAGCGGCGTCGATTTCCTTGGCGCCAGCGCCCAGGTTTTCCCCCACTGCGACGATCCGGTCGCCGTCGATCGCGACGTCCGCGACCAGGGGTTTCCCACCCGAACCATCGACAACGGTACCGCCGCGAATCACCAGATCATACATGTCTGCTCTCCCGATTTTTAGTTTCACAGAAAAACCTATCATCAAAATCGTGAGATGCAAATAAGCGGGGCAAAGGCGGCCCGATGCTGTTATATTGACGCGATACACTAAAGGGAGTCGATGCCATGATCCGCCCGCTTGCCCTCGCCCTGCTGCTCACCGTGTCGGCAACCCCGCTCGCCGCCAAGGAAGCGGCCGCCTCCGCCTATCAGGCTGCGCTCGCCGATCCCGCGCGCCCCGCCGCCGACCGCGACCGCGATGCCGCGCGCAAGCCCGCCGAGTTGCTCGCGTTCGCCGAGATCGCGCCCGGCGAAAAGGTGGGCGATTTCGTCATGGGCGGCGGCTATGTTACGCGCCTGCTCGCCGCCGCGGTCGGCCCGGCGGGCAAGGTTTACGGCTTCCAGCCCGCCGAATTCATCGCCTTCAAGAAACAATATGGCGACGATCAGGCGGCGGTCGACGCCGCCTATACCAATGTCGATGCCGCCGCAGGGCCGTTCGCGGCGCCCGCCTTTCCCGAGCCGCTCGACACGATCATCACCGTGCAGAATTTCCACGACCTGTATCTGAAGCCCTTTCCCGAAGGCACCGGCGCCAAGGCGAGCGCGGCCTTGTTCGCGGCGCTCAAACCCGGCGGCACTTTGGTCGTCGTCGACCATAGCGCCGCCGACGGCAGCGGCACGACCTTGTCCGACAGCCTGCACCGGATCGACAAGGATGCGGTCGTCGCCGCGCTGACCGGCGCGGGGTTCAAACTCGACGCCGAAAACGACCTCTATCGCCGCCCCGACGATCCGCGTACCGCCAATGTCTTCGACAAGGAAATCCGCGGCAAGACCGACCAGTTCGCGCTGCGCTTTCGCAAACCGGAATAGGAAAATCATGGCCGACGACGATTATGTCTATGACGAAGCAAGCGGCGAGTGGCTGTCGGTGAGCGATGTTGCCGCGCGCGACGCAGCCGAAGCGGCCGGCCCCGAAGTGCGCGACGCGGTCGGCAACCTGCTCGCCGACGGCGATTCGGTTGTGTTGGTCAAGGACCTCAACGTTAAGGGCGCGGGGCAGACGTTGAAGGTCGGGACCGTCATCAAATCGATCCGCCTGACCGGCGACGCGCAGGAAATCGATTGCCGCCACGCCGGGATCAAGGGGCTGGTGCTGCGCGCCGAGTTCGTGCGGAAACGGTGAAGTCTGTGCGGGCGGGGACGGCGGTCCATGCCGGCCCCCTTTGGTTGGGAAGCCAGATTATAGCAGGGATCGAAAGCACAATCAGCCGACCGCTCCATAGGAGGCATAATCGTCGACATGCGCGTTGGCGCGGCGGAAGCTGGTGAAGCTCATACTCGCCGACAGGTCGAGCGCTTCGACCTGATGCCACCAGCCGACGGGCAGAAAGACGGCTTCGCCCGGCCCGATGATTGTTTCGAGCACGGGCGGGTTCGTCGCGTCGCCTTCGCCCGCAAGCAACGCCTCATTGCCCCAGTCGGAGAAGCAATGGCGCCTGTCGCGCATCCGCGCGAACGCCCAGGGCGGCGCCAGGCGCACGCGCTTGCGGCCCAGCACCTGCACGAGCAGATTGTTGGTGAGGTCGTGATGCCACGGGGTGAGCGTGCCTTTCGGCCCCAGCCAGAAAAAGCC
The DNA here is from genome assembly GCF_032227185.1 of Sphingopyxis sp. SE2. Taxonomy (NCBI): domain Bacteria; kingdom Pseudomonadati; phylum Pseudomonadota; class Alphaproteobacteria; order Sphingomonadales; family Sphingopyxidaceae; genus Sphingopyxis; species Sphingopyxis sp. SE2. The sequence continues at coordinate 4,118,218 of NZ_JAPMXW010000001.1, read as the reverse complement.
GTCGCGCGGCCGGGTGTCGTCAAGGATCGCGATCGGCGCCATATCGTCCCATAGCGGGGCCAGCGCCGCGGCGTTGGCGCCGCTGTTATAGGCGGTGAGGTATATATCGTTGCTCGCCTCGTCCTTGCGGAGCCAGCCGATCAGTTCGCCGAAGCGGATCAGGCGGCGATGATCGTCTTTCGCGAGTTCATAGTCGGGATCACGCTCGCGCTCGACCTGCGCCTCGACGACCGCGTCGCCCGCGACGGCCGCAAAATGGTCGAGCGACCAGCGGGTGAGCGCGGGCCAATGATCGATGATGCCGCTGAGCTTTGCGGGCCGGTTCGCCTCATAATGGTGGCGATAGAAGGAAGCGGGCTCGGGGTCGGCCAGCACGTCGAGCGCGAAACCGCCCTCGGCCTCGAACGCAAGCCGCTGCTGGTTGGCGAACAGCCAATCCTGCTTCGCCATCCGCGCCGCCTGCCGCCGGAGCATCGCCGCCATCGGATCCTTGGCGAGCCGATCGACCTCATATTTCGCCGCTGCCGCCGAGATGCCCGCATCGACGAGGCGCGCATGGAGCGCGGCATCATCGTCCCCGGCGGCGAGACCTTCGGCGAGCAGCGCGCGTTTGTCGGACTGGGCCATCTCGAAACTCCTCGGCCCCGCTCAACGGCAAGACGATGACAATGGGATGACAATTAGTCGTCCGCGGGGCCCTTGTAGTCCGGTCCATAGACCGCGGCGCGGAAATCGCGGTGCAGCGTGCCGTCATAGGGGATCGTCTGGACGAAGAAGACCGCGGTCAGCTTGTTGGCCGGATCGACCCAGAACAGCGTCGAGGCCATGCCGTCCCAGAAAAACTCGCCGACCGCGCCGCGATTTTCCCCGGCGGTTTGCGGCGGCGACTTGCGCACCGCGAAGTCGAAACCGAAGCCGACCGCGCCCTTGCCGGGAAGCCATGCCCGCTCGGTGATCGCTGGGTCGAGCTGGTCGGTCGCCATCAGCTTGACCGTCGAAGGTTTGAGGATTCGCGCGCCGTCGAGGGTGCCACCATTCAGCAGCATGCGCGCGAAACGCGAATAATCGTCGAGCGTCGAAGCGAGGCCGAAGCCGCCGGGAGTCAGCGCATGATCCTTGAAGTTCAGCGTCTGCGCCTCGGCCGCCGGCTGCTGCACCAGTTTGCCGTCCTTCTTCACATTCATCGCCGCGAAGCGCGGCAGCCACGCGTCGGGCTGGCGCCACGCGGTCTCGGTCATCCCCAGCGGTTCGAAGATATGCGTGCGCACATATTCGGCGAAAGGCTGGCCCGAGAGCTTCTCGACAAGCGCCGCCTGCACATCGACCGCGATGCTATATTCCCACTGCGTCCCGGGTTGATAGAGCATCGGCACGTTCGCAAGCCGCTTGCTCGCCTCAGCGAGCGGGATCGTCAGCGCGAGCGGTTCGGCGGCGACATAGGCGTGGTGCGCGGGCGTCGGCCCGGCGCCATAGGCGAAACCCGCCGTGTGGCGCAGGATATCGCGCACGCTGATCGGCCGCTCGGCAGGCACGTAGCGCGGCTGGCCTGCGGCATCCTTCCCCGCATAGACACGCATCGCGGCATATTCGGGCAGATAGTTCACCAGCGGGTCGTCGAGGCGGAACTTGCCCGCCTCCCAGAGCTGCATCAGCGCGACGCCCGTCACCGGCTTGGTCATCGAATAGATTTGCGCGATCGTGTCGCGGCGCATCGGGCGCTTCGCCGCGCGGTCGGCCATGCCGGCGGTTCCGAAATAGACCTCGCGCCCGTCCTGCCAGATCAGCGCCGAAGTGCCCGCGGCGCGGCCGTCGGCGACCATCGCTGCGAGCGCGGCATCGATCCGCGCCTTGTCGATTTTGACGCTTTCGGTCGCAGACACCGCCGCTTGCGCCGGTTTGGCGGTCGCACCAAAACCGGCGCACGCCATCATCATCGCCAATGCCAGTCGCTTGCCGTGCATATCGCCTCTCCCCTGTCCCGCCATTCCCCTGCGGTTCGGCGCCTATCCACGGGATCGGTTGCGACAGGTCAACCCGAATAGGTCTGCGGCAGGCTATTCGGCCGCCGCCTCTTCCGCAGCGGGTGCTTCCGCTACCGTCAGCGCGCCGTTCTGGATCAGCCATTGCGGGTGGTTCGCCTGCACCGACGCCATGATGCGGTCGATCGCCGCGGCGACCTGCTCGCCCTCCGCCTCGCGGTCGCGCTGCACGACGACGCGGCGCGCCTGCGCATCGACCAGCACCCGCTCGCGCGGCACCAGTTCGCCGACGGTGAGCCCGGCAATGATGTTGCGGCTGTCGCCCTCGCGCTGTTCGAGCGTCGTGACGCGGCGATTGAGCTGTTCTTCGACCTGCGCAGCGGCATTGGTTTGCTGCCGGAGTTGGACGATATTGACCCGCACCGAACGCTTGAGCTTCCGTTGCACCTGCCGCGCCAGGGCGGGATTGAGCTGCGCGGCATATTGGTCGACCAGCACGACGCCGTCGACCGATACATCGTCGCCCTCCATCCGCACGTTGAGGCTGTCGACTCGGTCGCTGGGGTCGAGCAACCGGTCGAGTTCGGTTTGCACCGCGTTGCGCGCGCCGATCTCGCGGACGATGGCATTGAGCGAAAGCGCAAGCGGGATCGAGAGGATACCTAGCGTCACGACGATCCCCGCGACCTGCATCATCGTATGCTGCGCGGTCAGCGACGGCCCGAAGCGATTGACGCGCGCGACGATCGTCGCGGCGAAAGCGATAGCGAGTGTGTTGGTAAGGAAGAGCAGCGCCGAACCGAGCGCGAAATCGAAACGCCCGGTCGCAAGGCCGAAGCCGATCGTCGAGAGCGGCGGGACGAGCGCGGTCGCGATCGCGACGCCGACCATCACCCCCGACAGCTTGCGCATGATCGCATAGACGCCGGCGATGCCGCCGACCACCGCGACGCCGAGGTCGAGCAATGTCGGCTGCGTCCGTGCGCGGAGTTCGGGCGTGACGTCGTTGATCGGCGACAGCCAGATGATCAGCATCGCGACGATAACTGCAACCGCCATCCCCGCCGCCATGGTGATCAGCGAGCGTTTGATCAGATTGCTTTCGAGCGTCGCGAGCCCGAAGCCGACGCCCATGATCGGACCGAGCAGCGGCGACACGAGCATCGCGCCGATAACGACCGCCGCCGATCCCTGCAGCAGGCCGAGCGTGGCGATCGCCGCCGACAGCGTGATCAGCAGCAGGAATTTCTGGTTGAGCCGCGCGTCGCGCGCGACGCTCGCGAGAACGAGCGCACGCCCGTGGACATCGTCGTCGCCGATGCCATTGTCGTCGTCGTCGGCCTCGCGCCCGGCGCCGGGGCGCGCGGACCGGCGACCACCGGCGTTGAACGGCGCGTCGCCCAGTCCGGGCACCCCGGGATGATTGCCGGCCATATGGACGGACGGTTAGATCTTGCCCGTCAGTTCGGGCACGGCGCTGAACAGGTCAGCGACGAGGCCGAAGTCGGCGACCTGAAAGATCGGCGCGTCCTCATCCTTGTTGATCGCGACGATCGTCTTCGAATCCTTCATGCCGGCAAGGTGCTGGATCGCGCCCGAGATGCCGATCGCGAAATAGACTTCGGGCGCGACGATCTTGCCGGTCTGGCCGACCTGATAGTCGTTGGGGACATAGCCCGCATCGACCGCGGCGCGCGAAGCACCAAGCGCGGCGCCGAGCTTGTCGGCGAGCGGAACGATGACTTCCTCATACTTCTCGCTCGAACCCAGCGCACGGCCGCCCGACACGATGATCTTCGCCGAGGTCAGCTCGGGACGATCCTGCTTGGCGATTTCAGCGCCGACGAAGCTCGAAATGCCTGCGTCGCCGCCCGCCGAGACGGCTTCGACCGCACCCGAACCACCCGAGGTGGCGGCCTTTTCAAAGGCGGTGCCGCGGACGGTGAGGACCAGCTTCGCGTCCGACGATTCGACGGTCGCGATCGCGTTGCCGGCATAGATCGGACGGGTGAAGGTCTTCGGACCCTCGACCGACAGGATTTCCGAAATCTGCATCACGTCGAGCAGCGCGGCGACGCGCGGCGCGATATTCTTGCCGGTGGTGGTGGCGGGCGCGACGAAGGCGTCGTGCGAGGCCATCAGCTCGGCGACGAGCGGCGCGACATTTTCGGGCAGGTTATGACCGAAAGCGGCGTTGTCGGCGACGTGGACCTTGCCGACGCCGACAATCTGCGCAGCGACTTTCGCGACGCCATCGACACCTTCACCGGCGACGAGCAAATGGACTTCGCCGAGTTTCGACGCAGCGGTCACCGCGGCGAGCGTGGCATCCTTGACGGCGTTGCCGTCATGTTCGACCCAAACGAGCGTTTTCATGAATGCACTCCCATCGCCTTCAGCTTGGCAACCAGTTCATCGACATCGGCGACCTTGACCCCGGCCGAGCGGACGGGCGGTTCGGACACCTTCACCGTCTTGACGCGGGGCGCCGTGTCGACGCCGTAATCGGCGGGCGACTTGGTATCGAGCGGCTTCGACTTCGCCTTCATGATGTTCGGCAGCGACGCATAGCGCGGCTCGTTCAGGCGAAGGTCGGTGGTGACGATCGCGGGAAGCTTGAGCTTCACCGTTTCGAGGCCGCCGTCGACTTCGCGCGTCACATTGACGCTGTCGCCCTCGACGTTCACCGCGCTGGCGAAGGTGCCCTGCGCCCAGCCGGTCAGCGCGGCAAGCATCTGGCCGGTCTGGTTGTTGTCGTCGTCGATCGCCTGCTTGCCGAGGATGACAAGGCCGGGCTGTTCGGCATCGGCAATGGCTTTGAAGATTTTCGCGAGCGCCAGCGGCTCGACCGCATCGTCGGTCTGGACGAGGATCGCGCGGTCGGCGCCCATCGCGAGCGCGGTGCGCAGCGTTTCCTGCGCCTTTGCCGGGCCGACGGAAACCGCGACAACCTCGGTCGCGACGCCCTTTTCCTTCAGGCGAATCGCTTCTTCGACCGAGATTTCGTCGAACGGGTTCATCGACATCTTCACATTGGCGAGGTCGACGCCGGTACCGTCGGCCTTCACCCGCGGCTTCACGTTGTAATCGAGCACCCGTTTGACGAGGACGAGGATTTTCATGGGCTCAAAGCTCCTCTCAGCAAATTGTGCACTGCGCCATAATTGGCGTTTACGTAAACGTCAACCAGCAGTCCCTCGTTCCTCTCCCTTTAAGGGAGAGGATAGGAAGACTTGGTCCGCAGGACCTAGTCGGACTTGGTGAGGGTCCGGACGTTGCCGCCCTCACCGCTGCGACTAGGCGGCAAGCCGCCAAGTCTCGCTGCCTCTCACCCAAGGGGAGAGGCAATTCTCTATCACGCCGCCTTGGCAACCTCGGCGACGATCTTCTTTGCCGCGTCGCCCAGATCGTTCGCCGCGACGATCGGCAGGCCCGAGTTTGCAAGGATGTCCTTGCCCTGCTGGACGTTGGTGCCTTCGAGGCGGACGACGAGCGGGACCGAGAGATTCACTTCCTTCGCCGCGGCGACGATGCCGTCGGCGATGATGTCGCACTTCATGATGCCGCCGAAGATGTTGACGAGGATGCCCTCGACCGCCGGATCCTTCAGGATGATCTTGAACGCCGCGGTGACCTTTTCCTTGCTCGCGCCGCCGCCGACATCGAGGAAGTTCGCCGGGAAGGCGCCATTGAGCTTGATGATGTCCATCGTCGCCATCGCGAGCCCGGCACCATTGACCATGCAACCGATGTTGCCGTCGAGCTTGATATAGGCGAGGTCATATTCCGACGCCTCGACCTCGGCCGGGTCTTCCTCGGTCAGGTCGCGCAGTTCGGCGATGTCCTTGTGGCGGAACATCGCATTGCCGTCGAAGCCCAATTTGGCGTCGAGCACGAGCAACTCGTCGCCGTTCGCGCCTTCGCAGACGGCAAGCGGGTTGATCTCGATCTGCTCGGCATCGGTCGCGAGGAACGCGTTGTAGAGGCCGGTCAGCACCTTCGCCGCCTGCTTGGCAAGATCGCCTTCGAGTTCGAGCGCGGCGGCGACGCTGCGGCCGTGGTGCGGCATCAGCCCGGTCGCGGGATCGATGACGATCGTGTGGATTTTCTCGGGCGTGTTGTGCGCGACGGTTTCGATGTCCATCCCGCCTTCGGTCGAGGCGACGACCGCGATGCGGCTCGACGCGCGGTCGACGAGCAGCGCGAGATAATATTCCTTTTTGATGTCGGCGCCGTCGGTGATGTAGAGGCGGTTGACCTGCTTGCCCGCTTCGCCGGTCTGGATCGTCACCAGCGTGTTGCCGAGCATATCCTTCGCATGCGCCTCGACTTCCTCGAGGCTCTTCGCAAGACGGACGCCGCCCTTCGCATCGGGACCGAGTTCCTTGAACTTGCCCTTGCCGCGGCCGCCGGCGTGGATCTGCGACTTCACGACATAGAGCGGCCCGGGGAGCTGCTTCGCGGCTGCAACGGCCTCTTCGACGCTCATCGCGGCGATGCCCTTGGGCACGGCGACGCCAAATTTCGCGAGCAGTTCTTTCGCCTGATATTCGTGGATGTTCATGAGGTCTACCGGGCCTTTCGACTCTGTAAGGGAGAGGATCGGCGCCGCCTAAGCACAAGTTAGCCCGCAACGCCACCCCCGGAAACCGCAGATATTCTTGTGTGCGGCTAAGGCTTGCGGCCAGCCGGTCCGTCTTCCGGATGACGTTCCGCGCCCGGGCTGATAGTCGGGTGGACTCGAGGATCGGGATGAGGGAGCCGAAGATGCGGATAAAGCTTCTTGTTTTTGCATTGTTGACGCTCGCCGGCGCCAGCCCGGCGAAGGCGCAGGTGAACCAGTCGCTCGACATCGCGATTCCCGAAGCCCCGCATATCGTCCGCGTCGGCGCGGCGGATCAGCTCGTTTACGAGCTGCACCTCACCAATTTTTCCGGCCTGCCGCTTCGGCTGGACCGGCTTTCGATCGCCGACGACACGGGCGCCCCGCTCAAAAGCTATGCCGACGACGAACTCGCCAAGGCGACCGGGCTCGTCGGGCCAGCCGAGGCCGATACGCGAATCATTCCGCCGGGCCGCCGCGCGGTGCTTTATATCAACGCGCCGGTCGCAGCCGCCTCCGCGCCCCGGTCGATCTCGCACGGCTTCACGCTCGGCAAGATCGGCGGCGACGGGGCCAGCTTTACGCTTTCAGGCGGCGCGGCGACGCCGGACACGACCGCCCTCCCCCGCCTGTCGCCGCCGCTGCGCGGCGGGCCGTGGGTCGCGGTCTACGACCCCGGCATGGAGCGCGGCCACCGCCGCGTCTTCTATGCCACCGAAGGATCGGCGACCCTGCCCGGCCGCTTTGCGATCGACTGGATGAAGGTCGATGCGAACGGAAAGCGGTCATCGGGCGATGCCGACAATCCGGCGAACCACTATGGCTATGGCGCCGAAGTGCTCGCGGTCGCCGATGGAACCGTTGTCGCGCTGCGCGACGATGTGCCCGACCCCGCGACGCGGTCGGGCCGAACGAATCCTTCGATCGCCGACGCCAGCGGCAACTATGTCATGCTCGACATCGGCGGCGGGCGCATCGCCACCTACGAACATCTGAAACAGGGAGCGCCGGTCGCCGTCGGGGATCGCGTCAAGGCGGGCGAGGTCGTCGGCTTCCTCGGCTTTACCGGCCAGGCGAGCGCGCCGCACCTGCATTTCCACCTCGCCGACCGCGCGTCGATCCTCGGCGCCGAGGGTCAGCCTTATGTCCTGTCCTCGCTCGTCAGCCTGGGGCAATATCCCTCGATCGAGGCCTTCGGGCGCGGCGAAAAATGGCCCGCGGCGAATGCCGCCGAAACCGTGACCGACAGCTTGCCCCCGCCGAACCTCGTCGTGCGCTTCCCCGGCGAATGACCGTCAGCGCAGCGCGCAGACCGCCGCCGAACTCGTCGAGACGGTCAATATTTCGGGATCCTTGAGCGCGCGCACCTTGCGAAAGAACTGGTCGAGCGTCAGGTCGCTGACATGCTTGTCCTTGAGGCTGCCGAGCGACGCAAGGCGCCGGAGTTGGAGCAGCGACAGCCGGTCGACCATGCGCTCTGCCATGCACGCCGACATCGCCTTCGACAGGCCGGCGTTCTGAAGGCCCGTGCGCAGCCGCGTTTCGGGGGTCGCGCAGCCGGCGAGCAGCAGCGCGAGCGCGAGCACCGGCAAAAGAACGCGCTTCATGGCACCCCTACCTTCCGTGATAGTCGGCGACGGCCCCCGACACCGCCTGCATCAGCGCCATGCGCGCGGGCACCGACGCGCTGGTGTCGCCAAGCAGCACGACGATGGCGTAGCGGGTGCCGTCGGGCGCGGTCGCGATACCGATGTCGTTATAACCGGCGGTCGAGCCCTTGTAATCCTGTCCGGTCCCGGTCTTGTGCAGGAATTTCCAGCCCGCGGGCAGACCGGCCTTCAATCGGCGCGGGCCGCTTCGAGTCCGGCTCATCACGCCCAGCAGATATTCGGTCGAATCGGGCGACAGCAACGTCCCGCGCGCCAGCCGGGTCAGCGCGCTCGCGATCGCTTCGGGGCTCGCGCCGTCGGGCGGATTGGCGAGATAGGCGTCGCGCGCCGCGAGGCGCGTCGCATCGGGCAGCGCGGCGCGCGCCTGATAGAAGGCGCGCCCGACCGAATAGGCCTGCTGCCATTTGAGTCCCGCGGTTCCCGCCTGCAACAGACGTTCGCCGGGGCCGAAGCGGATTGCGCCCAGATCCTTCTTGTCGATGAAGGCGCGCACCGCGTCGGGGCCGCCGACGGTGCGCAGCAGGCTGTCGTTCGCGGTATTGTCGCTGTGGGTGATCGCGGTTTCGATAAGGTCGCGGACGCTCATCGTCACCGAACCTTCGGAGCGCACCCGCGCGGCGAGCGGCTGGTGGAACAGGGTCAGGTCCTCGGGACCGATGCGCACCCGCTGATCAAGCGTCAGGCGCCCCTGATCGACCGCGTCGAGCACCGTCAGCGCAACCCACAGCTTCGACACGCTCTGCTGCGGAAACAGCTCGTCGCCGCGCTGCGAAAGCGACCATTCGCCGTCGATGCGCTGCACCGCGATGCCGGTCTTGCCGGGAAAGGCGCGCCACAACTCGAAAATGCGATCGTCGAGCCCGGCGGGCGCGCGGCGGAAACCGGGGTCGATCGGCCCCGCGGGCCGCGGCATCGCCGAGCGAACGGGCTCGCCGATCGGTACCGTGACCGAACCGGCCGGGCCGCGCACCGGCGCCGGTTGCTGTTGTTGCTGCGCGCGTGGCTGCGGCACGATTGCGACGCTGCTAACACAACCTGCCAGAACCGCGGCACCCATCGTCACAGCGAGGAGCGGCCTGCCGGATAATCTAAGCTTCATTCAAACCCCGCACTTGCGACTTTTATATCTTGTCCCGACCCCTCGCGGACATGTCCCCACGTCACGCAGGCGCGCGGGACGGGCCAGCGTTTTGCGGTGAACGATTCTTTCGCCGCGACCAATCGCGGGAACCGGCGGGATTTTTACCCAGCGTCAGGGTGCCGGCGTCGCGCGAACCTTGTCCGGATAAAGCCGCTTCAGCGCCGCAAGCTTGGGCGCGTCCCAGCGCATTATGTAGCCGTTGCGCGGGTTGCGGCGCATGAAATCCTGATGGCTCGCCTCGGCACGATAGAAGCGCTTGTAGGCCTCGACCGGCACCACGATCGGTTTCGCGAAATATTTGCCGCCGCCGATCTGCGCCAGATAGGCGGTGGCGACCCGCCGCTGGTTCGCGTCCATGGGCACGATCGCGGCGCGATATTGCGAGCCGACGTCGGGGCCCTGCCGGTTTTTCAAGGTCGGGTCGGCGACCACCGAAAAGAGGATGCGGAGCAGCGTGCCATAGCTGACCTGGCTCGGGTCATAGACGATGCGCACCGCCTCGGCATGGCCCGACTTGCCGTCATGCGTCCGCTCATATTTGGCGGTGGCGGCGCTGCCGCCATGATATCCCGATTCGACCGAGATCACGCCCTTCACGTTCGAAAAGACGCCTTCGACGCCCCAGAAACAGCCGCCCGCGAGCACCGCGGTCGCGCGCTTGGCCTTGACGGCGGGATCGACGGTTGCGGCGGGGAGCTTGACGACGCTTTCGGCCTGCGCGGGCGCGCATTGCGCGACGATCGCGCCCGCCGCCAGCGCCGCGACGGCGCGAAGCGACAGCGCCCGCCGCAGCGGCGTCATGCCGGGATCGGCAGCGCCGGCTGATTGAGGACGATGTAAGTCGCGCCAATCGCGAAGCCGGCGAGCATGGTCAAAAACCAATCGGAGCGGAGCATGGAGAGCATAGGGGCCTCTTATCATATTATCTTGTTCGCGGCCGGAGCCGCCCTGGTTACACCGGCAATATGACGCGCCCCTTGCCATCCGTCGGTGATGGCGGTCACTCTATACGCGATGACTTACCATCCGGTGAACCGGGCGCTTAACCGGCGTTCAGGTTCAAATAGGCCCGCCCGCCCACATTACAAGACCGATCGGTATAAAATTCCTATGCAGCGGTAAACCGACGCTTAGCTTAGCGCTGCGCACGCCTGCTGGATACGCACACACGCTTCCTTCAGCACCGCTTCGGACGTCGCGTAAGAGACGCGGAAGGCCGGCGACAGGCCGAAGGCGCCGCCATGAACGGCCGCGACGCGCGCCGAATCGAGGAAATAGTCGATCAAGGCCTCGTCGCTGTCGATGACATGGCCCGCGGGCGTCTTCTTGCCGATGCAGCCCGATGCGTCGGGATAGACATAGAAAGCGCCGTCGGGGACCGGGCAGTCGAGGCCCGGTGCGTCGTTGAGCATCGCGACCACCATGTCGCGGCGCTTTCTGAACGCCGCATTCCGATCGTCGAGGAACTGCTGCGGCCCGCCAAGCGCGGCGGCGGCGGCGGCCTGCGCAATCGAGCAGGGGTTCGACGTCGACTGCGACTGGAGCTTGCCCATCGCCTTGATGATCCACGCGGGCCCGCCCGCATAGCCGATGCGCCAGCCGGTCATCGCATAGGCCTTCGAACAGCCGTTCACCGTCAGGACGCGGTCGATCAGGTCGGGACAGCGCTGCGCGAAGGTCGTGAATTCGAAGTCGGCGTACCAGACATGCTCGTACATATCGTCGGTCATCACCATGACGTGCGGATGGCGGCGGATGACCTCGCCAAGCGCGTCGAGCTCCTCGCCCGAATAGGCGGCGCCCGACGGGTTCGACGGCGAGTTCAGCATCACCCAGCGCGTCTTCTTGGTGATCGCCGCCTCGAGCTGCGCAGGGGTGATCTTGTAGTTCTGCGCCGCCGTACCCTCGACGATCACCGGCGTGCCGCCCGCGAAGGCGACGATGTCGGGATAGCTGACCCAATAGGGCGCCGGGATGATCACCTCGTCGCCCGGATCGACCGTCGCGACGAGCGCGTTGAACAAGGTATGCTTGCCGCCGACATTGACCGAAATCTGGTCGAGCCCGAAATCGAGGCCGTTGTCGCGGCGGAACTTGCCGCGGATCGCTTCCTTCAGCGCCACCGTGCCGTCGACCAGCGTATATTTGGTCTGCCCGTTCCGGATCGCCTCGATCGCCGCTTCCTTGACGAAATCGGGGGTGTCGAAATCGGGCTCGCCCGCGCTGAGCCCGATGACATCGACACCCGACGCTTTCAGCGCCGAGACGCGCGCGGTCATCGCGAGCGTCGCCGAGGGCTGGATGCGGTTGAGGGCGGCGGAGACATGGGGCTTCAGCGACATGACGATATCTTCCGTGGCTTGCGCGGTCGGGCTGCAAAGGGACAGGAAATTGCGCGCGGCCGCGCCTAAAGCCTCCGGCCGATATTCGCAAGCGCGCAGCTTGATAATTTACCTATGCGGCGGGCAGGTCAGCCTATCGAGGATGCCGCAGCGTCGACGAGCCGCGCCGGCACCAGCCCGCGCAGGCTGTTGCCGATGAAGAAGCCGCTTTCGAGATCGGCAAGGCGCAGGTGCGATTCGACCGCGCGCCCCTTGTCGATCAGCTCGGCGCGCAGCACGCCGGGGAGCAGCCCCAGCGCGAGCGGCGGGGTGAGTAACTGCCCTTCGCGCTCGACGAAGATGTTGCTCCAGCTGCCTTCGGTGACGAAACCCGGTTCGTCGACGAAAACGACCTCGGCCGCGCCGCTCTCGTGCCGCGCCGTGTCATAGGCGGCGCGCAGGCTCGTCTTGTGCGCGAGGCGAAAGTCGCCCGCCGCCATCGGCGCCGAGCGCACCGCGACCGGCACCGGCAATTCGGCAAGGCGGGGCAGCGGCGACACCTCGATCGCGAGCGCTCCCGATGGCGCGAGGCGCATCCGCACCCGCGCGGCGCTGCGCAGGCGGAAGGTCGCCGATTGCAGGCTGTTGCGCGCACCGTGCCGGTCGAAGATAAAGCCCAGCGTTTCGGCACTCGCCTTCATCCGCGCGAGATGCCCCTCGAGCCGCTGGATGCCCTCCACCGGATCGAAAAGCATCGTCTCGATCAGGTCGAAGCTTTCGCCCGCTACAACCACAAATTCCCCCTTGGCCAGACATTCGCGCCATTCTTCAGCCGGTTGGCTGTCGGCGACGATTCCAGAACCGAGTCCCAGCGTGGCGCAAGCCGGTCCGCCATGCAACCCGCCTTGCGGGAAGACGAGCGTGCGGATCGCGACATTGAACGCGGCATCGCCCCCCGGTTCGATAAAGCCGATCGACCCCGTGTAAAGTCCGCGCGCGTCGGTTTCGAGTTCGTCGATGATTTCCATCGCGCGCACCTTGGGCGCCCCGGTGATCGACCCGCACGGAAAGGCGGCGCGCAGCACATCCACCGCGCCGCGCCCTTCGGGCAGCCGCGCACCGACGTCCGACACGAGCTGATGGATCGTCGGAAAGCTTTCGACGCGGAACAGATCGGGCACCGCGACCGACCCCGGCACCGCGACGCGCGACAGGTCGTTGCGGATCAGGTCGACGATCATCAGATTTTCGGCGCGCTGCTTCGGATCTTCGGCAAGCTCGCGGGCGGCCGCCGCGTCGGCTTCGGGATCGGCAAGCCGCGCCGCCGTCCCTTTCATCGGCCGCGCCATCACCTGCTTATCGCGCAGCGCGAAGAAAAGCTCGGGCGAGTGCGAGACGATCGCCTGCTCGCCCGTCCAGATCACCCCGCCATAGCCCGCGCGTGCCGTCCGCCGCAGCCGCGCATGGACGGCAAGCGGATTGCCGAACACCGGCACGTCGGCGCGAAAGGTCAAATTCGCCTGATAGATGTCGCCCGCACGAATCAGCCGCAGCACGGCTTCCACCGCCGCGAGATAGTCGGTGCATGCCACGCGCGGCCGCGGCCTGCCGACCCACGCCGCATCGGGATCGGGCAGCAGGCCGGGCACCGCATCGGCGGCGATCCGCCGGGCGCGTTCGAACAGACCGAACCAGCCGATCGGAACCGCGCCGGCCGTGGTATCCACCGCGCCCCTCCATGCGGGGCCGAGCCCCTTGCCCGCTTCGTACGACAGATAGCCCGCAGCATGGAGCCCGCGCGCCCGCGCGCCCTCGAGCGCCGCAAGCAGGCCCGGCACCTCGGCGGCGGAGCAGGCGGTGAGTATTTCGACGGGCTCGGCGAACAGCCGCGCCGCCGCCGCGCCCTCGGCGCGTGCATCGTCGAGCAGCACGAAGGGCGGGCAGCCCGGCCCCGGCAAAGGGATCGCGTCGCCGCCCGCCATCGCTATCTCACGGTCGGTCGCGCGCCCGCGGCGATCAGCGGTCGCGCTTCATGCGGATCGTGCGGCCGCCCTCGATCGAGGCGAAATAACTGCCCATCGTCGCGACCTTGATCTTGACCTTCTGCCCCGCCTTGGGCTGGCGCGGCAGCCGCGTCGTGTCGATCTGCGTCCACACCGCATCGTCTTCCATGGCCAGCGTATATTTGCCCGAGCGATCGAGGCTTACCGAACGGATCGTCGTTTCGATCTCCTTGACCTCATCCTCGTCGCCGCCGAAAATTCCGCCGAGCTTGGGAAAGGAAAAACCGAACAGGCCGCGCCGCGCCTTTTTCGCCGTTTCGCGGTCGGTAAAGGTGATTTCGCGCGCCTGATCGGCGCTCGACAATTCGCCGACCTCGCGGTCGAAACAGGCGAGCCGCGCCGCCGCGTCGGCGATGTCGCGACACGCGTAGAGTTCCTGGATCTGCGCGGGGCGTTCCGAAGGCAATTTGTCCTTCGCCGCGGCCGGAACGGCGAGCGCGCCGGCAAGAAGGACGAGCGGCGCGGCGACACGCGATGACAGTTGCGGCATGGCAAAACCCCTGGCGAGAACGATATGCGCTGCCTAGCCGCAGCGACGCCGCGCCGCAAGCGAGCCCGGTTGCGGTTGCAGCTTACTGACCCTAGTGTCAGGAAGCCGCACAATATTCGAGAGGATCCCGCACGCGATGGACAGCCGCTTTTCCTGGTCGACCGATTACCATCATCCGACGGCCTGGGATCAGGATTATCCGCCGCTCTCGCTCCCCGACATGCTCGCCGCCAGCGTGGCGCGAAAAGGCGACGCGCCGATGCTCGATTTTCTGGGCCGCGAGTTCGGCTATGCCGAGGTGGCGCGCGGCGCGGCGCGCGTCGCGCGCGGACTCCAGCAGCTGGGGCTCGGCAAGGGCAGCCGCGTCGGCCTCTTCCTCCCCAACGTCCCGCATTATGTCGCGGCCTATTATGGCGCGCTCGCGGCCGGCGCGACCGTGGTCAATTTCTCGCCGCTCTATACGGTCGCCGAGCTGGAGGCGCAGGTCGAGGATTCGGGCACCGACACGCTCTTCACGCTGAGCGCCGCGGCGCTCCTCCCCACCGCCTTGAAGGTGCTCGACGGATCGAGCCTGACGCGCCTCGTCGTCGGGTCGGTCGCGGGCGGTTTGCCGGCGGCGAAGTCGGTGCTCTATCGCCTGTTCAAACGCAGCGAAGTCGCGCCGCTTCCCGCCGATCCGCGCGTCATCCGCTTTTCCGCGCTGACCGACAATGACGGCCGCCCCGACCCCGTCGCGATCGACCCGCAAACCGACATCGCGCTGATCCAGTACACCGGGGGTACAACGGGGACGCCGAAGGGCGCCAAGCTGACGCACCAAAACCTCACCGCCAACGCGCGGCAGGTGAACGCGATCGACCCCGACCATGATGCCGAGGACCGTATCCTCGGCGTGCTCCCCTTCTTCCACGTCTTCGCCAACACCTGCGTGCTCAACCGCACAATACTCAACGGCGGCACGATCACGATGCTGCCGCGCTTCGACGCCAAACAGGCGCTTCAGGCGATCACGCGGACGAAAACCACTGCCCTGCCCGGCGTCCCGACGATGTATCAGGCGCTGCTCGATCACCCGTCGCTCGCCGCCACCGACTTCTCCAGCCTGCGCGTCTGCATCTCGGGCGGCGCGCCGATGCCCGCCGAGCTGCGCGAGAAATTCGTCGCCGCCACCGGCGCGTCGCTCGTCGAGGGCTATGGCCTCACCGAAAGCTCGGGCGTCGTCGCGACCAATCCTTATGAAGGCCCGGTGCGCCCGGGCACGATCGGCCAGCCGATCCCCGCGACGCACATCCGCCTGCTCGACAAGGAAGACCCGACCAAGGACGCACCCGACGGCGAGCCCGGCGAACTGGCGGTAAAGGGGCCGCAGATCATGCAGGGCTATTGGAACCGCCCCGACGCCGACAAGGACAGCTTCACCGACGACGGCTGGCTGCGCACCGGCGACGTCGCCGTGGTCGAGGAGGGCGGTTATATCCGCATCGTCGACCGGCTGAAGGACATGATCGCGGTCGGCGGATTCAAGGTCTACCCGAGCGTGATCGAAGCGCATCTCTATGAACATCCCGCGGTCAAGGAAGCGATCGTGCTCGGCGTTCCCGACGCCTATCGCGGCGAGGCGCCGAAAGCCTTCGTGACGCTCGAGGAGGGCTTCGACGTCAGCGGCGAGGCGCTCGCCGCCTGGCTCAACCCCCAACTCGGCAAGCACGAGCGAGTGAATGCGGTGGACGTGCGGTTGAACCTCCCCAAGACGATGATCGGCAAGCTCGACCGCAAGGCGTTGCGCGCGGAAGAGAGCGCGGCCTAACCCCGCGCTTTCATGATCGCCTTGTTGCGCGCCTCGAGCGTGCGGAAGGCTGAAAAGACGCTCAGCTGTTCGTCCGCCCGGCCCGTATGGCCGAGCAGCCAGAGCTGTTGGTAGAACCAGTAGATGCCGGCAAAGCCGTCGATCGCCTTGACGATCTGGAGGCGTTTCAGAAAGCCCAGCCAGCGGGGCACCAGCCCCAGCCTCTCCTCGTAACGCGGCAAGATTTCGGCGCCGGCGAGCAATTGTCTCGGGGCGTCGGTCGTCAGGCACATCGGGCGGCCGAGCCCGATCACGTCGGCCGCGCCGCGCTCGAGCGCCTGTTCCATCGCGGCGCGCGTTCGAAAGCCGCCCGTCACCATCAGCGGCACCGACACAGCGGCCCGCATCGCGAGCGCGAAATCGACGAAATAGGCTTCACGCGCGAGCGTCGAGGGCGCGACATTCTGCGCGGCGCTTTCCTCCATGCCTTCGATCCCGAGGAGCTTGGGCTGTTCGTAGCTGCCGCCCGAAATCTCGATCAGGTCGACGCTCGCGGCTTCGAGCCAGCCCGCGACGGTCAGGCTGTCCTCGAAAGCGAAACCGCCCTTCTGGAAATCGGCGCTGTTGAGCTTGACCGAGATCGGGAACGCCGGCCCCGTCGCCGCGCGGATCGCGGCGATCACATCGAGGAGCAGGCGCGCGCGATTTTCGAGGCTGCCGCCATATTCGTCGGCCCGCCGGTTCGACAGCGGGCTCAGAAACTGCGACATCAGATAGCCGTGCGCGGCGTGCACCTGCACCCCGGTGAAACCGGCGTCCTGGCACGCTTTCGCCGCCACCGCCCAGCGTTCGACTAGCCCGGCGATCTCGCCGCGCGTCAGCGGCTCGGGCTGACCGAACTGTCCGCCGGGAAGCCCCAGCCGAACGTCCGATGCCGATTTGGGGTGCCGGTTGACGATCGCCGGAGTCTGCCGCCCGCTATGGCTGATCTGCGGCCAGAAATGATTGCCGCCGCGCGTTCCGGCCGCGGCCCATCGCGCCAGCCGCGCCATCATCTCGGCGTCGGGCGCCCCGTCGATCACGACGTTGCCCGGGCGTTCGAGATGGTCGCGGTCGATCACCAGATTGCCGCCGATGAGCAGCCCCGCGCCGCCGTCGGACCACAGTCCATAGAGCCGGTCGAGCTCGGGGGTCGGCCGGCCGTCGGGGGTCGCCAGCCCCTCGGTCATCGCCGCCTTGGCGATGCGGTTCGGCAGCATCGCCCCGCACGGCAGTTTCAGCGGCTTCGATAATGGGCTCATAACCGCCCCTCCTCACCCGGTTTTCTCCATAAAACGGACTGATCCTGCCCTCGGGCCAAGTCAAAAAGATTCGCGTGTGTGATGTTGTAACCTTTGTCATGTTATGCCATATCAGGACCCGTAATCGTTGAACGGAGAATCGGGTGACCCATGTCGCCAGCCCTGCCCCTGTCCTGACGCGCCCTGCCTCTTTCTTGAGACGGGGGGCCGCGCTGGTTCAGGCTGCACGCGATTCGCGGCCGCTGACGTCGCTGTCGGGTGACCAGCTGGCGATGGGGTTGTCGGGGCTCTGCCTTGTCCATTGCCTTGCGACGACGATCTTCTTCGCCTCGATCGCCTCGGTCGGCGGGGTGTTTCTCGAAAACCATCTGTTCCACGAAATAGGCCTGATCATCGCGATCGGCTTTGCGCTCATCACGCTCGTTTCGGGCGTGCTCAGCCATGGCTATATGATGCCCTTCGCGGTCGGTAGCTTCGGGCTCGGCATGATGGCGGGCGCGCTGTCGCGGCCGCACGACGGCAGCGAAGTGCTCGCAACGATGATCGGCGTTGCGGTCGTTGCACTCGGCCACGACCTCAACCGCCGCGCGCGGCACTGACGCGTCCGCCGAAACGGACCGGTCCGCGGCTTGCGGGCGCCCTCCAAAGAGCCTACATTGAAAGCGTAGTTGGCGCGGAATTATCCGCGCATGAGGAAACGCCGATGGGCAAGCATGATCATCCGCACGTCGAGGCCAGCGGCGCCTCGCTCGCCAAGGCGGCGCAGACCGCGCTCGAGGGCGCGGGCGAAGCCTGGACCGACATGCGCGCCGAGATTTTCGACGCGGTCGCCGAAATCGGCAAGCCCGCGAGCGCCTATGAAATCGCCGACATCGTCTCGCAAAAGCGCGGCAAGCGCGTCGCGCCGAACAGTGTCTACCGCATCCTCGACCTGTTCGTCGCGAACAACCTCGTCCGCCGCGTCGAGAGCGCCAACGCCTTCGTCGCGAACAGCCATCCGGGCTGCCTCCACGACTGCATCTTCCTGATCTGCGACAGCTGCGGCACCGCGGTTCATGTCGACGACGACAAGCTGTCGACCGGGGTCCGCGCCGCCGCGAACGCCACCGGTTTCGCCGCCGAACGCCCGGTGATCGAGGTGCGCGGCAAATGCGCCGAGTGCCAATAAGGTGAGCCGCCGCGCTCCACCGGACGGTTAGAGCATGTTCGGGGGGCTTCAGCATTGGATCGAGGCGCAGCACGCGCGCCCATCCGCGCCGACGCGCGCGTGGATCTGGACGCTCGCGTTCGGGATCGCGACCCTGCTCTTCGGCCTCCATCTGACGCAGGTCTTCCCGCAAACGGGGCATGACATCGCGCCGGGCTATGGCGCGCCGGTGCTCGCATTCGAATTCGCGGGCAGCCAGGCCGACCTCGAGGCGATCTTCGGCTTCTTCACCGACCCGCAGCAGGTGACGCGCCTCGCCGCGATGCGCACCGGCAACGAGCGCGACTATCTCTATATGCTGCTCTACGCGGGCTTTCTCGTCAGCGGCTGCATCGCCTTATGGCGCGAGCTCCGGCATCGCGCGCTGCTCGCCGCCGCCGTGCTGCCGGTCGCCGCGGCCTTGTGCGACGCATGGGAAAACTGGCTGCTCTTCGAGATCCAGGCGGCCTTCACGCTCGGCGACTATTCGCCCGCGATGGCGAGCCTTCCCTACCCCGTCGCCGCCAAATTCTTGGCTATCGCGGCGACCAACGTCGTGATCGGCGCGGCGGCGACGCAGTTCGGGCGCTGGTGGGCGCTGGCCGGCACGCTCGCGATCCTCGCCGCCATCCCGACCGCGATGGCGATCGTCACCCCCGCGGCCTTCGCTTGGGCGCTGATCCCGTCGGCGGCGGGCGGCTGGCTGCTCCTTCTCGCGCTCGCCGCTACGGGCAGTTGGCAGGCCCTCGCCCGCAAACGCCCCCTCGTCGACTGGAGCCACACGGCGCCCGAGCCCGCTACGCCGGGCGCCGTCCTGCCTACCCGCCGCGTCTTTGGCCGGCGCCGCGCCTGACCCCCTTTCCACTGCGGCAATGCAGGTCTAGGGAAGCCCGCGAATCCCCAAAATGGGCGAAAGGCTGCACATGAACACCGTGATCATTCGCGAAGACGACCTCATCGAAACGATCGCCGACGCGCTCCAGTACATCAGCTATTTCCATCCGATGGATTATATCCGCGCATTGGGCGCCGCGTATGAGCGCGAAGTCTCGCCCGCCGCGAAGGACGCGATGGCGCAGATCCTCTCGAACAGCCGCATGTGCGCCGAGGGGCACCGCCCGATCTGCCAGGACACCGGCATCGTCACCGTCTTCATCAAATGGGGCATGGACTGCCGCCTCGACAGCCCTCGCAGCCTGCAACAGGTCGTCGACGAGGGGGTGCGCAAGGCCTATCTCCACCCCGACAACAAGCTCCGCGCCTCGATCCTCGCCGATCCCGCTTTCAGCCGCGTCAACACCAAGGACAACACGCCCTCGGTCCTCAACGTCGAGATGGTCCCCGGTGCGAAGGTCGTGATCGACGTCGCCGCGAAGGGCGGCGGCAGCGAGAACAAGTCGAAGTTCAAGATGATGAACCCGTCGGATTCGATCGTCGACTGGGTGCTCGAAATGGTGCCGCAGATGGGCGCCGGCTGGTGCCCGCCGGGGATGCTCGGCATCGGCATCGGCGGCACCGCCGAAAAGGCGATGCTGCTCGCCAAACAGTCGCTGATGGATCCGATCGACATGACCGAGCTGCTCGCGCGGGGCCCCGCGAACCCGACCGAGGAACTGCGCATCGAGCTGTATGAAAAGGTCAATGCGCTCGGCATCGGCGCGCAGGGGCTCGGCGGGCTCGCGACCGTGCTCGACGTCAAGATCGCCGATTGGCCGACGCACGCCGCGTCGAAGCCCGTCGCGATGATCCCCAACTGCGCCGCGACGCGCCACGCGCATGTCACCCTCGACGGCAGCGGCCCCGCCTTCCTCGAACCGCCGGTGCTCGCCGATTATCCGCAGATCGACTGGAAGCCCGATCAGGCCGCGATCCGCGTCGACCTCGACACGCTCACTCCCGAAATCGTCGCAAGCTGGAAACAGGGCGACCGCCTGCTCTTGAGCGGCAAGATGCTCACGGGCCGCGACGCCGCGCACAAGCGCATCGCCGACATGCTCGCGAAGGGCGAGCAGCTGCCCGTCGAGTTCAAGGGCCGCGTCATCTATTATGTCGGCCCGGTCGATCCGGTCGGCGAGGAAATCGTCGGCCCCGCAGGGCCCACGACCGCGACGCGCATGGACAAGTTCATGGACATGATGCTGGGTCAGGGCCTGCTCGCCTGCGTCGGCAAGGCCGAACGCGGCCCCGCCGCGACCAGTGCGATCGCGAAGCACAAGAGCGCGTACCTCATGGCCGTCGGCGGCGCCGCCTATCTGGTGGCGCGCGCGATCAAGGGCAGCAAGGTCGTCGGCTTCGCCGACCTTGGCATGGAGGCGATCTACGAGTTCGAGGTCAAGGACTTCCCCGTCACCGTCGCGGTCGACAGCGAAGGCCAGAATGTCCACGTCAACGCGCCGAAGCTGTGGCAGAAAAGGATCGCGGACGAGGGGTTGCTGGAGAAGGTGTGAATTCGGCAGCGTAACCTAGTTTCGCATGTTTATCATTTGGAACAGGGGGACTTTCCGCGACTAAGGGGGTGATCCGACTTTAAGGATCGCCCCAATGAACGACAATGACTGCTGGTTGACCGCACCGCCGGGAGAAGGCGAGGAAGCCCTTTGGTTCAAGTGCGGGGCCAGCGTAATCGCAAACTTCGCTTCAAAACTTTCTCCGTCACTCGGGCGAAGGCCGGGGTCTCGCCCTCACGGTCTAAAACCTCCGCAACGGAGAGAACCCGGCCTTCGCCGGAATGACGAAGAAGGGTAGGAAGGCTTCATGCGCCAGCCCTGCGTCTACATCCTCACCAATCGCGGCAACCAGCTCTTCTACATTGGCGTAACGAGCGACATCGCCGCGCGCATGATGCAGCACCGAGCCGGCGAAGGATCGGCGCATTGCCGGCGCTACAACATCCACAAGCTCGTCCATGTCGAGTTTCACGCCAAAATGCACGAAGCCATTGCGCGCGAAAAGGCGCTAAAAGAATGGCATCGCGACTGGAAGCGGCGGCTGGTGAGCGAGAATAATCCCGACTGGGACGATCTGTTCGAGCAGCTACTGAGCTGACGGTCCTCGCCGAAGTGGCGAGATCCCGGCCTTCGCCGGGATGACGACGATTTCAGTCATCCCGGCGAAGGCCGGGATCCCGCCGGTGCCTCCTTGCTATCCCCTTCAATTTGTCCAACACTCCCCGCCACATAAACAGCCAGGGGACGCAGCATGGATTTCCGTAACGTCGACAAGCTGAACCGCCGCGACGTGATTCGCGGCACCGCCATGCTCGGCGCGGGCACGGCCTTCATGCAGCCGATCCCGCTCTGGGCGCAGTCGGGAACGATGGCCGACATCCGCAAGGCGGCCGAGGCGGGCAAGGCCGCCTCGATCAAGCGCATCCGCGACTGGATCGCGCTCCCCTCGATCGCCGCCGAGAACCGCAACATGACAGAGGGCGCCGCCTATATGGCCGAGCTCGCGAAGGATGCGGGCTTCACCAATGTCGAGATCGTGCCGACCGACGGCCATCCGGGCGTGTTCGGCACGATCGACGTCGGCGCCCCACGCACGCTCGGCATCTATTTCATGTACGACGTCAAACAGTTCGACCCGACCGAATGGTCGTCGCCGCCGCTCGAAGGCAAGATGGTCGAGCGCGAAGGTTTCGGCCAAGCGATCATGGGCCGCGGCGCGGTCAACCAGAAGGGGCCCGAGGCGACCTTCCTCGCCGCGCTCCACGCGATCCGCGCGGCAGGGCGCAAGCTGCCGGTGAACATCGTGCTCGTCTGCGAGGGCGAGGAGGAGATCGGCTCGCCGCACTTCCGCCAGATCGCGACCAAACCCAACGTCCTCGCCGCATTGAAGAAGTGCGAGGGCATCTTCATCCCCTTCGCCTCGCAGGGCAAGACCGGCAACGTCACCGTCAACCTCGGCTCGAAAGGCATCATCGAACTCGAACTCGTCGCGAGCGGCGAGAAATGGGGCCGCGGGCCGAAGGGCGACGTCCATTCCAGCCTCAAGGCGATGGTCGACTCGCCCGCCTGGCGGCTGGTGCAGGCGCTCCAGACGCTCGTCACCCCCGATGGCAACAAGCCCGCGATCGAGGGCTGGTTCGAAAATGTCCGTCCCTTGACCGAGCGCGAAAAGACATTGATCCGCGAGGCTGCGAAGGCCGGCGACGAAGCCGCGCAGAAACAGGCGCTCGGCATCACCCACTGGATCGACAATCTTTCCTACGACGACGCGCTGATCCGCCTCGCGCAGGAACCGACGGTCAATATCGAGGGGCTCGTCGCGGGCTATACCGGCCCCGGCGGCAAGACGATCCTGCCCGGCCGCGCGGTCGCCAAGCTCGACCTGCGCCTCGTCCCCAACCAGACGCGCGCCGAGGCCGAAAAGAAGCTGCGCGCGCATCTCGACAAGCATGGCTTCACCGATGTCGAGGTCAATGTTTCGGGCGGCTACGACCCGACCGAGGTCGCCGAGGACAGCCGCCTCGTCCGCTCCGAACTCGCGACCTACAAGAAGCTCGGCATCGAAACGAGCCTCAACCCGCGCATGGCGGGCAGCTGGCCGGGCGCAACCTTCACCGCGCCGCCGGTGTCGATCCCCGCCGCGCATTTCGGCATCGGCCATGGGTCGGGCGCGCATGCTCCCGACGAATATTTCCTCATCGATTCGACCAATCCGAAGGTCGCCGGACTCGTCGACGCGACGATGGGCTTCGCCGAATTTCTCTATGTCCTCGCGGCGATAAAATGAGCGACCTCAACGGCGTCGCGCACGTCATCCTGACCGCTGGCGACTTCAAACGATCGACCGCCTTCTGGCGCGCGATGATCGAATATCTCGAATTGAAGCTCGTGCTCGACAGCGAGCATATGCTTTATGGCGTCGGCGGGCGCACCGCGATCGGCATCCGCACCGGTAGCCCCGAAAATGCCGGCAAGCGCTTCGATCAGGGCGCGCCGGGGCTGCATCACGCATGTTTCCGGATGCGCGACCGCGCCGCGGTCGACCGGGTTCATGCATTCCTCACGCGCCGCGACGACATCCATATCGTCCACGAACCGCAGGAAGAGCCGTGGGCGCCGGGCTATTATTCGGTGCTGTTCGAGGACCCCGACGGCATCCGCGTCGAATTCAACCATGTCCCCGGCACCGGCCTGCTCGCCGACGGCGAGCGGATCGGCGGCGCGAACGCGTTCGACTAGTGCGGATCTTCCCTGTGGCGCAGCCATGGGGAGGTGCAGCCTCGAAGAGGCTGACGGAGGGGCCAATGACGCAACCTCGCGGCCCCTCCACCATGCTTCGCATTGTCCCCCTCCCCACCGCTTCGCGGCAGGGAGGATTCAGAAGCCGTAGACCAAAGTGAAGCGCGTCTGCGTGTCGACGCTTTCGATCCCCGGCGGGGGGTTGGTGTCGATCTGCGCCGAATAGGCGATGCGCGCCGACAACGCGCCGGTCAGCTTGGCGTTGAGCGCGGTCTGCGAACTGGTCGAACCGTTGGATTCGCCGATGATCGTCGAGGCGACCTGCGTCAGCCGCAACGTCGGCGACAATTGCCAGCCGAAATCGAGCCCTGCAAGCGCGGTCAGTTCGGTGTCGTTGCTGCCGTCGATGAAGTCGGTCTGGCGGAACGCCGGGCCGCCTTTCAGGCTCAGCGTCATCTTCTTGGTGTCGACCACCTTGTAGCCAAGCCCGCCCGACAGGTTCCAGCGCGTGTCATAGCCGAGGATCCGGTCATGTTCCCAGCGGGTAAGGCCATAAGCAAAAGTACGCTCGTCGATCCGGTACTGCGGTTCGAGCTCGGCCAGATAGCGTTCGACCGACGTCTTGCCGTTCGTGCGCTGGTAATCGGCCTGCGCGCGCAGCTTGTGCGTCCAGTCGATCCCCTTGCGCGCGAGCGAAAGGCCCGCGCTGAGGCCGGCCGAGCTGGTGTTGCCGCTGCTGTGCGACGCGCCGATCTGCCCCTCGCCTTTCCAATTCTCCCAGAATTTCGCCGCCGCCAGTTTTGCGCGCGCCGCCGCCGCCGCCTCGTCCTTCTGCCGCTGCCGTTCGGCGCGATAGGCGACGACCTGCTCCTCGATTTCGGCGGCGTCCTCCGGGATTGTGGCCTTGGCAAGCTTTGCCACCGCCTCGACGTCGGCGTCCCTGCCGCTCGCCATCGCGGCGGCGAGCATGTTGCGCACCGGGTTGAACGGAACCTCCGGCGGGTGCCCACTGCGGTAATAGGCAAGCAGCGCGTCGATTTCGCCGATATTGGCCGGATGCGTCTGCCGGGCGAACTTGGCTACCGCTTCGACATCGTCATTGTCGCCGCTCGCGAAGGCGGCGTCGATCATTGCGCGCAGCGCGTCGGGCAGCGGCGGATCGGGCGGCACGAGCACGACCGGGAGCGGGGCCGCCACCACCGGGTCGACGAGCACCGGATTGATCTCCAGCGGCTCGGGCGGCGCCGGATCGGCCGGTTCCTGCGCGGCATGTGAGGGAACCGCGACGAACACGAGAGGCAGGCAAAGCGCGACCAGACGGGGGAGAGCGGTCAACGAAGACGTCCTTCTTGCGGGGGCGGAAGCCGGGTTCGTTCGATCGTTCGCGCGGGGCCGGCGCGCGGACGACGCGCTCCTATAACCCGAAAGTTTCTGGCATTTCCACCCCGGCTGCCCCATCTGCAAACCTATGTATATCGCACTTGTCGCCATTTTCTGTGCCGGAATCGGCAATTTCGCGATGCACCGCGCCTTCATGGAAAGCGACGATCCGCTGATCCAGCAGATGGTGAAGCCGCTTGCGGACAAGGTCGGGCCGAACATCACCTACGTCTTCGAATTCCTGCTGCTCGTCGGCGCGATGGCGATCGCGACGCGGAACTGGTTCGCCGCGCTGATGCTCTATGGCCTCTATACGATCTTCAACGCGATGGCGTTCAGCTGGATCATGCAAAGGCCGCGGTAGACGGAGCACCGGAGGGTTCCGACCGGAAACTGCCATTGAGAGAAGAAAGCCCCTCCCCTTCAGGAGTATCAGGTCGATCGGTCCCCCGGACCGATCTGAAACGTCCGGGGGACGTTTCACCTGATACTGGGTTGGGGTGGGGTCTATCGGCCTTGCGCAAGGCCGATAGACCCCCACCACTACGACTAGGCAGCAAGCTGCCAAGTCTGCGTTGCCCCTCCCCTGAAGGGGAGGGGCTAAATAGGATCGGGAATGGCCGCTCACCACCCCAAAGCCGACGTCAGACAAGCAGCCTCACGCCACTCCGTGATACCACCACACTCCGTCGCGCTCCTCGCGCTTCACGCGCCCTTCGACCTCGAGCCGCTTGAGATGCGCGAGCGCCTCGCCGGTTGCCAGCCCCTGATTATGCTCGCCGATCGGGCGATTGAAGAGCAGGGGAAAGCTGTCGACCGCACGCATCGGCGCCTTCGCCGCGGCTTCGGCGAGGTTGTAGAGCCGCATGCGATGCTCGTCGCGCAGCGCCATCAGGCGGACGTGCAGCCCCCTGAACGGCTCGCCGTGCGCGGGGCAGACGGTGACGTCGGCGGGCACCGTCGCGAGCAATTTGTCGATCGACGCGAGCCATTCGCCGAGCGGATCCGCGTCGGGCTCGGTAATGTTGACCGAAACGTTCGAACTGATCCGCGGCAGCACCTGATCGCCCGACACCAGCACGCCCTCGCGCTCGTTCCACAGGCATGCGTGCTCGGGGCTGTGCCCCGATCCGGTGACGACGCGCCAGCGGTGCTCACCCATATCGAGCGTCTCACCGTCGGCGATCCGCACATAGGAGCGCGGCAGCGCAAAGATCATCCGCTGGAACATGTTCCAGCCGCGCTCCCGCTGCGCCTCGATCGCCGCCTCGTCCCAGCCTGCCGCGCGCGACTGCGCGAGAACTTCGTCGGGCGCGCTGTCGGATGAATCGGCGACGATCGCGCGCGCCGTCAGCATCTCGCCGCGCGTCATCCACAGTTTGACGCCCTGCTTCTTCGCGATCCAGCCCGCGAGCCCGATATGGTCGGGGTGCAGGTGGGTGCCGATGACGCGCGTGATGCGCTTGTCCCTCAGCGCGCCGGCATAGAGCGCCTTCCACGCGTCGGAACACATGGTGAGGCAGATGCCGGTGTCGACCACCGCCATGCCGTCGCCGCGCTCATCGGCGTCGTCGAGCAACCAGCTGTTGATATGGCCGAGCGACCCCGGCATCGGGATGCGTGCCCAGCGGATGCCGTTCGCGATGCGGATCGTCTCGCCCGCCCCCGGCGCGGCGTCGCCCCACGGATAGGTGAGGCCGGCATGGCTCGTCGCCGTGAAGCTGTCGTCCTGGGTCAGCGAGGCGTCCGGCGAGCCGCTGGCCGCCGGGATATTGTCCTCGTCCGTCCCCGCCATGCCTCAGTCTTCGCCGTCGGTTTCGGCCTCTTCGGCGGCGCGCGCTTCGGCCGCCGCGGTGCGTTCGGCGCGCAGCTCTTCGATCAGTGCTTCGCGGTCGCCTTCGAAGCGGCTGTCCTCGGGCGCCTTGATGCCGGCCTTCTTCGCCGCCTTGGCGACGAGCGCGTCGAGTTCGCGCTGCGAGCAGAGGCCGAGCGTCACCGGATCCTTGGGCACGATGTTCGCGCTGTTCCAGTGGCTGCGGTCGCGGATCGCGCCGATGGTGTTGCGGGTGGTGCCGATCAGCTTGCCGATCGCGCCATCCGATACTTCGGGATGGTTCTTCAGGATCCACGCGATGCCGTCGGGCTTGTCCTGGCGCTTGCTTACGGGCGTGTACCGCGGGCCGCGGGTGCGGCGAATCGTGTCTTGCGCCTGCACACTCATCTTGAGCTTGTAATTGGGGTCCTTCTGGCCCTTTTCGATCTCTTCCATCGAAAGCTCGTGCGCGCGGACGGGGTCGCGGCCGGTATATTTGGTCGCGGCGGTCTCGTCGGCGATCGCCTGCACTTCGAGGATGTGAATCCCGCAATATTCGGCGATCTGGCCGAAGGTGAGCCCGGTGTTGTCGACCAGCCAGGCAGCGGTCGCGTGCGGCATCAGCGGGGTCGGATTGGCATTGGCCATGACGATAAAGTCTCCATGCGGAAATAATAAGGGCCGCCCCTCGCGGGGCGGCCATTCGGCGGTCGATGTAGACCTGTTTTAGGTTGCGGGCAAGGGGTGGGCGGCAGAGGAGAGGCCGGCGACGGATTCGACGAGCCAGGCACAGACCGCCCGCACATCGGCACAGGCCATATTCGCCGGCGTCGCGAGCATATGATAGCTGTCGCCTTCGATGACGGGGCCGAAGGGATGGACTAGCAGCCCCGCGTCGATCTCGGGCCGGGCGAGGATCAGGCTGCCGATCGCGACGCCATGCCCGGCGACCGCGGCTTGCAGGGCATGATCGTCCGAATTGAAACGCGGCCCTTCGTCGACCGCCAGCCCTTCCACCCCGACAAGCCCCGCCCATCGCTGCCAATCGGGTGCGTTCGCGGGCCGGCGCCATTCGACATGCAGCAAGGTGGCGCGCAAAAGGTCTTGCGACGCGGACAGGCCCAGCTTCGGGCTGCAAAGCAATCCAAAGCGTTCCGAAAAAAGCGGTTGGCCGACCAGCCCGTCGAAAGGACCCCGGCCGTATCGAACCGCCACATCGGCCTGCCCCGCCGTCAGATCGACAGGCTCATCGGATGAATGCAGCCGCAGATCGAACTCGGGAAAGCGTTCGCGAAACGAGCCGAGTGCGGGCAGAAGCTTGCGCGCGGTAAATTGTATCGTCGCCGTCAATGTGACCGCCGTGCGGCGCGGGGCCGGCGCAAGATCGGCAAGCGTCCGTTCGAACATGTCGAAGCCGTCGCGCAATGTCGGATAAAGCCGTTCGGCCGCTTCGGTCAGCGCGACCTGCCGCACTTGGCGAATGAACAGCGCGAAGCCCAATATGTCCTCCAGAAGCCGGATCTGGTGGCTGATCGCCGTCGGCGTCACCCCAAGCTCGTCCGCGGCCTTTCGAAAACTGAGATGGCGCGCGGCCGCCTCGAATGCGCGCAAGGCGCCAAGCGGCGGAAGTTTCCGGTTTCGCATCATGGATGAGGTAAATTGATTCATTGGCTGAGATATTCGCGTTCGACCGGAGGGTTTGTAACGAGATAGGTTCATCCAGTCGTCAAAACAAATGAACTGGATTATCTCATGACTCTCCCTGAAGCGCCAGCATTCCGCATACTCCACATCGATTCCAGCGCCCGGCCGGGCCTTTCGGGTCGGGACCGGCACGGCTCGCACAGCCGGCGTTTGAGCGGGCGGTTCGTGCGCCGATGGTCGGACGCGCGGCCACAAGACCGGGTCGCCTACCGCGACGTCGGCGCGGTCCCGCCGTCGCATGTCGACGCCGAATGGATCGCCGCCGCCTTCTCGCCGCCCGAAAAGCGTAGCGACGACCAGCGCGCCCGGCTGGCCGAAAGCGACAGACTGATCGCCGAGCTGGTGGCGGCGGATCTCGTCGTCATCGGGGCACCGATGTATAATTTCGGCATGCCGGCGCCGCTGAAGGCCTGGGTCGATAATATCGTGCGCGTCGGCGTCACCTTCGGCTTCGACCGGAAACGCGCGGGCGAGCCCTACTGGCCGATGCTGCCTTCGGGAAAACGGCTGGTCGTCCTCGGCGCGCGCGGCGATTATGGCTATGACGCCGGCGGGCGTCAGGCGGACATCAATTTCGTCGAGGCCGGCCTGAAAGCGCCCCTCGCCTATATCGGGCTTCGCGACGCCACGTCGATCGCCATCGAATATGACGAGTTCGCCGACGCACGCCTCGCCCGGTCGATCGCCGCCGCCGAAGTCGCCGTCGACGCGCTGGTGGACCGGATGATCGCGGGAATGGACGAAAGCGTGGCCGCCTGACCGCTATCGCATCGGCGCCTCAAACCGCGGCGCTCCTACGGGCCGCACTGCCAGAGCCCGGCGAAGACGCGCCGCGCGCCGTCGGCACGATCGGCGGTCAGCGTCGCGGGGCGCGGCGGCGATTCACCCTCGCCCTGCGCCAGACCGGTCAGCGCGACGCGCAGCTCCAGCCCCTTGGCGTAGAACTTCGTGCCCTTCGCCATCGCGTCGAAACCGCCGTTAGCGGAGACCGTCTCGATCGAGTCGCCGACCTTTACGATACCGCGCGACGGCTCCTCGGACGCGACATCGCCCTGCGCGAGCAGGATCGGCTGCGCGCCTTCGTCGTCGGCGAAGCTGCACGCGAGTTCGCCTTTCAGCTTGGCACCGCTGACATCGGCCTCGGTCAGCATGGCGAGTTCGATCGGCGAGCCATCGCCGCCGCGCGTCGGAACGTCGGTCGGCTTGATCGGCGGGGGCGCCTCGGCCGCCTTGGCATTGTCGGCGGATCCGGTCGGCGCCGTTTCGGTCTGGGATGGCTGTGAACAGGCAGCGAGAGCAAGAGCAAGGCTTGTAACGGGAAACAAAAGATTACGCATATTCATTCGGAAAGATCATCCTCTTGATTGCCCCCCGTTTCCCAACCGCCGAAAAGTGCGGGTCGTTCCCTCGGCTCATCCCACGAGGAGCACGATCTTCCCCACATGCGCGCCCGCCTGCATCCGCTCATGCGCCGCGGCGGCCTCGGTCAGCGCGAAGCTCTGATCCATCGCGGGTTTCCACGCGCCCTCGGCGAGCCGCGGCCAGAGCGTGCCGTGAATCTCGTCGGCAAGCGCCGCTTTGAATGCGGCGCTTCGCGCACGCAGCGTCGACCCGGTCAGCGTCAGCCGGCGGCGCATGACCTGCGAAATGTCGATCTCGACCTTCGCGCCGCGCTGGAAGGCGATCGTCACATGGCGGCCGTCGTCGGCGAGGCACTCGAGGTTGCGTGGTACATAGTCGCCGCCGACCATGTCGAGCACGACCTCGACGCCGCGGCCGCCGGTGAACGCCTTCACCGCCTCGACATAATCCTCGCTCGAATAATCGACCGCCAGGTCGGCGCCGAGCGCGGTCGCGGCGGCGCATTTGTCGGCGTTGCCGCAGGTCACGATGACCTTGATGTCGAACAATTTGCATAGCCCGATCGCGGTCGTCCCGATCCCGCTGGTACCGCCGTGGACCAGCACCGTCTCACCCTCGCGCACCCAGGCGCGCTCGAACAGGTTATGCCATACGGTGAAGATGGTCTCGGGCAGCGCCGCCGCCTCCGCCATCGAAAAACCCTTCGGCACCGGCAGGCAGCTCCCGACCGGCGCGACGCAATATTCGGCATAACCGCCGCCCGCGACGAGCGCGCATACCGCCTGTCCGAGAAGCTCGGGATCGCCGCCCGGACCGACCGCCGCGATTACCCCCGCGACCTCCAGCCCCGGCAGGTCCGACGCGCCCGGCGGCGGCGGGTAGAAACCCATACGCTGCAGCACATCGGGGCGGTTCACCCCCGCCGCGGCGACACGGATCAGCACCTCGCCCGGCGCCGGCTGCGGCACGGGCCGCGTTTCGGGCCGCAACATTTCGGGCCCGCCCGGCGCACTGATGGCGATGGCGGTCATTTCTGCTGGCACGCTGGTCACTTCATTCCCCCACTGGTCCCGGTTCCATCACCCCTGCCGCGCCTTATTGACAGTGCGGCGACACGGGTCAACAGTCGCGCGCCCATATTCACATTAGGGACCAGGAGGATGCGCCATGGACGATGACGACCTTCCCCGCCGCCGCGACGATGTTCTGACGGCGCTGACCCGACAGCCGCTCGAACCCCTTTCGGTCAACGAACTCGACGACCGCATCGCCGCGCTCGAAGGCGAGATCGCGCGGATCAAGGCGCACCGCGCCGCGGCGACAAGCCAGAAGGCGGCGGCCGAAGCGCTGTTCCGGAAAAGCTGAGCGGGAAATCGCCGGCGCCCGCAAGAAACGCCGGCGACATCGCCCCTTACGCAACCTCGGCGTAGCGAAGCAGGTCGATCATCGTGAAATCGTCGCCCTTTTTCGAGGCGTCGACCGTCGGCAGGAAAGGCTGCCATTCGGGGTCCTGCGACAGATAGGAACCCTTGTCGCCCTGCAGCAGGCCGATGAACACCTCGGTCACGATCCGCGCCCCGACGGGTCCCAGCCGCTCGCCATTCTGCGTCACCTGCGCCTCGCGCAATATGTAGAACCAGAGCGGCGTCCGGTCGTCGAAGCCGTGCGGCTTGAGATCGGACAAATCGCCCTTCGACAATTCGGGCAGCTTCATCGCGCGCGCGACGCGCTGGCCAGAGGGCAGCGAGAAGGTCAGGTGGCGGAGCAAATTGCGCTGCGCGAGCGACGCCGGATTGGTCTTGGGATCGGGGTTCGGGACGACCGAGCCCGGCAAGCGGAACAGCGAGGTCGACAGCGTCGTGTCGATCTTCTTGTTCGGCTTCACATTGCCGTCGCTGAAATCGAAGAAGGTCGGCCAGTCGATAAAGCGCCGCGGTGCACGGCAACCGCCCGACAGATCGTCGGGGTCGTTGGGGTCCGACGGCGTCGGGGTGAAGATCATCGCAAAGAAGGGATTCCCGCCCTCGCCGGTGAAATTCGCGCGATACGACGGACGCACCTGGCTGTGCCCGAAACGATAGGCGGCGACCGAAAATTCGACCGGAATATAGGGCTCGTTGTTCCAGCGGTAAAATTTGCGGCCGTTCGTCAGCACATCGTCGACCACCGCACCACCGCACGTCTTGCGCAGGAATTCATGGACGATCATCCATTGATAGTGCCAGCGCACGATCCGCTGCGCTTCGGCGAAAATCTCGTCCGAAACGGTCAGCTTGATCTTGGTCTTCACATAGTCGACGACGCGATTGTGGAACTTCAGGAAGGCGACCTGAAGCTGGCCGATGATCAGATTTTCATCGTCGCGCGGATCGGCGATCAGCGCGACATTCTGGCTGTTGCGCGGCAGGTCGAACCTGTCCGCTGTGCCCGTGGGTTCGAGCAGGAACTTGCCGCCCTTGCCGCCCTGCGTGTCATAGAGATGCGGGCTGCCGCCCGGCCCGGCGCCATAGACATTGTCGAGCCCGAAACTGGGCGTACGGAAATTGGCGATCTGTTCGGGATCGGCCTGCCGCTCGAGGCTCGACGTCGGGTCGAAGGTCATGTCATGGTCGAGGAACTGGCCGAGGAAGGTGAAGCCCGCGGTCAGGTTCGGGTTGTCGCTGTTCTTCGCTGACAGCGCCGGGTCGGTGATCAGTTCGGCGGGGGTCTTGTTCAGCTTGTCCTTGGCATCCATGATGCCGCCGACTTTGCCGATCTCGATCAGCGCAGCCCTGACATCGGGGGTGTCGGCGGCAAAGGGCGGCAGTTCGCCGAACATGCGGCCGAAGCGGCCGGCGTCGGAATATTTGGAGCGCGGCGGAACGATGTCGCGCGGATATACGCCGTGACGAGGCATGGCAGTCTCTCCTGTTGGTTATGGTCTGGGTCGGGACGATCCACCCACCAAGGAGAGCTGACATCCGCTGTTCTGGTGCGAACCTGCGGCAAGGATTGCTCCCGCGCGTGCGCAATCCCAAGATTTTAGGTGGCTAATTCAGAATTAACATGCCGGGTCGCGGCGGAATCGCGACGGGATGAGCCTATTCGGCTTCGGTGCTGAGCCCGAGCTCGGGGATGCCGATCGAGCGCCGCCCGCCGAAATCGGCGCGCACGACGATCACCCCCTGCTTTTCCATATAGTCGACGAGGCGGCGGATGCGTCCGGGCGAGCGGCTGCCATAGGCGCGGCCGAGAATCTCGTCGTCGGGACAGGGCTCGCCGTCCATCGCGGCGCGCGCGATCTGGAGGAAGGGCGCGAACATGTCGTGCGGTAGCCGGTCGGCGACGATCAGCGCCTCGCGCCAGCGCGGCTCGGCAGGATCGAACACACCCCCCTTGGCTAGCGCGAAGCGGCGGCGGAAGGCGGCGAGGTCGAGCGGCACCTTCTTCAATTTCTGCATCCGGCAGCGCACCGAAAAATCCTGATAGAGGAAGGCTTCGGGCTGGAAGGCGCAATCGGGGTCGGAGAGCATCTCCTGCAACGTCTCGACCACCACCGCGTCGCTCTGCTCGGCCTCCGCGGCCGCCTCGACGATGTCGAGCACCGGCGGCGCGTCGGCGTCCTCGTGCAACGCTTCGCTCGCGGCGATGCGTTCCAGCACCTCGCTTGCTGCAACGGGCTCGGGTTCGGGCGCGAAGACGCGCGGCTGGGCCGGCGCCTCCATCTCGGTGAAGAGCATCGAGCGCATATCCTCGCCGCCCGCTTGCGGAAGCGGCATTAGCCCGTGCGTCCCCATGCGTGTCGAGGTCTGAGTCGATCCGATCCGCACAGCGATCGGCCGCCGCGAGATCGCGGGACCGAGCCCGAGGAAATGCCCGCGTTCGAGGTCGCGGATCGTCTCGGCCTGCCGCCGCTCCATGCCGAGCAGGTCAGCGGCGCGCGCCATGTCGATGTCAAGAAAGGTGCGCCCCATCAGGAAATTGCTCGCTTCGGCGGCGACATTCTTGGCGAGCTTCGCCAGCCGCTGCGTCGCGATCGCCCCCGCCAGACCGCGCTTGCGCCCGCGGCACATCAAATTGGTCATCGCGCCGAGGCTCGCGCGGCGGACATTGTCGGCGACGTCGCCCGCGACGCTCGGCGCGAACATCTGCGCCTCGTCGACCACGACGAGCGCCGGAAACCAATGCTCGCGCGGCGCATCGAACAGCGCATTCAGGAACGCCGCGGCGCAGGTCATCTGCGCCTCGATATCGAGCGACTCGAGGCTGAGGATGATCGACGCGCGATGCTCGCGGATGCGCGCGCCCATCGCCGCAATCTCGCGTTCATTATAGTCGCCGCCGTTGATCACGACATGGGCATAGGCATCGGCGAGCGTCACGAAATCGCCCTCGGGATCGATCACGATCTGCTGCACCAGCGCGGCGCTTTCCTCGAGGATGCGGCGCAGCAGGTGCGACTTGCCCGACCCCGAATTGCCCTGGACGAGCAGGCGCGTCGCGAGCAGTTCCTGCACGTCGATGCGCACGCCCTGCCCCGCACTGTCGGTCCCGATGTCGATGCTGGTCTTCACGCTGGCCGCCCTATCGGGGCGCTTGGGCAAAGACAACCGCGCGAGGTTCGGACCGGCGGATTTTGCCGCGCGATCTTGCCAAGCCGCGCGAAGGCGCCAAAAAGGGCGGCATGGATTTCGACGACCAGCTCCGCCACTATTTCGGCACCGCCGACATCGCGGCGATCCGCCCCGAGGCGCACGCCGCGGGCACCGAACGCATGCGCGTCGACTTCGGCCTCGAAACCAACCCCGGCCGCCGCTTCGCGCTGTGGGCGCTGATGTACATGCTCGGCGTCGCCCCCGACCTCGACGTCGCGTTCAAGGACGAGGGCGAGCGCAACACGGCGCGCGACTTCATGGACATGGTCGACCGGACGGGCGGAGATGAAGGCGGCTGACGACCGTAGTCGCCCGGCTTTTGCCGCTACCCGCAGGACTTCACGCGAAATTATCGCTGTCCTACAAAATCCGGCCGCATTAGCCTCGCTCCATGACCCGTGCGCGCCCTTCTCGACCTCGACCGGCGAGGTCCTCGCGCGCGAGGGGTGTCAACTTCGTCTACTTCCGCACCGCCATCGTCACCAAACCTCGACGCCCCGTTAACCATAGTGCAACCCCCGTCACTGTAATTTCACAAAGCCGACCGCTTTTCCCTTGCGGTGGGGCGGCGGCATCGCCACGTTATGTTCCTAAGGGGGCCGTCCTCTCCCCGGCCTGGTCCCCGCAAGGAGATGAATGACCATGCCGTCCTTTTCGGAAAGCCTCGAAAAGACCCTCCATAACGCGCTGAAAGCCGCTTCGGAGCGCCATCACGAATATGCGACGCTCGAGCATCTGCTCTACGCGCTGATCGACGACGATCATGCCGCCGAAGTGATGCGTGCGTGCGGCGTCGCGCTCGACGACCTGCAATCGGCGGTCGTCCACTATCTCGACACCGAACTCGATAGCCTGAAGGTCGAGGGACACAGCGACCCGTCGCCAACGTCGGGCTTCCAGCGCGTCGTCCAGCGCGCGATCCTCCACGTTCAGTCTTCGGGCAAGGACGAGGTGACGGGCGCCAACGTCCTCGTCGCGCTCTTCTCCGAACGCGAATCCTACGCCGTCTATTTCCTGCAGCAGCAGGATCTGACGCGCCTCGATGCCGTCTCCTATTTGAGCCACGGCGTCGGCAAGGGCGGCAAACCCTCGCCGCAGGCCGAACCCGAGGAAAAGGAAGAGACGAAGGACAAGGACAGCAGCGGCAAGAACAAGAAGGAAACCGCGCTCGACCAGTTCACCGTCAACCTCAACGAAAAGGCAAAGACCGGCAAGGTCGATCCGTTGATCGGCCGCAACGCCGAGGTCGACCGCACGATCCAGATCCTCTGCCGCCGCAGCAAGAACAACCCGCTCTATGTCGGCGATCCGGGCGTCGGCAAGACCGCGATCGCCGAAGGCCTCGCGCGCAAGATCATCGAGGGCGACGTGCCCGAGGTGTTACTGCCCGCGGTGATCTATTCGCTCGACATGGGCGCGCTGCTCGCGGGCACGCGCTATCGCGGCGATTTCGAGGAGCGGCTGAAACAGGTCGTCACCGAGCTCGAAGGCCTGCCGCACGC
This sequence comes from Sphingopyxis sp. SE2, assembly GCF_032227185.1. Lineage (NCBI taxonomy): Bacteria > Pseudomonadati > Pseudomonadota > Alphaproteobacteria > Sphingomonadales > Sphingopyxidaceae > Sphingopyxis > Sphingopyxis sp. SE2. The sequence continues at coordinate 4,082,097 of NZ_JAPMXW010000001.1, read as the reverse complement.
GATCCTGTTCATCGACGAGATCCACACCGTGATCGGTGCCGGCGCGACGAGCGGCGGCGCGATGGATGCGTCGAACCTCCTGAAGCCCGCGCTGTCGGGCGGCGTCATCCGCTGCATCGGCTCGACGACGTACAAGGAGTTCCGCAACCATTTCGAAAAGGACCGCGCGCTGCTCCGCCGCTTCCAGAAGATCGACGTGGTCGAACCGACGCTCGAGGACACCAAGAAAATCCTCGCAGGGCTCCGCAGCGCGTTCGAGGCGCACCACCAGGTGCGCTACACGCCCGATGCGATCAACGCTGCGGTCGACCTGTCGGCGCGCTACATCAACGACCGCAAATTGCCCGACAAGGCGATCGACGTGATCGACGAGGTCGGCGCGATGCAGATGCTCGTCGCCCCGTCGAAGCGCAAGAAGACGATCACCGCGAAGGAGATCGAGGCCGTGATCGCGACGATGGCACGCATCCCGCCCAAGTCGGTGTCAACCGACGACAAGGCGACGCTCGCCAGCCTCGAAACCGACCTCAAGCGCATGGTGTTCGGTCAGAATACCGCGATCGAAGTGCTGTCGTCGGCGATCAAATTGAGCCGCGCGGGCCTGCGCGATCCCGAGAAGCCGATCGGCAACTATCTCTTCTCGGGTCCCACGGGCGTCGGCAAGACCGAGGTCGCGAAGCAGCTCGCGTCGATCATGGGCATCCCGCTCCAGCGTTTCGACATGTCCGAATATATGGAGCGGCACAGCGTGTCGCGCCTGATCGGCGCGCCTCCGGGCTATGTCGGTTACGATCAGGGCGGGCTGCTCACCGATGCGATCGACCAGAACCCGCATTGCGTGCTGCTGCTCGACGAGATCGAAAAGGCGCATCCCGACCTGTTCAACATCCTGCTTCAGGTGATGGACAACGGCCGCCTGACCGACCACCATGGCAAGACCGTCGACTTCCGCAACGTCATCCTGATCATGACGACCAACGCGGGCGCCAGCGACATGGCGCGCGAGTCGATCGGTTTCGGCCAGTCGACGCGCGAGGATGTGCAGGAAGAGGCGGTGAAGCGCATGTTCACCCCCGAATTCCGCAACCGCCTCGATGCGATCGTGCCCTTCGGCTATCTGCCGCCCGAGGTCGTCGCGCGCGTCGTCGACAAGTTCATCCTCGAGCTTGAGTTGCAGCTTGCCGACCGCAACGTCCACATCCAGCTCGACGATGCGGCGCGCGAATGGCTGACCGGCAAGGGCTATGACAAGCTCTATGGCGCGCGTCCGATGGGCCGCCTGATCCAGGAAAAGATCAAGCAGCCGCTCGCCGAGGAATTGCTCTTCGGCAAGCTCGTCCACGGCGGCGAGGTCAAGGTGAAGATGAAGACCGGCGAGGACGCCCATGTCGGCAACCCGCTGACCTTCGAAATCACCCCCGCCGCGCCGAAGGCCGCGAAGGGCAAGGCGAAGGGCAAGGCCGAGAAGGCGGCGGAGTAAAGCCAAATAGCTCCCCTCCCGCTTGCGGGAGGGGCAGCGAGACTTGCGAGCTTGCTCGCTAGTCGCAGCGGGGAGGGTTGTAACGCCACAACCCCTCCCCAAACCCCTCCCGCAAGCGGGAGGGGCTTACTGCCCTCGCAATTCGGCGCCGCATCGCCTATATCATCCCCATGTACGACTATGTCACCGTAACCGCCGACGAAACATCGGCCCCCGCCCGCGTCCGCGACGGCACGATCAAGCTGCACGACGAGGCGGGCTTTGCCGGCATGCGCAAGGCGGGGCGGCTGTCGGCCGAAATCCTCGACGCGCTCGTTCCCTTCGTCCAGCCCGGCGTGACCACGGCGGAGATCGACAACCTCGTCCGCACGATGATGCTCGATGGCGGGGGCATTCCGGCGACACTCGGCTACCGCGGTTTCACGCATAGCTGCTGCACCAGCATCAACCATGTCGTGTGCCACGGCATTCCCGACGACAAGCCGGTGCGCGAGGGCGACATCGTCAACATCGACGTCACGAGCATCGTCGACGGCTGGCACGGCGATACCAGCCGCATGTATCTGGTCGGCGACGTGGGCGTAAAGGCGAAGCGCCTCGTCGAAGTCACCTATGAATGCCTGATGCTCGGGATCGAGCAGGCGAAGCCCGGCAACCGTATGGGCGACGTCGCGCACGCGATCCAGACGCACGCCGAAAAGCACCGCTATTCGGTCGTCCGCGATTTCTGCGGCCACGGCCTCGGCCAGATGTTCCACGACGCGCCGGAGGTCGTCCATGCCGGCCGCCCCGGCACGGGACCCGAACTTCGCCCCGGCATGTTCTTCACGATCGAGCCGATGATCAACACCGGCAAATATGCGGTGAAGATGCTCGCCGACGGCTGGACCGCGGTGACCCGCGACCGCTCGCTTTCGGCGCAGTTCGAGCACAGCATCGGCATCACCGAGAGCGGCTGCGAGATTTTCACTGCCAGCCCCAAGGGCCTGAACGCGCCGCCTTGGCAATAAGCGGCGCAACGATTCCAGTTTCGTCATCCCGGACTTGATCCGGGATCCATGACTCAACGCAGCACTCGCCTTCGTGGACCCCGGATCAAGTCCGGGATGACGAGTGTCGGTATGCCCCCTCTCCTACCCCCCATTTTCCCGCTTGCGCCCATGCGCCTTCGCGCGCACTCTTGACGTTAACGTCAACGATAGGCGTCGAACGGGAGAGCAAGTTATGGCGAAACGGGTCCTTTCGGCCGCGCTGCTGGGCTGCGCGGCTTTGGCATTGGCGGCGTGCAACGCATCGAAGAATGACAGCATCTCGGGCGGCGGATCGCTCGACGAGGCGGAAAAGGCCAGCGAGACCCTGCTCAAGACCGGCGGCAACGGCGACGACTGGGGCGCGATCGGCTTCAGCTACGACGAACAGCGCTTCAGCCCGCTGAAAGATATTGACGCGTCGAACGTCGGGCAGCTCGGCATCGCCTGGACCGCCGACCTCGACGATGCGCGCGGGCAGGAGGCGACCCCGGTGGTCGTCGACGGCGTGATGTATGTGAGCCACGCCTGGTCGAAGGTCAGCGCCTGGGACGCCGCGACGGGCAAACCCCTATGGAAATTCGATCCCAAGGTCCCGGGTGAGCGCGCGGTCCATGCCTGCTGCGACGTCGTCAACCGCGGCGTCGCCGTCTGGGGCGACAAGCTGTTCGTCGGCGCGCTCGACGGCCGGCTGATCGCTCTCGACAGGAAGACGGGCAAGGAAATCTGGTCGACGCAGACCTTTGACACCTCGAAACCTTACACCATCACCGGCGCGCCGCGCGTCGTGAAGGACATGGTGCTGATCGGCAACGGCGGCGCCGAATTCGGCGTGCGCGGCTATGTCACCGCCTATGACGCCGACACCGGCAAGGAGCGCTGGCGCTTCTACACCGCGCCCAACCCGACGAAGGCCAGGGACGGCGCGGCCAGCGACGACATTTTCGCGAGCAAGGCCAACGCAACCTGGTCCGACAAGGGCGAATGGCAGACCTCGGGCGGCGGCGGCACTGTGTGGGACGCGATCGTCTACGACAAGGATCTCGACCAGATCTATCTCGGCGTCGGCAACGGCAACCCGTGGAACCACGGCACGCGCTCGAACGGCGAGGGCGACAACTGGTTCCTCTCGTCGGTCGTCGCGCTCGACGCCACGACAGGCAAGTACAAGTGGCATTATCAGGAAACGCCGGGCGAAACGTGGGACTATACCGCGACGCAGCCGATCATTCTCGCCGAGCAGGCGGTGGGCGGCAAGCCCACCAAGGTGCTGTACCATGCGCCGAAGAACGGCTTCTTCTTCACCATCGACCGCACGACCGGCAAGCTGATCGACGCCAAGCCGTTTGTCGACGGGATCAACTGGGCGGCGGGTTACGACATGGCCACCGGCCGCCCGATCGAAAATCCCGAGGCGCGCTTCTACAAGACCGGCAAGCCCTTCATCGCGATCCCGGGCGCGCTCGGCGCGCACAATTGGCACCCGATGAGCTACAATCCGGCGACGGGGCTCGTCTACATCCCCGCGCAGCAGATTCCGCAAGCCTATCTTCAGGACATGAACGAGCTCGACCGGCGCAAGGTCGTCGGCTTCAACGTCGGCACCTCGCTGACCGGAACGCTGCTGCCCGACGACAAGGCGGCGTTCCGCGCCGCGGTCGCGGCCACGACCGGCCGCCTCGTCGCCTTCGACCCGCGCACAGGCAAGGTCGCGTGGGGCGTCGACTATCCCGCGGCGTGGAACGGCGGCACGATGACGACCGCCGGCAACCTCGTTTTCCAGGGAACAAGTACCGGGCGCTTTCGCGCCTATGCCGCCGACACCGGCAAACAATTGCTCGACCTCGACATGCAGTCGGGGATCGTCAGCGCGCCTTCGACCTTCCGCGTCGGCGGCATCCAATATGTCGCGTTCCAGACGAGCAAGGGCGGCGCCTTTCCGCTCGTCGCCGGGGTTGCGGGCGGGGTGACGCGCAAGGTGCCCAATATCCCGCGCCTCATCGTGATGAAGATCGGCGGCACGGTAAAACTCCCCGCCCCGCCCGCCTCGGCGGCGCTCGCGTGGAACCCGCCGCCGCAGTTCGGCACGCCGGCTCAGGTCGCGGCGGGCAAGGCGCATTTCGGGCGCTATTGCATCGTGTGTCACGGCGACAGCGCGATCGGCAACGGCTTCACCCCCGACCTGCGCGTTTCGGGCACGCTCGCCAATGCCGACGCCTGGAAATCGGTCATCATCGACGGCGCGCTCAAGGACCGCGGCATGGTGAGCTTCGCCAAGGTGCTGAGCCCCGCCGATGCTGAGGCGCTGCGCGCCTATGTCATCGACCGCTCGAACTGGACCAAAGCCAACCTGCCCGACGCGTCGGCGCCGATGGGACGCTGATTGCCCAAATTATAGGCACCCGGATAACGCCGTTGCTCGCGCTTTGGGCAGCGGCCTCATTTCGTTTCGAAATTCTTACCAAATCCCCGCGATTCGCCAATTGGCACGGCTTTTGATTGGTGCAAGATGGCGGGACACCGCACCGACTCGACGGCGGACCGGACAGGCAGGCCTGATCCGGCTTGACGTGCGAAAGCGGCGACCAGCCCAAAGGGGGACGAGAAGCGTGAAGAAGATTGAGGCGATCATCAAGCCGTTCAAGCTCGACGAAGTGAAGGAAGCGCTGCACGAAGTGGGTGTCAGCGGGATCACCGTCACCGAAGCCAAGGGTTTCGGCCGGCAGAAGGGTCACACCGAACTCTATCGCGGCGCCGAATATGTCGTCGACTTTCTGCCCAAGGTGAAGCTCGAGGTCATCGTCGAGGATTCGATGGCGGAGCGCGTCGTGGAGGCAATCGCCGCCGCCGCGCAGACCGGCCGGATCGGCGACGGCAAGATCTTCGTCATCCCGGTCGAGACCGCGCTCCGCATCCGCACCGGCGAACGCAACGAGGATGCGCTTTAATCTCTCCACATTTTCGACAACCCGACAACCCGGCACGCCGGACCATTTCGCAAGAAGGAAGCTAAACGATGGCTACGAAGCCCAAGGATATCATCGCGCGGATCAAGGAAAACGACATCGAGTGGGTCGACCTGCGCTTCACCGACCCCAAGGGCAAGTGGCAGCATCTGACCATGGTTGCCTCGGTCCTCGGCGAGGACGAACTCGAAGACGGCCTGATGTTCGACGGCTCGTCGATCGAAGGCTGGAAGGCGATCAACGAGTCGGACATGATCCTGAAGCCCGACCTCGACGCCGTCTATGACGACCCCTTCTCGGCAACCCCGATGCTCGTGATGTTCTGCGACATCGTCGAGCCTTCGACCGGCGAAGGCTATGCCCGCGACCCGCGCACCACGGCAAAGCGCGCCGAAGCCTATGTCGCCTCGACCGGCATCGGCGACACCGTCTATGTCGGCCCCGAAGCCGAATTCTTCATGTTCGACGACGTGCGTTTCGAAACCGGCTACAACAAGTCGGGCTTCGAGATCGACGATATCGAACTGCCGACCAACACCGGCCGCAGCTATGAGGGCGGCAACCTCGCGCACCGTCCGCGCGCCAAGGGCGGCTATTTCCCCGTCGCCCCGGTCGACAGCGCGGTCGACATCCGCGGCGAGATGGTCTCGACGATGCTCGAAATGGGCCTGCCGTGCGACAAGCATCACCATGAGGTCGCCGCCGCGCAGCACGAACTCGGCCTGACCTTCGGCACGCTCACCGAAACCGCAGACCGCATGCAGATCTACAAATATGTCGTGCACCAGGTCGCACACGCCTATGGCAAGACCGCGACCTTCATGCCGAAGCCGATCAAGGACGACAACGGCAGCGGCATGCACACCCACATCTCGATCTGGGAAAAGGGTAAGCCGCTCTTCGCCGGCAACGGCTATGCGGGGCTTTCCGACATGTGCCTCTATTTCATCGGCGGCGTGATCAAGCACGCCAAGGCCTTGAACGCCTTCACCAACCCGACGACGAACAGCTACAAGCGCCTTGTCCCGGGCTTCGAAGCGCCGGTGCTGCTCGCTTACTCGAGCCGCAACCGTTCGGCCTCGTGCCGCATCCCTTACGGCGCGGGCGCCAAGGCGAAGCGCGTCGAATTCCGCTTCCCCGACGCGATGGCGAACCCCTATCTCTGCTATTCGGCGCTGCTGATGGCGGGGCTCGACGGCATCCAGAACAAGATCCACCCCGGCGACGCGATGGACAAGAATCTGTATGACCTGCCCCCCGAGGAACTGAGCGAAGTCCCGACCGTGTGCGGCTCGCTTCGCGAAGCGCTCGACAGCCTGATGGCCGACCACGACTTCCTCCTGAAGGGCGACGTGTTCAGCAAGGACCAGATCGAGGCCTATGTCGAGCTGAAGTGGGACGAGGTTTACCGCTTCGAACAGACGCCGAGCCCGGTCGAGTTCGATATGTACTACAGCGCCTGACCAACAGGGGGCTTTGTAGCGGGGCGTCCGGTTCGGGGGAACCGGGCGCCCCTTTGCTTATGCGCTTGCTCGCCGCGCCTTGCCCGCTTACCCCCGACGTAGTTGCGCGCGGCGACCAGCCCGGGCAAGCCTTTGCAAACGCGCAAAGAGGAGAGACAGTTGGTGAAGCGGCTCCATACGGCGGCAGCGATGCTCCTTCTGACGGCAGCGTGCGCCTACGCCAGCGATCGGGCGGAACCCGCGACCACTCCGGCGGGCTATCGCGAGGCGGCTTTGGAGCTCGACGCAGCGATCGCGGCAAAGGATGAAGCCGCGCTTGAGCGGCTGATCGCGGAGGATTTTCTCTGGGTCCGCGGTAGCGGCGCAAAGGGCGACAAAGCGGACTTCATCGGCGCGCTGACGGCGCCCGCCATTCGCATCGAACCCTTCCGTGCGAGCGAACCCCGCTGGATTATCTCAGGCAATAGCGCGCTGCTGGCCGCGACCAACGAGTTGCGCGGCACCGCCGATGGCGAACCCTTCGTCGATCGCCATCGCTTTGCCGATCACTGGCTGTGGCGCGACGGCGGCTGGCGGCTGGTCTACGCCCAAGTGACGCCACTGCCCGAAACCGCCGATCCGGATGGCGGCTAGAGCGTTATCTGGGACTACCGCACCATCATGCCGCGCTTGCCGACCGCGACGAAGCTGCCGCCGATCAGCGAAGCCGCCAGCACTGCGATAACGTCGATCGCCGAAAGCGACGCGTTCCAGCCGAGCGCGTCGAACGCCGCCCAGGGCAGAAGGATCGCGCAGGCGATCAAAAAGGCCCAGGAACCGCCCTCCAGCCCGAGTTGCCGGTCGAACTCGTCATAGACGCGGAGCCAGCGGAACGACGCCAAGCTCACCACCAGCAGGACCGCCAGCGCCGCGAGCGCGACGCCGGGCGCCACGGGACCGGCCGCGAAACCGGGCGACCGCGCGAGCGCGACCAGCATGAGCGTGACGCCCGCCCATCCCATATAGAGCGCCGAGCGCAGCAGCTTGGCCCGGTCGTCGACCAGTTCCTCGGCGTCGCCGACGTTGAGCAGCCGCGCCCCGGCGCGCGGCGCGGCGAGGCCGAAACCGATCATCGCAGTGGTCAGCAGATAGACCAGTCCAACACCCGCCAACGCCACGCGCGAAGGCTGCATGGCGACGAGCGGCCCCTCGCCCGCGAGCCACATCAGCAGCGAAAAGCTGCTCGCGCCGAACGCCATGCCGGCGAGCGCGCTGAATGCCGTCTTTTTCCACCGCCGTGTCCGGTCGTCGATCGTCGAATGGCTCATTTTTCATCCTCCGGAATCCAGTGATGGATAAACAGTTCGCGCACTTCGAGCCCGAACAGGTGGGCCATGCGCAGCGCGAGCGGCAGGCTGGGGTCATATTTGTCGGTTTCGACCGCGTTGATCGTCTGTCGCGACACGCCGAGCCGGCGGGCCAGTTCGCCCTGGCTCCATCCCGCACCTTCGCGATGTTCGCGCACCCGATTTTCCAAAGGCCATCCCTTCACCTGTCAAGAGCTCTTTACAGGCTTCGCGTCAAACTGTCAAACACTCTTTACACCCATCCTCCGCCGCGCCGCGATTACGCTTTGGTAAGCCGGCGCGGTTAAAAGGCGGACGAGATCGAGGGGGATGTTCGATGATGCGTATCGTGATTCTGGCGGCCGCGACCCTGCTCGCCGCCGGCTGCGACAAGATGATCGAACTGGTGAACCAGACGCGCACCGTCGCCGCACCACGCGAGGAAGTGTTCGCCAAGATGTTCGGCGACGACGGCGCCTTCGCCGGCCTGCCGCTCGTCACCAACGGCGGATCGACGCGGCTCTACGAACTTGTCGCCGAAAAGGGCGAGCCCGGGTTCGAAAAGCTGATCCCCGACGAACGGCCCGAAGCGTACAAAGTCAAGGTCGCCGTCGCGATGGAAATCCCGCGAGAGGCGCATCTGATCTACAGCGTCGATGACGGCGCACTCACGACAGGGCTGAAATTCACTTTCGAGGAACTGGCGCCCGATCGCACGCGGGTCGCATTCACCATCGACGAACTGACCGGCGGCGGCGCGAAAGGTCTTCAGGTCAACCGGTCCGCGCTGAAACGGATCGCGCGCGACGCGCTCGGCAAGCTCGACGATTTCGAGGAGATCGACGAGGCCGCCTGACGCATTTCTCCGATCCGTCGGCCAAGACCCGAGCTTGCGCGCTGCGCCGGCAAGTGTCACCCTTCCCTGACGTTGATCACGAAATGGGGTTCTGGATCATGCGGATGCGCGTCCTTTTACTCTCCTCGCTGATTCTGACCGGTTGCGGCGGAGGTGGAAGCGATGGCGGGACGGCACCCGCCGCAAACACGTCTCCAGCATTCACTTCGCTCCAGACCACCAGCGTCGCCGAAAACAGCACGGCCGCCTATCAGGCAACGGCGACCGATCCAGACGGCGATGCGCTAACCTTCGCCATCGACGGCGGCGCCGACGCGGCGCGCTTTTCGGTCACCGCCGCCGGCGCGCTCCGCTTCAACGCAGCTCCCGATTATGATCTTCCGGGCGATGCCGACGGCGACAATGTCTATGCGGTCCGGCTCAGCGTCAGCGACGGCAGAGCGGATGTCAGCCAGACGATCAATGTCACGTTGACCAATTCGAAGGAAGGCATATCCGTCCAGCGCGTCGGCACCGGCTTTAATCAGCCGACCTTCCTTCTCGGCATTCCGGGCAGCGGCGACGTCTATGTGCTGGAAAAGGCCGGGGGCGTTTATCGCCTGACCCCTTCGACCGGCGCGAAGACGCTGCTCTTCACGATCGGCGACCTGTCGACCGACGGCGAACGCGGGCTGCTCGGCATGGCGCTGCTGCCCAACCCGGCGAATTCGGATCGCTTCATGATCTATTGCACCAATGCCTCCGGTGACATCGAGATTCGCGAATATGGAACACTCTCCGGATCGCCCCGTGTGTTGGCGAGGCTTGCGATACCGCATCCCGGGGCGAATAACCATAATGGCGGCGCGATGGCCTTTGGCCCCGACGGCTTGCTCTATGTCGGGGTGGGCGATGGCGGGGGCTCGGGTGATCCGGGTAATAACGCCCAGAATCCCGATTCGCGGCTCGGCAAGATATTGCGGATCCGGGTGGTCGAAGACCCCTATGCGGGTGCATCGGTTCCCAGCGATGAGGGTTTCCTGGCGCCCGCCCCTGGCAATCCCTATCTGGCCGGCGGCGGCGACCGCTATGTCTACGCGACCGGCTTGCGCAATCCGTTCCGTTTTTCCTTCTCGGGATCGACCCTGATCATAGGTGACGTCGGCCAGGGTGCGGTCGAAGAAATCGATATGGTGACGACCACCCAGCCGGGCCTCAATTTCGGCTGGCGTTTCAGGGAAGGCACCCGGCCCTATACCGGCACGCCGCCCGGCGGCCTGATCGATCCGGTCGCCGAATATGGTCACGGCGACGGTCCGCGGCAGGGCAATTCGGTCACCGGCGGCTATGTCTACCGCGGCCCGGTGACCTCGCTCCAGGGTCAATATGTCTTCGCCGACTTCGTCTCGGACAATATCTGGACGGTCCCATTTTCCAGCCTTGTCCCTGGCCAGACGCTCGCCTCATCGCGTTTCGCGCGGCGCAACGAGGATTTCGCGCCCAACGCGGGGACACTGAACTCGATCGCCTCCTTCGGCGAGGACAGCGCCGGCAATCTGTTCCTCGTCAGCCTTGGCGGCGATATTTTCATGGTGCGCCAGGGAACCTGAGCGCGGCGGCGCGGCTTTTTCGAGCGGGGGACTAACCCGCAAAGGAGCCATCATGGCCGCCCCCCTCACCGCCACCGCAATCAATTGCTCGCTCTCAAGCCGCGGGCGGAAAAGCTCGACCGACGCGATGCTCGCGGTGCTCGCCGAACATTTCGCCGCGCATGAGGTGACGGTCGCGGACCCGATCCGAATCGCCGCGCACAACATCAAATGGGGCGTCACATCGGACGAGGGCGAAGGCGACGACTGGCCGAAGATTCGTGAGCGCATCCTCGCCGCCGACATATTGATCTTTGGCACCCCGATCTGGATGGGACAGGCATCGAGCGTCGCCAAGCTCGTGATGGAACGGATGGACGCCTTCCTCTCCGAAACCGACGCCAAGGGGCGGATGCCCAGCTATTCCAAAGTCGCGGTCGCCGCGATCGTCGGCAACGAGGATGGCGCGCATAATGTTGCGTCGCAAATCTTTCAGGCGCTGAACGATGTCGGCTGGACGATCCCCGCAGTCGCCGCCTGTTACTGGGTCGGCGAGGCGATGGGTTCGGTGGACTTCAAGGATTTGAAGGAAGCGCCGAAGAAGGTGACCGAGACCGCCGGGATGGTCGCGGCGAACGCCGCACATCTCGCGCGGTTGCTGAAGGATGCGCCCTATCCGGGCTGACGAGGTTGCGCGAAGGCTTCAAGCGAGGCACAAACTGACCGTCGCCCCCGCGAAGGCGGGGGCCGCTAGAGAGGTAGCGCAGGGTTGCCGGCGGCCCCCGCCTTCACGGGGGCGACGTTTGGATCATCCGGAGTCCCCATGAAATCATTGCCCTTTGCCGCTCTCATCGCCCTCCAGCTCGCCCTTGCCCCCACAGCGCAGGCGAAGCTGAGCAAAGCCGAGAGCGCGATGGTGCAGACGGTGGAGGCCGAACAGGGTCGCAGCCTCGCGCTGCTCGAAAAACTGGTCAACCAGAACAGCGGCTCGCTCAACCTCGAAGGGGTTGAAAAGGTCGGTGCGATGATGCGCGCCGAACTCGAACCCTTGGGTTTCAAGGTCGAATGGAAGCCGATGCGCAAGACCGGCCGCGCCGGCCACCTGATCGCGACGCACGCCGGCAAGCCCGACGCCAAGCGCCTGCTCCTCATCGCGCATCTCGACACGGTGTTCGAGCCCGACTCGCCGTTCCAGCGCTTCGAACGCATGGGCGACAAAGCGAAGGGGCCGGGAGTCAGCGACGACAAGGGCGGGATGGTCGTCGTCGTCGCGGCGCTGCGCGCGATGCACAAGGCGGGGACGCTGAAGGGCGCCAATATCGAATTTCACATGACCGGCGACGAGGAAGATACGGGGCATCCGCAAGCGGTCGCGCGTGCCGACCTGATCGCCGCGGGCAAGCGCGTCGACGTCGCGCTGGGGTTCGAAGGCCTGGTCCGCGATGGCGGCGCCGACATGAGTTCGATCGCGCGGCGCTCGTCGGAAAGCTGGCAGGTCACCGCGACCGGCAAGACGGGGCACAGCTCGGGCATTTTCAGCGCCGATGCCGGCGACGGCGCGATCTATGAGCTCGCGCGCATCATCCACCGCTTTCGCACCGAGCTGCCCGAACCGAACCTGACTTTCAACGTCGGACTGATCGCGGGCGGCGAGCAGGTGTCGCTCGACGAAGGCAAGATTCGCGCGAGCGCGAACGGCAAGACCAATATCATCGCTGCGACCGCGATCGCGCGCGGCGACCTGCGCACGCTGTCGGCCGAACAGGCGGCGCGCGTGAAGGACAAGATGGCGGCGATCGTCGCCGATCATGCCCCCGGCACCGGCGCCACCCTCGCTTTCGACCCCGGCGGCTATCCGGCAATGGCGCCGACCGACGGCAACCGCGCGCTGCTGACGCGGCTCAACGCCGTCAACCGCGACCTCGGTCTCGCCGAAATGGCCGCGCTCGATCCCTTGAAGCGCGGCGCCGCCGACATCAGCTTCGTCGCGCCGCACGTCGACAGCCTCGCGGGACTCGGCGCCTATTCGACGGGCGATCACGGCCCCGAGGAGACGGTCGACATCCCCAGCATCAGCCGTCAGGCGACGCGCGCCGCCATATTGATGTCGCGGCTCGCTGCGGAAAAACGCTGACCCGCCAGATTTGGCAGTTGGCCTTGCTTGATTCATCCGCCACAGTGATTAGGTAGCAATCCGAGACGGAATTGACCGCCGATGGGAGAAGAATGATGAGCACCGAAACGCACCTCAAACAAAATTACATCGGCGGCCGCTGGGTCGACAGCAAGGGTGGCAAGCTTCACGACGTGATCAACCCCGCGACCGAGGAAGCGGCGTCGACCGTCGTGCTCGGTACCGCCGCCGACGTCGACGATGCCGTCGCCGCGGCGAAGGAGGCCTTCAAGAGCTTCTCGCAGACGACGCGCGAAGAACGGGTCGACCTGCTGAACCGCATCGTCGAGGAATATAAGAAGCGCGCGCCCGATCTCGCCAAGTCGATGGCCTCCGAAATGGGCGCCCCGGTCAGCTTCGCGGGCACCGCGCAGGTCGGCGCCGGCATCGGCGGCTTCCTCGGCACGATCGCCGCGCTCAAGGATTTCAGCTTCACCGAAAAATATGCCGCGGGCATGATCGCGTATGAGCCGATCGGCGTCGTCGGCATGATCACGCCGTGGAACTGGCCGCTCAACCAGATCGCGCTCAAGGTCGCCCCGGCACTTGCCGCGGGCAACACGATGATCCTCAAGCCCTCCGAAGAATGCCCCGGCAACGCGGTGATCTTCGCCGAGATTCTCGACGCCGCGGGCGTCCCCGCCGGCGTGTTCAACCTCGTGCAGGGCGACGGCCCGACGGTCGGCAACGCGATCAGCGCGCACCCCGGCATCGAGATGGTGAGCTTCACCGGATCGACCCGCGCCGGGATCCTCGTCGCCAAGGCGGCGGCCGACACCGTCAAGCGCGTCCATCAGGAGCTCGGCGGCAAGTCGCCGAACATCGTCCTGCCCGACGCCGATTTCGCCGCGGTGCTGCCCCCGACGGTGCAGGGCGTGCTCGTCAACACCGGCCAGAGCTGCATCGCGCCGACGCGCATCCTCGTCCAGAAGGAGCGCGAGGCCGAAGCCGTTGGCGTGATCAAGGCGATGTTCGACGGCACACAGGTCGGCGATCCACAGGCCGAGGGCGGCCATATCGGCCCCGTCGTCAACAAGGCGCAGTTCGACAAGATCCAGGGCCTGATCCAGTCGGCGATCGATGAAGGCGCGACGCTCGAGACCGGCGGCACCGGCCTGCCCTCGAACGTCAACCGCGGCTATTATATCAAGCCGACCGTCTTCTCGGGCGTCACCCCCGACATGCGCATCGCGAAGGAAGAGGTGTTCGGCCCCGTCGCGACGATCATGGCCTATGACACGCTCGAACAGGCGGTCGATATCGCCAACGACACCGAATATGGCCTGTCGGCCGTCGTTTCGGGCGACCCGGCCAAGGCCGCCGAGATCGCGCCGAAGCTGCGCGCCGGCATGGTCGCGGTCAACGCATGGGGCCCCGGCCCGGGCGCGGCGTTCGGCGGCTACAAGGCGTCGGGCAACGGCCGCGAAGGCGGCGTGTTCGGGCTGAAGGATTTTATGGAAGTGAAATCGATCAGCGGCATTCCTGCGTAAATCGATTCCTGCCTGCGGCGAAGCCGTGGGGAGGGGAACCGCCCGCGGAGCGGGTGGTGGAGGGGCCGCGCCCAAGCCCCTCCGTCAGCCGCTACGCGACTGCCACCTCGCCATCGCTTCGCGACAGGGAGGATCAAAGGCCCCTCCCTTGCAGGGAGGGGTTTTTCTTTGCGCACCGGAAAGCTACACGCGCTGGCATGACCACCCATTCGCCGCTCGCCCCCGCCACCTTCCCCGCGCTCCCCGACATCGCCGGGGTCACGCGCCGCGTCGCGCGCGCGCGCTACAAAGATTGGGACCGCTGCGATCTCACCTTCGTCGAGCTCGCGCCCGGCACTACCGTCGCAGGCGTCTTCACGCGCAATGTCTGCTGCTCGTCCGAAGTCGAACTCGGCCGCGAACAGGTAAAGGGCGGATCGGGCCGCGCGCTCATCGTCAACGCGGGCAACAGCAATGCCTTCACCGGCTATCGCGGGCGCGAGGCGGTCGAGCAGATCATGGAACAGGTCGCCGGCCACCTCGGCTGCGCGCCAAGCGAAGTCTTCGTCAGCTCGACCGGCGTGATCGGCGTTCCCTTGCCCAAGGACAAGGCGCGCGCCGGCGTCGACGCCGCGCTCACCGCCGAGCCCTGCTCGTGGGAAGCCGCCGCCGAGACGATCGGCACCACCGACACCTTTGCCAAGGGCGCCGCCGCGAGCGCGATCGTCGGCGGCACGACCGTCCACGTCGCAGGCATCGTCAAAGGCTCGGGCATGATCGCGCCCGACATGGCGACGATGCTCGGCTATATCTTCACTAACGCCGCGGTCGCGCCCGCGCTGTTGCAGGAGATGCTGAACGAAGCGACCGGCGGCAGCTTCAACAGCATCACCGTCGACAGCGACACCTCGACCAGCGACACGGTGCTGCTCTTCGCAACGGGGCAAGCCGGAAACGCCCTGCTCTCCACGCGCGACGATCCCGGCGCCGACGCCCTCTACGCCGCGATCCGCGAAGTCGCACTCGACCTCGCGCATCAGGTGGTGCGCGACGGCGAGGGCGCGTCGAAATTCATCGAAATCCAGGTCACCGGTGCGACCAGCGACGACAGTGCGAAGCGCGTCGCGCTCGCCATCGCCAACTCGCCGCTGGTGAAAACCGCGATTGCGGGCGAGGACGCGAACTGGGGCCGCGTCGTCATGGCGGTGGGCAAAGCGGGCGAACCCGCCGACCGCGACCGCCTCGCGATCCGCTTCGGCGATCATTGGGTCGCAAAGGACGGGCTGCCGGTGGATGGTTACGACGAAGCGCCCGTCGCGGCGCATCTCAAAGGGCAGGACATCCGCATCGGCGCCGACCTCGGGCTCGGCGAAGGCCGCGCGACCGTCTGGACCTGCGACCTCACTCACGGATACATCAGCATCAACGCCGATTACCGTAGCTGACGCCGCGCGATCGTCAGTCCGCGAGCGCGGTCCACTTCGCATCGCCTGACGCATTCGCGACCACCGCTTCGACGAAGGCCATCGTCCGCAACCCGTCGGCGATGCCGGGAAACCAGCCGGCCGCGCCGCGCGGCGGCGGCGTCGCGTCGCCCGCGCGCAGCGCGCGGCCGAAGCTGCGATAGAGGTTAGCGAACGCCTCGATATAGCCTTCGGGATGCCCCGCCGGGGTGCGCAGCCGCGCCATCGCCGAGGGATCGAGCCCCGGCCCGCCGGCGCGGATCACTTCGGCCGGGCGGTCGAGCCAGCGCAACGTCAGGCTGTTCGGCTCCATCTGCGACCATTCGAGCCCACCTTCCTCGCCATGGATACGCAGGCGCAGGCCATTCTCGTCGCCCGCGGCGACTTGGCTCGCCTTCAACACGCCGCGCGCGCCGCCTTCGAAACGCAGCAGCGCCGCCACATCGTCGTCGAGGCGGCGGCCCGCAACATGCGTGGTCAGTTCGGCGCTCAGCGATTCGACCGCAAGCCCCGAGACATGCTCGGCAAGCTGAAAGGCGTGCGTCCCGATATCGCCGAGACAGCCACCGAGCCCGGCCCGCGCCGGATCGGTCCGCCATTCGGCCTGCTTGTTGCCGTCCGCGTCGATCGGCCGGCTGAGCCAGCCTTGCGAATATTCGGCCTGCACCAGCCGGATCTTGCCGAAATCGCCGCGCGCAACGCGCACGCGCGCCTCTTCGATCAGCGGATAGCCGCTATAGGTGAAGGTCAGCCCGTAGAGCTTGCCGCTGCGCGCGACCGCCGCGGCGATCGCCTGCGCTTCGGCCAGATTCAACGCCATCGGCTTTTCGGACAGGACGTGAAAACCCGCGTCGAGCGCCGTGATCGCCATCGGGGCGTGGAGATGATTCGGCGTGACGATCGCGAGCGCTTCCATCCGCTCGCCTGCGGGAAGCGCCGCTTCCGCGGCAAGCAAAGCGTCGAAGGTCGCATAGCCGCGACCGGGATCGAGTCCCAGCGCTTCGGCGCTCCGCCGGTTGCGGGCCGCGTCGGCGCTGAACGCACCGCATACCAATTCATATTCGCTATCGAGCGCGGCGGCCATACGGTGCACCGCACCGATGAAAGCGCCCTCGCCACCACCCACCATGCCATAGCGAATTTTCGACCGACCGTTCATCGCATTCCCTCTGCCAGAATTCATAAAATTGTTTGCATTATTCGTTTTTAAACGGTTACATCATCGCACCGGCTGTTGCCAGACGGGAGAGGATAATGAAATTTCTGTTCGCCCTGCCGTTCGCGGGTGTCATATTTACTGCATTTATGCTTGCGCCGTTTCCCGCGGCCTATGCCGGCCCGACAGGTGCCGGTGCGCAGGCGTTCGCCGCGTGCAAGGCCTGCCATACGCTCGAAGCGGGCGGCAAAAGCGTGATGGGCCCCAATCTGCACGGCCTGATGGGCCGGACGGCGGGCTCGGTCGCCGGGTTCAATTACAGCCCGGCGCTCAAGGCCTCGAAAATTCGCTGGGATGAAAAATCGCTCGACGAATATCTCGCCGCGCCGACCAAGAAGGTGCCCGGCACGCGCATGGTCGTCAAAGTGACCGATCCGGCGCGCCGCGCGGCACTGATCGCCTATCTCAAAGCCGAAACCAAGTGACCGGGAAGGCAGGCGCATGAAGGGTCCGGCTGTATTCCTCGCGCAGTTCATGGGCGACGCGGCGCCGTTCGACACATTGCCCTCGGCGGCGCGCTGGATGGCGGATGCGGGCTATGTCGGCATCCAGATTCCGACCTGGGACAGCCGCTGCATCGATCTCGTCCAAGCCGCCGAGAGTCAGGATTATTGCGACGAGCTTGCCGGTACCTGCCGCGAGGCGGGGGTCGAGATCACCGAGCTGTCGACGCATCTGCAGGGCCAGTTGGTCGCGGTGCACCCCGCTTACGACGCGCAATTCGATGCCTTCGCGCCCGATGCGCTGAAGGGCAAGCCAGCCGAGCGGCAGAAATGGGCGGTCGAGCAGCTTCATCTTGCCGCCAAAGCGAGCCGGCGGCTCGGTCTTAATGCCCACGCGACTTTTTCGGGCGCGCTCGCCTGGCCCTATCTCTACCCTTGGCCGCAGCGCCCCGCGGGACTGGTCGAAGAAGCCTTCGCCGAACTCGCGAAACGCTGGCGGCCGATCCTCGACGCCTTCGATGCAGAGGGCGTCGACCTCGCTTATGAGATTCATCCCGGCGAAGACCTTCACGACGGCGTCACCTTCGAACGCTTCCTCGCCGGCGTCGATAATCACCCGCGCGCCAACATCCTCTACGATCCCAGCCATTATGTGCTGCAGGCGCTCGATTACCTCCAGTTCATCGACATTTATCACGAGCGGATCCGGATGTTTCACGTCAAGGACGCGGAACTCAATCCAACCGGGCGCTCGGGGGTCTATGGCGGCTTTCAGGACTGGGTCGATCGCCCCGGGCGCTTCCGCTCACTGGGCGACGGACAGGTCGATTTCAGCGGGATTTTTTCGAAGCTCACGCAGTACGGCTATTCCGGCTGGGCGGTGCTCGAATGGGAATGCTGCCTGAAACATCCCGAGGACGGCGCGCGCGAAGGCGCGCCCTTCATCGCCGCGCATATGATCCGCAAGGCCGACAAGGCGTTCGACGATTTCGCGGGCGGCAGCGATCCGGCGCTCAACCGCGCGATGCTGGGGCTCGACTGAAAAGATAATCGACAAAAATAATCGACAAGCGGGGAGAGGGACGCATGACCACGACATTGCACAAGGGCCGATTATTCTGGCTGGGCGTGCTCGCGCTGTTCACCGCCGCGGCGAGCCTCGCGATCCGTGGCGCGATCGCCAGCGGGCTCAAGGCCGAATGGATCGACCCGGTCGCCCCGCTCCAGGCGGGCGAGTTGATAGCCGCCGCGCTCGGCGCCGCGTTCCTCAGCTTCGCGATCACGCTGTTCGTGGCGAGTGCCTTGCTCGACCAGATCGGCATGAAGCGGTGTCTGGCGGGCGCGGGGCTATGCTTCATCCTCGGCCCGTTGATGATCGTCACCGCGGGCCATGTCGCGACCGGCATGACAATCTATTGGCTCGTCTGGACCGGCATGCTGCTCAGCGGCATCGGCTGGGGGCTGACCGAGGCGGCGATCAATCCGCTGACCGCGCAGCTCTATCCCGAAGACACGACGCACCGGCTCAACGTGCTGCACGCCTGGTTCCCCGGCGGCATCATCGTCGGCGGGCTCGCGGGCTTCTTCCTTTCGGCCGCCCTGCCGTGGCAGGGCATCATGGCGCTGGTGATGATCCCCGCCGCCGCGACCGTGATCATCGCCGCAACGACACGCTTTCCGCCGCCGCTGCGCGAGCAAAGCGGCGTCAGTTTCGGCGAGATGATGGGCGAAGTGTTTCGCCGCCCGAGCTTCTTCATCTGGTTCGGCGCGATGTTCCTGACCGCGGCGTCCGAACTCGCCCCCGGCCAGTGGATCGACGTCGCGCTGTCGAACCGCGTCGGCATGCGCGGCATATTGTTGCTCGTCTATGTCAACGCGCTGATGTTCGTTTTCCGCCATTTCGCGGGGCGGCTCGCAAACAAGATTTCGAACCCCGGGCTGCTCTGGGTGTCGAGCCTGCTCGCGGCGATCGGCCTGTTCATGCTGAGCCAGGCGCAGTCGCCGGTGGCGGCGATCCTCGCCTCGACCGTCTGGGGCCTCGGCGTCTGCGTGATGTGGCCGACGATGCTCGCCTCGGTCGCCGAACGCTATCCGCGCGGTGGATCGTGGGCGATGGGGCTGGTCGGATCGGCGGGTGCGCTCGCCAGCTTCTTCGTGCTGCCGCAATTGGGCGCGATGTTCGACCGCGCCAAGATCGAGTTCGCCGGCGGGCCCGAAGCCTTCGCGCGGCTCACCGGCGGCGCCAAGCTCGCGGTCGAGGACGCCGCTGCGTCGCTGTCCTTCCAGCGGCTCGCGATCCTGCCCGTCGTCCTGCTCGCCGTGTTCGGCTTCATCTGGCTGCGCGAGCGCGGCAAGTCGCGCGCGGCGCTCGCGGGCGAGGCGGCGTGACGCTCTCGCGTCGAACCCTGTTGGCGAGTGGCGCCGTGGCGGCCGCAACGACGGCCGCCACCGGTGCGCCGCCATCGAACGCGGCGCGCTTTTCGCTGAAATATGCCCCGCACGAAGGCAGCTTCAAAAGTCGCGGCGGGCGGCTCGAACAGATCGCCTTCGCCGCCGATCAGGGTTTCACCGCGTGGGAGGATAATGAAGCCGCCGGCCGTTCGGTCGCCGACCAGAGCGCGATGGCACGCGCGCTGCAGCAGCGCGGCATGACGATGGGCGTGTTCGTCGCGAGCATGCCGCGCTGGGGCGATTTCCGGCCGCAGCTCGGCGGTAACGACGATGGCGATCGCGCGCGTTTTCTGGCCGATATCCGAAGCTCGGTCGACGTCGCCAAGCGGCTGAACGCCAAACATATGACGATCGTACCCGGCTTCATGGACCGCAAGCTGCCGGTCGAGATCCAGACCGCGCGCGTGATCGACGTGCTGCGCCGCGCCGCCGAAATCTACGAACCGCACGGGCTCGTCATGGTGATGGAGCCGCTCAATACGCTGGTGAACCATCCGGGCGTTTTCATGTCGACCGTGCCGCAGGGCTATGCGGTCGCGCGCGCGGTCGACAGCCCCGCGATCAAGGTGCTGGCGGACCTCTATCACGAGCAGATTCAGGCGGGGAACCTCATCAATACGCTGGAGAGCTGCTGGAACGAGATCGGCTATATCCAGTTCGGCGACAACCCCGGCCGCAACGAGCCGGGGAGCGGCGAGATCAACTATCGCAACGTCGTCCGCTGGCTCCGCGCGAAGAATTTTTCGGGCGTGATCGGCATGGAGCACGGCAATTCGGTCGAAGGCCGCGCCGGCGAGGAGCGGCTCGTCGCCGCCTATCGCGCGATCGACGCGGCATGAGGGAGAGACAGGTGAAGCGTTTCGCATGGGCCGCGGGCGTCGCGGCCGCGGTGGCGGCGGTCAGCCCCGCCGCCGCAGAGGAAAAGCCCGGATTCAAAGACACGCCGATGCTGCCCGGCGGCAAGTGGCATGTGCATGATTCGGACCGTCCGCATCCGACCGTGGTCACGCCCGGCAATGTCCCCGGCGCCCCACCCTCCGACGCCATCGTCCTGTTCGACGGCACATCGCTCGACGCGTGGCAGGCACAGGCGACGCCGTGGATCGTCAAGGACGGCGCGGCGACCTCGGCTCCGCGCGCCGACGGCAAGGGCGAAAATGCGCTGGTCAGCAAGCAAAGCTTCGGCGACGTCCAGCTCCACCTCGAATTCGCCTCGCCCAATCCGCCGAGCAAGAGCTCGCAGGATCGCGGCAACAGCGGCATCTGGTTCATGCAGCGCTACGAACTCCAGATCCTCGACGGCTACCAGAACCCGACCTATGCCGACGGCACTGTCGGGTCGATCTATGCGTGGAAGCCGCCGCTGGTGAACCCGTCGCGGATGCCCGGCGAGTGGCAGAGCTACGACATCATCTTCGAGCGGCCGCACTTCGGCGCCGACGGCAAGCTCGTCCGTCCGGCCTATGTCACCGCCTTCCTCAACGGCGTACTCGTGCAGAACCGCCAGCCGTGGCTCGGCAGCACGGTCTGGCGCAAGGTCGCCACATATGAGGCGCATGGCGATGCCGCGCCGATCCAGCTTCAGGACCATCATTCCCCGGTCTCGTTCCGCAACATCTGGGTGCGCCCGCTGCCCGAAGCGGCGGCGAGCCATGATTTCGAAGGCGAGGTGAAATGATCATCGACCGCAGAGACGCGCTCGCGGGCATGGCCGCGATGTTCGGCGCCAGTCTGTTCGCGCCGATCGCCCGTGCCGCCGCCGCGCAATTGCCGGCGATCAGCGACGGGCCGCCCTCGACCCCTGTGTTCACCGCGCAGCAACGCGCGCTGATGACCGCGCTCAGCGAGCGCGTGATGCCGACGACCGACACCCCCGGCGCGATCGCGGCGGGCGTCCCCGAATATATCGAGAAACTGCTCGCCGACTGGGCGTCGCCCGACGACCGCAAGCCGATCCTCGCCGGGCTCGACACGATCGAGGCGCGCAGCCGGAGCGATTACAAGGTCGCCGCCGACAAGGCGACGGCGGCGCAGCAGGACGCGCTGCTGACGCTCGCGATGGAAGACAAGCTGCCGGGCGGCGCGGACTTTTTCGACAAGTTCCGCCAGCTCGTGCTCACCGGCTATTTCACCTCGGAAGTCGGCATCACGCAGGAACGCGAATATCTGCCCGTCCCCGGGCGCTACGACGGCGCCTATCCCTATTCCGAGATCAAGAAGGTGTTTTCGTCATGACGATCGGCAGGCGGCAATGGATGGCGGGCGGCGCCGCGCTTGGGGCGACACTCGCAGCGGGGCCACTCATGGCAAAGAGCCTCAAATCAAAGCCGATCGGCATCCAGCTCTACACGGTGCGCGAACTCTTCGCGAAGGACCCGATGGGGACGCTCGAGCAGGTCGCCGCGATCGGCTATCGCGAGGTCGAATATGGCGGCGGCGGTTACGACAAGATGGATCACGCCGCGCTCCGCAAGACGATGGAGCGGCTCGGGCTGACATCGCCCTCGATCCATGTCGGCTATGAAGCGCTCGCCAGCGATTTCGACGGCGCGGTCGCGATGACCAAGGCGCTCGGCGCCGATACGCTGATCGTCCCCTATATGGGCGAAGCGCACCGCAGTGCCGAAAGCTGGAAGGCCGCGGTCGCCGATTTCAACCGCTATGCCGAGCGGCTTAAAAAAGCGGGGCTCGGTTTCGCCTATCACAATCATGATTTCGAGTTCACGCTGAAGCCGGGCGGTACCAGCCTGTTCGACACGCTGATCGCCGACGCCGACCCCGCGCTCGTGCAGATCGAGCTCGACCTGTTCTGGGCGGTCGCCGCGGGTGAGGACTCCAAGGCGATCATCCGGCGCCTGGCCGGACGCATCTATGCCTATCATGTCAAGGACCGCACCGCCGAGGGCAAGATGACCAGCGTCGGCAAGGGCGTCATCGATTTCGCCGACATCTTCACGCTCAACGCCGTCGCCGGCGTCAAGCATTTCTATGTCGAGAACGACCAGTCGCCCGCGCCTTACCTGCCCGACATCACCGCCAGCTTCAGCGCGCTCAGCCGCCTCCGCGCCTGACCGATATTCGAGGACAAGACATGACCGACCAGTTCGATGCGATCGTCATCGGTTCCGGAGTCAGCGGCGGATGGGCCGCGAAGGAATTGACCGAAAAGGGCCTCAAGGTGCTGATGCTCGACCGCGGGGTGATGGTCGAGCATGGCGATTACGACTATGACGGCAAGGCGGCCTATGAGGTCCCGGCGCGCGACATGATGCCCAAGGCGCTGATGGAAAGCGATTATTTCATCGCCAAGCATGGCTATGTCTCGCCGTCGAACCGGAAATTCTACAATAACGACCGGCTCAACCCCTATGCCTATGACGAGGGCGAGAAATTCTACTGGATCCGGCCCGCCGCGGTCGGCGGCAAGTCGCTGATCTGGGGGCGCTGGAGTTTCCGCTGGTCGCCGGAGGATTTCGAAGCGAACAAGCGCGAGAATGTCGGGATCGACTGGCCGATCCGTTACGACGACCTTGCGCCATGGTACGACTATGTCGAAAAATATATCGGCGTGTCGGGATCGCGCGAAAATCTGCCGCAGCTGCCCGACAGCGCGTTCCAGCCGCCGATCCAGATGAACGTCGCGGAAAAATGGGTGAAGGAGCGGCTCGAGGCGACCTCGCCGGGGCGCAAGCTGATCAACACGCGCCTCTCGAACATGACCGAGGACAAGGAGGATCAGGGGCGCAGCAAGTGCCAGTTCCGCAATCAGTGCGGGCGCGGCTGCTCGTTCGGCGCCTATTTCTCGACGCAGGCGGTTACGCTGCCTGCGGCGCGCGCGACCGGGCGGCTGACGCTGCGGTCCGACGCGGTGGTCTCCAATCTCGAATATGATCCGAAGACCAAGAAGGTCACCGGCGTGCGCGTGGTCGACGCGAAGACGAAGCAGGCCGAGGTGATCCCGGCGCGCCTCGTCTTCCTCTGCGCCTCTGCCATGGCCTCGACCCAGATCTTGATGAACTCGCGCATCCCCGGAACGGCCAAGAGCCATTTCGACGCCAGCGGCACCCTCGGCCGTTATGTGATGGACCATATCTTCCGCGTCGGAATCTCGGGCGATATTCCGGGGATGACCGACTTTATCGAATATGGCCGCCGCCCCGGCGGCGTCTATGTCCCGCGCTTCCGCAATGTCGGCGGCGAGGAAGCGATCGGTTTCAGGCGCGGCTACGGCTATCAGGGCAGCGCGCGGCGCGATCCATTGCCGCCCGAGGGCTTCGGCGCGTCGATGAAGCACGGCATGCGCGGCTATGGTCCGTGGAAATTCGGCATGGGCGCGTTCGGCGAATGCCTGCCCTATGAGGATAATCGCGTCAGCCTGCACGCCGATAAGGTCGACCGCTTCGGCATCCCGCTGATGCGCTTCGACGTCACCTTCCGCGAGAACGAGATCCGCATGATGGACGATGCGCGCAGCGAAGGCGAGGCGATGCTGCGCCGGGCGGGGCTCACCAATGTCACCAGCGGGCGCAGCGAACATGTGCCCGGCGACGCGATCCACGAAATGGGCGGCGCGCGCATGGGCGCCGATCCGCGCCAGTCGGTGCTCAACAAATGGGGCCAGGCGCACGACGCCGCCAATCTGTTCGTCACCGACGGCGCGCAGATGGCGTCGATCTCGTGCGTCAACCCGTCGCTCACCTTCATGGCGCTAACTGCGCGCGCCGCCGACCATGCGGTCAAGCAGCTCGAGGCGGGGGCGATCTAGAAATCTTCCCCGCCCCGATCGTCATCCCGGCGAAGGCCGGGATCTCGCCGGCGCGTCAGGCCGATACGGTGAGGTCCCGGCCTTCGCCGGATGACGATTCAATAAAAGACCGTCGCGCTCTCACGAGTATTGGTCGGTCTTTCCCCGCAACCGTTAAAGCGCGCCTTCAAGCCAGCCCTTGAGCGCGCTTTTCGGGGCCGCGCCGACCTTGGTGTCGGCGATCTCGCCATTTTTGAACAGGATCATCGTCGGGATGCCGCGCACGCCATATTTGCTCGGCGCGTCGGGATGATCGTCGATGTTGAGCTTGGCGATCACCACCTTGCCCGCGAGTTCATCCGAAATCTCCTCGAGCGCCGGGCCGATCATCTTGCACGGACCGCACCATTCTGCCCAGAAATCGACGAGCACCGGGGTGTCGCTGTCGAGCACGTCGGACTGGAAGCTCGCGTCGGTGATGGCCTTCGTACCCATAGTCTGAACTCCTGAAAATCTGTTGGTTCCAAGCTAGGGCGTCGGCGCGCCGGGCTCAAGGGTAGAACCCGGCAAATTCGCCTTGGTTGCCGCCAAGCCCGGCTTGTGCGCGTCGAGCAGCGCGTCGCCCAGGCGGACCAGTCGCGGCGCGGCAGTATAGAGCAAGGCCGCCTCGACCCGCCGCCGCGGAAAGATCACGCGGAGCGCGTCGCGATAGGCCGCCATCTGGCGCAGATAGGCGGGCGCGACCTCGGCGGCGCTCGCCGGGACATGCCGCCCGGTCTTGTAATCGATCACCGTCACCGCATCGCCCGCCACCAGCAGCCGGTCGACGATCCCCGCAACGACGACGCCGTCGACCACCGCCGACAGCGGCACTTCGGCGAGACTGCCGGGCCCGAACAGCGCCGCATGCGCCGGATCGCCCAGCACCGCCAGCACCTCATCGACCATCGCCTCCCGCGTCGCATCACCCAATACCGCGGCCTGCACCGACAGCCAGTGCATCGCAGCGGCGCGGCGGCGTTCGGGTGCGACGGGCGGCAGCCGCTCGAACAGCGCGTGAAGCAGCAGCCCGCGTGTCACCGCGGCGCTCCGCTCGCCCCCCTGCGGCGGCGACGCGACATCGTCCTCACCGAGCGCCGACGGCGCGAGCGGCCGCGGCGGGCGCGCTTCCTCGGGGGCGGGCTTGGTTGCCCAGTCTGGAATCGCGGTCATCAGCGCGGCGCGAACCGGCTTCTCGCGCTGCCGCGCCCACGCCTTCGCGTTCACCGTATGGACACGCTTCTGCCCCCAGCGCGGCCCGGCATCCTGCCAGCCGAGCCCCATATTCTCCATCACCCCGTCGACCGCCGCGTGCCAGCAGAGTTCGGGCAGCGAGCGATCCTCCTTCTTGGTGACCCCGGCGACCACCAGCAACTCCTCGGCGCGCGTCATCGCAACGTAAAGCAGCCGCCAATGCTCTTGGATTTCAGCCTTCGCCTTGTCATCGTGAGCAATGGCGACCGGCCCGTGCCGCTCTTCCTTCGGCAGGCCGAAGACGGGCAGCCGATCCCAGCCCTCCAGCGACAGGTCGAACCCGCGCTGGCGCTGCACCGGATCGTCGGTCGCGTCGGCGAGGATGACGATCGGCGCCTGCAAGCCCTTCGACCCGTGCACCGTCATCACGCGCACGACGTCGCTGCGCGCCTCGGTCTGGCGCTTGATGTCGGCGCGGCTTGCCTCGACCTCGCTCAGGAAGGCGAGCAGCGAAGGCGTATGCTGGCGCTCGAAGCCCAGCGCCTGGTTGAGCAGTTCGTCGATCGGGTCACGCGCCTCGCGCCCCAGCCGCGCGTAAAGCCGCCGCCGCCCCTGCATCGGCCCCGACAATATGCGGTCGAGGAAACGATAGGGCGTCGTGAAATCGGCCATGCCGAGCAGGTGGCGCAGCGCCGCCATCGTTTCCGCCGGCACCTCGGCCTCGCGATCGCGGAGCCGCTCCCACAGCGCGCGCTTGCCGCGCCCGTGCGCGAAGACGAAGAGATCGTCCTGCGACCAGCCGATCAGCGGCGACACGAGCAGCGAGGCGAGGTTGAGATCGTCGAGCGGCTGCACCGCGAAGCGCATCGCCGCCAAGAGGTCCTGCACCCCGAGCGGCTGGGTCAGCGCGAAGCGGTCGACCCCCGCCACCGGCACGCCCAAGGACTGCAGCCGCGCGACGATCCGCGCCGCGAGGTCGCGGCGGCGGCGGACGAGGATCAATATATCGCCCGGCGCGACGCTGCGCCCGTCCTTGCCGTGGAGGATCCACTCCTGCACCTCGTCGGCGATCGCGCGCGACAGCCGCAGGCTCGCGGGGTCGTTCGCGGGGGCG
Organism: Sphingopyxis sp. SE2; assembly: GCF_032227185.1. NCBI lineage: Bacteria > Pseudomonadati > Pseudomonadota > Alphaproteobacteria > Sphingomonadales > Sphingopyxidaceae > Sphingopyxis > Sphingopyxis sp. SE2. The sequence goes on along the minus strand of NZ_JAPMXW010000001.1, from coordinate 4,055,105 downwards.
AGCGGATCGCCGCCCTCGGCGATATCCTCGTCGCCCGCTTCCTCGCTCTCCGCGTCAGCCGTCAGCGCCTTGCCGACCGGCAGCGGCTGCCACAGCTCGACCCGCCCCGGATGCGCGCTACGAAAGGGCAGGTGCGGCGGCTCGTCGCTCGCGAGCCCCATCGCTTCGGTGCCGCCGCCTGCCACCCACGCGTCGACGACGTCGAGCACCGCGGGGCTCGACCGGTAATTGGTGATCAGGTCGACCTCCGCAAAGGGCTGGCCGCCGTCGGCCGCCCATTCCCCAAATCTGATGCGCGCCGCCTCGAACGCCGCGGGCTCGGTGCCCTGGAAACCGAAGATCGCCTGCTTGCGGTCGCCGACGGTGAACATCGTGCGCACACGCTCGTCCTTCGCGCCCACCCCGGCGAAAAATTCCTCGGCGAGCGCCGCGACGATCGCCCATTGCCGTGTATTGGTATCCTGCGCCTCGTCGACGAGGATATGGTCGGTGCGCTGGTCGAGCTTGAAGCGCACCCATTCGCCGAACTGCCCGAGCCGCAGCAGCGACCCCGCGATCGAAATCAGATCGTCGAAATCGGCAAGCCCGCCTTCGCGCTTGGCGAGCGCATAGGCTTCAGCAAAGCGCGAGCCCAGATCCCACGCCGCCGCCAGCTCGTCGGCGATGCGCATCGCGGCGGCCGCGGCGAGCAGGTCCTGCCCCGCATCGACGATCCGCACCGCGCTGTCCGCGCAATCAGTCATCCGCCCCTTGTCGCCCGCGAAATCGGCGCGCAACTCGCCCTTGCCGGTGAGGAAACAGCCGAGCAGGTCGCCGAGCATCGCCGCGCGCGCCGGCGCATCGCCGGCGAGCCAGCGGGCCATCGCGTCCGCGCAGGCGAGCCCGGTCTTCGTTCCCCAGTTCGCGCCGCTCGCCGCGACCATGCGGACAAGATCGTCGGCGATCGCGCCGCCCGCAATCCGCGCCGTCAGCCACGCGTCGGGCGCGCCGTCCGGAAGCCCCAGCGCCGCGCGCAAATCCTGCGCGCGCGGCGGCAGGATGCGCTCGCGAAACGGCGCGGCAAAGGCATGGGCGCAGCGGACGAGAAACGCGATTGCCGCATCCTGCCCCATCCGCCGCGACAGCATCGCCGCCTGTCCGCGCATCGTGTCGCCTTCGGCGCCCGGCTGCGCGAGCAATTCGCTCAGCACCCGCCGCTGCAGATCGGCCGCCTCGCCCTCCTCGAGCGCGCGAAAGCCCGGCATGATCTTCGCTTCGAGCGGGAAGCTCGCGAGCAGGGTCTGGCAAAAGCTGTGGATGGTCTGGACCCGGATCGCGCCCGCCGCGCTGTCGATCACCGTCGCGAACAGCGACCGCGCCCGATCGAGAATGGCGGGCTGGTCCCAATCGGCGCCGAGCGCGCGAAGGTCGAGCCGCAAGTCGCCGTCGTCCATCCGCACCCACAGCGCGAGCCGCTCGTGGATGCGGTGCGCCATTTCGGCGGCACCCGCCTTGGTAAAGGTGATGCAGAGGATCGCCTCGGGCGCGACGCCCGCGAGCATCAGCCGCAGCACGCGCGCCGAGAGCACCTGCGTCTTGCCTGTCCCCGCCGACGCGCCGAGCCAGACATGCTCGCCCGGCTGTGCGGCCGCCTGCTGTGCGGGGTCGAGATCGTGGAGCCGGGTCATGGCGCGTCCCCATTCGCATCGCGCCCGCGCCCGAACCATTCGTCGCGGCGCATCAGCTGATCGTAATCGGTGAAGCGTTTCACCGCGTCGCCCGGCGCGAATGACGCGTCGCCCAGCAGGTAGAGTGCTGTCAGGTCGGCAAAGGCTGCATGGGCGCGCTCGACCGCGTCTTCGGCGGTTTTGAGCTTGCGCCGGCTTCCGTGGGTGGGCGCGATGCTGCCGTCCGCACCCTTTGCGCGGTCAACCTTGAGGCTCCAATATTCGAGCGCGTGGACCGGCCCTGCCGCAATGCCCTCCATCTTGCCCATTTCGGCCATCAGCCCGAGCAGTCCCAATTGATTGTCGAGCCCGTCGGCCGCCGCGCTGCCGCTCGGCGCCGCACCGGTCTTGTAATCGACGATCGCAAGACTGGAGTCGGCAAGCCGGTCGATCCGGTCGGCCTTTCCCGACAGCCGAATGCCGTTGAGTTCATGCACGCCCGACACCTCGGCCGCGACCGGTTCGCGTCCTTCGGCGCGCGCGTCCCACACGCGTTCGGCCGCCCAGCGCAGCGCGGGCTCGATGCGCGGAAACCAGAAAGCGCGCGCGAGCGCGTCGAGCGCCGGGTCGTCGTGCAGCCGCTCAAGCTCGGCCTCGAGCGCTTCGCGCGTCGCCCCTGCCCGCTGCCAATCCTCCATGAAGGCGTGAACGCGCGTCCCGAGCCAGCGCGGGTCGGGCCCGGCGCGCAGCGGATCGAGCACCGAAAGCCGCAGGATCCGCCCCGCGTAAAAGGCGTAGGGGTCCTTCGCCAGCAGGTCGACGCCGGTGACGCTGATCTGGCCCGGCCGCGCGTCGGCGGGCGGCCGCGGCTGCGGCATCGGCGCGGGCGCGATCGGGCCCGGCGGCACGTCGAGCGCCGCCGCGAGTGCGGTCACGCTTGCGTCCCCCAGCCGCGCCTCGCGCAATTCGCCCGCGAGCGCGGCGAGCCGCAGCCAGAAGCGCGACGCCACCGCCGGATCGCCGCCGCTGCGCAGCGCGCGCGTCACCACCACCTCGCGCGCTGCAAAGGCGCCCGCGAAGTCGTGCGCCGCCGCGCCCTGCTGGCGCTCGGGCGCCGCGAGCCCGAGCATGCGGCGGATGCCCGGCGCAAGCCACGGATCGGGGCTTTGCTGCGGCGGCCAGCGCCCCTCGTCGAGCCCGCCCAAAATCATCAGATCGGCGCGCTGCAACCGCGCTTCGAGCAGCCCCCAGATGAACAGGCGCGGGTGCCCGCCATAGGGGGGCCGCACGCTCTCGCTCGCGAGCAGATCGGCCAGCATCGCCGGGAAATCGGCGGGCGCGACGAGCGCCGGGCCATCGCCCTTCGCCAGCGCCCAGCGGTCGAACAGCTCGGCCAGCGCGCGCCCGGCATGGCCGGTCCACGCTCCCTCGCCCGTCAGCCAGCCGAGCGCCGCCTGCAATGCGCCCAGCAGGACCGAAGGCGGCGCCGGGGCGCCAGCCGCGAACGGTGCGAGCGCCCCCCGCAGCCCGGAGGCGACGTCGGCCCACCATAAATCGATCAGCTTCGCCGCGTCATGGCCGCGCGCTTGCGGATCGGCTGCGCGCTCGGCGATCCGCATCGTCACCCCGTCCCAGCCCGGCACCAGTCCCGGCCCACGCAGCACCAGATCGAGCCGCCGCACCTGGTCGAGCCAGCCGAGCCGGCCCTCGCCCGCGCGCACCAGCGGGTGCCCGAGCAGCGCGACGAGCCGCACCGGATCGAACGCCGCGGCGAATTCGGCAAGCGCGAGCAGCAGCGCGCCGGGCGGCGTCTGCCCCAGCGGCTGCCCCGCACTGTCATCGACCGCTATGTCCCAGCGCGCGAGCGCCGCCGCGACGCGCGTCGCGAGCGCGCGGTCGGGCGTCACCAGCGCCGCGGTGCGTTCGCCCGTTTCGAGCGCGGCGCGCATCATCAGCGCGATCCCCTGCGCCTCCTGCCCATCGTCGGCGAAGGTCGCGGCGCTGACCCCCGCGATATCCGCACGCAAGTCGCCCGCCTGCTGCCAGCGCGCGGTATAGGCAGCGGGCGCGAAGAGCAGCGAGGTGAACGAGGCGCGCGCCTCCGGGCCGTCGAACGGCGATGTTCCATCCCACGGCTGCACCTCCTCGCGCGAAACGCTCATCCGCCCAAGCAGCAGCTTCAGATGATATTGCGGGTGCGTTTCGAGCGGGCGTTCTCCGGGCTTGTCGGGGTCGGCCCTCACCGGCCCGAGCGCTTCCCACTCCTCGCCCGCCATGCCGAGGTCGAGCCCCGGCAGCACCACCATGCCCTGCGGTAGGTCGGCGACGGTGCGCAGCAACCGCGCGATCGCGGGCGCCGCCGTCGTTACGCCCGCCGCGACGACGAAGCGCGCCGGCGGCGCGACGCGCCATCCACGCGTCACCCGATCGAGCAACCGGTTGCGGCGGTCGGCGCGGTCGACATGTCCCGTCGCCGCGAGCAGCTTCGGCCACGCATCGACGAGCAGCGACAGCCGCCGCCACGACGCCTGCCAATGCCCCGCAAGATCGCCGAGCGCGCTTTCGATATCGGCGAGCCGCGCCGGCGCGACCTCCTCATAATGGAGCTGGTCGATCACGCGTCCCAGCCCTTCGGCCAGCTGGAAGGCCGCGGCGCCGGTGATCGGCGCCTCGCCCGGCACATTATGCTTCTCGATCAGCGCCGCGAGCATCAGCCGCCGCTTGAGCGCGTCGATCGCCGGCGGAATCGCGTCGCTCTCGTCGATCGGGTCGAGCGCGAGCGCCACATTTTCGTCGAGGTCGGCATCGCCGATTACGACGAGCCGCGGCATCAGCAGCCCCGCGCCGCCAGCGCGCACGAACGCCGCCTGCACCGCGCTCCGCGCGCGGTTGCTCGGCAGCAGGATCAACCCTTGTGCGAGCCCGAGCGCGCCGTCGGCAAAGCGCTCGATCAGCCCCCCCGCGAGCGCGTCGGCGAAGGCCCGCTGGACCGGGATGGAAAAAAGCGTGGGTCTTGCGTCAGCCATCCGTCAGCGCGGCTTCGGTCGGCGCGATGCTCGCCGGCGTGCCGACGTCGAACCACTGCCCCATGTGCGACAGCCCATAGAGCCGCCCCGCCGCGATCGCGCGATCCCACAGGATATTGGTCGAGAACGGCCCCTCGGGGGCGCCATCGAGCAACCGCGGCGAAATAAGCTGGATTCCGGTATAGACGAAGGGCGCGATCCGCCCCGGCTTGCGCCGCGACAGCCGGCCCGCCGGGTCCATGTGGAAATCGCCGCGCCCGCCATGCCCCGTCGCGCTCGCCTGCCGGATCAGCAGTAGCAGTGCGTCCATCCGCTCGCCGTCCCAATGGCGCGCGAGGTGGCGGATGCTGTCCTGCGGCCCGTCGGTCCAGATATTGTCGCTGTTGACGATCAGGATCGGGTCGCCCGTCAGCTGCGGCAATGCCTTGACCATTCCACCGCCGGTTTCGAGCAGCAGGTCGCGCTCGTCCGAAATCGAGATGCTGAACGACCTTTTCTGCGCCGCAAGATGGGCTTCCAATGCGTCCGCCAGATAATGGACGTTGACGACGACATGCTTGACGCCCGCCGCCTCGATCCGGTCGAGGCTGTGATCGATCAGCGCCTTGCCCGCGACGCGCACCAGCGGCTTGGGCCGGGTAGCCGTTAACGGACGCATCCGCTTGCCGAGCCCCGCCGCCATCACCATCGCGCTTTCGATCTTCGTACTCACGACCACGCCTCCGCCCGCTTCGAAGCGGGGACATTGGCGTCGAACCATTGCCGAACCGGGACAAGCGCCGGATGCGCGAGGTCGCGTTCGAGCAGCCCCCACATGCGCGGCTGGAAACTCTTGTAATGCGGCTTGTTATCGCGTTTCCACAGCCGGACGAAGACGCCGAGGATGCGCGTGTTGCGCTGCGCCGCGAGCGCCCAATAGGCGTGCTCGATGTCGTGCCCCGTCGCTTCGCTATAGCGCGCGAGCATCGCCGCCTCGACCGCCGGGCTCACGTCGCGCCGCGCGTCTTCGAGCACCGAGGCGAGGTCGTAGGCGAGGTGGCCGATGAGCGCGTCCTGGAAATCGAGCAGGCCGTAATGCGCGATGCCGTCCTTGCCGGGCACCAGCATGATATTTTCGGCATGATAGTCGCGCAGCACGGTGACGCGCGGCAGGCCATCATGCTCGACCGGGGTCAGCACCTCGGCCCACGCGGCGCGAAACGCATCGCGGTCGACCTTCAGGTCGAAGGCGGGGCAATACCAGTCGCTGAACAGCATCACCTCGTCGAGCCATTGATCGAGCCCATGGACGGGCAGCCCGTCCATGGGCGGCTGCGTGTGGAGGTGGACGAGCAGATCGGTCACCCCTGCATAATATTGCGCTTCCTTGTCGATCTCAGCATCGACCGTTTCGCGCAGACGTATGTCGCCGAAATCCTCGATCAGCAGCAACCCTTGCTGGAGGTCGCGCGCGAGGATCCTCGGCGCATTGAGCCCCAGCCCGCACAGATATTCGGCGACCGCGATGAACGGCCGCGGGTCTTCGTGCGGCGGCGGGGCGTCCATCAGCACCGCCTGCCGGCCGCCATCGACGACACGGAAATAACGGCGGAAGGACGCGTCGCCCGCGAGCGGCAAAATCTGGGCGTCGCCCCAGCCATGCGCGGCAAGAAAGGCGGGCGCATGGGGAGGCGGAATCATCGGAGCGGCCATCGGCTCCCCCAAGACGTCGGCACAGCGGCTGTCAAGACGCGCGCGTCGCCCGCACCCGAAATCCTTAGGAGCAGCGCGCCCGGCCAGCCTTCGCCGCCCAGCCTTTCGGGCCATTCGATCAGCAAGGCGCCGTCGTAAAGATAATCGTCGAGCCCCAATTCGATCAGTTCGTCCGCATCCTCGATGCGATAGAGATCGACATGCGCGATCGGCAGATCGGTCTCGGGCGGCGCATAGGGCTGGACGATCGCAAAGGTCGGGCTCGGCGCTTCGCCTGCCAGTCCGCGCGCCTTGAGCATCGCGCGCGCCAGCGTCGTCTTGCCGGCGCCGAGGTCGCCCGACAGCAGCACGACATCGCCCGCTGCCAGCGCCGCCCCGATCGCGGCACCGATCCCTTCGGCATCGGCGAGGTCGTAGCGCACCGAAAAGCCGGTCATGCGCCGCGCGGCAGGCTGATCCGCACGAGCGTGCCCTGCCCCTCTTCGCTCACCACTTCCATCGTCCCGCCGTGCGCCGCGACGAGTTGGCGCGCGAGCGCGAGGCCGATGCCGCCGGCCGCGGTGCCCGCCTGCTGCCCCTTGGCGACCGCGACCGCCGCGTCGGGCATTCCCGGGCCATTGTCGGACACGATGATGTCGACGCCGCGCGCATCGCCGTCGGCGTGCAGCAAGACGCGCGCGCCCGTCTTGCGCGACGGCACGGTAAAGCGCACCGCATTGTCGAGCAGCCCCGCGACGAGCCGCGACAGTCGCGGCGCGTCGCCTTCGATACTGCCGAGGTTCGCCGCGATATTGCCGACGAGCTCGACCTTTTCGCTCTTCGCAAAGAGCTTGGCGTCGGCGAGCGCGCCTTCAAGCAAAATTTTCACATCGACCGGCGCGCGCTCGATCGCGAGCGTCCCCGCTTCGCCCTGCGCAAGGTCGAGTACATTGTCGATCTGGCGGCCGAGCACGCCCACCGAATCCATGATCGCGTCGATATAGGTGCGCTGCTGGTCACCGAGCTTGCCGGCATAGCCCGCCTGCAGCATCTCGCCGAAGCCGCCAATCGAGGTCAGCGGCGTGCGCAGCTCGTAGCTCATCCGCGACAGGAAGGCGGTCTTGGCCTTGTCGGCGGCCTCGAGCGCCTCGTTGCGTTCGCGCAGCGCGCCCTCCATCTTCCGGCTTGGTGTGATGTCGAGCATGATGAGCAGCGCATTGCCGTCGGGCAGCGGGATCGACGCGAAATCGAAATAGCGCCCGTCGGCGAAACCGATCTCGCCGCCGCGCTGCTGGCGTTCCAGTGTTGCGGCGCGGATGACCTCCTGCACGATGCTGATCTGGTTCGGTTTCACCAATCGGTCGGCGAGCCCTTCCATCAACGTATCGACGCGCGGATGCGCCGCGAGCGTCGGTTCGTCGATGCCCCACAGGCGGCGGAAACGCTGGTTCCAAAGGTGAAGCCGCCCATCGGGGGCGAAGACCGCGACCGCCTCGAACAGATTGTCGAAGGTCGCGGTGCGAACGCGGAGCAGCGTGTCGCGCGCGCCCGCGAGCTGCACCTGTTCGGTCTTGTCTTCGGCGATCAGCAGCATGCCGCCGTCGGGGGTCGGCTGCGCGACGACGTGCAGGTGCGTGCCGTCGCGCAGCAGCCAGTCTTCCTCGCTCGCCTCGGCCTGCGCGAACCAGTCGACATGCGCCTGCCGCCATTCGGGATAGTTGCGCACTTCGGGGATTCGCCCGCCCTCGCGCCACGCGTCGAGCAGCCGCGCAAAAGGCGGCGCCTCGGCCACCTCCTCGGCCTCCAGGGCGAACAGGCGGCGGAACGGCAGGTTCGCGAAGCTCAGCCCCTGGTCGGGACCGAATTGCGCCACCGCCGCCGACAGCCGGTCGAGCAGTTCGCGCTGCGTGTCGACGAAGCGGCGGTGCGCCCCGCGTTCGGTTTCGAGCTCCTGAATGTCGATCGCATAGCCCGCGACGCCGATCACCCGCCCGCCCTCTGGCGCGAGCGGCACATCGACGACGCGCATGATCCGCCGTTCGCCCTCGATCGTCACCGGAATCGTACGCATCTGCGCCGATCCCGCGGCGCGCGCCGCGTCGGCGGCGTCGGCGGCGCTCACCCCCGCGACGGTCTCGCACAGTTCGACCCCGCCGTCGATCACCGCCGCCGCGCTCTTCGCCTCGACCGCGCGAACATAGGCGCCGTTGACGAGCGCGAGCGACAGATCGGTGTCGCGGAACCACATCGGGAAGGGTGCTGCCTCGATCAGCCCCGACAAAGCCTCGAACGCCGCCATCGCCTCGTCGCGCTCGCTGCGCGCGTGCGCGAGCGCCTGCTGGCCGTCGGTCGCATCGCTCAGCCACAGCAGCACCCCGCCCGGCCCGCCGACCGCCTGCGGCGCTGCGGCGCCATGAACGATGATCGTGCGGTGGCTGCCGTCGGGCTTCAGGCTCAGGACAAAGGGCTTCGCGCCGCGCTGCGCCCCGAGGATCGCATGCCGCAACGCGTCATGAGCCTCGGCATCGAGCCCGCTGCCGAGCCCGCGAAGCTCGTCAAAATTGCGCGGCCCGCGTTCGAGCCCCAGCCAGCGCCCGAGCCGCTCGCTCGCCTCGATCCGCCAGTCGGCGCGGACGATCACGGGGAGCTGCGGCGACGCTTCGACGAGGTTCGCGAGCCGTTCGGCCTGCCCCGCGACGAACGCCGAGCGCCGCTGCATCGCGATCCCGCGCAGCGTCGCCCACAATCCGGCGAGCAGCCACAGCGCCGCAAAGAGTCCGAGCGCGAACAACATGGCCGGGGAAAGCGCGTCGCTCATCCCGCCTCAAGCCCTCGTTTGTCCGGATGTCGCGCGCGCATGATCGCTTGCCCTAAAGGCGATGGAGTCATGTTTCAATCGCATGTCACAGCCAATTGCCGTGCATCGCCTTCCGATTAACCCGTAGCGGTGGATTATTGGATTCGCGCAGAGACGCAGAGAGCGCCGAGACATTATTCAGGAATTGCTGGTGTCCAGCATCCCCGGGAACAAAAGAGGGCGGCAAAGCCGCCCTCTCCCTTCTTTTCTCTGCGTCCTCTGCGCCTCTGCGCGAATCTTTTCGATCCACCAACAAAGCGCCGAAACGATCAATAACGATAATGCTCGGGCTTGAACGGGCCTTCGACCGGCACGCCGATATAGTCGGCCTGCTTCTGGCTCAGCTTCGACAGATGCACGCCCAGCTTTTCGAGGTGCAGCGCCGCGACCTTTTCGTCGAGATGCTTCGGTAGGACATAGACGTCGTTCTTGTACTGCTCGCTGCGCGTCCACAGCTCGATCTGCGCAAGCGTCTGGTTGGTGAAGCTCGCCGACATCACGAACGACGGGTGACCCGTCGCGTTGCCGAGGTTCACGAGGCGGCCCTTCGACAGGATGATGATTTGCTTGCCGTCGGGGAATTCCACCAAGTCGACCTGCGGCTTCACTTCGGTCCATTTATAGTTGGCGAGCGCCGCGATCTGGATTTCGCTGTCAAAGTGGCCGATGTTGCAGACGATCGCCATATTCTTCATCGCCGCCATATGCTCGGCGGTGATGACGTCGGCGTTGCCCGTCGCGGTGACGAAGATGTCCGAACGCTTCACGGCCTCATCCATCGACACGACCTCGAAGCCTTCCATCGCCGCCTGCAGCGCGCAGATCGGGTCGATTTCGGTGACGAGCACGCGCGCGCCGCCGTTACGCAGCGACTGCGCCGAACCCTTGCCGACGTCGCCGAAGCCGGCGACGGTCGCGACCTTGCCCGCGAGCATCACGTCGGTACCGCGGCGGATCGCGTCGACCAGCGACTCTTTACAGCCATAGAGGTTGTCGAATTTCGACTTGGTGACGCTGTCGTTGACGTTGATCGCGGGGAAGGGCAGCTCGCCCTTCTTGGCGATGTGGTACAGGCGGTGGACACCCGTTGTCGTTTCTTCCGATACGCCCTTGATCGCCTTGACGGTCTTGGTGAGGTAGCCGGGGTTCGCCGCGACGAACGCCTTCAGCGCGCGCTGCATTTCGATCTCTTCCTCATTCTCGGGCGCCGGCATCGTCTCGCCGGCCTCGAGCTTCGCGCCCCACAGCGCGAACATGGTGGCGTCGCCGCCGTCGTCGAGGATCAGGTTGCAGGTCGTGCCGTCTTCGACGCCCCAGTCGAAAATGCGGCCGACATAATCCCAATAGTCGGCAAGGCTCTCGCCCTTCACCGCGAACACCGGCACGCCCGTCGCGGCGATCGCGGCGGCGGCATGATCCTGCGTCGAGAAGATGTTGCACGTCGCCCAGCGGACTTCGGCGCCGAGCGCAGTCAGCGTCTCGATCAGCACCGCGGTCTGGATCGTCATGTGCAGCGAACCGGTGATGCGCGCGCCCTTCAGCGGCTGCGCCGCGCCATATTCGGCGCGCAGCGCCATCAGGCCCGGCATTTCGGTTTCGGCGATGTTGATTTCCTTGCGCCCGAAATCGGCAAGGCTGATGTCGGCAACGACATAATCGCGGGCGTCGGCGGCGAGAGTAGCCACGGGGGGATTCTCCATATTGGCAAAGACGACCGCAGGCGAGCGGCCACGAAAAACACGCCCGCGCCCTAGCCGAAACGCCGTCGTCGATCAAATATAAACTTTTCTTTATATCGCACTCGCAGCACCGCCCGCCCCGGCGCGCGGACGCACGAATCGGCGGCGCAAAAATGCGCGCGCCGCAAAAATAATTTTTGCGCGCAGCAATTGTGACAACCGGGCGGGCCCGATTGTGACATGGAGTCGCAAAGCCCAAGATTCTGAAAAATCGGACTTATAATGCGCCTTGCGATTAGCTTAATTCGTCTTTGTGACAACAGTGTTACAAAGCCCCGGAAATATTGACAATTTTCCGAATGCGCGAGAAAATCTCCTCAAGATTTTGGGGAGATACAAGGATGAAAAAATTTCTGCTGCCGCTCGTCGCTCTCGCCTTCGCGAGCCCCGCCGCGGCGCAATCGATCGTCGTCGTGACGGCGCCGCAGGCCGATTCGGAGATCCTGCCGGTCGCCTATGTCGAGCTCAAGGCCGGCGAGAATGAAGCCGCGGTCGAAAAGCTGACCGGCGAAACGACGCTCGACGCCCGCGACCCCTCGCGGCTGATCAATCTTGGTACCGCTTATGCCCGGCTGGGTCGCACCGCCGATGCCGCAGCCGCCTATGACGCCGCGATCGGCAGCCCGATCCGCTATGATGTCGAACTGGCGAGCGGCCGCTATATGGACTCGCGCTGGGCCGCGCGGACCGCGCTCGCCAACCTCAATCAGGGCAAACCGCTTCTCGCGCTCGCTCGCTAGGCCTCGCCGCCCTCGGTCGTCAGCAGGCGGGCGTCCACTCCCGCTTCGGCGAACGCCGCCTGCCATCGTTCGGCGGGCGGCGTTTCAAAGAGCAGGCCGTCGCTACCAGGGGTGACGTGCCAGCCGTGGCGGACCATTTCGCCTTCGAGCTGCCCAGGCGACCATCCCGCATAGCCGAGCGCCACCAGCCAGCGCGACGGGCCGCGCCCTTCGCCGATCGCGCGCAATATGTCGTGCGAACTCGATATCATCCAGCGATCGCCGACCTGCACCGCTTCCTGCCCGCCCCAGTCGCGGCTGTGGAGCACGAAACCGCGTGACGGCTCGACCGGACCGCCGAGGAAGACCGGCTGATCGAGCGGTTCGTCATGCTCGATCTCGAGCTGGTCGAGCACCGCGCCGACGGTCATTCCGTCGATCGGGTCGCCGATGCCGATCCCCATCGCGCCGTCCTCGTCATGGCTGATCATCGCGATCACCGAATGTTCGAAACGGGGATCGCCGATGCCCGGCAGCGCGAGCAGCAGCTGGCCGGTGAACCAGGTGGGGACGGTTTCCATATCCGTACAATGCCGCGACAGGCCGAAAGGGTCCAGCCTCTTTGCTGGACGACAGGCGAAGGGTTTCGCCCGCCAACCGCTCCCCTCCAAATCGACCGCCGCGCCCCTTCCCGTCCTTGACTCGCGCGCCGTCGCACCCAATGTCGCGTCCGAACCGAAACCCCTCAAGCGAAAAGGATGCCGACCATGACGATCCAGACCGGCGACAAGCTGCCCGATGCGACCTTCGTAAAGGTCACCGAAAACGGTCCCGAACAGGTCAATACCGCCGATTATTTCAAGGGCCGTAAGGTTGCGCTCTTCTCGGTTCCCGGCGCCTTCACCCCGACCTGCTCGGCCAAGCATCTGCCGGGCTTCGTCGACAAGGCCGGCGAACTGAAAGCCAAGGGCGTCGATGAGATCGCCTGCACCGCGGTCAACGACGCCTTCGTGATGGGCGCGTGGAGCAAGAATGCCAATGCCGGCGACAGCGTCACCATGCTCGCCGACGGCAACGGCGCCTTCGCCGAAGCCGTGGGTCTCACCATGGACGGCACCGCCTTCGGCATGGGCAAGCGCGGCCAGCGTTTCTCGATGATCGTCAACGACGGCGTCGTCGAGCAGCTCAACGTTGAAGCGCCCGGCGAATTCAAGGTGTCGAGCGCCGACCATATGCTCGAACAGCTGTAAAGTTCAAATCCTCCCTGTGGCGAAGCCATGGGGAGGTGGCGGCCCGCAGGGCTGACGGAGGGGCTGGTTCCTATCGCCCCTCCACCATGCTTCGCATGGGCTCTTCCCTGCCGCTTCGCCACAGGGAGAATAGTTTGCCCACCCCTTCCCTTTTGTCACATTTTCATGCAACAGCGACGCGATGACATCGAACTCATCGCAAGACAGCACCGATCCCACCGCGCTCGTCGACGGCATCATTGCCGAACTGCAGGATCGTTTCCGCATCTCGGTCTCCAATCTCAAATCGGCGATCGCGGCCTATGTGCGCGACCGCACGCCGCCGCCGGTCGATGCCGCCGCCAAAGGACTGTTCGACTATCCGGCGATCCGCCTCACGACCACCGGCGAGCAGCGCGAGGGCCAGAAGGGCCATAATCTCGCCTTCGGCCGCTTCGAGCGCGCGGGCGAGTTCGTCACCACTGTGACGCGCCCCGACCTTTTCGCCGACTATCTTCGCGAACAGCTGATGCTGCTCGCGCGCCACTACGACATCACGCTCGAAGTGACGCGCACCGGGCAGCAAATTCCCTTCCCTTATGTGCTCGACGCGAGCGACGGGTCGGACATGGGCGGCGTCACTCCGCTCGAACTCGCGCGCCATTTTCCGACGACCGAGCTCGCCGATATCGGCGACGAACTCGCCGACGGCCTGTTCGGACAGGACCCCGCCGCCGACCAGCCGCTCGCGCTGTTCGACGCGCTGCGCACCGACTTCAGCCTTGCGCGCCTTCGCCATTACACCGGCACCGCGCCCGAGCATTTTCAGCGTTATATCCTGTTCACCAACTATCACCGCTATGTCGACGAGTTCGTCGCTTGGGCGGGCGCGCAGGTCGGCCAGGGCAAATATACCGCGCTCGCGGGCGCCGCGGGGCTTTATGTCGACCAGCCCGGCGTCAACGCCAGCGCACTGGTCGCCGACAGCGCGTGGCGGCGGCACCAGATGCCCGCCTATCACCTGATCGCGCCCGATGGCGGCGGCATCACCCTCGTCAACATCGGCGTCGGCCCGTCGAACGCCAAGACGATCTGCGACCATCTCGCGGTGCTGCGTCCCGAGGCGTGGCTGATGATCGGCCACTGCGGCGGGCTGCGCCCCAGCCAGCGCATCGGCGACTATGTGCTCGCGCACGCCTATCTTCGTGACGATCATATCCTCGACGCGGTGCTGCCGGTCGCAATCCCGATCCCGCCGATCGCCGAAGTCCAGGTCGCGCTCGCCAGCGCCGCCGAGGCGGTGTCGGGCACCAGCGGCGCCGACCTCAAGAAGCGCATGCGCACCGGCACCGTCGTCACCACCGACGACCGCAACTGGGAACTGCGTTACACCGACAGCGCGCTGCGCTTCTCGCAGTCGCGCGCGATCGGCATCGACATGGAATCGGCGACGATCGCCGCGCAGGGCTATCGCTTCCGCGTCCCCTACGGCACCCTGCTCTGCGTTTCCGACAAGCCGCTCCACGGCGAGCTCAAGCTGCCCGGACAAGCGAACCGCTTCTACGAAGAGGCGATCGCCGCGCACCTCCAGATCGGCATCCGCACCTGCGAACTGCTCCGCGATGAAGGCGCCAAGCTCCACAGCCGGAAATTGCGCGCGTTCAACGAGCCGCCGTTCCGTTGACGCTGTCGCGCTCGATCGCCGGCCGCGTCGCGATCGTCACCGGCGCCGCGAGCGGCATGGGCCGCGCGACCGCATTGCTGCTCGCCAGCGAAGGCGCGAAGGTTGCGGTCACCGACCTCGACCTCGCCGCCTGCGAAGCCGTCGCGGCCGAGGGCGGGCCGAACGCCCAGGCCGTCGCGCTCGATGTCGCCGACGGCGAGGCGATCAAGCGCGTCGTCGCAGAGATCGCCGCGCAATTCGGCGGCATCGACATCCTCATCAACAACGCCGGCGTCTCGAGCTTCGCTGCGCTCGACGCCGGTGACGAATATGACGCGATCTGGCATCGCGCGCTCGCGGTGATGCTCACCGCGCACCAGCGCATGGTCCGCGCCGCGCTGCCCTGGCTCCGCAAAAGCGACGCCGCGCGCATCGTCAACATCGCCTCGACCGAAGGGCTCGGCGCGACACCCGGCGACACGCCCTATATCGCCGCCAAATCGGGCGTGGTTGGCCTGACACGAGGCCTCGCGGTCGATCTCGGCAAGGACGGCATCACCGTCAACTGCATCTGCCCCGGCCCGATCCGCACCGGCATGACCGACAAGGTGCCCGACGAGGATAAGCTGGTCTTCGCGCGGCGCCGCACCGCGCTCCGCCGCTATGGCGAGCCCGAGGAAGTCGCGCATATAACGCTCGGCCTCGTGCTCCCCGCGGCGAGCTATATCACCGGCGCCGTGATCCCGGTCGACGGCGGACTGACGGCGCGCAATGCGTAAGACCGCCTTGGGGTGGAGAACGGACGTCGAGGTCGTGTACTGACTTCCCCTTCCGCAAGTGGGAGGGGAGATTAAGTCCGATCCCGGTCGTTACCGGAAGAAGCAGTTCGCGCCAGCGAACAGCGCGTCGATCTTCGCCGCATCCCCCGGCGCGGCGAACATGCCGCCGATGACCTTGTCGCCCGTGCCGATGCTGAACTCCTCGCCGAGCGTGCTGTCCTCGATGTCCACGATCGTCACCGATTCCGCCGCCTTCCCACGCGTCGTGCCCACCGCGATGCCGCTCATCGTCGAATAGCTGTCGGCACCGGGTTCGTTGCCGAGGAACCAGCCGGCGAATTTGCCGTCCTGGAAATTGAGCGTCATCGCGTCGTAGCGGGTGAATTCCATCGCCCCCGCGCCGCATTCCGCATTGGTGCTGCGGTCGTCCTCCTTGCCCGCGACGTTCGCCAAGGCCGTTTCGGCCTGCGCGCGCGGGACGCCGAAGGCGAGCAGGCTCGCCTTGCCGCTGGTCTTGTCAACGAAACGCAGTCCTTCGCCGTCGAGGCTGACCGCGGTGGTCGCGGCGTTGGGACCGTCATTCTTCGCCTCGGGCACTGGTGGCGGCGCCGGATCGGCATCCACGGGCGCTTTCTCGGCCGCCGGATTGCACGCCGCGAGCAGGCCGATCATCGCGAGGGTGGTGAAGTTGCGCATGACTCTCTCCTGTCGCGGCAGGGGATCGCGAGCACCAGTATCGCACCCGATAGCGCGAGCGCCATATCCTTTTGCGCGTCCCAGATGTCGCCTTGCTGCCCGTTATAGCGGTCGGCGGTATCGCCCGCCGCGACGATGGTGAGCAGCCATTCGAAGATTTCGTAGAGGCACGAAATGGCGAGCACCCAGCCGAGCACGGCCAGCCCCGCGCCGCGCCATCCGAGCCCACCCCAACGCCTTGCGATTTCGGCGACGGGGATCACCGACAGCGCGCCGAAGGCGAAATGGACGAGACGGTCGTAATGGTTGCGCGTCCAGCCGAAGGCGTCGGCGAGGCTCGTGCCCGTCATCGCGCGGGCCCATTCGTCATAGGGGACATTGCTGTAGGCGTAGCGGCCGCCGAGCGTGTGGAGCGCCATGAAGAGGGTGAGGCACGCGACCGACGCGGTCGACATCGGCCAGCGGCGGAGCAGCCACGGGGAGAGGGCGAGCAGCAGCGCCGTCGGGATATGCTGAAGCAGCGCGACTTCGGGATAGGGCTGGTCGATCTGCGCGACGAGCAGCAACGCGAGGAGCAGGCCGAGCAGACGGCGCTGGGCGGCGGGAATGGCGGATTGAGGAACGGGCATCGCCCTCTCCTATCCGTTCGCATCGAGCGAAGTCGAGATGCCTCTCGCGCGCGCCGACACCCAGACGATCCTCCCTGTGCCGCGGGCATGGGGAGGTGGCAGCGGCACAACCGCTGACGGAGGGGCTTTAACGCGCCGTCGCGGCCCCTCCACCATGCTTCGCATGGTCCCCTCCCCATCGCTTCGCGACAGGGAGGATGTGAGCCTCAGCCCTTCTTGAGGTGCCGGCGGCCGAGCAGTTCGGCGATCTGCACTGCGTTGAGCGCGGCGCCCTTCCGGAGATTGTCGCTGACGCACCAGAGGTTGAGGCCGTTTTCGACCGTCGGATCTTCGCGGACGCGCGACACGAAAGTCGCGAAATCGCCGACGCATTCGACGGGGGTGGTGTAGCCGCCGTCCTCGCGCTTGTCATGGAGCACGACGCCCGGCGCTTCGCGCAGGATACGCTGCGCGTCCTCGGCCGACAGTTCCTCCTCGGTCTCGATGTTGATCGCTTCCGAATGGCCGACGAAGACGGGGACGCGGACGCAGGTCGCGGTGACCTTGACCTTGGGATCGAGGATCTTCTTGGTCTCGACGACCATCTTCCATTCCTCCTTGGTAGAGCCGTCGTCGAGGAATTTGTCGATGTGCGGGATGACGTTGAAGGCGATCTGCTTGGTGAATTTGCTGATATCCTTCTCGTCGCCCACGAAGATCTGGCGCGTCTGGTTCCACAGCTCGTCCATGCCCGCCTTGCCCGCGCCCGACACCGACTGGTAGGTCGAGACGACGACGCGCTTGATCTTCGCGGCGTCATGGAGCGGCTTCAGCGCGACGACCATCTGCGCGGTCGAGCAATTGGGGTTCGCGATGATGTTCTTCGCGGTGTAGCCGTCGATCGCCTCGGGGTTCACCTCGGGCACGATCAGCGGCACGTCGGGGTCCATGCGATAGAGCGAGCTGTTGTCGATCACGACGCAGCCCGCGGCGGCGGCTTTCGGCGCGTGGATCGCGGTCGCGTCGCTGCCGATCGCGAAAATCGCCATGTCCCAGCCCGACCAGTCGAAATTCTCGATATTCTGGCATTTGACGGTCTTGCCCGTATCGCCGATTTCGATCTCGTCGCCCTGGCTGCGCGACGATGCGACCGCCGCCAGTTCGTCGTAGGGAAATTCGCGCTCGGCGAGAATGGCGAGCACTTCGCGCCCGACATTGCCCGTGGCTCCGGCGACTACGATACGATAACCCATTTATTCACTCCTCGGTGCAAAACTCGGTTGAAACCTTAATCAGACTTTCCAGCGGAAATGGCCGGTCAGCGGGTGGTCGAACAGCGCGTCCTCCTCGCGCGTGCCGCCGCCGATATTGTGGAGGACGAGCGGCACGCCGGTGGTATCCTTGCGGTCGGACACGATGCCGGTGTGCGGCATCCGCCCGCCGACCATCTGGGTGAAGATATCGCCCGGCCGCCAATCGGCGGGATCGTCGGTGACCGGGAGCGCCGCCCCTTGCCGCCGCCAATAGGTGGCGAGATTGGGAACGCGGCGGTGATCGATGTTGCGATCGGGGCGTCCGAGGCCCCAGTTTTTCGGGTAGGCCCCAAAATTGGCCTTCATGTCGGCGTTTACAAGGGCCTGCAGGTCGACGCCGAGCGCATCGCGGAACGCGCGGATCACGACGTCGGTGCAGACGCCCTTGGCGCGGTCGACGTCGCCGTTGGGAAAGCGCAGCACGCTGTAGGCGGGGTCATAGGCCAGCGTGACCCCGACCTGCCGCCGCGCCGCACGCACCACCCGCTGCGCATGGGTGAGCGCCATCGCTTCGCCCGACACGCCGAATGCGAGCACCGCGCCGAGAAAGGCGCGCCGTGTCGGCTGGAAGGATGAGGGTGCTCGCATCAGATTCGCTTTGCCCAAAAGAAAACGACCGGCTCTGCCTGTTGGCGGAACCGGTCGTTTTTGAAAGCTGTTTCGGCTTTGGGTGAGAGAAGCTCTCCTTAGCCTTCGCCGGCTTCCGACCGGTAATCGCGGCGCTCCGCAATACGTGCCGATTTACCAGTGCGCCCACGCAGATAGTAAAGCTTCGCACGACGGACAGCGCCCTTACGGACAACGGTAATCGAATCGATGTTGGGCGAGTAGAGCGGGAACACGCGCTCGACACCTTCGCCGAACGACATTTTGCGCACGGTGAAGTTGGAGCCCATGCCCTTGTTCGAGCGCGCGATGCACACGCCTTCGAAATTCTGGACGCGGGTGCGTTCACCTTCGACCACCTTCACGCCGACTTTCAGCGTGTCGCCGGGACGGAAGGTCGGAATGGTCTTGCCGGCCTTGGCAATTTCTTCGGCTTCGATCGTCTGGATGAGGTTCATGTCCTCTAGTCCTTTTCTTTTCGCCGCGCGCCAGAGGCAGGTCGGTCCCGAGCGCCCTCATGGCGCTCCCAAAGGTCCGGCCTGCGTAACCGTGTATGATCTTCCGCCTGTCGTTTCCGCCAGGCCGCGATCTTCGCATGATCCCCCGATCGCAGCACTTCGGGGATCGTGCGCCCTTCCCAAGTAACGGGCCGGGTATAGTGCGGATATTCGAGCAAACCGTTTTCGAACGATTCGTCGTCCCCGCTTGAAGCCGCGCCCATTACGCCGGGAAGCAGCCGAATGCAAGCGTCTAGCAGCAGCAGCGCCCCCATCTCGCCGCCCGACAATATGATGTCGCCCATCGACACTTCTTCGATCGGCCTTGCATCGAAGATGCGTTCGTCGAATCCCTCGAAGCGGCCGCAGAGGATGATCGCGCCGGGCCCCGCCGCAAGCTGGCGCACGCGCGCCTGTGTGATCGGGGTTCCGCGCGGGGTCATCGCGAGGACCGGCAGCCCCGGATGTGCCTCTATCGCATGGTCGATCGCGGCGGCGAGCACATCGGCCTTGAGCACCATGCCGGCGCCGCCGCCCGCGGGCGTGTCGTCGACGGTGCGGTGCCTGTCGGTCGCAAAGTCGCGAATCTGCACCGGCGCGCAATGCCACGTCCCGCTTTCGAGCGCGCGCCCCGCCATGCTGTGCCCGAGCGGGCCGGGGAATATATCGGGATAGAGGGTCAGGGGGACGGCGGTGAAACTCATGACGGCGGCTGCCATAGCGCCTCGGGGAGCAGGTGGCGATCCTTGTCGAGTTCGGCACGCAGCCATTCGCGGAAGCGTTCGATCTTGCGCACCCCCACCCGATTCTCGCGATGAACGAGCCACATCCCCGATCGCGCCGAGACATAGAGCGTGTCGAAAGGCTGGACCATGCGCCCGCTCGCGAGTTCGGCCAGCCAATAGAGCGGGGTCATCATCGCGACGCCGAAACCCGCCTGCACCGCGCTCGCTTCCTGCAGCTGGCTGTCGAGCTCGATCCCGCGGCGCGACGGCGCGGGCGGCGTGTCGACTCCCGCGGCGGCGAACCATTCGGCCCACCAGCTATCGTTGGGGGCGAGCCGCTGGACGCGCAACAGGTCGGCAGGCTCACGAATGTCATGCGCCTCGATAAAGGCGGGCGAGGCCATCGGTGCGAGATATTGGCGCATCAGAAAATTGGCGCGCAGCCCCGGCCACCCTCCCGGGCCGACGCGGATCGCGACATCGACGTTCGAGGCGTCGAAGTCGACCAGCTCGTTGCTCATCGCCATACGCACCGCGAGTTCGGGATAGGCGAGCTGGAAACCGCCGATGCGCGCGCTGAGCCAGGTGCCGCCGAAGCTGGTCGCGGCGTTGATTGTGAGCACTTCGGCCTCGTCGCTGCCCAAGGCGGCAAAGGCGTCGCCCATCGCGGCGAAGGCGCCCGAAATCGCGGGGAGCAGGCGCTGCCCCGTCTCGGAGAGGCGCACGCGTCCCTTTTCGCGCACGAAGAGCGCACGGCCGAGCCGGTCTTCCAATTGGCGGACCTGATAGCTCACTGCCGCCTGCGTCAGCCCCAGCTCTTCGGCGGCGCGCGAGAAATTCTGCAGACGTCCGGCGGCCTCGAAGGTTCGTATGGCGGCGAGGGGCGGAAGGCGGGACATGCGATCATATAAGCCAGACTTATACCATGGTCCACGCCTTTTGTTGGCGGCGCGGTGCGGAAAGGCGCATCTAGGCTGCACTCAAGCGAAAGGAGATGAGCGATGAAAGACGAGCATTTCATGCGCGTTTGGAATGACGGTCATGATCATTTCAGCGCCGATATCACCCGCGGCCTCCACCGGCTCGCGGCCCCGTTCCGCCGCCTTGGCGCGTGGATCGCCCTGCCGAGCGCGCCCGGCGAAGACAGCGTCTTCACCCGCGCCGCCGCGCGTTGCGGCATCCGCCCGCGCCGCCGCGCGCGATAACTCCCTGCCTCCCCTCTCAAAAGGTCCAGGGCGAAACGGGACGGGGTCGTCCCTTGCAAAGACCCCGTCCCGTTTTCATTATTCCTTATCGGGCGGCACGACGCGAAAGCGCAGCGCCTGCACCGTCGCCGGCGTCGTCGGGGCGAGTAGCAACAGTCCGTCGATCTTGCCCTTTTCGCAGTTGAGCCGGAAGGCGGTCGACATCGCGCCCATCGGCGCGAGCGGCTCGTCGGCCGGGCATTCGCCGACCTCTTCCTTGAGCGCCGCAAGTTCGGCCGCCCAATTTTCGGCCGAACGGTCCATCAGGAAATTCATCGCGAGCCTGCCTTGCAGCGGGCCGAGATTGCCCGCGGCATAAGCGGCCTTTGCCGCCGCATAGGCTTCCGCCACTACGGGTGACAACGGGACAACCCGCGGTTCGAGCAGCCCGGCCCTGTCCATCGCGACCGCCGTATCCCACGCGGGCGCCGAGGGGCCCGCATAGGTGCGGTTCGACAGCGCGAAGACGCCCACGCCATGATCGGGCATCAGCATCACATGGCTGCCGTAACCGGGATAGCCGCCGCCGTGCGCGAGCGTGAGCCCGAGGTCGCAATCCTGCGCGACGCGCCAGCCCATGCCATAGGCCGCGGCCTGCTTGCACGCGCTCGCCCCGCTGGCGCCGATACGATTGGTCACCGACACGAAATTAAGCCCCTGCGCTATCTCGCGCACCGTCGACCGCTTCACCGGACCGGCGTCTGCATCGTCGCGCGCGGGCCAGGCGGAGAGCAGGAAGGCGACCCATTTCGCATAATCATTGGCGCTGACCTGCAGCCCGCCCATCGCATTGAACGCGCCGTCGGCCATTTCGGGCTCGGGCGACCAGCGGCCGTTTTCCCAGCGATAGCCGAGCGCATAACGCGCCTTCGGCGCCTTGGTGACGTCGAAGCCGCTCGCCGTCATGCCGAGCGGGGTCAGGATCGCCTGCCGGACATAATCGGCATAGGCCATGCCCGACGCATTGGCGACGATGCGGCCGAGCAGCGCATAGCCGAAGTTCGAATATTCATGCTGGCTCTGCGGCGCGCGGCTGAACGGCACGCCCGCGGCGATCATCCTGGTGAAGTCTTCCTGCGGCAGCACCTGCTGCCGGTCGCCCCACGGATCGTCGGTGACGAAGCCCGCGACATGCTGGAGCAGGTCGCTGATACGGATGCGCGGGCTGTCTTTCGTCGGGTAGGCCCAGCCTTTCATTTCGGGGATATGGTCTTCGGCGAGGTCGTCGAGGCGGAGCTTGCCGTCGTCGCGCAGCTTCAGGATCGCGAGCGCGGTGAACGCCTTGGTCATCGAGGCGATGCGGAACAGGCTGTCGGGCGTGGCCGGGCTTTTGTCGGTCAGGGACTGGACGCCGATGCCCTTCACATAGGCGAGCCTGCCGTCCTTGACGACGCCGTAGACGAGGCCGGGGATATGCTGCTCGGCCTGATATTTCGCGAACAACGCGTCGATCTCGGGGGCGAGTTGGTCGAGGGTTTGGGGGGAGGATTGCTGCGCGGTGGCGGGGAGCGGAATAGTCAGCACCGCCAGCATGAGAGCAAATCTTGCGCGCATAAAACCTCCGTTCGCGCTGAGCCTGTCGAAGCACCGCTCTTTGCAACATAGAAAGGAAGATCGGCCCTTCGACAAGCTCAGGGCGAACGGATTTTGGAGGGGAGGTCCGTTACTCGACGAACGCCGCGTTGACGGTCACGCCGTCGGCGCTCCATGCCGGCACCGCCTGCGCGGTCATCGGAACCATGAAGCGCTTGCGATCGGGCTTTTCGATTTCGAGAATGTCGCCGGCGCCGAAATTCTCGACCGCGGCGACATGGCCGATCGCCGCGCCGTCGGTCGACACGCACGGCAGGCCGAGCAGGTCGTGGTGATAATATTCGCCCTCGGCCAAGGCAGGTAGCGCCGAGCGCGGGACAGTGAGCACGGCGCCGCGCAGGGCTTCGGCGGCGCTGCGATCATTGACCTCGGCGAAGGTCGCGACCGCGCCCTGATTGGCGGGGCGCACCGATTTAAGGGTGAGTTTGCGGTCCCCCGCATCGAAAACGGAAAAGGCGCGGAGAGCTTCCGCGCCTTCGCCGAACAGTTTGAGACGCACCTCGCCCCGCACCCCATGCGCGCCGGCGATGGCGGCGAGGGTGACGGGACGGTCGGCGTTCATAAAGGTTTAGCCTTCGGCCTTTTCTTCGGCTTCGGGCGCAACCGGGCCGCCTTCGGCGACCTCTTCGGCGATCGCAGCCGCATCTTCGGCGGTCGCGTCGGACGGGACTTCCTCCGCCACAGCGTCGGCGACGGCTTCGGCGGTTTCCTCGCTCTTCACCGAACCGGTCGCATCCGATTCAGCGGCCTCCGGAGCAGCAGCTTCTTCGGCAGCCGGAGCGGCTTCTTCGGCTGCTTCGGGTTCCGGTACCGGAGCAGCGGCGGCGGCGGCCGCGGCTTCTTCGGCGTCAGCCAGCTTCTGGGCCTTTTCCTCGGCGCGTTCCTTGGCCTTTTCGCCCGGGACCGCCTTGTTCGGGTTGTTGCGCGCGGCGCGTTCCTTGATGCCGGCGGCGTCGAGGAAGCGGGCGACGCGGTCGCTCGGCTGGGCGCCGACGCTCAGCCAATGCTTCGCGCGGTCGGCGTCGAGCTTGACGCGCTCCGGGCTGTCCTTGGCGAGCAGCGGGTTGTAGCTGCCGATGCGCTCGATGAAGCGACCGTCGCGCGGGCTGCGCGAATCGGCGACGACGATCTTGTAATAGGGACGCTTTTTCGAACCGCCGCGTGCGAGGCGAATGGAGGTAGCCATGAGTAATTCCTTCTACGTCTGAACTTCAAATTCGGTTAAATCACTTCTTTTTATTCAACAGGTTGGCGAGGTCGGGGGGCATACCGCCGCCACCGAGGCCGGGCAGCCCGCCGCCGCCCATTCCGCCGCCGCCAAGCCCGGGCATGCCCGGAATGCCGCCGCCGCGCCCGAACAGCGCGCCGAGGCCCTTGAGCCCGCCCATCTTGCGGATCTTCTTCATCGCGCTGGCCATTTCCTGGTGCATCTTCAGCACCTTGTTGACCTGCTGCACCGTCGTGCCCGACCCGTTGGCGATGCGGATCTTGCGCTTCGCATTGATCAGTTCGGGCTTCGCGCGCTCCTTCGGGGTCATCGAGCCCATGATCGCGTCGAAATGGACGAGCATCTTGTCGTCGGCGCCGCCCGCGGCCATCGCCGCCTGCGCCTTCTTGATCCCCGGGATCATCCCGGCGAGCGCGCCAAGGCCGCCCATGCGGCGCATCTGGTTGAGTTGCGTGCGCAGGTCGTTGAGGTCGAACTGGCCCTTGGCCATCTTCGCCGCCATCGCCTCGGCCTCTTCGGCCTGGATCGTCTCGGCGGCGCGCTCGACGAGGCTGACGACGTCGCCCATGCCGAGGATGCGGCCCGCGATGCGCGACGGCTGGAAGAGTTCGAGCCCGTCGAGTTTCTCGCCGGTGCCCGCGAACTTGATCGGCTTTCCGGTGACCGCGCGCATCGACAGTGCGGCGCCGCCCCGCGCGTCGCCGTCCATGCGGGTCAAGACGACGCCGGTGAGCGGCACCTGATCGGTGAAGCGCTGCGCGACCTGCACCGCGTCCTGACCCGTCAGGCTGTCGACGACGAGCAGGGTTTCGGCGGGGTTCGCGGTGCGCGACACCGCCTGCATTTCGTCCATCAGCTGCTGGTCGACGTGGAGGCGGCCCGCGGTGTCGAGCATCAGCACGTCATAGCCCTGAAGCTTCGCGGCCTGCATCGCGCGCTGCGCGATCTCGACCGGCTGCTGGCCCGCGACGATCGGAAGCGTCGCGACGTCGATCTGGCTGCCGAGAACCGCCAACTGCTCCTGCGCCGCCGGGCGGTTGACGTCGAGCGACGCCATCAGCACCTTCTTGCGCTCTTTTTCCTTGAGCCGCTTCGCGATCTTCGCGGTGGTGGTGGTCTTACCCGAGCCCTGCAGACCAACCATCATGATGACGGCGGGAGGGGCGACATTCAGATCGAGCTCGGCGGTTTCGGACCCGAGCATTTCGGTCAGCGCATCGCTGACGATCTTGACCACCTGCTGTCCCGGGGTCACCGAGCGCAGGACATTCTGGCCGATCGCGAGTTCGGTGACCTGATCGACGAAGCTACGCACGACGGGCAGCGCGACGTCGGCCTCGAGCAGCGCGATTCGCACTTCGCGCATCGCCGCGCGCACGTCGGCCTCGGTCAGCGCGCCGCGGCCGCGGAGCTTTCCGAAAACATCGCCAAGCCGATTGCTCAGACTGTCGAACATGCGCCTCAAATCCTTCGTTTCGAGGCCCGCAACGCAAAAGACGCCGGTGAGCGAAACCTCGCCAACCAGCGGCTATCCGTGGACAGACTTTCCGTCGCGGACATCGATAATCCGTGCGCAATATGCGCGTGGACGTGGAGGCCTCTATACAAAAGCGGCCGGAAGGGCAAGAGCAACGCTCCTCCCTGTGCCGTAGGCATGGGGAGGTGGCAGCGGCGCAGCCGCTGACGGAGGGGCAATGGCGTGACGCCGCCGCCCCTCCACCACCGCCTACGGCGGCGGTCCCCCTCCCCATCGCTGCGCGACAGGGAGGACCGCACTTAACCCAAATTTCACCGCTTTCGCCGATAAGGCGCGCGAGGGTGGGACCATATATATGACATCGACGCCGAAGCCATTCGACCGCAGCGAGGGCGCCAAACGCGACATCATCGCCGGCGGCATCGTCGTCGCGGCGATCCTGCTGTTCGTCGGCACGGGCAGCAATGTGATGCAGGCAGCGGTTCGCGCGCTGATCGGCATCGGCGGCGGGCCCGACCGCGCGCTCGCAACGGCGCTGGTGCTCAACATCGCGCTGATCCTTTTCGGCTGGCGCCGCTACAAGGATCTCAACCGCGAAATCGTCGAGCGCACCGAGGCCGAACGGCGCGCGCGCTACCTTGCCGACACCGATCCGCTGACGGGTTTCCTCAACCGCCGCGCGCTGCTCGCGGCGGGGCAGCGGATGATCGCGGGCGCCGCCGCCGAGAAACGCCACGTCGCGCTTTTCCTGCTCGACCTCGACCATTTCAAGACCGTCAACGACATCCACGGCCATGCCGCGGGCGACCGCGTGCTGCAGGTCGCGGCCGAGCGCATCTCGGCCGTCCTGCCGCCCAATGCCACCAAGGCGCGGCTCGGCGGCGACGAGTTCGTCGCGATGCTGGCCTTCGAGCCCGCGGCGCGCGCCGACATCGACGCGCTCGCCGCCGAGCTGGTGACGGCGCTCGACAATATGATCACGCACGACGCGCAGCAGATCCGCATCGGCGCGTCGCTCGGCATCGCGCTAGCCAATGATGCGAGCATGACGATGGAAACGATGGTCCGCCAGGCCGACATCGCGATGTATCATTGCAAGGACGAAGGGCGGAACCGCTTTTGCTGGTTCGAGACCGGGATGGAGATGGCAGTGCAGGTCCGTAACCAGATCGAGACCGGGATCCGCGACGGCATGCCGCGCGGCGAGTTCGTCCCGCATTTCGAACCGCAGGTCGATATCGCGAGCGGGCGGCTGCTCGGCTTCGAGATGCTGATGCGCTGGGAATCGCCCGAATATGGCATGATCCCGCCCGAACGCTTCATCCCGGTCGCCGAGGAAAGCGGGCTGATCGGCGAATTGTCGCTGAAGGTGATCCGCGATGCGATGGAGATCGCGAAACGCTGGGACCCGTCGATCATGCTCGCCGTCAATATCTCGCCGCAGCAGCTCAAGGACCCGTGGTTCAGCCAGAAGCTGACCAAGCTGCTCGTCGAAACGGGCTTCCCCGCCGCGCAGCTCGAGGTCGAGATCACCGAAAGCTCGCTGTTCGAAAATCTGCCGCTGGTGCGCTCGATCGTCACCAGCCTCAAAAATCAGGGCGTGTCGCTCAGCCTCGACGATTTCGGCACCGGTTACAGCTCGCTGTCGCACCTGCGCGCGCTGCCGTTCGACCGCATCAAGATCGACCGCAGCTTCATCGCCGCGATGCGCGGCAGCCCCGACGCGCAGGCGATCGTCGTCGCGATCGTGCGGCTGGGCGAAAGCCTGGCAATGCCGATCACCGCCGAGGGCGTCGAGGACGAGGCGACCGCGATCGAACTGACCCGACTTGGTTGTTCGAAGGGGCAAGGTTGGCACTTCGGCCGCGCCGCGTCGGCCGCCGACACCGACCGCCTGCTCGCCGAGCGCGGCCTGCTGCGTGCGCCGATGGTGCCGGAGGTCGGATCGGACACCAGCGAGGGAACGCCGCTGCGAAAGAGCGCATAAGTCCTCCCCTCCCTGCAAGGGAGGGGTTGGGGGTGGGTTGGCGAGCAAAGCTCGCCGCTCTATACCTTTGGCGATGCACCGTGTACCGCCCGAAATGACCGAGCGTGCTCGACAGCTAAGGCGAGACGCCACGCCAGCAGAACGAAAACTCTGGCGCATCCTTTCCGGTTACCGGCCAGCCTTCACCAGACAGCTTGTCGTTGGGTCCTACATCGTCGATCTGGCGTGCCGTGAGGCGAAGCTCGCTATCGAACTTGATGGTAGCCAGCATCTCGACCAACAGGAATATGACGGCAAGTGAACTGCCTATCTGGAAAGCATGAACTGGCGGGTCATCCGGCTATGGAATTCCGATGTAATGACCAATCCAGATGGAGCAGCCGAGTATCTGCTCGCGCAGGCCGCCGAGTGCCTCGGCGGGACCCACCCCCAACCCCTCCCTTCCAGGGAGGGGAGGATCAGGAAACCGCGGACGCCTCGCTAGACTTCGCTGCCCCGCCCCCCTAAATGCGCCCTATGGCAGACCGCTTCACCAAGATGCACGGCCTCGGCAACGACTTCGTCGTGATCGACGCGCGCGAGCATGCCGTCGAGATGACACCGGCGCGTGCGCATGCGATCGCCGACCGCCGTCACGGCATCGGGTGCGACCAGTTGATCCTGCTCGAACCGTCGGCGAGTGCGGACGTGAAGATGCGGATCTTCAACGCCGACGGCGGCGAGGTCGAGGCGTGCGGCAATGCGACGCGCTGCGTCGCGACGCTGATCGGCAAACCCGCGGTGATCGAGACGCTGGGCGGCATGCTGCGCGTCACGCCGGCTGATGGCGGCGCCGAAGTCACATTGGGCGAACCCGTCTTCGACTGGGAGTATATCCCGCTCGCGATGCCGATGGACACACGCGACATGCCCGTCGCGTGGGACGAGCTGGAGCATGGCGCCGCGGTCAATGTCGGCAATCCGCACATCGTCTTTTTCGTGCCCGAGGCCGACGCCGTCGCGCTCGACGAGCTGGGACCACGGATCGAGACCGATCCGCTGTTCCCCGAGCGCGTCAACGTCAATGTCGCGAGCCTCGACGGCGAGAACCAGTTGCAACTTCGCGTCTGGGAACGCGGCGTGGGCCTGACGCAGGCGTGCGGCACCGGCGCGTGCGCGACCGCGGTCGCGGCGGTCCGCGCCGGGATCGTCCAGTCGCCGGTGACGGTATCGCTGCCCGGCGGCGACCTCGTCATCCGCTGGGCGCCCGGCGAGCCGATCGTGATGAGCGGCGCCGCGACGCGCGTGTACGAGGGCGAGACCGACTGGGCGCAGTTCGGATGAGCGCAGCTCTCGCCGACCGCCAGAAGGTCGTCAATTTCGGTTGCCGGCTGAATATCGCCGAGGGCGAGGCCATCCGGGCCGCCGTCGAGGCCGCAGGTCGGCGCGATACGATCGTCTTCAACAGCTGCGCGGTGACCGACGAGGCGGTGCGGCAGGCGCGGCAGGCGGTGCGCCGGAGCTTGCGCGAGCGGCCGGGGGCCGAGGTCGTGGTGACGGGGTGCGCGGCGGAACTGGAGCGCGAGACCTTTGCTGCGATGGGCGCGCGTGTGGTGCGCAACGATGCCAAGGGGTTGGCGGAGAGCTATCGCTTCGAACAGGAAAAGAACGGCCCTTCGACAAGCTCAGGGCGAACGGAGTTGGGGAAAGCGACCTCAGATTCTCCGTTCGGGCTGAGCTTGTCGAAGCCCCGCCCTCCCTATTCCCCCGCCCTCTCCGGCCCCCATCACGCCCGCGCTTTCCTCGGTGTGCAGACGGGCTGCTCGCATAGCTGCACCTTTTGCGCGACCGTGCTGGCGCGCGGGACGGCGCGGTCGGCGAGCGTCGAAGCGGTGCTCGACGCCGCGCGCACCGCGCTGACCCGCGGACAGCGCGAGATCGTCCTGACCGGGGTCGACCTTGCGAGCTATGGCGACGATAGCGGCACCAGCCTTGCGACGCTGGTCGAGGCGCTGCTGGTGCTGCCGGTCGAGCGGCTGCGCCTCTCGTCGCTCGATCCCGACCGGATCGACGATGCGCTGTTCGCGCTGCTGACGCAGGAAAAGCGCGTGATGCCGCACGTCCACCTGTCGTTGCAGGCAGGCGACGACATGGTGCTGGCGCGGATGAAGCGCCGCCACCGCCGCGCCGACGCGGTGCGCCTGATCGAACGATTGAAGGCCGCACGCCCTGAGATCGCGATCGGCGCCGACCTGATCGCGGGCTTTCCGACCGAGGATGACGCGATGTTCGTGAACTCGCTGGCGCTGATCGACGATTGCGACATCGTTTTCGGCCATATCTTTCCTTACAGCCAGCGCGCCGGTACGCCCGCCGCGCGGATGCCGCAGGTCGGACGCACGGTCGCACGCGAACGTGCGGCGACGCTGCGCGAGGCCAATGCGCGGCGGCGGCAGGGCTGGCTCGACGCTCAGGCCGGCCGCACCGCTACGATGCTCGTCGAACGCGACGGCCTGACCGGTCACGCCGAAAATTTCGCCGCTGTGACACTGGCCGCCCCCGCGGCGCCGGGCACCATCATCGACGTGCGCCTGACGGCGCGCGACGGCGATCGGATGATCGCCACCCAAATCGAAGCAAAGGATATCGCGGCATGACCGGCCAAAGCTGGAGCGAAAGGCTGCTCGGCGGATTTCGCCGCACGTCGGAGCGGCTCGGCGAAAATCTCGCCGGGCTGACCGGCAAGGCGCGGCTCGACGAGGACGACCTCGACCGCATCGAGGAAGCGCTGATCACCGCCGACCTCGGCCCGGCGATGGCCGCGCGCATCCGCGACCGCCTCGCCGAGCGCCGCGACATCGCCGCGAACGGTACCGAGGAACTGCGCAAGGTCGTCGCGGACGAAATCGCCGCTGTGCTGCGTCCGGTCGCCGAACCGCTCGACATCGACGCCTTTCCGCGCCCACAGGTCATATTGGTGATCGGGGTCAACGGGTCGGGCAAGACCACCACCATCGCCAAGCTCGCGCACCTGTTCCAGGAACAGGATTATGGCGTGATGCTCGTCGCGGGCGACACCTTCCGCGCCGCGGCTATCGGGCAATTGAAGGTCTGGGCCGAGCGGCTCGGCGTGCCGATCATGGCAGGACCCGAGGGCGGCGACAGCGCGGGCATCGTGTTCGATGCGGTCAAGCAGGCGACTGCGACCGGCATCGACGTGCTGATCGTCGACACCGCCGGACGGCTCCAGAACAAGCGCGAGCTGATGGACGAGCTGGCCAAGATCAAGCGCGTGCTTGGCCGCCTGAACCCCGCGGCGCCGCACGACGTCGTGCTCGTGCTCGACGCGACGACGGGGCAGAATGCGCTGTCGCAGATCGACGTGTTCCGCGAGGTCGCGGGGGTCACCGGGCTTGTCATGACCAAGCTCGACGGCACCGCGCGCGGCGGCGTGCTCGTTTCGGCGGCCGAGCGCCACGGCCTTCCCATCCACGCGATCGGGATCGGCGAGACCATCGACGACCTTCGCCCGTTCGATGCCGACGAGATCGCGGGCATCATTGCAGGAAATATCCGATGAGCGATCAGCTCCCGACCGGGCCCGAAACGGTCCCGGCACCGCCGCCGGCGAAACATGGCTGGCTCAATTTCGTGATCGACTTCGGGCCGCTGCTCGTCTTTTTCCTCGCCTATAAATTTTCGTCGGGCGGCGAAGGCGCCTTCGCCGCGACGACCGCGGCGATCAAGGGCACGGTCGCCTTCATGGTCGCGATCGTCATCGCGATGGCGGTGTCGAGGTGGAAGCTCGGCAAGATTTCGCCGATGCTGTGGATGTCGAGCATTCTCGTCCTCGGCTTTGGCGCGCTGACAATCTGGTTCCACGACGAGCGTTTCATCGTGATGAAACCGACGATCATCTATGCCGCCTTCGCCGTGCTGCTGCTCGGCGGATACTGGTTCAAGCGGCCGATGCTCAAATATCTGCTCCAGTCGGCGCTCGAGGGGCTGACCGAGCGCGGCTGGCTGCTGCTGTCGCGCAACTGGGGGCTGTTCTTCGCCGCGCTCGGCATCGCCAACCATGTGATGTACGAGCTGATCCAGTCCAGCCGCATGAACTTCGACCTGTGGCTGACGATCAAAGTCTGGGGCGTCACCGCCCTCTCCTTCCTCTTCACGCTGAGCCAGGTGCCGGTGATGCTGAAGAACGGGCTCGCGGTGGCGGAGGAAGCCGCCGACAGCTAGGGCCCGTCCCCGGAGCGGCACCGGCGCGCTCAACCCATGATGAAGGCGTTCAGTTTATTGCCGTCGGGATCGCGGAAATAGCCGGCATAGAAACCTTCGCCGCGCGGTCCCGGGGGGCCTTCGCAGGTGCCGCCGTTTGCCAGCGCGATGTCGTAGAGGCGCTGGACCTGCTCCTGATCCTTCGCCGCGAGCGCGACCATCACGCCATTGCCGACCGACGCGGCATTGCCGTCGAAGGGCTTGGTGAGGCCGATCCCCGCTCCGCCGTCCGGCTTGCCCCAGGCGATGAATGTTTCATATTCCATCATCCGCGGCGTTTCGAGTTCGGCGGCGATCGCATCGTAAAAGGCGGCGGCGCGCGCCAGATCGTTCGTCCCCAGCGTCACATATCCGATCATCATCCATCTCCCGACTCGTTGGCCTTAGAACATAATAGGAACATTAGGCCGTCCGGGCAAATGAAAAGGGCGCCGCGACCAAGGCCGCGGCGCCCTTTTCGATTCGGGTCGCGCCCGGCCTATTCGGCGATGCGGATCGCGATGAACGCCGGCGGCTGGCCGCGGCGCAGGATTTCGAGCAGCACCGCGTTACGGCCCGCCTTCTTCGCCGCCGCGAGGACGCCCGAAAGCGCCTCGCTGCTCGTAACCGCGCTGCGGTTGGCGCTGAGGATGATGTCGCCGCGACGCAGCCCCTTGCGGCCCGCGTCGCTGTTGCCGCCGACGGCGGCGATCACCAGCCCCTTGGTGTCGGCTTCGACGCCGATCGAACGCGCGATGGCGGTCGTCAGCGGCTGAACCGCCATGCCGAGCTGATCCTGGATCGCCTGATCGGCGGTGCCGGTCGGATCCTCGGGCAGCGTCTGTTCGGCCTCGGGGTCGAAATTCTCGCCGGTCAGTTCGCTTTCGGGCGGGCGCGTGCCGACGACGGCCGACAGCGATAGCGTCTTGCCTTCGCGGATGACCTCGACCGGAACGCGCGTGCCCGGTTTGATGTTGGCGACGATATAGGACAGCGTCTGCTGCGGCGTGATTTCCTTGCCGTTGATCCTGGTCACCACGTCGCCGCGCTTCAGCCCGGCTTTTGCCGCCGGCTGACCGTCCTCGATACGCTGGACGATCTCGCCGCGATCCTTGGGCAGGCCGAGCGCCGCCGCCATATCCTCGCTGACCGGTACGATGCCGATACCCAGATAGCCGCGTTGCGGCGCCTCGCCGGCGCGCAGCGCGTTGATCACCGGGATCGCGGCGTCGGCGGGAATCGCGAAGTTGACGCCGATGTTCGCGCCGACGGGCGAGATCAGCATATTGTTGATGCCGACGACATTGCCCTGCAGGTCGAACAGCGGGCCGCCCGAATTGCCGCGGTTGATCGCGGTATCGGTCTGGATATAGCGGTCATAGGCGCCGCCCTGGCCGATGTTGCGCTGGACCGCCGAGATGATCCCCGCGGTCACGGTCGAACCGAGGCCGAGCGGATTGCCGATCGCGACGACCCAGTCGCCGACGCGCGCCGGGCTGCCGTCGGCGAATTTCACAAAGGGCATGCCGGTCGCATCGATCTTGAGCAGCGCAAGGTCCGACGCGGCGTCGCGGCCGATGATCTTCGCCGTATATTCCTTCTGGTTGGTGAGCGTCACGGTGACCTGATCGACGGTCTGCTCACCGCGCGGGCCGCCGGCAATCACATGGTTGTTGGTGACGATATAGCCGTCGGCCGAGATCAGGAAACCCGAGCCGCCGCCCTGCTGTTCCTGGGTGATCGGCTCGCGCGTTCCGGCAAAGGGATTGAGCCGGACGCCGAGCGTCACCTCCTGCTTGGTCGAGATGTTGACCACCGCGGGCTGCAGCTGCTCGACGAGGTCGGCGAAGCTTTCGGGCGCGCCGGCGCGCGGAACGGCCTTGGCGATCTCGCTCTTTTCGTTCTGCGCAACCTGCGCGCCGACGGGCGACTGAGTGACCAGCGCCAGCGCGGTGCCACCCGCCAGCAAGGCCGAAGTGATGCCATAAACATAACGCACGATCGAAAAATCCTCTTCGTTCTTCAAAAAATCCAATAACCCCGGCTGCGGCGGTCTGCGGCGGGCCGGCTGAACGCTGTTTGAACATGAACGGACGCTGCAGGTTCCATTCATCGCGCCCGCCGTCCGCGGCAGGCGCCTCAACCGCCGCTGAAACGCTTCAGATATTCATTGTCGGGCGACATGATGATCGACGTCCCACCTTGATTGTTTTCGCCGAGGAAGGTCTGCCGATAGCTTTGCATCGCGCGATAGAAATCATAGAATTCGGGGTCCTTGCCAAAGCTAGCGGCATAGATGCGCGCGGCTTCGCCGTCGGCGCTGCCACGGATGATCTGCGCTTCCTTCTGCCCTTCGGCGCGGATCGCGATCGCTTCCTGCTGCCGCGCGGTGCGCATGCGGTTATACGCCGCTTCGAGCGTCGCGCCTTCGGGCAGGTCGGCGCGCTTGATGCGCACATCGATGATCTCGGCGCCATATTTCTGCGCCTCGCGATTGAGCGCGACCTGGATATTGTCCATCACCGCGCCGCGCTCGGGCGACAAGAGGGTGGCGAAGGTGCGCTTGCCGAGTTCGTTGCGCAACGACGAGCCAAGGATCGTCGCAAGCTGCGTCTGCAATTTATCCTCGGTGCGGATCGCGGTGTACATGCGCACCGGATTGGTGATGCGGAAGCGCGCGAACGCGTCGACCTGCAAGCGCTGCTGGTCGGTCGACAGCACCTGCTGGCGCTCCATGTTGATGCCAAGGATGCGCTTGTCGATATATTGGATGCCGTCGGTGAACGGCACGCGCAGGACGAGCCCGGCGCCCGAGCGGCCGAAATCCTCGTTCGGTTTGTAGCGGTTCACCGTGCGCTCGATCTCGCCGAAGCGCAGGATCAGCGCCTGCTTGTCCTCGGGCACGATCGCCAGCGACTGCGACAGGATGACGAGCAGCGCGACCGCGACGACGAGCAGACGGATCGGGTTCCGGAACAGCGAGCCGAACATCATTCGCCTCCCTTCTGGGCGGCGTCGGGCGCCTTCAGCCGCTTCTGCACTTCGTTGAGCGGCAAATAGGGCGTCACCCCGCGCGCTTCGACAATCGTCTTGTCGACGTTCGACAACACCGTCTCCATCGTTTCATAATAAAGGCGCTGACGCGTCACTTCGGGGGCCAGCTGATATTGGGCGTAAATCTGGTCGAATGCTGAGGTGTCGCCGCGCGCGCGCTCGAGCACCTGCTGCTCATAGGCGCGCGCGAGGTTGATCGCCGCTTCGCGTTCCTGGCGCGCCGCGGTGACCTCCTTGAACGCCTCGTCGACCTGGCTCGGCGGATCGACCTGGCGGATCGCGATGCCCTGGATCATCACGCCCGCGCGATACTGGTCGAGCAGTTCCTGCATCCGCTGCTGAACTTGTGCTTCGATTTCGACGCGGCCCGGGCCGATCGCCTGGACGAGGTCGAAATTGGCGACCGTCGCGCGCATCGCGCTTTCGGCGACTTCGCGGATCGTGCCTTCGGGATCGGCGAGCTGGAAGAAGAACAGCTCGGGATCGCGCACCGACCAGCGGACCTCATAGGCGAGATCGACGATGCTCTGGTCGCGGGTCAGCACGAAATTCTCGTCGGTGGCGTTGGGCGAACCGATCGCCATCGTGCGGATCGCGCGGACGTCTTCCATCCGGATGCGCTCGATCGGCGCAGGCCAAGTAAATTTGACGCCCGGTCCGACGGTGCGCGAATAGCTGCCGAGGCGCGTTACCACACCTTCCTTTTCGGGCGGAACGATGTGGAAGGAGGAGAAGACCACCCACGCGACGACCACCGCGAGCACGGCCCATTTCCAGAACTTCGCCGAATCGCCCAGATTGAACTGACCGCCGCTGCCCCCCGATCCGCCGCCGCCGAAACCGCCGCGTCCCTTGCGCAGCAGCTCGTCGAGCGCCGAGGGGCCGCGCGGCTTTGGGCCGCGCCGCTGGTCGGCGGGATCGGGGGTCACCCAGGGGTTGCGCGGCCCGGGGCGCTTGCCGTCACCTTTGCCATCGTCGCCGTCTTTGGGGCCATTGCCCCACGGGCTGTTCGCCATCTGGCTGATCTGCTGGAGAAATTGCCGCAATCCCCCCGGACGGCGGCCGGCCATGCTGGCGTCATTTTCGTTGCTCATGCTGCTTTTATAGGGGCGGCGGGCGCGATTAACAGGGGGTGCGCGCGAAAATGGCTGGCAATCGGCTTCGGCATGCCTATCTGCCGCGAGCATGACCGACACCGCTCCCCTCGCCAGCATCGCCGCCGACCTCACCGGCGGCCGCACTTCGGGCCTTCGCTTTCTCGACGACAAGGGGACGCTCGCGATGGTTCTCGACGTCACCGGGCTGGCGACCGAAGCGCGAAAACCGCTCGAGGACAAGCTGCGCGCCGGCCTGCTCGACCAGCCGGGTGTGAACGAGGTGCGCGTCGCGATGACCGCCGAGAAAAGGGCGATGACGATCATCGCGGTCGGCAGCGGCAAGGGCGGGGTCGGCAAATCGACGCTCGCCGCGAACCTCGCGGTCGCGCTGCGCCGGCTCGGCGTCAAGGTCGGGCTGGTCGACGCCGACATCTATGGCCCGTCGCAGCCCCGCCTGATGGACAGCGAAAACGTGAAGCCCGAGGCGCGCGGATCGAAGCTCGCGCCGGTCGAAAGCGCCTATGGCGTGCCGATGCTGTCGACCGGGCAGATCGCGGCCCCCGGGCAGGCGATCGCGTGGCGCGGGCCGATGGCGGGACGCGCGCTCGAACAGCTCGTCGATGCGAGCTGGGGCGACATCGACACGCTCGTCGTCGACCTGCCGCCGGGCACCGGCGACGTCCAGCTGACGATGATCCAGAAGCACAAGCCCGCGGGCGCGGTGATCGTGTCGACCCCGCAGGACCTCGCGCTGATGGACGCGACGCGCGCGATCAGCCTGTTCGAACAGGCCGACGTGCCGATCATCGGGCTGGTCGAGAATATGGCGGGTTACGCCTGCCCGCATTGCGGCGAGGTCAGCGACCCGTTCGGCAGCGGCGGCGCCGAAGCCGCGGCGGGGACGATGGGGCTCGACTTCCTCGGCCGGGTGCCGCTGTCGATGGGCATCCGCCTTGCGAGCGACGGCGGCGTCCCGCCGGCGGCGGGAACCGATCCCGCGGGTGAACCATTCCACGCGATAGCGGCGAAAGTCGCCGACTGGCTGAACGCGCGCAAGAAAGGAGGCTGACATGGCGATCAACGACGAAGGCGAAATCCGCGAACTGCTCGGCCGGCCGCGCCGCATCGCGGTGGTCGGCGCCTCGCCCAACCCGGCACGCCCGTCGAACGGCGTCCTCGCCTTTCTGGTGCGGCAGGGCCATGACGTGATCGCGGTCAATCCCGGCCACGCCGGGTCGACGATCCACGGCGCGCCCGTCGTCGCGACACTCGCCAATGTCGAGCCGCCGGCCGAGATCGTCGACATCTTTCGCAACAGCGAAGGCGCCGGCGCCGCGGTCGACGAGGCGATCGTCCATGGCGCGAAGGCGGTGTGGATGCAGATAGGCGTGATCAACGAGGCGGCCGCCAAGCGCGCCGAAGCCGCGGGGCTGGTCGTCGTGATGGACCGCTGCCCCAAGGTCGAGATTCCGCGCCTCGGCCTGCTCAAGTGAAGCCTGCGCTATCGTTGGCCGCCGCAGCCGGGCTCGCGGGATGCGCAGCGCCGGCGCCCGCCACCGCAAATCCGCAGGACGCGTTCTTCGATGCGCTCGCAGCGCGGTGCGGCAAGGCCTATGCCGGGAAGCTCGCGAGCGATCAGGAAGCCGACGCGGACATGCGCGGCAAGGCGATGGTGATGCACCTCCGTCATTGCACGCCAGACCGGATCGAAATCCCCTTTCATATCGAGGGGCTCGACCCCGATGGCGGCTGGGACCGCTCGCGCACGTGGATTGTCACCCGGACGCCGGCCGGCCTCCGCCTGAAGCACGACCATCGCCACGCCGACGGCAGCAAGGACGAGCTGACCATGTATGGCGGCGACACCGCCGGCCCCGGCACCGCGACGCGCCAGACCTTCCCCGTCGATGCCGAATCGATCGCGCTGTTCACCCGCACCGGGCGCGGCGTGTCGAACAGCAATATCTGGTCGATCGAAACGACCGCCGATGGTTTCACCTATGGCCTCGACCGCGAGGGGCGCCATTTTCGCGTGACTTTCGATTATAGTCGGCCGGTGACCCCGCCGCCCTCACCCTGGGGCTGGTAATAGCTCGTCGCCCCCGCGAAGGCGGGGGCCGCTGGAGGCGTCGCGCAACACCGATAACGGCCCCCGCCTTCGCGGGGGCGACGATCGAGGCAAAAGCCTTTGCCCTTCAGACTCGCCCCGCTTATCAGCATCGGCGATGGCGGGCATTCGCGACACGGTTGGAAAGCGCAAATCGCGGCTGCCGCAGGTCAGCCGCCGCCAGATACTCGTCGGCGCGACCGCCGCGGGCGGCCTCGCGATCGCATGGAGCCTGTGGCCGCGCGATTACCAGCCGAACCTGACTGCCGCCCCCGACGAGCATATCTTCAACGCTTTCCTGAAGATCGGCGACGACGGCCATATCAGCGCGATCGTCCCGCAATGCGAAATGGGGCAAGGCGTCACAACGCTGCTGCCGCAGATCATGGCCGACGAACTCGGCGCCGACTGGCGGACGATCGCGGTCGAAACCGCTCCGATCAGCCCGCTCTATGCCAATACGCTGCTCGTCGACGAGGATAGCGCGGTCTTTACGCCGCGGTCGGGTGTCCCCGATTTCGTGTCCGACGTGCGGAGCTGGGCGCGCCGCGAATGGGCGGTGCGTAACGCGGTGATGCTCACCGCGAACAGCTCGTCGGTCCGCATGTTCGAAGGCCCGTGCCGCGCGGCGGCGGCGCAGGCGCGTGCGCTGTTGATGATGGCGGCCGCCGATCGCTGGGACGCCGACTGGGAAGAATGCGACACACAGGACGGTTTCGTCCTTCACGGCAAGAAAAGGCTGCGTTTCGGCGAGGTCGCGGCGGCGGCGGCGCTGCTCGACCCGCCTGCCGAGCCCGTCTATCGCGCACCCGCCGCCGACCCGCTCTATGGCAAGGAATTGACGCGGCTCGACCTGCCGGCAAAGATCGACGGGTCGGCCAATTATGCCGGCGACATCCGCCTTCCCGACATGGTCTTTGCCGCGATCCGGCAGGGGCCGCTCGGCGCGACGCGGCTGAAGGGCATCGACCGCAAGCGCGGGATGGCGTCGCCCGGTCTGCTGCATGTCGTCACGCACGACCGCTGGGTCGCGACCGTCGCGCGCAACTGGTGGGCGGCGAACAACGCGCTCGACCGCTTCGCGCCGGTGTTCGAGACCGAAGGCACGCCGATTTCGACCGCGCGTGTCGATACCGCGCTGAAGGCAGCGCTGAAGGACGATGGCTATCGCATCGCGAGCGAGGGCGACGTCGCCGAGGCGATGGACGGCCGCAAAGGGATCGCCGCCGAATATGCCGTCGCCCCCGCGCTTCACGCGGCCGTAGAAACGCGCACCGCGACCGCCGCGCCCGATCGTGACGGGCTACGCCTCTGGGTCGCGACGCAGGCGCCCGCCCAGTGCCGCGACGCGGTCGCGCGCGCGACCGGGCTTGCGCCCGCCAACGTCACCTTATTCCCGATGATGGCGGGCGGGTCGTTCGACGCCTGCCTCGACCACAGCGTCGCGGTGCAGGCGGCGATCGTCGCGTTGCAGGTGAAACGCCCGGTTCAGCTCGCCTGGTCGCGCGCCGAGGAAATCATGCGCCTGCCCCCGCGCGCGCCCGCGCGGGCCAAGCTTACCGCGACACTCAACGCCGCGGGCGGGATCGACGCGCTGGTGACGCGTATCGCGGTGCCCGCGACCAATCACGAGGTGCGCGCACGGCTGTTCGACAATAGCCCCGCCGACGAGGCGCAACGCGCCGCCGCCGGCCGCGCCGACGCCGCCGCGGTCGAGGGGGCGATGACGCGCTATGCGATCCCGCACCGCGCGGTCGACCATTGCCCCGCCGACATCGGGCTGCCGACCGGGCGCTGGCGCGGCAACGCCGACAGCTACACGGCCTTTTTCACCGAATGCTTCATCGACGAAATGGCGGCGCAGGCGGGAAGCGACGCGCTTTCCTATCGCATGGCGATGCTCGGCGACGCGCCGCTGCTCGCGCGCTGCCTGCTCACCGCGACCAGCATCGGCGGCTGGGAGGGCGGCTTGCCGGGGAGCGCGCAGGGCCTTGCCTGCCACTCGATGCGCGGCAGCCATATCGCGCTGATGGCGACCGCGCGGCAGAGCGACCGGGGCCTTCAGGTCGAACAATTGGTCGCGGTCGTCGACGCGGGGCGGATCGTCAACCCGGCGATCGCACGCCAACAGGTCGAGGGCGGGCTGATCTTCGGCCTCGCCGCTGCGGTCGGCGCGACCACCGATTATGAAGGCGGTCTCGCGACCGCGCGCAAGCTCGGCCAGCTCGGCCTGCCGCGTCTGTCGCAGACGCCGCGGATATTGGTCGAACTCGTCGAGAGCGACCGCGAACCCGGCGGGCTCGGCGAGATCGGCGTTCCGGTCGTCGCCCCCGCGATCGCCAACGCGATGTTCGCCGCGACCGGGCGGCGCATCCGCCGCATCCCGCTATCGGCGCATCCGCTATGACCCGCCCGGCCGATCATCCCGCCGTCGCGGCGCCGCTTGTCGGCGTGCTGCTCGTCAACCTCGGCACCCCCGATGCGCCCGATGCGCGCTCGGTGCGGCGTTACCTCGGCCAGTTCCTGTCCGACCGCCGCGTCGTCGAGATCCCGCAGATCCTGTGGCAGCCGATCCTGCGCGGCCTCATCCTGACCACCCGGCCGAAAAAATCGGCGCACGCCTATGCGCAGGTGTGGACCGACAAGGGATCGCCGCTCGCCGCGATCACGCGCGCGCAGGGCGAGGCGTTGCAATGCGCCTTGGGCGAAGCGGCGGTGGTCTCGCATGCGATGCGCTATGGCGAGCCCGCGATCGGTCCGGCGATCGACGCGCTGGTCGCGGCGGGATGCCGCCGCATCTTGGTCGCGCCGCTCTATCCGCAATATTGCGCCGCGACGACCGCGACCGTGGTCGATGCGGTGGGCGATCATCTGAAGACGCTGCGGTGGCAACCCACGCTGCGCTTTCTGCCGCCCTATCACGACGATCCCGCCTATCTCGACGCGCTCGGGGCGTCGGTGGCGTCGGGGCTGGCCGCGCTCGATTTCGCGCCCGACGTGCTGCTCGCGAGCTTCCACGGCATGCCCGAGCGCACTTTGCAGCTGGGCGATCCCTATCATTGCCAGTGCCAAAAGACCGCTCGCCTGCTGTCCGAAAGGCTCGGGCGCCCGGTCGAGGTCGCGTTCCAGTCGCGATTCGGCCGCGCCAAATGGCTCGAACCCGCGACCGACAGCCGGCTCGAAGCACTGGCCAAGGCGGGCAAGAGCGTCACGGTCTTCGCGCCGGGCTTCGCCGCCGACTGCCTCGAAACGCTGGAGGAGCTGGCGATTCGAGGCCGACAGCAATTTGCCGGAGCGGGGGGCGGGAATTTCGCCTATCTGCCCTGCCTCAACGCCGACGCGCCGGGCATGACGATGATCGAAACGCTGGTGCGGCGCGAACTTGCGGGGTGGCTCGCCTAGGCGTGCTTACCAACTGTTTAGGACCATGTGCTAAATTGATCCGGCGCGGCGCCAAAAGGGCGCGACCCCCTGCGCATATGGAGACAGGCGATGGACCAGATTCTGACGGCGGCATTGACGCTGGCCGGAGTCACGCTGACTTTCGTCGGACTTGCCTATGCCATCTGGCGGTCGCGGCATCCGCGCGCCGCCACGGCCGCCCCCGGCCCTGCCCCGCGCGCCGCGCGCGAATATCGCTTGCCGAAACTGTCGCGCCGGGCCGAAGCTCCGCCCGACGACGTCGAAATCTCACCGTCGCGGCTCGCGCGAATCCGCCGCCAGACGCCGCCGGACATGGTTGATGAGAGCGGCTATGACTCCGCGCCCGACGCGGCTGCGCCCCTGGAGGCCGCATCGCCCGCCGCGATCGAAACGACGCTCGAAACGATCGCCTCCGAAGTCGCGGAGCAGGCGCACCGGATCGAGCGCGACGAGGCCGAAACCGTCGCGCTTCGCCTCCTTCCCCAAATTCCACCGCGCGATGCGATTTCAACCAACAGCTGGCTGGGCGGCCGCCCGCGACTCGCGGCGGGCATGGCGTGGCCCCGGATCGACGACCAGCCGGTCGATTTCCTCGCGCAGATCGATTGCACCGACCTGCCCGCCGACCTGTGGGGCGGGCTGGGGCCGCGCGAAGGGGCGCTCGCCTTTTTCATCCATCGCCGCAAGCCCGAGGTGCGCGTCCTGCATCTTCGCGACACCGGCATGCCGACCCAGCCCCCGTTCGCGCTCAACGATGCCGAAGGCTGGTTCGGTCCCCATGGGGGTCTCGGCCAAGGCGACCTTGCGCCCTTCGCTATCCGCGCCTTTCCCGAATGGCCCGTCGATCTGGTCGCCGTGCGCGCGGGCGATCCCGATCCGCGCGACGCGGACGATGCCCAGGTGGCGGGCGGCGAGCGCGCCGATCGCGGCTATGACATCGCCGATCCCGCCTTTCATCCTTTCGACTGGGGCAGCATGACCGCGATGGTCGCGCTCCTCGAAATGCGGCTCGGCGGGCTCGAACAGGACGCGGCGGCGAACATGGACGATGACGAGGCATCGAACCAGTGCGCCGCGATCAACCGCGACGCCTGCGAACGCGCGCGCGAGATCATCGCTATCGTCCACGACAGCGCGGCGCGCGACAGCTTCTCGCCCGGCGACGCGACCGCGGTGATGGCAGCGCTGCACGCGATCCGCTGGGCCAAGGCGGTTCGCACCGTCGATCCCGAAACCGGCGCCGAGCGGATCGAGATGATCACGCTGCCGCTGACGACGCATCGCCCCGACGCCGATCTTTGGGTTCAGGATTATCGGACGATCCTGTTTGACCGCGCCAAGCACGCCTGGTGCGCCAACCCCGACAATCTGTCGGCGCCGGCGCGCGCATTCTATGAACCCCGGTGGCGCGCGATGGCGGCGTCCGAGATGGCGGCGATGGGCGGCGAACCGGTTCGCCCCCTGCCCGGTTTTGACGCCGGCCGCGACGTGGTGTTGCTCGAACTGCCGAGCAGCGGGCTGATGAGCCGGAAATTCGGCGAAGACGCCGATCTGGTCGTGACCATCGACCGGGCCGATTTGGCGATCGGGAATTTTTCGAAGGTGCGGGCGCAGCTCGGCAGCTAGGTCAATCTTCTTCCTGAATAGCTTTGCGATTGACGTTCCGGTCAACTTGCAGCGCTCCGTGCCGCAGCCTAATCATGATGCGATAACGCAGTGGGAGAGCTTGATTTATGGCACGCATCGCAATCGTCACCGGCGGCAGCCGCGGCATCGGGGAAGCGATTTCGCTGAAGCTGAAGGAACAGGGCGTCACCGTCGTCGCCAACTATGCCGGCAATGACGAAAAGGCGCGCGAATTCACTGACCGGACCGGCATCGCCGCGCGCAAATGGGACGTCGGCGACCATCAGGCGTGCCTCGACAATTGCGCCGCCATCGCCGGGGAATTCGGCGCGATCGACATCGTCGTCAACAACGCCGGCATCACCCGCGACGGCACGCTTGCGCGCATGAGCTACGACGATTGGGACGATGTGATGCGCGTCAACCTCGGCGGCTGTTTCAACATGGCGAAGGCGACCTTTGCCGGCATGGTCGAGCGCGGCTGGGGCCGCATCGTCAACATCGGGTCGATCAACGGGCAGGCGGGCCAATATGGCCAGGTCAATTATGCCGCCGCCAAGTCGGGCATCCACGGCTTCACCAAGGCGCTCGCGCAGGAAGGCGCGAAGAAGGGCGTCACGGTGAACGCGATCGCGCCGGGCTATATCGACACCGACATGGTCGCCGCGGTGCCGGCGCCGGTGCTCGAAAAGATCGTCGCCAAGATTCCGGTCGGGCGTCTGGGGCAGGCCGACGAGATCGCGCGCGGGGTAGCGTTCCTGTGCAGCGAGGATGCGGGCTTCGTCACCGGATCGACGATGTCGATCAATGGCGGGCAGCATATGTATTGACGGGCCGAGGGCGGCGATCCGAAAGATCGCCGCCCCGTCTGACGTCTTGGCGGCGGCTTTGCCGTCGCCGCTCACTCTACCCCGTAACGCGTTCGCCCCTGGTTCCTTCTTTGCGACGTCGAAAGGAAGAACGGCGCTTCGACAAGCTCGGCACGAACGGAACAAGAGGGTGGTCTCAAATCTCTGGCCCACCCTCTCCAACCCTCACTCCACCGTCACCCCGACCACGCGCCAGCTTCCGCCCTCGCGCACCAGCGACAGCGTCTCGATCGCGCCCGTCTTGTTCGCATAGTCGGTGCGGAACTTGACCATCTGATAGCCATAGGGCGGCGCGGGCACCGACTCGTCGCTCATCAGAACCCGCGACTTAACCGGCCCCAGCGGCCTCTGCACCTGTTGCGCGACCCGCGCCCAGGTCTCGACCGAGTTGAGCGCCTTGAACGATTGGCCGGTCGCCTCCCAGCTGCCGTTCCAGTCGCCCTTCTCGACCAGCGCGAGCCAGTCGCGCGCCGCCGCGACCGCAGGGCTTTCGGCGGGCGCGGTCGACGGCGCCGCCGCGGGCGTGTCGGCGGTGCCGGTCATCGAGGAAAAAGCGAACAGGGCCAAGCTAAGCGACATCAGAAGACCTCCAACGAGCCAGCCGA
The DNA here is from genome assembly GCF_032227185.1 of Sphingopyxis sp. SE2. Classification (NCBI taxonomy): domain Bacteria; kingdom Pseudomonadati; phylum Pseudomonadota; class Alphaproteobacteria; order Sphingomonadales; family Sphingopyxidaceae; genus Sphingopyxis; species Sphingopyxis sp. SE2. The sequence continues at coordinate 4,010,782 of NZ_JAPMXW010000001.1, read as the reverse complement.
GCGGCCGCACCATGCGGGGCGCCTCGGCGGGTGTCGTCCGGTCTTCCACATCGGGTAGGGCAGCGGCTTCTCCCAAAGCCTTGTCCGCCAATATTTGAGGGGTCCGGTGCTCGATCTCGCGCAGCTGGCGCGCCGCCTCGCGACTGCTCGACACCGCCATCTTGCGCCGCGCGTCGCGCAGCCTTTCGTTGATCGTATGGACCGACAGCCCGAGATGCCGCGCCATCGACTTGGCGTCATAGCCGCTGACAAGCAGCCGCAGCGTCTCTTTCTCCTTTTCGGTGAGAGTGTGGATTCCCGCGGTCATCGGCGTGCCTGTTTCGCTTCCATTCGCGCGCCAATCTAGGCGCCGCCCGAATCGCGGTCACCCCCAAATAAATCGTACCCCTCGCCGGACAGGCGTTATAAATCCGGACCATGGCGCCGCCGCTTCATCCCCCGGTCAAACGTTCGGTGACGATCGCCGGCCATCCGACCTCGATCAGCCTCGAGCCCGTCTTCTGGGACGCGCTCGAAGCCGAAGCGGTGCGGCAGGCGCTGCCGGTCAACGCGCTCGTCGCGCGGATCGATGTCGAACGGATGGAGGCGGAGGACCCGCCGAACCTGACCTCGGCGATCCGGCAATGGCTGTGGCGGGGGCGACCCGATCAGATGGCGCCGTAAACCGCCAGCCCGAACGCCGCGCCCTTGTCGGGGGCGTGATGCAGGAAGAGCGACGGCTCGATCAACTCGAGTTCCATGATGTGGAGCGTTCCCGCCGCATCGCCGACCATGTCGACGCGCGCATAGACCGGCGGTGCGGGCGCGGCCGCCAGCGCGGCGGCGGCGAGGCGCTGCGCTGCGTCGCTCGCGTCCCACACCGTCTCGCGCCCGCCGAACTGTTCCTGCACGCGAAAGTCGCCCGATGCCGGGCGCTTGACGATCGCGTGGCTGAATTTGCCGGCGAAGAAGAAGAGCGAAAATTCGCCTTCGGTGAGGATGCCCTGCATCAGCGGCTGGACGAGCCGGCGCTGGCCGAGCGCGTCGGCGGGGATCGGCGTGCCGGGCGCGACGCGGTGCGTGCCGTCGGCGCCGCCCGAAATCGCGGGCTTGATCACGACTTCGTCGACCCCGAGCTCGGCCATCGCTTCGGCGAGGCGCGCGTCGTCGAGCGCATCGACCTCGACCGTCGGCACGACCGCGACGCCCTTTGCGCCGAGCTCGGCGAGATAGGCCTTGTCGCTGTTCCAGCGCAGCACCGGCACCGGATTGACCACCGGCAGGCCTTCGCTCTCTATCCGGTCGAGCAAAGCATACCAGGCCGCGACATCGCGCTGATAACCCCAGGCAAAGAGCGGCAGCACGAGGTCATAACCGGTAAGATCGCCCGGATCGGTCCACACGCGCTGCTCGACGATCAGCCCGGCCGCGGTCAGCGCCGCCGCCTTGCGGGCGAAGGCGGGCTGCCACTTTTCTTCATAATCGGGCGCCGGGATCAGGATCGCGACGCGGGGCTGGAACGGCATGGAGGGGAAGCTTTCCTGAAGCCCCTCCCCTTCAGGGGAGGGCCTTATTTGATTACCGCGCCAACAATCCGCGCGCCTGCCCGGCGATGTGCGACAGCATCGCGCCATTGGGGTTCGGAATCATCCGCGCGCGGTCGACGGTGCTGCGGAACTGTTCGACGCGCGGGGCATGGTCGGCGAGCCATTTGGTCACCGCCGCGTCGAGATCGCCCTTCGGCAGCTGGCCAAGGAAGGCCAGCCGCATCTGCTGGAAATCGCGCGCGAGGCTGTTGACGAGCAGGCGTTCCCACGGATCGGCGGGGCTCATATGCGCCGCGAGCGTTTGCGCCCAGTCGAGCCCGAGCGCTTCGCCCAGATGGGTGAAGGCGCGCGTCACCGCGACCTCGTCGTCGCCGCGGCGTTCGGCGAGGTCGACGATGCCGATCGCGCCGTCGGTCTTGAACAGCCGGACGACCGCGGCGGTCAGCGTCTCGGGCGCCCCGGCGTCGAGCAATTGCTGCGCGAGCATATCCCACTGGCGCTTGACCGACGGGCTGAGCAGCGCGTCGACGCCCGCGGTCAGGCGATCGACGCCCGGCTCGAGCCGCGCGACGACAGGGCCCGGCTGCGACAGGCTCTGGGTGACGCGGAGGAGATCGGCCATCTGCGAGGTCATCGCCGACGACGCTTGCGCGAAGAGCGACAGGCGGACGCCCTCGTCGATCTTGGCTTCGTCGAGCGCCTCCCAGATCGCCGGCATGTCGAGCAGGCGTTCGACCGCAACGAACGCTGCGGCGATGTCGCCGAGCGCGCAGCCTTCTTCCTCGACCAGCTCGAACGGATGGACGATGCCCATGCGGTTGATGATGCGGTTCGCGATCTTGGTCGCGATGATTTCGCGGCGCAGCTGGTGATCGGCGATCGCCGGCGCGAAGTCGCGCTGCATCTCGTCAGGGAAGGCCGCAGCGAGGTCGCCGCCAAGCGCCGGATCGTCGGGCAGGTCGCTGTTCTCGATCGCGTCCTGCAGCGCGAGCTTCGCGGTCGAGAGCAGCACCGCGAGTTCGGGGCGCGTCAGCCCGCGCCCTTCGCCCGCGCGGCGGAGGAGCTCGTCGTTCGCGGCGAGCCCCTCGACCTTGCGGTCGAGCCGGCCGGCGCCCTCGAACGTCTCCATGATCCGCACCAGCGACGGCACCGCCGCAGAGCCGCCCTTTTCGGCGATCGACAGCGCGAGTGCCTGGAGCCGGTTATCCTCGAGCACGAGATCCGACACATTGTCGGTCATGCGCACGAGGAGCGCGTCGCGGTCGTCCTGGCTGAGGCGCCCTTCGGCCATCTCGCGATTGAGCGCGATCTTGATATTGACCTCGTTATCCGAGCAGTCGACGCCCGCGCTGTTGTCGATGAAGTCGGTGTTGATCCGCCCGCCCTTCGCCGCGAAGGCGATGCGCGCGGCCTGCGTCACGCCGAGGTTCGCGCCCTCGCCGACCGCCTTGACGCGCAGATCCTCGGCATCGACGCGCAACGCGTCGTTCGCGGGATCGCCGACCTCGGCATTATTCTGGCTCGCGGCCTTCACATAGGTGCCGATACCGCCGAACCAGAGCAGGTCGACTGGCGCCTTCAGGATAGCCGAGATCAGCGAGCCCGGGTCGATTTCGCTGACCGACAGGCCGAGCAGCGCCTGCACCTCGGGGGAGAGCGGTATGCTCTTCTGGCTGCGCGGGAAGACGCCGCCGCCCTTCGAGATCAGCTTCTTGTCATAATCGTCCCAGCTCGAACGCGGCAGGTTGAACATCCGGTCGCGTTCTTTCCAGCTTTTCGCCGGATCGGGATCGGGGTCGAGGAAGATATGGCGGTGGTCGAAGGCAGCGGTGAGCTGGATCGCCTTCGACAGCAGCATGCCGTTGCCGAATACGTCGCCCGACATGTCGCCGCAACCGGCGACGCGGATCGTGTCGGTCTGCACGTCGACGCCCATTTCGGCGAAGTGGCGCTGGACCGAAATCCACGCGCCCTTGGCGGTGATGCCCATCGCCTTGTGGTCATAACCCTTCGACCCGCCGCTCGCGAACGCATCGCCGAGCCAGAAATCGCGCTCCATCGCGAGCGCATTGGCGACGTCGGAGAAGGTCGCGGTCCCCTTGTCGGCGGCGACGACAAAATAAGGATCGTCGCCGTCGAGGATTGCCACGCCCTTCGGATGCACGACCTTGCCGCCGACCAGATTGTCGGTGATCGACAGGAGCGAGCGGATGAAGATGCGATAGCATTCGGTGCCCTCGGCGAACCAGGCGTCGCGGTCGAGCGACACGTCGGGCAGCGCCTTGGGATAGAAGCCGCCCTTCGCGCCGGTCGGCACGATGACGGCGTTCTTGACGCGCTGCGCCTTCATCAGGCCGAGAATTTCGGTGCGGAAGTCGTCGCGGCGATCGGACCAGCGCAGCCCGCCGCGCGCGACCGGGCCGGCGCGCAGATGGACGCCCTCGACGCGCGGCGAATAGACCCACACCTCGCGCCACGGCAGCGGCTTGGGCAGGCCGGGGACGAGGCTCGAATCGATCTTGAACGCCAGCGCTTCCTCGGCCGCAGGGGCGAAGGCGTTGGTGCGCAGCGTCGCACCGATCACCGCGTGGAACAGGCGCAGGATGCGATCCTCGTCGATCGACTTGATGTCGGCGAAGTCGGCGAGGATCTCGGCTTCGAGCGCCTCGGCGCGCTTGGCATCGCGCGCCTTGGGGTCGTGGAGAGCACGGAAACGCTCGATCAGCGCCGCCGTCAGCTTGGGCGCATGGCGCAGCGCGCTGACCACCGTGTCCATGCCATAGGCCGAGCCGCCCTGCCGCAAATAGCGGAACCAGGCGCGCAGCCACACGATCGCGCGCGGGTCGGTCTGGTTGGTGAGCACCAATTCGTTGAACGCGTCATTCTCGGCGCGGCCTCCCAGCACCGCCGTGATCGCGCCTTCGAGCACCTCGGCATAAGGAAGCAGCGCGAGCTCGTCGACATTGGCGGGCAGCCGCAGCGTGAAATCGTGGATGACGATCGCCGACTCGTCTTCGTCCTCGGCGCCCGGCGTGCGGCCTTGCAGCGTGGTCGGGATTTCCTCGAGCACTTCGAAGCCGAAATGTTCGAGCGCGGGAACGACGTCGGACAGCGCCAGCGGGCCGGCGGCGCTGTAGACCTTGAGCCGCAGCCGGTCGTCGCCGTCGAGGCTCTTCCGCGCGAGCCGCACGCTGCGCGGATTGCCCGCGTCGAGATCGCGCAGGCGCAGGATGTCGCGCGCGGCTTCCTCGGGGTTATAGAGGTTGCGGTAGTTGGGCGGGAAAGTCGGCGCAAAGCGCGCCGCGAGCGCCGCCGCGCGGCCCGGGTCGCCGCGCTTCGCCAGCGCCGCCTCGACCTCGGGCTGCCAGCCGCGCACCATCTGTTCGAGCTGCGCGTTGAGCGCCTCGGTATCGGGAACGACGCCGCCGCTCCTGAGGTCGAGCGTATAGCGCAGCAGTGCCGCACCGCCGTCTTCGAGCACCATCGTCCAGCCGATGACTCCCGCTTTGGCCTCGCGCACCAACAGGCTCTCGACCGCGAGGCGGCGGCCGGTCGAGACTTCGTCGCGCGGCAGCCAGACGAAGGCGAACAGGTGGCGGCCGAGCGCGCTCTGCACCGTCACCAGCTTGGGCCGCGGCCGATCGGTGATCGACATCGAGGTCAGCACCAAGGCTTCGAGCGAAGCCGAGTCGAACGCGATCAGCAAATCATGCGGAAGCGCGGTGAGCGCATGGGCGAGCGCCTTGCCCGCATGGCCCGTCGGATCGAAGCCGAATTTCGCCATCAGTGCTTCGAGCTGCGCGCGCAGCACCGGCACCTTTGCCGGCGGCGACGACAAGGCCTGACTGGTCCACAGGCCGGCGTGGATCGACAGGCGTTCGACCTTATTTCCCTTCAATTCTGGGACAACGACGAGGTCAAGCAGCACGCGGCGATGGACCGCCGACAGCCGGTTCGACTTGATCAGCAGCGGCGCGTGGCCTCCCCCCGCTTTTTCCCGGGCGTCGAACCAGGCAAAGGCGGCTTCGAGCGCCGCGGGCGACAGGAGCTGGCTGTCGCTGCTCTCGCTGATGCCCAGCGGATCCTGTGCCTTGCCATCGCGCGTGCGCCATTCGTGGCCGAGCTGGGTCATCGATCCGCCCTCGAACCAGCGCAGCAGCTCGGCGCCTTCGCCGTCGACGCGCATCGCGGCGTCGGCGAGCATCGCGGCGCGCATCGCTCGCCAGTCGCGCACCGCGGCGCGCACGTCGCGCAGCGCCGCTTCGAGGCCGTCGAGCAGGCGCCGACGCGCGCGCGCGTCGCCGCGCTCGAGTTCCATATAAATGACCGACTCACGCGTTCCGCCTTCGCCGGCTTCCTGCAGATGCCCCTTCGCATCGCGCTTCACCGCGACGACGGGGTGAAGGATGCGGTGAACGGCGAGCCCCTGCGCCGCGACCGCCTGCGAAGTCGAATCGACGAGGAAGGGCATGTCGTCGTTGATGATGGCAAGCCGCATCCGGCGATCGGTGCCGTCGGCGGCGATCGGTTCGAGCAGCAGCGACGGCGTTTCGGCGGTGCGGTCGAGCGCGGCGCGCGCTGCGAACTGGCTCGCGTCGGCCAGTGCGGCCTCGTCCATATCGTCGCCCTCGCCCGGCAGCGCGCTGCCGGCGAGCGCGGCCAGATAGGCGGCGGAGACTTTTGGGGGGATTTTGACGGTGGAGGGGGTCGGCGTGTCCGTTTCCGGCGTATCGGACAGTTTCTGAGACATAAAATGCAGCATCCCGAACCAAAGAGGGGGATCCCAGCCGACGATCGGCGGGGGTCCGTTCGCTGCGCCTCCTATGCGCCCGAGCGGCGCGCGGCTCAAGGCCTCGTTCGCGGCCCCGCGTAAAAATATTTCAATTTTGGGATTGTCTGTTGCGTGAACGCTATCAAGCGCCGTTCAGCCGCCGGGGGTAATCGCGACCGCCTTTTTCGCGAGTTTCGCGACCAGCGCCGGATCGTCGGCCGCCTTGGCGACGATCCCGATATGGCCGCCGGGCATCGCGCGCGCGATCAGCACGACGAATTCGGCGTCGCCGGCATCATGTTCGAGGATCAGTGCGGGCTGCGCGCGGCGCAGCGCTTCGAGCTTCGCGTTCGCCCGCTCGCCGCTCTCAGCCGGCTTGCGGCGCGCACGCGCGTCCTTGACGAGACCCTTGAGCCCGCCCGGATAGCGATCGAGATAGGCGGCGAGTTCGCCGCGACCGACCGCCTGATCCTTTGCGTGGCCGAGCACGCAGGCATATTCGGCGACCCGCGTCTTGTCATAGGCGGCGCCGAAGACCAGCTTCACGATCGGCGTCATCGGCGCGCGATCCTGCACCGTCAGCCCGGCGTCGTCGAGCAGCGCGGCGAAGGCTTCGGGCTGCGCGTCGGCCGCCAGCGCGAAATCCCATGCCTTGCCGACCGCCTGATAGAGCGCACCACGGCTCCGGCTGTCGGCGGCGACGGCCCGCTCGGCGGTTTCGCGCGCGAGCGCGAGCCAGTCGGCGAGTTCGGCGTCCGCGCCCGGATCGGCCGCGACATCGTCGTCGACCGACAGGTCGACAGAAAAATCACCCTCGCCCTGCAGCGCGGCAAAGCCGGGAGCGGCGTCGACATCGTCGCCCAGATGCCCCGAGTCGGGGCCGTCGGCCCACACCGGCACCGGCGCGGTCAGCGGTGCGGCGCTGCGCAGCGCTTGTTCGACCGACAATTGCAGTTCCTCGGCCTGATCGGCGGGGGCCGCTTCCTTCCAGTTGATCACCCCCATGATGAAATCGATCGTGTCGTCGTCGGACGAAAAGGGCAGCAATATGCCGCGGTACATGATCGTGACGCCGCGATCGCTCTCATACTCGGCCTCGAAGCCGATCGGCGCGCGGTTGGCGATGATCTGCAGATAATGGTCGGTCAGGCGTGACAGCAGCGAACGGCCGGGAATCTGGCTGATATAATGGACATCCTCGTCGATCTGCGACTCGGTACGAAGGGTCTCGCCGATATAGGCCAAGCCCGGATTTTCGACGCCCGCGGTAAAGTCGAGCAGCACCGAATAAGGCCCGAAATCGGCGCTCTCGAGATCGAGGTCCTCGACCGAAGGATAAGCGCGATCGCCGAGCAGCGACGCCCAGTAATTATAGGCCCTGACCTGCATCCGCCGTTCATCGACGCCGACCGACGCGGGCGCATCGATCGCCCCATCCTCCTGGTCGTGGCTGCCCGAAAGCAGGCCGCGCATGCTGTCCATCATTTATCCCCAGCCATAAATATCGGTAAACCTTATGCACCGGGACTGGTAAAAGCGGCGTAAACGATGGTGGGGGCGCGGCGCCGGGCCCGCGCAGCCTTAACTCGACCAGCCCCCTGCAAGCGCGCGGAACAGCGCGACTTGGCGCCGCGAGATCTGTCCGTCCTGCGCCGCGAGCACCGCTTCGGTTTCGGCGAAGGTGCGTTCGGCGTCGAGCCATTCGAGCGAATCCGACGCGCCTTCCTGCCGCTTCGCGCGCACGATCCGCGCCGCGCGTTCGGCCTGGTCGCGCGCGGCGCGCAGCGCCTGCCTTTGTTCGAGCGACCGTGCGTAGGACGAGAGCGCCGTCTCGGTCTCCTCGAGCGCGCGCAGCACGGTGCCGTCGAATTCGGCGAGGGACGCCTGCGTGTCGGCCTCGGCCGCCGCGATTCGCGCCCGCGCGGGTTCCTGATTCGGGAAGGCCCAGTTGAGCAAAGGGCCGAGCAGCCAGCGCAGCGGCCCTCCGCCGAACACGTCGCCGAAACCGGTACCGGTCGAGCCCGCCGAAGCGCCGAGCGTGATGCGCGGATAGAGATCCGCCGTCGCGACGCCGATGCGCGCGGTGTCGGCGGCGAGGCGGCGCTCGGCGGCGCGAATGTCGGGACGGCGCTTCAATAGCGCCGCCCCATCACCGACCGGGATGGGATCGGTGATTTCGAGGCTGATGTTGCGGTCGCCCGCGATGGCGGGGAGCGCAGCGGGCGCGCGACCGGTCAGAGTCGCGAGGCGGAAAAGTGCAGCCTGCCGCTCGGCCTCGATGGAGGGAATGTCCGCGGCGCGCTGGTCGCGGAGCGTCGTGATGCGCGCAACGTCGAGCCCGGTCGCCATGCCGACCTCCTTGCGCCGCTCGGTGAGTTTCACCTGCTGATCGAGCAGGTCAACGATCCGCCGCGCGACGTCGAGCCGCGCGGCGCCCGATGCGGCGTCCGCATAGGCTTGCGTCGTATCGGCGGCGACGATCACGCGCACCGCGTCGGCGTTGGCTTCGGCGGCTTCGGCGTCGCCGCGCGCGGCCTCGACCGAACGGCTCACGCGGCCGAACAGGTCGGCCTCATAGGAAATATTGGCGCCGACATCGACGGTCCAATCCTCGCGGTCGGCGCCCGGAAGGCGCTGGCCCGCGGGGTTGCGGCCGTAATTGGCACCCGCGCCGATCTCGCCCTGCGGCAGCCGGTCGGCGCGCGCGCCGCGCAGCGCCGCGCGCGCCCTGGCGATGTTCGCGACCGCAACACGCACATCCGTATTGTTGGCGAGCGCATCGGCAACGAGCCCGTCGAGCACGGGATCGTCATAGAGGCGCCACCAGTCGGCCGCGACGGGCGCGAGCGACACCGCGGGACTGTTCGCCGAAACGAAGGCCCCCGTCGCGGCGGGCGCCGACGCCGATTGCGGCGCCTTGTAATCGGGGCCGACCGCGCAGGCGGCGAGCGCGAGCGCCGAAGCGGCGGTGACGAGATTGCGGAGCGTCATTGTTTTTCTCCTTATTCCGCGGGCACGGGCAGCGCCGTGCCATGGTCGTCATCTCCGCGCTTGCGCCGCGCGGCGAACCAGTCGCCGAGCGCGCGGCAGACGACGTAGAAGGTCGGCGTGAAGATAAGGCCGAACGCCGTCACCCCGAGCATGCCGAAGAACACCGCAGTGCCGAGCGCTTGGCGCAGTTCCGCGCCCGCCCCGCTCGCGATGAGCAGCGGTACCGCGCCGAGGATGAAGGCAAAGCTCGTCATCAGGATCGGGCGCAGACGGTCGCGCGCGGCGCGCACCGCGGCGTCGATCGGCGACAGCCCGTCCTGTTCCTCGGCCTGCTTGGCGAATTCGACGATCAGGATCGCATTTTTCGCCGCAAGCGCGATGAGCACGACGAGCCCGATCTGCGTCAGGACGTTGTTGTCCATGCCGCGCAGATTCACCCCGATCATCGCCGCGAGCAGACACATCGGCACGATCAGGATGATCGCCAATGGCAGCACGAGGCTTTCATACTGGGCGGCGAGCACGAGGAAGACGAACAGCACCGCGAGCGCGAAGACGATCCCCGCGGTGTTCGCGGCCGCCTTTTGCTGGAAGGCAATGCCCGTCCATTCGGTGCCGTAACCCGCCGGGAGCGACTCGCTCGCGAGCTTTTCCATCGTCGTCAGCGATGCGCCCGACGACGAACCCGGGGCGGTGTCGCCGTCGATCTCGACCGCGGGGAAGAGGTTGTAGCGCGTGACGCGGTACGGCCCCGTGCGGTCCTCGAAGTTCGCGACCGACCCGATCGGCACCATCGCGCCCGAATCGGACCGCGTGCGCAGGTTCGCGATATCGGAGACGCTCTGGCGGAACGGTGCATCGGCCTGCGCGGTGACGCGGTAGGTGCGGCCGAGCAGGTTGAAGTCGTTCACGAAAGCCGAGCCGAGATAGACCTGCAAGGCCTCGAACACCCGCTCGGGCGGGACGCCGAGCGCATTCGCCTTCGCCCGGTCGATGTCGGCGAAAACGCGCGGATTGGTCGGGTCGAAGAAGGTGAAGACGTTCGCAAGGCCGGGGGTCTGGTTCGCCTTGCCGATCAGATTGTTCACCTCGTTCGCAAGCGCCGCATAGCCGTGGCCGCCGCGATCCTGCACGACCATCCGGTAGCCGCCCGCCGAGCCGATGCCTTGGATCAGCGGCGGCGGGATGATCACGATCTGCGCCTCGGTGATGTCGGCGGTGCGCTTGCGCGCCTCGTTGATGATGTCGTCGAACTTGACGCCCAGCTTCTTGCGCTCCTCGAAGGATTTGAGCGGGAAGTAAGCGGCGGCCGAGTTCGGCGCGAGCGTCTGTGACGGGCCGTCGAAGCCCGCGAGCATCACCGACCCGAGCACACCGTCGACGGGCAGCACGCGCCGCGCGACCTTTTGCAGCACTTCGTCGGTGCGTTCGACCGAAGCGCCCGAAGGCAGCTTGGCGACGACGAGGAAATAGCCCTGGTCCTGCGCCGGAATGAACCCTGTCGGCGTCGCCCAGAACAGCCCGGCGGTTGCGGCGATGAGGCCCGCATAGGTGACCATCATCTTTTTGGGCGCGCGCACCAGCCGTGCGGTGAGCCGCGCATAGCCGTCGCTCATCCGCTCGAACGCGCGGTTGAACGCGTCTCCCGCGCGGCGGAGCATCTGCATGCCCCTGCCCTCGTTCGCCGGCGCCGAATGGCCGCGCAGCAGGATCGCCGCGAGTGCCGGCGACAGGGTCAGCGAGAGGATCAGCGAGATGATCGTCGCGGTCGAGATCGTCACCGCGAACTGCTGATAGAAGGCGCCTGACAGGCCGGTGAGGAACAGGGTCGGGACGAACACCGCGCAGAGTACGAGCACGATCGCGACCAATGCCGCCGACACCTCGTCCATTGAGGTGCGCGCGGCTTCGAGCGCCGACATGCCCTTTTCCAGATTGCGCTCGACATTCTCAACGACGACGATCGCGTCATCGACGACGATGCCGATCGCGAGCACGAGCCCGAAGAGCGACAAATTGTTGAGGCTGTAGCCGACCGCCGCGAGCACCGCGAAGGTGCCGATCAGCGACACCGGGATCGCGAGCACCGGAATGATCGCCGCGCGCCATTTCTGCAGGAAGACAAGGATCACGATCACGACGAGCACGACGGCTTCGAGCAGCGTGTCCATCACCGCGTCGATCGACTGGGCGATGAATTCGGTGGGGTTGTAGATGACGCGATATTCGAGGCCCTTGGGGAAATTCTTTGCCGAAGCCGCCATTTCGGCCTCGACCGCTTCGGCGGCGGCGAGCGCGTTCGACCCCGGGCGCTGGAACACCGCCATGATCACGGTCGGGTCGCCCGAGAGATAGGTGTTGCTGTTATAATCCGACGCGCCGAGCTCGACGCGTGCGACGTCCGACACGCGAACCTGCCGTCCGTCGGCATCGCTGCGGATGACGATATTGGCGAAATCCTTGGGATCGGAGAGGCGGCCCTGCGTTTCGACGTTGAGCTGGAAGTCGCTGCCATTGGCATAGGGGGGCTGGCCGAGCGTACCCGCGGCAACCTGCACATTCTCGCGCCGCAGCGCCGCGACGATCTCGCCCGCGGTCAGGTCGAGCGCGGCGGCGCGGCCGGGATCGATCCACACGCGCATCGCATAGTCGCGGCTGCCGAACAGCCGCACGTCGCCGACGCCGTCGATACGGCTCAAACGGTCGCGGAGCTGGGTCAGCGCGTAGTTGGAGATATAGGCGCGATCGAGCGACTTGTCGGGAGAGACGAGGTTCACGACCATCAGGAAGTCGGGCGACGTCTTGCGCGTCACGACGCCGAGGCGCTGCACCGTTTCGGGCAGGCGCGGGGTTGCGATCGCGACGCGGTTCTGCACCAGCACCTGTGCGGCATCGAGGTCGGTGCCGATCTTGAAGGTGACGGTGATCGTGACGACACCGTCGCCGGTCGACTGGCTGCTCATATAGAGCATATTGTCGACGCCGTTGATTTCCTGCTCGATCGGTGCCGCCACCGTGTCGGCGACGGTTTCGGCCGACGCGCCCGGATAGTTGGCGGTCACGGTCACCGTCGGTGGAACGATGTCGGGATATTGCGACACGGGCAGCCCGATATAGGCGACCGCACCGATGATGGTGATGATGACAGCGAGCACGGCCGCGAAGATCGGCCGGTCGATGAAGAAGCGTGATAGGCGCATGGGAGAGCCCCTGTCTGGAAAACTGTTCTGGTCACCCCTCCCGCGTGCGGGAGGGGTAGCGAGACTTGCGAGCTTGCTCGCTTAGTCGCAGCGGGGAGGGCGCGACCACAGGCCCTCCCCCAACCCCTCCCGCAAGCGGGAGGGGAGTTGAGTCACTTCGCGAACGTCGCCTGCGCCGACACCGGTTCGTTCGGACCCGCGGGCGTCTTGTCAGGCGCGTCGGCGGCGATCTTGCCCGCCTTGGTCACCGCCTTGGTACCGGGCCGTGCGAACTGATAGCCGTTGATGACGACCTGGTCGGCGGGCGTCAGGCCCGAACGGATGACGCGCAGCCCGTCGACTTCGGGGCCGATCTCGACCGGCTTCGCCGCGACCATGCCGTCCTTACCGACGACATAGACGATCTTGCGCGCCTGATCGGTCTGCACCGCGGCGGCGGGGACGAGCAGCGCGCGCGCCGTCTGGCCCGTCGACAGGCGCATGTTGCCGAACATGCCCGGGGTCAGGAACATCTCGGGATTGTCGAAGCGGCCGCGCGCACGAATCGTGCCCGAGCGTGGATCGAGGCCATTGTCGGTGAAGTCGATCCGGCCCTTCCAGCGATAGTCATTTTCGTCCTGCAGCCGGACTTCGACGTCGGCGCCCTTCTGGCCCCCTTCGCGCTTGGTCTTGAGGAACAGCGCCTCCGACCCCTGGAAGGTGAAATAGATCGGATCGAGCGCGTTGATCGTCGTGAGCAGGGTACCGCCGGCATCGCCCGCCGATACGAGGTTACCCGCGTCGATCCGGCGATCCGCGATGCGGCCGCTCAAGGGCGCGCGCACGGTGGTGAATTCGACATCGAGCGAGCGCGCCGCGATGCGGGCGTCGGCCCCCGCGAGCGCCGCGGTCGCCGCATTGACCGTTGCCCGGAGCCGGTCGATCTCGCTCTGCGACACCGCCTCGATATCGACGAGGCGGCTGGCGCGGTCGAGCTCGAGCCTTGCGAGCGCCAGGTCGCTCCGCGCGCTCGCCGCCGACGCGCGCGCTTCGGCGAGCGCGGCGCGATAGGGACGCGGGTCGATGGTGAAGAGCGGCTGGCCCTTGCGCACGATCTGGCCGTCGGTGAAGTGGATCGCGGTGATTGCGCCCGAGACGCGCGGACGCACCTCGACCGCCTTCGACGCTTCGAAGCGGCCGATATATTCATCCCAAAGGGTCACGTCGCGCGCGATCGGTGCGGCGACGGTGAGCACCGGCGCGGGCGCGGCGGCCGCCGGCGGCGCGCCGTCGCGAAGCAGCCACCAGGCGCCGACGACCAGCACGAGGAACGCGCCGATCCACGCGGCACGCCGGCCGCGCGCGGGATGGAGGAGGGTCTTGAGTTCGCGGCGGACCTTCGCATCGGCGGGGTCGAGCTTTTCGATCGGTGTGTGGACGGTCATGGATAGCCCTCTTCTTTTCGTTGGTTTCGGCTGCCTGCGCCCCGGGGGAGGGGAGAGGAGGCGCAGGCGGCCGATGCCGGAAGCGCATGCCCCCGGCTGGTGTCACACATGGTCCTTGTTGCCGGAGCGCCTCTTCGAAGAGGAGGACCGCTCCGTCCCGTCACACGCATCCCCTGCGCGCGCGGGGTCCCTGTTTATATCTTGCGGGCAAACGCCACCGGGCGTCCGGCCGGAACAGGACTCGCTCCCGGGAAAATATTCGATGGTGAAACTTCCGGCCGCCACATGGTTTTTGCCAGGCGGCGGCCGGTCCCGGGGGAGAGCCCCTTTTGTATACTGAGTGGTATATAAGTTATGTTGCGCTGCGTCAAGCGCATTCTGTACCGGGCAGTAAAATTTTTCTTTCGAAGCCTTTACCGAAGAAGTGGGTGTCGGTTTTTCGGCGGCGCAATTCTCAGATCAACGCCCCGGCCACAGCTTCAGGCTGGTTTCGACCAGCCGTTCGAGCTCGGCGCGCGTCGCGCCCGCGCCCGCCTGCACCGACATGCCCTGATTGACCGCGGTCAGAAAGGCCGCCAGCCCTTCGGCGTCGGTGTCGGGCGGAAAGTCGCCCTCTTCCTTGGCACGCGCAAAGCGTTCGAGCATCGCGCGCTTCGCCGCCGCGCCGCGTTCGAGCACCGCCTCGCGGATGCACTCCGCCTCCGCGCCGCACGCGACCGAAGTGATCACGCCGAGACACCCGTTCGGATTCTCGGGGCAGGTGTACATGTCGAGCGCGCCGTACATCAGCCGCTCCGCGACCCCGCGCGCGGTCGGCGCGTCGAGCGCGGCGCGCATATAGTCGGCCTTTTCGCGCTCATAAAGGTCAAGCGCCTTGTTGAAGAGAGCCTCCTTGTTGCCGAAGGCGGCATAGAGGCTGGGCTTGGTAATCCCCATCGCCTCGGTCAAATCGGCCATCGAGGCGCCTTCATAGCCCTTCGACCAGAAGACGCGCAGCGCCGCCGCCAGCGCCGCATCGACGCAAAATTCGCGCGGGCGACCCTTGTGCGGGGCGGCGGCAGGGGCGGTTTCGATTTCCATAACGGCTGGTATATAAGTGAGGTGGGAAAAAATGTCCAGTGCTGCGCCGGTGAGAGTCAGGATCCTAGCCGAGGCGCGTATCGATCGGCAGCCCGCCCTTCAGCGTCAGCGTCACCGGCGTCCGCTCGGCAATGTCGGCGAGCCGCGCCTTTTGCGCTTCGTCGAGTCCGGCGATCGTCAGCACGCGGTCGATCCGCAGCCCGTCCTTGCTGACGAGCTTCAGCCCGACCTCGACCGATTCGAGCGGCCACTCCTTGCGGTCGGCGTACATGCGCAGTGTAATCGCGGTGCAGGCGCCGAGTCCGGCAAGCAGAAAATCATAGGGTGCCGGACCCAGATTCTGCCCGCCGAGCCCCGGTCCCTCGTCGCCGACCAGCGCGTGGCCGCTGACCTCGATCTCGGTGCGATAATGATCCTTGCCGATGCGGGCGGTTCCGTGGGCCATGACTTGTCCTTCCGTCGAGTTCCGGGAAGCTTCTTTCCCGCCGTGAGGTACCGAGGGCAAGGCCCGCCTTTCGCCGTCTCTTGAATCGATCGCGGAAAACCCTAGATTGCAATCATCGTCAACAAGCGAAAGGAGGTGGTCGAATGTCTCATTGTCCCACGCCGCATGCGGCAGATTTGAGCATGACCGTCCTCGCGGGGGTCAAGCTCGGCTAAGCTGTCCGCGACAGGCACGACAATGGAAGGGCTGTCCCGCAAGGGGCGGCCCTTTGTCGTTGCGGCCACCGTTCCGAAACTGCGATGAAGGCCCCCGCCGTCAGCTTGCCGTCGGGAAAGACGCTATCCCCTGTACGAGGGTGCCATGATATTTTGGGGAAATGTTGTTGGAGGCCGAGCCGGAATCGAATAGATCAAGATTTTGAGTTTAATTACAAATAGATGTATCTAAGCGCGGCCTTCGGGTGCCCCCACTTAGGCCCCGAGAATTTTTTCCTTCAGAAGTAATCGAACCGACTCCCAAGAGCATTACGCAGTAGTGGATGCGCGATGCTATTCCCGATGCGCGAGCGCGACTCTGCGACACCGTGCGAGTGCGCGTCCGATATGCTTCTCAACGGCCTTGTTGCTGATCCCAAGTTCGTCGGCGATATTCCGATATGTCATGCCGCGCAGGCGGTGCATCAGGAAGATGCGCCGGGTCTTTCGCGACAGGGGGCGAAGCGCGCGCCGGTAGGTCCTCCGCAATTCCATTGCTTCGACATGCCGTTCCTGCTCGGGCGCCACGGGTGCATCGCAGGTTTCGTCGAACTGACAGGCGGTGCCTCCCTCGCGCATAATCTTGCGCGCTCGCTCGATCAGAAGATTGTGCGCTATTCGCGCCAGATAGGGGCGCGGATATTCGACCCGATCGAACGCGCCACTGCGAAGCAACCGCGTGAAAGCTTCCTGCACAAGATCGGGCGCGGCATCACGCCCGATCCTCCTCCGGAAATAATGGAACAACCACCCTCGCTCAGCGCGATAGAAGGCCGCGAAATCAGTCCCCGAACCGGGCAAGGCACAAGTTTCCGCCTGTTCTCGAACGTCGGCGGCGCGCTCGCACCCGACATATGCGCCGATCACCATTGTGCTGCAACCGCAGCGCGGCAGCGCGCGAGGGCCTGCACCATATGGTAATCGACGGTCGCGATGCTGATATCGAGCCTCGCCGCGATCTCCTTGTAGGTCATGCGCTTCACCCGGCGCATGACAAAGACCCGCCGCGTCTTCGGCGGCATGGCGCGAACGGTCTGCCGATAGAGGCGGAACAGGTCGATCGCTTCGATCCGCCATGTCTGGTCGGCACGCGACGACGCGTCGCGCTCGTCGTCGAAGGGAAAGAAGATCGGCATGCCGTGCCGTTTCCGGCGCGCGCGATCGATCAGCAGGTTGCGGGTAATCCGCGACAGATAGGCGGTCGGGTTTTCCACGCGGCCCAGCGCCTCGCTGCGCAGAAAGCGCGCAAACACCTCCTGCACCAGGTCGGATGCCTCGTTGGCGCCGACCCGGCGCCGGAGCTTGCGCAGCAGGTGCCGATACTCGGTGCGATAGAAGTGCTCGAAGGCAGCGGGCGAAGCGGGCGCGGTCATGACCGCGCTCCCTTGCGTTCGCGCTCGTTTAGCGGGGCATCACGCGAAGCCCGGTAGAGGGTGATGCCCGCCTCGATCCGATCGAGGATGAAGGTATCGCGCTCGGCCTTGGCGATCCGGATGTCCGCTCGGGAATAGAGTTCGAGACTGACGGCGCAGCGGTCGCCAAGCTCGCTGTCGATGACCGCGCGGGCGCGGGTCCAGCACTCCTCTTCCTTGAACAGCGGATGGTCGACGACAATCCACAATTGGTAATCGGAGAAGTGGATCGTCTTCTCGTCTTCATACCAGCTTCTCCGGGCATAGGGGCCGATCAGGATGATCCGCCGTATCTGCCCCGGCTCGGGAGCCTGCACGGCATCGGGATCGAAGAAGGCGCGCAGGATACGCGTGATGCGCTCGATCTCGCCCTGCTTGCGGCGGATGAGATGGTCGACGCGCGTCATCACGACTTCGCGCGCGTAGAAGTCCTTCGGTTTTGGGAGTGTCATTTGCAGCTCGCACAGCGGCGGTCCGCACAATCGTGCGCGGATGTGCAAGCGGTGTCCGCTGCGCGCCGCCAATGCGGTCTACAGCAACTGCCCGACCTCGGCCGGACCTGCATGATGCTGGCAGGATGATCCTCGGGATGGCCGCCAGTCACTCCATCCCGTGGGCGGGATTATGTCAGAATCGGTGAGTCCCGGCAAGCCGGGGCAGCTATTCGGACGCCGCCGCCTCTTCGAGTTCAGCGATCCGGTCGGTGCAGACCTGATGAACGACGCGGCCGAGTTCCTCGACGCGCTCGCTGAGCCAAGTCAGCTCATCTTCGCTTATCCGGTAATGTTTTGAATACCTGGCCTTCGTGTACGCTTCCTTCAATTTCTGGAACATCGCCCGCTCGCGGCGATTGGTCTCGGGCCAGATGCCGTAGAGGCGGCGGTCCAACCCTTCTGCGAGCGAGCGCAGGAACGCGATATTGTGGTTGTACGGCGTGTAGAAGGTCAGCGTGAGCAATAGGCAGGAATATAGTCTCTCGACAGTTTGGTGCATGTCGAACGCCGAATCTTTCAGAAACCCCTTGCCAATGCCAAACTTGGCAAATTCGTACCGTTTCATCGCGGAAGGAAACCCGTCCTCGAAATACTCCCGAGCTGCCGCCAAGGCCTGTTCCGGCGCCTTCGGTTTGGGCGTCGCCAATTCCCGACCGTCCGCCTCGTAGAGCGCGATCCCGTCCTTGATGACCTCCATGAAGAAGACGCGGCCATGGGCAAGCCCGTCGTTCACTTCGTGCAGCGAATGGACGATGAAGTTGACCGGCGTGCGCAGGGTCTTCTCGATCGTGTAGGCGCGGATCAGCCTTTCTTCGGCCTTCATCCAATAGGCGGCGCGGTCGGTCAACTCCTTCTGGCTGACGATGACGAGAATATCATAATCGGATTTATACTGGTTCGCCGACGTCGGCGCATCAACCCAGTCGCCGCGCGCATAGCTGCCGAACAGGATAATCTTGAGTATGCGCGCGCCCTTGCGCGCGCCGGTCGCATTTTCCGTCGCCGTACCAAATTCGTCGAAGATGATCGCGACGATGCGCTCAAGCTCGCGCTGCTTCGCGGCAGGAAGATGATCAATGTCGGTGCGCATAGACCTGCGAATCTTCGAGCAATCGCCGACCATTAGCAAGAGCTATCGCGACCCGTTCCTGCGACACGGCGTCCCCTAGAAGTCGGAAATTGACGCAGCGGCCACAATACCCTGCTTTGAGCCAGACCGGACGCAGTGGCGAAAGTTTAGCAGGCAAGGAAAAGGACTTCAGGCCGCGACCGACGGGAGCGGCCTGCGCACGGGGTCGGGTGGGTGGGCAAACGAAGTGGCCGCCCCCTGTCCGGGGCGGCCTCGCCGATCGGCGGCTATGCCGCCTCTTTCACCTCCTCGTGGTTCGCCAGTTGATGAAGATAGGCTACGGCGCGCTCGGCATGGGCGGCGGCCTGCACGATGGCCCGCGTGTCGTTTTGCAGCACCTTGATCCAGCTCGCGATGTAGCTGGCATGATCGGGGCGCGGCTCGATGCAAAGCCCAAGGTCGGCGGCAAGGAAAGCGGAGCCCAGCTCGGCAACAAGCTCCTCGCGCGCATAGCCTTCATCCCCCCATTTCTCGCGGCCAAAGTTGCGATCAAGGCGGCTCGCGTGGCGAGTCCAATGCACGGTTTCATGGCCTCTCGTGGTGTAATATCCGTGCACGTCGTGGAAGGCCGCGAAGGGCGGAAGCTGGATGCGGTTGGCTGACGGGATATAATATGCCTTGTCACCGCCGTGGCTCACGGTCGCGGGAATGCTGGCAAAGAACACCTCCGCCGCTTCAATGCGCTCCACCTCCGGCGCGGGTGCCGGCACGATATGGAACCGCTCGGGCAATCCGTCGATCTGCGCCACGTTGAACACGGTATAGGTTTTCAGAAATCGGAACGCCTGTTCCCGGTCCTCGCCGCTGTCCTCGTCCCGCACGGTCTTGCTGCTGTCGCCATAGTAAACCACGGTTGCGCCATGCTCGCCCTTGCGCACCTGCGCGCCCAAGGCTTGCGCCTGCTTATAGGTCATCCATGAAGGGCTGACGAAACCGGACGCCTGCGCCTCGATCCACAATAGCAGCACATTGATCCCGCGATAGGGCTGGCCGGTGGCGCGCAAGGGGCGGGACTGGCCCGATGCGGCCATGTCGCCGCCGCTCCATGGTTTGAGCCAGGGGCGAGTGCCCTGCTCAAGCTCGGCCAAGATGCGGTCCGTGATGCGGCTGTGAGGGTCTTGCTTGGTCATGATGTTCACTCCCTTCCAATCCGCGCAGCGGGTCATGCCGCGCATGAGCCCTGCCGACCCGGCGAGGGGCGGAGAGAGTGGGGGCAAGGTCCGGTGCCGGGGGTGGTGCGGGCGCAGCGCAGCGAGCCACGGCCCCAAGGCGGCACCTTGCAGGGAGAGAGAGGCAGCGCCTCTTTCTTCCTCGATCAAATGTTGAAGGCGCGCCCCCAGCGGCGCTCAATATTGGGCGAGCGAAGCCGCCCTATTCCGCGTCAGGGATTGTCACCCGCATGGGCGGAAACCGCGAAGCGGGTTCAGTGGCGAAGCCATAAAGCTCGGCCCGAAGGGGACGCCCGCAATCTGTCGCTATTGGAATCGTGCCGGTTATTTCGCTTCGACAAGCGACCAGTCGATACACAGGCGATTGCCCCGCACCTTGCCTTGGGGAAGGGCTTTGCGGTCAAGCAGCTTGCCCCGCACCTCAAAATCGGCGTTGATCTTCACGATCAGGACTTTGCTGAAATGACGGTCGAGGTTGATCTCGACCGTATCGCAGTTCTTGAACGGCGTGATGGTTTTGATCTCGACAAAATCGTTGCCAAGGCGACCGTCGGACCCCTTGGCATAATTGCGATGCAGCTTGATGCCGTGCGTGATCGCGCCATACAGCTCGCCTATGTCGCCATAGACTTGCAGGTGCCTGCCGGTGAGATGGTAGTATTCCTCGGCGGTGCCGATCAGCGATTCAAACACCGGGACCAATGACAGGTCGGCGTTGGGATAGCGGGCGCGCCATTCCTTATACTGGATTTG
Source organism: Sphingopyxis sp. SE2 (assembly GCF_032227185.1). Taxonomy (NCBI): domain Bacteria; kingdom Pseudomonadati; phylum Pseudomonadota; class Alphaproteobacteria; order Sphingomonadales; family Sphingopyxidaceae; genus Sphingopyxis; species Sphingopyxis sp. SE2. Next base: position 3,990,134 of record NZ_JAPMXW010000001.1, on the reverse strand, counting down.
CTGGTTGATCTCGTCCCAGCTCACCCACTCACCATCATCCCAAATAGCGTTGTCCGGGCCTAGCCTATCCGTCATTTTCCGCCTCGCGTGGGGAACAGCACTTTCGCAAGCGCGTGGGTCAGCTCGCGCCGCTTGTCGTCGGGCAGCTTGCCAAGATTGCGCTGCTTCCACAGGACGGCGGGCAGGTTCTGCGCGTCGGCGATGCCAAGAAGATTCCAGTCCGGCTCTCCCCGCTTGAAGCCGAGCAGAAAATGACGGTGATCGTCGGGCATATCATCGACCATCGCGGCGATGATCGTCTCGCGCGCGGCTTCAAGCTCGGCAAGCGCGACCGGCTCCTGCGTCATTCCGGCGAAACCGCGCTCGAACTCGTCGCCGAGCGGCTTGCGGGTCGGGGCCAGGACTTCGGCCATCGGGCGGTTATGACTGGCAAGATAGACGAGGAAGGCGCGGCGCAATTCGTCCGTCACGGCCTCGTTTGCCAGCAGGTCGCGCACGTCAAAGAGGTCGCGGGGATGCTGGCGGTCAAGCGCCGCCACGATCTTGCCTGCGTAGAGGTCGGCGAAGGACACGACTTGTATTTCGGCAAAGCCGAAGGCATCTTCGACGGCGGGCGTCACCCCCGTCACAACGGGATCGTAAACGGTGCCGCGCAGCACCGGCGTCACCTCAATCTTGATTTGCACATCGTCAGCGCGGACGATCAGCTTGGTGATGATCTTCTCGTCAGCCGAGCGCGAGACATTGACCCGGCTTCCCTTTATTCCCTTTTCGATCCGCTCCTTGATGCGCAGCATGGCGGCGTCGATCGCGGCAAGCGAAGCGGCGCGATCCTCGACCGGCAGATAGGTCAGGTCGATGTCCACCGAGAGACGCGGCAGGTCGCGCACGAACAGGTTGATGGCGGTGCCGCCTTTGAGGGCAAATATCTTCTCCTCCGCCACGAAGGGAAGCGTGCGGATAAGAAGTGCGACCTGCTGTCGGTAGGTGTCGAGAAAAGCCATGACGATCAATGCGCCTCAAGATCGGCGGGAACGGTGATATTGTAGCGGGGGTCGAGCTTACCGCCTTTGACGAGGACGCGCTTGCCCGCGCCGAGATCGACGCGGGACGTGTCGAGGCGGGATAGCCACGCATGGCGGTGACGGTCGGCGAAGAACAGAAAGAGCCGCTTCACCTTCACGCTGGCGCAAGCCTCAAGGAGCGTTTGCAGGCGGCGCGGGCTCAAATCGCTCAAGCCTTCCATCAGGGCATCGACCTGATGGAAGCTCTCATGCTCGGGCAGTTCGTCGAGCAATTCGAGGACGGCGCGTTCCTTGCTGGAATAGCGGATGGGCAGGGTCAGACCGGCGGCGCTGACCATGACTGGCGCGGGTTCGGGCGGTGCATCGGCATCGCCGGGAAACAGGCGCAGGCTGTTGTGCCAGCGAAAGGCCACGTCGAGCGGCAGGCTGGCCAGCCAGGTCGGCGGATGCTTCGTCCCGTAAAGGTGCACTTCCCGCACCGCCGCCGACAAATAATGAGCATAGCCCTGCTGTTCGAGCGCGGTGCGCCCGCCAACGGCGAGCGACAGGTCGAGCACGCTTTGAAGCGAGATAACGACTTGCTGCCATGTTAGGGGGCTACGCGAGCGGCGATAGACACGCCGCGTGGGGCTATCGAGCCAACCGGCGCGGACATATTGGCTGCGCAGGGCCGATGAATAGCCGTGAGCTTGCATCCACGCGGCATCGGCAAGCAAACCCTCGGGGAGTTCCTGCTGGAGTCGGTTTAACTTGCTGTCAAAACGCTTAGCCATGCTTAGCATTTTGGCAGATCCGCAAACCACTGTCGAGTTTATAATTCCACCAAAACGCTAAGTCTCACTTAGCGTTTCGCGCCATCCATAAACCCTCCATCTCTAATCACCGCATATCCTGCGGCGAATAGGGCGGCTATTCACCGCAAAGGCGCGGGAAACCTAGCGTCTGCCGGTCAGGCGGCGGCTCATCACGTCGAAGGCGTCCTCGTCCTCCTCGGCCTCGTCAAAGCAGCTCAGGCGAATGACGGGTTCAAGATGCAGCAGGGAAATGGTGAAGTCATATTGATCCGAGGCGAGGGCGATTTCCTCGCAGGGTTCGGCGAACCAGACATCACCATCATGCGCCACCTGTCCCCGGCTCCGCTCCAGCAAGTCCGGCTGTGCGGCGAGCGATGTGGCGGGCAAGGGGATCGGCGAGCGTCCCACGGTCTTGAAATAAGCTCCGGTGCGCAAAGCCGCAGGGCTGGAGCGCGCCCACAGGATGAAGCCGTCGCGCGACACCACCAAGACCGAGCGGCGTTCGGTATATTGCAGCCAGCGCAGCGAAGCCGCGACCAGCGAGACGCCGTAGCGTTCCGCACAGCCGCCAATATCATCAAGGGTCGGTTTGGCGCGTCCGTCGATCTGGCGGCGAAAATCATCGAGCGGCATGAGCAGGCTGGCCGCGAAGTCATTGGCCTGCGCCTCGATCTGCCGATACTCGCTGTCCCAGCGCATCATGTCCTGCTGGCCGCACTCAAGGCCGTCGGGGAACCGGAGCCGGTGCAAGAGGTAATGGCCGAACTCATGCGCGATCGTGAAGTTGATGCGGCCAGGTGACGCGATCGCGCTGTTATAGATGATGCCCCAGCCTTTCTTGCCGGGCGGCGCTTTGTAGAGCGCCCCGTCGAAAGTCGGCAGGTTGTCGCCCATGACGAGCGAGACGGGATCGTCGGGGAAGCGGTTGCGCGAATATTCCTTCGCCAGTTCCGGCACGGATACCGGGAATCTCTCGTCCGCCGCGCCGTGGACGCTGTTGAGCAACAGCGTCAGCGTGTTCGCCCAGCGCTGCGGCGAGAAGTTTTCCGTCATGCGTCATCGCCCCACAGTTTCACCATCTGCCTGATCTTATCTTTGGTGGCGGAATCCATCTTGCGATACTGACGATAAAACTGCGCGTCGGCGGCTTCTTCCTTGCTCACCTCCTCGCCTTCATCGAGCAGGAACTCGATGGTGGTATCGAGCTTCTCGGCGATCTTGGCGAGCTTTTCGGCCGAGGGCCGGGGCGGGTTCTTGTTCTCCAGCTCCCAGATATAGCTTTTGCTGGACTCGCTCAGCTCGGCGAGCTTGTCGAGGGTATAGCCCTTTTCTTTCCGCAGTTTGCGGATCTTCTCTCCAAGGATGTTCGGCAAGCGGGGGCTCCTGTCCGGTTGTTCGGTGTAGGCGCATTTTATGTCCTTGACACCCAAATGGCAATGTGAGACTTTGTTCGGAGTAGAGGTATTTTTTATACCTATATCAAGAATCGGAGTTGAGCATGAATAGCAACAAAAATGATAACCCTGGCCAGGGCAACGGGCAGGGCAATGGTAACGGCCATGACGACGATCATGGTCAGGGCGGGCACAGCAAGACGACGATCATCGTCAACACCCGCGAAAAGGAAGTCGAGGGCAAGGTCGTGACCTACGACCAGATTGTCGCTCTCGCGTTCGAGAACCCGCCGACCGGCGCGAATATCGAGATCACCGTCGCCTATCGCGACGGCCCCGGTCCCGACAAGGAAGGCACGCTCCAGCCGGGCGGTTCGACGCGCATCAAGAAGGACATGATTTTCGATGTCACCGCCACTGACAAGTCGTAATCCCGACCTCGCCCGTCTCGTGCAGGATGGCTATGAACTGGCCATCCTGCACGGCCATATCGTCATTTCCGGCGTGCCCTATGTGAACAGCAAGGGTGAGGTTCGTCTCGGCACGCTGGTGTCGGACATGAGTAATATTTCCGGCGACATCACTGTTTCCCCGATCACGAACGGGAAACACGTTGCCATGTGGGCTGGCGAACATCCCTGCGACAGCGGCGGCAAGCCGCTGGAGCACATGCGCCACGCCAGCGGTGATAAGGTGCTCGGCCCTGGCCTCACCGTGAACCATTCGTTCTCGAAGAAGCCGAGCGCGGGCTATCGTGATTATCACCACAAGATGACGACCTATGTGGACATGATCGAGCGTCATGCGCGCGAGCTTGATCCGAACGTCACGGCGCGGACGCATCGCTTCGTGGAGAGCGACGATCCGCAATCGCCGTTTCACTATCCCGATACGGCATCGGGGCGCGTCGGCATTACCAATGTGATGCGCAAGCTCGAACTCGCGCGGATCGGGATTTTCGGGGTCGGCGGCACCGGCTCCTATGTTCTCGACCTCGTGGCCAAGACGCCGGTGCGCGAGATTGCCATTTTCGATGGCGACACCTTTCTCCAGCACAATGCTTTCCGTGCGCCGGGTGCGCCGTCCGCCGAACAGCTCAGGGAGCTGCCCAAGAAGGTGGATTACCTCGCGGGCATCTATTCCAAGATGCACCGTGGCATCGTTCCACACGCTTTCGCCATTGTGGCGGATACGATCGATAAGATAGGCGCGCTCGACTTCGCGTTCATCTGCATGGACCCCGGCACGCCCAAGCGGCTGCTCGTGGAATATCTCGAACAGCAGGGTGTGCCCTTCGTCGATGTCGGCATGGGGATCGAGCTGATCGACGATGGCCTGACGGGGCTGGTGCGCGTCACCACCAGCACACCGGATCAGCGCGACCATGTGCGCGACAACCGCCGCATTTCCTTCAAGGACGGCGGCAAGGACAATATTTACGCGAAGAACATTCAGATCGCCGATCTGAACGCGCTCAATGCCGCGCTTGCCGTCATCCGTTGGAAGAAGCTTTTTGGCTTCTACAGGATGGACCCAAAGGTAGAGCATCACGCGAATTTCGCCGTCAGCGGCAACGTCATCACCAATGAGGACAAGACATGAGCCGTGCGGCCTATAGCCACAAGTTCGTCAAAGCCTTTCCCGACAAGCTCGATGACGGCATTCTCTATGTCTCGGTGGAGTTCGGCACGGCGGCGCACCGCTGCTTCTGCGGCTGCGGAAGCGAGGTCTATACGCGGTTTTCGCCGCGCGATTGGTCGATGAAGTTCAACGGGGAAACCGTCTCGATCAGCCCGTCCATTGGCAACTGGAGCTTCGCGTGCCAGTCGCATTACATCCTTGATGGCGGGCGGGTGCATTGGGCGGATCGCTGGTCGCGCGAGCGTATCGAGCTTGGCCGACTGCTCGACCGCGAGCGCAAGGATCTGCACTATAAGGGCGAGCCGCCTGCTTCGATCCCGACGCAGCCAAAGGCGGAGCCGGCGCGCCCTGGGCTGCTTGCCCGCTTCGCGCGCTGGCTTGCCGGAAAATAGAAGCCGGATGGGCCGGGAGGCTTATCGCCCCCCAGCTTTCCGCGCTGCCGGTTTGGCGGCGGGTGCCGCTTCCGGTGCGGCGTCCTTGGGCTTCGGTGTGTATTCCCGCATGACGATCCGGCCTTGCAGGGGAACGGCGTCGCAGAGGATGTTGAAGCCCTTCCCGTCACGGTTCGGCCATGCCGCGCCGATCTTGGTCCAGCGGGCTTCGGGGCCGTTGCCATCGACCCGATAGAGCATGAAGGCGGGGCTGTTGGTGGTGTCGGTGGTCATGTCAGTTCTCCTTGTGGCTCTGCGCCGCAACCGTTGCGGCCGATGTGGAGAGAAAGGCGCGGCCAAGAGGTCGCGGGGTCATGTCAGCCGGAGGCTGCCCGACAGGGGAAGCTGCACAAGACGATAGTCGCGGAAGCGCACGCGATTGACGCCCGATCTGGCCAAGCCAGTGAATCCACGCATGAGGCCAGCGACGTTCACGGCTGCCAACAAGGGAACAATGTCCACCGTGCCAACAGCCCCGCCCCTCGCCAATCGCGACGATGGCAGGCCGATAGAGCTGGCAATCGGATTAGCGTTGCCGGTCGAGCGCGCGGTAGTATTTCTTCTGATTATTCGCGGGGTCCGTCCATGAGAAGCAGTCGGCGAAGTCATCGACGCTCTGCAACACCCCCAACAAGGCATAGGCGTTGAACGGTGTGCCAGCGCCGGATTCATAGTGGCTGACGTAGTTGGCGATGATCGACGGGGCGTGATGCGTGCTAAGGTCGGTGATCTGCTGTTGCGTCAGCACACAGCGTCCAGCCGCCTGATAGAGCGCCACCGCGTTGGTGATCGCCTCAAGGTAGGTGGACAGCGTGCGGCGGTCACCGCGCGTGGCGTAGTCCGGGGGCACCGGCACGGTGAGGCGCGCGATAATCTGGCCAAGCTTGTATTCGAGATACTGACGCAGGAAGGGTTCGCCCTGGTCAATCTGTCCGGCTTTGAGATACTGCTGGGCCTGCGCTTTGAGGCGGTCAGCCTCCTGTGCCGACACCATCAAGCGGCCTCGCGGTGGCATCCCTTGCAGTTTCTGGTGGTGCCAATCGGTCGTGTTACCGAGCCGGTCGAAGTATTTTTCAAGGCTGGTGTCGTGGCTCAAGATGATGAATTGAAGTCCATCGGGCACGCCGCCTGCGGCACCGTGGCGAAGCCGTGTGCGAATGGCCTCCATCAAACTGAACTGGTGGCCCGCATCAAAGCTAGAAGTCACGTCGTCCAGCACCATGAAGCGTGGCACGCCGCTGTGGCGCGTGGCGGCTGCAAGGAAAATCGACGCGGCGACGGCGTTACGGTAGCTTTCAGACAGCAAGGCCCGCGCGCTCTGGTCACGCAGCCCGAAAAAATCCGCGAGCTTGAGATCGACCTTCTCGCTGTCCTGCGCCCGGCTCAAGGTGGGCTGCACGTCCGGCCCACCGCGCACAAGATGGCCGAACAAGTCCTGACAACTCGTTTGAATGTCGGTGATGCGGGCATTGGCAAGCGCGGCCTCCGCCGTGGCAAACGCCTGATAGGCATTGCCAATAAAGGCTTTCCAGCGGTTGAGCTTGGCGAGCTTCGCGCGCTTGGTCGCCAGCATCGGCGTGTCGCGCTCGTATTCGCGCACGGCGTCGCGGAACTGCTTTGCCTGCCCAAGCGTGCGCGTGACCTGAACAAGTGACGGCGGCAAGCTGGTTTGCAGCGTGGCGATCTCTGCGTTGGCGGTGGTGATGGCATCGGTGCGGCTGGTTTCGAGCGCGAGAAGCCGGTCTTTGCCGCGCTGCAAATCCGCCGTCGCAATCGAGGCTTGGCGGATGGCAAGGCTCGGCGTGACGCGATCCGCCACGGCTACGTTCAACACGGCGCACTCTTCCAACTGGCGGAGTTTGGCGAGGGCTGCCGATGCCGCCGCCTTGGTGCGCAAATCGGTATCGAGCCGTTCGGCCTCATCATAGAGGGCAATCTTGACCTCAAGCTGGTCCTTCAAGGGAGCGGCGGCGATGTTTTGGCAAACCGGACACTGACGGGGATCGTGCCAGTCCGCGCCGGTGACGACGGAAAGCGCGTCTTTCAGCAAAGCGTGGATGGCGGCCGCCCCCACCTTGTTGATCGCGTCGTCACGCGAGCGCGCCAAGGCCAGCAACGAGTCGATGTCGTCGATCTCGGCCTGCGGCACGGCAAGGGCGGTCAGGGTCGTGACGGTGGTATTGAGGGTGTCGAGCGCCTTGCGTGATGCGCCGCCTTCCTCGCGGTCAACGGCCTGTTCGGCGGCTTCGAAGTCCAACCCCATGACGGTCACGCCCGCAAGCAGCGGCGCGAACAACGCGATGCCGGCAAGGGCTGTCGTCACATTGGTTTTAAGCGGGGCCAAATCGTCAATGCTGGCCGGTGCCGTGCCGGTCACTTCCTGATGGGATGCGGTGATGCGTGAAGCGATGCCGGCAAGGGCGCGCTGCCCCGTTGTCACCTCGGTTTCGAGCGTAGACAGGCCAAGGTCACTGTTGACGTTGCGCGTGTTGCGCGCGCCGTCCAACGCTTGGCGCAAGCCGGAATAGCGGCTGAGGCCGACAAGGGATGCGAAGGACCGGCCCCGATCCAAGGGGGTGGCATCCACGAAGGACGCAAAGCGCGGATAATCGACTAGCACGAAATCTTCCCGAAGGCTGACAAGGAAGGCTTCGGGGTCGGCATGGCCGGTCGGCGATGTAACGGTGCGGCCGCCTCCGGCGGTGCGCGTTACGGTGACGGATATGTCCGGCGTGGCGTTGTCGCTGGCGAACACAAGATCGATGGTCGCCTGCTGGCCGGGATGGAACTTGTTGACGATGTAGCTTGGCCCTTGCTCGGCATCCTGCAAGGCTTCGAGCCGTGGCACGGTGCCGTGGATGGCAAAATGCAGGGCCTCGAAAATCGAGCTTTTGCCGACGCCGTTGGGCGCGTGAACGGAATTGACGCAATCAGCCCGGAAGCGAAGGACAAGGGGATCGCCGTCGTTGTTGATTCCGCGAAACCCCTCGATGGTGGCTTGTTTCAGGAAATACCGGCTCATGATGCGGGGTCCGGGAGAGCGTTGAGCGCCGCAAGGACAGCACGATTGAAATCCTGAATCGCCTGCCGGTCGCGCGCGCCGTCCCCTTGGCGCGTCAGCGTCGCCAAATTGTCGAACAGGATGCGCGCGCACTCGGGATCGAGCCGTTCAGCCTCGGCCCTAAACAGCGCAAGGTTATCCTCAAACGAGGCTGCCGGATCGAAATTCAAACGTCACTCCCCCTCATTCCTTCGCAACTACGGTGTCGTAGAGGCCGTAGTGGGTCAGCCCTTCGTGGCTTTCGATGCCGGTATAACGTAGTGAGGCGTCCTCGTAGCGACGGAACGCAAAGACGGCTTCATTCATCCGCTCGGTGTTAAACACCTTGAGGCGCACCAACAGGTGGAAGTCCGCAACGGTCAAGCCGGTGACGGCATGGAACAGGTCGGGTTCCAGCTTGGTGATAACGTCCTGTAGCGTGTTTTCGCGGAAGTCCGTCAGATACATGAAGGCCGGGATCCGCGTGGCGAACTTAATCAGCTTTTCCTGAACGAGCTTGCGCTTGGATTTGTATTCCTTTTCTTCCTCCGTAAGCTCCTTCTTATCCTTCGCCGACAATTCGCCGCCATTGGCCTTGGCCTTGGCCTTCAGCTCTTTGACGGTCTCTGACTTGTTGATGATCGTTTCGATGATGTTGTCGCCAAGGGAGCGCCAGCCCTCGATGCGCTCCACCGCCGCCATCGCCTCGGGGTTGTCCAGCACTCGGCGCAAAGTGTCGTTATCGACATTGACCAGCAGCGCCGATTCCCATTTGCGGGCTAGCAGCGTGGCCGACGTTCCGGCCATCGCAATGTCGAGGATGCCGCCCGCGTCGATCTGGGTCATGTTCGCGCCGTCATAGGCGAGGACTGGCAGGAACGAGACAAGCTCACGCACGGCGTTTTCGGGGTTCGCCTCCCCGGGTGATAGGCCCATGCCATATTCGGACAACTGCCGCAAAGCCCGCGTCGGCGCGAAGTCGAACACGAAACAAACGGGTTTGAGGATTTCTTCCTCGTTCGGGTTATCGCCGTTGGGGTTCTTGATTGACCAAGGCGACTGCACCCGGAACGCCGCCTGAAAATAGGTTTCCGGGGATTTCAGGTTACGCAGCATGAGGATGGACGACCATTGCGCCACGGTGACGCCGGTGGTCAGCTTACCGCATGACAGGGTGATGGTCTTGGTGTCGAAGCCGCTGCCGACCGCCTGCCGGACGGGTGGCAAAGCGTCCAGGCCGATGCCTGCCGTCGCCCCTGCCGACACGATCACTGTGTAATCATGCCAGAATACGTTGTGCTTCTCGGCCAACAAATTCGCCATTGCGTGACAGGCGGAGACGTTAGGCAGGAACCAGAACGAGTGTTGCAGGTAAGGCAACAGCCGAACATCGGAATAGGGGAAAGGGGGGCGCGTGCCGGTTTTCAGGCTCTCGACCGCCTGCGGCGCATAGCCACCCCGGATAATGTCCAGCCATTTCTGAACATCGGTCTTGTATTGGAACGTGGCTGCGTCGCCGGTGCCGGTCGCGGTGAAGAAGGCGTTCAAATCGAACTCGTCAAACTCCCCGGCGCTGGCGATCGCCAGCAACTCGTCGGGCATCTGATAGGTGAGAAGCCGCATTTGCGGCAGCGCACCGTAGGGATTGCGCTTGCCCGGATTCTTCGCCGCGAACTCGGCCTTTGCCCGCTGTTCGTCGGTATAGGTCCAGTTGAATATCTGCTCCTCGATGAACTCGCCGGTGGCGAGCGCCTTGAACGGGGTGCCGGACAGATAGAGATAGGCCCGCGTGGTGATCGGCAGAAACTCGGCCTCGCTTTCGGACAGGACGCCCAAATCTTCGTTCACGTCCTCAAGGTCGGCGGCATACTCGATGCTGGCTTCCGTCTTGGCAACGGCGGCATCCTCGCCCTCGAAAAGCTCCTTCGCCGTATCGCGCCATGCGCCGAAATGGTATTCGTCGAACACGACCAAATCCCAGTTGATCGTGTGAATCCACTCGTTGCGCGGTTTGATATTACCCGCCTTGTCTCGCCCCAGCAGGTCTTGGAACGAGCCGAAATAGACCAGCGGCGTTTCCGCCGGGACTTCGCGCGGATCGCCACCTGCATTGCGCGAAAGGTATCGCCAGCCGTCGAAATCGGCATGGGATTCAAGATCGGTCTGCCATGCGTCCTCGACAGCGGGCTTGAAGGTCAGGACCAGAACGCGCTTGGCGTCCAGCTTCTTGGCAAGCTGGTAGCTGGTGAAAGTCTTGCCGAACCGCATTTTCGCGTTCCAGAGGAAGCGGGGAACAGCGGCGGCGTCCTCCTGCCAGCGGGATTGATAGTAGGCAAAGGTCTGTTCGACGGCCCGCGCCTGTTCGTCACGCGGCGGAAAATCCTCGTGGTGCGTGCCGGTGAATTGCTGGCCGGTCCGAAGCTCGACCAGCACGGTTTTCACGTCCGCGACCGCGCATTGCATCCATTCGAGCTGCGGGTTGGCGAAGCCTTTGCGCTTCAAAGCATCGCGCACGGCGTGATCGGTGATTATCCCGCCGTCATCGCGTTCGGCGCTTTCGTCCAGCTCGATGGTGTAATTCGTGATGGCTGCGGTTTTGAGCTGTTCTGACACCCGCTGCTTCACGTCGCGGGTAGTCTGGCCCACTTTCAGCAAGCCGTCATGCGTATCGGCAGCAATGGCATAGGCGTAGATTCGCGGACGCGCATTCGGCTTCGGGGTGAGGATTTCGTCAACGGTGGGCTTACTCACCATTGGCCTCCATCGGGCGGATCATGCTCTCGATGTAGGCAACCTCATCCGGCCCGATGCCGTATTTTTGATATAGAAGATCGTCGGTCCACGTCCGGTCCCATGTCTGCTGCGGCACCCATGAATATGTCGATCGCAGAGCGTCTTGGGTGATTTTCCGAACGGAGACGAGGAAGCGGAACAACCTGGTCCGATAGTAACTGGCGAAGCTGCGCGCAGCTTCCCCTGATTGGAAAGGCGATACCGTAAGGTAGGTTTGGGTGCAGGCTGAGGGTGGCGAAGCAACGATCTCTTTTCCCAAAATCTGGTGTGGGAATGACTCTCCGGCACCGTAGGCTTTGGGCACCAAGACCTTCCAAACGTCGAGCGCGGCTACGTTCTTTCTGACTACGTTGCGATTCATGTAGCCGACGGTTCGCTTTCCTCGACTAATGAGATGCAACGGGATTTGTCCCTGCCCTTGGCTCTCGCTCCAATCCTCGAAATTCGTAGCGATACCAAAGGGCGTATCGCCAGAAATCAGCTCAAGAATGGACGGTTCATTCGTATCTATAACTTTCCGCAGGATTCCGAGAGCGCGTTCATCACGTATGAATACATCGAACTCGCCGAGCGAACGGCTTTTTTGAAGGTGTTCGACACCATCGGAAATGCGCGTTACGTCACAAGGACCGGTGTTGTCGCGGTCCCACAAGAAATAACAAATGCCGCCTTTGATCTGGACGCCCGGGAACGCGGCGCCGGAATCGGAGAAGTCGGTCAGGCTACGAATGTGGCCACTGGTCAACATTTCGGCGCGAAACTCGTCCAACCCGCGTCCACCAGCCATCCACCGCGACGGCACGACCATGCTCACGAAGCGGGGTTCAAGATTGAACGCCTGTTGCACAAACAGGTGGTAGATGGACGAGTCGCTTGTGCCGCCCGCACCGCCAGTCATCTGATAGGGCGGGTTTCCGATAATCACATCGAACTGCATGTCGGCTCCGAACAACTCGCCGATGCGAGCTTTAATGTCATTGGCATGGATGAAGGCGTAGGCATGATTTTCAAGCTCTGGTTCTCGGTCAAAGAGCGCGCGCGGAGCGCCGCAAAAACTACATTTGGCATCCTGCCACGCATGTTCGGTGCGCTCGAACCAAATATTGCCGCCTTCGGTGGCAAAGCCCTTCGCCACGGAATGTTCGCCGTTGGCGTGTTTCGAGCAATAAAGGCTGCGTCGCGCCAACAGACTGGTCAGCCTCGTTATGCCGATACCGAATACCTGCCGCGTCAGGATATGATCGACCCGTGTTTGCAGGTCGGGGATTTCCGAAGCCAGTCCGGCGATCAGCCGCGTGGTGATTTCGCGCAGAAACACGCCGGATTTCGTGAACGGGTCAAGGAACGTGACCGTGCTATCGGCCCAGATGTTCGCACCGCCGTTGCCCGCAGCCCAAGCCTCCGCAAGCGTATCCAGCATCCGGTTGGCAAACTCGGGAGGCGTAAATACCTCGTCGTTGGAAAGATTGGCGATGCAGGTCAGAACATCGGGATTGCGCCCCCGGAGAGTAAACCCCACCTGCTCGTTCATACGGCTCCCCCCGTTTCGCCGCTGGCAAACCTCGCCAAATCGCTCGCCGTCATCGGCGGATATGATGAAGTGGGCGTAAAGATTTCGTGCTTCCCGAGTCCGGCGAACAGCGAGCCTTCTGCGCTAAAACTTGCCATGCCGGTAAGCACGTCCAGCCTGAAGTCCCGGCGCTGGAACTTGCCCTTGCCAAGATAGCCCCACTCCACCACGCTGATCGGTGCGCCTGCCGTGTCGCGCATCGTCATCGCATCGCCATGCACGAGATTCAGTGACAGGACATAGAAGGCGGCGCGATACAGTTCATCCGTCTCGGCTAGGCCAAGATAAGCGGCAAAGACCTCAAGCATATTCGCCCGACATTCGGCGATGTTGTCGGGCAGCAACTCGATCCCATAAGCGCACATCACCGCCAGCAGGGCATAATGCCGCTTCTCAAAATCGGACTTGCCGAATTTCAGCTCCACGGCGGCTAGCTTGCGTTGCAGGATCGGCACGAGGAAATTGCCGCTACCGCAAGCCGGTTCAAGAAACCGCGCGTCGATCCGCTCCGTTTCGCCCTTCACGAGATCCAGCATTTGTTCGACGAGCCAAGGCGGCGTGAACACTTCCCCGTGGTCTGCGACGCGCTTCTTTGATTTTATTAGGCTCATAAAGAAAAGAACGCCGTGATCATTGCGTAACAGCTACGCCTTTGAACGGCTCGATAGACCGTTCAAAGAGCGTTCTCAACCGATTGGTTAGCCCATCCCCATCAACCTGCCCGGCGCCATCGTAGCTGCCGCTGCTGGCAGGCCCAATGTAGCCCCCGCCCCATGGAGCTTATCAAGGGCCGTTTGCACCCTCCCGGCGCGTTCACTGATAGCGGACATCAGATTGCCGCGATCATTGGTCAAGATGGTGACCGATTCTTTGGCACGGGAAATCCCCACGTAGAAGCTCTTCTGATCAACTAGATTGGTCGCCTTGCTGTCGGCATGGATAATGACATGCTCGGCGGAGCGCCCTTGGGCTGCGAAGGCTGTTTCAACATAGGCATGGGCGATATGCCGGTCACGGGCGGCATCTAGATTGAGCGTCTCGGTCGTCCCTCGTGCGGTCTGGATAATGGCGGTGCGGGTCTGGTCATCCACGGCGATCACCTCGCCGCGCCCGCCGTTGATGCGGCCCGCTTCTCGGTCGTTGCGGGTGAACCGGATGTTGTCGCCGATTCTCAGGTCCAAGGGCTGCGGCGCGAAAGCCTGAACCTTCCCAGCGCCCCATTGCCTAAGCCGCCAATCCACCCGGCGCCCGTCCTCTGATTTGAGCGCGATGGCTGCCTTGGCCGGGTCGATGCTCTCGACGCGATAGGCTTCGCCCCGCACCACACCCTTGTCGGCATAGTCGCGCGTGAACCTGACCACATCACCCTTGTCATAGCTCACCGGGTCGCGCGCCTCGGCGCGGGTCAGCCCCTTATTGGCAAGGCTCTCCATGGCGACGCTGGGGCCGGTGAGCACGCCCGATCTGGTGAGCGCTGCGCGAATATCCGCCGTCAGCGTATCGCGACCCTCACGCGATGGCTCGATAATGAGGGTGCGGGCGCGCGCCGCCCTTTCCAGTCCGGCATATCGTTCGGCGATGGTGGCGAAGCGTTCGGCACGATCGGCATTCTCGATAATCTGGCCGCCGCCACGATCCAGCGCGGCCAGCGCCTTCTTAGCATCACCCTCGATCGACGCCAGCACGGCTTCCTTGGTGGCCGCGTTGGTTTGTCGAACGATCTCGCCGAGCTTCGCCGTCTCCATGCCCGCGCCCTGCAACTGCGCGAACGCCGCGCCCGCCTCGACCGATCCAAGCTGTTTCACGTCGCCAACAAGGATAATGCGGGCATGGTGCTTGTCGGCCAGGTCGAGCAGCCGGGCGGTGTCGCGGGCCGATAAAAGGGATGCCTCGTCCACGATCCACGCGGCGGGTTGGCCGGGATGCGGGCGCTCGGGCGACAACAAATGCCGCGCGACCGTATCGCTGCACGCACCCAGCGCGTCACCCAGCACCATCGCGGCCGACGCCGTGGGAGCAAGCGCGACGACGGACAGGCCCCGCGCCTCGGCCTCGCGGGCGAAGGTCGCAAGAACGGTCGTGGTCTTGGCGGTGCCCGCATAGCCCTGAACAGCAGTGATGCGATTACGACTAGTTAATAGCTGCTCGGTGGCCGTGCGCTGGTCGGCGTTCCAGCCAAAGCCCGCCCGCTCGGCCTGCGTCGCCGCGCTGGCAACGGCCTTGGCGGCGGCGAGCGGCGACGCAATGGGCGCAACCGCGCTGCGCCCCTCGGCCTCGATCCGCAGCATTTTGGCTTCGGTTTCGACATTCTGGCTCGTGGTGAACCCGGCGAACTCCGCGCCATGCCGGTCGAGATAGGTCCGGTCGATCAATTCGCCCTGTTTCGCGGCGGCGTCGATAGCGGCCCCGATCTCGGAATAAGCGACCTTGCCCAGCCCAATCCGTCCGGCCTCCTCCTGCAAGGCGGAGGCCGAAAAGACCGACTGTCGCTCGCCGAGCTGGTCGGCGGCATGGGCGACAGCGCGATCCGCCATTGTCGCCTGCTCGGTCATGTCGGCGCGGTGCGCGGGGCTGGCGGCATTGGTTTCAGCGTGCCTGACCATCGCCAGCCGCGCCTCCGTTCCGAACCCGACTGCGCTCGCGGTCTCCCGCCAGTCGGCAACAAGGGCGGCGTGATCGGTCGCGACCTTCGCTTGCCGGGTGTTGAGCGCGGCCATCTGCTTTTCGGCGGCGCTGGCGGCATCGCGCGTTGTGCCGCGTGTGGAAAGCGCCGCCTCGATCTCGGCGCTGCGGGTGCTGAACGCGCCGATGACCTCGCTCGACACGCCCTTGATCTCGAACAGCGAGTCCTTGCCCACCTCGACCTCATAACCGAGTTCGCGAACCTTCAGCGCCAGTTCCTGCCGGTAGATCGCGCCGATCTGTTTTTGAAGCTGGTAGATGGCGCGCGGCTCAAGGCTGCGCCATGCGCCGTCCTCACCCCGCGTCGCGTTCATGATGACGTTGTGAGTGTGAAGCTGCGGGTCTTGAGCGCGGCTGGTGCCGTGTTGAAAGCTGGCAACGACGAGATTGCCGGTCGCTTCGCGGGTCACGGTGCCACCATCGCGGATGCGGGTCGCGGCCATATGCTTCTCGACATGCGCCATCGCGGTTTTGACCGCCTCGCTATGTGCCGCGATCAAGCGCCGGTCGCCCGCGACCTCGGCCATGATCGACACCGACTTGGGCGCGCTCAAGGTCACGTCCCAGCCGGGACGATGCTCCAACTGCCCATTGCGATAGGTGCCTAGTCGCTGCTCGTTGATCCGGCCGTCGAGCAAATCACGAAATTGATCGCGATCCACCTCGCCGGAAAGGCCGAGCACCTCCGCGCCTTGGCCCTGCCATTCAGATGGGGATAAGCCGCCCTCGGCATAATAGTCATCGGCCTCATAATAGCTTCTGGCCTGCGCCGAACTGGTCAGCGCCGATACCGACGCCACCATCAGACCGGCCCCCGGCTCTTAGGCGGCGGCGGTGATGGCCGCGGCGATGGCGGCGAAGGCGGTGCCGCGTGCGCTGCCTGCCGCCAATGCGTAGTCTTCGGATCGCCCGCGACGAACCCCGGCTGGCGTGCTTTCCCGCGCCGCGCGAGATGATCGGCGGTGAGCTTGATCCGCGCGACCGGCAACCCGTCGGGGAACAGCAAATAGCCCTCATACTTCGGCAGGCGGAGTTCGCTTTCGAGAATGGCGGGCCGCATCTTCCGCATCCGGCCCAAGGTCGTGCGCGCCGCATCGTCGCCCTCGGCGAGCGCGTCGGTCATGGTCTGGATTTCGACTTCGCATTCGCCGATCGTTTGACTGGCCCAAACGCGGGTCTCGCTGTCGATGGTCTGGAGGAACAGCTTGGTATTGCAGCAACCAAGCATCGATTCCGCGATCTGCGGGCCGTAACGATGCCGCATCTGGCCAAGCGCCTGAAAGGTCAGCACCACCGCCGCGCCGAACTTGCGCCCTTCGGGCAGGAGCCGCGCAAGATTATCGACGCGCGGCAGGTCGGCCAGCTCGTCGAGCACGAACCAGATTCGCCGATCGAGCGACGGGGGAAGCCCCAGCACGGCGCTCGCCGCGCATTCTAACCAACAGGCGAGCAGGGGCTTCGATGCCTCGAAATAATCCTCCTTGCGCGGGACGAATATCCAAGGGCGCGCGCCGGTGCGCCTGTCGAGCCCGGCGATGAAATCCCGGAAGGCGAAGGGCGTTTCATCCTTTGCTTGGGTGCGCAGGAACTGGATCAGGTTCGCGGCCTTGGCGAGCATGAACAAGACGCTGCCCGTTGCGCGGTCGGCGTCCTCGGCGAAGGTCCGCGCGGACGAACTGCCCGCCAGCCAGACTTTGAGGTCGTCCTTGGTGCGATCCTGCAAGGCGTCGAGCAAATCGGGCAAGCTGCACTTGCCCTCGCGCCATAGTGCCCGGATCATGTTGGCAACAAGAATGCGGCTGGTTTCGAGCCACACATCGCGATCATGCTGGCCGGTCTCGGTGATAAGCTGCTGCGCGATACGGTCGGCGTCGGCGGGGTGCGCGATCTCGGCGAACGGCGACCAGAAAGCGCAGCGGGCATCGAACGGATTCAAGATGATGTCGCCGCGCTCGGGGTCGTAATAATGGGCGATGAACTCGCCGCTGGTATCATAGACCAGCGCCGCTTCGCCACGCGCCTCGACCTCATCGAGCATCTGGCGCAGCGCCGTGGTCTTGCCACTGCCGGTCGTGCCAATCATTGCTGTATGCCGCGTCTCGAGCCGCGCCGGGATCGGCACCGAGCCGATGGCGAGCGCATTGGATTCGGCATCGGCGGCGGTCAGGGCCGCAAGCTGCTTCTCAGTGGTGACGAGGGTTCCGGCGATGACACGATCGCGCAAGGCGCGCTCGCGACGGCGCGCCCTGACGCCGCGCAAGAGAAGCAGGCCGGACAGCCAGCCCACGAAACCGAGCAGGCCGCCTTTGCTCGATAGCGACAAGAGGCGTGATGCCGATCCGCGATAATAGCGGTCAGCAACCACCGCGCGGGCCGGGACGCGATATTGTGCGCCCTCGTATGTGACGGTGATCGCCGGATCGGGACTGAAGGCGATCCAAAGCGCTCCCTGCGCATGGGCGAATACGCCGATCGCCCATTGCTCGTTCTTGTCGAGCATCGCGTAGGGCGCACCGATCGCGCCCAGGGCGACCGATGCGAGCATGACACCAGCCTGTCGTTTGAACCGCTGCCACTGGCTAAGCCGATGGTGCCGGCGCAGAGCATCCGCATGGATGCGGCGATCGTGAGATTGGATCATGGCCGCTTCCCCTGCGAAAGCCGCCGCTGGCGATCGTAGGCCTCGTTGATCTCGGCGACAGCGATCTCATCGGTGGTGCGCTCGCCCAACCCCGCGCTACGGGCGTAGCAATAGGCGGCGCAGGCGGTGAACAGCGCCCGGTCCAGCATATGTTCGATATCGGCAATGCGGTTGCTGACCGACGCCAGTTCGGAGACCAGTTCACCCGATATGGTGTCGCGCGCGGCAGGGTCGGCGAGCGTCGCGACGCCCGTGTTCACGCTGCGCTGGAGCATCGCGTAGACGCTGATGCCTCGGCGCTCGGCGAGCGCGCGAAGCGCCTTGTCGAGCGACACGGGCAGGCGGACGGTGTGGCGAACGAGTTTCATCGGCCGCCTCCCATGAGACAGCGATCCGCTGTCTCAACCAAAGGCGGAAATCCGCACTTTCCAAGAACACAGGAAAAGGCGCCGCCGGATCGCCGCCTCAAAAAGTGGCGGAAAAGCTGGATGCACCCGTGCGTGAGGTGTGTATCCAATTTACGGGTCCGATGCGTAGCATCGTGGCCCTGCGACCTCGCCATAAGGGCGGCCGGATCAGGCATGCGCCGAACTTTTCCGGCAAGCATCGCACAAGGAGCCGTCGGGTTCGCCGGAGCAGCAATCGCCGGGTCGATCGCTCGCGTTCGGCATGGCGCCGGTTGCCCGTTTGGCGGAATGCTCGTCCACCCATCGGGCGATTGCCGCACGGGCTTCTCGGTCGGTCTTGGGGCGGTCGATCTCGCGGCGCTGGCGCGGCTGATCGTAAAGACCATGTTCGACGATCCAGTCGCGTATTGCTCGCTCGACCGCTTCCTGCACTCGCCCGTCGAGCCGATGGGCTTCAATCGGATCGAGATGCGTGGTCACGCCGGGAGACTCGATCAACCCGCCCAGCGGAAGATAGCTCACGCCCGCCTTTTGCAACGGCCCGTCGATCCGCAAACTTGAAACCTCGCCCCGGTGGATATGGAGCGACGGGCGCTCATTGAGCGTCCAATGCGCGATGGAACTGCGATAGGTTTCGCCGTCCTCGTCGTCTGCGAGCAGCCGCTCGATGAGCGGCAGGGTGAATCGGGCGATGCGATAGTCGGCGGTGAAGTGGAGCGTGACCTCGCGGCCAACCCATAAGTGATGGGCCAGCCGATCCATGGCGCGTTGAAAAATGGACATGAGGAATCCTTTCGTGAAATCACGATGCAAAGCTCTCGGGTGCTTCGGGGAGCAGGCGCGGAGTGGCCCCGCCAGTTCAAAAGGCTGGGCCCGTGGAGCGCCTGCGGGTCAGATGGCTGTGCGGAACTGCGCCAATCGCCGGATGGATTCGGTGGTCAGCAGCGTTCGCCTGCCGATTTTGATGGCGTCGAGACCACCGGATTTTATCAGGGCGTAAACCGACGAGCGCCCGACGCCGAGCGCCTTGGCGGTGTCATTAATCGATATGGCAATGGGTTCCATGCGAGTGTCTCCTTGCTGCCGATTCGCGGCGAGAGACATGCCAAGTTGCACATGGTTGCCGGTGTGTCGTCCAGCAATGGGAAAGCCCTAGAAGTCTGCCGTTGACGCGCATTACAGAAATGCAGGGCTGGGGTCCGAAAATCCACTGGCGGCGATCGAAAAACGATAATGCTGGTCAGCGGTCTTCGGCGGACGCGTTCATCTCCAAATGCGTGCAGATTTTTTCCGCATAACGCGTCAACTGATCGCGGCGCGGCACGTCACCGGACTCATCGGCATTCTTTTCGAGCCATTTATACAGCCAATCTTTGACGGTGCTGATGGCCGCCGTTCGATCGGCTATATCCAGTGTGCCTAGCCGGGGGTCACCGATCAACGAGACAATCGCATCGTCATAGCGGTATTTGGTGTTCCGGCCGGGTCCGCCTCTGCGCTTCGGTCTGCTCATCGCGAGCATCGTCTCGACATCATCGCGATGAAGATAAAGGTCGGCGGGCAGCGACATCGCGGTCGGGTAACGCATGACCATCCCCCGATCCTTGCTGTGTTCGGAGAACAGAAAATAGCGCAGTCTGCCGAAAAACTGCCTGCGTTTGAGAGGAACCCGCTGCTTGCGGAAGCGGGAAAGATAATAGGCTTGCGGGCCGTCCACCTTCTGCAAATAACCCAGCACCTCGTCAAAGAGCCTGTCCGGCGCGTGGGGCAGCTTCAATGGGGCATCGGGGATTTTCAGGCCGTATTGATATGCCTGCCGCCCAAGGTGCGGCGCCATCGTGGCTGCCAGCGAAGCGAGTGTGAGGTAGTAGAAGATGTCGGTCGCTGTCGAATGGTCCGAGACAAGGATGCCGATCAGGAAGATTATAGACAGGAACCCAAACCCGAAGCTGATGATGAAAGCCAGATTATAAAATCGCAGCGGCGACGGCTTGGCCTGATCGATGATGGCCGCGTTCGTGTTCAAACCTTCATCCAGATCGTCCGATCTGAATTGGGCCAACACCTTCCAGAGGGGCACATTGTCCGCTTCGTCCCCGTCTGCGAAGATTTTCCAACCTTCTCCGGGGCGACCTGTCATCTGTTTCCTCCTGCGCGCAATTCATCGAGATAGTCGCTCCATTATTGCGCCATTTCAACAGGCTCAATCCACTACCCGGTCGATCACACTTAACCCCACCCCCTCCTTGTCCTTGGCGAATAAGAGGCGAGTGGCGATCCGCGCGAGGCTCCGATGGGCACCCCTCGACCTATGCCGTATGCCGGTCGGTGCTGAGGTCTCGGCGACGGGCATCGGTTTCCTCCTTCACGCAGATCGTCGAGATAATCACTCCACCATTGGGCCATTTCGACGCGTTCGGCCCAATAGGCCGACTGGTTGTAAATGCGGCGGACTGTCCCCCCGACCGCGTGCGCCAGCGCACGCTCGATCGCATCGGGATTCCAATATCCCGATTCATTGAGAAGCGACGATGCCGACGTGCGAAAACCATGCGCAGTCATCTGGTCCTTGGGAATCCCCATTCGCCGTAGCGAGGCGTTCAGCGTGTTGTCGCTGATTGGCCGCGCCCGCGTGCGGACCGACGGGAAGACATACTGGCCAGAGCCAGACAGCAACCGCATGTCGGCAAGGATCGCCAAGGCCTGCCGCGAAAGGGGCACCGCATGGGGCTGGCGCATCTTCATCTTAGCTTCCGGAATCGTCCAGACCGCCCTGTCAAAATCGATCTCGCTCCATTCCATCTGTCGCATTTCGCCGGGACGCTGAAACAGATGGGGAATGAGTCTCAATGCCGTCATGACGGCCGGGTCGCCCTGATAGTCGTCGATCGCGCGCAGTAGCCCGCCAAAAGCCACCGGATCGGTAATCGCCGCAAAATGCTTTACCTTAGGAATCGTCAGCGCGCCGATCAACAAATGCGCTGGGTCACGGTCAGCGCGCGCGGTCGCGACGCCGTAGCGGAACACACGGCTCACGAAAGACCGCAGGAGATTGGCGGTTTCGAGCCTACCCCGACGCTCATGCTTGCGAAGTTCATGCAAAATCTCGTGAGGCGTAATCTCCGCGATCGGCCGCCTGCCAAATTCAGGACCCAGCAGCTTCACGAACCAGTGCATCTTTTTCAGCGTCGGCGCGGCCAATCCTTCGCGGGTCTTCTTCTGGATAAGATCGTCGGCGACCTGCGCAAAACTGTTGCGAGCGCGAACGCTCGCCTCAATTCGAGCCTCGCGCTTAACGGAGCTCGGATCAATCGATCGCGCCAATTGCTTGCGGGCTGCATCGCGCGCCTCGCGAGCCTCCGCCAAACTAACCTCCGGATAGGCACCCAGCGCCAGCTTACGTTCTGCGCCATTTATGCGATACTTTAGTCGCCAAAGTTTGCTGCCATGCGGATTGATCTGAAGATATAGCCCCTTCGCATCTGAAACCTTGTAAGGCTTCTCCCGGGGCTTGGCATTCCGGATCGCGGCATCGGTCAGCGCCATTTGGGGGCCTCGCGCATTTTGGGGCAGCCTCTGCCCCGAAAAAGGCCCCCAACGACCGCAATTACGGACAATCAGTGACCATCACCGGCAATCAGTGAATGCTTAATAACTAGCAGAAAACTGGGAGTTTTTCAACCATCAGCAGCCGTCTGCTGACAGGGTAATGGAGGCCCGAGCCGGAATCGAACCGGCGTATACGGATTTGCAGTCCGCTGCGTCACCACTCCGCCATCGGGCCTCAGGCGCTTGAAATGCGTGGAGACAGCGCCCCTAGCGGTTTCATTTGGCACTGGCAATCCGCTTGTTTCGCTATTTCGAATCCATATCGCGCGCGATCCTTGGCCGATGCGGGGTTGGCGGTCCGGCGCCGGCGGGCTATGCGCGCCGCAGCGGGTCGCTCCGCTGTATTACTATTGCAATACAGCGCCGCTTCGGCTAGAGCTGCCCCGCAAAGGCTTAACCCTCAGGGAATCGGAACACGGCTGATGGCGACAAAGTTTAGCGAAATCACGGCGGCGGAGATGCGCTCCGCCATGATCGACAGCCAGCTCAGGACGAACGACGTCATCGATCCCGCGGTGATCGGCGCGATGGCCGTCGTGCCGCGCGAGGCGCATGTGCCCGCCGCGCTCGCCGGCGTCGCCTATATGGACCGCGCGATCGCGCTCGCGAACGGCCGCGCGCTGAATGCCCCGCTCGTCGCCGGCCGCATGCTCGTCGCCGCGGCGGTGCACCCCGGGATGCGCGTCCTGCTCGTCGGCAGCGCGACCGGCTATACCGCGGCGCTGCTCGCGCGCCTCGGCGCCGAAGTCCACGCCGTCGAAGAAGATGCCGAGCTGATGACGACGGCGCAGACAGCAACCGCAGACGCCAATATCCATTGGGTCCAGGGCCCGCTCGCCGCGGGTGCACCCGATGCCGGCCCGTTCGATCGCATCATCGTCGAAGGCGCGATCGAAACGCTGCCCGCCGCGCTCGTCGCGCAGCTCGCCGAGGGGGGCCGGCTCGTGGCGGCGCGCCGCGAAGGCGCGGTCACGCGGTTGGTCGAAGGCGTCAAGGTCGGCGGCACCGTCGCGCTGCGCAGCTTCGCCGACATGGACGTCGCGCCGCTGGCCGGCTTCGCCGCGCCCGCGGGCTTTCAGTTCTGACGACCGGACCCACCCTTCCTTGCTACAGGCTGACACCACGATGACCGATACCGATAAAAAACCGTCCCTTCGTCGTGCCCGCTGGCTTGCCGGCCTTTCGGCGGGCGCGCTGCTGCTGCTGCCGACGGGTGCGCATGCGGAAACATTGCAAGGAGCGCTTGCGAAGGCGTATGAGAATAATCCGACGCTGACCGCTGCGCGGGCCGGCCAGCGCGCGAACGACGAAAATGTCCCGATCCAGAAGAGCTACGGTCTTCCCGACATCGGCACGCAGGCGAGCTATGACGAGAATCTGATCCTTCCGGGCAACAGCTTCAATTCTCCCGCGCGTTCGCTGTCGGCGGGCGCGCAGCTGACGGTGCCGCTCTATCAGGGCGGCGCGGTGCGCAATGCGCTGCGCGCCGCGAAATATCGCGTCGAGGCGGGGCAGGCGGATCTGCGCGCGACCGAGGCGAGCGTCTTCTCGCAGGTGGTCGGCGCCTATATGGACGTCATCCGCGACCAGGCGATCGTCCAGCTCAATCAGAAGAATGTCGCGGTGCTGCGCACCAATTTGCAGGCGACGAGCGACCGGTTCGAGATCGGCGATTTGACGCGCACCGACGTCGCGCAGTCCGAAGCGCGGCTCGCGCTGGCCGAGGGCGATTTGCGCACCGCCGAAGCCAATCTGATCGCCAGCCGCGAGGGCTATATCCGCCTCGTCGGGGAGGCGCCGGTCGATCTGCAGCCGCCGCCGCCGCTTCCGAACCTGCCCGCGACCGCCGAGGATGCGGTCACGGTCGCGCTCACCAGCAATCCCGACATCGAATCGGCGAACGAACTGGTCAACGCGTCGAAGGCCGACATCGGCACCGCCAAGTCGAGCCGGGCGCCCAAAGTGTCGGCGATCGTCAATGGCGGCTACAATAATTACCTCGGATCGCTGAACAGCGGCGTGCCAGGGGTCAGCGTGACGCAAGAGACGTCGAGCGCGGCGGCGGGGGTGCAAGTCACGCTGCCGATCTTCACTGGTGGCCGCCGTTCGGCGCAGGTGCGCCAGGCGCAATCGCGCAGCAGCCAGGCGATCGAGCAATATATCGAGGTCGAGCGCGGCGTCATCGCGCAGACGCGCGGCGCTTATGCCGCGTGGCAGGCGAACGAACGTATCATCGCCGCGACGCGGCAGGCGGTGAGCGCGAACGCGCTGTCGCTCGAAGGCGTGCGCGCCGAAAACAGCGTCGGCACGCGGTCGATTCTCGACATTTTGAACGCCGAACAGGAATATCTGAACACGCAGGTGCAGCTCGTCTCGGCGCAGCGTAACAGCTACGTCGCCGCTTTCTCGGTGCTCGCAGCGATGGGCAAGGCCGAGGCGCGCGACCTGGGGCTCGATGGCGGCGCGCTCTATGATCCCGAGGTCAATTACAAGCGCGTGAAGGGCGAGCTGTGGGACTGGGCCGACGATCCGGCGCCGCAACAGGTCGCGAACGATACGCGCGCGGTCCCCGCGGCAAATGCCGGTGTTCCCGAAGGCCCGCCTTCGCTCTCGCCACAATAAGGCTTGGCAAAACGCGCCCTGAATCGATAAGAGAAGGGTTAACCATCCGGTAATCGCGATGGTTTAAGGGGCTTGTTATGGGCGATATGTCGCGGGAACCGTCGATGGAAGATATCTTGTCGTCGATTCGGCGCGTGATCGCTCGCGACGAAACGCCGGGTACGGTGCGCGAAGCGCGTGTCGCCGAAGCCGACGATATTCTCGACCTTCAGGAGCAGGAAGATCGCGCCGCAGCCAAGGAGGCGCCCGAGGCCCGGGAACTGGTCTCCGAAGCGAGCGCCGATGCCGCGCGCCAGTCGCTCGAGGCGTTGACCGCCGCGGTCGCTCCGGCGGCTACCGCAGCGGCGGTCGCCGCACCGCCCACCGCCCCCGGCCGCACGATGGAAGACGTCGTTCTCGACGCGCTGCGCCCGATGCTCAAGGACTGGCTCGACGCCAACCTGCCCCCGCTCGTCGAGGCGATGGTGGCCAAGGAAATCAGCCGGATCACCGGCCGCAAATTCTAGACGCCAATTCCCAACGCGTGCAGCCTTCGGATGCGATAGCCGGATTGCGGCTGCCTTTCCCTCGCGCGGAACCCCGAGAAGAAGCGCGGAAAACGACCTAGCTGCCCCCATATCGCGCCGCGTCGACGCAAGGCTTTGCCTTGGCGCGCCAGCCTTGCTATCGGCTGCGGACAATGGCCAGCACGACAGACGATCTTCCCCCTTCAGAGCCCGGTGACAGCATTGATACCCCGTTCGACAGCGCGCTGTCCGAGCGCTATCTCGTCTATGCGCTGTCGACGATCACCGCGCGCTCGCTGCCCGATCTGCGCGACGGGCTGAAGCCCGTCCACCGCCGCCTGCTGTGGGCGATGCGCGCGATGCGGCTCGACCCGAGCCAGGGCTACAAGAAGTCCGCCCGCGTCGTCGGCGACGTCATCGGCAAGTTCCACCCGCACGGCGACACCGCGGTCTATGACGCGATGGTGCGCCTCGCGCAGGATTTTTCGCTCCGCTATCCGCTCGTCGACGGTCAGGGCAATTTCGGCAATATCGACGGCGATAACGCCGCAGCGTACCGCTATACCGAGGCGCGGCTGACGCGCGTCGCGATCGACCTGATGCAGGGACTCGACGAAGGCACGGTCGATTTCCGTCCGACCTATAATGGCGAGGATGAAGAGCCCGAGATCATGCCGGGGCTGTTCCCGAACCTGCTCGCCAATGGCGCGAGCGGGATTGCGGTCGGCATGGCGACGAACATCCCGCCGCACAATGCGGCCGAGGTGATCGGTGCCGCGCTGCTCCTGATCGAGAATCAGAATGCCGAGCTTTCAGAGCTGCTAGAACATGTGAAGGGCCCCGACTTCCCGACCGGCGGCATCGTCGTCGACAGCGCGGAGACGATCGCGCACGCCTATGAAACCGGACGCGGCGGCTTTCGCGTCCGCGCGCGTTTCTCGACCGGCAAGACTGCCGGCGGCGACTGGGAAGAGAGCGGCATCGAGAAATTATCGGGCGGCACCTGGCAACTCGTCATCAGCGAAATCCCCTATGGCGTCGCCAAGGGCAAGCTGATCGAACAGATCGCGCAGCTGATCGCCGACAAGAAACTCCCGATCCTTGAGGATGTTCGCGACGAGAGCGCCGAGGATCTGCGCATCGTCCTCGAACCCAAAAGCCGCAACGTCGACCCCGAGGTGCTAAAGGAGAGCCTGTTCCGGCTGACCGACCTCGAAAGCCGCTTCGCGCTCAACCTCAACGTCCTCGACGCGACGCGCACGCCCAAGGTGATGGGGCTGAAACAGCTGCTAGCCGAATGGCTGCAGCACCAGATCATCGTCCTCGTTCGCCGCGCGCAGCACCGGATCGACAAGATCGACGACCGGCTCGAACTCGTTGCAGGCTATATTATCGCCTTCCTCAACCTCGACCGGATCATCGAGATCATCCGCACCGAGGATGAGCCCAAGCCGGTGATGATCGAAGAGTTCATCCTGACCGACCGGCAGGCCGAAGCGATCCTCAACATGCGCCTGCGCAGCTTGCGCAAGCTCGAGGAAATGGAGCTCAAGCGCGAGCAGACCGATCTGACCGCCGAGCGTGAGGAACTCGCCAAGCTGGTCGAGAGCCCGGCGCGGCAGAAGACGCGGCTGCGCAAGGACCTCGAAAAGCTCCGCGACGTCTATGGGCTCGAGACCCTGCTCGGCGCGCGGCGCACGACAATCGCCGAAGCCGCGCCGACGCGCGAAATCCCGCTCGATGCGATGATCGAGAAGGAACCGGTGACGGTGATCCTGTCGAAACGCGGCTGGATTCGTGCCCAGCGCGGTCATGTCGCGCTCGACCAGTGGGGCGAGTTCAAGTTCAAGGAAGGCGACGAGCTGCTCTTCGCCGCGCACGCGCAGACGACCGACAAGCTGCTGATCGCCGCGAGCGACGGGCGTTTCTTCACCGTCGGCGCCGACAAATTGCCCGGCGGCCGCGGATTCGGCGAGCCGCTGCGCCTGATGGTCGATATCGACCCCGAGGCGCGAATCGTCGCGATGATCCCCGCGAGCGCCGACGGGCGCTTGCTGCTCGCCTCGACGAGCGGCCACGGTTTCGTCGCGCAGATGAGCGAAGTGGTCGCCGAGACGCGCAAGGGGCGCAACGTCGTCAATCTGAAGCCGAAGGCGGCGCTCGCCGTCGTCCGCTCGATCGGCGTGCAGGACGACAGCGTCGCGGCGGTCGGCGAGAACCGCAAGCTCGTCGTCTTCCCGCTCGCCGAGGTGCCGGTGATGGCGCGCGGCCAGGGCGTCATGCTGCAACGCTATCGCGACGGCGGCCTGTCCGACGCGGTCAGCTTCACCTTTGCCGAAGGTTTGAGCTGGGCGATGGGCGGCGACACCGGCCGGACGCGGACCGAAACCGACCTCGCGCCCTGGCGCGTCGCGCGCGGCGCGGCGGGCCGGATGCCGCCGACCGGTTTTCCGCGGAACAATCGCTTCGGCTGACCGTATTTATAGGTAGCCGTAAATCCCTTCTTTACTTCCCGTGACCTAGGCATTGGGCAATGGGGAAAGGTCGCACAAAACCCTCTGTTATGCCTATTGATCGAACCGGCGAAGACCGGCCCTTGTTGTTCGTCGGCTGGATCGACGCGTTGCCCGTCCCGGCCGCGCTGATCCGACCGATGGCGCGCGGCAATTTCCGGCTTCATGCGAGCAACGCCGCCTTTGACCGGCTCAGCTTGTCGCCCGTCGGCGTCGACGCGCCGATCGAACTGCTCCGCGCGATCGAGCGCGCGTC
This sequence comes from Sphingopyxis sp. SE2, assembly GCF_032227185.1. NCBI lineage: Bacteria > Pseudomonadati > Pseudomonadota > Alphaproteobacteria > Sphingomonadales > Sphingopyxidaceae > Sphingopyxis > Sphingopyxis sp. SE2. Next base: position 3,962,210 of record NZ_JAPMXW010000001.1, on the reverse strand, counting down.
GCAATATCCCGACGAATCGCAGGAATTCTCGTGCCAGCTCGGCGAAGGACCCGCGGCACGAGATCTGCGCGGATCGATCGGCCCGCTGCCCACCGAATCGGGCGACGACGGGCTTTTCCTGCTGACGCTGATCGACCGGACGCAGGAGATGATGACCGAGCGCAATTTGCGCCGCGAACTCGTCTCCGACAGCCTGACCGGGCTACCCAATCGCGCCGGATTCGAGGAGCTGGTCGAACAGCGCGGCCGCACCGACGGCCCGGGGGGTGACCATGCGATCCTGCTGCTCGACCTCGCCCGGTTCAGCCGCATCAACGAACATATCGGCCCGATGGCAGGCGACGAGCTGATCATCACCGTCGCGCGGCGATTGAAATCGAGTCTGCGCAGCGGCGACATATTGGCGCGCACCGGCGGCGACGAATTCGCCATTTCGACCCGCATCGCGGGCGGCCGCGCCGATGTGCGCGAAATGGCGCGGCGCATCCGCGGCTGCTTCGACCATCCGTTCCGCATCGGTGAATTGAAAGTCAGCGTCGACTGCGCGCTCGGCTGCGCGATTCAGCCCGCGATTGACACCGATATCGCCGATCAGATCCGCCATGCGCAGATCGCGCTCAAGCGCGCCAAGCAGACCGACCGCATCGAAATCTACGAACCCGAAGCCGCGATGCTGTCGGACAATCGCTTCGGACTCGAAACCGAGCTGCGCAACGCGATCGAAGAAGACCGGCTCCACCTCGCCTTTCAGCCGCTGATCGAGCTGTCGAGCGGCCGCGTCGCCGGATTCGAGGCGCTCGCGCGCTGGGACAACAGCAGTGGCCATGCGGTGTCGCCGACCGAATTCATCCCGATCGCCGAGGATTCGGGGCTGATCGTCCCGCTCGGCCAATGGGCGATCGGCAAGGCGGCCGAGGTGCTCGCCGAATGGGACAAGCAGAATGGCGCGGTCGTCGACGCCTATTTCTCGGTCAATGTTTCGGCGATTCAGCTGGTGCGCGACGATGTCGCCGGGGTCGTCCGCCAGGCGCTCGAAAAGCACAGGATCGGCGGCGAACGGCTGATGATCGAGCTCACCGAAAGCGCGATCATCGGCGACCCCGATCTCGCGTTGTCGGTGCTGAGCGAATTGAAGGCGCTCGACGCGCGCGTCGCGATGGACGATTTCGGCACCGGCTATTCGAACCTCGCCTATCTCCAGCGCCTGCCGATCGACGTGCTCAAGATCGACCGCAGCTTCGTCGAACATATGGTCGACGACCGCGACAAGGTCGCGATCGTCCGCACGATCCAGAGCCTCGCCGAAGTGCTGGGCATGCGCACCACCGCCGAGGGGGTCGAGACGACCGACCAGGCGCGGCTGCTATCGGCGCTCGGCTGCGATTTCGGGCAGGGTTTCCTGTTCGCGCGGCCGATGGATGGCAAGGCGGCGCTCGATTATTGGCGTCAGTCGCTGGTGCGCCCGATCTTCTGATCGACGAGCTCGACGACGCGCGACGCGCCGGGAAAATCTTCCGCCACCCATTCGGCCTCGACCGCTTTCAGGATGCGCGCAACCTCGGGGCCCGCGGCGATTCCGCGCGCCACGATGTCGCCCCCCTTCAGCGGCAGCGGAGGAACCGTCCATCCGGACAGGGCTCCGATAGCCGCAGGGTCGCCGGCGAGAAGGTGGACATCGCGCGCGGCTTCGACGCCGATCGCGTGCGCGAGCTGGCGGATCGGGCGCTCGATGTCGGCACGGTGGCCGCCGAGCGCGGCTAGATGCTTGCGCTGCCGCGTCGAGAGACGGAGCCGGCTCGCGACCTGTTCGGTAATCGCCGCGTCGGTCGGCAGCAGCGCCGCGAGGCGGCGGAGCGGCGCGATGGTGGCCGCCGCCGCGCGTTCGTTGGCGATAAGACGGTCGAGCGCGGCCGCGAAACCGGCATCGAGTTCGGGGAGCAGCACTTCGAAAATACCGTCAGCCGCCATCTGGCGCACGATCGCGCGCGGGTCGGGAAGCGAGAGTATCTTGAGCAGTTCGTCGGCGATCCGCTCGCGCGACAGGCTTTTCAGCGACTGGCGCGCGGTCACCACTGCGGCGTGGCTGATCGGGTCGAGGTCGCCGCGCCCGAAACGCGCCGCGAAGCGATAGAAGCGCAGGATACGCAGATGGTCCTCGGCGATGCGCGTCGCGGCATCGCCGATAAAGGCGACCCGCCCCGCGTCGAGGTCGGCCAAGCCCCCGAACCAGTCGTCGATCGCGCCGGTGTCGGGATCGGCATAGAGCGCGTTGATCGTAAAGTCGCGGCGCGCGGCGTCGTCGCGCCAGTCGTCGGCGAAGGCAATCGTCGCACGGCGACCGTCGGTTTCGACATCACGGCGCAGCGTCGTGATCTCATGATGGTCGCCGCTGGCGATCGCGGTGACCGTGCCGTGCGCGATACCCGTCGGGATGACCTTGATATCGGCGGCCGCGAGCCGCCGCGTGACCTCTTCCGGCAACAGCGGGGTCGCGAGATCGATATCGGCGACGGGCAGGCCGAGCAAAGTGTCGCGCACCGCGCCGCCGACGGCCTTGACCGCGCCGCCGCCGGCGGTCAGCGCGGCGACGATCCGGCGCAGCCCCGGACGCTCGCGCCATTCAGCGGGGGGGAGCCGCGTCACCGGTGCCATCCTGCCGGCAAGCGCCGCGCCAGATTGATGATGATTCCCGCCGTCACGCCCCAGATCCGCCGCCCCTGCCAGTCCATGTCATAATAATGGCGGTCGTGCCCCTGAAAATTCGCGTGCTGGCGCGCATAATTGTCGGGGTCGAAGAGGATGTCGAGCGGCACCTCGAACCAGTCCTCGACCTCGTCGGGATTGGGATCGAAGGCGAGGTCGGGCGGGATCACGCCGAGCACCGGGGTGATCCGATAGCCGCTGCCCGACTGGTAGGGTTCGGTCGCGCCCGCGATCATCACGTCGCGGCGATTGAGGCCAATCTCTTCTTCGGCTTCGCGCAGCGCCGCATCGATCGCGTCGCGGTCGCCCGGATCGATCTTGCCGCCCGGAAAGGCGACCTGTCCCGCGTGGCTGCGCAGCCACTGCGGGCGCTGGGTGAGGATGACGCCGGGATCGGCGCGGTCGGTGAAGGCGATGAGCACCGCGGCGTCGCGCAGCGTCGGTGTCCCGAGATAGGCCTCGTCCTCGCCCGGATCAGGCAGCAGATTGTCGAGCGCGTCGCGCAATTTCTTCGACAGCATCAGGCGTCCACCAACGGGAAGCACGTGCCGTTCGACCAGATCGCGGGCGGCTCTCCTCCCTCGGCCAGCGCCAGCTCGACGATCTCGTAATAGAGCGCGCGGTCGATCCGCGCCTCGAGCCCGTTGCCGATCGCGCCTCGGACGTGCAGCCGCGGGTCGGGATTGTCGGCGTCGCGGCCGAAGCCCAGCGGGTGGTCGGCCCCCGCCATCACAAGGTCGTCAGTATCGAGACGGAAGACGAGCTTGCGATCTTCCTCCTCGCCTTCGCTCTTCATCTCGACGGCGCGGAAAGGCGTGTCCTCGATCGCGATCGCGAGCTTTTCGGTCGGAGTGACGAGGACGTGGCCGCCATCGGGCTCGCGGCGCAGGATCGTCGAGAAGAGCCTGACCATCGCGGGCCGGTTGATCCGTCCGCCTTCATGATACCAGCTGCCGTCGGCGCGGATTTCCATCGCGCTGTCGCCGGTGCGTTCGGGATGCCAGCTTTCGACCGGCGGCAGCTTGCGCTCGGCAAGCAGCTCGGCGGCCTCGGTCAGCGAAAGCTGCGAGAAGTCTTTGGGAAGCGATGGTGGCGGTGTGACCATCCATCCGACATAGGAATGTGGGTGCGCAAGTAAAGGCACCCCATGCCGACACGCACGGGATTCGCGGCGGGGAAGACCATCAGAAAACTGCGCAACTTCATTCGCGATTGCAATTTGTATCGACTTGCTGACGTGCTCCCCCGCGAAAGCCGCGGCCCATTTTACGGCAGACGCGACCCTCTGTCCTGGACTCCGGCTTTCGCCGGGGAGCACAATCGGGCAAATTCAGGGAAATCCCAGAAAACTGCGCAACTTTACTCGCAAATCGCAGTTCGGTGGGGCAGGCGGACAGCATCCCCGAAGGCTATGCTGCCGGAATAATGTAGGACAGCGATTTTTCCGGCTTGCCTAGCGCGGCCCGATCATCCCTGCCGCCGTCGGCAATTCATGCCCGTTCACCGCCCGTGCGAGCAGGCGGCGTTTCTCGAATGGGCCGGGCAGATCCCATTCGCCCGTGGCGTCGGCCTTAAAACCGAAAAAGCGGCCATAATATTCGGGATCGCCGATCATCATCAGCGCGCTGTCGGCGCAGGTCTCGGCGGCGTCCAGCATATGCGCCATCAGCGCGCGGCCGTGACCGCCGCGCTGGACGTCGGGATGGATCGCGACCGGGCCGACCATGACGAGCGGCGTCACGGTACCATCAGCGCCGCGATGCGCGACCGGCCAGCACTGGATCGTACCGATCAGCGCGCCGTCCTCGACGAGCGCGAAGCTGAGCGCGGGCACCGCATCCACGCCTTCGCGGATGCGGTAGGCGGTTCGTCCAAAGCGATCCGTTCCGAAAGCGGCGTCGAGGAGAGCCTCGACCGCCTGCGGCTCGATGTCGGACAATGGAAGTAACTCGACCAACGCGTACCCTTTCGCTAATGCGGCGGCGCTTTAGGGTCCGACGCCGGTGATGGAAAGCCGAATGTCACGCCCGTTCGACAGGATTTTCTTGTGACCGATATATTGTGGCTGGAAGTGACCGGGCTGACCGTCGAAGTGCTCACCGGCATCTATTCCGAAGAGACGCACCTGCCGCAGCCGCTGCGCATATCGGTGCGGGCGAAGCTGGCGATGGCCGATCATTACGAGCCGACCACCCCGCTCAGCCGCTCGAAAAATTATATGCACCTGAAATTCGCGGCGACCGAGGGCATCCCGAAGGACGTCCATTTCGTGCTGATCGAAAGCGTCGCCGACCATATCATCGACACCTTGTTCCTGCAGGACGAGAAGGTCGAGGAGGTCGAGGTCAAGATCGTCAAGCTCGCGATCGCCGAGGAGGGCGAAGAGATCGGCATCACCATGCGGCGGTCGCGCAAATGACGCAGAAGCTGGCGCTCGTCACGGGTGGGCTCCACCGCGTCGGCGCCGCGATTTCGGCGCGGCTCGCGCGCGAAGGCTATGAACTCGCGCTGCACAAGCGCAGTCCGGGCGACGCCGATCCGGTGCTGGCGGAGGCACTCGCCGAGACGGGCGCGATCAGCCACCGCTTTGCCGCGGACCTTGCCGAGCCGGCCGCGGTCGATGCACTGATCCCCGCGGTGATCGAAAAATTCGGCCGCGCGCCCAACCTGCTCGTCAACAATGCCGCGCTGTTCGCCGAGGGCGAATGGGGCGATCTGTCGGCCGCCGCGCTCGCCGAAATGATGCAGATCAACCTGTCGGCGCCGGTGATGCTGGCGAAGGCACTCGTCGCCGCGAGCGAGGGCCAGCGTCCCGCGATCGTCAACATCGTCGACCAGCGCGTCGTCCATCCGGTGCCCGATCAGATCGCCTACAGCCTCTCGAAATCGGCGCTGTGGCAGGCGACAGCCACGCTGGCGGTGGCCTTCGGAAGTCGCGCACGAATCAATGCGGTTGCGCCGGGGCTGACGATGGCGACCGACGATTATTCGAGCACGCAGGTCGAGCGGCTGGCGAAGCGTATGCCGCTGGGCGCGCTGCCGACGCCGGCGCACATCGCCGACGCGGTTATCTATCTGGCGCGCGCCGACGCGGTGACGGGGCAGACGATCTTCGTCGACGGCGGCGCGCATCTGGCGCCGATGGGGCGCGATTTCGTGGCGCTGGAGCGGGATTAAAATCCTCCCTGTCGCGAAGCGATGGGGAGGTGGCAGCCCGAAGGGCTGACGGAGGGGCTTTGACGTCACCGTCGCGGCCCCTCCACCACTCGCTTCGCGAGCGGTCCCCCTCCCCATGGCTCCGCCACAGGGAGGATCTAAATCAATAAATGTGCACCGCCTTGGTGACGAGATACCCATCCAGCCCCTCGGGCCCGCTTTCGCTGCCGAAGCCCGATTCCTTGATCCCGCCGAACGGCGTGTCGAGCGCCGAGATGACGAAGCTGTTCACCCCGACCATGCCGCTTTCGATGATGTCGACGATGCGGTTGATGCGCCGGCCATTTTCGGTGAAGGCGAACGCCGCGAGGCCATAGGGCAGCCGGTTCGCCTGTTCGAGCGCCTCTTCCTCGGTGCCGAAGGGGCGGATCAGCGCCATCGGACCGAAGGGTTCGTTGTTCATCGCGTCGGCCTCGACCGGGACATCGGCGATCGCGGTCGGCTGGAAGAAATAGCCGTCGCCGGTCGCCTCGCCGCCCGCGATGACGCGCGCACCCCTGGCTTTCGCGTCGGCAACCAGCGCTTCGAGCGCGGGTACGCGACGCGCGTTGGCGAGCGGGCCCATCTGCGTGTCGGCGTCGAGGCCGCTGCCGATCTTCACCTTTTGGGTGCGTTCGGCGAAGCCTTTGACGAAGGCGTCGTAGATGCCCTGCTGGACATAGAAGCGCGTCGGCGAGATGCAGACCTGCCCCGCGTTGCGGAACTTCTGCCACACGACCCTGTCGAGCGTCGTTTCGAGATCGCAATCGTCGAAGATCAGCACCGGGGCGTGGCCGCCGAGTTCCATCGTGATGCGCTTCACGCCGTCGGCGGCGAGCTTCATGAGATGCTTGCCGACCGTGGTAGAGCCGGTGAAACTGACCTTGCGGATCACCGGGCTCGCGAGCAAATGCCGGCTGATCATGTCGGGGTCGCCATAGACGAGTTGCGCCACGTCGCCGGGGATGCCCGCATCGGCGATGCAGCGCATCACCGCGCTGGTGCAGCCCGGCGTTTCCTCCGGCGCCTTGGCTATGACGACGCAGCCCGCAGCGAGCGCGGGGGCGATCTTCTTGACCATCAGGTTGACCGGGAAGTTCCACGGGCTGAAGCCCGCGACGGGGCCGACGGGGTGCCTGGTGACCATCGCGCGCTGGCCGAGCGGGCGCTGGAGGACGCGGCCCTCAATGCGCTTGCCCTGCTCGGCGAAATAGTCAAACAGCCCCGCCGCCGAGAGCACTTCGCCGCGCGCTTCGCCGATCGGCTTGCCCTGTTCGAGCGTCAGCAAGGTCGCGATATGGTCGACGCGTTCGCGGATGATCCCCGCGGCCTTGTGCATCAGCGCCGCGCGCTCGTCGGGGGTCTTCGCACGCCACGCGGGCCAGCCACGGTCGGCGGCAGCGAGTGCCTCGTCCAGGTCGGCCGCGGTCGCGACCGGCAGGTCGGCGATCGTGCCGGCGGTCGCGGGATTATAGACCGGCCGCTCGTCGCGCCCCTCGCCGCTCCGCCAGGCACCGTCGATGAAGAGCTGGAGGTCGGCGTCGTAGGTCGCGGTCATGGAAAATCCTTGGTCAGGAAAGGGGGATGACGGCGATATAGGAGCAGCTCAGCGATAGTTAAAGCTGATGCTGATCCGCTCGCCCTTGCCCGAATGCGGCATCACCTCGTGGCGCAGCCAGCTTTCCCACAGGAACACTCGGCCAGCGGCGGGTTCGGCGTAGATGAAGGGGTGCAGATGCTCGGGTGCATCGTCGGTGCGCCCCGGCGCGGCCATCAGCATCGGTAGGCGCGGATCTTCGAGCTTGAGCGCGCCCGATCCCGCCGGGACGGCGACGTAGAAAGTGCCCGACACAATGCTGTGCGGGTGGATATGGCCGCTGTGGGTACCGCCGGGCTTCAGGATATTGACCCACAGGCTGTCGAGCTTGAGCGGCTTGGCGAGGTCGAAGTGGCAGGCCTTGGCGAAGGCCTTCACCTGCTTGTCGAGCAACTTTTTCAGGTCGTAGAAGGCCGGATCGCGCTCGGGCAGGTCGCCGAGGCTCGCATAGCTCGTATAGCCTTTATAGCCATGCTCGCGGCTCCACGCCTTTCCCGCCCCATCCTCTGCGGCGAACAGGCGGCAGCTCTCCTCCAGCTCTTTGAGCAGGTCGGGGGTGCCGATGTCGGCCTCGTAAAAATGGGTGGCGAAGAGCGTGCGAACGGGCATGATGGCCGCAAAGCATAGGATAAGAGCAAGAGCAAGGAATACACCGCCTTCGTCACCCTCGAACAAGACAAGTGGCTCGTTCGAGGGTGACGAAGATAGAAATGCACAAAGAGGGAGATGGGGATGGCCGAGTTTGAACTGATCGCCGACGGATTGCGCTTTCCCGAGGCGCCGGTCGTGATGGACGACACAAGCGTCATCGTCACCGAGATCGAGGCGAGGCGGATCACGCGCTGCTGGCCGGGCGGCAGGAAAGAGGTCATCGCGACCCCCGGCGGCGGTCCCAACGGCCTTGCGATCGGCCCTGACGGCAAGCTGTATTGCTGCAACAACGGCGGGTTCAACTATGTCGAATCGAACGGCTACCTCGCCCCCCACGGCATCGCCGACGATTATTCGGGCGGGCGGATCGAGCGGATCGATATCGAGACGGGCGCAGTCGAGGTCCTCTATAAGTCGGGCGATCATGGCGTGACGCTGCGCGGCCCGAACGACCTGATGTTCGACGCGCACGGCGGCTTCTGGTTCACCGATCACGGCAAGGTCGATTATGCGGCGCGCTGCCACGATATCGTCGGCATTTTCTATGCCAAGGCCGACGGCAGCTTCATCGAGGAAGTGATCTTCCCGAGCTATAATCCCAACGGCGTCGGCCTCTCACCCGACGGGACCAAGCTCTATGCCGCCGAAACCTACACCTGCCGCCTGACGCAGTTCAACATCGTCGCGCCGGGCAAGGTCGACGATGCCGCGGGCCCCGGCGGCCCCGGCATCCCGCTTTACCGCCCTGCGGGCTATAAATTCTTCGACAGCCTCGCGATGGAAGCGAACGGCAATATCTGCGTCGCGACGATCGGCGAGTGCGGGATCAGCGTCGTCTCGCCGCAGGGCGAGCTGGTCGAATTCGTCGCGACCGACGACATCTTCACCACCAACATCGCCTTCGGCGGGCCCGACCGGCAGGATGCCTATATCACGCTGTCGGGAACCGGCCGGCTGGTGAAGACGCGCTGGGCAAGACCCGGACTGCAACTCCAATATTAGGGGCGACAAATGCACGAGGAAACCCATGCCGTCACGCGGATCGGCTGGCTGCGCGCCGCGATCCTCGGCGCCAACGACGGGATCGTATCGACCGCGAGCCTGATCGCGGGAGTCGCGGCCGCCGGCGCGTCGGAGGCATCGATCCTGATCACCGGCAGCGCGGGACTCGTCGCGGGCGCGATGTCGATGGCGGCGGGCGAATATGTGTCGGTGAGCTCGCAGGGCGATGCCGAAAAGGCCGACGTCGAGCTGGAGAAGCGCCACCTCGCCGCCGATCCCGAGTTCGAGCTCGAGGAGCTGACGCAAATCTATCAGGAACGCGGGCTCGACCGCGCGCTCGCCGAACAGGTCGCAGCGCAGCTCACCGCGCACAATGCGCTCGACACGCACCTGCGCGACGAGCTCGGGATGACCGACGCCATGGCGGCGCGGCCGGTGCAGGCGGCGGCGGCTTCGGCGGCGAGCTTCGCAACCGGCGCTGCATTGCCGCTCGCGACGGTGCTCGTCGATCGGGGCGACACCTTGCCCTTCACCGTGTCGGCGGCATCGCTCGTTTTCCTCGCGATCCTCGGCGCGCTCGGGGCGTGGGCGGGCAATGCGCCGATGCTGCGCCCGGTCGTGCGCGTGACCTTCTGGGGTGCGATGGCGATGGCGGCGACGATCGCGATCGGCTCGCTGCTCGGGACGACGGTGGGCTAGCGCCGCTCCAGCCACTCGCGGAGCGCGACGGCGTTATTCCGGTCCGCGTCCTTCGCGGCGTAGAGCAAGGTCACGGGCCCCGTCTGCGCCGCCGCGTCGAGCGTGAAAAGCGCCGCCTGCACTTCATCGCCGCCCGCGTCGAGTTCGGCGAAATAGTCGTGGCGGAAGGCGTCCCAAGCTTCATCCGATGTGGCGGTCTCGCCATGGAAGCGCTTGCGTAAGGCATCGCTCGGCGACAGCGGCTTTAGCCACGCCGCGAGCGCCGCCTTCTCCTTCGACACCCCGCGCGGCCACAGCCGGTCGACGAGGAAGCGCGTGCCGTCCCCGGGACCAGCCGGTTCGTGGATGCGTTTGACCGCGATTGTCAGGGGCGGCGCCATCTGTATGACTATCGGCCATCCCGCACTCGCGGGCAAGCCAATCGGAGGGGTCCGAACATGAGCAGAGCTGGCTGGGCGATCGACATCGATCGCGATGATATCACGCAAGCAAAATTGGTCGCCGAAACCGCCGCGCCGCTCGCGCCCGGACAGGTGCGCGTTCATCTCGACAGCTATGCGATGACCGCGAACAACATCACTTACGCAGTGTTCGGCAAGCCCGTGGGGCTGTTCGGCAACGACCAGGGCTATTGGGATTTCTTCGCCGAGCGTGATGCGCCCGGCCGCCTGCCCGTCTGGGGTTTTGCGACGGTGACCGAAAGCAACGCCGACGGCGTCGCGGCCGGCGACCGCTTCTACGGCTATTATCCGATGGCGGAGGGCGCGGTATTGACCGTCGGAAACGCTGGATCGGGTGGCTTTACCGACGTCACCCTGCGCCGCACCACGCTGCCCCCGATCTACAACCATTACCAGCGGGTCGAGGCGCTCGAAGGCTATCGCGCGGCCGACCATGATTATTGGCCGGTCTTTCGCCCGCTTTTCCTCACCGGCTGGCTGATCGCCGACCAGTTCGAGGACGAGGGCGATTATGGCGCGAGCCAGATCCTGATCGCGAGCGCGTCGAGCAAGACCGCGATCGGTCTTGGCTTTTCGCTCGCGCGGCGCGGCGACCATCGTCCCGAAACGGTCGGCCTGACCAGCAAGGCCAATGTCGCCGACCTCGATGCGCAGCGCATCTACGACCGCGTCATCGCCTATGAGGACATATTGACGCTCAATCCCGGTACGCCGTCGGCGTTCGTCGATATGGCGGGCAATGGCGCGGTCACACGCGTCGTGCACAGCCATTTCGGAAACAATCTGAAAGCCTCCATCATCGTCGGCAAGTCGCACTGGGACGCCGATGCCGGCGGGGCCGCACTCCCCGGTCCCGAACGGCAAGGCTTTTTCGCGCCCGGCCGCAGTCAGAAACGCATCGCCGACTGGGGCGGCGCGGCGTTCGGGCAGAAGATCGCCGAGGCCTGGCTCGCCTTCATGGACGTTGCGCCGCGGCTGACTTCGGTCGATAAGCGCAGCGGCGGCGACGCGGCGCTTGCCGCCTATCGGGAGATGCTCTCGGGACAGGCCGACCCCAGAAAGGGGATCGTCGTCGTCCCATGAGGGTCGCGTGGGAGCAGTTCCTTTCCTAGCCGCACGAAAGGAAAGCTTATGCTTCGCACGATTGCTTTCATCGCCTCGCTCGCGCTCCTGCTGCCGGCAGGCGCGGCGCTCGCCGAAACACCCAAGGCCGCGCCCGCGCGCAAGGCCGACCTCGCCGACCGTGTCGCGGGCACTTACAAGGGAGCGGTCGTGTCCGACGCGCGCGGATCGTCGCGCGACAATGTCACGATCACCGTGACGCGCACCGGCCCGAACAAGGTCGAGGTCAAGTCGGACTATCCGCGCATACCGACGGTGACGATCCCGCTCGAAAAGGCGATGGACGCGATTCTCGCCGCGAGCGGGCCGTCGGTGTTCCTGCTCGACACGGTGCGTTCGCCCGACCGGCTCGACCTGACGATCGACGATGCGAGCTGGTCGGGCACGCGCGCGAAATAGCGCCGCGGCGCGGTTGACGTTAACGTCAATCTGCGCTCTAGCCGCGCCATGCCCAAATACACCCACATCATCTTCGACTTCGGCGGCGTCATCACCGCCTCGCCATTCGAAGCGTTCAACCGGCTCGAGGAAGAGCGCGGGCTGCCGCGCGACTTTGTCCGCCGCGTCAACGCCGCCGATCCCGACACCAACGCTTGGGCTAAGTTCGAGCGCGCCGAAATCGACGCCGCGGCGTTCGATGCGCTGTTCGCGGCCGAGGCGAAGGCGCTGGGCCATGATCTGGAGGGCGAAGCGGTGCTCGCGGTGCTGGCGGGGGCAGTGCGCCCTGCGATGGTCGCGGCGCTCGATACGCTGAAGGCCGAGGGCTTCGGGATCGCTTGCATCACCAATAATGTCCCCAGCGGCAAAGGCGCGGGGATGGCGCGGAGCGAAGGGCTCGCCGCCGAGGTCGCGGCGATCATGGCGCGCTTCGACCATGTGATCGAATCGAGCAAGGTCGGCGTGCGTAAGCCCGACCCGCGGATTTACGAGATGATGTGCGAAAAGCTCGGCGCCCGGCCCGCGAACTGCATCTACCTCGACGACCTCGGGATCAACTGCAAACCCGCGAGCCAGCTCGGCATGCACGCGATCAAGGTGACGAGCGGTGAACAGGCGCTCGCCGACCTGTCGGCGGCGCTGGAGATGGATTTACCCTGACGCCTCGGCGAGGTTGAGCCTTGCCGCGCGCTCGAAGATTTGCGTCAGCACCGGCTCGGTGTCGGCGACGCGCATCGCGACATGAAACTCGACCGGGGCGAGCGCGGGCATGGCCTCGATCAGCACAAGCGCGCCGCTTGCCACCTCGCCGCGCACCATCGGCCGCGGAAAGATGCCGATGCCACCGCCCGCTTTCGCGATGTCGATCATCGTGCGCGCATTGTTGCAGAGGTTGAGCGATTTCTGCGCGATGCGCGACGCCGCGATCGCCTCGCGCATCCGGCCGTGGATCGGCGAATGGCTGGCGAGCGACCAGACGGGAAGCATCGCCTCGCCGTCCGCAAAAGCTGCCGCGACCGCGGGGCTGGCGAGCCACACCAGCTCGACTTCGCCGATCGAGCTGGTCTTGAGGGCGGGATGCGCGATCGGCCCCGCGGCGAAGGCCATGTCGGTGCGCCCGGTCAGCAGCTGCTGGATCAGGTTCGCGGTGAGGTCGATTTCGATCTCGAGCCCGACATTCGGCATGTCGGCCTTCAATCCCGCGACGAAGGCGGGAAGGCAGCTCGCCGCCGCGATCTCGCCCGCGCCGATGCGCACGACGCCGCTCGCCTCGCCATAGCCGCCGCTGCCGAGCAGCGCATATTGCATGTCGCGGAGCAAGGGATCGCAGTCGCGCACCAGCTTGCGCCCCGCCGCGGTGAGCGACATCGTGCGGCCTTCGCGGCGGAAGAGCGTGGTACCCAGCCGTTGCTCAAGCTCGCGCATTCGCGCCGACACCGTCGGTTGCGTCGTGTTGAGCCGCTCCGCCGCGGCCGAAAAGGTGCCGAGCCGGTCGATCCAGAGCAGGGTTTCGAGATGGTAGAGCGCGACGCGATTGATAGACATTATCTATCTATAATCCAAAAATCGAACAATTAGAATTGATGGATCAAATGCGCCAAGGTCGCGCCCGACATACCGGCAAGGAGGCCCCTTCATGGCGAACAAGCAATATTCCGATGCAGCAGCCGCGCTCGACGGCCTCCTTTTCGACGGCATGCAGATTTGCGCGGGCGGCTTCGGCCTGTGCGGCATCCCCGAGCGGCTGATCGACGCGATCCGCGACGCGGGCACGAAAGACCTCATCATCGCGAGCAACAACGCCGGGATCGACGGTGAAGGGCTCGGCAAGCTGCTCCGCACCAAGCAGGTCAGGAAGATGATCTCGTCCTACGTCGGCGAGAACAAGGAGTTCGAACGGCAATATCTCGCGGGCGAGCTCGAGGTCGAATTCTGTCCGCAGGGCACGCTCGCCGAACGCTGCCGCGCCGGCGGCGCGGGCATCCCCGGCTTCTATACCAAGACCGGCGTCGGCACGCTCGTCGCCGAGGGCAAGGAAGTGAAGAATTTCGACGGGCAGGATTATATCCTCGAACGCGGCATCTTCGCCGATCTCGCGATCATCAAGGGGTGGAAGGCCGACGAGAGCGGCAACCTCATCTTCCGCAAGACCGCGCGCAACTTCAACCAGCCGATGGCTACCGCGGCGAAGATCTGCGTCGCCGAGGTCGAGGAAATCGTGCCGGTGGGCAGCCTAGACCCCGACGCGATCCACCTCCCCGGCATCTATGTGAAACGCCTCGTCCTCGGCGCGCCTTACGACAAGAAGATCGAATTCCGCACCGTGCGCCCGCGCGAGGCGGCGTGAGCTTCGGTCGTAAAGGCATCGGGCATAAAGGCTCGATCGACGTCAGCGGCATTCCGGCGCTGGCGGGCGGCGAAGAGTTTCTGCGTATGTGGAAACAATCGAACGGCAATGTCCTGTGCGTCATCGATCCCGCCGCGTTGGGTGCCGATCCGATGCTCTTCGGCCTCGCGATCGTCGATGCCATCCGGCATGGCGCCAAGGCTTACGCACAGGCCGTCAATGTCGATGAGGAACATGCCTTTGAGCGGATCATGGAAGGCGTAAACGCCGAGCTGGCCAACCCCACCGACACGCCGCGACCGCTCGGCCCGGAAGGAACGCACTGATGAGAAAGATGCTGATCTCGGCGTCCGCGCTGCTTTTGGCAGGCTGCGCCAGCGCGCCGGCTGAGGTTGTGGCCCTCCCCGCCGCGCCGGCCGAAACCGCCAGGCCCCCGGCCCAGCTGCAATATCTTTATGGCTCGCCCGAAGCGGCCGTAGCGGTTCGTGCGACCAATACGCGGATCGCCGACTATGGCGTGTGGCGAATCAAGGAGCGTCCAAAGGACAGCGTTGTCCTAGCGGCGGGGGCCACGATGGACGCTCCGGCCTTCGAGCCGTGCGGCGACAAGCCCTTTGCTGCGGTATTCGACGCCGACGAGACCTTGATCTGGAACCTCGGCCCGATGCGTTACTTCGCCGAGAAGGGCACCGCGTTCGATCCCAAAATCTGGGACCAGTGGGAAAAGACCGGCGCGGGCAAGGCGGTCGCGATGCCCGGCAGCGTCGAGATGGTGAACAAGCTCCGCGCCGCGGGGATCACCGTGATCGCCAACACCAACCGCAGCGCCGCCAATGCCAAGGGCAGCGAGGATACGTTGCGCGCCGCGGGGCTCGGCGCGTTCAAGCACGGCGAGACTTTGTTCCTGATGGGCGACGATGGCGGCGGGTCGAGCAAGGACGGGCGCCGCGCGACGATCGTGTCGCGTTACTGCGTGATCATCCTCGCCGGCGACCAGCTCGGCGATTTCAGCCAGCAGTTCAACGTCAAGGACTTGCCCGCCGCGCAGCGCATGGCGCTTGCCACCAGCGCCGGCGCCACCGCACTCTGGGACAAGGGCTGGTTCCTTTTCCCCAACCCCGTCTATGGCCCGTGGGAAAAGCTGGGCTGGGACGATGCCTTCCCCTCCGACAAGCAATGGGAGCCCAAGTAATGGCATGGACGCGTGATGACATGGCGGCGCGCGCCGCGAAGGAACTGCAGGACGGCTATTACGTCAATCTCGGCATCGGCATCCCGACGCTCGTCGCGAACCATATCCCCGCGGGAATGACGGTGACGCTCCAGAGCGAGAACGGCATGCTCGGCATCGGGCCCTTTCCCTATGAGGGCGAAGAGGATCCCGACCTGATCAACGCGGGCAAGCAGACGATCAGCGAGCTGCCGCAATCGGCCTATTTCAGCTCGGCTGACAGCTTTGCGATGATTCGCGGCGGGCATATCGACCTCACCGTCTTGGGCGCGATGGAGATCGCCGAGAATGGCGACATCGCGAACTGGATGATCCCGGGCAAGATGATCAAAGGCATGGGCGGCGCGATGGACCTCGTCGCCGGGGTCAAGAAAATCATCGTCGTGATGGAGCATGTGGCCAAGGACGGCAGCCCCAAATTCATCCCCGCATGCACGCTGCCGCTGACCGGCAAGAACGTCGTCGACATGATCGTCACCGACCTAGCCGTATTCAAGCGCGACGATCATAACAGCCCGTTCCGGCTGATCGAGCTCGCTCCGGGGGTAACGGCCGAAGAAGTCGCCGAAAAGACGACGGCGCATTACGTTGCCTGATGTCGCGGCCAACCCCGGCTCCACCTGGCTGATCGTCGGCGGGTGGTTGTCGGTTCTGGCCGCGCTGCTTCATATCGCCTGCATCTTCGGAGGACCCGACTGGTATAGATTCTTCGGAGCGGGCGAAGCCATGGCGCGCGCCGCGGCGCGCGGCGAGTTGTGGCCGACGCTGATCACGCTCGCGATCGGCGCGGTCCTGCTGGTCTGGGCCGCCTATGCCTTTTCGGGGGCCGGTTCGCTTCCGCGCCTGCCGCTGCTGCGAACAGGGCTGATCGTCATCACCGCGATCTATCTGCTGCGCGCGTTCCTGTTCGTGCCGCTTCATTTCTGGCGGCCGCAGCATAGCGACAGTTTCGCGATCTGGTCGTCGCTGATCGTCCTTGCCTATGGCGCGGTTTATGCGGTCGGGATATTCAAGGCTTGGCCCCATCTGGCCCCCTGAACCGCGCCGGGGGTGACGGCGGTGCAAGTCGCGGCTATGACAGGGCCAGATAAAAGGTCGCAATCCAGTCGAGTCCATGAAGCGCGTTTTTACCATTTTGATCGCTGTTGCCGCGCTGGGATCGGCCGGCTGGTTCGGTATCCATGCCCTGGGCGGCAGCGACCCCCTTGCCAGCGTCCCGATTCCTATCAAGGCCGCCGAAAATCTGCCCGACACGCCTGCCGAATGGCGCGGCCGGATCGACTATCCCGCGCTCGACCGGCAACTCGCCGACCTGTCGCAGCGTCCCGAAATGGCGGGACTGGCGGTGGCGGTGGTCGAAGACGGCAAACTCAGCTTCGTGCGCACCTATGGCGTCGCCGACGCCGCGACCGGCGCGCCGGTGACACCGCATACGCTGTTCCGCTGGGCCTCGGTTTCCAAAACCGCGGCGGGCGCGCTGGCGGGCGCGCTCGCCGCCGACGGCACCGTCGATCTCGACCGCCCGATTGCCGCCTGGAATACCTCGCTGCGGTTGCCGGGGGGCGCCGAAGCGCGCGTTACGCTGGACGACCTGCTGGCCCAGCGCACCGGCCTGACCCGACATGCCTATGACGAGAAGCTGGAGGAAGGGCGCGATCCCGCCCTGCTGCGCGCGAGCCTTGGCGCCGCACCGCTGCAATGCGACCCCGGCACCTGCTACACCTATCAGAATGTCGCGTTCGACGCCGCAAGCGAGATATTGGGTGCGGCCGCGAACGAGCCTTTCGCCGACGTCGTCGAGGCGCGATTTTTCCGTCCGCTCGGCATGGTCAGCGCAGGATACGGGATGGCGCGGCTGACGGACGCCAAGGATTGGGCGAAACCGCACCGCGGCGCGCATGTCCATCCGATCAAGGAGGCCTATTGGCGCGTCCCCGCCGCCGCGGGCGTCGAAAGCGATATCGTCGATTTCGCGACATGGATGCAGGCGATGATGGGCAGCCGTCCCGACGTGCTGTCGGCGCCCGCGTTGCAGCTTGCCCATCGGCCGCGTGTCGGCACCGGCCGGCTCTATGGCGGCGCGCTGCGCCAGGCCACAAGCGAGGCGTCCTATGGCCTCGGCTGGCGGAGCTTCACCTATGGCGGGAGCCGGCTCGAAGGCCATTCGGGAGCGGTCGAGGGCTATCGCGCGACGATGATTTTCGAACCGGCGACGCGCACGGGCGTCGTCGTGCTGTGGAACAGCGATTGGGGTTTTCCCTTCCGCATCCCCTTCGCGGCGATCGACAGCTATCACCAGCGCGAAGACGCGGGCTGGCTCGACCTTGGAGAACTGCCCCCGGTGACGAGCGCGCGCACCGCCGCCAAAGCGATCGTCGAGCCCCCGAAGGGATAAGGCTCCTTGCTCCGGCGTCCATCGCCTGTGTATCAGGCGCGCGACCACGACCGGGAGGAGAATCATCGATGCGCGTGCTGCTGACCGGATCGTCGGGCTGGCTCGGGCGCTATCTGGCTCCTTTGCTCGCTGAAAACGGTCATAAGGTCGTCGGGCTCGATGTTGTCCCCGGCACGTATACCGAGGTCGTCGGCACCGTCACCGACCGCGCGCTCATCGACCGCACGATGGGCGAGCATGGGATCGAGGCCATCATTCATGGCGGCGCGCTGCACAAGCCCGATATCGTCCGCTATCCGCGGCAGGCGTTCGTTGACGTCAACGTCACTGGCACGCTGAACCTGATCGAAGCGGCGGTCGCGGCGGGCAACGGCCGCTTCCTCTTCACCTCGACCACCTCGCTGATGGTGCGCGCCGACGTGCGGGCGGGCGCGGGTGAAGCGGGCGCCTGGTGGATGGACGAGGATTTTGGTCCGATCGAACCACGCAACATTTATGGCATCACCAAGCTCGCCGCCGAACAGGCGGTGAAGCTGGTGCATCGCGAGCACGGGATTTCGGTCGCGATCCTGCGCACCGGGCGCTTCTTCCCCGAGGATGACGATACGCTTGGCGTGCCGAGCGGCCCGAACCTCAAGGCCAACGAGCTGCTCAATCGCCGCCTGACGGTCGAGGATGCCGCCGCCGCGCACCTCGCCGCGCTCGAGGCCGCGCCGGCGATCGGCTGCGATACCTTCATCCTCTCCGCCCAGCCGCCGTTCGCGCGCGACGAAGCCGAGGAGCTCGCCCGCGACGCGCGTGCGGTGATCGCGCGCCATCATCCCGACGCGGCCGACCTCTACGCCGCCGAAGGCTGGATGCTCCCCGAGAGAATCGACCGCGTCTATGACCCGTCGCGCGCCGAGCGACGCTTCGGCTGGCGCGCGCGGACCGACTTCGGCAGCGTGCTCGCGGCGCTTCGCGACCGGACGCCGCTGCCCTTCGCGCACGACCCCGATTACACCTCTCCCATTATCGCACAGGAGCGCGACGCATGTATGTGCTGATCACCGCCAACCGCAATTATTCGAGCTGGTCGCTCCGCCCGTGGATGCTGATGAAGGGCCTCTCCATCTCCTTCGAGGACCAGATCGAACCCTTCACCAATCCGGTCAACTACGACGAATTCCGAAGCTTTTCGCCGACCGGACAGGTGCCCGCGCTGCTCGACGAAGGCCGCACGGTTTACGATTCGCTCGGCATCACCCTCTATCTCGCCGACCGGCACGACGGCGTGTGGCCGACAGGGGCCGATGCGCGCGCCTGGGCGCAGTGCGCGGTCGCGGAGATGCACAGCGGTTTTTCGGCGCTGCGTAACGATTGCACGATGAATGTCGGCGTTCGCGTGACGCCGAAGCCGCCGTCGGGCGCACTCCGGCTCGACATCACGCGTCTTCGCGAGCTGTTCGCCGAAGGGCTGTCGCGGTTCGGCGGCCCTTATCTCGCGGGCGATCGCTTCACCGCCGCCGATGCCTTCTTTGCGCCCGTCGCCTTCCGCATCCGCACCTATGGCCTCGACGTCGGCGCCGGGCATGCGTGGGTCGACCATATGCTGACGCACCCGGCGATGCAGGACTGGGAACGGCAGGCGCTGGCCGAAAGCTGGCGCGAGGAAAGCCACGAAGCGGAGTTGATGGCAGCAGGCGCGATCACCGCCGACCATCGCACCGCCTAGTCGACGAGCGCCTCGCGCACTACCGCGATCCCTGCCTCACGCTGCGCCTTCAGTTCGACCTTGAGCTTGGCGGGATCGCGCGCGAAGACGAAGCCGAAACTCACCCCGCCTTCCTTGCCGAGCGTCGCATGGTGGAGCTTGTGCGCCTGCACGAGCCGCTTCGCATAGCCGCGGCGCGGCACCCAGCGGAAATAGCGCTGGTGGACGAGCCCGTCGTGCACCAGCGTATAGATGATGCCGTAGAGGAGGATGCCGAGTCCGATCCACGTTCCCGGCTCCCATGCTTCCATACCCATGATCATCGGGCTGCCCACGACGAACATCGAGATGCTCAGCGCGGCGCCGACGAGGCCGAACAGGTCATTCTTTTCCAGCACCTTGTCGTGCGGTTCGTGATGGTCACGGTGCCACGCCCAGCCGAAGCCGTGCATGATATATTTATGGCTCGCCCAAGCGACGAATTCCATCGCCACGACGGTGGCAAGGATGAGCGCGAGGATAGCGGGTGTCGACATGCGGCGGATTATAGGCCGGTTGTTTACGCGAGGCCACCTCTCCTCATTCGTCATCCCGGACTTGATCCGGGATCCATTCGTGCGGCCGATGCTGTGGACCCCGGATCAAGTCCGGGGTGACGAGGGCGAAACATGAGAAACTCCGCGACCGAAAATTGCGTTTTCGATCGCCACTCGCTTGCATTGTTATGCGACTGGCGTAAGTGGACCGCATGACTCGGCCCCGCACCCTTTATGAGAAAATCTGGGACGCGCATGTCGTCGAACAGCGCGCCGACGGTACCTGCCTGATCTTCATCGACCGCCACCTCGTCCATGAAGTCACCAGCCCGCAGGCGTTCGCGGGGCTTCGCGCGAGCGGGCGCACGGTGCGCCGCCCCGACCTGACGCTTGCGGTGCCCGACCACAATGTGCCGACGACGCCGCGGCTCGACGCCCACGGAAACAAGCTGCCGATCGCCGACCCCGAAAGCGCCGCACAATTGGCGGCGCTGGAAAAGAACGCCCCAGAATTCGGCATCCGCTATATCGACGCGGTCGCGCCCGAGCAGGGAATCGTCCATGTCGTCGGCCCCGAGCAGGGATTTTCGCTCCCCGGCACGACGATCGTCTGCGGCGACAGCCACACCGCGTGCCACGGCGGCATCGGCGCGCTCGCCTTCGGCATCGGGACGAGCGAGGTCGAACATGTGCTGGCGACGCAAACGCTGCTGCTGCAGCCCGCAAAGACGATGGAAGTGCGCGTCGAGGGCGAAGTCGGCCCCGGCGTGTCGGCGAAGGACATTATCCTCCACATTACCGGCGTAATCGGCGCCGCGGGGGGCACCGGCCATGTCATCGAATATACCGGCAGCGCGATCCGCGCACTGTCGATCGAGGGTCGGCTGACCGTCAGCAACATGGCGATCGAGGGCGGCGCGCGCGCCGGGCTGATCGCGCCCGACGAGACGACCTTCGACTATCTGAAGGGCCGCCCCTATGCACCGAAGGGTGCCGACTGGGAGGCAGCAGTCGCTTACTGGAAAAGCCTCGCGACCGATCCGGGCGCGACCTATGACAAGAGTGTCGTCATCGACGCCGCCGATATCGCCCCGAGCGTGACCTGGGGCACCAGCCCCGAGGACGTCGTGCCGATCACCGGCGTCGTCCCTGCCCCGGGCAGCTTCGCCGACCCGTCGAAGCAGACCGCGGCCGCCAAGTCGCTCGCCTATATGGGCCTCGAACCCGGCACACGGATGCAGGATGTCGAAATCGAAAATATCTTCATTGGAAGCTGCACCAACAGCCGTATCGAGGATCTGCGCGCCGCCGCCGCGGTGATCAAGGGCCGCCACAAGGCCGATAATGTCAAATGGGCGATCGTCGTTCCAGGGTCGGGGCTGGTGAAAGCACAGGCCGAAGCCGAGGGACTCGACCGCATCTTCACCGACGCGGGGCTCGAATGGCGTGAGCCCGGCTGTTCGGCGTGCCTCGCGATGAACCCCGACAAGGTGCCCCCGGGCGAACGCTGCGCCTCGACGAGCAACCGCAATTTCGTCGGCCGCCAAGGCCCGGGCGCGCGCACTCACCTCGTCAGCCCCGCGATGGCGGCGGCGGCGGCGGTGACGGGCAAGCTCACCGACGTAAGGGAGCTGATGGCATGACCCCGCTCGACAAGGTCGAAGGCCGCGCGATTCCGTTCGGGCTCAAGAATGTCGACACCGACGTAATCATCCCGGCGCACTGGCTGAAAACGACGACGCGCGAGGGCATGGGCCGCGGCGCGTTCGAGAGCCTGCGCGCCGATCCCGACAATCTGTTCGACCGACCCGAATATAAAGGCGCGCCGATCCTGATTGCGGGCGATAATTTCGGTTGCGGATCGAGCCGCGAGCATGCCGCCTGGGCGCTCGGCGACCTCGGCATCCGCGTCGTCATCGCGCCCTCCTATTCGGACATTTTCTCCGGCAATGCGGTGAAGAACGGCATCCTGCCCGTCGTGCTTCCTCAACAAGCAATCGACCGGCTGATGGAGGTTGCCGAAACCGATCCGGTGTTCGTCGACCTCGAGCATCAGACGGTGACGACGCAGTATCAGGACCGCTTCAGTTTCGAGATCGACCCGTTCCGCAAAATGTGCCTGCTCGAAGGACTCGACGAAATTTCGCTGACCGAAAAAAGCGACGCGGCGATCGGTGCCTACGAGGCCAAACTCGACGCCGACAGGCCGTGGATGCGCCCTGCCGCATAGGATCAAACGCACACCATAAGAGGAGAAGATGATGAAGGCTCTCTTGTCGACCGCCACCGGCGGCCCCGAAACGCTCGAGCTGGGCGAACTGCCGCGCCCGACCGCGGGCAAGGGCCAGATCGTGATCGACGTGAAGGCCTGCGCAGTCAACTTCCCCGACGTGCTGATCATCGAGGATAAATATCAGTTCCGCCCCGAACGTCCCTTCGCCCCCGGCGGCGAGGTCGCGGGGCTGGTCGCCGAAGTCGGCGAGGGCGTGACCGAGTTCAAGGTCGGCGACCGGGTGATCGCGGGCTGCGGCAACGGCGGCATGTCCGAAGCGGTCGCGGTCGGCGTCCACAATGTCTATCACTTGCCCGAAGGCCATGACTTCGCCGAGGGTGCCTCGCTGCTGATGACCTATGGCACCAGCATCCACGCACTCGTCGATCGCGGCCATATCAAGGAAGGCGATACCCTGCTCGTGCTCGGTGCATCGGGCGGGGTCGGCATTGCGGCGGTCGAGCTGGGCAAGGCGTTCGGCGCGCGCGTCGTTGCGGGCGTGTCGAGCGAGGAGAAGGCCGGGATCGCGAGGGCTGCCGGCGCCGACGAGGTGGTCGTCTATGGCCGCCAGCCGTTCGACAAGGATCAGTCGAAGGAACTCGCGAACAAGTTCAAGGAAGCCGTCGGTCCGAATGGCGCGAACCTTGTCTATGACGCGGTCGGCGGCGACTATGCCGAGCCCGCGCTGCGCTCGATCGCATGGGAGGGCCGCTATCTCGTCGTCGGCTTCCCCGCAGGCATCCCGCGCCTGCCGCTCAACCTGACTCTCCTCAAGAGCTGCGACGTCGCCGGTGTCTTCTGGGGCGCTTTCGTCGCGCGCGAACCGGCGCGCAATCGCGCCAATATCGCGCGGCTGTTCCAGCTGTGGGAGCAGGGCAAGATCAGCCCGCGCGTCACCGAAAGCTTCAGCCTCGAAGACGGCGGCAAGGCGATCGCCAAGCTCGGCGACCGCACCGCGGTCGGCAAGCTGGTCGTCACCGTCTGAAATACCGCCCCGACCCGGCGCTGACCGAGGCGCTCCGCGCGCTCGCCGCGCCGGGGCGGATCGAGGTGCGGGTAACGCCCGGCGCGCGGCGCGACGAGATTCGGGTCGAGGGCGAAGCAGTGCATGTCCGCGTCACCGCACCGCCCGCCGACGGCGCGGCGAACGACGCGGTGCTGCGCCTGCTCGCCGCCGCGCTCGGCCGCCCGCCGCGCGATTTGACGCTGCTGCGCGGGGCGACGGCACGCACCAAACTCATCGCAATTGCGACGAGCCGATAGCGCCGGGTTAACCAATTGGCAGGGGCTCGGCGCTATAGCCGGGCCCAGGACTAGCTGGGCCAAGGTGGATCATGGCAAAACGCCGATCGGCACGCGAAGAGGGTGACGCGAGCATCGCGAATATTTCGCGTACCCGCCGCGCGCAGCTTGTCGCCGAATTCGAAGGCGAACTCGGCGTCGATTACAAGGCCCGCGCCGCCGCCGAAGAGGCCGAACGCCGCTGGATCGCGCGCAAAACCTTCATCGTCTGGACAATCGCGCTGATGTTCTTCGCCATCGCGTGCCAGAAATTGTGGATCATGGGTCAGGACGTCGACGTGCCCTTTTCCGACATCAACCCGGTGCGCAGCCTGTTCGGCGATTAAGGCCGGCCGGCGCCCCGGCGCGATTCAATAGACCCGCGCCTTCGGCTTGATATATTCGACATCGTCCGACAGCGTATATTCGTGGACCGGACGGTAGTCGAGGCGGACGCCGCCGCCCTTGCCGCCCCAGCCGTCGAACCACGCAACCGTGTGCTTCATCCACGCTGCGTCGTCGCGATTCGGGAAATCCTCGTGCGCGTGGGCGCCACGGCTTTCCTTGCGGTTGAACGCCGAGTGCATCGTCACCGTCGCCTGGCCGATCAGATTGTCGAGCTCGAGCGTTTCGATGAGGTCGGTGTTCCAGATCAGGCTGCGGTCGGTGACATGGACGTCGTTCATCCGCTGATAGGTCTTGGTGAGCTTTTCCTTGCCCTCGGCCATCAACTCGTCGGTGCGGAACACCGCGGCGTGCTGCGACATCGCGCGCTGCATTTCGGTGCGGATCTCCGCGGTCGGCGAGCCGCCATTGGCATTGCGGAAATGGTCGAGGCGTGCGAGCGCGAGGTCGGCGCTGTCCTTCGGCAGCGGCTGCTGTGCTGCACCGGGGGTCAGAATTTCCTTGAGGCGATGGCCCGTCGCGCGGCCGAAGACGACGAGATCGATCAGGCTGTTCGAGCCGAGACGGTTCGCGCCGTGCACCGACACGCACGCCGCTTCGCCGACCGCGAACAGGCCAGGGACGACGGTGTCCGGGCCGTCCTTGCCTAGCGTGACGACTTCGCCGTGATAGTTACACGGGATGCCGCCCATATTGTAATGGACCGTCGGCACGACCGGGAGCGGCTGGCGCGTGAGATCCACGCCCGCGAAAATCTTGCCGCTTTCGGTGATCCCCGGCAGGCGCTCGGCGAGCACCGCGGGATCGATATGGTCGAGGTGAAGATAGATATGGTCGTTGTGCGGGCCGACGCCGCGGCCTTCGCGGATTTCGAGCGCCATCGAGCGCGAAACGACGTCGCGCGACGCGAGGTCCTTCGCCGACGGGGCATAGCGTTCCATGAAACGCTCGCCTTCGGAATTGGTGAGGTAACCGCCCTCGCCGCGCGCGCCCTCGGTAATGAGCACGCCGGCGCCATAGATGCCGGTCGGGTGGAACTGGACGAACTCCATGTCCTGGAGAGGCAGGCCCGCGCGAAGCACCATGCCGCCGCCGTCGCCGGTGCAGGTGTGCGCCGAGGTTGCCGTGAAATAGCAGCGGCCGTAGCCGCCCGTCGCGAGCACGACGGCCTGGCTGCGGAAACGGTGGATGCTGCCATCTTCCATGCACAGCGCGATCACGCCGCGGCACTCGCCATTTTCCATGATCAGGTCGAGCGCGAAATATTCGACGAAGAAGTCCGCGTCATATTTCAGCGACTGCTGATAAAGCGCGTGGAGCATCGCGTGGCCGGTGCGGTCGGCCGCGGCGCAAGTGCGCTGCACCGGCGGGCCCTCGCCCATATTCTGCATATGGCCGCCGAACGGGCGCTGGTAGATCGTGCCGTCGGCGTTACGCGAAAACGGCACGCCGGCATGTTCGAGTTCGTAGACCGCGTTCGGCGCCTCACGCACCATATATTCGATCGCGTCCTGATCGCCGAGCCAGTCCGAACCCTTGACGGTGTCGTACATATGCCATTGCCAATGGTCCGGCGAATTGTTGCCGAGCGACGCGGCGATGCCGCCCTGCGCCGCGACGGTGTGGCTGCGCGTCGGGAACACCTTGGTGATGCACGCGGTCTTAAGCCCCGCCTCGGCGCTGCCCATCGTGGCGCGCAGGCCCGAGCCGCCGGCACCGACGACGACGGTGTCGTAGATATGGTCGATGATCTTGTAGGCGTCGGTCATCTTACATGCCCCCCGGAGCGAGCCCGGCGGCGGGCGCAAGCGCGATACGGATGATGGCGAAGATGCCGTAAGCGGCGCCGCCGATCGCGTAGAAGTTCAAAAGCACGAGCGCGAGCAGGCGCGTCGCCTCGCCATGGACATAGTCCTCGATCATCACCTGCAGCCCGAGGCGAAGGTGCCAGAAGACGTTGGCGACCATCAGGATCAGCGCCAGCGCGACCATCGGGTTCGACGCCCAGCGCAGCACCGCGCCATGGTCGGTCATCGGCAGGCGCAGGAAGGAGACGAAGAGGAAGCCGACGAGCAGGACATTGCCGAGCGCGGTAAAGCGCTGCTGCAGCCAATGGTGCGAACCATGGTGCGACGAGCCGAGCCCGCGCACGCGGCCGAGACGCGTTCCGTTACCCATTGAGCGTCTCCGCAAAGATATAGAGCCAGGCCGCGGCGGTCGCGGCGAGTGCGCCGACGAAAACGAGGATCGACCAGAGCTTGTTGGTCTTGAGTTCATAGCCCGCGCCGGTGTCTAGCACGAAGTGGCGCAGCCCCGAGAAGAGATGCTGGAAGAAGGCCCAGGTCAGCCCGATCAGCACGATCTTGCCGAGGATATTGGTGATCTGGTGAAAGGTGCCGACCTCAGGGCTCGGGTCGTGCCACACGCAGGCGACGAACGCCGCATAGGCATCGGGCCCCGCGGCGAGCGCGCCGAGCCACCAGAGGAACATCAGCCCGCCGACGATCGCGAGACCGTCACCACTGACGCGGTGAAAGATGGAGACCGCCATTGCAGGGGTCCATTTATACACCTGTAAATGCGGGGAGCGCGGACGCGCGCTTGGTTCGTTGCCAGCCATATCAGCCCTGTCTTGACTCTAAACGGTCGATGCGCCGCCGGTTAAGCCTTCCCGCCGCGATATGCAATTGCTTAGGAGCATAGGGGAATAAAAGCTTGGGCCGGGGCGGTCATGTTCGACCGGTCACGGTATCCGCGATGTCGGGTAGGGCGTGCCGTCCTTGTGGAAATAGCCGTCGGGCGTGAAGAGCATGTCGATGTCCGAATAGCCGCCGCCGGTGTCATATTTCTTGCCGCCGCCCAAGGCGACGAAGATGCAATCGGCGTCCGATTCGTTGATCAGATGATGGCCGTTGGTGCTGCCCTTCGGCCACACCGCGATGTCGCCCGGCCGCATCGGATATCGCCCGTCATCCTCGACGAGCACCGCCTCGCCCGCAATCATCACGAGCATCTCGTCCTCGCCGTCGTGCCAGTGGCGCTGCGACGACCAGGCGCCGGGTTTGAGGACAACGTGACTCGCGGCGAAATCGCTGAGGCCGGTCGGCGGCGCGAGGCGGCGGTACCAGCGGCCCTGCACGGGCGCATCATAAGGCGCGGGGTAACCGGTGGTGTTCGTTTGCGGAATGGTTTCGAGATCGAGCTTGGGCATGGCAGTCCTCGTGGATTTTGTTCTTCCTTTGTTTCGCACAAAGGCGGCGTCATGCAAAGCCTCGACTTGCACGCGAACGAAGGAGTAAGGGGCGGGCATGACACATCATGTCGATCCGATCGAACTCGCCAAGGCGCTGATCGCCGCGCCGAGCGTCACGCCGGCCACCGGCGCCGCGTTCGACGCGCTGGAAGCGGCGCTGGTCCCGCTGGGCTTCACCGTCGAGCGCTTCATCGACGGGATCGAGCCCGACGGGCCGGTCGAAAATCTGCTCGCGGTGCGCGTGGGCAAGGGGCCGAAACATTTCGGTTTTTCCGGACATCTCGACGTCGTGCCGCCGGGAGTCGGCTGGACCAGCGATGCCTTCGTGCCCGAGGTTCGCGGCGAGCTGCTTTATGGCCGCGGCGCGGTCGACATGAAGGGATCGATCGCGGCGTTCGTCGCGGCGGCGGCGGCAACCCCGCACGACGCGGGCACGATCAGCCTGATCATCACCGGCGACGAGGAAGGCCCCGCGATCTTCGGTACCCGCGCGCTGATGGAGCATATGGACGCGCGCGGGGTGAAGCCCGACATGATCGTCGTCGGCGAGCCGACGTCGGTGAACAAGCTCGGCGACATGGTGAAGATCGGGCGGCGCGGGTCCGTTAATATCTGGATCGACGTGCCGGGGACGCAGGGGCATGTCGCCTATCCGCACCTCGCCGACAATCCGATCCCGAAACTGGTGAAGATATTGTCGGAGATCGATTCGGTCAGCCTCGACGCCGGGACCGACTGGTTCCAGCCGTCGAACATCGAATTCACCGATATCGAGGTCGGCAATGGCGCGACCAACGTCATCCCCGCATCGGCGCGGGCGCGGCTGTCGATCCGCTTCAACGACCAGCATCGCGGCGCCGACCTCGTCGCGATGATCGAGCGGATCGCGCACGACATCGAACAGGAGGCCAAGATATTGGGCAAGATTTCGGGCGAAGCTTTTCTGACGCCGCCGGGCGAGCTGTCCGAGCTGGTCGCCGAAGCGATCCATGCCGAGACCGATCTCCGGCCCGAAATGTCGACGACCGGCGGCACGTCGGACGCGCGTTTCCTCCACGCGCTGTGTCCGGTGGTCGAATTCGGGCTTACCAATGCGACGATGCACAAGCTCGACGAGGCGGTGGCGGTGGAGGATCTGCACAGGCTCACCGCGATCTATCGCGGCATTTTGATGCGCGCTTTTCTCTAATCCTCGCGCGATCTGCGCAGGATGACATAGACCGCCCCTGCTCCCCCGTGACTGATGTGTGCGGGGCGAAGCGCGACGATCCGGTCGGCATGGGGAGAAAAGGCGAGCCACTCGGGGAGCGAGGCGCGGATCGCGCCGCGCGGGCGCGGATCGCCGTGCATCATCGGCAGCCGGTCGGCCCCCGGACGCAGCCGTCCCGCGACGACAAGCAGCACGCGCGCACCGCATAACAGCGCGCGGCCGATCGCCTCATCGAGCAGTGCCTGCGCCGAGGCGAGCGTGTGACCGTGGAGATCGATGCTCATATCGGGGCGGACGAGCCCCTTGCGCAGGCGGCGGTCCCAATGGCCGTCAAGCGTCGCGGCCTGGTGCGTGCGGCGCGGCGGCGGGAGTTTTGCCGGCGTAGGACGCGGCGCGGCAGCGGGGACGGCGGTGCTGCGCGCAGTCGGCGTCGGCGACTTGACCGTCGGCGGGACCACGGGCGCGAGCGGCGCCTTCGCCTTGGGCAGCGGCGTCACCGTCGCTGCCACCTTCCTCCACAGCGCGCTTTCGTCGGGATCGAGGCGCCGCGGCATGGCGCGATCAGCTTGCCGGGATCAGCCGCGCGATGCTGGTGCGCGGAAGCAGGAGCAAAGCCAAACCCCGCGCCGACATGCCGCCCGCAATCGCGCGCGCCTCCTCGCCCGCGCCCCAGAAACTGTCGAAGCGGTTCGCGCCCTTGATCGCGCCGCCGGTGTCCTGCGCGACCCAGAGACCATTGGGTTCGGCGCGGTCGAGCGACAGGAAGACGGGGGCGCCCAATGGCACATATTTGGGGTCGGCGGCGACGCTCGCGCGGCCGGTTACTGGCACGCCCAAAGCGCCGAGCGGACCGGGGCCGGTGAGTTCACGGAAAAAGACCCAGCTCGGATTCTCGTTCATCACAGCCGCGCCGCGCACCGGATCCGCGCGCAGATAATCGAGAATACCCTGCATCGACGCCTGCCCCGGCTGGAGTTCGCCGCGGTCGCGCAGCAGCTTGCCGATGCCGACATAGCCGCGGCCGTTCTGCGTGTCGTAACCGATGCGCATGATGCCGCCGTCGGGGAGGCGGAGGCGGCCCGAGCCCTGCACCTGCAGGAAGAAGAATTCGGCAGCGTCGGCCGCCCAGGCGATTTCGAGCCCGCGCCCTTCGAGCGCCCCGCTCTCGATCGCAGTGCGGTCGTAATAGCGGACGAAATTACCCTCCTCGACGCGGCCGCGGATCTTCCGGCCCTTCAAATCGTCGGCGAACTGGCCGAGGTCAACTTCGACGAGGTCGGCGGGACGGCGATAGATGGGGACGTCGTAACCCGGCCGCTTGTCGCGCGATGCGGCGATTTCAGGTTCATAATAGCCGGTGACGAAGGCGGCGCCCGCACCGACCTGGATCGTGCCGAAATAGCGGGCGAAGAAGCCGAGCGCGTCCTGGTCCGCCCAGTCTTTCGCCGCAGTGCAGCTTTCGGTCCAGTCGGCGCCCTGCGTCAGCCCGCTCGTATCGGTGCGCCGCTGCACCGACGGGCAGCTGCTGCGGAAGGCGGCGAGCGCGGCCGCCGCCTGCTCGGCGGTCACGCCGAGCGTGGCGAAATCGGGGCCGGCGATCACCCCGCTGGCGGAGGCGGTCGTCGCATCGGCAGGCGGCGGGGCGGTAGGAAGCGGCGCAAGCGGGGTCGCGGGGATCGGCTGCGCGGCGGCGCCGGGGCGCTCGGACGGGCGCGGCACATAGGGGCGCGGGGTGCCGAGCGGACGCGCTGGTGCGGGAGTGACGGTCGCCGGGCGGCTGCCCTCACCGGCGGGAACGGCCGATGCACAGCCCGCCAGCAGCGGCAGCGCCGCCAGCAGCGCGAATCCGAAAGCCCGCGCGCGCGGCGCCCCTACCGTCAGGATCACGGAATCAGGCCGATTCGGCTTCGTCGAGCACCCAATTGGGGTCGTCGCTGCCGATCTGGCGGCGGAAGGTCCAGAGGTCATCGGCCTGCGCCGCGTCGCTCATCGAGCCCGCGATCAGCTTGCCGTCGGCATCGCGGGTCACCGCGCTGATATCGGCATGATAGCGCACGGTGACCCGCGCTTCGCTGCGGCTCATCTCGACCGCGGTGATCTTGGCCGAATCGATGCCGATCAGGCGGTTGTCGAGCGTTTCGCCGCGCGCCTCGCGCGCCGCGATCGCTTCGACGAAGGCCTCGTAGCTGTCGTCGTCGCAAAGGTCGCGCAGCGTGTCGCGGTCGCCCTTCCAATAAGCCTCAAGAATCATGCGATACGCCGCCTCGGCGCCTTCCATGAAGCGGCCGGCGTCGAAATTGCGGTCGGTCGCGAGCAGCTGGCGCAGCCCGGCCTCGGCGGCGGGTTCATAGACCAGCCCCGACGTGTCGGCCGACGCGGGCGCCGCGGCCGGTGCGCCCTCGCCATCATCGAGGCGGACCGGCGATGATGCGGTTGCGCGCTCGCGCGGCAGCACGGGTTCTTGCTCATGCCCCGTGCGCTTGCCGAGCACCGAGTAGAGCCGCATTCCGAGGAAAGCGGCGATCATGGCGAGCAGGACAATCGAAAAAGCGGTCACGGGCAAAAGTCCAATGCGGAAGAGCGAAACATCTTGACTGATACATAGGCGATACGGCGCCCGGTTTCAAATAGCCATGGCCGCGGCCGGGCGGCAGGTCAACGATTCGCCCTTAACCATCGACCGCCATCGGGCCCATTGTGCTCACCTCCGGGCGCTGCTAAGCGCCGCGGCAACCGTCCGCCGCGGTTCCGACACGGCCCGTACGGATGCGGATATGTTTCCATCTTTTCAGTGAAAGCAGCTTCATCATGGCCGACGAGACGAGCCCCGACCTCAACAATCCCGCCCTGCAACCGAACGGCGAAGACACGAGCCCGGCGATCGGCCTGATTTCGCAATATGTGAAGGACTTGTCGTTCGAAAACCCGAACGCTCCCGCCGTTTACCAGTGGCAGGAAGCGCCGCAAGTCGATGTGCAGTTCAACATCGCCGCCGACAATGTCGGGGAGAATCTGTACGAAGTGACGCTGAAGATCGATGTCACGTCGAAAACCGACGCCGGCACGAGCTTCGTGATCGACCTCAAATATGCCGGTCTGTTCGGCGTCCGCAACGTCCCCGACGACCAGCTTCAGCCCTTCTTCCTCGCCGAAGCGCCGCGCATCCTCTTCCCCTTCGCGCGCCGCGTCGTCGCCGATGCGGTGCAGGATGGCGGTTTCCCGCCGCTCCTGCTCGAACCGATCGATTTCCACGGCCTTTTCGCGCAGCAGGTCCAGGCGGCGCAATCCGAAGCGGCCGGCGAAGTCGCGGTCGGCCAGGCCTGAAACCCGTAACCGGGGCGGGCTGAGGGGTTGAGCAGCCTCGTCAAAAGCGTGGGGACGATCGGCGGCCTGACGATGGTCAGCCGCATTTTCGGCTTCGCGCGCGACATGTTGCTCAGCCGCATTCTCGGCGCCGGCGGCGTCGCCGACGCCTGGCAGCTCGCCTTCCAATTGCCCAACATCTTCCGCCGCCTGTTCGCCGAGGGCGCGTTCGCCGCCGCGTTCATCCCGCTGTTCAACCAGCGGATGACCAAGGAGGGCGACCACAGCGAAGCGCGCGCCTTCGCCGACGCGGTGCTCGCGGTGCTGATCCCGATCCTGATCGTCTTTTCGGCGCTGCTGCTGATCGTGATGCCGTGGGTGATGGGGCTGTTCGCGAGCGACGCGCTGCAGGCCGACGGCGAAACTTTCGACCTCGCCGTGCGGATGGCGCGCATCGCCTTTCCCTATCTCGCTTTGATGAGCGTCGCGACGTTGTTCGCGGCGATCCTCAACAGCCTGTCGCGCTTTGCCGCCGCCGCCGCCGCGCCGATCCTGCTCAACATCTGCCTGATCGGCGCGCTGCTGCTCGGGCTTTTCACCGGCGACGGAGGCGAAGCCTCGAAAGCCGCGACGGGGCTTTATCTCGCGATCTCGGTCTCGCTTTCGGGCCTGTTCCAGCTCGGCTGGCTCTATTACTGGATCCGGCGGTCGGGGTTTCGCCCGGCGCTGCGCCGCCCCCGGCTGACTGCGGACGTGCGCGAGATGGGGGTGCTGATCCTGCCCGCGGTGTTCGGCGCCGGCGTCTATCAGATCAGCCGCTTCATCGACCTTTTCTTCATCGCGACGCTGCCCGACAAGAGCATCACCTATCTGGCGATGGCCGACCGGCTCAACCAGCTGCCGCTCGGTATCATCGGCATCGCGCTCGGGACCGCGATCCTGCCCGCGCTGTCGCGCTTCGTCGCGCAGGACGATCGCGACGGTGCCGCGCGGCTGCAGAGCAATGCGGTCGAACTCGCGATGCTGCTCACCGTCCCCGCCGCCGTTGCGCTGTTCGTCGCGGGCCCCGCGATCACCAGCGCCTTCTATGTCGGCGGGCAATATAGCGTCGCCGACGGGCTCGCGACCGGCGCGGTGGTCGGCGGGCTCGTCGTCGGCCTGCCCGCCTATGTACTGGTCAAGGTGCTCGTCCCCAATTTCTTCGCGCGCAAGGACACGCGCACGCCGGTGTGGACCGCGGCGATTTCGCTGGCGATCAACATCGCGCTCAACCTCCTGCTGATCCCGCGGCTCGGCATCGTGGGGCTCGCACTGGCGGGCTCGATCGCCGCTTGGTGCAATGTGGCGATGCTGTACACGATCCTTCATCGCAAGGGGCTGTTCCGCCTCTCCGGCCGGGTGGCCGGGCGAATCGCCCGCATCGTCCTGGCCGCGGCGGCGATGGCGACGGCGCTCTATTATGCGATCCCGCTGGCGGGCGACGCCTTCATCGGCGGGGTATTCGAACGGATCGTCGCGCTCGGCGTGCTGGTGGGCACGGGGGCGATCATATTCTTTGGTTGCGCCTTCCTGTTCGGCGTGGTCAATCGCGACACCGTCGGCCAGCTGCGCCGACGCCAACTTTAAAACTTCAGACGGGACGATCGACATGCGGACGCTATCGGGCATCCAGCCCACCGGAAATTTGCACCTCGGCAATTATCTGGGCGCGATCCGCAACTGGGTGCGCATGCAGGACGAGATGGAGGGCGACAAGCTCTATTTCCTCGCCGATCTGCACGCGATCTCGATGCCGCACGTCCCGGCGGAGCTGACCGCCAACACGCGCGCGATGACCGCCGCGCTCGTCGCCTGCGGGATCGACACCGACCGGTCGATCCTCTTCAACCAGGCGCGCGTTCCCGCGCATGCCGAACTGCAATGGCTCTTGAACGGCACCGCGCGGCTCGGCTGGCTCAACCGCATGACGCAGTTCAAGGATAAGTCGGGCAAGAATCGCGAAAGCGCGTCGGCGGCGCTCTACACCTATCCCGTGCTGCAGGCGGCCGACGTGCTGCTCTATCAGACGACGCACGTTCCCGTGGGCGAGGACCAGAAGCAGCATCTCGAGCTTGCGCGCGACGTCGCGCAGAAGTTCAACAATGACTATGCAAGCGACGACGCGCCGGTGTTCACGCTGCCCGAGCCGATCATCCCGGCAGGCCTCGCGCGCATCATGAGCCTGCGCGACGGCGCCGCGAAAATGTCGAAGTCCGACCCGTCGGACATGAGCCGCATCAACCTGACCGACGACGCCGAGACGATGATGCAGAAGGTCCGCAAGGCGAAAACCGACCCCGAGGTGCTGCCGTCCGAAGCCGCGGGGCTCGAAGGGCGTCCCGAGGCGCGCAACCTCGTCGGCATCTATGCCGCGCTCGCCGACACGAGCGTCGATGCGGTGCTGCGCGATCATGCGGGGCAAGGCTTCGGAGCGTTCAAGCCCGCGCTCGGCGAATTGCTGATCGAAAAGCTCGGCCCTATCAACGCGCGGTTCGTCGCGCTGAAGGACGATGCCGCGGCGCTCGACGCGATCCTCGACAAGGGCGCCGAAAAGGCACGCGCGCTCGCCAAGCCGACGCTCGACGCCGCCTATGCCGCGCTGGGGCTCTGTCGCTGACGGTCGCGGGGCCCGCGTGCTGTTTGAGCGCTGTTCGGCAAGCGGAATTTCTTGTTTTTGCGTTTCTCGTCCCCATATTGAGGGATGAAACCGCCGTGCGACGAAACGAGTTCAACCAAGGTTAAGTCGCATCGGCATAGTCTATGGTACGAAAGCGCTGCATGAACGCGCACCCGAATCACGGAGCCAAGACGATGAGCAAGATCAACTTTCGGCGGCTGGGCCTTGCCGCCATAACGGGCGCGGCGCTCGCGCTGGCTGGCTGCGCGACCCCATTCAAGGCCGATGTCGCGCGCTTCCAGTCGCAGCTACCCGCGCCGCAGGGCCAGAGCTTCACAGTCGAGGCGAGCAATCCCGCGCTGCAGGGCGGCATCGAATTCGGCCAATATGCCAATATCGTCGCGGGCGAACTGACGCGCTACGGCTATCGCCCCGCGGCGAACGGCGAACGCGCCGACCTGATCGTCCGCATGGACTATGGCGTCGACAAGGGCCGCGAACGCGTCGTGTCGAGCCCCGGCTTCGGCGATCCCTGGTACGGCGGCGGATGGTACGGCCGCGGCTTCTATCGCCCGGTGATCGTCACCGGCCGCGGCGGGCGCCGCTATGTCTATGGCTATCGCGACCCCTTCCTGTGGGGCGGTTTCAGGCCCGGCTGGGGCTATAACGACGTGTCGAGCTACACCGTCTATACCAGTGGCCTGAACCTCCAGATCGACCGTGCCGCCGACGGCTCGCGCCTGTTCGAAGGTCATGCCGAAGCGCAGTCGCGCGACAATAATCTGCAGGCGCTGGTCCCGAACCTCGTCGAGGCGATGTTTACCGGCTTCCCGGGCAATTCGGGCGAACGGGTGCGGATCACGGTCGCGCCGCCCGAAAAGGGCTGAGCGACCTTTGAAGAGCCAAATAAAAGGCCCGCCCTCCGACTGGAAGGCGGGCCTTTTTCATATGGTGGAGAATGACCGCTTTCGACCGGAAGCGGTCGCTCGATCCTCCCCATCGCGAAGCGCTGGGGAGGGGGAGTGTTGGGTCGTCCAGTCCCCCGGACTGGACTTGGATTGCCGGGGGCAATCCAACCCTACACTCCGCGAAGCGGTGGTGGAGGGGTCTGGCCTTGCACCGACGCCTGACGGCGTCGACCCCTCCGTCAGCCCTGCGGGCTGCCACCTCCCCATCGCTGCGCAAAGGGGAGGATTTGGACGACAGCTCTCCACCCCAAAGCCGACGTTGAACGACATGGATAATCCAGTGGATAAACTGGGTATAAACCTGTGGATCAGCTGTTGAGAGCGCGGCGGATCGCGGCGATTTCGGCGTCGAGTTCGCTGTCGGCGACGCGCAGCGCCTCGACCGTGCGCACGGCGTGGATCACCGTCGAATGGTCGCGCCCGCCGAAACGGCGCCCGATTTCGGGATAGGAGCGCGGAGTCAGTTCTTTCGCGAGATACATCGCGACCTGCCGCGGGCGCGCGATCGCGCGGACGCGGCGCTTCGACGCCATTTCGGACTTGTCGAGCCGATAGTGCGCGCAGACCGCGCGCTGAATCTCGTCGATCGTGATACGCGGGCGCGCGCTGCGGACATTTTCGGCAAGCCGGTCCTCGGCGAGCGCGAGATCGACCGTCGTGCCGGTGAGCGCGGCATAGGCGAGCAGCTTGTTGAGCGCGCCTTCGAGTTCGCGGATGTTGCGCGTGAAATGCTTGACCAGATAGGCGACCACCGCATCGGGGACCTCGACCATCGGCATCGCAGCGAGCCGCTGGCGGATGATGCGTTCGCGAAGATCGT
The DNA here is from genome assembly GCF_032227185.1 of Sphingopyxis sp. SE2. Taxonomy (NCBI): domain Bacteria; kingdom Pseudomonadati; phylum Pseudomonadota; class Alphaproteobacteria; order Sphingomonadales; family Sphingopyxidaceae; genus Sphingopyxis; species Sphingopyxis sp. SE2. Next base: position 3,925,972 of record NZ_JAPMXW010000001.1, on the reverse strand, counting down.
CCTCGGGCGCCTCGATGTCGGCGACGAGCCCGCCCGACAGGCGCGACAGCAGCCGTGCCTCGACCCCATCGAGCATCGCGGGCGGGCGGTCGGCCGTGACGACGAGACGTTTACCCGCGGTCATCAGATCGTCGATCGTGTGAAGCAGCTCTTCCTGCGTCGAATTCTTGCCGATCACGAACTGGAGATCGTCGAGGAGCAAGAGGTCGGCGGCGCGCAGCCGCGCCTTGAACGCCATCATGTCGCCGCCGCGCATCGCGCCGACGAATTCGAGCATGAATTTCTCCGCCGACATCAGAATGATGTTCGCGGTCGGATGCGCCGCGGCATAATCCTGCGCGATAGCCTGAAGGAGGTGCGTCTTGCCCTGCCCGGTGCCCGAGCAGAGGTAGAGCGGGTTGAACTGCGGCGCTTCGACCATCGCCATCCGGCGCGCGGCGTTGGCGGCGAGGATGTTGCTGCGCGCGACGACAAAGCGGTCGAACGACAGGCGCGGGTCGAAACCGAGGAGCGCGGGGTTGGCGGCGGGTTGCGGCGCCTCGAAATTGGGCAGCGGCGCCGCCGCGAGGTTCGCCGCGCGGTCGTCCGCCGCGGCGCCGCCGCGCACCATGACGCTGCGCACTGCGGGCAATTGCTGCCGCCACGCAAGTTCGAGCCGGTCGCCGAAACGTTCGTTGATCCAGTTGGCCGAGAAACGACTGACGGTTTCGAGCGTCACGACTCCCGACATCGCGCAATAATCGGCAAAGCGCACGGGCTTCAGCCAATGGTCGAAGGTGCGGACGCCGAGGTCGCGGCGCAGCCCTTCGGCGACGCGCGGCCAGAGCGTGGCGGCATCGCCGTTCATCGCTCTGTCTCCTGCGTCATGCCCATGCCGATTGCCGCTCTCTGTCACGCCGTGCCGCCCCCTCAGGTCCCCTTTGCGCCGGAGGTTCGGGCGGCCGGCCACATGCCGATTCGTCGCCTGCGCCGGGCACAGGTTCTCATCCGGGCGAGGAGCCCGAAAGGATGCGAATCATGTCGATGTGACGGCCGCCAGCGAAAGCCGGCGACGCACCTGTCTAGTCAGGGCGCGGCGAGTCGATCAAGGGCTCGCCATGTAAAAATACTGAAATAAAAATCTTGACTCGCCGGGGTCACCGGAATCGCGTCGAAACGTGATTTTATCGTTTATTATCAGATGTTTATTTATGACATTCCGGAGACAGAAGAACGAATCGCAGCAATTCCGTCACTTACCGCGCTGCAACACTATTGCCACCCGGCTGTCACAATATCCGATGCAAAAAAGGACCCGCCGGACAAGATGCCGGCGGGTCCTTTTTGTTCCCTTTCGGGACGCGGATGATCAGGCGATCGCGTTCACGCTCTTGGTCAGGCGCGAGAACTTGCGCGCGACCGTGTTCTTGTGGAGCACGCCCTTGGCGACGCCGCGCGCCATTTCGGGCTGCGCAGCCTTCAGCGCGGTCGCGGCCGCATCCTTGTCACCGGCGGCGACGGCCGTTTCGACCTTCTTCACCAGCGTGCGAATGCGCGAAACGCGATTCTTGTTCACGAGAGTGCGCGCGGTGTTGCGGCGGATGCGCTTCTTTGCCTGCGGCGTATTGGCCATAAATTCCTCTAGTCTTTCAAACGGTCTACATGGTCGGAGCACAGCAGCAGCAGAGCAGCCGAATCCCGCGAAATGCAGCGAATCGATGTCCGGATGCGGCCGGTTCCGGACGACCGGACCCTGCTCGAAGGGTGCGCGCATAGCGATGAAGGGCGATTTGGTCAATGGCCTTGCGGGCAATATCCCGCATTATCGTTGGCATTTGGAGCAAAAGAAGGTCGAGCGCCCGCTCTGTACGATCCGCGCGATCGTTCCGCTGCATTCGCAAGCCTCGCCCTCGCGGCCATAGACGCGCCAGTCCTTGGCGAAATAGCCGAGATCGCCTTCGGGACCGAGGAAGTCGCGCAAGGTCGAGCCGCCCGCCGCGATCGCCGCGATCAACACCTCCTTGATCGCGGCAACCAGCGGTGCGAGCTTCGCCCTGGAGACATCGGCAGCGGGCTTTTCCGGCGAAATGCGCGCCATGTTGAGCGCCTCGCAGACATAAATGTTGCCGAGCCCCGCGACGATGGTCTGATCGAGCAGCATCGCCTTGATCGGCGCGCGACGCCCGGCGAACGCCTTTGCCAGACAGGCGGCGTCGAAAGCGTCGGACAGGGGTTCGGGGCCGAGCGTTACAAAGGCAGAAAAGCGCGTCAGCGGATCGCCGCTCACCAGATCGACCGAGCCAAAGCGCCGTGGGTCGTGGAGGAACAGGCGATGCCCTGCCCCGGTTTCGAGCAGGAGATGATCGTGCTTGCCCGCATCGCCGCCTTCGGTACGCCAGCGTCCCGACATGCCGAGATGAAAGATCATATGATCGTCGCGGTCGGTCGACACGATGCCATATTTGGCGCGGCGCGACAGGCCCGTGACCGTTGCGCCGGTCAGCCGCTGTGCAAGGTCGGCGGGAAAGGGCCGGCGCAGGTCGGGGCGGAAAGTGGTGACTGCGGTAAGCCGTTGCCCGTCAAGGAAGGGGGCAAGGCCGCGGATGGTGGTTTCGACTTCGGGTAGCTCGGGCATTTCGACATGGCGGTAACTGGCATTTGCTTGCGCGACAAGGCCCGGCTAAAGGCCATCGCAACAGAATTTCTCCCCGCAAAAGGCGCACAAACGATGGCCACTCCCGATACCGTCAGCTTCGGCTATGAACAGGTCCCCGCGGGTGCGAAGACCGCGATGGTCGGCGAAGTGTTCAGCCGCGTCGCGCGCAAATATGACATCATGAACGACGCGATGTCGGGGGGGATGCACCGCCTGTGGAAAGACCGCTTCGTACGCCGCGTGAAGCCGCGCGAAGGCGAAACGATCCTCGACATGGCGGGCGGCACCGGCGACATCGCCTTTCGTATGGAGCGGTTCGGCGCGAGCATCACGGTCGCCGACATCAACCCCGACATGCTCGGCGTCGGCATGGAGCGCGCGGCAGAGCGCGGGATCGACAGCCTCGTGTGGTCCGAGCAGAACGCCGAAAAGCTGAGCTTTCCGGACCAATTCTTCGACGCTTATACGATCGCCTTCGGCATCCGCAACGTCACCGACATTCCGGCGGCACTGAAGGAAGCGCACCGTGTGCTGCGTTATGGCGGGCGTTTCTTCTGCCTCGAATTTTCGACCAACGAATGGCCGGGTTTCGCGCAGGCCTATGACGCTTATTCGCATCACCTCGTCCCCAAGCTCGGCAAGCTGATTGCCGACGACGAGGACAGCTATCGCTATCTGATCGAATCGATCCGCCGCTTCCCGCCGATGCCCCAATTCGCGCAGATGATCGGCGAAGCGGGCTTCACCGCGGTCAAGGTCGAGCCGATCCTCGGCGGTCTCGTCGCGATCCACAGCGGGTGGAAGGCTTGACCCGACCCGTCACCCATATCGTCCGCCTGCTGAAGTGGGGACGCATCCTCGCACGCCACGGCGCGCTGCGCGGGATCGAAACCGCGCCACAGACCCCGCCGGGAGTCAAGCGATTGTGCCGCCTCGCGCGGCTCGGCACGATCCAGCCGAAGCTGCCCGACTATGCCGCCGCCTTCCAGGCGATCGGCCCCGCGGCGGTCAAGCTGGGACAGACGCTCGCGACGCGCCCCGACCTCGTCGGCGAAGAGGCCGCGCGCAACCTGCTGACGCTGCAGGACGCGCTCGCGCCTGTCGCGTTCGACCGGATCCGGCAGGAAATCGAGGTGACCTTCGAAGCGCCGCTCGAAAGTCTTTACAGCGAGTTCGATCCTGAGCCCGTCGGTTCGGCGTCGATCGCGCAGGTTCACCGCGCGGTGACGACCGACGGGCGCCGGGTCGCGGTCAAGGTGCGCCGCCCGGGCATCGACAAGCAGTTCGCGCGCGACATCGAAACCTATGAATGGGCGGCCGCGCATCTCGAAGCCTTTGGCGGAGAAGCTGCGCGCCTGCGCCCGCGGCAGGTGATCGCCAATTTCCGCCGCTGGACCTTGCGCGAACTCGACCTGCGCCGCGAGGCGGCGTCGGCATCGGAACTCGCCGACGCGATGACGGCGGTGCCCGAATATGACGTGCCGGCGATCGACTGGGATCGCACCGCGAGCCGCGTGATGACGATGAGCTGGATCGACGGCGTCAAAATCTCGCACCGCGACCGGCTCGTCGCGGCGGGCCACGACATGGAGGCGCTGGCATCGAACCTCGTCCACGCCTTTCTGCGGCAGGCGATCGCCGAGGGATTTTTCCACGCCGACATGCACCAGGGAAATCTGTTCGTGAAGGCTGACGGCACAATCGCCGCGGTCGATTTCGGCATCATGGGGCGGATCAACCGGCAGGCGCGCTACTGGCTCGCCGAGATCCTCTATGGGCTGACGACGGGAAATTACCGCCGCGTCGCCGAGATTCATTTCGAGGCGCAATATGTGCCCGATTATCACAGCGTCGAGGAGTTCGCGACGGCGCTGCGCGCGGTCGGGGAGCCGATGCGCGGCAAGCCGGTGAGCGAGCTTTCGGTCGGGCAGATGCTCGACGGACTGTTCGCGATCACGCGCGATTTCGACATGCAGACGCAGCCGCACCTGCTGCTGCTCCAGAAGACGATGGTGATGGTCGAGGGCGTCGCGACGATGCTCAATCCCAAGATCAATATGTGGGATGTCTCGGGGCCCTTCGTCAGCGCGTGGATTCGCGACGAACTCGGCCCCGAAGCCGCGCTCGCCGACGGGATTCGCGAACAGGGCAAGACGCTCGCGCTGATCCCCGACATCATCCGCCGCCTCGACGCGCAATTGCCGCGGAAGGGCGCCGCGCCGCCCGCGCCGCCGCTGCCCGAGATTCCGCTGATGTGGGACAAGGGCGAGAAGCGCCGCTGGTGGCGCTATGCGCTGACCGCTCTGCTCAGCGCCGCGGCGGGCGCCGGTATCCTGACCTGGCTCGGCTGAGCCGACGCACGCGCGGCCTTGGTTACCGGACATTTACCCTAAATCATTAGGACCTGGCCTCGACCAACCCCGGACGCGAAATCCGGACAAAACCGAGGTTTCATGCGCCACGACATATTGATTGCCGATTCGCCGCTGACGATCGATGCGCTGCCGCTCGATGTCGCGGTGGTCGTGCCGACGCTCAACGAAGCCGCCAATGTCGAGAAGCTGATCGCGAAACTGTCGGTGGTGCTCGCCGGGCGCGGCTGGGAAGTCCTTTTCGTCGATGACAATTCCGCCGACGGGACGAGCGAACTGGTGCGCCGCATTGCCCGCGAATCGCGCCATGTCCGCATCGTCCAGCGCGTCGGCCGGCGCGGCCTGTCGTCGGCGGTGGTCGAGGGCATTTTGGCGACCGCAGCACCCATCGTCGCGGTGATGGACGGCGACCTCCAGCATAGCGAGGAGACGCTGCCGCGGCTGATCGACGCGATTGCCGATGGCGCCGCCGATATCGCCGTCGGCACCCGCTATGTCGCGGGCGGCGGGATCGGCGACTGGGACAGGGACCGCGCGCGGATGAGCCGGCTCGCAACGCGCGCCGGCCAGATCGCGCTCGGCACCGACGTCAGCGACCCGATGAGCGGTTTTTTCGCGGTCCGCCGCGACGCCTTCGAACGCGCATTGCCCCGCCTGTCGGCGGTCGGCTTCAAGATTTTGCTCGATATATTGGCGTCGAGCCCCGTGCCGCTGAAAGTGGCCGAAATACCCTATCAGTTCCGCACGCGCGAGGCGGGCGAGAGCAAGTTGGGGGTGCGCGTGATCGCCGAATATGCCGAACTGATCGCCGACAAGACGATCGGCCGCGTCGTCCCCGTGCGCCTGATCAAATTCCTGATGGTTGGCGGGCTCGGCGTGTTCGTCCACCTCGCCGTGCTGCGCATGATCCTCGGCGCCGGCAGCGCCTTCTTCACCGCGCAGACCGCGGCGGTGATGACCGCGATCGCCTTCAACTTTTTCCTCAACAACAGCTTCACCTATGCCGATCGCAAGCTGAGGGGTTGGCGCCTTTTCGGCGGCCTCGCGAGCTTTTATGCGATTTCGGCTTTGGGGGCGGTGGCCAATATCGGCATCGGCACCTGGATGGCGGGGCAGGACGAGCGCTGGTGGGTCGCCGGGGTCGCGGGCGTCGTCGTCGGCGCGATCTGGAACTTCGCCATGTCGTCGGCGCTCACCTGGCGCAAATGAACAAGGTCGTGCCCGGCTGGAATCGCTTCGCGGGGATTTCGCGCCCGGTCGCGGCTGCCGTGCTGGGCCTGCTGGCGCTGCTGATGGCGTGGGGCGCGGCGGGCGGCGTCGGCGGCGACCATGTCGCGACCGCCAAGCCGTCATCGGCGCATTCCGACGGCCTCGTCGGCGATCATGCGCTTTACGCGCGCATCGCGCAGCGAGTCGTGGGAGGCGAATCCTATTATCCGGCGGCGGCGGCGGAACATCGGAGCGGAAATTATCCGTTGCGCCCCTTCGTGACCGTCCGCCTGCCGACGCTCGCCCATATCGTCGCCGCGCTGGGCGAGCGGAACATCATGCTCATCTTCTTGCTGATCGGCGGCGCGGCGATCCTTGCCTGGTACCGGCGATTACGGACCGAACCGGACATCCCGCGCTACGCCGCGATCGGCGCGCTGTTCGTCGCGGTCAATCTGACGCAGCTCGCCGCGCGCGAGTGGCTCTATATTCACGAGGTCGCGGGGGGAGTCCTTCTCGCGCTCGCCCTCGCGCTCTATCGCCCGGCGCGCGCGTGGGCGACGATGCTCCTCGTCGCGGCCGCGCTGGCGATCCGCGAGACGGTGCTGCCCATCGCGATGCTGTTCGGGCTGTTCGCGCTGATCGATCGCGACTGGCGCGCGGCCGCGGGTTGGCTGGTGCTTGGCCTGTGTTTCGCCGGGGGGCTTGCTGCGCATATCGCGGCGCTCGCTGCGGTCACCACCCCCGCCGATTCCGCGAGCCAGGGCTGGCACGGACAGGGCGGCTGGATCGCCTATCTGTCCTTCGTTCAGGCGTCCTCGATCCTGCGTTTTTTCGAAGGCTGGGCGGCCGCCTTTCTCGTGCCGCTCGCGCTGCTCGGCTGGGCGGCGTGGCGTTCGCGGCTGGGGCTCGCGGTGTTGCTGATCCAGCTCTTCTACGCCGCGCTGCTGATGCTCTTCGCGCGCCCGGCCAATTTCTATTGGGCGATGCTCATCACCCCGACCCTGTTCGTCGGCCTTGCCTTCGCTCCCGCCGCGCTCGCCGCCCTGGCGCGTTCGCTGTGGCGCCCGGCGCGCGTCCTTTCCGCCGCCGCTTAGGCGTCCTTGAACTGGGGCGAGGAAGCGCATAACTGGGTGGCGAAGGAGACGGCGATGAATCAACCCCTGTCGATCGCCGCCCGCACCGGGCAGGCCCGCCGCCGCTGATGGCCGCACCGCGCATCCTGCTGATTATCGGCGGCGGCATCGCCGCCTATAAGTCGGTCGAGCTCGTCCGCCTGCTCCGCAAGGCGGGCATGACCGTGCGCTGCGTGATCACGCGCGCGGGCGAGCAGTTCGTGACGCCGCTGACACTCGCCGCGCTCAGCGAAAACAAGGTCTACACCCATCTCTTCGACCTGAAGGACGAGGTCGAGATGGGGCATATTCAGCTCTCGCGCGAGGCCGATCTGGTCGTCGTCGCGCCCGCGACCGCAGACCTGCTCGCGAAGATGGCGGGGGGACAAGCCGACGACCTCGCGACGACGCTGCTGCTCGCGACCGACAAGCCGGTGCTCGCCGCGCCCGCGATGAATGTGCGCATGTGGCTGCACGCCGCGACGCAGCGCAATGTCGCGACCTTGCGCGGCGACGGGGTGACGGTGATGGAGCCCGACGAGGGTGAGATGGCGTGCGGCGAATATGGCCCCGGCCGCCTGCCCGAGCCCGACGCGATCAAGGCGGCGATCGACGCCGCACTCGCAAATGCGCCCGCGCCCGTCCCGCTCACCGGCCAACCCGATTTCGCGCCCGCCAACCATCGCCCGCTGTTCGGGCGGCGTATCCTGATCACCGCGGGGCCGACGCACGAGCCCATCGATCCGGTGCGCTACATCGCCAATCGGTCGAGCGGGAAGCAGGGCTTCGCGATCGCCGCCGCCGCCGCCGAAGCCGGCGCCGAGGTCTTGTTGATCGCAGGCCCCGTCCCGCTGCCGACGCCGCCCGGCGTGATCCGTGTCGATGTCGAAACCGCGGTCGAGATGGCCGCCGAAGTCGCCGACGGCCTGCCCGTCGATGCGGCGATCATGGTCGCCGCGGTCGCCGACTGGCGTGCCGCCGATGCCGCGCCTCAGAAGATCAAGAAAGACGGCAGCGGGCAGGTGCCGCCACTCGCGCTCGCCGAAAATCCCGACATTCTAGCGAGCGTCGCCAAAAGCCCGGAGCGCCCGCCGCTGCTGATCGGTTTCGCCGCCGAGACCAACGACGTCATTCCCCACGCGCAGGCAAAGCTCGCGCGCAAGGGATGCGACTGGATCGTCGCGAACGACGTGTCGGCCGACCCGATGGGTGGCGAGACGAACCGCGTGCATATCGTTAGCCAGGATGGTGTAGACAGCTGGGACCGGCTGCCAAAACCGGCCGTCGCCCGCAAATTGATGGAAAAGATCGCCGATGAGCTCGAAAAACGTGCACCCCTTGAAAGAGATTGAAATCGCCATCCAGCGGCTGCCCAACGGCGGCGGCCTGCCCCTCCCCGCCTATGCGTCGGACGGCGCGGCGGGGATGGACGTCGTCGCGGCGGAGACGCTGACGCTCCGCTCTGGCACGCGCCACGCGGTCGCGACGGGCTTCGCAATGGCGATCCCTGCCGGTTACGAGGTACAGGTGCGTCCGCGCTCGGGACTGGCGTTGAAGCATGGCGTCACCTGTCTCAACACGCCGGGAACGATCGACAGCGACTATCGCGGCGAAGTGAAGGTGATCCTCGCCAATCTCGGCGACGAGCCGTTCGAGATCAAGCGCGGCGACCGCATCGCCCAGCTCGTCCCCGCCCCGCTCCAGCGCGCCGCCTTCGCCGAAGTGACGACGCTCGACGAAACGGCGCGCGGCGCCGGCGGCTTCGGCTCAACCGGGGTCGAAAGTGATGCCGTCGACGAGACTGCGGCCACAGCGGGGCTTGCCTCGCTTTCGGACATCAAGCTTCGCTGACCGGCTCGTGCTCAGCGACGCCGAACTCGACCGCTATGCGCGCCAGATCATTCTGCCGCAGTTCGGCGGCGCGGGGCAGGCGAAGCTGAAAGCGAGCCATGTCGCGGTGATCGGCGCGGGCGGGATCGGCTGCCCGGCGATCACCTATCTGGCGGCGGCGGGCGTCGGCAAGCTGACGATTATCGACCATGACCGGATCGAGCTGTCGAACCTGCACCGCCAGCCGCTGTTCACCGACGCCGATCTCGGCGCGCTGAAGGCCGAGGTCGCGGCCGAAGCGGCGCGGCGAATCAATCCGCATGTCGAGGTCGCCGCGGTCGCCGAGCGGCTGGACGATGCCAATGCCGGGGCGCTGCTCGCGGGCGCGAGCCTGATCCTCGATGGCTGCGACAATTTCGCCACGCGGCTCGCGGTCAATCGCGCGGCGGTGGCGCTCGAAACCCCGCTGCTCAGCGCCGCGATCGGCGCGTTCGAGGGACAGGTCGCGCTCTATGAGGGCTGGCGTGCGGGGCACGCCTGCTACGCCTGCCTCGTCGGCAACGATCCCGACCGGCCGGGGATCAACTGCGCCGAAACCGGCGTGATGGGGGCGCTCGCAGGAATGATCGGCACGATGGCGGCGCTCGAGGCGGTGCGTGCGCTGTCCGGTTGGGGATCGCCGCTCGCCGGCCGGCTCGCGATCGTCGATATGCTCGATCGGCGCTGGCGCGAGGTCGGCGTGCCCGGGGACCCCGAATGTCCGATATGCAAGGCTTGAACATCATCGTCGCGGTCGCCGAAGGGCGGCGGCTCTATGCGGCACTCGAAGCCGGGATGGCCGCGGCGGCGCTCGGGCGCCCGGTGCGCATCTTCCTGCAGGGCGAGGCCGCGGCGCTGCTGCGCGATCCGGTGTCGTTCGGCGGCGACGAGGCGCGCCGCGCGGCGGGCCAGCCCGACCTCGCCTCGCTGATCGAGGAAGCGGCAGCGATGGACGTCGCGCTGCTCGTCTGCCAGTCGGGCATGGCACTCGTCGGCATGACGGCGACCGAGCTGGTCCCGCATGTCCGCGCCGCGGGGCTGGTCAGCTTCCTCGCCGACGTCGGCGCCGAGGACCGGCTGATCGTCTACTGAAAGTCGATCCTCCCTGTGCCGAAGGCATGGGGAGGTGGCAGCGCGCAGCGCTGACGGAGGGGCGAAACGCAACGTCGTCGCCCCTCCACCATCCGCTTCGCGGACGGGCCCCCTCCCCATCGCTGCGCGACAGGGAGGATCAATCATTTACGGATTGTCGCAGACCTTGATCGCCCCGGGCTCGGGGCGTTTGCCCTTGGGCACGAAACGCGCGAGATAGCCGCCGGCATGCTGCTTGTCGTCGTAGGAGACGAGCTTGTAGCCCACCGCCTGAAATTCGCAGACGAGCAGGCGGAAGGGTGTGCCATGCTGCGCGATCGAGCGGTCGCCGTCGACGACGATCACTTGCCCGCCCTGGCGCAATGCGGGGCGTAGCCGCCACAGGAAGGCGTAAGGTTCGCCGATCTCGTGATACATATGGACCATGAAGACGCGGTCGAAGCTCGCCCCGGGCAGGCGCGGATCGTCGACCGCGCCGAGCTTCAGCGAAACATTGTCGAGCCGCTCGCGCGCGACGCGGTCGGCGAGCCGTTCGATCACCTCGGGCATGATGTCCTGCGCGAGAACGCGGCCGTTGACGCCGACGCGCTGCGCGAGGCGGACGGTATAATAGCCGTCGCCGGCGCCGATGTCGGCGACGGTCATGCCGGGGCGGACATCGGCCGAATCCATGACATCCTCGGCCTCGTTGACGCGGTCGCGTGCTTCCTCGGTCGACCATTTGGTCGAGACGGTGGGCGCCACCGGCCGGTCGGCGGGCGGAAAGTCGCGCGCGCTCGTCGCGCGGTCGCCGTCGTCGCCCCATGGCGCCTCGCAGCCGCCGAGCAGCGGCAGGAGCGCGAGGGCGAAGGCAGCGCGCTTCATCAATCGATGTCCTCCACCTCGACCTTCTCGCCCGTCACCTTCTGCGACAGCGCCGCCGCCATGAACGGATCGAGCGCGCCGTCGAGCACGTCGCCGGGCGCGGTCGAGGTCACCCCGGTGCGCAAATCCTTCACCAGCTGATAGGGCTGGAGGACATAGGAGCGGATCTGGTGGCCCCAGCCGATCTCGGTCTTCGCCTGATATTCGCCGCTCGCTGCGGCTTCGCGCTTCTGTAGCTCGGCCTCGTACATCCGCGCCTTCAGCATCCCCATCGCTGTCGCGCGGTTCTTGTGCTGCGAACGGTCATTCTGGCTCGCGACGACGATCCCGGTCGGGATGTGGGTGATGCGCACCGCGGAATCGGTCGTGTTGACGTGCTGGCCGCCCGCGCCCGAGGCGCGATAGGTGTCGATCTTGAGGTCGCCCTCGTTGATCTCGATCTCGATATTGTCGTCGATCACCGGATAGACCCAGACGCTCGAAAAGCTCGTGTGACGCCGCGCCGAGCTGTCGTAGGGCGAGATGCGGACGAGGCGGTGGACGCCGCTTTCGGTCTTCGCATAGCCATAGGCATTCTCGCCTTTCAGCAGCATCGTCGCCGACTTGATGCCCGCCTGTTCGCCCGCCTGATATTCGACGAGCTCGACCTTCATCCCGCGCTTTTCGGCCCAGCGCATATACATGCGCTGGAGCATCTCGGCCCAGTCCTGGCTCTCGGTGCCGCCGGCACCGGCGTGGACTTCGACATAGCAGTCATTGCCGTCGGCCTCGCCCGCGAGCAGCGCTTTGATCTTGTCTTCCTCGGCGCGCGCGGCGAGCACAGCGAGCGAAGCCACCGCCTCGTCGACCATCGCCTCGTCGCCTTCCATCTCGGCGAGTTCGATCAACTCGGCAGTGTCGGCGCATTCGGTCTCGATCGCACGCGTCGCGGTGATCGCCTCGTCGAGCCGGCGGCGTTCGCGCATCACCTCTTGCGCCGCCTTCGCGTCGTTCCACAGCGTCGGGTCCTCGACCTTCGCATTGAGTTCGTCGAGCCGCCGCACCGCGCGGTCCCAGTCGAGAAAGCGGCGCAGCAGCGCCAGCGCGGCGCCAATCTTGTCGATATGATCCTGCGCTTCGGCGCGCATGTCCTTGCTCCTGAATTATTTGCTCTGCCCTTACGGCCTGGAAGGCCGCAGGGGAAGGAGGTGCGCAGCCGTCAGATGATGCCGCCGCGATCCTCCAGGAATTCGCTGTCGCTGCGCCGGCCCGGGGTTTGCTGGACGGGCACATCCTGCCGCCGCGGCGCCTTGACCGGCTTGATCTCTTCTTCGCGAATCGTCCGCCGCGGCTCGCTTTCGGGTTTGAAGGCTTCCCAGATGATCGATGCCTTGGGATCGGTTCCCGGCCAAGCGCCATAGACGCGGCGACCCGACTGACGATCGATCCGCACCATCCGCACGCCCTTCGGCGCCGAAAAAGGAATCGGCTGGCGATCGGCGAGCGCCGCAAGCGCGAAATCCTTGAAGATCGGCGCGGCATAGCTGCCGCCCTGGGCATAGCCGCCCATGCTGCGCGGCTGGTCGAAACCGATATACATGCCCGCCACCACGTCGGGCGTGCCGCCGACGAACCAGACGTCGTTCGGCCCCGAAGTCGTCCCGGTCTTGCCGAACAGCGGGACATCGAGATCGCGCAGCCGCACCGCGGTGCCGCGCTGGACGACGCCCTCGAGCATATGGACGACCTGATAGGCGGTGATCGGGTCCATCAACTGCTTGCCCGACTTTGCGAAGCGCGGCATCGGCCGGCCGTCCCAGTCCTTCATGTTGCAGCCTTCGCAGGGTTTCCAGTTCTTCGGAAAGATCACCTTGCCGCGGCGGTCCTGCGCATAATCGATCACGCGCGGCTTCAGCGCGCGGCCGTGATTGGCGAGCATCGCATACGCATTGGTGATCTTCTCGACCGTCGTCGATCCGGCGCCGAGCGCGGTCGAAAGATAGGGTTCGTGCTGGCCGATGCCCATGCGGCTGATCATCTCGACCACCGGTTCCATGCCGACGAGGCTCGCCGCGCGCACCGTCATCAGGTTGCGCGACTGTTCGAGGCCCCAGCGCATCGTGTGTTCGCCGCTGCCGCCCGAATTGCCGAAGTTGCGGAAGCATTTGTTACCCAGCGCCGCGCCTTGATAGACGCAGAAGGACCCATCGACGATCATCGTCGCGGGAGTCATGCCGTTGTCGAGCGCGGCGGCATAGACGAAGGGTTTGATCGTCGAGCCGGGCTGGCGTTCGGCCTGCGTCGCGCGATTGAACGACGACAGGCGGACGTCGAAGCCGCCCTGCATCGCATAGATGCGGCCCGAATGCGGGCTTTCGACGACCATGCCGCCCGACACCTCGGGGATATTGCGAAGCGCATAACGGTCGCCGCCCGCCGATTTGACGACGATCAGATCGCCCGGGCGCAGCGCCGAAAAGGCGCTGCCGCCGGTCTTGCGATAGCGCATCCCCGCCGAGCTTGCGGGCAAGCGTCCGGTGTCACCGTTTGAAAAACCGATCCGCGCCTCGCCGCCCGATTTCGAGAGCACCGCGGCGACGCGCCAATTGTCGTAATCGATGCCGATGAAGCTCGATGCGAGGCGGCTCTGCCACTGGTCGTCGGCCTCGATCGTCGCGATCGGCCCCGACCAGCCCTTGCCCGCATCATAGCGCTGGAGGCCCTTGCGCAGCGCCATGGTCGCGGCTTCTTGCATCTTGCCGTCATAGGGCGTGCGCACCCAGAGGCCGCCGGCATAGACACTGTGGGGGCCGTCCTCGGCGGTTTCGCCGAATTCGGCGATCAGCTGGCGCCGCACCTCTTCCATATAATAGCCGCCGACCTGTGCGACCGCGCGGTTGCCGCTGTCGGTCAGGCCGAGCGGCATCGCGCGCGCTGCGTCGCGCTGCGCCGCGCTGATCCAGCCATTGTCCTCCATCGACCCGAGCACGAAGTTGCGGCGCGCCAGCGCTTCGCGCTCGAAACGCGTGCGGCCATATTTCTCGGGCGCCTTGGGCAGGATTGCGAGGAACGCCATTTCGTGGAGCGCGAGCTGGTCGACATCCTTGTCGAAATAGGCGCGGCTCGCCGCCTGCACGCCGAAGCTGCGGCGGCCGAGCGGGATTTCGTTGAGATAGAGTTCGAGAATCTGCTCCTTGGTCAGCGCATCCTCGATGCGCATCGCAAGGATCGCCTCGCGCACCTTGCGGCGATAGCTGAGTTCGTTGGTGAGCAGCAGATTCTTCGCGACCTGCTGGGTGATCGTCGAGGCGCCGACGGGTCGGCCGCTGCTGGTCAAATTGGTGACGATCGCCGAGGCGATGCCCGGATAATCGATGCCGCCGTGGCTGAAGAAGGTCTTGTCCTCGGCGGCGAGAAAGGCGCGCACGAGCAGCTGCGGATATTCGCTATATTCGAGCTGGACGCGGCGTTCGCGGGCATAGGCGTGCACCGGCTTGCCCTCGCCATCGCGGACCATCGTCGGCAGCGGCGGTTCATAGTCGCGAAGCTGGTCGACCGAGGGCAGATCGCGCGCGAAAACCGCCCAGATCAGCGCGATACCGAGCAGACCGGCGAGCGCGAGATAGGATAGCCAGCGGAACCAGCGCCGCGTCCACATGTCGCGGACCCGGGCGATGACGGCATTGCCGTCGCGGCGGAGGCGAAGGCGGAAATCGGGCGGACTGTCGGCGGCCATATGTCCCCGCCTCTAAAGCCTGTGTCGCGGAAAGGAAAGCATGGTTGCGGCGAGGCGGGCTATGACGCGTTCTCAGTAAGGTCGAGCAGCGCGGCGCGAAGCATCGCGGCCACTTGGGCGAACGCCGCGCCCGCTGAAACACGATCTTCTTCGTAAAGCATTTCATCGACCGCGAAGCCGATCTCGACCGCGAGTCGCAGGCGCGGCCACAGCGTAGCGCGGTCGATGCGGGGAAGATGCGCGCGGCAGGCCTCGGTCAACCGGTCGGCGACGTGCCGGTGCGATTCGAGCCGGACATGGACGAGTTGCGGCGACGCGTGGAGCGACCGCAATATCCACACCGCCCCCGGCTCGGCGCGTGTCACCGCGGCGTTTTCGGACAGGAGTTCGCCGATATGGTCGGCCATGGCGGCGATGCCCGTCGGCGCATGGCACGCGAGCCAAGCATTGAGCACGGCGTTCTGACGCTCCATCAGCCGCTGCCCGAGCGCTTCGAGTACCGCATATTTGTCGCCGAAATAGCGGTAGAGCGCGGGTGGGGTCAGCCCGGCGCGCGCCGCGATCATATTGGTCGAAATCCGCTCGATCCCGACCTCGGCGAGCAATTCGCCCGCGACGTCGAGCAGGCGTTCGCGCGTCTGCCGCGCGCGGTCCTGCTGCGGCGGGCGGCGCGCAGCGACGCTCATCGCGCGCGGCCGCGCGCGCTGACCGGCCAGATATCGACCAGCGTATCGCCGGAAACGACGTGGTAGCTGTCATAGAGATTCACCGTCGGATCGCAGTGCGGGACGGTCAGGCTGACGGGATCGCCAGGCTGGAGCGCGTTTCCGATTTCGGGCGCGATCAGCGCGGCATGTTCGTCGCCCATGAAAGCGAAGAAGGCCGTTTCGGGCGCGCCGCGCTGGACCACCGCGACGCCGCCGTCGGTCGAAAGCGACTTGTACCCGGCGTCGATCGTGACGAGACCGCTGTGATTCGCGCTGACGACACGCGCATCGACCGACAGCGAAACCTCGAACGGCGGCTCGGCGTCGCCGGTCAGGTCGCAATCGAGATATTGCTTGTCCATGAAGACGTAGGACCCCGCCTGGAGCTCGGTGAAGACGCCGAGATCGAGGTCGATCCGGTGCGTGCCGGTGCCCGACCCGGTGACGAGGCCGGGCGCCAAGCCCGCTTCGGCGAGCGCCGCGATCACCTCCTGCAAATAGGCGGCGCGCTCGACGATCGCAGCGCGGCGGTCAGCATAGCTTTCGATATGCTGCTGCGACCCGCAGTAATATTGCACGCCGCGATAATCGAGGTTGGGCGACCGGTCGATCGCACGGGCCAGCGCGACTGCGGCTTCGGCGGATGCGACGCCGGTGCGGGCGATGCCGGGGTCGATGTCAATGACGACGTCGAGCCGCACGCCGGCGGCGGCGAGCGCCGACTGGAGCCGATCGGCGACATCCGGATGATCAACCACCGCCATCAGCCCTTCGGCGGTCGCCGCGAGTTTCGCCAGCCGCTCGATCGCGGCGGGCGCTGCAACGGGCGAAGTGATGAGGATACCGTTCACCCCGCCCCCGGCCAGCACCTCCGCCTCACCGATCTTGGCGCAGCAGACCCCGACCGCGCCCGCAGCGATCTGGCGGAGCGCGATGTCGATGCTTTTGTGCGTCTTGGCATGCGGACGCAGCGCGACGCCGTGTCGGGCGGCGAGCATCGCCATGCGCCCGATATTGCGGTCGAGTGCATCGACGTCGAGGATGAGGGCGGGCGTGTTGAGGTCGGCGCGCGAGCCTTGCCGGCCGATCAGATGCTTGTGCAATTCACGGTCGGTGGTCATGCGAACAAGGTCTCCAGATGGGGATTGAGGAATTTGCCGTGCGGATCGGCGGTGCGGCGCACTGTGATGTAGCGCCCTGCCATCGGATAGAGCGCGGCGACGTCCGCGCGGTTCAGTCGATGACGCTTCGCCCAGTGCGGCCGCCCGCCGGCGCCGCGAAAGATCGCCTCGGCCTCGGCAAAGAGGTGTTGCCAAGGCATTTTCGCATATTGGTGCATCGAGATCGCGGCGACCGGGCCGGCGTTCATTGGGCTCATCCAGATATCGTCGGCGGCAACGGTGCGATATTCGAAGGGGAAGGTCACGGGCAGCCGTTTCTTGCGAATCCAGCCGACGACCTCGTCCAGTGCCTCGAGCCCGGCAGCGCGCGGCACCTCATACTCCATCTCCTCGAAACGGATCGTGCGGTCGGAGGGGAAGATGTTGTACGCGGGGCCACGGCGGCGGCCCGAAATCCCGCTTTTCATCATCATTCGCTGAAGGAAGGGCGTCAGGAACGGCAGGCGTGCCGAAATGTCGAGGATGCGGCGGAAGGTCGCTTCTTCCATGTCGGTCGTCGTGGGCGGGGGGTCGCACGGATCGCACGGATCGAGCGATTTCAAGATCACGTCGTCGCTGTGCGGAAAGAACCAGAATTCGATATGGCGATGCTGCTGTGCCAATTCGTCATAGCTTTCGCGGATTTCGGCCCAGCGACGCTTCTCGATCCTTTCGGCAAGGTGAAAGGCGGGGACGACCGCGACCTCGATCTCGGTCGCAACCCCGAACAGCCCGAGCGAGAGGCGCTGTGCCCGATAGAGGTCGGCGTTGGTGTCGGCATCGCACCAATGCGCCTCGCCGTCGGCATCGACGAGCCGGAAACCGCGCGCGAAGGTCGATAAGGAGCCGAGATCGACGCCGGTGCCATGCGTCCCCGTCGCCATCGCGCCGGCGAGCGACTGCGGATTGACGTCGCCCTGATTGGCGAGCGCCAGCCCCTCCTCCCACAAAGCCGCAGTCAGCTTGCGGATGCTCCAGCCCGCGGGAATGCGCGCGGTTCGCTGGTCGGTGGCGATGTGGATCGCGCCCGCCAGATCATCGAGACTGACGATCAGCTCTCCCGATTCGCAAAGCGGCATGAAGCTATGTCCGGCGCCGGTGACGCGCAGCTTGTGGGCGCTGCGGACGAGCATCGAAAGCTCGTCCTCGCTTTGCGGACGGGCGACCTGCCCGCTGGCTGTAACGCTCCCCGACCAGTTGCTCCACGCCATCCTTATCTCCCGGCCAGCATCACAAAGCTGGCGCCGGCAGAAAAGTTAGTCAAGACTATATTATTTCTGTTTCAAGGCCCGGCGATAGGCCGTGGTCAATCTCTCGAGCACGCTCGCCGAATCGCCGCGCGGCGGCGCGCCCAGATGGAGCGTGCGCAGCTCGTCCATGAAATCGTCCCAAAGCGTGGGACCGCCCTCCTCCAGCAGTTCTTGGCGGATCGACATCTCGTGCGTCACGGGAAGATGCCGCCGGCCCCAAGCGCCCATCTGAACGAGAAGCGGCACGAGATCGATCGCCCGTTCGGTCAGGCTGTAGACGGCCTTCTGCTTATGCGTCGGGTCGTCGGCCTTGGTGAGCAGCCCGGCCTCGACCAGCCGCTTCAGCCGATCGGCAAGGATATTCGAGGCGATTCGCTCGTCCGACCCGGTCAGCAATTCGCGGAAATGGCGGCGATTGCCGAACATGATGTCGCGGATGACGATCAGGCTCCAGCGGTCGCCGAGCGTCTCGAGCGTCAGGTTGATCGGGCATCCGGAGCGTGGGTTCGTCACACATCCGCTGTAGGGCCGAACAAAACTGCTTGCAATATGAAATCAGATTGCATAGCGACACGCAACTGGTTGCATAATACAACCACATTGGAGAAGGATCATGTCCAAGGTAAAGGTTGCCGCATTCAGCTTCTCGCTCGATGGCTATGGCGCGGGACGCGAACAGAGCTTGCAGGACCCGCTGGGCCGCGACGGCGAAAGGCTGCACGATTGGTTCGTCCCAACGCGCTCGTTCCAGAAAATGTCCAACAAGGAGGAGGGGACGACCGGGGTCGACGATGATTTCGGCGCGCAGAACTTTGAAAAGCTGGGCGCGTGGATCATGGGTCGCAACATGTTTGGCCCGGTACGCGGCGACTGGCCCGACAACGAATGGAAGGGCTGGTGGGGCGACAATCCACCTTATCATGTCCCGGTTTTCGTTCTGACGCACCATCCGCGCGCGCCTGTCACGATGGCGGGCGGCACGACCTTCCACTTTGTCACCGACGGGATCGAGGCCGCGCTCGAACGCGCGCGCGACGCGGCGAGCGATCGCGACATCCGCATCGGCGGCGGCGTGTCGACGATCCGCCAATATCTGAAAGCGCGCCTGATCGACGAGTTGCATCTGGCGGTCGCGCCCGTCCTGCTCGGCGGCGGCGAGAGTCTGTTCGCGGGTATCGACCTGCCCGAACTCGGCTATCGCGTGATACGCCATGTCGCGGGCGCGGGCGCGACGCATATGATCGTCAGCCGGGGCTAGAATCGGGACTTTGGCAGCTTTGCGCAGGCCAAGCTTCGGGCATCAGCGCGCGACGTTGCGCCGCGCGAAATGGATCTGCACCGCCTCGCGAACGCCGCGCGCGATCTTCTTCTGGCCGGCGGGCGAGGCGAGAAATTCGACGTCGTCCTTGTTCGAGATGAAGCCGGTTTCGAACAGCACCGACGGGGTGTCGGGCGCCTTCAGCACGATGAAGGAGGCGAAGCGGTGCGCGGTCGTGCGGAATTTGACCTCGTCGGAGGCCTCGCGCTGAAGCAGCCGCGCGAAGTCGGAGGCGACATTCATCGACTCGCGCTGGGTCAGGTCGAGCAGGATCGCCGACACATCGCCGCTGTGGGCACCAAGATCGACGCCGTTGATGATATTCGCCTTGTTCTCGCGCGCCGCCAGCCGCGCCGCCTCGCGGTCGGAGGCGACTTCGGCCAGCGTATAGATCGACGCGCCGCTGGCGTCCTGATTCTCGGCCGCGTCGGCGTGAACCGAGATAAACAGGTCGGCCTTCAATCGCCGCGCGATGCCATAACGCTCTTCGAGCACGAGAAAGCGATCGTCCGAACGCGTGAGCGCGACGCGCACCCGCCCCGAGGCAAGCAGATCCTTGCGGATCGCGCGGGCGAGCGCCAGCGTGATGTCCTTTTCATGGCTGCCGTCGTGCGGAGAGATCGCACCGGGATCGTGGCCGCCGTGCCCCGCGTCGATCACCACGAGCGGCAGGCTGGCGTCGGCCGGACCCTCGATACGCGGCAGCGTCACCGCGGGCTTGGGCTTTCCGATCGGGACCGTCACGCTATAGCGTTTTTCCGGACGCTTGGCGCGAAAGCCGGTGAACGGCTGCAATTCGCCGCCCGGGCCCCGCGATGCCGGGTCGAATTCGCCGACCGAGGCGGGGCGCGGGTCGACATGGATCGCGCCGGCCGGCGCCGGCAATGCGGCCGGGGGGGCTCCGATCATGCCAATCAGGACGAGCAGCGGGCTCATGGCGCGTCTATGCCGTCCAAGGCGCGCGATGGTCCAGCCTTATTCGAAGCCGCCAGCTTTCCGGCGCGACAACAGGGTGAATTCACCGTTCGCCATCGCGAGACAAAGGGAAGACGGACCGCCGCGTGGCCGAATGGTTTTCTTGCAACACCTTGGCGCCATCCTATCTTTCTGGGGTGGTTGTGGTTGCCGTCGGCCTGTGCCGATGCTAGCACGCCATCACTGACGGCGTCGTTCCCGGTGCCGTCCGGCCTTTTGAGGGGAAGGCCTGCTCCGCAGAACTGCGGATCATGGCCGCCTTGGCGCCGGACATATCGGGAAGGACATACCTGCCGCCAGTCCACCCGGTTGACCGGACAGTCGGGGCGTTCGCAGTCGCCCGCCCTGCCCGCCCGCTCATCCTGTAACAGGTTGATGCCGTATGAGGCTTGCCATGCCCTCTTCAAATCCCGACGCGGGCGCTTTCGCCCCGGTCGTCGCCGGATTTGAAGACCGCATGCGCGTCCAGGACCGGACGCAGGCTCCTTTCGGCAATAACGTCTTTTTTCCTTTCACCCGTATCCGCCGCGGCCTTCCGCAAGGAGGGTTAGCGGGATTTTTTGATGGCGCGCCGAGGCGCGCTTGGAGTGTATCTAATGACCACGCGCATGTTGATCGACGCGCGGCACCGGGAAGAAACCCGGGTCGCCGTCACCAAGGGCAACCGAATCGAGGAGTTTGATTTCGAGTCCGCCGAGCACAAGCAGCTCAAGGGCAATATCTATCTGGCCAAGGTGACCCGCGTCGAACCGTCGCTGCAGGCGGCATTCGTCGAATATGGCGGTAATCGCCACGGCTTCCTCGCTTTCAGCGAAATCCACCCCGACTATTACCAGATTCCGAAGGAAGACCGCGACGCGCTGCTGCGCGAAGAGGCCGAACATGCCGCCGCCGCCGCGCAGCGCGCCGAGGAGGATCTCGACGAGCTCGAGGGCGATGTCGCCGATGTCGAATATCACGACGAAGACGAAAATGGCGATGCCCCTGTCCCTGAAACCATCGGCGAAGATGGAGATGGCGACGAGGAAGAGGCCGCCGAAAACGGCGATGCCGAGGATGGCGAAAGCGAAGAAGGCGCCGAAGAAGGCAAGGATGGCCGCGGCGATCGCAAGCGCCGCGGGCGTGACGGCCGCAAGGGCGGACGGGGTCGCGGACGGGGCCGCCGCAATGACGACGAGGATGGCGAGAGCCGCATGTCGCTGCGCCGCCGCTACAAGATTCAGGACGTCATCCGTCGCCGCCAGGTGATGCTGGTGCAGGTCGTCAAGGAAGAGCGCGGCAACAAGGGCGCGGCGTTGACCACCTATCTGTCGCTCGCCGGCCGTTACTGCGTGCTGATGCCGAACACGATGCACGGCGGCGGGATCAGCCGCAAGATTTCGAACGGCGCCGATCGCCGCAAATTGAAAGCGATGATCGACGAGCTCAACCTGCCGCCGACGATGGGCTGCATCGTCCGCACTGCGGGAATGAGCCGCACAAAGGTCGAGATCAAGCGCGACTTCGACTATCTTGCACGCCTGTGGGACGAGATCCGCGAGAATACGCTGGGCAGCTCGGCACCCGCGCTGATCCATTCGGACAGCGACCTCGTCAAGCGCGCGATCCGCGACATCTATCATAAAGACATCGAGGAAGTGCTCGTCGAGGGCGACGAGGGCTATAAGGCGGCGAAGCAGTTCATGAAGCTGCTGATGCCGAGCCACGCGCGCCGCGTGAAGCAATATGCCGACCCCGTCTCGCTCTATCAGCGCTACGGCGTCGAGGACCAGCTCGCGGGGATGCTAAACCCCGTCGTCCAGCTCAAATCGGGCGGTTATCTGGTAATCAATCCGACCGAGGCTTTGGTCTCGATCGACATCAACTCGGGCCGCTCGACGCGCGAGCATAATATCGAGCAGACCGCGCTCAACACCAACCTCGAAGCCGCGCACGAGATCGCGCGCCAGCTGCGCCTGCGCGACATGGCGGGGCTCGTCGTGATCGACTTCATCGACATGGATCATGGCTCGAACGTCCGCAAGGTCGAGCGTGCGATGAAGGAGGCGCTGAAGAACGACCGCGCACGCATTCAGGTCGGCCGCATCTCGGGCTTCGGCCTGATGGAAATGAGCCGCCAGCGCCTGCGCACCGGCGTGCTCGAAGCTTCGACGCGCCCCTGCCCCCATTGCGAAGGCACTGGGCTTGTCCGCACCGCGAGCTCGGCGGGCCTGAGCGCGCTGCGCCTGATCGAAGAGGAAGCCGCGCGCGGCAAGGGCAACAAGATCACCCTGCGCGCGAGCCAGGAGGCGACCTTCTACCTCCTCAACGAAAAGCGCCGCGAACTGCGCGAGATCGAAGAGCTTTACGGCGTCACGGTCGAAATCCTGCCCGACGGCGAGACCGAAGGCGCGCGCATGGCGGTCGAAGTGAGCGGCCCGCCGCCGGTCGCGCGGCGCAGCTTCGCCCCGATCGCGCCGATCGAGGATGACGACGACTATCCCGAGGACGAGGAAGAAGAAGCCGAAGAGGAAGCTGCCGACGAACGTCCTGCGCGATCGCGCGACCGCGAGGAGGGCGAAGGCGATGGCGACGGGCGCAAGCGACGCCGCCGTCGACGCCGTGGCCGTCGTGGTCGCCGCGACGAAGAAGGCAATGAAATCGGTGAAGGCAGCGAAGGCGGCGAGGATCGCGATGGCGACAGCGCCGACGAAGCCGAAACCGCGCCGGCCGAAACTGTCGAGGCTGCTTCGGAAGCGGACGCCGAGGAGGCCGAAGCCAAGCCGCGCCGCCGCCGTGGTGGACGCAGCCGCAAGAAGGCCGATACCGCGGACGTCGCCGACGAGGCGGTAGTCGAAGCCGAAGCGGCGCCGGTCGAAGTGGCCGAAGCCGCCGAACCGGTCGCCGAAGAAGCACCGGTTGCCGAGGAGAAGCCGAAGCGCAAGCGGGCGCCACGCAAAACCAAGGCAGCGGCCGAAGCCGAAGCGGCGGCTGCGGCCGTCGATGCAGCGCCGGTTGCCGAAGCGGCGCCTGAGCCCGAAGCCGAACCCGCCAAGCCCGCGCCCAAAAAGCGTGCGAGCCGCGCCAAGAAGGCCGTCGCCGCCGAGGCCGCGCCCGAAGCCGCCACGACGCGCGACGCCGAACCGGTCGCCGCCAATGGCGACGAGGGCGAGGAAGGTCCCGACGGCGAACCGCGCCGCGGCTGGTGGCAGCGCACCTTTGGCAATTGATCGTCCAAGCCGATCGGGCGGCAATTAAACCGCGGCAGTTGATCGCAGAAATCGCGAGCTGATCTTGCGTCCGCGCCACCTGAACCCCAATAAGCCCACATGGCTTCACTCGGGGTTCAGGCGCGCGGCGCAAGAAGGGCGGGGATGACCGCTTTCCCGCCGCAACCCGCGTCCGGGGCGCAAAGGCCGCGCCCCTTCTTCCGTATCCTGCTGATCTTGCTGGCGACGTTCGCGATCGCGATGCGCCCCGCGATGGCGCAATCGATCCTGCGCGACGCCGAGACCGAGGCGCTGTTCCAGGACATGATGGACCCGCTCACCGTCGCGGCGGGACTCCAGCCGGGACAGGTGCGCGTCCATCTCCTCGGCGACCGCAGCATCAACGCCTTCGTCGCGGGCAGCCAGGACATCTATGTCTTCAGCGGGTTGATCGAAGCCGCCGACAGCGCCGAAGAGGTGCAGGGCGTGCTCGCGCACGAACTCGGCCACGTCATGGGCGGTCACGCGATCCGCGTCAACGAAGGCGCAAAGGCGGCGAGCGGTATCTCGCTGCTCAGCCTGCTGCTCGGCGCCGCGGCGATTGCGGCGGGCGGCGGCGAGGCGGGAATGGGCATCATGATGGCGGGCCAGCAGGCCGCGCTCGGCAAATTCCTCGCCTTCAGCCGCGTCCAGGAATCGACCGCCGACGCCGCGGGAGCGCAATATCTGTCGAAGGCCGGGATCAGCGGCCGCGGCAGCCTCGCCTTCTTCAAGAAATTGCAGAATCTCGAATTCCGCTATGCGGTGAAGCAGGACGATGATCAGGCCTATGGCCGCACCCATCCGATGTCGGGCGACCGCATCCAGACGCTGCGCGAGGTCTATGTCATCGATCCGGCATGGAACAAGCCCGCTGACCCCGCGATCGAAAAGAGATTCCAGCGGATCAAGGCCAAGCTGTCGGGCTATATGTCCGAGCCGGAGCGGACGTTGCGCAAATTTCCCGAAAGCAACAGCAGCATCCCGGCGCGCTACGCCCGCGCCTATGCCTGGCACAAGAGCGCCTACCCGCAAAAGGCCCTGGCAGAGGTCGAGGGATTGCTCGCGACGAATCCGAACGATCCCTATTTTCTCGAGCTTGAAGGCCAGGTGCTGCTCGAATCGGGGCGCCCCGAGGAAGCGATCCCCCCGCTGCGCAAGGCGGTGTCGCAGTCGCGCTCGCAGCCATTGATCAGCGCGACATTGGGCCATGCGCTGATCGCGACCGAGGACCCGGCCAACTATCCCGAGGCCGAGCGCGTACTGAAAACCGCGGTTGCGCTCGACAACCAGAATCCCTTCGCCTGGTATCAGCTCGGCATCGTCTATGCGAACAAGGGCGATCAGGCGCGCGCGGCGCTCGCCTCGGCCGAGCGTTACAGTCTTGAGGGTGGACAGGCGGGGCTCGCGCTGCGTAATGCCGAAATGGCGATGCAGGGACTGCCCCAAGGCTCCCCCGACTGGATCCGTGCACAGGATATTTCGATGGTGGCCCGCGCCGAGGTGGAACGCGAGCGCAAACGGCGTTAGATTCAGTAGGATTAACGGGGACCGCATCGCTAAAATGATGCGCAAGGGCAACAAGTGACTGATAAAAAAGACGATTATTACCAGCCGTGGTTGCGCGACCCCGCGCCGACGCCGGGCATGGGCGCGCCGACGCAAGGCGAAGGGCTGGCGAAACCGAAAGAAGAGCCGCCCGTCGGCATCGACCTGACGCGATATGGCAAACCCGAGAAGCCGCGCGGCGAGCCACTGGTGAAGCCTGAAGCGATCAAGGCAGGCGCCGCGAATCTGTGGGACCGTATCCGCAACGGCGCGGAGGCCTTTGCCGACTGGACGATCCGCGTCGGCGAACGCGCCGACATCCCCGCGCGCGTCGAGGCGATGGAGATTCCGCGCCGCTCGCGCGAACTCGCCGCGAAAACCGGCGCCGTCACCACTCGCGCCGCGCGCGCCGCCGGGCGCGGATCTGCGAAGGCGGGCCGCGCCGCGGCCAAGGCGAGCGGCGACGCCTGGGAGAAGATGGCGCTCGGAGACAAGGCCCGGAAACTGTCGAGCGACGCCGGGCGCGGACTCGGCGAGGTTGCGGGCAAAACCAGGGCGGGCGTCGTCGATATCGCCAAGGCGAGCGGCGAAAGTCTGCGCGAACAGCTGGGCGACGCCGCGACCAAGCTGCGCCCCGCGCCGCGCGAGGAAATGGCACCGCCGCCGTCGGGGCTCGAACAATTGCTCGCGCGCGAGGAAGCCGAAGCGAAGGCCGCTGCGACGAAGGCCGCAGCGCCCGACCTGCCGCTGTTCGCGGGCGACGCCGCGATTCCGGCGATGGCGAAGCCCGCGCCCGAAAACGCGGCGAGCATGATGGAAGGCGACGACCGCTCGCCGATCGCGCAGCCGGCCAAAAAAACTACAGACACCAAAGCGATGGCGTCGCAGCGTTCGCCGCAAATCAAGGGGGCCGGGATGGAAGGCGTTTCCACACGCATATGGGGCCTGGCGCTCGGCGGCCTGTTGCTCCTCGCGCTCGCCTTCTGGCTGGGCGAACGGTTCGGCGGCGGGATGAGCAAGAGCGAGGTCGAAACCATTGTCGCCGACTATATCAAGGCCAACCCGCAGATCATTCCCGAGGCGCTCGAAGCGCAGCGCAAGGGCGAAATCGCGAGGGCCATCGACGCGATCCGCCCGGCGCTCGAAAAACCCTATGCCGGCGCATGGGCGGGCAACGCCGACGGCGACGTCACTTTGGTCGTCTTCACCGACTATGCCTGCGGCTTCTGCCGCGCGAGCGTGCCCGACGTCGACCGGCTGATCCGCGAGGACAAGCGCCTGAAGGTCGTGTTCCGCGAATTGCCGATCATCGCCCCGCAGAGCCGCGACGCCGCGATCATGGCGCTCGCCGCCGCGCGGCAGGGCAAATATGACGCCTTCCACCATGCGATGTTCCAGGCGTCGTCGCTCGAACCCGCCGCCATCGCGGCCGCGGCGGAAAAGGCGGGTGTCGTGACCGACGGCAGCGCCGACGCGACCGCGAACGAGGCACTGTTCCAGCGCGAGCTCGACAGCAACCTCGCGATCGCGACCCAGCTCCAGCTCAACGCCACCCCGACCTGGATCGTCGGCGATCAGCTGTTCCAGGGCCAGATCGGCTATGACGCGCTGCGTCAGGCGGTCGGCAAGGCCCGCGCGGCAAAAAGCTGAGGCAAGCGGCATTGGCGACCGTCACGCTCGACCAGGCACTCGCCAACGCCCGCCAGCTTTTGAACGGCCAGCCCGGCGCGGCGCTCGCGCAGGCGCAGGCGATCATCGACGAAGTGCCTACCTCGGCAGCGGCGCACCGGCTCGCCGCGCAGGCGCTCCGCGCGCTGGGCCGCGAGGAGGAGGCGCAGGGCGCTTCGCTCGCTGCGGTTTCGGCGACAATCCACGACGACGCGATGGTTGACGCAGCGCTCGCGCTTTCCGAAAATCGCCTTCCCGACGCCGAGGGTACGTTGCGCCAGCGGCTGCGCGAGGATGCGACCGATGTCGCCGCGATCCGGATGCTCGCCGAAGTCGCGGGGCGGCTCGGGCGCTATGAGGATGCCGAAAAGCTGCTGTCGCGCGCCTTGCAGCTCGCGCCGGGCTTCGGCGCGGCGCGCGCCAATCTTGCGACCGTCTATTACAAGCAGAACCGCTTTGCCGACGCGGCCGCGACGCTCGATGCCGTGCTTGGCGAGGACCCCGACAATCCCGCGCACGCGAACCTCCGCGCCGCCGCGCTCGGCCGCATCGGCGGCTATGACGAGGCGCTCGCGCTCTACGAGGAGCTGACCCGCCGCTTTCCCGGTCATGCCAAGCTGTGGATGAGCTATGGCCATATGCTCAAGACGGTCGGGCGGCAGGACGACGGCATCGCGGCCTATCGCCGCGGGCTTGCCGCCGACCCGGGGCTCGGCGAAATCTGGTGGAGTCTCGCAAATCTCAAGACGATCCGTTTCGACGCGGGCGATCGGGGCCAAATGGAAGCGGCTCTCGCCGCCGCCGAACCCGATGGCGAAACGCGCGCCGACGACCGGCTGCACCTGCATTTCGCGCTTGGCAAGGCCTATGACGATGCCGGCGACCATGCGCCCGCCTTTCGCCACTATGCCGCGGGCAACGCCATCCGGTCGGGTCAACTCGGCTATCGCTCCGCCGACACTAGCGCGGCGGTCGATGCGATCATCGCCACCTGCACGCCCGACTTTTTCAGCGCGCGCGCCGGGGCGGGCAATCCGGCGCCCGACCCGATCTTCATCCTCGGCATGCCGCGCGCGGGATCGACGCTGATCGAACAGATCCTGAGCTGCCACTCGGCGATCGAAGGCACGATGGAACTGCCCGACATCCCGGCGCTCGCGCTCGGGCTCGGCCGCGAGGCAAAGCAGGACGGACGCCGCTGGATCGAGGCACTGGCCAAAACCCCGTTCGCCCGGCTCACCGAACTCGGCGCGGCCTTCCTCGATCGCACCGCCGTGCAGCGCAAGACCGGCAAACCCTTCTACATCGACAAGCTGCCGAACAACTGGCTCTACACCGCGTTCATCCGGCTGGTGCTGCCAAATGCGAAGATCATCGATGCGCGTCGGCATCCGCTCGACTGCTGCTTTTCGAACTTCCGTCAGCATTTCGCCAAGGGACAGGCGTTCAGCTACGGCCTCGCCGACGTCGGCGCTTATTACCGGGATTATGTGCGGCTGATGGCGCATATCGACGCCGTGCAGCCCGGGCGCGTCTACCGCGTTATCCACGAAGCGCTGCTCGACGACCCAGAGGCCGAGGTGCGCGCGATGCTCGCCTGGCTGGGCCAGCCGTTCGAGGACGGGTGCATGGCGTTTCACGTCAACGCGCGCGCCGTCCGCACCGCGTCGAGCGAACAGGTGCGCCGCCCGATCAACCGCGACGGCGTCGGGCAGTGGCGGCCCTATGAAGAATGGCTCGCCCCGCTGAAAGGCGCGCTGGGGCCCGTGCTCACCGCCTATCCAGCCGTACCCGCCGATTTCGGCTGAAGCGCCCGCGACGAAACGTTGCCTTTGGGCAACAGCCCGCGACATTTTCGACCAACAACCGCTGCACCGCACAACAATGCTTGCGCTCGCGCCGCACTCGGTCATTCTCCGTCACATGACTGTCATCTGAGGGGGATCTCATGCGGAAGCTATCGGCAGCATTTACAAACAGCGGCGCCTTTCTGCTCGGCAGCACGATATTGTGCACGTCGGGAACCGCGCTCGCACAGCAAGCCAATATAAACGACGACCGCGACATCGTGGTCACCGCGTCGAAGCGCGAACAGAATCTGCAGGACGTGCCGCTCGCCATCACCGCGATCGGGACCGAACGGCTTGACGAGTTGCAGGTCAAGGAATTTCAGGACGTCGTCAAATTCCTTCCGTCGGTGACGATCCAGACCGCCGCGCCCGGGTTCAGCCAGGTCTATTTCCGCGGCGTCGCATCGGGCGAAAATGCCAATCATTCGGCCTCGCTGCCCACCGTCGGCACCTACCTCGATGAAATGCCGATCACGACGATCCAGGGCGCGCTCGACATCCACGCCTATGACCTTGCGCGCGTCGAGGCGCTCGCCGGGCCGCAGGGCACGCTCTATGGCGCGAGTTCGATGGCGGGCACGATCAAGCTCGTCACCAACCAGCCCGACACCAGCGGCACCTATGGCGAGGTCGGCGTCGAGCTCAACAATGTCGCGCACGGCGATTTCGGCGGCGTCGTCGAGGGCTTCATCAACGCCCCGCTCGGCGAGCGCGCGGCGCTGCGCCTCGTCGGCTGGTATCGCCACGACGCGGGCTATATCGACAATATCCCGGGTAGCCGCACCTATCCGATCAAGCGATATGTCGGCGACGATCTGGTCGACCTGCCCGGCGACGACATCGTCCAGACCAACGCGGCGCTTGCCGAGAAGAATTACAACGACGCCGACACCTATGGCGCGCGCCTCGCGCTCGGCATCGATCTCGACGAAGACTGGACGCTGCGCCCGACGATCATGGGCCAGATCCAGAAGACCAACGGCAGCTTTGCGCAGGAACGGTCGAGCGCGGTCACCGGCAAGCTGCAGACGGTCCAGTACAATCCCGAATCGTCGAAGGACAAATGGCTGCAGGCCGCGCTGACGATCGAAGGCAAGCTCGGCAATTGGGATCTGACAGTGACCGGCGGGCATCTTCGCCGCAAGACCGACGTCGAGAGCGACTATTCGGACTATGCCTATTTCTACGACGCGCTCTATGGATCGGCGGTCTATCTTTACGACAATGCCGGCGACCAGATCAGCCCGAACCAGTATATCCAGGGCATCGACCGCTATCGGCGCAACTTCTTCGAAGCCCGCGTCGCCTCGCCCGCCGATGCGCGCATCCGCTTCATCGGTGGCATCTTCTGGCAGCGGCAAAAGCACAATATCGAGCAGCATTATATCATCGACGACCTGTCCGACGACCTGCAGGTACCCGGCACCGTCGACAATATCTGGCTGACCAAGCAGATCCGCGTCGACCGCGACTATGCCGCCTTCGGCGAGATCAGTTTCGATATCACCGACCGGCTGACGCTGACCGGCGGCGGCCGCGTGTACAAATATGACAACAGCCTTGTCGGCTTTTTCGGCTACAACAACCCCGGATTCAGCAGCAATCCGGTCTATGCGTGCCAGGGACCGGCGGTGGTCGACGGGTCGCCTTGCACCAACCTCGACAAGAGGACGAAGAAGACCGATTTCATCCACAAGCTGAACCTGACCTACAAGTTCAGCGATGATGCACTCGTCTATGCGACCTGGTCGCGCGGCTTCCGTCCCGGCGGCATCAACCGGCGCGGATCGCTCCCGCCCTATGGCTCGGACACGCTCGACAATTATGAATTCGGGTGGAAGACGAGCTGGGGTCCGGTGCGTTTCAACGGCGCGATCTATCAGCAGGACTGGAACGACATCCAGCTCTCCTTCCTCGGCCTCAACGGGCTCAGCGAAATCCGCAATGCCGGCATCGCGCGGATTCGCGGGGTCGAACTCGACCTCGGTTATCGGCAGAACGGTTTCTCGATCAACGCGGGCATGAGCTATAACGACGCCGAGATCCGCCGCGATTTCTGCGCGATCGCCAACGACGCTTTCGACTGCACATTGCCGGGTGCCGACGGCGCCGAAAATGCGCTGCTCGCGCCGAAGGGCGCCGGCCTGCCCATCACGCCAAAGTTCAAGGGCAATATCGTCGCGCGCTATGAATTCCCCGTCGGTGGCCTTGGCGGGCATGTCCAGTTCGCGGTCAATCATATCGGCAAAAGACGCAGTGACGTGCGCACACTCGAAAACGGCATTAAGGGCATGTTCGACGCCTATACGACCGCTGACATCAGCCTCGGAGTGAAGGGCGATAGCTGGAAAGCCGAGCTTTTCGCGACCAATTTGTTCGACAGCAACGGCGTGATCAACGCGGGGGTCCAGTGCCTCGAAACCACCTGCGGCGACCCCGACGGCGTCACCGCGAACGGCGGCGTCTTCTATGACACGGTCGTGCGTCCGCGCCTGATCGGGATCAAGGTCAGCAAGGAATTCTGACCGGGTGAGCGATTTTTCGACCGGCAGCGAAAGGCCGGGCCGCAAGCTCGGCCTTTCGATGTGCATCGCGCTCGTCATGGGCAATATGATCGGGTCGGGCGTGTTTCTGCTCCCCGCCAGCCTCGCGCCCTTCGGCTGGAACGGCGTCGCGGGCTGGGCGATCACGATTGCGGGCGCGCTCGCGCTTGCCTTCGTCATCGCGCGGCTCACCGTCGCCTTTCCGGCAGCGAGCGGACCGACCGCCTTCGTCGAACTTGCCTTCGGACGGGTCCCGAGCTTCATGATCGGCTGGGCCTATTGGGTCTCGGTATGGACCGCGAACGTCACGCTCGCGGTCGCGAGCGTCTCCTTCCTCGGCCTCTTCGTCCCCGCGATCGGCGATCATATGGCAATCTCGACGATTGCGCTGATCTGGCTCGTCACCGCGATCAACTGGCGCGGCGCGCGCGCGGCGGGACGCTTCCAGATCGTCACGCTCGCGATCAAGCTGATCCCCCTCGTCACCGTCGTCGTGCTGATCCCCATCGCCTTTGGACGCGGCGAGCCCGTGACGATCACGCCATTTCCTGCCGAAGGGCTCTCGCTGACCGCGGTCAGCGGATCGGCGATCCTGACGCTGTGGGCGCTGCTCGGTTTCGAATCGGCGAGCGTCGCCGCCGACAAGGTAGCGAACCCGACGGTCACCATTCCACGCGCAACGATCATCGGCACGCTTGCAACCGGCCTCCTCTATCTGATCGTCTGTTCGGCGATCGCGCTGATGCTTCCCGCCGCCGCGGTCGCAACCTCGGAAGCGCCCTTCGCGCTGTTCGCCGAAACCTATTGGGGCCATGGCCCCGCGATGTGGATCGCCGCCTTTGCCGCAGTGAGCGCGCTCGGCGCGCTCAACGGCTGGACGCTGATCCAGGCCGAACAGCCCGCGCGGCTTGCCGAACAGGGGCTGCTTCCCGCCTGGTTCGCGAGGACGAACCGCCACGGCACGCCCGCCGCGGCACTGCTGCTGTCGAGCGCCATCGCGACCGTCTGCGTCATCCTGAACAACAGCAAGTCGACGAGCGAGATGTTCACCTTCATGGCGATCCTCTCGACCTCGGTAACCTTGTGGCTCTACCTCGCCTGCGCCGCGGCGGCGTTGCGGCTGCGCGTCGCGATCTCCGTCGCGCTCGCGGGGCTCGCCTATGCGATATGGACGCTATGGGGCGCCGGAGCGGGCGTCAGCGCGATGAGCCTGATCCTGATGGCGGCGGGGCTGCCGCTCTATATCTGGACGCGATTGTCAGCGCCATCGCGGCGCGAAGAGGCCCCGGTCGCGTAGGATGACCTGCGCGGCATTATGCCCCGGCGCGCCGGTGACGCCGCCACCGGGATGCGTGCCCGCGCCACACATATAAAGGCCCTTCACCGGCCCGCGATAACCGCCGTTGCCGAGTATCGGGCGCGCCGCCCAGAGCTGGTCGAGGCTCATATTGCCGTGCATGATGTCGCCGCCGACGAGGCCGAACTTGCGTTCGAGCCCCTTGGGCGACAGGCGCGTCTGGGCGATGATACTCGCGCGGAAACCCGGCGCATGTTTTTCGACCGTGTCGATGATCGTGTCCGCGGCGATTTCCTCCTCATCATCCCAGTCGCGGCCACCGGGAAGCTCGGGCGCGAATTGCTGGCAGAAGAGGCTGGCGACATGCTGTCCCGGTGGGGCGAGACATTCGTCGACGGTCGAGGGGATCAGCATTTCGACGATCGGCGCCTTCGACCAGCCATATTGTTTCGCGTCAAGGAAGGCGCGATCCATATAGTCGAGCGTCGGCGCGAGGATGATTCCCGACTGGTGATGCTCGCCGGGCTCGGGGAGGCAGGTGAACTTCGGCAGCTCCGAAAGCGCAACATTCATACGGAACGTCCCGCTGCCCGCCTGGAAGCCCTTGATCCGGCGCTGGAAGTCGGCGGGCAGGTCGCTCGCGTCCATCATCCGTTCGTAGAGCAGCTTTGGCCCGACATTGGCGATCACGCGCGCCGCGGCGATTTCCTCGCCGCCGACAAGCTTGACCCCGACCGCCTTGCCGCCGTCGACCAGCACCTTCGCGACCGGGCTTTCGAGGCTGATCTCGACGCCATGATCGCGGCAGACCTTCGCCATGATTTCGGTGATCTTACCCATGCCGCCGACGCTGTGCCCCCACGCGCCCTTCTTGCCGTTCACTTCGCCGAAGACGTGGTGGAGCAGGACATAGGCGCTGCCCGGCGTGTCCGGGCTGGCATAGTTGCCGACGACCGCATCGAAACCGAAGGCCGCCTTGACCGCCTCGCTCTCGAACCAGCTGTCGAGCATCGTCCGCGCTGACTTGGTGAAGAGGTCGAGCACGTCGCGTTGCTGTTCGAGACCGAGTCCCGCAAAGCGCCGGCCCTGCCGCGCCCCATCGAGCAGCGTGCGCAGCCCCTCGCCGACATTGGGCGGGACGCGCAGCGCCAAGTCGCGGAGCAGTTCGGCGACATTTTCGAGCGCGTCATAATATTGCGGCAGCACCTCGGCATCGCGGTTGCTGAATTTGCGGAACTCGGCCTGCGTGCGTTCGAGCCCGCCGCCGAGCTTCAGATAGGTTCCGTCCTCCTGCGGCAGGAAATTGCTGATCGGCCGCTCGATCACCCGATAGCCATGATCAGCGAGCTTCATGTCGGCGATCACCTTGGGCTGGAGCAGGCTGACCGTGTAGCTTGCGACCGAATTCCTGAAGCCCGGCGCGAATTCCTCGGTCACCGCGGCGCCACCGACGACGTCGCGCGCCTCAAGGATGCGGACCTTCAGCCCAGCCTTCGCGAGATAGAAGGCGCAGACGAGGCCGTTGTGGCCGGCGCCGATGATGAGGGCGTCATAGGGCTTGGTCATGAAAATTCCTTGGCGAGCGGGGACTGGACATGCTGCCCGCCGAAGCCGAGGCCGAGAATGCGGCCCGGGATGCGGCGGAGCAGCGGGATGGCGTCGAGCAGGCGGACCGCGAAGGGCACGCGGGTGATTTCGCCGCGCAGCATCGGTTCGACGACGCGCCGGTGCGCGGCGCGCTGGAGCGCCTGCATCCGCACCGTCGGCTTCCAGCGCCGCGCCTGCACCTTGGCGAGCAACGGATCGGGGTCGGCCCCCGCGGCGAGCGACGCAGCGAGGATGTTCGCCGCCGCCACCGCGTCCTGCACCGCGAGGTTGATCCCGACGCCGCCGACCGGCGACATCGCATGCGCGGCATCGCCGATCGCCAGCAGCCCCGGGCGCGACCAGCGCGTCAGCCGGTCGAGCGCGACCGACAGCAATTTGACGTCGTCGAAGCCCCGGATCGCATCGATTCCGGCGGCGAGGCCGGGCGCGATCTCGACGATGCGCTCGCGGAAGGCGGCAATGCCCTTCGCCTCGATCGGCGCGAAGCCGCCCTTCTCGATGATCTGCGCGCATTGCCAATAATCGCCGCGCGGAATCGCGACGACCATGCCGCCCTTGTCGATCGTGCCGAGCGCGACTTCGGACATATCCATGCCCGCGGGCACGGGGATACGGAACCACAGCACGTCCATCGGCGCGCCGAGATCGTGAAGCGGCAGCGCGGCAGCGTCGCGCAGCACCGAGCGGCGCCCGTCGGCGGCGATGACGAGCTGCGCCTGCAGCGTCTCGCCGGTCGCCAGCGTCACGCCGCTGACGCGACCCGCACCGTCATAGGTCAGGCCGGTCGCCTCGGTCGACATGCGCAGGTCGAACGTCGGGTAGCGCCTACCCTGTCCCGCGATGAAATCGAGCAGGTCCCATTGCGGCATCATCGCCACGAAGGGCGCCGCAACGGGCAGATGCTTCATCGTCGCGATCGTATAGCGCCCACCCAGCAGATTGAGCGTCATCGTGTCGATCGCGGCGTGCGGCTCCTCGAGCAGTTCCCCCAGCAGTCCGATCTCGCTGAACAGCTCGAGCGTCGAGGGATGCACCGTGTCGCCGCGGAAGTCGCGGAGGAAATCCTTATGCTTTTCGAGCACCGTCACCCGCACCCCGGCGCGCGCGAAGAGCAGCCCCGCGACCATGCCGGCGGGCCCGCCGCCGACGATGATGACCGGATGATCGCTCATGCTCCCCTCCCGCTTGCGGGAGGGGCCGGGGGAGGGCCTGTCCCGTTCGACGTCGGAGGGAACCGCCCCTCCCCTAACCCCTCCCGCAAGCGGGAGGGGAAGCTTATCGGCTCCACCCCGCCGCTGGCGCCCGCTCCAGCCGCGCTTCGGGGATGATGTCGCGCATCCGCGCGCAGAAATGCTTGAGGCAGACTTCCTTGTCGCTGAGCGGCCCCATCGAGAAGCTCTTCGACTGCATGCCCTGTTGGACGCGAGTAATCAGCGCGGTGTCCTCGGCATTGACCTGGCGGTTGATGCGCCAGTTGAGGTAGCGCGCGGCCTTCATCTCGCGGCGCCACTCTTGGGAATAGGCGTCGGGCAGGACATAGCTGATCTCGCGGATCAGGCAGCTCGTCGGCCCGGTCGGCAGCCATTGCATGAAATCGACCTGATCGGGATAGATGTCGAAGGCGACATTGGGCCAGAGCTTGAAATAGAGCCAGTGGCGCTGGTTGGCTTCGGGCAGATGCGGGACCGGCGGCAGCAACCGCTGATACATGCGCTCGGACCAGTTGGCCGACGGCCGGTCGATCAGATCGCCCCACATGCGATCGACATTTTCTTCGGCCTCGACGCCATAGCTTTTGCCGAACAGGCGCGTCAGGCCGGGATGCGCGACGGGAATGTGGAGGCCGTCCGAATAATTGTCGCCGACATTCTTCCAGTTGACCTCGCGCGGGCGCAGCGTGACGCGGCCGAGTGCGCCGAGCTCCTCGAAGCGGTAAGGCTCGATCATCGCTTCATAGGGCGCCATCATAGACGCGACCGATGGACCGCCGTCGTCGTCGAGCCGCACGAACCAGAAACCGCGCCATTGTTCGAGCCCGACCGGAACGAGCCCCGCCTTGCCCTTGTCGAGCGTCGGGTAGCTGGCCGAATCGGGCACGCCCGTCAGCCGGCCATCAAGTTCATAGGTCCAGGCGTGATAGGGACAGACGAGCTTCTTCGCGCAGCCCGCCGCGCCGTCGACGAGGCGCGAGCCGCGGTGGCGGCAGACGTTGGTGAAGGCGCGGACGATGCGGTCGGTACCGCGGACGAGGATGACGCTCTCGCCGCAATAATCGATGCTGTGCCAGTCGCCGGAGTTCGGGATGTCGCTGTCGTGGCAGACGACCTGCCAGCTCGGGCGGAAGATGCGGTCGATCTCGGCGGCGTGGAAGTCGGGGTCGCTGTAGGTCCAGGCGGGGAGCGACCAGCCGCCCAAGGGGTCGACGTTCTGGAAGTTGTCGAAGGTGTCGCGTAGCGTTGCCATGATCGGGTCCTTGTTATACATGCGTATAACAATATGACCGCCGCTCGCCAAGCCTTTACGCGCGAAAGCGCCCATGCCCGCCGGGCGGACCTGATCGAGGCGGCCGCGGCGTGCCTTGCCGAACATGGGCTGGCGGGGACGAACGTGCGCGCGATCTGCGCAAAGGCCGGCGTATCGCCGGGGCTGCTGCGCCATTATTTCGGCGGCATCGACGATCTGGTTGCCGCAACCTATCAGGCGACGAGCGACCGGATGGACGCGATTTTTGCCGAAGCCGTCGAGGCGGCGGGCGACGATCCGCGCGCGCGCCTTGCCGCCTATCTGACCGCCAGCTTTCGCCCGCCGGTGACCGATCCCGAACTGCTCGGCGCATGGACCGCCTTCTGGGCGCTGTCGCGAAATGATCCCCGTATGGCCGAAATCCATGCGGAAAGTTACGCGGGCTATCGCGCGCGGCTCGGCGAACTGCTTGCCCTTTGCGGCGCGGCCGACGCCGGGCGGCTCGCGATCATGCTCACCGCGATGGTCGACGGGCTGTGGCTCGAACTGTCGCTCGACCCCGAAAGCTTCGGCGCCGAAGCGGCGGCGGCGATGGTCGAAAGGGCGGTGGGGGCGTTGCTGCCCTAACCGCCCTCACCCTCATCCAACTTCGCCTAGCCGCTTCGCGGCAAGGCTGCGTATCCTTCTCCCCCGAGGGGAGAAGGAGTCACTTCGACAAATCGCGCAGCAAGCTGTCCCAATGCGCGAGCGCGGGGGCGATCGCGTCGACGGGCACGCGCTCGTTGAGGCCGTGGGCGAAGCTGTCGCTCGCTTTCGAGAAGAGCCCCGCGACGCCGTAGCTCGGCACGCCCTGCGCGCGGAAATGATAGCTATCGGTCGCGCCCGCGCTCATCGACGGGATGATCGGCAGGCCGGGCGCGCGTGCGTGCACCGCCTTTTTCACCGCCGCCATCACATCGGGGCGCAGCGGCGAGGCATCGCTGGCGCTGGCGTCGGGATCGGTGTTCACCTTGACCGCGGGGTCGGCGATCACCTTTTCGAGCTCGGCGCGCACCGTTTCGACCGGCACGCCGGGAAAGATGCGGCAGTTGATGTTCGCGGTCGCGCGCTGGGGCAACGCATTTTCGGCGTGGCCGCCCTTGACCAAAGTCGGCACACAAGTGGTGCCGATCTGGCCGACATATTCGGGCTCGGCGCGGATCGTCGCGATCGCCGCGGCGTCGGCGGGGTTGGCGGCAAAGGCCTTCAACGCCGCGCCGATCTCGCCGCCGACCTGCTCGGCGACGATCGGCATACCGACTTTGGTCAGCTCATTCTGCTGCGGCGCGAAGCGATAGGCACCGACCTTGGCGAGCGCGTTCGCGAGCTGGACGATCGCATTGACGTCCGAAGGGCGCGAGCTGTGGCCGCCGGGGTTGGTGACTTCGAGCGTGAAGTCGGCATAAGTCTTCTCGCCCGCCTGCAGCCCGTAATATTGCGGCTTGCCGTCCTCGGCGATCAGCCCGCCGCCGCCGTCGCCATTCAACGCGAATTCGGCATTCTTATATTTGGCCGCGAGCGCGCGCGTCGTCGTCATCGAGGTTTCCTCGTCGCCCGACAAAGCCAAGATGATCGACCGCTTCGGCTTGAAACCGTCCTTTTTCAGCTGCGCCATCGTCGCGACCATCATCGCGATGTCGAACTTGTTGTCTTCGGATCCGCGCCCGAAAATATAACCATCTTCCTCGACCGGCACGAAGGGGTCGCGCGTCCAGTCCTTGGGGTCGGCCTCGACGACGTCCATATGGCCGAGCAGCACGATCGGCTTTTGTTTGGTCGTGCCGTGGAGCGTCGCGGCGAAGGTCGCGGTCTCGCCCATCGGGGTGATTTCGATATCGGCGTCGGCATAGCCCGCCGCCTTGAGCACGCCGGCGTAATAGGCCGCGAGTTCGGGCACCTTGCCGCGGCCCTCGACGGTCGGGATCGCGACGCTGTCCTTGAGTATCTTTTTCGCCACCGCGGGGTCGGCGGGCTTGGCGTGGACGGGCGCGGCGGCGAGCAGGGCGGCGGCGAGGGCGAGCGGAGCGGTGAGGTTTCGCATGGGAGCGGACTATGGCGACCTTGGCGCGGATCGCAAGCGCGGTCAGAATGATTCGCGCAGAGGCCGCAGAGATCGCAGAGAGGAGAGCACCCCAACTCCGCGATCTCTGCGGCCTCTGCGCGAAATATTTAAAGGGCGGCTTTCGACCGGAAGTGGCCCTACTATCATCGTCATCCCGGCGAAGGCCGGGATGACGGGTAAGATAATGGCCGGAGGCCACCTCATAGCCCACATCCATGCAATGGGTATCACGCCGCCTTCTTTGCCTTCGGCGCGGGCGTCTTGGGCTTGTAGCGGCAGAGGTCGGCAACCGGGCAGCGCCAGCATTCGGGGGTGCGCGCCTTGCAGATGTAGCGGCCGTGGAGGATCAGCCAGTGGTGCGCGCCGACGCGGAAGGGTTGCGGCGTTTCCTTATCGAGCTTCTTTTCGACCGCGAGCGGGGTTTTGCCGGGGGCGAGGCCGGTGCGGTTGCCGACGCGGAAGATATGCGTGTCGACCGCGAAGGTTTCGGCCCCGAAGGCGCAGTTCATCACGACATTGGCGGTCTTGCGCCCGACGCCGGGAAGCTCGACGAGCGCATCGCGGTCGGCGGGCACTTCACCGCCAAAATCGCGGACGAGGATTTCGCTGAGCGCGATGACATTCTTCGCCTTCGCGTTGAACAGCCCGATCGTCTTGATGTGCTGCTTGAGCCCGTCCTCGCCGAGATCGGCCATCTGCTGCGGCGTCTTCACCTCCTGAAACAGTTTCCGCGTCGCCTTGTTCACCCCGACGTCGGTCGCCTGCGCCGAGAGCACCACCGCGACGAGCAGCTGATAGATATTGCCATATTCGAGTTCGGTCTCGGGGCTGGGGTTGAGCTCGGCAAGACGGCGGTAGAATTCGAAGATATCGGCTTTTTTCATGCGGCACGGTCGCGAAGCGCGATCAGGAACGCGCGAAGAAAAGCCAGCTGCCAGAGCGACCATAGGGCGAGCCAAAAAAAGCTGAACGGCGCGGCACGCTGGAAATATTGCCACCCCTCGGCATCGGACATGGCGTAAAGCTGATAATCGCTGGCCAGAGCGAGCAGAAGCAGGGCAGCATAGACGCGAGGGTGCAACCGGGCAGGTGCGACCAGGGCCCAGATGCCCACGGGAAAAGCCACGAAACCGCCAAGGCTGAACCAGAAGGGCGTCACCCAGCCATGTCCAGCCCCCATCATCATGAACGCGATGAAAAGCGACAGGAGGGCCGCCGGCAAGCCCCAAAGCAGCGCGAATTTCAGGGGAGAAGCGGGGGCGCGGGCGCGAATCAAAGCCCCAGCACCTGCGGCATCGTGTAGCGCCCGGGCTTCTGGCGGATCAGCCACAGCGCCGCGCGCACCGCGCCGCGCGCGAAGATCATGCGGTTTTCGGCGCGGTGCGACAGCGTGATCATTTCCTCGGGCCCCGCGAAGATCACGTCATGGTCGCCCGCGACGGTGCCGCCGCGCAGGCTCGCGAAGCCGATCTTGCCATGCCCGCGCGCGCCGGTGAGGCCGTCGCGGCCGCGTTCGGAGCAGGTCGCAAGGTTGATCCCACGCCCCTCCGCCGCCGCCTGCCCCAACAGCAGCGCGGTGCCGCTCGGCGCGTCGACCTTGTTCCGGTGGTGCATCTCGACGATCTCGATATCATATTCGGGGTCGAGCCGCGCCGCCGCCTCGCGCACCAGATGCGCGAGCAGGGTGACGCCGAGCGAGGTGTTGCCGGTCTGGAGCACCGCGATGTCCCTGGCCGCATCGTCGATCAGATAATGGTGGCGTTCCTCGAGCCCCGTCGTTCCGACGACGATGGGCTTCTTTGCCGCGACGCAGGCGTCGAGCGTCGCTTCAAGCGCGGCGGGCGAGGAGAAATCGACGAGAACGTCCGCCCCCGCCGCGAGCTTTGCGACATTGCCCCCCCTGTCGACGCCGCAGCTGCGCTGTCCCGCTTCGGAGATCGCGGCGGCGAGCGCGACGCCCATCCGCCCTTCGCTGCCGATAATGCCGATGCTGGTCATGTTGCGTCCCCTATCCTTCCAGACCTCCCTTAGCCCTTCGCATCGAGCGAAGTCGAGATGCGCTTCTCTCATCGTCATTCCGGCGAAGGCCGGAATCTCGCCGGTGCGTATGGCTGAGACGGAGAGATCCCGGCCTTCGCCGGGATGACGGGGCGCGTTGAAGCGGGCGGGGCGAGCGGATAGGAGGAAGGCATGAGCCCTATCCAGAATATCGTCATCCTGACCGGCGCGGGCGTGTCCGCCGAAAGCGGCATCGACACGTTTCGCGACGCCGGCGGATTGTGGGAACAGCACCGCGTCGAGGATGTCGCGACCCCCGAGGCCTTTGAGCGCGATCCCGACCTGGTGCTGCGATTCTACGACATGCGGCGCGAGGCGATCCAGACCAAGGAGCCCAATGCGGCGCACCGGGCGCTGGCGCGGCTCGATGCCGAATGGCCGGGCGAGTTCCTGATCGTCACGCAGAATGTCGACGATCTGCACGAGCGCGCGGGGGCGAAACGGCTGCTCCACATGCACGGCGAGCATCTGAACGCCTGGTGCACCGGATGCGATGTGCGCAGCCCGTGGACGGGGCCGCTGCTGGACCGCCCGGGATGCCCCGCGTGCGGCGCCGCGGGGAGCCTGCGCCCCGACATCGTCTGGTTCGGCGAGATGCCGTACCGGATGGAGGAGATTTATCACGCGCTCAACCGCGCCGACCTGTTCGTGTCGATCGGCACCTCGGGCGCGGTCTATCCCGCCGCGGGTTTCGTGCGCGAAGCAAGGGCGGCGGGGGCGCGGACGCTCGAGCTCAATATGGAGCCGAGCCAGGGGAGCCACTGGTTCGACGAGGCGCGCCACGGGCCGGCGACGGCGCTGGTGCCGGCGTGGGTGGAGGCGATGCTGGGTGGGTGAAGGCGCTCGGTACGATATGGCGGCGGCGGGTTTCGACCGGTTGCGGACGTACAGATCCTCCCCATCGCGAAGCGCTGGGGAGGGGGATCGCCGCGAAGCGCTGACGGAGGGGCTATGGCGCACCGTCGCGGCCCCTCCACCACCGCCTGCGGCGGCGGTCCCCCTCCCCATCGCTGCGCGACACTCCTCGTCATCCCGGCGAAGGCCGGGATCTCGTCCTATCGGTTTACCGCACCGGCGAGATCCCGGCCTTCGCCGGGATGACGGTCAAACTGATGACAGCTCCCCACCCCAAAGCCGTCCCTGTCGTCGCTACCGCCGCGCCGCGAAGAAATTCCTGAGCAGCGCCGCCGCTTCGGCTTCGCCGATCCCGTCGTAAATTTCCGGCCGGTGGTGGATCGTCGGCTGCGCGAAGGTGCGCGGGCCGTGGACGACCGCGCCGCCCTTGGGATCGTCGGCGCCGTAATAGAGGCGCGCGATGCGCGCGTGGGCGATCGCGCCCGCGCACATCGCGCAGGGTTCGAGTGTGACATAGAGGTCGCAGCCGTCGAGGCGTTCGTTGCCGAGCTTTGCCGCCGCCGTGCGAATCGCGACGATTTCGGCGTGCGCGGTCGGATCGTGCGATTCGCGCGGGCGGTTGTGGCCTTCGGCGATGATCGCGCCATCCTTGACGACCACCGCGCCGACGGGCACTTCGCCCCATTCGGCGGCAATGCGGGCGAGATCGAGCGCGCGGCGCATCGGTTCGGGAAGAAGAAAATTGGCCATGATTGTCTGTTCCTGCTGCGCAGGAACGTCCGGCACCAGCCCGCTCCCCCGCCCGGCCTCCCTAACGATAGTAGCCTAGGGAGGCCGGGCGGGGGAGCGGGCTGGTGCCGGATCCACGCAGTGGAACCGCCCTATTCGCTTGACGAATCTCCGGCAAGCCGATAAGCGCGCGCCTTTCCCGGCTCACTCCGGTCTTGTGCTCCCCGTTTTGCGGGAAGTGCCCGGACGCCGACCTGAAATTTTTTTGACCCAGTTTCTTGGACAAGGACGAAGACGATGTCGCGCATCTGCGAACTGACCGGCAAGGGCCGCCAGGTTGGCCACAATGTCAGCCACGCCAACAACAAGACCAAGCGCACCTTCCTGCCCAACCTGCAGAATGTGACGTTGCTGTCGGACGCGCTCGGCAAGGGCGTGAAGCTGCGCGTGTCGACCCACGGGCTGCGTTCGGTCGAGCATAATGGCGGCCTCGACAACTGGCTGCTCAAGGCCGGCGACGACCAGCTGTCGGCGAACGCGCGCAAGCTGAAGAAGGAAGTGACGAAGAAGCTGGCCGAAAAGGCCGCTTAAGCGCTTTGATCTGGTGCGGTTCCGGCCCGCTCCCCCACCCAACCTCCCATAGGCTACCATGTCGGGAGGTTGGGTGGGGGAGCGGGCCGGAACCGTTTCGCGGCACAAAAACGCAATCAGGCCGCCGGATTACCGTGCGGCCTTTTTGCTGTCCGGCGTTCTTTTGGGCGGCAGGTCCACCAGCTCGAACTGCAAGAGCAGGCTGCGCTGCCAGACGTTGAAATTATTGTCGGCGACGAGCCAGAGGAAGGTGCGCCCGCCTTCGACCGAGACCGCTGCGCCCTCGTAATTTTCGGCGAGCGGTGCGGGAACGCGGCCGATCGTCCGCGATCGCACGATGCTGTCCGCCTTGATGTCGGCGGGATCGAGGATCGCGACGATCGTCGTGAACACCGGATCGAAACCGAGCCGCCGGTGGACGAGCAGGATGCGCCCGTCGGGCAGCGGCGCGGCGTCGCTGACGAGACCGCGCCCGTCCGACGCGTAGAAGAAGCGGATCGGCGCCGGGCCGGGTTCGGCGGGGTCGTCGGCATAGAGCAGTCCTTCGCGTCCGCGCGGATCGTCGTCGGCGTCTTCGGAAAGGACGATTGTGCGCCCGTCGGCGAGCCGCACCATCGCTTCGGAGCCGCGATTCGCGGGCCAGCGCGGGTGGGGCAGCTTGCGGCGCGCCTCGATCGCCGCGAGGTCGGCGTCCAGCCGCCAGATTTCGTTGATCCCTTCGAGCGCGATCCAGCTTTTGCCGCTCGCAGGGTCGACGACCATCGCCTCGGCATCGGCCATCGACTTGCGCGGCGGGCGCCCGTCGGGAGTGGGCAGCGGCCGGATTTCGACATCCGAAACCGCGCCGCGCGAATCGAGCGTCAGTCGCGTCCAATAGCCATTGTCGCCGGCGAGTTGAAAACGGTTCGCCCCCGCCTCTGTTCTCGTCCGCGCGAGCGCCGAGAAGCCGCCGAAGCGGCTGTGCGGGCTGACGAGGTGCCAGCCGCGCACGAAGCGCAGCGTACCGGCCGCTTCCGGCGCGAATATGAGCGGGCGCGCGGCGGCGCTTTCGGTCAGGTCCGGTTCCGGGGCACGCATCACGGTTCCGGGCATCGGCCCGAGCGCGGCGAAGATCAGGGCAGCGGTAAGGAGGCGGCGCATCGCGGCGGGGTTAGGGTGCCGCCGAGCGAAAGGAAAGCGTTTCGGCGCGCGAAGCTGAACGGCAGCCAACAATGATGTTCAGGCTTCGCTCAATGCGAATCGGGCAAAACATGATCATCGACCACAGCCCCGAAGGGCCAAGTGACGAAAGAAGGAGAAATACGATGAAAAAAATGGTGACTCTCTCGATCGCCGCCCTGATGTCCACCGCGACGCTGGGCCTGGCAACGCCCGCCGCGGCGCAGAACGGTTATTATGACCAGGGCGGCTATTCGAGCTATTACAGCGGCTATGATCGCGACGACCGTCGCTATGACCGCCGCGACTATCGCCGTTACGATCGCCGCGATTACCGGAGCGATCGCCGCTATTACCGCGACAACCGCCGCCATTATCGCCAGTGCGACAAGGGAACCGGCGGGACCGTGATCGGCGCGATCGCTGGCGGCCTCGCCGGCCATGAAATCGCGGGCCGCGGCGACAAGACGGTCGGCACGATCATCGGCGGCGCCGTCGGCGC
This sequence comes from Sphingopyxis sp. SE2, assembly GCF_032227185.1. NCBI lineage: Bacteria > Pseudomonadati > Pseudomonadota > Alphaproteobacteria > Sphingomonadales > Sphingopyxidaceae > Sphingopyxis > Sphingopyxis sp. SE2. The sequence goes on along the minus strand of NZ_JAPMXW010000001.1, from coordinate 3,881,493 downwards.
CCTCGCCGGCCGCGCGATCGACAGGGGGAATGACGGCTGCCGTTAAGGGGCAGACCCGACCCCCAACAACTTTCCTCTCCCCCTTCGACCCCGTCCGGCCCCGCGCCGGGCGGGGTTTTCTTTGCGGGCCCGTCCCCGGGCGGGGGCCTTGCCATGCGGGCGCGGGAAGCCTAGGTTCGCCGCCAAGTGCACGTTCGCGGTTTTGCGGGCGCGTGAGCAGAACAGGTACAATAGCCATGCGGCAAATGGCAGCGCCATCAGGGCGACCGCCGCGGCCCGGCCCGGCGGCAAGAGGACGAAAAGCGGGCGGCGAATCGCGCCCATTGCCGATCACGCGGCCGCGCAGCTATGCCGCGATCGACCTTGGCACCAACAATTGCAGATTGCTGATCGCGAGGCCGCAAAATGGCGAATTGGTCGTCATCGACGCCTTTTCGCGCATCGTGCGGCTGGGCGAGGGGCTGCACGGCACCGGCCGGATCAGCAACGCGGCGATGGACCGCACCGTCGCGGCGCTCGCGATCTGCGCCGACAAGCTGCGCCGCCGCCACGTCTCGCTGTCGCGCGCGGTCGCGACCGAGGCGTGCCGCCGTGCGAGCAACGGCGCGGAACTCGCCGAACGCGTCCGCCGCGAGACGGGGATCGTCCTCGACATCATCTCGGCGGCCGAGGAAGCGAAGCTGGCGGTATTGGGTTGCCACAATCTGATGGAACCCGGCGACGGCCCGGCGCTGATCTTCGACATCGGCGGCGGGTCGACCGAGCTGATGCACGTCGAGGTCGCCGAGCATGACGTCAAGATCCACGACTGGATCAGCGTGCCGTGGGGCGTCGTGTCGCTGACCGAACACGCGCCGCTGCCCGACGACAGCCTCGCGGGCCGCCAAGCCGCTTACGCGCATATGCGCCAGGTGACGCGCGAGGCCTTTGCCGCCTTTGCCGCGCGCGCCGAACGTTTTGCCGGCGAGCCGCTGCGCCTGCTCGGCACCAGCGGCACGGTGACGACGCTCGCCAGCGTCTTCCTGAACCTGCCGCGCTACGACCGCCGCGCGGTCGACGGCCTCGTCGTTCCCGCCGACGCGATGCGCGACATCAGCCGCCGCCTCGCCGACGCGAGCATCGCCGACCGCGCCGAGATCGCGTGCATCGGGCGCGAGCGCGCCGATCTGGTCGTCGCGGGCTGCGCGATCCTCGAAAGCATCATCGACCTGTGGCCCGCCGCGCGCGTTGGCGTCGCCGACCGCGGCATCCGCGAAGGCATCCTGCGCACGCTGGCGATGCAGGGCCGCGACATTCCGGTCACGCGCCGCGAGTATCGCAAATGAGCGGCAGCGGCGGCAAAGGTGGCGGGCGCGGCGGACTGCATGTGCGGGTCAAGACCGCGAAGAAGCGCAGCGTGTCGTCGACGCGCTGGCTGCAACGGCAATTGAACGACCCCTATGTGCGCCGCGCGCAGGCCGAAGGCTATCGCTCGCGCGCCGCGTACAAGCTGATCGAGCTCGACGAGAAATTCGGTTTCCTCAAGAAGGCGCGCGCGGTCGTCGATCTGGGCATCACGCCGGGCGGCTGGTCGCAGGTCGTGCGGGGGGCGAACCCGCGCGCGCGCGTCGCGGGGATCGACCTGCTTGCTTGCGAACCGATCGAGGGGGTCGAAATCCTCGAGATGGATTTCATGGACGATGCGGCGCCCGATAAGCTGATCGAGGCGCTCGGCAGCGCCCCCGACCTCGTCATTTCGGACATGGCGGCGAATACCGTCGGCCATCCGCAGACCGACCATCTGCGCACGATCGGCCTCGCGGAAACCGCCGCCGATTTCGCGGTGCAGAATTTGCTGCCCGGCGGAGCCTTCGTGGCGAAAGTGTTCGCGGGCGGCGCCGACCGCGAATTGTTGACTTTACTAAAGCGACACTTTTCAACGGTAAAACACGCCAAGCCGCCCGCCAGCCGCAAGGGGTCACCCGAACTTTATGTTATCGCGCAGGGGTTCAAGGGCCGGCAAGATGGGAGCGAGGCGGACGCCGAATAAAGGTCGTTGGGTCGAACCGGGGAGAATATTGATGGGCAAGTCGAGGCGGCCGGTAGCGGCGCTAACGCTCGCGGCTTTGATGCTGGCGTCGTGCGGCGGCGACGGCGGAACGCTGGGCAGCGGCCCGGTCACGGTCACCCCGACGCCGAGCCCCACCCCGACGCCCAATTGCGCGCTCGCCTCGCGCCAGTCCTTTGCCAAGGCGGTGATCGACGAATGGTATCTGTTCCCCGGCGACGTCGCGAGCGGCGTCAATCCCGGCGCCTATAGCGACGTCCAATCCTATATCGATGCGCTGGTCGCCCCGGCGCGCGCGCTGAACAAGGACCGTTTCTTCACCTACATCACCTCGATCGCCGAGGAGAATGCCTTCTTTGAGAGCGGATCGAGCGCGGGTTTCGGCGTGCTCATGGCGTATGACGCGGTCAATCAGCGCATCGTCATCGCCGAAGCCTATGAAGGCGCGCCGGCCTTTGCGGCGGGGATCGACCGCGGCACCGCGATCGTCGGGATCGGCACGAACAGCGGCAATGTGCGCACCGTCGCGAGCATCGTCGCCGCCGGGGGGACCCAGGGGCTCACAGACGCGCTCGGCCCGAACGACCCCGGGGTGAGCCGCGTGCTGCGCATCACCGACGCGGCGGGCACGCGCGACGTCACCGTCGCCAAGGCCGACTATGCGCTCGATCCCGTTTCGGACCGCTATGGCGCCAAGATCATCAGCGAGGGCAGTCGCAACTACGGCTATCTCAACCTGCGCACCTTCATTTCGTCGGCCGACAACCAGCTCGGCGCCGCCTTCGCCGATTTCCGCGCGCAGGGCGTCACCGACATCGTCATCGATTTCCGCTATAATGGCGGCGGCCTCGTTTCGACCGCCAATCTGATGGGCGACCTGATGGGTGCTGGACGCGCCGGCCAGCTTTTTTCGCAGACGCGTTTCCGCCCAAGCAAGTCCGCCGAGGACGACGAGCATCGCTTCGCGCCTGGCGCGCAATCGATTGCGCCGACGCGGATCGCCTTCATCGGCACCGGGTCGACCGCATCGGCGAGCGAGCTGGTGATCAATTCGATGCTGCCCTATCTCGGCACCAATATGACGCTCGTCGGCAGCAACACCTTTGGTAAGCCGGTCGGCCAGATCGCGCTCGACAAGGCCGAGTGCGACGACCGGATGCGCGTCGTCGCCTTCGCCACCGGCAATGCAAGCGGGCAGAGCGACTATTACGACGGGCTGGCGCCGAAGATCGCGAACAGCTGCGCCGCGAACGACGATCTGGGCTTCCCGCTCGGCGACCCGCGCGAGGCGTCGATCCGCGCCGCGATCGACTTCCTTGCCGGCAACGCCTGCACGACGCGGATCGCCGACGCGAACGCCCGCACGGCGTCGAGCGACCGCCGTTTCGCGGTAGCGGCCCCGCCGACAATGCTGGTGCCCGACCGCCCGAGCGCGGCGCAGCGCGAATTGCCGGGGCTGTTTTAGGATCGATCGACATTCAGCCCATGGCGGCCTGCAAATGACTCGCGGCGAAGGGTGTTCAGAGGCACGTGACTCTGAAACACGATCTCGCCGGTGCCTTGGAACGAGGCCTTGAGATCCCGGCCTTCGCCGGGATGACGGAAAAATCATAAGCAAATATGATCCGAGAGGCGATTGACCGCCGCCTCCGAATAAGGCTAACGGCCGCGGCAAGCGACAGGTTCTCCGGCGACGGAGACGAAGAGGGAACGGGAAAACCCCGGCTGCCCCTGCAACTGTACGCGGCGAGCCATCGGCCATACGCCATTGGGACCCCGGTCCCGAGAAGGCGGCCGACCGGCGCCGACCCGCAAGCCAGGAGACCTGCCCGTCGCCGTCGTCTTTCGCGCGGACAGGGTGTGCCGGGCGGACGGGGGTGAACCCGCATGACGACAAAGCTGGCTGCGCAGGTGCGCGGGCGATGTCGTGCGTCCCCGAAGGACGACCGATCGGCCGCGCGCATGGGCGGCATTGTCGATGGGTTTGTCCAATGTTCAAAGTGATTTACCGAAGTTCGATCTGTCTCGCCGCCGTCGCGGCTTCCTCCACCGCCTCCGCCGAGGAGACGGCGCATGCGGTCGCCGCCGATGCCGACAGCATCACCGTCACCGCGACGCGCGCGCCGCTAACGCTCGACGAGATTCCGTCGTCGGTCGCGGTGCTCGACAAGGACGCGATCGACCGCGCGCAGGATATCGGCGTCACCGAACTGCTGCTACGCACCCCGGGGATCAGCATCTCGCGCAACGGCGGTTACGGCACCTCGACCTCGCTGCGTATCCGCGGCGCCGAATCCGAACATACGGTGACGGTGATCGACGGGGTCAAGCTCAACGATCCCTCGTCGACCGGCGGCGGTTTCAACTTCGCCAATCTGCTCGTGGGCGACATCGACCGGATCGAGGTGCTGCGCGGGCCGCAGTCGATCCTGTGGGGTAGCCAGGCGATCGGCGGGGTGATCAATATCGTCACCGCATCGCCGGAAAAGGAACTCGAAGGCAGCTTCGACCTCGAGGCGGGGTCGCGCGAGACGGTGAGCGCACGCGCCGCGATCGGCGGGCGCACCGGCCCCTTGAGCTGGCGCCTCGGCGGCCAGCGATTCGCGACCGACGGCATTTCGTCGCACGCCAAGGCGTTCGGCGGGGTCGAGCGCGACGGCTATCGCAACAGCAATGTTTCGGGCCGCGCCGAACTGGCGCTCGCCGACAATGTCAGCGCCGAGGTGCGCGGATATTATTCGAGCGGCCGGGTCGAGTTCGACGGCTTCAACACCGACAGCAGTGATTATGGGCAGAACAAGGAGTTCGTCGGCTATGCGGGGCTCAATTTTGCCCTCGCCGACGGGCGATTCCGCAATCGTGTCGCTTTTGCCTATACCGACACCAACCGCGACAATTTCAACCCCGACCGCGCACGTCCGCGCAGCTTCGAGGCCGACGGCAAGAACAAGCGCTGGGAATATCAGGGCGGCTTCGACTTGACCGACCGCATCACCGCGATTTTCGGGGTCGAGAATGAACGTTCGGACTTCCGCAGCCGTTCGCCGTCGGCGTCGCTTGGCGTCCCGCTTCCCGATTTCGTTCGCGGCAAGGCGGAAATCACCAGCATCTATGGCCAGCTCGGCATCGAGCCGGTGGACGGGCTGACGCTCAATGGCGGCGTCCGCCACGACGATCATAATCGCTATGGCGGGCGGACCTTGTTCGCGGCGGGCGGCGTGTGGCGCCTGCCGACCGGAACGGTGCTGCGCGCGCGCTATGGCGAGGGGTTCAAGGCGCCCGGCCTCTACCAGCTGTTCAGCGAATATGGGAATGTCGGGCTCGATCCCGAGGAAGCGCACGGCTGGGAAGCGGGGGTCGAGCAGCATCTGTTCGGCGACAAGCTGGTCTTCGGCGCGACCTGGTTCGACCGCACGACGAAGAACCAGATTATCTTCAACAGCTGCACCGACCCCGACGACCCGCTGTGCACTGTCCCCGGCAGCAATCCGCCGGTGCCGCGCTTCGGCTATTATCTCAACGTCGCGCGCAGCGAGGCGCATGGTATCGAGGGCGCCGCGGCGTTGACGCTCGGCGGGCTGACGCTCGATGGCAATTACAGCTGGATCGTCGCCGAGGATCGCTCCGAGGGCAGCGCCAATTTCGGCAATTGGCTCCCGCGCCGTCCGCGACATAGCGCCAATGCTTCGGCGAGCTATGACTTCGGTTCCGGGTTCGAGCTCGGCGCGGCGCTGCGCTGGTCGGGCAAAAGCTATGACAATGCGAGCAGTGCGCAGCGGCTGGGCGGCTATACGCTCGTCGATCTGCGCGCCGAAGTTGCCCTGTCGGATGCGGTGAAGCTGTTCGCGCGCGCCGAGAATCTCTTCGACGAGGAATATATGACGGCGTTCCGTTATGGCTCGCTCGGCCGCAGCATCTACGCCGGCATAAGGGGCCGTTTCTGATGCTGACGCGCGTCGATCCGGGCCCCGCGGTGGTGGTGTGCAACAGCTGCCGCCACAGCCGCGCGGCGCAGGTCGACGCGGCGGGCGTGCGCGGCGGCGCGCGGCTGGTCGAGGCGATGAAGCAGCTCCAGCGGGACGAACCGCGCTATGCCGCGATCGCGGTGCAGGAGATGGCGTGCCTTTTCGCGTGCCAGGATCATTGCACCGTCCACCTGCGCGCGCCGGACAAGATCGGCTATGTGCTCGGCCGCTTCAACGGCGATGAGGCGTCGGCGCGCGCGATCCTCGACTATGCCGTGCACTATGCCGCGAGCGAGCATGGCCGCGTCGCCTGGCCGCTGTGGCCCGAGGGGGTCAAAGGCCATTTTATCACCCGCACGCCGCCGCCAGGATTTGTCGCCGAATGACCAGTTTCGTTTCTGTCGAGGCCTTTGAAGCCGCGCTTGCCGACCTTGGCGAGCCCGACGCCGGTGCCGCCGCCGATGCGCGGGTGCGGCAGGCCGAACTCACCAAGCCGGCGGGGTCGCTCGGCCGGCTCGAAAATCTCGCGATCTTTTTCGCCGGCTGGCAGGGCCGGGCGCGGCCGCGGATCGAGCGTGCGCGCGCCGCGATCTTCGCGGGCAATCACGGCGTCACCGTGCACGGTGTCAGCGCCTTTCCGCCGAACGTCACCGCGCAGATGGTCGCCAATTTCGCCAGCGGCGGCGCGGCCATCAACGCCTTGTCGGAGGCGGCGGGGCTCGAGCTGGCCATCGTCGCGCTCGACCTCGACCGGCCGACCGCCGATTTCACCGTCGCACCGGCGATGCGCGAGGACGAATGCCTTGACGCGCTGAACCGCGGCGCGGCGGCGGTCGAGCCCGATCTCGATCTGCTCGTGCTCGGCGAGATGGGGATCGGCAATTCGACCGCCGCCGCCGCGCTTTGCGCGCGCAGCTTCGCGGGCGAGGTGGCGGGATGGGCCGGCCCGGGGACCGGGGTCGACGGGCACGGCGTCGCGCGCAAGATTCAGGTGATCGAGAGCGCGCTCGCCTTCCACGCCGAGGCGCCGCGTTCGGCGTTCGAAACGCTGCGCCGCGTCGGCGGGCGCGAGATCGTGGCAATCGCGGGCGCCATCGTGCGTGCGCGCCAGCTCGGCGTGCCGGTGCTGCTCGACGGCTTTATCTGCACTTCGGCGATCGCGCCGCTGGCGGCGGAGAACCCCGCGATCGTAAACCATTGCATCGCGGGCCATTGTTCGTCGGAGCCGGGGCACAAGCGCCTGCTGGCATTGCTCGGGCTCGACCCTTTGCTGTCGCTCGATATGCGGCTGGGCGAAGGCAGCGGCGCGGCGGTCGCCGCGAATATCGTGCGCAGCGCGCTCGCCGCGCACGACCGGATGGCGACCTTTGCCGAGGCGGCGGTCTCGGCCTCGCTGTGACCGGCTTCGCGCTCCATTTGCTGCGCCACGGCGCGCCCGAAACGCCGGGGCTGCTGATGGGACGCACCGACGGGGCACCGACCGAAGCGGGAATCGCGGCGTGTGTTGCGCAAGCGGAGGGCTTGGGCATCGAATGCCTGGTCGCTTCGGACCTTTGGCGATGCCGCGCGGCAGGAGAGGCAATCGGGTCGGCGGTCGACCTGCCGCTCACCTCCGATCGGCGCTGGCGCGAGCTCGATTTCGGTGACTGGGACGGTATGGCGGTGAACGCCGTCGACGACGGTGCCTTTGGCCGCTTCGTCGATGACCCCGACGCGAACCCACCGCCGGGGGGCGAGCGCTGGTCGGCGCTGGTGGCACGCATTGTTGCCGCGATCGCCGACCTCGCGCCGGTGCCGGCGCTGGTCGTCACGCACGGCGGCGCGATGCGCGCGGCCTTGCATGTCCTCTGCAGTTTCGACCAGCGCCGGCTCTGGGCGTTCGACCTGCCCTATGCGGCGCTGCTGTCGCTGCGTGTCTGGCCCGGCGAACGCCCGAGCGCGCAAATCGTGGGGCTGCGGCCATGAAGGGGCTGATCGTCGCGATCCAGTTCCTGACGCGCCTGCCGACGCCGCGCGTCGCGGTGTCGGGCGAGGAATTTGCCGCCTCGATGCGCTGGTTTCCCGCGGTCGGGCTGATCGTCGGCGCGATCGTCGCGGGCGCGGGCTGGGCGGGGGCGCGGATCGATCCGTGGACCGGCGCGCTTGCGGCGCTGATCGCCTGGGTCGCGGTCACCGGCGCGCTGCACCTCGACGGGCTGGGCGACATCGCCGATGCGAGCGGCGCGGCGCACAAGGACCGCGATCGGCTGATCGCGGTACTCGGCGATCCGCATGTCGGGAGCTTCGCGGTGGTCGCAATCGTTTTGCAACTGATCGCCAAGCTGGTGCTGCTCCACGCGCTGTTCGAACGCGAGGCGTTCGCCGCCGCCCTGCTTGTTCCCTTCGCGGCGCGAATCGGACCGCTGGTCTGGTCGCGCGCGCTGCCCGACCTGCATGCCGGATTGGGCTCGCGTTTCCGCAACGCGGTGCGCCCGGTTGATTTCGCGGGTTGGGGCGGGTTGCTGTTGGCGGCGGCGTGGGTGTCGCCCTCCCTGCTCGCCGCGCCGTTGATCTTCCTTGTCTGGGGCTGGTGGCTGCTGCGCCGGATCGGCGGGATTTCGGGCGACGGGCATGGCGCGGGGATCGAGATCGGCGAAAGCCTGCTCCTCGCGGCCGCACTGCTGTGGGCGCATGTTGCATGAGTGAGCCGTGGACCTGGCACGGCGGGGGCATCGAGGCCGCGAAGCGCGAATTCGGCGAAGGCGACTGGATCGACCTGTCGACGGGGATCAACCCGCATCCCTGGCCGGGCGCCGCGGGGATGGCGTTCGACTGGCGGCGATTGCCCGAGCCCGAGCATCTCGCGCGGCTTGAAGCCGTCGCAGCGGACTATTTCGGCGTCGATCCATGCCATGTCTGCGCGGTGCCGGGCAGCGAGATCGGACTACGCCTGGTCGGGGCACTGATCGGCGGCGATACCGCCCACATCGCGCCGGGCTATCGCACCCATGGCGCGATGATCGCGGGCAGCGCGGAAACCCGCTGGGATGTGGCGCCGGGCGCAACCGGAAACCTGATCCTCGCCAATCCGAACAACCCCGACGGGCGCCCCCTTGCCCCCGATGCCCTGCTCGGATGGCTCGAACGCGGCGTCGGCTGGCTGCTCGTTGACGAAGCCTTTGCCGATGCCGATCCGGCGCTGAGCGTCGCAGCGTCGGTCGCCGACGATCGAAAGCTGATCGTCTTTCGATCCTTCGGCAAATTTTTCGGCCTCGCGGGGGTGCGGCTTGGCTTCGTTCTGGCGCCGCAGGCGATCGTCGCTGCGCTACGCGCGCGGCTGGGCGCATGGCCGCTATCCGAAGCGGCGATCGCGATCGGCACCGCCGCCTATGCCGATGCTGGCTGGATCGAAGCGACGCGGCAGCGCCTCCCCGCCGAGGCGATCGCGCTCGATGCGGTGTTAGCACGGCATGGCTATCGCGCGGCGGGCGCCTGCCCGCTGTTTCGCCTGATCGAAACCGATGACGGCCGCGCGCTGTTCGAGCGGCTTGCCCGGCGTGCGATCCTGACCCGCCCCTTCGCCGACGAGCCGCGCTGGCTGCGCCTCGGGCTGCCCGCCGATGCCGAAGCGCTGGCGCGGCTCCATGCGGCGCTTGGTCATGGCTGAGCCCGTCGCGCTCACCGCGCTCGCGCTCGACGCGGCGTTCGGCTGGCCGGGTGCGCTGTATCGCCGCGTCGGCCATCCGGTGGGGCTGTTCGCGCGCATCATCGCCGGCTGCGAGGCTCGGTGGAACCGGGCCGCGTCTGGCTTTGCGAGGCGGCGCGCGCTGGGCGTTCTAACGCTTGTCCTCCTGCTGCTCGTCGCCGGCGGCCTTGGCCTCGGACTCCAGCATCTGCTGCTTTCCACCTTGAGCGGCTGGGGCTGGATCGGCGTCGCGATCCTCGCCTGGCCCGCGCTCGCGCAGCGCAGCCTGTTCGATCATGTCCGCGCGGTCGGCGAGCGGATCGACGCGGGCGACCTCATCGGTGCGCGCAGCGCCGTGAGCATGATCGTCGGCCGCGACACTGCCGCGCTCGATGAAGCCGGGGTGTCGCGCGCCGCGATCGAGAGCCTCGCCGAAAGCTTTTGCGACGGCGTCGCCGCGCCGCTGTTCTGGCTTCTGCTGCTCGGCCTGCCGGGGGTGTGGGCGTATAAGGCAGTGAACACCGCCGACAGTTTGATCGGCCACCGCGAGGAGCGCTGGCGCGCGTTCGGGTGGGCGGCGGCGCGGCTCGACGATCTCGCAAACTGGATTCCGGCGCGGCTGGCGGGCGTGCTGATCTGCCTCGCGGGCGGCGGCGGATGGCGCATATTGCAGCGCGACGCGCGCAAACACGCCTCGCCCAACGCGGGCTGGCCCGAGGCGGCGATGGCGGGCGCGCTGGGGCTTCGGCTCGCGGGTCCGATCGCCTATGACGGGGTGATGCAGGGCAAATCATGGATCGGCGACGGGACAGGCGAAGCGAGCGGCGCGGCGGTCGACCGTGCGCTCGCCGTTTATCTGCGCGCCTGCCTGCTGCTGTGGTTGATCGCGGGAGGCGCGACATGGCTGCGCTGATGCTGCAAGGCACCGGGTCCGACGTCGGCAAGTCGGTGCTGGTCGCCGCGCTCTGCCGCGCACTCACCCTTCGCGGCCTGACCGTCCGCCCCTTCAAGCCGCAGAATATGTCGAACAATGCCGCGGTCACGACCGACGGCGGCGAGATCGGGCGCGCGCAGGCGCTCCAGGCCATGGCGTGTCGCGTCGAACCGCACAGCGACATGAACCCGGTGCTGCTGAAACCGCAGGCCGACCGCACCTCGCAGCTGATCGTTCATGGCCGTGTGCGCGGCACGCTGGGCAGCGGCAATTTCCGCGAAGCGCGCGGCGCGCTGATGACCGAGGTGCTCGAAAGCTATGGCCGGCTGCGCGGCCAGTGCGACATCGTGATCGTCGAGGGCGCGGGATCGCCCGCCGAGATCAATTTGCGCACCGGCGACATCGCGAACATGGGCTTCGCGCGCGCCGCCGACGTGCCCGTGGTGCTGATCGGCGATATCGACCGCGGCGGGGTGATCGCGTCGATCGTCGGCACGCGCGCGGTGATCGAGGCCGAAGATGCGGCGATGATCCGCGGTTTCCTGATCAACAAGTTCCGCGGCGATCCCGCGCTGTTCGACGACGGCTATCGCGAGATCGAGCGGCGGAGCGGCTGGCGGGGGCTGGGCGTCATACCGTGGCTGAGCGCCGCCGCGCGGTTGCCGAGCGAGGATGCGGTGATCCTCGAACGCCCCGCCGATCCGCGCGACGGGCGGCGGATGATCGCCTGCCCGATTCTGCCGCGTATCTCGAACTTCGACGACCTCGATCCGTTGAAGCTCGAGCCCGGTGTCGAGGTGGTGATGGTGCCGCCGGGGCGGCCGATCCCCGCCGAGGCGGCGATGATCATATTGCCGGGGTCGAAGGCGACAATCGCCGACATGGCCGCGCTGCGCGCCGAGGGCTGGGACATCGACATCCGGGCGCATCACCGGCGCGGCGGGACGATCGTCGGGCTGTGCGGCGGCTATCAGATGCTCGGCCAAAGGATCGCCGATCCGTTGGGGATCGAGGGAGCGCCCGCCGAGGTCGACGGGCTGGCCCTGCTCGATGTCGAAACGACGCTGTCGCCCGCAAAAATCTTGCGGCGGGTGACCGGGACCGCGCTGGGGGCGCCGGTCACCGGCTATGAGATGCACATGGGCGAAACCCGTGGCCCCGGCTCGGAGCGGGCGTTCGCGACGCTTGAGGATGGCGCGAGCGACGGCGCGGTCGATCCGGCGGGACGAGTGATCGGATCCTATCTGCACGGGCTGTTCGCGTCGCCCGCGCTGCGCCGCGCGCTACTCGCGCGGATCGGTGTGACGGGAAACGGCCGCGACTATGCCGCCGATGTCGACGCGGCGCTCGACGCCGTCGCCGCCGAATTCGCGCGCCACGCCGACATCGAGGCGATGCTGCGGATCGTGGGGATCGGCGCATGAGCGGGGCGTCGCTGTTCGTGATCGGCGGCGCGCGCTCAGGCAAGAGCCGCTATGCGCAGGCGCGCGCCGAGGCGGCGGGGGGCGAGCCGGTGTTCATCGCGACCGCCGAGGCGTTCGATAACGAGATGCGCGAGCGGATCGCGCGCCACCGGGCCGACCGCGATGCGCGCTGGTCGACGGTCGAGGCGCCACGCGATCTGCCCGCCGCGATCGATGCGCTGAGCGGAAACGGCGCGGTCGTGCTCGTCGATTGCCTGACGCTGTGGGTGTCGAACCTGCTGCTCGCCAACGCCGATATAACACGCGCGGGGAAGCAATTATGCGACGCGATCGCGCGGCACGACGGCACGCTGATCCTCGTCGCCAACGAGGTCGGGCTGGGCATCGTCCCCGACAATGCGCTCGCGCGGCGCTTCCGCGACGCGGCGGGGCAGCTCAACCAATCGGTCGCGATGACGGCGCAGGAGGTCGTCCTGCTCACCGCCGGGCTGCCGCTCACGCTCAAATCGGCGGGCTGATCGCCCCGGCGCAGCGCCACATGGTGAATTTTGTGTTTACCATGGTCATGAAGCGGATTCTCACGTCCCCCCGGCAAAGCGGGCGGCATGAGCAAGTCTGCCCATCCCGTTTTCGAGTCGCGGTGGCTCGCCGCTTCGGCGGCGCTGGCCGCGACCGCGCTGACGCCGTCGACCGCGCATGCCGCGTCGAAGCTGGTCAATGCGAAGTCGGTGACGGGCGGCAAGGCTGCGTGCGCCGTCGTCGCGGGCGCCGCTGCAGCGCCACAGGCCGACATTTCGCGCGCCCTGCTGGGCGGCGCGCCGAGCGCGCTCGACCGCATCCGCGCCGAACAGGCGGCCGCGTCAACCGCGCCGGTCCCCGCAGCGATGCCCGTGCGGCAGACGCTCGAGCCCTCGAGCCGGGCGCCTGTCTCTTTCGCGGCGCCCGTCGCCGATTGCGGCATGTCACCGATCGCCGCGCCCTTCGCCCGGACCGACGCGGATGCCGAGCTCGGCACGCGCGCGATCCCGGTCAAGCAAACGCGTTTCGACAATCGCTGGGACCGCGTTCGCCGCGCCGCTCCCGCCGCGTTGATGCAGGCCGAACTGCGCCGCGCGAACGCGTCGCGGGGTCTGGACGAGCGGGAGTTGCTCGCGCGCGTCAACCAGTGGGTCAATCGCGCGATCGCCTACGTCGGCGACGACCGCAATTACCGCCAGCGCGATTATTGGGCGACCGCCGAACAGACGATCGCGCGCGGCAAGGGCGATTGCGAGGATTTCGCGATCCTGAAGATGCAGATGCTGCGCGCCGCGGGAATCGATGCCGAGCGGATGAAGCTGGTGCTGCTCCGCGACCTCGCGGCGAACGCCGACCATGCCTTTCTGCTCGTCGAGACCGACGCGGGGAAGCTCGTGCTCGATAATGTCACCGACCGCCTTTATGACGGCAGCCAGCCCAATGCGGTGCGCCCGGTGCTGTCGTTCAGCGGCAACCGACGCTGGGTGCACGCCTATCGCGGGACACCGCCGTCGACGAATCCGGCCGCGATTCCGGCGTCGCAGAAAAGCTATACGCTCGCGCTCAACAATCAGCGTTCGGTAAGCGCCGATCCGCTGACCTTCAAGACCGGTTTGAGCAAGTAGCTCAGCACCGATTTCTTTCCGGTCACAATCTCGACATCGCATAGCATACCGGGGGTGATCGGGAGCCGCCGGCCGTTCGAGGTCAGATAGGCGTTCGTCGTTTCGACGACGACAGTGAAATAGGCCTGCCGCTCGACCTCGTCATATATGCTGTCGGCCGACACGCGCACGACCTTGCCGTTGAGGCCCCCATAGATCGAGAAGTCGTAGGCGGTGACCTTGACGTTGGCGGGGTCGCCCACCTTGATGAAGGCGATGTCGCGCGGGGTGACGCGCGTTTCGATGAGCAATTTGTCACCCAAGGGCACGATCTGCATGATCTGTTCGCCCGCGTTGACGTAGCCGCCCAAGGTATTGACGAGCAGGTCGTTGACGACGCCGCGCGCCGGCGAGCGGATTTCGGAGCGCGCGAGGCGGCCTTCGGCGCCGCGGATCGTTTCCTCATTGACCGCCATCTTGGTCGCGAGTTGGCTGCGTTCGTTGAGCGCCTCCTGCTGGAAGTCGAAGCGCGCGCGCTGCACCTCGGCGCCCGCTTCGCGGACGGCGGCCTGCGAACGCGAGATCGCCTGGCGCGCGGCGGCGAGGCGGCCCTGGATGTCGACGGCCTCGCGCTGTGCAGTGAGCAGCTCGGTCTGCGGGACGACGCCCTTCGCCGCGAGCGGTTCGAGCATCGCCACCTGTTCGCGCGCGAGGCGCAGGCTGGCCTCGAGCGATGAAGCGGTCGCCTGCGCCTCGGCCATGTCGCGGCGGCGCTGCTCGACGCTGGCCGAGAGCGCGGCGAGCTGGCTTTGCAGCGACGAGCGCCGTACCGCGGCGAGGCGCGCTTCGTCGCCGCAATCGGCGCCCACGCACCCGGCCCCCGCACCGCCCTCGCCCGCAAGACGCGCCGCGCGCTGCGCGAGGCGCGCGTTTTCGGTTTCGAGCTGGCCGAGTTCGGACTGCGACGTCGTGTTGTCGAGGCGAACGAGCAATTGCCCCTTCTGCACCGTCTGCCCCGAGCGCACGAGGATTTCGCGGATCGTCGAGGGTTCGGCCGACTGGATGATCTGCACCTTCGACGAGGGGATCACGCGCCCCTGCCCGCGCGACACCTCGTCGACGCGCGCGATGCTCGCCCACAGGAGGAAGAGGACGAGGCCGACGGCGGCGGCGACCATGATCTGCTCGCTGCCGCGGAGGCGTTGCCAAAATTTCACGACCGCCATGCTTATGTTCCGGGCAGGGTTTCGGGCGCGGCCTGCACGCCCTGCTGGCTAGTCAGGCTGTCGAAGCGCGCCTTCGTCTGCGTCGGGTCGGGAATGTTCGGCACCCAGCCTTTGGTGACGTCGACGCGGCCGCCGACGTCATTGTCGGCACGGTGGTCGGTCGGATCGCGCGGCGGAGCTATGCCCGGAACCGCGATCGCTTCGCCGGCGAGAGCTTCGACGGTCGCGGCGCCGCCTTGGTAAAGCTGGCTGAAGGCGGGAATATATTCGGCGCCGGAATATGCGTCGGAAAAAGCGCGCGGCTTGCCCCATGACCCCGGCCAGCGATAGAAGATATGCGCGCCGATCTGTTCGATCTTGGTGAGTTTGGGTGCCCAGCGCGGCAGGACATAATTGGCGTGATAATGCGTCGCCATGCCGACGCTCGCCTCGACATGGCCCGACAAAGCGGCGCGCGCGATCTCGGCCGAGCGGCGCCACAGCGCGGGCACCGGCGGGCGGCGCATCGAGCCGTCGCACGCGAAGCTGAACTGGCAGCCGGGGCGCGAACTGCCCTGATAGATGACGCCGCAGACGGTGTCGGGATAGGCGGGGTGGCGCATGCGGTTGAGGATAACCTGCGCGACCGCGGCCTTGCCCGCGTCGGATTCGGTCGCCGCTTCATAATAGATCGCCTGCGTCAGGCAGCGCTGCGCGTTGGTGGACTGGGCGAGCGAGATCGTCGGCATCAGGAAGGGGCGCGCGGCTTCGACCGGCAGCGCCGAGACGGGAAGCAGCGCGTTGCGCGCGACGGCGTCGGCGCCCTCGGCGGCGGGGACGATCGAATCGGTCTCGGTTTCGGTGATCAGCTTCGCGATCGCCTTTTGCTTCGCGACCTTGGCGGTTTCGGCGGGGTCGGCGCTCCAGCCCTCGACGAAGCGCGACAGGCGGTCGTTCGACGCGGCGAAGAGGATCGCCGCCGCAAACAGCGACAGCCCCGGCAATATGAACTTCAGGCTCTTCGGCGGCCGCCGCGCATCGGCGTCGGCCCAGGGCGCCTCGGCGCGCGCGGCGCCGTCGCGGCCGATATGGAGTTCGGGGATCATGCTACCGGTTCCTTGGTGGATCGCGCGAGGATTTCGGCGCGCGGGCCGTCGGCGACGATGCGGCCGCCGTCGATGACGATGATGCGGTCGCACAGCCGGAGGATCGCTTCGCGGTGGGTCGCGATGATCAGTGTCTGCGATTTCGCGACGGCCTTATCGAGCGCCTCGATGAACAGCCGCTCGCTTTGCGTGTCCATCGCGCCGGTCGGCTCGTCGAGGAAGAGCAGCCGCGAGGGCGAGGCGAGCGCGCGGGCGATGGTGAGGAAGCCGCGCTGACCGCCCGAGAGCTGCCCGCCGCGCTCACCCGCGCCGCGGTCGAGTCCGGTCTCGTCGCGACCCATGAAGCGGTCGGCGCCGATCGACTGCAGCGTCGCGAGCAGCTCGGCATCGGTCGCTGCCGGCGCGCAATATTGCATATTCTGCTTGATCGAGCCGCTGAACAGCACCGCGTCCTGCCCGACGAAGCGGAATTGCGAGCGAAGGTAAATCGGCGAATGCTGGCGGCTGTCGAGCCCGTCGATGAAGATATTGCCCGCATCGGGCGCATAGAGTCCGCAGAGCAGCCGCCCGAGCGTCGACTTGCCCGACGCGACGCGGCCGACGACCGCGATCCGCTCGCCCGCATCGATCTTGAGGTCGATGTCGGTGAGCGACGGCGCCGCGGCGCCCGGATAGGTGAAGGACAGCCCCTCGACCGCAACGTCGCCCTTGTCGATCGTGAGATTCAGCGCGCTGCTGCCCATGCGGCGTTCGTCGCCAGCCTCGATCATCTGCTGGATGCTCGCCATCGTCGTCACCGCCTGCCGCCCGCGCGTCATCAGGAAGGCGAGCTGACCGACGGGCGCCATCGAGCGGCCGGCGAGCATGACGATCGCGATGATCGCGCCCATCGAAATCTTGCCCGCGTCGAACAGGTAGAAACCGCCGACGACGAGCGCGAGGCCGGAAAATTGCTGGCCGAGTGTCGCGAGGTTGATCGCTGCGGCGCCCGTCCGCCGCAGCGCCGTCTGCGTCCGCGCGCTGGTGTCGACCATCCGGCGCCACTGGCCGAGCACCTGTCCCTCGGCGGCGCAGCTCTTGACCGTTTCGGCGCCGCCGATCGCCTCGACGAGCATCGCGTGCTGGATGCTCATGTCGGCCTGATTGTCGAGCGAGGCCTGCATCATGCGCCGCTGGAGGAAATAGCCCGCGACGCCCATGACGAGAATGATCGCGAGCGGGACGAGTGCGAGCCAGCCCGCGAGCACCGCGATCATGATCAGGAAGAGGAAGAGGAAGGCGAGGTCGACGATCAGCACGATCGTCGTCGAGGCGAAGAAATCGCGCACGCTTTCGAATTCGGACACGCGGCGCGCGAGCATCCCCGTGCTGCCGCGCCGGTCGGCGAGCGGCATGTTCAGCACCTTCGAGAAAATCTTCTCGGACAGTTTGACGTCGAGATCGCGGCCGAGATCGTCGAGCAAGGTCGCGCGCGCGAGGCGCAGCGTGAATTCGACCGCGAAGGCGAGGAAAGCCCCGATCGCGAGCACCCACAGGCTCGACACCGCCTTGTTGGGGATGACGCGGTCATAGACGTTCATCGTGAACAAGGGCAGCGCGAAGCCGAGCAGATTGATCATCAACGCCGCGCCGAGCACGGGATAGAAGGAGCGGCGCATCCGCCGCACCTCGCCCCAGAACCAGTGGCGCTTCGCCTGTTCGTCCCACGGCCGTTCCTCGGCGCGGATCGCGGTCGGATCGGCGGCGACCGCGACCGCCTGTCCCGCATAGCTTTCCTCGACCGCCGCCTCGTCGGCCCAGAAGGGCAGCGCGGCGCCGGGTTCCCAGACGAGATATTGCTCGTCCTTCGCCTCGAGCAGCACCGCGCATGTGCCATCGGTGCGGCCAACGATCGCGGGCAGTTCGCGCGCGAGATGCCGTACCTTGCGCGCATGGAGCCGTTCGTTGTTGATGAAGCAGAGGTCGAGCGCGGCTTCGGCCTGGTGAAAGGGAAGGAAGCCGCGTTCGTCGCGGGCGAGCGCGACGAGCGCGCCGCGCTGGAAATTCTGCCCGAAATGCTGCGCGACGAAGAGGATGCAGGCGATCAGCGGATCGCCCGGTGCCTCCTTGCCGATATACGCAATCGTCGATTGATCCTGGAACATTTCAAATTTTTCTAGCTGGAATCAATCCATGGACGTCATTGCGGGTAGCGGCGGCGCTGGAGTTCGGCGGGCGCCGGCGGGCCGTAACCGACCTCTTCGCGGGCATAGACGCGGCGCGATTCGGGCGCGGTCAGATTGAAGGCGTCGAGCAGATTGTTGGTCGAGGCGAGAATCTGATAGACCGCGAACATCTCCGAAAAGCGCGCGGTTTCGGCGCGAACCTGGACGTTGAAGCGCGTGTTCTGCGCGTCGAGCACATCAAGCAGCGAGCGCCGCCCGACCCCGAACTGGTCGCGGTAGGACAGCAGCAGCTCGTCGGTCGCCTTGCTCTGGTCGACGAGGTCGCGGAACACCGCAGTCTGCGTCTCGCGGGCGTTCCAGGCGCGGCGCGTATCGGCCTCGGCATTGCGCTCGGCCTCGTGCAGGCGGAAGCGGCTCTCGCTCGCGCGGCGCACCATCTCCTGATATTTGGCGCGGTTGATCCCGCCGTCGAAAATATCCCAGCGCAGCACGACGCGGCCGAGCAGGTCGTTCGTCTCACCGCGGAAGGCGTCGATATCGTCGCCGATCCGGCCCGACAGTTCGAGGCCGATCGTGGGCGCGAAATCGCCCTTGGCCTTTTTGGCTTCGGCGTTCGACGCGTCGACGTCGGCCTGCGCCTCGAGCACCTTGGGATGCCGCGTGCGGGTGAGCCCGACGGCTTCGCTGAGGCTGACGGGAAGTTTTTCGGCCATCGCCGGCGGCATCTGCACCTCGTCGACCTGAAGCCCGCTCAGCGCGAGCAGCTCGATCTTCGCATTCTGCAGCGCTTCCTTCGCTTCGCTGACGCGCACGCTCGCCGCCTTGGCGCGTTCCTGCGCCTGCTGAAGGTCGGCGATGCTGATCGAGCCCGCGCTAACCCCGCCCGACAGGTCCGCGACGAGGCCGTTGTGGAAGGTCATATTGTCTTCGGCGGCGGCGACGACGCGCTGCTGGAGCAGGACGTCGAGATATTGCCGCGCGCTTTGCAGCGCGATGAATTCGGAGCGTTCGACGACGCGCAGCGCGGCGCCGTCGACGCGCGCCGCCTGGCGCAGTTTCTCGCCGCGGCGGCGGCCGAAATCGATCAGCGTCTGTTCGGCGCGGATCCCCGCCTCGAGCGGATAGAGCTCGTCATTGGCGATGCCGAGCGCACGGCGCGTCGCATTTTCGAGCCGGCGGACGCCCGCCGACAATTCGAGCGTGACGCGCGGCAGATAGAGGCCCTTCGCCTGCTCGAGTTCGAACTCGATCGCCTGCTTGTTCATCTCGGCCTGATGGATCTGCGGGTTCGAATCGATCGCGACCGCCATGACATTCTGCATGCTGGTCGGTTCGGCCGCGGCCGATGCGGCGAAACAGGCCATGGCGAGCGCCGAGACAAGGCCGGCGAGCTTATGTTGCGGTTTCATCACTGTCCCCCCATCGCGTTCACTTCGACTTCGACACGCCGGTTTTCGGGCGTCCGCTGGCCGTCGACGGTCTGGACGCGCGGCTGGCGCTCGCCCATTCCCGAGACGGCGATCGTGCCCGCCGGAATGCCCGCGCCGCCCATCATGTCGGCGATCGCCTGCGCGCGGCGCAGCGCCAGCCCGTCGTTGTAGCTATCGGGGCCCGAGCGGTCGGTGTGGCCGACGACGGTGAAATTCGTCCAGCCGCAGCGCGTGCGGTTTTCGGCCATGAAAGCGACCGACTGCGCCGCGTCGGCGGGCGGAGTGGTCGAATCCCAGTCGAAATAGAAGGTCGAGGCGACCTCGGGCGGGCAATTTTCGGTGCTCGGCGGTGGCGGCGGCACCAGCGCCGCTTCGGCGGGCGGCGCCGGCTGGCGCGTCATCATGCCATAGGCGAAGTCGCAGCGGCGCAGGCTTTCGGCGTCCTTGCTGTTCGATTTGAGAAAACCGAGCGCGATGCCGCACTGGACCTTGGCCTCCGACGCCCAGGCGTAGCTATTGCTGTCGGCCGCCGCGACGGCGGGGTCGATCGACATCGCGAGCGCCGCGTCGTAGCGGCTGCGCACCTCGGTCTTGAGCTCGCCGATCGGCCGATCGGCGAGCGCCTGCGCCATCGCGCCGCTTGGCTGAGCGAGTAGCAGCGCCGCCAGCGCCCCCGCCATCCATTGTCCCTGATGTGCCATGATCTAATCGCCCTCCCACTAGGTCTTTCTGGTCCTGCAATGCGCCGGTCAGGCCGCCGCCACTTGGTGAAGTTCCTGCTCGATCGCCTGATGCGGGACGATCCCCGCCTCAAGAATCACGCGCTGGTCGAGGAATTGCGCCAGATCGAAGGCGGGCGCTTCGACCGCTTCCTGCACGGTTCCGCCGCCCGCGACGGTATCGATCAGCTGGTCGATCGCATTGCTGCCCTCGATCACCTCGGCGAGCACCGCCGTCGCCGCCGGGTCGTGCGCCGCCGCATCGGCGATGGCGGCTTCGGCGGGCAGCGCGGCGAGCGCGAGCAGCCCGTCCATCACGCCCTGACCCGGCGCCGCATGGTCCGCGACCTGGTCGAACAGCGCATCCGCGCCGCGATCGGCGTCCGCATCGCCGGCCGCATCGGTGCGCCAGTCGCCGCGATCCGTATCGATCGAAGCGGGCGCCGCGTCGTCGTGGGTGGCGGCGGGCGGCACGGGCCGAGCCTCCTCTACCCGTTCGTGTGCGGTTTCGGCCACGATGTGCGTCGCGACCGCATGGACGTTTTCGGCCGCCGCGACGCCGCTTTCATAGGCCGCTTCGATGGTGACGACATTTTCGCTCACGCTCTTGCCCGTCGCCGGGCCGTCCGGCCGCACGTCATGCGCGATGGCGATCAACGACGCGGCGACCAGCGAGCCGGCCAGCGCCTGATTGCCCGCCGTGCGTTCGATGTCGTTCGCGGCGCGCGGGGCGATGAACGAAACGTCGCCGACCGCGGCGGTGCTGCCGTCGGTGCGCGTGAAGCTCGCCTCGCCATGGACGATCACCTCGCCGTCGCCCGCGACATAGGCTTTGCCGTCGGAGGTCAGCGCGATGCTGGCGATGCCGAGGTCGGCGAGCGAGCGGAACTCGCCCGCGTCGGTGACGCCGTCGCCGTTCGCATCCTGCCACACGCCGAAGCTGGCGAATTCGGCGTCGGCGGCGCTGAGCTTGCCGTCGCCATTGCTGTCATATTGCAGGCGCAGCCCTTCGAGATCGGTCGAGCCGGCGACCGAAAAGCTGATCTCGCCGCCGTCATTGGCGATGCCGTCGCCGTTGGCGTCGCGGACGAGGATGCCGTCGCCGCGACCCGCCCACGAGGTCGCCTCGCGCACGCCGTCGCCGTCATGGTCGAAGGCGGCGCCCGCCGACGACGACACGAAATCGAGCCCGTCGCCGCCGAGATCGAGCGTCACCGGGGTGACGCGCGTGCCGATCAGCGTGTTCAAATTGGTGATCGTGACGCCCTGCAGCTCGACGAGAATGTCGTTGGCGGGGTTCGGACTGGTTCCGACCTGCTGATAGACGAAGGTCCGCGTGCCCGCGACGAAAGCGACGGTCGTCCCCGCGGGGCCGAGGTCGTTGCGTTGCAGATAGTCGACCGCCGCCGCGACGTGGGCATCGCTCGACAGGGTGAGCGCGTTCGCGAAGCTATCATTGTCGTCGAACGTCATCACGCCATCGGCGACCGAATGCGAGCGGATCGCTTGTCCGCTGATCGTCAGAACCGAGTTTGTTCCGTTCACCGCGCCATTCCCGTCGGGGACCGGGGTTCCGGGCAGGTTCAAAATATCGGCCGCGAGATTGAAATCGGTAATCACGTCGTGCCCCGTGATCGTCCCGCCATTGCCGGTGCCGCCCAGCGTCGGGCGACTGTCGCCAGCGTTGAAGAGGTAGGTGTCGCCCCCGGTCCCGCCGGTCATGACATCGCGGCCCGTGCCGCCCTGGATCAGGTCGTCGCCACCCCCGGCGTTGATCGTGTCATTGCCTTCCTGACCAAGAATGACGTCGTTCCCGCCGCCGGCATTGATCGTGTCGTTGCCGCCCGTCCGGCCGCTTTCCTGCGCCAGCGCGGTGTAGTTGGCGCGGATATAGGCGATCGTGTCCTGACGATTCCAGTCGGCGCCATTGCCGGCGGGATCGATCGATTCGGCGTTCACCCGGCCTTCGAGCGTCTGGAACACCGCCCAGCCCGATCCCGGCGACAGGTTGACGCCAAGCTGCGCCGCGAGAGCGTCGGTATAAAGCACGTCGCCGAAAATGACGTCGGCACCCTCGCCGCCGGTGATCGTATCGGCTCCCGCCGCGGCGAGGTCGGTCGAGCCGCCGAGCACCTGCAGCACCGCCGCGAGCTGTTCGGCCGACGTCGCGTTGGTCGCGCTGCCGGTTCCGCCCGAAGCATTGCCGTCCTCGACGTCGCTGAGCCGCGCCAGCAGGCTCGCGTTGACGTTGATCCCCACCGAATCGATCGAATAGCCCGTCGCGAGGATCTGCTGCGGTTCGTTCGTGCCGTCCGAGCCCAGCACCTGGTTCATCGAATTCTGGACATTGGTGGCGTCGCTGTCGTCGCCGTTGCCGCCAGTGTTCCAGACGGTCGGGTTGCCGTCGGACACGAATACGACCTTGTTGACGTCGGCGCCGGCAATGCCGTTACCGCCGTTGATCCAGCTCAGCGCATCCTGCAGCCCGTCCTCATAATTGGTGCTGCCCGAGGCGGTCATCCCGTTGACGGCCGCCTTCGCGGCCGTGACCTGCGCCGCCTGGACGACGCCGTTCACGATCAGGTCGAAGGTCCCCAGATTGTCGCCGTCGCCATCGAAATCGATCACGGTGATCCGGACGTCAAGCGCGCCCGATTGCGACAGGCTGTCGATCAGCGCGTTGACGCCGTTCTTGAGCGCCTGCATCCGCGAAATCGTACCGCCCCCGAAGGCGATCTGGGTCGTCATGCTGCCCGAGCTGTCGAGCACGAGCACGACATTCGCCTGCTGCCCCTCGGTGATCGTCACCGAGCCGGGGTCGCCGACGAGCGTGTCGTCGAAGGCGCCGCCCTGGATCGCCCCGTCGGGCAGGCCCTGCGGGTTGGCGACGACATGGTCGGTCGGCTCGCCGCCGACGTCGCCGGTGGCCGATCCGACGACGAGGAGCGGCGACGCGGTGGTGATCGCCAGCGAGCCCGGCGCGGTGTCGCCGTCGCCATCGACGATGGCCACGGGCACATTGAAATTCACCGGATTTTCGGTCTGCACGACCGCGCCGAAGTCGCCGATCTTGAAGGTGTCGCCGCCCGCGTGGTGGAATTCGATGCTGTTGTAGCCGTCGGCGGTGAAGCCCGCGACCACCGCGTTCGAAACAACCCCGGCGACGGTCGCCTCGCCGTTGCTGAAGGTGACGGTGAAGTTCTGCCCGCCGACATTATAGGTGCCGTTGGCGGTCACCGAGAGCGTCGCATTGTTATAGCTGATCGCGACCTTGGTGATCGTATCCTTGATGCCGTCCCCGATATCATTGTCGGTATCGACATCGTCGCGCGCGACCAGCCGGACGCTGCTGCTGCTGTTGATATTGGTGAACAGCGCCGACGCGCCGTTCGCGGTATAGTGCGAATCAAAGGCGTGGTTCTGGTTCGCCAGAACCCCATAGTCCTGCCCGTTGCCGGGCGAGCCGGTGAGGTCGATAACGAAATCGACGCGCACTGCCTCGGTCGGCCCGACATTATTGTTGTCGACGCCGGTTTCGGTGTTGTTCGCGTTGACGGTGCCGCCGTCGGCATTATTCTTCATCGGCGTGATCAATATGTCCTGGCTGTTGTTGTCGCCCGCCTTCACGAAACCGACCCACGCGGTGTTGCCGCCGACGAAGTCATAGCCGCCGCTGTTGAAATCGACCGTCGCGGTCGAATCGAGCTTCTGCACCATCTCGACCTGATACTGGTCGGCATGGCCCGCGGGTTGCAGGCGGATGATGAAGACGTCGTCGCCGTTCGGCTTTTCGGCGGTCAGCACGGTGCCGTTTGCCGAAATGACATAGGTCAGCGCCTGGCCGCCCGAGGTCAGATTCTGGCCCTGGAGCGCGGCGATCGTCGCGGCGGTGAAGATCACGCTTCCGGGGCCATCGCCGCCGTAATTATTGTCGACGTCGCCGTCGCTGTCGAGCGACTGATAGACCGACGAGCCGGGCGCGTTGATCAGCGCGGCGGCCAGCGGCGCGATGGCAACCGGCGAATCATCCTCGAGACCGATCGTCAGCGCACTCGCATTGGTGACCGTCGTCGTGCCGTCGTAGGCGCTGACGGGCACGACGAGCGACAGTGCATCCTCCTGCGTCGTGTCGGGGTGGTCGATCGGCCCCGACAGCGTCACGGTGTAATTGCCGCCATTGTCGATCGCGACGCTGATGATCGTTTCGGTCCCGACCTTGCCGAGCAGGAGCTGCGGGTTGGTCGTGTCCCACACGATCGGCTGGCCGCCCGAGAACAGCGCCGTCGCGGGCGCGCCGAGCGACAGCGTCAGCGGATCGCCATCGGGGTCGCCGACCGCGATCGTGCCGGTGCGGAGCGTGAGGTCGGTCGTGTCGACGGTCCCGGCGCTATCGGGAAAACCGCCCGCCAGACCTTCGTCCGACACCGCGGTCGTCGCCGATCCGATCGTCGGCAGGTCGTTCGTGCCGTTGATCGTGATCGTCAGCGTCGTCGTCGAAGTGTCGCCGTCGCCGTCGGTGATCGTGTAGGTGAAGGTCTCGGTCAGCGTCTCTCCGACACCGAGCGCCTGCACCGCCGCATTGCCGTTGTTCAGCGCATAGGTGTAGCCGCCGCCCGCGTTCAGCGTCAGCGAGCCGTAGCTGCCGCCCACCGCAGCACCGACATTGCCTGCGACCGCCGTCGCCGACGTCCCCGCCGCGACGCCGGTTACCGTAGCGCCATCGGCGCCAGCGGTGTCGGCGCTGCCCGGCGCGTTGGCGGTTCCGACGCCGGTGATGACATTGCCCGTCGCGTCGCCGGCATCCTCGGCCACCGCATCGGTGTCGGGGCGCGCGGTCGGCACGTCGTCGATGATCGCGATCGACAGGAGGCTGTCGACATTGTCGCCGTCGGTGTCGGTAAGTTCGACGGTGAAATCCTCGAACAGGCTGTTCTCGCCCTGGACGCTCGCATGCGTTTCGGCCGCGTTCAGCGTATAGCTGTAGCTGACCTCGCCGGTCGCGGCATTATAGGCCGTGATGTTCAGCATATTGCCGAGCGGCGTCGGGATCGCCGCGGGCGTGAAGACGCCGTTGTTGATCACCTGCACGCCGTGGATCGACAGATCCGCGACGCCGTCGGGCGCCGAGATATTGAAGCTGCCCGTCGTGGTCAGCGATTCCTTGGTCGTGTCCGACCCGGCGGGCAGGTCGTCCTCGTCCACCGTCGCGTCGCCGCCATCCAGCTTGGGCGTCAGATTGGTGATCGTCACCCCGTCGTCGGTGCCGGTCAGCGTCACCGTCAGCGTCGCGGGATCGCTATCGCCGTCCTTGTCGGTCAGCGTATAGGTGAAGACATCGGTCAGCGTCGCCCCGGGCGCCAGCGCATCGATGGCGGCCTGTCCGGCGGGCGTGAGCGTATAGGTCTGCGTCCCATCGCCATTGATCGTGATCGTGCCGTAGCTGCTGGTCAGGCTGGTGAAGCTGCGGCTGCCGAAGCCGTCGGCGCCGTTGTTGTCGTTGGTGTCGACATCGAAGGTGACGAAGCTCGGACCGCCTTCGGTCAGTCCCGCGCTGTCGTCCTCCGCCACCGGCGCGTCGTCCCGGAAGACGAGGTTCTGGCCGATATTCGCCGTTGCCGCCGCCGTGTCGCCGTCGCCGTCGGTGACCGTCGCGGTCAGGGTGATCAGGTTGTCGGCGACCAGACCCGTCGGCTGATCGGCCCCGCTGTCGGGCGTATGGACCACGGCGCGGATCTGGTCGAGCGTGACCGTCCCGTTCGCCGCGACGCTGAGCGTGAAGACAAGCGCGTCCGACGTCGCGGTCCGCCCCTCGACCACGCCGCCGACGACGCTGAGGACGACGGCTTCGTTGGTGGCGGTGTCGACCAGCCCCGTCGCCCCGGCGTTGATGCCGAGCGCATAGGTCGTCGCATTCGCCGCCGCGGCGCCGTCGGCGCCGAACACCGGCGTGAACACCGAAGCGAAGCTGGCCTGTGCATCGATGCCGAGCGCGGTTTCATCGACCGTCAGGACCGGCTGCGCGCCGCCTGCGGTCACCGTCGGCGCATCGTCGTCGAAGGTAATTTCGAGCGTGCCGTTCGCGGGCGACCCGTCGCTGTCGGTAACGGTGAAGGTCAGCGTCGCGGTGGCGTCATTCTCGTCGCCGCCGGCGGCGTGCAGGACATTGTCGAGCAATGTCACCTTATAGGCGCCCGCCGCGCTGTCGGTCACTTCGACGGTAAACAGGGGGCCGCGCGGACCCGTGCCGGTCAGCGTGCCGGTGCCCGCGTTCCAGGCGAGCTGGACCGATTCCTGACCGACATTGACGAACAGCCCGTCCATCGCGGCGAAATCGACCGAACCCGCGCCGTCGCCCCCGAAATCGAGGTTCAGCAGGCCGCTGAAGGTCGCCTGATCATTGTCGCCATCGCTGTTCGGATCGGGCAGGTCGCCCGCGGTGCTCGCCGGATTGCCGCCGGCGAGCGCGTCGTCGTCGACCGACGCCTGCGTCTCGCCCGCGGTCGGGACATTGGCATCGGTGATCGTGAAGCTGATCGCCGCCGTCGCGGTGTCGTTATCGCCGTCGGTGACCGTATAGGTCGCCGAGGCGCTCCCCGTCCCCGGCACCGCGGCATCGGCGGTGAAGCTGTAGCTGCCGTCGGTCTTTACCTTGATCGTGCCGTCGCCGATGTCGATGGCCTGCGAGAAACCGTCGCCGCCGAATATCAGCGTCGTGCCGTTGATCGCCGTGACGCTGGCGCCGTCGGCGCCCTCGACGAAATCGAGCGTGCCGGTGACGGTCGCGCCCTCGGCGACATTCTGGTTCGGCTCGGGCGAAGCCGCCGGCACGTCATCGATGACCCGGACGTCGAGGCTGGCATTTCCAACCGACCCGTCGCTGTCGGTGACGGTGACCGCAAAACTGTCGATCACATTGTCCTCGCCCGCCGCCGGATGGGTCAGCGTATTGTCATCGAGCACATATTCGTAAGTGAAGGTGCCGCCGATCACCGAACCGTCGCTCGCGGTGACGGGGGTAAAGCCGGTGATCGTCACCGTGCCGAACGCACTCGTCGTCGTCAGGCCGGGCGTGAAGACGCCGTTCGTCATCACCTGCGCGGTGCCGATGGTGACGTCGTCGAGACCGTCGGGCGCGGTGACGGTGAAGTCGCCCGTCTGGGTCAGCGCCGCGGCATCGGGCGACGATCCGTCGGGAAGATCGTCTTCGTTCACGACCTCCTCGCCGCCGGGGACCGCAAGGCCATTGATCGTCACGCCGTCGTTGGCGCCGTTGATCGTGATCGTCAGCGTCGTCGTCGCGGGATCGCCGTCGCTGTCGGTGATCGTGTAGGTGAAGGTCTCGGTCAGCGTCTGACCGGCGGAGAGGCCCTGCACCGCGCTGTTCGCATTATCGAGCGCATAGGAATAGCTGCCGTCGGCGTTCAGGGTCAGCGTGCCATAGGTGCTGACGAGCGGCGCGCCGACCGTGCCGCCAACGAGCGCGGTGACGGCCGCACCGTCGACGCCCTGCGTATCGGCGGCGCCATCGGTGGCGTTCGCGTCACCGCCGCCGCTGCCCGTCAACACATTGCCGTCCGCGATCAGCGCGCCGTCCTCGGTCACGCTGTCGACATCGGGGTTCGCCGCCGGAATATCGTCGATGACCTGCACGGTGACGACGCCGGTTGCGGGGTCGCCGTCGGTATCGGTCGCCTGCACGGTGACCGTTCCCAGCGCCTGCGTCTGCGCGGCATTGGCGATCGCGTGCGGCAGATTGTCGGCGAGGGTGACGGTGACGCTGGCATTCGCCGTCGCGCCGGGCGCGATGCTCGCGGGCGCGGTCAGGCTGATCGTAATCGCGGCGGGCCCGCCCAGCGTCAGCGAGCCGGTGATCGTCTGCCCGTCGGGCGCCATCGACCAGAAGATGTCGGTGCCGGCGCCGTCGAGATTGGCGACAAGGCCCGCGACGCCGGTAAAGGCGAAGCCCGAGAGCGTGTCCGACCCCGCGGTGAAGGCAAGGATGCCGCTGTCGGTCTCGTCCGGGCTTGCCGGATTGCTGCCGATGCCGTCGATCGCCGCCTCGTTCACGGTCAGCGTGACCGGCGTCGCGTTCACCGGGCCTGCGCCGTCGGCGATCGCGATCGTCAGGCTGTCCGACGTCGGATCGCCATCGCGATCGACCGCCGACAGGGTAAAGGTCGCGGACGGATTCGCGGCGTCATCCTGATCGTTCGCCGCCGCGAAGCTGAAGCTGCCGTCTGCGCCCACCGTCAGCGTGCCCGTCGGCTGCGCGATCGACACGCTGCTCCCCGGCGTCAGCGACAGCGTGGCGCTGCCGCTGCCGAAGCTGACGAACACCGACGCGACGCCGTCGGCGCCCTGATCGAGCGTCCATGTGCCGTTCACGGTCGCGCCTTCGACGACGCTCACCGGCGTGTCGGAGACGTTGAGCGTCGGCAGATCGTCGACGATCGTGACGTCGAACGCGCCCGACGACTGGGTGCCGTCGCTGTCGGTGACGGTGAAGCCGATGCCCGCGAGCAGATCGCTGTCCTCGATGCCGGGCAGCGCCTGATCGACCGCCTGCGACAATGTGACCGTATAGCCATAGGTGACTTCGGTCGCGCCTGGGCCGGCAACCGCGCTCGTCAGCGCGATGCGGATCACCTCGGCGCCGCCGACCGAGCCGACGAGATCGTCGCCGTCCTTGGCGAAGGTCACCGGAACGGCGCCGACGGTAAGCTGCGTGTCGAGCGCGCCGCTGTCGTTCAGGACAAGCGAACCGGCGAGCGCCGCCGGCACGTCGCTGCCGAAATCGACGGTGATCGTCCCGGCCGCGCTCGCGCTGCCGGTCGAGGTCACTTCGCCGGCGAGGCCATTGTCGGCATTGGCGCCCGAAAGCCCGTCCTCGTCGACCGTCACATCATCGGCATTGCGGATCTGCGGCGCCGAATCGGCGACGAGCGTGATCGTCGCAGTGGCGACGTCGGTGTCGCCGTCGCCGTCGGTGATGCGATACTGGAAGCTGACGGTGCCGCTTTCCTGCGCCGCGGGGGTATAGGTGAAGCTGCCGTCGCCATTGTTGACGAGCGTGCCTGTGCCGGTCAGCGATCCGGCCACCAGCTCGACCGCCCCCGGCTGCACGCTGTCGGCGCCCTCGACGTCGTTGGCGAGCACATCGATCGTGACCGGCGCATTTTCCAGCGTCTGCGTCGTACCGTCGTCGATCGCGTCGGGCACGTCGTCGGTGATGCGGATGTCGATCGCCGCGCTGGCGGTCGAGCCGTCGGCATCGGTGACGGTGACGCCGACGCTGTCGGTGCGGTCGTCCTGTCCGGCGGCGGGGTGGTCGGTGCGGTTGTCGGTCAGCGTATAGCTGTAGGTGAAGCTGCCGCCGATCACCGAACCGTCGGCGCCGATGACCGGCGTGAAGCCGGTGACCGAGAGCGTGCCATAGGCGGTCGCGACCGATTGCGGCGTAAAGCTGCCGTCGGCGGTGACGAGCGTCAGCGGCGCGCCGAGCGGCACGCCGTTGAAGCTGTCGAGCACGACGCTGCCCATGCCGTCGGGGGTCGATATGGTGAAGCTGTCGCCGTCGGTCACGCCGTCGGGGGTCGTATCCGACCCCGGCGCTTCGCCGGCGCGCACCGGCAGATCATCCTCGTCGACGAACAGCTCGGCGCCCTCGGCATCGAGCCCCTCGATCGTCACGCCGTCGTCGGCGCCATCGATCGTGATCGTCAGCGTCGTCGTCGCGGGATCGCCGTCGCCGTCGGTGATCGTATAGGCGAAGACTTCGGTCAGCGTCTCGCCCGCCGACAGGCCCTGCACCGGCTGCGCCGCATTGTTCAGGACATAGCTGTAGCTGCCGTCGCTGTTCAGCGTCAGCGTGCCATAAGCGCCCGCCAGCCCCGCGCCGACGCTGCCTGCCGTCCCGCCGAAGCCGACCGCGGTCACGCTCGCGCCGTCGGCGCCCTGCGTATCGAGGACGCCGTCGGTGCCGTTCGCGTCCCCGCCGCCGCTGCCGGTCAGCACATTGCCGTTGGCGGTCAGCGGCCCGTCCTCGGTCACGCTGTCGGTGTCGGGGCGCGCCGTCGGCACGTCATCGACGATATCGATCACCAGCGTGTCGGTCGCGGTGTCGCCGTCGCTGTCGGTCACCACCGCGGTGAAGCTGTCGAAGCTGTCGTCCCCCGACGTGTTGGTGGTGAGCGTATAGCTGTAGCTGTAGGCGCCGCCGCCGACCGTCACGGTCAGCACGCCGACAGGCGTCGTCACGGTGCCGCCGGCGGTCACATCGACGCCGTTGATCACGAGCGATGCGACGCTGTCGTTGCCCGTGGTCAGCGTGAAGCTGCCCGTCGCCGTCTCGCTGTTCGAGGCGAAGCTTGAGCCGTTCGGCAGCCCCGCCTCGTCGACGTTGTTGTCGGCGCCCAGATCGATCGTCGGGATCGAATCCTTCGCGAGCGTCACCGTCACCGTCGCGGTCGACGTATCGCCGTCGCCGTCGGTGATCGTGTAGGTGAAGCTGTCCTCGCCCTCCTGCCCCGCCGTCGGGGTATAGGTGAAGGTGCCGTCGCCATTGTAGACGACCGTCCCTTTCGCCGGCGCGGTCGCGAGCGCGACGCCCGTCGCGGGATCGACGCCGTCGGCGCCGCGAACGTCGTTCGCCAGCACGTCGATGACGACCGGCGTGTCTTCGGCCGCGCCGGCGCCGTCGTCGGCCGCGTCGGGGACATCGTCGATGATGCGCACGTCGAGGCTGGCGTTCGCGCTCGATCCGTCGCTGTCGGTGACGGTGACGGCAAAGCTGTCGGTGACGTCGTCCTCGCCGGCGTTCGCGTGGGTCAGCGTGTTGTCGGCAAGGACATATTCATAAGTGAAACTGCCGCCGATCACCGAGCCGTCGGCGCCGGTGACGGGCGTGAATCCGGTGATGTTGATGGTCCCAAGCGGACTGGTCGCGGTGCCGGGGGTGAAGACGCCGTTGGTCACGACCTGCACCCCGCCGACGCTCACATTCCCGAGCCCGTCGGGGGTCGAGACGCTGAAGCTGCCGTCCTGCGTCAGCGCGGCGGCGTCGGGTGACGACCCGTCCGCAAGATCATCCTCGTCGACGGTGAGCTCGGCGCCCTCGGCGTCGAGGCCGTCCACCGTCACGCCGTCGTCGGTGCCGTTGATCGTGATAGTCAGCGTCGTCGTCGAGGTGTCGCCGTCGCCGTCGGTGATCGTGTAGGTGAAGGTCTCGGTCAGCACCTCGCCCGCCGAAAGCCCCTGCACCGGCTGCGATGCGTTATCGAGCACATAGCTGTAGCTGCCGTCGCCGTTCAGCGTCAGCACCCCATAGGCGCCGGCGAGCGGTTCGCCGACGCTGCCGCCCGCCAGCCCGGTCACGACCGCGCCGTCGGCGCCTTGAGTGTCGACGACGCCGTCGGTCGCATTGGCGTCGCCGCCACCCAAGCCCGTCAAAACATTGCCGTCGGCGGTCGCCGGACCGTCTTCGGTCACGCTGTCGCTGTCGGCGCGCGCGGCCGGCGCGTCGTCGACGATCGATATGTCGAGCGTATCCGACGCCGCGTCGCCGTCGGCATCGGTGATGACGAGGTCGAAGCTGACCGTCGTGCCGTCGCCGTCGAGCGTGTTGTCGATAAGATTATAGACATAGGTGACCGACCCTTCGCCGGTCGCGGGATCGAAATTGTAGCCGGTGACGACGAGCGTTCCGGTCGCGTCGCTCGCAATCGTCTGCGGCAGCGATCCCGGCGTCACGGCCATGCCGCGGATCGACACGCTGCCGACGCCGTCGACCGCAGTGAAGGTGATGGTGCCGCTGGTCGAAGCGCCACCACCTTCACCGCCCCCGAAGGCCGAACCCGGGGTCTCGCCGTCGCGGCCCGGCAGGTCGGCTTCGTATACGATGGTCCCGTCATCACCTTCGCCCGGGACGAAGGTGATGACGGTCGGCGCATCGGCGATACGGATGGTCAGGGTCGCCGTCGATGTATCGCCGTCGCCGTCGGTAATCTGATAGGAGAAAACATCGTCGACGCCGCCGGGCGTGCCGGGATCGCGGACGTAGGTATAACTGCCGTCGGCAGCGATCGTCAGCGCGCCATATTGGCCCTGAACCGTCCCCGGCGCCGCGAAGCCGCCCTCGCCGTCGGCGCCGCGGATGCCCGTCAGCACCGCATCGTCGGCGCCCGGCGTGTCGGCGCCCGCTGCGCCGCTGCTCGTCCCCGCGCCGGTCAGCACATTGCCCGTCTCGGGCGCGAAGCTGCCCGCCGCGACCGCGTCGCTATCGGCGCGCGCGGTCGGGACGTCGTCGACGACGTCGATCGTCAGCGTCGCGGTCGCGGTGTCGCCGTCGCGGTCGGTGACGACGACGGTGAAGATATCGGTCGGGTCGGCATTCGCATCGCTGTTGTCGGCGAGCGTATAGCTGTATCCGACATTGCCCGGCGCCAGGCTGGTGATCGTCAGCTGGCCGAGCGGGGTCGCGATGACCTGGCCGACCGCGGTAATCGCGGTGCCGTTGATCGTGATCGCGCCCACGCCGTCGGCGGCGTCATAGACGATCGATCCGGTGGTGGTTTCGCTGTTCGCCTCGCTGTCGCTACCCGCGGGTTCCTCGCCGCGCGCCGGAAGCCCCGCCTCGTCGACGCTCGCCGTGGCGGCCACGGCCCCGGCGGGCTGGTCGGGCGTGACGATGACCACTTCGGGCTCGTCGTCGGGAAGGTCGGGGATCAGCTCGCGGTCTTCGGGCTGCGGAAAGGCGAGTTCGGTGTAGGGCAGGAGGTCGCCGAGCGCATAGGCGTCCTGGATCGGGCCTTCGGGGTCGGCGAAATTGCCGCCCGAGCTGCGCGTGCCGGCCTCGGGATTGAGCTCGCCCAGATTGTCGAGCAGCTGCGCGACCGTGCTCGCGGGCACGGTGTCGCCGTCGATGACGATCGACGGAATATCCACCGCGCCGTTCGGAATGATCAGCACCTGCCCGTTCGGCAGCGTGACGATCAGGTCGGCGCCCGACACGCTGATGTCGTCGATCGACGCGCCGGCGGGCAGGACGACGCGCCCGCTCGCGTCGGGAAGGAGGATCGCCTGGATCGCCAGCGGCAGCGCCGATGCGGCCGCGGTGACCTGTGCGGCAGCGGCCAGGAATTGGCTATCCGCTACGGCCTGGTTCGACCGGTCCGCCGATGCGCCCTCCCCGCCTCCGCCTTGAGGCCCCGTGATTCCGTTGCGGGCCGGATTGTCGAAAGAATCCATGGCTATTTTCCTCGCACGCACTTCACCCCGCCGCGAATGCAGCAAAGCAAAATCCACCAATGTCAGTGCGACCCACTGTCCGAGCGACTCGGACCTTCCCCACCCATCAGGAGAGCATGGATTCTCGAGACTCCGCAAGCGCGTTAACAATTTTTTAGAAAACACGGTCTCGGACTTAATCTTGCTGCTCTGGAGCGGGATTGATCCGCATAAGAACGTTACTATTCAATAAGATAGTATGACATTTCAAAGCGGCAACCTGTCCGCCCTCCACCCGATTCCGTCCCGATTCGGTCCACAGGATGCAACGGTTCATCGCATAACTCCCCGCCGATGGGGGCAGAATCCGTTTAATTGTTAAGTGCGCGCGCACGGTGCCGACGACATCGCTGCCGGGTATTTTTACGCATCCGGTGCGGCGCCCGGCGACGGCAAGGCAATATTAAACTTGCCGCGCGATGGCTGGTCGTCAAAGGAGACGCCGGTGAGATCGTTGCTGGCCCATATCGCGGAACCCGTCGAGGCGACCGACCGCCGACGAATGCCGCGGCGCACCTTGCGGCTCGACGTCGCGGCGCGCTCGGCGACGAGCGAAGCCGCGGTCGTCATTCGGAACCTGTCGCGAACGGGCCTTTTGATCGAGACCGACGCCCCCTTCGCGCTCGGCGAAACCTTTCTGCTGGTCCTGCCCGAACTGGGCGCCGCGCCGGCGCGCGTCGTGCGCGAGAACGGCCGGCTCTTCGGGTGCGAGTTTCTGGCGCCGGTCCCGGCGAGCGCGATCAGCGCCGCGCTGCTAAAGACGCCGCACGGCGACGGCGCGGCCGATGATGGCGATGCGAGCGCGGCTGGCGATTCCGGCGAGCTTTATTCGCGGCGTCCGTCGAGCGCCTTTCTATTCACGGCGCTGACCGCGCTGTTCACCGCGGTGATCCTGATCTTCATCGTCGCGCTCGCCTCGCTGACCTTCGCCTGACCCTGCGCGCGCGTCCTACATGGAATGCGCGGCCGATGAAGAGATGGAGACGAAGGGAACGGCCGCAAGCAAACGACCCGCCCGAAGGAGGCCGTCGTCTCGCTGCGATTGTCGGAAAATTCTGGAGCGGGCGAAGGGATTCGAACCCTCGACCCCAACCTTGGCAAGGTTGTGCTCTACCCCTGAGCTACGCCCGCTCTGGCGGCTGGAAACCGGTCGGCTCCAGCGGGTGAGGCGGGCGATTAGCACCGGCTTTTTGACTCGGCAACCCCTGATTGCGCATTTTCTCCGAAGGGTTGGCATATCGTCCGCAAATCCCACATAAGCGGGACAAGAGTCCTTTCCGCTTGCGCGGAAGCGGCGCCGGCCCGCTCCCCACCCGGCCTCCCATATCATACAGGTTGTGGGAGGCCGGTGGGGAGCGGGCCGGCGCCGGGACTCACAAATATATAAGGAGCACCCCTTTCGTGGCCACTCTCGGTCTGAATCCGCAGGAAAAGGAAGCCGTCGAAGCATTTCGCCGGGATGTCGTCGAGCCGTCGATGACCAGCCTGGTCATCCTCGATTTCTGGGCCGAATGGTGCGGCCCGTGCAAACAGCTCGGCCCCGTGCTCGAAAAGGTCGCCGCGGATTACGCCGACAAGGGCGTCGTGCTGGTCAAGGTCGACGTCGATGCGAATCGCTTCATCGCCGGCCAGTTCCAGGTGCAGTCGATCCCGACCGTCTATGCGATCTTTCAGGGCCAGCCGGTCGCGAACCTGACCAATGCGCGCACCGAAAGCCAGCTCAAGGCGATTCTCGACCAGTTGCTCGCGCAACTGCCGATCGAAAGCGCGGCGAAGGATCTGGCGGTCGAGATCGCGCCGCTCATCGAAATGGGCGAGAATGTGCTCGCCGAAGGCGACGGCGCGCGCGCCGCGAGCATCTTTGCGCAAATCCTCGACATTGCGCCCGACAATGCCGCGGCGCACGGCGGGCTGATTCGCGCGCTCGTGCTGACGGGCGATGCTGCCGGCGCGCAGGAGGTGCTGGACGCGGTGCCCGCCGGGATCACGGCCGATCCCGCGATCGCGCAGGCGAAGAGCGCCCTCGCGCTTGCCGCGGACGCACCCGACGCGGGCGAACTCACGGCGTTCGAAGCCGCGGTCGCGGCGGACCCCGGCGATCATCAGGCGCGATTCGACCTTGCGAGCGCGCAGATCGGCGCGGGCCAGCGCGATGCTGCCGCCGACAATCTGCTCCACATCGTCGCCGCCGACCGCGAATGGAACGACGATGCGGCGCGCGCGAAATTGCTGTCGCTGTTCGAAGCCGTCGGGCTCGAAGACCCATGGGTCGCCGCGCAACGCCGCCGCCTGTCGCTGATCCTGTTCGGCTGATGAACACCGACGCGCCTTTGACTATCCAGCGGATCGCGATCTTTCCGCTCACCGGCGCGGTGTTGTTTCCCGGGCTGCACCTGCCGCTGCATATTTTCGAGCCGCGCTATTCGGCGATGGTGCAGGAGGTGCTGGCGCGCGACCGGCAGATCGGAATGATCCAGCCGCGCCAGATTCCGGGCGAAGAGGATCGCGAGCCGCCGGCGCTCTATGACGTCGGCTGTGTCGGGCGGATCATCGATGTCGAAGCGCTCGACGAAGGGCGCTTCAACCTTGTGCTTGAAGGCGTCGCGCGCTTTCGCGTCCGCCGCGAACTCGACGTCACCACGCCCTTCCGGCAGGTCGAGGCCGAGATCGAAGTCGAGGCGGAGGACGACGCCGTGCTCGCGAGCATCGAGCGCGCCAGCCTCGAGCGCGAGGCGAAGCGCTTTGCGCAGCGGCAGGGTTATGTCGTCGACTGGGATTCGGTCGGCCAGCTCGACGACGCGACGCTCGTCAACGGCATCGCGCAGGTCGCGCCGTTCGACGCGGCGGCGAAGCAGGCGCTGCTCGAAGCGTCGCCGATCGACGCGCGCGCCGAGTTGGTCGTCCAGCTGATGCAATTCTTCGGTCGCTTCGACAGCGACGACGGGCGCGCGACGCTGCAATAAATTTAGTGGAGCTTGCGGGCTGATGCGTGATGCGCGATGTCGGCGAGCGCGCGGCGCACGACATGGCGGTCGCTTTCGCGCAGGCGCGCGGCGGCGTCGCTTACCGTCAGATGGCGGCGAACGAGTTCCTTCTCGGCCGCAAGCCGCGCATTGCCGCGCGGCCCGCATGACCGGGCGCCGCGGCGGTCGGCCCAATCCGCGACCAGCCGGTCGGCGAGACGCGCGGCGAGATTGTCGGCGGCGCCCTGTTCGGTTTCGATTTCGGCGGCGGGATCGACCAGCCAATCGTCGATGCCCTCCGCCTGCATGGCGTCGAGCGACAGCGTCGCGGTGACGTGACGGCGGCCCGCGCAGCGCTGGTCGCCGTGCAGGCGGTGGCGCAGCGCCTGCAGTTCGGCGCGCAATTGCCAGGTCACATAGGTGGTGAAGCGCGCCCGCGCGGGATCATAATGTTCGGCGGCGCGGTGGAGCGCGATCGCGCACACCTGCGCCGCATCCTCGGCGACGTCGGCGAGGCCATAGCGGCGTGTGAAATAGCGGATCCGCGGCGCCGCCAGCGCCGCGAGGCGTGCGAAGGCGCGATCGGCGAGCGCCCGGGCCCGGGCGCCCGGCATCGCGTCGAGAGCCGTCCGCGCCCGGATATAATCGGTTACCGCCGTCTCGAGCGCATCGCTCTTTGTCGACATGGCCCTGCCCCCATCCTGCCGCGGCGTGGTTGCCGCATGGGTAGGGGATAGGCGGTCATGCTTAGCCGCGACCTGCCGGACGCCTAGGTAATAATACCTAGATTTCTGCTCCCGCGAGCAGGCGCGGCAGGTCGCCCGCCTCGCCGCGCGCCTCGTCCATG
Organism: Sphingopyxis sp. SE2; assembly: GCF_032227185.1. Classification (NCBI taxonomy): domain Bacteria; kingdom Pseudomonadati; phylum Pseudomonadota; class Alphaproteobacteria; order Sphingomonadales; family Sphingopyxidaceae; genus Sphingopyxis; species Sphingopyxis sp. SE2. The sequence goes on along the minus strand of NZ_JAPMXW010000001.1, from coordinate 3,844,118 downwards.
AAGAATCGCTTGAGCGCCGGCATATGCTGCACCGCGCCGAGCCCGGTGCGGCGGATCGCGGCGGCGGTGCGCCCCGGGATGCCGAACAGCCGCGTCAGCCCGTCCGTCGCGAGGCTGACCATCATATTGTCGAGCCCGCGCCAGCGCTGATAGCGCGCGAGCAGCGCCGCATCGCCGAGGTCGAGCCCGAGCCGCGCCCCCCCGACGAGCACTTCGGTGAGCGCCGCGACGTCGCGAAGCCCGAGGTTCAGCCCCTGCCCCGCGATCGGGTGGATGCCGTGCGCCGCGTCGCCGACGAGCGCGATGCGGTCGGCGACGATCGAGGCGCTGTGGTGGAAACCGAGCGGATAGGTCATGCGCGGCGCGACGAGTTCCATCGCGCCGAGCACACCGCCCGCGCGTTTCTGCAGTTCGGCGACGAAGCCGCGCTCCCCGAGCTTGGCGAAGCCGGGGCCGTCCTTTTCGGACACGGTCCAGACAAAGGCCGAGCGGTGGCGCCCCCGTTCGTCATCGACGAGCGGCAGCAGCGCGAAGGGCCCCGAGGGATAGAAGATTTCGTGCGCGACATTGCCATGCGGCCTTTCGTGCGCGACCGCGCCGATCATCGCATGATGATGGTAGGACCAGTTGGCGATGCTGAACCCCGTGGCGTCGCGCGTCGGCGAGCGGCGACCCTCGGCCACGACCAGCAGCGGCGCCGCGAGTTTCGTGCCGTCGGCGAGCGTCAGCGTGACGCCATGCCCGTCGATCACGCGCGATACGACGGTCGCGGGCATCCAGAACCGCACCAGCGGCGCATCGGCAAGCGCGGCGGCGAGCGCGAGGCGGAGCTGGCGGTTTTCGACCATCGTGCCGAGCGGCGGGTCGCCGTCGGCGGTGACGAAGTCGAGTTCGCCGCCGCGGCCGCTGTCGGGGGCGCCGTCGCCCACTTTGATCGCGCGGATCGGACAGCCGTGCCCGGCGAGGCGGCCGGCGATCCCCAGCACTTCGAACATCTGCCACGTCGCGCTGGCGATCGCCGAGGCGCGGCCATCGAAGCCGGGCGCGATCGTCGTCACCGGGTCGGCGGGATCGACGATCTGGACCGACAGGCCGTGACGGGCGAGAGCAAGGGCGAGCGCCTGGCCGACAAGGCCGCCGCCCGAAATCAGGACATCGCTGCGCAGCGTTTCTTTCATCGCTTCGCCCTAGCGTGCGGCGGGACGGTTGGAAAGGCTGTGGGCGAGCGCGGAGCCGCGCTTGACGGCGAGTCCGCCGCATGCGCATATCGCCGGGGTTAACTGACAGGGACCGGAAGAGAGCATGGCAAGCCGCAAGGCCGCACCCGCAAAGGCCGATTGGCGCACCGTTTTCCGCCAGAGCGTCGCGCGATCGCTCGTGATCGCGGCGGCGGTGGCGCTCGGGCTCTTCACGCTGTTCCTGACGCTCGCGCTGATCACCTACGACAGCACCGACGCCGCGCTCAACACCGCGGCGCACGGCACCGCGGCCAACTGGATGGGCAGCGCGGGCGCCTGGTTCGCCGACCTCGGCCTGTCGATCGGCGGCGTCGGCGTCGCGCTGTTGCTGCCGCTGCTCGGCATCATCGCCTGGCGGCTATGGACCGGCGAAGCGCAGCCCTATTGGCCGCGCCAGCTCGCCTACAGCTTCATCGGCATCCTCTTCGTGGGGCTGGGCGCCGAACTCTGGTCGCCGGCGACCAACGCGCCGCTGCCCGCGGGCTGGGGCGGAATCATCGCGCTGCTGCTCGGCGGCGCGATCGCGCCACTCTTCGCGCAGGCCGGCGAACCCGCCGCGGCGCTGATCCGCTTTGCGACGATCCTGCTGCTCGTCGGGCTGGGGCTGTGGCTCGCGTGGCGCGCGCTCAGGCTCGAAAAGGGCTGGGCATCGCGCTTCCGGCTGCCCGCCGCGACCAGCAGCCGCATCGCCGAGCCCGTCCGCGCGCCGCGCGCCGACGACCGGGTGCCGGGCCCGCTGGAGTCCGCCGTGCGGCCGCGCGCCGTGGCCGAGCCGGTCGACCGCGCCCCCCCCGAAATCGCCGACCCCGCGCAGCGTAGCGCGCCCTCGAAACCCCGGCCCAAGCCGCAGACCGAGCTGTTCACCAATTACCAGCTGCCCTCGATCGACCTGCTCGCCCCCGCGCCCGACCGGCCGGCGGGCCAGATCGACAAGGCGGCGCTCGAACGCAACGCGCGGTTGCTCGAATCGGTGCTCGAGGATTTCCAGGTCAAGGGCGTCGTCACCGCGGTGCGCCCCGGCCCGGTCGTCACCATGTACGAACTCGAACCCGCGCCGGGCACCAAGGCCAGCCGCGTGTCGAACCTCGCCGACGATATCGCGCGCAACATGTCGGCGCTGTCGGCGCGCATCGCGCCGATCCCCGGCCGCACCGTCATCGGCATCGAGCTGCCCAACGCGCAGCGTGAGGCGGTGGTGCTGCACGAGATCATCGGCAGCGCGCTGTTCCAGGACCAGACCGGCGCGCTGCCGATCATCCTCGGCAAGAATATCAGCGGCGACGCGATGATCGCCGACCTCGCGCCGATGCCGCACCTGCTGATCGCGGGCACGACGGGGTCGGGCAAGTCGGTCGGTTTGAACGCGATGATCCTCTCGCTGCTCTATCGCCTTGGTCCCGATCAGGTGAAGATGATCATGATCGACCCCAAGATGCTCGAACTCAGCGTCTATGACGATATTCCGCACCTGCTCGCGCCCGTCGTGACCGAACCCAAGAAGGCGATCCGCGCGCTCAAATGGGCGGTCGAGCAGATGGAGGACCGCTATCGGATGATGTCGTCGCTGTCGGTGCGCAACCTCGCGTCCTACAACGACAAGGTGCGCGGCGCGCTCGCCAAGGGCAAATCGCTCGGACGCCGCGTCCAGACCGGCTACGACCCCGACACCGGCCAGCCGGTCTATGAGGAAGAGACGCTCGACTATCAGCCGCTGCCGCAGATCGTGGTCGTCGTCGACGAACTGGCCGATCTGATGATGACCGCGGGCAAGGAGGTCGAGTTCCTGATCCAGCGGCTCGCCCAAAAGGCGCGCGCGGCGGGCATCCACCTGATCCTCGCGACGCAGCGCCCGTCGGTCGACGTCATCACCGGCGTGATCAAGGCGAACCTCCCGACGCGCATCAGCTTCAACGTCACGTCGAAGATCGACAGCCGCACCATTTTGGGCGAGGCGGGTGCCGAGCAGCTGCTCGGCAAGGGCGACATGCTCTACGTGCCCGGCGGCAAGCAGATCACGCGCATCCACGGCCCCTTCGTCTCCGACGACGAGGTGCGGCTGGTCGCCGAACATTGGAAGGCGCAGGGCCGCCCCGACTATATCGAAAGCGTCACCGAGGATCCCGAGGACGGCGGCTTCGCGATGGAGGGCGCCCCCGCCGGCGGCGACAGCGCCGAGGACCGCATGTACGCCAAGGCCTGCCAGATCGTCGCCGAAAGCCAGAAGGCCTCGACGAGCTGGCTCCAGCGGCAATTGCGCATCGGCTACAACAGCGCCGCGCGCCTGATCGAGCGGATGGAGGAGGAAGGCATCGTCAGCCCGCCGAACCATGTCGGCCGCCGCGACGTGCTCACCGATCAATATGGCCAGCCGCGGTAGGAGCCTTCCCTACCCGTCATCCCGGCGAAGGGTGTTTCGGAGGCACGTGACTCCGAACACGATCTCGCCGGGATGACGGAGAGATGAAGTGTCGGTTCAGACCGAGTTAAACGCCTGACCCTCACGATGCGGGTCCGCAAGCAAGACAGAGAAGCAGATGACCTTCCAGAAAATGATTACTCCCCTCGCCGCCGTCGGCCTCGCGATCGCCTCGCCCGCGATCGCCCAGTCGGCGAACGCGCTGGCGTCGGTGCAGTCGCACCTCAAATCGACCAGTTCGATGACCGCCGACTTCGTGCAGACCGACCGCAACGGCCAGCGCGTGTCGGGCAAGCTGACCCTCAAGCGCCCGGGCAAGATCCGCTTCCAATATCAAAAGGGCGTGCCGCTGCTGATCGTGGGCGACGGCAGCCGGCTGACGATGATCGATTATGAGGTCAATCAGGTGCAGAGCTGGCCGGTGAAGAATTCGCCGCTCGGTGCGCTGCTCGACCCCGACCGCGACCTGTCGAAATATGCCAAGATCCAGCCGACCGGGAACAACGACGTGCTGAGCGTCGAGGTCAAGGATCCGAAGCGCCCCGAATATGGCACGATCACCATGGTGTTCGTTCGCGACGGCGCGGCGCCCGGCGGGCTGCGCCTGCGCGGCTGGGTCGCGCTCGATTCGCAGAACAACCGCACGCGGATCGATCTCAGCAACCAGAAGTTCAACGTCGCGGTCGCCGATTCGGCGTTCCGCTGGACCGATCCCCGCCCGAAGCGGCGCGGCCGCTAACCCTTTTGCCGTCATGGCGCCGGTCCGGTTCACGACCGGCGCCCATTTTTCCAGACCAACCGTCGCCCGCTATCGACGAACTGCAGGACCGGCGGCCGACAGTCCTTTTTGTTCAGCTTGGCGACAGGGAAGAGCCGCTATTCCAACTCTCGAAGGCGCCAACACGGCCCCGGATTTGGGTTTCCCCCTGTTGCCCCACCCGGGTTGCCAGGCACCTTCATTCAAGAGCGTGACGAACGCTGACCTTGAACCCCCGTTCCACCGCCCCTGGGACGGGGGTTTAATTTGTCTGGCGGTCAAGAGCCAGGTAGCCGCTAGGGGGTGGGGAGCGGACATAGCTTCTATTGCAAGAAATCCGAAATAGTCCGCATCCCCGAGCGAAGACGAGGGGCTCGTTCGAGCAAAGCGAGAACCGCATAGCCACGCTGCCTCGACTTCGCTCGGGGATGCGGGTTCTATAGTTGGCTCGCTATGCTGATTACGGCCACTTCCCGCCGCTCCCACGCATCCCGTCCGCGGCAGCGGCCATTGCGAACGCGAACGCGCGCCGATAGAGCCGAACCATGACTCGTACCAGCATCGCTTCGTGGAACATCAACAGCGTTCGCGCGCGCATCGGCATCGTTGAAAAATTCCTGCGCGAAGAGGCCCCCGACATCCTCTGCCTTCAGGAAACCAAAGTCGAATGCAGCCTGTTCCCGCCCGAGATGTTCCGGCGGCTGGGCTATGAACATATCGTCACCCACGGCCAGCGTATGCACCATGGCGTCGCGATCGTCAGCAAGGTGCCGCTGACCGACGTGCGGAAATATGACTGGCAGGCGAACGGCGAGGCGCGCCACGTCGGGGTGACGCTGCCGTCGGGCGTGCGGCTCGACAATGTCTATATTCCCGCGGGCGGCGACATTCCCGACCGCGACCTCAACCCCAAATTCGGACAGAAGCTCGACTTCTTCGGCCGTATGACCGAATGGTCGGGGGCGCTCAATGGCACCCCGACGGTGCTGACGGGCGACTTCAACGTCGCGCCGCTCGAAAGCGATGTCTGGAACCACAAGGCGCTGCTCGACGTCGTCAGCCACACGCCGATCGAGGTCGAAACGCTCGCGCGGTTGCAGGCGGCGTCGAACTGGGTCGACCTCGGGCGCCACTTCATCGAAGCGCCGACGCCGCTCTACACCTGGTGGAGCTACCGCGCGAAGGACTGGGAAGCGTCGAACCGCGGCCGCCGGCTCGACCATATGTGGGTGACCCCCGACCTGACGGCGAACGCGGTATCGCACCGCATCGTCCAGCCGGCGCGCAGCTGGGAGCGGCCGTCGGACCATATTCCGCTGATCACCGAGTTCGACTTTTGAACGATATCGGAGCTCGCCGGGCAGCCCGCGCCATAGACGCGCTGCGGCGCGGCTGGCCGTTCCGCATCGCGGGCGGCGATGGCGCACTCGACCTGCTCGCCGTCGAAAGCGCGCGCGATGGGGCGCTCGCCGACTTCGCCAGCCAGGATGTGCTGCTTTCGGGCGAACGCGCCGTTACGCTCAAGCTCACCAACCAGCGCGCCGCCGCGACACCGGGACCGGTGCGGCTGGCCCATGCGGCCGATACGGTCGCCGCGGCGTTGGCGATTGCCGACCCGGCGCTCGACCTCGCGAATCCGCTTAAAGGGCCCTTCCGCACGGTCTCGACCGGAAGCGAAACCGCTGCCGTGGCCGCGATGACGATCGCCCGTCATGCCGGCCTGCTCCCGGCCTTTTTCGTGCGCGAAGCGACCGGCGATGCGGAGACCGCATGCGGCGTCGACGATGTCGCCGCGCTGCTCGATCCCGCCCGGCTCGAAATCGCGGCGCGCGCGCGGCTGCCCGTCGAGGCGAGCGAGAGCGCCGAGATCGTGGCCTTCCGTTCGCCCGAGGAGGCGTCGGACCATGTCGCACTGGTCATCGGGAAGCGCGATGCGAACCCGCCGGTCGTGCGGCTGCACAGCGAATGCCTGACCGGCGACGTGCTCGGCAGCCTCAAATGCGATTGCGGGCCGCAGCTTCACGCGGCGCTCCACGCGATGGCGGACGCCCCATGGGGGGTTTTGCTCTATTTGAGGCAGGAAGGGCGCGGCATCGGGCTCGTCAACAAGCTGCGCGCCTATGCGCTGCAGGATCAGGGCTATGACACGGTCGACGCGAATTTGCGGCTGGGTTTCCCGGTCGAGGCGCGCGACTTCGCGATCGCCGGGCGGATGCTCGACCTGCTCAACATCCCGCGCATCCGGCTGATGACGAACAATCCCGAAAAAGTGTCGCGGCTCGAGAAGGAAGGCGTCGAGGTCGTCGAACGCATCCCGCTCGCGCTGCCGACGAACAAATATAACGAGCAATATCTCGCGACGAAGCGGGATAGGACCGGGCACCAACTTTAGGCGCCGTGCCCGCTTCGGGACTCGCACGAAGCCACAAGGCCACAAAGACTTCTACAATCCGTTCGCCCTGAGCTTGTCGAAGGGCCGTTCTTTCTTTTGGGCGGCGAAGAAAGGACGGTGCTTCGACAAGCTCAGCACGAACGGGATGAGAGGGATTCTTTGTGGCTTCGTGCCTCCGTGCGAGCCAATTTAATGCACGAACCGCGCCACCACGTCGCGATAGCTGCGGCTGACCTTCACCTGCGCACCCGAACCGAGCACGAGGAAACATTCGCCGTTGGTGTGCGGCTTGACCTGTTTGACCTGGCTCAAATTCACGATCGTCGAGCGGTGGACGCGCTGGAAATTGCGCGGGTCGAGCCGCTTTTCGAGGTCCTTCATCGTCTCGCGCAGGATCAGGCTGTTGTCGGCGGTATAGATGCACATATAGTCGCCCGCGGCGTCGATCCGCTCGATGCTGTCGACGTCGACGCGGAAGATCTGGCCGCGATCCTTGATGTTGATCATCTTTTCATAGCGGTCGGCGGCGTGCGCGTCGGGCTGCGTCTCGGCGTCATAATCCTCGACCGCTTCGGGCGCGACTTCGGCGAGCACATTCTTCAGCCGTTCGACCTCGGCCGCACCGCGCTTTTCGGTGAGCCGCTGGCGGACGCGGTCGAGCGCGTCAGCGAGCCGTTCGGGCTCGACCGGCTTCACCAGATAGTCGACCGCCTGCGCCTCGAAGGCGCGGATCGCATGGTCCGAATAGGCGGTGACGAAGACAACGAGCGGCGGCTCGACCTCCATCAGCCCCTGGATCACCGAAAAGCCGTCGAACCCCGGCATCTGGATGTCGAGGAAGACGAGGTCGGGTTTGTGGGTCTTGATCTTTCTTATGGCCTCGCGGCCGTTCTGTGCGGTGTCGACGATTTCGACATCGCCATGCGCTTCGAGCCTGAGTTGCAGGCCCTGGGTCGCCAATTTTTCATCATCCACCAGGATGGTTCTGATCGTCATGTGCGTTCGGTTCCAATCGTCATTTGCCCGTCGGGCTGGAACGGAAACTCGATCACCACCGTGAATCCGCCATCAGCGCCCATATGGACGTCGAACCTTTGCTGATCGCCGAAAGCCTGCGCCAGCCGGTCCCTGATGTTGGCTAAACCCACACCGGTCGATTCCGTTGCAACGCCAGTGGTGGGGTCGGTGGGGTCGGCTGACAATCCCGCGCCCGTGTCGGACACGGTGATCCGGACATTTTGACCGGCCAGCTGTGCGGAAATCGTGATATCGGCGCCTTCCTCCTGCGGGGTCACCGCATATTTGATCGCGTTTTCGATGAGCGGCTGAAGCAAAAGCGACGGCAAACGCGCGCGCGAAACCGCGGGATCGATCGCGAAATGGGGGCGCAGCCGCTCCTCGAAACGCATCTTCTCGATGTCGAGATAGAGCTTCAGCGTCTCGATCTCCTGCGCCAGCGTCACCTGCGCGGTCGGCTCGTTGGCGAGCGTGTAGCGCAGGAAGGCCGAGAGGCGCGACAGCATCGCATTGGCGGGCTCGGCCTGTTTCAGGAGCACCAGCGTCGAGATGCTGTTCAAGGTGTTGAACAGGAAATGCGGGTTGAGCTGGTAGCGCAGCATCGCGAGCTGCGCCGAGGCCGCCTGCGCCTCGAGCCGCAGCACGCGGTCATTCTGTTCCTCGAGCTGGAGGAAATAGTTGATCGCGAAATAAAGCGCCGACCAGGCCGCGAGCGAGGTCGCGTCGATATACATCGCACCGAGCAATAGGCTGGTGAAGCCCGCCTCGCTCGCCGGGTTCTGGATCTGCGCGACCCACGCGTCGATAAAGGCCCAGAGCGCGGTCGCGACGCCGGCGAGGCCGAAACTGACCCCCCACATCAAAAGCGGGCGGCGGTTGATCAGCGCGCGGTAACAGACCGACAGGATCAGCGTCAGCGAAAAGCCGGTGATCGCCGAAATCGTCTGCGGGATGAAAAAGGTGAAGGCCTGCCCGTTGGCAAGCCCCGACACGCCGCGCAGCCCGAGCCACGCGGCCCAGCCCAATATCTGCAAATTCCAGAAGGCCCGGACCTTGTTGTCGAAGAAGGGCCCGGGCGAAGTCAGGCGAAACAGCGGCATGAGGGTCCGTGCGTTGGCTATGTCAGTGGCCGTGCGCAGGGTCGCGGACGGCAGCGGGGCGCATCATTCGGCCGCGACCGGCGCCGCGGGATTATCGGCGCGCACGCGCGCCTGCCCCAGCGGCTGCAGTTCCGACCGATGCTTCCACAGCAATTCTTTATATCCGATCACTCGCCCGTCGTGCGCGGTCAGCGTGACGGGGCCGATCGGCTGTTCGTCGCGCGCGTCGACGAGCACCGGGGTCGAGGGCACGCCGGCGCCCCATTTTTCGCCCCACTGGCGCAGCGCGATCATCGCGGGGAGCAGTTCGATTCCCTTGTCGGTGAGCTGGTAGCGGACCTTGCGCCGGTCCTCGGCCATCACCTCGCGCGCCATGATGCCATGGTCGACGAGTTTCGACAGCCGGTTCGACAATATGTTGCGCGCGATGTTCAGTTCCTGCTGGAACTCCTCGAAATGATGCACGCCGTTGAACGCCGCGCGCAGGATCATGAACGACCATCGCTCGCCCATCGCCTCGAGCGCGAGCGGCAGGGCGCAATTGTCCCCGTGCAGGTCGTTCAATACTTCGCGTAATTTTCCCATGCCCAATGCCCTAACGTAAAATCTGCCGGCGTGCCAAAAAAAATATAGGGCCTCCGTTGCATTTCGCAACTCAAACGCTAGTTGCGATTCGCAACCCTTTTGGGTTGCACAAAACAGGAGGTCCAGATGCCCATTTTCAAACTTTCTCCCCTCTTCGCTTCATTGCCGCTCGCCGGCGCCGCGCTGACCGGCGGCCTCGCGCTTGTTCCGGCTGCAGCGACCGCGGCGGGCGGCGCTTATTATCGCGCCGAGCTCGCGGCCCCCGCGCCCAAGGCCCGTTTCGTCTCGCGCGACGTCGTCTGGGCGTGCAAGGATGCCAGCTGCACCGCGGGCCAGGGGACGAGCCGTCCGCTGATCATGTGCGCCGCGCTCGCCAAGGCTGCCGGCCCGGTCGCGAGTTTCACCGCCGGCGGCAAGGCGCTCGACGCCGACGAACTCGCCCGCTGCAACGGAACGAAATAACCGGACAACCCCGAAAAAGGCCGCAGCCCTCTCGGCGAGGGGCGGCGGCCTTTTCACGTCCGGGTTGGCCGATCAGGCGGCGATGCGGTTGCGCGCGACGACGAGCGACCAGCGCGCGATCGCGGGTAGCCGCGCCGCGACATGCGCCGGATCGGCCCGAAACGCGCGGTGCACCAGGTCGAGCCGCCAGCGATGCTGGCTGCGTAGGGCCAGCCCGAGCAGGATTTCGCTGCGGCTGCGCACGGGCAGCGCGTCGGGCAGCGCGCGTTCGACGATCTCGGCGGTCAGCGCCTGGATATGCTCGGCGCGCTGGCTCGTCAGGCTGCCGCCATGCTTGCGATAAAGGTAGAGGTCCTCGTGCAGCGTGACGAAGGTGAAGCGCCGCGCGGCGCGCAACCAGAAGTCGTAATCCTCGACGCCGAACAGCGCGGTGTCATAGCCGCCGAGCGCCTCGGTCACGCGCGCGCGATAGAGGAAACAGGCGCCGACATTGTTGCCATAGAGCAACCGTTCGACCGGGCCGACGCGCGAGCGGCCGAGTTCGCCCCCCGCATCGTCGATCAGCGTGAAATCGGCGTGAGCGATGTCGGCGCCGGGCTGCGCATCCAGCACGGCGACGAGCCGCGCCAGCATCTGCGGCCGAAGCAGATTGTCGTCCGAGGTCCAGCTGTGCAGTTCGCCGCGCGCCGCGGCAAAGCCGTGATTGAGCGCCGCGGGCAGCCCGGCGTTGGTGTCGAGGCGCAACAGCCGCACGCGCGGGTCGCGCGCCGCGGCCTCCGCCATGATCGCGGGCGAGGCGTCGCGCGACGCATCATCGACGAGGACCAGTTCGAAATCGCCGAAATCCTGCGCCAGCACCGAATCGATCGCCTCGGCGAGCCAGCGCGCACCATTGTGCACGGGCATCACCATCGACACCCGCGGCGGCGCGGTCGAATCGAGAGCATCGGTCCCCATCTCGCGGATTCTCCTACCCGCGACGAACGATGCTTCCAACGGGCTTTACCAAAGTTGCTAACGCATTGGCGCCGGGCGCAATCAAATTTCGCATTGCAATATATGCAACATGGACGACATTGAGTGTGATGCTAAGGCAATATGAACTTGTCGAGCGCGTGCGCGCTTATGATCCCGACGTCGACGAGGCGCTGCTCAACCGCGCCTATGTCTTCACCGTGCAGAAGCATGGCAGCCAGAAACGCGCGTCGGGCGACCCCTATTTCAGCCATCCGGTCGAGGTAGCGGGCATTTTGACCGACCTTCACCTCGACAGCGAGACGATCGTCACCGCGCTGCTTCACGACACGCTCGAGGATACGCTGACGACCCCCGAGGAGATCGAGCGGCTGTTCGGCAGCGACGTCGGCCGGCTCGTCGACGGGGTGACCAAGCTCAGCAAGATCGAGGCGCAGACCGAAAATGAGCGCGCCGCGGAAAATCTGCGCAAATTCCTGCTCGCCATGTCCGACGACATCCGCGTGCTGCTCGTCAAGCTCGCCGACCGGCTGCACAATATGCGCACGCTGCATTTCATCAAGAATCCCGACAAGCGCCGCCGCATCGCCAAGGAGACGATGGACATATACGCCCCGCTCGCCGAGCGGATCGGCATGTATGAATATATGCGCGAGATGCAGCTGCTTGCCTTTCGCGAGCTCGAGCCCGAAGCCTATGCGACGATCACCGGCCGCCTCGCCAAGCTGACCGCGGGGGGCAAGGACAAGGTCGCCGCGATCACCCGCGAGTTCAAGGAGCTGCTCGCCGCCGCGGGGATCGAGGCCGAGGTGTCGGGGCGCGAGAAGCATCCCTATTCGATCTGGCGCAAGATGCAGGAACGCCACGTGAGCTTCGAGCAGGTGACCGACATCATCGCCTTTCGCATCGTCACCCCGACCGACGCCGACTGCTATGCCGCGCTGGGCCTGATCCATCGCAAGTGGAAAATGGTCCCCGGCCGCTTCAAGGATTATATCTCGACCCCGAAGCGCAACGGCTACAAGTCGTTGCACACGACGATCATGCACCAGCAGAATATGCGGATCGAAATCCAGCTCCGCAGCCTCGGCATGCACCAGCAGTCCGAATTCGGGCTCGCCGCGCACTGGGCCTACAAGCAGGGCGGCAGCACCCCCGACGGCCAGGCCGGGTGGATTCGCGACCTCATCGAAATCCTCGAGCAGACGCACGATCCCGAGGAGTTCCTCGAAAACACGCGCATCGCGATGTATCAGGACCGCATCTTCGCCTTCACGCCGAAGGGCAGCCTGCACCAGCTTCCCAAGGGCGCGACCCCGGTCGATTTCGCCTATGCCGTCCACACCGGGCTCGGCGACCGCACGGTGGGGGCAAAGGTCAACGGCCGGCTCGTCCCGCTGCGCACCCAGCTTTCGAATGGCGACACCGTCGAAATCCTGTCGTCGGACAAGCAGACGCCCCAGCCCGCCTGGCTCGGCTTCGCGGTCACCGGCAAGGCGCGCGCGGCGATCCGCCGCCATGTCCGCTCGAAGGAAAAGGTCGAACTCGCCGCATTGGGCCGCACGATGTACGACGAGATCGTAGCGCGGCTGCCGAACAAGGTCGGCGACAAGGCCCGCGCCGCGGCGCGCGAGCGGCTGAAGCTCGACGACGATAGCGCGCTCTATGTCGCGATCGCCAAGCAGCGGCTCACCGACAATGCGGTGCTCGAGGCGCTCGTCCCCGGCATCACCGCCGAGATGAAGACCAAGCCCGGCAAGCTGGTGCAGGGCGCGGCGGTGTCGATCGCGGGCCTCACCCCCGGCGTCGCCTTTCAGCTCGCCGACTGTTGCCACCCGGTGCCCGGCGACCGCATCGTCGGCCTGTCGCGCCCGGGCGAAGGGATCGAGGTGCATGTCATCGACTGCCCGAGCCTCGCCGATGGCGTCGATGCCGACTGGATCGACCTCAGATGGCAGGAGGACAGCGAGGGCGGCAATGCGCGGCTGTGCATCGTCATCCGCAACGAGCCCGGGACGCTCGCCGAAATGTCGGGCATCCTCGCCGCCAATATGGCGAACATCACCAATTTGCGGCTGTCGAACCGCGAGGGCGGCTTTCACACCTATGACGTCGTCGTCGAGGTGCGCGACGTCCAGCATGTGATGCGCATCCTGTCGGCGCTGCGCGCATCGGACAGCGTGGTCCAGGCGGAGCGGCTTTAGGCGGCTGCCTTCGTCGGGTTAGGGGGTGGTTTCCAGTCGTTCGTCATCCCGGACTTGATCCGGGATCCACGACGACGGCGCGGTTATGGATCCCGGATCAAGTCTAACGAGCCACGTGTCTCGTTAGAGGATGACGATGGCAAGATCCTCCCTGTCGCCCTTCGGCTGGCCGGCAGGCCGGCCGCTCAGGATGAACTGCCCTTCGGGCAGCGATGGGAAGGGGGAGAGAGCGGGGTAAAAGCAACGCGCGGGGTGCGTTGCTTCCCGCGAGGCGCCGCAGGCGGTGGTGGAGGGGCCGCGACGGCCGCGCTATGGCCCTCCGTCAGCGCTGCGCGCTGCCACCTCCCCATGGCGGCGCCACAGGGAGGATTAAAGGGCCGCTTCCGGTCGAAACCAGACGGTTTTCCTCAATTCGCATACAGCAGCGGCGGTCGCCACGCGCTTTCGTCGACCTCGTCGCGAACCTTGTACACCGTCCCCTTGCTGTTCAGGAACAGCTTCTCCATCTCGCCGCGCGTGAAGGGGCGTGAGCCGAGGCGGCCGAACACCGCCATCTGCCCGCCCGTTTCGTCGACCGCGCGGTCGCGGTCGAGCCCCTTCGACAGCGCGAGCGCGGGCGACGGGGTCTTTGCCCAGGCGATGAGTTCGGGGGTCGGCCTGGGCGAGAAGCCATAGAGGCCGGGGTTGTCGGGGCTGGTGAGCTGGAGCACCTTGATACCGTTCCGCCCGTCGGCGACATAACCGAACAGCGAGGCGTTGGTCGACGCGACGATCACATCCTCGGCATCGTTGAGCGTACCGCCGAAGGTCAGCCCCGGCCAGACGATCGGCGCCGCGGGGCGCGTCACATCGACGATCACGAGCCCGTCCGCCTTTGCCGCGACATACATATAGGTGCGCGCGATATAGATCTTCCGCGCGTTGGTGAGCCGCACCGTGCCCGACGGCACCGCGACCGGCTGCGCCAGATCGGTGACGTCGAACAGCTTTACCCCCTCGGCGTCGGTGACCCAGAGATAGCGGAACTGCACCGCGCTCGCGCGCGCATCGGTCAGCGGCAGCTGCGCCGTAACCTTCGGCTGGAGCGGCACCGTCAGGTCGAGCGCGACGAGCCCCGCGTCGGTGGTGACATAGGCGATGCTGCCCGCGAGCGTGATGTGCCGCGCCCCCGCGAGCACATTGCCTTCATTCCACGTCAGCGCGCGTTTCAGCTTGTTGTTGCGGAATTCGCCGTCGGCCATCGTGTCGATGTCGACCAGCACCAGCCCCTCGACGCTGTCGGTGATGGCGGCGTAACGATAGATGTCGTGCATCACCTGTTCGTGGTTCTCGGGGAAATTTTTCACGATATTCTCGTTGCGCGACACGCTGATCGGCTGCGTCGTTGCGATCGCCATGCAGGTCGCGTTCTTGGTCTTCACATGCGTATCGTGTCCCATCGGCGAGAAGGGGGCACGGACGATGCGTTCGGAGAAACCCTTGTTGCCGATCGACGCGACGTCATAGACGCGGAAGCCGCCCTTGCCCTCGGCGACATACATATATTCGCCGCGCTGCTGGAGGCAGTTCACCCGGCCGCTCGTGTCCTGCACGATATTGGCGAACTCCTCGAGCGCCTGCGTTTCGCCCGATCCCTTTTTGTCGAAAGTCTTGCCGCGCACCCATTGCTTGAGCTCGCGGCCGTTTTGATCGACGTGAAGCTTCCAATAATCGGGGTAGGAATAGCGGTGGAGATAGCTGCCGATGACCGCCTGCGGCTCGTCCCATTCGGTGACGCGCGTCGCCTGGAAGCCATCCTCCATCCCTGACCAGACGTTGAGGCCGACGAAATTGACGAAATTGGTGCCGAGCAGCAGCAGCTGCGACATGATCGCATTATTGTCGTCGGCGGCGGACAGATGGCAGTCCGAACATTGCTTGGTTTCCGACCGGCGGACCGTGTGCGGGAAATGCGGCGCAAAGGCCTGGCTCGAATAGCCCGCCGACGAGACCGGCGGCTGCTGCACATAGATGCGCTCGCGATTGATGTTCGTCGACGACAGCACCAGCGCCGAGGTCGAGCGGACCGGGGTGATGATGCCGCGCACCTCGCCGTTCGGGCCCGGCTCGCCGGGCTTGGTGAGCTGGTGCCGGCCGAGCTGGAACATTTCGTCGCGCGCCACCTGCGGGTTGTAGGTCGCGAAGTTCCGCGTCTCCTCACCCTCGAAATGGTGCATCTTGGTTTTCCAGTTCGCCTCGATCGGCAAATGGCAGCCGCCGCAGCTCGTCGTCCACGACAGGTGACAGGTGAAGCAGGTCATCTTCTCGTCGCCGTGCGCGCGGTCTTCCTTGGCGACCCCCGGCCCCCACTCGAACTTGCCGTCCTCGCTGCCCGCCCGCGCCATCAGCTTGGCGCGCGCGGCCTTGGCGTTGAAATGCGGTCCCGGGGTCACCGCCTGCTTGACGAGGCTGACCTGCCATTCGAGCTTCGGATCGACGATCGAGCGCTGAATGAGGCCGATCACCTCGGCATCGTCATTATATTGGAATTCGAAGCGTCGGCGCCCGTCGGGGTTGCGGAGCAGCGCGAGGTTGGTCCCCTGCGGCCGCGCGGCAACGTTCGAGGTCAGCAGATTCGGGAACGCATCGGCGGTGCCGTGGCAATCCTTGCAGCCGATCTCGACCGCGTTCGCGACTTCGCCCTGGATATAGCCATTGCCGTGGCTATCCTGCGCGAAGTGGCAGTCGGCGCATTGCATCCCTTTTTCGGCGTGAATGTCCATCATATGGACCGTCTTGCCGGGGTTGAGCCCGGGCGGCACGAACTTGCCCTCGACGCCGGGTTTGCCGGGATCGGCGCTCGACAGGCAAAGATCGCGTTCCTTCAGATCGCTGTAGTGGCTGCAGCTCTTGCGCCACTTTTCGGGGTCCTTCGGGTCGACGATGTTCGCCGTATCGGTGCCGTAAGTCGCCATATTGCCGTCGGCGTTCAGCAGATTGCCGTTCCGGTCGCGCTTGAAGATGCCGCGGAAATTCCAGCCATGGCCGTGATAGTCGGCGAATTGCGTGTCCTTGTTGCTGTCGTTGACGTCATAGACGTCGCGCAGGAATTCGACATCGGCCCACAGTCCGCGTGCCGCCGCCGCCTCGGGATTGCGTTCGAGCACCTGATGCACTTCGGCGGCGGTCGGATAGCGCTGTTGCTTGTATTTCTTCCGATACTCCTCGTCGCTCATCCCCGGCGGGCGCGGCGCCGTGTTTTCGGGGCCCGGCCACATCTGCGGCGCGTCCGATTCATAATCCCACATCGTGTAGCCGAGGTAGGAGTTCAGGAAGATGTTCGGCTGGTGCATGTGGCACGACATGCACTGCGAGGTCGGAATCGCGCGGGTGAAGGCGTGGCTGATCGGATGGCCCGATTCGCCGCGCGCCGGAGATCCGGGGCGCGCCGGGACGTCGGGATCGGCGGGATCGATCAACGAACCATGGCCGCCGACAGCTTCGTGGCCGTCTTCAGTGCCGTGCGCGTCGTCGCCATGCCCGTCGCCATAGCCCGCGGGCTTCCGTTTCTTTTCGGCGATCGTCGGATCGATTGTCGCGGTTTCGCCGTCGCGGCCGAATTTGGCGTAGGTCAGGCTGTGCCGCGGCTCGCGGTCGTTGGCATAGACGACGTGGCAGCCCGAACAGCCCGAATGGCGATAGTCGCCGGGCTGGTCGTTCGTCCCCATGAACCACGACAGCGGATCGTTGAGGCGCGTCTTGTGGATGTTGAGCACGGGGATCGAGACGCGCAGGCCCGTGCCGGGACCGCGGTTCGATTGTTTGAGGTCGGGGCGCCCGGGCTCCTCGAGCCGCTGGATGCTGCCCGTCGGGTTGGGCAGGCCGATTTCGGGGAATTGCGTGTTGATGTTGCGCCCGCCGCGCTCGAAGACGCGGAAGACATCGCCGGGCGGCAGCACGCTCCAGCGCGGCAGCGGATACATTTTCGCGAGCGCGCCGCGCTTTTTCTCTTCGTCGGTCAGTATCTTGTCGAAACCGAAGCCCGGCTTGCACGCTTCCTTATATTCCTCGGCGGTCAGCCGCGAAGAGGGCGAAAGGATGCACGCGGGTTCGCCGGTGCGCGTATAAGCCTCGCCGAACACATAGTTTTTATACGGGACGATGCCATTGTTGTACGCCGCGCCACCCCACAGCATCGCGCCGGTCGACATCATCGAGCGTTCGGTCGCCTCGATCACTTCGAGATGGCACGCACCGCACGCCTCGCGCGCGACGCGATAGTCGCTGGGGTTTACGAAGCGGATGAATTCGGGCGATTCCTTGTTGAGCAAGGTATAGCTCCGCTCGGGATTCGCCGAACTGTCGTGCCACGCGCCGGGCAGCGTCGGCTGCGGGTGCGCGAGCTTCATCACCGCCTTGTTCGTCGGATGCTGGTAGCCAAGGCCGGGTGTCCCGCGCTGGCTGGCGTCGCCGCCGTGGCAGTCGGTGCAGCCGAGCTTCACCGCGGGGGTTGCGTGCATCGACGGCTGGTCGGTGCGCGTGTGGCACGAATAGCAGCCGTTCGATTTCGTCGCGACCTCGGCGTCGCCCTGCTCGCGCGGCGCGGGCGGGGTGAAGCGATATTCGACCTTGACCGGCTTTTCCTCCTCGGCCGCACGGCTGACCTGTGCGCCGATTGCCAGCGACGTCAGAATGAAGGCGAAGAGAAGGAGAAGTCGGCCTCCCACCCCGTATCCCCGAGCGAAGACGAGGGGCCAGGCCGAGCGAAGTCGAGGCCAGCTTCCTGGAGGATTCTCGCTTCGCTCGAATGGGCCCCTCGTCTTCGTTCGGGGATACGGGAAGGGTGATAGGTTCAATGTCATCGCCCTAAAAGCTCAGGATCACATTGGCGAGGATGGAGACGTAAGCGTCATTCTTCTGCTTGTTGTCGAACAAATCCTTGAAGCCCTTGCCGGGCAGCAGCACCGCAGCGCTGAGGCGCCCGACGATATTCTGCGTCGCCTTGGGCCGCCAGATCGCCGCTACCGACAGGTCGAAGCCGATATCCTTTGGGATCGACCCTTCCACGCGCAGCGCCTGCAGGCTCAAGGTATTTTCGAACCACAGATGGTTGAAATTGGTGCTGACGCGAAATTCGGGGGTCAGGTCGAAATCGGCGCCCGCGCCGACGAAGACGGTGCCGGGGTTGTTGAAGTTCGACTGCCCCTCCTCCTTCGACGAGCGCAGCGAGTTCAATATGCCGTTGCGCCCGTTGATCGCGATGACGCGCCCGCCGCCCGCGAAGGGGATCGTCTGGCGGATCCAGTAGCTTGTGTCGGCACCGCCGAAGATCGGGTTTTCGAAGATCGCGTCGAACCCGCCCTCGGTCCTGTTATACGGATCGCCGTCGCCGGTCGCGTAGAGCCCCGACAGGCGGAAACGCATCCAGTCATGATCGTAGCTGAGTTCGACCGCGCCGAAGCCCGCGCGGATTTCGGCGGGCTTGCTCGTGAAGAAACTGTTCCGATCCTCGCCCAGCGCGGCATAGAAGCTCGCGGTGAGGTTGATCCGCCCGATCCGCCCGTCGGCGCTGTAACCGAGGTAAACCACGTCATATTCGCGCCCGCGCAGGTCGCCGAGCAGCGCCGGCCGCACCGGGAAACCATTGTGGTCGATCTGCACGTCGTTCTTTTCGCGGTTCATATTGTACGTCACGCTGATCTGGCTGGTCAGCCCGACGACCGGAAAATCCTGGCGATAGAGATTGGCGGTGAGCACGAAATCGTCACGCGGCGTCTGCGTAATGTCGTTCAGGCCGCTGTTCGTGTCCTTTTCGAGCCGCCAGAAGGCGGCGAGATTATATTGGAATCGGTTGTTGTCGCGGTTGCCGAACAGGCGGATGCCGAGCTGGCTGTCGTTGAACAGGAAGCCGCGGAAATCGCTCTGGAACGGCTGGATGCCGAGGCGGACCGAATAGAAATCATAGCGGTCGGACGTGTTGCCGAGATGCTTGTCGACGAAGAGTTCCTGCAACCCCAGGAAACTGTCGTAACGATGGCTCGCCTTCGACGGGCGCACGTCGAGCACGCGCCGTTCGGGCACGTCGACATAATTGGCTTGGTACGCGAGCGTGACGCGATATTCGATGTCGGGCGGCTTGAACGCGGTCGATCCCTTGATCAGCGCCGCGCCCGCGATGAAGGTCTGCGCGAAGACGAAGCTGCGGTCCTTGCCGAACACGTCGAGGCTGCCCGGCCGCTCGGTCGTCTGGACGCCGACGGGGATAGGAAAGGTGCGCGGTTCGAACACGGTGTCGGACACGGCATTGGCGACGATGAACCAGTCGTCGCCCTTGATCGGAAGCCATTTGACCTTGCTGCGGTCGATCGGCCGGTCGCCCTTGTAGGTGTTCTGGTTATAGGGATCGAACCAGCGTTCCTTGACCACGCCCAATGTCTCGATCAGGCGCCAGCGGTCGGGGATCGGCAGTTGATCCTCCATCCCGGGAAAGGCCTGCGGCGGCGGCGGGCGCAGCGCGCCGACATTGTCCTGGCTCAGCGCATCGGGAAGATCGGGACGATAGCCGGGACGGCGGCGGCCCTCGATGATCTCGGTGACCAGATCATCCTTGATCCTGTCCTGCCAGTCGACCGGCGGCGGCGGCGGAATCAGCTCTTCGGCGGGCCGCTCGGCGGGTGCGGCGTTTTCCGCGACCGGCGGCTCTTCGGGCGCGGGCGGCGGCGGCGCGACATCGGCGCCCGGCGCACCCTGCGCCGCGAGCGTCGCGATGATCGGCCAAAGGCTGCCCCCCGTCATCATCATCTATAGCCCCTCGCAGACATTCTGCTGCGCGGTGTCGAGGAAGGGGGCGAAGGGGCAGCTGATATAACGCAGGCGCACGCCGGCGCCGACGCCCACGACGATCGTGTCGGCACGGATCGCTTTCGGCGCATTGCCGATGCCGCCGACGCGCGCGCCGCCGTTGTGCGTCCCCAAAAAGCTGATCATATCGTCCTGGTCGATGCCATCGCCCGACACGCCGATCGCGCCGACAAGGCTGTTGCCGCGATAGATGGGCACCGATCCGGGGAAGATCTGGATGCCGTTCTGGAGCCGGTTCCGCCCCGGCGCGACGTCGGGCAAGGTCGTGCAGCGCACCGGCGTGTCGGTCGGACTGGCGCCCGACACGAAGCCGAGATGCTGCCCCAGATTGCCGATGATCAGCGCCGACTGCAGCCCGGTCGAGAAAGGATTGAACTGTGCGATCGGGCGCGACAGCGGGCCGTGCGGCCGGCCGACCTCGCCATCGGGGAAATAGGGCCGCGACAAATTGCCCCCCGAACGGTCGGCGAAGGCGATCGTGCCGGTGAGCGCCGCCGGATCGCTCAGGAATGTCCGCGTCGCAGCGACGAATTGGCGCACGTCGGCGCTGGCGTTGGCGTTCAGTTCAGCCCCCGCCTGCGCGCCCGAGAAGAAGGCGGCGGTGCGCGCCTTCTGCAGGCTGACATCGGTGCCGAAAATCGGCGCGTCGGGCGAACGCACGATGCCGAGCACCGCGCCATGCGTGTCGACGATGCTGATCGTCACCTGCGCGCGGCTGTCGAGCGGGCGGCGGATCTGCGCGCGCGCGCGGCTCATCACCGCGAACGCCTCTTCGAGCACCGCGCGCGTTTCGGCGGTGGTCAGCGGCGCGCTGTTGCTCGCGCCGTCGGTGCCGGCGCGGATCGGGTAGCGGTTCGCGCCGCTGCCGTCGCTGAGCACAAAGGCGTCGCGGTTCGAAAATTCGGCGGCGGTCGACGCGCGAATGCCCGACGCTTCGGTGCCATAGGCGGTCCCCGCGGTGATCGACGCATTGGCATAGCCGATGACCGCCACGAGACTGCCCGCGGTTCCGTTGAGGCTCGCGAAACTCGCGCCGCCGCTCGTCATCACTCCGGCGAAGGTCGCGTCGGAGAAACGCAGGGTCGTGCCGTCGACGGCAATCTTGTCGGCGGTGATCGCGCCCGGCGCCTCAAACCCGCGCGTCCCCGCAAGCGCGATATACTCCTCGGGATCATTGTCGACATCGAGGATATTGGGGTCGCTGCCGTAAACGCCGTCGCCCATCACCCCGATGCCGCCGACGAGCACGCCATTCTTGTAGAGCGGCAGCCCGCCCGGATCGGCGGCGAGGCCGAGCGGCGAGCGTTTCGGCCCGATCAGCGCCGCCGCACCCGCTGCGCCGAAGCGCGCCGCGAGGTCGCTGCACGGCAGCTGGCTGAACTGCACGCCGAACAGGGGCCCGCTTTCGAGCCCGGCGGTCGTCGGCGCGGGTGGGAAATGTTCCTGGACGATCTGGCTCGCGGTGCGCGTCGAAAAGGCGTTGCCGCCGCTCGAGAGGTACGCGCCGGTCACCGCCTTGGCGATCGCGCCCCCCTCGGCGGGGAAGGTGACGTTCTGCGCGTCGATATTGTCGCCATTGGGCGCGGGCGAGGTCGTCGCGGTGGCGCGCGCGCCGGTCATGCGAAAGACGCCGAGCACATTGCCGACGCGGTCGGTCACCGCGATCACCGACGGCAGGCCCCGCGCCTGCGCCTCCGCGATCGCCTGCGCGAGCACGCGTTCGACGTCGGCGGTGGTCAGCGCCGCGACGGCGGGCGGGGTGTAGAGCCCGCCCGTCGGCGTGGGCGTCGGGGTCGGTGTTGGGATGGGTGTCGGGGTCGGCGTTCCGCCGCCGCCGCCGCCGCAAGAGGTGAGCAGCAGCGCAGCCATCGCAGCAAAGGCGGCCGAACGGAAAAGAGAGGTCTTGCTTCGCATGATCTTACCGCAGCGCCCCGATCGCGCGCACCGCGCTGCCGAACGAGGCCTGGAATTCGGACGGTTTATAGGCGTTGGGATCCTTCACCGCCGCGTAAGCGCGATCGATGTCACTGCGGATGCCCGCCGCCGCGCCGACCGTGACGCGCCCCGACGACACCATCGCGTTGAGCAGGGTATCGACGCCCATGACGGCCTGCTGCGACCCGGAATAGTCGGTGTAGCGATCGCTGATCGCCTTCGCCGAAATCGCGTCCACCATCGCGAAGGCGTCGGCGCCCGAGAAGCTGCGCGACGCGAAGGCGCGCTTGAGCGCCGCGACCGTCTGCGACAGCTGTGCCGCGGCCTGCACCGCGCTTTGCCGGTCAGCCGCCATCGCCTTGTGGAACGCCGCGGTGCGCGCCGCGAGCTGGTCGGCGAGCGCGGGCGAGGCCATGCGCGCCGCGGCAGCGAGCATGATCAGATTCTCGTCATTATAGGGCGGCATGCCCTCGGGAAGATTGCGCCCAACATTGTCGAGCCCGGTGCGCACCGGCTTCGCCTGGTCGAAGATGCGGCGGTGGCAGCTGTGGCAGTCGAGGAAATAAAATTCGGGGAATATCCCCTCGGTCCCGCGCCGCGTCTGGAACAGCGCGAGGCTGCGCTCGATCGCGGTCGCCTGCCCCACCGCCCACATCTGGACATGATCGGTACGCCGGTTCGGCGCGCCGAACTTGCGCCAGCCGTAATCGGCATCCTCCTGATGATGCGCCTGCAGCGACGAGAAAAGGTCGAGCTCGAACGAGATGCGCGGATGTCCCGCCGCCATGATGCGGTGCGTCACGAACTGACCGTCGGCGGCCGAACCGAAGTGGCAGTCGACGCAAACGCCCGCGCGCACCATCGGATCCTCGAGCTTCTTGAGCCCCGCCGACAGGTTGGCGAGATGCTTTTCGCGCATTTCGCGGTCGGGATCGGCGTTGGTGCCGACGCCGGCATAATGGCTCGCGAGCCATCCGCCCGCAGGGCCATGACACGATTCGCAGCCGACGCCGTCCTCGGCGGGAACGGCGCGCGCGGTGCCCGCGGTGCTGTGGCAGCCGAGGCACATCTGCGCCTTCGACGGATCGCCGATGCCGAGATTGCGCGCGATGAACTGGCTGCGATTGTTATTGAGGACCGCCCAGGCGCGGCTGTGCGCACCGCCGGGGGTCGAGGGCTCCTGCCATTTCATCAGCTCGTCCTGGCGGACGATTGTGCCGTCGCCTTCCATCCGGCCGTGGCAGGTCGACCCCGCGCACGAAGCGACGCCGGTGTAGCGCGCGCCGCTTTCGCCCTGCGACCGCGCGGGCGGCGCAAAGGCGAACGCCGCAATGGCGAGCGCGAGCAACATCGCCGCCAGAACGCCAAATGCCGTGGGACGACGGGCGGCAAATGCCGCGCGCGTGGGACGACGGGCGGCAAATGCCGCCCGAGGCCGATCGCCGCGCTCCTTCCCAGCGTGCGCCGTCATCCGCAGTACCCCTTTTTCCCAATCCGGCGCTTATTACGCTCTGGATCGATTTACACCACCCCGAAAGCCAGCATCGCGTCGGCAACCTTCTTGAATCCCGCGATATTGGCGCCTTTCACATAGTCGATATAGCCATTGCCCTGATCGCCATAGGTCAGGCAATTCTTGTGGATACCGTCCATGATGTCCTTGAGCATCTGCTGGAGTTCGCCCTCGCTCCACGCGCGGCGGCCGCTGTTCTGGCTCATTTCGAGTCCCGACACCGCGACGCCGCCGGCGTTGGCGGCCTTGCCCGGCGCGAACATGATCTTCGCATCCTTGAAGACGTGCACGCCCTCGAGGTTGGTCGGCATGTTGGCGCCCTCGCTGACCGCGATGCAGCCGTTCTTGACCAGCGTCTTGGCATCCTCGCCGAGCAGTTCGTTCTGCGTTGCGCAGGGCAAGGCCACGTCGCACTTCACGCCCCACGGCGTCTTGCCGGGCGTGAAGGTCGCGGTCTTGAACTCTTCGCAATAGTCCTCGATCCGCCCGCGGCGATGCGTCTTGTGCGCTTTCACCCAGTCGATCTTGTCCTGCGTGATCCCGTCGGGATCGTGGATGAAGCCGCCCGAATCGGACAGCGTCAGCACTTTGCCGCCGAGTTGCACGACCTTTTCGGCGGCGTGCGTCGCGACATTGCCCGATCCCGAAATCACCGCGCTCTTGCCGACCAGATCCTGCCCCTTCGCCGCGAGCATGTTGGCGAGGAAATAGACCGCGCCATAGCCCGTCGCCTCGGTGCGGATCAGCGAGCCGCCCCATTCGAGCCCCTTGCCGGTGAGCACGCCGGTGAATTCGTTGGTGATCCGCTTATACTGGCCGAACATGAAGCCGATCTCGCGCCCGCCGACGCCGATGTCGCCCGCGGGCACGTCGATGTCGGCGCCGATGTGGCGATAAAGCTCGGTCATGAAGCTTTGGCAGAAGCGCATGATCTCGCGCACGCTCTTGCCCTTGGGGTTGAAATTCGACCCACCCTTGCCGCCGCCCATCGGCAGCCCGGTCAGCGCGTTCTTGAACGTTTGTTCGAACGCGAGGAATTTGAGCACGCTTTCGGTGACGCTCGGGTGGAAACGGATGCCGCCCTTATAGGGTCCGATCGCATTGTTGTTCTGGACGCGCCAGCCGCGCTGGACGCGGATATTGCCGTTGTCGTCCTCCCAGCAGACGCGGAAGGACACGACCCGGTCGGGTTCGGCGATGCGCCGCAATATCTGCTGCGCGTGATATTCTTCCTTGTCGGCGATGAAGTCGAAAATGTCCTCCGACACTTCCTGCACCGCCTGCACGAACTCGGGTTGCCCCGGATTGCGCCGCTTCACGCCTTCCATGAACGTCGCAAAATCGACGTGATCCGAAACTGCCATGCACCCCTCCCCTGTTGACTGGGAAAGCCGGTGCGACCCCTGACGATTTTATCGTTGACCGACCTTATGAACCAAAGGCTACACCATCGCCGGGCAAAGGCAATATGACGGAGCGCACAGCCGGCATTTTTCGTGCGCCGTATGATGAGGGGTAAAAATGAGCGAGAGCAACAGGATGGCGGGGGCATGACCGGCGGCATGACGAGAAACAATCGCATGATATTGATCGCCGCTTTCGTGCTGCTCGCGGCGGCCATCGGCTATGCGATCTGGCGCGATTCCGCACCGTCCGCCACGGGTCCGGCCAGCGAAACCGCCGCCGCGCCGTCCGACCAGCTCGCCGACCTCGAAGCGCGGACGCAGCGCGAACCGGACAGTGCCGACGCGTGGACGACGCTCGGCGCGGCGAAATTCGACCTCGGCGATTTCGCGGGCGCGGCGGCCGCCTATGAAAAGGCCGTCGCGCTTTCGCCCGAATCGGCGGGACTCTGGTCGGCGCTCGGCGAAGCGCGGGTGATGGCGAGCGACAGCGACCCGATGCCCGCCGCCGCTTCGGATGCTTTCGACAAGGCGATCGCGCTCGACGCGAAGGATCCGCGCGCGCGCTACTTCCTTGCGGTGAAAAAGGACATCGGCGGCGATCACAAAGGCGCGATCGACGACTGGTTCGCGCTGCTCGCCGACACGCCGCAGGGGGCGCCGTGGGAAGCCGATCTGCGCCGGACGATCGAACAGGTCGGCCAGATCCACAAAATCGAGGTCGCCGCGCGCCTCGCCGCCACGCAGCCGCGCGCGCTGACGCCCGACGAAATGCCCGTCGCCGCGCGCGCGATCCCGGGGCCGAGCCGCGCCGACATGGAAGCCGCGTCGCAGCTCCCCAAGGGGCAGCAGGACGCGATGATCGAAGGCATGGTGAGCGGCCTCGAAGCCAAGCTGAAGGCCAATCCGGCCGACGTCGACCGCTGGATCATGCTGATGCGCAGCCGCATGACGCTGGGCGAAACGGCGAAGGCCGCGCAGGCGCTGAAGGACGGCATCGCGGCGAACCCGGCGGCGGCTGGGCGGTTGACGGCGCAGGCGCAGCTACTGGGCGTGCCGGGCGCGTAAAAATCCCCATTGGCGCACCGCCGGGAAAAGGCTAATCCGGCGCCGCTGCGGGGGGCAACCAGAACACAGGGTCGCCGCGGCATTTCGCCGCGAGACGCTTTCGGACGTATTGCCCGGGACAGCCGTCCACTCTGTATCGGGCCTCGTGGTTTTCCGGCTGGAACCCGGACCAATCCGACCATTCCCGCCCGAATCGTCATCCCGGCGAAGGCCGGGATCTCGCCGGTGCGTAAAGATGCTCGGGCGAGATCCCGGCCTTCGCCGGGATGACGAGGAAAGTAGAGGCCCGTCCCAGCCTCACCCCGCCATCAGCGCCGCATTGCCGCCCGCCGCGGTTATGTCGGTCGAGATCGACTTTTCCTCGGCGAAGCGGTGCAGGTAATGCGGACCACCGGCCTTGGGGCCCGTCCCCGACAGGCCGCGCCCGCCGAAGGGCTGCGAGCCGACGATGGCGCCGATCTGGTTGCGATTGACATAGACGTTGCCGACCGCCGCGCGCGCCGCGATGTGCGCCGCGACGCCGTCGATGCGCGTGTGGACGCCCAAGGTCAGCCCATAGCCCGAGGCGTTGATCGCATCGATCAGCGCATCGAGTTCGCCGCCCTTCCACGTCGCGACATGCAGCACCGGACCGAAAATCTCGCGCTTCAAGTCAGTTACATGGTCGAGCCGGATCAGGACGGGCGGCACGAAATGGCCGCCCGCGGGCATGTTCGTCCGCCCGGCCTCGGCGATCACGCGGCCCGCGGCGCGCGCTTCGGCGACATAGGCGGCGATGTTCGCCCGCGCCTCCTCGTCGATGATCGGGCCGACGTCGGTCGACAGCACCGAGGGATCGCCGATATTGAGCTCGGCCATCGCGCCCGCGACCATTTCGATCATCGTGCCCGCCACATCTTCCTGCACGCAAAGCAGGCGCAGCGCCGAACAGCGCTGGCCCGCCGACTGGAAGGCCGACGCGACGGCATCGCGCGCAACCTGTTCGGGAAGCGCGGTCGAATCGACGATCATCGCGTTCGCGCCGCCGGTTTCGGCGATCAGCGTCGCGATCGGCCCGTCGCGCCCGGCGAGGCTGCGGTTGATCATTCGCGCGACCTCGGTCGATCCGGTGAAGGCGACGCCGATGATGTCGTCGTGGCTCGTCAGCGCCGCGCCGACACTTTCGCCGCGGCCGGGAAGATAGGCAAGCACATCGCCGGGGATGCCGGCTTCGAGCAGGAGTTCGATCGCGGCATGGGCGATCAGCGGGGTCTGCTCGGCGGGCTTCGCGAGCACCGCATTGCCCGCGGCGAGCGCCGCCGACACCTGCCCGAGGAAGATCGCGAGCGGGAAGTTCCACGGGCTGATGCAAACGAATACGCCCTTGCCCTCGAGCATCAGCTCGTTGCGCTCGCCCGTCGGGCCGGGAAGCGCGACCGGGTAAGTGAAATCGGCGCGCGCCTGCGCGGCATAGTAGCGGAGGAAATCGACCGCCTCGCGCACCTCGGCGACCGCATCGACGAGAGTCTTCCCCGCTTCGTCGATCGCGAGGCCGAGAAACAGCGCGTCATGCTCCTCAAGCAGGTCGGCGGCGCGTTCGAGGCGTTCGGCGCGGAAGGCGCCCCCCGCGAGGCTCCAATTGTCGTGCGCCGCGCGCGCCGCGGTCACGGCATCGGCGACCGTCGCCGCGTCGGCCTCGATCACCCGCCCGACGACCGCGCCCGTCGCGGGATTCCGCACCGGCTCGGCCTTGCCGTCCCGCGCGACGCCGCCGACGATCGGCGCCGCGACCATATCGCTCCGCCGCGCCGCGCCGATCGCCGCGACCAGCGCCTCGGACACGCCCGGATCGCCAAGGTCGTAGCCGCGCGAATTGCGCCGCACCGGATCGAACAGGCCGAGCCCCGTCGCGATGACGGGCACCGCCGGGCTCGCCACGCTGCGCGGGTCGACCGCGAGCTGTTCGGCGCTGACGTCGGGGTCGGAGAATTGATGCACGAAGCTCGAGTTGGCGCCATTTTCGAGCAGGCGGCGGACGAGATAGGCGAGCAGATCGCGATGCGTGCCGACCGGCGCATAGACGCGCACCGGGCGCGGCGGCGGAAACAACGCTACGAGCGCGTCGTGCGCGCCCTCGCCCATGCCGTGCAGCCGCTGCAGCTCGTAATCGGCGCCCGCGAACAGTTCGGCGACGAAGGCGAGTGTCATCGCATTATGGCTCGCGAACGCCGGATAGATGCAGTCCTGACAGTCGCGCAGCAGCTGCGCGCAGCGCATATAGTTGAGATCGGTGTGGAGCTTCGCGGTGAACACCGGAAAGTCGCTCAAGCCCAGCGTCTGCGCGCGCTTGATCTCGGTATCCCAATAAGCGCCCTTGACGAGGCGCATCGACAGTTTGACCCCGCGCGCGCGGGCTCGCTCGGCCAGCCAGTCGATCACCGCGGGCGCGCGCTTCTGATACGCCTGGATCACGATGCCGAGCCCGGTCCAGCCATCGGCGATCCCGGCGTCGATCAGCGCCGCGAACACGTCCATATGCGGTTCGAGCCGGTCGCTTTCCTCGGCGTCGATCATCAGCGGGATGTTCACCGCGCGCGCCGCCTTCGCGAGTTCGATCACGCGCGGGATCAGCTCATCGCGCACGCGCGCTGCTTGCAGATATTCGTAGCGCGGGTGGAGCGCCGACAGCTTGATCGAAATGCCGTGGTTGGCGTGCGGATCGCCGGGCTTCGCGCCCTTGCCGATGCGCGCGATGGCATTCGCATAGCTGTCATAGTAGCGCGTGGCATCCTCGGCGGTACGCGCCGCCTCGCCGAGCATGTCGAAGCTTGCGAGTTCGCTCTTTTCCTTGTCGGCGCGCTTGACCGCCGCGTCGATCGTCTCGCCCATCACGAATTGCTGGCCGAGCAATTTCATCGCCGCGAGCGCCGCCTGGCGGATCACCGGCTCGCCCGAGCGGCGGATCATCGATTTGAGCAGGCTGAGCGGGTTCGCCTTGCTGCCCATTGCATCGAGCATCAACGTCGCAGAACCGAGCGACAGCCCGCGCGCCGACAGCGCAACGACCAGCGGGCTGTCGTCATCGTCGCCCTCGGCCCAGTGGCGTCCGGCGATCTTGTCGCGGATCAGCGCATTGGCGGTCGCATTGTCGGGGACGCGCAGCAGCGCCTCCGCAAGGCACATCAGCACGACGCCCTCTTCGGTCGAGAGGCGATAGCGGTTCATCAGCTGCGCGACGAGCGTCTCGCGCTCGCCGTCGGCCTTCGCCTTGCGGATCAGTTCGAGCCCGCGGCGGGTGACCGCCTCGACGCTCGCCGGGGAGGTTGCGAGCGCGGTCCGCAGACCGGCGACGATGTCGGCTTCGCTGCGGCGGGCCAAGGTGCGGAGGGGGGCGCGGTCGGGGCTTTGGGTCATGCCCCCTGTTACCATATCGCCGTAAGTCGATCCGACTTGTTTACGGGGATTCCATATACGAATTGACCAAGTTTTGGATTGATCCTAGTCGATTCACATGAAAAATAGCTCCTGGGCAGTCGAACTGGACGAATATGACCGCAAGATCCTCGCGATTCTGGGGCGCGACGGGCGGATCACTTTCACCGAGCTCGCGCTCCAGGTCGGCCTCTCGAAAACCCCCTGCCAGCAGCGCGTCAAGCGCCTCGTCGACAGCGGGCTGATCACCGGCTTCCGCGCGATCGTCGATCCCGCCAAGGTCGGGCTCGACCATGTCGCCTTTACCGAAGTCAAGCTGTCGGACACGCGCGAGGAAGCGCTCAAGCAGTTCAACAATGCGGTGCGGCGGATTCCCGAGGTCGAGGAATGCCATATGATCGCGAGCAGCTTCGACTATCTGCTCAAGGTCCGCACCCCCGACATCCGCCGCTATCGCATCGTGCTGGGCGAAAAAATCTCGAGCCTGCCCCATGTCGCAAGCACCTCGACCTTCGTTGCGATGGAAACGATCCTCGAATCGGCGCGCTGAAGGAATGGCCGCCCCGCGGATTCGCCATCCCAATTGACAATTGACGTAATTTATCTATATATACGCCAATTGTCATAGGAAAGGCTTATGCAACTCGTTGCCATCAAAAGCGCACCGCCACCGCCCGCTCTCCGCTTCTCCGATGCGGAAGTGCAGGCCATGCAGCGTGCGGTGATCCGGCTCTTCGACCATTGGGGCGTGACCGACGCGCAGGCGGCGGTGCTGCTCGGCGACATCGCCGTGCGAACCTATCAGCGTTGGAAGCAAGGCGAATATGGCCGCTGGACCGTCGATCTGGCGGCGCGCCTCTCGAACCTCATCGGCATCCACAAGGCGCTGCGGCTCCTCTATACCGAGGCGGACCGCGGTTATCGCTGGGTCAAGGCGCCCAACCGCGCCTTCGGCGACCGCTCGGCGCTCGAGATCATGCTCGGCGGCCAGCTGACCGATCTGATGCGCGTGCGCCGTTATCTCGACAGCTATCGCGGCGCGTGGTGACGGAGGGATGCCGGGCGCGCCGCTGTCCCGCGTCGACTGGCCGTCGGCCGTCCGCCTGATCGAAAGCAAATATCCGCCGATCGACCTGTTCGAAGATCTCGCCGAGCCGGAAGATTGGGAATTGCTCGCCGCGGCCGAAGCGAAGACGAACCCCCGGATCGCCGAGACGATCGGCAATCTCGACCTCGTGCCGGTCGAACGACGCGTCGCGGGACCGGGCGCGAGCTATGTGATGGCGCCCTTCACCCATTGCTCGCCCGACCGGCCGGGGCGATTCCATGACGGCCATTTCGGCGCCTATTACGCTGCCGGAAATTTCGAAACGGCGGTTGCCGAAGTCACCCACCATCAGGCCCGGCGCCTGCTCGACACCCGCGACGAACCGGGCTGGATCTCGGACATGCGCGAACTCGTCGGCGCCGTCGAGGCCGCGCTCATCGACATCCGGACGGGCGGCTTCGACGCGCTCCTCGCCCCCGACGATTACGCGCCGTCGCAGAATTTCGCGCGCCGGCAGCGCGACGCCGGCAGCGACGGGATCGTCTATCCCTCGGTTCGCAATCCCGGCGGCGAATGTGTCGCCGCCTTCTGGCCGGACGTCATCGCCAAGCCCGTGCAAGGCCGCCATTTTCGCTATCACTGGGACGGCGAGCGGATCGACATGATCCACGAGCTCGTCCTCGACGGATCGGGCCAGATATTCCGCCTCGAGGTCTAGCCGGGGCTCCATTTGGCCCCGGCGGCCTGCAAATCGAAATGAACCCATTGACCGGCGATCCGGATGGCGGCAAAGGCAGGTGCCTCGACCGCTGCGGTAAAACGAACTGTAAAACAGCGCGCCATGCAGCAGCTAAATGGTTGAAATGCGGGTGTAGCTCAATGGTAGAGCAGAAGCTTCCCAAGCTTACGACGAGGGTTCGATTCCCTTCACCCGCTCCATCTTGCTGCCCACGCGCAACCGCTGATGGTTGAAAAAACCCTGAAAATCCGCTAATTTTTGAGCATTCACTGGCTTCCGGTGATTGCCCATGATCGCGTGTAGCTGAACGATTCGGGGGCATATCCGGGGGCCTTTCCAAAGTCCCTGATTTGCGAGGCCCCCAAATGGCGCTCACCGACACCGCGATCCGCAAGGCGAAGCCAAAAGATAAGCCTTATAAGGTCTCGGATTCGGGCGGCCTTTATCTCTTGGTCAATCCGATCGGCAGCAAGCTTTGGCGCGTTAAATATCGCCTTCATGGAGTGGAGCGTAAACTGGCGCTCGGCGCTTATCCTGCAATCACGCTCGCCGAAGCGCGAGCGGCAAGGGATGATGCGAAGAAGCAGCTCGCCCATGCCGTCGATCCCAACACTGCCAAGCGGCAGGCACGAATCGCTGCGAGTATCAGCGCAGGCAACAGCTTCGCGGCGGTGGCCGAAGAGCTGATAGCGAAGCGAGAGAAGGAAGGTGTCGCACCCGCGACACTCGAAAAGCATCGCTGGCTTTTGCGTTTGCTGGGCGCAGAGTTCGGGCGGCGGCCGGTGGCCGACATCACGCCTGCGGAGTTACTCCACGAGTTGAAGAAGCAGGAACGGCGCGGGCGGCTAGAGGCGGCCAAGCAGGCCCGGGGTTTCGCGAGCCGCGTTTTCCGCTACGCCGCCGCTACGGCACGGGCCGAGCGCGATCCTGCACAGATGTTGCTCGGCGCGCTTATCCAACCGACCGTAAAGCATTTCGCGGCGATCACTGACCCATTGGAGTTTGGCGCCCTACTCCGCGCGATTGAGGGATATGTGGGTGATCCAGCAGTGATGCATGCGCTCAAGCTGACCCCACATGTATTTCAGAGGCCCGGTGAACTGCGCCAGATGGAATGGACAGAAATCGACTTCGCGAAGGCGGTTTGGACGTTGCCCGCTGCCAAGATGAAAATGCGCCAACCGCACGCGGTGCCACTGTCACGCCAGGCACTCGCGATTTTGGATAGTATGCGCGGGCTTTCTGGTAACGGCAAATATGTGTTCCCCTCGGTACGAACACGGGCGCGGCCTATCAGTGACAATACGATCAATGCAGCGCTTCGTCGTCTGGGCTATTCCAAGGAGCAAATGACGGCCCACGGATTTCGAACCTCCGCCTCGTCGCTGCTCAACGAGTCGGGCAAGTGGAACCCCGATGCCATCGAACGCGCGCTCGCTCACTTGGTCGCGGGGAGCATCAGGCGCATATATAACCAGTCGGCCTATTGGGCGGAACGCGTCGAGATGGCCCAGTGGTGGAGTGATTATTTGTGTCAGCTCCGTGATGGAGGCAATGTAGACTTCCCTCGCTAGGAGAAGATGGTGGACGACCGGAAGGAAGTATTGCCGCTCCGCGTCGTCGCGGCCCGCTTCATCAACGCCGATGAAGAGATCGGACTTGCCGAGCTTGACCGCATCACAGCGGATGCCTCACGCGCGATCCAGAAACGATACTGGATCTGGACGTCGTCGTTTATGATGACGGCATTAGTTACAGCCGGCGCTGTTCTCATTGGTGGCGCTCTTACGGTTGGCAAGGCGCCGGGCGCGGATTTGGCCACGCTGATTGGACTTGGCGGCGCCGCGTTGATGATCGCGATTGGAGCATCGTGGCGCGTGTTTCAGTATGGCGGGATGAAAGCGAAATCGCCCCAGAGCCCGGTTTACGCGGACCAGTCTGACTTGGCAGTTCGCAATCTGGAACGCCTGTTCGCCATTCTCCAGCTCGAATCGACGTCACGCCCCTTCTACTACTCCCGCAATGGCGCGCGCCGATATGTTGACCACCGCTACTTCTTCGGAAAGCTTCGCGCCGCGCATGTGGCCAAGGACAACACGATCCGCAGCGCATTCTTCGGCCCAGTCGGACTCTGGTTCGACCGCGAGCTATTCCTCGAGGCGGATGTAGACAAGCTTATTGCTGACGCCAAAGCCGAGCCAAATCGCGCCGGAGCGCCCAAGAAATATGATTATACCGACGCGGTCATCTCATTGATCGAGCATCCCGAGGTGCAGGCGATCGACATCACCAAGAAGCGCGGAAATCAGACCCGAATTATCGAGCTGCTGGAAGATTGGTATGACAGCCGCCGCCGTGAAACCCCAAGCAGAACGCAGCTTTCCTCTTACGCAAAGCAGATTCTGGAGACGATCGCGAAAAATCGCTCGTCTAAATCCTAGCCTGAATTACCGAGAAACCACGCAATTGCGCGGTGTCCAATCGGGGCCAATTACCGGGGAACGGCCACGAACGGCGGATTTCTGACGAAAACGCACACCGTTCGAACTGCCCGCGCTTAGCTGCAAATGATCCTGTCGCCCGCCGCATCGCGGCACTCCAACGGAGGCGACAATGGATGAACTCGCATACTCGATTAACCGCACGGCCAAGGCGCTCGGCGTCGGCCGGAGTACAATCTACAAGCTCATCAAGACCGGCCAGGTCGATGCGCTGAAGATCGGCACGCGAACGCTGATCACGACCGCATCCATCGCGCGGCTCACCGAGGCTCGCCCCGAGACTTGATACCGACGCGGCGAATTGCCGCCCGCGCATCCCGATCACATCTCGATTCAGGAGGACAAGACATGTCCGTTCTTCGCAACGCTCTTGCTCGATTTTTTTCTTGGGGCCGAAAGCCCGACATGCAGATCGACGCAGATGTTCAGACCGCCGTCTACATGTGGCCGATCATTAAAAAGTTGCTCGCCCACGGCGAGGACGGTGACACGTACCGCGCCGCCGTCAATTTCTGGCGCTACGCCGAGCGGCCACCGCTGGCAGTCTACGATGGGGACGTGAGCCACTGCCACATCGATGGTCCGCTTCAATTGGCGGGCGACTTTGCGCTTCCCTTGGGCGGAGAAATCTTCAGCCGCGGCGTCACGATTGCCCTCGATCCCTTCGAGGCAAACGACCTTCGCGAACATATGCGGGCCGCTATCGAGCGCGCCATTCTCGCCTGGCTTGCGGACAATGGTCGCCGCGAATCTCCACCGGCAAAAAATCCTTACGACCGCCGAACGGCAGACCGCAAAGCGAAGGCAATGATCGCCGATTGGGCCGCTCGCAAGGGAGCTAGGCGCCCCGTCACGGAGGGCCCGGATCATGTCTGAATCGGTCGCCTTTGACGCAAGGTCGCAGGGCCGCGATGCTACGCATCGGACCCGTAATTTGGATACACACCTCACGCACGGGTGCATCCAGCTTTTCCGCCACTTTTCGAGGGTGCGATCAGAGTGCGCTCCTCCATTGCTTCGCCGAAGTGACGCTATTCCGCCAAAATCCGAGGGTGCGATCCGCACCCTCAGGGAGGCGGTGCGATGAAGACCGTCCAACATTCCATCCGCCTGCCCGTGGCCCTCGACACGGCGCTTCGCGCACTCGCCGACCGGCAGGGAAAGACGGTTTACGCGATGCTTCGCCGCTGCGTGAAGACAGGGATCGACGGGCAGGTAAATCCCGCCGTCAGCAGCTCCGACGATCGCGAAATGGTCGCCGAGGTGGCGTCGATCAGCGCGCGCCTCACCGATGTCGAACGCCTGCTCGACCGCACCCTGCACACAGCCTGCGCTGCCTATTGCTATGCGCGCAGCGCGGCGAAGGGAGGCGGCAAGAGCGACGAGGTCATCACCGCCGAGACTCAGCGGGCTTACGACCGGCAACGGGCGGCGGCGGAGGAACGATCATGAGCGAGCCTCACGATCTCCGGCTTCATGCCGAGACGCTGCGGCGTCATCTTCGTTACAGTCAGACGCGGCGGTTCAAACGACAGTTCGCGATCATGGTCTCGTCGATCGCGCTCTGCGGTTTGGCGGCCCCCTATCTAATGCTCGACCCGAGCATCCTTCGGGACACCGGCACCCACTATCACGCGAAGATGCTGTCATGGTTTTCCGGCAGCGCCGGCGGCGATCCCGGTATGGTGATTCATTACGAGGGCGCGGACTATCTGACGCCCGCCCGCACGGTCGCGACCGATCCATATTTTGTCCGCCGGGCGAGCATCGCCAAGTCGTTCGTCATGCGCGGCGCCATGCTGGGGTTTGTCGCGTGGCTCTCCGGCCTGTTCCTGCTTCGCGATGTCGCCGCGCGCAGGCGCGAACGCGCACTTCGCGATCGCGTGATCGACGGCACCAGGGTGACGAGCGAGAAGGAGCTTGTGAAGCTAGCGCGAACCGAAGCCGGTGCACGGCCGCTGGCGATCGGTCCCGTCCCCTTTCCCCGTCGCCTCGAAACCCGGCACATGGCGATGGTCGGCACGACCGGCAGCGGCAAGACGACGGTGCTGCGCCAGATGCTCGACGGGATCGCCGCCCGCGGCGAAGCCGCGCTGGTCTATGACACCAGCGGCGAGTTCATCGCCCACTACTTCCGGCCCGAGTGCGGCGACATCATCCTCAATCCGTTTGATGCCCGCTGCGTCTATTGGTCGCCCTTCGCCGAGATCGCGCATCCCGCCGACGCCGATCGCATCGCGCAGCAACTCGTCACGGAGACCAGTGATAAGGACAAGGATGTCTGGCTGGAGACCAGCCGCATCCTCGTCGCCAACATGATCCGCGAACTTTGGAGAGAGGAAAGATGCACACTGCTCGATCTGCACGCGGCACTGAAGACGCTGGGCAAGGAAGAGCTCAAGACCTGGCTCAAGGACACGTCGTCGGCGCGCACTTTCTCCGACGACGCCGACCGGGCCACAGGCAGCGTGCTCTTCATGCTCGCCAAGGCCGCGAACCTGATCCAGTTCCTGCGGATGCCAGAGGAAGGCGAGAAGGTCTTTTCGTTCCGCGACTTCATCGGCGGGCTCGACGAAACGAAAGGCGCCAAGCCTTGGATCTTCGTCCCGCGAAAGGAAGAACAATTTGCGGCGCTGAAGCCGCTGCTCGCCTGTTGGCTCGAATGCGCCGCGAGTGCCATGCTTGGCCTTGCTCCGTCACCCGATCGGCGCGTCTGGTTCCTGCTCGACGAGCTTGCCGACCTGCCCCGCGTCGACAATCTGACGCGTCTGCTGCCCGAGGGCCGCAAGTTCGGGGCAGCGGTTGTGCTGACCTTCCAGGGCGTCGGGCAGATGCGGCATCGCTACGGCGACGATCTTGCCGAATCCATGCTCGGCTGCTGCAACACCAAGCTGTTCCTCCAGATGGGCGATGGCGAGTCCCGGCGCTGGGCGAGCGACACGATCGGCACCTGCGAGGTCGAGGTCCAAACCATGACCGGCGCGCTCGGCGACGGCGACGACAAGCCGCGGATGACGCTCGGCCGCCAGCGCAAGACCCGTCCCGCCGTGTTCGAAAGCGAACTCCGTCTTGCACGCTATGAGGGCTATTTGCTGTTCCCCGATGGGCTTCCCGTCGCACGCATCGCGCTCACTGCCGACCATATCGAGAAACGCGGCGAGCCGCGCCAGCCAGCTTTTGTTGCGGCGAACCCGGAGACGACCCTCTGGCACCGGCCATTGGAGGCGGCGCCCAAAGAAGAGCCAGATAGCGCAGTGCCATCACCGGCCGAGGAGCCGGTCGCCGAAAAGCCGAAATCAAGGAAGAAGTCGTCGGCACCCCCGCCCGCCGACGATGGTGGACCAATCTGATGGTCGCGTCGGTATCGGCGCTGACGAGTTCGGCGCAAGCGAGCAGCTATTATGAGGCCGACGATTATTACGCCGAGGGCGGACTATCGCCGTCCGAATGGCACGGCAAAGGCGCCGAGGAACTTGGTCTGTCGGGCGATGTTGACCGCGACCGATTTCGAGAACTGCTCGACGGCAAGGTCGCGGGCCAGCAACTCGGCACGGTTCGTGACGGCCAGCTCAAACATCGGCCCGGCTGGGATGTGACCTTGAGTGCCCCCAAGTCGGTGTCGATCATGGCCGAGGTTGCGGGCGACCGGCGATTGATCGAGGCACATGGGCAGGCGGTGAAGACCGCGCTCGCGCATGTCGAGGCGCATATGGCCGCGACCCGCGTCCGGCATGGCGGCAGCGTGGCGCGCGAGGGCACCGGCAATCTCATCGTCGCGAGCTTCCAGCATGGGACGAGCCGGGCGCAGGACCCGCAGCTCCATACCCATAATGTCATCATGAATGCGACGCAGGGCGACGATGGCTCGTGGCGCAGCCTGGAGCCCCGCGCCATCTATCAGCTCCAGAAACAGATCGGCGCCATCTACCGGCAGGAGCTTGCCTTGAATGTCCGCGAGCTCGGCTATGAGATTGCACCGGGCAAGGAGTCGATGTTCGAGATCAAAGGCGTCTCGGCGGACGTGATGGCGGCGCTCAGCACGCGCAGCGCCGAGATCGAGGCGGCGCTCGGCGAGCGCGGCACGTCTCGCGAAGAAGCCAGCGCCGCCGAAAAGCAGGTGGCTGCGCTTGATACACGACAGGCGAAGATGGCGACCGACCATGGCACGCTTGTCGCCGACTGGCGCGCGACCGCCGACGGGGCTGGGTTCGATGCCGATGCGCGGCTGGCGTTGGTGCGCGAGGCCGAGGGCAGGGTAGCGAACGGCCTTCACCTTCCCGATGCATCGATCGCCGATCGCGCCGTCGCCCATGCCGCCGACAAGCTTGGCGAGCGGCAATCAGTGTTCCCGGCGGCAGTGCTGCATGAGGAAGCGGGGCGGGTTGGCCTTGGCAGGGTCAGCTATGCCGATATCGGCGACGCGATCGGGCGGGCGGCGAAGGAGGGCGAGCTGGTCGACCGCACTTTCCTCGATCGGCGGGGCGCCGCGTTCGCCGGGTTCACGACCCGCCAGAATATCGCGGCCGAGAAGACGCTGCTTCGTATCGAAGCGCACGGGCGCGGTGTGCTCGCGCCGATCGCCTCCCCGCTCGCTGCCGCCAAGGCGGTCGCGGGCGCGGCAGCGCAGGCGGAGCGGTCCGGCTTTGGCTGGAACGCTGACCAGAAGGCCGCGACCGAACAGCTCCTTACCAGCCGCAATCGGATCACCGCGGTTCAGGGCTATGCTGGCACCGCCAAGACGACGACGGTGCTCGCCACCTTCGCGCGCGAGGCCGAAGCGCGCGGCGTGTCGGTAGTCGCGCTGGCGCCGACCGCATCGGCTGCGATGACACTCGGAGAGGCGCTCGGCACGCGCGGCGATACCGTGGCGCGCCATTTGCTCGTGCCGGAAGGTTCTGCGTCTTGTCAGCCGGTCGCATGGGTCGTCGACGAAGCCTCGCTCTTGTCGGCGCGCGATACCGCGCGGCTGTTCCATTTGGCCGAGCAGCATGATGCCCGCGTCATCCTAGTGGGCGACGTGAAGCAGCTCGGATCGGTCGAGGCCGGCGCGGCCTTCGCGCAGCTTCAGAGTGCCGGCATGCAGACAGCCACGGTCGGCGAAATCGTCCGGCAGAGCAATGCGGCCACCAAGGATGCGGTGCTCGCGTCGATCGAGGGCGATGCGAAGAAGGCGCTCGCCGCGCTCGATCGCGGTGGCGGCCAGATCGTCGAACATGCCGATCGCGCCAGCCGCTTCGTAGCCATCGCCGAGCGTTATGCCGGGCTCGACAAGGCGGCGCGGGCGCGAACGCTCGTGATCGAGCCATCGCGCGACGGGCGCGATGCGTTGACGGCGGACATAAGGGCGGCGCTGGTCAAGTCGGGCGTGCTTTCCGGTCCCGCCGTCGCCATCGAAAGTCTCGTCAACAAGAGCCTCACCCGCGCCGAGGCACGCGATCCGCTGAG
This sequence comes from Sphingopyxis sp. SE2, assembly GCF_032227185.1. NCBI lineage: Bacteria > Pseudomonadati > Pseudomonadota > Alphaproteobacteria > Sphingomonadales > Sphingopyxidaceae > Sphingopyxis > Sphingopyxis sp. SE2. The sequence goes on along the minus strand of NZ_JAPMXW010000001.1, from coordinate 3,805,069 downwards.
CTACGACCGGGGCGATGTCGTGCGGTTCACCCGCGACTATGCCGACAAGGGCGTCGCGCGGGGCGAAGCCTATCGTGTCGAGGCGGTCGATCCGGCGAAGGCCGCCATCACGCTGAGGTCCGAGGATGGACTGGAGGTCGACTGGCGACTTCGGCAATGGGGCGCCGGCAAGGTGCAGGTGTTTGCAACGCAGAATATGGACCTCAGGACCGGTGACAACATCCGCTTTACCCGCAACGATCGCGACGCCGGGCGGATCAATGGAGCGCGGGGCGAAATTACGGCGATCGACGGACAGGCACGGACCGCGACGGTACTTGGCGCTCGCGGTCAGGTGCAGACGCTCGACCTCGATGCTGCGCGCGACCGGCATGTCGCCCACGCTTATGTGGATACCGCCTTCGCGGCCCAAGGGCGCACTGCCGATCATGTCATCATCCACGCCGACAGCAAAGCAACTAATCTGGTCGACCAGAAGAGCTTCTACGTCGGCATCTCGCGAGCGAAAGAGTCGGCGACGATCGTCACCGATAATCGCGCAAGGCTGGTTTCGGCGATCAATGAACGCGCTGGCGCCGTGCAGACGGCCATCGAACAGGCTGCGTCGCCGACGGCCGACGCTCACAAAGTGGCGGGCTCGGCATTATCTAAAAACCTTGCGGCATTTGGACTTTGACCTCTTCAACCGAGATTGCGCTGACAGAGAGCATTTCCACCTGTGGTCGCAGTTACGGCAGGTGCAGACCCCACTCGGCCCGCCACCATTCTCGGTTCTCGATTGTGTCGACCACCCTGCAGTCGAGGCGGTCCAACGCCGGATTCGAGATCATCGAGAAGGCAAAAGGAATCTTGGAAAGCCACCCAAGTGACGATTGTAACTCTTCCCAGGAGATCGAGTGCTTCGAGCCGTTCAACTCCCAGCTCAACGAGGCAGGGGCGTCGCCGACCGACCCCATAATTCCGATCAGGCCGTGACAAATCCCGTTGCGAATATCCAGCTGCCCCTGAAGCTGCAATCTGAGAGTAGCCGCTAGCAGGGAGCACAGCGTGTCGGATGGCTGGGCCTCGACGACCGCGCCTTCCCAAGTTCCTATAACGGCTTTGATGCCGTGTGCCTTGGCCGGGAGGAATCCCAAGAGACGGACGACGTCATCGCGAGCAGACCGTTCAATCCTGGACCAGAGTAAAATCAGCGATCCTATGGCGCCGCTCATCTGATTGAATGTCACATCCAATAGCTTTTCATCCCTGCTGGCGAATGCATCGCAGGTCGGGCCAAGACCACAAAGGCTCAGCGACCATCTCTTCTACGTGCGCGCTCGTTTCTGGCGCGATCGAAGGCGGAGCGGGAGGGTCAAATAGTTCGTCGAACACGTCGCCGAACCAGCGTTCGAACACGGCAATCTCCACTTCTGTGACGGGAACCGGATCGGGCCAATCGTCGACCACATTCCACCTTGAGAGGTCATGTTTCGGCGGTCTGCCCATGTATTTTCCTCGCCCATGCTTAGAGTCAGGTTGCTGACCCTGCCCAGGTTTCAGGGTCTTGCCAATTGCCTCTCCGAAAAACGGTCGTCGGCAGAGCTGTACACCGGCTACCCGATTGTCCTTGCCAAACCACTACAGTTTCTCGAAGATTCGATGATCATGCGAACAGACGTTGATCACCTTCCTGCCGCCAAGCAGCGCGAACTTGAACGCGTCGTCGAGACAATCTTCGAGGAGTTTCGGGGCGCGACCGAAAATGCGACCGGCCCGCGGAAGGGCGCGCGTATTCTCAAGATCATCCTGTTCGGCAGCCACGCCCGAGGCGATTGGGTCGATGCGCCACTGTCCGCCAACCAGTATAAATCTGACTTCGACATCCTCGTCATCGTCAGCCAGAAGGAACTGACGGATCGTGCCGCCTATTGGGCCAAGGCCGAGGAACGTCTAATCCGCGCCTACACGATCGAGAAGACCCTCCACACCCCGGTCAATTTCATCGTGCACAGCTTGCACGAGGTCAACGACGGGCTCTCGCACGGGCGCGTCTTTTTCATGGAGGTCGCGAAGGACGGTATCGCGCTATACGAGGCCGATGATCGTGAATTGGGGGCACCGAAACCCAAAACCGCCGAGCAGGCGCTTGATGCTGCCCGAGAGTATTTTGAGGAATGGATGCCGAGTGCAGCGGGCTTTTTAGATACGTCGAAGTACGCGCTTAGCCGAGGCAGGCTGAAGGAGTCCGCCTTTCAGCTTCATCAGGCAACCGAACGACTATACGGGTGCTTATTGCTCACGCTAACCTTCTACACGCCATACAATCACAATATCGCATTCCTGCGGTCGCTCGCCGAGGGGTTGGATCGCCGTCTTTTCGGCATTTGGCCGGAGGATACGCATCGCGAGCGATCGATGTTCCAGAAGCTGAAGGAAGCCTACACCAAGGCTCGCTATTCTAAGCACTACAAAATTAGCGAGGACGAACTGTTATGGCTAGGCGAACGCGTCGAGGAACTCGGCCGCGTCGTCCATCAGGTTTGTTCTGAGAAGATCGCGGTGCTTGAGAGAGCAGCCCGAAAGTAAGCACGGGATCGGGACCCGCATCGCTCAGGCATCCGACTCTTCCTCTGCGCAGTCCGCGACCGTCACGCGGACGAGCCGAGTATCGCCGATTTGCTCGTATTTGCCCCGCTGATATTTCGTTTCGCCTGCGCCCCAAATCGTTCGCCAACCATAATCCTGGATCGCTTCATGCGAACCGCTTACGACAACGGGGTTGCCCTTCAGGTCCTTCCCAGACCTGTTCGTCCCAAATTCCGTGTCCACTTCACGACCATCTGGTATCAGTGCCACGGGGGCCTCCTTACTAATTGCACTAAGCAATATTGGCAGGCAGTCGGCGCTCGTCAATCTCTCAGTGAACTGTCCGCTGGGCCTTGTCACTTGCCGAGCGGCGGTGATTCTGGAATAATCCACCGCACGGAACGGAACGACTGGCGGCCATTCCGGGGATTATCCTGCCAGGCATCATGTAGGTCCGGCCGCGTGTCGGACGGTTGCTGATAGCCGCTCTGGCGGCACCACAGCGAACACCGCTTGCCCATCCGCGCCCAATCGCGCGGACCGCCGCGGTGCGAGTTGCAAATGACACCCCCAACAACCGACGTTTACGCGCGCGAGGTCGTGATGGCGCGCGTCGGCCATCTCATCCGGCGCAAGCAGCGCGAAATCGAGCGCATCACCCGCATCCTGCGTGGCCTGTTCGATCCCTCGCAGGTTCAGGCGCCCGAGCCGGGACAGGTCAAGCGGATCATCCTGGTCGGTCCCTATGCGCGGCGATCCTGGTACGAAGACCGCCGGACGATCGAATTTTCCGATTATGAATTCTGGGTCGTCGTCAATCATCCGCTTTTCACTGACGAACTTTGTTGGCGGCGCGCGCGGGCGACGATTGACCGCGAACTGAGCAATCGCTGTGCCGTTGATGTCGAAGTTTACTCGAAGTCCGACATCCGCGCGGCGAAGTCCGAACGCGACACTTTCATCCTCGACCGGATCGAGGCCGGTATCGCCCTTTACCGCGCTGCGCGGGATGCGCCGCTGCCCACCCGAGGCAATCGGGAGGAACGGCCATGACCACGCCCGGTCCGTTCGCCTCCTTCGATCAATTCTACCGCCTCGAGAACCGGCGGTTATTCCACTTCTTCAGGCGTCGCGTGGGCCGCGAGGAAGCCTCTGATCTCACGCAAGAAGCATTCACGCGCATGTTGCGGACCGGCGCATTCGAGCGGGTCGAAAATCCTCGCGCCTACCTCTTCCGTGCTGCGCACAATCTCGTGATTGAGCGCGCACGTCAGAACGAACGCAAGGGAAAGGGGTTGTTCCCTTTCGATGAAGGTCGTGACGCGCCAGCCGGTCCGGAACAGATGTTGGCGATGGAAGCATCGGATTTGCGGCGGGGTTTACGACGCGTGCTTCTTGCGATGCCCCGTCGCACGCGGCGCATATTCTTGATGCATCGGTTGCGTCGCCAGACTTATCGGGAGATCGCGGAAGAAATTGGCATCCGGGAACAAGGGGTTGAGTATCATATGATGCGGGCGCTCGCGCGGTGTCGAAAGGCGGTTGCATTTCAACAGTGGTGACTGGATCGCATGGCCCACCGAGGGCAACCGGGACCAACTTTAATATGTGTCCGCCGCCGTGCCTACGACTGGATCATATTGAAATGCGCGAGGGCGGCTTCGATCGCCGGGCGCCGGTGTGCAGGGCATGGATACCGGCGGTCGTTCTGAACGAGGCGGGTCGATGCAATCCTGTCGGTTAGCCCGAAGTCGCTTTTCACATGAGCGATCCAACACGTCTTAGGCACAAAATTCCCCTGGGCCTTCACTAGCTTTTGTATCTCACGATATGTCGCCATTGCTCGTCCCGCAGTTCCCTTAGTTGTCGTGGGCCTTAGGCGCCAGGTTCATCAATGATGTTTTGATCCGGCCATTCTTGACGGCTACCGTCGGGCGGTCAATGCAAATTCCGTCCGCTGCGGCCATGCGTTTTGCGAGATTGAGTACGCCGGCGTGCTGAGATTGATGAGGTGGTGGGCCACCGGGGGTGAACCATTCGCGAACGTGACAGACCAACGATGAAAACCATCGCAGACCTTTCTGGCGTTTCGACAATAACCGTTTCTCGCGCACTGCGTGGTAGCGAGCTGGTACGGCCAGAAGTTCGCGAGCACGTCACCCAGATCGCTCGTCACCTTGGTTATAGGATGAACGTAGCGGCGCGTAATCTACGCACCCGGGAATCGCGGACGATAGCGGTCGCGATCGATCACGAACTAGTCGGTCGAGATGCGTACGCCGACCCTCTAGTACTTTCAATGATCGGGGGGCTTCTCGAAGTCCTGACTCCGGCCGGATACTCCATGTTACTCACGACAAGCGAACACTTCGCGTCGTCCGGCGCGGTCGGCGTCGATGGCGCTGTGATTCTGGGCCAAGGAGCGAATGCGGGACGCGTGAACGAGACGTCGAATTTGACTGTGCCAACCGTAATATGGGGAGAGCCTCCGGCGAGGGGGAAGACCGTCGTCGTGGGAAGCGACAATCATATGGGCGGAGCGCTGGCGGCCGAGCATCTTGTGGACGGAGGGGCGTCACGCATATTGTTTCTGGGAGACACTCGCCATCCAGAGGTCGCTGCCCGCTTAGCGGGCTTACGTCAGTATTTGGAATCAACTGACGCTCATCTCGTTGCGACGCTACCAGCACAGTTCTCGCATTCGGGAGGTTTTGACGCGACCTGCAATGCCCTTAATGCCGATATTTCGTTTGATGCGGTTTTTGCCGCAAGCGATGCCATCGCTGCGGGCGCTTGCGACGCGCTGATTACCCAAAATGTTCTCGTGCCAGCAGAGGTTGCGATCATCGGCTTCGATGACGCCCCTATCGCAAGCTTGCATCGCCCGTCGATCAGTTCGATTCGCCAAAGCGGTGCTGAAGGGGGGCGCACTTTGGGAGCCACTATACTGAGTTTAATTGAGGGCGGGGAACCCGGCCATGTCCCTGCCCTGCCGGTCAGCTTGGTCCCTCGTGATTCGAGTTCGAAGCAGAGTCCGAATGAGTGAGCATTGAGTGACGAAATTTTATGCGCGTGCCCGATTCCCATTGAATCGCGTTCCTGTTAGGTTGCCCCCAATCGCAATTATCTGACCTTGAAGGGGGCCGCATGACATTCCGGTACATCGGCTCCAAGGCTCGGCTTACCACGCCTTTAGAGCAAGCGATTGAGGCTTTCGACGATGGAAGCGGGCGATTCGTGGATGCGTTCAGCGGCACAGGAGCCGTGAGTGAATTAGCCGCGTCTCTCGGGTGGCCGATTTGGGCCAACGATGCGTTAGAGAGCGCCATCGTAATGACTTCAGCGAGGTTGGCGTCGAAAGCCGACATTCGGATGGAGCAGCTTGGAGGCTACCTCGGCGCCATAGACAGGCTCAACAGACTCAGACCGATCCAAGGTGCCATGTGGCGAACTTATAGCCCGGCCTCGGTGCAGTTCGACGCCGAAGGAATAGAACGGCGATATTTTACCGAGAAGAATGCAGGCGCTATCGACGCTATACGCGCGCAGATTGTAAGTTGGGTCGAGAACGGCTTGTTGACGCCTCGCGAAGAACAGTTGCTTATTTGCGATCTCATCTCAGCAGCTAATCGGGTGGCCAACATCGCCGGCACCTACGGCTGTTTCCTCAGCAAGTGGCAAAATGCGGCACATTCGCCACTCGTAATGCTTCCGCGCGAGTTGAAGGCGGAGTCGGTGGAGCTTGAGACGACGGTTGCTGACGTTGCTGACCTGCGACCGGCGCCCGATGACCTAGTTTATTTGGATCCGCCGTACACCAAGCGTCAGTACGCGTCGTATTATCATATCTTAGAAACGATCGCTGTAGGCGACGACCCGGACGTCGAGGGTGTCAGTGGTTTGCGACCTTGGAAGAACAAAGCGTCGGCGTTTTGCTACAAGACAAAAGCACTTGATGCTTTGGTGTCACTGGTAGAGCGCATGCCGTCGCGACGCGTGTTAATTTCGTACAGCTGTGAAGGGCATGTTGATCTGGGCGATCTCTGCGCCGCCTTGCAAAGGACCGGCCGCGTGGAATGCACGCCTATCCAAGGCGTGGGACGCTACCGGCCCAATCGCATGGCTAGCGCCAACGGGAATAGCGTGACCGAATATATCCTGAGCTTCATGCGTGCCGAAGATAAATTTGAGTCCAAGCGGCTGAGGCTTGGCGCGCGCTACGGGCTTCAGGAGCTTGCCACATGAGCGCTCCGCCTCCTCTTGAGCGAGTGCTATTGGCTAAGGCGGATAAAATTCTGGCCCATGGGTCATCTAGTGCTCCAACGGAGCAGTTTGCACAACGGCTGGAAATATTGGACGCCGCCGCTGCGCTCATTGGCGGCTTTGATCTGGCCAAATATCGCGAAAAATGTGTGCTCTCTGAGCCGCGCTTGACTGTCGCCGAGGCCTCAACACTCGCTCAGCCTGTGTTAGCCGAAATCGCACGCACGCGGATTCCTCATGCGTTGGCTCTCAGCGCGCTCGCTCGCGAACCCCTTTCGAAGCACGAGACGAGGATCGCCGGCGCTCATTACACGGACTTCCGCCTCGCCTTGCTAATTGGACAGATGTCCGCGGAACTAAACAGCCGGGGCGACCAAATTCTTGACCCGGCGTCAGGAGCAGGCATGCTGCTTGCTGCGGCGAGCATTGCCGCCTGCGAGAGGGGCCATGCGCCTGCTCGGTGGCTCGCCGAGAAGGTGATAGCAGCCGACCAATCCAGCAACGCACTCCGCGGTGCTCAACTCTCACTCGCTTCATTAACGGATGACGTAGCAGCGATCACGGAAATGTCGTCTCGCTGGCTGCATGGGGATAGCTTGCTTCGAACCCAGTCTGAATGGCGCGCCGCGATTGATGGGACGCTAGGGGTGATTGTCGCAAATCCGCCATGGGAAAAGCTCAAAGTTCTGCGGCATGAACAGGAAGTAGCAGCTGGCGCGGACAGGCATTATGGCGCGGCCCATTCCCAGGAACCGGGAGTGGCGCTCCAAGAAGAGCGGCTCCGCATGCGTGAATACACGGAAGCAATCGTCGCCCGCTACCCGCTGGCCGGTCGCGGCGAAACAGACCTATTTGTGGCATTCACGCAGATGATGGTCGAACTTACTGACGGCCAAGCTGGCATCGCGGCGCTGCTTCCTGCCGGCCTGATTCGCTCGAAGTCAACGACGGAAGTGCGGAAGCTGCTGCTCGATCAGTTCGGACAGGTCTCGTTTACCGTCCTAGACAACAAGCAGCGTTTCTTTGAGATCGACACTCGGTTCAAGTTCGTTGCAATGACTGCCGATCAGCGTCGGTCAAACGCGAATTCGGCGGTCAGAATCGGTTACGGAGAGGCTACCGGCAGCGCGTGCGAGCGCGGTCCTTTCTCAAGCATTGATCGAAAGACGCTGGAGCAAATTCGGCCCGATCTCTCTATTCCCGAAGTCCGCAGTGTCGCTGAGTGGGAACTTTTCCAACGGATGGCGGAAGCTGGGCAGCGATGGTCTGAGCCAACTTCACCTTGGTGGCCGCACTTAATGCGTGAAGTCGACATGACACGCGAGCGACATGCCTTTCGCGATTATCCGGTAGCAAACGCGGTACCATTGGTCGAAGGACGCATGGTTCACCAATTTCGCTTCGGTGCAAAAAGCTATCTTGAAGGCAGTGGGCGTCGGGCAATCTGGACACCGGTTCCGCTCGGCGTCACATCGATCGAGCCCCAGTTTTGGATCGGGAAGTCCGACATTCCCAAGTCTGCTGCCAAGCGCGTAGATACCGTTAGGGCGGGGTTCTGTGATATTGCAGGCCAGACAAACGAGCGATCGATGATGGCGGCGGTGATTCCGGCAGGGGTGGTGTGTGGCAATAAGGTGCCGACCGTTTCGTTCCCAAACTTGCCTGGTACGGAGGCGCTCGATCTATGGTGCGGGATGGTCAACAGCTTCGCGTTTGACTGGATGCTTCGGCGTGTGCTCACCACCACGGTAAATTATTTTCTTCTTCAGAGCGTGCCTCTCCCACCTCTTCGGCCCTTCGAATTACCGGGGCGGGGTGTTGCAATGGACGCACGGCAAGTTGCCGCGCTTTCGGCGAGCGGCGGTACGGATTCAGCAATGGCGATCGCCGAATTGCGCCGCAACATCGACCTCGCCTGTTTCCGCGCATACGGCATTTCAACAGATGAAATTGCCCTAATTTTGAGCGACTTCCCGAGTCTTGACCGCAGCGAGCCGGCTCTAGCCGGCGAGCGTCGTTCCACTGTGACCCGGGATTTTATACTCTCAGCTGTTGAGTCGGCCGCCCAGAACACATTTGCTCAAAGGGTAGAAACGGCGATCAAGTTAGGTGCGCGGCCCTATCGGCCGTCGCAATCAGCAAATATTGAAAACAACGCTGTTCAACCGCTTCGTGCAGCGACATAAAGCTGGAATCGGAGGGGGCAATGGCTGGTGCAAATGTAAAACGCATCATTTTTCGCGAAGTGATGCCAGGAGATTTGAGGAAATTCACGGCGACGTCGGCCGATTCTAATACCGGAGGCGGCGCTCGCGATTTTCGTTTCACGCCTTTCGAAAAATTCGACGGTGTGTTCGCGCGTGCCCTTCCCGGTCGCGAAAAAAAGCCTCGCGTTCGCAACGGGGTGCGAACGAGCGTCACCCTATATACGGCAGATGTAAGCATTCCGAAAAAGAATGGTTCAGCTTCGACAAGGGAGCTTCGGTTCGAGCCGCCGACGACGGCTAGAGAGGGAGAGGGTCGGCTCGCCCAACTGAGTAAGTTTGGTCTCGAGCCACCAGCTGGTGAGGGTCGGTTCTTCCTTCTGATCATAGAAGATGCCAGTGCTAACGTGATCCTTACATTTTATAGCGAGCAAGATTTGGCGAGCGGGCAGTGGCATTCAGTCGTGAATGATTTCTTCAAGAAAGTGTTGGCGACCCCACAGAAAACCAACGCTAATCAAGGCTTCATCGACTTCGAGAAGCATACTCATTGGATCAAATATTGATGGCGTATTCCAATGAGGCCATAGCGATTCTCGCTGCCCTGAGCACAAGGCATAACGTCTTGCTGTCAGGCCCACCGTCATGTGGCAAGACCTACCTATTGCAGGAAGTGGCGGACGCGTTCGCGGCGGGAGCTCCGCAAGCCGCTCAGCCCGCTCAGCCGGTAGCGATCCCACAAAGAGTCGCAATCCCGGCTGAGGTAGCGGTGCCGAATCCTCAGGTCCCGGGTCTTCCCAGTCCTGATCGCGAAAACCGACATGTAGAACGAATAGCTTTTTCCGCTAACACTCGTGCTCGCGATTTCACGACTGCCTTTGTCCCGAGCGTAACTGGCGGCGTCGCAAGTTTTAAGGTGGCGAAGGGCGCGCTAATCCGTGCAAATGAAGCAGCGTTAAGCGGCGGAGCATCGCTCTTGATGATTGACGAGCTGAACCGCGGGCCAGCCGTTCAGCTTTTTGGCGATTCTATCGTTGCGATCGAACCGGACAAGCGGCTCGATAAGAATGATCAGCCCACCAAAACCACGTGGCCGATTCACATTCTCAACGACGATGGCCAGATAGCCGAGATGCGCCTCTCGCCGCATCTCTATATCTTGGCCGCAATAAACCAAGCCGACGTTTCGATTGAGCCGCTGGATGTCGCTTTTTTGCGGCGCTTTGAGCCAATCCCATTAGAGCCCCGGCCGGACATCGTGCGTGGCTTGCTCGGTGCATCCGGCAATAGTCTAGATGCTCCGCAAGCGCCCGGCGACGTGGTCGAGGCCGCTGTCCGAGCTTGGGAGAAAGTAAACGAGCGCATCGCACTGGGCCGCGGCCCAGACTTTCGAATTGGACACGGCATCTTCCTATCACCAGATTCTGCGCCAGCAGATGTACCCGAGGCGCTCAACAGAGCGGTGAGTTGGTGGAAGCGAATCGCGTCACACGTACAGGAAGTGTTCTTCGGAGACCTGATCGGAGCCGGAGTGGTTTTCAACGAGAGCCAGGATGGCGCGGGCTATAGTATTGTCAGCACACCTTATGGAATCGATCAAAAGCAGCAACTCGTAGCTCCAAATATCGAGAGCGGAACGATCTACGCTGTTCTTCGGCAAGTGGCCGGTGGCTAGCGTAAACCGCATATTCCAACTTGTGGAGTATGGCCCTCCGGTCGCGATCCTTGGTGAATTAGCGTCCCACCTTGGGAGCTCATCAGCTGACGCCGAGCAGGAACTGCGCAAGGTTGGAGAGCGGCTACAGGCTCAGCATTCCTTGTCGTCCAGCCCCATTGAGATCAGTGCCAAGGGCGTGTCCGCAAAGGGGATTGCGGGAACGATCTCGATCAGACGAAATGCAGAACTGGAAATCCGACCGAAATTTGCGCTGCCCGGCGATCAGTGGCAGGAAGATTTATTGTTTCTGGCGCTGTTTACGGTCTACGGGCACGTCGATCTGATCCGGACAGTCGCGGCTTCGAGCACGTCGCAAAACACGATGGCGGACCTCGTTGGCAGAATACTGCTTGGGTTAATCCGGCAGAACAGTCGTCGGCCACTCAAGACACGGCGTGCGTCCACCGTTTTCTCATTTGAACCAGTTTCGGAGCTTGATCCGGAGGCGCTCCTCAACCCTGACGACGAAGGGTGGTCGCAGCGTGTCTATCAAATGAGCCTAGACAACGAATGGCTGGCAACGATTCACGCGGGAATCTCGTCTCTGATACCGCATGTCCGCGATGCTAGCGTGTCGGGCGGATTGACCGACCTTGCTGTGCGATGGGGCCGCCCGCGAACTCGGCCAAGCCTAATCCACCGAACGATGCCACCCCGGCTATCCGCTTGGCAATCGGCTTACGATCTTTCTTTTGAGCTTAACCGAGGAGCTAGCACATCGCCGTCAATGGGTCCCTTCTCCACATTCGGATTTACTGTCGCCACATGGCAGACGTGGGAGGCATTGCTAGAGCGTGCGCTTGTAATGGCTATTGGTGCTAACCGCGTAGCACTTCAAAGGCCCTACCGGTTCGGGACTTCAGAAAAGGGAGCCCAAAAATCGGCTCTTCAGGTTTATCCTGACGCAGTTATATCAGATTCACTCGGATCACACATCATTGACGCTAAATATAAAGGGCACCAAGAACGAGGCTTCGAGGGAATTACCGCAGCAGATCGGTACGAAATGCTTGCCTTCATGCACGCAACAGGCACCGTCCGCGCGACGTTGATCTATCCGAGCTTGGAAGCTGCACCCGTGGGCACGCCGCCAACGCTACTAGAAGTGTCGCAAATTCCCTTAGGCACAGTCAGGGCAATGGCATTAGGAATTCGGGGAATTGGAAAGCCAGGTGGGCTCCACAGGTTCATTCAGGATGTAGCTAAAGCAGTCCAGTCAGCTGTTGAAACTCGGCAGGCTGCATGACAGTCGGCAGTCTGAATATCAGTCCTCGCAGCGAGCGCGACTACCGATAATCCGTCGGTTCTGCGATAAAAAGCGGACACCGTTCCAAATCATATCATCAGACTCGCACTGACCATCCTCGTTAAGCCAAGTGGCAGTGATCGCGCTGCTTTTGACGTCGTATTGTAACCGTGTCCTGAAGGCCGCCTTGCAGGAAGCTGCTGCGCGGTATTGATTGCCGCTCTTTGCGAGGAGCGGTGATGAGCGAGGATATCGAGGTGGCGGGAGCGAGTACTCTCGTGAGTGGTCATATGAGTAATCATATGAGTAGTCAGATCGCGGTGGTTGCCGGGCGCCGCCGCTGGTCAGCGGACCAGAAGCTGTCCATTCTGCGCGAGGCGTTCGGCTCCGATGGCTCGATCGGTGCGACCTGCAAGCGGCACGCGATCGGTAGCGGACAGCTCTACACATGGCGCCGACGCGCGCTGGCGGGCGATCTGGACGGATTGAAGCGCACTGCGCCTCCATCATTTGCCGAGGTAGATATGTCCGTGTCGACCGCCGCGATGATGGGAACCGGCCAGATCGGGATCGAGCTCCCGTCGGGGGTAAGGCTCACGGTCGATGCGGCGGTCGATGCCGGCGCACTGGCTCGGGTGATGTCCGTCCTTGCCCGATGATCCCGTTACCACCGACGACACGTATCTATCTCGCCTGCGGCGCCACCGATATGCGCAAGGGGTTCGATGGCCTCGCGGTGCTGGTGCAGCAGGTGCTGGAGAAGAGTCCGCACTCGGGCGCGCTGTTCGCGTTCCGCGGCAAGCGCGGCGATCTGGTCAAGCTGCTCTGGTATGATGGTCAGGGCCTGTGCCTGTTCTCGAAGCGCATGGACCGCGGCCGATTCGTCTGGCCGATCACCAAGGCGGGCAAGGTCAGCCTCACCGCGGCGCAGCTTTCGATGCTGCTCGAAGGCATCGACTGGCGGCGTCCCGAACGCACTGCAGTGCCCTTGCTCGCAGGGTAAAAAGTGGCGGATTAGTTAGGGTTTTACTGGCATCGCAGCGCCTGTTTTGCTAGGTATCCGGGGTGTCGGAACCAGCCTCTTCCTGCATCGACAAAGACGCTCGGATCGCCGAGCTCGAAGCCGCTCTCGCGGCCCGCGATACGCTGATCGATACCCTCCGCCACCAGCTTGCGCAGCTTCGCCGCATGACCTTCGGCCAGTCCTCGGAGAAGCTCGCGCTGCAGATCGAGCAGCTTGAGCTCGCCCTCGAGGAGCTCGAAGGCGAAGCCGAGGTCGCGGACAGCCGCACCGCCGACAGGGCGCCCGCCCAGCGACCCTCGCCGGTGCGCGCGCTGCCCGATCATCTGCCGCGCGCCGAACGGCGGATCGAGCCTGAGGCCGGCAACTGCACCTGTCCCGATTGCGGCGGCGCGCTGCGCCCGCTTGGCGACGACAGTGATGAGCAGCTCGATATTGCCCCGGTCCAGTGGCGCGTCATCCGCACCGTGCGGCCCAAGTATAGCTGCCGCGCCTGCGACAGGATTGTCCAGGCACCGGCGCCGGTGAAGGCCATAGCACGTGGCAAGGCCAGCTTCGCGACGCTCGCCCATGTCGTCGTCCACAAGTTCGATCACCATCTCCCCCTCTATCGCCAGGCAGAGATGATGGCGGCGCAGGGCATCGACATCGATCGTTCAACCCTCGCCGGCTGGGCGGGCCAGGCCGCGCATCTGCTCGATCCCATCGTGAGCCGCATCCGCGAGGAAGGACTGAAGGCCGCCAAGCTCCACACCGACGACACGCCGGTGCCGATGCTCGTGCCCGGCAAGGGCCGCACCGCGCAGGCGCGGCTCTGGGCCTATGTCGTCGATGACCGCGCATCGGGCGCCGCCACCCCGGCGCTCGCCTGGTATCGGTTCACCCCCGATCGCAGCGGCATCCATCCGCAGAGCGAGCTGGGGTCGTTCACCGGCCTTCTTCAGGCCGACGGTTATGCCGGATATGACAAGCTCTACCAGGGCAACGGCATCCAGGAGGTCGCCTGCTGGGCGCACTTCCGCCGCAAGATCTTCGAGTGCCACCAGACGAGCCCGACGCCGCTAACCACCGACCTGCTCGATCGCATCGCCGGGCTCTACCGGATCGAAGAGGACGTCCGCGGCCAGCCGCCTGATGTCCGGCGCCGACACCGGCAAGAGCAAGCAATGCCAAAGATCGACGCGCTTCGTGGCGTGATCGACGACGCCCTGCGCCGCCTATCGCCCAAGTCGGCGATGGCAAAGGCGCTCGCCTATGGTCGCAAGCGCTGGGACGCGCTGACCCGCTACATCGACGAGGGCATGGCGGAGATCGACAACAATATCGCCGAGCGCGCCATCCGAGCGATCGCGATCGGGCGCAAGAACTGGCTGTTCGCCGGATCGAAGGCCGGCGGCGAACGCGCCGCCGCCATCTACTCCGTCATCGAGACGGCCAAGCTCAATGGCGTCGAGCCGCAGGCCTATATTGCCGATGTCATCGAGAAGATCGCCTCAGGCTGGCCCGCGTCCCGCTGGGACGAGCTCATGCCCTGGAACTGGCAGCCCCAGCAGCCGATCGCTCAGGCCGCGTAACTGCGGCCTTCAGACCACGCTTACGTCGTATTTGAGTGTCAGCATCTGATATATTTCGCCGCCATAGGGGAAATTATAAACCCTGCCCGTGGACACGTCTGCGACTAGGACAGAGCTGCATCCAGTACCGCAACCCAATTGCAGAATGGCATAGCGCCCAGCAAAGTTCGGACCGGTTCGCATCTCCTCGACGATGCGCGTGCGCAAATAGGCGTAGGCCTTGTCTCGCCCAGCGAATTCGGGATACTTTACTGCCCCACGGTAAACTAGGATCTGCTGACCATAAGACGGATGCACAATGCTGGCGGAGGTTGCAACAGCCAGAATTGCTAGAAAATTTGCCCTCATAGCGCCCCCAAAATTCGGAAAGAGATTAAACCTTAGGTCGAATATATAGCTTAGCGCAATCAGCTCATTAGGGTGCTGGCTAAATGTAGGATGAGGGGAAAGCCTTCCCCTGACGGCCGGATTAAGGTCCGTCCGCACCCCTTCCGCAGGGGCTAGCCGCCCCCGCGACGCCCCGGAAATTGTGCGCGGTTGCAAATGTGCGCGCGCTGCCGGCGGCAGGCGCCGACAGGGATCGCGCGTCTGTCCTGACCGCGCTGCGCACTCGGTCCGGCTATCTTGGCGGTGCGGCGGCTAAGCACATCTGCGCACGCACGCCGCACCGCCTGCGGCCCGCCCGAGAGCGCGTTCCTTCTCTATATCCGCCGGAACGGCGAATAATTCTTCGTCGCTGACGATCGTGTTGGCGCCGCGTTGAACGCGCCGGCGTTATTAATGTAAGCGTGGTCTGAAGGCCGCAGTTACGCGGCCTGAGCGATCGGCTGCTGGGGCTGCCAGTTCCAGGGCATGAGCTCGTCCCAGCGGGACGCGGGCCAGCCTGAGGCGATCTTCTCGATGACATCGGCAATATAGGCCTGCGGCTCGACGCCATTGAGCTTGGCCGTCTCGATGACGGAGTAGATGGCGGCGGCGCGTTCGCCGCCGGCCTTCGATCCGGCGAACAGCCAGTTCTTGCGCCCGATCGCGATCGCTCGGATGGCGCGCTCGGCGATATTGTTGTCGATCTCCGCCATGCCCTCGTCGATGTAGCGGGTCAGCGCGTCCCAGCGCTTGCGACCATAGGCGAGCGCCTTTGCCATCGCCGACTTGGGCGATAGGCGGCGCAGGGCGTCGTCGATCACGCCACGAAGCGCGTCGATCTTTGGCATTGCTTGCTCTTGCCGGTGTCGGCGCCGGACATCAGGCGGCTGGCCGCGGACGTCCTCTTCGATCCGGTAGAGCCCGGCGATGCGATCGAGCAGGTCGGTGGTTAGCGGCGTCGGGCTCGTCTGGTGGCACTCGAAGATCTTGCGGCGGAAGTGCGCCCAGCAGGCGACCTCCTGGATGCCGTTGCCCTGGTAGAGCTTGTCATATCCGGCATAACCGTCGGCCTGAAGAAGGCCGGTGAACGACCCCAGCTCGCTCTGCGGATGGATGCCGCTGCGATCGGGGGTGAACCGATACCAGGCGAGCGCCGGGGTGGCGGCGCCCGATGCGCGGTCATCGACGACATAGGCCCAGAGCCGCGCCTGCGCGGTGCGGCCCTTGCCGGGCACGAGCATCGGCACCGGCGTGTCGTCGGTGTGGAGCTTGGCGGCCTTCAGTCCTTCCTCGCGGATGCGGCTCACGATGGGATCGAGCAGATGCGCGGCCTGGCCCGCCCAGCCGGCGAGGGTTGAACGATCGATGTCGATGCCCTGCGCCGCCATCATCTCTGCCTGGCGATAGAGGGGGAGATGGTGATCGAACTTGTGGACGACGACATGGGCGAGCGTCGCGAAGCTGGCCTTGCCACGTGCTATGGCCTTCACCGGCGCCGGTGCCTGGACAATCCTGTCGCAGGCGCGGCAGCTATACTTGGGCCGCACGGTGCGGATGACGCGCCACTGGACCGGGGCAATATCGAGCTGCTCATCACTGTCGTCGCCAAGCGGGCGCAGCGCGCCGCCGCAATCGGGACAGGTGCAGTTGCCGGCCTCAGGCTCGATCCGCCGTTCGGCGCGCGGCAGATGATCGGGCAGCGCGCGCACCGGCGAGGGTCGCTGGGCGGGCGCCCTGTCGGCGGTGCGGCTGTCCGCGACCTCGGCTTCGCCTTCGAGCTCCTCGAGGGCGAGCTCAAGCTGCTCGATCTGCAGCGCGAGCTTCTCCGAGGACTGGCCGAAGGTCATGCGGCGAAGCTGCGCAAGCTGGTGGCGGAGGGTATCGATCAGCGTATCGCGGGCCGCGAGAGCGGCTTCGAGCTCGGCGATCCGAGCGTCTTTGTCGATGCAGGAAGAGGCTGGTTCCGACACCCCGGATACCTAGCAAAACAGGCGCTGCGATGCCAGTAAAACCCTAACTAATCCGCCACTTTTTACCCTGCGAGCAAGGGCACTGCAGTGCGTTCGGGACGCCGCCAGTCGATGCCTTCGAGCAGCATCGAAAGCTGCGCCGCGGTGAGGCTGACCTTGCCCGCCTTGGTGATCGGCCAGACGAATCGGCCGCGGTCCATGCGCTTCGAGAACAGGCACAGGCCCTGACCATCATACCAGAGCAGCTTGACCAGATCGCCGCGCTTGCCGCGGAACGCGAACAGCGCGCCCGAGTGCGGACTCTTCTCCAGCACCTGCTGCACCAGCACCGCGAGGCCATCGAACCCCTTGCGCATATCGGTGGCGCCGCAGGCGAGATAGATACGTGTCGTCGGTGGTAACGGGATCATCGGGCAAGGACGGACATCACCCGAGCCAGTGCGCCGGCATCGA
Source organism: Sphingopyxis sp. SE2 (assembly GCF_032227185.1). Lineage (NCBI taxonomy): Bacteria > Pseudomonadati > Pseudomonadota > Alphaproteobacteria > Sphingomonadales > Sphingopyxidaceae > Sphingopyxis > Sphingopyxis sp. SE2. The sequence continues at coordinate 3,787,687 of NZ_JAPMXW010000001.1, read as the reverse complement.
CCGCCGCATCGACCGTGAGCCTTACCCCCGACGGGAGCTCGATCCCGATCTGGCCGGTTCCCATCATCGCGGCGGTCGACACGGACATATCTACCTCGGCAAATGATGGAGGCGCAGTGCGCTTCAATCCGTCCAGATCGCCCGCCAGCGCGCGTCGGCGCCATGTGTAGAGCTGTCCGCTACCGATCGCGTGCCGCTTGCAGGTCGCACCGATCGAGCCATCGGAGCCGAACGCCTCGCGCAGAATGGACAGCTTCTGGTCCGCTGACCAGCGGCGGCGCCCGGCAACCACCGCGATCTGACTACTCATATGATTACTCATATGACCACTCACGAGAGTACTCGCTCCCGCCACCTCGATATCCTCGCTCATCACCGCTCCTCGCAAAGAGCGGCAATCAATACCGCGCAGCAGCTTCCTGCAAGGCGGCCTTCAGGACACGGTTACTTATTAATCGGCCTCCCGTCTGTCGCTGGGTTGGCCGGCTCTCCCCTCTGGGCGCGTCCCGGCGTCCCGCAAGCCGCTGCGCGGCTCTTCCTCTTCGTTCCAGCCCTTCGGGTGCGGGCCGCCTTCTTGGCCGCGCCCGGCAGGTCGATCTCGCCGCCCACCCCCGCTCCGCCGGGGGCCTGATGGTTAGGGGGCGGGAATGGAGGATGACATGGGAAAGACCAATGAGCGCCGTGATGGAGGCAAGCTCCTGTCCACAGATTTACATGCCGCCTTGCGCGCGAATGACGAGGCACGACGTGCTGCCGTGATGGCGGGTGCGGTGGAGCCGGATTTCGTGCCCGTTGCCAAATTCTTCTCCCCAGTCGGCGCGGCCACGTGGCTTGCGACCGAATTGGGCGAGGATGGCGACACGCTGTTCGGGCTTGCCGATCTTGGTTTCGGCTGCCCCGAACTCGGTTCGTTCAGCCTGTCCGAGCTGGCGTCGGTGCGGCTGCCCTTTGGGCTCAGCATCGAGCGCGATCTGGGCTTTGCATCCAAGGTTCCGCTGTCGGGCTGGACCGCTGCGGCGCGCCGCGCGGGGTCGATCATCACCGCCGAACAGAATTTCCGCCATGCCGCGCGCGGCGACGAACTTCCGAAGCCTAAGGGCTGAGGCAGACGCGGGCGGCGCGTCTCGCCGCCGAACCTAAGCCGGTCCGCCCAATCGCTAAACTCGACGGACCGGCACCTTCCAGAAGAAAGGTGAAGACAATGAAACTCGACTTTATCGACCTTGGCAAGCTGTCGATCAGCAAGACCAATATGCGCTACGCCAAGAAGGCGCCGGATGTGGCGGATATTCTGCCGACCGTTCGCGCGCGTGGTATCCTCGTTCCGCTCATCGTCCGGCCAAACTGCGCTGAGGGTGCGTTCGAGATTGTGGCAGGAGCGCGGCGCTTCACGGCTGCGACCATTGTCGCCAGCGAAAAGGGCGATGCCGAGCCGCTGCCCTGTGCGATCCTCGAAGAAGGCGACGATGCCGCCGCGCTCGAAGCCTCGTTGATCGAGAATGTGGCGCGGCGCGATGCCGACGAGGTGACGCAATGGGTTACCTATACGCGGCTGGTCCGCGAGGGGCGCAGCATCGCCGATATTTCCGACACGTTCGGAATGCCCGAGGCAATGGTCAAGCGCATCCTCGCGCTCGGCAATCTGTTGCCGCGCATCCGCTCGCTCTACGCGAAGGAGAAGATCAGCGCGGGCACGGTGCGGCATCTGACGATGGCGTCCAAGTCGCAGCAGCGCGCATGGCTGGCGCTGTTCGACGACGCAAATGCCTATTGCCCTCAGGGCCAGCAGCTTAAGAACTGGCTGTTCGGCGGCGGCGCGATCAGTGCGACCCATGCCCTCTTCGACGTCGAGGCGAGCGGCCTCGCGATCATCGCCGACCTGTTCGGGGACGAGCGCTATTTCGCGGACAGCGATGCGTTCTGGACCGCGCAGCTTGCCGCCGTCGAGGAGCGGCGCGCGCGCTTTCTAGACGCGGGGTGGAACGAGGTCGTCGTCCTGCCGAAGGGCGAATATTTTCGCGAATGGGAACATCGCCACGCGGCTAAGCGCAAGGGCGGGCGTGTCTATATTGAGGTCCGCGATAGCGGCGAGGTCGACATCCACGAGGGCTATGTCACCGCGAAAGAAGCGGCGCGGCTCGAAAAGGGCGAGAAAATCGAGGCCGCGCCCAAGGCGTCGCGTCCCGAACTGACTGCGCGGATGCAGACCTATGTTGATCTTCATCGCCATGCCGCCGTGCGCGCCGAACTGACCGGCCATCCGGCGGTCGCGCTGCGGTTGATGATTGCCCACGCCATCGCGGGTTCGCCGCTCTGGAGTGTGCGGGTAGAGCCGCAGTCGGCGAAGGATGACGATGTACGCGAGAGCGTCGAAGTCAGCAGGGCCGAGGCGGAGTTCGATGAGAAGCGGCGCGCGGTGTTGGCGCTGCTCGGCTTTGACGCCGAGGAACCGACAGTGACGGGCGGCAATTCGATGCCGCTCGCGGACCTGTTCCAGCGGCTGCTCGACCTGCCCGACCGAGCGGTAATGGACGTCCTTGCTATCGTCATGGGTGAGACGCTGTTCGCCGGAAGCGCTGTCGTCGAGGCGGTGGGCCTTCAAATTGGTATCGACATGACCGCGTGGTGGAGCGCCGACGACGCCTTCTTCGCCGGACTTCGCGACAAGGAGGTGCTGGCCGCGCTGGTTGCAGATGTCGGCGGGGCCGAGGTCGCCGCCGTCAACGCCAATGAGAAGGGCGCGACCTTGAAGGCGATCGTTCGCGATCATCTTGACGGGAGTAATGGCCGCGCAAAGGTCGAAGGGTGGGTGCCGAGGTGGATGGCCTTTCCACCTGCCGCTTACACCGAGCGCGGCGGGGTCGGCACCGTTACTGCGCACACCGAGGCTGCGCCGCACGACGCAGAGGCGCAGCGCGAAGCGGCGTGAACTTAGGGCGGCGGCATCCCGCCGCCCTCTATCCTTGAGAGTGAAAAATCGCGCGCCGCTCGCCCGTTCCGGGCGCGCGGCGCGATGCCCTATCGGTCAAATAGTCGTGGCCGGACGATCAGGCAGTTGATAGGACACGGACAGAAAAGGAGATCGCCGATGTCTGACGACACCCAGGATATGCTGCTCACGCTGACCGCCGATATTGTCGCGGCGCATGTATCGAACAACAGCGTCGGCATGGCCGATCTACCCGACCTGATTTCACGCGTGCATGGCGCGCTCGCGGGACTTGGCGGTCCGGTCGAGGAGCCGGTCGAAGAGCAGAAACCGGCTGTGTCGATCCGCGCGTCGGTAAAACCCGACTACATTGTCTGTCTCGAAGACGGCAAGAAGCTGAAAATGTTGCGCCGCCATTTGATGACGCACTACAGTATGACGCCCGATGACTATCGCGCCAAGTGGAACCTCCCGAAGGACTATCCGATGGTCGCCCCGAACTACGCCGAGACGCGCCGAGCGCTCGCCAAGGAGATCGGGCTAGGTACCAAAGGGCGCGGCGGCGGGCGCAAGCCTGCGGCCAAGGCGGCGGCCGCTCCAATGAAGCGAGGGCGGAACTGAAGTCTGCACCTACCTTCGTCAGTTGCACTCTAGACTGAGAGGTTGCTATTGTGTTCTCCGTCGGAGGATGCGGCGAGCCTAATAGCGCCGTAAAGAGGGGATGCCGCTTTGAACCAAATCGTTGCTTTGGCCGTTCACGATCTTGAACGGCAAGATGGGGCGTACGTTGTCAAAGCGCCCACAAAAACCTTGCCCGTCACGAAGACGACGCAGCGTGTCATCGACGAGCTGTATGACCTTTATAATCGTCGCGCCTCGAAGAGTTACGGCAAGTTCACGACCAGCGAGGGATATCCGACCCAAGGTCAAATTCGAGATTATGTGGATGAGCCGGAGAAGGACTTTCTGCGCCTGACGATCCGGATGATGGACACGCTTCGCGTCCAAGCGCAAGCACGGACGGCGTCGACCGGCGGCCATGTCTTCTTTGCCCATTTTCGTCGCGAGGGGCGGGATTTTCTGCTGGTTTCAATCGTTTCCGACAAAATCAGCGCGGCCCTCTCCGGGCAAGAAGATATCAAGGACGTGAACCATCTTGATCTTGAGGGTTTTCGCTTCGCCGGGCGGATAAATTTGACAGCTTGGGCAGAAGGTGCCGATCGTTACATCAGTTTCCTTAAGGGGAAAGGTGACGTTTCGGAGTATTTTCGACTTTTTTTGGGTTGCGATTCCGTAGTCGAGGCGCGAGTCGACACCTCCAATCTCGTTGCAGCGCTAAAGGAATTTGTGGCCGAGATGAAAATGCCGGAGAAGGACGGCAACGAATTTCTCGCGCGAGCAAAGGCCATCTGCGAACGGGCGTCAAGCAACCGCGAAGAGATCGAGTTCGAGAGTCTAGCGAACGAACTCATGCCGAAAAATCCGAAACAACTAACCGACCATCTCGGGAATACCGATCGTGCGCTGAGTGACCGGTTCGTGCCGGATCGTCGCGCATTGGCCTCGCTGGTTCGCTTCAAGGGCGGCACGAAACAGTGGAAGGTCGAGTTTGACCGTGACGCGGTCAGCAGCCGCGCGGTGATTTACGATCCGAAAGCCAACACACTCACCTTAACCGGCCTGCCCGATGAACTTGTTGCCCAGCTACAATCAGAAGGGCTCGGCCATGGCTGACGTCGGCTTTGCCGACCTTATTGAGTTGTATCGCCATATCACGTTCAATGGTGATGGCGGCGGCGTGCTCCGTGTGGCGAACGATCATATAGCAGGAATTCTTCGGGCCATTGATGCCGATGAACGGTTGTATGACCTAACTCAGATCAGCCTGGTCGATGCTCACCCGTTTAATGTCGGAGATGATGTATCTATCAACGTCCGAGCGCCCAGCTACAAGTTGGGGCTTCTTGCACGAAACTTCGATGCCCTTTTCGCCGCTCCCCACGCATCTTTTGAAGAACCGTCAGCATACTATGTGATCGATCCCGGGTATGCTCGCGGTGATGATCCCGTCCCGGCGCCGTTAGCTCGCTACCGGGCAATGCTGGTTGTTGTTTCACTTCTCCGCGAGGCCGCAAACTACGTTAGCGAGCTTCAGCGAGAACTGGTTTTCCTCGGTGAGGAACAGGTCGTAGTGCCGATTACGTTCGTTGCCTCGGATCTCCCAGCGTCTCTCGAAGGCCAGGCTTCACGCCTGAACGCCATTTTTGAGGGGGCGACGCATCGAGATGAGAAAACCCGCTTGCTAGCGGATGCGGTTACCGAAGTCGTGCGAGCTCAGCGACAATCGGAACGGTTTGTCTACCTCATCGCGAACCTCGGACTTCTCTGTGAGAAAGTGGAAAAAGGCTATCGCCTATTCGTGTCGAGCTTCTCGTATTCGAAGGTTAAAAAGGAGATTGAGACCGCGCGGTTAGATTACGTCGGGAAAATTCATAAGACGATCGTTGATGTGCAAGGTCAGCTCCTCGGCATTCCCGTGGCAACGATCGTGGTTGCGACGCAGCTTAAGAAGCCTGAGGGGTGCGATGTAGCATTCTGGACGAATACGGCGGTCCTTCTTGGGGCGTGGATTTTCATCGGACTACTTTGGGTCGCGGTTCGCAACCAGCTTCACACCCTCGACACCATCGGCTTGGAGATGGGGGCGCAGCGCACACGCTTGAACCGTGAAGAGGCCGCGTTGCGAGATGAGTTTGTCGGAATGTATGACGATCTTGATAAGAGAGTCAGTTGGCATCGGACTGCTCTTAAGGTCGTGAGCGGCGCGGCACTTGTAGGTGCGGCGCTTTCAACGCTAGCCTATTTGATGCTTACGCCGCGCGGGTCGGCAGCCTGCATTCTGGGATTATGAGAGGACCGGTAAGGCCCTCATTCCCAAAAGCTCGGGCTGTCGTTATAGCTACGAATCTCCAGCAAGCGCCGCGTTCGGAATCGAACCCGCGAACTTTTAAGTCAGGAACTGACGGGGGCCTTTCAGGGGGCCTTCGGATTGGCATCGGACAATATTGCTTCGATTCTCTTTAATTTTCTCGACTATTCGATTCCCTTCACCGCTCCAGTTTTCGCAAATCGCGATCAGCGAAAGCTCGGCCAGCCCCGCGACGCGGGGACTGACGGCGTGGCTTTGCCACGCCGGGCCTACTTCTCTTCGCAGGGCTTCACCCTCACCGACTGCTCGACCAGCTGGATCTCGCGATAGGCGGTGAGGAAAGCGATGTCGGCGGCGTCGCGGCCGATGCAGATGCGCGCGCATCCCGACGGCCTCGTCATCCCGGTCGCGTCGACCATATGCCAGTCGCCATCCAGATAGACTTCGGCGACGGCGTGGAAGTCCATGGGCTCGACGCCGAGCGCATAGACGCTCGCCATGCGCGCCGGGATATGCGCGGCGCGGGCGAGCGCGATCATCACATGCGTATAGTCGCGGCACACGCCGCGCCGTTCGACGAAGCTGTCGAGCGCGCCGGTATCGACGTCGCTGGTGCCCGCGACATAGGTGAAGCGGTTCTCGATCCAGTCGCGCATGCGGACGATCTTCGCCCCGCCTTCGAGCTCGCCGAAACGGCGGTCGACGAAGGCGTGAAACTTGTTCGAGGGGCAATAGCGCGATTCGTTGAGATAGGGCACCGCGCCGGCCGGCAGGCGGTGCAGCGGCACTTCGGCCAGCGAAGCGAGATCGATGTCGGGGCGGTCCACCGCGACGCGCGCGCGATATTCGGCGCGGAGCGTGCCCTCGGCACGCAGCCAGATCGGGTCGCAGATGCCGTCGGCCGCGGGTACGCGCGAAATGGATTCGGGCTCGCCGAGGTCGAGCGATGCGTCCTCGACATGCTGGCCGCCGCCGTTCGCCGCCTCGATCTGGAGCATCAGGTCGACCGGTTCGGACAGGCGGTAATTTAGGGAGGCGGAGATTTCGAGTTTCATCTATCGGCAACGCATCAAGGAGGGTTCGGTGGCGCTTAATAGGACAAAGGCCGGGACAAGGGAAAAGAACACGTGACGCCGGCGCGGACCATCCCGTTCATCGTCGCGACGATCTTCATGGACGCGATCGGCTTCGGCATCATCATGCCGGTGCTGCCGCAGCTCGTGATGGAGGTCGGCGAAATCGACCTGCCCCACGCGATCGAGGTCGGCGCGTGGATCGGCCTCGTCATGGCGGTCGCGACCTTCCTCGCCTCGCCGGTGCTCGGCAACCTCTCCGACCGCTTCGGGCGGCGGCGCGTGCTGCTGCTCGCATTGGGCGGGCTCGCGGTCGATTATGCGTTGCTCACCGTGGTCGAGACCTTGCCCTGGCTGTTCGTCGCGCGCGCGCTGTCGGGCATTTTCGGCGGCAGCTATGCCGCGGCGCAGGCGGCGATCGCCGACATCACCGCGCCCGAGGAGCGCGCGCGCAACTTCGGCTTCGTCGGCGCGGCGTTCGGGATCGGTTTCGTCGCGGGGCCGGCAATCGGCGGCTTTCTCGGCGAGATGAGCCCGCGCGCGCCCTTCGTCGCCGCCGCGATCCTCGCCGCCGCGAACATGCTCTACGGCCTGTTCATCTTTCCCGAAACGCTGCCGCCCGAACGCCGTCGCGCCTTCGACTGGCGCCGCGCCAATCCGCTGGGCGCGTGGCAGACGATGCGCGCGCTGCCCGGCATGGACGGCGTCGCGGGGGTGCTCGTGCTGTGGCAAATCGCAAGCCTCGTCTATCCGATGACGTGGAGCTTCTATTGCATCGCGCAGCTCGGCTGGACGCCGGGGATGATCGGGGCGAGCCTTGCCGCGGTCGGGGTGATGATCGCATTGGGGCAGGCGTTCGTCGTCGGGCCCGCGGTCGCGCGCTTCGGCGAGCGCGACGCGGCGACGCTCGGCATCCTCGTCGCGGTCGCGGTCTATATCGGCTATGCCTTCACCACCTCGACGATCGGCGCCTTCCTGCTGCTGATTCCCATCGCGCTGCAGGCGCCGGTGCAGCCGTCGCTGATGGCGATGATGTCGCGCCGCGCGACGGCGGAGACGCAGGGCGAGGTTCAGGGGATTTCGGCGATGGCGATGGGGCTGGGGCAGCTCGTCGCCCCGCTGCTGCTCACGGGAACGATGGCTTATTTCACCGCCGACAAGGCGCCGGTGCATTTTCCGGGCGCCGCCTTCATTGTCGCCGCCGTCTTTGGCCTGCTAGCGATTGCCATGCTCCGCCGCCTGCCGCGCGCGCAGCCGGCCGATCAGATGCCGCCGTCGGTCACCGCATAGCCGAGCGCATCGAAGCCCGCGGTCAGCATCTGGATGCAGGCCGCGACCTCGGCGCCATCGGTCGAGCGAATGACGAAATTCGCCCCGACCTTGCCATCGCGAAAGAAGGGATAGCTGCCGATCGCAACCCCCGGATGCTCCTTTTCGCCGAGGCGGAGCAGGTCGGCGATCTCGCTCTCGGGCGCCCATGCGCCGATCGTATGCGCGACGAGCGGCTTGCCACCTTCGAGCTCGCCGGTCAGCGCGTCGAGCATGCCCGCGGTGATGTGCGGCACACCGGCCATCACGAACAGATTGCCGATGCGGATGCCCGGCGCGCCCGACATGCGGTTGGGGATCAGCTCGGCGCCGTCGGGGGTGCGCGCCATGCGCAGCCGCGCCTCGGTCAGCTCGCCGCCGCGCTTGCTGTAATAGCCCTCGAGGATCGCGCGCGCCTCTGGATGGACGATGACGCCGACGCCCAGTGCCTTGGCCACCGCATCGACGGTGATGTCGTCGTGCGTCGGGCCGATGCCGCCGGTGGTGAAAACATAGTCGTAGCGCGCGCGGATCGCGTTCAGCGCATCGACGATCTCGTCCTCGACGTCGGGCACGATGCGCACCTCGCGCAAGCGAATTCCCTGCACGTCGAGCCAGGTCGCGATCTGCGATACATTCTTGTCCTGCGTGCGGCCCGAGAGAATCTCGTCGCCGATCACCAGCACGGCGGCGGTCCAGATGCGTTCGTCGCTCATCGCTTTGCCTTAGCCCGCTGGCATGACAAAACAAGTCCGCTGGCAGTCGAACTTTGTTCTTGATATGTTCTTACCCGAATCAATCCAATGGGAGAAGCGCGATGGCCGACGAACTGATTTTCTATACCAACCCGATGTCGCGCGGACAGATCGCGCGCTGGATGCTCGAAGAGGTCGGCGTGCCTTACGAACCGCGCATCCTCGATTATGGGACGACGATGAAGGACGCCGCCTATCTCAAGGTGAACCCGATGGGCAAGGTTCCGGCGATCGTCCACAATGGCAAGGCGGTCACCGAATGCGCCGCGATCTGCGCCTATCTCGCCGACGCCTTTCCCGAAAAGGGCCTCGCCCCCGACCCGGCCGACCGCGCCGATTATTATCGCTGGCTCTTTTTCACCGCGGGCCCCGTCGAACAGGCGATCACCGCGAAGCATTTCGGAATCGAACCCGATGCCGACCAGCAGCGCATGGCGGGCTTCGGTTCGCTCGCCGCGGCTCTCGACGCGCTCGAAGGCGCGGTCGCGGGCAAGGCGTTCGTCACGGGCGACCGCTTCAGCGCCGCCGACGTCTATGTCGGCAGCCAGATCGACTGGGGATTGCAGTTCGGCACCATCGCGCCGCGCCCGGCGTTCGAGGCCTATGCCGCCGGACTTCGCGAACGCCCGGCCTACCAGCGCGCGAAAGAAATCGACAACGGGCTGATCGCCGAGATGCAGGCGGCGGGCGCCGCGGGCTAGGGTCAGGACCCTAGGCGCGGAACTCGAAAACGAGACAGCCCTCCCGCCTGGGTCGCAGGGGCGGGAGGGCTGTGGTTCCGGACCGCCGTGGTGGGGCGGCCCGGATAGGAAACCGGTCGCGCCTAGCGCGCGGCTTCGCGCACCTTCTGCACGGCGGGGAGCAGCAGGCCGATCAGGATCTGGATCGGGTTCGAGGTCACCGTGATGCTGCCCTGCGCGGGCTGCGCCGACTGCGCCATCGCGGGGGTCGCCGAAGCGAGGATGGCGAGCGCGAGGACAGGGGCGATCATCTTCTTGGTCATCTTCATTTCCTTTCAGAATCGGTTCAAAGTCATCGAATTGGGTTCGGGTCTTTCCCGATGCGCTGCTTATGCCGCGCGGCATCGCACCCGGCGGTGATCGCCGTCACTCGCCGGAGAAAAACTCACAAAGACTTGAAAAGAAAAGAAAGAAACTTTTTAGAGCATCGTGCGCTAATTAAAACCCGTTCGCCCTGAGCTTGTCGAAGGGCCGTTCTTTCTTTTGGCACCGCAGAAGAAGGACGGTGCTTCGACAAGCTCAGCACAAACGGGGTCGGGTTTGATTCCGATTATCAGCTTGATGCTCTAACCGCGCTTGAGCCGCACCAATGCCGCATCGAGCGCCTGCAGGAATTGCGAGCGATCGGCCTTCGAAAAGGGCGGCGGCCCGCCCACCCGGCCGTCCATTCCCGCGCGCAGGTCGGCCATGATCGCGCGCGTCGCGATCGCGGGGCCGATCGATGCCGCGGTAAAGGGCTTGCCGTTCGGGCCGAGCACCGTGGCCCCCGCCTTCAGCGCGCGGTCGGCGAGCAATATGTCGGCGGTGACCACGATGCTCTTCGCATCCGCCGCTTCGGCGATCCAGTCGTCGGCGGCGTCGAAGCCGTCCGAGACGACCACCCGCTCGATCAGCGGATGCTCGGGCACGCGCAGCCGGCTGTTGCTCACGACCTTGACCGCCACCTCGTGCCGCCACGCGACGCGATAGATTTCGTCCTTCACCGGACAGGCGTCGGCATCGACGAGGATCACTGGCGCGCTCATCCCGAAAGCCCGTCCCAGAGCAGCTTGGCGCCGAGCAACACCATCAGCGCATAGATGAGCACATAGAAGCGTTCGGGGTTCATCCGCTTCATCCAGCGCACGGTCAGCAGCGTCGAGACGATCGCGAGCGGCATCAGCAGCAGCGCCGCGACGACGACCTCGTGCGGAAAGGCGCCGAGCGCGAGATAGGCGGGAACCTTCATCCAGTTGATCAGCGCGAAGAGCACCGAACTCGTCCCGATGAAGACGAGGTGCGGCAGGCGGCGCGGCGTCACCCACATCTGGAACGGCGGGCCGCCGGCATGCGCGATCTGGCTCGTCAGCCCGGTCGCGAAGCCGAACAGGCTGCCGACCCAGCCCGGCGACTGCGACGCCGCGACGATCCGCCCGCCGCGCTCGACCCACAGACGGTAAAGCCCGAAGGCGAGCGTGATCGCGCCCAGCGCCGCCATCAGCTGAGCCTCGTTCACCCGTTCGGCATAGTACCAGCCCGCGAGGATGCCGAGCGCGGCGCCGGGCAGCATCCAGCCGATGATCCAGCCGTCCCATGTCTTGCGGAACGACCAGACGCTGATCACGTCCTGCACAATCAGCACCGGCAGCAGCAGCGCCGCCGCGGTCGCCGGCGGCAGCACCAGTGCCGCCAGAGGCGTCGCGAGCGCACCGACCCCGGCGAGCCCGCCCTTCGCCATGCCGAGCAACACGACCGCGACGACCAGAATCGCCAGCGTCGCCGGATCGGCCAGGATGCTCATGCGGCGGGGATCATGCGTCGGGGTTTTCGGGCAAGCGCCAGTCGATCGCGCCACGCCCCTTCGCCTCGAGAAAGGCATTCGCCTGGCTGAACGGCCGCGACCCGAAAAAGCCGTTATGCGCCGACAGCGGCGAGGGATGCGGCGCGCGCAGGATCAGGTGCGGGCCGCCGGGGCCCAGCCCCGGCACGTTCGCCGCCTTCTTCTGCGCATGGTTGCCCCACAGGATGAAGACCTTGGGCGCCGGATCGGCGGCGACCGCCGCGACCGCGGCGTCGGTGAACTTCTCCCATCCCTTGCCCTGATGCGACGCGGCCATCCCCGCCTCGACCGTCAGGCAATTGTTGAGCAGCAGCACGCCCTGCTCGGCCCAATGTTTCAAATAGCCGTGCGATGCGGGCGGGATGCCGAGGTCGCTCTTCATTTCCTTGTAGATGTTGACGAGGCTCGGCGGGGTGCGCACGCCGGGCTGCACCGAAAAGCAGAGCCCGTGCGCCTGCCCCGGCCCGTGATAGGGGTCCTGCCCCAAGATCACGACGCGCACATCCTGCGGCGGCGTCGCGTCGAGCGCGGCGAACCAGTCGCGCGGGCGCGGAAAGATCGCCTTCCCCTTGTCGCGCTCGCCCGCCAGAAATTGCTTGAGCGCCGCCATATAGGGCTGCTCGAACTCGCCGCCGATGCGGGCGAGCCAGTCGGGATGCAGTTTGACCTCGGCCATGCCCATGGGCTTCACCAGAGCGCGGCGGGCTTGTCCAGCCTCCTGTTCGCCACGGCGCGGCGAACGGGCCTTTGCGTCATCGGCTCGCTTCCCTATATCACCCCAATGACGAGCCCGACCGACCCCCGCCGCTTCCTCTATCGCGCCGATGCGCTCGACCCCGATCTCGCGCAGAAGCTTGCGCGCGAGGCGCTCGCCAAGGCCGACGACGGCGAGCTTTACCTGCAATATCGCGCGACCGAGAGCTTCGGCTTCGACGATGGGCGCCTCAAGACCGCCGATTATTCGACCGACGCCGGCTTTGGCCTCCGCGCCGTATCGGGCGAGATGACGGGCTTCGCGCATGCGAGCGACGTCAGCGCAGGGGCGATCCGCCGCGCTGCCGAAACGCTCGCGTTGCTCGATCCCGCCAGCCAAGCTCCCGCCGGCCCGCCGCCGCGCACCAACCGCCACCTTTACGACGAGGCGAATCCGCTCGACCTCATCCCCTTCGCGAAGAAGGTCGAGCTTTGCCAGAAGGTCGACGCCGCCGCGCGCGCGCGCGATCCGCGCGTCGTGCAGGTCTCGGTCGCGCTCGCCGGGAGCTGGTTGGTGGTCGAGATCGTCCGCGCCGACGGCTTCCTCGCGACCGATATCCGCCCGCTCGTCCGCCTCAACGTCTCGATCGTGGTCGAGGAGAACGGGCGCCGCGAGAGCGGCTATTTCGGCCTCGGCGGCCGCTATATGTACGACCATCTGTTCGAACCCGCACAGTGGAACCGCGCGATCGACGAGGCGCTGAACCAGGCGCTCGTCAATCTGCGCGCGGTCGACGCCCCCGCGGGCGAGTTCACCGTGCTGCTCGGCCCCGGCTGGCCCGGCGTGCTGCTGCACGAAGCCGTCGGCCACGGGCTCGAGGGCGATTTCAACCGCAAGGGCACCAGCGCCTTTTCCGGCCGTATCGGCGAACGCGTCGCGGCGCCCGGCGTGACGGTGGTCGACGACGGGGCGATGGAAAGCCCGGTCGGCGGCGGCCGCCGCGGTTCGCTCAGCATCGACGACGAGGGCACCCCGACCGGCGAGACGGTGCTGATCGAGGACGGAATCCTCAAAGGCTATATGCAGGACCGCCTCAACGCGCGGCTGATGGGCGTCGAACCGACCGGCAACGGGCGCCGCGAGAGCTTCGCGCACGCGCCGATGCCGCGGATGACCAACACCTTCATGCGCGGCGGGAATGACGATCCCGCCGAGCTTCTGAGCCGCGTCAAGAACGGTATCTTCGCCAAGAGCTTTGGCGGCGGACAGGTCGATATCGTGTCGGGCAAGTTCGTCTTTTCCTGCACCGAGGCGTACAAGATCGAGAACGGCAAGCTTGGCACACCGATCAAGGGCGCGACGCTGATCGGCGACGGGCCGAGCGTGCTCACCAAGGTCACCGGCATCGGGGACGACATGGCGATCGACGAGGGCATCGGCATCTGCGGCAAGGCGGGGCAGAGCGTCCCTGCGGGCGTCGGCCAGCCGACCTTGCTGGTCAGCGGGCTGACGGTGGGCGGGACTGCCTGATATCTATGCGTCGCTTAGCTGCTCGGAAACCAGTTGGGCCAGATATGCTTCGAGAGCAGACACGTCGAGATTTCCATTTTCCCACGCGCGGTCGGCTGCCTTCAAGGCATCATAATATCCAACGCAAAGGGACCTTGTTTAAGGCCAATTTCAATGCAGTTTGCCAGCAAGTCGTACTGGCGGATCAGATTTCTCTCCAGAAGCCGAGCATAGAGTTCGGCATCTTGCGATTCCAAAACGATCATAAAAAGAGAGCCCGGCTCTCGCCGGGCCCTTCCCTAGGCTGCTTCCTTCAAACGGAAACTATGAATTGCGCGCATAGCGCTGTCCTTGGTGATGAAATCCGAGTCTGGCGCATTCCCATAGGCAAAGCTTGCCTTCTGTTGATCAAACTCATCATCGGTCAGCGGCTTTGCCAAAGCCTCTTTTACCTGCTGTTCGAGATCATTGCGTTCAGGCGTCGGACCCATCATGGGCTTCCGAGCTGCCATACGATTCTCCTCTGGCGATAACCCAAAAAATCTTGGGTACGTAAAAATGATTCACCTAGGCAAAATAGGCAAGAGGGTTCTCAAAAAATTTTTACCATCTGTTAGGATCGGATTCTAAGCCGAAATTTCCGGCTCGGAATCCAACACAAAACTGCGCCAAAGGATAATCACTCCTGTGATCGCCCTCACTTGGCGTTCTGCCACCTCACGCCTATAGACAATCCAAACAAGAATAGGTTTCGGTCGCATCATCCGTGGGGGGATCCCTCGCAACAGGGAGGATAGCATGCGTTCGACTCTGCGTTTCGTTTCCGTCGCCGCCATCGCCGCGATGCTCGCCGCCGTTCCGGGCTCGGCGCAAAAGACCACCGGACCCAAAGAACGCTATGAAATGGACGTCGCGACCGCGTCGGGTTTCGCCGCGATGACCGCGGGCGGGCGCAAGCCCGGCGTCGGCGGAATGATGGGGATGATGTTCGGCGGCGGCCCCGAAAATCAGGTCGCGCGCACGATCGAACTCCGGCTCGGGGCGAATCAGCCGCCGACCAAGCCGCCCGTGCGCGCCGACCATTTTTTCCAGCCGCAGGCGAAGCTTGGCGCGTCATTGCCGCTATGGGGGCCCGAGCCCGGACAACCGCGTCCGCGCGAGGACGGCAATGAAATGCCCGACAATTTCGAACGTCCCAAGGGCCGCCTGCTGCTCTTTTGGGGCTGCGGCGCCAAGGCCGGGCCGGGGCAGCCCGTCGTGATCGACTTTGCCAAGGTCGCGGCGGGGCAAGTGCCGCCGAACCTTTTCACCTCGACCGTCCCGCGCATCCGCGAGGTGATGGCGTCGAACAGCGACTCCTATGCCGACTGGCCGAACCGCAAATCGTCAAAGGCGGTGCCGAAGGACAGCTCGCTGCTCGGCGCGCACCGCGTCGCGGGCAATGTGGGGCCGGAGATCAATTTCACGCTCGCGCAGGATTATATGCCCGCGCTGGGTGCCTCGACCGTGCAGCAGGGCGACGGGTCGGTGATGATCCGCTGGAACGCGCTCCAGCCGGCGACCGGCTATGTCGCCTGGGCGTTCGGCGGCATGGACCGCGGCGGCGGGAACGGCGACATGGTGTGGTGGACGAGCAGCAACGCGCGCGAATTCGGCGGCGGCCTGTGGGACTGGCTGCCGCCGTCGGTCGTCGCGAACCTGATCACCAAAAGGATCGTGATGCCCCCGTCGCAGACGAGCTGCCAGATTCCCGCCGAGGTCAAGAAGGCGTCGGGCGAGATGATGATCGGCAATTTGAACGCCTTCGGACCCGAGGCGAATTTCTCCTATCCGCCAAAGCCCGCGGGCAATGCGGTGTGGAATATCGACTGGACCGCGAAAGTGCGCTTCCGGTCGCACACGATGCTGATGATCGGCGCCGATTTCGGCGGCATGGGCGGGGCGTCGACGGGCGGCAGCGCTCCGGCCGAGCCCGCGAAAAAGAAGAAGTGCAAAGGCCCGTTCGGCATTCCGCTCCCCGACGGGGCGTGCTGAAACGGCGGCGAGTCAGCCCCTGTTCACGCACAATCGCGTAAACGGGCGCCGGGTAGGCTATGATGAAGACAGGAGTCGAACCATGCGTCACCTCATCCCGGCGCTCATTGCCGCCGCGGCCGTAGCGGCCGCTCCCGCCGCGACCGCGCGCGAGAAGCTTGATCCCGAGGCCGAGCTCGCCAAGCTGCTCGAAGGCCGCGTCGCCGGCGAACCGCAGAATTGCATCCCGCTGTCGACCGCGCGCAGCTCGCAGATCATCGACAAGACCGCGATCGTCTACAAGGTCGGCAGCACCTATTGGGTCAACCGGCCCAAGGGCGGCGCCGAATCGCTCGACGACGACGATATTCTCGTCCTCAGGACGACGGGGAGCCAGCTGTGCAGCATCGACACGCTCGAACTGCACGATCGGACGAGCCGGATGTACAGCGGCTTCGTTTCGCTCGGCGAATTCGTCCCCTATCGAAAAGCGAAGGGCGAATAGCTTCGCGAGCGCACAGCTAAGCGATCCAGGGTTGCGCAAACCGCTCTGGATTGCTTCGCTGCGCTCGCAATGACGAACGATTCCCAAGCACCCGCACCGCCCCCCGCCGACTGGGCCCGGCAGCTGCTCGCCTTCTGGTTCGACGACCATGGCATGGACGACTGGTACGGCGGCGGCCCCGATTTCGATGCCGAGGTCCGCGATCTTGCTGAAGGCTGGCACGAGGCCCTCCGTTCGCAGCCCGCCGAGGCCTTTCTGACCGACCCCGACACCGCGCTCGCGGCGACGATCCTGTTCGATCAGGTGCCGCGCAACATCTATCGCGGCCACGCCGACGCCTTCGCGACCGACAGCCTCGCCCGCGCGATCGCGCGCGGCATCGTCGCGCGCGGCTGGCACGAAAGCTGGCCCGACGAGCGCCGCCAGTTCGCCTGCCTGCCCTTTCAGCATAGCGAGGATCTCGGCGACCAGCGCGAATCGCTGCGCCTGTTCGGCCAGTTCGACGACCCGATGTTTCAGGATTATGCCAAGAAGCATTTCGACATCGTCGACCGCTTCGGCCGCTTCCCCCACCGCAACGACGCGCTCGGCCGCGCGACCCGGCCCGATGAGGAAGCGGCGATAGAAGAGGGCAAGAATTGGTGATAGGGCGGATCCGAACCGGAGAACAGCCATGGCCGAATTCACCGATACGCTGACCGAAAAGCATATCGCCTTCATCGCGAAGCAGCCGGTCTTTTTCACCGCGACCGCCGCCGCCGACGGCCGGATCAACCTGTCGCCAAAGGGCTATGCCGACAGTTTCCGCGTCCTTTCCGAAAATCAGGTCGCCTATCTCGACCTCGGCGGATCGGGAAACGAAACCCACGCGCACCTCGCCGCCGATGGCCGGATCACGATCATGTTCTGTGCCTTCGACCGCAGCGCACTGATCCTGCGCATCTATGGCCGCGGGCGTCCCGTGCTGCCGCAGGACGGGGAATGGGACGCGCTCGCGGCCCATTTCAAGCTGCTTCCCGGCACGCGCCAGATTTTCGTGATCGACATCGAAAGCGTGCAGACGAGCTGCGGCTGGGGCGTGCCGATGATGGAACTGCAACACGAGCGCGACACGCTGCAAAAATATCACCGCCAAGCCGACCGCGCGCTGTGGGTCGAAAAATTCAAGGAACGCGACCGGAGCATCGACGGCCTGCCGACGCGCCCGACCGACCGTTTCATTTCGGGCGAGCCTCAGGACGTAAATCCGTAGATTGCGCGTTCGAGGTTTGAAGCGATTTTGTTCAGGGCAAGGAAGCGAGGCGCAGGCATATGAGTATATTCCCAGGCTTGCTGACGCGGCCATGGACAAAATCGGTCAAATCCCCCCTTCCGCTTGTTGTGGGGGACGTCGAAATGGCTTCGATCTCGCCCCCGCGCGGCCTTGCAGATGGAACCACCCTCTGCGACAGCCGCGCGAAGCCGATATCTTCGCCATTTCGGCGCCTCGACCGCGCAATCTACGGGTTTACGTCCTAATGCCGCTCGTCGAGCTGGTGCGGCTTCCCAACGGCGCCGAGGCCGAATTGCTGCGCGGCCGGCTCGAAAGCGCGGGTGTCCACGCGGTCTGTTTCGACGCGGGCATGAATATCGCCGAGAGCGTCGGGCTGCTCATTCCGGTGCGGGTGATGGTGCTCGACGAGGATCTGGACGAGGCGCGCGCGTTGATGACCGAGTTCGAGGGCGGCGGGAACGGAACCGCGGCCTGAGCGCTTGAAAAGCAGATGATCAAGGTCGCCAGCTACAATATGCGCAAGGGCATCGGGCTCGATCGCCGCCGCGATCCAGGCCGCGTGCTGTCGGTGCTCGGCGAACTCGATGCCGACATCGTTGCGCTGCAGGAGGCCGACCGGCGTTTCGGCACCCGCGCGAGCGCGATCCCGCCGCACATGTTCGCGGATCATAGCGATTATGTCCCCGTCGATCTCTTGAGCGGGCGTCCCTATGCGATCGGCTGGCACGGCAATGCGCTGCTCGTGCGCAAGGGTGCCGAGGTCGAGGAAAGTCACGCGCTCCACCTGCCGACGCTCGAACCGCGCGGCGCCGTCGCCGCGACGGTGCGCATCGGCGATACGCGGCTCCGCGTCGTCGGCATGCACCTCGATATTTCGGGGCTGCGCCGCCGCCAGCAGGCGCGCGCGATCCTGAACCATGTCGCCGAGGGCGAGCCCTTGCCGACGATCCTGATGGGCGATTGCAACGAATGGCGCGCGACCGGCGGCTGCCTTGCCGATTTCGGCGCGCAACACCGCCTCGTCGACACCGGCCACAGCTTCCACAGCCGCCGCCCCGTCGCCAAGCTCGACCGGATTTTCGCGACCCCCGACCTCGAAGCGGTCGAGGCGGGCGTCCATCGCAGCGCGCTCGCGGCGAGGGCGTCGGATCATTTGCCCATCTGGGCGCGGTTCAAGGCCGCCGCCGACACTTAAACCCCCTCCAGCTTGCGGGAGGGGCAGCGAGACTTGCGAGCTTGCTCGCTAGTCGCAGCGGGGAGGGCAGCGACGTTACAGGCCCTCCCCTAACCCCTCCCGCAAGCGGGAGGGGAACAATGCTGCCTAAATTTTAGGCAACGCCCTGCCTCCACTGCCCACCGAACGCACGATCCGGTGCGTCGGTGACTCCAAAACCGTCACAAAATGTTAACTTTCGAACCTCGGGCGCAATTTGGCACGCCCGTTGCAGTGCAACATGGTGCCATTAGCAAAAGGGGGCGTCATGAAGCTGATCCTGGCCATCATCAAACCATTCAAGCTCGACGAGGTGCGCGAGGCGCTCACCGGACTCGGCATCGCCGGCATGACCGTGACCGAGGTCAAAGGCTTCGGCCGGCAAAAGGGGCAGACCGAAATCTACCGCGGTGCCGAATATGCCACCAACATGGTGCCGAAGGTGAAGATCGAACTCGTCTGCGACGACGCGCTCGCGCCGCGGGTCGTCGAAACGCTGCAGCAAAGCGCCGGTACCGGTTCGATCGGCGACGGCAAGATTTTCGTCCTCGACGTCGGTCAGGCCGTGCGCATCCGCACGGGCGAAACCGGCGAGGCGGCTCTGTAATGATAAAGGGGGAAGCAATGAAGTTCGCAAACAAGATTGCGGCGGGCGCCGGGGCCGCGGGCCTTTCGCTGTTCGCCGCGCTGCCCGCCTGGGCACAGGAAGCCGTCGCCGAAGCGGGGCCCGCCGCCGCCGAAGCCGTACCGACGCCCGACAAGGGCGACACCGCGTGGATGATGATCTCGACCGTGCTCGTCATGGCGATGATCGTCCCGGGCCTTGCGCTGTTCTACGGTGGGCTCGTCCGCACCAAAAATATGGCCTCGGTGCTGACGCAGGTGCTCGCCGTCGCGGCGCTCGCGATGATCCTCTGGGTCATGTACGGCTACAGCCTCGCCTTCGGCGGCGACGCCAACCAGTTCATCTCGGCCGGAAAGATGTTCCTCGCCGGCGTCACCGCGGATTCGACCGTCGCGACCTTCACCGATGGCGTCGTGATCCCCGAATTCGTCTTCATCGCCTTCCAGATGACCTTCTCGGCGATCACCGTCGCGCTCGTCCTCGGCGGGCTCGTCGAGCGCATGAAATTCTCGGCGGTGATGGTCTTCGCGATCGTCTGGCTGACCATCGTCTATTATCCGATCGCGCACATGGTCTGGTATCTCGGCGGTGACGATGCCTCGACCGGCCTGATCTTCGGCTGGGGCGCGCTCGACTTCGCGGGCGGCACCGTCGTCCACATCAACGCGGGCGTCGCAGCGCTCGTCGGCGGCTTCATCATCGGCAAGCGCAGCGGCTACCAGAAGGACATCATGGCGCCGCACTCGCTGACCATGACGCTGATCGGCACCGGCCTCCTCTGGGTGGGCTGGTTCGGCTTCAACGCCGGCTCGGCGCTCGAAGCCAATGGTTCGGCCGGCCTCGCGCTGATCAACACCTTCACCGCCACCGCCGCGGGCGTCCTCTTCTGGATGCTCACCGAACGCGCGCTCGGCCACAAGGGCTCGCTGCTCGGCGCCTGTTCGGGTGCGATCGCCGGCCTCGTCGCCGTCACCCCGGCCGCGGGCAATTCGGGTCCGTTCGGCGCGATCCTGCTCGGCGCGATCGCCGGCATCGTCTGCTGCTGGTTCGTGATGAAGATCAAGCCCAAGCTCGGCTTCGACGATTCGCTTGACGTGTTCGGTATCCACGGCCTCGGCGGCATCATCGGCTCGGTCGGCACCGCGGTGACGATGCTCGCCGCGCTCGGCGGCCCCGCAGGCGACGATTATGTCCTCGGCAGCCAGCTCTGGATCCAGATCAAGTCGGTGCTCGTCGCGATCCTCTGGTCCGGCGCCGGCTCGGCCATCGCCTTCTATGTCGCGAAGCTGGTCACCGGCGGGCGCGTGTCGGAAGAGGTCGAACGCGAAGGCCTCGACCTCGGCGAGCACGGCGAGCGCGCCTATAATTATTGACGAGACAGGATACCCGTCGCCGCACGTCTCTCTCCTTTCAATCGGCGGCGGCGGGATCCTCACCAGGTTCCTCCTGCGAACCACTGGCCGGGACCGACGTCCCGGCCTTTTTTTTGATTGTGGCCGAAAGGGCCACGGGCCCGGGACCGCCGTCCCGGCCTCTTTTTTTGATTGTGGCCGAAAGGGCCACGGGCCCGCGACCGACGTCCCCGGCCATTTTTATACTGTGGCCGCGACGCAACAGGTCCGGGTAATTTTATTGCGCGCGAATCGTCCCCCATTGCCTCTCACCCGCAAGAAGCGCACCCTCCCGCCCGGACCAGAGTCAGATTGGCCACCAGGAGGAGGATTATCATGAATGCACGAGCATCTTTGCTCGCAGGCTTGTCGTGCCTTGCGCTCGCAAGCGCCCCGGCAGCGGCGCAGGACGCGCCGTCGGACAGCTATGACGGCAACGAGATCATCGTCACGGCCACCAAGCGCGACGCCAGCCTTCAGGACGTTCCCTTTTCGATCAACGCCCAGACCGAACAGGCGATCGAGCGCGCCAATGCGAGCACGATCGAGGATCTGTCGCGCAACGTCGCGGGGCTGACCGTCCAGAATCTCGGGCCCGGGCAGAGCCAGGTATCGGTGCGCGGCGTTTCGGCGGGCCAGATCGCGCGCGACCAGCCGGGCGTCAAGGAACAGGTCGGCGTCTATCTCGACGAATCGGTCGTCTCGCTGTCGCTCTTCACCCCCGACCTCGACCTGTTCGATTTGAACCGCGTCGAAACGCTGCGCGGGCCGCAGGGCACGCTTTTCGGCTCGGGTTCGGTCGGCGGCACGCTCCGCTACATCACCAACCAGCCGACCACCGACCGCGTCGAGGGCAAGGTCGAAGGCAATGTGAATCTCGTCGATGGCGACGATTTCGGCGGGCATTTGAAAGGCGCGATCAACCTGCCGCTAAGCGAGAATCTCGCGATGCGCGCGGTCGGCTACTACACGCGCTACGGCGGCTTCATCGATGCGCTGCGCGAAGGCGGCGGCGAGAGCGAGGACGTCAACAGCGGCGAACGCTATGGCGGCCGCGTGTCGCTCCGCTGGGAACCGGCCGAGAATCTCTCGATCACCCCGCGTTTCCTCTATCAAAAGGTGACCACCGACGGTTTCAACCGGCAGGAGGTCTATAATCTCTATGCCAACCAGTTCACGACGACGCGCCCGCAGGTGACCTTCGAGGAACGCCAGCAATATCTGCTGCTCGACGAAGCCTTCGAGGACGAGGTCAAGCTCTTCGACCTCACGATGAACTATGGCGGCGACACGATCGGCCTGACCTCGGTCACGAGCTATACCGATCGCGACATCCTCGTCAGCCGCGACGCGAGCGCGCTCACCGGCAGCGTGTCGGCCGATCTCGGCTTCCCCGACGCGGGCATCCTGCTCCCGTCGAACCTCGTCGATACGACGGGGGTCAAGCAGTTCACGCAGGAACTTCGCGTGAACTCGGCAGGCGAGGGCCCCTTCCAATGGCTCGTCGGCGGCTATTATGCGAACGTCAAACGCGACTATGCCCAGCGCCTGCCGACGCCCGGTTATGACGCCTTCACCGACGCGACCCTCGGCGCTGGAACTTCGGCGGCGGTGGCGAATGGCTTCGGCCCCGATTCGCCTTACAATGCCGACATCCCCTATGACCTGTCGCAAATCGCGATCTTCGGCGAGGTCAGCTATGATTTCACCGAACGGCTGACCGCGACGGTCGGCGGCCGCTATTACGCCTTCGACGAAACGCGGCGCTTCGTATCGGGCGGGCTGTTCACGAACGGCGACAATGACCGCGACAAGACCTCGTCGACCGGTTTTTCGCCGCGCCTGCTCTTGAGCTACGACGTCGCCGACGGCGTCACGCTCAACGCGCAGGCGTCGAAGGGCTTCCGCCTCGGCGGCGTCAACGATCCGCTCAATCTGCCGCTCTGCGACGGCGGCAATCCGGGCGGCCCCGACGCCGAGACCTTCGGCGGCCGGCCGCGCTACGACGACGAAACGCTGTGGAACTATGAAGGCGGGGTGAAGGCGCAGTTCGGCGGCATCACCTTCAACGCCGCGGGCTTCTATACCAAGATCAACAATCTGCAGGTCACCGCCGATGCCGGCAGCTGCTCGTCGCGTATCGTCTTCAACGCCGACGCGCATACGATGGGGCTTGAATTCGAGCTGTCGGCGAGCCCGTTCACCGGCTTCGATCTCGGACTGTCGGGCAGCTATGTCGAGGCCGAATTCGATTCGACGCTGACGCGCCCCGACGGAACGGTGATCGAGGGCATCCGCGACGGCAACCGCCTGCCCTCGGTGCCCAAGTTCCAGATGGCGGCGAACGCGACCTACAGCTTCCCGATCGACACCTCGGGGAACAGCAACGCCTTCGTCACCGCCTCCTTCCAGCATGTCGGCAGCCGCTATACGCAGCCGGGAGATCAGGAGAACAACCCGCGGACCTTCGTCCACGGCTTCACCTTCGGCGGCGCACCGATCGGATCGGCGACGACGCTCGACCTCAAGCTGCCCGATTATCAGCTGGTCAATATCGGCGCGGGAATCGAGTTTCCCGACGAACTCGAAATCTCGGTCTATGTGAACAATCTGTTCGACGAAAACGCCCTGCTCGCCTTCGACCGCGAGCGCGGCGGACGCGCGCGGCTCGGCTTTGCGACGAACCAGCCGCGCACCTTCGGCGTCACGGTGCGAAAGGGCTTTTAAGCGGCCGCGAAAGGGGCCGGATCGCCGGCGCGTGCCGGCCCCTTTCTCAACTGAAATGCTGCACAAATTTTGTGCAGCATTGCCGCAATTTTAGCCTTTCCAACATGACATTAATATGGCATTCATTGGGTCAACAGTTTCAGGGCCCCTGTGCATTATGCGGACACAGATTCACGGTAGCGGTTTGATGAGCAGCGGCATGAGGCCATTGGCGTCGAGATCGAGGTGATCGGACCAGACATAATCGCCGGTGAGATTGATGCGATCCCAGCCCAATGGTGAGAGCCGAGACAGCATAGCCGGATCGATCTGGCTTCCGCGGCGGCGCATTTCTTCGACGGCGTGCCCAAGATAGCGACAGTTGAACAGGATGATCGCTGCGGTGACGAGGTTGAGGGCAGCCGCGCGGGTTTGCTGGTTCTCCAAGCCACGGTCGCGAAAGCGACCGAGCCGATGGAAGGCGACCGCTCGCGCCAGGCTGTTGCGCGCCTCGCCCTTGTTCAACTCGGCGGTGACCGTGCGGCGTAGCGCCGGATCGTCGAACCAGCGCAACGTGAACAGCGTGCGCTCGATCCGTCCTACCTCGCGGAGCGCCGCGGCGAGGCTGTTCTGCTGGCGGTAGGCGGATAGCTTTTTGAGGATCAGCGAGGGCGTAACGGTGCGATCACGCATCGCGCCGATGACGCGTTCGATATCCGGCCAGTGGCTGACGATCAGATCCCGGTTGAGCCTGTGACCGAACAGTGGCGCAAGCCTGCCATAGCGCTTCGAAGGTTCGAATGCGTAGAGGCGCCGGTCGGACAGGCGAGGAATGCGCGGCTCGAAATCGAGCCCGAGGAGATGCATCGTTGCGAACACGATGTCGGAAACGCCGCCTCCATCGACGTGCAGTGCGGTCAGATCGGCGTTGCTGTCATGGCCGAGGAGCCCATCGAGCGCATGGATGGCTTCTCCTGCCGTGCCGGCGATCACCGTCTGGTGCAGCGGCGCGTAGCGGTCGGTGATGGTGGTGTAGATCTTGACCACTGGGTCGCGACCATAATGGGCGTTGACCGCTCCGCCGGCTTCGCCCGGCCCGCCCAGGTAGAAGGCCTGGCCATCCGCGGAAGCCCGGTGTCCTTGCCCAAACCAGGCGGCGATCGGCTCGGCGTGGATGGCGTCGGTCAGACAGGCGAGCGCCGCCCGAAAGGTTTCCTCGCGCATGTGCCATGTCTGCATGCGCAGCAGCGCGCGGCGTGACCCTGCGCCGCATACCTCGGCCATGCGCGACAGCCCAAGATTGGTCGCTTCGGCAATCAGAGTGGCGAGGAAGGCCTGCTCATCGCCAGGCGGCAACCCGGTCGAGACGTGCCCGAAGTGCTGGGTGAAGCCGGTCCATCGTTCGACCTGCGACAGCACGTCGGTGATACGCGTGGCAGGCAGCATACCGTAGCAGGCAAGCGTCAGATGCCGTCCTTCGTCGTGCCCGGCATCATCGTCCTTCAGTTCCTTGGGGAAGCGCAATCGCTCGCCAGCGAACAGGGCAGCATCACGTCCGGCCAGATTCTGGGCGACGTCGCACAAGGCTTTGTCGAGTTGCGCGGCGCGCTGATCGAGCCATGCGTGTGGATCACCGAGCGAGAACACCGGTTGCAGCGCTGCGCCACTTGATGGCGCGAGCAGCACGTCCAGCGACCTGTGCAGCCGTGACCTCGGCACCCAGATATCACCCGATGCCAGTGCATTGGCGAGCGCCCCGTAGGTGGCCATCTCCCAATGCGTCCGGTCGATCTTGCCGGCGACCACGACATGGCGGTGCCAGCGCCGCTCGACATGACCGAGCGGAACGTCGGCAGGGAGCGGCTTGCGCCAGTCGCCATCAAGATCCGACAGGACCGTCATCGCATTGCGCAACGCCGCGGTGCCGACCCGGCCGTGGAAATCGAGCGTTTGCAGGAATAGAGGTCCTATTCGTTTGAAGGTCCGGTATTCGGCTGCGATCTCGCTCAACACATCGTCCCTGTGAGGTGCCGCGGTACGACGGATGATCGCGGCATCGGCATCGAGCATGTCGAGAGGCACGATATCCCTGAGGGCCGCGCCGATATCTTCACCGGTGCGTGCTACCCGGCTAACTGTTTCCAGCACGGTGGCGATGCGCATCAGTCGGTCACGGCCTTCGCGTCCCGAAATCGCGATTCCCTGTTCCAGGCGTTTGCGGGCACGAAGGTGAGCGCGTCCCATCAAGGCGCCGAACATGGCGATCGCCGCGTCGGTAAGCGTGGCTTCCATCTCGCGCAGCGTAGCAAGCAGGATGGCCCGCCTGCGGGAGGCGCGCATCTGTTGGAAGGCCTGGGCGGTATAGCGCACGCCTTCGCGGGCGAACTGCGTCATGCGTGGCTCGTGCAGGGGATCGACCGGAACACAGGAAATTCCGGTCCTGCGGATCAGAGCGATCTTCTCAAGGATTTCGGCGAGCGAGGCTGACGCGACGCGGGGCTGTGGTTCGCGCAGCCACGACAAGCGGCTCTGTCGATCATGCACCTTCTCATCGACCAGCGTATCGAGGCGCTGACGCATATCCGCATCGAGTTTATCATGGATTGCAGCGACCAGATCGGTTTCCACCCGCAGCATCGCCTCGGCCGCCATCCGCTCGACTACGCTGATGCCGGGGATAACGATGCGCCGCGTGCGCAGCTCGTCGAGCAGTCGATCGAGCAGAATACGCCCGTCCACGATGGGCATGGCTTCGATTTCCAGCCAGGTCATCATGATACCGCGCGCTGGCCGGCTCAGATCGGTGAAGCCGAAGCGCGCCTTGATGGCGGCAAGCTGATCGTAGCGGGTCGGCGCTCGCCGCGCGAAGTCGGCGATGGCGCCTGCATCCACCCCGACCTGCTCGGCGATATGGTCGAGCATGATCGCAGGCAACAGCTCGCCTGCGCGCAGATGCCGCCCCGGAAAGCGGAGGCAACAGAGTTGCAGGGCGTAGCTCAACCGGGTTGCCGGAGTGCGCGCGGTGCCGATTGCAGCAAGGTCCTCGGCATCGAGGCCATAGTGTCGCACCACCGCCGCCTCGCTGTCGGGCAAAGCAAGCAATGCGGCGCGCTGCCGCTGGGTCATCGGAATACGTGCGGGCATGTTTCATCCTTCAAAAACCTCTTGCCTTTTGCCCGCTTAATGAAAGAGGATTGTGAAAGGCCCAAGGCTGCGGAAATTGGTGCATCCTGTTTCCACCTCCGGATACGGCCGTTTGTGAAAGAGACGCAGATGACGCGCGAACCCTATCTGATCGGCTATGCCCGCGTATCGAAGGGCGACGACCAGTCGAACGCCGCGCAGCGGCGCGCGCTCGATGCCGCCGGCTGCAAGCGGATGTTCGAGGAGACCGCCAGCGGTGGGCGGTGGGACCGACCCAAGCTTCTGGAGATGATCGGCCAGTTGCGCGAGGGAGATGTCGTCGTCGTCTGGAAGCTCGACCGACTGTCGCGCAGCTTGAAGGACATGCTGCACATCATGGAGCGGATCGAGCACGCGGGAGCGGGCTTTCGTTCGCTGACCGAGGCGATCGACACCACCACCGCGGCAGGGCGGATGATGATGCAGATGGTGGGAAGCTTCGCCGAGTTTGAGCGGGCCATGATCCGCGAGCGTACCAGCGCCGGCCTTGCCCAGGCTCGCGCAGAAGGACGGATCGGCGGGCGTCGGCCCAAGCTCGGCGACAAGCAGCGCCGCGAAATCGCCGAGTCCGTCACGTCCGGCCGCAAGTCCGGTGCCGAGATGGCGCGGCTCTACGGCGTCAGCGAACCCACCGTCTCGCGCATCGTCGCCGCGCACCGCCAGCAATTCAGTCAGCAGCAGAGGGAACAGGCATGAAGCGTGGTCACGATCTGTCCGGCGTCATGAAGTTCGCCACCTCGCCGGCCTGGGGCGAGCATCTGGGCGAGGCGCTCGGCGATCATCTCGGGCTGGCGATGGAGGAGTTCGACTTCGAAGCGGACGAGCTGGCGGACATCGTCGGCGATCATTGGGCCGGCGTGTTGTGGGGATGCGCGTTCGAGGATCTGCTCACGCGCACCATCGAACCCGGGGACCGGAACATCGTTGATGACTATATTCGGCGCCGGGGCTGGAACGAGAGCGGCCCGACCAAAATCTACCTGCGTGCCCTCCGATCGTCGGTGATGAGCCTCCACGAGGTGAGCGAGGTCGAGCCCGGGAGCGGCTTCCTTGTGCGTGACCTGATCCAGGGCAGCGAGCCGCTTCGAGTATCCGAGCGCAGCGCCTCGCAGACGCTGAAGCAATGGGACAGGATCGGTGCCCGCGTCGTGCAGGTCGGAGGCAAGCACCTCCTGTCGGGGGGCGTGCTGTCGTTCACTATGGAGGCGGCCGAGGCGATCGTCGCCGATCTACGGCGCTCGAAGGGCAAGCGCAGCCCGCAAACCGCGTTGAACCTAGACGCCGACGATCTGGCTGCACTTCCGGCCCTCATCAGCACGGCATGGCTGTTCGATGTCGTTCCCAGGACCATGGGACCGGCGTCCATCCCCACGCTGCACAACAGTGATGGCGAGGAGGTGATGTTCCACCGCGTGCGCTTTCCCTTCGCACGCGGCGTGACCCAGGCGCTGGTCGGCGAGCGGCTTGATACTCTCCCTGCGCTTCAGCGGGAAACCACGCACTTTTGGAACTGGCTGGGCGAGAAACCGAACGGAAAAGCGAAAAGCACCGGGCGCATGGCGTGGGGTGTGACGATGGCGGACGGCACCCCGGTGCTCGGCAATGTCGAATTGAAAGGCCGCGCCCTGATGCTCGCCGTCACCTCGGCCGAGCGAGCGAAACGCGGCACCACGCTTATCAACGATGCGCTCGCCGGGTTGGTCGGCTCGCCGCTGACCACGATTGAGACGGTCGAACAGGCCATGGCGGCGCGGGCCGAGGGGCTGACATCATCCGAACCGGCACCCGCCATTGCGCCAGAGGTTGCAACCCCGCTCATCCATGCCATGCTCGACCGTCAGTACCGCGCGACGCTCGATGAACCCGTCGGCATGCTCGGCGACATCACCCCGCGCGCAGCCGTTCAAACTGCCGCAGGCCGGCACCGAGTAGCCGGGTGGCTCAAGCATCTCGAAAACCGCAGCAGCAGCCAACTCGACGCGAACGACCCGATGGCCACCTACGACTTCACTTGGATGTGGCGCGAACTTGGCATCGAGAACCTGCGCAAATAGTTCGCTACCCCTGACGTCGATGCCTACCGTGAATCCGTGTCCCTACAATGCACAGAGGCCTTCAGGAGGGGAGAGCCTGAAAGGCTGGGCCGGGACGCAAGTCCCGGCCCTCTTTTTTTGTGCACAACATGCGCCCGCCTGAAAAGTGGCGGCTTTCAGGGGTTTTTGCGCGTATAGCGCAGCACAGCGAAGACGCGCCAGCCGCCATCTTCCTGCAGGACCGAATCGCTGACGAGGAGCCGCCCACTCTCGTCGAGGACATAGGTCGATCGGCCGATCTCGACATCGGCGCTGCCCCAATGCGTCCACCATTTCGCCGCATTCACCCCGCCCGCAACCGCGCGCGTGCGCCCCGTGCTGTCGGTCCATTTCCCGCCGACGCGCCCCTTCGCATCGACGGCATAGGTCGCCTCTGCCGAGTAGGCGACGGGCGGGGTTCGCTCGATGCTCAGCCGATAGGAAAGCATCGTCGCGCCGCCCTCGCCCGGCGCGATCTCGAGCGTCGCGGTCGCGGGCTTGCCGAACGCCTCGCCCTCACCGACCCAGCTTCCGTGCCAGGCGGTCAGCGACGGTGGCTCGGCGGCGGGCGGCGCGGACGCGAGAAGCGCCGCGGCGGCCCAGCCGAGTGCCGTCATGACGCCATATCGGACTGCGAGAACATGAAGGCGTTGCCGTCGGGATCGTAAAAGGTGAGCAATTTCACCAGCCCCGGAATATGCTGGATATCGCCGTCCTGCCGCACGCCCTCGGCATCGAGATGGGCCTTGGCTTCGACGATGTCGGCGACCTCGAACACATTGGTCGCGCCGCCGCCCTGCACGACGCTCTCGACCTCGCTCAGCCCGATATTGACCCCCGCCATCGGGGTTTTCATTTCGCACCAGCCGATCTCGTCGGCGCGGTAGAGCAGTTCGCAGCGCATCACCCGCCCGTACCACCCAATCGACGCGGTCATGTCCTTCACCCCCATCGAGCAGGTAAGCTCGGATCCATATTCGAGTGCCATGCCTTTGCTCCCTCTGCCAGCATCCTTGCATCGATGGTCTGGTTTGTATAGTTACTTGCAAATGCCGTCAAGCAAGTCCGATCCGTTGCTGGTCCAGCTCGGCAGCCACCGCTGGCTGGTGCCCTTGCTCGCCGATCTCGCGGCCCGCAAAGGCGCGCGCTTCGTCGAACTCGTCCACCGGCTCGGACTGTCGCGCGACAGCCTGACGCGGACGCTGGAGGCGGCGCAGGCGATCGGCTGGGTGCGGCGCAACCCCGGTCACGGCCACCCGCTTCGCCCCGAATATATATTGACCGGCAGCGGACAGGCGGCCGCCGCGCGCGCCGCGACGATCGCCGAAGCCCATGGCGCGCTCGGCCTGCCCCCTGGCGCCGCGACGCGCTGGGGGCTGCCGCTCGTCGTCGGCATCGGCGCGGGGCACGACCGCTTCAACGCGCTGTCGCGCCTGCTCGCCCCTGCGACACCGCGGGCGCTGTCGCAGGGGCTGGCCGCGCTTGGGCGCCATGGGCTGGTGACGCGCGAGGTGATCGATATGCGCCCGCCCGCGAGTCGGTATGACTTGACGGGCAGCGGCCGATTGTTGGCGGCCGCTTGCTCTTAGCGCTCAGGCCAGCGCCGCCTTCACGAAGTCGGCCGCGCGTTCGCCGATCATGATGCTCGGCGCGTTGGTGTTGCCGCTGACCAGCCGCGGCATCACGCTCGCGTCGGCGACCCACAACCCTTCGACGCCGTTCAGCTTCAGCGCCGGATCGACTACCGCATCGGCATCGCTGCCCATCCGGCACGTGCCGACAGGGTGATAGACGGTATCGGCGCGCGCGCGGATCAGCGCGTCGAGCGCCGCATCGTCGTCGAGATCGACCGGGTGACGGTCGACCCCCGCATAATCCGACAGCGGCGGCGCGGCGGCGATCCGGTGCATCATCCGCACCCCGGCGCGCAGCGTCGCCATGTCGCGCGCATCGGTCAGGAAGCCCGGATCGATCACCGGCGCCGCGGCGGCATCGCCCGACGCCAGCGTCACCGACCCGCGGCTCTCGGGCCGGAGCACGCAGGCGTGGCACGAAAAACCGTGGCCCTTCACCTTGGTGCGGCCATGATCCTCCAGCATCGCGGGGACGAAATGATATTGGATGTCGGGCGCGGGCAGATCGGGCCGCGATTTCCAGAAGCCGCCCGCCTCGGCAAAGCATGTCGTCATGATGCCCGTGCGCTGGCGGCGATGCTCGAAGATCGCTTTCAGCATCCGCCAAGTGCCGCTCGCGCTGTCGCCGAACGGGTCGGCCGAGCGCGTTTCCCAGCTCGACACATAGTCGATATGGTCCTGCAGGTTCGCGCCGACTCCGGCGCGGTCGAGCGCGACCGCGATCCCCTTGTCCTTGAGATGCGCGCCCGGCCCGATCCCCGACAGCATCAATATCTGTGGGCTGTTGAAGGCGCCTGCCGACAGAACGACCCCGCCGCGCGCGCGGAGCGTCTCGCGTTTCGATCCGCGCCGGATGACCACCCCCGTCGCGCGGCCGTTCTCGACGACGATCTTCTCGACCAGCGCGCCGGTGCGCACCGCGAAATTGCCATGTTCGCGCAAGGGTTCGACATAGGCGCGCGCCGCCGACCAGCGTTCGCCCGCTTTCTGCGTCACCTGATAGAGGCCAAACCCCTCCTGGCTCGCACCGTTGAAATCGGCCGTGCGCGGCAGTTGCAGCGCCGCCGCGCTCTCGACGAAGCGCCGGCTCGTCACATTGGGCCAGCGCTGGTCCATGACATTGAGCGGCCCGCCGCTGCCGTGGAAATCGTCGGCTCCGCGCTCATTATGCTCGGCGCGTTTGAACCAGGGCAGCACGTCGGCATAGCTCCAGCCGGTCGCTCCCAGCGATTCCCACTGGTCGTAATCGAAGGCGTGGCCGCGGATATAGACCATCGCGTTGATCGCGCTCGAGCCGCCGAGCCCGCGCCCGCGCGGCTGGTATCCGGTGCGCCCGTTCAGCCCCTTTTGCGGCACCGTTTCATATTTATAATTCGAGCTGTTCCGGATGAAGGGCATGAAGCCCGGCGTCTTGATCAGCATATTGTCGTTGCGCCCGCCCGCCTCGACCAGACAGACGGCGCGCTTGCCATCCTCGGCGAGCCGCCCCGCCGCCGCGCTCCCCGCGCTGCCCCCGCCGATGACGATGATGTCGAACTGATCCATAAGCCGCTCCCCTCGCCACCCGGTCGGTGGTCCACTGCGACTTACATGAATGTCATTAGGTGGCGAAGCAAGGAAGAAGGGGTTTCCTTCTTCGTTCGCCCTGAGCTTGTCGAAGGGCCGTTCTTCCTTCTTACGACGCCAAGGCGAAAAACTGTGCTTCGACAAGCTCAGCACGAACGGAGTTGGTAATCCCTCCGCGTCTCCGCGTGCCCCTTTTCGGCGCCTACTCCGCCGGCTCCTCGACCGACCGCCCCGCTGCCCAGCGCTGCTTGATCATCGCGCTCGTCGCGCGGCTGCCGTCGTGGCTCCAGCCGGGCTCGCGCCACATATAGGACAGCTTGTGCTTCCACGGCGCGGCCCACACGTCCTTCGCGATCCCGACCCATTCATGCACCGCGGCCCACAATATGTTGAAGCTGCCGAGCTGCTTGACGATGCCGTAACGCACCGGCTCGTCGTCGCGTTCGGCGACGAAGCTGCCGAACATCTTGTCCCAGATGATGAAGACGCCCGCATAATTGGCGTCGAGATAGCGCGGATTGACGCCGTGATGGACGCGGTGGTGCGACGGGGTGTTCATCACCGCTTCGAACCAGCGCGGCATCCGCCCGATCGCCTCGGTATGAATCCAGAACTGGTAGATCAGGTTCAGCCCCGCGCAGAAAAAGACCATCGCGGGTGGAAAGCCGATCAGGAACAGCGGCAGGCGGAAGATGAAACCAAGGCTGAAGAAGCCGGTCCACGTCTGCCGGAGCGCGGTCGACAGATTATAATGCTGGCTCGAATGATGGATGACATGGCTCGCCCAGAACCAGCGCACGCGGTGCGCGCTGCGGTGAAAGGCATAATAGGCGAGATCGTCGAGAAAGAAGCAGAGGATCCACGCCCACCACCAAGTGCTGAACTCGATCCCGATGTCGAACAGACGGAATTGATAGACCCACACCGCCATGCCGATCACCGCCGCGCCGACGAGCGCTCCGGCGACCTGGCTCACCGTGCCGAGCATCAGCGAGGTCAGCGTGTCACGCGCCTCGTAACGGCTCTTGTCGCGACGCAGCGACACGATCATTTCGACGATCAGCAGCAGGATGAAACCCGGCACCGCGTAGACGACGGGATCGGGCAGCTCAGGCACGGCCGAACTCCCGCATACGCGATGCCCACATCCCCGCATCCTTCCCCAGTTGCAGCGTCACCGCGCCGAATGTTCGCTCCGGCATCGTCAAAGTCAGGAAATCCTTGTCGAGCCGTCCGATAACGCTCGCATCGACCGGCCGCGCCGCGAAATGATTGCCATGCGCGCGTATCAGCATCATCCGCCCCTCGGCATTGCGGACGATCGCGGCAAAGCCCGCGCGGTCGCGCGCGACTTCGATCCCGCGAAACCCCGCTTCGGCCTCTTCGGCGAGCCGGATCGCGTGGGCTTCGTCCGCAATCCGCGGATCGGCGCCGAGCCCCATCCTGCCGACCAGCCAGGCGATGAACAGCACCGCGACGAGCGACGCGCCCGTCTGGACAAGCACCGCGGTCATTTTTCCCCCGACAGCGCGTCCAGCATCGGCCGCAGCCCCGAAAGATCGTAGCCCGCCTTTGCCGCCGCATCGACGATGCCGCCGACATCGTCGCCGGCGCGCGCGCGCGTCAGCGCCCAGAGATGCGTCGAGCGCGTTCCCGACCGGCAATAGGCGAGGATGGGTCCGGTCGCGCTCGCCAGCAATTTGTCGAGCGCGTCGATCTGCGCATGGCTGAATCCCGCATGGCCGATCGGGATCGCGGCATAGGCCAGCCCCTCGGCGGCGCAGGCGCCCGCGATATGCTCGCCCTGCGGCGCCGCCGGCTCCTCGCCGTCGGGACGGTTGTTGATCACCAGCGCAAAGCCTTGCGCCTTGGCCTCGGCGACATCCTCGATGCCGATCTGCGGCGCGACGCTGAACTGGGCGGACAGGGGACGAAAATCGCTCATGCCGCCGATCTACTCCCGCCGCCCACTTGCTGACAAGCATGAAGGTGGTGGGCGTGAAGCTGCAATCAATATTGGCGGATGACGTTCAGAAACGCGTCACCCCACGCGTCGAGCTTCTTGCCGCCGACGCCGGGAATGTCGGCGAGCGCGCTCCGCGTCGCGGGCCGTTCGCTCGCCATCGCGCGCAGCACCGCGTCGTGGAAGATCACATAGGGCGGCACCCCGGCTTCGGCCGCCAGTTCGCGCCGCATCGCGCGAAGCGCGTCGAACAAGGGATCGCCGA
Source organism: Sphingopyxis sp. SE2 (assembly GCF_032227185.1). Lineage (NCBI taxonomy): Bacteria > Pseudomonadati > Pseudomonadota > Alphaproteobacteria > Sphingomonadales > Sphingopyxidaceae > Sphingopyxis > Sphingopyxis sp. SE2. Next base: position 3,753,522 of record NZ_JAPMXW010000001.1, on the reverse strand, counting down.
CCGGGTTCGCGGCGGCCCGATCCGCCCGCGAAGCCCTTTGCGTCCGTTTCACCGGCGGCTCGGCGATCAACACCGGCGTTTCGCCCTTCATCATCGCGCGCCCGGCGGGACCGAACATCAGCCCGCCATGCTCGGTCGTCTCGAGCGCCTCGCGCGCGACGAGCGTGCGCACGAGCGGCTTGATCAGCCGCGCCTCCTCGCCCGCGACGATACCGAAGACCGAGAGCTTGTCGTGCCCCCGCTGGGCAATGCGCTCGTCGTTCCGCCCCGTCAGCACCGCCTCGACATGCCCGGCGCCAAAGCTCTGCCCGGTGCGATAGACCGCCGAAAGCAGTTTCTGCGCCAGCACCGTCGCGTCGAGCTGGCGCGGCGGTTCGAGGCAGGTGTCGCAATTGCCGCAGCGTTCGGGCGGCGACTCGCCGAAATGGCGCAGCAACAGCGCGCGGCGGCACTCGACGGTCTCGACCAGCGCCGCGAGCGCGTTGAGCCGCGCCCGTTCGCTTGCGATGCGCGCCTCGGGCAATTCGCCGAGCCGCATCCGCGCGCGCGCGAAATCCTCGGCGCCCCATAGCATCAGCGCCTCGGCGGGGTCGCCGTCGCGCCCCGCGCGTCCCGTTTCCTGATAATAGCTCTCGATCGACTTCGGCAGCCCGGCATGCGCGACGAAGCGCACGTCGGGCTTGTCGATCCCCATGCCGAAGGCGACCGTCGCGGTGACGATGCCATCCTCCGACGCAACGAAGTCGTGCTGCACCCGCGCGCGGCGCTCGGCGTCGAGCCCGGCGTGATAAGCGGCGACGCTGCGTCCGGTCGCGGCGGCGAGCTTTTGCGCCATGCGTTCGGTCCCGTCGCGCGTCGGACAATAGACGATCCCGGGCCCGGGATTGGCGGCGATGAAATCGGTGAGCTGCTTTGCGGGAGTCACGCGCGGCGTCACCCGATAGCGAATGTTCGGGCGATCGAAGCCCGCGAGCACCAGCCCTTCGGCCGGGATGCCGAGCTGGAGGAGGATATCTTCGCGCGTGTGCTTGTCGGCCGTCGCCGTCAGCGCAAGCCGCGGTACCGACGGGAAAGCGTCGAGCAACGGGCGGAGCAACCGGTAATCGGGGCGGAAATCATGCCCCCATTCCGAAACGCAATGCGCCTCGTCGATCGCGAACAGCGCGGGCGTGCGCGCTTCCATCAACGAGCGGAAGCCTTCGCCGGTGGCGCGCTCGGGCGCGATATAGAGGAGGTCGAGTTCGCCGTCGCGATACGCCTGCCGCGTGTCGGCGAAATCGGCATCGACGCTCGTCAGGCTCGCGGCGCGAATTCCCGCCGCGCGCGCACCGCGCAGCTGGTCGTGCATCAGCGCGATCAGCGGCGACACGACGACGACGCAGCCATCGAGCGCGACCGCCGGCAGCTGATAAGTCAGCGACTTGCCCGCGCCGGTCGGCATCACCGCGAGCGTGCGTTCGCCCGCCATCACGCGCGCGACGACATCGCCCTGTCGGCCGCGGAAATGGTCGAAACCGAAGGTCGATTTGAGCAACGGGAGGAGAGCGTCGGCGGACATTGGAGAGGGCGATAGGGCGGATGATGGGGAGAGGGAAGCCCCGGACTCATCCAAACGCGCAACAAACCAACCTCGTCATTCCCGCGAAAGCGGGGACCCAGGGCGGGATCAGCCGACGCAAGCTCTGGGTCCCCGCTTTCGCGGGGATGACGAGATTAAAACTCAAGCCAAGGTCAGCATCGCCCGTTCGGCCATCCGCGACGCCGTCTCGCGTTCGGCCATCACGACATGGTCCGCGCCGCGACGGACCAGGTCGCTCACTTCCTCGTCCGAATGCGCGCGCGCGACGATCACCAGCTTCGGGTTGATCGCACGCGCGCGGCGCACGATCGCCCCCGCCTCGACCCCCTCGGGAATCGCGATCAGCAGCGTCGACGCCTCGTCGAGCCCGGCCTGGCGCAAAATGCTCTCCTTGGTGGCGTCGCCGACGATCACCGTTGCGCCCGCCTCACGCGCCGCGGCCGCCATGTCGTTCTGGTCCTCGATCACCGTCAGCCCTTCGCCGCGGCCGCAGATCATGCTGCCGATATGGCTGCCGACGCGGCCATAACCGATCAGTACGACCCCGGCGTTGCACGGTTCGGGCGCTTCCTCGACAATGTCTCCCGACGGTTCCTCGATCGGTTCGTCGGCGCGGATGCGCTTCACCGCCAGCGTGAAAAGGATGGGATTGAACAGAATCGACAGCATCGAACCCGCAAGGATCAGGTCGCGCCCCGTCTCAGGCAATACCCCGAGCCCGACGCCGAGCCCCGCAAGAATGAACGAGAATTCGCCGATCTGCGCGAGGCTCACCGAAATCGTCAGCGCGGTCTGCGATTTATGGCCGAAGGCACGGACGAGCGCATAGGCCGCGACCGACTTGCCGATGACGATGATCGCGACTGTAGCGATCACCGGCAGCGGCTGCTCGACGATCACCTTGGGGTCGAAGAGCATGCCCACCGACACGAAGAACAGCACCGCGAACGCATCGCGCAGCGGCAGCGTCTCTTCGGCGGCGCGCCGCGACAATTGCGTCTCGCCGAGGATCATGCCCGCGAAGAAGGCGCCGAGCGCAAAGGATACGTCGAACATCACCGCCGCGCCGAATGCGACCCCCAGCGCGATCGCCAGCACCGCGAGCCGGAACAGCTCGCGCGACCCCGAATGCGCGACCCAGTGGAGCACCCACGGCAGCACCCGCCGCGCGATCAGGAACATGAATGCGGCGAAACCGACGACCTTGACCAGCACGATACCCGCCGACTGGAGCAGCCCCGCACTCACTCCTTCGTCGCCGCGGTCGCCGAACATCGCGGGCAGCAGCACGAGCGCGAGCACCATGACGAGGTCCTCAACGATCAGCCAGCCGACCGCGATGCGCCCCTTCTCGGTCTCGACCATGTCGCGTGCCTGCAATGCGCGGAGCAGCACGACGGTCGATGCGACCGACAGCGCCAGCCCGAACACCGCGCTCCCCGCGATCGACCAGCCCAGCCAGAGGCCGAGCATCGTGCCGAGCGCGGTCGCGACCGCGATCTGCAGGGTCGCCCCCGGCACCGCGATCTTGCGGACCGAAAGCAGGTCCTTGAACGAAAAGTGGAGGCCCACCCCGAACATGAGGAGGATGACGCCGATCTCGGCGAGCTGCATCGCAAGCCCGGTGTCGGCGACGAAGCCCGGTGTAAAGGGGCCGACGAGGATGCCCGCGAGCAGATAGCCCGCGATCGGCGATATTTTGAGCCGGTGCGCGAGCGCGCCCATCAGAAAGGCGACGCCAAGGCCCGCGACGATGGTTCCGATCAGCGTGGTATCATGCGGCATGAGACCCTGCGTAAAGGCGCGGCGCGCGCAGGGTCAACCCAAGCCGGCTATTTTCGTTGCGATCGAGCCGTCAGGCGGCGAACACCCGGTCGTCGCCGCCGCGATCGTCGCCCTGCGCAACGCCGCGCCCCGGCCGGCCGATCAGGAAACCCTGCGCCTCGTCGCAGCCCTCGCGGCGCAGCACGTCGAGCTGTTCGGAGGTCTCGATGCCCTCGGCAAGGATCGGGATCGACAGGCTCTTGCCGAGCGCGAGCACCGCGCGCAGGATCGCGGTCGACTGGACGTTGCCGGCAAGCTCGGCGAGGAAGAAGCGGTCGAGTTTGATCTTGTCGAAGGGAAAAGCGCGCAGCGTTTCGAGCGACGAATAGCCGGTTCCGAAATCGTCGAGCGCAACGCCGACGCCGAGCGCCTTGATCTGACGCAGCACGTGCAGCGCGCGTTCGCGGTCGGCGATGATCGCGGTTTCGGTGAGCTCGATCTCCAGCCGCCGCGGCGGCAGGCCGGTGTCGAGCAATATCTGGTGGAACAGGCGCGGCAGGTCGACGTGCGCGAGCTGCAGCGGCGAGACATTGACCGCGACCTTCGACGCGTGCGGCCAGGCGGCCGCGTCGGTGCAGGCGCGCCGCATCACCCATTCGCCGAGCGCGAGGATGAAACCGTTCGCCTCGGCGAGCGGGATGAAGACCGCCGGCGGGATCGCGCCGCGCACCGGATGCGTCCAGCGCAGCAAGGCTTCATATCCGGTAATTTCGCCCGTCGTGACCGAGGTCTGGACCTGATAATGGACGTCGAGTTCGCCGCGATCGATCGCGCTGCGCAGGTCGGCGGCCAGCTCGCGCTGGTCGCGGATCGCCTCGTCGAGCTGCCAGTCATAATGGCACGGGGTGGTCGCGGCATCGGCCTTGGCGCGGTACATCGCGAGGTCGGCATTGTTCGCCAGCATCTCGGCGGTCGCCGCATCGTCGGGAAAGACCGCCACGCCGATGCTCGCGCCGAGCCGCGCCTCGAAATCGGGAAAGACCAGCGGCGCCTTGAGTTCGGCATCGAGCCGCGCGGCGAAGGCCGTCAGCTGCGCGCGCTCGGTAAAGCGTGTCAGCGCGACGAACTCGTCGCCGCCCAGCCGCGCGACGAACTCGTTATGCCCCAGCGTATCGCGCATCCGCTGCGCAATCCGCGCAAGCACCTCGTCGCCCGCCTTGTGGCCGTGGACGTCGTTGATTTCCTTGAAACGGTCGAGATCGATCGCGCAGAGCCCGACCCGCTCGCCGCTCACCATCGCCGCGCCGATCTGCCGCGCCAATTCGCCGCGAAAGGCGACGCGATTGGGCAGGCCCGTCAGCGCGTCGTTCATCGCCATGCGCGTCATCTCGCGCAGCGCCTCCGACCGCGTCTGGCGGTCGAGCATCGCGGCGAAGACGCCCGCCGCGATCACCATCCCGCCGACGAGCACCGTCGCGAGCGCCAGCGCGCTGAACTCGGCCGGACGCAGCGGCGTCTCGTCGAGCGCCATCGGGGTGATCCGCATCGCGGTCATCGCGAGAAAATGAAGCGACGCGATCGCCAGCACGATGAGCAAAGTCGCGAGCGGCACGCGGTATCGCACCGCGCGGCGCGTGCGCAACACGGTCAGCGCCGCGGCGGCGAAACCCATGCCGCAGATCACCGCTGCCGCGATATACTGGCCGTCCCAAGTCACGATCCCGTCGACCCGGTACGCGGTCATGCCCGTGAAGTGCATAGCGGCGATCGCGGCGCCGAACAGTGCTCCGCCGATCGCGCCGAAAACCTCGTCCTTGCCCCACGCCGCGACCGCGAAGCCGATGAAGCTGCCGACCATCGCGACCATCAGCGAGGCGATCGTCAGCACCGGATCGAGCGTCACCGGCGCTTTCGCCTCGAACGCCAGCATCGCGACGAAATGCGTGCACCAGATCGTCGCGCTCGCGGCGACGGCGACAAGGAAGGCCCAGGCGATTCCCTGCGACCGCGACCCATCGCGCGCGCGCTCGAACATCTGGACGATCGCAAAGGCGCCGACGCCGCAAATCGCGACCGCCAGCGCGACGAGCCACGGATCGTGGTCGATCGCGATACACATCGCCAGCCTGATCAAGCGCCCACCTTCCCCTCGAACGTCCGTCAGGCGGACAGAGCCAAAGAGGCTCAATGGGTGGGAATCACTTACAGAAATGTAAACCGGCGTTAAAATTTAGCGAACGCCGCGATCAGGCGTCGACCGTGCCCTCGTCGCGTTCGGCCTGCTGCCGCGCCCACATGTCGGCGTAGAGGCCGCGCATGCCCAGCAGCTGGTCGTGCGTCCCCGTCTCGGCGACGCGGCCTTTCTCGAGCACGATGATGCGGTCGGCGTTCGTCACCGTCGACAGGCGGTGCGCGATCACCAGCGTCGTGCGCCGCGCCGCGATGCGGTCGAGCGTCGACTGGATCGCCGCCTCGGTGCGGCTGTCGAGCGCGCTCGTCGCTTCGTCGAGGATCAGCAGCGGCGGATTCTTGAGCAAAGTTCGCGCGATCGCGACGCGCTGCTTCTCGCCGCCCGACAGCTTGAGCCCGCGCTCGCCGACCTCGGTGTCGTAACCCTGCGGCAGCAACGCGATGAAGCTGTCGATCGCCGCGCCCTCGGCCGCCGCTGCGATTTCGTCGGCGTTCGCGCCTTCGCGGCCATAGGCGATGTTGTAACCGATCGAATCGTTGAACAGCACCGTGTCCTGCGGGACGATGCCGATCTCGGCGCGCAGGCTCTTTTGCGTCACCTGCGATATATCCTGATCGTCGATCATGATCCGCCCGCCCTGCGGATCATAGAAACGGAAGAGCAGCCGCGCGATCGTCGACTTGCCCGCGCCCGACGGCCCGACGATCGCCAGCGTCTCGCCCGCGCCGACCGCGAAGCTGACGCCGTTCAGGATCGTGCGGTCGGGCTCGTACCCGAAGACGACATTCTCGAACGCCACCGCGCCGCCGTTCACGACGAGCGGCCACGCGTCCGGCGCATCGGCGATCTCGGGCGGGGTGTCGATCAGGCGGAACATCGCCTCCATGTCGATCAGCCCCTGCCGGATCACGCGATAGACCATGCCGAGCATGTCGAGCGGTCGGAAGAGCTGCGCAAGCAGCGTGTTCACCAGCACCACGTCGCCGACCTTATACTCGCCGGTCGACCAGCCCCAGACGGTATAGGCCATCGCCCCCGCGAGCGCGGCGTTGGTGATCAGGCTCTGCCCGATGTTCAGCCAGGCGAGGCTGTTCTCGCTCTTGACCGCGGCGCGCGCATATTGGTCGGCGACGTCGCGGTAGCGCGCTTCCTCGCGTTCTTCGGCGCCGAAATATTTGACCGTTTCGTAATTGAGCAGGCTGTCGACGCTCCGCCCGATCGTCAGCGTGTCGAGGTCGTTCATCCGCGTCCTGAGCGCGTTGCGCCAGTCGGTCACCTTGCGCGTGAAAATGATATAGACGACGACCATCAGCGCGGTCGCGCTCGCTAGGCCAAAGCTGAATTTGGTCCAGAAGATGATCAGCACCGCGGCGAGTTCGATCACCGTCGGCGCGATGTTGAAGAGTAGGAAATAGAGCATCGTGTCGATGCTCTTGGTGCCGCGCTCGATCACCTTGGTGACCTCGCCCGTACGCCGCGCGAGGTGGAAGCGCAGGCTCAGCGCGTGGAGATGGCTGAACGTCGCGATCGCGAGTTCGCGCGTCGCATCCTGCCCGACGCGCTCGAACACGACGTTGCGCAGATTGTCGAACAACACCCCGGCAAAACGCGCGCCCGCATAGGCGAGCACCAGTCCGATCGCGAGCGCCACGCCCTCCTCCATTCCCGGCGCCATGCGGTCGATCGCGGCGCCGTAGAGGAAACCCATCGACAGCTGCACGCCTTTCGACGCAAGCACGATGAGTCCCGCAAGGACGATGCGCAGCTTCGCCTCGGCCTGCCCCGCGGGCCACAGATAGGGGAGAAAGCGCCGCAGCGTCGCAAGGACGGGCGGTTCGCGGCTGGCGTCGGCGGATGTTGCGGTATCGGGGGGCATGGACGCCCCATGTAGGGGCACAACGCCGCCGCGCCAACTCCCTCGTCTAGCGCGACTCGCGCCGTCCCGCGTGGCGGATGATCCGGTCGATCAGCCGCCGTTCCTCGGAGGAGGGGGTCGGGACGATCGCGGTGGGCGATTCCTGGCGGCGACCGAACAGCGGACGCCGGGGCGGGACGATGGGAGCAAAGCGCATGGGGGCTGCTTTCAACTATGCGCGGCGTTGCCCCCCGGCACCGCTATGACCTGGTCCCTGCAGCCATGGTGAAACCGCATGGTTGCGGCCCGGTAAAGCGGCGTGGTTACTGCTTTCTTTCCGGTACCGTGAAGGTGCCGGTGACGCGCCCGCCGGTGCCGCCCTCTACCGGATTGCCGTCGGGTCCGCGCGCCGCGCCGCGCCCGTCGACCGTCGCGCGCCCGCTGCTCAAGTCGATGACGAGCCGTCCGCCGCGCAGATTGTTGCCGCGCTGGCGCAGTTCGACATTGCCGACCATCGTGATCAGGCGCCGGTCGAGGTCGTAGATGGCGACATTGCCCTTCGCCATTTCGTCGCCCTTCACCACCGTCACCCCGCCCGTCGCGTCGAGCCGGTTGACGTCGGTGCCGCCCGCGCGCGTATAGGCGACGGTCATCCGCGGCGCGGTGACCGTCAGCCCCGCCTGCATCACGCGGACATTGCCCGCGAGCACGACGCGGTCGGCGCGGTCCTGCACCTCGATGCTGCCCGCCGCGAAATCGACCGGCGCGTTGCTGTTGTGATTGGCGAGTGCCTGCGCCCGCGCCGCGTCGCCGCCGCCGCTGGACAGCATTGCCAAGCTGGTCAGGGCGAAGCTCGCGCCCGCAAGCGCCATGCTCTTCAGGGTCCAAAGCCGGTTCATTTGAGCACTCCCTGATTGATCCTGAGCCGCGCATTGCCCTCGAGCCGCACGATCCGCTTGTCGAGGTCGGCGGAGAGCCGATTGGCCGAAAAGCGACCGATGTTCAATGTGCCGTCGACGCCGCCCTCGCCCGAGAGCGTGCGCGTGTTGAGGTCGACCGCGACATTGCTCGCGTCGATGCTATAGCCGTTCGCGCTCTTGACCTGCACCGTTCCCGGGACCGCGACCTTTTCGGTCTCCATATTATAGGCGCCGTTCTTCGCGACGATCGTCGCGGGGCCGTCGGCGAGCTTGATCGCCCCCGACAGGTCGGTCATCCGCACGATCGGTTCGGCCGAGCTTTTCTGCACCGCGCTGCCCGCGAGCAGCGCGAAGGGCTGTCCCTTCGCATCCTGCCCGCGATATTCGGCGCGCGTCACCTTCATCCGCTCGCTCGCCATATCGACCTTGTCCTTGGCGAGCAGAAAGCTGATCTCGGCGCGCTGGGTGAAGGGTGAGAAGACGAGCACCGCCGCGACGACGCCGATGACGAGCGGCAGCCCGAAGCGCAGGATGCGCACCACCCGGTCGTGGCTCGACCCGCTCGCCGCCCACATCTGGCGCATCGTGCGATCGAGATCGGCGCGTTCGGACATGGGCGAAACCTCCCGGACCTTCAGCTATGCGCGAAAATATCGACCTCGGGCCAGCCCGCAAGGTCGAGCGCGGCGCGCGTCGGCAGGAAATCGAAACAGGCCTGCGCAAGCGCCATGCGCCCCTCGCGCGCCAGCCGCGCGTCGAGAATGTCCTTCATCGCATGCAGGAAACGCACATCGCTCGCCGCATAGTCGCGCTGCGCGTCGCTGAGCTCGGCCGCGCCCCAGTCGCTCGACTGCTGCTGCTTCGACACCTCCTGGCCGAGCAGCTCGCGCACCAGTTCCTTAAGCCCGTGCCGGTCGGTATAGGTGCGCACCAGCTTCGAGGCGATCTTGGTGCAATAGACGGGCGCGGTCACCACGCCGAGCGCCTGCTGCAGTGCGGCGATGTCGAAGCGCGCGAAATGAAAGAGTTTCAGCCGCGAAGGATCGGTCAGAATCGCTTTCAGAACCGGCGCATCATAGGCGCTACCGGGACCGAAGCGCACCAGATGCTCGTCGCCCGTCCCGTCGCTGATCTGGACGAGGCAGAGCCTGTCGCGCAGCGGGTTCAGACCCATGGTCTCGGTGTCGATCGCGACCGGCCCCGGACGCAGCACGCCCTCGGGCAGATCTTCTTCGTGGAAATAGACTGTCATAGACGCCCGCCTTAGGCCAAGCGGCCCTGCCGCTCAATGGCTGGTTTCGGGGCCCGGCCCCGGACCGCCGAAGCCCGCGGCAAAGCGGGCGATATTCCCCGCCGCCTTTCTGAAATTTTCTGTTCGCAGCCTGTGGATAATTAGGCTATATCTTGCGCTCTTGGTGGCATGGGGCGAGTCCGTGCCCGTGGTGAACTGCGTCCCCGTCCGGCGCAAGGAGCCGGTTGAATGGGGTGTGGACGACCGAAAGCGACTACTAAGCAATGAGTTTCAACAAGGATCGCCGTGGCCATCGGGGACGCGGCAAGCGCGATGATTTCGGCAATTTCGACAGCTTCGAACCGGCTCCCTACGGCGGCGACAGCTACGGCGGCGGTCGTGGCGGCTTCGGCGATCGTGATCGCGGCGGCTTTGGCGGCGGCGATCGCGGTGGCTTCGGCGGTGGCGACCGCGGCGGCTTCGGTGGCGGCGATCGCGGCGGCGGCGGTTTCGGCGGCGGACGCGGCGGCGGTATGCCGGCGCAGGTCGTCGGCGAGGGCCAGGGCACGGTGAAGTTCTTCAACGCATCGAAGGGCTTCGGCTTCGTCGCCCGCGACGATGGCGGCGAAGATGTGTTCGTTCACATCAGCGCGGTCGAACAGGCGGGCCTCCAGGGCCTCGCGTCGGGCCAGCCGCTCGGCTTCACGCTCGTCGAACGCAACGGCAAGGTGTCGGCGATCGACCTCAAGATCGAGGGCGAGCCCCTGCCGATCGAGGAATTCGCCCCGCGCCAGCGCGACGGCGACCGTCCGGGCGGCGCCCGCGGCCGGCGTCAGCTGACCGGTGAACGCACCTCGGGCACGGTCAAATTCTTCAACACGACGAAGGGCTTCGGCTTTATCGCGCGCGACGACGGACAGGCCGACGCCTTCGTCCACATCAGCGCGGTGCAGCGCGCCGGCATGACCGGCCTCGACGAGGGCGACCGCGTGGCTTTCGACATCGAAGTCGACGACCGCGGCAAGTTCGCGGCGGTGAACATCCAGCCGCATCAGGACTGATCGGCCGGACAGGCAAACGAAAGGGCGGCCCGCGAGCCGCCCTTTTTGTTTGGAACGCCGGTTTGCGAACGACCGGTGGTGACCGATTGCTGCCATTGAGAGAAGAAAGCCCCTCCCCTTCAGGAGTATCAGGTCGATCGGTCCCCCGGACCGATCTGAAACGTCCGGGGGGACGTTTCACCTGATACTGGGTTGGGGTGGGGTCTATCGGCCTTGCGCAAGGCCGATAGACCCCACCCCAAAACGGAACCCGGCTCAAATCTTCCCGCGCACTCCCAGGAAGAAACGCCGCCCCAGATAATCATATTGCGTCCCGAACGCCGGCGCCTGCCCGATGACCGGCGGCGTCGCGGTGACGACGGTCGACACGCGCGGCGGCGGCGTGTCGAACAGATTGGCGACGCCCAGCGTGATCCGGAAGCGGTCGGCGACGTCGCGGCTCAGCGACAGCGAGTGATAGAAGGTTGCCGGCACGCTGACGTCGGGGCAAAAGCGCCCGCCGGGACGGAAGCTCGAGGTACGGCACGGATCGCCGCCCTGCGCGCGCAGCAGATCCTCTTCGTTCGACGCCGCGCCGGTGACATCGAGCCCGTAGAAAAGCGTCCACTTGTCCTTCGTCCAGCCGAGGTTGAAGTCGCCGACCCATTTCGGATTGCCGATCTTGCCATTGTCGTCGATCTCGGTGCCGGGGAAGAGCTCGACTTTGTCCTCGACCTGCCATGTCATCTGCGCGCGGAAGGTCAGCGACCCCAGATTGCCGAGGTCCTGATCGACCGCGAGCGACACGTCGACGCCGCGACCCTGCTGGCGGCTGATGTTGACATAGCGGTCGGTGACGCTCGCGACGCTCTGCGCGTCGGGGCCGGAGGCGGTGCGCGTGAACAGGCCGCAAAAGGCTTCGCTGGCGAAATTTTCCGAATCATAGCAGCCGGTGAGGATGTTGGCCGCGCCGAGCAGCGCGATCTCGTCGCGCACCTTGATGTCGAAATAATCGACCGCGAGGCGCGTCTTGAGCCCGCCCCACAGCGCCCCCGACAGATCGGGGGTCAGGATGACCGACACCGTCTTCGCGGTCGAGGTTTCGGGTTCGAGCCGGCCGAGCCCGCCGCCCGACACGATCGTCGCCGGGCCGATCCCGCCGGCATAGTCGGGGGCGATGCCGTCGGCGGCGCAATTGTCGAAGATGCGCTGGCTGATCGCCCCCGCCGCAAGCCGCGCCGCGGTCTGGATGCACGGATCGATGTCGGACTGGCCGAGAAAGCCCGTCTGGTCCTGAAGGAAGAGTTCGAACAGCGCCGGCGCGCGGAACGAGGTGCCCCAAGTGCCGCGGAAACGCAGCCAGTCGGTCACCGCCCAGTCGGCGCCGACCTTCCACGTCGTATCGCTGAAACTGTCCTGCGCACCGCCGCGTGCCGTCGCCTCGACATGCGTGTAGCGCGCCGCGGCCGACAGCGTCAGCCGCTCGATCATCGGCACGCCTGCGAGCAGCGGCAATTCGACCTCGCCGAAAAGCTCCTTCGACACAGTGCGCCCCGCGGTGATGCCCGAGGTCGTGAAATTGGCGACATTGCCCGCGAGCGTCGCCTCGCCCGGCGTGTCGTCGATCTCGTCGCGGCGGATGTTCGCGCCAAAGGCGACGCCGACGGGCCCGGCCGGAAGCGTCAGAAGCTTGCCCGTCAGCAGCGCCTCGGCCGAGCTCTGCTCGAACAAGGTCCGCCCCGTCTCGCGTCCGGTCAGGAAGGCGCGTTCTTGCGCCGTGAAATCGCCGCGCAGCACGCGCGGATCGGTAAAGTCGATGTCGATGCACTCGACGCCGCGAATCGCGGTCACCGTCCCCGCGCACGAACGCGTGCGCAAACTCTGCGACGCGATCGCATCCTGATAGATGACGTCCTGCGTATAGCTCGCGTCCGACCGGCTGTGCTGGCCGTGGACATCCCATTTCCATGCCGCCCCGATCTCGCCGCGCAGGCCCAGCACGCCGCGATAATAATCGACGTCGGCTTGGGCTTGGGACTTCACCAGCACGCGCGGGCGCAGGATCAGATTGCCGCCGAACTCCCCGTTGAGCGGATCGCCCATGTCACCCGGATCGCAATTATACTGCGTCGGATCACACAGGAAGAAGGGCAGCATCGACGCGCCGGTGAACTGCTGCAGCTCGATCCGCTGGACGCCATTGTTATGCGACTTGCGGTTGCTGAACAGGAATTCGCCATAAGCGGTAATCCCGTCGGTGACGTCGTAAGCCCCCTCGACGAAAGCGCTGACCCGGCGCACGCTCGAGAAGACGTCCGAACCCTGCTCGGCGGGCTCGAACTGGTTGAGCGCGCCGGTCGACGGCCCGTCGAAATTGACCCCGAAGAAATTGTCCGGCCCGAACACGCCAATCGGATTATAGGCATTGATCGGGATGCCGACGCCCGCAAATTCATTGCCATATTGTCCGGCGAAGATCGCCTGCCCGTTCGGCGCGATCAGGCCGGGGCCGAATGTGGGGAAACCATTTTCGTCGACCCCCGAAAAATCGCTGAACACGATCATGTTCGCCTGCGTGCTGCTGCACGCCGGACGTCCGGTACGGAAATCGACGATGTCGGCGCGGCTGCCGTCGGCCTCGCGCTTCAGATATTCTTCGGAGCAGAAGAGGAAGCCGCGGTCGCGCCGCGTCAGATTCTGCTGGCGGAAGATGTCGACCGTCGCGAAAAAATGGCCGCGGTCGAATGTCTTGCCGAAGCTCGCGTCGGCGCCGTAGCTTTCGCCGCCGCCATGTTCGGTGATCGACGAGAGACCGCCCGCTTCGAACCCGTCGAGGTCGTCGCGGGTTAATATATTGACCACGCCTGCCACGGCATCCGAGCCATAGATCGACGAGGCGCCGGTCTTGAGTATCTCGACCTGGCGCACCACCGACAGCGGCAGCACGTTGAGGTCGAAGGGCGCAACCGAACCGCGAATCCCCGCCGACCCCGCGCGGCGGCCGTTGATCAGCACCAATGTCCTCTCGGCGCCGAGCCCGCGCAGCGACACCGTCTGAACGTCATTGCCGCCATTGGCGACGAAGCGGTTCGAAATCGCCGAATTGATCTGGATCGATCCCTGCGCTGCTGGAGTCGACTGCAGCACGTCGGCGAGTTGCACCTGCCCCTGCAGCTTCGCCGTCTCGGGGTCGATGACCTGAATCGGGTCGGCGCTGGTGAATTCGCTCTTCGCAATGCGCGAGCCGGTGACGATGATTTCGTCGCCATCGTCCTGCGCCATTGCGGGGCTCGCCGCGAGCGCAATCGCCGAGGCCGTTGCAGCCAGAAACACCCGGGGGCCGGTGCCCATTTCCATATCCTTGTCCATTCAGAAGTTGATCTCGCCCCCCGGCGCACCCAAAATTATCCGCCGGGCGTTTCGATATGGTTTACGCAGCGGTAATTTTTTGGGCCTCGCACCCGCTTGCCGCGACCGGCGCGCACCGCTACGCACGCGTCCGAAAGGATCGGATGATGGTGAGCGCGATGGGCGAAGCATTGGACCGGCTGGAATCGATCATCCGCGACCGTCTCGCGGCAGGCGACGCCGAGGCTTCCTATGTGGCGAGCCTCGCCGCGAAAGGCCGCGGCAAGATCGCGCAAAAGCTGGGCGAGGAAGCGGTCGAGACGGTGATCGCGGCGCTCACCGAGGACGACGCCGCGCTGACCAGCGAGGCGGCCGACCTCGTCTTCCACCTCACCATCCTGCTTGCGACACGCGGCCTGTCGTGGGACGACATCGCCGCCGAACTGGCGCGCCGCCACGGCACCTCGGGCCACACCGAAAAGGCCGGCCGCCCCCACTAGGAGCTTCCTCATGCCGATCGACGCGACCCGCCCCTATGACGACAGCAACATCTTTGCGCGCATCCTGCGCGGCGAGCTGCCGTCGAAGACGGTCTACGAGGACGAATATGCCCTCGCCTTCCACGACATCAACCCGCAGGCGCCGCTCCACATCCTCGTAATCCCCAAGGGCGCTTACGTGAGCTGGGACGATTTTTCGGAGCGCGGCAGCGAAGCCGAGATCGCGGGTTTCGTCCGCGCGGTGGGCAAGGTCGCACGCGATCAGGGCCTCGTCGCGCCGGGCTACCGCCTGCTCGCCAACACCGGCCTCGACAGCCATCAGGAAATCCCGCACCTCCACGTCCACATCTTCGCCGGCCAGCCGCTCGGCCCGATGCTCGCGCGCTGATATCGCGCTCCGTCTGTGACCCCGGTCACAGCATTTTCCCCCTCTGCGACTAAGCGTGCGCGATGCACGGCGACGGGTGGACTCTTGCCCCTGTTTCCAGCAGGATAGATATCCGGGCCAGAAGGGGAGACGAAGCGATGGGCAAGGCATGGCGCGCGCTGGGCACATGGCTGGCCGGCAAGGCGAAAATGGCGCTGATCCTGCCGCTCACCCTCGCGATGGCCGCGACCGCGACCGCCGACACCGTACCGCAGGTCACACTCGCGACCCCCGGCAGCTCGGGCACCGGCGACGGCACGATCACGCGCTTCACCTTGCGTTTCTCCGAAGACATGGTCCCGCTCGGCGACCCGCGCGCACCGGCACCCGCCACCAACGACTGCAAGCTTCCGTCGACCGGCCGCTGGGTCGACACGCGCACCTGGGTGCTTGAGTTCGACAAACCGCTCCCCGGCGGGCTCGCCTGTCATGTCGAGCTGCGCGACGGGCTGACCACCGCGCGCGGCGTCGCGGTCGCGGGCAACAGCCGCTTCGCGCTCGACACCGGCGGCCCCTCGGCGCGCGCGGTGCTCGTCGGCGGCATGGGCGGCGGGATCGAGGAGGAGCAGATCTTCCTCGTCGCGACCAACGTCGCCGCCGACCGCGCCTCGGTCGGCCGCTACGGCTATTGCGCGGTCGACGGCATCGGCGAGAAGATCCCGCTCGATGTCGGCCTCTGTGCATTGTAGGGACACGGATTCACGGTAGGCATCGACGTCAGGGGTAGCGAACTATTTGCGCAGGTTCTCGATGCCAAGTTCGCGCCACATCCAAGTGAAGTCGTAGGTGGCCATCGGGTCGTTCGCGTCGAGTTGGCTGCTGCTGCGGTTTTCGAGATGCTTGAGCCACCCGGCTACTCGGTGCCGGCCTGCGGCAGTTTGAACGGCTGCGCGCGGGGTGATGTCGCCGAGCATGCCGACGGGTTCATCGAGCGTCGCGCGGTACTGACGGTCGAGCATGGCATGGATGAGCGGGGTTGCAACCTCTGGCGCAATGGCGGGTGCCGGTTCGGATGATGTCAGCCCCTCGGCCCGCGCCGCCATGGCCTGTTCGACCGTCTCAATCGTGGTCAGCGGCGAGCCGACCAACCCGGCGAGCGCATCGTTGATAAGCGTGGTGCCGCGTTTCGCTCGCTCGGCCGAGGTGACGGCGAGCATCAGGGCGCGGCCTTTCAATTCGACATTGCCGAGCACCGGGGTGCCGTCCGCCATCGTCACACCCCACGCCATGCGCCCGGTGCTTTTCGCTTTTCCGTTCGGTTTCTCGCCCAGCCAGTTCCAAAAGTGCGTGGTTTCCCGCTGAAGCGCAGGGAGAGTATCAAGCCGCTCGCCGACCAGCGCCTGGGTCACGCCGCGTGCGAAGGGAAAGCGCACGCGGTGGAACATCACCTCCTCGCCATCACTGTTGTGCAGCGTGGGGATGGACGCCGGTCCCATGGTCCTGGGAACGACATCGAACAGCCATGCCGTGCTGATGAGGGCCGGAAGTGCAGCCAGATCGTCGGCGTCTAGGTTCAACGCGGTTTGCGGGCTGCGCTTGCCCTTCGAGCGCCGTAGATCGGCGACGATCGCCTCGGCCGCCTCCATAGTGAACGACAGCACGCCCCCCGACAGGAGGTGCTTGCCTCCGACCTGCACGACGCGGGCACCGATCCTGTCCCATTGCTTCAGCGTCTGCGAGGCGCTGCGCTCGGATACTCGAAGCGGCTCGCTGCCCTGGATCAGGTCACGCACAAGGAAGCCGCTCCCGGGCTCGACCTCGCTCACCTCGTGGAGGCTCATCACCGACGATCGGAGGGCACGCAGGTAGATTTTGGTCGGGCCGCTCTCGTTCCAGCCCCGGCGCCGAATATAGTCATCAACGATGTTCCGGTCCCCGGGTTCGATGGTGCGCGTGAGCAGATCCTCGAACGCGCATCCCCACAACACGCCGGCCCAATGATCGCCGACGATGTCCGCCAGCTCGTCCGCTTCGAAGTCGAACTCCTCCATCGCCAGCCCGAGATGATCGCCGAGCGCCTCGCCCAGATGCTCGCCCCAGGCCGGCGAGGTGGCGAACTTCATGACGCCGGACAGATCGTGACCACGCTTCATGCCTGTTCCCTCTGCTGCTGACTGAATTGCTGGCGGTGCGCGGCGACGATGCGCGAGACGGTGGGTTCGCTGACGCCGTAGAGCCGCGCCATCTCGGCACCGGACTTGCGGCCGGACGTGACGGACTCGGCGATTTCGCGGCGCTGCTTGTCGCCGAGCTTGGGCCGACGCCCGCCGATCCGTCCTTCTGCGCGAGCCTGGGCAAGGCCGGCGCTGGTACGCTCGCGGATCATGGCCCGCTCAAACTCGGCGAAGCTTCCCACCATCTGCATCATCATCCGCCCTGCCGCGGTGGTGGTGTCGATCGCCTCGGTCAGCGAACGAAAGCCCGCTCCCGCGTGCTCGATCCGCTCCATGATGTGCAGCATGTCCTTCAAGCTGCGCGACAGTCGGTCGAGCTTCCAGACGACGACGACATCTCCCTCGCGCAACTGGCCGATCATCTCCAGAAGCTTGGGTCGGTCCCACCGCCCACCGCTGGCGGTCTCCTCGAACATCCGCTTGCAGCCGGCGGCATCGAGCGCGCGCCGCTGCGCGGCGTTCGACTGGTCGTCGCCCTTCGATACGCGGGCATAGCCGATCAGATAGGGTTCGCGCGTCATCTGCGTCTCTTTCACAAACGGCCGTATCCGGAGGTGGAAACAGGATGCACCAATTTCCGCAGCCTTGGGCCTTTCACAATCCTCTTTCATTAAGCGGGCAAAAGGCAAGAGGTTTTTGAAGGATGAAACATGCCCGCACGTATTCCGATGACCCAGCGGCAGCGCGCCGCATTGCTTGCTTTGCCCGACAGCGAGGCGGCGGTGGTGCGACACTATGGCCTCGATGCCGAGGACCTTGCTGCAATCGGCACCGCGCGCACTCCGGCAACCCGGTTGAGCTACGCCCTGCAACTCTGTTGCCTCCGCTTTCCGGGGCGGCATCTGCGCGCAGGCGAGCTGTTGCCTGCGATCATGCTCGACCATATCGCCGAGCAGGTCGGGGTGGATGCAGGCGCCATCGCCGACTTCGCGCGGCGAGCGCCGACCCGCTACGATCAGCTTGCCGCCATCAAGGCGCGCTTCGGCTTCACCGATCTGAGCCGGCCAGCGCGCGGTATCATGATGACCTGGCTGGAAATCGAAGCCATGCCCATCGTGGACGGGCGTATTCTGCTCGATCGACTGCTCGACGAGCTGCGCACGCGGCGCATCGTTATCCCCGGCATCAGCGTAGTCGAGCGGATGGCGGCCGAGGCGATGCTGCGGGTGGAAACCGATCTGGTCGCTGCAATCCATGATAAACTCGATGCGGATATGCGTCAGCGCCTCGATACGCTGGTCGATGAGAAGGTGCATGATCGACAGAGCCGCTTGTCGTGGCTGCGCGAACCACAGCCCCGCGTCGCGTCAGCCTCGCTCGCCGAAATCCTTGAGAAGATCGCTCTGATCCGCAGGACCGGAATTTCCTGTGTTCCGGTCGATCCCCTGCACGAGCCACGCATGACGCAGTTCGCCCGCGAAGGCGTGCGCTATACCGCCCAGGCCTTCCAACAGATGCGCGCCTCCCGCAGGCGGGCCATCCTGCTTGCTACGCTGCGCGAGATGGAAGCCACGCTTACCGACGCGGCGATCGCCATGTTCGGCGCCTTGATGGGACGCGCTCACCTTCGTGCCCGCAAACGCCTGGAACAGGGAATCGCGATTTCGGGACGCGAAGGCCGTGACCGACTGATGCGCATCGCCACCGTGCTGGAAACAGTTAGCCGGGTAGCACGCACCGGTGAAGATATCGGCGCGGCCCTCAGGGATATCGTGCCTCTCGACATGCTCGATGCCGATGCCGCGATCATCCGTCGTACCGCGGCACCTCACAGGGACGATGTGTTGAGCGAGATCGCAGCCGAATACCGGACCTTCAAACGAATAGGACCTCTATTCCTGCAAACGCTCGATTTCCACGGCCGGGTCGGCACCGCGGCGTTGCGCAATGCGATGACGGTCCTGTCGGATCTTGATGGCGACTGGCGCAAGCCGCTCCCTGCCGACGTTCCGCTCGGTCATGTCGAGCGGCGCTGGCACCGCCATGTCGTGGTCGCCGGCAAGATCGACCGGACGCATTGGGAGATGGCCACCTACGGGGCGCTCGCCAATGCACTGGCATCGGGTGATATCTGGGTGCCGAGGTCACGGCTGCACAGGTCGCTGGACGTGCTGCTCGCGCCATCAAGTGGCGCAGCGCTGCAACCGGTGTTCTCGCTCGGTGATCCACACGCATGGCTCGATCAGCGCGCCGCGCAACTCGACAAAGCCTTGTGCGACGTCGCCCAGAATCTGGCCGGACGTGATGCTGCCCTGTTCGCTGGCGAGCGATTGCGCTTCCCCAAGGAACTGAAGGACGATGATGCCGGGCACGACGAAGGACGGCATCTGACGCTTGCCTGCTACGGTATGCTGCCTGCCACGCGTATCACCGACGTGCTGTCGCAGGTCGAACGATGGACCGGCTTCACCCAGCACTTCGGGCACGTCTCGACCGGGTTGCCGCCTGGCGATGAGCAGGCCTTCCTCGCCACTCTGATTGCCGAAGCGACCAATCTTGGGCTGTCGCGCATGGCCGAGGTATGCGGCGCAGGGTCACGCCGCGCGCTGCTGCGCATGCAGACATGGCACATGCGCGAGGAAACCTTTCGGGCGGCGCTCGCCTGTCTGACCGACGCCATCCACGCCGAGCCGATCGCCGCCTGGTTTGGGCAAGGACACCGGGCTTCCGCGGATGGCCAGGCCTTCTACCTGGGCGGGCCGGGCGAAGCCGGCGGAGCGGTCAACGCCCATTATGGTCGCGACCCAGTGGTCAAGATCTACACCACCATCACCGACCGCTACGCGCCGCTGCACCAGACGGTGATCGCCGGCACGGCAGGAGAAGCCATCCATGCGCTCGATGGGCTCCTCGGCCATGACAGCAACGCCGATCTGACCGCACTGCACGTCGATGGAGGCGGCGTTTCCGACATCGTGTTCGCAACGATGCATCTCCTCGGGCTCGATTTCGAGCCGCGCATTCCTCGCCTGTCCGACCGGCGCCTCTACGCATTCGAACCTTCGAAGCGCTATGGCAGGCTTGCGCCACTGTTCGGTCACAGGCTCAACCGGGATCTGATCGTCAGCCACTGGCCGGATATCGAACGCGTCATCGGCGCGATGCGTGATCGCACCGTTACGCCCTCGCTGATCCTCAAAAAGCTATCCGCCTACCGCCAGCAGAACAGCCTCGCCGCGGCGCTCCGCGAGGTAGGACGGATCGAGCGCACGCTGTTCACGTTGCGCTGGTTCGACGATCCGGCGCTACGCCGCACGGTCACCGCCGAGTTGAACAAGGGCGAGGCGCGCAACAGCCTGGCGCGAGCGGTCGCCTTCCATCGGCTCGGTCGCTTTCGCGACCGTGGCTTGGAGAACCAGCAAACCCGCGCGGCTGCCCTCAACCTCGTCACCGCAGCGATCATCCTGTTCAACTGTCGCTATCTTGGGCACGCCGTCGAAGAAATGCGCCGCCGCGGAAGCCAGATCGATCCGGCTATGCTGTCTCGGCTCTCACCATTGGGCTGGGATCGCATCAATCTCACCGGCGATTATGTCTGGTCCGATCACCTCGATCTCGACGCCAATGGCCTCATGCCGCTGCTCATCAAACCGCTACCGTGAATCTGTGTCCGCATAATGCACAGGGGCCATGTCCTGCCGCGCGAAACCGCGACCGAGATTTTGACCGGGCTCGGCGACAATAATTGGTCGCGCCAGTCCTTCACCTACGACGCCGGGCTGCCGCAGCGCTTCCCCGCGGCGGGCGTCGACCGCGAAGCCGCGCTCGACCGCATCGTCGCGCTCAAATGCCGCCGCCCGCTGCCGCCGGGACGCGAGATGGCGCTCGTCTGGGACGCGCGCATCAGCCAAGCCGGGGTGCCCGGCCGCACCGCGGGCCGCGACCAGCGTTTCGATTATGACGTGCGCCCCGCCTTCACCGCCAAAATGTCGTGCAGCCGCGTCAATCCGCAGGCGGGCTGCAATCCGATCAAGGATGTCGTGTTGAGCTTCGCCTCGCCCGTACGGCGCGAGAGCGCGCTCGCCGCGACGCTGAGCACGTCCGACGGCAAGCGCCTTACGCCCAAAATCGACGACGACGACAAGAACGACGACTGGTTGACCACCGTGCGCTTCGCCGGCCCGCTGCAGCAGAATGTCGACGCGACGCTCGTGCTGCCCGCGAACGTCACCGACCAGAGCGGCCGCAAGCTGCAGAACCAGTCGAACTTCCCGCTGAAATTCCACATCGACCGCGCCCCACCCTTGGTCAAATTCGCCGCCGAATTCGGCATCCTCGAAGCCGGCGAAGGCGGCGTTCTGCCCGTCACCGTGCGCGGGGTCGAAGCCAGCCTCGTCCAGTCGAACCTCAAGATGCCCGTGGCCGCGCTTCGGGTCGGCGACGACGATGCCGCGATCGCGCGCTGGCTTCGCCGCGTCGACGACGCCGACGACACCGACTATCGCGAGGAAAAGAACGCCGCGGGCAAGGACGTCACCGTCAACTACACCGGCACCAAATCGGTGTTCGTCGGCGCCCCGGCGGGCGGCGAACGCCGCAACCTGCAACTGACCCCGCCGGGCGGCGGCAAGGAATTCGAGGTCGTCGGCATCCCGCTCGCCGAAAAGGGCTTCCACGTCGTGGAGATCGCGAGTCCGGAATTGGGCGCCGCGCTGCTCGGCCGCCGCGGCACGCGCTATGTCGCGACCGCCGCGCTCGTCACCAATATGGCGGTGCATTTCAAATGGGGCCGCGAAGGCTCGCTCGCGTGGGTGACCGCGCTCGACACCGGCCTTCCCGTCGGCGGCGCCGAAATCCGCGTCACCGACGCCTGCACCGGCCGCCTGCTCGCGCGGGGCAGCGCCGACAAGGCGGGCCGCCTCGCCTTCCCATCGGCGCTGCCCGAGCCCGAAACCTGGTCGAGCTGCGAGGAAAATCCCGACATGGCGAAAAGCGAAGGCCATGCCCTGATGGTCAGCGCGCGCTCGGGCGACGATTTCAGCTTCACGCTCACCGACTGGGGAAACGGCATCCGTCCCTATGATTTCGACCTCCCCTATGGCTGGTCGGAGCGCAGCGACATCCTCCACACCGTCTTCGACCGCGCGCTCGTCAAGGCGGGCGAGACGGTGCATATGAAGCATATCCTGCGCCGCCCGATCGGCCTCGGCTTCCGCACCCCCGAACCGCTCGCGGGCAAGCTTCGCCTCGTCCACCGCGGCTCGGACACCGAATTCGAGATGCCGTTCGCCATCACCGCGGCGGGCAGCGGCGAGACGGTATGGAACGTCCCCGCCTCGGCGCCGATGGGCGATTATGAACTCGTCTTCGTCACCAAGGATAAGGACGGCGAAGACAAGACGATCTGGCCGGGCCAGACGGTCAAGGTCGACGAATATCGCCTGCCGACGATGAAGGCGACGATCACCGGGCCGAAGACCGCGCTCGTGCGCCCCGCCGCGGTGCCGCTCAATCTCTTCGTCGGCTATCTCTCGGGCGGCCCCGCGCCGAACATACCGGTCGAGTTGCGCACCAATTTCCGCTCGAGCTGGTCGCCACCCGAAGACTACAAGGATTGGGATTTCGACGGCCAGCCGGTGAAAGAGGGCGTGGTCCAGCTCGACGACAGCGGCGATACGCCGTCGGCCGACCTGCCGCTCGCGCGCTCGGTCCCGCTCACCCTCGACGCCAATGGCAGCGCGACGACGAGCGTCACCGTCGACCAGCCGATCACCGAACCGACGCTGATGGCCGCCGAAATGGATTATGAGGATGCGAACGGCGAGACGCTGACGTCGAGCCGCCGCATCACTCTCTATCCCTCGGCCGTCCGGCTCGGGCTCAAGACCGACGGCTGGCTGATGCGCGACAACGACCTGCGCCTCAACTTCATCGCGCTCGACTTGGACGGCAAGCCGATCCGCGGCCAGCGCGTCGCCGTCGCGCTCTACAACCGCGAGATTATCACCGCGCGGCGCCGCCTGATCGGCGGCTTCTACGCCTATGACAATCAGATGCGCACGACGCGCCTCGGCGCGACATGCAGCGCGACGACCGACAAGCTCGGCCGCGCGAGCTGCGCGATGGCGCCCGGCGTCTCGGGCGAAATCACCGTCGTCGCGACCACCCAGGATGTCGACGGCAACGAAGCGCGCGCCGTGCGCTCGGTCTGGCTCGCGGGCGACGACGACTGGTGGTTCGGCGGCGACAATGGCGACCGCATGGACGTGATCGCCGAACAGCCGCGCTACGACGCGGGCGACACCGCGAAATTCCAGGTTCGCATGCCATTCCGCGAAGCGACCGCGCTCGTCACCGTCGAGCGCGAGGGCGTGCTGTCGAGCTTCGTCGTGCCGCTGAAGGGCACCAATCCCGTCGTCAAGGTCAAGCTGCCCGCGACCTACGCCCCCGACGTCTATGTCTCGGTGATGGCGGTGCGCGGCCGCGTCACCGGCGGCGAAAGCTGGTTCCGCAAGCTCAAGCGCACGGCCGGCTTCAAGATCGAGAATAGCGAGGGCGCGCCGCCGACCGCCCTCGTTGACCTCGCCAAGCCCGCCTACCGCATGGGCATCGCGCGCATCAAGGTCGGCTGGGAAGGCCATCAGCTCGGCGTCAAGGTCAAGGCCGACAAGGAGAAATATGCGGTCCGCGAAACCGCGAAGGTCGCGATCGAGGTCGAGACCCCGGGTGGCAAGGCGCCGAAAAATGCCGACGTCGCCTTCGCCGCGGTCGACGAAGCGCTGCTTCAGCTCGCGCCCAACGAAAGCTGGGAAGTGCTCAACGCGATGATGGGCGAACGCACGCTCGACGTGCTCACCTCGACCGCGCAGATGCAGGTCGTCGGCAAGCGCCACTATGGCCGCAAGGCGCTCGAACCGGGCGGCGGCGGCGGCGGCGACCTTTCGGGCCTGACGCGCGAGGATTTCCGCCCCGTGCTGCTCTGGAAGGGCCATGTCCCGCTCGATGCCAAGGGCCGCGCTACGGTCGACGTGCCGCTCAGCGACAATCTCTCGGGCTTCCGCCTCGTCGCGATCGCGACCGACGGCTCGCAATATTTCGGCACCGGCGAGACGAGCGTGCGCACCGTGCAGGATCTCGGCGTCTTCGCCGGCATGCCCGAACTGGTGCGTACCGGCGACACCTATGACGCGCGCTTCACGCTCAGGAACGGCACCGATCAGCCGATGGAGGTCACCGCGACCCCGACGCTGTCGCCCGCCGTCGCGACCGCGCCGCCGCTCACTGTCACCATCCCCGCGGGCGGCACGGTGCCGATCAGCTGGTCGATGACCGCGCCCGATCAGACCGGCCCGATCGAATGGACCGTCGATGCCGTGGCCAAGGGCGGCAAGGCGCGCGACCGGCTCGTCTTCGAACAGGTCGTCGAACCCGCGGTGCCGGTCGAAACCTGGGCCGCGAGCCTGTTCCGCGTCGGCCCCGCGACGACGCTGCCGATCGCGATCCCCGCGGGCGCGCTCCCCGGCGGCTATGTCGATATCGCGCTCGCAGGCACGCTCGCGCCGCCGCTCACCGGCGTGCGCGACTATATGAGCGCCTATCCCTACACCTGCTTCGAACAGCAGACGTCGCGCGCCGTGGCATTGGGCGACATCGGCCGCTGGCAGGCGCTCGCGGGGGCAATGCCGACCTATCTCGATGACGACGGGCTGCTCCGCTACTGGCCGAACGAACGGATGGAAGGATCGATCGAACTCACCGCCTATGTGATGAACGTGACCGCCGCGAACGGCTTCGCGATCCCCGAGGCATCGAGGGAAAAGATGGTGAAGGCGCTGCAGGCGGTCGTCGAAGGACGCCTCACGCGCAAGGGATACGGCCCGTGGGACATCCGCCCCGTGCGGATCGCGGCCTTGGCGGCGCTCGCACGCAACAAGGCGTCGAGCGCCAGCCTCGTCGCCGCGATCGACGTCGCGCCCGCCGACATGACGACGGGCACGCTCGCCGACTGGCTCGTCGCGCTCGAAAAGACGCCGGGGGTGCGAAATGCCGCCGGTCTGCGCACCGCGGCCGAAGCCGAACTCAGAAAGCGCCTCGTCTATGAAGGCACGCGCCTCGACCTCGTCGACGATGCGAAAGCGCCGTGGTGGATGATGACCAGCGGCGACGAGATGGCGATCAAGGCGCTCGAAGCCGTGCTCGGCCGCAAGGGCTGGGAGGATGACGCGGGCAAGCTGATGGTCGGCGTCGCGCAGCGCCAGCGCAAGGGGCATTGGGACACGACCCCCGCCAACGCATGGGGCGCGGTCACCGTCCGCCGCTTCGCCGCGCTTTATCCGGCGAGCGCGATCACCGGCGTCACCAACATCGGCCTCGCGGGCGACACCGCGACGCAAAGCTGGCCGCTGCCGGCGGAGCCGGTCTCGCCGCTCCGCGTCGCGCTCAACGCGGCGACGATGAGCCTCAGCCATCAGGGCGGCGGCGCGCCATGGGCCACCGTCATCGTCAAGGCGGCGGTGCCACTCAAGGAACCGCTCAACGCCGGCTATCGGATCAAGCGCTCGGTCAGCATCGTCAAGGCGGCGAACAAGGACCGGCTGACGCGCGGCGATGTGATCAAGGTGCGGATCGAGGTCGTCGCGACCGCGGGCCGGACGTGGGTCGTGGTGAGCGATCCGGTCGCCCCGGGCGCGACGATCGTCGGCAATCTCGGCGGCCAGTCCGAAATGCTCGCCGAACAGGCGGGCGGATCGGGCGCGCAGCCGAGCTATGTCGAGCGCGGCAAGGACAGCTGGCGCGGCTATTTCGGCTGGATGCCCGCGGGCACCCACGCGGTCGAATATGTCGTGCGTTTGAACGGCTCGGGCCGCTTCACGCTGCCCCCGACACGCGTCGAGGCGATGTATTCGCCCGCGATCCGCGGCCAGTGGCCGAACGCGCCGCTGACGGTGGCGAGCGTGGGGTCTTGATGGGCAAGCGCGAGCCCGCAAAATCCTCCCTGTCGCGCAGCGATGGGGAGGTGGCAGCGCGAAGCGCTGACGGAGGGGCTATGGCGCGAGGTAGCCGCCCCTCCACCATCGCCTGCGGCGACGGTCCCCCTCCCCATGCCTTCGGCACGGGGAGGATTGTTTAGGCCTCGCGACCAATGACCGTTCGATTCCGCCTCCGCGACGCCCTCGCCTGGCTCGCGCTCGCTGCGCTCGTCCTCACCACCATCGCCCACCTCGCGACGAAATCACCCCCGATGCCCGACTTCGCCACCGTCCGCGCCGACTGGCGCCCCAGCGAAGCCTGGCTCTACGATCGCGACGGCCAGCTTCTCGACAGCGAGCGCGTCGATTTCGAACGCCGCCGCCTCGCGTGGGTGCCGCTCGGCGACATCAGCCCCGCCGTCCGCGACGCGGTGGTGAACGCCGAGGACCGGCGTTTCTGGTCGCACGGCGGGGTCGACTGGCTCGCGGTCGCGAGCGCGGTCCGCGCGCGCTTTACAAGAGGGGCGACAGGCGACCGCTCGCGCGGCGCCTCGACGCTCGCGATGCAGCTCGCCGCCTTTCTCGATCCCGGCCTCGCGCAGCCGGGCCAGCGCGACTGGCGCACGAAGATCCGTCAGATGCGCGCGGGTCAGGCGCTTGCGTCGAACTGGTCGCACGAACAGATGCTCGAGGCCTATTTCAACCTCCTGCCCTTGCGCGGCGAGGCGCAGGGCATCGGCGCGGGCGCGCAAAGCCTGTTCGGCAAGAAGCCCGCCCAAATGAATCGTACCGACGCCGCGCTCTTCGCGGGCCTGCTCCCCAATCCCGCCGCGGGCGCCGAGGCGCTCAGCCGCCGCGCGTGCCGCATTGCGAAAGCGAAGGATTGTTCGGCGATCCGCGCCGCCGCCGCAACGCTCGTCTCGGGCGAGCATGCCGCGCGCTTCGACCCCGGCCTCGCGCCGCACCTTGCCGTCCGCTTGCTCGACAAGCCCGGCAAGCGCGTCGCGACGACGATCGACCGCCGCATCCAGACCGCCGCGATCGTCGCGCTGCGCCGCCAGCTTGAGGGGCTCGGCGCGAACCGCGTCCGCGACGGCGCGGTCGTCGTGCTCGACAACGCGACCGGCGAGGTGCTCGCCTATGTCGGGGGTGTCGGCCTCGGATCAACCGCCGCGCAGGTCGACGGTGCCAACGCGCGGCGGCAGGCGGGCTCGACCCTGAAACCGCATCTCTATGCGCAGGTGATCGAGCATGGCTGGCTCACCGCCGCTTCGATCCTCGACGACAGCCCGGTCCAGCTCGACACCGCGTCGGGGCTCTATGTCCCCAAAAATTACGACCGCAGCTTCAAGGGACCGGTCAGCGTCCGCCACGCGCTCGCCTCGTCGCTCAACGTCCCCGCGGTGCGCACGCTCATCATCGACGACGTCCAGCAGTTCCGCGACCGCCTGTGGGCATTGGGCTATCACGGCCTTGTCGAGGACGGTGAATATTACGGCTTCTCCCTCGCGCTCGGTTCGGCTGAAGTGTCGCTCGTCGAACAAGCCAATGCCTTCAGAACATTGGCGAATATGGGCAAGTGGTCGCCCGTCCACTTCAGCGATATGCGCAAAGATGGTGAAGAAGCGCGCGCGATCGTCAACCCCGCCGCCGCCTTCATCGTCGGCGACATCCTCGCCGACGCCTCCGCCCGCGCCGACGCGTTCGGCGCCGACAGCGCGCTCCGCCTCCCCTTCTGGGCCGCGGCCAAGACCGGCACCTCGAAAGGCATGCGCGACAATTGGTGCGTCGGCTTTACCGACCGCTTCACCGTCGCGGTGTGGGTCGGCAATCTCGAGGGCGATTCGATGCGCGCGGTGTCGGGCACCTCGGGCGCCGCGCCGGTCTGGCGCGACGTGATGATGGCGCTCCATGCCGGCAGCCCCGGCAAGCCGCCGAAAATGCCGAACGGCGTCGAGGTGCGGCAGGTCAGCCTCCCCGGCACGCGCGAGCCGCCGCGCCGCGAATATTTCCTCGCCGGCACCGCGCAGACCGAAATGGCCTCCGCGCCGCAGGCCGCGCGCCGCCCGCGCATCACCAGCCCGGTCAGCGGCAGCGTCTACGCGCTCGACCCCGACATCCCGATCGATCGCCAGCGGCTCGCGGTCACGGTCAGCGGATCGGTCGCCGGATACCGGCTGATCCTAGACAAAAAACCGCTCGGCGATGCCGACGCCGGGCAGCAAATATTGCCCCGCCCGGGCGCGCATATGCTCGCGCTGGTTGATCCAGGCGGCCGAATGATTGACCGTGTGCGCTTTACGGTACGGTAAGGCGGTGGCCCTCTGAAATTAAGTTGCGCTGACGCGCGGAGCGGCTAGTCTGCCCCGCCATGAGACGGGCGGCAGCTCAGCCGCTCCAAAGGGGAAGAATATGCTATTTGACCGCGTAAAGCCGCTCGATGCCATTTTGGCGACAGCGGAAAAGAAATCGCTTACGCGCACGCTCGGCGCCTTTCAGCTAACCATGCTGGGGATCGGCGCCGTGATCGGGACGGGGATTTTCGTTTTGACCGCAGAAGCCGCGCAAAAGGCGGGCCCCGGCATGATGATCAGCTTCATCATCGCCGGCTTCGTCTGTGCCTTCGCCGCGCTCTGTTACGCCGAAATGGCGTCGATGGTCCCGGTGTCGGGATCGGCTTACACCTATAGCTATGCCGTGATGGGCGAGCTGATCGCTTGGATGGTCGGCTGGGCGCTGATCCTCGAATATGCGGTCGCCGCGGGCGCCGTTTCGGTCGGCTGGTCGGGCTATGTCGTCGGGTTGATCGAGCATAGTTTCGGGATAGATATACCCGCAAAATACGTGCTCGGGCCGTTCGATGGCGGTATGATCAACCTGCCCGCAATGTTCATCGCGGGCCTCGTCACGATGCTGCTCGTCATCGGAACACGCGAATCCGCGACGGTCAACGCCTTCCTCGTCGTGGTCAAGGTCGCCGCGCTGACGCTCTTCATCGTCCTCGCCCTGCCGGTGATGAACATGGAGAAGTTCGAACCCTTCGCTCCGCTGGGTATCGGCGGCATCGGCGCCGCTGCGGCGTCGATCTTCTTTGCTTATGTCGGCTTCGATGCGGTTTCCACCGCGGCCGAAGAGACCAAGAATCCGCAGCGCAACATGCCGATCGGCCTGATCGGCAGCCTCGCGATCTGCACCATCTTCTACCTGCTCGTTGCAGCGGGCGTCATCGGCACCGTCGGCGCGCAGCCGGTCGGCATCGATGCCGCGACCGGCCATGCGCTCGAACCCGGCAGCCGCGAACTCGCGGCGGCGTGCGGCGCCATCAGCGATCAGGCGGTGGTCTGCTCGAAGGAAGCGCTGGCGTGGACGATGCGCGAAATCGGTTGGCCGCAGATCGGTAATCTCATCGGCCTCGCCGCCGGCCTTGCGCTGCCGTCGGTCATTCTGATGATGATGTTCGGCCAGACCCGCATCTTCTTCGTGATGAGCCGCGACGGCTTGCTGCCGCAGGCCTTTTCGAAGATCCACCCGAAATTCAACACGCCGCACGTGATCACGATCATCACCGGCGTCGCTGTCGCGCTGTTCGCTGCCTTCTTCCCCGTGGGGCAGCTGGCGAACATCTCGAACTCGGGCACGCTCTTCGCTTTCGCCGCGGTGTCGATCGCGGTGATGGTGATCCGCCGCACCGATCCGGGCCGCCACCGTCCGTTCAAGACGCCGCTGATCTACATCACGGCGCCGATCGCGATTCTCGGCTGCCTCTACCTCTTCTTCAATCTCGACCAGAAGAGCATCAACCTCTTCCTGATCTGGGCCGCCGTCGGCTTGGTGGTCTACTTCGTCTACAGCCGCAAGCGCAGCCATGTGGGTCTGGGGCATGTCGAAGTGCACGAGGACGACCCCGACGCACCGCCGCCGCCGGTCCCGCCGGCACCGTCGTTCAACTGACGGTTCGACCAATAGAGGGAAAGGGGGCTTCGGCCCCCTTTTTTTGTTATCCGATAAGACGATGACAGCAATCGACCGATTGCGAACGTTGATTATGGCACCTAAAAAGAGCGTGTGATTGGGATTGAAGCTCTTCTAATCATCGGCCTCGTTGCGGGTTTCTTTGTTGGCTTGGCAATTCCGAGCCACAAGATAGGCTGCTTGGCCTTATTGCCGATTCCAATCACCATGATTGCCTACATAAGCAGATGGCAGAGCCAGCACCCAGAAAGTCTCCGTTCTACGAGCGGGCTAGACTTCCTGTTCGGACCTCTTTGGCCATCGGCAGGAGCTATCGCAGGCTTCTACCTCGGTAGATTTGTCCGAACGCGATATTTTGGGCTTTAGGAAACGGTAACTCTCCACCCCCAAGCGGATCCTATGACCGCGAGCCTAGATGGTCGTCAATACGGACTTTTCGGCGCGGTTCCCGGCCGGGTGAATAGCTTGCCGCGTTCGGCCCAGAAAACGAGCGCGAGGCCGACGACGGCCGAGATCAGGAAGGCATAAGCGAGCGGCAGCGTCGTACCATCATATTGCTGGCCGATCGTCGCGCCGACGGTCGCCGCGAGCAGCGTCTTGGCAAAGCTCTGATACGACGAGGCGACGCCCGCCATATGCCCGAAATCCTCCATCGCGATCGAGCCGAAATTGCTGCCGATAAAGCCGACGAGACCGACATTGACCATCATCAGCACGGTGAACATCCACAGGGTCTCGGCGCCGCTGAGCGCCGCGACGATCTGCAATATCGACGTCGCCATGAAGGCGAACACCGCCGACTGCGACACGCGCCGCGCGCCAAAGCGTTCGACGATCGCGGCGTTCGAGAAATTGGCGATCGCGATGCCGACCGCGACGATGGCGAAGATCAACGGGAACATCGCCCGCGCCCCGAACACCTCGGCGATGATCTGCTCGCTGCTGTTGAGATAGCCGTAGAGCGCGCCCTGCATCATCCCCGACGCGATCATATAGCCCGCGGCGCGGCGGTGCCGCGTCACCGTTGCCCAACCCGCGACCATCGTCTTGAAATCGAGCGGGCGCACGTCGGCGGGATCGAGCGTTTCGGGTAGCCGGCGGAGCCAGAGCAGCATCACGATCGACATCGCCGCAAGCACGATGAAGATCGCACGCCAGCCCGCCACCGCGGCGATGCCAGCGCCGATCGTCGGCGCAATGATCGGCACGATCATGAAGACGAGGAAGATCAGCGACAGCCGCTTCGCCATCGCGTCGCCCGCGAACAGGTCGCGGATCACCGCGACGACGATCACGCCGAGCGCGGCGCTCACCAGCCCGTGGATGAAGCGCAGCGCGAGCAGCATTTCGAAACTCGTCGCGAGCCCGCAGCCGATCGACAGCGCCAGATAGGCGAACAGCGCCGGAACCAGCACACCCTTGCGCCCGAAGCGATCCGAAAGCGGCCCGTAAAGCAACGACCCGAAACCGATGCCGAGCAGATAGATCGAGATGACATGCTGACGGTCGTTGGCGACGGTGACGCCCAGCGTCTCGCCGATCGACGGCAGCGCGGGCAGCATCGAATCGATGGCGAGCGCGTTGAGCGCCATGACCATCGCCATCATGACCACCATTTCCCGGTCGCCCGGCAGGCTCCGTTGGGGGGATTGGGCCGGCTTGTGCATGGCAGCAGCCTATGCGCCCAAGCCGCCGCTTTGGATAGCCCCCCAATGTCCGCAAAGCCGAAAGGGCATTGCTATGCAAAGAGAAAGGGCCGCCCGATCAAGGCGGCCCTTCGCTTGTTGCCCGTGGACGGGTCAGCCCTGACGCGTGCCCGTCATCGCCATCGAACCGAACGCGCCGGCCTTGATCGTGCCGGTCAGCGCGTCGCCGTCGATCGTCGCTTCGCATTCGAGCGTCATCGGCATCGGCACCTTCATGTTCATGGTCCAGCTCAGCTTGTTGCCGTCGACCTTGCCATTTTCGACATCGAGCGACCCCATCGCGCCGGCGTTCTGGCCGGTGAAGCTGTCGCCGTTGCTGGCGACGGTGAAAACCGACTTCTGGTCGCCCATCGGCGACTTGGTGACGCAATCATAGCTGCCATCGACTTGGGACATCTGCGCTCTCCTTACTGAAACTGATGTTAGTTAGCGGGAGACACCGTTTCCACGGGCAGACCCAATCCGTCAAGCTGCGGTTTCACCACGGCGGCATCGCCGACGACGACATAGACGAGATCGTCGGTGCTGAGCGCCCCGCGCGCCGCGGCATCCAATGCTTCGGGCGTCATCGCCTCATAGGTCGCGGGCAGCTTCTCGTAATAATCGTCGGGACGATCGAACTTCTCGATCGCGCGCAGCCCGCCGAGCACGTCGCTCGAGGTTTCGAAACTGCCCGGCAGTTCGCGGACGCTGCCGTTCACGGTGCGCTGCAATTCCTCCTTGGTCACGCCCTTGTCGCCGAGGAAGGCCTTGAGGTCGCTTTGCAACTCCTTGATCGAATCGCCGGTACGGTCGGCCTGCACCGGCGCCGAAGCGATCCAGCTGACCCGATTCTTTTCGCCCGACACGCTTGTGCGCACGCCATAGGACCAGCCCTTCGTCTCGCGCAAATTCATGTTGAAGCGCGACAGGAAATTGCCGCCGAAGATGTCGTTCGCCGCGCGCAGCACTTCCAGCCCGTCGCCGCCCTTGGCGTCGAGCACCTTGCCCGCGAGGATCACCGACTGCGGCGCCTTGGGCCGGTCGACGAGCAGGATGCGCGGCTGCGGCTTCGGAACCGCGACCTCGAAATGCTTCGTCGGCTTCGGCGTTGCCGGCGCTTTCCAGTCGCCGAACGCCGTGTCGAGTTCCTTCTTCACCTCGGCGAGCGTCGTGTCGCCGACGACGAAGATGCGCGCATTGTCGGGGCGGATCCACGCCGAATGGAAAGCCGCGAGCTGATCGCGCGTCGCTTCGGTCACCGCCTTGGCATTGCCGAGGCCCGAGGGCGGAATGCCATAGGGATGCTCGGCGCCATAGAGCGCGGGCATCAGCACCCGCTGCGCGATCGCGCGCGGTTCGTTGAGTTCGGCCTTGAGCCGGTTGAGCTGCTGCGCGCGCACCCGCTCCAGCTCCTTCGCATCGAAGGCCGGATTGCGCACATAATCGGCGAGCAGCGCGAGCGACGCGCGCAAATTCGGCTTGAGCGCGAACAGCCCGAGCGCGGTTTCGTCGGCGTCCGCATAGCCATAGGTCTGCGCGCCGAGCCGCTCCTTCGCTTCGGCAAAGGCGATCGAATCGAGGCTGGTCGTGCCCTCGTCCATCAGGCTGAGCATCAGCGACTGGGTGCCGAGCGCGCTGCGCGGGTCGGCGGCATAGCCGGCATCGAAGCTCACCTGGACGTTGACCGTCGGCACCGTCGTGCGGCGCGCGAACACCAGCTCGATGCCGTTCTTGAGCTTGGCGCGCTCGATCTCGGGAAATTCGAGCGCCTTGAGGCCCGTCACGTCAGGAAACTGCGAGCGGTCGGCGATCGCGGTCGCCGCGCCGATCCCGCTGTCGGGGCCGACGTCGCCGAGCGCCGGGTTCCAGTAGCGGTCGGGCTGGACCGCCGGCGCACCCTTCGCCGCGACCACCGCGCCGCCGCGATGCTCGCCGCCTTCGGTGCGCTCGCCGGGCGTATAGGTCAGCGAAAAGGCGGGGCGCGACAGCCATTTGCGCGCCGCGTCGCGCACCTGCTCGGGCGTCGCCTTGGCAAGCCGCTCGAGCTCGACTTTATAGTAAGCGGGATCGTTCGAATAGAGCGCACCCTCGGCGAGCGTCACCGCCTTGCCGCCGAAACCGCCGACCGATTCGAGCTGCGAGATCGCCCCGCCGAGATAGCTGGCGGTCGCACGCTGCAATTCGTCGGCGGTCGGCCCGCTTGCGAGAAAGGCCGTGATTTCCTCGTCGAGCCTTTTTGCGACATGCGCGGGATCGACGCCCGCCTTGACGTCGGCCTGGACCAGCACGATCCCCGCATCCTCGAACGGCGACGCGCCGGCCGAAACGCTGACCGCGATCGGGTCCTTGCGCACCAGCGCATTGTCGAGCCGCGACGAGGACAGCCCGCCGAGCACCGACATCGCCATCTGCAGCGGCACCGATTCGGCATCGTTGAGTCCCGGCATCGTCCACATGCGATAGATGCGCGTCGTCGGGATCAGGTCCTTGACCTCCTTCGCGAGCGGCGCGGGCAGCGTCGGCAGCGAGGTTGCGGGCACCTTGATCTCGGGACCGCGCGGAATGTCGCCGAACCATTCGCCGACCTTGGCCTTCGCGGTCGGCACGTCGATGTCGCCCGCAAGGACGAGCACCGCATTGTTCGGGCCGTAATTGTCGGTGAACCATGTCTTCACGTCGTCGAGGCTCGCCGCGTCGAGGTCGGCCATCGAGCCGATCGTGCTGTGATGATAGGGGTGCCCCTTGGGAAAGAGATTCTCGAAAATCTCGTAGCGAAGCAGCCCATAGGGATTGTTGTCGCCCTGCCTTTTTTCATTCTGGACGACGCCGCGCTGGTTATCGAGCTTTTCCTGCGTCACCGCGCCGAGCAGATGCCCCATGCGGTCGCTTTCGAGGAACAGCGCGAGATCGAGCGCGCCGGTCGGCACCGTTTCGAAATAATTGGTGCGGTCGAGGAAGGTGGTGCCGTTGAAATCGGTCGCGCCGACCTGGCGCAGCGGCTCGAAGAAATCGTCGGGAGCGTTTTCGGAGCCGTTGAACATCAGATGCTCGAACAGATGGGCGAAGCCCGTCTTGCCCGCGGGCTCGTGCTTCGACCCGACGCGGTACCACACCGACACCGCGACGACCGGCGCCTTACGATCCTCGTGCACGATGACGCGCAGGCCATTGTCGAGCGTGAAGGCTTCGTAGGGAATATCGACCGCTTTGACGAGGTCGGCGGTCGGCGCGGGCGCCGCGGCTTTGGCGAGCGCAGGAGCGGCGGCGACGAGCGAGGTCGACAAGGCAAGGGCGACGACGAAACGATGGAAACGAGCCATGAAAATCCCCTAGATCAAGGCACGCAGGCGAACGCCTGCTCGAAATCGGGTGCCGGACGGCACTGTATCAACGGTTTAGGACAGCGGTTCCGGGCTTTCAAGGCCGATAGAAACGCGCGCCGCTGGCCTTCAGCGCGGCCGGATCGAACAGCACGGGCTTCAATTTATGCGCCACGAACAGCGGCGCCTGATCATTGTAATGCGGGCTGTCGGGGCGCGTCGTCGCGGCGCCGAACGGCTGGATCGATTCGGAGCGCACGCGCCCGTTCCGGTCCCACGTCACGAACATGATGAAGCTGTCGCCGTGGCGCACCTTCAGCCGCCCGTCGGGCTCCTCGTCCCACAGGGTCGAAGCGCGCACCGTGTCGTTGCCCCCGTCGAGCGGCAGGTCGACGCGGTTCGCGCCTTCGCCGTGGCGGAGGCGCAGCACGGTGCCGAGCTTCGGATCGAGCCCGTTGAAATGTTCCTGCAGATGCGCGACCGTCTCCTTCAGCACGGTGCGCGGGTCGGGTGCCGCACGGCGCTGGTAATGGCGGCCGTTCGCCGGACGCAGCACCATCAGCGCGAGCGCGTCGCCCTTGCCCCGGCCGTCGAGAGTCCAGTCCCATGCGCGCAGCAGTTCCTGCGCCCGCGCGAGCGCCGGATCATCCTTGGTGTCGAGTGCGAGCAGCCGGTCCATCCACGCTTTCGCATAGCCCCTCCGCGAATAGGCGGTGTCATATTTGATCGCCTTGAGCCGCGCCTCGTCGATCTGCCCCGACGCTTCGAACAGCTCGATCAGCCGCACCGCGCGATTGGTCATATCGTCCTCGATCCCGAGCAGCGGCGAAAAGGCCGCGGCGTCGAGTTCGTCGCCCGGCCCCGCCGCGACCCACGGCGTGTTGTTCGCGTTCATCACATAGCCCGAGCGCGGATTGACGAGCGCGGGCACGCGGTCGAACGGCAGCGTCTTCGTCCACAGATCCGCCGACGTGTCGCCGGGCAGTACCCCGCGCCAGTTGAACCCCGCCGGGCGGTCGGGGAACATGGCATTGTAGAAAAGCCCGATATTGCCCTTTGCATCGGCATAGATGAAATTGGTCGCGGGCACGCCCTGCCCCGCCATCGCCGCGCGCCATTCGGCGAAACTCTTCGCCTTGTTGAGCCGATAATATTGGGTGACCATATTCGCCTGATCGATCCCGGCGTAGCGGATCGCAAAGGCGCCCTTTTCATTCTTCACCACCGGCCCGTGGACCGACTGCCAGATGGTACGCGGCACCGGCAGCACGAACGGGCCGAACTTGACCTTCAGCCAGATGCGCTGCTCCGCAAGCGGGCGCCACGCGCCGTCGAAGCGGTAATTTTCGCCGCTGTCGTCGAGCACCAGCTTGTAGACGTCGATCAGGTCGGGCCGGTTCACCGTGTTGGTCCAGCCGAGATGTTTATTGTGGCCGAGGAAGGGGTAAGGCGAGCCCGGGAAGTTGGCGCCGGCGAAATCCCAGCCCTCATCGCTATGGACGACCAGCTCGTACCAGGCGACGCCGCCGGTCCACGGCTGGTGCGAATTGGAGACGAGCCGCGTCGCGCCGTCGGTCGATCGCGCTGGCGCGACCGCCATCGCATTGGAGCCGTTATCGGCCGGGTCGGTGCCGACCGGCGTCAGCTCGCGCGGGACGAGCTTGCCCGATTTGTCGAGCGCGGGGCCGCCTTCGCGCCCGATCTCGGTGCCTTCGGTGAGCGAACCGAGCACCGAATCGAGCCCGAAGAAAAAGGGCGAGCGCAGCACGAAGCCCGCGACGACATCCTCGCCGGTGACGGGGAACAGCCCCGCCAGCCGCACCTCGTCCGGATGCTTGTCGGCATAATGGTTGAGCCCCGCGGCATAGGCCGTGAACAGCTTTTTCACGTCATCCGGAAGCCGCGGCCAGTCGCGCCGCGTCGTCGCGCGGATATCGAGCAGTGCCGCGGCATAGTCGACCTTCGCCCCATCCTCGCCGAGCATCGCGCCGGCGCGCCCGCGCGTCATCGCGAGCACTTCCTGCAGCGTCGAGAAATCATCCTCGGCATGGGCATAGGCAACGCCATAGGCGACGTCGGCGTCGGTCTTTCCGAAGATATGCGGCACGCCGAAATTGTCGCGCGCGATGCGGACGTCGGCAGGCTTGAAGACGGGGGCCGGCGGCGCTTCGGCAGTCAGCGGTTCCCAAAAAGCGAGCGATACGGCGGCAA
Source organism: Sphingopyxis sp. SE2 (assembly GCF_032227185.1). NCBI lineage: Bacteria > Pseudomonadati > Pseudomonadota > Alphaproteobacteria > Sphingomonadales > Sphingopyxidaceae > Sphingopyxis > Sphingopyxis sp. SE2. The sequence continues at coordinate 3,716,393 of NZ_JAPMXW010000001.1, read as the reverse complement.
CGACGACCAGAGCCAGAAAGCCCAGTAAAATCCGTCGCAGCATCGTGGGTCCTCTTCGTCGCCGGTCCGGGCGCATCTGTGGCCGTCATGTCGTCCGATGGCAAGCGGCTGTCGTTCGTCGAGGCGGATTTGCGGGTGGGCCGAGCGCCGCTATGCAGGATACAGGTCTTTGAACAACGGGGAATTTCGAACGATGCGCATCAAGAGCCTGCTCCTATCCGCCTGCCTTACGCTGGCGCCCGCACCCGCCGCGATGGCGCAGAGCGTCATCGGGTCGGGCGTCGTCCCGGCGACCGCCGCGAACAGCGCCGAGCGCGCGATCGGCTTTGCCGAGACGGCACCCGCGGGCGCCGCGCTCGTCGTCATAATGACCGACGCCACGCTGCCGCCGCTCGACGGCGTCGCGCTGACCGCGGCCGAGCGTCAGGCCGTCGCCGCAGCGGCTACCGCGGCGGGCTTCGACGGCAAGGCCGGATCGACGCTGTCGCTGCGCGGCATTGGCGCGCACCCACGCATCCTGCTCGTCGGCGCGGGCGCTACGCCCTCGTCGCTCGCGCTGGCCGAAGCGGGCGGCAAGGCGGCACAGGAACTCAAGAGCGAAGCGCATCCGGTGACCATCGCGGGCGCTTTCGGCGACATAAGCGCGGCAGACGCCGCCTATGGCTTCGCGGTCGGCCAATATCGCTTCGACCGCTACAAGACGGTCGACAAAAACACGCCGCCGACGGGCGCGGTGACGTTGGTGGGCGCCGACCCCGCCGCGGCCGAAACCGCCTTCGCCCGCCGCTGGAAGTCGCTTGTCGACGGCGTGCGCCTGTCGCGCGACCTCGCGAACGAGCCAGCGAACATCATCTATCCCGAAAGCTTCGTCGCGCGCGTCCGCGAGGCCTTTGCCGGGGCGCCGGGCGTCAGCATCGAGGTGCTCGACGAAGCGGCGATGCGCAAGCTCGGCATGGGAACGCTCGTCGGCGTCGGACAGGGCAGCCCGCGCGGGTCGCGCCTGCTCGCGGTGCGTTATCGCGGAGCGGGCACATCCGACGCGCCGATCGCTTTCGTCGGCAAGGGCATCACCTTCGATTCGGGCGGCATTTCCTTGAAGCCCGGAAACGGCATGTGGAACATGAAGGGCGACATGTCGGGCGCCGCCTCGGTCGTCGGCGCGGCGCTGTCGCTCGCAAAGTCGCGCGCGCCGGTCCATGTCGTCGCGGTCGCCGCGCTGGCCGAAAATATGCCCGACGGCAATGCCCAGCGCCCCGGCGACATCACGCGCACCATGTCGGGCAAGACGATCGAGATGCTCAACGCCGACGCCGAAGGCCGTCTCGTCCTTGCCGATGCCAATGAATATGTCGCGGCGACTTACAAGCCGCGCGCGATCGTCAATATCGCGACGCTCACCGGGTCGATCGTCGGCGCGCTCGACGATCAATATGCCGGCCTCTTCGCGCGCGACGAAAAGCTCGCCGACGCCTTGCTCGCCGCCGGCGCCGCGAGCGGCGAGGAGCTGTGGCGGATGCCGCTCCACAAAAATTACGCCGAGAAGCTCAAATCCGACATCGCCGACATCCGTAACATCGCGCCGGGGCAGGGACCGGGCGCCAGCCTCGGCGCGCACGCTATCGGATTCTTCGTCGACGAGGCGACCCCTTGGGCGCATCTCGACATCGCCGGCGTCAACCAGGCCGACAAAGCAACACCGCTTGTTCCCAAGGGAATGACCGGCTTCGGCGTGCGCCTGCTCGACCAGCTCGCGCGAGACAGCGAATAGAGTCTTGCGGAACCTCGCAATGCCCCTTGTGTTGCACAATAGCAACACTATCTTGCCCGGCGAGAAAGGGGCTTATCCAGAATGAACCTCGAAAAATTTACCGACCGCGCCAAGGGCTTTTTGCAAGCGGCGCAGACGATCGCGATCCGCATGAACCATCAGCGGATCGCGCCCGAGCATATCGCCAAGGCCTTGCTCGAAGACAATCAGGGCATGGCCGCAGGGCTGATCGACAACAGCGGCGGCGACACCGCGCGCGCGGTGGCCGGCATCGACGCGCTGCTCGCCAAGCTCCCCGCCGTGTCGGGATCGGGCGCGCAGGCGACACCGGGGCTCGACAACGACGCGGTGCGCCTGCTCGACCAAGCCGAACAGGTCGCGGCAAAGGCGGGCAGCGAATATGTCGCCGTCCAGAACATCCTGCTCGCGATGGTGCTCGCCCCGAGCACGCCGGTGGGCAAGGCCTTTGCCGACGCCGGCGTGAAGCCCGAAGCCTTGAACGCCGCGATCGCCAAGCTGACCGGCGGCCGCACCGCCGATACGGCGTCGGCCGAGGACCGCTACGACGCGCTCCAAAAATTCGCCCGCGACCTCACCGAGGTCGCGCGCGAGGGCAAGCTCGATCCCGTCATCGGCCGCGACGAGGAAATCCGCCGCACGGTGCAGATCCTCGCGCGCCGCACCAAGAACAACCCGGTACTGATCGGCGAACCCGGCGTCGGCAAAACCGCGATAGCCGAAGGGCTGGCACTCCGCATCGTCAACGGCGACGTGCCCGACAGCCTGAAGGACCGCCGTCTGCTCGCGCTCGACATGGGTGCACTGATCGCGGGCGCCAAATATCGCGGCGAGTTCGAGGAGCGCCTCAAGGGCGTGCTCGACGATGTGAAGGCGGCCGAGGGCGAAATCATCCTGTTCATCGACGAGATGCACACGCTCGTTGGCGCGGGCAAGGGCGAGGGCGCGATGGACGCGTCGAACCTCTTGAAGCCCGCGCTCGCACGCGGCGAACTCCACTGCATCGGCGCGACGACGCTCGACGAATATCGCAAGCATGTCGAAAAGGATCCCGCGCTCCAGCGGCGTTTCCAGCCGGTCTTCGTCGGCGAGCCGACGGTCGAGGACTCGATCTCGATCCTGCGCGGGATCAAGGAGAAATATGAGCTGCACCACGGCGTGCGGATCACCGACGGCGCGATCGTTGCCGCGGCGACGCTGTCGAACCGCTATATCTCCGACCGCTTTTTGCCCGACAAGGCGATCGACCTGATGGACGAGGCGGCGAGCCGCATCCGCATGGAGGTCGAATCGAAGCCCGAAGCGATCGAGAGCCTCGACCGCCGCATTATCCAGATGAAGATCGAGGAGGCCGCGCTCGGCAAGGAAAGCGACGCCGCGTCGAAGGACCGGCTCGCAAGCTTGCAGGCCGAACTCGCCAATCTCGAGCAGCAGTCGGCCGAACTCACCCAGAAATGGCAGGCCGAAAAGGACAAGATCCACGCCGAGGCGAAGATCAAGGAAGAGCTCGACGCCGCGCGCTCGGCGCTCGATCAGGCGCAGCGCGCGGGCGACCTCGCGAAGGCGGGCGAGCTCTCCTACGGCACCATCCCCGGCCTCGAAAAGCGGCTTGAGGAAGCGCAGGCGGCCGCGGGCAACGCGATGCTGCGCGAGGAAGTCACCGCCGACGACATCGCCGCCGTCGTGAGCAAATGGACCGGCATTCCCGTCGACCGGATGATGGAGGGCGAGCGCGAGAAACTGCTCGGCATGGAAGACACGCTGGGTCAGCGCGTGATCGGGCAGGACGAAGCCGTCCGCGCCGTCTCGACTGCGGTGCGCCGCGCGCGCGCCGGGCTGCAGGACCCGAACCGGCCCTTGGGCTCGTTCCTCTTCCTCGGCCCCACGGGCGTCGGCAAGACCGAGCTTACCAAGGCGCTCGCGCGTTTCCTGTTCGACGACGACAATGCGATGGTCCGCATCGACATGTCCGAGTTCATGGAGAAGCACAGCGTCGCGCGGCTCGTCGGGGCGCCGCCGGGCTATGTCGGTTATGAAGAGGGCGGCACGCTCACCGAAGCGGTGCGGCGCCGTCCCTATCAGGTCGTGCTGTTCGACGAGGTCGAAAAGGCGCATGCGGACGTGTTCAACATCCTGCTCCAGGTGCTCGACGACGGGCGGCTGACCGACGGACAGGGCCGCACGGTCGACTTCACCAACACGCTGATCATCCTCACGTCAAACCTCGGCAGCCAGGCGATCGCCGCGCTTCCCGACGACGCGCCGGTCGAACAGGCCGAGCCCGCGGTGATGGAGGTCGTGCGCGCGCATTTTAGGCCCGAGTTCCTGAACCGGCTCGACGAGATCGTGCTCTTCCACCGCCTCGGCCAGCAGCATATGGGCGGCATCGTCGACATCCAGGTCGCGCGCGTCCAGAAATTGCTCGCCGACCGCAAGGTCACGCTCGACCTCACCGACGCCGCGCGCGCGTGGCTCGGCCGCGTCGGTTATGATCCGGTCTATGGCGCGCGGCCCTTGAAGCGCGCGGTGCAGAAATATCTGCAGGACCCGCTCGCCGACCTGATCCTGAAGGGCGAGGTCAAGGATGGGTCGACGATCATGGTCGACGAAGGCGACGGGGCGCTGGTGCTGACCCCGGCCTGAGCCGGATCAGCCCGCTCCCGGAACGGCGCGGATCAATTGCTGTGATTGACGGGTGCGCGCGTCATCGCCTCGGCGGTGTCGCGCGCATTCTGGTTGCCCTGCGCCCATGCCTGCTTCCACTGCTCGTTGGTGCGGCACACGCGTGCTTTTTTGACCCACGAGCCGCTCTCCTCGATCCTGCGGCATTTGATATAGTCGGGATGGGTCATCGCCAGCCCTTCGTTGAACGCCTTGATCTCGGCATTGGTCATCGCCGACGGCGCCTTGTCGAGCGCGCGGCGGTTTTCGGTCTCCGTCGTCGCCGGGGCGGCGGCGAGCGCGAGTGCGGTCAAGATATTCAGCATGGGAGAGATATCCTTCCGTTCATTGCGGCCGGCCGGGCGCCCGCATCAACTGATCCTGGGGTTCCTGCGAAACGCTCCACCCGCGCGCGAGCGTTTCCATCGAATCGCGCGCATCCTGATTGCCCTTGTCGACGATGCGCTTCCATTCGGCGTTGGTGTTGCAGACGCGCAGCTTCTTGACGAGCGAACCCACCTGCTCGATCCGGCGGCAACGGATATAGTCGGGATCGCTCGCCATCCGCCCTTCGTTATAGGCGTCGATCTCTGCCCCCGACATGTCCGACGGCGCGCGCGCGAGGCGCAAAGTGCCATCACCTGCGCCCGCCGGTGTGGCGGCGATGATCGCAACGCTTATTGCCAGCGCCCGCATCTTCCCCCCTTTTCGCCCCGATGACCGATCAGTTCGAGTTCACGCCCTTGCCCACCATCGCTTCGGCGGTGTCGCGCGCATTCTGGTTGCCCTGCGCGGTCACTTCCTTCCACTTTTCATTGGTGTAGCAAACGCGATTCTTCTTCACGAGCGACCCGATCTCAAGCGTCTTGCGACATTTGATATAATAGGGGTGGGTCTGCGCCAGTCCCTCATTATGCGCCTTGATCTCGGTCGGGGTCATCGCCGACGGCGCCTTGGGCGGCGGCGCGTGATCGGCGGGCGCCGCGCTCTCGGCGGCGAACGCCGGCGCAGCGAGCAGCGTCGCGGCCATGAAAGCAGGTAAAATCCGGTTCATGCTAGTCCTCCTGCCGCGGGCATAACCCACAGCCTCATGCTCTGCATCTTATGTGCCATCGCGGCTTTCGCAAAGCTGAATCTCCGGCGCGACGGGCCGTGCCGGGCCTAGCGCGGCACGGCGTAGCCCGACGCATCGGCCGACGCGAAATAGCGCAGCAGAAGCTCACGTTCGCCGGCGGTCATATGCGGGTTCCAAACGTCGAAGATCAGCACCGCGCGCAGTTCGTCGCTGTCGTTCCATGCTTCATGCTCGATCGTGTCGTCGAAGGCGAAGGCGGTGCCTTCCTTCCACTCGCGTATTTCGCCCCCGACGCGAAAGCCGCAACCGGGCGGGACGATCAGCGGCAAATGCATGATCGCGCGCGTGTTGGTGACGCCGGTATGCGGCGGAATGCGCGTGTGCGGTTTCAGCATCGAGAAGAAGGCGCTGGGCGCGCGGCCCGGAATGCGCGCGCCCGGTATGGCGGCGAGCGCGGCGGCGGTCGCGGGGCAGCGGTCGAGCACCGGCTGGTTCGGCTCGCCATATTCCCACAGGAAACAGGCGCCCCAGTCGAGCCGGTTGTCGAGACCTGACCAGATGGTTTCGGGCGAGCCCGCCTCCATCCGCACATAGGGACGAAGCGCCTCGCCCGGGTCGTCGAGCAGCGCCTGCAATTCCGCACGGATCGCGGCGGACTGTGCCTCGATTTCAGGAAGCCAGGAAAAATGGCCGCGGTCGAAGAACTCGTCGGCGGGCAGGAAGGGATAATAAACCCCTGCGCATTCGTTCCGATAGATGCGGCGACGGCCGAGCGCGCTCGCGATGAAAGCTTGGCCGCGCCGCGCTTCGGTCTCCGACAGGTCGCCGCGCATGTCATCGAACGCACCCGACGCCGCGGTAAACATCGTATCGGTCGCCCCCGCGACGAAATCCCGGCCATGCGCGAGCAGCGGGGCGAGCGGCGGCGGCACCGGGTCGAGTTGCGCGCCGAGCGCGATCGCGGCGCTCCACGCGGCGAGCGCCAAGCCCATTTCGCCGCGCGCCTCGTGGCGTTCGCCCTTGCGGATCCACGCCATCAGGTCGCGGCGATCGATCGCGAGCGCGGCATCGAGCGCCTCGAGCTCCCGGACATCGTCGCCGAGCGCACGCCATGCCGAGGCGAGGTTGCGCTGCAAGGCGCCCGAATGCGGATCGGCCGCGATCGCCGCGCCGAAATGGTTCGCGGCGGCTTCATTGTCGCCGGCCTGCAAGGCCGCGATGCCAAGCCGGTTGGCCTCGACTGCGGAGGCGGGTGGAGGTGTGCTGGTCATGCCCATGCTTGCCATCGGCGGGACCAATCGGCAAGGTCGATTGATGACCGCAACGCCCCCCGTGTCCGCCATTATCGACGACGCCGAATGGCTCGCGCATCGATACGATCCGGGGCACGACGTCTTCCATTTTCGCCGGGTCGCGCGCCACAAGCGCAGCGCGGTCCCCTTCCTCACCGACGCGCATCTGGGCGAAGAGACGGCGCCGGCGATATTGCGCCGGAGCGACTGCCTCGGCGCGATGGGGGCGGCATCGGCCCCGCTCCATTTCGTCTTTCATTCGGCCTATTGCGCCTCGACAATGCTGACCCACGCGCTCGATCAGCCGGGCGTCGCAGCCAGCCTGTCCGAACCGGTACTGCTCAACGACATGGTCGGCTGGCGCCGTCGCGGCGCGGCGCCGCGCGAGCATGGCCGGGTGATGGACGGCGCGCTCACGATGCTCGGGCGCGGCTTCGCGCCGGGCGAGTCGGTGATCGTCAAACCGTCGAACATCTTCAATCCGCTCGCGCGCGGGGCGCTGATGCTGCGGCCGCAGGCGCGCGCGATCCTGCTTTACGCACCGCTCCGTGTTTTTTTGCTGTCGGTCGCACGCAAGGGCATGTGGTGCCGCCTGTGGTGCCGTGAATTGCTCGAATCCTATCTCGCCGACGGCTTCGTCGGGCTCGGTTTTGAACCGCGCGATTATTTTCGTCAGTCGGACCTGCAGATCGCGGCGGTCGGCTGGCTCGCGCAACAACAGGCCTTCGCCGCGCTGCTCGACTGGGCCCCCGAGCGGATCGCATCGCTCGACAGCGAGACGTTGACGCGCGATCCTGCCGCGGCGGTCGCGGCGGCGATGGATCATCTGCACCTCGCGGGCGATCGTTCGATGGTTGCCGATCATCCCGCACTGGCGCGCAACAGCAAATCGGGCGCCGCCTTCGCCGAAGGCGAACGGCAGCGCGACCTTGCCGAGGCCGAGGCCGCCTATGGCGAAGAAATCTCGCAAGTCATCGGCTGGGCGGAGGCCGTTGCAGAGCAGGCGAATATTCCGCTGATCCTGCCGGGGCCGTTGCCGGTGCGCTGACACCCTCCGGAAAGACCGGTTACGGCCGGAAGCGGACGGATGATCCTCCCTGTGGCGAAGCCATGGGGAGGTGGCAGCGCGAAGCGCTGACGGAGGGGCTGATGAAGCTACGTCGCAGCCCCTCCACCACGGCCTGCGGCGGCGGTCCCCCTCCCCATCGCTTCGCGACAGGGAGGATTTTGACGTCCGCTCCCCGCCCCATAACGGTCGTTTAAGCCAACCTCGCCACCCCCATAGAAAAAGGGGCGGACATTGCTGTCCGCCCCCAATTCTTGGTCGAAGCGTGAAGCGACTAGAACTTCAGCTTCGCCGACACCGCGTAACGGCGGCCCAGCGCGTCGTAGGTCGACGGGAAGGTGTTGCCGCTGTTGTAGGTGGTCGAACCGATCGAGTTGCCGACGATCGGCGGCTTGTTGTCGAGCAGGTTCTGCACGGTCGCGGTGAACACCAGATTCTCGCTGACGTTGAAACGTGCCGTCAGGTCGAAATAGTGCTGCGCCTTGATCTTGCGGAACTGCGGGTCGACGACGCAGGCGCCCGGATCGGCACCATCGAAGTCGGGGCAGCCCTGATCGTCGATCGGGAGCAGAACGCCGTCGCCGTCACGGTTCGCCGCATCGGCCGCCGCACGGTCAGCCGCGAGCTGCGCCGGTTCGAACGACACGGAGTCCTGCCAGCGCCACAGCAGCGAGAGGTCGACGGTGTCGAAGCCCAGCGTGAAGCGGTTCGAGAACTGGAACTCCGGCTGGATCGAGCCCGTGAACGAGCAGTTCACGCTGTAGTAGCCGACGCATTCGCGGTTGAGCGAATCCGCGCTGGCGACGTTGGCGTTGAACTTCGAATGACGGGTCCAGTTGCCGACGAACGACCAGGCGAGGTTCGCGAAACCAACATCGGTGTTGTAGTTCATCAGAAGGTCGAAACCATCCGTGTACAAGCGGCCGAGGTTGTTGGTCAGACCGAACAGGCCCGGGGTGGTCGCCGGATCGCCGTCGAGACCGCCGGTGATCGGGTTGCGGCGGATCGACGTACAGGCCGGGTCGCTCGCGCTCGCCGCCGTGATGTTGTCGAAGCAGGCACTGATGATGTCATCCGGAAGCGGCGTGCCCAACACGTCGTTGATCTTGATGTTGTAATAATCAAGCGACAGGTTGAAACGCGGCAGGAAGTCCGGCTGGAACACCACGCCGAGCGTCCAGGTATCGGCCTTTTCAGGCTGCAGGTTCAGGTTACCACCAGCGGTGATGTTCGCCTGAGCCGCGGTCGGATTGGTGATGATACCGATCGTCCCTGCCGGCGCGCCCTGCGCGATACAGATGGCCGCCAGGTTGGCGTTGTTCGTCGGCGCACTGCCCGCGCAGGGGTCGATGCCGAGGTTGGTCAGCACCGTCGAGGTCGGCGTGAACAGTTCGCCGATGTTCGGCGCGCGAACCGCGCGGCTGTAGTTGCCGCGGAACTTGACGCCCGCGCCCGGTTCCCAGCTGCCGCCGGCCTTCCAGGTCCAGGTGTCGTAGCCGCCCGCACCGCGGATGCTGTAATCCGAATAGCGGACACCGGCTTCGAGAGTCAGGCTTTCGAAGAAGGGCTTGTCCTCGATCAGCGGCGCGACGATTTCGGCATAGGCCTCATACACGTCATAGGCACCGTCGATGTCCGGAGCCGCACCGCCGGCACCGCCGAGTTCGCCCGCCGTCTTGGCGAGGAGATCCGACTGCTGCTGTGCCTTGTAGCTGCGATATTCGCCGCCAAGCGCGAAGCCGATCGGCTGCACCGCCATGGGCGACGAGAAACCGAGATCGCCGGAAACGATGGCGCGAACCTGCGCCAGCGAGGTGCGGTTCACCGAGGTGCTGTTTTCCTGAAGATAATCGGCCATTTCAGGCGTGATCGAACCTTCGGGGCCGAACAGGTCGACGGGGACGCAATCCGGGTTGCCGCTTGCGCAGGTCGGGACGCCATCCACCAGGTTGACCAGCGAAGCTTCGCGCCAGCGCGACTGCAGCGTGTAGCCCTGAATCGTCTGGATGTTTTCCGATTCGCCGTAAGCGCCCTCGACGCTCCAGTCGATCGTGTCGGTGATGCCGCCGCGGGCGCCGACGCGATAATCGAAGAAGGTCGTCTGATAGTCGCTGACACGCGGCCCGACTTCGGGCGTGCGGCGGTTCAGCGTGGCGGTGACTTCGCGATAGTTCGGATCATCCGCGTCCACCGCCGTAGCAGCAGCATCACACTCGGCCTGCGTGAAGCGCGGCGTGTAGATACCATCCGCCTGCGTCGTGTTGAAGCCGCAGAACTGGTTGCGCAGGTTGGCGGGCAGGAACGGGTTGTTCAGGTTGATCGTCACGGTGCCGCCGAACGAACCCGACGGCGCGATGATCGTCGACACGGTCTGCTTCGAGAACATGCCGCGCGTATAGACTTCGATCGCGTCCGAGACCTCGTAATTGGCCTGGCCATAGATGTTGAAGCGTTCGAACGGCGTCTGGAAGATGTTGAACGGGTTGAAGTTATAGGTCGCGAAGGTCGGAACCGCCGTGCCCGTCGCCGGATCGACCTGGAACACGCCATTGTTGGCGACATCGGGATCGGTGATCGGCAGGCCGTCGGGGCCGAGCGGACGCGTGCCCGAGAAGCGCGGCGGAACGCTCGTGCCCGAACCGATGAAGGTGTTCGAATAGCTGTCGAGCGTGTTTTCCGAGAAGGGACGCGCGCCCTGATAGACGGCATCGGCCTGCTGGTAACCGACGCTCAGCACCGCGTTGCCGCGGCCGTCGTCGAAGTTGGCGCCGATCGTGGCGTCGACGCGGAAGATGTTGCCGTCGCCCTGTTCGGTGATCTGCTCCGAAGCGGTGACTTCAAGGCCGGCGAAATCGCGCCTGGTGATGAAGTTGACGACGCCGGTGATGGCGTCGGCACCATAGGTGGTCACCGCCGCGCCGGTCAGCGCGTCGACGCGCTCGATCAGCGCGAGCGGGATGTTGTTGAGGTCGACGCGGCCATTGACGTCCGACGGAGCGACGCGGTTGCCGTTCAGGAGGACGATGTTGCGGGTCGAGCCGAGGCCGCGAAGATCGACGTACGAAGCGCCGCCGTTGCCGTTGTTGACCGCCGAACCGATGTTGGCGACCACGCCGGGCAGTTCGCGCAGAACTTCTTCGGCGACGTTCGACTGCTTCAGCTCGATCGTGTCGGCGGTCGTGACGTTGACCGGCGTCGACTGTTCGAGGTTGGGGTTGCGGATCAGCGTACCGGTGACGACGATTTCCTCGCCCGGTGCCGCGCCCTCAACGGCTGCGTCCTGCGCATAGGCAGGAGCCGAAACCAGGGCGACGCTCATCACGAGCGGCGCAGCACCCAGCTTCAGCTTGGAATAGTGGGTTTTCTTCACAGTGCAGTCCCTTGCTACTGGTGGATTGAAATTACCCGGACCCCCGGCGCGGCGACAGAAAGCCGACGCGCAGATGCCCCGATAGGGTGCGGGATGAAACTTCGTTCATGTGGAGTAAAGGGAATTCCCGGCGCAAAGGGCCGTTTCGCGGCGCATTGTGACGTATTTGCAACAAACTCGGAAAGCCGCGAAATACAATATGCTGCATCGCGCCATTCGCGACATTTTGTTTCAACGGATACGAAATCCCGCGACGGGGCGAGGGTTCAGCCGCCGATCGGGCCCGCGAGCTTGGCCGGATCGAGGCGCGCGTCGCGCCACTTGAGTCCCCAGTGCATATGCGGCCCCGTCGCGCGTCCGGTTTGGCCTACCGTGCCGAGCCGCTGGCCCTGCACGACGCGGTCGCCGGGCTTTACGTCGAGGCGCTGGCAATGGAGAAAGGCGCTCGACAATCCCATGCCATGGTCGACGATGAGCAGATTGCCCTCGAGCGTGAAGGGCGCGTCCGCCGCCAGCACGACCACCCCGTCGGCGGGCGCGACGAAGGGCGTTCCCGCGGGAACCGCGACGTCGGTGCCGCTATGATAGCTGCCGGGCTTGCCCTGATAGACGCGCTGCGAGCCGAAGAAGCCCGATAGCCGCCCCGTCACCGGCCAGCGGAACGCCTGCCGCCAGCCGCCCGATTCGACCTGACTGCTCCGCGCCGCGGCGATCCGGGCGAGTTCGGCGGGGCGGCGGCGCTCGAAATCGGCGTCGCTCCGCGCGCTGCCGCGATACGGCGCGTTGATATGCTCGAGTCGCCAGCGGCCCGGCGCGACCGCGATCGGCCGCACGACCGCGCGCCCGTCGGCGAGCGTCGCGACGAGCCGCGCCTCGGGCTCCGCGTCGCGATCGAAGGCGATCAGGAAGCGCCCGTCGGCCGCGACCGGAATCGCCTCGCCGTCGAAAGTCAGCGTGCGCGTGCCCTCGGGTACTTGCCCGACCATCACCGCGCCCTGTTCGGGGATGCCCTGCAGCGCGAAGTCGGCGCGCACCGGCGGGCGCGGTGGAGTGGGCGGCGGCGCCGGATCGGGCTGAACCGGCGGCCGCGGCGCGGGCTGCTGTCCCGCATCGACCGGCGGCACGCAGCCGGCAAGCACGGCGACCAGCGCCAGCGCCCCGCCGCATTGAAGCCGATCCGCCGCCGACCTCATGCCTTGCGCGCGGTATCCAGTGCGGCCTGCACCGACAGTTCGGCGCTCGCATAGGCTTCCTGCCGCGCGACCGACCAATAGCGCAGCTCGTCGAGCCCGATCGGCGCGCCGGTCACCGCGCACAGCACATGGTCGCCGGGCGCGAGGACGCGAAAGCCGTTCGGCCCATATTGCAGGCGGGCAAGGCGGTTGCGGCTCGCGATCAGCATGATTCTCTATCCATAAGGCGGCAGGTCATGGGTACGGTTATAACAGCATCGCGCGATGCGGCCACCCCCCCGGGGGTCCTGGGGCGAGCTTCAGAAGAGCTCGCCCTGCCCGCGCTTCGGCTCGGCGAGCGGCGGCTTGCGCTGTGGCTTGGGCGCGGGCGGTGGCGCATCGCTGCTCGACACATGCACCGGCACCTCGCCGTCGGCGAACTGCAGCCGCAGATGCCCGGCGTCCTTCGCCTTGCCCGCCGACGTGACGATCGCGCCGCCGCCGTCGCGCACCATCGTATAACCGCGCGAGAGCAACGCGCGCGGATCTAGCGACGTCAGCAGTCGCCCCAGCCCGTCGAGCTGTGCCCGGTCGCGGTCCCAGCGCCGCGCGAGCAGCGCCGGCCGCAGCGCCGCGCCGCGCGCCGCGAGCCGTTCCGAAATCATCGTCAGCCGGTGGCGCTGGCTGCGGTCGAGCCGCTCGCCGGCATCGTCGAGACGCTGGCGCTGCGGCGCGTAGAGCGCCTCGCGCTTCGGCAGGTGACGCGCGAGCGCGGTCAGCCGCTCGCCCGCCAGCCGCTGATGCCGGTTTGCCGCCCCGATGACGCGGCCGTTCCACGTCGCCAGCTGCGACATAAGCTCGGCGCGCACCGGCACCGCCATCTCGGCAGCAGCGGTCGGCGTCGGCGCGCGCACGTCGGCGGCATAGTCGGCGAGCGTCACGTCGGTCTCGTGCCCCACCGCGCTGATCGTCGGGATGCGGCAGTCGGCGATCGCGCGCACGACCACTTCCTCGTTGAACGCCCACAGATCCTCGATCGACCCGCCGCCGCGCGCGACGATGACCAGATCGGGACGCGGCACCGGCCCGCCCGGCGCGATGGCGTCAAAGCCGCGAATCGCGCTCGCGACCTGCGCCGCGGCGCCGTCGCCCTGCACCAGCACCGGCCAGACGATCACATGCGTCGGGCAGCGGTCGGCGAGGCGATGCAGGATGTCGCGGATCACCGCCCCCGTCGGCGAGGTCACGACCCCGATCGTGCGCGGCAGATAGGGCAGCCGGTCATATTTGCGCTCGCGGTCGAACAGCCCTTCGGCGCCGAGCCGCGCCTTCAATTTTTCGAAGAGCAGCATCAAGGCGCCCTCGCCCGCGACCTCGAGCGTATCGACGACGAGCTGATATTTGGAGCGCCCCGGATAGGTGGTGAGCTTGCCGGTCGCGATCACCTCGATCCCGTCCTCGGGCCGGAAGGCGAGCCGCCCCGCCTGCCCCTTCCACATCACCATGTCGATCAGCGCATTGTCGTCCTTCAGCGCCGCATAGAAATGCCCCGACGCCGCACGCTTCGCCCCCGACAACTCACCTCGCACGCGCACGCGCGCGAAGCCGTCCTCGACCGTCCGCTTGATCGCCGCCGACAATTGGCTGACCGATAAGGCAGGCGCATTGTCCCCCGGCGCCGCCTCGGCTAACAGCCGCGCTTCGGTGCCATCGTCGGACGCCGTATCGGGAAAAGGGACTGACATGAATATCCTGCTGGTCGGATCGGGGGGCCGCGAACATGCGCTCAGCTGGCAGTTGGCACAATCGCCAAGCTGCGCCAAGCTCTATGCCGCACCGGGCAACCCGGGGATCGAACTCTACGCCGAATGCGTGCCGATTTCGGTCGACGACATCGACGGACTGATCGCCTTCGTCAAGGCGCATGCGATCGACTTCGTCGTCGTCGGCCCCGAAGCGCCGCTCGTCGCGGGCCTCGCCGACCGCCTCGGCGAGATCGGCATCCCAGCGTTCGGACCGTCGGCGGCCGCCGCACGGCTCGAAGGCTCGAAGGGCTTCACCAAGGATCTCTGCGCGCGTGCGTCGATCCCGACCGCCGCCTATGTCCGCTGCACGAGTGCCGAAGAGGCGCGCGCCGTCCTCGAAGGCTTTGCCATCCCCGTCGTGATCAAGGCCGACGGCCTCGCTGCGGGCAAGGGCGTGATCATCGCCGAAAGCCGCGAAGGCGCCGAGGCGGCGATCGAGGATATGTTCGACGGCGCCTTCGGCAGCGCGGGCGCCGAGGTGGTGATCGAGGAATTTATGGCCGGCGAGGAGGCGAGTTTCTTCGCGCTCTCCGACGGCACCGACGTCATCGCCTTCGGCAGCGCGCAGGATCACAAGCGCGTCGGCGACGGCGACATGGGACCGAACACCGGCGGCATGGGCGCCTACAGCCCCGCACCCGTCCTTACACCCGATCTCGAAGCGCAGGTGATGGACCGCATCATCCGCCCGACGGTCGCGACGCTCGCCGCCGAGGGCACACCCTATGTGGGCGTATTGTTCGCCGGGCTGATGCTCACGGGCGAAGGCCCGAAGCTGATCGAATATAATTGCCGCTTCGGCGACCCCGAATGCCAGGTGCTGATGATGCGCTTCAAGGGCGACTTCGCCGCATTGCTCAACGCCGCCGCGACCGGGACCATCGCCGCGGCCGAGACCCCTGCCTTTTCGCACGACTATGCGCTGACCGTCGTGATGGCGGCAAAGGGCTATCCGGGGACGCCCGAAAAGGGCGGCGCGATCCGCGGCATCGCCGACGCCGAGGCCGGCGGAGTGCGCGTCTTTCACGCCGGAACGGCGCGAGAGGATCGCGTGATCGTCGCCGCCGGCGGGCGCGTGCTCAACGTGACCGCGACGGGCAAGAGCGTCACCGAAGCGCAGGCGCACGCCTATGCCGCGGTCGACAAGCTCGACTTCCCGAGCGGTTTCTGCCGCCGCGATATCGGCTGGCGCGAGGTCGCGCGCGAAGCCGGGTGACAATGGTGGACGCGCGCGAAAACGCGGAATAGGCTGGATAAAACTCACAAGCGGAGAAGATCATGATCTGGCTTCAGGAAAACTGGATTATCGCGGTCGTCGGCCTCGTCGTTGCCGTCGTGCTGCTGTGGTGGCTGTTCGGACGCGCCAAGCCCGCAGAGATTGCGCCGCCGACCGTGGAGCCGGCGAAGCCCGCCAAGCCGCTCGAACCGGCGAAGCCCGAAATCGTCGCTGCCGAGCCCGCGCGCTTCAAGCCGATCGAACCCAAGCCGCAGCCCGCTGCCCCGCCGCCGGCACCCGAGCCGGCTTCCGCTCCCGCGTCCGAAGCGGCTGTGGAAGCCCTACCCCCGGCGTCCAAGCCCGCGGCGAAACCCAAAGCCGCGGCAAAGCCTGCCACGAAGAAGGCTGCCGCCAAGGAATCGGCAGCGAAACCCGCTGCGAAGCCGGCGGCAAAGACGGCAGCAAAATCCGCCGCAAATAAGGCGGCGGCCAAACCGGCGGCGACCGACGCCGCCGCGATTCCGCAAGAGCCGGCCGTTCCCCCGCCGCCCGCGGCCAAACCCGCCCCCGCACCGTCGGCGGCGAAGACCGACGATCTGCAATTGCTGAAGGGCGTCGGCCCCAAGCTCGTCGTGCTGCTGAACGGCCTCGGCGTCACCAGCTTCCAGCAGATCGCCGACTGGACCGACGCCGACATCGCTAGGGTCGACGCACAGCTCGGCGCCTTCCAGGGCCGCATCGCGCGCGACAATATCGTCGACCAGGCCGCCTATCTCGCACGCGGCGACAAAGCAGGGTTCGAAGCGAAATATGGCGCGCTCGGGGGCGAACTCTAAGGTGGTTAACGACCGGTTGCGGCCATTGAGAGAAGAAAGCCCCTCCCCTTCAGGGGAGGGGTTGGGATCATCGCCTGCGCAAGGCCGATAGACCCACCCCACTACGACCAGGCAGCAGGCTGCCGTCTGCGCTGCCCTCCCCTGAAGGGAGGAGCTAAATTGCCGCAACGTCCGCTCCCCACCCCAAAGCGGAAACAGGCCGGCAAATTTCGCTTTCCTACTTTATTGCGCCATGCTCCAAACTGGTCGATGGAACCGACACCCCCACCCGCCCAGCTGCTCGCCGGCACCTGCCTCGCCTTCCATCCCGTGCCGCAGCAGCGCCGCCGCGCCGACGGCTGGACACCCATAATGCAGCAATGCTTCATCCGCGCACTCGAAGCGATGGGTTCGGTCGGACAGGCCGCGCGCGCCGTCGGCATGGGGCGCCGCTCCGCCTATCGCTTGCGCGACCGCCCCGGCGCGGAGAGCTTTGCGCAGGCATGGGACCGCGCGATCTCGATGGGCGGATGCGGCAGTTCGATTATGCGATGGATCGCGCGATCAACGGCATCACCACCGTCCGGGTGCTGCGTGGCGGTGCGGTCGACGTGACCGGTGGCCCCGATATGGACATCGTCCATTCAGCGCTGCGCGAAGATGCGGCGCCGCTTAAAGCCACAAAGGACTCATTTTGAAGGCGTTCATGCGGGGCTTTTGTGGCCTTAAGCCACGCCTACTCCGCCTCGGCATCCTTCGGCTTGCGGATTTCGGTGACGAGCAATTTGTCGATCTTGCGCCCGTCCATGTCGATGATCTCAAAGCGCCAGCCCCTGTCGGTGAACTTTTCACCCTCGGTCGGCAGATGCTTCAGGATCGCAAGGACGTGGCCCGCCGCGGTCGCATAGTCGCGGTCTTCGCCGAGTTCGATGCCGAGCCGCTCGGCCATCTGGTCGGCGGGCATCGATCCCGCGATGAGCAGGCTGCCGTCGTCGCGCTCGACGACGAAGGGTTCGCTGCCGATATCCTGGTCCGACGCGAATTCGCCGGCGATCGCCGACAAAAGGTCGGCGGGCGTGACCAGCCCGTCGAAATGGCCATATTCGTCGTGGACGAGCAGCATCGGCACTTCGGCGACGCGCAGCGCCTCGAGCGCGTCCATCGCGTCGATCTGGTCGTGGATGACTTTGGTGGGGCGCATCAGCTGTTCGAGGTCGAGCGTCTCGCCCTGAAACAGCGCCGCGGCGATATCGCGCGCCTGCACCACCCCCACGATGTCGTCGACCGACCCGCGCGCGACGGGCAGGCGGCTGTGCGGGGTTTCGAGCAATTTGTCGCGCACCCCGCGCGCGTCGAGTCCGGCATCGATCCAGTCCACGTCCTTGCGCGGCGTCATCACCTCGCGCACCGGACGGTCGGCAAGGCGCACGACGCCCGAAATGATCGCGCGCTCGCTTTCCTCGATCACCCCCGATTTCGACGCCTCGGCGACGATCAGGTGGAGTTCCTCGGCCGTCACGCGATCTTCCGATTCGCGGTTGAGGCCGAGCAGGCGGAACACCAGCGCCGAACTGTTGTCGAGCAGCCAGACGAGCGGCGCCGCGACACGCGACAGCCAGTACATCGGAACCGCCATGAATATCGCGATCCGCTCGGGCGAGCGCAGCGCGAACTGCTTCGGCACCAGCTCGCCCGCGATCAGCGAGAAATAGGTGGTAAGCGCAATGACCGTCGCAAAGCCCGCCGCTTGGGCGTTTTCGGGATCGAGGCCAAGCCATGCCGCGAGCCGGTCGGCTACCGGCTGGCCGAGGCTGGCACCCGAATAGGCGCCGGTCAGCACGCCGATCAGCGTGATTCCAACCTGCACCGTAGACAGGAAGCGGCCGGGATCGGAAGCGAGCTGGCGCGCGATCTTCGCGCCGCGGCTGCCGCGCTTCTCGGCCGCCTGAAGGCGCGGGTCGCGCGCCGAAACGATCGCGAGTTCGGACATGGCGAAAACGCCGTTGAGGAGGACGAGGACCGCGATGATCGCGACGTCGGACCAAGGGAAAGGGGTCATTGGGCGGTCGTGCAGCGCGTCGGCGCCTGGCCCCTGTCATCGTCGGTCATTTCCACCCTATAAGCGAAAGGCGCGGCGTTGCACAATGGTGCTCACCTGAATGCCCTGCTCAGCCGCCGTTCAGCGCTATTCGGGAACCAGATCGCCGGCCATATGTTATCGGCACACAAGCGCGGCATGCAAAAGATCAAAGGCATCCGCTGGATAAGGGAGCGAAAAATGAACAGCAGGACGATCAAGCTCACCATTCTCACCAGCATCGGCGCGATCGCGCTGACGGGCTGCGTCACCGATCCGGTGACCGGCGAACGCAAGATATCGAAGGCCGCGATCGGCGGCGTCGGCGGCGCGCTCGGCGGCTATCTGCTCGGCGACCTGATCGGCGGGCGCAACAGCCGCACCGAGGAAATCGTCGGCGCGGGTATCGGCGCGGTCGCGGGCGCGGGGGTCGGCTATTATATGGATCAGCAGGAAAAGAAGCTGCGTGAACGCACCGCGGGCACCGGAATCGACGTCGAACGCCAAGGCGACCAGCTCGTGCTCAACATGCCCGGCGACGTGACCTTCGACCTCAACAGCGCGATGGTGAAATCGCAGTTCCGCAGCGCGCTCGACAATGTCGCCTCGACGCTCGCCGAATATCCGAGCACCTATATCGACGTCTATGGCCACACCGATTCGACCGGCAGCGACAGTTATAACCAGGGCCTGTCCGAACGCCGTGCCGCCTCGGTCGCCGACTATCTAGCGGGCCGCGGCATCCAGCGCGCGCGCATGGCGACGCTCGGCTATGGCGAATCGCAATTGAAATGCTCGCCCGAGCGGAGCGAGGCCGATTATCAGTGCAACCGCCGCGTCGAGATTCGCATCGCGCCAGTGACTCAGGCCGACGTCAACGCGGCGCAGTAAAGCTTTCCATTCCCGTGGAGAGGAGAGGGCGTCGCCGGCAGGCGGCGCCCTTTTACGTCAGGCTCGGAAAACTCGCTTTCAATCCGTCGATCACGAATTGCGCGGCGAGCGCCGCGAGCAGCACGCCGAGCAGGCGCGTGATCACCGCCTCGCCCTTGTTGCCGATCAGCCGCATCAGCGGCCCCGCGGACAGCAGCGCGGCCAGCGTGAGCAGCAGCACGAGCAGCAGTGCACCGAAGATGACGAAGGCGCGCTCGATCCCATTATTCTGCGACACCAGCAGCATCACCGAGGCGATCGATCCCGGCCCGGCAAGCATCGGCATCGCCATCGGAAAGACCGAGACATCCTCGATCTCGGGGGTTGCCATGACCTTTTCGGCGCGCTGTTCGCGGCGTTCGGTGCGCTTTTCGAACACCATGTCGATCGCGATGATGAACAGCATGATCCCGCCCGCGATGCGGAAACTGTCGAGGTCGATGTGGAGGAAGCTGAGCAAAGCTTCGCCGAACATCGCGAAAAAGATGAGGATGAGGCCCGCGATGATCGTCGCACGGACCGCCATCGAGCGACGCTGCGCCGCGCTCGCGCCCGTCGTCAGGCTGGCATAGATCGGCGCGCAGCCCGGCGGGTCGATCACGACGAAGAGCGTAACGAAGGCCGAGATGAAAAGATCGATCATGGCTGCTTCGGCGCCGCGACCCGGTCGTCGATGACGGTCGCCATTTCCTTGCCGTCCCACAGGCGGATCGTGACGCGGCGCGACTTGTCGGCGCGAACGGTCGAGGTCCAGCTCAGCGTCTGATCCGCCGAGAGGCCGACGGCCATATCTTCGCCTTCGCCCGCCGCCTCGATCGGAACTGCGGGCCGCGAACCGCAGACCGCCCGTTTCGACGCGATGAATTCGGGCGCTTCGCGCGGCGTCGCCAGCGCGTCGCCATGGTCGAGGACCCAGCTCAGCCGGCCCTTTTCATCGCGCGCCCAGACGGTGGTGAAGAAACCATTTGCCGGCCCCTTTTGCCACGCGCCGGTGGTGACGCCGCTATTGCCATCGCAGCTGACATAGACGGCGTGCGGTTGCCACCTCACCGCCTCGGCAGGATCCTTCTGCGATTTCAGCCAGTCGCGCGCCTTGACGCGTTCGGGTACGAACATGATGGCATCGGGATGCGACGTTTCGCGGAACGCGGTCCACTGGCCCTTTTCCTGCGCAAGCCGGGCGAAGCCGATCTCGGCGGCAATGAAGGCGCTGGGGTTCGCGGCGAGCGGCCGGTTGCGGAAATCGTCGGGCGATCCCGCACAGCCCGCAAGCATCAGGGCAAGCGCGGCGACGATCAGCTGGCGCATCAAAAACCCTCCGGATCGGAAAGCCCCGCGCGGCGATGTGCCGCGACGAGCGTGTTGCGCAGCAGGCACGCGATGGTCATCGGGCCGACGCCGCCGGGCACTGGCGTGATCGCGTCGGCAACGTCCGCGGCTTCGGCATAGTCGACATCGCCGACCAGCCGCCCCTTGGCTTCACCCTCGGCGGGCGGCAGGCGGTTGATGCCGACGTCGATCACGATCGCGCCGGGCTTGATCCAGTCGCCCTTCACCATTTCGGCCCGCCCGACCGCGGCGACGACGATGTCTGCGTGGCGCACGAGATCGGGCAGATTGCGGGTGCGGCTATGCGCCATGGTGACGGTGCAATTGGCGCCGAGCAGCAATTGTCCCATCGGCTTACCGACGAGGATCGAGCGTCCGACGACGATCGCATCCTTGCCCGACAGGTCGCCGAGCCGGTCCTGCAGCAGCAGCAGGCAGCCATAGGGTGTACACGGCACCATGCCGGGGATACCGAGCGCGAGGCGCCCGGCGCTGACCGGGGTCAGCCCGTCGACGTCCTTGTCCGGATCGATCGTCGCAATCGCCGCTTGCTCGTCGAGATGGCCCGGCAGCGGGAGCTGGAGCAGGATGCCGTCGACCGCCTCGTCGGCGTTGAGCCTGGCGAGCAGCGCCTCGACCTCTTCTTGGCGGGCCGTCGCGGGCAGGCGGTGCTCGAAGCTTTCCATGCCTGCGGCGACCGTCGCCTTGCCCTTCGATCCGACATAGACCGCGCTCGCCGGATCGTCGCCGACGAGGACGACGGCAAGCCCTGGCGCGCGTCCCGTCGCCGCGCGAAAGGCCGGAACCGCGTCGGCGATCCGCGCGCGAAGCCCCGCGGCGAACGCCTTGCCGTCGATTACTTTGGTCGCGGGAACCGAACCGGCCATGCCTCAGGCCATCCCGGTCTGGACGCCGAGCCGGTAGAGATAGG
This sequence comes from Sphingopyxis sp. SE2, assembly GCF_032227185.1. Classification (NCBI taxonomy): domain Bacteria; kingdom Pseudomonadati; phylum Pseudomonadota; class Alphaproteobacteria; order Sphingomonadales; family Sphingopyxidaceae; genus Sphingopyxis; species Sphingopyxis sp. SE2. The sequence goes on along the minus strand of NZ_JAPMXW010000001.1, from coordinate 3,694,868 downwards.
ACATCACCGGGCCCTGGAGGATGATGAGCAGGATCAGCACCACCATCGGCGTCAGGTCGATGCCTCCGAAATCGGGCATGATACGCCGGAACGGACGGTAGAGCGGCTCGGTGATCCGGTCGAGTACATGCCAGAGCTGTCCGACGAAATCATTGTGCGTGTTGATGACGTTGAACGCGATCAGCCACGACATCACCGCCTGGACGATGATGATCCACCAAAGGATGTTGAGCAGGATCGACAGAATATCGAGAAGCAAGAAATACAAGGAAGGTCTCCGGCCGGAAGGTCGATGGCGGCGATGTTAGCGGTGAATGAGCGTCCCCGCACCCCTCGCGGTGAAAATTTCAAGCAGCATCGCATGCGGGATGCGCCCGTCGAGGATGACCGCCGCCTCGACCCCCGCATCGACCGCCGCGACGCAGGTTTCGACCTTCGGGATCATGCCTCCGGTGATCGTACCGTCGCCCTTCAGCCCGTCGATCGCGGTGCGATCGAGATCGGTGAGCAGCGCGCCCGACTTGTCGAGCACCCCCGCAACATCGGTGAGCAGGAAGAAGCGTTTCGCCCCGAGCGCGCCCGCGATCGCGCCCGCCATCGTGTCGGCGTTGATATTATAGGTCGCGCCGTCGGCGCCAAGCGCGACGGGTGCGACGACGGGGATGAAATTGTCGTTGGTCAGGTTGACGAGAATCGTCGGGTCGACCGCGACCGGCTCGCCGACGAAGCCGAGGTCGACGTGGCGCTCGATCCCCGAATTGGGATCGGGCTCGGTGCGCGCGACCTTTTCGGCAAGGACGAGATTGGCGTCCTTGCCCGAAATGCCGACCGCGCGACCGCCGAGCCCGGCGATCCAGCTGACGATTTCCTTGTTGATCTTGCCCGCAAGGACCATCTCGGCGACTTCGGCGGTCGCGGCGTCGGTGACGCGCAGCCCGCCGACGAAGGTCGATTCGATCCCGAGCTGTTTCAGCATCGCGCCGATCTGCGGCCCGCCGCCATGGACGACGACGGGATTGATCCCGACGGCCTTCAAGAGCACGACATCCTCGGCGAAATCGCGCTGCGCCTCCGGGTCGCCCATCGCGTGGCCGCCATATTTGATCACGAACGTCTCGCCGGCATAGCGCTGCAGATAGGGCAGCGCCTCGACGAGCGTTTCGGCCTTGGCGAGGAGGTCGGGCATTTGCGAAGGGTCAGTCATCGATATCATCCGGCGTTCTTCGCATCGAGGCTGCGGCCGAGTGCGACCAGCCCGGTGATGACGAAAGGAATGACGAGCACCGACAGCGCGACCTTGGCGAGCATCTGCCCGCCCATCAGGTTGGCGATCGGGAACACGCCGTAAAAAGCGATCGTGACGAACAGCAATGTGTCGACGATCTGGCTCAGCGCGCTGGCGATCGCGCCGCGGATCGCGAGCCAGGTCGTCCCGCTCCCCGCCCCTTCCCGTCCGCGAAGCTTTGAGAAGATCGTGACATTCAGGAATTGCGATGTGCCATAAGCGACGATACCCGCCGCCATCAGGCGTGGGCTCTGACCCAGGATCATGTCGAAGGCCGCGAGCCGCTGGGGCTGCATTTCGGGCGATGCCGGGAGCGCGAGAACGAGCGAGGTCAGCATGATCGACAGGACGAGCGGGACGAAACCCCAGAGCACCAGCCGGTTCGCGACCGACTGTCCGTGGAGTTCGGACACCGCGCTCGACAGCGCGACGAGCAGCAGAAAGGCGAAAATGCCCGCCTCGACCGCCAGCCAGCTTCCCAGCGCGACCTGCTTGTTACCGAGTACGCCCGCGAGCACGACCATGCCGCCATAGACGATCGAGAAAAGAAAGAGCGATGGCGGAAGCGTGCGCGGCAACGCCGCCGAGGTGGGTTCGGTCATGCCGCCCGATAGTCGGTTTTACGCAGGGTGGAAAGTCCGAGAAGCGCGGCTCGACGCGCAGCTCTTGCCCCGCCGCCAAAGCCCGTTATTCAGGCCCATTAACTTGCGGGGGACGCATTTACATCATGGAACGCCTGATCGGTCTGCTTGGGATCGTCGCATTGCTTGCGATTGCCGTGCTTTTTTCGTCGAACCGGCGGTGGATTCGGCTGCGCGTCGTCATTCCCGCTTTCCTGCTCCAGGCCGGGTTCGCGATCCTCGTCATCGGGACGCCGTGGGGTCGCGCGGTGATCCAGGCGATGTCGAACGCCGTCTCGAACCTCCTCGGCTATGCCAAGGCCGGAACCGATTTCATCTTCGGCCCGCTCGCCTCGCCCGAAATGGGCGCGAACAGCTTCGCGATCGCGGCGCTGCCGGTGATCATCTTCTTCGCCTCGCTCATCTCGATCCTCTATTATCTCGGCATCATGCAGCTGGTGATCAAATGGGTCGGCGGGGCGATCCAGAAGATCACCGGTATCACCAAGGTCGAAAGCCTGGGTGCGGCCGCGAATATCTTCGTCGGCCAGTCCGAATCGCCGCTCGTCATCCGGCCCTATCTCGCCGGGCTCACCCCCTCGCAGCTCTTCACCGTGATGACGGTCGGCATGGCGGGTGTCGCGGGTACGATCCTCGGCGCTTATGCGAGCATGATCGGCGAAGAGCTCCTGCCCTATCTGCTCGCGGCGAGCTTCATGTCCGCGCCGGGGGGCATATTGATGGCCAAGATCATGATGCCCGACGATCCCAAGGACCTCGGCATCGAACCCGTGATCATGCCCGAGGCGAGCCATGACGAGGAAAAGCCCGCCAACATCATCATGGCGGCAGCGCAGGGCGCGCAGACGGGGGTCAAGCTGGCGGTCGCGGTCGGCGCGATGGTGCTCGCCTTCGTCGCGCTCGTCGCGCTCGCCAACGGGTTGCTTGCAGGAATCGGCGGCTGGTTCGGCTATCCCGATCTGTCTTTCCAAGCGGTCATCGGCGCGATCTTCCGCCCCGTGATGTGGCTGATGGGCGTGCCGTGGGAGGAAAGCGCGACGGTCGGCGGCCTGTTCGGCAGCAAGGTCGTGCTCAACGAATTCGTGGCCTTCATCGACCTTGGCAGGGCGCAAGCCGACATGTCGCTGGCGGCGGTCGCGATCGCCACCTTCGCGCTTTGCGGCTTCGCCAATTTCAGCTCGATCGCGATCCAGATGGCAGTGACCGGCGGACTCGCGCCGAACCAGCGTCCGATGATCGCCAAGCTCGGGCTGAAGGCGCTACTCGCTGGCAGCCTCTCGAACCTGATGTCGGCTGCACTTGCGGGGCTGATGCTCGGGATCGCGCCGCCGATGGCCACCCCGGCACCCGAGCCTGCCGCGATCCCGGCGGCCACGCCCGATACCGCCGTCGCCGCGCCGGCGCCATCGACGACAGTACCCTGATTCATTCCCACGAAACGCACGCGCGGATTGGCGATCGGGAGAGTTTGCAAGCCATCATGCAATGACGTAAATTATGGGAACATAACGAATCCCGGGTCATGTTCGTCAACAGGGAGGCTGTAATGAAATCCGCTTATCGTTTGTCGATCCTTGCCGCAGCCGCGGCGTCGATAGGGGCGGGTTTTCTCGCCACGTCGAACGCCCAGACCGTTGAAACAGAACGATACCGTCCGCCCGAGGCGACGATCTATCGCGACGCTGGCTATCGCGGCCCCGCGGTCTTCATCGGCGAGGAAAAGCCGAACCTTGGGCTCGCTTGGCCCGTCAATTCGATCCGCGTCACTCGCGGCCGCTGGGAGCTTTGCGAACGGACGCGCTATCGCGGGAACTGCCGGACGGTCGATCGCGACACGCCGATGCTGAACAATGTCCTGCGCGGCATCACCGTCCAGTCGATGCGTCCCGCCGGTTCGGGTGGCGGCGGCTGGAACCCCAACCCGCCCGCCAATGATCAGGTCGCGCGCGGCAATTTTGCCGAATTTCACACACAGCCGGCGACAAGCAACTACCGTGTCCTCGCCTGTACCCGCGGGTCGGCGACCGCCAATTGCGCTGCGCAGACGGCGGACAATTGGTGCCGCTCGATCGGCTGGAACGGGTCGGCGCGCGAGCATATGGAGACGGTGAGCGGCAGGGTTTACCTCGCCGACGTGCTCTGCGTTCGCTCGGGTTATTGAGGGGAGACCGATAATGAAGTCGATGACGGTTGTCGTGGTCGCCGCCGCGGTTCTTGCCCTTGCGGCCTGTTCGTCGGTGCCGCGCAACACCGGCACCAGCTATGATTGCAACCGCGGCACCAAGCTGAAGGTCGACTATGTCGGCAACACCGCGATCGTACGCGTCAACGGCCGGCGCTCGATGGTGCTGAAGCAGACCCCGTCGACGGGCGGTGCGGTCTATGAGAACAAGAAGGGCGCGCGGCTCCAGCGGAATGGCAACGAGGTGACGTGGAACACCGCGCTGCGCTCGGCGCCCGAAAGCTGCCGCACCGTCTACACGCCGCTCTGAGAGCCGGGATCAGGGCCGGGCCGGTTCCTTGCAGCCGCGCTCGAGTCCGACGCCCTTCAGGAAGCCGCGACGCACCGTCCCGGCGTAAACGGCGAGCGCGTAGCGCCGCCGTTCGGCATTGGCGCCGGTGACCTCGCCGATCAGTCCGCGGAAGGGGATGATGCCGCCCGCCACCGTGCCGGCGACGCGGCCGGCGGTTTCCTCGCGCTTCTTCGCGCGGCTCTTGTCGACTTGTTCGTTGACATCCGGGCCGAGCACTTCGTCGAGTTCGTTCACTTCGCGGATGATGGCGGCGCATTTGCCGAGGCCCGCCAGCGAATAGGGATCGCCTTGCACCTCAAGCAGCTTGGGGGGCACTTCCTTGCCGTCGAAGGGTTCGGTCACCGAATTGGCCGTGTCCTCGATCGTCGACTCTTCGGGCGCGCCCTGTTGGGCGTGGGCAGGTGCGGCGCCGGCCAGCAAGATTGCCGCAAGAGCGAATAACGCCTTGTTACGCATGATCATTCCATCCCCTACAGTCTCGCAGATCCAACGCGCCCGATGTCTTTCGGCTCCATCGCCCCCTATAGCGGGCGGCGCACGGTGATTTGAATCCATGGTACCTGCACCCCATCGTAGCCGCCGCCGAGACCTTCGGTAAGATCGAGCCAGTCCCAAGACGCGGCGTCACGATAAACGGATTCGAGTTCCTCGCGCGCAAAATAGTTGAAATAGCGACCGAACCGGTCTCGCCCTTCGCGTCCGCCGCCCTTGTAGCTCGCGAAATGCAGTCCGCCGGGTTTCAGCGCGCGATGGATACGCGCCAGCACGCCCGGAAGATCGCCGCGCGGCACATGGAGCAGGCTGGCCGACGCCCAGATGGCGTCGTAGCGGCCGACGGCGTCGAGTTCGCCGAAGCGCATCACGCGGACCGGCCTGCCGATCCTCGCTTCGGCCTGGGCCGCGATCTCGGCCACTCCGTCGGTTGGGTCGACCGCGAAACCGCGCACGATCATATGCGCGGCATCGCGCCCGCCGCCACAGCCGAGTTCGAGAATCTCCGCCCCCGCGGGCAACCGGTCGAGGAAGTGATCGAGATGGCGCGATACACCCGACGGGCCCGACGCCGAATAGACCGGCGCTTCGGCCGCGTAGAAGGCAAGCGTCCGGGCGTCGGAACCGCTCACCGCGTCGGGACGGGCTCCGGCCCCGTCCAGTCGTAAAAGCCGCGGCCGGTCTTTTTCCCGACCCAGCCGGCATCGACATATTGGACGAGCAAGGGCGCGGGACGGAATTTCGGATCGCCGGTGCCGCTGTAAAGCACGCGGATGATTTCGAGGCAGGTGTCGAGGCCGATGAAGTCGGCGAGCGTGATCGGTCCCATCGGATGATTGAGCCCAAGGCGGCAGCCCGTATCGATGTCCTGCATCGTTGCGACGCCCTCGCCAAGCGCGAAGACCGCTTCGTTGATGAGCGGCATCAGCACGCGGTTGACGATGAAGCCCGGCGCGTCGTTGGCGTGGACGATCTCCTTGCCGAGCCCGCCGCCATAGGTCTCGACCCTGGCGAGCGTATCGTCGCTCGTCGCGAGGCCGCGGATCAGTTCGATCAGCCCCATCACCGGCACCGGGTTGAAGAAATGGACACCGATGAAGCGCGCCGGATCGGGCGCCGCCTGGGCGAGCCGCGTGATCGGGATCGAACTGGTGTTGCTCGCGAGGATCGCGGTTGCCGAGAGATGTTCGCCGACGCTGGCGAAAATCGCGCGCTTGATTTCCTCGCGCTCGGTCGCCGCTTCGATGACGAGGTCGGCGGGGGCGAAGGCGCTATGGTCGGCAACGGGCGTGATGCGTTCGAGCAGCGCATCGGCGTCGCTCTGGCTCATCTTCTCTTTCGCGACCAGGCGGCCGAGTGCCTTGGCGATGCCGGCCTTGCCCGCTTCGGCGCGGGCGATGTCGATGTCGGAGAGGAGCACGTCGTGGCCGGCGCCCGCCGACACCTGCGCGATCCCCGCGCCCATCTGCCCCGCTCCGATAACGCCGACGATCATATCCTGCCCTTTCGCTGAAAACCTGCCCGTGGCCCTACGGCTTCGGGCAGGGGCGTCAAGAGCGAGCCGTCAGGGGGCGGAGCGGAACTCGGTCGCTTCGGCGAGGATCAGGGCAAAGGCGGGGCTGGCATCGTCCCATGTCGCGACCGGAGTCCAGCCGCCGGCGCGGAGCAGCAGGTTCGCGTCGCGGGCCCCGTATTTATGGCTGTTCTCGCTGTGGATCGTTTCGCCCTTCGCCATATGATAGGCGCGGCCGTCGATCGTGAAATCCATGTCGCAGGCGGCGACGAGGTGCATTTCGATGCGCGCGTGGACATCGTCCCAGACCGCGCGATGGCTGAAATTCTCGACCGCTATATCGCCGCCGAGTTCGCGGTTGATGCGTTCGAGCAGGTTGAGGTTGAAGGCGGCGGTCACCCCCGCCGGATCGTCATAGGCGGTTTCGAGTATGCCGATGTCCTTGATCCGGTCGATGCCGATCAGCATCAGCGACCCGTCGCCGAGCGTCGCGCGCCAGCCCCGCAAGAGGTCGATCGCGGTGCGCGCGACCATGTTGCCGATCGTCGAGCCCGGAAAAAAGCCGAGTTTCGGAAGCGGGCAGATTTCGCGCGGCAATTCGACCCGCTGGGTGAAATCGGCCTCGACCGGATAGATCGGCACCGCGGGGAAGCGCGCCGCGAGCGCCAGCGCGCTGTCGCGCAGGAAATCGCCCGAAATATCGACCGGGACATAGGCGGCGGGCGCGATGGCGTCGAGGAGCAGGGGCGTCTTGGTCGAGCTGCCCGAGCCGAGTTCGACGACCGCGCGGTCGGGGCCGGTCGCAGCGGCGATGTCGGCGGCGTGGCGCGTCAGCAGGTCGGTTTCGCTGCGCGTCGGATAATATTCGGGGAGCGCGGTGATATCCTCGAACAAGGCCGAGCCGGTCGCGTCGTAGAACCAGCGCGCCGGAATCGCCTTTTGCCGCTGCGCAAGGCCGGCGTGGACGTCGGCGCGAAAGGCGATGTCGACGCCGGCGTCATCGGCCGAAACCTGACGAAGGTTGCGCACAACACCCATGGTTAGGACCTCTTCAGGGCAACAGGCCGGCTGAGGCGCCAAAATGGCGAACATATCGGGCCAAATGACCCGCCGGGAATAGTGGTTCCATGCCCAAGGGGCATTTGGTTCGAGATGGAAGCCATTTTGTCGTCCCTTCGGGATTTGATCAAATTTGTCCGCTGCCGCGTCGGAATGCCTCGAAATATATTCATATGTCTTCGTCGCTCCTCCTTGCACCGAACAAATTTGCTTCAAACCTCAGCCGGCCTGTTGCCCTGAGGAGGTCCTACAGATCCTTCGCGAGGCGCAGACCGGTGAATTGCCAGCGCTGGTGGGGGTAGAAGAAGTTGCGGTAGGAAGCGCGGCAATGACCGCGCGGGGTCGCGCAGCTGCCGCCGCGGAGCACGAACTGGCCGCTCATGAACTTGCCATTATATTCGCCGACCGCGCCGGGCGCGGCGCGGAAGCCGGGATAGGGGCGATAGGCGCTGCCGGTCCATTCCCACACGCTGCCGAACATCTGTTGCAGATCGGTGTCGTCTGCAGCGGGCGTGGGCTGGACCGGCCCAGCGCCGTCGAGTTGCTGACCGCCGTCGGGATCAAGCCCCGCGGCGGACGCTTCCCATTCCTGCTCGGTCGGCAAGCGCGCGCCGGCCCAGCTGGCAAAGGCGTCGGCCTCGAAAAAGCTGATATGCGTCACCGGCGCGGCGGGGTCGATATCTTGCCAGCCCGACAGGGTGAAAAGCTGGCCGTCCCGCCAATAGGCGGGCGCCTCGACGTCTTCGGCCTGCACCCATGCCCAGCCATCGCTGAGCCAGAGCGCGGCGGTATGATAGCCGCCGTCGGCGATGAATTCCTGCCATTCGCCATTGCTGACCGGGCGGCTCGCGAGCGCGTGCGGGGTGAGCAGCGCGTCGTGGCGCGGACCTTCGCAGTCGAAGGCGAAGCCCTCGCCGCCGTGGCCGACCGCGGCGACGCCTTCGGCGCCCTTCACCCATTTCATGGCGGAAAATTTCCGAACTTCGCTCGCGATCGGCGCGTTCCACACCGCGGGGCCGAGCGGATTTTGCGCGAAAAGATGCTTGATGTCGGTGAGCAGCAATTCCTGATGCTGCTGCTCGTGATGGATGCCGAGCTCGACCAGTGCCAGCGTGCTCGCCGGAAGGTCGGGCAGCGCGCTCTGCACCGCGGCATCGACATGCGCGCGCCAGACGCACACGTCGTCGAGCGAGGGGCGCGTCAGCAGCCCGCGATGCCGGCGGGCGTGGCGCGGCCCCTCGGCCTCATAATAGGAGTTGAAAAGAAAGGGATAGCGATCGTCGAAGAGGCCATAGCCCGGCACATGGTCGCGCAGGATGAAGGTTTCGAAGAACCATGTCGTGTGCGCGAGATGCCATTTGGCGGGCGAGGCGTCGGGCATCGACTGCGCGCTCGCGTCGGCGTCGGAGAGGGTCTCCGCGAGTTCGAGCGACAGACGCCGCGTCGCGGCAAAGCGCCGGGTCAGCGCCTCGATCGGGTCGGTGCGGTTCGAAGCGTCGGTGCGGCTGGCCATGCTGTGACAATTCCCCGGGGAGCGATTCGGTTTCGCGGTTCACCCGATTATGGTTACAGCATGTGGCAAAGTCTAGAACATTTAGGGAACAAAATAATCCTCCCCGTCACGGAGCGATGGGAGGTGGCAGCCCGTAGGCTGACGAAGGGGCCGTTAGCGCGACGTCTCCGCCCCTCCACCGCCGCCTACGACGGCGGTCCCCCTCCCCACCGCTTCGCGGCAGGGAGGATTTTCACCGCGTCGCGCCGGGTTTCCAGAGGATATCGCCGCCCGCGGCGGCGTTGAGGTGCCGTGTGAGCACGAAGAGATGGTCCGACAGGCGGTTGAGATAAGCGAGCGCGAGCGGGTTGAGCTTGCGCGCCGCGCCCGCCGCGACCGCAGCGCGTTCGGCGCGGCGCGTGACCGCGCGCGCGAGGTGGAGGCGTGCCGCGGCTTCGGTGCCGCCGGGCAGGATGAAGCTTTTGAGCGCGTCGAGATTGTCGTTCATCGCGTCGATCTCGTCCTCAAGCCGCGCGATCTGGCTCGGCACGATGCGCAGCGCCATGTCGTGCGGGCCGAAGCCGAACTGGATGTCGGGCGGGGTCGCAAGATCGGCGCCGAGGTCGAAGAGCTCGTTCTGGATGCGCGACAGCATCGCGGCTTCGTAGCTTGTGGCGTCGATCGCCGCGGCAGCGATGCCGATCGCGCTGTTCGCTTCGTCGACTTCGCCGATCGCCGCCATCAGCGCGTCGGACTTGGCGATGCGCGAGCCATCGACGAGGCCGGTGGTGCCGTCGTCGCCGGTGCGCGTGTAGATCTTGTTAAGCTTGACCATCGCCGGGCCTTAGCTTCCGGCAGCAAAAACGCCGATCAGCACGAGCAGGATGATGGTGATCGCCTGCCATTTGACGCGGGCCATCATCATCTTGTTCTGCATCACCTGATTTTCCTGGACGGTGCCCTCGACCTGGGCGCGGTGGCCCTGCGAGAAATAGAAGAGCCCCCGCGCGAGCGAGAAGAGGACGAAGCCGGCGGCGATGACGACGCCAAGGATGAGCAGGATTTCCATAGAACCTATCTAGGGATTTTGCAGCGAATAGCCAGTGGGAAGCCTGTCGACCGCCAAATCGGCCGCAAGCGTGCGGCCGTCGGCACCCGCGTCGCGCAGCGATTTGAGCGACGCCGCGGCGTCGCGCTTGGCGAGTCTTCTACCGTCCGCGCCGCAAACGAGCGCATGGTGGCGATAAACCGGCACGGCCAGGCCGAGCAAAGCCTGCAGCAGCCGGTGAACGTCGGTTGAGGCGATCAGGTCGGCGCCGCGGATGACGTGCGTCACGCCCATGGCGGCGTCGTCGAGCGTGCTCGCAAGATGATAGGAGGCGGGCGCGTCCTTGCGCGCGAGGACGATATCGCCGTGCGCGGCGGGGTCGGCGAGGCGCAGCCCCTGCCCCGCTTCTTCCCAGACGAGATCGCCGGCCTCCGCCGCCGCGCGCGCCATGTCGAGGCGCCAGCAATGCGGCTCGTCCGCCATGCGCAGTTCGCGCTCGCCCACGGACAGGTCGCGGCAGGTGCCGGGATAGATCGCGCCGGACGGTCCATCTGGGGGCCCGTGCGGCGCCGACAGGCTGGCGGCGATGTCGGCGCGGGTGCAGAAACAGGGGTAGACGAGGCCACGCGCGCGAAGGTCGTCGAGCGCGGCGGCATAGCTGCCGAGCCGGTCGGACTGGCGCACCGGATCGCCGTCCCGGTCGATCCCGAGCCATGCGAGGTCGGCGAGCGAGCCGGTGACATAATCCTCGCGCGAGCGGCCGCCGTCGATATCGTCGATGCGGAGACGAAATTGCCCGCCCACGGCGCGCGCGGCAGCGTGCGCGAGAACCGCGCTATAGGCATGACCCAAGTGCAGGTCGCCGGTCGGGCTGGGGGCGAAACGCGTCAGCATTGCCTCTGCAATGAATCCATATGCTGTACCGAGTCAAAGCGAATCATTCCATATCTTGCGGAAATAAGCCCCTTGACGGCAGAATCTGATAGGGCATGTAATGACAGTGTCACGCGCGGGAGGCAGTGGCGCGCCATCCCGTGAAGCAATGGGGGCAGCGTTACCTAGCCATGTTCCATCCCGATCTTGCCCGGCATCCCGACAGCTGTCCGGCGCTCGTTCTCAACGCCGACTATACGCCGCTGAGCTATTATCCTTTGAGCCTCTGGCCCTGGCAGACCGCGGTGAAGGCGGTGTTCCTCGACAGGGTCACCATCGTCGAAAATTACGAGCGCGAGATTCATTCGCCGACGCGGACGATGCCGATCCCGAGCGTGATCGCTCTCCGCCAATATGTGAAGCCGTCGGAGCATCCCGCCTTCACGCGCTTCAACCTGTTCCTGCGCGACCGCTTCGCCTGCCAATATTGCGGGTCGGGCAAGGACCTGACCTTCGATCATGTCGTGCCGCGCCGGCTGGGCGGGCGGACGACATGGGAAAATGTCGCGACCGCCTGCGCCCCTTGCAACCTCAAGAAGGGCGGCCGCACCCCGCAGCAGGCGCATATGCCGCTCTATCGCCAGCCGTGGCGTCCGACGAGCTGGCAGTTGCAGGACAATGGGCGGGCGTTTCCGCCGAATTATCTCCATACGAGCTGGATCGACTGGCTTTACTGGGATGTTGAACTCGAAGGCTGAACGGCGCATGGGCGGGCGCGACAGCATGGGTTCACCTCGATGGAATTAGGCGCGCGCCAACCATCGAAAAAAGGAGAAACATCATGGTTCGCATCAGCCGCATGCTCGCCGTCAGTGCGATCGCCGGGCCGCTGCTCGCCGCCTGCGCGACGATCCCGCCCGCCGAAGAGCCGGTCTCGGTCACCGGCAGCATCACCTATCGCGAGCGCATGGCATTGCCGCCGACGGCGCAGGTCGAAGTGACGCTAGCCGACGTCAGTTTGATGGACGCACCGTCGAAGACGATCGCACAGCAAAGCTTCACCGCCGACGGCCGGCAGGTGCCCTTCGCCTTTTCGCTAACCGTCGATCAGCGCCAGCTCGATCCGCGCCACAGCTATGCGGTGTCGGCGCGGATCACGGATGCGTCGGGCAGGTTGATGTTCATCACCGATACGCGCAACTCTGTTACGTTCGACGGCCGCCGCGCAATCGATCTGGGCATGCTGACACTCGTCAAGACGAACTGATCTTATAGGCGCATAGCTATGCGCCGCTTGACCCTGCATCTTCGCAGGTGCAGCAAGCGGCGCATGGGCCCGCCTATCCAGATCTCGCAAAATCCCGACATCCGCTATTTGGGGCGGATCCTCGGCGACGTCATCCGCGCCTATGGCGGCGACAAATTGTTCCGCCAGACCGAATATATCCGCTCGTCGAGCGTCGACCGGCACCGCGGCATCGCGGGGGCCGAGGCGATCGACCCGGGGCTCGATGCGCTGAGCCTCGACGACACGATTTCCTTCGTGCGCGGCTTCATGCTGTTTTCGATGCTCGCGAACCTGGCCGAGGACCGGCAGGGGGTCGCGGCCGAACCCGAGGCGACGGTCGCGGCGGCGCTCGAAAAGCTGAAGGCCGACGGGATCGACGATGACGCGGTCGCCGCGCTGCTCGGCGCCTCACTCGTCGCGCCGGTGCTCACCGCGCATCCGACCGAAGTGCGCCGCAAGTCGGTGCTCGACCACAAGAACCGCGTCGCCGAACTGATGCGGATGCGCGATGCCGGGCTCGACGAGACGCCCGAAGGCGATGTGATCGAGGACGCGATCCGGCGGCAGGTCGTCCTCCTGTGGCAGACGCGGCCGCTGCGCACGCAGAAATTGTTCGTCGCCGACGAGATCGACAATGCGCTGACCTATTTGCGCGACGTTTTCCTGCCCGTGGTGCCCAAGCTCTATGCGCGCTGGGAGAAGGAGCTGGGCGTCCGCCCCGCGAGCTTCCTGCGCGTCGGGAGCTGGATCGGCGGCGACCGCGACGGCAATCCCTTCGTTACCGCCGAGACGTTGCGACAGGCGACGTCGCGCAACGCCGCGGCGGTGATCGGCCATTATATCGACCAGGTCCACGCATTGGGCGCCGAACTGTCGGTGTCGTCGAGCCTCGCGCCGGTGCCCGAGGCGGTCGAAGCGCTGGCGGAAGCGAGCGGCGACGCCGCGCCGAGCCGCGGCGACGAACCCTATCGCCGGGCGCTGTCGGGCATTTATGCGCGGCTGTCGGCCACGTATCTGGCGATCACCGGCAAGGCGCCGCCGCGCCCCGCCGCGCTGAAGGGCGAGGCCTATGCCACCCCCGCCGATTTCCGCCGCGACCTCGTCACCATCGCGAACGGCCTGTCGGCGAGCGGCAAGGGACAACTTGCGGGTATCGGCGCGCTCGGGCGGCTGATCCGCGCGGTCGAGGTGTTCGGTTTCCACTTGGCGACGCTCGACATGCGGCAGAATAGTGCGGTGCACGAACGCGTGCTCGCCGAGCTGCTGGCGGTATCGGGCGTGTGCGCCGACTATCTGGCGCTGGACGAAGCGGCGCGCGTCGCGCTGCTCACCGCCGAACTCGCGAGCGACCGGCCGCTCGCCGCGCCCTGGCATCAGTGGAGCGAGGAGACCGCGGGCGAACTGGCGATCGTCCATGCCGCAGCCGACGTGCGGGCCCGGCTCGGCAAGGATGCGATCTGCCAGTGGATCATCAGCATGGCGCAGGACCTGTCCGACCTGCTCGAGGTCCATGTCCTCGCGCGCGAAGGCGGGCTGTGGCGGAGCGGCACCGAGGCGGGCGCCAGCAATCTGATGGTCGTGCCGCTGTTCGAGACGATCGACGACCTGAGCCGCGCGCCCGACATCATGCGCCGCTATTTCGCGATGCCCGAAATCGGCCCGCAGGTCGGGGTGCGCGGGCATCAGGAAGTGATGATCGGCTATTCGGATTCGAACAAGGACGGCGGCTATTTCACCTCGACCTGGGGATTGCATCAGGCATCGCAGGCACTGACTCCGGTGTTCGACGAGGTCGACACCGCGATGCAGCTGTTCCACGGCCGCGGCGGTGCGGTCGGCCGCGGCGGCGGCAGCGCCTTTGCGGCGATCCGCGCGCAGCCCGCGGGCACCGTGCAGGGCCGCATCCGCATCACCGAACAGGGCGAGGTGATCGCCGCCAAATATGGCACGATCGACAGTGCGGCGACGAACCTCGAAGCGATGGTGTCGGCGAGCCTGCTCGCGAGCCTCGAGCCCGAGAGCCTTGGCGGGGATGCGAGCGAGTCCTTCACCACCGCGATGGACGCCTTGTCCGATACCGCCTTCGCCGCCTATCGCGATCTTGTCTATGGCACGCCGGCGTTCAAGGATTTCTTCCGCGCGATGACGCCGATCGCCGAGATCGCGACGCTCAAGATCGGATCGCGTCCGTCGAGCCGCAAGAAGAGCACGGCGATCGAGGATCTGCGCGCGATCCCCTGGGTGTTCAGCTGGGCGCAGGCGCGCACGATGCTGCCCGGCTGGTACGGCACCGGCGAGGCGTTCGCGGCGTTCGGTGATCGAGCGCTGCTCGCCGACATGGCGCAAAGCTCGCCCTTCTTCGCCGCGCTGCTCGGCAATATGGAGATGGTGCTCGCGAAGTCCGACATGGGAATCGCGGCGCGCTATGCCGGGCTGGCAAGCGAAGTCGACGGGCATGACGCGATCTTCGGCCGCATCAAGGATGGCTGGAACCGCGCGCACGACGGGCTGCTGGAGATCACCGGCCAGACGCGGTTGCTCGAGAGGAACCCGGCGCTCGAGGCGTCGATCCGGCTGCGGCTGCCCTATATCGAGCCGCTCAACCTGCTGCAGATCGAGCTGATGAAGCGCCACCGCGCGGGCGAAACCGACCCGCGCATCGCCGAGGGTATCCAGCTGACGATCAACGCGATCGCGACGGCGCTTCGGAACAGCGGATAGGAAGCCAAGTCGCGCCACCAAAACCGTCACCCCGGTGAAGGCCGGGGTCTCGACCTCTCGCCAGTACGCAACGGAGAGATCCCGGCCTTCGCCGGGATGACGATCACAGGAGCGAAGCTCAGCTCTTGGTGATCAGCACCTTGCCCTTGGCGTTCGCGCCGTCGGGGCCGAAGTTGATCGTGAAATCCTCGCCGTCCTTCGTCTTGCCCGCGAGCGTGTCGCCGCTTCGCGTGACCTTGACGCCGTTTTTGGCGAATTCGCCCGCCATCCAGTCGGCCGCCTTCGCGGGCGCGGCGGGCGAGGTAAAGCCGAGTTCGACCCGCGCCTTGTCGGCGCCCCCCTTGTCGCTCGCGTCGACGTTGACCGTCGTCACGTTACTGCCGGGGTAGAGCTTGACCCCGTCGATGTCGAAATCGCCCTCGATGTCGAGATCGACGAAGTCGGGGACGTCGATGTTGATCGCGGCCCCTTCACCGCCGATGCTGATCTTGCCGCCGTCCTTGCCGGTGCGGATCTTGACGCCGCCGCCGTCGCCTTCGGCATTGATCGAGACCTCGGTCGCGTCGCCGGCCGCCTTCTCGTTCGACCCGCAGGCGGCGAGGAGCATCATCGGGGGAATCAGGAACGCCAGACGCATGGTCAATCTCCTTGGTGCATTAGTTATATAATACACCTTGGAGTAATTGAGTCAATCTCCCCCTTTCGTCATGCCGGGCTTGACCCGGATCCATGCAACGGCCGCAGTCGTGGACCCCGGATCAAGTCGAACGAGCCACGTGTCTCGTTCGAGGGTGACGATGCAGGAGAGGAGGCGTCAGGCGTCGATGCTGGTTTTCAGATCGCCGTGCACCAGCCCGCCGTCGACGGTGATCGTGTCGCCGACGACATAGTCGCCCGCCTTCGATGCGAGGAAGATCGCGGCGCCGGCCATGTCCTCGGGCACGCCGATGCGCTTGACCGGGATGCTCTTCGCCACCGCGTCGCCATGGTCGCGCGCGGCCTTGTTCATGTCCGACTGGAAGGCGCCCGGCGCGATCGCGGTGACGAGGATATGGTCGGTGACCAGCCGCGCGGCCATGCGCTTGGTGAGGTAGAGGATCGCCGCTTTCGACGCGTGGTAGCTGTATGTTTCCCACGGGTTGAGCCGCATGCCGTCGATCGAGCCGATGTTGATGACCTTTGCCGGGCGGTCGGCGGTGCCGCCGGCCTTTAGCAGCCCGTGCAGCGCCTGCGTCAGGAAGAAGGGCGACTTGACGTTGATGTCCATCACCTTGTCCCAGCCCGCCTCGGGGAAGCCTTCGAAGGGTTCGCCCCACGCCGCGCCGGCGTTGTTGACGAGGATGTCGAGCCGCTCCTCGCGCGCTTCGAGTTCCTTGGCGAGCGCGCGGCAACCCTCGACGGTCGAGAGATCGACGGGAAGGCCGATGACCTTGCCCGGATAGCGCGTTTCGAAATCGGCGACGGCTTCCTCGATCTGCGCACTCTTGCGCGCCGAAATATAGACGCGCGCGGCGCCCGCGGCGAGATAGCCCTCGACGATCATCTTGCCGATGCCGCGCGAGCCGCCGGTGACGAGTGCGATACGGCCGTCGAGGCCGAACATGTCATTGAGGTTCATTGGTTGGGCTCCTCTTGAAGCCCCCTCCCCTTCAGGGGAGGGGTTGGGGTGGGGTTCGGCGAGGTAGCGTAAGGCCGATGCCCCCCACCCCGCTCGACTAAGGCCCGGCTAACGCCGGACCAAGTCTCTCTGCCCCTCCCCTGAAGGGGAGGGGTTCGGCTGATTAGTAGCCGTTCATCCGCGCGACCTGATCGATGTGATAATGCACGTCGCCCATATATTCGGCGAGCGCGCGGTCGCGTTTCATATAGAGGCCGATGTCATATTCGTCGGTCATGCCGATGCCGCCGTGCATCTGCACGCCTTCGCGCACCGCGAGGTTCGCGGCGCGGCCCGCCTTGGCTTTCGCGACCGAGACCATCAGCTTCGCGCCCTCGCTGCCCTCGTCGAGCAATTGCTGCGCCTTCATTACCGTGGCGCGCGCGACTTCCATCTCGCCGTAGAGATGCGCGGCGCGGTGCTGGAGGCTCTGGAACTCGCCGATCAGCTTGCCGAACTGCTTGCGTTCCTTGAGGTAATTGACGGTCATGTCCATCGCGCCCTGGCCGACGCCGACCATCTCGGCGGCGGCGCCGGTGCGGGTCGCGGCGAGCAGCGCGTCGAGGATCTCGCCGCCGGCATCGACCTCGCCGATCACCGCGTCGGCATCGACCTCGACGCCGTCGAGCGTGACGTGGCTCGCGAGCGAGGAGTCGACGAGACGGCGCGGATCGGCGGTCAGGCCCTTCGCGTCCTTCGGCACCGCGAACAAAGTGATGCCGCCGTCACTCTTCGCCGCGACGATGCTGACATCGGCGACATGGCCGTGGAGCACGAAGCTCTTCTTGCCGTCGAGGCGAAAGCCGTTTCCGGCGCGCGTCGCGGTCGTCGCGATGCGGTCGGGGCGGTGCTTCGCGCCCTCGTCGATCGCGAGCGCGACGATCGCCTCGCCCGACGCGATGGCGGGAAGCCAGCGGCCGGCCTGCGTTCCGCCCGCCTTCGCCAGCGCGGCGACCGCGCCGACGCCGGTCGAGAGGAAGGGCGACGGGGTCAGGTTGCGGCCGATTTCCTCGAGCACGATGCCCGCCTCCATATGCCCCATGCCGAGCCCGCCATGCGCCTCGGGAACGAGCATGCCGGGCAGGCCCATTTCGGTGAATTGCGCCCAGAGATCGCGCGAAAAGCCGGTCGCGTCGGCGCTGTCGCGTAGCTTGCGGAGGTGCGAAACCGGCGCCTGTTCGGCCACGAAGGGGGCGACGCTGTCCTTGAGCATCGCCTGATCGTCATTGTGATAGAGCGGCATATCTGTCTCCTTAGCCCCTCCCCTTCAGGGGAGGGGTTGGGGTGGGGTCTGTCGGCGTGGCGTAAGGCCGATAGACCCCACCCGCTGCGACTAGGGAGCAAGCTCCCAAGTCTCGCTGCCCTCCCCTGAAGGGGAGGGCGTGTCTCGTTTACGCCCCCGGCAAATCCAGGATGCGCTTGGCGATGACGTTGAGCATGACTTCGCTCGTCCCGCCTTCGATCGAATTCGCCTTGGTGCGCAGCCACCCGCGCGCGCGCGCGCCGCCCTTGCTTTCCTCGCTGTCCCATTCGAGCGCTTCGCTGCCGCCGCCCGACATCACCAGCTCGTGTCGCCGCTTGTTGAGCTCGGTCCCGACATATTTCATCATGTTCGAGCTGGCCGGATGCGCGCGGCCGGTCTTCCACATATCCATGAAACGCTCGCCCATGGCCCTGTAGGCAAAGACATCGACGTCGAACGCCGCCATTTCGGCGCGGAGGATCGGGTCGTCGAGTTCGCCCGCCGCATTCTTGCCGAACGCCTTGGCAAAGGCGCCGCCGATGCTGACCATGTCGCCGCCCGCACCGCCGCCCGAGATCATCTCGCGTTCGTGGCCAAGCAGATATTTGGCGACGTCCCAGCCGCGGTTGATCTCGCCGACATATTGCGTCTTCGGCACTTCGACATCGTCGAAGAAGGTTTCGCAGAAGGGCGAGTTGCCCGAAATCAGCAGGATCGGCTTGGTCGTGACGCCCTTGCTCTCCATGTCAAAGAGCATGAAGGTGATGCCCTGATATTTGTTCGTCTTGTCGGTGCGGACGAGGCAGAAAATCCAGTCGGCCTTGTCGGCGTAGCTGGTCCAGATCTTCGACCCGTTGACGACCCAGTGATCGCCCTTGTCCTCGCCGAAGGTCTGCAAGCTGACAAGGTCGCTGCCCGAGCCGGGTTCCGAATAGCCCTGGCACCAGCGGATTTCGCCGCGTGCGATCGGGTTCAGATATTGGACCTTCTGCTCCTCGGTCCCGAATTGCAGCAGCGCGGGGCCGAGCATCCAGATACCGAAGCTGTCGAGCGGCGAGCGCGCCTTGATGCGCTTCATTTCCTGTTTGAGGATCTTGGTCTGCTCGGGGGTCAGCCCGGCACCGCCATAGGGCTTCGGCCAGTCGGGCACGGTATAGCCCTTTGCCACGCACGCTTCGAGCCACGCTTTCTGCGCTTCATTCTTGAATTTGAAATTGCGCCCGCCCCAGCAGACGTCACCCTCGTCGCGGATCGGTTCGCGCATTTCGGCGGGGCAGTTCGCCTCCAGCCATTCCCGCACCTCGGTACGGAAAGCGTCCAGTTCGCTCATCCTTTTGGCTCCTCTTCTGCGCCCAAATCTACGTCCGCTTCGCCACTTTACGCAAGCGTCAACTTGGAGAATCGGGCCTGCCGTTACGGCGCCGTAGCGTCGATTCGACCGCCGTTGACGCGTCACCTTTGGCGCCTAAGCTAAGTGGCAAAAGAAAACGGGAGAATGGGTCAATGCGATTCGCAGGCAAGATTGCCGTCGTCACCGGAGCGGCGTCGGGCATAGGCAAGGCAGCGGTTTTGAAACTCGCGGGCGAAGGCGCGCATGTCTTCGCCGCCGACATCGACGAGGCGGGCGGACAGGCACTCGCCGAGCAGTCGAACGGCAAGATCGACTTCGTGCGCTGCGACGTCACCAAGCCATCGGACATCGAGGCACTGATGAATGAAGCCGCGGCGAAAGCCGGCGGCATCGACATCGTGTTCAATAATGCCGCCGCCGCGGGCGACCGCGCGCCGATCGACGAGATCAGCCCCGAGGGCTGGGACCGGACGATGGATCTCGTGCTGAAGTCGGTCGCGATGGGCATCCGCTATGCCGCGCCGCATATGAAGGGCCGCAAGGGCGCGAGCATCGTCAACACCGCGAGCGTCGCGGCGCTCGGCGCGGGCTATTCGCCGATCGCCTATGCGGTGGCGAAGGCGGGCGTGCTGCATCTCTCCAAGGTCGCCGCGACCGACCTTGCGCGTTACGGCATTCGCGTCAACGCGATCTGCCCCGGCTTCATCAACACCAATATCTTCACCTCGTCGCTCGATGTGCCCGAGGCGAATAAGGATGAGGCGAAGGCGATCATCGCGGGGATGAGCGCGGCCGCGCAACCCGTCGCGCGCGGCGGCCAGCCCGAGGATATCGCCAACGCGGTCGCCTATCTCGCGAGCGAGGAATCCTCCTTCATGACCGGCACGCATATGCTGGTCGACGGCGGGCTGACCATCGGCCAGCGCCACGCGTGGGACCCCGAAGCCCCCGGCCTGTTCGACGCCCTCGTCGCGATGGAGGAGGCCGCCAAGGCCGGAGCCGACGCGTGAGCGCGGCCGCCGCGACGGTTCCGCCGCCCAAACGCCTGCCCGTCTGGCTGAAGCTCGTGCACGGGCTCGGCAGCATCGCTTACGGCGTCAAGGAAAACGGCTTTTCGACCTTCCTGCTGCTCTTCTACAATCAGGTCATCGGGCTCGACGCCGGCGTCGTCGGCATCGCTATCATGGTTGCGCTGATCTTCGATGCGTTCGTCGACCCGGTGATCGGCGAACTGACCGACCGCACCCGCAGCCGCTGGGGCCGCCGCCTGCCATGGCTCTATATCGCGCCCTTCCCGCTCGCGTTCGCGTGGATGGCGCTGTGGAGCCCGCCAGAAATGAGCGACGCGGCGACCGTCGCCTGGCTGATCGGCTTCGCGATCATCGTGCGCGCACTCGTGTCGATGTGCGAAGTGCCGTCGGTAGCGATCGTCCCCGAACTCACCGCCGATTATGACGAGCGCACCGCGGTGATGCGCTACCGCTTCCTGTTCGGCTGGGGCGGCGGGCTGGTGATCCTCGTCCTCGCCTATGGCGTCATTTTCGGCGGCGCCAAGGGGCTGGTCGATCCGGCGGGCTATTTCCCCTATGCGCTGACCGGGGCGCTCGTCATGCTCGGCGCCGTCGTCATCTCGGCGGCGGGCCAGCACAAGCGGATCGCGGTGTCGAATCTCGCCGACCACCAGCCCGCAATGAGCCTGTCGCATATCCTGCGCGACATGCGCGATACGCTGTCGAACCGCGCCTTCCTGTGGCTGGTGTTCGCCGCGCTGTTCGGCTTCGTCAATCAGGGCATCACCTTTGCGATGAACAATTATCTGCTGAGTTTCTTCTGGCAGTTCACGCGGGGGGAGATGGTCGCCTATGTCTTCCTGCTGTTCGGGACGATGATCGCGGCCTTTCTGCTCGTCGCGCCGCTGTCGACCAAGCTCGGCAAGCGCGACGCCGCGATCGTCGCCGGTGCGATCTCGCTGATCGTCAACAGCGGCATTTATTTCGCGTGGATTCAAGGCTTTTTTCCGGGCCTGCCCGGCAAGCCGAGTGTCGCCACGATGTTCGCGCTCGTTTTCGTCAGCAACAGCTTCTCGATCATCCTGATGATCCTCTCCTCGTCGATGATGGCCGACGTCGTCGAGGCGTCGCAGAGCGAGACGGGGCGCCGGTCGGAAGGGCTGTTCTTCGCGGGCTATTTCTTCATGCAGAAATGCGCGACGGGCATCGGCATCTTCGCTGCGGGGATGATCCTGTCCTTCGCCGCCTTTCCGGCCGGGGCCAAGCCGGGACAGGTCAGCAACGCGGTGCTCGGCGATCTGGCGCTCGGTTACATGCTTTCGGTGCTCGTCATCGGGATCGTCGGGCTGATCGTGATGCGGCGCTTTCCGATTTCGCGCGCCGATCACGAGGCGCGGCTGGCGCTGCTGGGCGACGCGGCGCGCGCCGAACCCGACGCGAGCGGGGCGCACCCGTAAGCGAAAAATGCGCGCCATGACCAAATGAGGTAATTTTCGGACCGCAGGACTTGGCAAGGCCCGCGAATCGGTCCAAGGGTTTACGTGAACGTAAAGGGAAGGATGTGGAGATGGATTTCGATCTCACCGACCGGCAGGTCTATTGGCGCGACCGGGTGCGCGATTTCATCGAACGCAAGGTCCGCCCCGCCGTCCCCACCTATAACGAACAGGACAAGGCGGGCGACCGCTGGAAGGTCATCCAGGTCGTCGAGGACCTGAAGGCCGAGGCGAAGGAAGCCGGCATCTGGAACCTGTTCATGCCCCCGCGCAGCGCCGCGCATCACCATGTCGACGAGACGTTCGAGTTCGAGGGGCCCGGCCTCACCAACCTCGAATATGCGCTGTGCGCCGAGGAAATGGGCCGCGTCGGCTTTGCGAGCGAGGTGTTCAACTGCTCGGCGCCCGACACCGGCAATATGGAGGTGTTCCACCGTTACGGGACGCGCGCGCAGAAGGACAAATATCTCGGCCGGCTGATGAACGGCGAGATTCGTTCGGCCTTTCTGATGACCGAACCGCGCGTCGCCTCGTCCGACGCGACGAATATCGAAACGCGCATCGAGCGCGACGGCGACGATTATGTGATCAACGGCCGCAAATGGTGGTCGTCGGGCGCGGGCGATCCGCGCTGCGAGGTCGCGATCGTGATGGGCAAAACCGACTTTGCCGCCAAGCGCCACGCGCAACAGTCGATGGTGCTGATGCCGCTGAACGCCCCCGGGGTGAACATCCTGCGCCACCTCCCCGTCTTCGGTTATGACGATGCGCCGCACGGCCATATGGAAATCGAACTGAAGGACGTGCGCGTCAATGCCGAGGAAGCGATGCTGCTCGGCGAGGGGCGCGGGTTCGAGATCGCGCAAGGGCGCCTCGGGCCCGGCCGCATCCACCATTGCATGCGCACGATCGGCGTGGCGGAAGAAGCGATCGCGAAGATGGCGAAGCGCCTCCAGTCGCGCGTGGCGTTCGGCAAGAAGGTCGCCGAATACAGCATCTGGGAACATCGCCTCGCGCGCGCGCGCATCGATATCGAGATGACGCGCCTGCTGTGTCTGAAAGCCGCCGACATGATGGACAAGGTCGGCAACAAGACCGCGGCGGCCGAGATCGCGATGATCAAGGTGCAGGCGCCGAACATGGCGCTCAAGATCATCGACGATGCGATCCAGGCGCATGGCGGCGCCGGCGTGTCGGAGGATTTCGGGCTCGCCAAGGCCTATGCGCATCAACGCACGTTGCGTCTGGCCGACGGTCCCGACGAAGTCCACGAACGCGCGATCGCGCGCATCGAATTCGCCAAACATAGCGAGGCGAGCGATCCGGGCTTTTCGTCGGGCGACATCGGGGTATCACGCTAAAGGATAATCCGTTCGTGCTGAGCTAGTCGAAGCACCGTCCTTCTTTCTCGCATACAGAAAGAACGGCCCTTCGACAGGCTCAGGGCAAACGGCAAGAGAGGGTAGTCTAAATGACCAAAGCCGCGATCCTGATCGAGCCGGGCAAGCCGCTGTCCATCGAGGACGTCGTCGTTGCCGATTGCGGCCCGCACGAGGTGCGCATCCGCACCGCCGCGTGCGGGCTGTGCCATTCGGACCTGCATTTCATCGACGGCGCTTATCCGCATCCGCTGCCCGCGATCCCCGGCCACGAAGCCGCGGGCATCGTCGAGGCGGTCGGCAGCGAAGTGCGCACGGTGAAGGTCGGCGATGCGGTCGTCACCTGCCTCTCCGCTTTCTGCGGCCATTGCGAGTTCTGCGTCACCGGGCGCATGTCGCTGTGCATGGGCGGCGACACGCGGCGGCCGGCGGGATCGGCCCCGCGCATTACGCGCCCCGACGGGTCGCCGGTGAACCAGATGCTCAACCTCTCGGCCTTTTCGGAAGTCATGCTGGTCCACGAACATGCGTGCGTCGCGATCGACCCCGACATGCCGCTCGACCGCGCCGCGGTGATCGGCTGCGCGGTGACGACGGGTGCGGGAACGATCTTCAACGCGTGCAAGGTGACGCCGGGCGAGACCGTCGCGGTCGTCGGCTGCGGCGGCGTGGGCCTCGCGACGATCAACGCCGCGAAGATCGCGGGTGCGGGGCGCATCATCGCCGCCGACCCCGTGCCCGAAAAGCGCGAACTCGCGAAGAAGCTGGGGGCGACCGACGTCGTCGATGCGCTATCGGACGACGCCGCGAAGCAGATCGTTGAAATCAGTAAGGGCGGCGTCGACCATGCGATCGAGGCCGTGGGGCGTCCCGCCTCGGCGAGCCTCGCCGTCGCGTCGCTGCGGCGCGGCGGCACCGCGACAATCCTCGGCATGATGCCGCTCGCCGAGAAGGTCGGCCTCAGCGCAATGGACCTGCTGTCGGGCAAGAAATTGCAGGGCGCGATCATGGGCGGCAACCGCTTCCCGGTCGACATCCCGCGGCTCGTCGACTTCTACCTGCGCGGGCTGCTCGACCTCGACTCGATCGTCGCCGAGACGATCCCGCTGGGACAAGTCAACGAAGGCTTCGACAAGATGAGGAAAGGCGACGCCGCACGGTCGGTGATCGTGTTCGACCAATGAGCGTGGGGCACGTCCCCCAATCCTCCCCGTCGAAGATGGGGAGGGGGACCGGCCGCAGGCTGGTGGAGGGGCAGCGAGCGCCGCTCGCCTCCTTCGTCGGCCCCTCCACCATGCTTCCCATGGTCCCCCTCCCCACGCTTCGCGCAGGGAGGAACATATGACCTTGGACGCCCAGAAAGCCTTCAGCGGCACCGTTGCGCCCGAGGGCGCCGATGTGCTCGACGAGGCGAAGCTGACCGCGTGGATGGAAGCCAATGTCGAGGGCTTCGAAGGTCCGCTGACGCAGGGCAAGTTCGCCGGCGGCCAGTCGAACCCGACGTACAAGATTTCGGCCCCGTCGGGCAATTATGTGCTGCGCCGCAAGCCCTTCGGCCCACTGCTGCCCTCGGCGCATGCGGTCGATCGCGAGTATAAGGTGCAGGCAGGCCTGCATAAAATGGGCTTCCCCGTCGCGCGCCAATATGGCCTCTGCACCGATGATTCGGTGGTCGGCAGCTGGTTCTATGTGATGGGCATGGTCGACGGCCACACGATCTGGGACGGCGCTATGCCGGGATCGACCCCCGAGAACCGCCGCGCGACCTATGAGGCGATGATCGACACGCTTGCGGCGCTGCACAGCGTCGATATCGAGGCGGCGGGGCTCAGTGACTTCGGCAAGCCCGGCAATTATTTCGGCCGCCAGGTTGACCGCTGGACCAAGCAGTACCGCCTCTCCGAAACCGAGACGATGGACGAGATGGAGCAGCTGATCGCGTGGCTGCCCGCAACCTTGCCCGAGCAGACGCGTACCAGCGTCGTCCATGGCGATTACCGCATCGACAATATGATCTTCGCCAAGGATCGGCCCGAGGTACTCGCGGTGCTCGACTGGGAGCTGTCGACGCTGGGCGATCCGCTCGCCGATTTCACCTATGTCGCGATGGCGTGGGTGACCGAAAATGGCGGGCGGTCGGGGGTGATGGACCTCGACCGCAAGGCGCTCGGCATTCCCGAACTCGACGAGATGGTCGAACGCTATTGCCAAGCCACCGGCCGCGACGGCGTGCCCGACATGAACTGGTATTTCGCCTATAATTTCTTCCGCCTCGCCGGCATCATGCAGGGGATCAAGAAGCGCGTCATCGACGGCACCGCTTCCTCCGCCCATGCGAAAGCGATGTCCGAACGCGTCCGTCCGCTCGCCGAAAAGGCGTGGGACTTTGCACGAAAGGCCGGCGCATGAGCCTGTTCGACATGACCGGGCAGGTCGCGCTGATCACCGGATCGTCGCGCGGCATTGGCAAGGCCACGGCCGAAGCGATGGCCGAGCAGGGCGCGAAGGTGGTGATTTCGAGCCGCAAGCAGGATGCGTGCGACGCGACCGCAGCGGAGATCAACGCGAAGTTCGGCGACGGCACGGCGATTTCGGTTGCCGCCAACATCTCGTCGAAGGACGATTTGCAGAACCTCGTCAACGAAACGCGCGCCGCCTTCGGCAAGATCACCGCGCTCGTCTGCAACGCGGCGTCAAACCCCTATTATGGTCCCGGCCTCGGGATCAGCGACGATCAGTTCCGCAAGATCATGGACAATAATATCCTGTCCAATCACTGGCTGATCACGATGGTCGCGCCCGAAATGCTCGAACGCGGCGAAGGGTCGATCACGATCATCAGCTCGATCGGCGGGCTGAAAGGATCGCCGATCATCGGCGCCTATGGGATTTCGAAAGCCGCCGACATGCAGGTCGCGCGCAATTTTTCGGTCGAGTTCGGACCCAGCGGCGTGCGCGTCAACTGCATCGCGCCGGGCCTGATCCGCACCGACATGGCACGCGCCTTGTGGGAAAATGAAGAAAATCTGGGGCGCTCGACCGCCGCCTCGACCCTGAAGCGGATCGGCGAGCCGCACGAGATCGCGGGCGCCGCGGTCTTCCTCGCCAGCAAGGCGGGGGCATTCACCACCGGCCAGACCATCGTGTGCGATGGCGGAGCCACGATTTCGGGAGGCGCATGATGGGCGCATTGGACGGCAAGGTTGCGATCATCACGGGCGCGGGCAGCGGCATCGGCCGCGCGAGCGCGCTGCGCTTCGCCGCCGAGGGCGCGAAGCTCGTCATCGGCGACAAGAGTGCGGCGGTGCACGACACGGCAAAGCTGGTGAAGGATGCGGGCGGCGAAGTCGTCGCGCTCGAAATCGACGCGGGCGTAGAAGCCGATGTCGCCTCGCTCGTCGCGGCCGCGAAAGAGAATTTCGGTGGCCTCGACGTCGCCTTCGCCAATGCCGGGATCATCGGCGACATGGGCGGCATCTTCGATTTCGATCCCGCCCAATGGACCGAAACGCTGCGCGTCAACCTGATCGGCCCCGCGCTGATGGTGAAACATGCGGGCAAGGCGATGGTCGACCAGGGCCGCGGCGGCGCGATCGTGCTGACCGCGAGCGTTGCCGGGATCAATTCGGGCGCGGGCCCGGGTGCTTACTCCGCGTCGAAAGCGGGGGTGATCAACCTTGCCAAGGTCGCGGCGCAGCAGCTGTCGACGAGCGGCGTGCGGGTCAATGCCGTCTGCCCCGGCCTGACCGAAACGGGGATGACCAAGCCGACCTTCGATTATGCCAAGGCCAAGGAAGTCACGCACAAACTCGGCCAATTGAACCCTTTACGCCGCGCGGCGCAGCCCGAGGAGCTCGCCAATGTCGCGCTGTTCCTCGCGAGCGATCAGGCGAGCTATGTCAACGGACAAGCGATCGCGGTCGATGGCGGCCTCACCAGTTCGCACCCGGTGACGCGCCAGTTGCTTGGCCAGACCTCGCACTGATAGGCAGCGCTGCATGACCCACGGATTCGACACGACGCGGCTCGACCGCATCCCCGCCTTTCTCGCCGCCAAATATGTCGACACCGGCCGCCTGCCGCACGCCGCGACGCTCGTATCGCGGCGCGGCGAGATCGCGCATCGCTCGTGCATCGGCGACGCGCGGCCCGGCGAGGCGCTGAAGGACGACGCGATCTTTCGCATCGCGAGCATGACCAAGCCGATCACCAGCATCGCCTTCATGATGCTGGTCGAGGAGGGCAAGGTCGCGCTGTCCGATCCGTTGGTGAAGTTCTGCCCCGAGTTCAAGGACACCGGCGTCTTCGTCGCGGGCGGCGGCAATGTCCCCTTCCTGACGCGACCGCCCGCGTCGCCGATCCGCATGGTCGATTTGCTGCGCCATACGTCGGGACTGACCTATGGCTTTCAGGAGCGCACCCCGGTCGACGCGGCTTATCGCAAGGCGCGGATCGACGATTTCGATGCCGATTACACGATGGACAGCTTTATCGCCGACCTCGCGAAAATCCCGCTGCAATTCGACCCCGGCGCGCACTGGAATTATTCGATGGCGACCGACGTGCTCGGCGCGGTGATCGAGCGGATCGAGGGTAAGCCGTTCGCAGAGGTGTTGCAGGAGCGCATCTTTGGCCCGCTCGGCATGGTCGACACCGGGTTCCGGGTGCCCGCCGACCAGCAGCACCGCCTGACCGACGCCTATGCCTTTCACCCCAAGAACAAGATGCAGGGCTTCGACGAAGGCGCGCGCAGCCGCTGGGCGAAGGAGCGCAGTTTCCACTCGGGTGGCGGCGGGCTTGCCTCGACGCTGGGCGATTATCACCGCTTCTGCCTGATGCTGCTTGGCGGTGGTAAATTGGGCAACACACGGATCGTCAGCCGCAAGACGCTCGATCTGATGACATCGAACCACCTCGTCGGCGGCGGCGATTTGACGCAGCACAGCGTCGGCATTTTCAGCGAGGACGAGAATGCCGGGGTCGGCTTCGGGCTCGGCTTCGCGGTCACGCTCGATCCGGCGCGCGCGGGCATTCCCGGCTCGGCGGGCGACTTTTACTGGGGCGGCATGTTCTCGACCGGCTTCTTCGTCGATCCGGTCGAGGAGATTTGCATGGTCTTCATGACCCAGCTCATGCCTTCCTCCACCTATCCCGTGCGGCGCGAGGTCAAGACGCTTGTCCACGCCGCGATCGATGACTGAAATGCAACACCACCTCTCCGTTCGTGTCGAGCGAAGTCGAGACACCCGTCGAACGGGCGCCTAGCCCGAGGGGCATCTCGACTTCGCTCGATGCGAGCGGCCTATTTGAAGGAGTTCTCCCATGACCGAAGAAACCCCCGTATCCGTCACGATGGAAAAGGATGGCGAAATCGCCGTCATCATCGTCAACAACCCGCCGGTCAACGCGCTCTCCTGGCACGTCCGGCAGGGGCTCGAGGATAATTTCACCGCCGCGCTCGCCGACGATGGCGTCAAGGCGATCGTGCTGCGCTGCGCCGGCGCGACCTTCATCGCGGGCGCCGACATCAGCGAATTCGGCAAGCCGCCGCGCGGCCCCGATTTCAACGCGGTGCTCAACAGCATCGAAGCGGCATCGAAGCCCGTCGTCGCGGCGATCCACGGGACGGCGCTCGGCGGCGGTCTCGAAACCGCGCTCGTCTGTCATTACCGTGTTGCGGTGCCCTCGGCGAAGCTCGGCGTGCCCGAGGTGAAGCTCGGCCTGCTCCCCGGCGCGGGCGGCACGCAGCGCCTGCCGCGCGTCGTCGGCGTCGAAGCCGCCGCGACGATGACCTCGACCGGCGATCCGCTGCCCGCATCGAAGGCCAAAGAGCTAGGCCTCGTTGACGAACTGGCGGGCGAGGACAGCCTTGCCGCCGATGCGATCGCCTTCGCCCGCGCCAAGATCGCCGACGGCCCGCGCCCGACGCGCGAACGTCCGGTATTCGGCGACGTTGCGGTGATCGAACAGCTCAAGGCCAAGAATGCCAAGCGCTGGCGCGGGTTCGAGGCGCCCTATGCCAACCTCGCCTGCGTCGAGGCGGCGACGCGCCTGCCCTTCGACGAAGGCCTCGCCTTCGAGCGCGAGCAGTTCATGAAGCTGATGTTCGGCAGCCAGTCGGCGGCACAGCGGCACATCTTCTTCGCCGAGCGTCAGGCGGCCAAGATCGACGGCCTGCCCAAGGACACGCAGCTGCGCGAGATCAAAAAGGTCGGCATCATCGGCGCCGGCACGATGGGCGGCGGGATCATGATGAACTTCCTGCAGAAGGGCATTCCGTGCACGATAGTCGAAATGCAACAGGACGCGCTCGACCGCGGGCTGGGCGTCGTGCGCAAGAACTACGACGCGTCGGCCGCCAAGGGCCGCTTCAAGCCCGAACAGGTCGAGGCTATGATGGGGCTGATCACCCCCTCGCTCAGCCTCGACGACCTGGCCGACTGCGACCTCATCATCGAGGCGGTCTATGAGAATATGGACGTCAAGAAGGACATTTTCGGCAAGCTCGACAAGATCGCGAAGCCCGGCGCGATCCTCGCGTCGAACACCTCCTATCTCGACATCGACGAAATCGCGACCGCGACGAGCCGCCCCGGCGACGTGCTGGGCATGCACTTCTTCTCGCCCGCCAACGTCATGAAGCTGCTCGAGGTCGTGCGCGGCGACAAGACCGCGCCCGACGCGCTGGCGACGGCGATGGCGATCGGCAAAAAGATCGGGAAGGTCGCCGTGGTCGCGGGCGTGTGCGACGGCTTTATCGGCAACCGGATGCTGAAGCCGCGCCAGATGGAGGCGATGAAGCTGCTGCTCGAAGGCGCGACGCCGGCGCAGGTCGACAAGGTGCATGTCGAGTTCGGGATGCCGATGGGGCCGTTCCAGATGAGCGACCTTGCCGGCGTCGACATCGGCTGGCACCGCGACCCCAACCGCATCGAAAGCATCCGCGACGCGCTCGCCGCCGAAGGCCGATGGGGCCAGAAGAAGCAAGCAGGTTTCTACGACTATGACGAAAAGCGCACGCCGAGCGAAAGCCCGCGCGTTGCCGAGATCATCGAGGAATTCCGCCAAAAGGCGGGAGTCGAGAAGCGCGAGATCACCGATCAGGAGATCATCGAGCGCACCCTCTATCCGATGGTCAACGAAGGCGCGCTGATCCTGTCCGAAGGCAAGGCGCAGCGGGCGAGCGACATCGATGTCGTGTGGATCTATGGCTATGGCTGGCCGGTCTATCGCGGCGGCCCGATGTTCTGGGCGGGGCTGGAAGGCACCGACAAGATCGTCGCGGCGCTCGAGAAACATGGTTTCGAAATCGCGCCGCTGCTCAAGGAGAAAGCGGAGGCGAAATCGGGCTTCTGAGCCCGCGCACGCTCACGAAAAGCAGGCCGTCTGTCCCGCTGCGGGGCAGGCGGCCTTTCTTTTGCCCGGAGGCGGCCGCAGGCGTGAGCGAAAACTTGCGATTCAGGGTCAAAGCGCTGGCAAGACCCGCCGTTACGGCAGAGCATGAACGCCATGTCCGCCCTTGCCCTCCTGTTGCTCACCGGCAGCGTGCCGGTAACCGCTCTCGTAGCGACGCCGCAGGTTAGCGCGATCGGCGTCGCGCGCGCGCGAATATTGGCGCCGGCCGAAGTGCGCCGCATCGATGGCCGGATCGAGGTACGCACCGGCGAGCACAAGGCCCCGACGCAGGTGCATCGCACCGAGCGCCGCGACGGCGGCGAGACGGCGGATTTTTACTGAGGCCCGTCGCCCCCGCGAAGGCGGGGGCCGCTATCAGCCTTACGCTACCTTTCCAGCGGCCCCCGCCTTCGCGGGGGCGACGACTAGGATTGAAGCGTCTTGATGATCGCCGAAAAGTCGCGGCCGTCCTTGTCGGCCTCGACGAATGCCTCGTACAATTCGCGCGCCTTCGACCCCATCGGGACGTCGGCATCGACGCTGGCGGCCGCCTCCATGGCAAGGCGCAAATCCTTGAGCATCAGCGCGGCGGCGAAGCCGCCCTTGTAATCATTGTCGGCGGGCGTCGTCGGCCCGACGCCGGGGAGCGGCGCGTAGCTGGTGAGCGACCAGCATTGCCCCGACGACACGCTGGCGATGTCGAAGAATTTCTGCGGATCGAGCCCGAGCTTCTGCGCGAGCGCGAGCGTTTCGCACGTCGCGATCATCGACGCGCCGAGCAGCATGTTGTTGCAGATTTTCGCTGCCTGCCCCGCGCCGGCGCCGCCCGCATGGATCACCGCCTTGCCCATCTTGGCGAGGATCGGTTCGGCGCGCGCGAAACCTTCGTCCGTGCCGCCGACCATGAAGGTCAAGGTTCCCGCATTGGCGGCGGCGATACCGCCCGAGACGGGCGCGTCGACCGCGACGAGGCCCTTGGCGGTCGCGGCTTCGATATTGGCGCGCGCGGTCGCGACGTCGATCGTCGAGCAGTCGAGCAGCAGCGTGCCCGGCGCGGCGTTGGGAAAGACGTCGCTTTCGTAGACACCCGCGACATGCTTGCCCGCGGGGAGCATGGTGACGACGGCTTCGGCGCCGGTGACGGCTTCGGCCGCCGATGCGGCGCGGGTGCAGCCGGCTTCGACGGCGCGCGCCAATGCTTCCTCGCTGAGGTCGAAGGCGCGGACGTCGTGGCCCGCTTTCGCAAGGTTGGCGGCCATGCCGCCGCCCATGTTTCCGAGTCCGATGAATGCGATTTTCATTATCTCTCCCCTCCCGCTTGCGGGAGGGGCCGGGGGAGGGCCTGTCCCGAATATTGAACTGGTGGAGAGGAAACAGACCCTCCCCTAACCCCTCCCGCAAGCGGGAGGGGAACTGGGCTCACCGCCCCTTCCACACGCCTTCGCGCTTTTCGATGAAGGCGGCCATGCCTTCGGCCTTGTCCTCGGTCGCGGCGAGGATCTGGAACAGGCGGCGTTCGTAGATGAGGCCCTGGTCGAGCGTGGTTTCGAACGCGGCGTTGACCATGTCCTTGTTCACCATCGCGGCCATCGGCGGCATCGCGGCGATCGTGGTCGCGGTCTTCACCGCTTCCTCGACCAGCGTTTCATGCGCGACGACGCGCGCGACGAGGCCCGAGCGCTCGGCTTCGGCGGCGTCCATCATCCGGCCGGTGAGGCACATTTCCATCGCCTTCGCCTTGCCGATCGCGCGCGTCAGCCGCTGCGACCCGCCCATGCCGGGGGCGACACCGAGCTTGATTTCGGGCTGACCGAACTTCGCCTTGTCCGACGCGATGATGAAGTCGGCCATCATCGCAAGTTCGCAGCCGCCGCCCAAGGCAAAGCCATTCACCGCCGCGATCCACGGCTTGCGCACCTTCTTCACGAAGTCGCTTGTCCATTTCGAGAAGAAATCCTGAAGGTAGAAATCGGCCGCCGGCTTGTCGGCCATTTCCTTGATGTCGGCGCCCGCAGCGAAGGCCTTGTCGCCCGATCCGGTGAGCACCGCACAGCGCTGGCTGGCATCGGCCTCGAAGGCGGTGAAGGCGGCGATCAGATCGTCGAGTACGCTCGAATTCAGCGCGTTCAGCGCCTGCGGGCGGTTGAGCGTCACCAGCGTGACGGCCCCGCGCGTTTCGACGAGGAGGGTTTCGTAGGTCATCTTTTTTCTCCGTCGCCCCCGCGAAGGCGGGGGCCGTTGGCGTTAAAGTCTGGCGGCCCCCGTCTTCACGGGGGCGACGATCAAGTCAGCGGGGTCCATTTCTCGCTCTCGGGCAAAGGCGCGAAGATCGCGTCGATCCAGTCGTCGGTGACCGCTTCGGGGGTCGGCGGATCCCATTTCGGGCTGTTGTCCTTGTCGATGATCAGCGCGCGGACGCCTTCGATGAAGTCGTGCATCGAAACGACGCGGCTTCCGATCGCATATTCCTGCGTCATCTGCGCGGCGAAGTCGTGCATCTCGCCGCCTTCCTTGAGCTGGCGGAGCGCGACCTTGCAGGTCTGCGGGCTCTTGCCGTGGAGCGTTGCCAGCTCCTTGGCCGCCCATTCGCCGCCGTCGGCTTCGAGCGCGGCGAGAATGTCCTCATAGGTGTCGCTCGCGAACAGGCGGTTGATCCGTTCGAGATTCTGGGTGATGCTGGCGGGCGGCGCGGTGACCGACAGCTCGCCCAAGATGCCGCCGATGCGGTCGGGGGCGACCGCGATGCGTTCCTTGGCCTCGGCAAGTTTCTCCGACGGCAGATAATGCGTCGCGAGGCCGAGCGCGAGACATTCGGCGCCGTCGAGCCGCGCGCCGGTGAGCGCGAGATAAGCACCAACGCGCCCTTCGAGCCGCGGCAGATACCAGCCGCCGCCGACGTCGGGGAAAAGGCCGATTCCCGTTTCGGGCATCGCGAAGCGCGTATGCTCGGTCGCGACGCGATATTTCGCCGGCTGCGAAATGCCGACCCCGCCGCCCATGGTGATGCCGTCCATGAAGGCGACGACGGGTTTGGGGTAGGTGAAGAGCAGGTGGTTGAGGCGATATTCGGTGTGGAAGAAGGCGCGCGCCTCTTTGCCGTCCTTCGCCCCGCTCTCCGCGAGCATGCGGATGTCGCCGCCCGCGCAGAAACCGCGTCCCTCGCTATGATCGATGATCACCGCCTCGACTGCATCATCATCGCGCCACTTTAAAAGCGCGTCGATCATCGCTTCGCACATGGCGAGATTGAGCGCATGGATCGCCTTGGGGCGGTTGAGCGAGATGCGGCCGACGCGGACGTCGGTTGCAATCAATACATCTTCGGTCATTGGCGCAGCAGGTCCCTTCCGACGATCATCCGCATCACCTGATTGGTGCCTTCGAGGATCGAATGAACGCGAAGGTCGCGCCAGAAACGCTCGATCGGATAATCCCTGAGATAGCCATAGCCGCCGAACAACTGGAGCGCGTCGTTGACGATCTTGCTGCCATTGTCGGTCGCGAGTCTTTTCGCCATCGCCGAGAAGCGCGACTTGTCGGGCGCGTTCGCGGTGACCTTCGCCGCCGCCATGTAAAGCAGCGCGCGCGACGCTTCGAGGTCGGTCGCCATGTCGGCGAGCATGAACTGAGTGTTCTGGAAATCGGCGATCGGGGACCCAAACTGCTGGCGATCCTTGGTGTAGGCGATCGCTTCGTCGAGACAGCGCTGCGCGCCGCCGAGCGAACAGGCGCCGATATTGAGCCGCCCGCCGTCGAGCCCCGCCATCGCGAAGCGGAAGCCGTCGCCTTCGGCGCCGACCAGATTCTCGGCGGGCACGCGGCAATCCTCGAAGATCACCTGCGCGGTGGGGGAGGCGTTCCACCCGAGCTTCTTCTCGGGCGCACCGAAGCTGAGGCCCGGCGTGTCCTTTTCGACGACGAGGCAGGAGATGCCTTTCGACTTCTCGTCGCCGGTGCGGACCATGCAGACATAGATGTCGTTATGGCCCGCGCCCGAGATGAACTGCTTGGTGCCGTTCAGGACATAATGGTCGCCGTCCCTTTTCGCCGTCGTCTTGAGCGCCGCGGCGTCCGACCCCGAGCCCGGCTCGGTCAGGCAATAACTCGCGATCTTTTCCATGCTGACGAGGTCGGGCAGGAAGCGCGCCTTGACCTCCGCTCCGCCGAAGCGGTCGATCATCCACGTCGCCATATTGTGGATCGAGACATAAGCGGATGTAGCGGGGCAGCCATAGGCCATCGCCTCCATAATCAGCGCCGCCTCGAGCCGGCCGAGCCCGATGCCGCCGGACTCCTCGGCGACGTAGATCGCGCCGAAGCCGAGCTCGCCCGCCGCCTTCCACACGTCGACGGGATAGTGGCTTTTCTCGTCCCACTCGGCCGCGAAGGGCGTGATGCGATCGGCGGTGAATTTGCGCGCCATGTCCTGGATGGCGAGCTGGTCATCGGTAAGCTGGAACTGGTCGGTCATGGTCATTTCTCTAGAATCGCTTCGGCTTCGATTTCGACTTTCCACTCGGGGCGGATCAGCGCGGGGATGACGAGCATCGTCGAGGCGGGACGGATGTCGCCGAACATCGCGCCGTGCGCGCGGCCGACGAGGTCGGCGTCGGCGGGGTCGGTGATATACATGCGCGTGCGCACGACGTCGGCGGGCGATCCGCCGAGCGCCGCGAGCGCCTCGGCGATGATCGTCAGGCAGCGCGCCGCCTGAACCCCCGCATCGCCGACGGTCGAACTGCCGTCGGCCTCGATCGGCGCACAGCCCCCCACGTCGATGCGGTCCCCCACCCGAACCGCGCGGCTGTAGCCGTAGACCGGTTCGAACGGGGACGCCGAGGAGTGATGACGCCGCGACGCGTCAGCCACAGGTGACCTGTGTGATCTTCGACGCATCGTCGTACATGACGTTCACGCGGTCGACGCGATAGTCCATCGTCATCGCCGAGCGCGGCGGGCCCCAGCGCAATGTGCGCGCGCCCGATGCCTTGAGGATCGCGGCGCCGAGATCGGGGGTGACGGTCTGGCCGACATAGGACTGCACCGCGTCCGCCTTGCACGTCATTTCGGCCTCGGGCGGCGGCGGGGTCGATTCGACAGGCGCATCGCTGCTCGAGCAGGCGGCAAGCGGCAGGGCGGCGACAAGTGCGAGCAAGCGAATGTCCATCGATAATCTCCCTTTCAAAAAACCGTCATCCGGCGCAGCGCGTATAGCGCATCGCGCCCGCTGCGGCACCCTCACCCGAATCGCGGCGAACGAGCGTCTTGCCGCCATCGGCGAGATCGAGCTGCATCCGGCGATCCCATTCCTCGCCCTCGCCGCTGAATTTATAGTCGGCGACGATGCTGTTCGCGTCGCTCTTCTGCACGCCGGCAAGCTCGCCGTGCGACTCGAAGAAACGCAAATTTGTTGCGTCGATGGTCAACGCGGTGAGGTCGGCGCCCTTTTTTGCGGCGCAATCGGCGGCCTTCAGCGCCCAGCGGCCGCGGATCGCGGAGGGGATCGTCTTGCCGTCGACTTTGTCGCCGGGCTCGGTCTTTGCCGGCGCTTCGGGTTCTGCGTCCGGCGCAGGCGTTTCGGCGGGCGCCGGGCGCTCGGCCTTTTGCAGCGGGCCGATATCCGAGCTGGCTTCGGGTCCCGTTTCCTCATCCTGTCCGCCGCTGCACGCCGTGAGCATTAACAGCGCGGCCGGCATCGTCCATCGCATCATCGTCATTCTCCTTCGCGGGAGAAATGTTCGACCGGGCGCAGAGGTTTCACCGGTGCGCCCGATCCGCACATCAGCCCATCGTCGGAATCACGAAGGCGTTGCCGGCGTCGCCGACCCCACCCGCCGCGCCGTCGGGCCAGCGCTGGGTGATTGTCTTGACCTTGGTCCAGAATTTCACGCCTTCCATGCCGTGCTGGTTGGTGTCGCCGAACGCCGAGCGCTTCCAGCCGCCGAAGCTGTGATAGGCCACCGGCACCGGGATCGGCACGTTGATACCGACCATGCCGACTTGCACGCGCGCGGCGAATTCGCGCGCGGCGTGGCCGTTGCGCGTGAAGATCGCGACGCCGTTGCCATATTGGTGCTTCGACGGCAGCTCGAGCGCGGTTTCGAAATCGGGCGCGCGGACGATCTGGAGCACGGGACCGAAGATTTCTTCCTTGTACGATTCCATGTCGGGGGTGACATGGTCGAACAGGGTCGGGCCGACGAAGAAGCCCTTTTCGTGGCCCTGCAAGGTGAAGCCGCGGCCATCGACGACGAGTTCGGCGCCTTCGTCGGCGCATTTGGCGATCCAGCCTTCGACCTTTTCCTTGTGCGCCTGCGTCACCACGGGGCCATAATGCGCCTCGGCATCGGTCGATACGCCGACGCGCAGCGCCTCGATCGCGGGGATCAGTTTTTCGCGCAGGCGGTTGGCGGTGTCCTCGCCCACGGGCACGACGACGGGCAGCGCCATGCAGCGTTCGCCCGCCGAACCGAAGGCGGCGCCGGTGAGGTCGTTCACCACCTGGTCGAGATCGGCGTCGGGCATGACGATGCCATGGTTCTTCGCGCCGCCCATCGCCTGCACGCGCTTGCCGTTGGCGACGCCGCGGTTGTAGACATAATGCGCGATGTCCGACGAGCCGACGAAGCTGACCGCGCCGATGTCGGGATGGTCGAGGATCGCATCGACCATTTCCTTGTCGCCGTGGACGGTCTGGAAAATGCCTTCGGGCATGCCGGCTTCGAGGAAGAGTTCGGACAGGCGAACAGGGACCGAGGGGTCGCGCTCGCTGGGCTTCAAGATGAAGGCGTTGCCGGTCGCGGTCGCGACGCCGCCCATCCATAACGGGATCATCGCGGGGAAGTTGAACGGGGTGATGCCCGCGCCGATGCCGATCGGCTGGCGCATCGAATAGACGTCGATGCCGGGGCCGGCGCCCTGCGTATATTCGCCCTTCAGCACATGCGGGATGCCGCAGCAGAATTCGATGACTTCGAGGCCGCGCTGGATGTCGCCCTTCGAATCGGCGATCACCTTGCCATGCTCGCTCGACAGCATTTCGGCGAGCTGGTTCATATTGGCTTCGACGAGCCGCTTGAATTCGAACATCACGCGCGCGCGGCGCTGTGGGTTCGTTGCGGCCCATGCGGGCTGCGCGGCCTTGGCGGCGGCGACGGCGCGGTCGAGGATGGCGCGGTCGCCGAGCGCGACCCGCGCCTGCACGCCGCCATTGTTCGGGTCAAAGACGTCGCCTTGGCGGGCGCTGCCGCCGGCTCCGCCGACGATGTGATGGTCGATCTGTCGCATGGAGGATCCTTCCCTGACGCTTAACCAAATTCCCGCATCCCCGAGCGAAGACGAGGGGCTCGTTCGAGCGTAGCGAGAACCGTCTACGCTGCCGCCTCGACTTCGCTCGGCTTAGCCCCTCGTCTTCGCTCGGGGATGCGGAGATTGTCGGAGGCTCTCTCATACGAGTTACGGGCCGATGGCAAGGGATAGACTTGCAGTCCAATACTGCATATTTGCAGTTGATGGACTGGGACAAGCTGCAATATTTCCTGTTCGTCGCACGCCACGGCTCACTTGCGCGCGCCGGGGCGGCGCTGCATGTCGACGCAACGACGGTGAGCCGCCAGATCAGCGCGCTCGAAACCGCGCTCCAGCAGACGCTCTTCGAACGCGCGACGACGGGTTTCGTTCTGACCGCGGCGGGCCGCGCGCTCGTTCCGCACGCCGAAGCGATGGCGGCGGCGGCGGCGCGCATCCACAAGGCTTCCGAAGGCGGATCGGACCTGTCGGGGCAACTCCGCGTAAGCGTCTCCGAAGGGTTCGGCAACAGCTTCATCGCGCCGCGGCTCGGGCGTTTCGTCGCGGCGCATCCCGAGCTCGAGATCGACCTTGTCGCCTCGTCAGGCTTCCTCAATCCGTCGCGGCGCGAGGCCGATATGGCGGTGCTGCTCGCGCGGCCGCGCAAGGGCCCGCTGATCACGCGCAAGCTCTCCGACTACAGTCTCGGCCTCTATGCCCCCGCCGACCGGCCCGACTGGCAGGACGCGGTCGCCGCGGCGCCCCTGTCGCGCGCGGGGATTCCGGTGATCGGATATATGCCCGACATCCTTTATGCGCCCGAACTCGATTATCTCGGCGAGATCGAGCCCGGACTACGCGCCAATGTGCGCTCCTCGTCGATCCTCGCGCAGCGACGGATGATCGCGGGCGGCGCGGGGGTCGGTGTGCTCCCCTGCTTCCTCGCGGCGGGTGACCCGGCGCTGGTGCGCGTGCGGGGCGATCAAGTCATCGCGCGCGCCTTCTGGCTCGCGCTCCACCGCGACGTTGCGCCGCAGCCGCGCATCCGCGCCTTTATCGACTGGCTCGATGCGGAGGTAAGGGAGAGCCGGGGGTTGTTGGTGCCGGATTAGCGCCTACCTCGAATCCGTTCGTGCTGAGCTTGTCGAAGCACCGTCCTTCTTTCTTCCGGCGTCGCAAGAAAGAACGGCCCTTCGACAAGCTCAGGGCGAACGGATCATATGGGATTTATGGCCGCCAGTCCGAAGCGACCAGCCCGCCGTCGCCGAATATCCGTTCGATCGCGTAAGGGCCTGCCGCCGCTTCGCGCAACTTGTCTGCAAGCGGGTCGTCGATCGGACGATCGCTCCGCAGAAAGGCAATCCATGCCGCGATCGCTACTTCGATCGACGGGCAACGCGTCCCGCGCGCCTGATGCCAGGCCATGGTTTCGAGCCAGCGCTGTGGGATCTTCTGGCTGCCGTCCATCGCGATCTGGATCAGCCGGTGGTCGAGCGCGGGGTTGGCGAAGCGGCCCAGCAGCGCATCGGCATAGGCGGCGAGATCCTGCCCCGGCGCGGCGTCGATCGTCGGCGCGGCTTCGCCCAGCATCAGCCGTTCGATGACCGGACGGATTTCGGGATCGGCGATCGCCTGATGGACAAATTCGTGTCCGCGCCCCAGTCCGATATAGGCGAGCGCCGAATGCGCGCCGTTGAGCATGCGCAGCTTCGCGGCCTCATAGGGCGCGACGTCGGCCACCAGTTTGGCGCCTCCAGCTTCCCAGCGCGGGCGCGGGCCGGCGAAATCATCCTCGATCACCCACTGGCTGAAAGCTTCGGTGACCACCGCGCCCTCGTCGCGTGCGCCGAGCGCGGCTTCGACCGCGGCGCGGTCGGCGTCGGTCGTGGCGGGGACGATGCGGTCGATCATCGTCGCGGGACAGGTGCATTCGCCATCGAACCACGCCGACAGGTCGGGGTGATAGGCGGCGAGATATTCGCGCATCAAACGGCGCAGCACCGCGCCATTGCCCGCGAGATTGTCGCAGCTGAGCAAGGTGAGCCCGCCGAGCCCCGCCGCCTTGCGCGCCGCGAGCCCGGCGGCGAGGAAGCGATAGAGACTTGGGTTCCCGACCGCTGCGGCGAGGTCGAGCGAGCTGTCGGAGCGGCGCAGATAGCCTTTCTCGGTGACGGTGAAGCTGACGATATGCGTGCATGGCGCCGCGATCGCATCGATCACCGCCTGGCCGTCGCCGGCCGCGACGAGCACTTTCTGCACCGCGCCGATCAGGCGGAGCCGCGTGCCCGCGGCGCTGCGCGTGCTGACGGTATAGAGCCCGTCCTGCGGACCCAGCTGCGCCGCGACGTCGCCCGAGCGCAGCGACACGCCGATAATGCCCCAGTCGCGGTCGCCCGCGCCCATCGCATCGTCGGTGTAGACGGCCTGATGCGCGCGGTGGAAGGCGCCGATGCCGATATGGACGATGCCCGCCGCCTGGGCGGCGCGGTCGTAACCCGGCGCCTGCACCGACGCCGGGAGCGGTGTTTGTGCCGACAGCCTCACAGCTTGTACGCCGCCTTGGCGAGATTGTAGCTGAGGTCGACCGCGAGTTCGGCCGCCTCCCATTCCTCCATCCGGTGCTCGGCGACCAATTGCGCGAGGAAGCCGCAATCGATGCGCCGCGCGACGTCGTGGCGCGCGGGGATCGAGAGGAAGGCGCGCGTGTCGTCATTGAAGCCGACTGTATTATAGAAGCCTGCGGTCTCGGTGGTCTGGCTGCGGAAGCGCCGCATCCCCTCGGGGCTGTCGTGGAACCACCACGCCGGGCCGAGCTTCAGCGCCGGATAATGGCCCGCAAGCGGCGCCAACTCTCGCGCGTAGCTCGTCTCGTCGAGCGTGAAGAGGATTAGAGTCAGCGCAGCTTCGTTGCCATATTTTCCGAGCAATGGGCGCAGCGCGTGGACATAGTCGGTCGCCATCGGGATATCGGCGCCCTTGTCGCGGCCATAATGTTCGAACAGCCAAGGGTTGTGGTTGCGGAAGGCGCCGGGGTGGATCTGCATGACGAGCCCGTCGTCGAGGCTCATCCCCGCCATCACCGTCAGCATATGCGCGCGGAACAGCTCGGCATCGGCGGCGCTGACATCGTCGCCAGTGACGCGTGCGAAGAGAACTTCGGCTTCAGCGTCCGAGAGATCGGCGGTTGCGGCGGTCGGGTGGCCGTGGTCGGTCGAGGTCGCGCCCATTTCAGCGAAGAAAGCGCGGCGGTTGCGGTGGGCGGCGAGATAACCGGCGTAGCTGAACGCATCTTCGCCCGACAGTTCGGAAAAGCGCTGGAGATTATCGCGAAAGCCTTCGAATTCGGGGTCGACGACCGAGTCGGGGCGATAGGCGGTGATCACGCGCCCGCCCCATTCGCCGCTGGCATTCGCGGCGCGGATCGCGGCGTGGTGTTCGAGCGTGTCGAGGGGGCTTTCGGTCGTCGCGATCACCTCGATCCCGAAGCGGTCGAAGAGCGCGCGCGGGCGGAAGGCGTCGGTCGAAAGTGCCTCGGTGATATGGTCGTAATAAAGGTCCGAGGTCTCGGCCGAAAATTGCACGTCGAAGCCGAACGCCTCGGCGAACACCCAGTCCATCCACATCCGCGACGGGGTGCCGCGAAAGAGATGGTAGTTTTGCGCGAAGAGCCGCCAGCTTTCACGCGGATCGGCCGCCGGGTTGCGGATGCCGAGCGCACCCAGCGATATGCCCTGCGAATAGAGCATCCGAAATACATAATGATCGGGGTGAAGCAGCAGCTCCGCCGCATTGCCGAAGGGCGCGTTGCCCGCAAACCAGCCGGGATCGGTGTGGCCGTGCGGGCTGACGATCGGCAGACCCGCCACTTCCCCATAGAGCCGGCGCGCGATGTCGCGCTGCGCCGGATCGGACGGAAAGAGGCGGTCGGGGGAGAGGAGCAGCGGACGCGGCATCGCGCTATTTCGCGCTTTCGACGCTGACCGGCGCAAGGCGCGGGCTCAGGATATGCACCGCGAGCACGGCGAGGAAATAGACGGTCGTGCAGGCGGCGAAGATGAGCGTGTAATTGCCCCCCGTCGCGTCGAGCACGAGCCCGGTCGATTTGGCCATGATCATGCCGCCGACGCCGCCCATGAAGCCGCCGAGCCCGATCACCGATCCGACCGCGCGTTTGGGGAACATGTCGGGCGGGATCGACAGGATCGTCGACGAAAAGGCCTGATGCCCGGCGAGCGCAATGCCGATCAGCACGACCGCGAGCCACATATTGTCGAGCCCGGTGACGAACAGCAGCGGCAGCACGCAGAGGCCCGCGCCGATCATCGTGACCTTGCGCGCGAAATTGACGCTGTGGCCCGCCTGGATGAGCTTCGACGACACCCAGCCGCCGAGGATGCTGCCGGCGTCGGAGAGCAGATACATGATGATCATCGGCAGCAGCACGATCTTCAGGTCGACGTCATAGGTGGTGCTGAAATATTTGGGCAGCCAGAAGAGCATCAGGAACCACACTGGGTCGGTCAGGAATTTGGCGACCGCGAACGCCCACGCCTCGCGCTTGGTGACGATGGCGCCCCAGCCGAGCCGCTCGACCTTTT
The DNA here is from genome assembly GCF_032227185.1 of Sphingopyxis sp. SE2. Lineage (NCBI taxonomy): Bacteria > Pseudomonadati > Pseudomonadota > Alphaproteobacteria > Sphingomonadales > Sphingopyxidaceae > Sphingopyxis > Sphingopyxis sp. SE2. The sequence goes on along the minus strand of NZ_JAPMXW010000001.1, from coordinate 3,652,506 downwards.
CGGGCGGGTCATGTTCGATCCATGCGAGTTCGGCCTCGCTGACCTTTCCGCTCTCGCGCGGATTGCTGTAGAACCAGAGCCAGAGGATCAGCAGCAGGGCGCCGAAGGCCCCGGTGTAGATGAAGGTTTCGCGCCAGTCGAAGCCGAGCACGCGCATGAACAGCGCGACCGTCGGCGCGGTCAGGATGACGCCGATCGTCGTCGCGCTGTTGACCCAGCCGATCGCATAGGAGCGTTCCTTTTGCGGGAACCATTCGCTCGACGCGCGGACGACCGAGGGGAAATGCCCCGCCTCGCCGACGCCGAGGATGACGCGCGCGAGCATGAAAGAGACGACCGACGCGGCGAAACCGTGCGCGACATGGCCGACGGTCCAGATCGAGATCGCGATCGCATAGCCGATCTTGGGGCCGAAGCGGTCGATCAGCCAACCCATGAGGAGAAAGCCCAGCGCATAGGCGAACTGGAAGGCGGTGACGATGTTGCCATAGTCGTTCTCGGTCCATTTGAGCTCGTCGCCGAGGGTCGGCGCGAGCAGCCCGAGCATGGTGCGGTCGATATAATTGACCGTGGTCGCGGCGAACAGTAGCGCGACGATCAGCCAGCGATAACGCCCCGACCGAGGCACTGGCGCCGCCGTCCCTCCGTCCGCGAATGCCTGTGCCATAATCCTCTCCTGTTATTTGCTCTAAAAGCTTCTGATCGAGCAGCCGACGCGGATTTTTCCGTCGAAGATTGCTTCGGCACGCTGGCCCGGCCGGATTTCATGGATACCGGTGATCGCACCCGCGGACACCCATGTCCCGGGTGGAATAGCTATGCCGCGCGCGCGGAGGATGCGAATCAGGAACAGCGCCGAGCCGAAGGGGCCGTCGAGCATGGCCTCCATTGTCGCGGTGCCGACGGTTTCGCCGTCGATCGTCATTTCGACCGGCATGCGGATGAGGTCGGCGTCCTCCCAGCCGGCGATCGGCGGGCCGAGGATCAGCCCCTTGTTGTTGCCATAGTCCGACGCCGTGACCGCGGGACCGTGGCGGTTGATTTCGGGAAAGGGCGAACTCGCGATTTCGATACCCGTGCGGACGTCGGCGATGCAGTGCTTCACGCTGTCGATATCATAATCGCGCGTGCCGACTTCGTCGAAACAAAGCAGCACTTCGGCCTCGGCCGCGGCGAATCCGTCGGCATAGACGGGCATCACAGGCTGTTCGGCGGCACCCACGATTTCGTCGGCGAAGATCGGGCCGGTCAGGCGGTTGCCGCCATAGCGGGTGACGAGTTCGGGCGCGATTCGTCCAACTTTCCAGCCGCCGATGCGGCGGCCGTCGAGCGCGATCGCGCTGTCCTGAATCGCATAAGCCTCGGCCATCGTCTGCGGCATCGCGCCGGGATAGGCGGTAAGCGGTGTCTTTCGCGCACGCGCGTCGATCAGGGCCCGCGCTATATTCTCTTGATCGCTTGTCGCCAGCATCTTTCTCATTTCCCTCTTCCGCGATGCGGTGTAAGAGACACCGGTGTCAAAGGCAAGCGAATATCGGATGTATGACAAATAGCCTCGTCCTGCCGGGTGTCGGGCGACGATGACCGGCGTCGGCAAAATCCATGCGATCCGCGTCCATGACGCGGACAATGTCGCGACCGCGATTGCCGATATCGGTGCGGGCGAGGCGCTCTTCGGCGATAGCGGCCTTCGCGCATCGGTCGCCGTCGAACGCGGACACAAGATCGCGCTCGCGCCGATCGCGCGCGGCGTGGCGGTGGTCAAATATGGCTTTCCGATCGGCACCGCGACCGCCGACATCGCGCCCGGCGAGCATGTGCACAGCCACAATCTGACGACCGCGCTCGGCGGTGGCGGCGACTATCTTTATGCGCCGCCTCCCGCAGGCGCGGCGCCCGCGGCCGGACCCTCCCGGACCTTTTCAGGCTATCTCCGCGCCGACGGCCGCGTCGGAACGCGCAACGAGATATGGATTCTACCGACCGTCGGCTGCGTCGGCAATCTTGCCGCACGCGTCGCGCGGATCGCGGGCGAGCGCCATGCGGGGCGCGTCGACGGGGTGCATGCCTTCAAGCATCCTTTCGGCTGTTCGCAGCTCGGCGACGACCTTGGCCATACGCGCGCGCTGCTCGCGGCGCTCGCGCAGCACCCCAATGCGGGCGGGGTGCTGATCGTCGGCCTCGGGTGCGAGAGCAACCAGCTCGGCGCGCTGCTCGATAGCATTCCCGCCGAACGCCGCGCGCATATCCGAACCCTGTCGGCGCAGGCGGTCGAGGATGACGAGGCCGTCTGCCTCGCGCTGGTCGATGAGCTGGTGGCGGAATGCGCCGATACGCCGCGCACCGATATGCCGCTGGCGAAACTGGTGCTCGGGGTCAAATGCGGCGGCTCGGACGGTCTGTCGGGCCTTACCGCCAACCCGCTCGTCGGGCGCATGGCCGATACCATCGCGGCGGCGGGCGGCAAGGTGGTGCTGACCGAAATCCCCGAAATTTTCGGCGCCGAACAGCTGCTGATGGACCGCGCGGTGTCGCGCACGGTGTTCAACGAAGCCGTCGCGCTCGTTCGCGATTTCAAGCAATATTTCATCCGTCACGGCGAACCGGTGAGCGAGAACCCCTCGCCCGGCAATATCGCGGGCGGGATCACGACGCTCGAGGAAAAGTCATTGGGCGCGGTGCAGAAGGGCGGCCAGGTGTCGCTCGTCGATGTCCGCCGCTACGGCGGCGAGGCGATGCTTCCCGGCCTCACCCTGCTCGAAGCGCCTGGCAACGATGCGGTGTCGTCGACCGCGCTGACGGCGGCGGGCGCGACGGTGATCCTCTTTACGACCGGACGCGGCACGCCGCTCGGCTTTCCGGCGCCGACCCTCAAGATCGCGTCGAACAGCGCGCTCGCCGGACGCAAGCCGGGGTGGATCGATTTCGACGCCGGGCAGGTGCTCGATGCTGGTTTCGATCAGGCTGCGGACGCGCTGCTCGACCTCGTCGCCGCCACCGCTTCGGGCGCGCCGACCAAGGCCGAAGCCAATGCGGAACGCGATATCGCGATCTGGAAATCGGGCGTGACGCTTTAATCGAACGCCGTGAAGGTGAAATTGCGGAAGCGTGCCTCCCCCGCTCCCGCCGAATAAAGGCCGGGACGCAGCATCAGGAAACCGCCGCGCACATTATGGTGATATCCCGACACCTCCATGCCGCGGTCGAAGCGGACCCACGTCTTTCCGCCGTCGCCGCTCGTGTCATAGGTGACGATATGACGGTCGTTGGTGACGCGCATCCGCATCCTTGATCCGTGCGGGTTGGCGGGGCGCGCGCGCTCGATGCCATATTGGTGGGTGACGAACCGCGCGCCGTCGAAGCCGAGCCCGCAATAGAGCCTCTCGTCATAGAAGAGGATCAGCCCCGCAGTGCCGCCCGGCGCGATCTCGATATCGCATTCGAAGCGGTACGCCTGATCGCCCGCGATCAGGAGCAGCGGCGAGGAGTCGACCGGCGCCTCGCCGCGCGCCGCCAGCACCAGTGCGCCGTCCTCGACGCGCGCGCGGCTGGGTTCGTCGGCGGCGGGCTTGAAGAAATTCCATTTGGCGCCGAGCGCAAGCGTCGCGAAATCGTCCGAAAGCGCCATGCCGTGCGGCCCTGCGACCGTGCCGCCCTTCGGCTTCGCGATCGGCCGCGACAGGTCGCCGCCCTTCATGCGGAACCAGCCGTCGCCGGTCCATTCGATCGGGTCGAGCAAAGCCTGCCGCCCGAGCGTCCAATAGCCATTCTCATAGCCATGATAGACGCTCCACCAGTCACCCGCCGGCCCTTCGACGAGCGTCGCATGGCCGCGCGACCACCATTTTTCGGCGGCCGAAACGGTGCGAACGAGCGGGTTGGCGGGGCAATTTTCCCATGGCCCGTGGATCGACTTCGACCGCGCCGCGATGACCATATGGCCGGTCGGCGGCCCGGCGGTGCCGCCGACCGCGGTGATCATGTAATAATAGGCGCCACGCCGCGTGATCTTCGGCCCCTCGGGCGCGAAACCCTCGACGACCCAGTCGGACGGATAGCGCCACGGGTCATAGACATGCTCGGGCTCGCCGACGCGCGACAGTCCGTCATCCGACAGGCGAACGCGATCGCCCCCCGACAGGAACAGCCAGCGCGACCCGTCTTCGCCGACCGCATGGCCGGGGTCGATATGGTTCGGCAGATCGAGATCGACCGGGTCGCTCCACGGTCCCTCGATCCGGTCGGCCCAGATCACCCAGCTGGTGTTCGGGCCCTTTGTGGGAATGTAGAGATAATAGCGGCCGTCATGCTTGCAGAGTTCGGGCGCCCAGACCGAACCGATATTGCGGGTCAGCGCGGGGCCGATCGGGCGCCAGTTCACCAGATCGCGCGAATGCCAGATGACCAGGCCCGGATAGCTATCGAAGGTCGAGAAGGTCATATAATAGTCGGCGCCGTCCTTCAGGATCGACGGATCGGGATGGTCGCCCGCCATGATCGGGTTGAGGAAACCTCCGTCGCCAAGGTCGGCCTTGCGCTGGCCATCGAAGCCTCTTGCCCACGCCGGCGCGGGGCCGGGTGAAGCGGGCGCCGCGCGGGCGGGGACGACTAAGCCCGCCGGGGCACCGAAACCCGTCAGCCCCGTCCCCAGCAATCCCGCTCCCGCCAGTTTGAGCATGTCGCGCCGATCGGTCACATCATTCTCCTCGAAAAAAGAAAGGCCCGGCCCCCGCAAGCGAAGGCCGGGCCTCACCGGGACGAAATCAACTCGTGTCAGATCTTGAAGCGTGCACCGAACAGGAAGGTGCGACCGTAGTGATTATTCTCGTAATTGCGGTTCGCTTCGAGATCGGTGAAGCGATAGCGATAATCGTCGGTCAGGTTGGTGCCCTCGATCGACAGTTCGATATTGTCGGTCAGCGCATAGCGGATCGACGCATCGACGTTGAACGAGCTGCCATAACCTTCGAACACATTGTTGTTGCCGCTGGTGCTGTCGTTATAGCCGCTGCGCCACGCGGCCGACGTGCGGACCGAGAATTTGCCGTCGTCATAATAGACGGTGGCATTCCACGCGCGCTTGGCGAGGCCGAGCAGCGGCTGGGTGAAGGTGCTGGCGGCCGGCGCCTCCAACCGGTTGTCGTCGGGATCATATACCAGCGGACCGCGGATGGCGTAATCGACGTCGCTCTTCACGAAGGTCGTGTTGCCGAGCACGCCGAAGTGGCGCAGCGAATCCGAAAAGACCGAGAAGGGCAGCTGCAACGACAGCTCGACGCCCTTCAGGCTGGCACCGGGACCGTTGACGGTCGTCCGGAATTCGAACTCGCGGCCCGGATTGCCCCCCTCGACGATCGCCTGATAGGCGGGCGTTCCCGGCGTCAGCAGCGCGAGCGGCAGGCCGCTCGACGCATAGGTGCCCTGGAAGCTGTCCGAGAGCGGGAAGCTTTCGATATCCTTGGCGAACAGCGCCACCGACGCGATCGCCCCCGGTGCGAAATACCATTCGGCCGCGAGGTCGAAGGTCGTCGCGCGATAGGGTTCGAGGAACGGGTTGCCCGAGCTGATGCGGAAATTGAACTGGTCGACCGAACCGCCCGGGGTCAGGCTGCCCAGCGTCGGACGCGTGATCACCTTGGCGATCGCGCCGCGCAGGATGACGCTGTCGGTCGGGTGCAGGTTGACGTTGAACGAGGGCAGCCAGTCGTCATAGGTCCGGTCGACCGTGACGAAGGTGCCGCTGGTGAAGCCCGATGACGACTGATCGGTCTTGGCATAGCGGACGCCGGCATTGCCCGTCATCCGCATGCCGAGCACGTCGGTCTCGAACTCCGCCATGAACCAGCCGCCATAGGTTTTTTCGGTGACGGCGCGCTGTTCGCCCTGCTGGAGCTGCGCGGGGCGGCCATAGAGATCGATCAGCGCGGTGCCCGCGTCGAGATCGGGAATGATCCAGGCGTTGGTGTTACCCGACGGTTGCCCGGCGTCGCCGAGTTCGAACAGCTCGGCGATGTCCGAGGTGACCGGCAAGCCGCCCGTACCCGGGGCGCAGGTGAAGGCGCTGCAATAGCTGCTGTCGCGGCGATAGCCGACGGTGTCGAAATCGAACTGGCGATAGAAGCCGCCGCCGCGCATCTTGAACCGGTCGGCGACGTCCCAGTCGAAATCGGCCGCGAAGGTCTTGAACTTGTTGGTCAGGAAGGACGGCCGGTCGCGGAATTCGGCGAGCACGAAGGACGAGGGATCGTCGATGCCGGCGCCAAAGGTCAGCAGCGGATATTTCATATTCGTATAATCGTAGCGATAGCCGGTCGCGTCGACATCGTCGAAGGCGAGGGTCGTTTCGACCGGAATGTCGGCCTGCGACTTGGAGATGCCGCCGAGAAGATTGACCGCGAACGCGTCGGTCAGGCGCTGTTCGAGGCGGCCCGAAATCTGGTAGAATTCGGTCTTGCTCTGGCGTGAATAGCGTTCGGTGCGGACATAGACATTGTCGAGGTCGGCGGCGATGAGATTGTTGTCGCCGTCGATCGTGTAGTTCGAAACGTCGATCGCGTCCTCTTCGCTACGCAGCAGCACCTCGCCCCAAAATTCGTCGCGCGTCTCCTTGAAGGTCGAATAGAGGCCGTCGATCGAGATTTTGGTGTTTTCGCTCGGTTCCCACTGAATCGACGCGGTGGCGCCGAGGCGCTCGCGGTCGTGACTGACGAGGCCGTAGCGCGGGATGCGCGGGTGAAAGGCTTCGGCGACCTCGATGCAGCCGTCCGAGGGGTTGTCGACGAAGCTCGATCCGGCGAGGCAGGTGACGCCATCGACACTGCGGAACGGCGCCTGCGCCCAGCGCACGCTGTTGTTGCCGAGTTCGTGCGTCTTGTAATCAGCCCAGGCGACCGACGCCGAGACGCCGAACGTCCGGTCGGCATTGGTCCAGGCGATGAGGCCCGCGAGGCGCGGATCGACGTCCTTGGTCAGGTCGTTGTAGCGCCCCTGCACCGAGGCGACGGCGGTGAAACCTTCCTTGCCGCCGAGCGGGTTGCCCGTGTTGAGATCGACCACGGCACCCAATGAACCTTCGTCGAGCGATGCCGACGCCGTCTTGTGGACCACGAGCGAGGTAAAGAGTTCGGACGCGAAAACGTTGAAGTCGAACGCGCGGTCGCGGTTCGCCGAGGCGCCGTCGGTCGAGGTGGCGATCGTTTCCATGCCGTTGAGGCGGACGCGGGTGAATTGGGCGCCGAGTCCGCGGACGGTGATCGCGCGGCCCTCGCCGGCGTCGCGCTGGATCGAAATCCCCGGGATGCGCTGGAGCGACTCGGCGAGATTCTGGTCGGGGAATTTGGCAATATCCTCGGCGACGATGACGTCGACCGCCGAGATCGAATCGCGCTTCTGGTCGAGCGCCTTGTCGAGCGAAGCGCGGAAGCCGGTGACGACGATCTCGTCCTCGCTTGCGACGGCTTCGGCGTCCTGCGCATGGGCCGGTGCCAGCGCCAGTGCGGCCAGCGAGGCGCCACACGCCAGCCGGGTCAAAGCGCGAACGCTTCGCATTGCATGAATAACCATCATCATCCTCCCTTGTGCCCCGTTGCCCCCGCTCGCGCAAGAAATGACACCGGTTACTTTGCTGGACGAAGCGATCTGGCTCGCCGCTTCATCCGTCGATTTTTCAGAGAGTGAGATTGGCCGCCGCCATGCGCCGCGGACCGGATCAGACCCTCTCCCTTGGAAATATTTTCTCGTTGACCGATTGGGGTAACCGGTGTCAGGAAGATTGAAGGATATGGGTAGCCGTGTCAATACCCAAAGAATAGGGAGAGAGAGATGCGCCGGAAACCTTGGATTACTGCGCTTTTTCTGGCGCTTGCGATGTCGGCTGTACCGGCGTCGGCCGCCGATGCCGCACCATCGGCCTTCCCCGGTGCGGTCGGCCCGGCGGCCGCAACGCCCGGGGGGCGCGGCGGCAAGATCCTGCGCGTGACGACGCTCGCGCCCGATGGTCCGGGGTCGCTGAAAGCGGCGATCGAGACGCCGGGGCCGCGCATCATCGTGTTCGAAGTCGGCGGCGTGATCGACATGGGCCGCAAGACGATCGAGATCAAACATCCATATCTGACGATCGCCGGCCAGACCGCGCCGGGACCGGGGGTCACCCTGATCCGCACCGGCATCGACGTGAAGACGCACGACGTCGTGATGCGCCATTTGCGCGTCTATACCGGCGCCGACGGCCAGCCGAAGCGCAGCGGCTGGGAGGCCGATACCTTCTCGACCCTCGCGGCGCAGAATGTCATCGTCGATCACTGCACTTTCCTGTGGGGGATCGACGAGAATATGTCGGCATCGGGCCCGCGCTTCACCGGCAAGAGCGTCGCGGAGTGGCGGAAGGGAACGAGCCACAACATCAGCTTTTCGAACAACCTCGCCGCCGAAGGCCTCGCCGACGCGAGCCATCCCAAGGGCGAGCACAGCAAGGGATCGCTGATCCACGACAATGCGACGGGCATCGTCTTCTATCGCAACGTCTGGGCGCATAATGTCGAGCGCAACCCGCTGATCAAGGGTGGCGGGCAGGCGCTGATGATCAACAATCTGATCTACAACCCGCAGCATCGCGCGGTGCATTATAACCTGATGAACCTCGAATGGGTCGGGCATGATTATGTGACGGGGCAGATCACCGCGATCGGCAATGTGATGCGCGGCGGTAACGACACCGACGAGGGCCTGCCCTTCCTCATGCTCGGCGGCGACGGCGACCTCGACTATTATGGCAAGGACAATCTGGCGGTCGACCGCCACGGCGAGCCGCTTCCCGAGTTCGGGCGCTATGGCGAGACGCAGGCCAAGCTGATCCGCGCCAAGACGCCGCTGGCGCCGACGGACGGTTATCGCATCCTGCCGTCGCGCGACGTCGAAACCTCGGTGCTCGCGACCGCCGGCGCCCGGCCCTGGGCGCGCGACGCCGAGGAGATCCGCATTCTCTTCTTTGTCGCCGAAGGGCGCGGCGACGTCATCGATGACGAAAAGGAGGTCAGCGCCTATCCCAAGGTCGCAGCGCCGGTGCGCGCGCCCTTCGTCGAGAAGGATTGGGACCTTACGACGATGGAACCGAAGTCTGGCCGTTACCCCGGCCAGACCGCACCGATGCCGCAGGAGCATCTGTCGGCGCGCGATCGTGCGTCGCGTGGAGAAGGACAATGAGCGCGCTGCTTGCGATCCTTCTCGCGAACGCCGCCGCCCCCGCGATGATCGTGATCGACGAAGCCGCGACGGTGCGCGAAGAAGCGCCGCCACATGGCGCGATCGGCATGTCGACCGCATACCGGATCAGCGATGCGGTGCCCGCGCCGCGCAGCTTCGAATTTCGCAAGCGCGCGCTGCATGTCGGCGCGGCGATCGGCGCCCACCCCATCGACCATGACGAGATTTATTACGTCCTCTCGGGCACCGGCATCGTCCATTCGGACGGCGAGGAGAAGGCGCTGAAAGCCGGAATGGCGGCGTGGCTTTACAAGGGCGCGAGGGTCGGCATCCGCCAGACGGGCAGCGTGCCGCTCGTGCTGATCGTCGCCTATCCGAACAAGGAGGCCGGGCGATGACCGTCGGCCGCCGCTCGCTGCTGACTGCGAGCCTCGCGCTGCCTTTCGCAAGCGCGGCGGCGCGCGCAGCGTGGACGCGGCCCGCCGGCCTGACCCCCGATGCGAGCATCGCGCTCTGGCCCGAAGGCCATATCGCGCCGCCCGCGGGCCTCGTCGAAAAGGTCGTGCAGCGCAGCGACGATCCGCAAGCCAGCGACCGGATGCTCGAGCGCATCACGCGCCCGCGGCTCGACATCTTCCGCCCCGCCAAACCCAATGGCGCGGCGGTGATCCTCGCCCCCGGCGGCGGCTATCGCTATGTCGTGGTCGACAAGGAAGGCTATGAACTGGCGCGCTGGCTGACGGTGCGCGGCGTCACCGTCTATGTTCTTTTCTATCGCCTGCCCGGCGACGGCTGGGCGAACGGCGCCGACGTCCCGCTCGCCGATGCGCAGCGCGCGGTGCGGCTCGTGCGCAGCCGCGCGCGGATCGACGGGATCGACCCGGCGCACGTCGCCTTCGGCGGCTTTTCGGCGGGCGGGCAGGTCGCGACGAGCCTGCTCACGCGCTTCGACGCAAAGCTTTACGATCCGCTCGATACCGCCGACACGCTGCCGGCGCGGCCCGATGCGCTCGCCGCCATCTATCCCGTCGTATCGATGGATCCCGCGATCGCGCATGCAATGAGCCGCGAGAAATTGATCGGCGCGGACGCCGACGCGAGGCGCGAGAAAGCCTATTCGCCCGAACGCAATGTCCGCGCCGACCAGCCGCCGCTGTGGCTGCTCCACGCCGAGGACGACGATGTCGTGAAGGTCGAGAACAGCGCGCGGCTGCGCGAAGCGACGCGCGGCATCGCCGCGCCGGTCGAGGCGCATTTCTTCGAGCGCGGCGGGCATGGCTTCGGGTTGATGAAGACGGCGGGGCTGCCCGTCGCAATCTGGCCCGAGTTGCTGTGGAACTGGCTCGCCTCGCACAAGCTCGTTTGACCAATATGTCATCCCGGCGAAGGCCGGGATGACGCTATGAGAGTATGAACGCGCTTCAACTGCCCGGCTGGATATAGGGCACACGCGCAAACAGCTCGCGTTCCCATCGGCGCGGATCGCTCTCGACGCGGCTCCCGGTGTCGAATATCATCGTTTGCCGCTGCGCAAGATCATAGGTCGGCCACCCCGGATCGCCGGTGCGTGCGAAGCGGACGAAAACGTCCATGACGCGGTCGCTCATCGCCTGCTGTGCGGAGGTCGGATCGGGCGTCGTGCCGAAGCTGAGGCCGATGTCGTCGGTGTGCTTCGCGCTCTCGAAATCGAGCTGGTAGACGAAGGCGGGCGCTCCGGCACGCGCGCGCGCTTCGGCTTCCTCGACCTGTCCGCGCCAGCTGCGCGCGGCGGTGACGATGCGGTGGAATAGCTCGAGCGGCGGCGCGTCAGGGTAGCGCGCGCGGAACTGCGCCACGACCCACTCGGGATGGATGTCGATCCGCATCTCGGGCGCGATCCGTGCGGCGAGATTGGCGAAATCGAGCCCCGCGAGCTGCTTGCCGTCGGGCGCGTAGAAAGCGCGCGTCTCCATCACCGTGTTGCCGAGCATCATCGGAACGCCTAGCGACTGCGGCGCGGCGTCGGGCCAGAAGGGGTGGCGCGTCAGATGCTTCATGTCGAGCACGGGCCCCATATAGACCGAGCCGCCGAGGATCGGGTCGATCGCCGCCAGCGCGGTTACGAGCTGCTCGACCGGCGCGGTCGCGGGATCGACATTTTTGCCGAGTTTATCGAGAAACGCCTCGGCGCGTCTGGTGGCGTTGAGTGGCCCCGACGCGGTGACTTGCTGGCCGCTCATCGTGATCGCCTTGTGGAACAGGCCTTTCGCGGCGGGCATCACCATCAGCGTCGCGATCTTCGCGCCGCCCCCCGACTGGCCGAAGACGGTGACATTGGCGGGATCGCCGCCGAACGCCGCAATATTGCGCCGGACCCATTGCAGCGCGACGATCAGGTCGAGCTGCCCCGCATTGCCGCTGTCGGGGAAGCGCGGATCGAGGCGCGCGAGATAGAGATAGCCGAGCGCGTTGAGGCGATGGTTGACGGTAACCACGACGACATCGCCGCGCGCCGCGAGCCGCGCGCCGTCGTTGACCGGATCGGTGACGCTGCCGGCCGAATAGGCGCCGCCGTGGAAATAGACCATGACCGGACGCTTGCGCTTCATCTCGATGTGGGGGGTCCAGACGTTGAGGAACAGGCAGTCTTCGGATCGCGGCTGATAGCTCTCGCCCCTCTGCGGGCAGGCGGGGCCGAAGATGTCGTGGCGCAGTTGTTCGGACGCCATCACCGGGGTTGGCGCGCGGAAGCGATCGGCGCGGCCATAGCGGATTCCGGTAAAGGCCCAGGCGCTGCCATCGCCGAAGCTGCGACGTTTGCCTGACTGATACATGCCGTCGGCGGCGTCCACCGCGCCGATATGATGGATCGGCGCAAATGTGTCCGCACGCGCGATGACCGGGAAAAGCAGCGCGCCAGCCGCCAGCAGCGCGCGACGCGTCGGCTCAGCGCCGGACATCGAGCCCGCCGCCATGAAAGGCATCGATATCGGCCTGCCCGAACCGGCTCGCATCCCCCGGCAGCGAATGTTTGAGCGCGGTCAGCGCAAGCCCGCTCTCCGCCATCGCTTTGGCATCGCCGCCCGACAAATGCGCGTGAAGTACCCCGGCGGCAAAGGCGTCGCCCGCGCCGATGCGATCGACGATGCCGGTGACGTCGACCTCATCGGTCTGGTGGCCGCCGCTCCGCAGGTCGACCCGCGCGGCAATGCGGTGATGGTCGGCGGTGACGGTGTGGCGGGCGGTCGAGGCGATCAGCGCGAGGCCCGGGAAGGCGGCAAAGCCCGCCTCGGCTGCCTCGCGCCGCCTGTCTTCGCCGTCGCCGCTGAATTCCTGCCCCAGCACCAGCGACAGGTCGCGATGGTTGCCGAACAAAATGTCGGCGCTGTCGATCAATGCCGTCAGGACCGAACGCGGGTCGCTATCCCACGCCTCCCACAGCATCGCGCGGTAATTGCCGTCGAAGCTGACCGGCACGCCGAGCCGCTTCGCCGCGCGCGCCGCGGCGAGCGCGGATTCGGCCGAGCGCGGCCCGAGCGCGGGGGTGATGCCCGACAGGTGGAGCAGGCCCGCGCCCGCGAGCAGGCGGTCGAAATCATAGTCCTCGGGCCCGGTCGCCGCGAAGCTCGACCCGGCGCGGTCGTAGACGATCTCGGACGCGCGCAGCCCCGCGCCGACGCTGAGGAAATAGAGCCCCATGCGCCCCGGGTGAAGCGTGACGGCGGCGCAGTCGACGCCCGCGCCGCGCACCGCCGCCACCGCACCGCGACCCAGCGCGTTCGAAGGAACCTTGCTGACCATCGCGCAAGCATGGCCGAGGTGCGCGAGCCCGATCGCGACGTTGGCTTCGGCGCCGCCGACGTGGAGCGACAGCGACGGCGACTGCATCAACAGCTCATTGCCCGGCGCGGTCAGGCGGATCAGCAGTTCGCCGAAAAAGACGAGGCGACCGGTCATGGCGCGATGCTAGCGCGCGAGCCAGCCGCCGTCGACGGCGAGGATATGGCCCTGCACATAGTCCGACGCCGGCGACGCGAGGAAGACCGCAGCGCCGCCAATATCGCTCGGGTCGCCCCAGCGTCCGGCCGGGATGCGTTCCATGATCTGGCGGTTACGCGTCGCGTCGCCTTGCAGCGCGGCGGTGTTGTTCGTCGCGATATAGCCGGGGGCGATCGCGTTGACCTGCACGCCCTTCGCCGCCCATTCGTTCGCGAGCAGCTTGGTAAGCCCGCCGACCCCTGATTTCGACGCGGTATAGCTCGGCACGCGAATGCCGCCCTGAAAGGTCAGCATCGAGGCGATGTTGATGATCTTGCCCGAACCGCGCGCGATCATGTGACGCCCGACGCCTTGGCACAGGAAGAAGAGCGTCTTCAAATTGGTGTCCATCACCGCGTCCCAGTCGGCCTCGGTGAAGTCGACCGCATCGGCGCGGCGGATGATGCCGGCATTGTTGACGAGGATGTCGATGCGGCCGAATTCGGCGAGCACCGCATCGACGAGCGGCTGGACCGCGCCGACGCTCGACAGGTCGGCGGCGAAATTCTCGGCCCTATGTCCGAGCCCGCGGACCTTGCCGACGGTCTCGTCGGCGGGCGAGCGGCCCGCGGCGGCGATGTCGGCACCGGCCTCGGCGAGCGCAAGCGCAATCCCCTGCCCGATGCCGGTGTTGGCGCCGGTGACGAGCGCGACTTTTCCGGTGAGGTCGAACATCTTCATCTTCTTACCCTTCGTCATGCCGGACTTGATCCGGCATCCATTTCGGCGGTGTTGTCCGGATCCCGGATCAGGTCCGGGGTGACGATAATGGTTACGACAGCTGACAGATGTCGAGGACGTTCATGTCGGTATAATCCTGATTCTCGCCCGCCATCGCCCAGATGAAGGCATAGGATTTCGTGCCCGCGCCCATGTGAATCGACCAGGGCGGCGAGATCACCGCTTCCTCATTCTGCATCACGATGTGGCGCGTCGCCTCGCCCTCGCCCATGAAGTGCATGACGCGGTCGGTGTCGACATTGTCCAGCTCGAAGTAGAAATAGATCTCGCTGCGGCGCTCGTGGATGTGCGGCGGCATCGTGTTCCAGACGCTGCCTTCCTTGAGCACGGTGAGGCCCATGACGAGCTGCGCGCTGTCGCACACGCCCGGAATGACGAGCTGGAAGATCGTGCGCTCGTTCGATTCGGCGAGGCTGCCGCGGTCGAGCGCATTGGCGTCGGCGATGCCGAGCTTGCGCGTGGTGAACGCCTTGTGCGCCGGGCACGACGCCAGATAATAGCGCGCGCCCTCACCCGCGAAGGCGACGTCCTTCGCGCCCATCGTCACATAGAGGCAATCCTTGTTGCCGAGCGTGAAGCTCTCGCCGTCGACGGTCACCGTGCCTTGCACCGACGACACATTGACGATCGCGAGTTCGCGGCGCTCGAGGAAAGGGTGCCCCGCGGCCGACGGCGGTTCGGTCTGCGCAGGCAGCTTGACGGGCGCGCCGCCCACCGCGACGCCGCCGATCACGAAACGGTCGGCGTGGGTGTAATTGAGGACGCATTCGCCGGTGCGGAATAGATTCTGGATCAGGTAGCGATCGCGCAGCTCGGCATTCGACACCTCCTCCATCATCACGGGATGGGTGGCGTAATAGGTCTTGGAAAACATGGGATCGCATCCTCGCTCGATATTTCTGGGCTTGCCGCCTTGCTAGTTTTGATGGTAACCGGTGTCAAGAGTTGTCGGCACTTCCGCCGGGCGTTGATTTTACGCGTTCGAGCGCCCATCAGCATAGAAAAGCGCGGGTCTGGCCAGAGGCTCCGCAGGGGAAAGAGCGAATATGGCGGCACAAAATAAGGGGCCGGGGGGCAAGCAGCCGACGATCAACGATGTCGCGGCGTTGGCGGGGGTGTCGAAGAAGACGGTGAGCCGGGTGATCAACCGGTCCGAATTCCTGACCGACAAGACGCGCGCGGCGGTCGAAAAGGCGATCGAGCAGCTCGGCTTCGTTCCCAATCCGCAGGCGCGCGCGCTCGCCTTTCGTCGCAATTTTCTGATCGCGCTGCTCCACGACAATCCGAACGCGCAGACGGTGCTCAATTTCCAGCGCGGGGTGCTCGACGCGATCAAGGACAGCGACCTCGCGCTGCTCGTCCGCCCCGTCGACCGCGGGTCGGACAAGATGCTCGACGACGTCCGCACCTTCCTTGAAAAGCAGCGCCCGATCGGCGCGATGCTGCTGCCTCCGATCTCGGAGAATGATGATCTCGCCGCGCTCTGCGAGGATCTTGGCGTGCGCTATGTCCGCATCGGGTCGGCACGGATCGACGATGCGAAGCGCTGCATCTCGTCGAATGACCGCGAAGTGGTCGCCGAAGCGGTGCGCGGGCTCGTCGCGCTCGGCCATCGCCGCATCGGCTTCGTGCGCGGTCCTGTCGGCTTCCGTTCGGCCGCCGAGCGCGAAGAGGGGTTCCGCGCGGCGCTCGCCGAGGCGGGGCTCGACCTGCCCGCCGAACTTTATGCGCCCGGCAATTATCGCTACACCGCGGGCATCGAGGCCGGTGAAGCCCTGCTCTCGCGGGCCGAACCCCCGACCGCGGTCTTCTGCTCGAACGACGAGATGGCGGCGGGCCTGATGAGCGTCGCGCATGGCAAGGGCATCAAGGTGCCGGGCGAGCTGTCGATCATCGGGTTCGACGACAGCCCGACCGCGACGCATATCTGGCCCGCGCTCAGCACCGTGCGCTGGCCGATCCGCGAAATGGGCATCCGCGCCGCGCAGACGCTCGTTCCCGATTTCCTGGGGCCGGGCGCGAAGGCATCGAGCGACGAGAGCAATGTGCTCGCCTCGACCTTCGTCGAACGCCAGTCGGTCGGCCCGCCACCGGGGCGTTAGAGCCGGATCGGATTCGACTGAAACACCGTCTTCTTTATTTCGTCATCCCGGCGAAGGCCGGGATCTCGACCTCGCCTTCTGACGCACCGGCGAGATCCCGGCTGTCGCCGGGATGACGATGTTGAAGAGAGCGTCAGCGACGCCGGCGCGCGAGCTGATATTCGTAAAGCGACGGCACCGCGTCGACCGCTTGCCCCGTGCCCTCGATATAGGGCGTCGGCGTATAGCTGACCCGGATCTTTCGGTTCGCGTGCAGCCCGACGATCCGCTCGCCCGGCCCTTCGAGCCCGCTGGTGATCGCCACGCTGGCGTCGGCGGGGATGCTTTCGGGCACGACAAGCTTCGCGTTCCAAAGCGTGTTGTAGAGGCCGTGCCCGGGCTTCCAGTAAGGCGCTCCGCCGCCGACCCAGAGCTGATACTGCCAACCGTCCTTGCCCTGCTTCGGATCGATGTGCATTTCGATCTGGTCGAACAGATTCTGGTGGTTCGATCCGCTGTGCTGGTCGATGATCGCATCCCTGTCGACGACCGCGCGCAGAAACACCGACCGCGTCGAGCGCGTGTTGATGCTCACGGGGTGGACCGCCGGATTTTCGACTTTCAGATGCTTGACCAGCACATTGTGCACCGCGCCGACGTGTACCGAATAATGCGCGCGGCGGTCGCCCGTCGTTATGATGTCGGAAATCGTCAGGCTTGCGGCATTGTCGGTCAATATGCCGCTGTCCGCCCGGTCGATCGTCAGCCCCCGGATCCAGCCGTCGAACACGCCGGTCATATAGATGCCGTTATAACCCTGCTCGAGATGATGGCCGAAGGCGGGCGCTTCGGGAAATTGCAGCCGCAGATTCTGGATGCCGACGTTGGTCAGATGCTTCCAGTCGGCGACCACCGCGGGCTGGTCGGCGCGGATGTCGTGGAGCAGCGGATCGCCGAGCGTCACCGTCTTGCCGCGGATCGCCGCGACGCGCGTCGCCTGCGCGACCACCGGCCGGTTCGGAAAGGTCCAGTGGTGCGAACCGATCGGCAGGTCGGTGTCGCCGTAAAGCGATGTCAGGATCCTGCTCTTCGGTCCGTCGACCGAAAACCATTGCAGCTGGACGATGTCGCCGACCTTCAGCTTGGACGGATCGTCGACCGTCAGCGTGCGGGCGAACTGCTTGCCCGATATCCCGGTCGCGAGCACCGGATCGCGAACATCCTTTGTCCCGTCGTAGGAGACCGGCCGGCTGCCCTCGGGCGCGACAAAGATCATCCCGCCCGCCCACGTATATTCGGTGAAGAGATAGTCGATATTATGCTCGGGCTCGACCTGCTGCTTCTTTTCGCGCACCAGATATTCGCGCAGCTCGTCATAATCGTGGCTCTTGTCGATGAGCTTGAGCGGGCGCGGGAACCAGAGCTCGCTGCCGCCGGGGCCATCGCCCGCGCCGTCGAGGACGATGTCGCTGCGCGTAATACGCAATACTTCGGTGATCTGCGTCCGCCCTTTCGGGAAGCGCAGCGTCACTTTGCCCTTCACCGCATTGGCGGCGGCGAGCGCGCGGAGCACCGCCTTGCTATCGTCGAGCCCGTCGTCGGGGATCGCGCCATGATCGGTCACTTCGATGATCGTCCCGGCATCGGCGGGGATCGACGCGAGGCCGAAGCCATAACCCGCATAGGAAAAATCGGGCAGCGGGTTCGCCGCCACCGTCGCGGGGTCCGACAGGATCTTGGGCAATTTCCCCGGCTGCGCCTGAACCGGAAAAATCAGCGTCGCACCCAGCGCCACAACCGAAACGAGACGCGCACGCCCTTTACCCAAGATCATCACTCATCCACTCCCTGCGGCCCGGTGACATGGCGGCGCGCGACCGCCGCCGCCATGTCGGGGACCCCTTTTAGAACTTCGCGCGCACGCCGACCGAGAAACGCCGCTCGGACAAGGCATAGCTGTTGAGCGCGGTCGTGTTGAAATTGCTATATTCGCTCGTCGCCGATTTTTTCGGCAGCAGATTCTGCGCTTGCAGCGACAGCGCGATATTGTCGGTGATGTCGACCCCGAGCTGGGCGTCGAGCTGCGAGCGCGCGCCGATGAAGCTCGGGCGTCCTTGCGAAAATTCGAACACCGCCTCGTCGCGGTAATTATAGGCGATGCGCGCCGAAAACGGCCCCTTTTCATAGAGACCGACGAGGTTGTAGCTGTTCTTCGACACCGCGACGAGCGGGAAGCCGGCATTATCTTCGGCATCCGAATAGGTGTAATTGGCGATCACGCCGAAGCCGTCGAGCGGCGAGGGCAGAAAGTCCATGAACTGCTGGATGCCGATCTCGAACCCCTTTATCTTTGCGCTCGCCAGATTTTCGGGACGTGAGAAGGTCAGTTCGCGGCCCTGATCGTCGAGATCGAGATCGACCCCGGTGGTCACGAAGCTCGCGATGAAATTCTTGACGTCTTTGTAAAAGACCGCACCCGAGATCAGCGAGCTTTTCCCCGTATAATATTCGAAACTGATATCGGCCTGCGTCGCGATCGGCGGTTCGAGATTCACATTGCCGCCGGTGACCGACAGATTGGTCGCATTGAAAAAAGTCGAGGGCGCAAGGTCGGCGATCGAGGCACGCTGCATCGTCTGCGATCCCGACACGCGGACAAGGAAATCGTCGGTGACGTTGAAGGCGATGTTCGCGCTGGGCAGCACATTGGTGTAGCGGTTCTTGTCGTTGCGCAGCGTGCTGACCGCGCCGACGTTGACGTATGAGTCGACCGACAGCCGTGTCGACGCGATGCGCACGCCCGCGTTTGCCTTGTACGGGATGCCCGCGATCTCGCCCTCGCCCGACACCATCAGATAGCCCGCGAGCGTCTTTTCGCTGAAATCATAGTCGCGCTGGAGGTTGGGCAGCAGCGTCGAGCGGCCATCGGGATCGGGGTTCGGTTCGGCCGCCTGCGCGCGGTTGAAAACAAAGTCGTAGGTCGGCGCGGTGCTCAGGAAGCTGCGCGGGAAGCTGCCCGGAATGTCGGACAGGAAATCGTCGGCATCGACCAGCTTCAGATAGGGTTCGATTTCCTCGCGCGTCGGGGTGACCTGGCTACGGAAGGCGTTCGAGCGCGCGTGGAGGTCGGTATAACGCACTCCGGCGGCGATCGTGACCCCGCTGCCGGCCTCGTAGCTGACGTCGAGCTTGCCCGTCCATTCCTCAAGCAGGCCGAGCAGGCGGTTGCTGCGCACGCCGTTGTTCGCGGGATTGTAGGAGGCATAATCGGTCGGATCGAACGTCCCGCCGAGCGTCAGCGACGGGATCGTCTGGTCGCGAAAATCGAACGCGCCGGGCACCGCGGCGGTGCCCTGCAGCGTGATGATCTGGATCGTCTGATCGATCGTGCCCTTGCTGTAATAGCCGTCGGCCTCGATCGTCAGCCCGTTGTCGCCTTCATATTTGCCGTTGAGGCCATAGAGGAAGCTTTCGGTCGGTTCGTTGCGGATCTGTCCCGCGGTGGTGACAGTGCCGTTCGCATTGCCCGCGACCACCATGCCGTCCTCGACCACGGGGTTCGTCACCGGGTTGGTACCGGTGGGCAGGCGGAAGGCAAAGAAATCCTGGCGGCGCCCCGTCTTGAGCTTCGAATAGAGCGCGTCGGCGGTGACCGTGAATTCGGGCGTCACCGCAAACTGGATCGCGCCGTTGAGCCCGAGCCGCGAGCGATCGACGGTGAACTGTTCATATTGGAGCAGCACCGGCGTCTGCTGGACGGTCGTCGTCCCGCCGGCGGTGTAATTGCGGTCGAGGAAATTGTTGCGCTCGAACGCCTGCGTCGTCGAGGTGCGCTTCTGATATTCGCCCGCAAGCATGACGCCGATGCGGCCGTCGGCGAACTTGGTCGTCGCGAAGCCGGTGATCGCGGGTTCGAACTTGTCGCTGTTCTCCGAATAGACGCCCTGCGCGCGCAGCGAGACCGTCGGCTCCTTGAACGACAGCGGCTTCGGCGTGACGAGGTTGACTGTGCCGCCGAGCCCGCCCTCGGCTTGGCTCGCAAGCGGCGATTTGCGCACTTCGAGGCGCCCGAACAGGCTCGACGGCACCGAATCGAGCCCCGACGAGCGGCCGAGCTGGTCATTCTCGGGCGGCGACAGCCGCGCTGACCAGCCGAGCAAAGTGCGCCCGTCGACCTCGACGCGCACCTGCTGGAGCCCGCGCACCAACACCGACTGGCCCTCGCCGAAGACGCGGGTGATCTGGACGCCGGTGACACGCTGCAGCGCCTCGGCGACATTGGCGTCGGGAAGCTTGCCCACATCCTCGGCGGTGATGACGTCGAGCACCTGATCGGCCTCGCGCTTGATATCCGCCGCCTGCTCGAGCGAAGCGCGAATGCCGGTCACGACGATCGCATCCTCCTCCGCCGGCGCGCCCGCTGCGTCCTGCGCATGAGCCGGCGTCATCGCCAGCGCGGCCAGCGACGCGCCGCCCGCGAGCTTCGCCACTATCCCGATGCCCCGTCTTGCCTGAATAGCCATATCCATCCTCCCACCCGGGCGCGGGGACTTGCCGCCCGAGCGCCCGTTTTCCACGGATTGCGACCAATGCCGCCTTTCGGAGCCACTCGGTCGCCATCTATTTCTATTTCGTTATCCGGTTTTGGTAACCGGTGTCACGATGATGCGGGCAAGAGCGAGTCGCTGTCAAGCAAAAAATTGTATGACAACTATCCCATTAGTATGACAACTTTGAGCCACGATTGGCTGGGTCAACCATCCGTCAGAAAAATTGTCGCAAATTGTCGCATCGCGCCCAGAGGGCTTGCCAGCGCGGGGGCAATCGGCTGAATAGGCGCAAAACTCCCCCGTTCCGATTTGAAACGAGATAACCCATGCTGGACAAGAGGCCGCTGCTTCGTGCCGGAGCCCTGTGTGCCATCGCGCTGTCGCTTGCCGCCTGCTCCGCCGGAGAAGAGAAGGGCGGCCGCGGCGCGCCCGAGGTCGGCTATGTCACCGTCGCGGTCCAGCCGGTGCCGCTCACCACCTCGCTCGGCGGACGCACCGTCGCCTATGAGACGAGCGAAGTACGTCCGCAGGTGAACGGCCTGATCCGCCGCCGCCTGTTCACCGAGGGCAGCTTCGTGCGCGCGGGCGAGCCGCTCTATCAGATCGACGCGCGCCTCTATCAGGCGGGGGTCGACCAAGCCGCTGCGAACCTAGCGAGCGCGCGGGCGAGCGCAGCGGCGGCCGACGAACGCGCGCGCCGCCTCGAACCGCTCGCCAAGATGCAGGCGGTCGCCGAGCAGGATTATACCGACGCGCTCGCACAGGCGCGGATGGCGCGCGCCACGGTCGCGCAGAACAGCGCCGCGCTCGAAACCGCGCGCATCAACCTGCGCTTCGCGACGATCACCGCACCGATCAGCGGCCGCATCGGCCGATCGCTCGTGACGCCGGGCGGGCTCGTCAGCGCGAGCCAGGCGACCCCGCTCGCGGTGATCCAGCAGACCGATCCGATGTTCGTCGACATGCAGCAGTCGAGCGCCGAACTCACCACGCTGCGTCAGGCGATCGAAAGCGGCGGAGTCGACGCCGGCAGCACGTCGGTGCGCCTGCGCCTCGAGGACGGCAGCAACTATGGCTTTGCCGGGACGGTCCAGTTTTCCGACGTCACCGTCAACGAAGCGACCGGAACGGTGACGCTGCGCGCGCGCTTCCCCAATCCGAAGGGCGTGTTGCTGCCCGGCATGTTCGTGACCGCGATGTTCGACCAAGCGGTGAACCCGTCGGCGATCCTGCTGCCGCAGGCCGCGGTCCAGCGCGACTTCGACGGTTCGGCCTTCGTCTACCTCGTCGGCAAGGATAACAAATCGGTGCGGCGCAAGATTGTCGCCGACCGCACTTCGGGCGCCAACTGGGTCGTCACCGGCGGGCTGAAACCCGGCGAGCGCGTGATCACGCAGGGGATCGGCAATCTGCGGCAGGGCGCGACGATCCGGCCGGTGCCCGCGAACAGCCCGCAGCGCGTGGGGACGCCGAAGGGCGCGGCCACCGGGGCGAAGGGCAAGTAGCGCCGCATGTCGCGTCTTTTCATCAATCGGCCGATCTTTGCCTGGGTGCTGGCGATCATCGTCATGCTCGGCGGCGTCGGCGCGCTTTTTTCGCTGCCGATCGAGCAATATCCCGACATCGCGCCGGCGCAGGTCAACATCCGCGCGAGCTACCCCGGCGCTTCGGCGGAAACGATCGAGAACAGCGTCACGCAGGTACTCGAACAGCAACTGACCGGGATCGACGGCCTCCTTTATTTCAGCTCGCAGTCGAGTTCGCGCGGGCAGGCGAGCATCACCGCGATCTTCGAGAAGGGCACCGACCCCGACATCGCGCAGGTGCAGGTCCAGAACAAGATTCAGTCGGCCGTCTCGCGCCTGCCGCAGCAGGTGCAAGCGCAGGGCGTGCGCGTCACCAAGTCCAATTCGGACACGCTACTGCTCGTCGGCGTCTATGACACCACCGATACCCGGTCCTTCCCCGATGTCGCCGATTTCCTGTCGTCGAACATCCAGGACCCCCTGTCGCGCGTCGACGGCGTCGGCGATGTCAATGTGTTCGGGTCGCCGCACGCGATGCGCATCTGGCTCGATCCACGGCGTCTTACCGCCGTGTCGCTGATGCCAAGCGACGTAATCTCGGCGATCACGGCACAGAACAGCGAAGTCGCCGCGGGCGACGTCGGCGGCCTGCCGGCGCCCGAGGGCCAGATGCTCAATGCGACGGTGACCGCCCAGTCGCGAATGCAGACGGTCGAAGAGTTCGAGAATATCGTCCTCAAGACGCTGCCCGATGGATCGACGGTGCGGATCAAGGATGTCGCGCGGGTGGAGATCGGCGCCGAGAATTACAGCGCGATCGTGCGTATCAACGGACATCCGGGCGCCGGCATGTCGATCTCGCTGTCGCCGGGGTCGGACGCGCTCGAGACCGCCGACCGGGTCAAGGCCCGGATGGCGGAACTCGCCGCCGACTTCCCCGACGGCCTCACCTACTCTTACGCCAACGATGCGACCGCCTTCATCAAACTGTCGGTCAGCGAGGTGCAGAAATCGCTGTTCGAGGCTATCCTGCTCGTCATCCTCGTGATGTTCGTCTTCCTGCAAAGCTGGCGCGCGGTGCTGATCCCCGCGATCGCGGTGCCCGTCGTACTGCTCGGCACCTTCGGCATTTTTTATCTGCTCGGGTTCAGCATCAACACGCTCACCCTGTTCGGGCTGACGCTCGCGATCGGCCTGCTCGTCGATGACGCGATCGTCGTGGTCGAGAATGTCGAGCGCTTGATGGAAGAAAATCCCGGCATGTCGGCGCGCGAGGCGACGATCCAGTCGATGAAGGAGCTGCAGGTCGCGCTGATCGCGATCGCGCTCGTGCTGTCGGCAGTGTTCCTGCCGATGGCCTTCTTCGGCGGGTCGACCGGCGTCATCTACCGGCAATTCTCGGTCACCATCATCTCGGCGATGATGCTGTCGGTGCTCGTCGCGCTGATCCTGAGCCCCGCGCTGACTTCAACCCTGCTCAAGCCGAAGAGCCATGACGCAGCGGCGAGCGGCGGGCGCTTCCCGCGCGTCCATGCTTTCCTCGAACGCGCGAAAAACGGTTTCAACACGCGCTTCGACCACGCGGTCTCCCGCTATGTCGGCAGCGTGACCAAGGTCGTCGACCGCAAATGGCTCTTCCTCGGCATCTATCTCCTGCTGCTCGCCGCGCTCGTTTTCCTCTTCCTGCGTCTGCCCAGCAGCTTCCTGCCCAACGAGGATCAGGGACGCGTTTCGGTCCAGTTCCGTCTGCCCGCCGGCGCCACGCAGGCACGCACGCTCGAAGTGCGCGACGAAATCGAAAAATATCTGCTGACGCAGGAGCAGGCGAACACCCAGACGCTGTTCCTGATCGCGGGCGGCGGCGGCGGCGCGGCGGCGGGCCAGAACACCGGCCAGGGCTATGTCAACCTCACTCATTGGGACGACCGGCCGGGCAAGGAAAATACCGCCGATGCGATTGTCGATCGCGCGCGCAAGGCGCTGAGCGGCCTGCGCGACGCGCAGATCTTCGCGCTCGTCCCCGGCGCGGTGCGCGGCCTTGGCGATTCGTCGGGCTTCACGATGCAGCTCCAGAATCGCAGCGGGATGAGCCGCGCCGAATTCGCCGAAGCGCGCGACCGCCTGCTCGCGATGGCAAACGACAATCCGAAACTCACGTCGGTACGCCTGTCCGACCTGCCCGACGTCGCGACGCTCAAGATCGACGTCGATACGCAGCGGCTGACGGCCTATGGCATCGACAATGCCGATGTGAATTCGACGCTCGCGACCGCGTGGGGCGGCCGCTACGTCAACGATTTCATCGACAAGGGGCGCGTCAAGCGCGTCTTTGTGCAGGGCGATGCCCCCTATCGCGCCAAGCCCGAAGATCTCGGGCAATGGTTTGTCCGCTCGGCCGACGGCGAAATGTCGCCCTTCTCGGCCTTTGCCCGGACCGGCTGGTCGACGACGCCGAGCAGCAGCTCGCGCTTTCAGGGCGTGCCTGCCTTCGAAATCTCGGGCCAACCCGCCGCCGGCACCAGCTCGGGCGAGGCGATGGACGAGATGGAGCGCATGGCGAACCAAATCCCCGGCACCAGCGTCGCCTGGTCGGGCTCTTCCTATCAGGAACGCCTCTCGTCGGGACAGGCGCCCTTGCTTTACAGCCTGTCGCTGCTCGTCATCTTCCTCTGCCTCGCCGCGCTCTACGAAAGCTGGTCGATCCCGCTCGCGGTGCTGTGCGTCATCCCCTTGGGGTTGATCGGCGCGGTGTTCGCGGTGAATCTGCGCGGACTCGAGAATGACGTCTATCTCCAGATCGGTCTGCTCACGACGATGGGACTCGCGGCGAAGAACGCGATCCTGATGATCGAGTTCGCCGAGCAGGAAGAGAAAAAGGGCAAGCGCGTGATCGAGGCGGCGGTCGAGGCGGCGCGCATCCGTCTACGCCCGATCCTGATGACGAGCTTCGCTTTCATCTTCGGCGTGCTGCCGCTCGCGATCGCGACCGGCGCGGGCGCGAACAGCCGTGTCGCGATCGGCACCTCGGTGATCGGCGGCATGCTCACCGCCGCTTTCCTCGCGATCTTCTTCATCCCGCTCTTCTTCGTGCTCGTCCGCCGCGGCGTGCGCGACGGGCTCGCCGCGATGCGCGCGCGCTTCGGCAAGAGGAAGGACGGCGGGGCGGCCGAGGTGCCGGCATGACCGGCGCGCGCGCCCTCCTGATCGTGAGCACGCTCGCGCTCGCCGGCTGCTCGCTCGCGCCCAAGACGGTGCTGCCGGCGCCGCCGGTCCCGCAAAGCTGGCCGGTCGGCGACGCCTATCTGCTGCAAAGCGAAGCGGCGCTGCCGATCCTCTCCTACAAAAGCGTCTTCACCGACCCGCGGCTGCAGGCGCTGACCGAGCAGGCGCTGAGCGGCAACCGCGACCTGCGCACCGCCTATGCCAATGTCGCCGCGGCGCGCGCGCAGGTGCGCGTCACGCGCTCGGCGCAATTCCCCGAACTCGGCGTAACGGTTGGCGCGGGCTATTCGGACGGCGGCGGCAGCGGCAACGGGAATGGTAGCGGCGACTTCTCGCTGCGCGGCGGCGTCACCGCGTTCGAACTCGACCTGTTCGGCCGTCTCGCCAACGCGACCGAGGCCGACCGCAACCGCGCGCTTGCGACCGAGGCCGCGTCGCGCACGGTGCGCCTCGCGCTGATCGCGGGTCTCGCCGAGGCCTGGGCGGCCTATGGCGCCGACCGCGACCTGCTCAAAATCGCCGAGGACACCGCCGCCAACGCGCGCGAAAGCGTGCGGCTCACCCAGGCACGGCTCGACGGCGGCGTCGCGCCGCGCACCGACCTGCGCCAGGCCGAACAGATTCTCGCGACCGCCGAGGATTCGATCGCGCAGCAACGAACCGCGCTTGCGCAGGACGAGAACCTCATTCGCCTGCTCGTCGGCGGCGACGTCGACCGCGCGCTGCTGCCCGCGAGCCTGACCGAAGTCACGCCGTCGGTCGTGTCGCTGCCCGCAGGGGTCAGCTCCGAAATCCTGCTCCGCCGCCCCGACGTGATCGAGGCCGAATATGATCTGCGCGCCGCCAACGCCGACATCGGCGTCGCGCGCGCGCGGCTCTTCCCGTCGATCTCGCTCACCGGATTGCTCGGTTTCGCGAGTGACGCGCTCGGTAGCCTGTTCGACAGCGGATCGTTCAGCTGGTCGGCGGGCGGCGACGCGACGGCGACGATTTTCGACGCCGGCGGGCGCCGCGCCGGGGTCGCCGTCAGCGAGGCGCAGCGCGACGTCGCACTCGCGGGCTATGAAGGCGCGATCCAGACCGCCTTTCGCGAGGTCGCCGACGCGCTCGCGGTGCAGGGCACGATTTCCGAACGCGTCCGCGCCGCCGCAGCGAATAGCGAAGCCGCCGCCGATACCGCGACGCTGACCGACGCGCGCTACAAGGGCGGCGTCGACAGCTTCCTTGCCAGCCTCGACGCCCAGCGCAGCCTCTATTCGGCGCGGCGCAGCGAGATCGCGACCCAGCTGCTGCTCGTCCAGACCCGAATCGCACTGTTCCGCGCATTGGGCGGCGACAGCAGCGCGGGCACGGCGGCGCCTGCACCCCAATAGCTTCGTCACCCTCTAAAGAGACCCGTGGCTCGTTAGACTTGATCCGGGGTCCACGACCACGCCGCCGGAATGGATGCCGGATCAGTCCGGCATGACGATCAGGGGCGATATCGACTCATCTTGACAATAGCCCCCGCTCGCACGCTAATAGAACATATCAGGAACAAATGATGCGCGAGTCGTCTCACCCTCTCGCCGGGCTGCGCCAACGCATCGCCCGGATCGCCGCCAGCGACGGCGTGGAAAGCCGCCGGGGCGAAGGCTGGCTGGCGAGCGGCCACGCGCGCTTCGACGACGCGTTCGGCGGTGGGCTCGCGGTCGGACGCACCCATGAATTTTTCGCCGCCGACGCGCTCGATGCGACGAGCGCCGCCGCCTTCGCGGCGCTCGTCGCGCTGCGCACGCCGGGCAAGGCGCCACTGATCTGGCTGCGTACAAGCGACGCCGGCAAGCGCAGCGGCCATATCTACGCCCCCGGCATCGCCGAACTCGGCGGCGATCCCGACCGGCTGCTCCTCGTCGAGGCGGCCGACCCCAAGATGCTGCTCGCCTGTGCGAACGATGCGATTCGCTGCGCGGGGTCGGCGGCGGTGATCGTCGAAAGCTGGGGAAAATTCCCTTTGCTCGACCTCACTGCCGGCCGCCGCCTTGCACTCGGCGCGCGCGATGCGGGCACCACTCTGCTGATGCTCCGCCTGAATGCCGTGCCGACGCCGAGCGTCGCCGAAACGCGCTGGAGCGTCGCCGCCGCGCCCTCGCACGCGCTCGAGGCCAATGCCCCCGGCGCGCCCGCCTTCGACCTCGAACTGCTGCGCTGGCGAGCCGGCCCCGCGGGGACGCGCTGGCGACTGGACTGGAACCATGACGAGAAATGCTTCGGAGAAGCGGCGCTATCTGGCGCTCTTCTTCCCCTTCCTGCCCGCCGAGCGATGGCTTCGCACCGCGCCGCGGCCGCCTGACGCCCCGCTCGTCTTCGCCGAGAAGCAGCGCGGCGCGATGCGCCTCGCGAGCGTCGATGCGGCGGCGCTCGCGGTCGGGCTGCGGCCCGGCATGCCGCTCGCCGATGCGCGGGCGCAGGTCGGCGAGCTTATGGTCGTTCCGCACGATCCGGTGCTCGATGCGGAATGGCTCGACCGGCTCGCGCAGGGCTCTGCGCGCTACACGCCGCTCGTCGCGCTCGACGCGCCCGACGGGCTGATCCTCGACATCGCGGGCGCCGCGCATCTCTTCGGCGACGAGGCGGGACTGATCGCCGACGTCGAGATGCGCCTCGCGCGCCTTGGCATGACGCTGCGCCACGCGCTCGGCCCGACCGCCGACGCCGCCCGCGCGCTCGCGCGTTATCAGGCGCGCCCCGCTCCCGACGAAGCCAGCGCGATTCGCCGCCTGCCCGTCGCCGCGCTCGAACTCGAAGCCGAGGCGACGACCGCGCTCGTCCGCGCAGGATTGAAGACGATCGGCGACCTTGCGAGCCGCCCGATGGCGAACCTCGCCGCGCGCTTCGGCGCCGATGCCGCGATGGCGCTGCGCCGCATATTGGGCGATTCGCCAAGCCCGCTCGACCCGCGCGTGACGCCACCGCCGGTCGCCGCCGAACGCCGCTTCGCCGAGCCGCTCGGCAGCACGGTACACGCGACCAAAGTCCTCACCGAACTCGCCGCCGAAGCCATTGAGGAGCTTGGCGAACGCGGCAAGGGTGGGCGCCATTTCCGCGCGACCTTCTTTCGCAGCGACGGCCTCGCGCGGACGATCGCGATCGAGACCGGGCACCCGACGCGCGACGCCGGGCTCGTCATGCGCCTGTTCGCCGAGCGCATGGACGGCCTCGCCGACCCGCTCGACCCCGGTTTCGGCTTCGACATGATCCGCCTCGCGGTACCGCGGATCGAGGCGCTCGGCGCGAGCCAGCTGGGGCTCGAGGGCGGCGCGGTCAAGGAGGCTGCGATCGACGAACTCGCCGACCGGCTCGCGACGCGGCTCGGGCGCGGGCGCGTGCGACGGCTGCGTCCCGCCGACACGCATATCCCCGAACAGGCGCAGCTCGAACTGCCCGCGATCGACGCGCCCGCGCCGCTGCCCTGGCAGGCGCCCGAGCCGGGCGAACCGCCGACGCGTCCCTTCCACCTCTTCGACCCGCCGCAGCCGATCGAGGTGATCGCCGAGGTCCCCGACGGCCCGCCGCAGCGTTTCCGCTGGCGCCGCGCCTTCCATGCGATCCGCCGCTACGAAGGCCCCGAACGCATCGCCGCCGAATGGTGGCGGCGCCGTGACAATGGCGGGCTGACGCGCGACTATTACCGCGTCGAGGATGCGCAGGGCCGCCGCTTCTGGCTCTTCCGCCACGGCCTCTACGACGAAAAGCCCGACCCGCGCTGGTATATCCACGGGGTCTTCGCATGAGCGAGGCATCCGAAACCGAGCCCGGCTTCGCCGAGCTGGTCGCCGCGACCAACTACAGCTTCTTGCGCGGCGCCTCGCATCCCGCCGACATGGTTGCGGAAGCGCTGGCGCTCGGCATGAAGGGCATCGGCATCGCGGACCGCAACAGTGTCGCGGGGGTGGTGCGGGCGTGGGCTTTTTTGAAGGAACAGCAGGTCAAACAGCCCGAGATGGTGAAGGACTTCCGGCTCGTGGTCGGGGCAAGGCTCGTCTTCGCCGACGGCACTCCCGACATCGTCGCCTATCCCGTCGATCGCCAAGGCTGGGGACGACTGACGCGCCTTCTGTCGACCGGAAACCTGCGCGCGCAAAAGGGCGACTGCATTCTCCATCTCGAAGACCTGCTCGATCATTGCGACGATCTCCTCCTCATCGCGATGGAAGGCGACGAGGAGTTGCTCCGCACCCTCAAAAGCAAGCGGCCGAAGTCGGTCTGGCTGGCCGCCACGATGCCGCAATCGGGCGCCGACGCGCGCCGGCTGGCCGAACTCCAGCGCGTGTCGGCGGCAACCGGCGTTCCCCTGCTCGCGACCAACGACGCACTTTATGCAACCAAGAAACAGCGCCCGCTTCACGATATCATCACCTGCATCCGCGAAGGCACGACGATCTCGAAAGCCGGCAAGCTGCTTCGCGCCAATGGCGAGCGTTATCTGAAAGCGCCCGCCGAGATGAAACGCCTGTTCGAGGGTTATCCGAAGGCAATCGAAGCAAGCACAAGGCTGCTCGCACGCATCGGCTTTCGCCTCGAAGACTTGCAATATGAATATCCGCACGAGCCGGTGCCGCTGGGGTGGAAGCCCTTCAACTATCTCCATCATCTGGTGAAGACCGCTGCGGAGGAGCGGTATGGCACGCCGCTGAAGCCGAAAATTCGCAAGCTCATCGGCAATGAGCTCCGCCTGATCCGGCGTCGGAACTATGTCTATTATTTCCTGACCGTCTATGATCTCGTCCGCTTCGCCCGCGCGCAGGAACCGCCGATCCTGTGCCAAGGTCGCGGATCGGCTGCCAATTCGATCGTCTGTTTTTTGCTGGGTGTCACGTCGGTCGATCCCGACGAGCATAAGCTGCTTTTCTCACGCTTCGTGTCAGCCGAGCGCGACGAGCCGCCCGATATCGACGTCGATTTCGAACATGAGCGGCGCGAGGAGGTTATCCAATATATCTACGACCGTTATACGCGCGATCGCGCCGCGATCGCCGCGACCGTCATCCACTATCGGCCGCGCAGTACAATCCGCGAGGTCGGCAAGGCGCTGGGTCTCAGCGAGGATGTCACCGCGCGGCTCGCCGACACAAGCTGGGGGAGCTGGGGCGACGAGGTACCGGTTGAACGCCTCGTTGAGGCAGGTCTCAATCCACACAATGGCGAGATCGAACGGCTGCACCGTTTCGTCGGCGAACTGCTCAAGGCGCCGCGCCATCTATCGCAGCATGTCGGCGGGTTTGTGCTGACCGAAGGGCGGCTTGACGAACTCGTCCCGATTCACAACGCTGCGATGGAGGATCGCACCTTCATCGAGTGGGACAAGGACGACATCGACGCGCTCGGTCTGATGAAGGTCGATGTGCTCGCGCTCGGCATGCTGACCTGCATCCGTAAATGTTACGACCTGATGCGCGAACATGGGCTGGGCCATTACACGCTGGAACTCGACATCGATTGCAAGGACGAAGCCGTCTACAAAATGCTCCAGCGCGGCGACAGCATCGGCGTGTTCCAGGTCGAGAGCCGGGCGCAAATCAACATGCTGCCGCGATTAAAGCCTGAAAAATTCTACGATCTGGTTGTGCAGGTTGCGATCGTTCGCCCGGGTCCTATCGAAGGCGACATGGTCCACCCCTATCTGCGTCGACGCAACAAGGAGGAGAAAGTAGAATATCCTTCCCCCTCTCCTCAATATCCCCAAGATGAACTCGTCGATGTTCTGGGCGACACCTACGGCGTTCCACTCTTCCAGGAACAGGCGATGAAACTCGCTATCGTCGCGGCAGACTTCACTCCCGAGGAAGCGAATGGACTGCGGCGCGCCATGGCAACGTTTCGTAATGTGGGCACGATCGACAATTTCCGGGAGAAGATGGTCGGGGGCATGGTGCGTCGTGGCTACAAGCAGGATTTCGCCGAACGCTGTTTCAAGCAAATCGAGGGCTTCGGCAGCTATGGTTTTCCCGAAAGCCATGCGCAATCCTTTGCGCGGCTCGTCTATGTCTCCTCATGGATCAAGCATTACCATCCCGCGGTCTTCGCGTGCGGCATCCTCAATTCGCAGCCGATGGGCTTTTACGCCCCCGCGCAGCTCGTGCGCGATGCGCGCGAGCATGGGGTCGAGGTGCGCGCGGTCGATGTGAATGCGAGCGACTGGGACAACAGCCTCGAACGAAAGGACGACGGCAGCCTCGCGTTGCGGCTCGGCTTTCGGCAGGTCGACGGGTTTCGCGAAGAGTGGGCGGCGCAGATCGCTTTGGCGCGCACTACGCCTTTCGCTTCGATCGAGGAACTCGCACGCCGCGCCAATCTGCCGTCGCGCGCGCTGCGCCTTCTCGCCGATGCCGATGCGTGCCGCTCGATGGGGCTCGACCGGCGTCCGGCGCTGTGGGATGCGCGGCGCGTTCGGCAGGGCGTGCTGCCGCTGTTCGCCGCCGCCGAGGCGAACGAACTCGGCTTCGAGGAGGATGCCGCACTGCCGCCGACGCCGATGGTCGAGCATGTGCTCACCGACTATCAGACGACGCGCTTGTCGCTGAAAGGCCATCCGATGGCATTCTTGCGCGATGATTTCGAGCGCGAAGGCGTGCTGAGCGCGGCCGGGGTCGCGGCGGCGAAGAACGGATCGATCGTGCGCACCGCCGGCGTCGTGCTGATCCGCCAGCGACCCGGCAAAGGCAATGCGATCTTCATCACGCTCGAGGATGAGGGCGGGATCGTCAACATATTGCTGTGGGCGCGCCTTTTCGAACGCCAGCGGCGCGCGGTGATGGCATCGCGGCTGATGCTCGCCGAGGGCGAGGTGCAACGGAGCAAGGAAGGGGTGATCCACCTGATGGCGACGCGGATCGTCGACCGCACGGCGATGCTCGATACGCTAGGGAGCGACCGGCGCTTCGATCCCGACGTCTGCCGCGCCGACGAGGTCCGTCATCCGCAGCCGCCGCGCGGCCATGCGGCGCAGCACGGCCATCCGCGCAACGTCCGAATCCTGCCAAAATCGCGCGATTTTCATTGATGGATCGTTTTCCGGCTAACGCCGGAAGCGGCGCCGGCCCGCTCCCCGCCCGGCCTCCCGACATAGTATTCTATGGGAGGCCGGGTGGGGGAGCGGGCCGGTGCCGCGCCTTCGCGCAAAAAAGAAAAAAGAAAAAAGAAGATGCCCCGGCTGTGGGGGCCGGGGCATCCAATCAGGCTATCTAAGGGACCAACCGAATATAGCCTGAAATGTTCGCGAAACTTAGCGGAGCAGGTTCATCACGCCCTGCGAGCTCTGGTTCGCTTGGGCGAGCATCGCGGTCGACGCCTGCGCCAGGATGCCGGCGGCCGCGAGGTTCGTCGATTCGACCGAGAAATCGGCGTCTTCGATGCGCGACTTCGCTTCCGACAGATTCGTGACGCTCGACGTCAAATTGTCGACAGCCGAGGTCAGGCGGTTCTGCTGGGCACCGAGGTTGGCGCGTTCGGTCGCAACCGTGTCGATCGCCGTGTCGAGCGTCGCCAGCGCGCCCTGCGCACCCGCCGCGGTCGAGAAGTCGAGCGCGTCAACACCAAGCGCGGCAGCCTGCAGATCGGCAACCGTGATATTCACGACCTGGCCGGTATCGAGACCCGTCTGGATGTCGAAGCCCGCGGCGACACTGCCGTTGAGCAGCACATTGTCGTTGAACGTGGTGCGGGTCGCGACGTCGCCGATCTGCGAAATCAGCGCGGTAACTTCTTCCTGCACCAGCGTACGGTCGTCGTCGCTGAGCGTGCCCGTCGAGGCCTGCATCGCCAGTTCACGCATACGGACGAGGATGTCCGAGATGCTGCCGGCGGCGCTGTCGGCGGTCTGGGCGAGCGAAATGCCGTCGTTGGCATTGCGGATCGCCTGGGTCAGGCCGCGGGCGCTGGCGTCCATGCGGGTCGCGATGGCGAGGCCGGCGGCGTCGTCCTTCGCGCTGTTGATGCGCTTGCCGCTCGACAGGCGTTCCATCGCCTGCGACTGCATTTGGCCTGCGACACGCGAGTTGTTCTGGGCGCGAAGCGCGCTCACATTGGTGTTGATGACAGTCATCTTTGTTCCTTTCCGGCCTCGATGGCCATTCCCGTGATGTGAGGGCTCGAGGAGCGGTCACGAAGCCAGTAACGGCGCGCGGCGGCAGCGCTTAAGCCCGGCGCGTCAAAAAAATGCCGAAAGTCGCCCACAGGCCGGGTGCACCTTATTTAAACTACTGAAAATATTAGATAAATATTTTTGGCACGAGCTTTGCATCTTTGTGCGTGCGGCAGACCGCCGCGCAACAGGACGGATGAAGAAGCAATGAGCACGATTGACCCGAGCCGGCTGCTGCAGATGCGCAGTTCGATCCTCAATCAGAACCAGGCGTTGCAGCGCGCCGCGGGCCGCGGCGGCATCGGCGCGGCCGAAGGCGGCGCGGCGGGCACTCCCGATTTCGGCGCCGCGATCAACAATGCGCTGCAACAGGTCAACGCCCAGCAGTCGAAGGCGAGCCAGATCACCGAAGCCTATGAGCGCGGCGACACGCACGACATCGTCAGCGTGATGATCGAGCGCCAGAAAGCCTCGCTCGGCTTCGAAACCACGCTGCAAGTCCGCAACAAGCTGCTGTCCGCGTACCGCGACATCATGAACATGCCGGTGTAATCCATGGCCGAAGCGCAAATCCTGACCCCCGTCGACGACGGATCCGCGAACCGCCTCCCCGCCCCCGTCCTGGGCGGTCGCTTCGCACCCGTGAGCCAGTTCATCCGCCAGCCGGCGGTGCAGCGCGCGCTGCCCGCGATCGCGATGACGTCGGCGATCGGCATCGCCGCGCTCGCCTATTTCACGATGCAGGCGGCGCCGCAGGCGCAGCTGTTCGCCGGGCTCGACGACGCCGACAAGGCGGCGGTCGCCGAAGCGCTCCAGTCGCAGGGCATCGCGCACAGCATCGATGGTTCGACCGGCGCGCTCACCGTCGATGCCGACAAGCTGCATCAGGCGCGCATCGCGCTCGCCGGACAGGGCCTCCCCAAGGCGGCGCCGAGCGGCGACAGCCTGATCGCTTCGCTCCCCATGGGGTCGAGCCGCGCGATCGAGGGCGAAGCGCTGCGCTCGGCGCGCGAAGCCGACCTGTCGCGCACGATCGAGACGATCGACGCGGTCAAGAGCGCGCGTGTCCATGTCGCCGCCGCCGAACCCAGCCTGTTCGTGCGCGACGACAAGCCCGCCACCGCGTCGGTGATGCTGACGTTGCAGAATGGCCGCTCGCTCAGCGACGGGCAGGTGCAGGCGATCCGCTTCCTCGTCGCCTCGTCGGTGCCCGGCATGAACGCCGATCAGGTGTCGGTGATCGATCAGCGCGGCGCGCTGCTCTCCGACACCGCGAGCGGCAGCGACATGAAGGCGTTCCAGATGCAATTGCAGGTCGAGGACCGGTTCCGCCGCGCGCTCGACACCTTGCTCGGCCCGATGCTCGGCGCCGGCAATTATACCGTCGAGGTCCACGCCGACGTCGACATGTCCGAAAGCCAGGCAACGCGCGAAAGCTTCCCCGAGAACGACCGCGCGCTGACCAGCGAGCAGATCACCCGTTCGACCAGCGGCACGAGCGCCCCCGCCGTCGGCATTCCCGGCGCGCTGTCGAACCAGCCGCCGCAGGCGACGACGGTCACCGCCGAAGGGCCGCAGCCGGCCCCGGCCGGCGCGCCCCCCGCACCCGGCGTCGAGAGCAATGAAAATGCCGCGCGCGCCTATGAAGTCGGCCGCGAGATTTCGGTCACCCATTCGCCGCAGGGCAGGCTGCGCCGCGTCTCGGTCGCCGTCGCGCTCAATCAGGGCAAGAAGGCGCTGACGCAGGCCGACCTGACCAAGATCGACAGTCTGGTGAAGGGCGCGATCGGCTTTGACGCCGCGCGCGGCGACCTCGTCGCGATCAACCAGCGCCCGTTCGTGGCTGTAGAAAACACCGAGCCCGCCTTTTACGATCAGGGCTGGTTCCTGCCGCTGGTCAAGCAGGTCGGCGCGATCCTCGCCGCGCTGCTCGCCTTCCTCTTCATCGGTCGCCCGATGATCCGCGCGGCCAAGGAACGCGCCGCCAGACGCGCCGAACAGAATCAGGAGCTCGAAGCGTCGCTGCTCGCCGCGACCGACCGCCCGGCGCTCGCCAACGGATCGAACCATCGCGAAATCACGCTCGAGATGATCGAACAGGCGCCGAGCTATGAAGCGCGCGCCAATCTCGTCCGCGCCTTCGTCCGCCAGGATTCGGCACGCGCCGCGCTCGTCGTCCGCCACCTGATGCAGGAGGGCGCCCGTGCCTGAGCTCGCCGAACTGGATAATGCGCCCGCGATGCCCGCGATCGAAGGATCGGCCGCCGCCGCGATCCTGCTGATGCTGCTCGACGAGAGCGAAGCCGCGACGATCCTGAAGCAGCTCGACCCCGACGAGGTGCGCCAGCTCGCCAAAGCGATGTTCGACACCGCCAACGCCAGCGAGCAGCAGATCGGACAGGCGCTCGACCGTTTCGTCACGCGCAGCCGCGACGTCAGCGCGCTCGCGATCGGCGCCGACACGCGCATCCGCACGGTGATCAACGAAGCCGTCGGCAACGTCCGCGCCGACAATATCCTCGCCGCCGTCGCGCCGCAGCGCAGCGCCGCGTCGCTCGAAATGCTGCGCTGGATGGACGTCGATGCGATCAGCGGCCTGCTCGCGAGCGAGCATCCGCAGGTGGGCGCGCTGATCCTGTCGGTGCTCGTCCCCGACGTCGC
The DNA here is from genome assembly GCF_032227185.1 of Sphingopyxis sp. SE2. Taxonomy (NCBI): domain Bacteria; kingdom Pseudomonadati; phylum Pseudomonadota; class Alphaproteobacteria; order Sphingomonadales; family Sphingopyxidaceae; genus Sphingopyxis; species Sphingopyxis sp. SE2. Next base: position 3,616,385 of record NZ_JAPMXW010000001.1, on the reverse strand, counting down.
CGCACGCGCGATCGAGACGCTCGACGAAGTGCTGCAGGCCGATCTGGTACTGCGCGCCGCAATGCTCACCTCGGTCCCCGCCGCCGCGATCGAGGATCTCGAATCGGTACTCGCCAGCGCCAATGTCGATGGCCAGCGCGTCGCCAAGCAGGCGATCGGCGGCCCGAGCGACGTCGCCAAGATCATGAAGAAGATGCCGAAGCAGCTTTCCGAACGCACGATCCGCGCGCTCAAGAAGCACGATCGCATCCTCGCGCAGACGATCGAGGAAGAAATGTTCATCTTCGAAAATCTGCGCGACCTCGACAAAAAGAGCCTCAGCAGCGTGCTGCGCTCGGTCGATGCCGCCCAGCTCGCGATCGCGCTCAAGGGCGCCGACGAGGATATGGTCGACATGTGCCTCGCCACCATGTCGCAGCGCGCCGCGGAAACGATCCGCGACGAAATGGACGAGATGACGATGGTCAAGCGCGCCGACGTCGACGACGCGCAGAAGAGCGTGATGCAGATCGTGCGCCAGATGGCCGCGGCCGGCGAGATCATGATCGCGGGCGGAGGCGACGATTATGTCTGATCGTGCCGTCGAAACCGGCTTCGTCCCCGTCAACCTTGCCGATGCAATGGCGCGCGGCGGTTTTCGTCCGCTGTCCTTCGCGCCCGCCTCTCCGGTGCAGTCGGAGGAGCCCGAAGGCGTCAATGAAATCGATCTCGACGACCCTTTCGCGCTCGGCCTCGCCGAAGGCCAGCGTCTGGCCGAAGCCGCCTTCGTCGCCGAACGCCACCAGCTGCTCGCGCTGCTCGCCGCCGCCGAGGCGCTGCAGGACGAACCGAGCGAAGAGCTGGCGCAGCTGATCGCCGCGACCGTCGAACGCCTCGTCCGCCAGATCGTCGCCACCGCGCCGATCGACGCCGAATGGCTGCGCGCACAGGTCGAAACCGCCGCGGCGATGATCGCCGACGCCGACAAGGCGCGCACTTTGTGGGTCCATCCCGACGATGCCGCGCTGCTCGCGGACTGCCCGCTTGCGATGGCGGTCGAGAGCGACGCGGCGATGATGCGGGGCACCGTCCGCATCGAAACCTCGACCGGCTGGATCGAGCATGGCCGTGCGGTCTATCTTGAGGAGTTGCGCGCCGCGCTTGGCGAAAGCGAAGCCGCATGACGCGCCGCCTCGCCCTCTCCGCGCAGCAATTGCTCGACCCCGTCGACCTGGCGCACGCCAGCCCGCGCCGCATCGGCACGCTCGTCTCGCACGAGGGCATCATGCTCGAAGTCTCGGGTTTTCCGATGCCGCTCGGCAGCAATGTCCGCATCCGGTCGGCAGACAATGACTATGTCTATGGCGAGGTGGTCGGCTTTCGCGGTCACCGCAGCCTCGTCCTCCCCTTCGACTCGGGCAAGCCGCTCGTCACCGGCGCGCCCGTCGAACCGCACGGCGCGTCGAGCATGGTTCCGGTCGGCAAGGCTTTGCTCGGCCGCATCATGGACGCACAGGGCAATCCGCTCGACGGCCGCCCGGCGATCAAGTCGCAATTCCAGTGGCCGCTCGCCGGCCGCAAGGTCAATCCACTGCGCCGCGGCCGCGTCACGCGCGCGCTCAACATGGGGGTGCGCGCGATCAACGGCCTGCTCACGGTCGGCGAAGGCCAGCGCGTCGCGATCATCGCGGGGTCGGGCGTCGGCAAGTCGGTGCTGATGGGCCAGATGATCGCGGGCACCGAATGCGACGTCATCGTCGTCGGGCTGATCGGCGAACGCAGCCGCGAGGTCAGCGACTTCGTCGAAACCAAGTTGCCCCCCGAGGTGCGCAAGAAGTCGGTCGTCGTCGCGGTTCCCGCCGACCATCCGCCCTTGCTCCGCCTGCGCGCCGCGATGCGCGCAACCGCGATCGCCGAGGCCTTTCGCGCCGAAGGCAAGAAAGTGCTGCTGCTGATCGACAGCCTGACCCGCGTCGCGCATGCGCAGCGCGAGATCGGGCTGACGCTGGGCGAGCCGCCGACGATGAAGGGCTATCCGCCGTCGGTCTTCGCGCTCATCCCTTCGCTCTGCGAACGCGCCGGCATCGACCGCGAAACCGGCGGATCGGTCACCGCGCTCTACACCGTGCTCGCCGATGGCGGCGACATCGACGATCCCGTCGTCGACAGCGCGCGCGCGATCGTCGACGGCCATATCATCCTGTCGCGCCAGCTCGCCGAACAGGGCGTCTATCCTGCGATCGACGTCGCGCGATCGCTGTCGCGCACGATGGTCGATTCGGTCGACCCCGAACATGCCGCCGCCGCCGCGCGCTTTCGACAGCTCTGGTCGCTCTATGAAGAGAATCGCGACCTGATGCTGATGGGCGCTTACGTCGCCGGCGCCGATCCGGTGCTCGACACCGCGATCGCCCGCCACGCCGACCAGCTCGCCTATGTTTCGCAGCCTGCCAAGGCGCAGGTCGATTTCGACATTTCCCGCCAAGCCCTGATCGAAGGATATTCCGCATGAACGCCCGCACCGCACGCCGCAAACGCATCATCCGCGTGCGCTCCGTCGAACATCAGCTGGCCGAGGCCAATCTGGCGCGCGCCAATGGCGAACTGGCGAATCTCGTCGAGCTCGCCAAGCGGCTCGAAACGCTGCGCGTCGACCTGGCGATGGCGAAGGGCGCGGTCGCCGGCCGCGCGCTCAACACAATCGGCGAGCTCGCGATGCGGCTCGACATCGCGCAGGAAAGCCTGACCGCGCCGCTGGCGGGCGCGAGCCAGCGCCGCGACCAGATGGGCGCGCTCGCACAAAGCGCAATGGCGAAGGAAGAATCGGCGGTGCGCCTTTATGAACGCAGCCGCAAATCGGCCGAGGCCGAACGGGAACGCCGCGACGACGCGAACCGCCCGCACCGTCCGCGCACGGGCATGCGCCTGCGCCTGATCGAAGGCGGTGCGGCATGATGGGCGCGCCATCCCTTCCAACGCCGCAGGGCGCAATGCCCGCGGGCTTCGCGACCTTCCTTGCCAATATCGGCCAGCTTCCCGAAGGCGGTGAAGGCGGCGGTTTCGACCGGCTGCTCGCCGCGGCGCCGGTTACGGGCGCCCCCGCGGCCGCTGCGCCGATCGCCAAGGCGACAGCGGCGGTCGCGATCGTTACCGCGCCGACGGCCGAGGCCGTGCCCCCGCAGATCGATACCGCGCCGCTCAAAGCCGCCGTCAGCGTCGAAGCCCCGCTCGTCAAAGCGGAGCCTGCCGAAACAAACCCTGCCGCACTGGCTGCGACCCTGCTGGTCGCGCTGGGCGGCAGCGTGCCCGGCACGCCCGCACCCGGCAAGCCGGTGCCGGCCGAAAGCGAAGCGGATACCGCCCCCGACACGGCGGAACCGGGCGAAGCCGTCACCACCGCCGCCCCGGCGACCAATCTGGCTGCGGTCGTGGCCGCCACCATTCCGGCCGCCGCGAAGCCCGCCAAGCCGGTCGAGGCGCCGCAGGTCCGTGCCGACGCCGAGACACCGGCAACGCCGGTCGCCGCGCGCCCGCGCGACGCCAGCGCGCCGCTGCCGATCCCAGCCGGCACCGAAGCGCCGGCCGCAAAGCCCGTCGACGCCGCACCGTCGATGACGATCCTCTTCGCCCAACCCGCGGTGCAGGGCACCGCCATGGCGACCGAAGCCGCCGCACCCGCCCAAATCGCCGAGCGCGTGCTCGACATGGACAGCGACGGCGCGTGGATCGACCAGCTCGCGCGCGACATCGCCGCGACCAAGTCGGACAGCGGCGACATCAGCTTTCGCCTGATGCCGCGCCACCTCGGCCGGCTCGACGTCGCGATGCGACAAGGCGACGAGGGCGTCGCGCTGAAGATGGACACGCATCATGAAGCGACCGCGACGATCGTCACCGCCGCACAGGGCCGCCTCGTCGACGAACTGCGCCAGCAGGGCGTGCGCGTCACCGGCGCCGAAGTGACCTGCACGCCGGGCGAGACCGGACGCCAGTCGCAAAGCCAGGGCCAGGGGCAGGACCGTTCCGCCGCCGCTAACCCCACGCATCTTATCGAAACCGCCACCGAACGCGCCGAGCCGCGCGACGAAGCGCGCGCCGCGGACCGCCGCGGCCGCTTCGCCTGATCAGAAAGGGTCTCATCATGGCCAAGGATAATGTCGAAGGCGCCCCCAAGAAAAAGGGCAAGTTCAAAAAGCTGCTGCTGATCGGGGTCGCGGCGATCGCGCTGATCGGCGCCGGCGCGGGCGCGGGCATCTATTTCGGCGCGCTGCAGGCGCATGAAGCGAAGCCCGAGGATAATTATCCCAAGCTCGTCGTGCGCAGCGAGGACGGCGCCGAACCCGCCGCCGAGGGCGACAACAAGGAAGCGCCGCTCAAGGTCGGAACCGTCTCGGTCCCGAACGACAAGTTCAAGGTCGATCCGCGCACGTATGAGATCACCTATTATCCGATCACCGAAAGCTTCACGACGAACCTCGCCGACGGATCGGGCTTTTTGCAGATCGGTATCAGCCTTTCGACCTTCTACGACGGCAAGGTTATCAATAATATCAAACGGCAGGCAGTGCCGATCCGCTCGGTCGTGCTTATGGTGCTCGCCGAACAGAATCCGGCTCTGCTCTCCACATCAGAGGGGAAACAGCGGCTTCAACGCCAGTTGACGACCGCGATCAACGATGTGCTGCGCGAGAAGGAAGGTTTCGGGGGTATCGACAATGTCTATTTCACGAGTCTGGTGATCCAGTGACCACCGGCACGAAATCCGTCAAAGCCGTGAAGGCCCCAAGGGCTTCTCCACCGGCTCCCGCGGCCGCGCCCGCGGACAGCAAGGAATCGCTCCTGCTGCGCAAGGCGGCGGATAGCTATGCCTTTCCCGCGCTCGAGGGCGTCGCGAACCAGTTCGCGCGCAGCCTGCGCGACCTTATCCGCGCGCTCGGTGCGCCGGCGATTCAGGTCGAGCGCGCCGGCGCCGAACAGATGAGCTTTGCCGAGTGGAGCGCGTCGGCCGCGCCTGCGATCTTCTGGCGCTATCACGCGGCGCCGCTCAAAGGCCCGGTGCTGCTCGCCGGATCGCGCTCGCTGCTGCTCCAGCTCGTCGATATCTTCTATGGCGGCCGCGGCCAGCTCGCCGCCGAACGCGAAGAGCTGACCGACGCCGAAGACCGCTTCGCCGCGCGGCTCGGCCGCGACATCGGGATGCAGCTCGCCGCCGCCTGGCGCGGCAAGCTGGCACTCGAACCCGAACTCGACTGCGTTACCGCCGATCCGGCGAAGCTCGCCGCGGTGCGCGCCGAGGACGAATTGTTCGTGCAGCGTTTCACGCTGCGCGGCGCGCCTTTCGACGGGCGCGTCATCCTGTGCGCCTATCCGGTCGCGGCGCTGCGCGGGATCGCGGGCGACGAACTGCTTCCCGACATGCCGGCCGCCGGCGGCGGCGATCCGGTCTGGTCGGGCGCGCTCGACAAGGCGCTGCGCGACGTGCGCATGCCCGTTCGCTCGGTGCTCGCGCGTCCCGAGATCAGCCTCGTCAAGCTGCTCGCGCTCGAGGTCGGCGACATCATTCCGCTTTCCATGCCGCGCCATGTGCCGGTGACCGTCGCCGGGCGCAGCTTCGCGTTCGGCAGCATCGGCGAAGCCAATGGCAACGCCGCGATCATGATCGACCATATCGAAAAAGGACCGGACAATGACTGACATCGCCGACGCCCCGAAGGCGCGCGCCGACCGGCGCGACAAGAGCATCGCCGCCGCGCCCAATTTCGACCTGCTCGCCGGCGTCTCGCTGCGCGTGTCGGTCGAGGTCGGGTCGACCTCGATGACGCTTTCCGAGTTGCTCGCATTGGGCGAAGGCAGCGTGATCGAGCTCGATCGCGCCGCGACCGACCTGCTCGACATCTATGCCAACGGCACCCTCATCGCGAAGGGCGAAATCGTCAGCGTCGATGGCCGCTACGGCATTCAGGTCGCCGAAGTCGTCGCGCCGGCGCGCGGGCTCGAAGGCTTCGAACGGAGAGCCTGATGTTCGAATATATCCTCCGCCTGCTCATCCTGCTGCCGATCGTCGGCGGCATGGCGTGGGGCAGCCTGTGGCTGTGGAAGCGCGTCCAGATGGGCGTGCCGCTCGTCGGCGGCGCGACCAAGACGCGCGCGGTCGAAATGATCGACGTGCTGCCGCTCGGCCCGGGATCGAAGCTCGCGGTCGTCGAATTCGCGGGGCAGCGGATTCTCGTCGCGGTGTCGCGTAACGGGATCACGCGGATTGCCGACGACGCGCAGGGGGATTTCCATGTCGACTGACCGCCGCTTCTGGCTGCGTGCCGCGGCGCTCGCCGGCGGCGGCGCGCTGCTCTGCACCGCGCCGGCGGCCTATGCACAGGCGGCCGACGGCCTCAGCCGCGCGGTGAACGAGATCGGCGGCGACGGCCGACCCTTGAGCCTGTCGCTCCAGATCCTCGTCCTGATGAGCCTGCTGACGGTGCTGCCGTCGCTGCTGCTGATGATGACGAGCTTCACGCGGATCATCATCGTGCTGTCGATCCTGCGCCACGCGCTCGGGCTGCAACAGACGCCGCCGAACCAGGTGCTCGTCGGCCTCAGCCTCTTTCTCTCGCTGTTCGTGATGGCGCCGGTGATCAGCGAAGTGAACCGCGTCGCGATCGAACCTTATGGTCAGGAACAGATCGACATCGGCGAAGCGGTGTCGCGCTCGGGCGATGCGCTCCACGGTTTCATGATGAAGCAGACGCGCAAGACCGACCTGATGATGTTCGCGAAGATCGCCAAGGCGCCGAGCTATGCGAGCCCGAAGGACGTCCCCTTCTCGATCCTGCTCCCCGCCTTCGTCACCAGCGAGCTCAAGACCGCGTTCCAGATCGGCTTCCTCATCTTCCTCCCCTTCCTCGTCATCGACCTGATCGTCGCATCGGCACTGATGTCGCTCGGTATGATGATGCTGTCGCCGACGATCATATCGATGCCGTTCAAGCTGCTGCTCTTCGTCCTCGTCGACGGCTGGGCGCTGACGATGGGATCGCTCGCCTCCTCCTTCGTGAGTTAGGGTCCGGTACGATGGGATTGACCTACCTCGATTGCGCCGCGGCGCAGGTTTCCGGGGAGCACCGCGCGCCGCGGCGCTGGAGCCCCTTCGGAACCGGCCGCTTTTGGCCCATCGTCACATTGGTCCCCCAGCGGGACGTATCGCATCGCGGCGCTTCGCCTGCCCTGCACCGGGACAAAATCGAACCGGTCAGGGCGGGCCAGTCGCTCGACAGCAGGCACTGAGGCCATGGAAGCCGACTATTTCATCGGGGTCGCGCAGCAGTCGCTGTGGATCCTTGCGCTCGCCTCGGCGCCGCTGCTGTTGCCGGTGCTCGTCATCGGCGTGCTGCTCGGCATGGTGCAGGCGGCGACCTCGATCAACGAACAGACTTTGACCTTCGTGCCCAAGCTGATCGTCGCGGCGATCTGCCTCGCGATCTTCGGCGGCAGCATCCTCGTGCTGCTCACCGACTTCACGCGCGAGTTGTTCGCGCAGATTCCGGCGCTCGTCCGTTAGGGCTCGCGGCACGTCGATGAACCCCGCCGACATCCCGAATATCGAGGCGATGCTTCAGCTGTGGATGCTGGGGATGATCCGCCCCGGCGCCGCCTTTATCGCAGCGCCGGTGTTCGGCGCCGCGAATGTGCCGGTACAGCTTCGGCTCGTGATCGCGCTCGCGGTCGGGGTGCCCGCGGTCGCGGCATCGGGCATGGCGCTGCCGCCCGAAGGCATCGTGTCGGTTCCGGGCTTTTTCTTCGTCATCGGCGAGGTCGTGATCGGGCTCGCGATCGGCTTCGTGCTCCAGATGGGACTCGCCGCCGCCTTGCTCGCGGGCGAAGTGATCAGCAATGCGATGGGCCTCGGCTTCGCGTCGATGGTCGATCCGTTGAGCGGCGCGTCGAGTTCGGCGATCGGCCAGTTCCTGTCGATGATGGCGACGGCGCTCTTCCTCGCCGCCGACGGCCATCTGCTGCTGATCGACATCATCGTGGGCAGCTATGACGCGCTGCCGCCCGGCAACGCCTTTCCCTCGTGGGACGCGATCGGCGGCCTCATCCGCTTCGGGAGCCTGATGTTCGCGGCGGGGCTGACGATCGCGATGCCCGTCGGCTTCGTGCTCATTCTCGTCCAGATCATCATGGGCGTGATCGGCCGCTCGGCGCCCGCGCTCAACCTGTTCGCGGTCGGCATCCCCGCGACCCTGCTCGCCGGGATCGTGCTGCTCGGCGTCGCGACGCCCGCGATGGCCGAGGCGGTCGCGCGCATCCTCTCCGACGCGCTCGACGCCGCGCGCATGGTCGCGGGAATCTGAGCCATGGCCGAAGGCAGCGACAAGGACCAGAAAACCGAACAGCCGACCGCGAAGAAGCTCGCCGATTCGGCGCGCGAGGGCGATGTGCTGATATCGCGCGAGTTGGCGACCGCGCTGATGATGCTCGCCGCCGCGGGCTGGATCGTCGCCGCGGGCGGCTGGTTCGTCCAGTCGGCGGGCGACCTCGTCCGTCGCGGGCTGACGCTGACCGCAGCCGACGTCGCCGATTTCGCGCCCGCCGAGGCGCTGATGCGCAACGGCGTCGAGATTTTGCTGCCGCTCGCGAGCCTGTTCGCGCTCGCGCTCGGCGCCGCCGTCGCAGGTCCGGCGATGCTCGGCTCGATAGGCTGGCGCGGCAAGGCGCTCCACTTCAAGGGCAACCGGATCAACCCGCTGAGCGGGCTCAAACGCATGTTCGGCATGCAGGGCGCGACCGAGCTCGGCAAGGCGATCGCGAAAGTGCTGCTGCTCGGGACGATCGGTTACTGGCTCGTCGCAAGCAGTCTGCCCGCGATCATGACGATGGCATCGACCGACCTGATCGCCGCGATCGGCCTTGCCGGAAAGGCGGTCGGCCACGCGATGCTGACGCTCGCCGGCGGGCTCGTCGTCATCGCGCTGATCGATGTCCCGGTGCAATGGTTCCAGCGCAACAAGCGGCTGATGATGAGCAAGCAGGAGATCAAGGAGGAGATGCGCCAGTCCGACGGCGCCCCCGAACTCAAGCAGGCGCAGCGCCAGCGCGCACACGAGATTTTGAGCGGGTCGGCGCGCAAGGCGGTGTCGGAAGCGACCGTCGTCCTGACCAACCCGACGCATTTCTCGGTCGCGCTGCGCTATCGTCCCGGGACCGACGCCGCGCCGGTCGTCGTCGCGCGCGGACGCGGCGATGTCGCACTGTCGATCCGCGAGCTGGCGCGCGCCGCCAATGTGCCGATGCTCGAATATCCGCAGCTCACCCGCGCCATCTATTTCACCGCGCGCGCGGGCCGCGTGATTCCGGAAGAATTGTTCGTCGCGGTCGCGACCGTGCTCGCCTTCGTCTTCCAATTGGAACGCGCGGTCGCCGACGGGCTCAGCCAGCCTGCAGTCGACGTGCCGCCTTCGCACCGCTTCGATCCCGAAGGCCGGCGTCAGGCTTAATCTTCCCTGCGCGCCGCCGTTAAGCAGTGCGAAGGATATTTGCCATGGTCAGTTCAATCGCCAACAGCCTCGGGTTCGGCTCGGGCCTCGACGTCAAACAGCTCGTTACCGACCTGTCGAACGCGTCGCGTGACCCCAAGATCGCGCGCATGACCGAATTGACGCAGGCGAACCAAACGCGGATCAGCGCGCTCGCGCAGGCGCGCGCCGATCTCGACGGATTCGCCGATTCGCTGAGCCAGATGGTCAATGACGGCACGCTGCGCAGCACGCCCACCGTGTCGGATGAAAGCGTGCTCGGCGCCACCAGCCGCGCGGGCCTTTCCGCCGACAGCTTTGCCGCGACGGTCGTCGTGAACCAGCTCGCGCGCGCGCAGACCAATTATTCGGGCGTTGTCACCGACAAGACCGCCGCGATCGGCGCGGGCACGATGACGCTGACCGTCGGCGGCGTCGCCAAGACGATCACGATCGACGCGACGAACAACAGCCTCGACGGGCTTGCGAACGCAATCAACGCGAGCGGCGCGGGCGTCACCGCGTCGATCATCGCCGACGAAGGCGGGCATCGCCTGATCCTGAAAGGCCCGACCGGCGAAGCGGGCGCCTTCACCCTCACCGCCGATGCCGGCGCCGATCCGGGCCTCTCGGCCTTTACCACCGGCGGCGGCATGACCGAGGGTCAAAGCGCCGCCAACGCCGAATTCACCATCGACGGCATCGCTTTCAGCCGCGCGACCAACATCGTCGACGACGTCGTCCCGGGCATGTCGCTCACGCTCAAGAAAGCGGCGCCGGGTCAGCCCGTCGATATCGGCGCGAGCCGCCCGCTCGACATGATCAAGCAGACCGTCGGCGATTTTGTCGCGGTCTATAACCAGCTCAAGAAAAGCCTCGTCGCCGCATCGAGCCTGTCGGGCCCGACGACCGGATTGCGCGAACTCGAACGCGAACTCGGCGGGCTCCTCCACAAGGTGGTTTCGAGCCACGGCAGCATCAACCAGCTGTCCGACATCGGCGTTTCGGTAACGAAGGAAGGTCTGCTGTCGGTCGACAATAAAAGGCTCGACAAGGCGCTCGAAACCGACGCCGGCGCGGTCGAGGCGCTGTTCAACCCGCGTCGCGACGCCACCCACACCGAACAGAGCGACCCCGGCATCGCCTTCGCGCTCGACGCGATCCGCGACAAGGCGGTCGGGGTCAATGGCGCGATCGATCGCGTGTCGAAATCGCTCGACACGAAAAAGGAAAATCTCGCCGACCAGCTCGAGAAGATCGAGGAACGCGAGGACGCGTACAAGAAGCGCCTCGAGAAGCAATATGGCGCGCTCGAAGCGAAGCTGGCCGCGTTCAAGGCGACGCAATCCTATCTGGAACAACAGATCAAGCTCTGGTCGAATCAGGGCAATGACTAACCAGAGCGTGGGGACCAGGACCGTGACCGCTACCGCCTCGACCGTCCGGGCGACCGGACTTTATCGCCGCTTGCAGAACGAAAGCCGCGCCGCCGCCGCCGACCCGATCGAGCTGGTGACAATGCTTTACGACGAGCTCGAAACCGCCGTCGGCGTCCTCGCCGCGATGGTGCGGCAGGGGCAGCGCATTTCGGCGACCGAACCCGCGCATCGCGCGCGCGCGATCCTGATCGGCCTCGACGTCAATCTCGACCGCGACAAGGGCGGCGATGTTGCGACCGCGCTCTCGCGCGTCTACCGCAGCATGCGCCGCAAGCTCGACGATGCCGTGGCGGCGAACAGCGCCGAGGGGCTTTCCGAACTTCTCGAAGGAATCCTGACGATCAGCGCCGCCTGGCGACAGCTTCGTTAGCGCCCATTGCGCGCAATCTGAAATATCCGCATCCCCCGAGCGAAGACGAGGAGCTATGCCGAGCGAAGTCGAGGCTGCGACGTTTTCGGTTCTCGCTCCGCTCGAACGGGCCCCTCGTCTTCGGCCAAAGGCCGAAGTTTATCCTGAGCGCCCGCCAGAGCAGTCGATGGGCTCGGGGATGCGGATCGGATTTGACGCACGCCGCTCTCGCACTGATCATAACGAACGGCCCGCCCGTCGTATGAAGGAGCCGGCCGGTGCCGTTCATATTTGATAACCTGATGGGTACCCGGCCGCCCTAGGTGGGGACGGGCGGCCGGGTGGTGCGGGAGCGGACCAGAGCCCCCTTTTTCAGCGGGTGCTGAAACCTGTGTCGCGCGGGCCGTCAGGCGGCCTGCTGGTGGACGCCATATTTGCGCATCTTCTCGATCAGCGTCGTGCGCTTCAGCGTCAGCAGGCGCGCGGCTTCCGAAATGATCCCGTCGGCGAGGTCGAGCGCGACGTGGATCTGTTCGAGTTCGATCGTCTCGATCTCGCGCTTGAGGTCAATCGGGCGGCCCGGTGCCGGCGTCTTGGCATAGGGCGTCGCGGGCGTCGTGAAATCGTCCGCGCCGGCCTGCACCGCGGCGGGACTGCTGGGGACAGCCGGCCGGGGTGCAAGCGCTGCGGTGGGGTTCAAAAGCATCGCGACATCGTCGGCGCCGAGCGTCTCGCCGCCGTGGAGAACACTGGCGCGTTCGACGAAATTGCGGAGTTCGCGCACATTGCCCGGCCAGGCGTGCTGCATGAGGAGCGCCATCGCGGCGTCGTCATAGCGGCATTTGGCATCGGCCGGCATCCGGCGCTGGAAGTGGCGGACGAGCGCCGGAATATCCTCGACGCGGCTGGCCAGGCTGGGGACCTGGAGCACAACCACGCCGAGCCGGAAGAACAGGTCTTCGCGGAACTTGCCTTCGGCGATCGCGGCGCCGAGATCCTGATGGGTGGCCGAAATGACGCGGACGTCGACGGCCTTCACCTCGCTGCTGCCGACGCGGACGATCGTCCGGTCTTCGAGCACGCGGAGCAGTTTCACCTGCATGTCGAAACGCATGTCGCCGATTTCGTCGAGGAAGAGCGTGCCGCCCTCGCTCGCTTCGAAATGACCGATGCGGCGGGCATGGGCGCCGGTGAAGCTGCCCTTTTCATGCCCGAACAGTTCGGATTCGATAAGTTCGCCGGGGATCGCGCCGCAGTTGATCGCCGAAAAGGCCTTGCCCGCACGGACGCCTTCGTCGTGGATCGCCCGGGCGACCAGTTCCTTGCCCGAGCCCGACGGGCCGCAGAGCATCACCGAAGCGTTCGATCGCGCCACGCGGCGGATCATCTCGCGCAGCCGGCAAACCGCCGGGCTCGACCCGATGATCAGCGCTTCGAGCGCTGCATTATTGTTGTGCCCCAGTGTCATTTTGGTCTCCACCGCACCGCCCGCTCGGTGCCCCTTCGATGGACTCAGCAATTGACGAAACTGGTAAACAAAAGCTTATTTGGTGCTCGCTAAGCTATTCAAAACAAAGGGATATCGCCAAAATGAAAGCATTAACGCCACAAACGCGTTAACTATCGCCGATATGCTGCCAAATTGGCACTAATCGTTCACCGACCGCCACCCGAGGGTGATCGAGATACGGCGATTGCGCGGATCGAATCGGTCGGAAGGGACATAGGGCTCGCGATCGGCGACCCCTTCGATTCGCGCGAACCGCTCCGACGCGATGCCGCGGAACGAAAGATAGTGGCGCGTGACCTCGGCGCGGTCGACCGACAGGCGCCAGTTGTTGGTGCCCGATTTCGCCGACCAGGGTGCAGCGTCGGTGTGCCCGCGGATCATCACCCGGTTGGGCACTTCGGCGATCAGCGCCGCGACCTCGGCGAACAGCTTCGCGCCGGACGGGGTCAGTTGACTGGTGCCGATCGCGAACATCGAGACGTCGGCGTCGTCGACGATGTCGATGCGCAGCCCTTCGAGCGTTTCGGTGAAGCGCAGGTTGCGCGCGAGGCGCTTGAGGTCGGCGCGGCTCTGGAGCCGCTCCTTCAGCGACTGGGCGAGCGCGTTGAACTTTTTCGATTCGGCTTTGCGTTCGCGCCCCGACGCCTCGCGCGGGCCGCCGACCGCATCGCGCGGGATCGTCATCGCGCGCGTGCCCGTTTGTGCGGCGCCATGCGGATAGCGATCCGCCGCCACCAGCGAATCGCCGCCGAACAGGCCGTTCGATCCCGCGGTTTCGGTTTTCGTCTGCACGATCGTCGGCGCGAAATAGTCGGCGAGCGCCTTGCGCTGGGCCTCGTTGGTCGCGCCGAGCAGCCACATCAGGAGGAAGAAGGCCATCATCGCGGTGACGAAGTCGGCATAGGCGACCTTCCACGCGCCGCCGTGGTGGCCGCCATGCGCTTCCTGAATCACCTTCTTGACGATGATCGGCCGCGGCGGCGTGTTCGGGCGCGCGGCCATCAGCGGCCTCTCATGCCATCAAAGACTTCGGCGAAGCTCGGCTGGTTATGATGGTCGACGCCCGAACGCGCTGCCTCGATCACCAGCGGCTGCGGATGGCCGTGGAGCGAGGCGATGATCAGCTGCTTCACCGTGTGATAGATGGCGCCGTCGCTTTCGATCACCGTCTTGGCGCGCGTCGCGAACGGGCCGACGAGGCCATAGGCGAGCAGCACGCCGAGAAAGGTGCCAACAAGCGCCGAGCCGATCATCGCACCGAGGATCGCCGGCGGCTGGTCGATCGAGCCCATCGTCTTGACGACGCCGAGCACCGCCGCGACGATGCCGAGCGCGGGGAGCGCGTCGGCGAGGCTCTGCAAGCCTTCGGCGGGCTTCAGGCTGTGGTGGTGGTGGCTTTTCAGCGCATTGTCCATCACCTCCTCGACCGCGTGCGGGTCGAGCGTCCCCGACGACACGACCACCAGACGCAGCGTGTCGCAGATCAGATGGACGAGCGTGTCGTCCTTCAAAAGCTTGGGATATTGCTGAAAGATCGTCGAATTCTTCGGATCCTCGATATGCGGCTCGACCGCGACCGGCCCCTCAGTGCGCATCATCTTCATCAACGTCGAGACGAGCAGGATGCAGTCGAGATAATCCTGCTTCTTGTATTGCGGTCCCTTGAAAACCTTGCCGAGCCCGCCGGCGAGCGCCTTCAGGTCGGCGCCCGAATTGCCGATGATCAGCGAGCCGAGCGCCGCGCCGCCGATGATCAGCATCTCGTGCGGCAGCGCGTGCATCACGGGGCCGAGGTTGCCCCCGGTCAGCGCAAAGCCCCCGAAGACCAGCAGGATCAAGACGACGATGCCGACAACGGGAAACATGTGCGCGCAACTCCATTCGGGACCCGGCTGTCGAGGCCGGCCCCGCAAACTCAGGCCCCCACTAACTCGGGGACGTCTTGATGATTAACGGCAGCGCCGTCGCAAGATTGAGGGCCGTCAGCCCAAAATATCGAACAAGGTCTGCCGGTTGATCTTGGCGAAGGCCGCCTGCGCGGCCTGCAGCGTCAAATCCTGCGCATGGAGCTGGGCGATCGCCTCTTCGAGATTGGTATCCTCGACCACCGAGCGTTCGTCCTTGAGCGCGATCCCGCGCGATGCAAGACCGTCGCCGATGCGGTCGAGGCGACCGCCCGACAGGCCGATCTTGGCATGTTCGTCGGCGACGTGGCTGATCGCGGTGTCGAGCGATCCCAAGGATGCGTTCATTCCCGCCTTGTCGTTCGCGGCGACTGCCATCGCGGCGTCGCGGATTCCCGTCGACAGGCTGTTGCCCCCGACGACAAAAACATCGGCCGCCGACGGTACCGGCGCAAAGGTGACGTCAGAATCGACGCGCATCACGCGCGCGGCGCCGGCGGCGAATACCGGATCGCCGTTCGAATCGCGGGTCGCCGCGAGCGCGTCGAGCTCGTCGGCGATCGTCCCGAGTTCGGCCGCAATCGTCGCGCGGTCGGTGGGGTTCGCGGTATCGCTCGCGGCGGCGAGCGTCAGCTCGCGTGCGCGCGACATCAGGTCGCTCACCGATTTCATCACCCCGTCGGCCTGCGACACGAGTGCCGAGGCCGAATTGACGTTCGCCGACCAGGCGGCCATGCTCGCCTGCGTCGTGCCGATCGTCGCGATGCGGCGCGCCGCGACCGGATCGTCGGACATTCGGAGGAGCTTCTTGCCGCCCGAAATCTGGATCTGCGTCCGCTCGAGCGCGTCGGCGAGCTTTTGTTGGCGCGCGATTTCGCGCGTCATGCGATTGCCCACGGCGTTGATCATCGTCCCGGCCTCCTTACAGCGAGCTCAAGAGCGTTTGCATCGTTTCGCGCGCGACCTGGATCGTGCGCGCGGCGGCCGAATAGGCCTGCTGGAAGCGCAGCAATTCGGCCGCCTCGGTGTCGAGATCGACCTGGCTGACCCCATCGCGCGCGGCGGCCGACGCGTCGGCGCGCGTCGCGGCGGCGGCATCCTGCGCGCGCGACGACGCGACCGTCTGCGCCTGCGAGGCCATATGGCCCGACCAGCGCGCCTCGGGATCGTCCGCCCCCCGCATCGAGCCGAACGCCAGCATATTGCCGTTGCTGCCCGACGCGTCGGCGGCCGCCACCTGATCGGGGGTCAGCGTCGTGGCGGTCAAGGTCGCGGCGCTGGTGCCCGTGAACAACGGCTGCCCCGGATTGCCGCCGGCATCGGTACCCGCCTGATGCGCGGCGTTGAGCTGGGTGGCGAAATCACTCGCCATCGTGTCGAGCGCGGCGCGCTGGTCGGCGACATGGTTCGCCCCCTCGGCGAGCCCGGCGAGCGATCCCGTCGAGATGGCAAGCGGCGATCCGCCGATACTGTACGACAGCCGCCCGTCGGCCGCGGCAGTCACCGAAATCGGGTTCACAACCC
Source organism: Sphingopyxis sp. SE2 (assembly GCF_032227185.1). NCBI lineage: Bacteria > Pseudomonadati > Pseudomonadota > Alphaproteobacteria > Sphingomonadales > Sphingopyxidaceae > Sphingopyxis > Sphingopyxis sp. SE2. The sequence goes on along the minus strand of NZ_JAPMXW010000001.1, from coordinate 3,600,168 downwards.
CGCCGCCGACAAGCAGGTCGCCCGATCCGGCGGCGCGCAGCGTCACCGCGCCATTATTGTCGAAACTCGCGCTGACCCCCGCCTGCGACGACAATTTGTCGAGCAATCGGTCGCGCTCGTCGAGCAGGCTCGCTTCGTTCGTCGATCCCGGCCGCGCCTTGCGCAGCCCGATGTTGATCTGTTCGAGCGCATCGAGGTTCGCGTTGAACGTGTCGACCTCGCTCGCGGCGGCGCCCTCGATCCCCTCGCCCATCTTGTCGAGTTCGTTCGCGGCGGTGCGGAATCCCGATGCGATGTCGTCGACCGACTGCAGAAACTGGGCGCGCAGCGTCCGGTTCGACGGATCCGAGGTCAGCTGGTCGGCGGTCGTATAGAGGTTGGTGAGGCCGGTCTTGATCCCGTTCGTCTCGTCGCTCAAGGCGCCTTCGACCTTGCCCAGCCAGTCGAGCTTCGTCGCCGCGCGTTCGGCATCGCCCGAGGTGAGGCGCGAATCCTCGATCAGCCACGCGTCGACCGAACGGTCGAGGCCGCGGATGTCGACGCCGCCCGGATTGGTGTTGCCGCGATAGAAGATCGAATTGCCGCCGCCGACGGCTTCCATCATTTCGAGCCGCCGCCGCGCGTATCCGGGCGTCTGGGCGTTGGCGATATTGTCGCCGATCGTCGAGAGCGCGCGCGAATAGGCCTTGAGCCCGCTGTAGCCGATGCCGAGCAAGTCGCTCATTGCACGCCTCCGCCCGAGCGCGTGGCAAGCCCGCCGAGCGGTCCGCGGAACTGCCGCTCGACCATGTCGGCGATGCCGAACTGGCGCATCGCGGCGAGGCTGTCGGCGGTGCGCGCGTCGGCCATCTCGCGGAAATTGTCGGTCGCGCTCGACCCGAAGATGTCGTCGGCAAGCTTCGCCTGCCGCATCGACGCCATCAGCTGGCGCAGGATCACGGCTTCGAACGCCTCGGCCGCCTTGCGCAGCCCGCCGTCGCCGCCCCCCGCAGCCGCGGGGGTGGGCGTCGCCGAAACGGAAGAAATGGGGCTCGTCATATGATCACCAGTTCCGCAGTGAGCGCGCCGGCCTGGCTCAGCGCCTCGAGGATGGCGACGAGGTCGCCGGGGGGAACGCCCAGCCGGTTGATCGAATCGACCAGATCGGAGAGCGAGGCATTGGGGTTCATCAGGAAGGCCGGGCGATAATCTTCGGTGACTTCGATCTCGCTCGATGGCTCGATCGCGGTCTGGCCGCGGCTGAACGGCGCGGGCTGGACGACCATCGGCGCTTCCTTGATCGACACGGTGAGCTTGCCGTGGCTGACTGCGGCGGTACCGACGCGGACCGCGCCGTTGATCACCACCGTGCCGGTGCGCGCGTTGACGATCACTTTCGCCGGCGGTTCGGCGCGCGTCACGCCGAGATTCTCGATCTGCGACATCAGCCGCATCCGCTCGTCGCCGTTTCCGCTGGCGCGGATCGCGATGCTCGCGCCGTCGATCATCGATGCGGTGGCGGGGAGCGCGGCGTTGATCGCGTCGGTGACGCGCTTCGCATTGGTCGCGTCGAACTGGTGGAGGTTGAAGGTCAGATAGCTGGCGGTCGCAAAGCCGGTGTCGACCGCGCGTTCGACCGTCGCACCGCCCGCGATGCGCCCGCTCGACGGCACATTGACAGTCAGCTTCGACCCGTCGGCGGCATCGACGCCGAGCCCGCCAATGACGAGGTTACCCTGCACCATCGCGTAAATCTGTCCGTCGGCGCCATAGAGCGGCGCGAGCACGAGCGTGCCGCCGCGTAAGGATTTTGCCTTGCCGATCGCCGAGACGGTGACGTCGAGCCGCTGGCCGGGCTTGGCGAAGGGCGGCAGTTCGGCGGTGATCATCACCGCCGCGGCGTTCTTGAGCGCCGGGTTCACTCCGGGCGGCAGCGTCAGGCCGAAGCGCGACACCGCGCCGCGCATGCCCAACGTCGAATAGTCGAGGCTGTCGTCGCCGGTGCCGGCGAGGCCCACGACCAGGCCGTAGCCCGTCAGCTGGTTCGCGCGCAGCCCCTGGAATTGGCCCATGTCCTTGATGCGCTCGGCGTGCGCGGGCGCCGCGAAGGCGAAGCTCGCGAGCAGCAGCGCAAAAAGGGTGAACAGGATCGGACGCTGGGTCACTTCAAATTCCTTGTTAGAAGGGGCTGATGATCGAGAAGAAACGCTGCAGCCAGCCTTGCCGGCTCGCGCGCGCGATCTCGCCCTTGCCGACGTAGCGGATGTGCGCGTTGGCGACGCGGGTCGACAGGATGCGGTTGTCGGGGCTGATGTCGATCGCGCGCACTATCCCCGAGATCTGGACGCGCTCGTCGCCGCGGTTGAGGGTCAGGAATTTCTCGCCCTTCACCAGCATCGTGCCGTTGGGATAGACGGCGGCGACGGTCACGCTGACCTCGCCCGACAGCGCATTCGACTGCGACGCTTCGCCCTTGCCCTTGAACTGCTGGCCTCCCCCCATTGCTATATCGCTGGGGTTGAACAGCGACAGCGGTCCGGTGGTCGGCGGCGTGAGGCCGATATCGCCGTCGCGCTGGGTGCCCGCAGCATTGCTTTTCGTCGCCGCGGTGCGCTCGACGAGCTGGATCGTGACGATGTCGCCGACCGCGCCCGCGCGCCCGCCCGACGTCAGCGGCACATAAGCGCCCTGAAAGATCGAGCCGTTCGCCGGCGGCGGAGGAGGCGGCAGCGGCATCGACGCCGCAAAGGCGTCGGGCGGCAGCTTGTCCTTCGCGTGCGCCAAGACAGGCGCGAGCGCGACGGCCAGCATCGCCAGCCTAGAGAGTCTGCGACGCATTTTTCATCATCTCGTCGGTCGCCGAGATCATCTTCGAATTGACCTCATAGGCGCGCTGCGTCTCGATCATGTCGACGAGCTCCTCGACGACATTGACGTTCGATCCCTCGAGCATCCCGCCGCGGAGCGAGCCACGGCCTTCCTCGCCCGCGCCGCCAACGAGCGGCGCACCCGAGGCCTGCGTTTCGACGAGCATGTTGCCGCCGATCGCCTGCAGCCCCGCCGGGTTGGCGAAGCGCGCGATCTCGATCCGGCCGAGTTCGAGCGCGGTGCCGTCGGCGGCGGTCGCCGAGACGGTGCCATCGAGACCGATCGTCACATTGCTCGCATCCTCGGGAAGCTGGATCGCGGGGGTCAGCGGCTTGCCGTCCGACGTCACGATCGTGCCGTCGGGGGCGCGGCCGAAATTGCCCGCGCGAGTATAGCCGATGCGCCCGTCGGGCATTTCGACCTGGAAATAGCCGGCGCCGTCGATCGCGACGTCGAGCCCGTTGCCCGTCGTCTGGAACGCGCCCTGCGTATCGATGCGCGCGGTGCCGTTGAGTGCGACGCCGGTGCCGAGATTGAGCCCCGTCGCATAGCGATTTTCCGCGGTCGAAGGCGCGCCGGCCTGCGTCATCAATTGATAGCTCAGCGTCTCGAAGCTCGCGCGGTCGCGCTTGAAGCCCGTGGTGTTGACGTTGGCGAGGTTGTTGGCGATCACCTGCATCCGGAAGCCCTGGGCATCCAGACCGGTCCGCGCGACGTGCAAGGCACCGATACTCATTTCATATTCTCCTTGAGCGTGCTCTAACGGGGGAGCTGCATCAGATTGGCGGTCGCGCTGTCCATGTCGCGCACGTCGCTGATCATCTTCAATTGGGTGTCCCAGCTGCGGCTCGCCTCGATCATCTCGACGAGCGTGCTGGTCGCGGTGACGTTCGATCCTTCGATCGAGCGGGTGAGCAGCCGCGCTTCGGGGTCGTCCGGCAATATGCCGCCGCCCTTGACGCGGAACAGGCCATCGAGGCCTTTGACGATTTCCGACCCCGCGGGAGTCGCGAGCCGCAGCCGGTCGACCTCCTGCGGATTTTCGGGATCGCCGCCCTGCGGCACGACCCACACGCGGCCTTCCTGGTCGATGTTGATCGCGTCGGCGGGCGGGATCGTCACCGGGCCCTGCGTCCCCTGCACGGGGTTGCCGTCGCCGGTGGTGAGCAGCCCGCTCGGCGAGACTTGCAGGTCGCCGCGCCGCGTGTACGCCTCTTCGCCGTCCTTCGCCTGCACCACCAGCAAGGCATCGCCCTGCATCGCGATGTCGAGGTCGCGGCCCGTCTGGGTGACGGTCCCGGCGCGCATGTCGGCGCCGAGCACTTCCTCGGACGCCATCGCACGCGCGTCGAGCCCGCTGCCGTCGAGCCACAGCGACTGCGCATTGGCCATATCGGCGCGGAAGCCGGGTGTCTGCGCGTTCGCCAGATTGTTGGCGATCGCCGTCTGCCGGGACATGCTGCCCCGCATCGCGGTAAGGCTGGTATAGATGAGGCGGTCCATCTGGATACTCCCGGCAGGCGGTGGTCAGGGCTGCGTCAGCGCATGCCGATGATCGTCTGGGTCAGCTGCGACGCGCCCTCGATCGCCTTGGCATTCGCCTGGAAATTGCGCTGCGCCGACATCAGCATCACCAGCTCCTCGGTGATATCGACGTTCGAGCGTTCGAGCGCGCCCGAACGGACCGCGCCCATCGAGCCGCTGGTCGGGCCGTCGATCGTCGGCGGGCCGCTTTCGCCCGTCGACTGCCAGTGCGCATCGCCCGTCGGACGCAGGCCCGACATCGTCGGGAAGGTCGCCATCGCAACCTTGCCGAGCATCTGGTCTTCCCCGTTCGCGAAAGTCGCGGTGACGAGGCCGTCGAGTCCGATCGACACATTGACCAGCGACGCGGTCGGGTCGGACGGCGCGCCCGTGGGCAGCTGCATGTCGAAGGCGCCGGCGAGCGTGTTGTTGGTGACATTGCCGTCGGCATCGACGGGCAGCAGCTGCAGCTTCGAACCCGTCGTGTCGATGACATAGCCGTCGGGCGTCGGTTCGAACGAGCCGTTGCGCGTATAGGTGATCGCTTCGGTCGGCGGATTGCCCTTCACGATGAACAGGCCCTCGCCGACGATCGCCATGTCGAGCGTCTTTTCGCTCGCTTCGTACGATCCCTGCGTGAACTGCTGGGTGATGCCGTTGAGGCGCGTGCCCTGGCCCGCGATCGTCTTCGTCGACTGCGTCGGCGACGAGGCGAAGATATCGCCGAACTGCGCCTTGCTGCGCTTGAAGCCGACCGAGCCGGCGTTGGCGATATTGTTCGAGATGACCGACATATCGGTCTGCGAAGCCTTGAGGCCCGAGAGCGAGGTATAGAATGACATGGACTTATCCTTCCTGCGTGGTGGGAGCGGGCGCCGGGGTGGCGGCCTTGATGTCTTTGAGCAGCTGCGTCTGCGCGGTCAGCTGCTCCGAAATCTGCGCGAGCACATTGTTCGTCTCGCTGATCCCGGCGAGGCTCGAGAATTGCGCCATCTGAGCGACCATCTGCTGATTATCGACCGGGTTGAACGGATCCTGCTGCGACAGCTGCGCGGTCATCAGGCGGAGGAAATCGCTCTGATCCATCTGCTGGCTGGTGCCCTTGGGGTGGATCACGGGGTTGTTGTTGGTGATGCTGTTGACGCCCATCTTACTGTCCCATCCTGAGAGTTTCGTTGATCAGGCCCTTCGCGGTTTCGAGGACCTGGACATTGTTCTGATACTGGCGCGCGGTCTCGACCATCTCGACCAGCTCGGCGGCGCTATCGACCGCGGCTTCCCAGACGTTGCCGTCGGCGTCGGCGAGCGGGTTCGACGGATCATGGCGTTTCGACGGCGCCATTTTCGAGGTCGTGACCTGATCGATCTGGACCGTCGCGCGGCCATGGTCGTCCATCACGGTGCGAAACACCGGCTTCAGCGAGCGGAAGGCGCCCGCCTCGCTGCCCGCGACCGTCCCCGCGTTGGCAAGGTTCGACGCCGTCGTGTTCAGCCGGACGAGCTGCGCCGACATCGCGCGGCCGCTGATGTCGAAGACCGAGAAATTGCCGTTCATCGTCATTCGCCCTTGAGCGCGCGCGACAGCGTGTTGATGCGGCCGCTGAGGAAGGCGAGGCTCGACCGGTAGGCCAGCGCGTTTTCGGCATAGGCGGTCTGCTCGGTCGCCATCTCGACGGTGTTGCCGTCGAGCGACGCCTGGACCGGCACGCGATACGAAATCGCGCCGTCGGTCGAGGCGCCCTGCTGTGCGAGGTCGAGCGCCTTGGCGAAGTCGATGTCGCGCGCCTTGTAATTCGGCGTCGCGGCGTTCGCGATGTTCGACGCGAGCATCATCATGCGCTGGCTGCGCAGCTGGAGCGCAGTCGCGTGCAGGCCAAAGAGTTTCTCGGATGCCATCATCCCGTTCCTTCATTTGCCGCCATCCGGCGGCGGGGCTTTCGCCGGGTCCGGCCGGGTGGCACGGACGCGCGGAAATACACCAAGGCATGATGCAATGGCCGTGCCAAAAGAAATTAATCATCATATTTCAATAATTTATATGGAGTTCAATGCAAGGTGCGAGCGCCCTCGTCAAAAAACCGACGACGCCCGTCGCCCCTCGGCAAAACCGCGCGTCAAACCGCGACTGGCACGCTTCCTGCAGCTTATCGGGCGAACAACCGGACCGAAGGAGATCGACCTTGTCCCGCAAAATTCTCGCCGGCCTCGCCGCCTGCCTCATCGCCGCCCCATATGGTGCCGGCGCCCAGCAGGCGACCGAAGACTGGCAAACGATCGACGCGCTGACCGCGACGGTCGCCAATGCGCTGGGCCGTACGGCGACGCCGATCGATCGCCGCATCAAGCTCGCGCGCTGCCCCGAACAGGCGTCGATCACCGCGATCGACGCGCACACGCTTGCAGTGCGCTGCGACGCGCTCGGCTGGCGCCTGCGCGTCCCGATGACGGGACCCGCCGGCGCCGCACCCGCGGCGGCAAGCTATGCCCGCCCCGCGCAAAGCGCCCCGGTGATCCGCCGCGGCGACAATGTTCGCGTCACGATCGACACGCAAAGCTATTCGATCAGCTATGCCGCGATCGCCGCCGAGGACGGCCGCGTCGGCGAGACGATTGCGCTCAAGGGCGAGGACAACAAGTCGAAGCTCAGCGCCACCGTCACAGGGCCGGGGCGCGCCGTCCTGCACGACTGATCTTTCTTACCTTACCCTCCTCCAGGCCCGGCCTGTCGGCTTTCCGACGGCGCCGGGCCTTTCTTTTGTTTTTTTGATCAGCCGCCTTAATCGCCGCATACACCGTCCGTTAAAGCCTTCGTGAACCGCGCCGTCACTTTTCTGACGGCACCGGATGGAGGCTTTTATGTCGGGTGACAGCAAGATCGGACCAGTCGGCGCCGTCGGCCGCGCCGTCCCGTTGCGCCGGGTCGCGAGCGAAAGTGTCGCGGCGATGCGCACGCCCGCACAGCTCCAGCCGGCACAGGAAAATCTGCCGACCGCGAAGCTGACGCGCCTCGCCGGTAGCCTGGCCGACCAGGCGCCGCCGGTCGACGTCGCGCGCGTCGCATCGCTGCGCACCGCGATCGCCAACGGCAGCTATAGCGTCCACCCCGCGATCATCGCGAGCGCGATGCTCGACTTTCACGGCCGCGGGGCCGAATGATGCTGGCGCAGATGGATGAGGTTCAGGCGCGGCTCAACACGCTCGTCGGCGCGCTCGACGGGCATGATGCCGGCGCGATCATCGCCGCGACCGAGGAACTCGCGACCGCGGTGATCCTGTTTCGCGGCGCGGCGGTCCCCGCGGGCAGCGAGCATCGCGCGCGCGCGCTGATCGGGCAGACGCTGAACCAGCTCGAAGCCGCTGCGGTGCGCGTCAACATATTGAAGAACTGGACGCGTCAGAGGATTGACAAAAGCCATGACATCCGCGGCACCCGCCCGCGCGGAGCTGCTTTAAGCTACTAAAAATAAACAAAATATCGGTCGTTTCCGCGAAATGGCACGATGATTGCTTTTGGTCTGCTGAACAAGCGGAACCGAAAGCCATGAACGCAATCAACAATCCCCAGGGCGCCAACCGCATCGCCGCCCCCGTGCTCGACGCGGTGCAGAATGCGTCGGTGCGGTCGGGAATCGATTTCGACTATCTGTTCGACGTCGCGCGCGTCGAGAGCGCCTATAATCCGGCCGCCAAAGCGTCGACCTCGTCGGCGCGCGGCCTCTATCAGTTCACCAAGCAGACCTGGCTCGCGACGCTCGACCGCCACGGCGCGAACCACGGCCTCGCCTGGGCGGCCGATGCGATCGGCCGCGACGCGTCGGGCCGGCTGAGCGTCGCCGATCCCGCGCTTCGTCAGCAGATCTTCGACCTGCGCGACGATCCCGCCGCCTCCTCGAATATGGCCGCCGCGCTGACCGGCGACAATCGCGCCTATCTCGAAAGCCGGATCGGCCGCAGCGCCGAGCCGGTCGACCTCTATCTCGCGCATTTCCTCGGGAGCGGCGGCGCCGCCAAATTCCTGACGGCGCTCGCGGCCGATCCCGACCAGCCCGGCGCGTCGATGATGCCCGAGGCGGCCGCCGCAAACCGGTCGGTCTTCTACGCCGGCGACGGCAGCATGCGCAGCCTTGCGGAGATCCGCGAACGCTTTCGCGTGAAGCTCGAAGAGGGCGGCAAGATCGAAAATATGAAGCCCTTCGCCCCCACCGGCTGGCACGCGCAGGCGAGCAGCTCGAGCGGGTTGGCGAGCGCCGCCGGCGGAGGACGTCCGCCGCTCCAGATGATGGATATCCAGCCTATGCCAAAGAAGCTCTCGATGGGCTTTGCCGCCGATGCCTATCGGCGGCTCGCGTCGCTTTCGGGAGGCGCGGCATGACCGCTGGCTTCAACCTCCGCAATTTCGCGCGCTTCGCCAGCGTCTCGGCGCTGCCGGCGGGGATGCTGATCCTCGTCGGGCTGATGGTGATCCCGGTCTCGCCGCTGATTCTCGACATCAGCTTCGTCGCGAACATCATGATCAGCCTGTTGATCCTGATGGTCGCGCTGCAGGCGTCGAAACCGCTCGACTTCTCGGCTTTTCCGACCGTGCTGCTGCTCGCGACCCTGTTCCGCCTTGCATTGAACGTCGCCTCGACGCGCGTCGTGCTCGTCCACGGCCACGAGGGCACCGCGGCGGCGGGCCATGTCATCGAGGCGTTCGGCCAAGTGCTGATCGGCGGCGACTATGTCGTCGGCCTGTTCGTGTTTTTCGTGCTGATGATCATCAACCTGATCGTGATCACCAAGGGCGCGGGCCGCGTGTCCGAAGTGTCGGCGCGTTTCACCCTCGATGCGCTGCCCGGCAAGCAGATGGCGATCGACGCCGATCTCAATGCCGGGCTGCTCGCCCCCGAAGAAGCCAAGGCGCGCCGCGTCGAGGTCGGCACCGAAGCCGATTTCTACGGCTCGATGGACGGCGCCTCGAAATTCGTGAAGGGCGACGCGGTCGCGGGCCTCTTGATCCTGTTCGTCAACATCGTCGGCGGGCTGATCCTCGGCATGTTCAGCCACGGCCTCAGCCTGTCCGAAGCCGGAAGCACCTATATCACACTCGCGATCGGCGACGCGCTCGTCGCGCAGATTCCAGCGCTTTTGCTGTCGATTGCCGCCGCCGCGATCGTCACCCGCGTCGCGTCGCCCTTCGACCTCAGCGGCCAGATCGGCAGCCAATTCTCCTCGCCCGTCATCTGGATGGCGGTCGGCGGCATCCTCCTCATCCTCGGCCTCGTTCCCGCGATGCCGCAGATGCTGATCCTGCCCGCCGCCGCGCTCTCCTTCGCGATCGGCTGGCAGCTCCGCCGAGCCGAAGCCGCGGTCGCCGACCTGCCCGAGCCCGCCGCGCCCGCGCCCGACCCCTCGCACATCGAATGGGCCGACGTCAGCGACGCAAGCGCGTGCCAGCTCGAGATCGGCTATGCGCTCGTCACCCTCGTCGACGAACGCAAGGGATCGCCGCTGATGACGCGCATCACCGGCATCCGCCGCCAGCTGTCGAAGGAACTCGGCTTCGTCGTCCCGCCGGTGAAGGTCAGCGACGATCTGTCGCTGCCCGGCAACGTCTATCGCATCTCGGTCGCCGGGGTGATCGTCGGCGAGGATGAGGTCTTCCCCAACGAGATGCTCGCGCTCGATTCGGGCGACCTCGTCACCAAGGTGACCGGGCGGCCGTGCAAGGATCCGACCTTCGGCCTCGACGCGCTGTGGATTCCGAAGGCGATGCAGAATGACGCGATCGCGGCGGGCTATACGGTCGTCGACCCCGCCACCGTCGTCGCGACGCACCTCAACAACAGTATCGTCGGATCGGCGGCCGAGCTGTTCGGCATCGACGATGCGCAGGCGCTGATCGACAATCTCAAGACGCATTATCCGCAGCTCGCGCAGAATCTCTCGCCGCAAGGCTATTCGCTGCCGCGCGTCGCGAGCCTTTGCAAATCGCTGCTCGTCGAACGCGTGCCGCTGCGCGATTTCCGCAAGATCGCCGAGGCGATGGTTGCGCTGTCGGGCCAGCAACTCGGCGAAATCGACCTGGTCGAGGCGGTGCGCCAGCGCATCGGCGCGCTCATCGTCCAGACGATCGTGCCGAGCCGGATGCCGCTTCCCGTCGTCACCTTCAGCCCCGAAATCGAAATGCTTCTCAACCAGGCCGTGCGCGCCAATCCGGCCGCCGAATGGCCGTTCGAACATGGCATGGCGATGACGATCATCGAACAGGTCGGACAGGCGGTCGAACCGCTGCTGCTCCAGACGCGCAGCTTCGCGCTCGTCGCCTCGCCGATCTGCCGCTCCGCGCTTTCGCGCCTCGTGCGCGCCACTTTCCCCGACGTCGCCGTCATCTCCTACCTCGAGATTCCCGCGACCAAGCAGACCGAAATCGTCGCGACGATCGGCGCCGAAGTGCCGCGCCTCGCGTCCGGGCCCGACGCCCCCATGGAGGACCAAGTGCATGAGAATTGAGCCCGCCGAGCAATTTGCCGCGAGCGGCCGAGCGCCGGGTGCGCGAGGCTATGGCGAAAGCGTCGAGGCGCTGGTCGAGGAATATGCCCCGCTGGTGCGCAAGATCGCGTGGCAGGTCTTTTCGCGCGTGTCGCGGACCAGCGAACTCGACGATCTGATCCAGACCGGGCTGATCGCGCTGATCGAAGCGAGCCGCCATTATGAGGAGCGCGGCTTCGCCTTTGCCACCTATGCGACAACGCGCATTCGCGGCGCGATGATCGACCAGCTGCGCCGCGAGGCCGACGTCGGCCGCTCGGCGATGGTCGCCGCGAAGCGGATCCAGGCGATGCGCGGCGCGCTCGAACAGCAGCTGATGCGCGCGCCGACCGCGGCCGAGATGGCGGTCGCGTTCGACATGTCGGCCGAGGATTATTTCGCGCTCGAACGCAATGCGACGCACGGCCGGTCGACCTCGCTCGACGAATTGACCGACATCGGCGCTTTCCTCGCCGCCGACGAGGATGCCGGCGCCGACGAACGCTGCGAGCAGGAGGATCTGATGGGGGCGCTGCGCGAGTGCGTCGGCCGCCTGTCCGAGCGCGAGCAGATGGTGCTCCAGCTCTATTTCTTCGAAGAACTCAACCTGCACGAAATCGGCCTGACGCTCGACGTCAGCGCCGCGCGCATCTGCCAGATCAAGCGCGAGGCGATGATCAAGGTCGACCGCATGATGAAGGAAATGACCGAATAGGAGCGGCCGGGTGCGGTGCGCGCGACCAGTCGCCCCCGCACCCGATCCGGGGATCAGGCCGCCAGCGGGGGAAGAGCCTGGCGGACGCCGCCGATCTTTTCGAAATAGCTCGCCATGCGCTCGGTCCCGCTGTCGCTCAGGCGCACGATCGTGCGGCGGCGATCGCGCTCGTCGATCGAGCGATGCACCAGTCCGCGCTGCTCGAGCGATGCGATCATGCGCAGCCCCGACGACAGCGGAACCCCCGCCCCGGTCGCGAGATCGCTCGCGCTGAGCATACGGCCGTGCGCGCCCGCGAGCATCAGATCGAGCATCATGTCCCAGACAGGCCCCGACATTTCGGCGGTCCCGAAATGGCTGCGGCGGATACGCCGGATCTGGATGCTGAGCGACAATTGGTCGAGCAGCCCCGCGCTTGTCGCCGCGTCGCGGCGAACAGCTTCGGCCGGGCGCGCGGCGGCGGATGGCGATTCCTCGCCGCGGCTCGCGAGCAGTTCGTGGATCTGGTCGACCCGCGATTTCAGCTCGGCAATTTCTTCGTTCGAAAACGGCTGCATGTGACGATGCCCCTGGGGAGCCACATTTCAGGCCGTAACGTCATTCCGCCGACTGTAGGATCCCGATGCGTAGATGATCAGCAACAGGATCGGATAGGATATATACACCGAGAGCAGCGAATAGGGCCGCGCCAATATCTCCGCGAACATGAGTTTCTGGATATGCCCGAATATGGCGATCAGCTGCCATCCGGTAATCCAGTAAGGCCAGAAACTCTGCGTCCGCATGGCGATGAACCAGAAGCTCATCAGAACCAGTACGTCGATGATGAAGATATTGACCTCGATGTTGGTCCAGGTCGGGAAAGGCGTCACGGCCGTCGTGAGGACCGAGGCGATCAATGCCGTATAGGCTGCCCAGCGTTCGAGCGGTCCGCCGCGTCGGATCGCGACGGCGACGGTGATGAGCAGAACGGCATAATAGATCGCCACGGACCACATTGTGGCAGTCAACCTTTCTTGCGGATCAACCGGCCTTCGCGAACGCCGGCGCGTCGGCGCCCTGGCGGTCGTTGCTGCCCTCGTCGACCAGCTTCGCGCTCGCCGGCTTGACGCCCGCGCCGAACATGCGCGTGCCGAGGCCGACTTCCTTCTGCGTCACGGTCAGCGCCAGATGCGCGTCGGTCAAGAGCTGGCGGACCTCGCCGGCGGCGGCGAGCGCCTGTGCGACCTTCGCCATCGCTTCCTGGCCGACGATCGCCGACATATTCGTCTCGCGGCGCGCGGCGGGCAGCGTCGCGGCGAGCTGCGCGATGCGGATCATCGCTTCGTCGATGGCGTCTTCGGCCAGATGCAGCTCGGAAGCGATCTTCTTCGCCGCAGAAACTCGTTGATTCAGCATCATCTTTTTCCTTGAAAAAGAATGCTACCGGTTCCCCCCCGCAGCATTCGTTCGAACATCAGGTCAGAACGCGACCGAGTCCGACAAGGATCGAATAGAGGGCGGAGAAAGCCAAAATCGTCGCGAAGGCGATCAGGATTGGCCAGATTATCCTTTCCATCAACCCATGCCGGTTGGCCGGCTGGGACGCGGTAGGAAATGGCGAACCAATATCGAAAAATCGCCGAAACGAACTGCGCCCCGGTTCCGCATCGACGGCTGGAGGAACCTCGCCTAGGTCGATCAATTGATATGTCAAAGGCTGATAAGGGGTAACATGATCGAAGACACCGTTAACCGCCAGGATCCGCGCCGCTTCGATTCTGTTGGAAACATTAAGTTTTTTTAACACGCGCCGAACACGCTCATCGACGGTGTGCGGCGACACGTTCATCAGACGGGCAATCTGCTTGGAATTTTTATGCTCGTAAACGTGCCGCAGCGTCTCGATCTGCGCGGCCGACAGCAGGCTGAGGTAATTGTCGGGGTCGCCTTGCACGGGGGTTGGAATAGAGCATCACGAGTCGAAATCAAGGTCGGTAGCTAGCTAATTTCCTTGCCGCTCCATATTCGGCCACCGCTCCGGCGTCCGATTCGCCCCGCTATCGGCTCTCCTTCAAACCGCGATAGCGCTGGATCGACTTTTCGATGTGCCGGCGCGCGGCGCGGCGCGCGGCGACGGGATCGCCCGCCTCGATCGCGACGACGATCGCCTCATGATCGCGATTGATCGTGTGCGCGTAGCGCTGGTGCCGGACCGGATCGTCGCCCTGCAGATAGAGCCGCCGCGACGGCACGAGCCGCACGCCGAGAAACTGCGTGAAGCGCAGGAAATAGGGATTGCCGGTCGCGCTTGCGATCGCGGCGTGAAAGGCGGCGTCGGCGGCGACCGACGCATCGACGTCGCGGCTTTCCTCCATCGCGTCGAGCGTATGCCGCAGCGCCGCAAGGTCCGCATCGGTCCGGCGCCGGGCGGCAAGGTCGGCCATTTCGACCTCGAACCCCATGCGCATTTCGAGCAGCCTCAATACATCGTCGATCTCGCCGATTTCTTCGGCAGTCACCTGGAAGGCGCGATATTGCGCGCCGTCGGGAACATAGGCGCCCGATCCGCGCCGCGAGACCAGCAGGCCGCGCGCCGCGAGCCGCGAATAGGCCTCGCGCACGACCGTGCGGCTGACGCCGAACGTCTCGGTGATCTCTTTTTCGGTCGGGAAACGCGATCCGACGGGCATTTCGCCCGTTTCGATCTGTTCCTCGAAACGCTGGACCAGATCGTCGGCCAGCGATGCCGCCTTGGTTACCGCCATGGATGCTGCGTTATCATCGAGCCGCGAGGCTGGCTAGGGTCCGTGCCCATGAATTACGCGTTCGAAGTTGGGGCGATTTTGTCCGGTGCGAAAAGGCAAGGATCTTCGACCGCATCACCAACTCCACATCGTTCCGTCCTCAAGCCGGTTCACCGGCAGATAGGCGCGAGCATAAGGAAAGGTTTCGGCGAGCGCCTCGTCGATCTCGACGCCGAGGCCGGGCGCGTCGCCCGGATGCAGCATGCCTTCCGCGAAGCGGTAGGCATGCGGAAAAACCGAGTCGGTCTCCACCGTGTGGCGCATATATTCCTGTATACCGAAATTGGGGATCGAAAGCCCGAGGTGCAGCGCCGCCGCCATCGTCACCGGCGACAGGTCGGTCGCGCCGTGGCAGCCGGTGCGGACCTGGTGGAGGTCGGCGAGAGAGGCGATCTGTCGCATATGCGTGATGCCGCCCGCGTGGAGCACCGTCGCGCGGATATAGTCGATCAGCCGGTTCTCGATCAGATGCTTGCAATCCCACACCGACGAGAAAATCTCGCCGACCGCGAGCGGCGTCGTCGTGTGCTGGCGGATCAGGCGGAACGCCTCCTGATCTTCGGCCGGGGTCGCATCCTCGATCCAGAAGGGACGATAGGGCTCGAGATCCTTGCCGAGCCGCGCCGCCTCGATCGGGGTCAGCCGGTGATGGATGTCGTGGAGCAGATGGACGTCCCAACCGAGCGCCTCGCGCGCCGCGGCGAAGAGTTCGGGGACGATCCGCATATATTTCGCCGTCGACCAGATATTTTCGGTCGGCAGGTCATTGTCGGCAGGCTCGTAGAAATAGCGGTCCTTGCTGACACCATAGGTCGACGCCATCCCGGGCACGCCGCACTGCAGGCGAATCGCCTTATACCCCTGCCGCTGGTAATCGAGGGCCGCCTCGATCGTATCTTCGATCGTCGTTCCGTTGGCGTGGCCATAGACCATGCAGCCCTCGCGCGCCGCGCCGCCGAGCAATTGATAGACCGGCAGCCCCGCGATCTTGCCCTTGATGTCCCACAGCGCCATGTCGACCGCCGCGATCGCCGCCATCGTCACCGGCCCGCGGCGCCAATAGGCGCCCTTGTAGAGAAATTGCCAGATATCCTCGATCCGATGTGCGTCGCGCCCGATCAGACAGGGGACGACATGCTCCGAAAGATAGGCCGCGACGGCCAGTTCGCGGCCGTTGAGCGTCGCATCGCCGACGCCGGTCGTGCCGTCATCGCATTCGATTTTCAGCGTCGTGAAATTCCGGCCCGGCGAGGTCAATATCACCCGGGCTGACACGATTTTCGGCATTCCATTCCCTCTGGCCATATGCGCTAGTTGTGTGACAACATTATTGACACTCGATTAAAAAGGAAAGAGGTATGTCACCGGTGTCAAGGCGAAAAGCCGGGCCCGCTTGAGAGGGAGAGGATATGCCATGTCGCTGAGCCTGTTTTCGATTCTGATGACGACGCCCGCGGCCTTGGCGGCGCCCGCCGAGCCGGTGATGCCGCACCCCGCCGCGATCCTCACCGACACGCGCCGCGTTGCCGACTGGCAGCTCGCGAACCGCACCAACTGGGCGACGATGCCGGCGGCGCGCAAGAGCGTACAAGAGGTACGCGACTGGCAGCAGGCGACCTTCTGGGTCGCGCTGACCGAGCTCGCGAACCGCGACAGACGATATGCAAAGCCGCTGCTCGACCTTGGCCGCGCCGAAAAATGGCAACTGGGCGACCTTCCCTTTCACGCCGACGATCAGCTGATCGGGCAGGCGTGGCTATGGGCGGCGAAAAATGGCGCGGGCAAGAAGGCGATCGCGCCGATGCGCGCCTATTTCGACCATGTCCTCGCCAACCGGCCGACGATGGGGCTCGAATTCATCCCCGTCGCGCCCGGCAAGGGCACGTCGGCCTGCACCGATCGCTGGTGCTGGTGCGACGCGCTCTTCATGGCGCCGCCGACGCTGCTCCGCCTCGCCAAAGCGACCGGCGACAAGCGCTATGCCGATTTCGTGCACGAAGAGTGGAAGGCGACGACCGACTATCTCTTCGACCCGTCGGAACAGCTCTATTTTCGCGACAGCCGCTTTTTCGACATGCGCGACGCCAAGGGGCGCAAGCTGTTCTGGAGCCGTGGCAACGGCTGGGTGATGGGCGGGCTCGTCCGCGTGCTGCAGGTGCTGGACAAGAAGGACCCGCAGCGCCCCTATTATGAGAAATTGTTCAAGGACATGGCAACCCGGCTCGTGACGCTGCAAAAGGCCGACGGATACTGGCCCGCCTCGCTGCTCGACAACAACCCCGGCACGCCGCCCGAATCGAGCGGCACCGCCTTCTTCACCTATGCCTTCGCATGGGGGGTCGACAACGGCCTCCTCGACCGCGCGACCTACGAGCCCGCCGCAGTGCGCGGCTGGGCGGCGCTCGGCCGCGCGGTCCAGCCCGACGGCATGCTCGGCTGGGTCCAGCAGGTCGGCGACCGCCCCGACAGCGTCTCGGCAAAGGAGACACAATTCTACGGCAGCGGCGCCTATCTGCTCGCGGGAACCGCGATGTTCGATTTGGCGAAAAAGCGCGGAAAGCCTCAATAAATTCGGCGGTTGCGGTTCATACCGGCTCCCGGCGCGAATGATTGACTTCTCCTTTTAGAGTTGTAATACAATTTGGAAGTTGTATAACAACTTAAATTGACACCGGTATCAACCGGGTCCGCGCCGCAAATCCAGGGGCGGCATAAAAAGGAGAGGAAAATGAAGCCATCATCGGTCCTGCCGACCCGCGCCGCCTTGCTGGCGTCGGCGGCGCTGTTCGCCGCGATGCCCGTATGGGCCCAGGAAGCGCCCGCCGAAACCAAAGGCGAGGCGGCGGCAGCGGTCGATGGCGGCGACGAGATCCTCGTCACGGGCACGCGCGCGACGCAGCGCAGCTCGATCGAGTTCAAGCGCGCCGCCGATGTCGTCGTCGACGGCCTCGTCAGCGAAGAGATCGGCGCGACCCCCGACAATTCGGTCGGCGACACGCTCGAACGCATCGTCGGCGTCTCGGCAGACCGCTTCAAGGGCAACGCCAACGAACTGTCGGTGCGCGGCCTTGGTCCGACCTTGAGCTTTTCGACCTTCAACGGCCGCGAAGTGTCGACCGCGGGGCCCGACCGCTCGGTCGCCTTCCAGCAATTCCCGTCCGAGCTGGTCAACGGCGTCCTCGTCTACAAGACGCAGCGCGCCGACTTTCTCGAAGGCGGCGTCGGCGGGGTGATCGAGCTTCGCTCGATGAAGCCGCTCGATTATGGCAAGCGGCGCATCCAGCTCGAGGTGCGCGGCGACTTCCAGCCGCAGGACGACGATGTCTATCAGCACGACGGGCTTGGCTACCGCGCCAATATTTCCTACACCGACCAATATGAAACCGGGCTCGGCGACATCGGCGTGTCGATCGGTTACCAGCGTCAGGACACGAGCGCGCCCGAGGATTATTACAACGGCAATTCGACCTTCCAGCTCTGCAACACCTCCGCCGACAATCCCTGGCAGCTGACCGGCAATGCCGCGACGCAGGCAGCCGCCGGCGCCAACATCAACTGCACCTTCGCCGAAGGGCCGCGCACCGCCAATGGCGTGACGGTCGGCGAAACGATCGGGGATTATTATTTCCCCACCTCGTCGCGCAGCTTCCGCACCCAGAAAACCTCGGAGATTCGCGACGGGCTGATCGGCGCGATCCAGTGGCGCCCGTCACCCGAATTCGAGATCGCGATCGACGGCCAATATTCGAAGCGCCGCAGCCGCGAGGACCGCAACGTGCTCGGCATCCCCGAAGGGCTGCGCGGGATCGAACCGCTGGTCATCGGCGACGGCAGCAACGGCTATTCGCCCGGCGCGCTGATCAGCTATCGCGGCAATTCGAATATCGAGAACCAGCTCGAAACGCGCCAGCGTAACGAAAGCTACAAGGGCGGCGGCCTCAATCTGATCTGGACCCCCGATCGCTGGACAGTCAGCTTCGACGGATCCTATTCGGACAGCCACCGCACCGAAACGCAGAAGGCGACGCGCATGCGATCGAACCGCCGCGTCGGCTATACGCTGTCCTATGTCGACGACAATGTCGTGCCAGTCGTCGAATTCGAGGATTTCGACATCACCGACCACGACCTGTTCCTGACCACCGCGCCCAATTCGGTCTATGCGCGCAACCGCTTCGTCACCGACCGCCGCGACCGGATCTGGGCCGGACGGCTCGACGTGGAGCGCGAGTTCGACGGCTTCATCACCTCGGTCAAGGTCGGCGGCCGCTATTCGGACCACCAGCGCACCAACGACAATGCCCGCAACAACGACCTCAACACGCTGGCCGCTATCGACGGCACGACCCCGGCGGAGCTGATCGCGCAGGCGAACCAGAATTGCCGCGTGCCCTTTACCACCACCAGCTACATGCAGGACATGGGCACCAACGTCACGCGTTGGGCGACGTTCGATAACGACTGCCTGTTCCGCACCTTCACCGGCGGCGACGACGCGCTGCCCTATCCGACCGACGGCCGCGACCCGAGCGACATCGACGTCACCGAGCGCATCTATGCGCTCTACGGCCTCGCCAATTTCGAATCGCAGGCGGGCAGCGTGCCGTTCAGCGGCAATATCGGGCTACGCTGGGTCAAGACCGACATCACCTCGATCGGCTATCGCCAGCCCTATGTGATCACGATCGACACCGCCGGCGACAGCTATAGCGTCGACCCCGATCCGGACGGCGAACTGCTGACGAACCGCGCCACGGGCAGCTATAATTATTTCCTGCCGAGCGCGAACATCGCCTTCGACCTGTCGCAAGAGGTCAAGCTGCGCCTCGCCGCCTATCGCGCGATCGCGCGGTCGGGGATTGAAAGCTTCGGCGCGGGCATCCGGCTCAACCCCTCGGCGGGCACGGGGCTCGACAATATCATCTTCGACGCGACCACCGGCAACCCGAACCTCAAGCCGCTGCGCGCATGGAACCTCGATGCGAGCCTCGAGCTCTATGCGTCGCAAGACACGCTTCTCTCGATCGCGGGCTATTATAAGTGGGCGAAGGGCACGGTGATCAGCGCCGAGGAGCCGATCCCGACCGACGTCACCATCACGACGATCCGCGACGGCGGCGCGCCGGTAACCGAGACCGTTACCATCGCACCGGTCGCCCCGACCAACGACAGCGAGACGCGGCATCTCTACGGGATCGAGGCGACCGCGAGCCACGCCTTCACCTGGCTTCCCGACCCGCTCGACGGGCTCGGCATCCAGGGATCGGTCAACCGCGCCTTCGCCAATTTCGAATATCCCGATACCTCGCCGATCGCCGACTATGTCGATCCCGCGAACCTGATCGGCCTGTCGAAATGGACCGCGAGCGGATCGGTGTGGTTCGAAAAATGGGGCCTCTCGCTGCGCGCCAACCTTCGCTACCGCTCGGGCTATTACAAGCCGAACAGCGGCACCAATCGCGAGATTCGCGGCGCGACCTACATCAATCTGTCGGCGCAATATAATCTCACCGACAATGTCCAGCTCAAGCTGCAGGCGCTCAACGTCACCGGCACCAACGACATCATGTACAAGGGCGGATACGACAGCATCGCCGAGGTGTCGCGCAGCGGTACGCAATATTTCTTCGGCTTCCGGGTCCGCCTGTGAAGCCAGCAGTTTTAGCCCGACTCCCTTGGGCTATCCTGGCCGCCGCCGCGACTCCGTCCGCGGCGGCGGCTTTTTCCTCAACGCCTGCTTGTGAGACGAGCGAAGGCTATTCGGCGTCGTTCGATGGTCGCCGCACCTTCGCGCTGCGCCCCGCCGATCTCGAAGCGATCAAGGCGGCGCTGCCAACCGATCCGGCGATCGGCGCCGCCTATCGCGACCTGATCGTCCGCGCCGACAAGGCGCTGGCGGCGAAACCCGCGTCGGTGACCGACAAGCGCAGCATCCCCCTATCGGGCGACCGCCACGATTATGTCAGCCTCGCGCGCTATTGGTGGCCGAACCCCGCCAATCCAAACGGCGCCTATGTCCGCCGCGACGGCGACACCAATCCCGATATCGAATCGGGCCGCTTCGACCGCGCCGCGCTTGCGCGCATGGTGCGCGACGCCGACACGCTCGGCCTCGCTTATTATTACAGTGGCGAGCGAACATATGCCGACGGCGCCGCGCGCGTCATCCGCGTCTGGTTCCTCGATCCCGCGACGCGCATGAACCCGAACATGAACTTCGCGCAAGCCGTGCCCGGCGTGTCGAACGGTCGCGCCGAAGGCGTGCTCGACGGCGCGGGCTTCGTCGCGGTGATCGACGCCGCCGGGCTGATCGCGCCGTCGGGCGCGCTGACGGCGGACGAAATGACCGCGCTCGAAGGCTGGTTTTCGCGCTATCTCGACTGGATGCTGACGAGTCCGAACGGCAGGGCGGAAGGCAAGGCCGCCAATAACCATGGCCTTTGGTACGACGCGCAGGTCGCGCGCTTCGCACTGTTCGCGCGGCGCCCCGATGTCGCACGCCGGATCGTGGCGGCCTTTCCTGCAAGGCGCCTCGCACGGCAAGTCGATCCCTCAGGCGCCTTGCCCAAGGAGCTGACGCGAACGCGCAGCTTCCACTATTCGCTCTATGCGCTCGACGCCGCCTACACGCTGGCCGACAGCGCGGCGTGCCTTGGCATCGATCTCTATCGCGCCGAGGAACGCGGCCGCTCGCTGCGCCGGGCGACCGACTATGTCGCCGCATATCGCGGCCGCGCGTCCGACTGGCCGTACAAGGAACAGGGCTGGCCGGCCGCGATGCTGGACCGGCTGCTCGTTCGCGCCGACGATGCCTGGGGTCCGGGCGCCTATCCGCGCGCGGTCGACGGCGATCTGTTGCTTCGCCGTCGCATCGCCCCGAAGGGCCCCCAATGATCGCACGCCGCACCCTGCTACTCACCGCGCTGCTCGCCGCGTCCGCAGCATGGGCACGCCCGCAGCCCGGCGCGCTCGACATTCGCGCGATCGAGCGCCGCCGTCTGCTGCCGCAAGCCGAAGCCCTGCTCGCCGCCGAGCCGCGCACCATCGCCGCGATCCCCGCGCCGCGCAGTCCCGCCGGACCGCAGGATTATTATTCGGAAGGTGATTATTGGTGGCCCGATCCGGCGAACCCCGGCGGCGCCTATATCCGCCGCGACGGCCGCTCGAACCCCGACAAGTTCGACGGCCACCGCGACGCGCTGATCGCCTTCGGGCGGACCGTTCCCGCGCTCGCGGCGCTATGGGATCTCACCGGCGAGCCGCGCTTCGCCGACGCCGCGATGCGCCACCTCCACGCATGGTTCGTCGATCCAAAGACGCGGATGAACCCCAATCTCGACCGCGCGCAGGCGATCATCGGCGTCAATACGGGCCGCGCGATCGGGGTGATCGACACGCTGCAGATCGTCGAGGTCGCGCGCGCTGCGGCGCTGTTCGCGCGAAAGGACGCGCCGGGCTATGCCGCGATCCGCGCCGGCGTCGAAGGCTGGTTCGCATCCTATCTGGATTGGCTCACCACCTCGCCCTTCGGTACCGAAGAGCGCGACGAGAAGAATAACCACGGAACTTGCTGGCTCTTGCAGGCGGCCAGCTTCGCCGCATTGCTCGGCCGCGACGACATCCTCGCCGATGCCCGCGCCCGGCTCAAGACGATCATCATCCCGACGCAGATCGCCGCCGACGGCCGCCAGCCGCTCGAACTCGCGCGCACCAAGCCCTACGCCTATTCGCTCTTCAACCTCGACGTCCTCACCGCGTCGGCGTGGCTGCTCGGCGGCGGCGAGCTGATCGGCTGGAAGACCCCCGACGGCCGCTCGATCGGCGGCGCGATCGCATGGATGGCGCCCTATATCGCCGACAAGACGAAATGGCCGCTGCCGCCCGACGTGGAATATTGGGACGGCTTCCCCGTGCGCCAGCCGAGCCTGCTCTTCGGCGGCCTCGCGCAGGAACGCAGCGACTGGCTGGCGCTTTGGCAACGGCTGAACCCCGACCCCGTCGTCGGCGAGGTCGTGCGCAACTTCCCCGTTCGCCAGCCTTTGCTCTGGCTCTAGTTGCGGCCCTCGATCAGCCCGCGCGCAATCACCTGCGCCTGAATCTCGGCGGCGCCCTCGAAGATATTGAGGATGCGCGCGTCGCACAGCACACGGCTGATTTCATATTCCATGGCATAACCGTTGCCGCCATGGATCTGCAGGCTCGCATCGGCGTTCGACCAAGCGGCGCGCGCGGCGAGAAGCTTCGCCATCCCCGCCTCGATATCGCAGCGCTTGCCGCTGTCCTTCGCGCGCGCCGCCGCATAGCTGAGCTCGCGCGCCATCACGAAATCGACGAGGCTCATCGCGAGCTTGTCCGACACCCGCGGGAAATCGATGATCGCCCGGCCGAACTGCTTGCGGGCGAGCGCATAGTCGAGCCCGAGTTCGAGCGCGCGCCGCGCCACCCCGACAGCGCGCGCCGCGGTCTGGATCCGCGCGCCTTCGAAGGTGCGCATGAGCTGCTTGAACCCCTGCCCCTCCGCGCCGCCGAGCAGCGCGTCGGCGGGAGCGTGCATCGCATCGAACTGCAACGCATATTCGCGCATCCCGCGATAGCCGAGCACCTCGATCTCGCTGCCGCTCATGCCCTTGGCGGGGAAGGGATCGGCTTCGGTCCCGCGCGGCTTCGGGACGAGCAGCATCGACAACCCGGCATAGCCCTTCGCTTGCGGAAGCGTGCGCGCGAGCAGCGTCATCAGGTCCGAGCGCGCGGCGTGGGTGATCCAGTTTTTCGCGCCGTCTATGACCCACTGATTATCCTCGCGCCGCGCGCGGGTCTGGAGCGATCCGAGGTCCGATCCGACGTCGGGTTCGGTGAACACCGCGGTCGGCAACACCTCGCCGCTCGCGATCCGGGGCAGCCAATCCGCCTTCTGCGCCTCGGTTCCGCCCATCGCGATCAGCTCGCCCGCAATCTCCGACCGTGTGCCGAGCGATCCCGCGCCGATCCAGCCGCGCGACAATTCCTCGGTGACGATGCACATGACGAGCTTGCCGAGCCCGAGCCCGCCATATTCCTCGGGAATGCAGACGCCGAAGGTGCCGAGGTCGGCCATCGCCTGCACCGTCGCGTCGGGGATCAACGCATTGGCGAGGTGCCAGCCATGCGCGCCCGGCACGATCGCGGCGTCGGTGAAGCGGCGATACTGCTCGCGGATCGCGTCGAGATCGGCGTCGTGCAGCGTCTCGCTCGGCCACCGCCCCGCGGCGAGTTCGGCGGCGACGGCGGCACGGGTCGCGGCATGGTCGGTATCGAGCAGGCCGGCGCAGCTATCCGCGAGCGCGCGCGCCTCGACACCTAGGCCAAGATCGGCGGGGCGGAAAATCTCATTCTGCCCCATCGGCAATCCGCCGACGAGCTGGCCGATCCCCTCGGCGAACGCGAGCACCGCGACCTTCGCATCGAACGCATCGAGCGGGTTCGAGTTCTGGCCGGACTCGCACCACGCCAGCACCGCCTCCAGCGCCGCGACCGTCGTCGCGACCCATGCGAAGCCATGCGCCGCGCGCTGCTCGCGGTCGATCGGATGCAGCGCGAGCCGCTCCACGAGCGCCCTCCGCGCGGCGTCACGATAGGCCTGCGCTGCGTTCAGTGCGTTGTTCAGATCGGCTTGCATTACCAACAATCCGTTCGCCCTGAGCTTGTCGAAGGGCCGTTCTTCCTTTCGGGTCTCGCGAAGAAGGACGGTGCTTCGACAAGCTCAGCACAAACGGCTTTTTGTTGAGGTGGCGGTTTCACTTTCGTCGATCCTATGCCCCTCGGGCAGCGCGCTCGAAAATCGCGGCGATGCCTTGCCCACCGCCGATGCACATCGTCTCGAGCCCGTAACGCCCGTCGCGGCGCACCAGCTCGCGCGTGAGGTTCGCGAGAATACGTCCGCCGGTCGCGCCGATCGGATGGCCGAGCGAGATGCCCGATCCGTTGACGTTCAAAATCTCGCCCCGGCTGTCGTCGTCCGACCAGCCCCAGCCCTTGAGCACCGCCAGCACCTGCGGCGCGAAAGCCTCGTTGAGCTCGACGAGGTCGATGTCGCCCCAGCCGAGGCCGCTGCGCGCGAACAGCCGCTCGACCGCGGGGACCGGCCCGATCCCCATCCGGCTCGGATCGCAGCCCGCCGCCGCCGAGCTGTGATACCAGGCGATCGGTTCCAGCCCTAGTTCGTCGAGCTTGTCTTCGGCGACGACGAGGCACGCCGCCGCCGCATCATTCTGCTGGCTCGCATTGCCCGCCGTCACCACCCCGCCTTCGAGCGGGCGCAGCTTACCGAGCGTCTCCATCGTCGCGTCGGCACGATAACCCTCGTCATGTGCAAAGACGACCGGATCACCCTTCTTCTGCGGCACCTCGACCCGCACCAGCTCGTCGTCGAACAGTCCCTTCGCCCACGCCGCGGCGGCGCGCTGGTGGCTCTGCACCGCATAGGCGTCGGCTGCTTCGCGCGAGATGCCATAATCCCTGGCAAGATTTTCGGCGGTCTCGATCATGCCGCTGATCACCCCGAAGCGTTCGACCGGCTGCGACATCAGCCGCCCGCGCGTCAGCCGGTCGTGGAGCGTGAGGTTGCCCGCGCGCACGCCCTTGCGAATGTCGGTGCTGTAATGTTCGACGTTCGACATCGATTCGACGCCGCCCGCGACAACGACGTCGGACATACCCGTCTGCACCATCATCGCGGCGTTGATGATCGCTTGCAGCCCCGATCCGCAGCGGCGGTCGAGCTGATAGCCCGGCACCTCGAGCGGCAGCCCCGCGGCGAGCCATGACCAGTGGCCGATCGCGGGCGCTTCGCCATTGCCATAGCCCTGCGAAAAGACGACGTCGTCGACGCGCGCCGGGTCGATCTTCGTGCGTTCTATGAGCGCTTTCAAAATGACGGCGCCGAGCTCTCCCGCGGTCATCGACGAAAGCGCGCCCCCGAATTTTCCCACAGCGGTGCGGATCGGGGCGACGATGGCGGCGCGGCGCAGGGTCATGCTTGTCTCCAGGGATAATGCGTGAGTCTATAATTCCGATTCCCCGAGCGAAGACGAGGGGCTCGTTCGAGCGGAGCGAGAAACTGCGACGCGGCCGCCTCGACTTCGCTCGGCATAGCCCCTCGTCTTCGCTCGGGGAATCGGAAGCTGGGAAACGTCATTTTTTGCAACTCGCCACGCCGACGATACCGGCATCGATCAGGCGGGCGATCTCGCCCGAGGAAAGCGAAAGGCGGTCGGCGAGCACTTCTTCCGAATGCTGGCCGTTGAGCGGGGCAGCGCGCGGCGAATGGCGCTTCGCCTGCGGGATCGTCGAAAAGGCACCCGCTGCGGGATAGGCGAAGCCGCTCGGATTGTCCGCGGCGCCGAAGATCGGGTTGTCGGCGACGAGCGCGGGGTCCTGTACCGCGTCATACATGGTGCGATAGGGCGAATGAACGATCCCGCCCGCGTCGAAGGCGGCCGCCAGATCGTCATGGTCGCGCGCCGCGATCGCACGCTCGAACAGCGGATAGAGCGCGTCGCGGTGATCGAAGCGCAGCCCGTCGTCGGCCGCGAAGGACACGCCGCGATCGCTTTCGATCGCAGCGATCGCGTCGCCGAGTCCCAGCGCGGCGACCAGGTTCGTCCATTGGCGCGGCGTGACAACCACGATCATCGTGCGCCGTCCGTCGCGCGTTACGAAATCGCGCCCGAACAGCCCATAGACCGCATTGCCGAGCCGCGGGCGATTCGCGCCCGAATAAAGCACCTCTGCAACCCCGCCGAGGTTGGCGACGGTACCGATCGCAACGTCGGACAGCGGAAGCCGCACCTCGCCGCCCTCGCCGCTGACGTTCCGCCGCTGGATCGCCGCGAGCAGCGCGAAGGCGGCATAGGCGCCCGTCAGCAAATCCCACGCGGGCAACACATGGTTGACCGGATCGGGGCCCGCGCCGGTGAGCATCGGATAACCGACGCTGTTGTTCACCGTATAGTCGAGCGCGGGCGAGCCGTCGGCCCAGCCCATCACGCGCACGGTGATCAGGTCGGCGCGCCCCTCGGCGAGCGTGTCGTGCGACAGGAAACCGCCGACCGGGAAGTTGGTAACGAACTGCCCCGTCGCGCGCACCAGTTCCTGCAGCAGCTCGCGCCCCTCGGGCCGGCCGAGATCGAGCGCGACCGACTTTTTCGCGCGGTTGAGATTTTCCCAATAGAGCGAATCATTGGCCGCGGTCACCGGCCAGCGGCGGAAATCGGGGCCGCCACCGATCTGGTCGACGCGGATCACTTCGGCGCCCATCTGCGCGCAATAAAGCCCGGCGGTCGGGGAGGCGACGAAGGACGAAGCTTCGATCACCGACAGGCCGGCCAGCAGGTCGTACATCTGGCGCCCGTCTCCCCAGGTCATCGGCTCGAACGGCCGGTCGAAGCTGTCCGGCACATCCGAGAGGATAGCTCCGGCGGCCGCCCTCGCTACTAACAGCCTCGGCCAGTCAAAAACAAGACTCGCCGATGCCGCGCGGCGATCTTCGCAAATATGCGGCCGGCTGCTTCAATCGCGATCGATCGCCCCGGTATCGAGCAGCGGCGCGGCATCGACATCGCCCGCCCCCAGCAAGTCGGCCAGACGCTCGGTGCCCGCCAGAATCATCGCCTGCTCCCACCCCGGGAGTGCAGCGAATCCCGCCTCGAACTTTTCCTGCAGCATGTCCGGCGCTTCGACGAGGCGGCGGCGGCCCGCTTCGGTCGCTTCCAAAAGGACGCGCCGCTTGTCTTGTACGCTGCGCGTCCGGCTGGCGAGACCCAGCGCGACGAGGCGGTCGACGATCGCAGTGATCGTCGCATGGCTGAACTCCAGTCGCTGCGCGACCACCCCGGGCGTCACCTCGTCGCCGGCATCGATCTCGCGCAGCACCAGCAGCTGCGACGGCGTGAGGCCGGTGGCGGCTGCCAGCCTGCGGGTGCCGCCGTCGGTCGCGCGCAGGACGCGCCGCAAGGCCTTCAACGTCGCGTTCGCAATTTCGGATTCCATGCGCCCTGTTAGCCGCCCGCCCCGCGCGCGCCAACGCCTTATCCCTGATCGCTAACGGGTGACACAGGGCTGTCATATATTTCGATATATGAAATAAAATTACGGCGGCGGGTTGAACGCTTGGCCTTAACTCTTATATTTTGCGCGAATCACGGTCTTGCCAGGCCGCATAAATCCGAAATTTATTTCAGGAGATGAAAGATACTAGATCGGCAAAAAGACGAAGAGTCATTGCCTCCAGGGAAAGATTTTGACGCGATCCCGGCCGCAGATGCCGATATACGCTTCCGCCGGCCGATCGCGTCGGACGGCCCCGCCGTCACCGCTTTGATAGCGGCGTGTCCGCCGCTCGATCGCAATTCCCGCTATTGCAACCTGCTCCAGTGCGAACATTTCGCCGACCATTGCGTCATCGCCGAAAAGGCGGGGCGGATCGTCGGTTGGGTGTCGGGCTATCGCCCGCCGTCGGATCCCGCGGCCTTTTTCGTGTGGCAGGTCGCCGTCTCCACCGAGGGACGCGGGAAGCAACTCGCGAGCCGCATGATCGCCGACCTGCTCGCCAGGCCGGCACAGGATGGCGTGTCGCACATGATCACCACGATCACCGCCGACAATCAGGCATCGTGGGGATTGTTCCGCAGCCTCGCGCGCAAATGGGACGCCGAGCTGGAACGCAGCGCGCTGTTCGAGCGCGAAGCCCATTTCGCGGGCGCCCACGCCACCGAATATCTGGCCCGCATCGGGCCGATCGACCGTACCAAGATAGACGCAGAACAGGGATAGACACATGATCACGACACCCCAGCCGTCCGGCGCGATTCCGGACCGGACGATCTATGAGCGCCGCGAATCCGAAGTTCGCAGCTATGCCCGCTCCATGCCGCGCCAGTTCGGCAGGGCCGAAGGCGTGTGGATGCACGACGACCAGGGCGGGCGCTACCTCGACTTGCTGTCGGGCTGCTCGACGCTCAACTATGGGCATAACCACCCGATCCTGAAGCAGGCGCTGCTCGATTATATCGCCGCCGACGGCATCGCGCACGGGCTCGACCTGCACACCGATGCAAAGCAGGACTTTCTCGCCACCTTCGAAGAGCTGATCCTGAAACCGCGCGGGCTCGACCATCGCGTGATGTTCACCGGGCCCACGGGCACGAATGCGGTCGAGGCCGCGATCAAGCTCGCGCGCAAGGTCACGGGCCGCGAAATGGTGATCGCCTTCACCAACGGCTTCCACGGCATGACATTGGGGGCGCTCGCCTGCACCGGCAACGCCACCAAGCGCGGCGGCGCGGGCGTGCCGCTCAGCCATGTCGCGCACGAGCCTTACGATGGCTATTACGGCCCCGACGTCGACACCGCCGACCTGCTCGAACAGCGGCTCGCCGATCCGTCGAGCGGGCTCGATGCCCCCGCGGCGATCCTCGTCGAAACGGTGCAGGGCGAAGGCGGGCTCAACGCCGCCTCGCCCGAGTGGCTGCGCCGCATCGCGGACATCGCCAGGGCGCATGGCGCGCTGCTGATCGTCGACGACATCCAGGCGGGCTGCGGCCGCACCGGCGGCTTCTTCAGCTTCGAGGATATGGGCTTCACCCCCGACATCGTGACGCTGGCGAAATCGCTCTCGGGCATGGGCCTGCCCTTCGCGCTGACCCTGCTGCGCCCCGAGCTCGACCAATGGTCGCCGGGCGAACACAATGGCACCTTCCGCGGCAACAACCACGCCTTCGTCACCGCGACCGCCGCGCTCAGGCATTTCTGGAGCACGGGCGATTTCCAGCGCGACATCGAGCGACGCGGCCAGATTCTCGCGATGCGGCTCGATCGCATCGCGGCCGAGCATGGCTTCGAAACCCGCGGCCGCGGCATGATGCGCGGCGTCAATGTCGGCTCGGGCGAGCTTGCTTCGACCGTGACCGCCGCCTGCTTCGACGCTGGCCTGATCATCGAGACCAGCGGCGCGCACGACGAGGTGATCAAGGTGCTTGCCCCGCTCGTCATCGACGACGCCGTCCTCGGCACCGGGCTCGACATCCTCGAAACCAAAATCCGTCAGGCGACGGCCGCCGACTACGCCGTCGCCGCCGAATAACAGACACAGGAGATATCCACATGATCGTTCGCAACCTGAATGACATCCGCAAATCCGACCGCAACGTCCGCTCGGACGGCTGGGCGAGCGCCCGCATGCTGCTCAAGGACGATGGCATGGGCTTTTCCTTCCACGTCACGACCATGTTCGCGGGCACCGAGCTCAAGATGCACTACCAGAATCATCTGGAATCGGTGTTCGTTCTGAAGGGCACCGGCACCATCGAAGATCTGGGCACCGGCGAAATCCACCGGCTGGAACCCGGCGTGATGTACGCGCTCAACGAGCATGACCGGCACATCGTGCGGCCCGAAACCGACATTTTGACCGCCTGCGCCTTCAACCCGCCAGTGACCGGCAAGGAAGTCCACGACGAAACCGGCGCCTATCCGGCCGACGCCGACCTCGTCGCCGCCGACTGATCATCACGAAAACAGAAAGGGAGACGTCCGATGCAAGACCTCTACCCATCGCGGCACGCACCCGAGGCCGAAATGCGGCCGCGGCAGGACCCTGTCGTCCATAGCGAATGGAACAATGACGCGCCGATCAGCGCGCGCCAGGCGGCGCAATTCGACCGCGACGGCTATATCGTGCTCGAGGATATTTTCTCGGCCGACGAGGTCGCCTTCCTGCAAAAAGCGGCTGGCGCGCTGCTCGCCGATCCGGCCGCGCTCGATAGCGACACGATCGTCACCGAACCGCAGGCCAACGAGATCCGCTCGATCTTCGAGATTCACGCGCAGAGCCCCGTGATGGCGCGGCTCGCCGCCGATGCGCGGCTCGCCGACGTCGCGCGCTTCCTGCTCGGCGACGAGGTCTATATCCACCAGTCGCGCCTCAACTATAAGCCCGGTTTCACGGGCAAGGAATTCTACTGGCATAGCGATTTCGAGACCTGGCACGTCGAGGACGGCATGCCGCGGATGCGCGCGCTGTCGATGTCGGTGCTGCTCGCCGAGAACACGCCGCACAACGGGCCGCTGATGGTGATCCCGGGGTCGCACCGCACCTATCTCACCTGCGTCGGCGAAACCCCCGACGATCATTATCTGAGCTCACTCAAGAAACAGGAATATGGCGTTCCCGACGAGGAAAGCCTCGCCGAACTCGCGCACCGGCACGGCATCGTCGCGCCGACGGGCAA
This sequence comes from Sphingopyxis sp. SE2, assembly GCF_032227185.1. NCBI lineage: Bacteria > Pseudomonadati > Pseudomonadota > Alphaproteobacteria > Sphingomonadales > Sphingopyxidaceae > Sphingopyxis > Sphingopyxis sp. SE2. The sequence goes on along the minus strand of NZ_JAPMXW010000001.1, from coordinate 3,569,521 downwards.
GCCGGGCACCGTGATCCTGTTCGACTGCAACCTGATGCACGGGTCGAACGGCAACATCACCCCCTTCCCGCGCGCCAACGCCTTCCTCGTCTATAATGCGGTCAGCAACCGGCTCGAAATGCCGTTCGGTGTGGACAAGCCGCGCCCCTGGTTCCTCGCCCATCGCGGCGAACCCGAACCGCTGACGATCGAACGCGGCCCGCTCGCCGAGACGGTGGCCGCATGACCGGGCATAGCGTCGAAAAAATCGGCGGCACTTCGATGGCCGCAACCGCGACCCTGTTCGACAATGTGCTGATCGCGGGGCGGTCGGGTGCCGATCTCTACAATCGCATTTTTGTGGTCTCGGCCTATGGCGGGATGACCGACCTGCTGCTCGAGAACAAGAAGAGCGGCGTGCCCGGCGTCTATGGCCGCTTCGTCGCCGACGAGGATGTGGGCGGCTGGCGCGAGGCGATGGAGGATGTCCGCCGCGCGATGCACGAACGCAACGCCGGAATGTTCGCGCGGCCCGAAAGCCGCGACGAGGCCGACGCCTTCGTCGACACGCGCATCGCCACGGTCGCGGCGTGCCTCGAAGACCTCGCGCGCCTGCGCGCCCACGGCCGCTTCTGCGTCAAGGAACAGCTGATGACGGTGCGCGAACTGCTCGCCGGGATCGGCGAGGCGCACAGCGCGCACAGCACAGCATTGCTGCTGCGCGACCGCGACGTGAACGCGCGCTTCGTCGACCTGACGCTTTGGGATCAGGAGGATCTCCGCAGTCTCGACGCGCGGATCGGCGACGCCTTCGCCGGAATCGACCTCGCCACGACGCTGCCGATCGTGACCGGCTATGCCGGCTGCGAGGGCGGCATGGTGCGCCGCTATGCGCGCGGCTATACCGAAATGACCTTTTCGCGGCTCGCCGTCCTTACCGGCGCGCGCGAGGCGATCATCCACAAGGAATTCCACCTGTCGAGCGCCGATCCCAAGCTGGTCGGCGAGGACAAGGCGCGCAAGATCGGCCGCACCAACTACGATGTCGCCGACCAGCTCGCGAACCTCGGCATGGAAGCGATCCATCCGGGGGCCGGACGCGGCCTTCGCCAGACCGACATTCCGCTGCGCGTGCGCAACACCTTCGACCGCGAGGATGGCGGCACCCTCGTCACGGGCGACTATGTCTCCGACGTGCCGCGCGTCGAGATCGTCACCGGCATCCGTCAGATGCAGGCGCTGACCTTCTTCGAACAGGATATGGTCGGGGTGAAGGGCTATGACGCCGCGATCCTCGACGCGCTGACGCGCCACCGGCTGTGGATCGTCAGCAAATCGTCGAACGCGAACACGATCACCCATTATCTGTCGGCGAGCGCCGACGCGGTGAAAAAGGTGATTGCCGACCTGCAAAAAGACTATCCCGAGGCTGCCATCTCGACGCAACCGGTGGCGATGATCGCGGCGATCGGCAGCGACATTTCGCGCCCCGGGCTCGTCCCCGACGCGCTGCGCGCGCTCGAGGACGCCGGCATCGGCATGATCGCGATGCAGCATCAAATCCGTAATGTCGACATCCAGTTCATCGTCGACAGCCGCGATTTCGACGCGGCGGTGCGCGTGCTGCACAAGGCGCTCGTCGAAGACGTCGATGCGGCTGCGGAGGGCCGGCGCGCCGCGTGATGCGGCGGCCGGGCGCGGCCGATGTTCGCAACGATCCTGCCCGTGCGGAGCCTGCTGGTCGCGATTTTCGTGATGATGGCGGGCAGCGGCTTCCTGTCGACACTGATCGGTCTGCGCCTCGAACGCGCGGGCAGCGGCACGATGATCATCGGCCTCGTCGCGACCGCCTATTTTGCCGGGCTCGTCGTGGGCGCGCTGCGTGCGGGCGAGGTCGTGCGCCGCGTCGGTCATATCCGTGCCTTCGCCGCCTTCGTCGCATTGCTCTCGGCAAGCACATTGACTTATGCGCTGTTCCAGCACCCCGCGCTGTGGGCGGCGCTGCGCTTCGTCGACGGGCTGTGCGTCGCGGGCGTCTTCATCTGCGTCGAAAGCTGGCTGGGCGACCGTTCCGAACCGGCGACACGTGGCACCGTGCTCGCCTGGTATATGGTCGCGCTCTATTCGGGGCAGGCGCTCGGCCAGCTCATCCTGCGATCGGGGAACACGGCGCCGCAGATCCCCTTCGAACTCGCCTCGATCCTCATCACGCTCGCGATCATCCCCGTCTGCCTGACCCGCGCGGCCGCGCCGCTGCTCGAGGATGCCGCCTCGCTACCGCTGAAGCGCCTGTTCGAAGCCTCGCCGCTCGGTGTCGCGGGCGCGGGGATCACCGGCCTCTTGCTCGGCGCCTTCTATGGCCTTGCCGCCATTTACGCGCGCCGGATCGGCCTCAGCCTCGCCGACACCGCGACCTTCATGACGATCGTGATCCTCGGCGGCGTCGCGCTGCAATGGCCGCTCGGTCGCCTGTCGGACCGCTACGACCGGCGGCGCGTGATCATCGCATGTTTCGCCGCGACGCTTGCCGTCAGCATTGCGCTCGCCACCGCGCCTACCGGCACCCTATTGCTCGGTCTCGGCGCGATATTCGGCGGGCTCAGCTTCGCGCTCTACCCGCTGTGCGTCGCCTTCGCAAACGACCGCCTGCTCCCGTCGGAGCGCGTCACCGCGAGCGGCCAGCTCGTCCTCCTCTATTCGGTCGGCGCCGCGCTCGGCCCGCTCGGCGCCGCCGCGGCGATGACGTTCGCGGGTGCGGGCGGGCTCTTTCTCTTCATCGCACTCGCGGCGGCGGCGATGCTCGCCTTCGGCCTGTGGCGCCTCGCTACCAGCGCGCCCGTCCCCGGCGCGGCGCAGCAGGATTTCCAGATTCTGCCGCGCACGACGCCCGTCGCCGCGCTGCTCGACCCCGCCGGCCCCGAGCCGTCGTCCGAACCCCCTCCGCAAACAGGTGAGACATGGAAAAGCCCGTAACGACCCACGCCCCGGGGCACCCGCCCCCCTTTCGCGAGCCCACGCCGCTGCACCGCGCGGTCGGAGCCTCCGCGCTCGGCAACGCGGTCGAATGGTTCGACTATGGCATCTATGCCTATGGCGTGACCTATATCTCGGCGGCGCTGTTTCCCGGCGACATGGAGGATGCGGTGCTGTTCGCGCTTGCGACCTTCGCCATTTCCTTCCTCGTCCGGCCGCTCGGCGGGCTGTTCTGGGGGCCGCTCGGCGACCGCATCGGACGCAAGTCGGTGCTCGCGATGACGATCCTGCTCATGGCGGGCGCGACCTTCGCGGTCGGGCTGATCCCTTCCTATGACAGCATCGGCTTCTGGGCGCCGACGCTGCTCATCCTGCTCAGGATGCTCCAGGGCTTTTCGACCGGCGGCGAATATGGCGGCGCGGCGACCTTCATGGCCGAATATGCCCCCGACGAACGGCGCGGCTTTTATGGCAGCTTCCTCGAATTCGGGACGCTCGCCGGCTTTTCCTTAGGCGCGGCGCTGATGCTCGGCTATTCGCTGCACCTCGGCGATCAGGCGATGCACGAATGGGGCTGGCGCATTCCCTTTCTGATCGCGGGACCGATCGGGCTCATCGGCATGTATGTCCGCTCGAAGATGGAGGACACGCCGATCTTTCGCGAGGAAATGGCGTCGGCCGAACGGCGAACGCCGCCCGGCATCGCGATCATGCTGCGCGACTATTGGCGCCCGCTGCTCGTCGTCGGCGGACTCGTCGTCGCGCTCAACGTCGTCAATTATTCGCTGCTCAGCTATATGCCGACCTATCTGCAGCGGCGCATCGGCCTGTCGAACGAAGAGGCCTTGCTCGTACCGATCATCGGCATGCTCTTCATGATGGTCTTCCTTCCCTTTGCGGGCGCGCTGTCCGACCGCGTCGGACGCCGCGCGATGTGGCGCTGGTCGCTGGTCGGGCTGCTACTCGGCGTGGTGCCGCTCTACATGCTGATCGGGACGGGCTTCGCCGGCGCGCTGATCGCCTTCATGGCGCTCGGCCTGCTCTACGTGCCGCAGCTTGCGACGATCTCGGCGACCTTTCCCGCGATGTTCCCAACCGCAGTGCGCTTCGCGGGTTTCGCGATCGCCTATAATGTCTCGACCTCGATCTTCGGCGGCACCGCGCCGATGATCGGAAGCGGCCTCATCACCCTGACCGGCGACCCGCTGATGCCCGCCTATTATATGATGCTGGCGTGTCTGGTCGGCCTCGCGGCGCTGCGTTTCATGCCGGAAACCGCCGGGCGATCGCTGCGCGAAGATCCTTTCGCGCGAAAAGCGACCCCCGCTTCCAGTGGCGGATAGGCGGCACCGCGGCGATATATCAAACTGAAATGTAAAGAGAAATGGTGGACCCGAAAGGATACGAACCCTTGGCCTCTGCTTTCGGAGCGGGTACTGACAGGCTACGCCTGGGCGGCCGGGTAGGTGTCGGCTTTGCGCCTGCCCGGCGCTTTTGGCCGATCGGGGACGGGGCAGCTCTGAGGCGCAAATCGCAAGAAGCAGCCGTGCGGTAATTGGCCGCGACGATTGGCAATGCTGGTTGCAAATTCCAGCAAGCAAGAAGCCGGCCAGCATCCATTTTTCTACCCGACTGAAAAAAAGGGGGCGCTGCGCCATTGAGTCCCGTTCAAGCGCGAAGCAGCTCCCCGATTGACAACGAAGGACAATCTCGTCACGAGCTGAAGCATGGCTCAAGGAGGAAAGCGCTCGACAAGCATTGACGTCGCCAGGCTGGCTCAGGTGTCACCCAAAAGCGTGTCGCGCGTCTTCAACAACGAACCGCATATCTCGCCCGCATTGCGCAAAAAGGTGCTCCGTGCGGCGAAGGAGCTCAACTACCATCCCAATGTTCTTGCGCAGGGCCTTGTCCGGCGACAATCCTATCTTATCGGCCTGATCTACGAAAAGCCGAGTCCGAGCTATGTCGTCGAATTGCAGCGGGGCGCGCTCGAACGATTGCATGGCGGACGCTACCGGCTGATCGTTTTGCCGGTCGAATCGGTCATGGACCGCCCGCTCGAAGTGGTCAGTCTCGTCCGGTCCGCGGCGCTGGACGGCGTCATCCTCGCGCCGCCGGCGTCCGATCATCCCGACATTCTCGACGGGCTTTCGGATGCGCGCATTCCGTTCGCGCGGATCGCGCCCCAATCCCGGCTCGATGTCGGCCTGTCGACCGCGATGGACGATGTTGCGGCGGCGCGCGAGATCGCGGAGCATGTCGTAGGGCTCGGCCACCGGACAATCGCGATCATCATGGGCGATCCGGCCCACGCGGCCAGCGCGCAGCGCCTTGTCGGCTATCGCCAGGCCTTCGACGCGGCCGGGCTGTCGCAGCGCCCCGAACTCGTCGAGACAGGCGATTTCAGCTTTGAATCGGGCTATGAGGCGACCAAGCGCCTGCTGTCGCGCAAGCTGCGGCCGACCGCCATATTGGCGCAGAATGACGATATGGCGGTGGGCGCGATGTCGGCGGCGCGCGAATTGGGATTCGACGTTCCCACCGACCTCACCGTCGTCGGCTTTGACGATTCGGAGATCGCCCGCGTGGTGTGGCCACGCCTCACGACGATCCGCCAGCCGGTCATGGAGATGGCGAAGACGGCGACCGACATGCTGCTTCGCGAACTCGCGGGCGAGGAACCGGGAGCGATGGTTATCCATGCGCACGCGTTCGTCGATCGGCTGACCGCCGCGCCGCCGCCGATCTCGTCATAGCCACAGCGAGGTCCCGCTCTATCGGGACGCCCCGAAAAAGGGAGCAGCGGTCCTCGCGAAGAGAACCGCTGCCATATTTCGGGGGATGCCGAAATCAGAAGTTGAATTTCACCCCGCCATAGAACCGCCGCGAACCCGATTCATAGCGGAAGGGCAGTTCGGGAAATTGCAGATAGACGCTGGTATCGGCCTTGGTGATGTTGATCGCCTCGGCGAAGACCTCGAAATTGTCGGTAATCTTGTAACTGATCTGGCCGTCGAGCTGCCCATAGGATTTCTGATAGATGCCGAGCGTCCGCGTCGTCGTCCCGTCGGCGAAACCGAAATTGCCGAGATATTGCTTCGAGCGCCAGCTGTACGACGCGCGCGCGGCGAAGCCATATTTCTCGAAGTAAATCTGCCCGTTCGCCGAATGCTTCGACACGCCCGGCAAGGGCAGATTATCGGTGAAGTCGGTGCTGAAATCGGTGCTGGTGTCCGAGAAGGTGTAGTTGGCGGTAAAGCCGAGGCCGAAATCGAAGGCATATTGGCCGGCGAGCTCGAACCCCTTCACCCGGCCGCCCGATCCGTTCGCGGGCTGCGATACGGGACCGAGCCGGCCACCGGCCTGGTCGTTCACGAAAACCGCGACGGTTTCGTTGACGATGAAGCTGTCGACCTCCTTCCAGAACAGCCCGGCGGACAGCAGTCCCTGATTTCCGAAATAGTGCTCGAAACCGAGGTCGAACTGATAGGCGCGGAACGGATCGAGATCGGCGTTGCCGCGGCTGCCGTTGGTGAATTTGAACAGATCGTCCGCAGGGTCGCGCGTGAACTGGGTGGCGAAACCCTGTCCCAGCGAAACCAGCGGCTGGCGCGCGACGACGCGGGCGGCCGAGAAGCGGACCTTGTCGCCTTCGCTGAGGTTGAAGACCGCATTCACGCTGGGCAGGAAGTCGGTGTAGCGGCGAACGACGCGGGCGGTGGTGAAGTCGCGCAGCACCCCGTTCCAGCTGTCGGTTCCCCAATAGCTGGGATCGGCGCTGGCGGGCTGGTTCTGATCGACCGTCAGGCTGGTGTTGACGATGCGAAGCCCGACATTGACATGATAGGGATCGTCGAGCCCGCCCATGTCGGCCATGACATAGCCCGATTTCGTCTCCTCCTTCACCCGATAGGTCTGCAAGGGATCGGCGAAGAAGGTGAAGGGGGTGTCGGGATAGAGCGACTGGATCCATTGCAGGGCATTGGTCATCTGCGACCGGTCGGCGACAAGCACGGTATCGCCCGCGACATGCCCACCGCCCGCGAAATTGGTGATCGTCTCGACCCGCTCGGGATTGCTGGTCAAAGTCTGATAGGGCGTGATGAGCGCCGGTGAATTGCCGAAGCGGGTGCATCCGGCAAACGCCGCAGGCTTGTTCGCCTCGGGCAGGTCGCAGATCTTGTATCCGATCGCGCCGTCCTGGAAATAGCCGTAGGGCGTCCAATTGTACGAGAAACCGGGCACGCGCTCGGCCTCGGGAATCGCGGTCGCGTCGATCTCGCCCTTGCCGCTGTAATCGGCGAGATAGCGGCCCGAGGTGAAATCGACCGTGCGCTGGCCATAACGAAAGCCCGCGCTCAGCGTGATCGTGTTCGTGTCGCTGTCGTCGACGTCATAACCGAAGTCGGCGCGGATCGAATGGCCCTTGATGTCGGACCGGTCGCCAAAGGCCCAGTGCGACTTGAAGAAGCCGTAGGCCGGATTGCTGAACAAATCCTGCGGGCTGTCCGGCGCGATGCCGAAACTCGGGAAGTCGCCGTTCCGATAGGTGAAATCGAACGTCGCGGGCGCCGCCGGATTGGGGATGAAACCCGGCTGCGGCCCCGAGGTGCCGGGGCCGCGGACGCCATAGGCGGTGAAACGCACATCGTTGTTCGCTACTTCGCGGCCCATCTTCGACGAGGAATAATCGGCCATGACCGACGCGCGGAAATTGGCGTCGTTGTCCCACTCTATCCCGAACTGAAGGTTGTCGGACTTGATCTTCGAGACGTCGACGAACGAAATGACCTCGGCCGATTGCGCACGCACGGTTCCGTCGGTCAGCACGCCATTGTCGTTGATATTGTAGCTGCCCACCAGGCCCTGCGATTCGCCCTGGCCGAACGGGAATTTGACCGAAGCCTCGCGCGTGTCGATCTTCAGGTCCGAATGGAAATATTGCGCGCTGACCTCGAGTTCGTCGGTGGGCCTGAAATTGACCCCGAGCGACGCGCCCCAACGCCGCCGATACTGGTCACGGTCGGTGATATAGCGATATTCGGGGGCATAATAGTTGGTCGGGACGGTCGCGGTATCGCGGCGCCCCTCGGCAAAGGCCCAGTTGCCGCGATTGTCGCCGCCGAGCACATTGACGTGATTGTTCGTCCGCTCGTAGCTGAACGACGCGATGATCCCGAGCCGGTCGTTGAAATTATAGCCGAGCACCGCCGCGCCGGCGGGTTCCCAGCCGCCGATTTCGCTGCCCTTGCTCATCTTGAAATTGCCCGCGGCGGTCAGCCCGTCCTGCAAGTCGAGCGGGTTGCGGGTCTTGAGATTGACGATACCGCCGAGGCCGCCTTCGAGTAGCGACGCGTTGGGCGACTTGAAAACCTCGATGCCGCCGATCAGTTCGGACGGCACGCCTTCGAGGCTGTCGTTGCGGTTATAATTGCCCTCGCCGACCTTGTAGACTTCGAGCCCGCTGACGAAAAGCTCGCCATTGAGCAGCGTCACATTCTGTTCGAGGCCGCGAATGCGGACCTTCGACCCCTGCCCATTTTCGCGGTCGATCTGAATCCCGGGAAGGCGTTGCAGCGATTCGGCGACATTCTGGTCGGGGAATTTCCCGATATCCTCGGCCGTCACCGATTCGATGATCAGGTTCGAATCGCGCTTGGCGTTCAGCGCATTTTCCAACGACGCGCGAAAACCGGTGACGACGATTTCGCTTTCCGTGCCTTCGTCAGCCGCCGGCGCGGACTGCGCGGCCGCGGGCGAAGCGGCCAGTCCCATGGCCAAGGCCGATGCCGCCGCAAACAACATGCTCCGGTGGCGCAAAGTCGCGCTGGTCATATCCATCCCTCCCAAGCCGCATCTTTGTGTGCGGACAATGAAAATCCCTGTTCGCGCGGGGCGGACCGAATTCCGGAACCGGCAAGCGGACTCGAAGGGACGGTCAGCCTCGCGCTCCATTTTTGTTGCATAATCTTGTCAACGTTGTCAAACGATGTTTGGAAATCGACGATATATGGACTTATGCCTGTCAAGGTTGACATAAGAAAAATCCGGAAAGAATCGGCGAACGACGCCGCATCCGAGAGGGGATTTATGCTTTCAAAAATAACGGTTTATGCCATTGCCGTCACCGCCGCGACGGTTCCCGCGCTCGCGGCGCCGACGATGCGGGAAGCCGCTGCTTCCGACACATCGTCCGGCGCGGTCCATCCCGAGCAATGGCCCGAAGTCGCCTATCCCCAAATCCTGACCCCCAGCGGCGAGGCGCATGTCCGCGCGCTGCTGGCCCGCATGTCGGTCGAGCAGAAGGTCGGCCAGATCATCCAGGCCGACATCGGCAGCGTGACGCCCGAAGAAGTGCGCGAATATCATCTGGGCTCGGTGCTCAACGGCGGAAACTCGGGGCCAGGCGGCAACGACCTCGCTCCCGCGCACGACTGGCTCGCATTGGCCGACGCCTTTTACGCGGCGTCGATGGAGAGCACGCCGGCAATCCCCATCATGTGGGGCACCGATGCCGTGCACGGGCACAGCAATATCGTCGGCGCCACCCTGTTTCCCCACAATGTCGGCTTGGGCGCCGCGCGCGATCCCGGACTGATCGAGCGCATCGGCCGGATTACGGCGATCGAAATCCGCGTCACGGGTCAGGAATGGACTTTCGCCCCAACCGTAACGGTCCCCCAGGATTATCGCTGGGGGCGCGCCTATGAAGGCTATTCGTCGGACCCCGCGCTCGTCGCTTCCTATGTCGGCAGCATGATCCGCGGGCTGCAAGGACCGCCGTCGACCGCGCCGATACTGGCGGGACCGCATGTCGCCGCAAGCACCAAGCATTTCCTCGCCGACGGCGCCACCGTCGACGGCAAGGATCAGGGCGACGCGACCGTGTCCGAACTCGAACTGCGCCTCGTCCACGGCGCGCCCTATATTCCCGCGATGGAAAATGGCGTCGCCACCGTGATGACCAGCTTTTCGAGCTGGCAAGGCGTGAAGATCGCCGGGAACAAGGGGCTGGTCACCGATATATTGAAAGAGCGGATGAACTTCGGCGGCTTCGTCGTCACCGACTGGAACGCGCATGGCCAGGTCGCCGGCTGCAGCAACGCCAGTTGCCCCGTCGCCGCCAACGCCGGGATCGATATGTTCATGGCCCCCGACAGCTGGCGCGCGCTTTATGCGAGCACGCTCGCGCAGGTGAAGGACGGCACGATCCCGATGGCGCGGCTCGACGACGCGGTGCTGCGCGTCCTGCGCGTCAAGCAACGGCTGGGGCTGTTCGACGCGGGCAAGCCGTCGGCGCGCGCTTACTCGGGCCGTTACGAACTGCTCGGCGCGCCCGAGCACCGGGCCGTCGCCCGCGAAGCGGTTCGCAAATCGCTCGTCCTCCTCAAGAACACCGGCCTGCTGCCGCTCAGGCCGCAGGCGCATATCCTCGTCGCAGGCGACGGCGCCGACGACATCGCCCGCCAGTCGGGCGGCTGGACGCTGAGCTGGCAGGGGACGGGGCTCGATAACGGCGACTTTCCGGGCGCGACCTCGCTATGGCGCGGCATCGAGCAAAATGTCGCCGCGGCGGGCGGCAGTGCGGAGCTTGCCCCCGATGGCGACTATAAGCAGCGCCCGGATGCGGCGATCGTCGTCTTCGGCGAAACCCCCTATGCCGAATTTCAGGGCGACATCCCGTCGCTCCAGCTGCGTCCCGAACTGCGCCGCCCCTTCGCAACGATGCGCAAGCTGAAAGCGGCGGGAATCCCGGTGGTGGCGGTCATGATCACCGGTCGGCCGCTCTTCGTCAACGAAGTGCTGAACGAAGCCGACGCCTTCGTCACGGCTTGGCTTCCCGGTTCGGAGGGTGCCGGCGTCGCCGACCTGTTGTTCGCACGCAAGGACGGCACGATGGCTTTCGATTTCCAGGGACGCCTGCCGACGGCCTGGCCAGCGACGGCGAGGCAAGGCGGACCAACGCTGTTTCCTCTCGGCTATGGCCTGACCTACGCCGATGGATCGCAACCGTGGAAAAAGCTTTCGCAGGACAGCCAGGTTGCCGACGACGGCAGCGGCAGCGGCGTCTATTTCGACAAAGGCGAAGCAACGGCATCATGGTCGCTAATCGTATCGCAAGCCGATGGCAGCGATCCGTTGCGCGTGACGACGGTTCCTGCGACCGGCCTGTCGGGTCGCGCGACCGTCAACGCGGCCGATCACACCGTACAGGAAGGGGCGCGGCGCTTCGTCATCACTGCGGGCCCTGAGGGCGCTGCGATCGAAATCAACGCCCGGAATGCCATCGATCTTTCGAGAGAGACTAACGGCGACGTCATGCTGCTTGCGACCGTGAGGCTCGATGCGCCGCTCTCTGCGCCGGTTACCCTGTCGGTTCGCTGCGATGGCTCGGATTGCGGTCGTCCGCTTCTTCTGCCCGAATTTGCTGCGCTCGTGTCCGGCCAGTGGCGCGTAGTAGGCGTGCCGCTCAAATGCTTCGCGGCGACGGGCGCCGACATGTCACGCATAACCGCCCCGTTTCGCGTGGATACCCGTGGCAGCCTCAATATCAGTCTCTCGCGAGTCGCCTTGGGTAGCGGCGCGGAAGCCGACGTCGTCGCGAAATGCGCCGAGGCCTGACCATTTTTATCAATGGCCAGATGTTGCTGCTCGCCAAAGGACGACTTCGCGAAGACGCCATTCCTTCAAGAGCCGCAGCCATGTGGTGGCCAGCGGAGAGATCGAACGGCTGCTTGATGCTATCGGCGGGTTTCGATTTCCGCCGTCGGGATACGCGCTATCCGGATTCCCATCAAGTATTTGAAATGAAAAGGAAATGGCGCACCCGAAGGGATTCGAACCCCTGGCCTCTGCCTTCGGAGGGGGTACTAGCATGTTTGCGCCAGCCTACGCCAGAGCAAGTTTTTCTAACCTAAGTCACTATAATCAAACGCTATTCTTGATTTGTCGATCTGCGCTGCCGTAACCTTGAATTCGCCCTGATTTCCTTCCGCGTGCTTACGTGGTGCTTACGCGAAAACCGGGCCAAACGGGAGTAGGCTCGATGGTCAAACTGACCAAGCGCGTTGTCGATGCAGCTGTAGCAGAGACGAAGGACTATGTCCTCTGGGACGATGAACTCCTTGGCTTCGGGCTGCGGATATTCCCCACCGGAAAGCGCAGCTATCTCATTCAGTATCGCGCCGGAGGCCGCTCGCGTCGTTACACGATCGGCATCCACGGAGTCTGGACTCCGGAAACTGCCAGGCGGGAGGCCAAGTCCCAACTGGGCAGGGTTGCTCAAGGCGAGGACCCCGCCGAAGAACGGGCCGAACTCAACAAAGCGATGTCGATGAAGGAGCTCTGCGAGCTCTACATGCAGGATCTCAAGGACGGGCTCATTCTAGGCAAAGGGGGCCGTCCCAAGAAGCAATCGACCGTCGACATCGATCTGGGCCGGATCGAACGGCACGTCATCCCGCTCCTCGGATCCCGCCGCGTCAAGGACCTCTCGAAGGCGATCCTCACCAAAGCCATGCGCGATATCATGGCGGGTAAGACCAAAGCCTTCATCAAGACCAAAAAGCTCCGCGGCCGCGCCAATGTGCGTGGCGGGCCAGGCACGGCGGCTCGGACGCTAGGGTTGATTGGCGGAATACTGACCTATGCGGTCGATCTCGGCGTCATCGACAGCAATCCCGCGCATGGCATCAAGCGTCCCAAAGACAATGTCCGTTCGCGGCGTCTCAACGACGGCGAGTATCGAATTCTTGGCCGCATGCTCAAGGCCGCTGCGCAAATCGAGAAGTTCGGCCCGACGATCGATATCATTCGGCAAATCGCACTTACGGGTTGCCGACGCGGTGAGATTATCAATCTCAAATGGTGTGATGTCGATATCGACGGAAGTTGCCTTCGCCTCTCCGAGAGCAAGGAGGGAAAGTCGGTTCGCCCCGTCGGCTTGCCGGTTGTGGAGTTTCTGGAGCAGCGCCAAGGCGACGACAACGGCACATATGTGTTTCCTGGACCCCGTGGGGAGGACACAGCATTTGGCGGCTTTCCAAACCATTGGGACGAGATATTCTTGGGCTCGCCCCTCGAAGGCGTCACTGCGCATGTTCTGCGCCACAGCTTCGCCAGCATCGGTAATGACCTGGGCTTCACCGAGGTCACCATCGCCGCCCTTATGGGTCATGCGAAGGGGTCGGTAACGAGCAAATATATCCATGTCCTGGACGCGGCGTTGATTATGGCGGCCGACACACTGGCCGGCTACATTGCCGCCCTGCTCGACGGAAGAATCTTCAAGCAGCGTGCTTATTCGCTCGATCGCGCATCGCGGAAGGCGGCTCTCTCCGAGTTCCTCGAGCGACAGGAGGCACCAATTCGCAAGGCAGCCTAGCTGGGACAGGGTTACGCGGTTTTGGAGGGAGGCTTGAACTCCGATCGCAAGCCGCGCGTGACGATGGCAAGGATTCCGATGACTTAGATTCGCCCATTCCGGCCACCGTTGGAGCCGCAGCTAGCGGCGCGCCGAAGTTCGACCATCTACCTCCGCTTGGGCTGACCTTGGAAATACTTCCCCGGGGTGACGCCGGTCGCCTGACGGAACATACGGATGAAATTGCTGGCCGAGCCAAATGACAAATCTAGGGCGATATTGGTGATGGGCTCACCTTCGGCCAAGCGAACCAGAGCAGCCCGAAGCCGCACCTGTTTTCTGTAATCGGTAAAAGTCATATTCGCTTCAAGCTCGAATGCGCGAGCCAGGGTCCTACTGCTCGCGCCCAACTCGCTCGCCCACTCCGACAAGGGTTTGTCATTCCCCGGCTCCCGCGAGAGAGCGGCCTCGATTTTTCTTAGACGCGAGGACCGCAGTTGAGGGACGAATAGGGATGCCGCGATTTCGACGGACACTTCTTGGGAAAACAAGAGCGTCAAACTGACGCGCCGAGAGCGCGGCGCTGCCTTTTCGAGGGCAAAGATGCACTCGCGCAGGAGGCCACTCACCGCAACGATACCGGGAGCGTCTGGTAGCCGGCGGAGCACGCTGCCGCGACAGTAAACGCTGAGCATTTCGAAGCCCGCTGAAGTTTGCACCCGATGATCTTCATTGGAAGGAAGCCAGCAGGCTTGCTGGGGCGGCACGACCCAGCATCCAGCCGCCGTTTCGAGGATCATCACACCGCGGCTAGGATAGATGAGCTGCGCCGCAGGGTGGGCATGCCACGTGCCCCTGAACCCCGCCGGAAAGACCGAACGGTCCACTGAGAGGGCATCGGCCCCGCCTTCGGCAATTGTCACAATATGTCCGATCCAGAATATTCTTTGTCGTGCTAGCACATATCCGACGCAACTCGGATTGCTTACCAGACGCCATCAGGTGGAGTTGCAGATGTCGTTGAAGATGATCGAACAGCGGGAGCCAGAAGAGAGGCCTCGCCCGCACGGGGAGTATCGCAAGGAATTCCTATCGCGTGTGCTCGCCTTCAAGCCGTCGTCGATACTGGATGTAGGGTGCGGCAATGGTGCTTCGCTGCAGCTATTCGGCGAAGCCGATGTGGCCCACTGCGTCGGCATAGACCCGGAGGAAGAGGCCGTAGAGGAAGGACGCGCACTAGGTCTGGAAATACACCTCGGCCGAGCAGAGACACTTCCATTCCCGGATCAAAGCTTTGATGTGGTGACTTTGGAATACGCCGCGCACCATCTGGAAAACCTTCATAGGGGGCTTCAGGAGGCAATCCGGGTCGCACGTTTGGGTGTCGTGGTGTTGGATTGCTGGTACGATGCGGCCATTCCATCGCAACTGGCAGCACAGCTATATGACGAATGGACAAAGGCAATCGACCGTCGGGCCGGTCTTGTGCACAATCCCTGCCCCCAGCCAGCTGATCTCGCCGCCCCATTTCTGACCGCCGGCTTTAGGATCGACTATTCTTGTAGGCTTTTTCTCGTGCCCCTCTCCGTTTCCCAAATCGAATTATCGGCCAGACAGAGGCTTCACGAGATCCCGGAGCCTTGCGGATTGCGCGACGATCTGGAGAGGCTGCTTGATATAGCCCGATTAAATGGTCTTTCGGATGACGGCGCGATCATCCTCTCGGCAGCTCGTGGCGGTTAGCATGCGGACCGACATAATCGACATAACCTATTCCGGACCTGACGGCTGGCCGCTCTTTGCTGCGCTTGTAGATCCCTATCGCAGGCTGCCGACCGCCAACGTCGTTGTGCTCATGCATGGCGGCGGCCCTGATCACCAGAGTTTGATACCCTTGGCGCGCCAGCTGTGCGACCGGCATGCGGTACTGCTGCCCGATGTCCGTGGCTATGGCCGGTCCCTTTGCAGTGAGGAAGCGAAACACACCTGGGCGTCCTACGCAGCCGACGTGATCGCGCTTCTCGATCACCTGAAGGCAGATTCCGCCATTGTCGGCGGTGCGGGGCTCGGCGCCACGATCACTTTGCGAACCGCACTCGCCCATCGGGAGAGAGTGAGAGCGGCCATCTTGATCAGCGTTGAAGACATCGAAGACGACGAGGCCAAAGTAGCTGAAACGGCATTCATGAGAGAGTTCGCGGCGCGCGTCCGCGAAGAAGGGCTTTATGCTGCCTGGGCGCCAATACTGCCCAATTTGGCGCCAGTCATTCGCGAGATGGTTTACGACGCGATTGTCAATCGGCGTGCAAACGGGACCCCCTATCGGCGCGCAAAAGGGACCCCCTTTTCAAGATGGCGCAAGGTTGATCGGACACGCGCTCTTGCGCTGCGCGCGGCGTAGGGAGGGCGGAGCCCGACCGGAGGCGCGCGCAGCGCAAAGGCATCTTTTAATCGGAGGTCGGCGGGGGTGGTCAGCTGCGGTTTTTGAAGCGCCAGCTGTCATTGCCGGTCTCGACGATGTCGCAATGATGGGTCACGCGATCGAGGAGCGCGGTGGTCATTTTGGGATCCCCGAACACCGTGGGCCATTCGCCGAACGCGAGGTTGGTGGTGATGATGACGCTGGTCTGCTCGTAGAGCTTACTGATCAGATGGAACAGCAACTGGCCGCCTGAGCGGGCGAACGGTAGATAGCCCAGCTCATCCAGCACCACGAGATCGAGGCGGGCGAGCTGGGCGGCGAGTGCACCGCTCTTGCCGATCCTGGCCTCTTCCTCGAGGCGGGTCACCAGATCGACGGTGTTGAAGTAGCGGCCTCGCGCACCCGAGCGAACGACATTGGCGGCGATAGCGATGGCCAGGTGGGTCTTGCCGGTGCCCGTGCCGCCCACCAGGACGATATTGCGCCGTGCGGGCAGGAACGCGCCGCTGTGCAATGAACGCACCAGCCCCTCGTTGATCGGTGTGCCCTCGAACCGGAACGCATCGATATCCTTCACGACCGGCAGCTTTGCGGCCGCCATCCGGTATCGGATCGACGCGGCATGGCGATGCGTCGCTTCCGCCCGCAGAAGGTCGGTCAGTATCTCCATCGTGGTGCGCTGGCGCTGAAGGCCGGTGGTGACCGCATCGTCGAACGCGCCCGCCATGCCCTTGAGCCCAAGCCCGCGCATCGCCTCGATCATGTCATGCCGCAGCATCGAAGGTCCTCAGCTGGTCGTAACGGGCGCAGTCGGCGATCGGCGGATGGCGTAGCGCGCTATCCTCGGAGGTGATGATCGTAAGTGGGCGCGGCGGCTCGCGGCGGCGCGCCAGGATATTGAGGATCAGATCGTCGCTCGCCGTGCCGGTCGCCAGCGCTTCGCGCACGGCCGCTTCGACCGGATCCAGGCCATCGGTCAGCACGGCCGACAGCACACGGACGAACCGGCGGTCGGCATCGTCGCCGTTCCCCAGCTTGCGGCGCAGGCGAGCCAGTGCCGGCGGCAGATCCCAGTCCTGGAAGGGCGCACCGTTCCGTAGCGCGCCGGGCTTGCGGGCCAGCACCGGCAGATAATGCCAGGGGTCGTAAATCGTGCGGTTACGCCCGAAGTAGCGAGGATGCTCGGCGACAACCTCCTCGCCGCAGCGCACGATGATGCGGTCGGCATAGGCACGGACCTGCACCGTGCGCCGCGCCATCGTCGAGAGAACCGAGTAGCGGTTGCGGTCGAAGCTGATCAGGCAGGTGCCCGTCACGGCATGCTCGCTCTCGTTGAAGCCGTCGAACGGCCCCAGCATCGGTTGCAGTGCCGATCGTTCGATCTCCAGCGCCTGCGCCACGGTTAGCTCGCCCTGCTCAGGATGCGCCTGCCGTTCCGCCCAGCGCCGACACTCGGCCTCCAGCCAGCCATTGAGCTCCTCGAGGCTGGCGAACCGCAACCGGGGCTGGAAGAAGCGGCCCCGGATCGTCTGCACCTGGTTCTCGACCTGCCCCTTCTCCCATCCCGCCGCAGGCGAGCAGGCGGTCGGCTCGATCATATAATGGGCGGTCATGATCAGGAACCGCCGGTTGAAGACCCGTTCCTTGCCGGTGAACACGCTGGTCACCGCCGTCTTCATATTATCGTAGATGCCGCGCCCCGGCACGCCGCCGAAGAAGGCAAAGCCGCGCGCATGCGCGTCGAACAGCATCTCCTGGCTCTCGCGTGGATAGGCTCGGACATAGACCGCTCGCGATGCGCACAGTCGCATATGCGCGACCTTCACTCGCATCGGTGTGCCGGCGATCTCTACATCCTCATGGCTCCAGTCGAACTGGTAGGCCTCGCCCGGCTTGAACGTCAGCGGGATGAAGGCGGTGACACCATCGCCGGCATCCTTGCGCCGAAGGGCCTTCCAGCGCGCCGTGTAGCGGCGCACGGCATCGTAGGAGCCCTCAAAACCTTCGCGCACCAGCAGGTCATGGATCCGCGTCATCCGCAGCCGCTCGCGCCTGCCGCGCACCTCATTCTCTTCCAGCAGCGTATCGAGCCGATCCTGAAACGGACCGATCCGCGGCAGTGGCTGAACCTTGCGCTGATAGTCGAATGTGCCTTCCGGCGCTCGGATCGCCTTGCGGATCACCTTCCGCGACACATGCAAATCCCGCGCGATCGCCTTGATCGCCTTACCACCGGCATACTCGCGCCGAATCCGAACCACTGTCTCCAAAACCAACATCCCGATCTCGCCGCCTGATTATCCAGCCGGCTGCTTAAACCATCGAAATGAGGGGTCCCTTTTAGACGCCGATCACCCCGCTAACGGGGTCCTTTTTGCACGCCGGTCCACAGCCGAGGCCGCCGACATGCGCCGTGACAACCGCGAGGTGATCGACGCTTGCTTGCAGCGGGCCACCAAGGTCAGGCAGCCGGTGCGGTGCACGATTAGAGTGAGGAACCGGCAACTTTGAGCATATCGCGCGGGGCAGCCCGACGAAGCCTGCTGTCAGCAAACGACCGATAACGGCTTTCCGACAACAAAATCTCGTTGCGCAAAAGCTGCTGTTCGTGACAGCATCGGTGGATGCTAAAACTGCACTTTGCTCCCCTTACTCGCTCCGTCAGAATCAGATGGTTCTTGGAAGAGTTGGGGCTCGAATACGAGTTATTACGTTCAGAGTATAATCGAGACGGTAGCAGGGGATTCGCCCAGAATACCCCGTCAGGCCAATACCCATACATTGAAGACGGCGATGTCGCTCTTTCAGAGTCGGGGGCGATCGTCCAATATCTCTTGGAGCGGTATGGAAATGGGCAGCTCGAGCCGCCTATCGGATCAAAGGATCGTGCCGCCTATCTCTACTGGCTGCATTTTGCAGAAGGCACAGCCGCCAATGCCATCAATACGACCGTTTGGTTGACAGTCTACCGGGATGATGCGGATCGACATCAGGAAATCATCAGCGCGGTGCGTGACAGCGCAAACACGGTGTTTAACAAGATTGAAGCAGCCCTCGCTACCCAGCCATATATTACCGGAAACGATTTTTCGGCTGCTGACATCATGATGGGCTTTACACTGGGGTCCGCGAAGTGGCTTCAACTGCTCACCGATGCGCATCCCAAAACGCTTGAGTATGTTGACAGATTATTCGCCCGCCCGGCGTTGCAAAAGTCGCTTAGCTAAATTCGGCAATTTGGCTGCCTTGGTCTGCGATTGGCGATAATTCGACAGTCCAGATTTTACCATTTCCGGTGAGACGTGAGCCAAATAGTTGAGCATCATTCGCTATCCGAACGGCCAGTGGCCTAAAATAAGATTTGAAGCAGCGCTGTTTCCGTCCCGTTGCGTTCCGAATCATATCATTTCGGCCCACGGGAAATGTGGGAACGCCTGTGGTGTCAGGTTTGGGCAATTTTGAAGTTTTCACGTAAAATCAACGCGATAAACCGCTTGACTGGTGACCCCTACGGAAAACCCAAGTGTGTCAAACGGCGTTCAAACGGGACCCCCGATCGGCGTCGAAGAGGGAGCCCCTTTTCGGATATGATGTTGGTTTGTTGAGGTGAGCCTAGCGCTGCGTGCGGCGGAGGGCGGGCGTAGCCCGACCGGAGACGCGCGCAGCGCAAGATAGATTTTAAAGCGGCCGAACCGGGCGGCAATTTGCGGTTTTTGAAGCGCCAGCTGTCGTTGCCGGTCTCGACGATATCGCAATGGTGGGTGACGCGGTCGAGCAGGGCCGTGGTCATTTTGGGGTGGCCGAACACGGTAGGCCATTCGCCGAAGGCGAGGTTCGTAGTGATGATGACGCTGGTACGCTCATAAAGCTTGCTGATGAGGTGGAACAGCAACTGTCCTCCCGAGCGCGCAAAGGGCAGATATCCAAGCTCATCGAGCACCACCAGGTCGAGCCGCGATAGCTGTGCCGCCAGGGTCCCGCCCTTGCTGATCCGGGTCTCCTCTTCGAGGCGTGTCACCATTTAGGGCCAAGTAGCCCTATACGCGTCCGCTATCCGGCCGGAAGCACCCCAAAAAAGAGCTGGCTTCGGCGAAGCCAGCTCGAGTCAGGATGAACAGGTCTGCGAGAGCGCCGACATCATGATCGGCCCCATAGCTAGAATTTCGCCTTGATCGATGCGTAGAAGGAGCGCCCGATCACGTCGTAAGTCGCAGCATCGGTCGTCAGCGGCGAAGCGCTGATGAACGGCGGCGCCTTGTCGGTCAGATTCGTCACACCCAATCCGAAGGAGAAGCGCTTGTCGATATCGAAGTCCGCGTTGAGATCGAGATAATTGTAAGCCGGAACCCCGGGGGTCGCCGAGGCCGGATTGGCAACTACGTCCGAATGGACCATCGCCGAGATATGCCGCCACAGAAGTGACAGGCTGAAATCATCGTTTGAATAGGTGATGCGGGTGTTGATCTTCCACTCGGGATGCGAAATCCCGCCGCCGACACCGCCGAACCCGGCGCTTCCGGCATAGTTGAGCGTGGGTGATCCCAGAAGGCCCGCCACCTTGTACTGGCGCAGGTAGGATGCGGTCGTGCTGAATTCGAGCGCGCCCGCCGACGGCGACATCCCGAGCGCTTCGAGCCCGAAACCCCAAGTGAACTGGGTATCGATGCCTGCGACCGTGTAGGTGGCGAAGTTGAAGAGCCCCTGCTGGCCCAACGCAATCTGCCCGGTCAGAGGATCGCGCGAAATGCGCTGACAATAGGCGTTGTTCACCGAATAGGATGGATTGCTCGCGCCATCCGAATTGAAACAGCGCGGCAGGATATCCGAAAGCAGCAGCGATCCGATCGCGTCCTTGATCCGGATATTGTAATAATCCACCGACAGGCTGACCTTGTCGAACAGCTTGCTGTCGAAACGCGGTGTCAACACCACCCCGAACGAATAGGTCTTGGCCCGCTCCGGCGTCAGATTGACGTTACTGCCATCCTGCCCGGCGACGGTTGAAATGCCATAGGTATAGGTCGGATAGATCGCCGCGGGAACGCCCTGTGCCTGGCACAGCGCCTGCACCTGGCTCGCGCTCCCCCCGGTGCGATAGATGCTGCCGACCGCGCAGGGATCGCCCGCATTCGGGCCCGTCCCGATCGGCAGCTGCGCGACCGACGTCGGCCCGAACAGATTGCCGAGGCTGGGCGCGCGGATCGCGACAGAATAGCTGCCGCGCACGAACACCGGCTCGACGGGACGCCAGCTCAGATCGGCCTTGTAGGTGTGCTGCCCCCCGAACAGGCTATAATCCGAATAGCGATAGCCGAGGTTTGCTGTGAGTTCCTGGAAGAAGGGCGTATCCCTGAGGATCGGCACGAGCAATTCAGCGAAAACCTCGCTGACCTTCTGCTTCCCCGACGCCGCGCTCACAAATCCGTAGCCGATCGAATCGTTGGTCGAGAGTGTCGAATCGGGAAGATAATCGAACGAAGTCTGGCGGTTCCCGGCACCGAGCGCGAAGCTCAGATCACCCGCCGGAAGAGTGAAAAGAGGGCCCTGGATCGTCGCCTCGACGATCCTTTGCGACTGGTCGTTCACGTTGATGTTCGTGCGACCAACATATTCGAGGCAGCCCGGGCTGAGCGGATCGAGACCGAGCGGATTCCAAGCATAGCCGCGGCAGGTGCCAGCGGGGCCGCTGTAGTTGGCGGTCCCGTTGAGTACGCTCGTGACGGCCGCGAGGCTGATATCACCCGCCATCACGTTGACGAATTTCGACTTTCCGTAGGATCCGTAGACATTCCATTGCAACGAGGTGCCCGGAATTTCGCCTTTCAGGCCCAATACGGCTTGCCAGACGTCATTGTCGAAGGACGACAGGCGGTTGCCGAGCGTGGTCAGCGCCTTGGTGACGATGATATTTCCGGTCGGGGTTGGCGTGATCGAATTCAGAATGGCGCGCAGATCGGCGTTGCCCGTCAGGAAGGGATTGTTCTGGGGCACCAGCAAGGGTGCCGACGGTTTCGACGAGCCGGGCCCGGTCCGGCTGAAGGCTTCCGAACGCAGATAGCCGAATTGGGCATAGCCGGTAATTTCGGGGCTGAATTCATAGGTCAGCCGCGCAAAGGCATTGTAGCGTTTCAGCGGGACCTGGACGGCGAAATATTGGCCGAGTGCGATCTGGACCTGGCGGCAGTTGCTGCTGATGTTGAGGCCCACGACGCCCTGGTTGAGGCCGCGATAGTTCTGGACGCAATTGGTTCCGGCAAGGTCGGTGAATATCGTGCCGTCGCCATTGACCCCGATCGCCCCGTTATAGAGGCCGCTGCCGGAAATCGGCGTAGTTCCGGCATATCGCGCCAGAACGGCGTTGACGGCAGCGATCGTCGGCGCGCCGCCGCCATAGTTTCCGGCCGCGATAATGCCTTCCGGAGGGCGGGCAAGCTGCCGGATATTGGCGAAAAAGGGCCGGGCGCTGCCGATCACCGCCCCGCGTTCTGCATATTCCACGGCAAAGAGGAAATTGCCGCGGTCCTCGGCGAAATCCGCACCGAAGGCAGCGCTCACGCTGGTGGTATCGCCGTCGCCTTGGTCGGTAATCCCCTTTTTCGCGGACAGTTCGAGGCCGTCCAGATTTGTGCGCAGCTTGAAATTGGTAACCCCGGCGACCGCATCCGATCCATAGGTCGCCGACGCGCCGCCGGTGATCACCTCGACCGACCCGATCAGCGACGATGGAATGGTGTTGAGATCGATGGCGCCATCGGGGCTCGACGGCATGAGCCGGCGACCATCGAGCAAAACGAGCGAGCGGTTCGGGCCGAGCCCGCGCAGGTCGCTGTAGGACTGGCCGCCGCCAAAGCCGATGGTGCCCTGCGTGTCGCCGACCTCGGCGGCGCCTTGCCCACCCGCAAATTGCGGCAACTGTCCGATCACCTTGTCGAGCGAAGGCTGCCCCGTCGCGGAAAGTTCGCTTTCGCCGACGGTGGAAATCGGGCTAGAAGACCGCGCATCGCGGCGCGCGATCAGCGAGCCCGTTACGATAATTTCCGCATTGCCTGCCGCATCGGATGTTTCCGCACCTTCGACGGCGGTCGCGTCGACCTCCTGAGCGCGAGCGGTACCGGCCGGGACACCGATCAGGCCGGCGACGCATCCCGCGAGCGTCACGCTCGAAAGGCGGACGGCGGGAACGCGCGACACCGCGACCTTCGCCATCATCGCGATCGCAATCGATCCGCTACTGCTTTGCGAATAGGCCCATAGCTTCCGGGCGCGCACCTTGCCTGCCATAAATCCTCCCCTGACCGGTCTTGCCGATCACTTGTTGCGGACCCGATTCTTCGAGCCTCTTTTCCCACATTAGGCACGCAAGCTGTCACCAAGCTGTCGCCGCCCGACATGCAGGGAATCATGTCATAGCATTGATTTTACTAAATTTATTTGAAACGAACATGGCCACACGCGGTCCAAGCGACAAGGCGACCAGAAATCGCATCGCCTGCAACGACATCACGAGCGGCGTGTCGCTGTGCGTCGACACCGCGATGATCGCGATCGAATCGAGCCCGCCGGGACTGGTAGCGAGATAGGCCGTGACCGGATCGATGCCGAGTTGCCAGACCAGAAGGCCGCCCAGCCCGGCGCACATGGCGACCAGCACCAGCGAGGAAAGAATGATCCATGGCAGGCTGCGCGCCGCGCTGGCTACCACGTCGCGGCTGAACGTCAGGCCGATGCGCCAGCCGATGAAGGCGTAGGCGGCGGCGAGGAGCGGAGCCGGGGTTGCCAACGCCGCGCCCGACCACCAGTTCCACGCCGTGCCGATGACAATCGCGCTGATCATCGGCCCCGCCGGGATACGCAGTACCAGGCCGGCGACAACGCTCGCCAGCACGACCAGTAGGGTGACACCCAGCGCCGCGAGATCGAATCCTTGCCACAGCGCCACCGACCTGTCCGGAGCGGTATGGCCGTCGCCTACAAACACCAGCAGAACGGACGCCACAACGACGACGGTCAGGACGCGCATATAGGTAATAACCGCAACCAGACGCGCGTCGGCGCCATAGGCGTCGGCTAGAATCACCATCGGCGCCGCCCCGCCGGGGGCCGATCCCCAGATCGCGGCAGTGCCCGGCACCGCGCCCGACCGCATCAGGAGATAGCCGAGTACAAAACTCGCGGCAAAGACAGCGAAGGTCACGCCGACGAAGACGGGCCAGTCGTTCGCCAGCGTCGCCAGCAACCCCGGCTCGAAATAGCGCGCGATCAGACAGCCGATGACCGCCTGCGACGCGAGGAAGCAGGGGCGCGGCACGGTTACCGTCTTGCCTCGCATCGCAAGGACGATGCCGGCAAGCATCGGGCCGAGCAGCATGGCCGCCGGAACGGCAAGCAGTTCCAGCAATCCGGTCAGCGCGATCGAGAGTGCGAGCAGCGCGGCCCAGCGGGTCAGCGGAGGCCGCGGATATTGCTTCCCGGCCGCCTCGTCCGTGCCGTCATCCACCTGCAGCGACGAACGGGAACGCGCCGGTCAGGATCGCGGCGAAGAAAAAGACGACGCATGAGCCAAGCGCCCATTTGAGAGTGAAGCGCTGATGCTCGCCAAGCTCGATTCCGACGAAGCTCACGAGGAGGAAGGTCGAGGCGACGAGCGGGCTCAACAGATGCACCTGCTGCCCGACCAGCGAGGCGCGCCCCATCTCGACAGGACTGATGCCGTAATGCGTCCCCGTTTCGGCAAGGATGGGTACGATGCCGTAGTAAAAGGCGTCGTTGGAAATGAAGAAGGTAAAGGGCGCACTCAGCACGGCGGTGATCGGCGCCAGATAGGGACCCATGCTTTCCGGCACCGCGTGGGTCACCGTAGCGGCCATCGCATCGACCATTTGCGTCCCCGAAAGGATGCCGGTGAAGATGCCGGCGGCAAAGACCAGCCCGCCCACCGCGAGCGCGTTGCCCGCATGAGCCGACAACCGTTCGCGCTGTTCGTCGAGCGACGGGAAGTTGAGCATCATCGCGAGCGCAAAGGCGAGCATGAAGAGGACGGCTAGCGGCATGACGCCCATGACCAGCATTACCAGGAGCCCGAACGTGAGCGCGAGATTGAACCAGAAGAGCCGTGGACGCCGGGCCTCGACATGGCTTTCGACGTCGGCTGCGAGGATTTCGGATGCGGTCGCATCTTCGTCGATCGCATCGACCGGCAGCTTCGCCAGCCTGTCGCGTTCCTTCAGTCCGAAACGATAGGCGACGAACACAACCCAGGCCGCGGTCGCGATCATCGACGGGATCAGCGGCAGGAATATGTCGCTGACGTCGACATGGAGCGCGCTCGCAACCCGCGCCGTGGGGCCGCCCCACGGCAGCACATTCATCACCCCGCCCGCCATGATCACGACGCAGGCGAGCATCCGGACGTCCATTTTCATATGACGATAGACGGGCAGCATTGCCGCGGTGGTGATCATGTAGGTCGTCGCGCCGTCCCCATCGAGCGATACCATCAGCGCAAGCAGCGCGGAACCGATCATGATGCGGACGGGGTCGCCGTGTACGATGCGGACGATCGCACGGATTAACGGGTCGAAGACGCCGACATCGATCATCAGCCCGAAATAAAGGATCGCAAAGACCAGCATGACACCGGTCGGGGCGAGTTGCTTCACGCCGTTCATCATCATCGTGCCGAGGTCGGTCTGATAGGCCCCGAACAACAGAAATCCGACCAGCGCGAAAGAAACCGGCACGACAATCAGCGCGACAATGGCGGAAAGACGCTTGGTCATGATCAGCGTCATGAAGACGCTGACCATCGCGAAGGCGTAGAGAGACAACATGGTCCTGATCAGCCGAGTGGTGCCGCAGCCGGAGGCCGGACAAGGCCCCCCGCGCTTCGGCGGGCCGGCAAAGATGCCGGCATGTCCGCGCCTTGATGGATAGCCACAAATCCTCCCTCATTGCTGTTCCTGTTCCGGAACCTTGCACACCAACTAGCTCAGGGACCTTTCACCAAGCTGTCAGCGTCTGGCGGGAAAATAATCGTAAGCCGCAAACCGCGATCACCCGGACCGCCGTCGAGCCCGAGGTCAAGGCCGAGAGTCTCGGCGATCGAGTGGGCGATCGACAATCCCAATCCGCTGCCATCGTTCCCGGCGTGCGGGTTCAGCCGAATGAAGCGTTCAAAGACCTTTTCGCGATCTTCGGGCGGAATGCCGGGCCCGTCGTCCTCAACCCGGATCGCGGCGGGTCGCTCATCGACAATCACGCTGACCTGCCCGCCCGGCCGGTTATAGCGAATGGCATTGTCGACGATGTTGACGAGCATTTCCGTCGCCAGCGCCGTGTTGGTCCGGACCTCGACCGCGCGCTGCGGCGCGCCGAGATGCAGTCGAATCTGCCTTGCGCTCGCGACGGCCTCCTGCCCGCTCACGACATCGGCCGCTAACCGGCGAAGATCGGCCGGCTCAAGGATCACCCGTTCGGGATGTCCGCTATCAACGCGCGCCAGTGACAGCAGCTGGTTCAGCAAATGGCTGAGCCGGGCTCCTGCATCGTCGATATCTTCGATCGACCCTTTCGCTTCGGCGCTTCCCGGCTTCGCCCGCTTGAGGACCGCGACATGGGTGCGCAGGACCGACAGCGGTGTACGCATCTGGTGCGATGCATCGGCGGTAAACCGGCGAATGCCCGCAAATCCGCTGTCGAGCCGGGCGAGCATGGTGTTGAATGCACTGACCAGATCGCCGAGTTCGCCCGGAACGCCGGCAGCCGAAAGCGGGGTCAGGTCCTCCGCACCGCGTCGATCCATTTCGGCCTGCAAACGCTTCAGCGGAGCAAGGCCGCGACGCACGGCGATCGGCATCAGCATGGCTGCGGTAGCAATGAGCGCGAGCTCCAGCACCGCGAGCCCGACCAGCAGTCCACGCGCCATACGCTTGCGCGCATCGAGCGTTTCGGCGACCTGAACGACGATCGGCTCGCTGACCTGCGGCACGATCCGGGTAACCGCCACGATACGGACTTCATGTCCCAGGTATCGACTTTCGGCGAAAGTAAACTCCTCCTGCCGCGCCGGGTCGATCCGGATCTGGGGCAGGTCCGTATAGCCGGTCAGGATTTCGCGCCCCCGCCGGACGCTGTAATAGACATTGTCGCGCGCGTTATTCTCCAGCATTCCGAATACGGCAGGTGAAAGATCGAGGGTGATTTCGCCATCGTCGCTGCCCAGCGAGTCGGCTATGCCGCGTGATGCCGCGCTCAATATCCGGTCGTTAACGGCGCCGACCGTGCGGGTAATCGCAAAAGAACCGGCGACCCCGAGGACCAGCGCCAGCATCGCAACCGGCAGGACCAGCCATCCGAGCATCCGGCCCGTCAACGACCCTTCCCGCGGCCGGGCTGACTTCAACGCGGTTCGATCACATAGCCGAGGCCACGGATTGTCCGGATTGCAGGACCATCGGGCTCGAGCTTGCGGCGAAGGCGCGCGACATAAACCTCGATCGCGTTCGGTGACACGGGTTCATCGTAACCGAACACCTCCGCGCTCAACCTTTCCTTTGGCACGACCTTGCCCGTCTGCGCCGAGAGGCGTTCGAGGACGGCCCATTCGCGGCGCCGCAAATCGAGCGTCCGTCCGTCGACCGCCGCGATACGACGAGCAGGATCGATGGTCAGCCGGCCGATCGTCGTCAGCGGCGACGCCTCGCCCGCCGCGCGGCGCAGCAGCGCGCGAACGCGAGCCTCGAGTTCGCCCGCATCGAAGGGCTTCAGCAAATAATCGTCGGCGCCATGGTCCAGCCCCGCGATGCGGTCCTCGATCGCATCGCGCGCGGTCAGGACCAGTACGGGAACCTTGGATTCGCCGCGCCGGATCGCATTCAGGACGTCGAGGCCGGAAATGTCCGGCAGTCCGATGTCGAGCACCACCAGCGCATAGGGTTCCTCGCGGACGACCATCATCGCGGTTTCGCCGTCCTCGGCAACATCGACCGAATGCCCCGCGCTCCTCAGCAGTGCGGAAACACCGCGCGCGAGGGGCGGATCATCTTCGACAAGCAATATCCTCGCCATCGCTTCAATCTGGCGAAACTCGGCATATTGGTCCACAGGAGATTTAAAGGGAGAGTGACGTGCGAAGGGGAAAGCCCCGATGAAATCACGCGGCATCGTCCGTTGCCTCGGGCTCTGGGTCGGAATTTTTGGGCTTTCGGGTGGCTGTTCCCCGGACACCGACTATGCCGCGCGGGTTCCCGCGGGCTACGACGTTTCTTACGCGAACCTTGTCGAGGACGGCACGAAGGAAGGCCGGCTTGTCATCTGGTCGACGACCGACCGGAAGGTCATGCGCGATCTCCTGTCTGCATTCGAACGCGCCTATCCCGGGATAACGACCGACTATCACGATCTGTCCGCCCGCGATGTCCGCGACCGGTTTCTGGACGAAGAAAAGGCCGGGCGCGGAAATCCCGACCTCCTCCTTTCGTCGTCGATGGACATGCAGATCAAGCTCGTGAACGACGGCTATGCCCAGTCCTATGACTCGCCCGAAAAGGGAAATCTGCCCGATTGGGCGAACTGGAAGAATCAAGCCTGGGGCGTTACCGCCGAACCGGTTGTCATGGTCTACAACAAGGCGCTGCTGTCGCCCGAGCGTGTCCCGCGCAACCATATGGACTTCGTCCGGTTGCTCGAACAGCGCGACACGGAATTGCAGGGACGTATCGCGACCTATGATCCCGCTTCATCGTCGGTCGGCTATCTCTGTCTGTCGCAGGACAATGCCACCAGCGGTCACGTCTGGCAGATGGCTCATGGCCTTGGCGCCAACCGGGCCCGTTTTTTTTCGACTAGCGAAGAGGTGATCAAGGATGTTTCGAGCGGACGGTCGGTGATCGGCTATAATGTCCTCGGATCCTATGCCTTGGACGAGGCGGCTCGCAATCCCGAGCTGGGGGTCGTGTTCCCCGCCGACTACACGCTGGTCATGTCGCGGATCGCCATGATCCCGACCACGTCCGGCCATCCCAACGCCGCGCGGTTGTTTCTGGATTTTCTGTTGTCCGCCAAGGGCCAGGTGCTGCTTACCCGCCATGCGATGCCCTCGGTGCGCAGCGACGTGGAGCGGCCGATGGAACTGCGCGGCACCACGGCACCGATGCGAGCAATACGCGTAGGTCCTGAACTGCTCATCGCGCAGGACAAGCTGACCCGTAACCGATTCATGAAACAGTGGAATCGCGAAATTGAGGCCGGCGCAGCATCAAGCAAGCAGATTGGTCCAACAGGGTGATAGCGGACAACCTCACGGAGCGCTTTGGGCGCATTCTACCACCGATCAATCGGCCTTCTTCTTAGCCTGTAGGCAATACTTGCCGAGGCGTGCGCCAAAGCGGAGCCGCTCGCCTCCGGTAGACTCGGGCAAATCGCCCCAACGTTCAAATAGCCACTTCCAGCGAATTATAATACTGGTGTCTCCGGGAACGCGGGGATGCCGTTAGTGCGGCTTCAACATCGTCGCCCTTGGGTTCGCGGGCACACCTATGTTATAAGTCGCTTCAGGTCTCACTGTAACCCCGCAGTTTGGGCGGCCGATGACAACCGATCGGTGAGTATCTCGCCAACATGGATCAATTGACCGATTGACTCGCAGGTGATTGTAATCAAATGGCCCTCGGCCGACTCCTGACCTGTTGAGTCGGCTGCGGGGGCACTTAGGGTTGGGTAAACGGCGGCATCTGGACTTGCGCATATGAAGCGCAAGCTCGCGCGCAATATTGGCCGCGCGTTATTCATAACAGTTGCTCTCGGTCCAGCGGCTGCTGCCCAAGAGTCGCGCCTGAGCAGCATCCACGACGCCTACCCCGCCCCCGACCTCCCACTCGACGGCGAGTTTGTTGAGGACGCGCCGAACGACAGCCTGGCTCAAGCGATCGCCGATGCCTTTGTGACCAACCCGGAACTTGCCGCGCGCCGTTATGATTTGCGCGCGACCGACGATGAGATCGGTATCGCCTTGTCGGGGATCCGGCCGACAGCAGAGATGCAGTTGTCAGGCAGCTATGACTATATTTTGCCCGGTTCGATCACGCAGGCGGGACGGCCGATTTCGGATCGACTGAATGACCCGCACATCCAGCAAAACGGCGTCCAGACACAACTGGTGATCGACCAGCCAATCACAACCGGCGGACGCGTACGTGGCGCGGTGGCTTCCGCGGTCGCGACGAGCGCTGCGGGACGTGCGTCGCTTCGCGGCGCCGAAGGCGACCTGCTGGTCGAACTCATCGCTGCCTACAGCGATGTTCGCCGTGACCGGCGCTCGCTTGGCATTCGCGGCAGGAACGTTCGCGTCCTCGAAGCAACGCTCGACGAGATCGTTGCCCGGCGCGACGCTGGCGAACTCACCCGAACCGACATCGCGCAGGCGGAGACGCAGTTGCAGGCGGCACGCGTTCAGCACAATGCGGCCGAAGCGCAACTCGAAGCGAGTACCGCCGCCTTCGTCGCGATCGTCGGGCGCGAGCCCGGGATTTTATCGGAGGAAACGGATTTCCCGGGCTTGCCGGCCAGTGCCGACGAGGCTTTCGCGATTGCAGAAATCTCGAACCCGGATCTGGCAGCGGCGGTCGCGACCGAGAAGGCGTCGCGCGCGCGCATTGCCGCCGCCCGCGCCGAGGGCAACCCGCAGCTTTCGATCCAGGGCATCGCCGGAACGAATGGCCCCGCAGTGCCCTTCGACAGGCGCGAGCATGACGTTACTTTCACGGGCCGCGCGACCCTGACCGTTCCCATCGTCTCGGGCGGCCGCGTGCGCTCACTCGTCGCGCAGGCGAAGAACAGACAGAGCGCCGATGCGCTGCGTGTCGAGGCGACACACCGGCAGATGGTTCAGGCGGTCCTCAATGCCTGGAATCAGCGGGTGACCGCCGAGCGCAATGCCGAGGCGCAGGCACTGCAGCTCAAGGCGGCGCGCATCTATTACGAGGGCACCCTCGAAGAATATCGTGAAGGGCTCCGCTCGACTTTTGACGTGCTCTATGCGCAAAACTCGCTGCGTGAGACCGAGATCGCGTTGCTCGCGAGCAAGCGCGACCGCTTCGTGGCGCAGGCGATTCTGCTCAGGCATATCGGCCGCTTGGAAGCGCGCCAACTCCTTGCCAATGCGCCGGCCTATGACGCTGCGGCCTATGCGAAACGCGCGGCGCGGCGCGGCGCGCTTCCGAGCGATGTTGTCTTTCGCGCGATCGATGGCCTTGGCGCACCGGCAGTTCGTCCACAGCCTGTCGAGACGCCCACGCCGGCGGTCGATCCGGTGATGCTCCCTGGGGCAAGCGAGGCGCCGCCGCGTGGGCTGATGAAACACAGCATCAACATGCCGCCGGCGCGGGAGAGCGGACAGTGAATCCTGAACCATCCGTCGAGGCAAACTCGCGGGAACGCGACGACAGCGGACTGATCGCATACGCAACGATTCTTGCGCTGCACCGTAT
The DNA here is from genome assembly GCF_032227185.1 of Sphingopyxis sp. SE2. Taxonomy (NCBI): domain Bacteria; kingdom Pseudomonadati; phylum Pseudomonadota; class Alphaproteobacteria; order Sphingomonadales; family Sphingopyxidaceae; genus Sphingopyxis; species Sphingopyxis sp. SE2. Next base: position 3,538,299 of record NZ_JAPMXW010000001.1, on the reverse strand, counting down.
CGCGGTCGATCCGGCACAATTGCGCCACGGCACCGGGCACGACCGCGCGATCGACGCGGACGATCTCAAACGTATTGCCAAGCGTCAGGAAGAGGTGCGCGCGAGGTCCGTGCGCTCAACATGGGACAGGCTCAAGCAGACGCCGCTCCCCGCCATGGCCAACGGACCCGCGGGCTGGTTCATCATTGCCCGCGTCGGCGAAGACGACGCGCTGATCCAGCCGCCCTGCAAAAGCAGCGACGGCGTCCAGCCGCAGGTGATCAAGGTCGAGCGCGCGGCGCTCGAGGCGATGTGGTCCGGCGAATTGCTGCTGGTGACGACGCGCGAGGGAGTTGGCGGGGTGACGCGCGCCTTTGACGTCAGCTGGTTCATTCCGCAGATCGTCAAATATCGCCGACTCATCGGCGAGGTGCTGTTGGTGACGCTCTGCATCAATCTCCTGGGGCTCGCTTCGCCGCTCTTCTTCCAGAATGTGATCGACAAGGTCCTCGTCCACAACACGCTCGATACGCTCACGATCCTGGTGATCGGCTTCGGGGTCGTATCGATCTGGGAAACGCTGTTCGGATGGCTGCGAACCCGGCTTTATTCGGAAACGAGCCAGAAGATCGACGTCGAGTTGGGGGCGAAGCTCTTTCGCCATCTGCTCGGGCTCAACCTCTCCTATTTCGAAGCGCGCCGCGTCGGCGACGTCGCGATGCGCGTGCGGCAGCTGGAGACGATCCGCGAGTTTCTGACCAATGCGTCGCTGAGCGTGCTCGTCGATCCACTGTTCACGATCGTGTTCCTAATCGTGATGTGGTTCTATTCGGTGAAGCTCTTCATCATCGCGGTGCTTGCAATCCCCTGCTACGTCGCGGTCGCGATCTTCATCACCGGCCCGTTGCGCGCGCGGATCGAGGAGAAATTCGAGCGTTCGGCGGCGAACAATGCGCTGCTCATCGAGAGCATCGGGGGTATCCAGACGGTGAAGGCCGGCGCGGTCGAGCCGCAGTGGCAGGATCGCTGGGAACGCCAGCTCGCCGGTTACAGCTTTGCGTCGCAGAAGGTCATCAACCTCGGCAACACCGGTAGCCAGCTCATCCAGCTGATCTCGAAGATCAACATGGTGCTGATCCTCTATTTCGGTGCCAAGGCGGTGATCGACAAGGATATGACGGTGGGAGCGCTCGTCGCTTTCAACATGTTCGCGCAGCGGGTGTCGGGGCCGGTCATCCGCATGGCGCAGCTCTGGCAGGATTTTCAGCAGGTGCGCATCGCGATCGAGCGTCTCGGCGATGTGCTGAACCAGCCGGTCGAGCCGGGTACCGGCAGCCGCGTCGCGCTGCCCGCGCTCAAGGGCGAGGTGAGCTTCGACGCGGTCAAGTTCCGCTATGGCCTCGACGGGCCGTGGACGCTGGAGGACATCAATCTCGACGTTCCGGCGGGCTCGACGCTGGGGATTGTCGGCTCGTCAGGGTCGGGCAAATCGACGCTGACCAAATTGCTCCAGCGCATGTACGTGCCGGCCAGTGGACGCGTGCTGATCGATGGCGTCGATATCGCGCAGATCGATCCGGCGTGGCTTCGTCGTCAGATCGGCGTGGTGCTGCAGGAGAATCTGCTCTTCAATCGTTCGATCCGCGAGAATATTGCGCTCGCCAATCCAGCGATGCCGCTCGAGCATGTGATGGCGGCCGCCGAGCTTGCCGGCGCGCACGAATTCATCGTCAAACTGCCACAGGGGTACGACACACCGGTTGAAGAACGCGGCACCAATCTCTCAGGCGGACAGCGCCAGCGGCTCGCGATCGCGCGCGCGCTGGTGACCCAGCCGCGCATCCTAATCCTCGACGAAGCGACGAGCGCGCTCGATGCCGAGAGCGAGGAGATCATCCAGCGCAACCTGAAAGCGATTTCGGCCGGGCGTACGGTGATCATCATTGCGCACCGGCTGTCGGCGGTGCGCCAGTGCGACAATCTGATCGCGCTCGAACGCGGGCAGATCGTCGAGCGCGGGACGCATGAAGAGCTCATGCGCGCGGGCGGACGTTACGCCGACCTCCACCGCCGCCAGAGCGGAGGCATTCCAGCATGAGCGGCTGGCGGCATCATTGGGACGTGCTGAAAGAAGCGATCCGCGCGGATCGCGAGCGTCGCAAGGGTTTCATTCCGACCGAGGAGGCCGATTTCCTTCCCGCCGCGCTCGAGGTTGCCGAGCGCCCGGTATCACCGACCGGGCGGGTCGTTGCGTGGGCGTCGATGATCGGGCTCGCCATCGCGATCGTCTGGACCGTGTTCGGCAGGGTCGATGTCGTCGCTTCAGCACCTGGAACACTGATCCCAACGGGCAATATCAAGCTCGTCCAGTCGCCCGGCACAGGCGTAGTGCGCGCGATTTACGTTCGCAACGGCGATGCCGTCCGCAAAGGACAGGCGCTGCTCGATCTCGATCCGACGATCGTCGGCGCCGACCTTGCCGCCGCCGAAAAGGCGCTCGCCACCGCGGAGCTTGAAATCGCGCGCAATAGAGCAATTGCCGATGCCCTGTCGGGCAAGGGGCTCCGCTTCGTCGCGCCCTCAGGTACGCCTCCCGAAATCGCCGATACCCAGCGCCGGTTGATCGCTGCACAACTGGCCGAGATCGAGGCATCGGCCGCGAGCCTCGCGTCGGCGCGTGCGACCGCGCTATCCGACGCCAACGCCGCACGCGCCAATGCTGCACGGCTGGCGGACACGGTGCCGATCCTCGACCGGCAGATCGAGCGGATGCACCGCCTTGATGCCAAGGGCTATGCGCCGGGGCAGCGCCTGCTCGAAATGCAGCGCCAGCGTCGCGCTGAAGCGGGAGAGCGCGAAGTCGCGCTCACGCAGATCGCGCGGGGCGAGGCCGAGGCGCGCAAGGCTGGCGAGCAGATCCGCGAGACGCGCGAGACGGCGCTGCGCACCGCGCTCGCCGACCTCGCGAAGGCCGAAGGCGAGGCGATCCTGCGCCGCGAGGAGGTCACCAAGGCGCGGCAGATGAACCGCTTCCAGCGCCTCGTCGCCCCGGTCGACGGCACGGTTCAGAATCTCGAGGTGCACACCGTCGGCGGCGTGGTGGAGGCGGCAAAACCGTTGATGACCGTCGTCCCCGCACGCGGCGCGCTCGAGGTGCAGGCGAAGGTGCTCAACAAGGACATCGGGTTCATCCGTACCGGGCAGGAAGCCGCGGTGAAGCTCGAGGCCTTTTCGTTCACGCGCTATGGCGCGGTTCCCGGCCGCGTCGCACGGATCAGCCGCGACGCGGTGCAGGACAAGGATCTGGGGCTGGTCTACATTGTGACGGTCACGCTCGACCGCAGCTTCGTTGACGCCGACGGGCGGCGTTACGCGCTGGCGCCGGGGTTGGCCGCAACGGTTGATGTTAAGACAGGCACACGGCGAATAGTTAGTTATTTAATCAGTCCACTTCAGACAAGTATTTCTCAGGCCGGACGGGAAAGATAAATTGACCCCATGCGACGGTTTTTCGCGAAATTTTCGCAACGCGTTCGGAATGGCATCGATCAATAGTTGACGGCGCTCCCGAAATCAGATTGTCACAGGATATTGAGGTAGATGGGGGCATCTGTCTGGCTGGTGATTCGAGCGCTCTCGAATTGAGGGATTTCAGAGTTTTTCTGTGCTCGATCCTGGCCCGTTCAGATCAAGTTTCTATGGTCCTCGATTCGGAGGAGCATACATAATGCGCGTGGCTTTGGTTGTCGCCTTGCTGTCCGGTATGGTGACCGTCTCGAGTTGTGCAGGCGATATAGAACCCACGGCCCTCCAGCAGGAAACTCGTATTAGCCTGCGTGGTGCGGGGCGCGACGTGGACGCGGAGTTTCGCTTTTTATGCGTCCTGCAGGCGTCTCCACTTCCCGAGGCCGCTGTCTACCGCCCGTCGGCTAGCGGTCTGTTGCATATTGCGCCGAACCGGCAGGGGCTTGTCGGCACGGCCGTCGGAAAAGACAGCGATACGTTATGTTCGCCAGACCCGCGAGCCGCAACAGATCCCGAGTGGCAGAAAGTACCGTTGCTCATATGGATCGATAACGTAGATCGACCTGCCATGATCGATGTCGTTGAGGCGGCTTCATTGCAAGCCCATAGGAAGTATAGGAATTATCCGCCGTTGACCGATTATTCGTTCGGAAGCTCACCGACGTTGGCGACGGAAATCAAGTATCAAAAGCGGACTATTCCTGTGGCCGATGATATCAGAACGATACTTGGTAACAGGAGTGGCAAGTCAATCCGGCTGATATCTCCGCTAGTTTTAAGGGCGTCGGTCAGACTGACGAGCGCTTCGGCGCGAGCTGAGTTTGAAAAAATATTGGGCCCTACGATTTCTCCAGGTGTCCGCTCGGTGAATCTGTGCGCCTTGAAGCATAGTCCAGACGGAGAAGCTTTCTTCAGTAAGCGTGGCACTCCTCTAGATAAATGTTCGAGCGCAGATACGGCTTCATCAGCATTACCAAAGAACAGTATCCAATTTTCTTTATCTCGCCCTGCTCTAAATCTTGCATCGGGACATTGGTCGTTCGCTGACCCCATTGGAAGCGCTGCTTCCTATGTCCGGAGCGACAATGTTCAAGTCAAAAATATCCGCAAAATGGACTTTATCGTTGAAGCTAATTCAACCGAATTTTGGCTTAAAAGTGTCCAGAAGGTTTCTATAAAGACGACCTCTGGTGCCGAAATTGATATTCCCGCAGGAAATAACTCGGGATATTACATGGATGACTCGAACATACTTTACTTGATGCTTGGCGACGTTGAGATTCTTTATTTTAATCCCCCGCTTGAATGGAGTGAGCAGTGAGCGATAAATCGTCATTTAAGCTTGATGCCCGCGATCTTCGTGCTCTTTCCCGGGTTTCGATAAATCTATCGTCCTTCAACCATCTCGAGACAGCCAATCCAGTCTCGGTGAAGCTGACGACCCCCTTTGAGAACGTCGCGAAAATTAGAGGCCTAGATGGCATTTACGTCAATGCGCTGCGAGACATTAATGCGATAGCGCTTCCCGGCAACCCGATCAATACTACGCAAGGCGCGTTACGCCAGGTTGTGATGGCTTTCCAGAGCACCAGTGATCGTCATGTTTATGTTCTGTCGGTCGGCAACGGGGAGCTATTATCGGGTCAACCGTACGACGTAAATGGCAATCTAGATTACGCCACGCGCGCTGCAATGGTATCCATCGCATCGCTACAGCAACAAATTCGGGCAATAGACCCTGATGCTAACTTTGTTGTTACGGGGGGATACAATGGAGGAACAGTCGCAAATTTGTTTAGTGCTGTAACTGGTACTCCATCTATAACATTTTCCTCGATTCCAATTGATCAGCAACTGATCGATGCTGCAAACAATTTTGTGTCGCCACTCAGGGTTTCTGGATCATTATTTAGCGGAACATCGTTAACGCTTGATCATAGTATTCGCTGGAATTACTCCCCGTTCGATATCGCGTCGGTTACGTCATTTGAAACCCTAATCCCCACGCGCTCTACGGGTATCGCCGATGGCTATGACGGAAGTAGCGGTCAGAGTCTGTTCAATTTTGGCGCTAATGCTATGCCATTTGGCAAGGCTATCGTGGCTCTCCGCTTTGCTAAACGAGCTGCGGCGGCAGCGGAGCTGATTAAATTTGGTCTCGATGAAGCGTTAAAGGCGGGTCTGAATGAGGTTGGGCCCATCAATGTCAGCGTCGGGACGTCCGATATCGATGGTTTGGGTGAGTTTAGTACACCAGACGGCGTCTTGAATATTGCGCTGCTTTCTTCGCAGGGTGATATCGATAATCTATTGTTTCAGGGCGATAATCTTCTAATTCCGTTTGCAAGACGCGAATTGTTCAGCAACGATTTGATAATCAATACCGTAAATGATGAAAGGTTTGAACTTCTCACTGGAATACTCGCTGGAGAGTATGAGCGAAACAATTACTATTGGCTGGACTATGATATATCGAGAGAGCTTTCTGCCGCATTGGCGAATGATCCTTCGTATATAGACCGGCTGATTGCAGCTAGGAATGGCTTTGATGAAACCACGAGTAATCCAGTATTTCGTGATTTTGTACTAAATCATTCAAATTATGGCCGCTTTAATGAGAGCCTTTTCAACGGCATTCTTCCTTCTTCTCTTGTTAACGCGCTAAAATCGGCTACGGGAAATTTCGGCGGAACCTTTGCTAGCCAGTTCAATCGAGTCCTGCGAACATTTGTCGGCGAGCTAATTCGACGGGGCGCTGAGCCGCAGGAAAATGACATCGTCAATCTTTACCAGGCGTTTGTGGTTGAATTCGATCCAACGGATGCCAATCGCCTCGGAGCATTGGAAGCTGGGAACTTGGCATCCGCGGTTACGCAGAAGCGGATCGTCGATGCTGCAATCGATGCCGCTCTGCTGCGAGAATCGGTAGGCGCGCGCCCCAATGAGCCAACCTGCTTCCCTGCGGGCACGCAAGTTCTCGTTGGTGAAGGGATTGCCAAGTCCATTGAAGAATTGGCCCTAGGCGACGCTATCCTGTGCTATGATCCCACCGATCCGACGGGCCCACTGGTTAGTGGCAAGGTCGTTGGTAAGAGGGCGCTACAGGCGTCCAGTATGCTTCGGATCGATGATCTCGTTTGCACTCCTGACCATCAGCTTCTATTCGCCGACGGGAAATTTCGTCCGGCCGATCAGGCGGCCGTCGGGGACTGTCTCGTGCAGTCCGACGGGGGCGCTGCTCATGTTGCGAACGTTTCTCCCGCAGACGGTGGCGGGGTGTTTAGTATTTCGGTTGCGCCTTTTCCGACATTTGTTGCGAGTGGATATCGCGTTCATAACGAAGCACTTTGCGATTTCAGTAAGTCAATTTATCACGTTAGCGCTGAGCTATCGATCCGGTTCACGCAGTATGACGATGGCCGGATAGGGATTGAGTATATCAATCCGGAAGGTAAGGTCCTTCGTGAAAAGATTATCGATGACAAGCTCATCATCGAACGTGTCTGGGACGAATATGATGATTTCACAAATACTGAAACTCCGGATGAGGCGGGTGTCGTCAGGAGTGAGCTTCCAATAGGGGTGCATAAGCAACTTTATCAATACGAGGTTGATAAATATCAGTCTATTGAACAGTTTGGCTCTCTAGGTAACTCCATCGGGTCAATTCTCGGATCCCGTATAGCCGGCAATGACGCGGCGCTAGGAATCGCATTAAGTGCGACCTTTGGAACGGTCCTTGAGAATCTTTTTGAGTCTTTGCGAAATGGGGGGGCATGGGGTGAGCTTCCATTGTCGAGCCTGCCAGTGCTTGACAATATTGGGACCGAGTTCGCCGGTAATCTGATTGGCAGCGCATCCTCTTATCTTCTTGCGCAGATAGTCGCTGCAGCTGGCGTCGACGGAATCGCGGGTGAGGTGCTGCAGTCCGCCGCCGGCAACGTCATTAGTACGATAGCCCAAAACATTCTGACCAATGCACCGAACCCGTTTGCCGACATTGGCCCCGGACTGGCAAATGCAGCAGGCTCCTTTGTGGGCACCAAGCTTGCGAGCACGATCTACACATTTGACAGCGTAGGGGGACAGATCGGATCGGCCATCGGATCGGCCGCCGGCTCGATTTTCGCAGGGACAGTTCTCAAGGCCTTGGTGCCCAAGCTCTTGCAGGCCCTGGGTGGGTTTGGCGGCCCCGTGGGGGCCGCAGTTGGCGCCTTCGTCGGATATTTTCTCGGTGGCCTGATCGGATCACTATTCGGCGGTACGCCGAGGTCGGGCGCCGACACTAGCTGGGACGATGCTTCGAATCGGTTCGTTGTAACCAATCTCTATGCGCGGAAGGGAGGATCTAAAGACGCCGCAGAGGCTGCAGCTGGATCCGTTGCGGACATGCTCAATGCCGTCCTTGATATGACGGGCGGTCGACTCGAGAATCCGGCTGCCGTTCAAGCCGGCAATTATGGAATGCGCAAGCAGGATTACGTTTATAGACCATATTCAACGCAAGACAAAGGCGCGATAACGAAGCGGTTCACTGGGGCTGACGGAATGTCAGGCCTCATTAACTATGGCGCACTGCAAGCCATGTCGAGCGCGCAATTTAAATTGTTAGGGGGTAACGTATATCAAAAACGAGCTTTCTATAACTATATTGAAAGTATATCGGGAGACTACACGAAGCTAGATATGTCGGTCCTAACTGGCGGTTTTGCGACTGCCAGCTCACTTCAGAATTATTTGTACAACTTCGACTTGGCTAACCGCATGGCGTCTGCCAACGCCGATACAGTTCTAGCGGCCGAGCTGATGTTCACACTGACGCACGCTCAGGAGCTTGGGCTTCGTCGTCGCGGTGCCAGTGACTGGTTCGGCGGATGGGAATATCTACGCTCGGCGGCAAATGTAGCTCTGGCTGATTTCCAGTTCAAACTTAACTATTCCACCGACAGCAAGATCGTTGAAAGAATTATCGATTACGGTCCATTCTCACTAAGCGACACCATTGATGTTGCGGGACAAACCGTGATTTCTGGTACAGCCGCGACGGACATTATCAAGCTTTCGGGCAATGTCCTCCAATCCTCGATCAACGCCGTAAACACGGGATTGACCGTCAACGCCACGGCCTTCGATGGTTCGGCGATAACGATTCCTATCGCTGCCTTGATCGACGCAGGCGACGGAGACGATGCTATTTATGCGTCCGACCTCGGTGACACGGTATTCGGTGGTAAGGGACAAGATGTCCTTTATGGCGGACGTTTGGACGACTGGCTTCTTGGTGGCAGCGGCGACGATACACTGGATGCTGGAGCTGAGGACGGCATCAAGCTTGGCGGCGACGGCAATTATCTCGATGGCGGCGCGGGCAACGATATTATCCGCGGTCGCGAGGGTTCCGACTGGCTCGAAGGCGGCGATGGTGTGGATATCATCACGGGCGGTGCCGGAGACGACATCCTGTCCGGCGGCGCGGGCGATGGTGACGACCTCAAGGGTGGATCGGGCGCTGATCAGTATCTGCTTCGCCGCGGCGACGGTGCGGACATTGTCGAGGAAGATGCGTCAGGCGCGCCTGTACCCTTCTTTAGCGGCAACGCGATGTTTGACCGCATACTGGGAATTGAGACGTGGAAAACCGATCCCGGATCGGGCCTTGCAATCCGTCCCGACTGGAACGGTTCGGCTCCTGGCGTCGAGCAGGGCACAATTGCGGGCGGCGAGGATGCCGTTGTATTCGGGGCCGGCATCGATATCGGCGACATTCGGCTGAAGCGGTCCGAAAACGGCGGGATGCCGGGCGACGACCTGATCATCGAGGTGATGCAGACCGACGAGGAGGGTGTTGAGAGTTTCAGCGGAACCCAGCTGACGATTCGTGGCTGGTTTTCGAACGCGTTCAAGCGTGTCGAGTGGCTGAAGTTCGCCGACGGCAACGAAATCCGCATCGGCGATATTCGCAGCTTCATTGTGGGCGGTTTCGGCGATGATTTGCTGATCGGAACCGACGGCAACGACTTCGTTTATGGCGGCGAAGGCAACGACCAACTGCTCCTCCTGGCGGGCGACGATATCGGCAACGGCGCCTCGGGGAACGACAAAGTCTGGGGCGATGAAGGCCGTGACCTGATCATCGGCGGAACCGGCGTCGACGAGCTGATCGGCGGCGCGGGCGACGATGCGATTTCGGGCGATGCCGGAGCCGACGACATTTATGGCGGGGCGGACAACGACGTCCTGTCGGGCGGTCGCGGTGATGGCGACGTGGTGATCGGCGGCGCGGGCGACGATATCTTCAAGTTCGCGCGCGGCGATGGCCGGGACATGTATCTGGACGAGTTGACCGACCATTGGGATGTAGTTTGGTCCACTTCGGGCAACTGGAACACTGCGGCCGGCATCAATTATAACACGGCGACGGGCGAGGTAACGGGGCCGGGCGGCGCTATTTTGCGTAAGAATTTCGGAACGGCGACCGAGCCGGATTTTCAATGGGTTGGCCGGTTCGATTACGACAGCGCGTCCGGGACGCTCAAATATTTCAATCCCCCTGCGGGCGCGGCGATCGCGGCGAACAGCGGCTCTGATATGATTGAGTTCGCGCTCGGCATCAATATACAGGACGTCATCCTCCGCAAGGTCGGGAACGACCTTGTCATGGCCATATCGAAGGACAGCGCGGAGGTCAGCGACACCAGCGCGGTAACCGACAGCATCACGATCAAGGACTGGTACCTGTCGCCAGGCCAAATCGAGACGCTGAGCTTCTATGCGACCGGGATGCTCAATATTGCTCCGGGTGATACGAATTTGATCGCCGGTACTGATGGCGTGGATGGCTCGCTGACCACCCCGCTAAGCGGCACGGTCCTCGCCGACTGGATCACCGCGGGTGCCGGGGACGACTTCGTCGCAGGCGGCAGTGGAAACGATATCATCGCTGGGAACAGCGGATCCGACACGTTGCGCGGTGAAGCGGGCGACGATGTTCTCTACGGGGGCGCCGGAAACGATATCCTGGAAGGCGGTCCCGGCAGGGATATTCTGATCGGCGGTTCGGGGACGGATAGCGCGTCCTATGCGTCGGCATCCGGCGCAGTGCGCGTTCGCTTGTCTTTCCAGACAGCGATCACGGGCGATGCTGCCGGCGACGAATATGATTCGATTGAGAATATCGTAGGCGGTTCGGGGGCCGACAATATCGGCGGTGACGAAGGCGAGAATGAAATCACCGGCGGTGCCGGTGCCGACACGTTGATGGGCGGCGCAAGCGACGACACCTATGTCTGGAGCGCGACGAGCGGTGCGGACACGATCCGCGAAGGTGCGTTCCTCGTCGAGGAGGCGGTGACGGCGGCCGGCGTTTTGGCTGACGGCTATTCGACGACATGGACCAACACTTGGTCTCCGTCGACGAGCGGCAAATATTATTGGCGGCTCGAAATTCGGGGTCCCGGGGACGAGCTCGTCTATAATTATGCGCTCTTCAGCTATGCTGCTGGCACGGCCATGCCCGCGCCGATGGCGTGGAATGCCGCCGGTTGGCTCGGCGGATTTGCGAAGACGAACGGTCAGCAGGTCACGCGCGACAAGTTCGATACGAGCATTAGTGGAGGCGATCAGGACACGATCGAGTTCACCGCGGGCATCAGTCTCACCGACCTGACCTTCATTCGCGCATCCAGCGGCACGCCGGACGCCAATGGTGCCGATCTCATTGTCCGGTACGGCGGCTCGGCAGCGACCCAGATCACGATCGAGGGGCACTTCACCGCCTATGGTCGGGTCGAGACACTCCAGTTCCATGACGGGCTTTCGGTGTCGCTCGCGAGTATCCTGTCGGCGACCAGCGGCGCTGCGCTGAGCGGGACGGCCGAATCTGACCTGATCGTCGGCCAGACCGGCGTAGCGAACGATCTTCTCTACGGCGGCGCGGGCGACGACGTGCTGAGCGGTCTCGCGGGCGATGACCAGCTTTATGGCGAAGACGGCGACGACGTGCTCGAAGGTGGCGCAGGCGCCGACCGGCTTGATGGCGGCGGCAATGCGGCGGACGGGACCGGCGATACGGTGCGTTATGTCAATTCGTCGGCGGTTACGATCGACCTAGGGATTACGACCGCGCAGTCGGGCGGTCATGCCCAAGGCGACACGTTATTCGGTATCGAGAATGTCGTCGGCTCGCAGACGGGCGGCGATACGATCACCGGCGATGGCGGCGCCAATATCATCGACGGCCTCGACGGCGACAATGTCGTCGACGGTAAAGGCGGTGACGACGTCCTGATTTCAGGTTCGGGCAATGACATCCTCCGCGGCGACGCGGGCGAGGATAATATCTCGGCGGGCGACGGCAACGACCAGCTTTGGGGCGGCGCCGATGACGACATCCTCGTCGGCGGTGGCGGTGGCGATCAGCTCCGCGGCGAAGGGGGCAACGACCAGCTTCTGGGCGGCGACGGCAATGATACGATCCTCGATGGCGGCATCGGCGACGATGAAATTTACGGCGGAGCGGGTAACGACAATCTGACCGGCGGTGACGGCAACGACCGCCTCGGCGGCGGCACTGGCAACGATACGTTGCACGGCGGCGCGGGTGACGATTATTATTTCGTGCAATCCAACGATGGCGCGGACGTCATTATCGATGCGGAAGGAACCAACATCATTGGTTTCGACACGGGTATCGATCACCGGCAGATCTGGTTGACGCAGTCTGGGTCGGATCTCAAGATTGGCGTGATCGGCGAGGATACGGTCCTGACCGTATCGGGGTTCTTTGCGGCCTCGTCACCGAGCCGGATCAAGTCGATCCAGACATCGACGCATGCAATCTTCCTCGACCATCCCGACACACTGAGCCTGATCGCGGCGATGACTGCTGCCTCTGCTGCGGTGCCTGCTACAGTACCGCAGGCGATCGCCGACGTGCAGGCTCGCTACTGGCATGAGGGTGGCAAGGCCAAGCCGATCGCGCCGACGGCGGCACGGACGATCACGGCGACCGAGGATGTCGCGATCGTGATCGACGGCAATTACGGTGTCGTCGACCATGACAATGACATCAGTGGCTATCAGCTGAAGTCCGGGTCGGAGCCCGCAAAGGGCGTGATCTCGAGTTTCGATCCGGCGACGGGCGCCTTGACCTACACGCCGAATGCCGATGCCACCGGAACCGACAGCTTTGTCGTCATCGTCACCGATGCGAATGGTCACTCGGTCGAACTGACTGTGAATGTCTCGATCGCGGCGGTCAATGATGCGCCCGGCACCATATCGATCAAGGGTGGCGGAACGCTGACTATATCCGAGAGTGTGCCGGGCGCCGTCGTGGCGCCGGGTACGATCATCGGCGAGTTCGAGAGCGTCGACGTCGAAGGCGATACGCTGACCTATACGCTCGTCGGCGATGCTGGCGGACGTTTTGCGATCAACGCCGCTGGCCAGCTCATCGTAGCCGATCCCGGCGCGATCAATTTCGAAGCCTCCGCTTCGCATATCGTGCGTGTGCGCGTGACCGATGGCCATGGCGCGTGGCGCGAGCAGGATTTCAGCATCGCTGTCGGCGATGCCAATGAGGCGAACGCCCTGTCCGCGAGCTATGGCTTTGCAGTGAGTGAAAATGCTGCGACCGGTACTCTCGTGGGCGCCGTCGCCGCGACCGATCTCGACCAGTCGGGCGCCTTTGCGTCGCAGCGCTACTATTTCTGGGATGGCGCGAGCGCCTCGGCGATTTCGGCGGATGGACGCTATGAGATCGATGCGTTGACCGGGCAGATCCGCGTCCATGGTGGCCTGAATTTCGAAGCCGCATCGCCATCGCAGCTATATCAGGTCGTTGCACACGATAATGCCGGCGAACCGGGATATAATCAGGCGCAGAGCGCGGTGACGATTGCCATTGGCGATGTTAACGAGGTCCCGATCAGCCTCGACTGGTTGCCGCTCGTTGCAAATATTGTTGAGCGTGACCGCATCGGTTCGGGTGAGGCGCGTCCTGCGATTGCGCTTGGAACGCTGTCGGTCGCCGATCCTGACACTGCGGGTTTCCCCTACTCCACCTATAGCCTCGCGATCAACGACTCGCGGTTCGAACTTGTCGGCAACACGCTCTGGCTCAAAGCGGGTGCGTCGATCGACTTCGAGGCTACACCCAGCGTGTCGGTTGAAATTACTGCGACCGACCAGAGCGGCGCACCCTTTACGATCAGTCGCACGCTCGTCCTCGCGATCGCTGATCGTGACGATGTGCTTGAAGGGGCGGCGGGCGCCGACACGCTGACGGGTCAGGCGGGGTGCGACCTGATCTATGGATACGGCGGAAACGACCTCATCTACGGTGGGGCCGGTAACGACCTGATCGAAGGCGGTGACGGCGACGACATCATTCACGGTGAAGGTGGCGAAGACCAGCTCTATGGTGGCGCCGGCAACGACACCATTTATAGCGGCTCGGGCTCAGATTATTATCCGAATGGCGTTATTTCAGGCGGCGATGGCGACGATGTGATCATCGCGGGCTCGGGCAATCACCTAACCTACGGCGATGCAGGCAATGACACGTTCGTCATCGACGAGGACGGCGGCGAAGGCGTGGGTTTCTGGGACCGTCATGACGGTGGCGACGGCATTGACACTGTTCGCTACGATCATTTCACGAACGGCGGGATCAACGTCGATTTGACGCGCAGCTACGACGCCTACTATGCGGCGAACGAACCAGCGGCGCGCTACATGTACGGCGACATGATCTCCAACGTGGAGAACCTCGTCGCAACCAACTTCGGCGATATGATTATCGGCAGCGAGGCCGCGAACGCCATTTACGGTCTGGGCGGCCACGACAACATCAGTGGTGGGTTAGGCGACGATTCGCTCGACGGCGGCGAGGGCAATGACACGCTGAGCGGAGACGACGGCGACGATACGCTGATCGGGGGCGCTGGCGACGACATTATCTACGGCGGAACGGGCAATGACATTTTGCTCGGCGGCGCGGGCAATGATCAGCTTTTCGCCGAATCGGGCGACGATATGCTCGACGGCGGCGAAGGGAACGATATCCTCAACGGTGGTATCGATAACGACACCTATATCATCAATCGCAATTCGGGTGCCGACACGATCCAGAATTATGACCCGTCGGGTGAAGACATCGACGTGATCGGTTTCCAGGACGCCATGGGCGCGATCAACGATCAGGACCTCTGGTTCGAGCGTATCGGTAACGATCTCAAGATCTCGGTCATTGACACGACGTCGAGCGTGCAGATCGTCAACTGGTATGTCGACGCGCCCCCCGCGAGCCGCGCCAATCACAAGATCGACTTCATCGTCGCAGGTACCCGGTTCAGCCGCACGCTCAACATCGAAGCGCTGGCTGATTTGATGGCGACGAAGTCGAAGCCCTCAACGACGGCTGAACGCGACACGCTGATGGCCGACCTCACCTACCGCGCGAACTGGGCAACGCATTGGGGAACCAACGCAGCGCCGGCCCTCTCGGTGATCGCGACCCAGTCCACTGGCGAGGATAGCGCGAAGACGATCGTCGTGACCGCGACCGACGACATCACCCCCAATGCGCAGATCCAGCTGTCGGCGCAGGTGATCTCGGGAACGGACGTCGTCACCAACGCGCGGATCAGTTTCGGCGCCGCTGATGCGAACGGTGTTCGTTCGATGATCGTCAATCCGCTCGCCAATGCGAGCGGTACCGCGCGCATCCGCGTGACTGCCACCGACGCCGGCGGCGTCTCATCGACGCAGGAGTTCGATATCGTCGTCAGCGGTGTAGCCGACACACCGACGATCACGCAATTCACGAGCGTGGGCGGCACATCGGGCTATGCCGGGGGCATTGCGCTCAATCTCGGATCGAGCTTTCCGGACCTAGATGGATCGGAAACTCATCAAATCTGGATCACCGGCATTCCGACGGGCGTGTCGCTGAGCGCGGGTAGCTATGACAGTGGCAGCGGGGCGTGGAGGCTTACGCCAGCTCAGCTCTCCAACCTGAAGGTGCATGCGCCCGCGGGCTGGAGCCAGGATCTCAATCTCACGGCAACCGCGCGCGCTACGGAGAATGGCCAGACGGCGGTCAGTGCGCCGGTCAATCTCAAGCTCGTCATCAATGCGGCGCCGACCGGCATTTCCGTTCGCGGGCTCGGCACGAGTGCGACGCCTTGGGTTTACGAATATACCCCCACGAATAACCCGACCGGTAAAGCCGTTGGAACGGCGGCAGTCATCGATCCGGATTCGCTCGACCGCAACCTGCTTCCGCCCAACCTCTCCCAACTGCCTTTTCGTGGTTGGGGAGAAGAGCGGCTCGTTACGACGACGGGTCCGCTTGGCGGCTCGGTGCAGGTCGTCGAAACCGGGCAGGACGGCAATGCGGGAGATCCGCATGGTGGCGGACTTCCCTGGCTCAGCGTCGGCGCTGCCGACACGAGCAAGGCCTACAAGTTCACGATCTATTTTAAACCCGAGAATAATATGGGGCATAGCCTCTATTTCGGGACCTATGGAAACATCGAGAATGCCTGGGACGGTCAGCCCAACGGCAATCCCTATTTCTATTACGGAAACTCGAGCGGCTTCGTTCAGGATCGCTGGTACCGCGTCGAGGGCTATGTTCTCCCATCGGGCACAGCGCTTATCGGCAACGAGACCTACGGCGGTGTGTTCGACACCGTAACCGGAGAGAAAGTCGCCTATACATATACCTATCGTTTCGGAGCGGGCGCCTCCGAGACCGGTGCGCGCTTCTTCAGCTTCTACAATCAGGGTAATGCGGGCTACAGCGCGCAATGGTACCAGCCGACCATCGAGAAGCTCGAGTACAGCTACCAGCTCATCAACAATGCCGGCGGGCGCTTCGCGATCAATTCGGTGACCGGGCTGATCACGGCGACCGGCGCAAATTTTGATTATGAAGCGAGCACATCGCATAGCATCACGGTTCGGGTCACTGACAGTTTCGGGGAATATCGCGACCAGACGATCGCTGTTGGTGTAGGCAATCTTAACGAGACGCCGAATGCGCCGAATAGCGGTGCGACTGTCTTGTCCTTCTTCGATGAAACTGGCCTAGGCTCGAACCCCGCCAACGCCCATGTTGGCGTCGCGGCTTTCCCTATGAGCGATCCTGACGGAACGGTTCCCACACTGGAGTTCGCGAGCGGCGGCAATCCGAACAATTGGTTCTATATCGACGGTAACGTCGTACGCTTCAATCCGGGGCTCGATTTCAACTTCGAATGGGCGAAGGCGGCCGGCTACTTGGTCACCGATTTTAACGGCGACGGACGCCTCGATGCGCATATTGCCAACGTCTATCTCCAAGCCAGTGACGGCGCGTTGACCTCTGGAGTTACCGCTCTCAGAGTTTACATTTCTGACGTCAATGAACGGCCGAACAATCTCTCGCTGGCGAACCAGACGCTGTATTCGGAGACAATAGCGGGCGATACGCCGCACTCGGGTCAGGTCATAGCCAACTTTTCTGTGTCCGACCCCGATCAGACGACCCCGAGCCTCGTGATCGTCGGCGGGAACCAGAATGGTTGGTTCACGACCAATGGCGCAGGCCAACTTTTGTTCGCTGGCGCCAATTTCTCCGCCGACTGGCTTCGGGCCTACCGTGGTACCGGAGGTACGGATGCGGGGTTCTATTACGATACTGACGGCGATGGCTATGCGGAGATTCGCGTTGCCACGCTGACATTGAAGGCGCGCGACGCTGCGGGAGCAGAATCGGACGCCTTCACCTACAATGTGTACATAGAAGATAAGAACGAAACGCCCACGGACATATGGGCCGACCGGACGCTGAGCTTCAGCGAAAATATCGGCGTTGGCACCGGTCTAGCGTGGTTTGGCGGCTCGGATCCCGACAATAATATCGCGAGCTATTCGCTGATCAACAATGCGGGTGGTCGGTTTGCGCTTCGCAGTGACGGGCTTCTCTTAGTTGGAAATACCGGGCTCAATTATGAAGCCGGCGCAAGCCATTCGATCACCGTCCGGGTGACCGATGCCCGCGGTGCCGTCTATGACGAGTCCTTTACTGTTTCGCTCGTCAATCAAAATGAGCCTCATACAATTTCGAACGGATCAGGCAGCATTGCCGAGGGAACCTACGCGCCCTATCCAATATTCGACAATCCCGATGGCTTTGTGAATCTTCGATCGGCGATGAATTTTTCCGACTTGGACGATAATGCACCGATGAACTGGACGTTTGCGAATGGTAGCTCCACGAGCGGCATCTGGTCGATCGAAGGTTCGACGGGGCGCTTGTATCTGACCTCCGGTTCGGTCGATTTTGAAGCACTGACCACCTACTATGAAACCTATTATGATTATGATCCCTATACTTATGAACCGATTGAATACACCTACCCCGTGCGTGATTATTCCCTCGCGACGCAAAATCTTTCGATCAAAGCCAGTGACGGGGTGCATACAGCCACGGGGACACTCACCGTCAGTGTAACCGATGTGAACGAGCATGTAACACATAGCTCCTATATCACGGGAAGCTCCAAAGGGACGTGGATCAAAATCTCTAACACGGAATACCGGATCCTCGCCAATACGTCGGCGGTAACACGATACATCACGCCCAGCGTGTACGATCCCGAAGGCCAGGCTATTTCTTATTCCATCTCCAATCTGACCTATCAAAAATACAATAGCGTCGCAGGTGGCAGCAGCGAGATCAATGCTAGCGCGATGCCGATAATAACTATCAACAGCGCCGGTCAGATCGGCTTCCATGTCCCCAACCAGGATTGGGACGGGGAATGGGAAGGTGGTCTGAAGATTGGCGGTTATCGCGAGACGACGAGTGTCGATGCTAACTTCAAACTGAATATTGTCGCGGGGGGCAAGACCACCCAGATCGATATGAAGATCACCTTCGTTAGGCGCGGATCATCGGTTCCGCCGCTGGTATTCGATCTCGATGGCGATGGCCTCGAAATTACTCCTGCCGACGGTTCGACCGTCCAGTTCGACATGGACGGCGACGGCATACGCGACACGACGGGCTGGGCAGGCGCTGACGATGGTTTCCTTGCGCTCGATCGCAATGGCAACGGCTTGATCGACGATATCAGCGAAATCTCGTTCGTCGGCGATGCCGAAGGTGCGATGAGCGACCTTGAGGGGCTGCGGACGTACGACAGCGACGGTGACGGATATTTCGACGATGGCGATGCGCAGTTCGCAAGCTTCCTGATATGGCGCGACGAGAACCATGACGGCGTCAGCCAGGCCCATGAAATGAAGACGCTCGGCGAATGGGGTATCCGTGCGATCAACCTGTCGATGACTCTCACCGGCAATTCGGACGAAGGGGATAATATCCTCTTCGCAACGACCGATTATGAGAAGGTCGATGGAACCACAGGCGCGATCGGCGACGTCTTCCTCTCCTTCGATCCCTCGAATGTCGAGAATGTCGCTCCGCCGATCGTCCTCGATTTCGATGGCGACGGGAAGAGCCTCACCGAGATGGCCGACAACAAGGTCCGCTTCGACATGAACGGCGACGGAATCGCCGACAAGACAGGCTGGATCGAACAGGGCGACGCTTTCCTCGCGCTCGACCGCAACGGAAACGGCAAGATCGACGACATCAAGGAAATCTCCTTTGTCGCGGACAAGGAAGGGGCAAAAACCGATCTTGAAGGACTCGCGGCTTTCGACAGCAATGCGGACGGCCAGCTGAACGGCGACGATGCGCGCTTTGCTGAATTCCGCCTCTGGTTCGACAATAACGGTAATGGCCAGACCGATGCGGGTGAATTGCTCAGCCTCGCGCAGGCCGCCGTCGTTTCGGTCTCGTTGACCGGCGTCGCCACCGGTGAGCAGGCGGTATCGGGCAAGAATATTGTCTACAACACCGGCGGCTTCACGCGCGCCAACGGCGAGACGGGCAAACTGCTCGACGTGGGCCTCGGATTCAAGCCGCTCTCCATTTTCCCCGAGATCGAATTCCAGCAGAGCGCCTGGCAGGGCAAAGCGAAAGGCTACCGGCTGCAGGCATCGTCGGGTACCGTGCGGGTGGTTCCTCGCGATCCAAAGGGAACCTTGTCGGCCGATGCCGGCCAGATTGCCGACGCTGCGACGCTTTCGTTCGGTAATATGAACATTTCGATGCTTTCGGCGATCCTTCTCGATCTCGACGGCGATGGTCTCGAGGCCAAGCGGGCCGGCAAGTCGAAAGCGCGTTTCGACATGAACGGCGACGGGCTTCGTGATGATACCGGTTGGATGTCGGGCGGCGACGGCATGCTCGTCATCGACCGCGACAAGGATGGCGTAATTTATCAGCCTTCCGAATTCTCGTTCCTGTCCGAAAAGGAAGGCGCGAAGAACAGTTGGGAGGGCCTCGCGGCGCTCGACAGCAACAAGGACGGAAAGCTCGACAAGGCCGATGCGCGGTTCGGCGAGCTCAAGGTCTGGGCCGATCGCAACGGCGACGGTATCTCGCAGGCGGACGAGATCAAGACACTCGCCGATCTCGACATCGCCGAAATCGGCCTTCGCTCGTCCGCGACATCCGACAGCGTCAAGGTGGGCCGCAATCTCGCGCTGTCGACCGCGACGTACAAGCGCGAGAACGGCACGACAGCGACGATCGGGAATGTTGCGTTCGGCTTTGAGCCGACGAAGGGCAGCATTACGCGCCCTGCCGAGCCGGGACAGCGGCCCGACATATTGCCGATCGACGCCGCGCGTGCGGCATCAAACCTTGCACAGGCGATGAGCCGGTTCGGCGCAGATGCGGCCGAGGGTGACTTGCGGAATGTGCCGAAGGATGGGATGGCCCTGAATGATTGGTTCACCGCGGCGGTGGCATAAGGCAAAGATAGATGAACAGGAAATCGGGACCTTCGGGCAAGAAGCCTTCGGGCAAAACGTCATCGGGTAAGGCTGAACAACAAGCTGCGGCTCCAACCGTCAGCCACCTTCTCGGCGAAATGACGTGGTTGCTTACCCAGTCGCCGCTGCACCGCGGCTTCAACATCGGCGACCTTGAGTGGCTCGTGATGCCGGCGCTGATCCATCAGCAATTCTACCTGTTTCGCGATGGGGAGCAGCCGGTTGGGCTGGCCATGTGGGCCAAATGCACGCCCGAGGCCGTAGCGAAGCTCGACAAGGGCATGATCGAGCCCGAAAATCGCCTGACGCTCGAAGAGTGGGCATCTGGCGAGCAGATATGGCTCGTCGATCTCATTGCGCCCTTCGCCAATTCGGAGAACAAGCATCGCGAGCTGATGATTGCCGATCTGATCTCGAAGCCGCTCAAAGGCGTCGAGTTCCGTTTCCACCAGACCGATCCGGCGACGGGCAAGCGTGTCGTTCAGACCGTCGCAGCGGACGCGGGCGATAAGTTGGCCGATGCGATCAAGGAAGCGGTGACAGACTGAGTCTTCGCTGCTTCGGCGTGCTGAATGATGGCGGCCCACGCCGTTTTACTAACGCTTGGTTGATGCCGGTGGTTTGACATTGATCGTGCAGCGGATGGAGCGTTTTGCCTTCGAGGCCCGTTTTTCGCACGCGGCGATCTTCTCCTTGTTGTCGTGTCGCATTACGGCGGCGTCCGAGATCGCGCGCCACGCAGCCGGACTCCCGACGCGCAGCAAGCGCACCCCGCCTTCCCATATCGTCGGCTCGCGCAGCACGCGCGCCGCGATTTTCTCCGGCATATGCCAACTCTCGGGAAGCGCACGGGCGATCGAGCCCGGCAGGATGGCCCATAGCAGACATCCGGCGATCACGCCGCCGCTCGCGGCCCAGATCAGATACTCGCGCTGATCGGTGGCGTGCCGTGTCGAAGCCACAAGGCCGCGCAGTTCCCCAATGGCATCATCGTAACGCCTTCGCGCCGTGGTAATCAGTTCCTGATCGGACTCGCGTGCCTGCCGCGCTGCTCGTTCGAGCCGCTGCGCCATGGTTTCGGGCGTCAGTTCCATTGCTGGTTTGGAGGCGAGCATATCGAGTGTTTCGGTCGCGGATTGCAGATGCTGTGCGATCTCGCCGAGCGTCGAGCTGTAATCGGGAATCTCGATCGCGCCCTTCTCGGTCGCCAGATCTCGCACAGCGCGGCGCATCATCGCGATCTCGCCTTCGAGCCGCGCGAACGCTTCTGCTGCGGGATCGATCTCTTCTTCGTCCATCATCTTTTCTCCTACATTCCAATGCCGATGCCGCGCGAGCGGCCGCGCCCGAAGTCCGCCATGTCGGCAAGCTGCTGCCCGACCGAGCGCGCCGCGTGCATATCGATGCCGAGTGATGCCTTGCGGGTGCTGAGGATCGATTCGACCTGCGCATCGCGTTCGAGGCCCTTCGCCATCGCGCCCATCTGGCCGGAGAGTCTCGCGGCGCCGCCGCGCTCGCCGCGCGCGATCATATGGTCGCGCTGTTGCTGCAGCTTCTGCCAGTCACCGACGAACCGCTCGGCGCGTTTCGCGGGATCGATGCGGATCTCGGCTTCGAGCCGCATCGCGCGGATCGCGGCCTGACTGCTGCCCTGCGCCGCCGGTCCAACCAGTTCGGGCTGGCGCTTGAACGCCGACGCAAGATCGGTTCGCGCATTGGTGCGGACCGCGTCAAGTTCGCTCCCCGCCTTGTCGAGCGCGCTCTGTTGATGCGCGAGCGTAGGGAGTCCTTTCGCCGTCATCCGGTCGATGTCAGCCTGCGCGCGGGCATAACGCTCGACCGCGCGCGACATGTCGTTGGCGCGTGGCACCTGCCGCACGTCGTTGTTCGCCCGCTTTCCGGTCGGCCTGAACCCCGCGAAGATGCTGCGCGCCTTTGTGGGCGCCTGCTTGACGATTTCCGCGATACGCTCGCGCACGGCGATCCCGCGCCGCTCGGCGAACGCGCGCGCCGGATCGGCCTTGGTATAATCGCTCGCCATATCCTTCGCGCGCTCGCGCGACAGCGTGCGAACAAGCTTGCCCTGATCGGCAAAGTCGTCGCGGCCATAGTGGAGCGCGAGCCCTTCGCGGTGGCGCGACATGGCGACATAGGTTCCATGGCTGTCGATGCCGGGTGTCGCCAGCACATGCGTGCGGTCGACCGTCATACCCTGCGCCTTGTGGATCGTCGCGGTATAGCCGTGGTCGAGGTCGCGATAGTCTTTGACGTCGAACGCGACGCGGCGCCCGTCGTCGGTGCGCACCGCCATACTGCGCTCGCTGACGCGCTCGATGGTCCCGAGCGTGCCGTTCTTCACATCCAGGCTGCGCTCGTTGCGCAAAAACATGATGCGGTCGCCCGCGGCAAAATCGCGGTCGCCTCGCTCGACCTTGATCGACACGTCGGCGCCGAGATCGCCCGACGCGCGCATCGCATCGCGCGCCGCCGCGTTGAGCTGGCGCACCTCGACGTTGGTATGGGTCAATATGATCCGGCTGGCGGTCGGTTTTGCCTGCCGATCGCGATCCCAGCTTTCGATAAGCTCGCTGCGCGCGGCCTCGCGCGTGGCGGCGGGGTGCACCATGTCGCGATTGGCATAGGCGGCAATTGCTTCGCCGGTTCGCCCGGTCGCCAAGTGACGGGTGGCGTCCTGCTGCCAGCCTTCATGCTGCCGGCGCACTTCGCTGATCTCCACGCCGCCATGTCGCTCGTGGAGCGCGCGGAACGCCGCACCCGCCTCGATGGCTTGCAACTGCTGCGCATCGCCGATCAGCACGACTTTCGCGCCCGCCTCTGCGGCATGGGAGAGCACACGCTCCATCTGGCGCGTGCCGACCATGCCTGCCTCGTCGATCACGAGCACGTCCCGCGAGGTGAGCAGATTGCGGCCCTGCGACCAGCCATGTTCGAGACCGGCGATGGTGCGTGAGCCGATGCCCGAACCATTCTCGAGACCTTCGGCGGCGATCCCCGACAGCGCCGCGCCGCGAACATGAAGGTCGACGCTTTCCCACGCCTCGCGCGCGACGCCGAGCATCGCGCTCTTGCCCGTCCCGGCATAGCCGACGACGATTGCAATTCCGCGGTCGCCGGTTACATGCGCGAGCGCCGCCTGCTGCTCGCGACCGAGCACCAGACCGGCAGTCCCGGCGGCGTTCGGCCCTCCCTGGTGTGATGCCGCCGGGACATTCGCATGATGAAGGCGAGACAGCTTGTCCGCTGCCCGCTCCAGCCGCTGCTCGGTCTCGATCATGTCGCGCGACGTGAACCGGTCTTCGCCGCGCCCGTCCTGACCCAGCGCGACAAGGTCGGGCGACGATCGCACCGCGCTCATAACAGCGTCGAACTGTTCGCGGCCGTCGCTGTGCCGGTGTGTGAATATGGCAAGGTCGCGGTTCGTAAATGTCGCCTGCCCGTGTGTGATTGCGTCGAGCGCGATCGAAGGATTGGCGATGATCCGCTCGCCATTGCGCGCCGCGATCTCGCGGTGCTGGTCGATCCGTTCGGCTTCCAGACCGTGACCAGCCATGCGCGAGGCCGCGCCGCCGATCTTGTCCTGCGGTTCGAGCGCGATGCCCTGCGCCTCCAAACTGCGGTGATCGATGCGTGCATCGATATCGAGTTCGGCAAGCTGGATGTTCACATGATCGGCCCAACGCTCGCGCCAGCGTTCGAGGTCACTGGTCGCATTCCACTCACGAACCTTTGCGCCGAACTTCGTTTCGCCATCCTTGTCGACGGCGATCTCGCGCATTGTGAGCATGACATGCGCGTGGGGCTTGGCGAGGCCATCGGCACCGATGTCCCAATGGACATTGAGGTCGGCAACCATGCCCCTATCGACGAACTCGGATTGAACGAAGTCGCGCGCCAGCTCGATGCCTTGTTGCTGGCTCAGCTCGCGCGGGATCGCGAACTCGACCTCGCGCGCGAGCTGTGCGTCCTTGCGCTTCTCGAACGCCTCGACATCATTCCAGAGCCGTTCGCGGTCGCGCCATTCGTCTGGCGCGTTCTCGGGCAGCAGCACTTCGCTGTGCACGACACCCGACTTGTTCGTGAAGTCATGCGCCCGGTCGAGCCGCTCGTCGTGCAATCGCTCCGCCGAGCGATAGGCGGCCGCCGCGACAGCGCTGCGGCCCGCGGCGCGGCTGATGACTTTGACCGAGAGATGGAAGATCGCCATGACGGCCATCCATCTACACTTCAAAAGCCACGTCGGCACGACGTATAAGCGCGCCCTCACACGGAAAAATCCGCGGAGGGACCGGGCTGTGCCATGCTGTCCCGACGACCTTGCTGCGCATCGACAGGCGCATCCCTATGATGGGCGCATCACCCCATCATGGAGATGCGACATGCGCAAACCACGCGATATCGATTCGGAATTGAAGGCGCTCGATGCAAAAGCGAAGACCCTCAAGGAACGCCGCGTTCGCCAACTCGGCGAACTCGTCATTGCCACCGGCGCCGACATGCTCGATGCCGACATGCTCGCCGGCGCATTGCTCGGCGCGGTGACGACGAAAGACGCGGGCACGAAGGAGGGCTGGCGCAAGGCAGGCGCGAGCTTCTTTCAGCGAAGCGCGCGGAAAGCTGCGACGCGAGCTGATCGCGGTGCAGCGAATGACGCGGCGCCTGAGAGCCATGCGGCATCGGCTTGAAGCGGTGAAGGCACGAACCGACACACGCGAATGGCAGGTGAAGCGCCGCGAGCGCACGCGCCAGCTCATCGAACTCGGCGGACTCGTCGTCAAAGCCGGGCTGGTCGATCTCGCGGGCGACGATCGCGCCAAGCTCTATGGCGCTTTCCTGTGGATGGCCGACAAGCTGCGGAGCGAACAAGGCGGTCACGCCGCCGCGCTCTGGCAGCGGCGCGGCAAACGCGCGTTCGAGGCCGAGGCGTTGCCGCACGAGGGTGCGTCTGCCATAGGCGCGCCATGACACGCGAACTCACAGAGACGGTCCTCAGGGTCATCGAGCGCGCGCCGCAATGGATCAAGCGCGACCTCGATGCCAAAGACCCGGTCGCGCGCATCCGCGCCGAAGAATCGCTCGCTGCGATGATCGCCGACGCGCTCGAACGACAGACCGACGCCGCCGCCTGAGACTATTTGGCGCGGCGCGCTGGCGCCTTCTTGCGCCCGCCGCCACGGCCCTTGGTGCCAAGCCCGATCGCCTTCGCAAGCACGCGGCGCTTCTCGGCATAGTTCGGCGCGACCATCGGATAATCCTTCGGCAGGTTCCATTTGGCGCGATAGTCGTCGGGCGTCATATTGTAGTGCGTCATCAAGTGACGGCGGAGCATCTTCAGCTTCTTGCCGTCTTCAAGGCAGACGATGTAATCGGGCTTCACCGACGCACGGATCGACACAGCCGGTTCCTGTTTGACTTCGGGTTCCTGGGCCGCGCCAAGCCCGGAAAGCGCCTCGTGCACCGAGCGGATGACGAGCGGAATATCCGATATGGCGACGCTGTTGTTGCTGACATGCGCCGCGACAATATCGGCCGTCAGCGTGACGAGCGTTTCGGTATCTTCCATTTGCGCCTCCGTTGCGATGCAGTTCGATAGTATTCTACCCATCTTCCCCATGCACCTTTGATCGCGCCGCTTCAACCATGTCGCAGCGCGTCGACCCGGCGACACCGCGCCAGCGCGCGCCCGATACGCTTCTCGACAGCCTTGCTGCTGATACGTAGTTCCTCGGCAATGCCCTGATAGGTCATGCCGCGCAGCCGGTGCATCAGGAAGATGCGCCGGGTCTTTCGCGACAGCGGGCGAAGCGCGCGCCAATAGGCGCGTCGCAAGTCCCTCGCTTCGAGCCGCCGTTCCTGTTCGGGCGGCGTCGGGGCATCCGATGCTTCGTCGAACGGATAGAGAATCCCGCGCCGCTTTTGCTGGCGTATTCGGTTCAGCCATATGTTGTGCGCGATCCTTGTCAGATAGGCCCGGGGATATTCGAGGTCCGCGAACTTGCCGCTGCCATAGAGCCGCATGAACGCCTCCTGCGTCAGATCGGGCGCATCGTCGTGTCCGGCCTTCCGCCGGAAATAGCCGAACACCCGCGCGTGCTCGGCCCGATAGAAAGCCTCGAAGCTGGCCGCAGGCGAACCGGGCTGACCCGCAATGTCTGGGCGTTCGCGGGTGCCGGTATCGCGTCGATGCCTGACGCGTGCGGCGGCTAGCATTGTGCCGCTACCGCGACGCGGCAGCGCGCGAGCGCCTGCACCATATGATAGTCGACGGTGGCGATACTGATATCGAGCCGCGCGGCAACCTCCTTGCCACTCATGCGCTTCACCCGGCGCATGACGAACACCCGCCGTGTCTTGGGCGGCATGGCGCGCACGGTTTGCCGGTATAGACGGAGCAGGTCGCCGGCCTCGATCCGCCACATCTGCTCGGGCCGCACCAATGCGTCGCGGTCTTCCTCGAAGGGAAAGAAGATCGGCATCCCTTGGCGTTTCCGGCGGGCGCGATCGATCAGCAGGTTACGGGCGATCCGCGACAGATAGGCGGCGGGGTTAAGGGCGCGGCCCGCTGCTCCGCTGCGCAGGAAGCGCGCGAATATCTCCTGCACCAGATCGGGCGCCTCATCAGGACCGACACGGCGCCTCAGCTTGCGCAGCAGACGACGATATTCGGCGTGATAGATGTCATCGAACGACGCGGTGGGAACAGGCGCGGTCATGGCCGTGCCTCCCCGCGTTCGGTCGATGACAGCGGCGCATCGCGCGAAGCGCGATAGAGGGTGATGCCCGCCTCGATCCGGTCGAGGATGAAGCTGTCGCGTTCGGCCTTGGCGATGCGGATGTCGGACTTGGAATAAACCTCAAGGTCGACCGCGCAGCGGTCGCCAAGCTCACTGCGGATGATGTCGCGCGCACGGCGCCAGCAGCCTTCGTCTTTGAAGAGCGGATGGTTGACGACAATCCAGAGCTCATAATCGGAAAAGTCGATCGTTCTCTTGTCTTCGTACCAGTTTCGCCGCGCATAGGGTCCGATCAGGATGATGCGCTTGATCCGCCCCGGCTCGGGCGCGTGCACGGATGAAGGACCGAAGAAGCATCGCAGGATGCGCGTGACCTGTTCGATCTCGCGCTGCTTGCGGCGGATCAAATGGCCGACGCGCGCCATCACGACTTCGCGCGCGTAAACGTCGTTCGTTGGGGTAGGCATGATAGGCTCGCACAGCGGCGGTCCGCGCGTCGATGCGCGGATGTGCAAGCGGTGTCCGCTGTGTGCCGCGAGTGCGGGCTACAGCAACTGCCCGACCTTCGCGGCCGGACCTACATGATGCTGGCAGGACATTCCTCGGGATGGCCGCCAGTCAATCCATCCCGTGGGCGGGATTATGTCAGAAGCGGGGGGTGCGGACAAGCCGGGGAACGGGGATGTCCGCAAAGCGGCCATTCTGAAAACGACCGATTGCGGACATTTGGCTTTCTCGGACTTCATGTTATCTGCGGAGTATGTCTAGCGTCGTATCAGCCAGCCGTACGAGAACGGGGAGCGCTCGCAGGAAGGCGCGCGCTCACCAGTCGGTGCCGAAACTGGACGGGAGTTTAGATCATGTCGGTGACCCGCTCGGCCAGAGCAGAGCTGCCAAGCAGGCTGCGATTGAAAAGTTCAGAAGCGCTGCGGCGCTCAAAAATAAGGCAGAGTAGCTTCGGGCTTTGCTAGATGCGCGCTACGACGGGAAGCGACCGGTTGCGGACGTTCGCGGGGCGGTGCATGTGTTACGTTGTTGACCAACACGCGGGGACCCCAATGAATGCCCTAATTCGCAAGGTATCTACCAGACAGTTCTGGAGGCCGGTCATGCAATGCCTCTTCCTGATGGCTACGGGTGCTTGGCTACTCGCTTCATATGTCGCAGCACGCATCTCACCAACGGAAGAACTACGAAGTCTGACCGACGACGTCCAACTCGTATGGTGGATACTATTTGTCGCGTGGTGCACCACGGCCCCTAGCAACAAGGAGGCCTACCGCGATTTAAGCCCTGCGCGCAGTGGCACCTCCGTAGTCGCATTTTGCGGCATCGCCGCAGCGATGTTCCTTTCTAGAGATGCGAATTGGCCTGGGGGTTTAATTGTTCCGGGCCTGATCCTGCTTGGTACAGCTGTTGTGGCGACATTCGTCTACCGCTTCGCATCCGACCATTCTTCTGAGATCGGCGAGGCGCGCTTTAACACGGTGGCCAATTCACAGCATCAGGACAACTGACGTCCGCTCACCACCCCATTGGTGTCGTTTGTCGCCGATCTGGTCACGATGTCAGAAAAGGCCGGTTGCGGGCATCAGCCTTCGCGCATGCACTCGCCGACTATAGGCTCAAGTAAACCCTCATCGTAAGCACCATAATCTTTAAAGGCGCCGCGCTCAGAAGCTTTCTTGACAATGCAGCCGCACAGTTGACGTCGCGCTGACGAGTTGGGTTCCAGCTTAACCGCTTTCGCTTCGCATGCCTCGATGCGTGCGCTTTCAGTGCTACTCGAAGCGTCCAGGGCCTCAAGCTCACTGTTAGTGACGCGTTCCAGAGGATCAGTGGGATGCCCACAATTACGAAGAGGAGGCCAAAGCCCTTTGGTGCCTGCGTGCCGATCATGGTTGGGTGATCGCGGATAAACGTAATTGGATAGTAAACTCTGCAGGGTCCGCTTCCCACCCCGTTGTCGCCTTCTGGGCGACGATCCCGCGCTATGGCTGACCACGACCGGAAGCGGACGTACAGATCCTCCCCATCGCGAAGCGCTGGGGAGGGGGAGTGTTGGGTCGTCCAGTCCCCCGGACTGGACTTGGATTGCCGGGGGCAATCCAACCCTACACTCCGCGAAGCGGTGGTGGAGGGGTCTGGCCTTGCACCGACGCCTGACGGCGTCGACCCCTCCGTCAGCCCTGCGGGCTGCCACCTCCCCATTGCTGCGCAAAGGGGAGGATCTGGACGACAGCTCCCCACCCCAAACAGAACTTAGAGGGTGCGCATTGTTAGCTGCGGGTAGCCGCCTCGAGTTCGGCGATTTTGTCGGTGCAGACCTGATGCACGACGCGCCCCAATTCTTCGACACGCTCGCCAAGCCAGCTCAGCTCCTCCTCGCTGATTCGGAAATGTTTTGAATATCTCGCCTTCGTGTATGCCTCTTTCAGTTTCTGGAACATCGCGCGCTCAGCGCGATTGGTCTCAGGCCACACGCCATGCAGGCGACGATCGAGCCCTTCGGCAAGCGACCGCAGAAAGGCGATATTGTGGTTGTATGGAGTGTAGAAGGTCAGCGTCAGCAGTAGGCACGAGTACAAACGCTCGGTTGCCTGATGCAGGTCAAAAGCCGCGTCCTTTGCATACCCCTTTTGAAGGTAGAACTGCGCGCCTTCATAGCGTTTCATTGCTGACGGGAAGCCGTCCTCGAAATACTCCCGAGCTGTCGCCAACGCCTGCATGGGCGATTTGGGCTTCGGCGTAGCCAATTCGCGATCATCGGCGTCGTAGAGCGCGATCCCATCCTTCGCGACCTCCATGAAAAAGACGCGGCCATGCGCGAGCCCGTCGTTCACCTCATGGAGCGAATGGACGATGAAATTGACCGGCGTCCGCAGCGTCTTTTCGATCGTGTAGGCGCGGATCAGCCGTTCCTCGGCCTTCGCCCAATAGACGGCGCGATCGGTCAGCTCCTTCTGGCTGACGATGACGAGGATGTCGTAGTCGGATTTATACTGGTTCGCCGACAGGGGGGCATCGACCCAGTCGCCCCGCGCGTGGCTGCCGAACAGGATGATTTTCAGGATGCGAGCGCCCTTGCGGCGCCCGGTCGCGTTTTCCGTCGCCTGACCGAACTCGTCGAACAATATCTCGACGATACGTTCAAGTTCGCGCTGCTTGACGGCAGGAAGATGATCGACGTCGGTACGCATGGAGCCAGGAATCTTCGGGCAATGCCCGTCACTTGGCAAGAACAGAATGCCGGGCGCTTTGCGCCGGGCGAAAAATTCTGGGGGAACGGCAGCGCCGTTCCTCCGATGATAGAAGTTGGTCATGAGCCAGCGATCGTCACCACAAAGCAGGCGAGACGGAGCACGGGCGCTTCAATCCAAGGGGCTGGAAATTGTGGGTATTTGTCGTCTCGGCAGTGAGCGACGGCGGTAAAAACCGGGGTTCTCAATAAATGCCATGTACTCGCTATCGCACATTGCTGCCCCGGCGACTTTTGACTAGAGCTCCTGCAGGGGGAGCGAACATCTTGCGATACGGGATTTATCTCGCCGCTACGGCGATGTCGTGTGCAGTGCCAGCGGTGGCGGCCGAGGCGCCGATCTATGCACCGCCAGGTGCTTGGGTTGTGCCGCACAAAACGCCTCTGGCGGAAAGTTCGGACGCGCGGCCATGGCTGCTCGCCGATCAGCAGGTACTGATCGAAGGCGACAAGCGATCGACCTTTACGGACAGTGCTTTTCGTATCCAGTCTGCCGAAATACTGCGCAACTGGAGTGACATGACGTTCGAGTGGCAGCCTGACAGGGATGATTTGATCATCCATAGCATCGCGATCATCCGCGACGGCAAGCCGATCGACCTCCTCGCGCAGGGCCTGAAACTGAACGTGCTGCAGCGCGAGAAGGATTTCGAGGAACGCGCCATTGACGGTCGATTGACGGCGACTGCGCCGATCGAGGATTTGCGCGTTGGCGATACGGTGCGCTTTTCGACGACGCTCGTCGAGCGCTCGACCGTACTCAAGGGCAATGGTGAAGCACTGCTCGACCTCGCTGCCGATCCCGCGCCCATCAGGTCAGGCTCGGTACGGATATTGTGGCCGAAGGATTTGCCGATCAAATGGAAATCGTTCGGCAAGGGCATCGCTCCGACGGAGAGTGACAAGGACGGCTATCATGTCCTCACCCAGTCCTATCCGCTGGTCAAACAAGACGAGATGCCCCAAGACGCACCGCTCCGCTTCCGCCGCACCCCGGGAATCGAACTTTCGACCTTCGCGTCCTGGACCGACCTGTCGCGGACCATTGCGCCGGTCTATGCCACCGCGGGCACGATCCGGGATGGCGGTGCGCTAGCGGCCGAGATCGACCGGATCGCCGCGGCGACCGCCGACCCTAAGGCGCGCGCGGACGCTGCCCTGCGAGTCGTGCAGAACGAAATCCGCTACCTCTATCGGGGTATGGAAAACGGCAATTACGTGCCGCAAACGCCGGAAGCGACCTGGTCGCTGCGCTATGGCGACTGCAAGGCCAAAACGCTGCTGCTGCTCGCCATGCTCGATCGGCTGGGCATCGAGGCGCGCCCGGCGCTCGTCCATTCGACGCTCGGGGACCTGTTACGCGACCGCATGCCGACGCTCGGCGCTTTTGATCATGTTATCGTCGAAGCCAGGATCGATGGGACCGATTATTGGCTCGACGGTACGACGGCCGGTACGCATATCGAAGATCTGGCCGATGTGCCGCCATTCGGCTTCGTTCTGCCGCTGACGCCTGAAGGGCACGATATCGCCGCGCTGCCGGCGCGGCGCCCCGCTCGCCCGCAGATGGCGATTGCGATCGAATATGACCAGTCGGCAGGCACCGCCTTTCCGCCGCTGTTCGACCTGACCTTCACGCTTCGTGGAGCGATGGCGGCGCCTCTCACGTCACTGAAGGCGCAGGCCAAGCCCGACCAGCTTCGCGACTTCGCGCAGAGCGCGCTTGGCAAGTTCGTCAATAATGGCGTGATCTATAGCCGCTCGATCGAGATCGATGAGAAAAACGGCCTGGCCACGATCCATGCCGAAGGCATTGGCAACCTGCCCTGGAATCGCAGCGAGGAAAGGCCTTACCTCGCGATCGAAGGGCTGGCGGACGATTTCAAGGTCGAGATCGACCGGGCCCGCGCCGCCTGGCGCGACATCCCTGTCGCGACAGGCAACCCATATTTGATGGAGTATCGGTTCGGGCTGACGCTGCCGAAGGGCGTGGCATTTGTGGCCGAGGGGCCCGCACAGACGGAGCGTGAGATCGCGGGCTTCGTCCTGAAACGCGATGCGCGGCTTAGCGGCAACCGGCTCGAAGACATAGAAAGCCTTTGGACGAAAGGGATCGAACTGCCCGCCAGCGCGCTTCCTACCGCACGCGCCGAAGCGGCAGCGATAAAAAAGAGCGAATTCCGAATGCGCGCCCCCGCAGGCTATCCCACTCGCGTCGAGGAAATCGCTGATGCACGTAAGACCAAACGTCTCGTCCCGATCCTTGCAGCCTATCAAAAGGCGATCGACGACGATCCCGACGAGGCGAATAATTACTTGAACCGTGCGGCCTTCAACAGCGGCATCTTTGATTACAAGGCGGCGATGGCCGATTATGACGCGGCGATAGCGCGCGAGCCAACGACCGCCAGCTATCTGTATCGCGCGTGGCTTAAAGCCATGCTGGGCGATTATGAAGCCGCGCTTGCGGATGTCGGGGAAGCACTGGCACTCGACCCTGGCTCGGAGGGCGCGCAGTGGCAGAAAGCTGGCTTGCTCGTCGAACTGGGCCGCACCGACGACGCGCTCACCGTGATCGACGAGCAGATGGCAAGCGCCAAAGACAAGCGCGACTGGTTGGGCCTGAAGGCCGAGACGCTCGGCAAAGCGGATCGTGCAGAGGAAGGCGCGGCGATACTTGCCGAAGCGCTCGCCGAGCAGCCCGGCGATTCTAGCCTGCTCAACGCCTTGTGCTGGCTGCGCGGGACGCGAAATATTCAACTCGACGTTGCGCTCAAGGATTGCACCCGCGCGGTCGAGCTTAGCCAAAATTCGGCCGCGGTGCTTGACAGCAGGGCAGTGATCTACTTCAGGCTCGGCCGTCTTGATGAGGCGCGCTCCGATCTGGATGCGGCGCTGAAACTGAGTCCGGGCGAGCCCGGCTCGCTTTTCATGCGCGGGATCATCCGCGGTCGCGGCGATGACAAGCTGGGGGCGACCGCTGACCTTTCGCTCGCCCGTCTTCAGAACGGCCAGATCGACAAGACTTATGCAGGCTACGGCATCGAGCCTCAGCATTGACCGCCTTTCAATCTCTGTGAAGCTTGGCCGATTCCGATGCTCCGGTGACTTCCGGAGGTGCGGCGCTGGCCCAAGCAATTTTAGGAGTTGCCAATGCTAGTCGCCATGATGGTCCTCGCTCTTTCTGCCGTAAATCCGGCATCGGAATCCAGCGCGGAAAAAAGTAGGGCGCGACCGGGCACATTCAAAACTCACCCAGCTACTTGGGCAACGTCGCTCGATTATCCTCCACTCGCCAAAAAAGAGAGGCGCGAAGGAACGACCGAATTTCTCGTCCGCTACGGGAAAAACGGCAAGCCAACCGGTTGTGAAATCGTTTCGTCCAGCGGTCACGCCGATCTCGATGAGCAGACATGTCGGCTGGTCAAAGCCCGCGCCCGCTTTCGACCGGGAAAGAATCATGAGGGAGAAACTGTCGGCGGCACCTATCAAAACAGGGTGAACTGGTACCTTGGCAAGCGTTAGGCCGGATGAAAGTCGAAGGCCTTAACCGCTGGGACTGGCCGGCTGATGACTGGCCGGTTTCGGAACGAAACCAAGGCAAGCGGACATTTTCCCCATCAATCGCGCCACACTTCGCCCAGCAAACGTGCGAAATTACGTCCAAGGATTTTGTCGATGCGGTTGGAGGTCCAGCCACGCCGTCTGAGATCGGCCGCGATCCTCTCGAAACGGTCGGCTCCATTATAGCCTTCGACGTAGAGCAGGACATCCGGCTGCTCTCCCGGCGCCGCAATGCCTCGTGCCACCCGCGCCTCGTGATTCTCGCGATGTTGTCGCCGCGACGTGTCGTCGATCTCATAGCCGAGCAAAGGATTATCTGTCCCTATGGCGACATGGTCCTCGCCGCAGATATTCACGGCGTGATCAAGGTGACGATAGAAGTCGTCGGGCCCTGGCTGCCCGCGATGTCGCAGGAATGGCATCAGAAACACGCCAAAGACGCCGCCCTTATCCGCGAGGGCGCGCATCTCGATATCCCATGTGTTGCGGGGCCAATCGACAAGGTCGCGGCAGGCGCTGTGCGTGATCGCCATCGGCTGCCGACTCGCTTCAATCGCTTCCGCGATCGTGCGCGGCCCGCCGTGGCTGAGATCGAGCAACACGCGCGCTTCCTCCATCGCGCCGATTACATCGCGTCCAAATTCCGTCAGGCCCGCGTCCGCGACCTCGAGGCAGCCGTCTCCCGCAAGATTGCGCCGGTTATATGTGAGTTGCATGACGCGAATACCCCGCGCCGCAAACTTGGCGACATTCCCGGCATCCCCTTCGAGGGGCGATGTATCCTGGAAATTATAGATCAGACCGAGGCGGCCTCCGCGACGCGCAGCCTTGATGTCGGCTGCGCCTTCGATTTTGCTCAGGAGCGAGGGATAAGCCGCAACGAGGCGATCGATACGCGCCAGATCATCGAGCGCAAGGCGAAGGCGATCAGGACCGTTTCCGACAGTCCCGATGGTGATGCTCATGGCATCGAGATGACGCTCCCCTAGCGCGGCAGCGAGACGCTCGCCCAGAACATATTGGTCCGAAACGCCGGGCTCAAAACCGTCGATCACACCCTGGGCATCGACCCAGACACTGTGCCGCTCCTGCCTCCTCTCCGAAACTGCCGCCTTCGCAAATGTCCTCGGCAGCGCCAGCAGAGTTCCAAGTGTGCCGGCACCCCCAAGGAATAGCCGACGATCGATCTCGAGTCGGGGTTCCTTAGCGTTCAAGAAACCGCCCGCCGCTTTCAGCGCCCGGAACCATGCGGGATCGGCGCCGCGCCGAGTTGGTCGATCATTGTCTTGGCGGCGATGGCGCAGGATGGCAAAAACATCGTCGTCACCAACCTCTGGTCGGTCACGACGTCATGCTTGTCGGCCAAGTCCGCTTTGGACTGGAACAAGGCTCCCCTTGCCCGCAAGCCATCTTCGACGCGAAAGGGAAGAACCGCACCGGCCTTCGAGCGCTTGCTGTTTTCCTCGCTGCTGTTCGGAAAGCCGGTGATGCGCTTGCCCGAGACCATGTAGGTCGCGTTCGAAAGCCTAACGTTCGAAAAGCTCCCCGGCCCATGACCGCAGGCGCCAAGCACGCCGCCCTGTTCGTAAATCTCGCGCATCAAGCCTAGAATTTCCGGATCGCTTGCGACGTCGAACAGCGGGCCGAATCCGCCCCCGATAAACGCCGCTGCATAGGCATCCGCATCCACCTGGTCCGGCCGCAGCGAACTATCGGCCTTCTCGCGGAACCGCTCGAACTTGATCGTGTATGCGATCATCCCAGGTGGATCGACATCGTCCACGTCCAGCGAAAAGGGAAGCTTCCCGCCCTGCGGAGACACAAAGTCCACTTCGAATCCGTGCATCACGAACATGTGATAGGGCGGCGCGACTTCCCAAAGATTGTTGCGCGCATCCGTCTTGTCCATATCTCCCGCATCGCGAACGTTCGACGCGATGATGAGGATTTTATTCGGCTTTTCCGCTGCGGCAACAGGCATCGTCAACGATGCGGCTGTCAGAGATAAGATAAGCTTGCGAAGTGTCGTCATGCCGCTGCGCCTGCTACTATTCACGAGACGGTCACCTATGCCGTATTGCCCACATAATACACAAGCGAATTAGCTTCTGTCGTCCGGACTGAAGTCGGCGGCCAAATCTGGGCCAATTCTGGCCGGAAGCGGTCAGGCCGCTTTGCGGGCGAAGCTTCGGATGGCGGACATTCCCCAGTTGCGTCGGTCGATATCTCGTTGACCATGCTTTCGGCGGCGTACCATGTCTCTACTTCCCGGTTATGCTGGCCCAGTCGAGCTCAAAACGTGCCAGATATTTGCGCAGCCGATCCGCGTCGTTTGTAGACCGGCGCTGCTCCCGCGAGGCTGCGAATAATTGCCGCCCCGCGGCAGACAGGCTGCTGCAGCTTTGGCAGACCCCGACGACATAAGCGAGTTGAACCCGGTCGAACGGATCGATTTGCGCGAGTTGATCCATCGATAACAGGCCTTCGAGTGCATCGCCCGCATTCTTCTCGCCCGACCAGAGCGAGCGAAGCCGCGTTGTCTCAAAGGCTACGGTATCGACGTCGATGCGCCCCGTGGGGCTGAGCGTTGCCATGCGCGTGATGCTGGCGGCGAGATCACGGAAATTGCCGCGCCAGCGGGAACCGGGATCTTCGGCGAAGCGCAGATAGCGATCGCGCGCTTCCTTGTTGAACGTCACCCGCGTCCCTTCGCGCTCGGCAAAGCGCTCGAGCTCATAGTCGAGGTTGGGGGCGATATCTTCGCGGCGCTCGGCAAGACCCGGAAGGCAGAACGTCCAGAGGTTGAGGCGGGCGAACAGGTCCTCGCGGAACCGGCCCGTCGCGACTTCGTCCACGAGGTCGCGATTGGTGCCGGCGATCAGCTGAAAATCGCTCGCGGTTTCTTTATCGGCGCCTACCGGGAGAAAGCGGCCGTCTTCGATCGCCCGCAGGATCATCGCTTGCTCGTCGAGACCGAGCTCGCCGATCTCGTCGAGAAAGAGGACACCTTTGTCTGCCGTCTTGAGCAAGCCTGGCCGATCCTGGACCGCGCCGGTGAAGGCGCCCTTGCGATGCCCGAACAGCGCCGACATTGCGCTGTCGCCCTTGAGGGTCGCGCAGTTGACCTCGACAAAGGCGCCGCCGATCTGATGACGCAGTTTCTTGAGCTCATAGATTTTGCGCGCAAGCTGACTCTTTCCCGCGCCGGTGGGTCCCATCAGGAGGATCGGGGCGCGGCTGCGCACCGCGACCTGCTCGATTTCGTCGATCATGCGGTTGAAGGCGGCGTTGCGCGTCTCGATCCCGTTTTTGAGGAAGCTCGCACTTTCCGCGCTCGCTTCGGCAAAGCGCGTCGCGATGCTGTCGTATCGCGACAGATCGAGATCGATAGCGCTCCAGGTGCCCACGGGCTGCGGCGCCCCCCGCTGCGGCTGGGTCTGGAGCAGCTTGCCGGGCAGGTAACGCGCTTCGGTCAACAGGAAGAGGCAGATCTGCGCGACGTGCGTCCCCGTCGTGATGTGGATCAGATAATCTTGATTGTCGGGATCGAATGGGAAACTTCGCGCGAAATCGAGCAGCTTTCCATAAACCTCTTCAAAATCCCACGGGTCATCGAAGTCGAGTAGATGTGGGGTCACTTCGGTTTCGGGCGACACGTCGCGGATGTCTTCAGCGACATAGTCGGCGAGGCGGCGGTGGTAGGTGCCGTGCAGCAGCACGAAGCGATCGACCCGCAGATCTTCCTGCATGCAGATGCTGACCGTCGGCCGCCATTTGTTCCAGCGCGAAGGTCCGAACTTGGCGGCATCGAGGGTTGAGCCGAGAAAGCCGATAACGGTGAGGGGTTTCATGATCTCAATTTATATAGAAATATAATCAGCGATACTATTATCTCGCACTTTCCAACATGCGACGATCGTGTGTATTCCGCAGGAAGATGAATTATCGTCTTATATCAGTAAGATGACTATCTGCCCGATCGATGACGCGCATTTGGCACACCTCCTGCAAAGCTATCTGCGTCGGGGATCACGTCACCCGGCAGCGCGGAACAGAGGGGCGGCCGGAATGGGCCGGCCGCCCCAAAAGGTTCTGATGATTTTGGAGTTGGACGATGGCCAACAAGTCGCTTTTCTCGAGCGCCCTCGCGCGCTTCCTGCCGCAGACCGACGCGGTGAACGACGCCGGCGGTGCTGCCTATGCCTATGGCGCCGAAGCGAAGCTCGCGCAGCTTGCCGCAACGGGCACGTTGTCGGACGGCTTTTATTCGGGCGCCGACGCGCAGCTCGCGGACATTCTGACGGCTGCGCAGGCGGCGCCTTCCGATTTCGTAGCCAAGGTTGCGGTCTATGCTCGCAAGTCGGGCGCGATGAAGGATATGCCGGCGTTGCTCGCCGCCTATCTGACCGTCGCCGACCCCGACCTTGCGGTGCGGGTCTTCGGCCGCGTGATCGACAATGGCCGCATGCTGCGCAACTTCGTGCAGATCATGCGCTCGGGCCAGGTCGGCCGCCGTTCGCTCGGTTCGCGTCCGAAGCGGCTGGTCCGCGAGTGGCTGGAGAAGGCCTCAATGCCGCAGCTGATGACCGCGGCAACGGGCAACGACCCCAGCCTCGCCGACATCGTCCGTATGGTCCACCCGGCGCCGGCTTCGGCCGAACGCCGCGCCTTCTATGGCTGGCTGATTGGCAAGCCTTATGATGTCGCGGCGCTGCCGGTGGAAATCGCAGCGTTCGAAGTCTGGAAGCGCGACCCCGCAGGGTCGTTGCCCCCGGTGCCGTTCGAATGGCTGACCGCCTTTCCGCTGACCGCCGGTCAGTGGGCAGAGCTTTCCGGCCGCATCGGCTGGCAGGCGCTGCGCATGAACCTGAACACGCTGGCGCGTAACGGCGCGTTCGACGTGAAGGGGGTGACCGAGAAGGTCGCGGCGCGACTGTCCGATGCCGATACGATCGCCCGGGTCCGCCCGGCGCCGTATCAGCTGATGGTCGCGATGGGTCAGGTCGGCGACGCGGTTCCGCTTGCGGTTCAGGCCGCGCTCGAAGAGGTGCTCGAACTGTCGCTCAGGGCGGTTCCGGTGCTGGCGGGCAAGGTCGTGGTCTGTCCGGACGTCTCGGGCTCGATGAGCTGGGCGGCGACCGGATACCGCAAGGGTGCGACCTCGGCGGTCCGCTGCATCGACATCGCGGCGCTCGTCGCGGCGGCGGTGCTGCGCACCAATCGGTCGGCGCGGGTGATGCCGTTCGATGTCGACGTCGTCGACATGGCGCTCGATCCCAAGGCGCGCGTCGCGGTTAACGCGGCACGGCTGGCGGCGATTGGCGGCGGCGGCACCAACGTCTCGGCTCCGCTCGCTCGGCTAAACCGCGAACGCGCGAAAGTCGATACGGTGGTGATCGTGTCCGACAATGAGAGCTGGATCGATCCGACCCGGCGCGGCGCCACGGCAACGATGAACGAGTGGAACAAGCTGAGGGCCCGGAACCCGGGCGCGAAGCTGATCTGCATCGACATCCAGCCCTATGGCTCCACGCAGGCGAAGGACCGGAAGGACATCATGAATGTCGGTGGCTTCACCGACGCGGTCTTCGAGGCAATGGCACGTTTCGCCGCCGGCGAAACGCGCGACTGGGTCGAGATCGTCAACGAAACGGAGGTATGAAAGAAAGCGTCACGGCGAATGCCGGAAGGACTACATCGACTGTTAATCGCCAGGTCGCGGGTTCGAATCCCGCCGGGTTCCTCAATGGACCCGTAGCTCAGTGGTAGAGCAGGAACGTCTTTCCAACCCCTCGTCGCCGTGATGCCTCGAGTTTTTGCAGAATTGCAGCGGATGCCGGTGGGACTACATCCCTCAACAAGGTCCGACGAGTAAAGCGCCCAGATGCTTGAAGGTTTCTGGGAGATGCGGGTTCGAATCCCGCCGCTGGAACGTAGCTTAAGGACCGCCGTCTCACCAACTCTCGCCGCTGCGAGACTGTCAAACGCCGGCGGATGCCGGGCGGGACTACATCCTGTCACGATGGCCCTTTGGGCAGTCTCGTCCTTTTCCTCGCCGCCGGCGCCCACTTCATGCTGGCAAATGCCGGTGGGACTACATCGGTCAGGCCGAAAGGCCCGCGGTTCGACTCCGCACCGGAGAAATCCGGATGTCTCGCCATAAACTCGTTGCCAGCCCCCCGAAACAGTCGGCGAATGCCGGCGGGACTACAGGGTTAGAGCGTCCGCTTCACCGCGGAAGGACGGCGGTTCAAATCCGCCCCCGGCGTGCCGGAGTAGCTCAGAAAAAATGTCTCGCCACGCCTCGTCGCCGGCACCATGAAGATGAACAGAAGGAGGTCAGCGATGACCGAGACGACTTACGAAGTGCTGAATGTCGAGGGCGGACGCCCGGTCAAGATGTGGACGCGCGGCGTGCCCGTGGAGGACATGGCGCGCGCGCAGCTGACCAAGGCGGCGCAAATGCCGTTCGTGTTCAAGCATGTCGCAGCGATGCCCGACGTCCATGTCGGCATCGGCGCCACGGTCGGATCGGTGATCCCGACCAAGGGCGCGGTAATCCCGGCCGCCGTCGGCGTCGACATTGGCTGCGGCATGATGGCGGCGCGCACGACGCTGATGGCGCATGATCTGCCCGACAATCTGGAGGGCATCCGCAGCGCGATCGAGGCGGCGGTTCCGCACGGCCGCTCGGTCGGGCGCTCGAAGCGTGACAGAGGCTCGTGGGGCGATCCGCCGGCGGCAATTGTAGACGCTTGGGCGACGCTCGCCGAACGGTTTGGGCATATCGTCGCCAAGCATCCGCGGCTGAAGAACACCAACAACCTCACCCATCTGGGGACGCTCGGGACGGGCAACCATTTCATTGAGCTGTGCCTCGACCAGGATGCGCGGGTGTGGGTGATGCTCCATTCGGGCTCGCGCGGCGTCGGTAATGCGATCGGCACCTACTTCATCGAACTGGCGAAGAAGGACATGCGCAAGTGGTTCATCAACCTGCCCGATGAGGATCTCGCCTATTTCCCGGAAGGGACCGACCATTTCGACGACTATGTCGAGGCGGTGGGCTGGGCGCAGGACTTCGCGGCGCTGAACCGGCGTATGATGATGGCGCACGTCATCGCCGCGCTGCGCCAGGAGATCGCCAAGCCCTTTGAAGCCGAGGCCGAAGCGGTGAACTGCCATCACAATTATGTGACGCGCGAGAACCACTTCGGCGAGAATGTGCTCGTCACCCGCAAGGGGGCGGTGCGCGCGGCGAAGGGCACTATGGGGATCATCCCGGGATCGATGGGCGCGAAATCGTTCATTGTGCGCGGCCTCGGAAACCCGGAGTCGTTCGACAGCTGCAGCCATGGCGCGGGCCGCGTCATGAGCCGCACTGCGGCGAAAAAGCTTGTCACCCTCGACGAGCATATCGCCGACACCGCGGGGGTCGAATGCCGCAAGGACGAAGGCGTCATCGATGAGACGCCCAAGGCCTACAAGCCGATCGAGGCGGTGATGGCGGCGCAGGCCGACCTCGTCGAGATCGTCCATACGTTAAAGCAGGTGGTTTG
This sequence comes from Sphingopyxis sp. SE2, assembly GCF_032227185.1. NCBI lineage: Bacteria > Pseudomonadati > Pseudomonadota > Alphaproteobacteria > Sphingomonadales > Sphingopyxidaceae > Sphingopyxis > Sphingopyxis sp. SE2. The sequence goes on along the minus strand of NZ_JAPMXW010000001.1, from coordinate 3,496,762 downwards.
CGTGAAGGGGTAATCCTTCACGCCGCCATCGGGGGCTCTGATGCGCGATTGGGTGGCCGAGTGGCGACAGGACGGCGACATCTTCGTCTGGCGCTATCCGAAGCGAAACAAGCATGCGGGCGAGTGGCATCTCACCGGCGATCCGGCGGGGTGCCGCTCGATCCGCAACCTCATCGACCGGATGGCGGGCGGCGAAGCCTGCCATCGGACGATGCGGCTCGGACGTTTGACGCCGGAGATTTCGGCGGTTCCCAACTATGGCGAACCTAAGCCGGATGGCTTCGCCTCGATGCGCGTCGCCTTTCGACCCGATGCAGGCGAGATGGCGATGGAAGAGGATGGCGACCGGTTAATCCTGACCTTTGGCAACAAGCAGGTTCGCGATTTGCGCGCTGCCATTACCGATGTGGAGGTCGGGAACGGCGATTTCGGCATAAGGCCGTCCGACGATCACAGGATAAAGCCTTGGTATTTCTGGTGGATGCCCTGGTCGACCGGATTTTATAAGTAGTAGATGGACCATGACGAGTATCGAATGCGCCGTGCGGCACGAAATCGAAGCCCGCCTGTCCGCCATCGAGGCGGAGGATGGCGTGCGCCTATTGCTCACGATTGAATCGGGGTCCCGGGCGTGGGGCTTCCCGTCGCCCGACAGCGACTATGATGTGCGCTTCCTCTACGTGCGGCGGCGTCGCGACTATCTGGCGCTGAGCCAGGTACGCGATGTGATCGAGCGACCGATCGTCGACGAGATTGACCTCAACGGCTGGGATATCCGCAAGGCGCTGGGGCTAATGTTGCGCAACAATTCGGTTCTATCCGAATGGGTCGAATCGCCGATCCACTATCGCAACGCGCATCCGCTGATCGCACGGATGGCCGAACTCATCGATCGCCACTTCGATCCCAACGGCTTTGCGCTGCACTATGCGAAGCTTGGGCTGACCTCGGTCACACGCTGGCTACAGGATGAGAGCGAGGTTGCGGTGAAGCGCTATTTCTATGCGCTGCGCCCGGCGCTAGCGATCCGCGTGTTGCGGCGCGACCCGTCGCGCCGGCCGCCGATGCGGCTGCAGCGGTTGATGGCCAAAGCCGATCTGTCGTCGTCGGCCACCGAGGAGATCGAGCGCCTGGTGGCGATGAAGGCGGCCACGCGAGAGGCGGGACCGATCGCGCGCGTGCCCGAAATCGACGCTTTGATCGCCGACGAACTGGTGCGTGCCGGCGAAGTGCCCGCGCGTCCGCCGGGCGAGGCATTCGCAGCCGAGGCGAACGCGCTGTTTCTGGATTTGGTAGAAGAAGAATAATGATCACCATCGACGGCTCCGAAGGCGAAGGCGGAGGACAGGTGCTGCGCTACGCTTGCGCGCTGTCGCTTCTCACTGGCGAGCCCTTCACAATCGAGAATATTCGCGGGGGACGTGAAAAGCCGGGGCTGATGCGTCAGCATGTGACTGCAATCGAAGCCGCGTGCGTAATCGGCAACGCAGAATGCTCGGGGCTCGCGGTGAGCTCGACCAGCATCAGCTTTCGGCCTGGCGCCGTCACACCCGGCGACTATCATTTTGCCGTCGGCACGGCAGGCAGCACGGGCCTCGTGCTCCAGACGATCATGGTGCCGCTGATGCTCGCGAATGCGCCCTCGCATCTCGTGATCGAGGGCGGCACCCATGCCCTGGCGGCGCCTCCGTTCGATTTTATCGAGCGAACGCTTCTCCCTGTCATCAACCGCATGGGTCCGACCATTACGGCAAAGCTGGTTCGGTACGGCTTCTTCCCGCGTGGTGGTGGCCGCATCGAAATAGACATCGAGCCTGCACCGCTTCGTGCGATCACATGCGTCGAGCGCGGCGCCGCCGGACCGGCGCAAGTAACCGCGATTGTCGCTGGCATCCCATTCGACGTCGCAGATCGCGAGCTTAAGGCAGCACAGAAGGTGCTCGCAGAATGGCCCGAGGAAGCCTTCGTGGTGCGACAACTCCCCGCCGATCAGGGACCGGGGAATGCGCTCCTGATCGAGGCTGACTTTGAACATGTGACCGAGTTGATGTCGGGCTTCGGCAAGCTCGGCGTGCTGGCGGAGCGACTTGCGACGACGGCGGCGAAGCGCATGTCGGGCTATATCGCGTCGGGCGCCTTCGCTGGTCCTTATCTTCAGGACCAGCTCTTGCTGCCGATGGCTCTTGCTCGGGGCGGCGCGTTCACGACGGTCAAAATCAGTGAGCACACGCGAACGGCTGCCAGCCTAATCGAGCGCTTTCTTGGGGTGGGTTTCAGAGTGACCGAGCGCGAGGAGGGCGCTAACCTAGTCGAGGTCGCCCGTTAGAGCGACCTCCATTCCTTGAGGCCGGTCGGAACCACTGGTGGTCTCGATTGGCATGGGTTCGGTCTAAGCCTCACCAAAATGAAAGCCCGACCGTTTGGCCGGTAGCGGCCGTTCCGCTTTCAGCGCCAGAGCATGGAAAGCCGTCACCACTCCCGCCCCACTCAAACGTCTGAGCCACCATCCACGCCTGCCGCACGTGCGGAGACCAGCCGGTCGATGTTCCGGAGGAAAGCAGCCAAGACGGGTGACGGGTTGTCGGCGCGATAGCCGGCCGCGACTTCGATCACCGGTCCATTCCCGGTAAGAGGTCGGCTGACCAAGGAGGCAGGAAGCAAGGCTTCCACATACGCGGGCAGCAGGGTGACCCCTCTGGTCGAAGCAACGAGAGAAATCCCGGTCGCATAGCCATCGAGGAAATGGCTGGGCGCCATGGTCAGCCCGCGATCTTCGAAATAGCGCTCGACAATCCCGCGCAGCACATGCGGGGTGTCGGAATAACCGACAAAAGATAGGGGATCGATCTCGCGCGGATCGATCTCGGCTCGGGAAGCCAGCGCATGTTCGCGGGGCAAGATCACCACGATCGGTTCGTGCGCGATGATTTTGTAGGTCACATCAGGCTGCGGCTCGATACGCGAGAAGCCGAGGTCGATGTCACCGCTCTGCACCGCGGCGCCGATCGCGGGAGAGAAGTCGCTCGTGACCCGAAAATCGGTCGTCCGCAGCTCATCGCTTAGCACGCTCGTGATGTGGCGCAGCCACTCCACCTCATGTCCCGTAAGAAAACCCACGGCAAAGCTGGCCTTTGCGGGCCGGGCGGTACGCCGTGCAGCTGAAACCGCCTCGCGCGCCTGAGCAAGCGCAAGGCGGGCATGATCGAGGAATGCCTTCCCTGCAGGGGTGAGCACGACGCCGCGCGAGCCGCGGACAAAGAGCGGTGTGCCGACCTCAGCCTCCAGGTCCCGCAACTGACGGCTGAGCGACGGCTGCGATGTGTGAAGGCGCGTCTCCGCCGCCTCGGTAAGGCTACCGGTCTCCGCCACGGCGACGAAGTAGCGAAGGTGACGCAGTTCCATCTTACCATGCTTTCTAGGCATGGAAGCCCAAGATGCAAAGTCTTTGTAGTCCCGAGCTCCAAGGCGTATTTGGTGCCTACCGAGACGATAAGGACCTGCCTCAAAGGTCTGACCAACGGCAATCATCCAAGCAGGCATAAGCGTGCGGAGCGTGCTTCGTACGGCGAGGTCCTGCGCGCCTGCCCGGTCGTTCGTCGCGGATGATGCGACTCCTCCCGGCATGGAGCTCACGGGAGCCAAGCATCTCAACGCAAAATTTGTTGGAGAAAAGCGATGACCAAGATCCTGATTGTCCTGTCTGCCGCGGATACCTGGACCCGCGCAGACGGCTCGAAATATGAAAGCGGCGTCTGGGCCGAAGAATTTGTCGTCATGGACGAGAAGTTCATTGCCGAGGGCTGCACCGTCGACATTGCGACGCCCGGCGGCGTTGCGCCGACGATCGATCAGCACAGCATGAACCCGGATGTGGTTGGCCAAGCGAACGTCGATCACTTCCGCAGCTATCTCGACGCGATTGCCGAAAGGCTGGCGACCCCCCTCGTCCTCGCCGACGTCGACGGCCGCCACTATGATGCCATCGTCATCCCCGGCGGGCATGGTCCCGTCGAGGACCTGTACAAGGATCCCGACATGGGCCGCATCCTTCTCGAAGCCGATCGGGCTGGCATCCTCATTGCGCCGGTCTGTCATGGCCAGGCAGCTCTGCTCGCCACGCGCGGGCCCGATGGAAGCTGGCCGTTCGCCGGACGTGCGATGACCTCGTTCAGCGACGAGGAAGAGGTCGAGCTGGGCACCGCCGACAACGCCCCCTGGCTGCTCGCCGACACTCTGCGCAAGTCCGGCGCGCGCTATGAGAAGGGTCCGAACTGGGGCGCCTATGTCGTGCGCGACGGCAATCTCCTCACGGGCCAGAATCCGGCCTCGAGCGAACCACTCGCCGAAGCGGTATTGGCAGCGCTGCGCTGAACGATCTTCGCAACGGGGTCGGCTCCATGCCGACCCCGCATTCGCTTGTGGCCGGTTGGAGACTGGCCGCTTTCTGGGACAAAATCCGGTGAAAGCAGCCGTGATCAGAGGCCCTTGAATCCAGATTAGGGGTTCCTAGTTTTTTCTTGCCGGACGCCAGGCTCGGGTCCGGTTGGACATGGAGAGCGTCGGCTCTTCGCTACCGGCGCATCTCATGCCCGAATTGCTTCGAGAAGGAGGATTTGGAAATGAGAAGCAACTTCGACTTCACGCCCTATCGGCGTTCCACGGTCGGCTTCGACCGTCTTTTCGACCTGCTCGAGACCGGCACGCGCGGCGACGCATCCGACGGCTACCCGCCCTTCGACATCGTCAGGGACGGCGAGGACAGCTACCGGATCACACTCGCGGTCGCCGGTTTCCGCCCCGACGAGATCGAGGTGATCGCGCAGCAGAATCAGCTCACCGTCACCGGCAAACGCGCCGAGGAGGACGGCAAGGGCCGGTATCTGCATCGCGGTATCGCCGCGCGCGACTTCGAACGGCGCTTCCAGCTGGCCGATTTCATCGAGGTCGGCGAGGCGGGCTTCGACAACGGTCTGCTTTCGATCGCGCTGAAGCGCGTCGTCCCCGAGGCGATGAAACCGCGCAAGATTGCGATCGGCGGCGGCACATCCGCGCCCGGGCAGATCGAATCGCGCAAGGAGAAGGCGACCGAATCCGCCTGATCCCGCACAAATGAACGGCCCTCCGGCGCCGCCCGTTCCGGGCGGGCCGGTCGGCCATTCCCATTCAGCCAGAAAGGAGATGATCATCATGGCACTTCGTGATCTCATTCCCTGGAGCCGGCAGGAAAACCGGCTCCCTGTTCCGGTCAGCCCGGAGCGCGACCCGGAATATGACGCGCATCCGCTGCTGTCGCTTCACCGTGAGGTGAACCGGCTCTTCGACGATGTCTTGCGCGGTTTCGGCGTTCCGGCCTTCGGCGGTCTCGGTCGCAATGGCGGCTGGCCGCATGTCGAGTTCAGCGAGACCGACAAAGAGATCCGCGTCACCGCCGAGCTGCCCGGTCTCGATGAAAAGGACGTCGAGATCAGCGTCGAGGAAGGCGTGCTGGCCCTCCGCGGCGAGAAGCGCGCCGAGATCGAGGACAAGGATCGCGGCTATTCGGAGCGGAGCTATGGCCGCTTCGAGCGGAGGATCGGTCTGCCGCAGGGCATCGACCGCGAGCACGCGAACGCCACGTTCAGGAATGGCGTGCTCGCTGTCACGCTTCCCAAGACGGAGGCGGCGAAGCAGAATGTGCGCCGCATCCCCGTCAATGGCAAGGCGGCCTGACGGCGCGGCCCGGGATATCCATCCCGGGCCGGTCGCCAACGACAATCGCATGCGACGTGCAACGTTCGGCGCCTTGCCCGATGATGCGGTTGCGATCGTCGAACCCGTTCCCCCGAGCCCGGCCACATCGGGCCGCGCGCACCGCAACCGCTGGCGCGTGCGCTTTGCACCGCGATGGGGATCGTCGGCCGATCCGCTGACCGGCTGGACCGGCGGCGGCGATCCGCTTGGGACGATCGAATTGCGTTTCGCCAACCGGGAATTCGCGGAAGCCTATTGCCGGCGGATCGGCATAGCCTTCGAGCGCCGCTATGCGCCACCGGAGCTGCCGCGCGTACCAATGCTCCCGCCGGTCGAGGCCCCGCCGCTATGCTGCTGGCCGACAGGACCGCATGCTCTTTGCTGCGGACGATATCCGCTTCTGGAGCAATGGGTGGCAGAAAATGACGGCGACGCGCGGCGCGTTTCGTGGCGCGCCGCCGTGCCGCTCACTGGATCGGGATGACGCCATCGACCGCGCGCCACTCCGTCGGTCGGATCAGCCGCTCGTGCGCGATCCGGACCGAGTGGAGCGCGGCCTCGATCTCGCGCCGCCAGTGGTCGAGAAAATCGAACAGCACCGGAAAGTCGGGCGCGAGATCATATTCCTGCCAGACGAACAGTTGCAGCAGCGACGGATGATCGGGCCGGTAATAATGGATTTCGGCCGTGGTCAGGCCATAGCCCTGCAATAGCCGGGCCAGCGCGGGATCGCTCATGGGGCAGCGGGGCGCTCCTGGCCGCCCTGATCGAGCGTCCGAAGCGCCGCCAGCACATCGTCAACCGGAACGGCGCGTTTCGCGCCGGGCGGCTTGCGGAGCGCGGGCTTGTTGCGGACCGCGGCGCGGTCCGAGGCCCAGGATGCAAGGAGGGCGCGCTTGACCTCGGGCTCAAGGCTCGGGTGACGCGCCACGTCGAAGGGATGAAGAAAACGGGAAAATGGCTCGGACATGATCGTGCCTCCTTCCTTGTCGCCATTCCTTTCTCGTCGTGCGGCGAGGTGCCGCGGGAACAGATTTTGGGAGCGAAGCGAGTCGAGTCAAGAGGTGTCAGGTCGTTGATAAGGGGCATTAGTTTCTTGCGCGAGCTGCCATCGAAAAATTTTCGCCGACCCTCTTGAAGCGAAAAAATCCGCTTCCTAGCTCATCGGCGCCGCGCGTCCCGGACAGGCGCGCCGGTTTATCATATCGTTATGCAACATGGAGGTTATGCATGCATTTCCGTCCCTTGCACGACCGTGTGGTCGTCCGCCGCATCGAAGCCGAGGAGAAGACCTCGGGCGGCATCATCATCCCCGACGCCGCCAAGGAAAAGCCGCAGGAGGGCGAAGTCGTCGCCGTCGGTCCGGGTGCCCGCGCCGAGGACGGCACGGTCACCGCGCTCGACGTTCAGGCCGGCGACCGCGTCCTGTTCGGCAAATGGTCGGGCACCGAGGTGCGCATCGACGGCGAGGATTTGCTCATCATGAAGGAGAGCGACATCCTCGGCGTGATCGAACAGACCGAAGCCCTCAAGAAGGCCGCGTAAGGCCACATCATCCAGCAACCTGAAAGGAATATGAAAAGGAGGTATCGAAATGGCTGCCAAGGAAGTGAAATTTGCGTCGGACGCGCGTGATCGCATGCTGCGCGGCGTGGATACGCTTGCGAATGCAGTGAAGGTCACGCTGGGGCCCAAGGGCCGCAACGTCGTGATCGAGAAAAGCTTCGGCGCGCCGCGCATCACCAAGGACGGCGTCACCGTCGCCAAGGAAATCGAGCTTGCCGACAAGTTCGAGAATATGGGCGCGCAGATGCTGCGCGAGGTCGCGTCGAAGCAGAACGACAAGGCCGGCGACGGCACGACGACCGCGACCGTGCTCGCGCAGGCGATCGTCCGCGAAGGCTCGAAGGCGGTCGCCGCGGGCATGAACCCGATGGACGTCAAGCGCGGCATCGATCTCGCTGTGAACACCGTCGTCGAGGATCTCAAGGTCCACGCCAAGTCGGTCGAGGCGAACAGCGAGATCGCACAGGTCGCGACGATCTCGGCGAACGGCGACGAAGAGGTCGGCAAGATCCTCGCCGAGGCGATGGAGACGGTCGGCAACGAGGGCGTGATCACCGTCGAGGAAGCCAAGAGCCTCGCGACTGAGCTCGAAACTGTCGAAGGCATGCAGTTCGACCGCGGTTACTTGAGCCCCTATTTCATCACCAATGCCGAGAAGCTGAAGGTCGAGCTCGACGATCCTTACATCCTTATCCACGAGAAGAAGCTCTCGAACCTGCAGGCGATGCTCCCGCTGCTCGAAAGCGTCGTCCAGTCGGGTCGGCCGCTGCTCATCATCGCCGAGGATGTCGAGGGTGACGCGCTCGCGACGCTCGTCGTCAATCGTCTCCGCGGCGGTCTCAAGGTCGCGGCCGTCAAGGCGCCGGGCTTCGGCGACCGCCGCAAGGCGATGCTCGAGGATATCGCGGTGCTTACCGGCGGCAATGTCGTGAGCGAGGAACTCGGCATCAAGCTCGAGAGCGTCACGATCAACATGCTCGGACGCGCCAAGAAGGTCGTCATCGACAAGGACAATACGACGATCGTCGACGGCGTCGGCTCGAAATCCGATATCGATGGCCGGGTCGCGCAGATCCGCCAGCAGATCGAGACGACCACAAGCGATTACGACCGCGAAAAGCTGCAGGAGCGGCTTGCCAAGCTTGCCGGCGGCGTCGCGGTGATCCGCGTCGGCGGCGCGACCGAGGTCGAGGTGAAGGAGCGCAAGGATCGCGTCGACGACGCGCTGCACGCGACGCGCGCGGCGGTCGAAGAAGGTATTCTTCCAGGCGGCGGCATAGCGCTGCTCCGCTCGCTGAAGGCGCTCGATGGCTTGAAGGCGGCGAACGACGACCAGCAGTCGGGCATCGACATCGTCCGCCGCGCGCTCCGCGCACCGGCGCGCCAGATCGCCGACAATGCCGGCGAGGACGGCGCGTGGATCGTCGGCAAGCTGCTCGAGAGCGAGGAGTATGGCTGGGGCTTCAATGCCGCGACCGGGAAATATGAAGACCTTGTAAAAGCCGGCGTGATCGACCCCGCGAAGGTCGTGCGCACCGCGCTGCAGGATGCGGCGTCGGTCGCCTCGCTGCTGATCACCACCGAAGCGCTCGTCGCCGAGCTGCCGAAGGAAGAGAAGGCCGCGCCGATGCCGACGATGGACTTCTGACGATCGGAGGGCGGCGGGACGAACCGCCGCCCTCACCCTTGTGACGAATTGCAGGAGAATATGGGAGATCGGCTATGCCCTTTTCCGGTCAGAGCGTTCGAGCCTGTTCGGCGCAGCTGAAGTTGTTGCACGGCAAGGAGGCCGAGCTTCGCGTCGCGCGGCAGGTCCGCTGGGCGCAGACCCGCGGCAACGAGCAAGAGATCGCCTTCTGGGACGCGGTGCTCGAGGATCTAGGGCGGAAGGGTTCACATCATTGATGGCCGAAAGCGGAATGACAGCTTTCGGCCAGGAGACCGAGTAAGCTGACATCCCGTTTACGTCATTTCGATCGTTTGAGCTTGAAGTCTGAACCGACGTAGGTCCTGACCGGATTACCGCGCTCAAGTTGCCGATTGCGATCCCATCCTTCCTTCCGGGCATTTCGCTTCTCATCGTCCCGGCGCTCGATCAACATCAGCGCAAGCTTGATGCGGGCGAGCTTTCGGTTGGCGTGTTGTGACCGTTGGTCCTGCACGGTTGTGACAAGCCCGGTCGGCACATGCGTCGCCCGGATGGCGCTATCCGTTTTATTTACATGCTGCCCGCCCGGGCCTGACGCACGCATCGACTGATAGCGAACATCTTCTTCCCGTAACTCGCCGATCTCCTCGATCGGCGGGATCAATGTCGAACCCACAAACCAGTTGCGCCTTTTGTGATTGGGCCGAAACGGGCTCGTTCCCGTCCACAATATGGTTCCGCTTCTTTGGGCAGAGAATTGCTGAGCATTGGGGCCGGTAATGCGCAGCAGCAGCGATGCAGGATCGGCCACCGCCGGTTCGAGCAATTCGCAGTCGCAGCCCATGCTCGCTGCCTCCTTGGAATAGATGCGCGCAAGCTGCGCAATTTCCCAACGGCACTCCTCTGGTCCTTGGCCGGAAGAAAGGTGCAGGATGATTTCCGTCATGCGCGCCTCGTTTTGTAGCTAAGTAGCGGGCGCAAACTTGCGATGACGCGGACTAGCCCCGCATCCTTGAGGTCGTGGATGACCACGCCAATATCCTTGTAGGCTTCAGGTGCTTCTTCGAAAATCAGGCGGCGATCTTCGCAAATCACCCGTCCTCCAAGAGCCGTTCTCTCGAGTTCAGCCGGGCGAAATCGCTTAGACAACCTGCCGTGGGCATCGTTGCGGCTCCATTTTCGACCAGCGCCATGCGCGAGCGAGAATAGAGCCTGTTCGCCTTCCTCGGTCACAGGTTCGACCAGATAGCTGAAATCACCGCGCGATCCCGGAATGACCACCAATCCCTTATCGGCTGGCGCGGCTCCTTTACGATGAAGCCAGCCGCCCTTGTGCGGCGTGACGCTGTTGTGGCAGATGTCGAGGCGCCGCCGGGCGTCCAAGCCGAGCTTTTCGCAGAAGCGCCGCGCTATGATCTCGCGGTTGAGCGTCGCCCAACCAATCGCATGATCGTGCGCCACGAGGTAGTCCGCTCCTTCTTCGCTTGCCGCCGCCGCCGCAACCAGTTTGCGGCGCATCCATTTGTCCAGAACCGCCTGACCGAGGCCACGCGAGCCACTATGGACCATCAACCAGATTGCGTCGGCGCGAAAGCCCAATGCTTCGAACCGCTCCTTGTCGACAATCTGTTCAATGCGCTGGAATTCGGCGAAATGGTTGCCGCCGCCGATCGTGCCGAGGGCGCCGCCGCCCTGTTCCGAATGCAGACCTGCCCGAGACAGCGCATTGGCCACATCACCGTCCCACGGCTCGTCCAGCCCCCGAAGCTTCCGCTCGACTGCATCGAGCTTAAACTTACGCGCGGGCTGCTCAGTCTCCCACAACCCCATTCCGCAGCCGATGTCGCTTCCGACAAGGTGGGGAAATATCATGTCGGGCGACCAAAAGGCCGCGCCGACAGCAATTCCCCGGCCAGCATGCAGATCGGGCAAACCGACAATACGGGAAATGCCCGGTAGCCGCGCAGTCTGCGCAAGCTGATCGAGCGCGAGCGGGTCCATCCGGCCGATGTCCGATGAAATGATCCTGATCGCAGCTTCTGTCATGCGACACCCCCGTTCCCGTCGCAGCCAGCCGCTATTTCCTTCGGTAGATCGGCCCAATCCTTGAGGATGCCGTCGCGTGGATCGACAAAGAAATCACGGCGGCGAGACCAGCGGCGAGGCCGACCCAGCACTTCGCCTTGAAACATCCATTCGCCATGCCGCCCGACGGACACTCGGGTTGCGACGATGTCGTCCAGGTGCAGCCTGACATGCATTTTCACAGTGCTGCCGGTGTCAAGCTGCGCACAAATTTCGCTGAACACATCATCCCAACGAGCGCCCCGCCTGCTTCGCAGGAATCGGACGAGCGGCTGAAGATTCTCATTGAGCGACTTGGTATAGGCGGCTTCGCACTTCGCGTGCTTTTTCAGCCCGATGAATTTGCAGTTCGGATCTCGATCTCTCTTCAGTTTGACCGGAGGAGCGTGGCCAGCGCCCCAACGCGGACGCTCGACGATGACTTTAAACATGTCAGACCGCATGGTGCGTCTCCCCGAAATCGAGGAAAGACTGGACCGTAAGGTAAAACGTAAGAAGGTCAGCGGCAGGAAGGCCGCGCGATCGGTTCAGGCGAGCAAGGTCGCCCGATAGGAAATTGCCCATGCAATTTGTCCCTGACTATTCTGGAATTCGAAAAATGTAGCGTTGCGGACGGATGCTGCTCGCATGATTCTCTCCTTTCCAGTTCAGGAACGACGCCGGGATTGACGAGGGGCCCAATACATAGTCTGGACCGTGAGCTCAAGCCCCTAACCAAGGACAAGATGAGCAACGGACGCAGGCACCAAATGGTCGATTTGGACGCAGATGTCCGGATTGCTGTCAGGCCGCTTTCAGTCGCAGCTTTGAAAAGTGGACAAGGCGCGCTTCCTGTCGCAGCCCCCGGCCAAGCCGCCTCGCTGCTGCGGGAAGCCTCACGCTAAAAATGCCATATACCGCAGTAAAGAATAGCGAAAATACCGACTTACTGTTAGCTAGCTCGCGTGCTCAACTTTGGGCGACAAATTCCCGACGGGGTCCTATCATGCTGCGCTTCTCGACAGTAACCGGATGGCTGGCGGCCTTCATTCTCACGCCGGTTGCAATCGCAGCAGAACCGCTCCGCTTGGCGCCATCATCGAACTGGCACGTGAACTATGCTGACGATAGCTGTCGGCTAGCGCGTTCATTTGGTACCGGCGAAGAAGAAGTTGTCCTCGTTCTCGACCGATTCAGACCGGGTCCCAAGGTTAACATGACGCTTGTCGGCCGTCCGGTGGATGTGCGCAGCGACGTTCGCAAAGTCATGCTTCGCTTTGGCCCGCACGATGCCGAATTCGAGAAGCGGTTTGCACCCGGCACGCTCGACAATGGAAAAGCAGCGCTCGTCGTCGGAGGTAGCCTCTGGATTACGGGCTATAACCCTGTCGAGGCAGCCTTGGAAGATGATGGAACGCCTCGCGAATCAAAGCTGATCGATCCCGCGCTTTACTCGGCGATCCGCTTTCTCGAAGTGCGCATTTCCGGAAAGCGGCCAATTATATTGGAAACCGGTTCGATGTTAGCTCCGGAACAGGCGCTGACGGCCTGCAACGATGATCTGCTTAATGCTTGGGGCATTGACCCCAAGGCTGACAAGACCTTGTCGCGTCGCGTGATCCCGGCCAGCGATCCCCGGGAGTGGATGAGGAGCAGCGACTATCCGCCGAGGATGAGATCTCTGGGCTATCAAGGGCTGGTGCATTTCCGCTTGGTCGTCGATGATCGCGGAATGCCGAAAAGCTGTCATATCCAGCTATCGACCCGGCCAAAGGATTTTGACGACGCAGTGTGCAAGAAGATCATGGCGCGCGCACGTTTCCAGCCGGCGCTGGATGCGGAAGGAAAGCCGGTCGTATCCTATTATACGAACAGCGCTCGCTTCTCTATTCCGACGAGTTAGCGATCGCAGGGCGTCGACCAACCGGCTCAAACTTCGTTTATGTGCCGCGAATGGCCGTTAGCCGCCTGTCCGCTGTTGGTCAGACAGTTCGGGTAGCAGACGTCCCCCACACACAGTCGCTTCAAAGAATGCGAACTCGCGGGCCAGGAAGATCACTACAACTGTATCACGAGCTACGCTGCGTTACCGCCCCGCGAGACGTTGACTAACATGCCTTATTGAAGCCCCGGTATACCTCGCGAGTGTATGCCGCGTAGAACTTGATGAACCGGATGAATAGGCCGAGCGCGAGCACTCCAGCACAGACCGCGAGCAGAACGTCAATCCGGTCACCGGTACGACACGCTAGGATCGTGAGGAGCACGGTGGCTATCAGGCTGGCAAAGGATACATTGCGGCATAAACCGTACTGATTAAGGAAGCTGTCCATCCTAGAAGCCGAGTCTGGAATCGACCGCGCGGGACTAAAGGCGCACTGAAAAGCGGCGTCCGCCTGAATGCTCGGCTCCGTAACGTTAAGCGCTCGCGCCAGTTTAGTGACGATCTCCGCGCGATAATCCGGAGGGAAAGGCTCGTACTCTCGAGCGCCGACGAAGGTCCCAAAGCAACGCTCCCGAAGGCGTTGAGGCTGAAGGCCGAGGATGATCGCTGAGGGTTCACGCAGCACGCGATTGGCGATCAAGTGCTCAAAGATGGCTGAGGAGGGGATCGCGACAATGTGGCCGATGAGGTACGCTATCGCCGCCCAAAACACCACGATGACAACTTTCCAATCCGTGTGGCTTGCAAGCGTTGAACCCATTAAAGCGCGGTCAGCCGCAGCCAGCACAACCATTCCGGAAGTGAGATAGGCGTAGAACTCATAACTGGTGAGCGGGAACCAGTCTTTCATAGGGTGTACTCGGTCTCGACGGTGAAACTGCCTACATACCCCTCGAAGGCCGAGTGCCCCTCATCGGTGAGCTTCTTGTGCGAGTAGCCCTCCTTTGAGGCGTAGACGTGTACCTTGTCGTCCACGAGATCAAAGGTGAGATCGCCCGCCTTGTTTTGCGTAAAAATGTTGTAGCCGGTGTAGTAGTTGAGGTGCCGCGACGGTGCCTCGCCGATGATGATGAACTGAGGGTCCAGCTTCTCCAACCAGCTGTTCGGAATCTTCCCGGAATCGCGACCGTGGTGAGCCGCTACCACGACGGTGGTTTTTTGCAGATTAATCGAGTCGGTGATGTTCTCCATAAAATCGGTTTCCAAGTCACCGAGCCACATGAAGCTGGCGCCACCATTCAGGCTGTAACGGATGACCGCCGATGTGTTGTTGAGGCTCTCGCCGGCATCACACGAAGCTAGAGCTTCCTTAAAGTGCTCGTTTTCTGTGTCCGGCCAGAGGATGTTGATACCGGCTGAGCCTCGGCCGTCGCCTTCCTTGTTCATCCACTTCCGAGTGCAGCCCTTGGATATGTGGAAGGCCTTATCGGCGTCCCGCAGTTTGCAGTAGCGCTTGAAGGATTCAGTCTCGGGATCCTTGATAGCCTGGTTCTTGACGCAGTAGAAATTGATGATCGGCATCGCGTCATCGAGCCGTTCGATCCCGCCAAAGTGGTCTTGGTCCGGGTGCGTGCAGATAAAGCGGCTGATGCCCTTGTCAGCCGACTGCGCCTTTAGCTCCTCGATGATCCGATCCGCGTTCTCGTCGTTCAGATTGCAGTCAATTATCGAGAAGTTGTCACTACCATGCCTAATGTAGAACATGTCGCCGTGCCCCACGGCGAAGCTCTTGATGACCGACATGAGAATTCCTCTGTTTCGAATGTAGAAAGCTATGTAGCCTCCACCTGATCGATTGCAAATTACGAGAATCGAATTATGAATAGAACAGGTGGCCCGGTTAATTTTTTATACGGCAGACTGTCGACATGTTCCAGAATTTCCGCCGTTCCAACCTCGTAAATTTACGGCAACTTTTAAGCCGATCAGCCGTGAAGCGGTGACGGCGGATAACTAAAATGGGCCGGTTGCGGTTAGTCTGCTCGTTGCTGGAAGAAGAGGAAAGTCGTCCCTCGATCCAAGCCATCCCGCGTGCCCGAGCAAGGGGCGTGCGTGGATCTAAGCTATTTCCTGTTCAACTCACATCAGAAAAATGCGTGCTTTCCATATAAATGGTCTCCGGCATCGAGCCGGAATGGACCAGGTCTGCTGGCGAGATGACAATTGAACGACACTTGAAGCTTGCCAGCGGGAAGACCATTTCATAGCTCGGTGTCGGGGGGCATCCAGAATAATAACAAATGGATGCGGTTGGCGTCACAGATATTTCGCCATCCCCGACGCAGCGATACTTCGCGACGGGGGTAAGATGGAAGAAGCTGAAGAAGATCTGAAGTTCATCATAGATGAACCTGCTGAGGTCGATTTTTTCGATACGCATTCGCCCGTAGCGGCGGCGATATCGCACGCAATCGTTCGAAATCCGCAACTTAAGATCATCGGCCTCCTCGGGCGGTGGGGAAGCGGAAAATCGACCATCGTTCGTGATGTCAACGAGCAGCTCAGGAAAGCCGACAAGAATTTTCTGATGTTCACTTACGATGCCTGGCTGCATCAGAACGACCCGCTGCGGCGCTCGTTTTTCGAATCGCTCGTAACTTTTCTGGCGGATCGCACGCCAATCGATCGCGAGAAATGGGACAGGAAGGTCAAGATCCTGTCGGGCTCAATTCGCGAGACGAACCAGTATGACACACCTGTCCTCACGGGCGAGGCGAAGCTCTTCTTCCTTTGTGCCGCCGCTTTCGCCTTCGGACTTTCGTTTCTGAGCCTCGAGACGTTCCAGGACGGGATGGGGGCGACTACGACCGGCGCCGGCTTCTTCACGCTTTGCCTTGCGATGTTGCTCATTCTGGGCCCGGTAGCTGTCTGGACGTATCGTTGGTTGCTCGAGATGGAGAGCGGGAAGCGATCACCCTTTTTGCCGGCGCTCATTTTTAACAAGAACCTCGGCCATGTTCACAGCCTGACCTACCAACCCGTTGACGCGACTTCCATCGAGTTCGGCAAGGAGTTCCGGGCTCTGATGCGCGAGATCAAGACACATGACGTCCGGCTGATCATCGTCATCGACAATATGGATCGCATCGACGACGAAGAGGCCATGAAGATCTGGGCTAGCGCCCGCAGCTTCTTCCTGTCCGCAGGCGATGACAATCATATCGATTTCGAGCCCTATCATCCGACCGTAATTCTTCCGGTCGATGCGAAATCAATTTCGCAGATGTTCGCGGTCGGTACCGACCCTGAGCAGGGGCGGCGGCTTGCCCGCTCGTTTATCAACAAGACGTTCGATGTCACCTTCGACGTGCCGACCCCGGTCATGTCCGATTGGAAACGCTACCTTGTCGACAAGATGAAATATTGCCTCGGCTCCGAATATAGCGACGTGCGCGCCTTTCGGACCCGGCAGTTTCTCGATGTCTGGTTCGCCGAAAAGAAAATCGCGGTCACGCCACGCGAAATCAACAAGATACTCAATCATATGGTCGCGTTGCTCATCCGTTGCCGCGCTCGCCCCGTCACCTTCGAAACTCTAGCCTATTATTCGATCAACAGCGACTGGATTGCAGACGAGATCGAAAAGGAAGTGTCGCGCGAATACCACCCCGCCGCGCGCTACAGCGACGATTGGGCCCGCGAGATCGCGGCATTGCATTTCGGGGTGGGCGTCGACGATGCCGGCCAGGTATTGATGACGGCACCGATTCAGCGCGCGATCGTGGAGTATGAACCATACTATCTCGAGCCATACCGGAAGGTCGTCGGCTATGGCGACATCTTTGAGCTGGTCACCGCCAATCTCCCTCAGGGCGAAAATAGCGCCGCACCCCTCTTCGAGATCGTGACCAACGCGGCCCGATTGCTCGCGATCGAGACGGAGGACCAGCCATGGCGTCCCGCCGCTTGGCGCAATCTAGCTCGCGCCTTCGCGGACGCAGAAACTGCAGTGCCGCTTGAAGGGCTTCATGACCGAATGGCGCCATTGTTTGATCACATTGGCGGGGACGATGCGTCGGCTCTGGCAGGCCGCGCGATCCGAATGCTCGATAATATTGTGTCGACGTCGGAACTAAATCACGGGGCGTTCAAGGAAATGGGGCCGTTCGGGAGCGCCATTGTCAAATATGGCGCCGCGCAAAAACTCACGAATATATGGTTCGATGTGAGTGGCGATGCCGCACGCTACGTAAGAGTTCTTTCCGGTCTGCGGCCCTATCCCACCGTCCAGCGGCGGATGCGGAGCGAAACCGATCACGAGCTGATCGTGGCCGAACTCTCGAGGCGCCTGAGCGAGAATGCCGCACCGGCTTCGGTTCCCGATCTGCTTCCCCTACTGGCGGGAAAGGAGGCGGAGGATATCATCGGCAGTTCGCTGGACGGGCTCGACCCGCTCTTTGGAGTGGCGGAAGCAACGGTGCGGAGCCAGACCGGCGAGGGCGATGCTTTCCGCGCCGCGGTCCGGACGCTGGGCTTACCGGTCGGAAGTGCGGAGACGCGCCACGCCGCGCTCGAACGGCTTGGCAACGAGAATATATTCACGGGGCAATTGAGCGCGGCGGCTGGAAGCGGCGATGGCAATGCTGTTGCCGTCATGGCGGCGGCGATGATCTGGAAGCAGCTCGATTTCCATTCGCCGGTCGGAGATAGCTGGCCAGCCTTTCTGCAAAAATATCCTTCCGCGCCCGAACGCATCAATCTGGTCATCGATGATATTGCGGAGCCACGCGAGGAGTCCGCGATTGATATCCTCATGAAAAGCTTCGACGACCAGATGAAGCCGCGGAATCTCGTTCGGGCTCTAATGGCAGACCGCATTCGCCGCCGGGCGCTCGGGCCACTCAACCCAAGCAAAATCCTGCGTAATATGGTCTTCTATTCTCGGATGATCGAGACCTCGGCGCTTCAGGAAGAGTTTGTCGCACTCGTATCCGGTTACATGAATGTCTGGAATAACGTACAGACGGGGGCGTGGACCAATGGCCTTTATCAATCCGCCCTACTTCTCAGGAAGAAGGGCGGAGACAAGGCCGAGCGCATTCACCGCGAACTTGTCGAGAAGGCTCAAAACTCTTCAGTCGAGGAATGGACTAAAGCGCTATTGGAGAGCGCGGAGCCCTTCCGTATTGCTACGAAGCTGCTCACGCCTGCCGAACTCAAGCTTGGAACGGGATCGGCGCTAGCGAAAGCTCTCGGTGCCAATGCCTCGGCCGTCGCCGGGACAACCAAGCGTGTGGCACGATGGTTTGCGCTGGCTGAATTCCTGACGGCACCGGCACGCCGAAAGGCATGTGAGGAGATGGCCAAAGCCCTCGGTGAGCTTCCACCGATGATCCGGCTTCGGGTATTGAAGGCGGGCGGGCGCCGCTTCTTTGTCGATGCTGCATTTGTGAAGCGGCCCGATGAATGCATCGAACTGATTATCCTTCCGCTTACTCGCTCTGAAAAGGGTCGGCATTGGCTCAAGGACCATGTGGGGCCGCTTCGAAAGGTCGTCGACAATGCAAGCGAGGCCAGCCGGGCGAAGCTCGGTTTGCTGGTGAAGGAAAGCCGCAGAACGGCGAGTGGTGAGCGCTCAGACTGGGGCGCGCTGGCAGCTCGAAGCTGGGGGTTCAAGGACTGACGAAGGAGTGGTCGTTGGCTAAGGTTCGCTTTCCCGAAATCGCGGCCTGCAACGTCATCTTCAGCTCAAAGGACTCGATAGTAGTTTAGCGCTGGCGGACGTCCGCTATCAGTTCTCAATCGAACTGCAGCTCAATGTCCGACATGAGGCGCAATCATGCCTTTCACCTACGCATTGAAGAGCGCGCATTTCAGCGAACAACGCCCGAGTCGAACTCAGTTTTCGCACTGCGATCTCACCGCGTTGCACCAGCAAGCTGTCATCGCATCCGTCGCCGGGACGGCATGGGAAAAATATTTCGCGACGCTACCGCACGCTACCGGACTCCCACGGACGCCAAGCACCCCGTTGCCCCCCGAAACGACCCAAGGCGCACTGAAGAGACAGTTGTGCGCAGCCTGAAAATCACCAATTCTGTAACCAGGGAGCGTCGCTAGCAGTCAGGCAAAGGAAGCATATCCCATGCTTAATACCGAACGAATTGTACGTCTCAAGACCGTCCTTTCGCGCACCGGGCTTTCGCGCTCGACCATATATCGCAAGATCGCCGAGGGCACATTTCCTGTCCAAGTGCAGATCAGCGTTCATGGTGCGGGCTGGTACGAATCTTCCATAAACCGATGGATTGCCGATCCGGCCGGCTACCGCGCCGAGAATGACAACCCCATGATCGATGACGGGCCATATGAAGACGGATGAGACGCGCCATTCACGTCCCCTCACGGCGGAGAACGACAATTCGCTAGACCCTGCTGCCGTTGACGCGGCCTTGACGCGCGTCGCTGAAGCAATCGGACGCCACATCGCGCGCGAGCATATCCGCGAACGGAAAGCCTCGAACGAGAACGATCCTCCGTAAAAGCGTGTCTAGAACAGACCTTCCGCCGGAGGGACCGGCTCTGGTTATCGGATGGAGCGTCTGCTTTCGAGCGAAGCGAGCTAGGGCGCGGCGAGCGCGAGATTGACGTAAGATCGTCGCGCGCCTCTTACGCGAGTTCGCGGACAGCAAAAGCCCGATGGTCATTGTAGGAGATTCCCACGCCCACGGCCTTGTGGACTCCGCAGGCCGCGTTGGGCAGAGCTGGGTTAGTCCCCGACCATCACCTTTTGGAAATCGCCCTTGATGACTTTCGCGCCGTCGCGGAGGAAATCGAGATGGTCGGACCAATGCTGCATCATGCGAACGCGCTCGTCCCAATATTCTCCTCGCGTATAGGCGCGGCGCACCGCGTTGTTGTCGCAATGAGCGAGCTGCCGCTCGATCGCGTCGGGATGCCACTGTCCCATTTCATTGAGAAGCGTCGCCGCAGTTGCACGAAAGCCGTGGCCGGTCATTTCGTCTTGGGCAAAGCCCATGCGTCGGAGCGCGGCGTTGATCGTATTCTCCGACATCGGCCGATCGGTTGAGCGAAGGGACGGAAACAAGAACGGGCTGTAGCTCGCATCGTGCTCGATCGAGCTCAGAATCTCTATCGCCTGCCGCGACAGGGGGATAGCATGCGGCCTGCGCATTTTCGTCTTGTGCGGCGGGATCAGCCAGATCGCTTTCTCCAGATCGAGGTCGGCCCACTCGGCGTGCCTAAGCTCGCCTGGGCGCACAAAGACGTGCGGGAGCAAGCGGAGAGCCACCTTGGTGTTCGCATGCCCCTCGAAGACTTCTATGGCGCGCAGGAGGCCACCTACGCCCTTGGGGTCGGTAATCGCTGGCCGGTGAACCGGTTGAGGCGCTATCAGCGCGCCGCGCAAATCGGCAGCGACATCGCGGTCGGCGCGGGCGGTGGCAATCGCATAGCGAAAAATCTGCGAACAGGTGCTGCGCAGTCGCTTTGCCGTCTCGTAGCGGCCTTTGCTCTCCATCTTTCGTAGGACCACGAGAAGTTCCTGTGCCGAGATCGACGCGATAGGTCGCTTTCCGATCGAGCCGTTGAGGAAGGTGGTGAGCCATCGCAGCTTCTTCATCGTGACTGCCGATCGGTTCTCACGCTCTGCCTTCGCGAGCCACTCTTCGGCGATCGCCTGAAAGCTGTTCGCCGCTGCGACCGTTGCAGCGATCCGGTCGAGCTTGATCCGCTCACCCGGATCCTCGTCGCGGGCGAGGAGCTTGCGCGCTGCATCCCTTTGCGCACGCGCATCGGCCAGCCCAGTATCCGGCCAGACGCCGAAGGAGAGGGTCTTTTGCTTGCCTAGAAAACGGTAGTTCATGCGCCAGTAGCGCGAACCATTGGGCATGACCGCGAGGTACAGCCCGTCCCCATCGGTAAGCTTGTAGGGCTTGTGCCGCCCTTTGGCGGATTTAATTGCAATGGCCGTGAGCGCCATGATGGTATCTCCCGATTCGGGAGCGGCGTCATGCCATCATATCTACCATCGAAATGTTGGTATGGAGTGGTATCCAGCCGCTCTGTTTGAGACGACTATACCAGAAAAATCCGCGGAAAACAGCCATTTATGAGACTGCTTGAAACCCTCTGAGAGAGAGTTTTGGTGACCCCTACGGGAATCGAACCCGTGTTTCAGCCGTGAGAGGGCCGCGTCCTGACCGCTAGACGAAGGGGCCTTGGGTCGGAGATTTTGCTGGAGAAAGGAGCCGACCGCTCCTGTGACCGATGGTGACCCCTACGGGACTCGAACCCGTGTTTTCGCCGTGAAAGGGCGACGTCCTAGACCGCTAGACGAAGGGGCCGTCTGATCGGTGAGCGGGCGCCTTAGACGGGCGTTTGGACGCGGTCAAGCATGGCGACGCCACCCCCGCGCAAAAATATTGCGCGGCACCCGAGCGGCCCGCCCCTAGTCCGCCCAAGCGGCATCCTCAAGATGCAATTCCGCGGCGGGGCGGCTGCCCCAATCGTCCCGTTTTGCGCGGCCCGCGAGCCATAATTTGCGCCCGCGCGCGTGGAGCAAGGCCTGTCCCAGCTCGGTCTCGGCGCTCCTAAAGGCGATCGCCTTGAAGCGCGCGCCATCGTCACCCGACACGATCAGGCGGACATGGTCGGTGCCGACGATGCCCGATTCGACGATTCGCACCGGGCCGGTCGCGACGCGCGGTGCGGGCCAGCCGGCGCCATAGGGACCCGCGCTTTCGATCGCGTCGCACCACAGCGGATTGATCCCGCGCGGCGCGAGCACCGCGTCGATCAGCAGCGCCTTGTCGCCGCTCGCGCGCTCGACGTCGGCGGCGAGGCGGTCATTGAGGAACGCGCCGAGCGCATCGACCTTGTGCCTTTCGACCGTCAGCCCCGCCGCCATCGCGTGACCACCGCCCGCGACGAGCAGGCCCGTTTCCTTCGCGGCGAGGATCGCGGCGCCAAGATCGACGCCCGAAATCGAGCGCCCCGACCCCTTGCCGGTCCCGTCCGCATCGACCGCGATCACGATCGCGGGACGGTGCAATCTCTCCTTCAGGCGCCCGGCGACGATACCGATCACGCCTGGATGCCAGCCCTCGCCCGCGACGATCGCGACCGGTGCATTGCCGCAGGCGATGCTTGCCTCCAACGCCTGTTCGAGCACCGCCGCCTCGATCGCGCGGCGTTCTTCGTTCAGCCGGTTGAGCTCGGCAGCGATCTCCGCCGCCTCCTGCGGGTCGCTCGTCGTGAGCAGCCGCACGCCGAGGTCGGACTTGCCGACGCGCCCGCCGGCATTGATCCGCGGGCCGAGCGCAAAGCCCATGTCGCTCGCGCTCGGCGGCTTGGTGAGCCGCGCGGCGTCCATCAGCGCCGCAAGTCCCGTGTTGCCGCGCCGCGCCATCACCTTCAGCCCCTGCGTCACAAGCGCGCGGTTGAAGCCGGTGAGGTGCGCGACGTCGGCGACGGTCCCGAGCGCGACGAGGTCGAGCAATTCGATCAGCGCGGGTTCGTCGCGGCCCGCGAAAAAGCCGCGTGCGCGAAGCGTGCGGAGCAACGCAGCGCCGAGCAGGAAGGCGACCCCGACCGCGGCGAGATTGCCGTGGATCGCGGCATCGGCTTCCTCGTCAAGCCGGTTGGGGTTCACGAGCGCGAGCGCCACGGGCAGCGTCGTCGCGCACTGGTGATGGTCGACGACGATCACTTCGACCCCCGCCGCCTTGGCCTCGGCGATCGCATCGAACGCCTGCGCGCCGCAATCGACCGTGACGACGAGCTTCGATCCCGCCTCACCGATTTTGACGAGCGCGGCGCCCGACGGGCCATAGCCTTCCATCAACCGGTCGGGGATATAGGCGCCGACGGGAAGGCCGAACCCGCGCAGCAGCCGCACGAGCAGCGCCGCCGAGGTTGCGCCGTCGACGTCGTAATCGCCAAAGATCGTGACGGCCTCGCCCTTCTCGACCGCGTCGGCGAGCCGCGCGGCGGCGGCGTCCATGTCACGGAACAGTGAGGGATCGGGCATGAAGCCGCGCAGCGTCGGCGTCCGCTGCCGGTCGAGATCGTCGCGCGCGACGCCGCGCGCGAGCAACAATTGCGTGACGAGATCGTCGGGCGCGAGATTTTCGCTGGCCATGTCGGCGCTCGCCCGCCGCCAGTGCCACGGTTGGCCGGCGATCGAGCGCGTGATTCCAAGCGCCGCATCACTCATCGCCGCGCCCTCGCGACCAGAATGCGGGTGCGCAGCGCCTGCGCCGTGGCGGCCGGGATCGCCGGAATTTCATGGCTGACGAGCGAGCTGCCGCCCGGCACGCCGAACACCAAAGTCGCGAGGCCCAGCGGGCGCAGGATAAAATCGCTCTTGAGGTCGATGCTCTGCACCGACGCGTGCGGCAGCAGGGTCGTCTTGGGCTTCCATATTCCGCGCCGGATCGCCACTTGCTCGCCAAGGTCGGTCCAGCGGTGGAAGCGCGCGCCGAACAGCGATCCCGCGCCGATCAGGAGCCCGGCGACCGGACCGAGCCAGCCGAGCGGCTGGCCGAACGACACCGCGATCAAGCCGCCCGTCGCGGCGCCGACCGCGCCGATCAAGCCGCCGAGCGCGACGATGCGATGGCTGCGCTGCCATGTCGCATCCGCGCCCGGCCGCGCGATCGCGATCTCGTCCAGCACCGGGTCGATTTCGGCCAGCTTGCCGAAGGGGACGACCTGATGGTCGCGCTCCTTCTCGCCATCGCTCGCAAGGCTTTGCAGACGAAGCTCGTGCCAGCCGAAACGCCGGCGAAACCAGCCGGTGACAAGGATCGCCGCCTGCACGCGCTTGACCGGCACCGCGACGTCGGTGCGCGTCGTCAGCCCGCGGGTCCGGCGCAGCGCGCGCGGCTCGCGCGTCAGGCGGAAATCCCAGTTGGCGAAGACCATCATCGCGATCCCGCTTACGAAACCGATCAGCAGCAGCGACAGCGCCGCGCCGATCCCGGCGACCCAGCGATGCGCGAGCAGCCACTGATCGAGGCCATAGCTTTCGGCGATGTCGATCCAGTCCACCGGATTGAAGATATTGAAATCGAACGGCAGCAGGCCGTCGAAAAACTGCATCGCGGCGCCGACCACGGCCAGCGCGGCGAGCGAGAAGTTGAACAGCCCCGCGGTCAGCAGCCGCCCCGGACTCATTGCGAAGAGCAGCCGGTCTTCGGGCGCGGGCGCCGTATCGGGGGCGCCCGCCGCGACGACCGTCGCCGCCTCGCCGCTGCGGTGCGCGCGGATCGTCGTGCGCAGCGCCTGCGCAGCGTCGAGCGCGATCGCGTTGAGGCTCGCGTCATTTTCCTTGCCGCCCGCGCCGGTCTCGAACCCGACTTTGGCGATCCCGAACGCGCGCGCGACCAGCCCCTGTTCGATGCTGACGTCCTGAATGCGGTCGAAGGGGATCGTGCGGTGCTGGCGCGCAAAGACGCCGCTTTCAATCACCACCTCATCGTCGCCGACGAGGAAGCGGAAACGCAGCCACTGAAACCAGGCGGCGAGCAGCGAGATCAGCAGGAACGCACCGATCGCCGGCACAATCCAGATCCAGTTGCCCGTAAAACCGAGCGCAGCCACCGCGGGCAGGAAGTTGAGCGATTTCGGCCCGAGCGCGACGACCGCGAGCGCCAACGTCGCGGGGTGCAGCCGCTGCCAGCGCGACTCGTCGTCCGGCGCGGCGAGGGCGGCGGCGCCGGTCATGCGAAGTCGGTCTGGATATGGCGGCGGATCGTCTCGCGCATCGCCGCCGCGAGGTCGCTGGGCAGTCCCGGCAACGTCACCGTGCTGTTGTGCGTGCCAGAAGTGTGGACAATCAGATGCGACAGACCGAACCAGCGTTCGATCGGCCCCTGCCCGACGTCGATATGCTGGACGCGCACGAAGGGCACGATCGTATCGGTGCGGAACAGCCAGCCGCGCGCGACGCGCAAGTGCCCCTCGCCGATCTTGTAGCCCCACCGCGACACGCGGCGCGACGGGAAACTGACGATGATGACGATCGCGATCAGCCAGGCCAGCGCGGTGATCAGCCCGTACGGCCCCTCGATATGGCGGATCAGCAGCGCGTCGAAAACGCTGGCACCGATCGCCAGCGGGATCAGGTTGAGCGCGGTCGCGATACGCAGCACTTTCGCGTAAGCCGGATCGACCGGGTGCAGCCCCTCGGCGGCGTTCAACGCCTCGGCGTCGAAGGGATCGGTCGGATGCGCGGCGGGCGTGTCGGTCATGCTCCTCCGTTAGCGTCTTATATGACTATGGCACAACCACATTGAAGCGCGGGTCGGCGGGCGGGTGGAGCGCGAACCACGACAGAAAGGCTTGCCGATCGCCGTCGATGCGGATCGCACCCGACTGGATCAGCGCGGGGAATTGCGCGCGCGCCATCATCGCTTCGTCGAGGATCTTGCGGTCTATCGTGATCGTCGCGGTGGGGGCCGGGTCGGTCACGCCATAGCGCGGAAATTCGACCCCGCCGCCAACGACGACGGCGACGCTTTCCTTGCTGTCGGGCAGGATGAACTGGAAAACCCCCCTGAGCGCATTTCCTTTCGCGGCGTCGAAGCGCGTCGCGAGCGCATCGAAAAAGACCACGGTCGGGATCGCGCTGACGAAGCTGCGGCTCTGCCCATTGCTCGTCGCCGCCTCGACCGCGTTTCCGCGCAGGCTAGCGGCTCCGGCGAGATAATAATTCCGCCACGCCCCAGATTCGGCCTGATAGCCCATCTGGTCATAGGCTGACGCCAGCGCCGCGCGCGCTTCCTTGTTGCCGGGCTCGGCGAAGACGAGCTTGTTCAAAAGTTCGGCCGCCCAGCGATAATCGCCCGCCTTCAGCGCCGCCCGTCCCGCCGCAAGCAGCTTGTCGGCCCCGCCCGCGAGCGCGACATATTTGGGCGCCGATTGCTCGGGCGGCAGCGGATTGAAGTTCGCCGGATTGCCATCCCACCAACCGAAATAGCGCTGGTACGTCGCCTTCATGTCGTGGTTGAGCGTGCCATAATAGCCGCGCGTCGAAAAATCGGCCACCTGCGCCGGCGCCTCGGGGGTTTGGTCTGCGAGTTCGTGCAGCGTCGCGCCGCGGTTCGCGAAGAAGAGCGTGCGGTCGTGGACATAACGATAGGCGTCGCGCTGGTTCGCGAGCAGCGCCGACACTTCGCCCGCGCCCCACGTCGGCCAATGGTGCGACGCCATCGCGACCTCGGCCTTGCCGCCCCATTTCAGCAACATCGCGTCGATCACCTTCGACCAGCGGAGCGCATCGCGCACCTGCGCACCGCGCAGGGTCAGGATATTGTGGAGATTGTGGGTCACGACTTCGGTCGTGTGCAGCGCCTTATAGGCGGGGATGTAGAAGGTGAACTCCGACGGCGCCTCGGTGCCGCCCGCGTCGAGGAATTCGAAGGCCAAACCGTCGATCGTCAGCGTGCCGCCCTGTTCGCCGACCGTCTCGGTCGGTTCCATATAGCCGATCGTCCCCGACGACAGCTTCGGGCCCAGCCCCGTGTCGACCTGGCCCGTCGGGCCGGGTGCGAGGGTCGCGCCGAACATATAGAGCGCGCGCCGTCCCATCGCGCCGCCCGCAAGGACATTCTCCGACGTCGCTTCCTCCGAAAAGCCGTGCGGCGCGATGATGCGGATATTCTCCGCCTTGACGCGTTCGGGCGTCACGATCCCGCCGACACCGCCGAAATGGTCGCTATGACTGTGCGAAAAAATCACCGCCTTGATCGGCCGCTTGCCCGATTTGGCTTCGACCGTATCGGCGAACAGCTTCCATCCGGCTGCCGCCGCTTCTTCGGACAAGAGCGGGTCGACGACGATCCAGCCGGCCTTGCCGCGGATGATCGTCATCACCGAAATATCGTAGCCGCGGACCTGCCAGATCTTGTCCGGCACCACTTCGAACAATCCGTGCACGGCGTTGAGCCGCGCCTGCCGCCAGAGCGACGGATTGACCGTATCGGGCGCCTCCCGGGTATCGAGGAAGACATAGGGCCGCCGGTCCCACACGGTCCTGCCGTCGGCGGTCTGGATCAGCCCGTCCGGAATCTCGGCGATCTTGCCGCGCGTCGCGTTGGCCGCGTCGCGCGGATCATCGAGCGGCAGACGCTTTGCCAGCTCAGCCTGCGCGGCGCGGGTCGCTTCGCTCGACGGGTCCTGTGCGGCAACGGTAAAGGGCAGGCCCGCGACAAGCAGCAGGGCGGTCCATCGGCGCATCGTCTCTCTCCCCCATATTTCGGGGCAGCTTGCGCCGCGCCCTTCGGCTTGGCAAGCATCGCCGCATGACCGGCACGCCGCACCTCCTCATCGTCTGGCACAGCCGTACCGGCGGCAGCAAGGCGCTTGCCGAAGCCGCGGCCGAAGCCGCCGCTACGGCAGCGCAGCTCGTCGCGGCGGACGACGTCACGCCCCAGCTTCTGCAGGCTGCGGGCGGTTACCTCTTCGTCGGCCCCGAAAATCTCGCCGCGCTGTCCGGCGCGATGAAGGAGATGTTCGATCGCTGCTATTATCCCTGTCTGGGGAAGCTCGAGGGCCGTCCCTATGCGACGATCATTTGCGCGGGGTCGGACGGCGAAAATGCCCAGCGCCAGCTCGACCGCATCGCCACCGGCTGGCGGCTGAAACGCGTCGCCGAGCCGGTGATCGTCAATACGGCGGCGCAGACGCCCGAAGCCATCCTGGCGCCGAAGATCATCGCACCGGACCGCCTTGCCGAAGCGCGCGACATGGGCGCTGCGCTCGCAGAGGGGATTGCCGCGGGGATTTTTTGAGGACGGGCGTTCGCTGCGACCGCTTTGGTCGGGGAGCGGACATTCCACAACCGTCGCCCCGCGAAGGCGGGGCCGCCAGCGCCTTATCAGCGGCATTGTGTAAACGACAGCGGCCCCGCCTTCGCGGGGCGACAGCTAAGTTCGGTCGTTAGGGACATCCCTTGCACCGCGTAGAGGCCGAGGGACTTGCCCCCCGTCTCCCGCCGCGCCACATCTCGCCCATGCCGCCCCGCCCCTTTCACTGACTGGTTCGCCGCACGCGGGTGGCGGCTCAGGCGACATCAGGCCGATATGCTCGGCGCGAGGCGAGCGCGGCGAGCACGCCCTGCTCGTCGCGGCGACGGGGGCGGGCAGACCTTGTCGGGTTTTGCCGAGCCTCGTCGATCTCGCGCAAAACCCGTCGGACCGGCGTTCCACACTCTATGTTTCGCCGCATGAAGCGCTCGCGGCCGACGTCGAGCGCAACCTCCTCGGCCCGATCGCCGAGATGGGCTCGACATCAGCGTCGAAAGCCGCAGCGGCGATACCAGTTCGGACAAGAAGGCGCGCCAGCATAGGCCGCCGAACATCCTGCTGACGACGCCCGAATCGCTGTCGCTGCTGCTGTCCTCATCCGGCAGCTTACGATGTTCGCGATGTGAAGACATTGGTGATCGACGAGATCCACGCCTTTGCGCCGGGCAAGCGCGGCGACCTCTCTTGAGCCTCGCGATGGCGCGGCCCAAGCGATCGCGCCTGGCCTGCGCCGCGTCAGGGCTGTCGGCGACGATCGCTGATCGGGGTACATATGCCGGCTGGCTCGCCCCTCAGACGCCGCTGCCGGCACGGTCACCATTCGAGGGGCGGGCGGGCGCCGACCCCGATATCGAGATATTGCTGCCCGAGGGCGCGGTGCCGTGGGCGGGCATTCGGGCCGCTGGGCGGTGCATCAGGTGATGGAGGTGATCGCGAGATCGCACGACGATCATCTTCTGCAACACGCGCAGAACCGCCGAGCTGATTTTTTCAGGAGCTGTGGAAGGTCAACGATCTGGCTCGCTCCCGATCGCGATCCATCACAGCCTCGACCGCGAGGCGCGCCAGCCGCCGAGGCCGCGATGGCCGAGGGACGGCTGCGCGCGCTCGTCGCGACCGCGAGCCTCGACCTCGGGCTCGACTGGGGCGACGTCATTGCGTGATCCAGATGGGCGCGCCAAGGAAGCTCGCGACCCTGCTCCAACGCATCGGCGCGCCAACCACCGGCTCGACGAACCGAGCGCGCGCTGATCGTGCCCGGCAGCCGCTTCGAATATCTCGAGCGCAGGCGGCGCTCGATGCGGTGGAGGCGGGCGAACGCGACGCCGATCGCTTCCGCCCCGGCGCGCTCGACGTGCTCGCGCAGCATGTGATGGCGCTCGCCTGCGCGGCGCCGTTCGACGAGGCCGAACTGCTCGCCGAAATCCGCACCGCCGCGCCCTACCGATGGATCGATGCGAGGTTTTCGCGCGGCTGCTCGGCTTCGTGCGCGACGGCGGCTATGCGCTAAAGCTATGATCGCTTCCGCCGCTCGCCCCCCCGACGGGCCGGGCAGTGGCGGATCCGCACCAGCTCGCCGCGCAGCACCGGCTCAACGCCAGGGATCATCGTCGAGGCGCCGATGGCCGACGTCCGCTTCAGAACGGGCGGCGGCTCGGCAAGATCGAGGAATATTTCGCCAGCACGCTGACCCCGGCGACACCCTTTCACTTGCCGGTTTAAACCTCGAGGTCGAGGCGATCCGCGACACCGACCTGATCGTCCGCGCGACGATGCGCCCCGCGCGCATCCCGAGCTATATGGGCGCGCCTGCGATTTCGACGCGGCTCGCCGACCGCGTGCGCAGCTTCCTCGCCGATCCGGCGAGCTGGGCGCCTTTCCCGGATGTGCGCTCTGGCTCGAAATGCAGGCGCTGCGCTCCGCGCTGCCGCGGCCGGGCGAACTGCTCGTCGAGACCTTCCACACGAAGGGCACCATTATCTCGTCTGCTATCCGTTCAGGGCTGGAACGCGCACCAGTCGCTGGGCATGCTGATCACGAAGCGGATGGAGCGCGCGGGCTGCAACCCTGGCTTTTGTCGCCTCCGATTATGCGATCGCGATCTGGCTTCGCTGCGCATGCACGCCCAGAATCTGTTCGACGCCGAGATATTGTCCGAAGAATCGTCACGAAGGGATTCGAGCGGTCGCACCTGCTGAAACGCGCCTTCCGCGAGGTCGCGGTGATCGGCGTAAGCGATCGAACGCCAGCATCGGGCAAGCGCAAGACGGGCAAGCAGGTGACCTTTCAGCCGACCTGATCTTCGACGTGCTGCGAAAATGCGACCATCTCTGCTCGAGCGCCTGGGCCGACGCGCGCGACGGCATGATCGCGCAGCGGGCGCCTGCTCGTTTCGCGCGGCGGACGATGCCCCGGACGCTCGGCGGATCAGCCCGCTCGCCATTCCGATCGGGTGCTGATCGGGCGAAAATTCGCGGCGTCCGATCGACGATGCCTCGGCCCGATCTGATGCGCTGGCCGAGGGCGATGCGCGTTGACCCGCGAATGGACGTCCGGCCGCTCTTCCGCGGGGCCGCACAGGCAGACGGCGCAAGATAGTTGAGGATGCCAGCGATGTGATCAGGTGGTCGTGCCTGCGCTGCTGCTCGCCCACTCTCTGGCGCGACGCCGGCGCCAGCCAATCCCGCGCCGCCCCGCCGCCGCCGCACCGCCGCCACTGGTCGCGCCGCGGTCACCGTCGTTCATCCAGCTTTCGACCTCGACGCGAGCGCGCGGCGTGCAGGTCATGTCGCGGCCAGGCCCCTTTCATCGTCGATACCGGCGCCGAGCCAGTGATCACCTGGAACTCGCCGCGGCTGAAACTTGTCAAGGCGCAATCAACTCGCGACGATCGGCGGGTCGCGGTGCAACTTCGCGTCGGCGCTGCGGATCCGTCACCTTGCCCGGTCGATGCCCCGCCTTCGCCCCACATCGGTGCCGCGGGGTGATCGGGTCGACGTACTCGAGAGCGCGCGTGCTCATCATTTCTGAAACGATGGAATATTGGAACGCGCAGGCGCGCGCGCGATCAATGGTGATGATCGTCGTCACCGCGCGCAATTCGGCGGTGGCGATCTATCGACGCGCGGCTCGACGGCAAACGCATCGACGTCATCGTCGATCCGCGCGCAGACCAGCGTCTGGCATATGGCGCTGCAAGCTGGTCGCGGCGAAGCGCGCAACCGCCTGCCCTTTCTGCCGACGACGCTGGGCGCGGTGACCGGCGGGCAGTATACGGCGGTGCGCCGCGATCCGCCGCATCGTGATCACGGCATGGACGTCAGCGGCCTGCCGAGCTTCATAACAGCCGACGTTCGCGCGCTGGGCCTCGTCGAGCGGTGGCGCTGCTGCTCGGCATGGACAGCCTGTCGCTGTTCGATCGCGTCGAATCGATTTCCCGAACAAGCGCGTCGTGTTCGACCTGCCCGAAGGGGCGAACCGCGATATGGACGGCGCTTTGCCGCCAACGGGATACGCATCGCGGTTATTTCTCAGAGGCGATCATCCTTGCAAGCCAGATAACGTGCCACCGTTTCGGCCGGAGCTGCCATCCCCCAGCACGGGGAGGGGACCCCGAAGGTGGGGAGGAGCACCGGGCGGCCGCGAACTCAGATGGGGCAGAGCACCTCGCGTGCCCCTCACCACCATGCTTCGCACGCGTCCCCTCAGGGCCGCTCCCCACCCCAAGGCAGCCGTCCTTCGGCGCGACTGGGTCGTTGCTGATCGTTACTGAAGGCGCTTGCGACGGAGCGGCGGCGACTGCATAGCGGCGCCATGTCCGCCGCGCCGACCTTTGCCTTTGCGGGCCAGCAGTTCGAGATGCTGGCCGACCGGGCGCTGTTCTGGCCGCGCCACGGCGCGCTGATCGTCGCCGACCTGCATCTGGAAAAGGCGAGCTGGTATGCGGCGCTGGGCCAGCCGCTGCCGCCCTATGACAGCCACGACACGCTCGACCGGCTCGCCGCGCTCGCCGCCGGGACCGGCGCGCGTGCGATCTGGTGTCTGGGCGACAGTTTTCACGACCGTCACGCCGCGGCGCGCATCGTGCCGGCGGTGGCGGAGCGATTGGCGCGACAGGCGGCATCGGCGCGGCTGCTGTGGATCGCCGGCAATCACGACGGGCTCTCCGGCGGCGCGTGGGGCGGCGAGGTCGCCGACGAACTCGCCGTCGACGGCATCGTCTTTCGCCACCAGAGCCTGAGGAACGAGACGCGACCCGAAATCTCGGGACATTTCCACCCCAAATTGCGAATCAACGTTCGCGGCCGGCCGATTTCGCGCCCCTGCTTCGCGGGCGACGCGCGGCGGATGATTCTGCCCGCTTTCGGCAGCCTGACCGGCGGTCTGGCCGCCGAGGATCCGGTCATCGCCGAAAATTTCGACGGCCCCTATGAAGCGATGCTCGTCGCACGCGGTCGCCGCCTCTGCTTCCCCTGCGCCGGCAGGGGGCGCGATGACGCTACGGCAAGCCGCCTCCTTCGGCGGACGGGGAGTTAAGCCCCCTCGAACAGGCGCTTTTCCGCCTGTGACCGAAAAGCATCACTTCTTCAAAAACGACGCAAATACGCGCCTTCGGCTGGATCGGAGGCGCAATTGAGTTATGCTCCCCCGGCAACAAAAATAATGAAATGTTGAGAGGAGTGCCCGATATGAAATCATCTTCCCTTCGTGCTGCCCGTTTTCTCCGCACCAGCGCGCTCGGCGTCTCGATCGCCATGGCGGTGGTCGCGGCCCCGGCCTTCGCGCAGGATGCGCCGGCCGATGCGGCCGCGGATGCCGCGACCGACGACAGCGACGATACGCCGATCATCGTCACCGCGCAGGGGCGTTCGCAGCTCCTGTCCGACGTCCCCGTCGCGATTTCGGCGGTCAGCGCCGAAACGCTGCAGAACAGCGGCGCGAACGACATTCGCCAGCTGAACCAGGTCGCCCCGTCGCTGCTCGTTTCGTCGACGGGCTCGGAAGCGAACGGTTCGGCGCGTATTCGCGGCATCGGCACGGTCGGCGACAATCCGGGCCTCGAAAGCTCGGTCCCCGTCTTCATCGACGGCGTCTATCGCTCGCGTTCGGGCATCGGCCTCAACGAGCTGGGCGAAATCGACCGCATCGAAGTGCAGCGCGGCCCGCAGGGCACGCTCGGCGGCCGCAACTCGTCGGCGGGCCTGATCAGCATCTATTCGAAAAAGCCCGATTTCCAGTTCGGGGCCACGGGTGAGATCACCTATGGCAATTATGATTACTGGCGCCTCGGCGGCAGCGTCACCGGCCCGATCAGCGACACGCTCGCCGCGCGCCTCGACGGCGTGTGGGTGAAGCGCGACGGCTTCTACAACGACGCCGCGAACGACCGCGACGTCAACAACCGCGATCGCTATTTCCTGCGCGGGCAATTGCTGTTCGAGCCGACCGACGCGCTGTCGGTCCGGCTGATCGCCGATTATACCTATCGCAACGAGGAATGCTGCGCCGCGACCTATGTCGGCCCCTCGGTCAACCCCTATATCGGCAACCTCAACAATCCGGGGGTTCCCGCGAGTCCGACGACGAACAATATCGTCCGGGTGCTCGCCGATCTCGGCCAGTCGCTCGATGCGTTCAACCAGGGCTACAGCCGCGACATTTCGGTCACCCCGGGCCGCAGCTTCGCCGGCAAGACCAAGGATTACGGCTTTTCGGGCCAGATCGACTATGATTTCGGCGGCGCTACGCTGACCTCGATCACCGCGTACCGCGAATATCGGTCGAGCCAGGCGGGCGACGTCGATTATGGCACGGTCGACATCCTATATCGCGCGCCCGACGACGACGCCTATCGCCAGTTCCACACCTTCACGCAGGAACTGCGCCTGCAGGGCGAGGCCTTCGACGGCAAGCTCGACTGGCTCGTCGGCGGTTTCTACGCCAATGAAAAGCTGCGCGTGCGCGACAATCTGCGCTTCGGCGAGGATTATGGCCGCTTCGCGACCTGCCGCATCATTTCGGGCGGCGGTCTGGCCGGCCTTTACTCGCCGACCAACCCCCTGTGCGTCTTCCCGGGCGTCGGACCGGCGACGATCGCCGGCGCGTCGGGCGCGTCGGGTCCCGATATTCTCGCGGCGTTCAACGCGCTCGACGGGCTGAGCGACCTCGGTAGCATCAACGACGTCTATCGCCAGAATGGCGAGAATTGGGCGTTGTTCACGCACAATATCTTCCACATCACCGACAAGCTCGATTTCACCTTCGGGCTCCGCTACACCAACGACAAGAAGAAATTCTCGGCGAGCTTTACCAACGACAACACGGTCTGCACCACCGTGCAGGGGCTGGTGCTCGACGATCTTTCGAGCACGAACGCCACGGCGCGCGCGCTCGCAGGCGCGCTCATCGGCCTCAGCTGTCAGGGCAATTCGACCGCCGAACTCAATGGTGTGTCGATCAACGACAAGCGGAGCGAGGACGAGTTCACCGGCACGGCGATCCTGTCGTACAAGCCGGTCGACGACCTGATGGTCTATGCGAGCTATTCGCGCGGCTACAAGGCGGGCGGCTTCAACCTCGACCGGTCGGCGCTGAAATCGCCGATCCTGCCCTTTGCGGCGGTCGGCGGGGCGCAGTCGCTGGTGGGCGCGCTGCAGTTCGACCCCGAAACGGTCAACAGCTATGAAATCGGCGCCAAATATTCGAGCGGTCCGTTCGGCCTCGGCCTGACGCTGTTCCGGTCGGACTTCTCGAGCTTCCAGCTCAATACGTTCAACGGCACCGTTTTCCTCGTCCAGAACATCAACGGCTGCGACAGCGACCTCGCCGGCGGCGACCGCGATCAAAGCAAGTTCACCGGCGCGCCGAACTATAACGCCGCCGCGGCGACCACCGGCGCCTGCCCCACCGATGACGTCAGCCACGGCGTCCGGTCGCAGGGCTTCGAACTCGAAGCCTCGCTCGTTCCGGCGCGCAGCTTCCGTATGACTGCCGGCCTGACCTATGCGAAGACCAAATATCGCGGTCAGCTGGTGGGCAATGATTCGGGCGCGCCGCTCGATCAGGCGCTGCGCCTGCTGCCGGGCAACAATCTGTCGAACGCGCCCGAACTGGTCGCGACCGGTAGCATCGCCTGGACCCCCGACATCGGCAGCAGCGGGCTGACCGGCCTCGTCTATATCGATGGCCGCATGACCAGCGACTATAACACCGGGTCGGACCTGTTCCCGCAAAAGGGACAGGACGGCTATGCGCTGTTCAACGCCCGCCTCGGCGTGCGCGGTCCCGACGAGAAATGGGGCATCGAGCTGTGGGCGCAGAACATCTTCAACAAGCAATATGCCCAGGTCGCGTTCAACTCGCCGTTCCAGGAGGGCGGCACCTCGACCGGCACCGCGTTCGCCGACCCGCAATATCCGGGCGGTCGCCAGCTGTTCTCGCAGTTCCTCGCCGAACCGCGGACCTATGGCGTGACGTTGCGCGGCAAATTCTGATCGCATATGATCGCATGATTTTCGAGGGGGCGGGGCCGTTGGACCCGCCCCTTTTTTTGCTCCGGCGAGTCAACCCGTCACATCTGACAGCTGTGACACAAAAGCCGCGCGCCCGGCAGAATGACGTCAGGTCGGCGGCGGCGCGCTGGCATGACGCGCGCAAGTCGTGATACGCCTGCGTCATAAACAAAAGACCGCTCTCCCCCGCATAAACGAACGATCGTGAGAGGAGGGCCATTTCATGAAAAACAATTGCCGCACCGCCGCGGGTCTGCTGCGAACCAGCGCCGCCGGGCTGTCGCTGTCGCTCGGCCTCGTCGCTGCGCCCGCCATGGCGCAGGACGCCGAGGGCGCCGAAACCGACGACAGCACGATCATCGTCACCGCGACGCGGCGCAGCGAGGCGCTGTCCGACGTGCCGATCGCGGTCTCCGCCGTCACCGGCGATACGCTCGAAAAGACGGGCGCCACCGACGTGCGCGCGCTGGGACAGGTCGCCCCGTCGCTGCTCGTGTCGGGCGCGACGAGCGAGGTCAATTTCACCGCGCGCATCCGCGGCATCGGCACGGTCGGCGAGAATCCGGGGCTCGAAAGCTCGGTCGGCCTGTTCATCGACGGCGTCTATCGCAGCCGCACGGGGGTGGGCCTGTCGGAGCTCGGCGATATCGAGCGTGTGGAAGTGCTGCGCGGGCCGCAGGGCACGCTGTTCGGCCGCAATTCGACCGCGGGGCTGATCAACATCGTCACCAAGGGGCCGGACCTTTCGGCGTTCGGTGCCAAGGGATCGATATCCTATGGCAATTATGATTATTGGCGCGTCGACGGCATGATCAACGCGCCGCTGGGCGACAAGGCGGCGCTACGCGTCGACGGCGTATGGCAGCGGCGCGACGGCTTCATCGACAATGCGACGGCGGGCGAGCCCGATATCAACGACCGCGACCGTTGGCTGGTCAAAGGGCAGCTACTGCTCGAACCCGCCGAGAATATCACGCTGCGGCTGATCGCGGACTATTCGAAACGCAACGAGAATTGCTGCGGCGGCGTGCTCCTCAACCCCGTGCGCAGCCTGACGCGCGGGCCCGACGGCGTCCCCGTCGCCTCGCCCAACACGCTGCTGCCGCTGCTCCAGTTCCTCGGCGCGAACCATCAGGTCGCGCCGGCGGGCGACAGCTTCGTTCGCCGCCAGTCGACCACCCCCGGCGTCACCTATCGGTCGGACACCAAGGACTGGGGCGTGTCGGGCGAACTCGACTGGGATTTCGGCGCCGCGACGCTGACCTCGATCACCGCCTATCGCGACTACAAGAATGCGCAGGGGCAGGATTCGGATTTCAGCGCGCTCGACATATTGCGGCGCACCGACCTCGATCGCCGCTTCCGACTGTTCACGCAGGAACTGCGGTTGCAGGGCGAGGCGTTCGACGGGCGGCTCGACTGGCTCGTCGGCGGCTATTATGCGAACGAGAAGCTCGATGTCGACGACGACATCGTTTATGGCGCCGACTATCAGCGCTATGCCAATTGCCTCGCGGCGGCGGCGCTGTCGCCCGCGAACCTCAATCCGGCTTCGGCGACCTGTTCGAACCTCCCTGCCGCCGCTTTCCCCGGATTTCAGGGCATCGCCGCGCTGCTTGGCGCCGCGCCGCTCAACGGCACCGGCAACAATGGATCGACCTTCGCCCAGCGCAGCACCAATTATGCGATCTTCACGCACAACAGCTTTGACATCGTCGAGGATGCGCTGACGCTGACCGTCGGCGCGCGCTACACGCACGAGAAGAAGACGCTGAGCGGCGACGCCAATTTCACCAACACGCTCTGTCCGGCGATCGTCAATTCATCCTTGCAAGCCTTGGCGACGCTCGCGTGTGTCATTAACGGCACCGCGCCCGACATCGTCGCCGGCGCGCCGGGGACCAAATTCAGCGAAGGCCAGTGGACGGGGACTGCGGTGCTGAGCTGGAAGCCCGCGCCCGAATGGCTGGTCTATGCCTCGGCGTCGAAGGGCTACAAGGCGGGCGGCTTCAATCTCGACTATTCGGCGCTCGACCGGCCGTGCAGCACGACCGCGGGATCGGATGCGCAGGATGCCGCCTGCGTCGCGCTGCTCGCGCGGCCGGCGAACACGCCCGGCAACGCGCGGCCCGAAGCGAGCGACCTGCAATTCGCGAGCGAGAAGGTCGACGCCTACGAGCTCGGCGTCAAATGGGACGGCCCCGGCGTCGACGTCAATCTCGCGGCCTTTTATCAGGAATATAGCAATTACCAGCTCAACACCTTCAACGGCGTCAATTTCGAGGTTACCAATATCCAGGCGTGCAAGGACGATCTGGGGACCGGGCCGATCGACAACAGCGCCGCGACCGGCGCCTGCGCGTCCGACCGGCTGAAACCCGGCGTCGTCGCCAAGGGGTTCGAGATCGAGACCTTCCTGCGTCCCGCGCGCTATCTCTCGGTCAATATGGGGCTGACCTATGTCGACACCCTCTATCGCCGCAACCTCGTCGGCACTGGAGGGCGGGCGCTGTCGCCAGTCCTGTTCCAGTTGCCCGGGCGCGGGGTGTCGAACGCTGCCAAATATGTCGCGACCGCGGGGATCAGCTGGACCCCGCCGATCGGCGACAGCGGGTTGAGCGCACTCGTCTACTTCGACACGCGCCTGCAAAGCGACACCAACACCGGGTCGGATCTGGATGTCGAAAAGATCCAGGACGGCTTCGCGGTCTTCAACGGCCGGATCGGGCT
Source organism: Sphingopyxis sp. SE2 (assembly GCF_032227185.1). Classification (NCBI taxonomy): domain Bacteria; kingdom Pseudomonadati; phylum Pseudomonadota; class Alphaproteobacteria; order Sphingomonadales; family Sphingopyxidaceae; genus Sphingopyxis; species Sphingopyxis sp. SE2. Next base: position 3,458,797 of record NZ_JAPMXW010000001.1, on the reverse strand, counting down.
GTACGGCCGCGACCGGCGCTGGGGGATCGAGCTGTGGGGGCAGAATCTGTTCAACAAGCGATATTACCAGATCGGCGCCGACATGCCGCTCCAGGGATCGGGCTCATTCCGTTCGGTCGCGGCGCCCGCGGCGCTGGGCTTCCCGGCGACCGCAAACCAGCTGTTCGTCGGCTTCCCCGGCGAGCCGCGCACCTATGGCGTGACGCTGCGCGGCCAGTTCTGACCGTCTCTCCCCCTCCCCAAAGCCGGGGAGGGCGTAGGAAGGGCCTGCCGCGGCCGGGCACTGTCGCGACAGGCCCTTTCCTTATGGAGGAGAGCGGTTTTGGGGTGGGGAGCGGACGGTCCTCCCCCTTGGGGGAGGGGGACCATGCGAAGCATGGTGGAGGGGCACGCGAGGTGTTTCCTGCCCTATCTGAGTCGTGCGGCTCCGCCTGTGCCCCTCCACCACCTTCGGTGGTCCCCCTCCCCGTGCCGGGGAGGATCGGCAGCTTCCGGCCGAAACCCGCCCTAAGCGAACGCCCCGACGCTTTCGATGAACTTGATCACCGAGATCGGTTTCGAGACATAGGCCTCGGCCCCCGCCGCCTTGATCTGTTCCTCGTCACCCTTCCCGGCATAGGCGGTGACCGCCATGATCGGCACGGCGCGCAAGCTGAGATCGGCCTTCATCTGGCCGATCAGATCGAGCCCGCTGACATGCGGCAGCTGGATATCCATGATGATCAGGTCAGGGGTGATTTCGCGCGCCTTCGCCAGCGCGTCGCGTCCGTCGCGCACCGGATGCGCGCTGTAGCCATGGGCGTTGAGGAGGTCGCAGAAGAGGCGGAGGTTGAGTTCATTATCCTCGACGACCAGGATGGTCTTGCCCATGTGCTTTCCGTTCCCCACCTTGCGTGCGCGGCCCGTTTAGGCGAATCGGCCGCACGACACAATTGCATCGCGACGGAGGGATCGGGCTTGCTGGAAGATGATGCGGCGCTGGCGCTTCATGCACTCGGCTGGATTTTGAGCGACGAACCGCGCGCCGAACGGCTGCTCGCGTTGACCGGCCTCGCGCCCGACGAACTGCGCGCTTCGCTGGGCGAGCAGGCGACGCTCGCGGCGATCCTCGCCTTCCTCGCCGGCCACGAAAACGATCTTGTTGCCTGCGCCGATGCCTTGCAGGTGCCGCCCGCCAGCATCGCCGCCGCCGCCCACAGACTCGAAGGAACCTCCGCATGAACCGCCCGCTCGTCATCACCGATTGCGACGAGGTGCTGATGCACATGGTCGTGCCTTTCGCCGAATGGGTCGACGCCGAACATGGCGTGATCTTTCGCATCGAGGATGCGAGCTTCGCCAATGCGCTGAAACGCAAGGAATGCGGCACGCCATTGGAGGCGGCCGAGGTATGGCCGCTGCTCGACGGCTTCTTCCGCACCGAAATGACGCGGCAATATCCGATAGCCGGCGCCTTGGCCGCGATGGCGGCGATCGGCGCCGAGGCCGATATCGTCGTCCTGACCAATGTCGGTCCCGAGCATCAGCAGGCACGGATCGACCAGCTTGCGCTCCATGATTTCCGTGCGCCGGTGATCGGCAGCCGCGGCGGCAAGGGCGAGCCGGTGCGCCGCCTGATCGAGCAATATCGCCCCTCGGTCGCGGTGTTTATCGACGACCTCGCCGGCCACCACCAGTCGGTCGCGCAAGAGGCGCCCGACGTGTGGCGGCTGCACCTGATCGGCGAGCCCGCGATCGCCGGCAAGATCGCGCCGGCGAAATACGCCCATGCGCGAATCGACGATTGGAAAGAGGCGCAGGGCTGGATATTGGCTCGCCTCGCCGAAAATATCCCCGCCCCGGCCGCCGAGCCGGTTTAAGAAGGAACCACCCCCATGGATATCGCCGCCAAGATCGCCGAGCTCGGCCTCGAACTCCCCAAGCCCGCCGCGCCGGTCGCGGCCTATGTGCCCGTCGTCGAGCAGGGCGGCATGCTCTATGTCAGCGGCCAGTTGCCCTTCCGCGACGGACAGGTCGTCACCGGCCGCCTCGGCGACGATATGGACGTTGCGGGCGGGCAGGATGCGGCGCAGCGCGTCGCGCTGATGCTCGTCGCGCAGATCGGGCAGGCCTTGGGCGGCGACTGGTCGCGCGTCGAGCGCGTCGTCAAGCTGGGCGTGTTCGTCAACAGCGCGCCGAGCTTCACCGATCAGGCGAAGGTCGCCAACGGCGCATCGGAACTGTTCGAAACACTGTTCGGCGAAGCGGGCCGCCACGCGCGCGCCGCGGTCGGCGTCGCGGTGCTGCCGCTCGGCGCGGCGGTCGAGGCCGACGCGATCGTCGCGGTGAAGCCCGCCTAAGGCATCCGGTGGCCGAAGCCGACCCGCCCGCCCGGACGATCTCGCTCGGAACCGGGGTCGCCGCGATCGATGCGGCGGCGTGGGATGCGCTGGCGGGTGGCGGCAATCCCTTCGTCGGCCACGCCTTCCTGTCGCTGCTCGAACAATCGGGCAGCGTCGGGCCGGGCACCGGCTGGCAGCCCGCGCCGCTGCTTGTCGAGGACGCCGCCGGCGCGCTCGTCGCCGCGGCGCCCGCCTACCTCAAATCGCACAGCCAGGGCGAATATGTCTTCGACCACGCGTGGGCCGACGCGTGGACGCGCGCGGGCGGCGATTATTATCCCAAGCTGCAGATCGCGGCGCCCTTCACGCCGGTGCCGGGCCCGCGCCTGCTCGCCAAGGACAAGGGTGACGCCTTGCTGCTGCTCCGCGCCGCCGAGGCGGTGGTGCGGCAGAATCAATTGTCGTCGGCGCATGCGACCTTCGTCGCCCCCGAACAGATGCCGCTGTTCGAAGAGGCGGGCTGGCTCGTCCGCCGCGATATCCAGTTCCATTTCGCGAACGCGGGCTATGCCAGCTTCAACGATTTCCTCGCCACGCTGAACTCGCAGAAGCGCAAGCAGCTGCGCAAGGAGCGGCTGCGCGCGGTCGAGGGACTGCGCGTCGAGGAACTGACGGGCGACGCGATCCGGCCCGAGCATTGGGACGCGATGTGGCTTTTCTATCAGGACACCGGCGCGCGCAAATGGGGGCATCCCTATCTGACTCGCGCCGCCTTCGACCTGATGGGCGAGCATATGGCCGATCAGATCATCCTGCTCATCGCCCATGACGCCGACGAGCGGCCGGTCGCCGGCGCGCTGCACTTCCTCGGCGCCGACGCGCTGTATGGCCGCTATTGGGGATGTCTCGCAGAAATCCCCTATCTGCATTTCGAGCTATGCTATTACCGCGCGATCGACATCGCGATCGAACGCGGGCTCGCGCGGGTCGAGGCTGGCGCGCAGGGCGGGCACAAGCTCGCGCGCGGCTATGGCCCTGTCGCGACCTGGTCGGCGCATTTCATCGCCGATCCGGGCTTTCGCCGTGCGGTCGCCGACTATCTCGAACAGGAACGGCAGGCCGAAGCGGCCGAGATGGAATGGCTGGAAGGGCAAATGCCCTTCAAGCGGAAGAGCTGAAACGTCCCCTTCGTCACCCCGGACTTGATCCGGGGTCCAGCATCATCCGCTGGATGGATGCCGGATCAAGTCCGGCATGACGAAAAAAGAGGATTTTGGAAGGATCAGGCCGCGAAGCGGCGGGCGGCGGGACGGCGCGCCGTCTCGTCGAGCCAGGCGCGCGCCTGGCGCTGTGCTTCGGCGATTTCGTCGCGCGACATTTCGCTCGACACGTCGGCGCGGCAATGCTGGCCTTCGACATTGCCGCCGAGCGCGGCGAGATTGAACCATTTATGCGCTTGGATCAGGTCGACATCGACCCCGCCCGAGCCGGTCGAAAACGCGATACCGAGATCGAAATAGGCGCCCGCATCGCCGCGCGCTGCGTCGAGCAAGCGGCTCTCGATCAGATATTGGGCAGACTTCAGACTGTTCGCCATGATAACCCCCTTTGCCTCCACCCCACATGGAGACCTCGGGGCCAAATTTGCGGTTTATGGTCAACAAAGCGTTAACGACGATGTCGTTTTTTGTAGATATTGTACAAACTCCCCGGAAATTCCCGGACTTCCGAGCCGATCAGCCCACCGCCAGATTGTCGATCAGCCGCGTTTTTCCGATCCGGGCGGCAGCGAGCAGGCGCGCCGGCGCGCGGAAGGCGCGAAGCCGTTCGAGGCTGTCGGCATCGGCCAGCGCGACATAGTCGACGCTGTCGAATCCGCCCGCGACGATCGCCGCCTCGGCCCTGACGAGCGTTTCGGTGACGTCGGCGCCGCCTGCGATCGCCTGCGCCGCGGCGTTCAACGCGGCGGGAAAGGCGGGCGCCGCCGCGCGCTGCGCGTCCGAGAGATAGGCGTTGCGCGACGACATCGCGAGGCCGTCGCTGTCGCGCGCGATCGGCGCACCCAAAATGTCGATCGCGAAATCGAGGTCGCGCGCCATGCGGCGGATGATCGCGAGCTGTTGCCAGTCCTTTTCGCCGAAGATCGCGACGTCGGGGCGCACCTGGTTGAACAGTTTCGCGACGACGGTCGCGACGCCGTCGAAATGGCCCGGACGCGCGGCGCCGCAATAATCGGCGCCAAGCTCGGCGACCTCGATATGCGTGTTGTGTCCGCCGGGATACATGGTCGCGACATCGGGCGCCCAGAGCAGGCTCGCCCCCTCCTCGACCAGCAGCGCGGCGTCGCGCGCTTCGTCCCGCGGATAGGCCTCGAAATCCTCGTTCGGGCCGAATTGCGTGGGATTGACGAAGATCGACACGACGGCGTGGTCGGCGACGCGCTTCGCCATGCGGACGAGCGAGAGATGGCCGTCGTGCAGCGAACCCATGGTGGGGACCAGCGCGACGCTCTTCCCCCCCTGTTTCAGTGCCGTAACGGCACGGTGCAGCATCGCGATGTCACGGATGATTTGCACGGTTCGTCGCCCTCCGATATTGGCGCGACTATATCACTTCGCGCGACGGCCGCCCATGCCGTGCCAACAGGAAAATCGCAACGCTCATGACGACCCCCGCACCGCACCGCATCATCTTTGCCAATGAAAAGGGCGGGACGGGCAAATCGACCTGCGCCGTGCATTTCGCGGTCGCATTGGCGAGCCAGGGGTGGCGCGTCGCGGGCATCGACCTCGACCCGCGTCAGCGCACCTTCCACCGCTATCTCGAAAATCGCGAGAATACGGCGAAGCGCCGCGAGATCGCGCTGCCGACCCCGCGCTTCGAGGTGTTCACCGGATCGACGATCGAGGAACTCGACGCGCAGGTCGCGCGGCTGAGCGTCGATGTCGATTATCTGATCGCCGACACGCCGGGCCGCGACGACGTCTTCGCGCGCCATCTTGCGACGAGCGCCGACACGCTCGTCACCCCGATCAACGACAGCTTCATCGATTTCGACCTGATCGGACAGGTCGATCCCGAGACCTTCCAGGTTACCCGGCCGAGCTTCTATTCCGAACTCATCTGGGACACACGCAAGGCGCGCGCCAAGAGCGACGGGCGGACGATCGACTGGATCATCCTGCGCAACCGCCTCCAGCATGTCGACGCGCACAATATGCGCCGCGTCGGCGAGGCGCTGACCCAGCTGTCACGCCGCGTCGGCTTCCGCGTCATCCCCGGGCTCGGCGAGCGCGTCATCTATCGCGAGCTTTTCCCGGCTGGCCTCACCCTGCTCGACAAGGCGCATCTCGGCGGCATGGGAATCGGCCACGTCGTCGCGCGGCAGGAACTCCGCGAGGCGATGGGCGGACTCAACCTCCCGGCGCGCGAAAGATTGCATCCGGACGGGGATTTGTTCGCCGCAGCCTGACCCTTCTCTCCCCAAGAGGTTCAAACATGACGCACAATTTCCATCCGACGATGCTCCGCGAATATGATATCCGCGGGGTGGTCGGCGACACGCTTTCGGACAAGGACGCCTATGCGATCGGGCGCAGCTTCGCGACGCTGATCCGCCGCGCGGGAGGCAAAAGCGTCGCGGTCGGCTATGACGGGCGCCTGTCGTCCCCGATGCTCGCCGACGCGCTGATCGCCGGGATCAATGCCGCGGGCGTCGATGCGCTCAACGTCGGGCTCGGGCCGACGCCAATGCTCTATTATGCCGCTTCAACCGAAGATGTGGACGGCGGCATACAGATAACCGGCAGCCACAACCCCCCCGACTATAATGGTTTCAAGATGGTGTTTCAGGGGCGTCCCTTCTTTGGCGCCGACATTTTGGCCATCGGCGAAATGGCCGCCGCGGGCGACTGGGATGCGGGAGAAGGCACGTCTGAGAGCATCGACATCGTCGACGCCTATGTCGACCGGCTCGTCGAGGGTTTCGCCGGCGGCGCCTTCCGCATCGGTTGGGACGCCGGCAACGGCGCCGCGGGCACCGTGATCGAGAAGCTCACCGCGCGCCTTCCCGGCGAACATCATTTGCTGTTTACCGACATCGACGGCCATTTCCCGAACCACCATCCCGATCCGACCGAGGAAAAGAATCTCGCCGATCTGAGGAAACTCGTCGCCGAGAAGAGCCTCGATTTCGGCGTCGCTTTCGATGGAGACGGCGACCGCATCGGCGCGATCGACGGCGAGGGCCGGGTGATCTGGGGCGACCAGCTGCTGCAAATCTATGCCGCCGCGGTGCTGAAGGACATGCCCGGCGCGACGGTGATCGCCGATGTGAAGGCGAGCCAGGCGCTGTTCGACCGCGTCGCCGAACTTGGCGGCAAACCCCTGATGTGGAAGACCGGCCACAGCCTGATCAAGGCGAAGATGAAGGAAACCGCGAGCCCGCTGGCGGGCGAGATGAGCGGGCATATCTTCTTTGCCGACCGCTATTACGGCTATGACGACGCGCCCTATGCCGCGGTGCGGCTGATCGAGGCGGCGGCGAAGCTGGGTGAGAGCGTCACCGAATTGCGCGGCAATATGGCGCCGATGGTCAACACCCCCGAAATGCGCTTCCAGGTCGACGAGAGCCGCAAGTTCGCCATTGTGGACGAAGTTCTGGACCGGCTCGCCGAATCGGGGGCGAAGGTCGACCGCACCGACGGCGCGCGCGTGCTCACCGACGATGGCTGGTGGCTGCTCCGCGCCTCGAACACGCAGGACGTTCTCGTCGCGCGCGCCGAGGCGAAGGACGAGGCGGCGCTCGCGCGCCTGCTCGCCGCGATCGACGAGCAGCTCGCCTTGTCGGGGATCGTGCGGGGGCCGCAGGCGGCGCATTGAGCGCCGCCGACGATGCCGCCCTTGGTTGTCTTGCAAAAATCTTGCCAGATTGACCTTGGCCGCGTCGCTGGGGTAACGCCACACGGGAGCTAGAAACGGAACCGACCGACATATGACCGACGACGAATCCACCGTGGCAACGCTTTCCGAGGGCGATCATGGCGTCACCGAGCATCGCGCGCACGTCCGCGAGGATGCGGCGGCGGGCAACGGTCTTGCGGTCATCTCGATCGCGAAAAGCTATGACAAGCGCGTCGTGCTGTCGGACGTCTCGCTGTCGGTCGGCAAGGGCGAGGTCGTCGGTTTGCTCGGCCCAAACGGTGCGGGCAAGACGACCTGCTTCTATTCGATCATGGGGCTGGTGAAGCCCGACGCCGGGCGCATCATGCTCGACGGCGCCGACATCACCGCGCTGCCGATGTACCGCCGCTCGATCCTCGGCCTCGGTTATCTGCCGCAGGAAACCTCGATTTTTCGCGGCATGACGGTCGCGCAAAATATCGAGGCGGTGCTCGAACTCGCCGAGCCCGACAAGATTGCGCGCGAACGGCGACTTGAGGAACTGCTCGACGAATTCGGCCTCACGCGGCTGCGCGATGCCGCCGCGATGGCGCTGTCGGGCGGCGAACGCCGCCGCGCCGAAATCGCGCGCGCACTCGCCGCGAACCCGTCGATCATCCTGCTCGACGAGCCTTTCGCGGGCATCGATCCGCTGTCGATCAGCGACATTCGCGACCTCGTCGCCGATTTGAAGACGCGCGGCATCGGCGTGCTGATCACCGACCACAATGTGCGCGAGACGCTCGACCTCGTCGACCGCGCCTGCATCATCTACGACGGCAAGGTGCTGCTTGCCGGCTCTCCGGCCGAACTCGTCGCCGACCCCGAGGTGCGTCGCCTCTACCTCGGCGAGGGTTTTTCCTTGTGATCGACTAGCTGCCGATGGCGCTCGGTCCGCGTCTCGATCTCCGCCAGTCGCAATCGCTGGTGATGACGCCGCAGCTGCAGCAGGCGATCAAGCTGCTGGCGCTGTCGAACCTCGAACTCGAAGCCTATCTGGCCGAGGCGCTCGAGGGCAATCCGCTGCTCGATACGGCGTCGGCCGACAGCGAGGGCGCCGGCGGCGACGAGCCCGCCGGCGAAGCGCCCGTCGCCGAAGCCGCGTCGATCGAGGCCGATCGGGCGCTGTCGGCCGATGACGGAAGCGCGAACGACCTCGACGTCGACCTGGCCGAAAGCTTCCATCACGACAGCGCGAGCGACAATGTCGGCCTGTCGGGTGGCGGCGAGGATATCGATTTCGACAGCTTCGCCGAGCATGAGGGGACGCTCCACGATCATCTGCTCGCGCAGGTCGGCGAGCGGTTCGGCGGAATCGAGGCGATCGTCGCGGGGCAGCTTGTCGCGCTGATCGACGAGGCGGGATATCTGCGCGCCGACCTTGCCGAGCTTGCCGCGCAGCTCGGCATGCCGCTGGCGCTGGTCGAGGCGGTGCTGGCGGGCATCCAGTGCTTCGACCCTTCGGGCGTCGGCGCGCGCGACCTTGCCGAATGTATCGCGATCCAGGCGCGTGAGGCCGACCGGTACGATCCCGCGATGGCGACGATGATCGCGCATCTCGATCTCGTCGCAAAGGGCGCTTTCCCGCAATTGAAGCGCATCTGCGGCGTCGACGACGAGGATCTTGCCGACATGATCCGCGAGCTGCGCGGCTATGATCCCCGCCCCGGGCTCCGCTTCGGCGGCGAAGGTGCGCCCGCGGTCGTCCCCGACCTTTATATCCGCCAGACCGCGAAGGGCTGGGCGGTCGAGATCAACAACGGCACCCTGCCCCGCCTGCTCGTCAACCGCCGCTATTACACCGAACTGGCTGAGGGCGCCGCGGCGAAGAGCAAGGCGTGGCTGTCCGAGCAGCTCGCGGGCGCCAACTGGCTTGTGCGCGCGCTCGACCAGCGCCAGCGCACGATCGTCAAGGTCGCGAGCGAGATCGTGAAACAGCAGGAGGGCTTCTTCCTGAACGGCGTCGCGCATATGCGCCCGCTGACGCTGCGGCAGGTCGCCGAGGCCATCGGCATGCACGAATCGACCGTCAGCCGCGTCACCAGCAACAAATATCTGAGCTGCGCGCGCGGGCTGTTCGAGCTCAAATATTTCTTCTCGAGCGGAATTGCCGCGACCGGGGGCGACGGCGCGGTGTCGGCCGAAGCGGTGAAGAGCCGGATCAAGGCGATGATCGAAGGCGAGGATGCCAGGGCGATCCTCTCCGACGAGACGATCGCCCAGAAACTGTCGGCCGAGGGGCACGACATCGCGCGGCGCACCGTCGTCAAATATCGCGAGGCGATGGGCTATGGCTCGTCGGTGCAAAGACGGCGGCAGAAGGCTTTGGCGGGATAATATCCCTCGTCACCCCGGACTTGATCCGGAGTCCATGACATCGCCGCGGCGATGGATGCCGGATCAAGTCCGGCATGACGAAATATGGGCGCGGAGCGGTTGACTTTTCGGTTGCTTCCCCATAGGTGCGCCGCTTCGCGTACAACGCTCGAAATTTTACGGAACAGAACGATGAAGATTCGCAACAGCCTGAAGTCGCTGAAGGACCGCCACCGGGACAACCGCGTGATCCGCCGCCGTGGCCGGACCTATGTGATCAACAAGACCAACCGCCGCTTCAAGGCGCGCCAGGGCTAAAAGTCCTGTCGGGACAGATGTCCCGCGCGCATTTGCGAGTTAGCGTGACGCCGTCGGATGCTTCCGGCGGCGCTTTCGCGTGTCTGGAGTGCCCATGATTCGCCAGAGCGTTATCTTCGACGTCGGCCGCGTCCTCTTCGACTGGGACCTGCGCTTTCTGTTCGCCAGGCTGATCGCCGACAAGGACGAGCTGGAATGGTTCGTCACCAATGTCGTCACGCCCGAGTGGCATTTCCAGCACGACGCCGGCCGCCCGCTCGCCGAGATGGTCCCCGAGCGGAAGGCCGAGTTTCCCGATCACGCCTTGCTGATCGACGCCTATGCGACACGTTTCAACGAGACGATCCCGGGGCCGATGCCCGGCAGCCTCGAACTGGTCGAGCGGCTCGACGACGCAAACGTGCCGCTGTTCGCGATCACCAATTTCGGGCATGAATTCTGGGAAGGCTTCCGCCCGACCCAGCCGGTGTTCGACCGCTTCCGCGACGTCATCGTCTCGGGCACCGAAAAGCTGATGAAGCCCGACCCCGCGATCTATGCCCTCGCAATCGAACGATTCGGCATCGATCCGGCGGGCGCGATCTTCATCGACGACAATGCGGCCAATGTCGCAGGCGCCGAATCGGCCGGGATCGCAGGGCATCATTTTCGCGGCGCGATGGAATTGGAGCGCGACCTCGTCGCGCGGGGCTATTTGTCCTGACTACCGCCGGGCGCTTTGGCGAGCGCTTCCTTCGCAAGCGATAGCGCGGTTTCGAGCGCCCGGTCGGCGGGGACCGCGACGTCGGGCTTGACCCCGACATCCTGCCAGTTGGTTCCGGTGATCGGATTGACCGACCGTTTCTCGGGCAGGCTCAGGGCGAAATGCGGGTGCACGCGGCGATATTCGAACGGGTTGGCGCCGCCTCCCGTGACTTCGCCGACGATCGTCGCGCGTTTCAGGGCCTGAAGGTCGTAAGCGAGCGCTTCGGCCGCCGAGAAGGTGCGCTTCCCGGTCAGGATATAGACCGGCTTCGTCTCGCCGAACCGGCGCCCTTCGGGCGGCGCAGGCGAGACATGGGGCGTCGTCTTGCCGCTCGGACGGTCGAAGCTGCCGCTAAGCGGCGACCCTGCGGGAACGAGCTGGCTGACGATTGTGTCGACCGTTTCCATGCCGCCGCCATTTTTGCGCAGGTCGATGATCAGCGCATCGCCCTGCGCCGCGACGGTCATCATCGCGGCAATGACGTCGCCGCCAAGCGCCGGGGGCGGGAAGACGCGAAGGTCGATCAGCATGATATTGCCGTCGAGACGTTCGATTTTCTGCACGCCATGATTGACGTGCGCGCCATAATAACGCTCGATCTCCGCGTCGAGAAAGGTCTTGTCGCCGCCGTCGGCGGGGATCGGACTGGCGCTGTAATCGACCGCGAAATGCCCGTCGCCCGAAGCCTGCCGCAGCCAGCCGGTCAGTGCTTTGGCGAAGGCCGGGCCGTCGCCCATATCCCTCCATTGCCCCTTCGCCCGGTGCAATTCGGCGGCTATCCGCTGCCCCTTGTCGGCGTCGACATAGCGCGTCGCGAGCAAGCGAGCGATTTCATCAATCATCTGTCCCCGGTCGGCGGCGCTGATCGACTGCGCAGCGGCGGGCAGTGCGAGGCACGCGAGCGCCAGCAAAAGCAGGGCACGTGTCATCGGGCACGTTCCTTCCTGATAAGATCGCCAAACGACTGGCGTTCGAGTTGTTCGAGGGCGGCATCGACGGCCGCGCCCAGCGGTTGCGGCAGCGCCGCATCGAGCGCCCGCGCGGCACCGGCGGTCGCGGTCCAGGTTGCCTCGAGATCGGGGATCATCGCGCGCGCCGCGATAGTGAGGGAAAAACGCCGTTCGCGCCGGTCGCGGCCGGGCACCGATTCTATCAGGCCTTGGCGAACCATCGTCTGCAGCGTCTGGGTGGCGGCGGGCTGGGTGAAGCCGAGCGCGGCGACGCATTCGCCGACCGATGCCGACTCGCGTGCCATGAGCAGCCGGAAATAGGGGTAGAAGCGCGGCCGGAAGTTCAGGCCCGCGTCGCGATAGGCCTGCTCGACCGCATCGTCGAGCGCCGCCACCAGCAGCCGCAGACGTGTTCCAAGGCCCGAACGACAATCCATATATAAGTGCTTATATATAGTGCTCTCATCGATGCAACCCTTGAGATCGGGGCAGCGACCGCGGGCGGCTTAGTCGATACGGGCTATCGTTATTATTTCTCGACTCCGAGCTGCGTCAGCACGAAGGCGAACTCCTCGGCATCCTCGCGCAATGCGCCCCAGCGGCCCGACTTGCCGGCATGGCCTGCGCCCATATTCGTGCGCAGCAGCAAGGTCGCGTCGTTGGTGCGGACGCTACGCAGCTTCGCGACCCATTTGGCGGGTTCCCAATAGGTCACGCGCGGGTCGTTGAGCCCCGCCGACACCAGCATCGGCGGATAGGCTTTGGCGGTGACATTGTCGTAGGGGCTGTAGCTCAGCATATAGTCGAACGCGGCCTTGTCGGTGATCGGATTGCCCCATTCGGGCCATTCGCCGGGGGTTAGCGGCAAGTCCTTGTCGACCATCGTGTTGATCACGTCGACGAAGGGCACGCCCGCGAGCACCGCGCCCCAGAGTTCGGGCGCCTGGTTGTAGACCGCGCCCATCACCTGCCCGCCCGCCGAGCGGCCCTCGATCGAAATCTTGCCCGCGCTCGTATATTTGGCGGCGATCAGGCCCTTGGCGACGTCGATGAAGTCGTTGAACGTGTTCTTGCGCTGATCGGTCTTGCCCGCGAGATACCAGGCGCGGCCGAGGTCGTCGCCGCCGCGAACGTGCGCGATCGCATAGATCATCCCGCGATCGACAAGGCTGAGGCGCGTCGTCGAGAAGCCCGGCGGGACGCGGTAGCCGTAAGAGCCATAGACATAGAGGTGCATCGGCGCGCTGCCGTCGCGCGGCGTGCCCCTTTTGTAGACGAGCGACACCGGAACCGGCGTGCCGTCGCGCGAGGGCATGTGAACCAATTCGGTTTGATAATCGTCGTGATTATAACCTGATGGAATTTCCTGCACCTTCAGCGTCTCGAGCTTGGCGCTCGCCAGATCGTAATCGAACACCGTGTCGGGGGTGACCATCGATTCATAGTCGAGCCGCAGCTTGTCCTGATGATATTCGGGATTGTCGCCGAGCCCTGCGACATAGGTCGCCTCTGGGAACTGGATCCGGCCGGGGGTCAGCGGCGCGTCATATTTGCGGATATCGACCTGATCGACGCCCTTTTCACGCGATTCGAGCACGAAATAGTCGCGGAAGACCGACAGGCCGGTGATGTAATTGTCATCCGAGCCGGGGATCAGCGTCTTCCATTCGCCGGGCTTCGCAACGCTCGCGGTCGCGACACGGAAATTGGGATGTTCGTCGTTGGTGTGGATGTAGAGCGTCCCCTCGCGCTCATCGACGCTATACTCGCGGCCCTTTTTGCGCGCCGAGACGAGCTGCATCGGAGCTTCGGGATTGTCGGCGGGGAGCAGATAGACCTCGCTCGTCTCGTTATCGCCCGTCGCGATCACGATATAATTGTCGGCGGCGGTCTTGCCGATCCCGACGCCGAAGCCGATGTCGGGCTCCTTGTAGAGCAATTTATCCTCGGCGACCGGCGTGCCGAGCTTGTGCAGCCGGACATTGTCGGTGCGCCAATTCTCGTTGGCGAGGCCGTAGAGGATCGCGTCATTGCCCGACGTCCAGACGAGCGACGACAAAGTGCCGGGGATGGTGTCGGGAAGCAGCTCGCCCGTCTCGAGGTTGCGGATGCGCGCCTCGAAGCGTTCGGAGCCATTGTCGTCGAACGAATAGGCCATCAGCTTGCCGTTCGGGCTCACCGACACTTCGGCGAGGCGGAAATAATCCTTGCCCGCGGCCATCGCGACCTCGTCGAGGATCAGTTGGGTGTCGCCGGAGCCTGATGCGGGCTTGCGATACCATTTCTTATACTCGGCGCCTTCTTCGAACTCGACCCAATAGAGCCAGTCGCCATCCTTCTGCGGCACGGAGGAATCGGCTTCCTTGATCCGGCCCTTCATCTCCTGAAACAGCGTCTCGACGAGCGCGGCGTGCGGCTTCATCGCGGCATCGAAATAGGCATTCTCGGCCTTCACATAGTCGAGCACATCCTTGTCATCGATCGTCGGATAACTCGCGTCCTTCAGCCAGTGGTACGGATCGGACAGCGTCTTGCCGTGCAGCGTCATTTCGTGCGGGCGCTTTTCCGCAACGGGCGCGGCGGGCAGGGCGGGGGTCGGGCTGGTCAATTCGGCGTCTTTCTCTTTGGCGAACGAAGGGGAGGCAAACAGGGATGATGATGCGACAAGCGGGGTGGCAATTGCCGCCAGAAACATCCAAATAGCGCGCATCACAAAATCCCCCGCGGTGCCGCCCGGAAGGGCGGGATCGGTTGATGTAGGAACAAGGAAGCGACCATGTCCAGCCCCGTCCATGCTGAACGCCTTGCACGCGTTCGCGCCGAACTCGCCAAGCGCGGCCTCGACGGCTTCGTCGTGCCGATCAGCGACGAGCATATGAGCGAATATGTCGGCGACTATGCTCAGCGTATGGCGTGGCTGACCGGCTTCGGCGGCTCGGCAGGGACCGCGGCGGTGCTACCCGAAAAGGCGGCGGTGTTCGTCGACGGCCGCTACACGGTGCAGGTGCGCGATCAGGTCGACGGAACGCTGTTCGACTATGTCGGCGTGCCGCAGTCGAGCGTCGCCGAATGGCTGGGCGCCAACGTCAGTGCGGGACAGAAGGTCGGTTACGATCCGTGGCTGCACGGCATCGACTGGGCGCGGGGGCTGGAGAAGGCGCTCGCCGCGAAGGGCGCGAGCCTGATCGCGGTCGACGCGAACCCGCTCGACGCGGCGTGGGACGACCAGCCCGCGCCGAGCGACGCGGTGGTGACCGTGCATGATGCGGCACTCGCGGGGCAGGGCGCGGTGGAGAAGCGCGAGATCATCGCCGACTGGCTGAAGGCGAAGGGGCTCGACACGACGGTGATGACCGCGCTCGATTCGATCGCGTGGACCTTCAACATTCGCGGCGAAGACGTCAGCCACACGCCGGTCGGGCTCGCCTTCGCGCTGCTCCACGCCGATGCGACCGCCGACCTGTTCATCGCGCCCGAAAAGCTAACCGACGCGGTGCGCGCGCATCTCGGCAACAGCGTGCGGATCCATGATCGCGACGCGTTCGAGGCGGCGCTCGCGGATCTTTCAGGCAAGAAGGTGGCGGTCGATCCCGACCGCGCGGTCGCGGCGATCTTCACCGCGCTTGAGGGCGCGGGCGCGAAGGTCGAGCGCCACCGCGACCCCGCGGTGCTGCCCAAGGCGATCAAGAACGAAACCGAGCTTTCTGGCACCCGCGCCGCGCATGTCCGCGACGGCGTCGCGGTGTCGCGCTTCCTCAAATGGATGGAGGAGGTCGCGCCCGAAGGAAACCTCGACGAACTCGGCGCCGCAGCGAAACTGCGCGAATTTCGCGATGCCAGCGGGGTGCTGAGGGATCTGTCGTTCGACACCATCTCGGCCGCGGGTCCCAACGGCGCGCTGCCGCATTACAAGGTCGACGAGACGACCAACCGCGCGATCGAGACGGGCACGCTCTATCTCGTCGACTCGGGCGGCCAATATGCCGACGGCACGACCGACATCACACGCACGATCGCGATCGGCACGCCGACCGCCGAAATGCGCCGCCGCTTCACGCAGGTGCTCAAAGGCCATATCGCGCTCGCGGTGGCGCGCTTCCCCAAGGGGACGCGCGGCAGCCAGCTCGACATTCTGGCGCGGCAATATCTGTGGGCCGACGGGGTCGATTATGCGCATGGTACCGGCCACGGTGTCGGCACCTATCTCGCGGTTCACGAAGGGCCGCAGCGCATCGCCAAGCCCGCAGGCGGGCAGGCGGGGACCGAAGAGCCGCTCCACGCCGGCATGATCCTCTCGAACGAGCCCGGCTATTACAAGGCGGGCCATTTCGGCATACGCATCGAGAATCTGGTGGTCGTCACCCCGCAGCGCATCGCGGGCGCCGAGGAGGATATGCTGGGGTTCGAGACGATCACCTTCGCACCGATCGCGCAAAATCTCGTCGATGTGTCGCTGTTGTCGGGCGCCGAGGCCGACTGGCTCGACGCCTATCATGCCGAGGTGCTGGCAAAGCTCGGCACGGGGATGGAAGGTGCGGAACGCGAATGGCTCGAAGCCGCGTGCGCGCCGCTCGACCGCACTCCCGCCGCGCTCGCCGCCTGAGCACCGCATGACCGATCACCGTAACGATGTGCCGCTCGGCGATTTCCGCGTGCAGGAGCGCGTTCGCGTGCGCTTCAACGAGATCGACGGACAGAATATCGTCTTCAACGCCAATTATCTGGTCTACGCCGACATCGGGGTGACCGAATATTTCCGCGCGCTCGGCGAGGGGCAGCCCGGCCCCTATTTTAACCAATATGGAACAGACATTCGCGAGACGCATTGCGAGATCGACTATCATGCGCCCGCGCGGCTCGACGAGCTGATCACGATCGCCGCGCGAATCAGTCGCTTCGGCCGGACGAACTTCACGCTCCATTGCGGGATTTTTCGCGATAATGAACGGCTTACCGACATCGAGATCAGCTATGCCCATCTCGACACCGATAGCGGCCAACCAACACCGCTGCCGGGCAGTTTCATTGCGGAAGTGCGGCGATTCGAGGCGCGGACGCCGACCCAGGACTGATAAGCCCTTGGATTGTTTCCACTTCGTGGAAACGCCCGGCACCGGCCCGCTCCCCCACCCGGCCTCCCCGACGATAATAGCCTATGGGAGGCCGGGTGGGGGAGCGGGCCGGTGCCGAATCAATCAAAAGAAACCGAATCGACCCTCTCAACCAAAAAAGTCGAAAAAAAGGGCCGCCCAAGGGCGGCCCGTGAAAGTTTTGGGAGAGGATGCCTAAAAGGCAAGTGTGATATTGCAGTGCACAATGAATGTTGCAACTGCGAAAAAAGCATCCGTAATTGCATTTTTTGCAATCGCCGGCCTTTTTGACCGCCATCCGATGCAATCGACGCGCCGCGCCGCTTCCTCTCGCAAATCGCCGCAAGATCGCCTAAATTGCGCGGATGGGAATGTTCAACAAAGTCGACGTGGGCGGCGGCCTGTCCGATTTCTGGTCCTATATCCGCGAACCGCGCCCGCACCGCTGGGCGATCTGGGGCGTCGCGCTCGCGCTGACCTGGCTCGTCTTCAACGGGATCGAACAATATCTGATCCCCTATGAGAAGCCGAAGGCGCATATCATCTATTTCGAAAATTGGAAAGCGACGCGCAGCGCCGACGAGATTCGCGCCGACTGGGTGGCGCGCGCAAAGGAAACAACGCTGCAAAATGCGAAGAAGCGCGCCGAATATCAGCGTTTCGCCGACAGCCTCGGCATCGAATATGATTCGAGCGAGGCCGACAAGGTGACGCGCGAGACGCTGGGCGAGGAAGCGGCCGCGGCGGCGAAGGAAAAGCCGGCGCCGGTGCAGACGCGCTCGACGCTCGCCGAGCGCGCGGCGCGCGGCGCGCCGCCCAAAGCCGCCGACTGACCGGATGCGCCGAGCGACCGCCGACGCCGACTGGATGGCGGTTGCCATCGCGCTGTCGCGGCGCGGCCGGCCGGTCGCCGCACCCAACCCCAATGTCGGCTGCCTGATCGTCAAGGACGGGCGCGTCGTCGCGCGCGGCTGGACCCAGCCCGGCGGTCGCCCGCATGCCGAAGCGATGGCGCTCGCGGCGGCCGGCGCTGCGGTGCGCGGCTCGACGGCCTATGTCAGCCTAGAACCCTGTGCGCACGCCAGCCCGCGCGGCCCGGCGTGCAGCGATGCGCTGATCGCCGCGGGCGTCGCGCGGGTTGTGATCGCGGCGCAGGATCCCGACCCGCGCACCGACGGCAAGGGCATAGAGCGGCTGCAGGATGCGGGGATCGAAGTGGTCTTCAACGTCCTTCCCGCCGACGCGCGCGCAGCGATGGCGCCCTGGTGGACGCGGCAGGCCCTGGGCCGGCCCTTCGTGACGCTGAAGCTCGCGACGTCGCTCGACGGCCGTATCGCGATGGCCGACGGGTCGAGCCGCTGGATCACCGGCGCCCGCGCCCGCGCGCACGGGCATCTCGAACGCGCCCAACATGAGGCGATCCTTGTCGGGCGCGGGACGCTCGACGCCGATGCACCCAAGCTCGACGTGCGCTTGCCGGGGCTCGAAGGCCGCGGCCCAAAGAAGCTGCTCCTGACCAAGGGCGCCGCGCCCGAGGGCTGGGCGGCCATCGCATCGCCCGAATCGATCGATGGAATCGACTCGCTGCTCGTTGAGGGCGGTGCCGGCGCAGCATCGGCCTTTCTCGCCGCCGACCGCGTCGACCGGCTGCTCCTTTATCGCGCGCCGATCCTGATCGGCGGCGGCAGGGCGGCGCTCGGCGACATCGGCCTCGCCGATCTCGCCGATGCGCACGGGCGCTGGCGGCTTGATGACAGCCGGATGCTTGGCAGCGACCGGCTCGACGTCTACGAGCGCGTCAGAGAAGGATAACGCGACCCATGTTCACCGGCATCATCACCGACATCGGCACCATCCGCAGCCGCGAGGACCGCGGCGACACGCGGCTCGTCATCGAGACCGCCTATGATGTGGGTAGCATCGATATCGGCGCGTCGATCGCCTGTTCGGGGGCGTGTCTGACGGTCGTCGATAAGGGTGTGGACGCGGACAGCAACGGGCCCGGCGGCTGGTTCGCGATCGATGCGAGCGCCGAGACGATCGCGCGCACCGCGCCCGGGATGTGGGAGGCGGGGCGCCGCCTCAACCTCGAACGCGCGCTGAAGATCGGCGACGAGCTTGGCGGGCATATCGTCACCGGCCATGTCGACGACATCGGACATATCGTATCGGCCGAGCCGATCGGCGACAGCGTGACGGTCACCGTCGCCGCACCCGCGTCGCTCGCGCCGCATATCGCGCCCAAGGGATCGATCACCGTCGACGGCGTGTCGCTGACGGTCAACGAAGTGACCGACCAGCCGAACGGCGAGGCGCATTTCACGCTCAACATCATCCCGCATACGCAGGAGATGACGACGCTGAACGAGGCGGCGGCGGGGCGTCCGGTCAATCTCGAGATCGACATCCTCGCGCGCTACCTCGCCCGCATGCAGGCGCGGGGATAAGGGCACCGCAAACGGGGAAGGAGGTCGGCGATGGCAACGGCGATACGCGGTTCCTGCCTGTGCGGCGATATCCGTTTCGAAATCGACGGAAAATTCGGCGCCGCCGGCCAATGCCATTGTTCCAAATGCCGCAAGGTATCGGGTACGGACGGCAATGCCGTCTTCTATGCGCCGGCCGCCAGTTTCCGCTGGCTGGCGGGCGAGGATTTGATCGAACGTTTCGCCGTCCCCGACGGCGGAGGCTGGGCATCGCATTTCTGCCGGCGATGCGGCAGTCCAGCGCCGCTAAGCGACGCGAACGGCAAGTTTTTCTTTGTACCGGCGGGCCTGCTCGACGACGATCCGGGCTTCCGCGGTTATGCGGCGCATATTTTCGTCGGGTCGAAGGCGCCCTGGGTTTGCATCGCCGATTCCGCGCCGCAATATGAAGCGGGCTTTGATTCGGCACGGATCGACCGAGGCTAACCCTCTCCCCAACCCGCCGCCAGTTCAGGGTCGGCCGCGACCATAGACCGCCGCATCGCGAGCCGTCCGATCCGCAGCAGTTCCGCCTTGCGCCGCGCGGGGGCGAGGTTGCAGCTTGCGGCTTCGCGCACCACCGCCGCGCCATAGCGGTCGGCGATAATCAGCCCCGAGCTTTCGGGACGATAATCGGAAGTTTCGAGGATCGCCGGGTCGAGCCCCGAGGCGAGCGCCCAATAGAAGCGGTCGCACCAGTCGCAATAGTCGGGCCATTTGCCGTCGCCGTGCAGGTCGGCGCGGCTGACCTTGATCTCGACGATCGTGATCTGGCCCTTGGCATCGATCGCGGTGAGGTCGGTGCGCCGCCCGTTGGGCAAGGTGACCTCGGGAATCGCGACCAGCCCCGCCTGCGCGAACAGCCGGCACACGCCGCGCGCGACGTCCGCGGCGGTGATGGCTTGATCGAGATTGACGCCAGCTTGCAAAGCCATCGCTTCAACTCATGCCGTTCGCCCTGAGCTTGTCGAAGGGCCGTTCTTCTTCGCCGCGACGCCACAGAAAGGACGGTGCTTCGACAAGCTCAGCACGAGCGGGTTTAGGTAGACGTCAGAACGGGACGTCGTCGTCCAGATCGTCGTCGAACGGCGGGCGTCCGCCGCTCGAGCTGCCGCCGCCGCCCTGGTTCCAGCCGCCGCCCGAGCCGCCGCCGCCCGAGGAGCTGCCACCGCCCTGATCCCAGCCGCCGCCGCTCGACGAACCTCCGCCCCAGTCGCCACCGCCGCGCGAGCCGCCGCCACCGCCGGGCGCGCCGTCGAGCATGGTCAGCGTGCCGCCCATGCCCGCGATCACCACTTCGGTCGTGTAGCGGTCGTTGCCGTCGCGGTCCTGCCATTTGCGAGTGCGCAGCGAGCCCTCGATATAGACCTTCGAGCCTTTTTTGAGGTAACGCTCGACCACCCCGACCAGCCCTTCGCCGTTGATCACGACATTATGCCATTCGGTGCGCTCCTTGCGCTCGCCGCTCATCCGGTCCTTCCACTGTTCGCTGGTCGCGATGCGGATATTGGCGATCTTGCCGCCATTCTGGAACGATTTGATTTCGGGATCGGCACCGAGGTTGCCGATCAAAATTACCTTGTTGACGCTGCCAGCCATCCGCCGCTCCGCTTGAAGATTGGGAGGATCAGCCGAGTCCGAAGGCGACGGCCGTCCAGTAAGTGATACCAGCAGCGGCATAGGCGAGCAGGAACAAATAGCCAACCATGAACATCGGCCATTTCCATCCATTGGTCTCGCGCCGCGTGATCGCGATCGTCGAGATGCACTGCGGCGCAAAGACGAACCAGGCGAGGAAGGCGAGCGCGGTCGCGATGCTCCAGCGGCCCGCGATGCGATCGCCGAGTTGCTCGGCCATCGCCTCCTCGTCGTCGCCCGCATCGATGGCATTCGCCGTCGCCATCGCCGATACCGCGACTTCGCGGGCAGCCATCGCGGGGATCAGCGCGAGCGCGATGTCATGATTGAAGCCGATCGGCTTGACGACGACTTCCAGCGCACTCGCGATGCGGCCGCCAGCGCTATATTCGACCTGGCTCTGACCCGCCGGTGCCTGCGGAAAGGTAAGAAGCAGCCAGAGGACGACCGTCGTCGCGGCGATGATCGTGCCGGCGCGGCGCAGGAATATCCACGCGCGCTGCCACAGCGCGATGACGATGTCGTTGAGACGCGGCCACTGATAGCGCGGCATTTCCATCATGAAGCCTGTCGCATTGCCCTTGGTCACCGAACGGCGGAGGAAGAAGGCGACGAGCAGCGCGCCGACGATCCCGCTGATGAACAGCCCGAACAGCACGAGCCCCTGCAGCCCGATCGGCGTCCCGCCGACCTTCTGCGCGGGAATGAAGGCGCTGATGATCAGCGTATAGACCGGCATCCGCGCCGAACAGGTCATCAGCGGCGCGATCAGGATCGTCGTCAGCCGGTCCTTCTCGTCGGGAATCGCGCGCGTCGCCATGATGCCGGGGACGGCACAGGCAAAGCTCGACAGAAGCGGGATGAAGCCGCGCCCCGACAGCCCGACCTTGCCCATCAGCCCGTCCATCAGGAAGGCCGCGCGCGTCATATAGCCCGATGCTTCCAGCAGCAGGATGAAAAGGAAGAGGATGAGGATTTGCGGGAGGAAGACAACGACCGCGCCGACGCCCGCGAGCAGACCTTCGACGACGAGCCCGCGCAGGAAATTGTCGGGGAAGCCGTCGACCACCCAGCCCTGCAGAATGCCGACCCCGGCTTCGAGTGCGTCGGCAAAGGGCGTTGCCCACGAAAAGACCGCCTGGAACATCACGAACATCAGCGCGACAAGGATGATGAGGCCGAGGACCGGATGGAGCGCGACATTGTCGACGCGCTGCGTCCAGCGCCGCACCGGGGTTTCGGTCAGGATCGCCGCCTTGGCCATTGCACGGGCGCGCTGGTGAAGCGCGGCGTCGTTCTGCGGCGCCGGAACGGCTTCGCGCGGCTGGTGCGACCGGATCGCGCCGTCGACCGCGGCGAGCAGATCGGTCAGCCCGCGCTTGCGCACCGCGACGGTCGGCACGACGGGCACGCCCAGTTCCTTCGACAGCCGTTCGGCGTCGAGCGTCAGCCCGTCGCGTGCCGCGAGGTCGACCATGTTGAGCGCGACGACGGTCGGCAGGTTCAGCGCGAGCAGTTCGAGCGCGAAACAGAGATGATTGTCGAGGTTCGCGGCGTCGAGCACGACGATCAGCGCGTCGGGGCGCTTCTCGCCCTCCTGACGGCCCAGCACGACGTCGCGCGTCACCGCCTCGTCGAGGCTCGCGGGGGTCAGGCTGTAGGTGCCGGGAAGGTCGATCAGCGACAGCGGGCGGCCGTCGGCGAAGCTGGCGTGCCCCGCCTTCCGCTCGACCGTGACGCCGGGATAATTGGCGATCTTCTGCCGCGCGCCGGTCAGCGCGTTGAACAGGCTCGATTTGCCGGCGTTGGGATTGCCGACGAGCGCGATCGAGGGAATCGCCGCCGTCATGCAGCGGGCTCCACTTCGATCGCCGCGGCTTGTCTGGCGCGGATGATCACCTTCATGCGGCCGACGGTCAGCGCGAGCGGATCGCGCGAAAAGATGCTGCCACGGTGATGCGGGGTGACTTCGCACCCTTCCATCAGGCCGAATTCGCGCAGGCGCCGGCCCTCGTCTTCGGACATGGCATTCCAGTCGATACGGGCGATCCGCACCATCACGCCCAAGGGCGATTTGTCGAGCAAAGCAGTCATTTGCGAGCGATTATCAATAACAGCCGCGCGGCGCCAGTCCTTTATCTAGAGCGCTCAGCGCCCCGGATAGCGCAGCCGGCCGACGAAGCGCGCGAGGCTGGGCCGTTCGATGCTGCGCGCGGCGCGGCGGTGCTTCCAGCTTTCGAAGCGCATCACCTGATCGATGCGGCGCGCGAGAAAGGCGCGCGTATCGGCGAAATCCTCGCTCTCGTCGTTCAGGAACACCGCCATCGTCGAGCCGTAGACGGCGCCGAGGATCGCGCGCTTGCTGTAATGATTATAGTCGGTCGCGGTGTCGCCCGCGAGCCGCCACATATGATCGGCGGCGCGCCAGCCGAGCTTCGCGGCGTGCGGCGCATTGGTCGGCAGCGCGAGCAAAGCGAGTGCGCGGCGCAGCGATTCGCGGTGCGGCGCGAGCAGGGCGATGCGCGTTTCGACGAGCGTCGTGATCCGCTCGCGAATCTTGAGCGCCGCGAGTTTCTCGGCGGGCCAGCGCGTTTCCATCGCCACATCGACATCGGCGAACCACGCGTCGACCATGTCGCGCGCGCCGCCCGGAAAGGCGAGGCGCGCGACGTCGGGGTCGACGCCGACGCGCGCGGCGGCATCGGCGAGCGCGGCGTCACCGAACCCGTCGAACGCCGCCGAGGCGGCAATCAGCGGCGCGAGCGCGGCGCGAATTTCGTCGAGGGTCGGGTCGGCGGGCAAGATCGAGGCCATGAGCGTCAGATAGGCCGCGCCGCGCGGTTCGGCAACCGCGCGGGCACAACCATGTCGACGCGCACCTTCTTCGCTGTCATTTAGATTTTCTTTTGCTACTCACCATTGTGCCGGCCCCGCTGCGTCCATAGCTTCGCGGGCCAAGGCGGCGGCCGATGGGGCCGCGCGCAATGAAAGTGAATGTGGAGGAAATATGGCCGTATCCCTGTTCGATCCGATCAAGCTGGGCGCGATCGACGCGCCGAATCGCATCATCATGGCGCCGCTGACCCGCGGCCGCGCCGGACCGGGTTTCGTGCCCAACGAGCTGGCGCGCGAATATTATCGCCAGCGCGCCTCGGCGGGGCTCATCATTTCCGAAGCCACGGGCATTTCGCAGGAAGGGCTCGGCTGGCCGAGCGCGCCGGGCCTGTGGACCGATGCGCAGGTCGAAGGCTGGAAGCCGGTGACCGACGCGGTGCATGAAGCCGGCGGGCGGATCGTCGCGCAGCTCTGGCATATGGGGCGCGTCGTCCATTCGGTGTTCAACGACGGCAAGCCGCCGGTTTCGGCGTCGGCGACGCAGGCGCCGGGCAAGGCGCATACGCCGGTCGGCCGCCGCGAATATGAGGTCGCCCGCCCGCTCGAGCTGGGCGAGATCCCCCGCGTCATCGCCGACTACGCCAAGGCTGCCGAAAATGCGAAGCGCGCCGGTTTCGACGGCGTCCAGTTGCACGGCGCCAACGGCTATCTGATCGACCAGTTCCTGCGCGACGGGTCGAACCTGCGCGACGATGATTATGGCGGCCCGGTCGAAAACCGCATCCGCCTGCTCCGCGAAGTCACCGAGGCGCTGATTTCGGTCTGGGGCAAGGAGCGGGTCGGCGTGCGCCTGTCGCCCAATGGCGATACGCAGGGCGTCGACGACAGCGCGCCCGAAAGGCTGTTTCCGATCGCCGCCGCGGCGCTGGACGCGCTCGGCATCGCCTTCCTCGAATTGCGCGAACCCGGCCCCGACGGCACCTTCGGGCGTACCGATGTACCGAAACAATCGCCTTCGATCCGCGCGGCTTTCAAGGGCCCGCTGATCCTCAACAGCGACTATGATGTCGCGCTCGCCGAACAGGCGCTCGCCAGCGGCACCGCCGACGCGATCGCCTTCGGGCGGCCGTTCATCGGCAACCCCGACCTCGTCGAGCGGATCCGGCACCGCGCCGAATGGGCGGCCGACAATCCGCAGACCTGGTATTCGCCGGGCCCGGAAGGCTACACCGACTATCCGGCGCTGCAGCCGGCGTGAGTTGCCTCGTCCTCCCTGTCGCGTAGCGATGGGGAGGGGGACCGTTCACGTAGCGAATGGTGGAGGGGCAACGGCGTCGCGTCCTTGCCCCTCCGTCAGCCCTGCGGGCTGCCACCTCCCCATGGCCTTCGGCCACAGGGAGGATATTCAAGCTAGCCTCGCTCGGCCAGCGCCTTGTCGACGATACCAGCGCCGATCGGCCCGAGAAAATTGCCGCCGAAGCGGAACAGCAGAAACGCGCCGACGAACAACAGCAGCGGCGCGATGAAGGCGACGACGATCGCCGCGATCACCACTCCGAAAAACAGGAACATAAGGCGGCCGGTCAGTTCGGACTGCCCGTTCGGGCCCAGCTCGATCGTGCGCGGCCCCTTTGCATCCCACCATTTCGCTGTAACGATCGTCTTCCGGTCGCTCGCTTGCGGTTGAAGCGCCGGCCGCTCAGGAATGCGCGCGGGCTGCGGCTGGCCCGCGCCCTTCACCTTCTGTCCCCATGGCTGCTTGCGGTCCATCGTGGCGACGGCGTTCCGGCCGTTCGATGGTCGTGGCAATTCGCGCTGCGTCACCGGGGCGGCTTCGGCAAGCTCGAGGATCGCCTCGGGGCCGGCAGCCTGCGCCGCGGGGCGAAGGGGTTCGACCCCCATGCGGCGATCATGCGCATCCATACGCTCGGCCGCGGTCGGCGGGATCTGCCCGGTCTCGCGGTCGATCACCACCAGCCGCCCGCCGCGCTCGACGACCGAAAAACGGCTGGGGGGCGGGCGGTCAACCAATACCGAATTGTTCCTTGAGCGCGAGCATCGCGAGCGCGGCCTTCGCCGCTTCGCCGCCCTTATCCTTGCGCGTCTTGTCGGCGCGCGCAAGCGCCTGTTCTTCATTCTCGACCGTCAAAATGCCGTTGCCGATGGCAAGGCCGTCGAGCGTCAGCGCCATGATGCCGCGCGCGCTCTCGTTCGACACCACCTCGAAATGATAGGTCTCGCCGCGAATCACGACGCCCAACGCGACATAGGCGTCGTAACGACCGCTGTCGGCGGCAAGCGAAATCGCCGCAGGCACTTCGAGCGCGCCCGGCACCGTCACCGTTTCGTGGCTATGCCCCTCGCCCTCGAGCGCGCTCCGCACGCCGTCGAGCAGCATGTCGTTGAGGTGCGAATAGAAGCGGGCTTCGACGATCAGAACATGTGCCATCAGGCTTCTCCGGGAATCGGGCGTTCGCCGACGACCGACAGGCCATAGCCTTCGAGGCCGACGATATTGCTGTGGGTGGGGGTGAGCAATTCCATCGCGTGGACGCCAAGGTCGGCGAGGATCTGCGCGCCGATGCCATAGGTGCGCAGGTCCATGCCGCCGGTCGGCGGCGGCAGCGCGTCGGCATCGGCCGAGCCGGGCAGCGGGCGCATCAGCATCACGATCACCCCTGCGCCGGCTTCGCCGATCGCGTCCATCGACCGCTGGAGGCGGCGCTTCTTGGGACCCGGGCGGCCCATGATGTCGTCGAAGAGCGAAACGGCGTGCATCCGCACGAGCGTGACGCCTTCAGGATCGACCGGCCCCTTCTGCAGCACCAGATTGACGCTGCCGTCGATCTTGTTGCGATAGGATTTGAGGCGCCAGTCGCCGCCATAGTCCGATTCGAACGGATCGTCGGACACGCATTCGACCAGCCGGTCGCTGCGGTTGCGATAGGCGATGAGGTCGGCGATCGTGCCGATCTTGAGGCCGTGGCGCCGCGCGAAGGGGATGAGGTCGTCGAGCCGCGCCATCGTGCCGTCGTCGTTCATGATCTCGCAGATCACGCCCGAGGGATTGAGCCCCGCGAGCCGCGCGATGTCGACCGACGCCTCGGTATGGCCGGCGCGCACGAGCACACCGCCGTCGCGCGCGATCAGCGGAAAGATATGCCCCGGCGTCACGATGTCGTCGCGAGTCTTGCCCGCGTCGATCGCGACCGCAACGGTGCGCGCGCGGTCGCCCGCCGAAATCCCCGTCGTCACGCCCTCGCGCGCCTCGATCGAGGTGGTGAAGGCGGTTTCGTGCCGCGTGCCGTTGTTGCGGCTCATCAGCTCGAGCCCGAGCGTGTCGACGCGCGCCTTGGTCAGCGTCAGGCAGACGAGGCCGCGCCCGTGGGTGACCATGAAATTGATCGCGTCGGGGGTCGCCATCTGCGCGGGGATGACGAGGTCGCCCTCATTCTCGCGGTCCTCGTCGTCGACGAGGATGAACATGCGCCCGTTGCGTGCCTCGGCGATGATCTCCTCGGGGCTCGCCATCGGCGACAGATCGCTGCCGTTCGCGAGCCAGTTTTCGAGCTTGCGCAGCGTTTCGGCGGTAGGGTTCCAGCCGGGCGAGTCGAGGTCGCGCAGGCTGTTGGCGTGGAGACCCGCGGCGCGAGCGAGACCCGAGCGGGACATGGTGCCGTCGTCGACGATGGCGCGGATACGATCGATGAGCATTGTGGACATGATCATCATGTCTCACATCATAATGTGATTGTCAATTCATCTATCACATTGACTTGATCATTGCGGGCCGAAAGTCGGCCCGAACTCGCGCTCCGGCGCATCGGCCTTCGCTTCGAGCAGCGCGAGAACGCGTCCGCTGCGATCGTCGCGCTTGGCATAGTCGCGCGCCGACATGCCGGCGATATGGTCCGCCTTGTCGGGATTGGCGCCCCGCTTGACGAGCAGCCGGACCATCGCGACATTCCGCGTCTGCACCGCGAGGATCAGCGCGGTTTCGCCGCGCCGGTTGGTCTGGTCGACAGGCGCCTTGCGGTCGAGCAGCTCTTCGGCGCCGTCGGTGAAGTTGATGAGCGCGGCGTGCATCAGGGGGGTCACTTCCTGGCGATCGCCGATCGACGGATCGGCGCCCTTGGCGAGCAGGAAGCGCAGCCAGCTGATATCACGCCGCTTGGCGACGATGATCAGCGCGGTTTCGCCCGTGTCGGGATTGCGCGTGTTGACGAAAGAGGGGTCGTCCTTCAGCGCCTCGGTCGCTTTGGTCCCGTCGCGATTCTCGACCGCCTGCAAAAAGGCATAGCCGCCGCGGAACTGCGCCTGCGCAGGATGGACAAGGCCCGCAACCGCGAGCAGCAGCAACAGGCAAGAGGCGAGGCGGAATTCCGCGCGTCGAAACATGATCGGGCGACCCCCTGGGGCAATTTGTCCGCCGCGCACGGCGACGACAATGGTTGATTTTCGCAAGCTAGCCGACCAAGGCTGGCCACATGATGAATATCGCAAATATGGGACAAAGGCTTGTCCGTGCAAGCCTGATCCTCGCTTTCGGCGCCGCGCTCGCGGGATGCAACGGCGCGGGCGAAGGCGCGCCCGCCAAGCCGCCGCTCGAAGGCGCGCGGATCGGCGGCGCCTTCACGCTGACCGACCAGAATGGCAAAACGGTGCGCGACAGCGATTTCGCCGGCCAATATCGCCTCGTCTATTTCGGCTACAGCTTTTGCCCCGACATCTGTCCGGTCGACCTGCAAAAGCTGATGCGAGGCCTGTCGCAGTTCGAAAAGACCGACGCGGCGCGCGGTGCCAAGGTCGCGCCGCTCTTCATCACCGTCGATCCCGAACGCGACACGCCCGAGGCCTTGAAGCCCTTCGTCGCGCGTTATCATCCGCGCCTGCTCGGCCTGACCGGCACCCCCGAACAGATCGCCAGCGTCGCGAAAGCCTTTGTCGTCACCTATAACAAGGTGCCGGGCTCGGCGCCCGACCGCTATCTGATGGCGCACAGCCAGCTCGCCTTTTTGATGGATCCCGACGGCAAGCCGCTCGCGCTGCTGCCGCTCGACGATCCCTCGACCGACGTCGACGAGGGCGCTCCGGGCAAGGTCGCCGCCGAGCTGGCGAAGTGGGTGAAGTGATGGCGGCAGGGGCGACATCGGAGCGCCCCTTTTGGGAAGCGCCGCTCGCCAGCCTCGACGCCGGGCAATGGGAGGCTTTGTGCGACGGCTGCGGCAAATGCTGCCTGCACAAGCTGGAGGATGAGGATACGGGCCGCATCTATCCCACCAATGTCGCGTGCCGCCTGCTCGACCTTACCACTGCGCGCTGCAGCGATTACAAGCACCGCCGCCGCCATGTTCCCGACTGCCTGACATTGACCAAGGCAAAGGTCGACGACCTCGAGTGGTTGCCGCAGAGCTGCGCCTATCGCCTGCGCGCCGAGGGCGAACCGCTGCCCGACTGGCATTATCTCGTCTGCGGTGATCGCGAGGCGGTGCACCGCGCGGGCCAGTCGATCGTCGGCTGGACGGTCGGCGAAGATGTCGCAGGGCCGCTCGAGAATCATCTTGTCGAACGCGCCGTTTGATCCGTCGGCGGACCGGCCGCACATCCGGGTCGGCGACGAAACCTGGCCGGTGCGCCTCGTCCGCCATGCGCAGTCGCGCCGCTACCGCCTCGTCTTCGACGGCGCGCGCGGCGAGCTGCGGCTGACGGTGCCGCGCCGCGCCAGCGAGCGCGCCGCGCTTAAATGGGCTGGCGAGCAGCAGGCGTGGCTCGCCGAGCAGGCGGGCAGGGCGGTGGTGCCGATCCTCGTCGGACCCGGCGCGGCGCTGCCCTTTCGCGGCGTCGAGCGCCATGTCGACTGGGCGCCGGCGGCGCCGCGCGCGATTCGCCTCGACGGCGGCCGGTTGCACGTCGGCGGTCCGCTCGAAACACTCGGGCGGCGAATCGAACGCTGGCTGAAGGCGCAGGCGCTCGACCTGATGGAGCGCGAGAGCCGCGAGATTGCCGCCGCCGCGGGGCTCGCGGTCGGCCGCGTGGGGGTCGGCGATCCGCGCAGCCGCTGGGGCAGCTGCACCCATGACGGCGACCTTCGCTACAGCTGGCGGCTGGTGATGGCGCCCGACCATGTCCGGCGCGCGACCGTCGCGCACGAGGTCGCGCATCTTCGCCATATGGACCATGGCGCGGCGTTCCACGCGCTCGTCGACGAACTGCACGACGGCGACGTCGCGGCGGCGCGCGGCTGGCTGCGCCGCGAAGGGCGCGGGCTCCACCGTTATCGCTTCACAAGCTGAACCGGCTTAGCGCCGGGCCCTAGTAATCGCCCGATTCCGACGGCGGGCGCTGTTGCGGCTGTCTCGCTGTCGACGGTGGCGCGGCCTTCGGAACCGTGATCAACCTGGGCTGGCCGCCATTCTTCGGCACCGCGCCGTTGTCGGCGGGCGGGCGGCGCCCGGTCTGTTCTTCGATCCATTGCTGGTCGAGCACGGGTCCTTCGTCGACCGGCGGCGGCATCGGTCCCGTCATTTCGGGCGGGCGGCTGTCATAGGGCAGCTCGATCGGCATGCCATTCTCGTCGACGAACCCGTCTTCACCGGGCTCGCCCATATAGGCTTCGTCTTCGTCCTCGAGCTGCCATTCGGGCAGCACGACTTCGGTGTCGAACTGCTCGACCGGGCGCCGCGCGACCGCGACGCGCATATAATCGGCGAACGCCCGGGCGGGTGCGCGTCCACCCTGCAGCCCGCCGACGGGTTTCGCATCGTCGCGGCCCATCCACACGCCGGTGGTGATCCCGCTCGAAAAGCCCAAAAACCAGCCGTCCTTGTTGCTCGACGTCGTGCCGGTCTTGCCGGCGACGGGACGCCCGATCTGCGCCGCCCGGCCGGTGCCGGTGTTGACCGCGGTCTGCAAAAGGTCGGTGATCCCGGCGGCGACCCAATGATCGACGAGCGTCTGTCCGCGCTCGGCGGGACGCTGATAGAGCAATTCGCCGCCCGCCGTCGTCACCTTGGTGATGCCATAGGGCTGCACCGACACGCCGCCGCGCGAGACGGCGGCAAAGGCGGCGGTCATATCGATCACGCGGACCTCGGCGCTGCCGAGCACCATCGAGGGGTGGGTGTTGACGGGCGTGGTGATGCCGAAGCGGCGCGCCATGTTCGCGACCGCCGAAAATCCGACCTCGTCGCCGAGCTTCGCCGCGACCGTGTTGACCGAGTAAGCGAAGGCGCTGCGCAGGTCCATTGTGCCCGCGAAACGGCCCGACGAGTTGCGCGGGCTCCAGCCGTTGATCGTGACGGGCTCGTCAACGACCGGATCATTGACCTTATATCCCGCCTCGAGCGCCGCCATATAGACGAACAATTTCCACGCCGACCCCGGCTGGCGAAGCGCCTGCGTCGCGCGGTTGTAGTTCGACGCGACATAATCGCGGCCGCCGACCATCGCGCGCACCGCGCCGTCGCGGTCGAGCGAGACCAGCGCGCCCTGCACCCCGGCGGGCGTGTCGGCCTGGATCGCCGCGGTCGCCGCGCGCTGCATGCCGAGGTCGATTGTGGTGTAGACGTCGAGTGCCTCGCTGCCTTCGTCGATCAGCATGTCGAGCTGCGGCAGCGCCCAGTCGCTGAAATAGCGCGCGCTGTTCTGTCCGGTTTCCTTCGCGAGCTGAACGTTGGCGGGCTCGGCGGCGTCGGCCTGCGCCTGGGTGATGACCCCGGCATCGACCATGACGTCGAGCACGACGCCGGCGCGCCCGAGCGCCGCTTGCGCATCGGCGGTCGGCGAATAGCGCGACGGCGCCTTGACGAGCCCCGCGACGACGGCGGCCTCCGACAGCGACATTTCGGTCGCGCTATGGCCGAAGAAACTGTTCGACGCGGCATCGATGCCATAGCTGCCGCCGCCGAAATAGACCTTGTTGAGATAGAGTTCGAGAATCTCGTCCTTCGAGAATTTCCATTCGAGCGCGAGCGACAGGACCATCTCGCGCATCTTGCGCGCCCAGGTATAGCTGTTCGACAGGAAGATGTTGCGCGCGAGCTGCTGGGTGATCGTCGAGGCGCCCTGCAGCCGGCGGCCGGTGCCGTAATGCTGCGCCGCGAACACCGCCGCGCGCGCCATGCCGACGGGATCGACGCCCGGATGATAGCGAAAGCGCCGGTCCTCAACCGCGACCATCGCATCCTGCATCACCTGCGGCGTTTCCCTGAGGGTCAGCCAGCGCCCGTAATTGGGCCCGAGCGACAGGAAGACCGTGCCGTCGGCGGCGCGGACGCGGATCGTCTGCCCCGCCGGAGATTTCTTGAGTTCCTCGAAGCTCGGCATGCGCTGCACCGCGATGCCGACCGCCACGCCCAGCGCGACGAGAGCGACGACCGCAAGGCCGAGGCCCCAGCGAAGGGCGCGGCGCAGCCACACACGCCAGCGCGGCGGACCACCACGGGGCGTGCCGCTGCGCTTGCTGGACGATGACGATTTATTCGACGAAGCTTGCTGTCTTTCGCGGCGCAAAGCCCGTATTCCTTCCCTCGCGTCGCCCCTGATGCGTCAGTAGCGAGGGCGTGTCAGCCTTCGCCGGTTGACGCCTCATCCTGCCCGCGGTCCGCGAAGTCAAGCGCCGCGCTGTTGATGCAATAGCGCAGACCATCGGGTCCGGGGCCGTCGGGGAAGACATGGCCGAGGTGGCCTTCGCATTTCGCGCAGCGCACTTCGGTGCGAACCATGCCGTGGCTCGCGTCGCGATGTTCGCTCACCGCACCGCCCGCGGCGGGCGCGGTATAGCTCGGCCAGCCCGACCCGCTGTCATATTTGGTGCGGCTGTCGAACAGCGGCGCGCCGCATCCGGCGCAATGATAGACGCCGTCGCCCTTGTGGTCGGTATATTTGCCGGTGAACGCGCGTTCGGTGCCGCCTTCGCGCAGCACATGATGCGCCATCGGGTCCAGCGGCTTGCCGGGCGTCTTGTCGGTTTTCGGGTCGGTCATGGAGAATCTCCTTCGGATGGGCCGTATCCGGCCATCGATGTTATCCCTAATATCGGTGACGCGCAGCGCCGCCGCAAGGGTGAGCGGTCAGCGCGGGTCGATGCGCGTCGCGTGCGAGGTCATTCGCACCAGCGCGGGAAAAAGTGACGCCGCGCGTGTCATCGCCCCAGCGGTGCGCGGGTTTTCGCCGAGCCGCCATACGAGATTCGCGAGCGCGAACGGGCGCGTCATCGCCGCGGCGAGGCGGCGCTGGAACGCCGGCGCGGCATCGCCGCCGCGGTGGCGCCACGCCGCCACTGCGGCCTCGGCGCTGGCAAGGGCGAGACCCATGCCCTCGCCCGCGAGGCTGGGGATCACTCCCGCCTGATCACCGAGCCGGAACAGGCCGGGTGCGCTCTCGGCGGTTCGCCAGCCATAGGGGACGTGGCCGATCGCATCGACGGCCTGCGACCAGTCGGCGTGCGCCAGCCGCTCGCCAAGGTGCGGCAGCGCATTGCCCAGCATATGGAGTAAGGCGGCCGGATCGCCGTTCGCTTCGTCGAGCCGCGATTTATGGACAGCGAGGCATAGATTGCCGCTGCCGTCCTCCTGCCGCACCAGCCCCGCATAGCCGCGATCGAACAGATGCAGCTCGACCGCATCGCCGACCAGCCGGGCGAGCGCGGGATGCGCGGGCAAGCGCAGCCGCAGCCCGCTGGCGGGATCGCCGCGCTGCCATCGGGCGGGCTCGCGCGGGAAACCGCGAAAGCCGTGCTTGCCGGCCGCGAGGAAGATCGAGGCCGCCGCCAGCGCCGCGCCATCGCGCGTCTGCACCGCGCCGTCGTCGATCGCCGTCGCATGGACGCCGCGTTCGAGGCCCGCGCCCGCAGCGACCGCAGCCGCCTGGAGCAGGCTGTCGAGCTGGTGGCGCGACACCCCCATGGCTTCGCCGGGCAGCGGTGTTTCGCTTCGCCGCTTGCCCGCGAAGAGGCGCACGAAGCGGACCGATTGCCCGCCGAGCGACGCCCGGTCGATCCCCAGCGCGTCGAGCCGCGCCAGCGTCCGCCAGCTCAGAAAGCCGCCGCACAGCGCGTCGCCCGTTTCGCGCGCGCGGTCGAGCAGCAGAACCTTGGCACCGCCGCGCGCCAGCCCGATTGCCGCCGCCGACCCCGCGGGTCCGGCACCGACGACGATCGCATCGGACGCGGTCACCGGATGCGCTCGACGCAGAGGCGATACGGAAAACTGCGGAAGATACGGCATTCGTCCGCCACATCGGGCAGCGCCTCTGCCAGCATCGCCGACCATTCGGCGCGGCGAAAGCTGCGCCCGACCGACAATTGGCCGTCGCGCCGCACGATCGGATCGACCAACGCCAGCGCGGCGAGCAAGGGATAGCCGGCAAAGGGCAGGCGCCGGCGGTGGAGGTCGTTGACCAGCCAACCGCGCGCCGCCTCGGCTTCCATAAAGCGCAGAAATTCGGTGCGCTCGGCGGACGTCATATGGTGGCTGACGAGGCTCGACAGGATGATGTCCCACCCCTGTCCGGCCAGATCGCGATAGTCGCCGGTGACAAGCCGCGCGCGGCCGCCAAGTCGCGCTCTGGCAACGGCCTCGCTCTTCGGGTTGAGGTCGACGCCGGCGAGATCGAGTGCAACGCCCCGGCGTTCGCCCCAGCGCGCGATCCGCACGAGCACGTCGCCCGCGCCGAAGCCGACATCGAGAATACGCCAAGGGCGGTCGCCAATAGCACGCGCGCGGACCCGGTCGAGAAACCCCAGTGTCGGCCGCGGCGCGAGCGTCAGCGCGTTGATCCGTGACAGGTCGGCAAGCACTTTCGCATAGCGATCGGGCGGCAGTTCGGCGGCGTCCATTTCCTCCTCGCGCGCGATCGGCACCCGGAGGCTGGCGAAGGGGTTCATGCGCGGAACCGGATCGCCTCGGCGGCGAGGCCGGGGCCGAAGGCGATCGCGATGCCCTCACCGCTCGCTCCGCGCGCCATCATGTCGGCGAGCACGAACAGGATCGTCGCCGACGACATATTGCCGAACCGCGCGAGCACCGCGCGGCTGTCGGCGAGCGCGTCGGGCGGGACCGCCAGCGCATGTTCGACCGCGTCGAGCACCGATCGGCCGCCGGCGTGGACCGCGAGCAGCGGGGGCGCCCCGGCATCGCCGAACAATTCGCGCTGGACGTCGGGGTGAGCCAACGCCTCGCGCAGCCGCCCCGGCACCTCACCCGACAATATCATCTCGAAGCCCTTGTCGCCGATGTCCCAGCGGATCAGATCTTCGCTGTCCTTGAGCGCGAGGCTGCGTCCCTCGCCCAGTTCGAGTCCGCTCGGCGCGGCCGAGACGATCCCCGCCGCGGCGCCATCGCTGAACTGCAGCATCATCAGCAGCGGCTCGGCCTCGTCGGCGGGAGCGAGGTGCAGCGTCGACAGTTCGACGCTGACCACCAGCACGACGGCGCCCGGTTCCGATCGCACGATGTGCCGCGCGGTGCGCAGCGCGGTGACCCCCGCATAACAGCCCATGAAGCCGATCAGCACGCGTTCGACGGTTGCGGACAGCCCCAGCCGTCGCGCGATGATCTGGTCAATGCCGGGCGCGACGAAACCGGTGCAGCTCGCGACGACGATATGGGTGATCCGCGCCGGATCGAGCGCGTCGCCCAATGCCGCGATCGCCTGCATCGCGAGGTCTGGCGCATGCTGCGCATAGGCCGCCATGCGGACCGATGTCGGCGGCAATCCGGGAACGTCGTAAAACCCGCCCGCCGCGACCGGCGACCCGCCGCCCGGGGTGGGCGGCAGCACCGACCAGCGATGATCGATCCCCGACCGCGCCGCCATTCGCGTAAAGAGCGCGCGCACGCGCTCGTCGCTGAGCCGCGGCGCCGCCCAGTCGATGAAGGCCCGATGGACATCATGCCCCGGAACCGCGGTGGCGAGGGCGTTCAGCCAGGGAGAGGGAGGCGTGCTCATCGCGCAGATGTGGCCGAAAAGCGGGGGACAGGCCAGCGATTAGCGCGCGGCGCACTTTACCGCGGATTAACCACGGCTGGACTATTCGAGCGGACGTGAAACACCGTCTTTTCCTCGGCTTCGTCCTGGCACTCGGCGGCGCGCCCGCCGTGG
The DNA here is from genome assembly GCF_032227185.1 of Sphingopyxis sp. SE2. Classification (NCBI taxonomy): domain Bacteria; kingdom Pseudomonadati; phylum Pseudomonadota; class Alphaproteobacteria; order Sphingomonadales; family Sphingopyxidaceae; genus Sphingopyxis; species Sphingopyxis sp. SE2. The sequence continues at coordinate 3,423,076 of NZ_JAPMXW010000001.1, read as the reverse complement.
CGGCTCAGTGCATGCTCTGCGCGCAGGACAAGTCGGGCGGAGCCGCGACTCGCCAGGCCGAAACGCCGCTGCGCGTCGAGGTCGAGACCCGGCTCGATATGGGCCGCGTCGCCGTCGGCGCGATGGGCGGCGATGTCGAAATCGACCCGGTGTCGGGCGCGCGCCGGCTGCGCGGCGATGTCGTCGATCTGGGCGGCTTCGCGCTGACCGGCGTCGTGACCGTGCGCGGCGCGCCGGGCGCCGAGGTGCGCGTGATCCTGCCCGCGAGCGTCGCCCTTGAGGGCGGCCATGGCCGCACCGCGCGCGTCACTGGCCTTGTCACCGACCTGTCGGCGGCGCCGCGCCTTGGCGCCGACGGCCGGTTGCAATTCCGCTTCGGGGGCCGGTTGCAGGTCGCGGCGCTCGACGACGGAAATTATCGTGGGCGGATTCCGGTGACGGTGGAGTATCAGTAGGGCGATTGTCGGCTTTGGGGTGGAGAGTTGTCGTTGCTGTTATTTAAGCCCCTTCCCTTCAGGGGAGGGGCTTTCTCCATGACCGCTTCCGGTCGGGAGCGGACCTTCAGCCCCGCAGACCGAACAGCGCCGTCCCGACGCGCACATGCGTCGCGCCGAGCATCACCGCAGTCTCATAATCGCCGCTCATCCCCATCGAACGCAGCGGCAGGCCGTGGCGTTCGGCGAGTTCGTCGAGCAGCGCGAAAAAGGGCGCGGGTTCGATATCGGCGGGCGGGATCGCCATCAGGCCGTCGATCGTCAGCCCTGCGTCTGCAGCTTCGGCGAGCAGCGCGGGCAGGTCGCGGGTCGCGCAGCCGCCCTTTTGCTCCTCGTCGCCGATATTGACCTGCACGAACAGCTGCGGCTGCCGGCCCGCCTTGGCGCACGCCTTGGCGAGCGCCTGGACGAGCGACGAGCGGTCGACCGAGTGGATCGCGTCGAACAGCGCCACCGCTTCCTCGGCCTTGTTCGACTGCAGCTGGCCGATCAGGTGCAGCACGATGCCGGGCGTTTCGGCACGCAGCTCGGGCCATTTGGCGGCGGCTTCCTGCACGCGATTCTCGCCGAAATGACGCTGCCCGGCCGCGATCAGCGGGCGGATCGCCGACGCGTCGTGCGTCTTCGATACCGCGATCAGGCAGATTTCGCGGGCCTCGCGCTGCGCGCGTTTCGCCGCGTCGGCGATATGTCCCTGCACTTCGGCCAGCCGCTCTGCTGCTTCGTTCATCGTCCCGCTTTCATCCCGCGCGTTGCGTGCGCTCGCGACGCGCCTATAGGAAGCGCGATGCGCCCGCGCCACCCCCTGCCGAAACTCTGGCTGTTCAGCGACGAACGGGCGCAGGCCGGCCTCGCCGAACTCGCCGCGCTGCTGCCGCCAGGCAGCGGCATCATCTTCCGGCACGACGGGCTGACGTCCGGGCGTCGCTGGCGCCTGCTCCGGCGGCTGATGCGCACCGCGCGGACGCGCGGGCTCGTCGTCCTGCTTGCCGGACCACCCGACATGGCGTGGCGCTGGGGCGCAGGGGGCGTCCACCTCCGCCAGCACGATGCGCATCTCGCGGTGCGTGCGCGTCGCCTCGGACTGCCGGTGACAATGCCCGTCCATAATATCCGTGAGGCGCGCCGCGCGCGGCGGTCGGGAGCCGACGCCGTCTTCATTTCACCGCTTCATCCGACCCGCTCGCATCCCGGCGCGCCCGCGCTCGCCCCGGGGGAATGGCTGCGGCTGGCGCGCCTCGCGGCGGCGGCGCCGATCGCGCTCGGCGGAATGACCGGGGCGCGGGCGCGCCGGCTGAAGCGCGCGGGCGGGTGCGCGCCCGGCTGGGCTGCGATCGATGCCTGGGATGAAAAGGCGGCGAAGCGCCGGTCGCGTCAGAAGCGGAACGCGGTTCCGATATAGACCGCCTGGCTGTCGCGGCGCGAATCGGTGAGCGGTTCGACGCGGTCGTCGCTCTTGTACCGGACACCCGCGGTGACATCGATATTTTTGGTTAGGCGATAGCTGCTGACGACATCGACGGCGGACGCCTCGCCGGGAGCGGTGACGCGATCGGTTGCCCCGCTCGGGTCGCTTGGGCGGTTCACCATACGCGTGGCGAAGCGTGACTTTTTCTCGTCCTGTTCGGGCGCCTTGGCGACCGGCAGGTTGCGGAGATCGGTGCCGCGCGGCAGCGACGGCGTGACGAATTTCTCGAAGCCGACCGACGCGCCCAGATTATATTTGACCGGGGCGATCGCGACCGGCGCGGTGCGGCCCGCCGCCAACGCCGAGGTGCGCGCGGCGCTCGACGCGTCGTCGCGAGCGCGAATCACGACGGTGATCGCACGATTCTTGCGATCCCGATCGGTCAGGGCGGGCGTGAAGCTGAAATTGCCGCGCTGTTCGGCCGACATCTTGTTATAGCGCGCGATCAGCCTTTCGTCACCCGAGGCCGGGGTGAACTGGCCCAGCAATGTTTCCGAAAGCGCGGTGTCGCGAATGCGGTCGGCGTTCGACATCGCTGCGAGGGCCGGCGGCAGCGCAAGCGAAGCCACCGCCAAAGCGGTGAGACCTGCTTTCCAAAAATGTCGCGACGTCCGCGCCATTGCTCTGCGACTCCAACCCCAATCGACTCGTCAAATAGGACCGCCGACCCGATAATGCCAGCGAATCCCGCCAAATCTTTGCAACGATTCCGCTTTTTGCCGAAATTGTTGCGCGATCGTCACAGTGCGCTTTGAATCTGACCAGAATCTGAACGGCGGTACGGCCGGAATTGCCGCGCTTGCAGGGCGACGGCAAGGGCGATAGAGACGCTGGCAATTCCGTTATGCGCGGCCGATTTTCTTCTATTCGGACGGGCTCCAAAAGATAAGGTGTTATCGGCATGCCCCAGCTTTCTGTCCCCGCCAGGCTCGGCATCACGATCGGTCGCCGCCCGGCCACGCTCGCGCTGCTCGGACTTGCGGCGCTCGGCCTTTCGGCGTGCGCGAACAAGGACCGGCCGCGCGCCGACCTCGCCGCCAGCCAGGTGACGACGATCGGCGTGAACAGCTATTTGTGGCGCGCCTCGCTCGACGCGCTGTCCTTCATGCCGCTGCTCCAGGCCGACAGCGCGGGCGGCGTCGTGATCACCGACTGGTACGCGAATCCGTCGAACCCCGGCGAGCGGATGAAGGTCACCGTGTCGATCCTCGATCAGGATCTGCGCGCCGACGCGCTGCGCGTCGCTGCGTCGCGGCAGGTGTCGCAGGGCGGCGCCTGGGTCGACGCGCCGGTGCAGGCGGCCACCGTGCAGAAGCTTGAGGAAATCATCCTCACCCGCGCCCGCGATCTGCGCCGCAGCGCCATCAGGGACTAATCCGGAGGCGCGCGCCTGCGCGCCCAGACAGACTAACGGGGTAACCGACGAATGACCCGCGAAACGCGCTTTGGCGCCCTCGCCGCCGATGCCCGCTGGCAAGCGGCGTGGGAGGCGGCGAACAGCTTTGCCACGACCGACAGCGGCGACAAGCCGAAGGCTTACATCCTCGAGATGTTCCCCTATCCCTCGGGGCGCATCCACATGGGGCATGTCCGCAACTATGCGATGGGCGACGTGCTCGCGCGCTTCAAACGGATGACCGGGCACGACGTGCTGCATCCGATGGGCTGGGACGCGTTCGGCATGCCCGCCGAAAATGCCGCGATGGAAAAGGGCGTCCACCCCGGAGGCTGGACGCGCGACAATATCGCGTCGATGCGCGCGCAGCTGAAGCGCCTCGGCCTCGCGATCGACTGGAGCCGCGAACTCGCGACGTGCGAACCCGATTATTACGGGCAGGAGCAGTCGCTGTTCCTCGACCTGTTCGCGCACGGTCTCGTCGCGCGCAAGGAAAGTTACGTCAACTGGGACCCCGTCGACATGACCGTGCTCGCGAACGAGCAGGTGATCGACGGCCGCGGCTGGCGCTCGGGCGCGCTGGTCGAGAAGAAGAAACTCTCGCAGTGGTTCCTGAAGATCACCGACTTCGCCGACGAGCTGCTCGAGGGTCTCGAAAGCCTCGACAAATGGCCCGACAAGGTGCGACTGATGCAGGAAAACTGGATCGGCAAGTCGCAGGGGCTCGAGTTCAGCTTTAAACTCGCCGGCGGCGCGGTCGGCTTCGACGTCTTCACGACGCGTCCCGACACGCTGTTCGGCGCGAGCTTCGCGGCGATCTCGCCCGACCACCCGCTCGCCGAACGCCTCGCAAAAGACTCGCCCGAGCTCGCCGCCTTCATCGAGGAATGCCGTCGTCAGGGCACCGCCGCCGAGCAGCTCGACACCGCCGAAAAGATGGGCTTCGATACCGGCATTTCGGTCGAGCATCCGCTCGACCCCGACTGGCATTTGCCCGTCTGGGTCGTGAATTATGTGCTGATGGATTATGGCACCGGCGCGATCTTCGGCTGTCCGGCGCACGATCAGCGCGACCTCGACTTCGCGCATAAATATGAGCTTCCCGTCTATCGCGTGATCGCCGACGGCGACGAGGTCGCGCAGCATTTCACCGGTGACGAGGCTTACACCGGACCCGGCAAGCTGGTGAACAGCCACTTCCTTGACGGAATGACGATCGACGAGGCCAAGGCGGCCGTGATCGCGCGCGCCGAGCATGAGGGCTGGGGCAAGGGCACGACGGTGTGGCGCCTGCGCGACTGGGGCGTCTCGCGTCAGCGTTATTGGGGGACGCCGATCCCCTTCATCCACTGCGCCGCGTGCGGCATGGTGCCGGTGCCCAAGAGCCAGCTCCCCGTCGTGCTGCCCGAGGACGCCGATTTCTCGGTCCCCGGCAATCCCTTGGATCGCCACCCGACGTGGAAGCATGTCCCATGTCCGTCGTGCGGCGGCGCGGCGGTGCGCGAGACCGATACGCTCGACACTTTCGTCGATTCGTCCTGGTATTTCCTGCGCTTTGCCTCGGCGCCGCCGGACAAGCCCTTCGATCCCGACGTCATCCGCCGCTGGCTGCCCGTCGATCAATATATTGGCGGCATCGAGCATGCGATTCTCCACCTGCTTTATGCGCGCTTCTGGACGCGCGCGCTCAAGCATATGGGGATGATTGACATCGCCGAGCCCTTCGCGAGCCTGTTCACGCAGGGCATGGTGACGCACGAAACCTATAGCCGGACGCAGGGCGAAGGCTTGCCGCCGCTCTTTTTCACTCCCGACGAGGTCGAGCGCAACGCCGAGGGCGCAACGCTGACCGCCGACGGCGCGCCGGTCGAGATCGGTCGCGTGATCAAGATGTCGAAATCGAAGAAGAATGTCGTCGATCCCGACGCCATCCTCGACCAATATGGCGCCGACGCGGCGCGCTGGTTCATGCTGTCCGATAGCCCGCCCGAGCGCGACCTGCCGTGGAGCGAGGCGGGTATCGAAGGCGCGTGGCGCTTCGTCCAGCGCCTGTGGCGCCTGTTCGGCGACACCGAAAATACCGGCGAAGGCGGCGAAGACAAGGCACTTGCGCGGAAGCTCCATCAGGCGATCGCCGGCGTCGCGGCCGACATCGAATCGCTCGGTTTCAACAAGGCGGTGGCGAAGATCCACGCGCTCGCGAACGAGATCGAGAAGGCCAAGCCTTCGGCGACGCGTGCCGAGGCGTGCCGCACCCTCATCCTGCTCGTCGCGCCGATGATGCCGCACCTCGCCGAAGAGGCATGGGCGGCGTTGTCGGCAAGCCAGCGCACGACGCCGATGATCGCCGATGCCGCGTGGCCCGCCGCCGATCCGGCACTGCTCGTCGATGACGAGGTGACAATCGCGATCCAGATGGCGGGTAAGCTGCGCGATACGATGACGATCGCCAAGGGCCTCGACAGGGACGCCACCGAAGCGGCGGCGCTCGCGCGCCCGCGCATTGTCGAGCTGCTCGCCGGCGCGACGCCGAAGAAGGTGATTGTGGTGCCCGACCGTTTGGTGAATATCGTACCCTGATATGCGCGCCCTTCTGACCTCCTCGCTCGTCGCCGCTTCGCTGATGCTCGGCGGGTGCGGTCTGCATCCCTTGTACGCAAACGGCAGCAAGGGGGCAGTGGCGCAGATACTCGCCGACGTCGACGTCGCGCCGATCGAGGGGCACGAAGGCTGGCTCGTCCGCAATGCGCTTCGCGACCGGTTGCAGGCGACGCAGGGCGGCGAGGGCGCGGGCAAGCGCCTCCGCCTCGACGTCCGGCTCGAGGATTCGATCACCGGCTTCGGCGTTCGCGCCGACGACACGGTGACGCGCGAACGCCGGACGCTGCGCGCGCGCTATCAGCTCGTCGATGCAGCATCGGGCGCGGTGCTGCTCGACGCAACCGCGGCGCAGGATGCCGGGATCGACGTCGTCGGCAGTGAATATGCGACGATCGCCGCCGAATCGACCGCGCTCGAACGGCTCGCCTCGGGCGTCGCCGATCAGATCGTCGCGCGCCTCGCGGTCTATGCGAACCGCGGCGGCGGCCAGTCCGCCGCCCCCGCAAATTAAAACACGCTTTCCCGAGCGAAGACGAGGGACTATGCCGAGCGAAGTCGAGGCCGCTTTGTTGCGGGTTCTCGCTTCGCTCGAACGAGCCCCTCGTCTTCGCTCGGGGATGCGGGTCATATAAGGATCGCCCAGCAATCTCATGAAGAGCGTCAAGCCCGCCGACCTCGAACGCCAGACGCGCCTCGACCCCGCGGTCCGCTTCACCCTCCTGACCGGCCCCGACGAAGCGACGATGGAAGCCGTCGCGGTCCGCCTCATCGGCCTTGCCGGCAAGGAGGCCGAGCGGCTCGACCTGACGGGATCGCAGCTGGCGCAGGACCCGTCGCTGCTCGCGGCCGAAGCGGCATCGATGTCGCTCTTTTCGCCCGCGCGCATCATCAAGCTCGAACTTTCGGGAAGCGGCGACGACAGCCTCGCCGCGGTCGAGGCGCTGCTCGCCGCCGAAACCGCGATCAACCCGGTGATCGCGACGGGCGCCTCGGTCACCGCGAAGTCGAAGCTCGTCAAGCTGGTCGAGGGGTCGGACCAAGCCGTCGCGGCGATCTGTTACCAGCCCGACCGGCGCGCGCTCGTCGGCATCGCGATGGCGGCGGCGCAGGAGCAAGGACTCCGCATCGCCAACAGCGAGGCGCAATTGCTCGTTGACCTCGTCTCGGGCGATCAGGCGCTGATGCGGCGCGAGATCGAGAAGATCGCGCTCTATCTCGACGCCGGTCCCGACCGCCAGCGGCAGGTCACGCCCGCCGACATCGCCGCGCTGGGCGCCGCGACGCACGAAGAGGATGTCAGCGAGTGCATCAACGTCGCGCTCGGCGGCAGGGTGCGCGACCTGCCCGAGATGCTGGCCAAGGCGGCGGCGGTCGGCGTCGCCGAAATCCGCATCATTCGCGCGCTGGCGATCCGGGCGCTGGCACTGGCGCGCCTGCGCGCCGAAGTCGACGGCGGCGCCCATCCGGCGACCGTCGTCTCCGCGCGGTCGAGCGGCATTTTTTGGAAGGAGCGCGACGCCGTGACGGCGCAGCTGCATATCTGGGATTCAGTGCGCATCGCGCGGCTGATGAGCCGGCTGCTCGACTGCGAACGCGCGCTCAAGGCGTCGGGCACCGCGGGCGGCGTGCTGTTCCGCAAGCTGATGACCGATATCGCGCATCAGGCCGCGCGAGCGCGATAGCGGGCCCCGCCTTGCTCCGCGCGAAGAGGCGGCGCGGCGCTCGCGCGCCGCACCGCCTCGACAATGGTTCCAGTGGAAACCATCGCCCCCCGCCCGTGCCGAATAGCCGTGGGTCGCAGAAAGCCGACGGCAGGAACGAAGCTCGGAAAATCAATCGTCTGTTTCAGGTCCCCGCCAAGCCCCATCCTCTGGCGTCACGCCCGATTCTCCTCGCACGCCCCCGTTCGGAGCAGGCGATACAATTATGAAGCAGGAGGCCCCCATAAAATTGTAAGAACCCGACAAGACACCCCCTCCGGACATTGTTTTTCAGGCGTTTTGCGCGTTAAAATGAAACAACATGCCGCACCGCGACGCATTCCCCTCCCCTCCCGCCAGCCCGCGTGTCGCGACGCGCTTCTTCCCCTTGTCGGAACCGCTCCGCCCCTATCTCAGCACCATTTATCTGAGCGAGGTCGGCGTCGCCGACGGCTCGCGGGTCGAGGATTATCTGCACCCCGAGTGGGCGAACCTGCGATTTGTCGACGGCGACCCGCCGCTCGCGGCGATCGGCGACGGGCCGGCCCTCGAAACGCCGCGCTTCATCGTCACCGGGCCGACGAGCCAGGCGACCTATTTCGCGGCGGGCAATATGCGGACCTGGGGCATCGGCGTGCTTCCGATGGGATGGGCCAAATTCGTTCCGCTGCCCGCCGACGAGTTCGCCGACCGCCTCTGCGACGGCGGGGTGCATCCGGCCTTTGCCCGCTTCGCACCGCTCGCCGAGCGGTTGCGGCGGACCAACGACGTCGATGCCGCGGCGGCGCTGATCGACGCACATTTCCGCGCGCTGCTTGCCGATGCGCCGCCCGACGATCCCGCCATCCTTGCGGCGCACCGCGCGCTGGTCGACGATGATTTGTCGAGCGTCGCCGAGCTTTCGGCGAAGCTCGGTCTTTCCGAACGCTCGATCGAGCGATTGAGCCACCGCGCCTTCGGCTTTTCGCCCAAGCTGCTGCTGCGCCGCCAGCGCTTCCTGCGCAGCCTCGCGCGCTTCATGCTCGATCCGTCGATGGCGTGGATCGATACGATGGACCATCAATATTATGATCAGGCGCAGTTCACCCGCGATTTTCAGCGTTTCATGGGGATGAGCCCGCGCGACTATGCCGCGCGGCCCAAGCCGATATTGGGCGCCGCCGCCTTCGCCCGCACCGCCGCCGCCGGCGCGCCGGTGCAAGGCCTGCACAAACCGACAGGATAGACCGTTTTCCGCCAACAGGCTTGACCCGCGCGGCGCCTTCGGTGCAAGCGGCGGACGACGGACGCGCGGGCAGCCGCCTATCCACGAATTTGAGAAAGCATGATACCGGCGGCGGCAGCGCGGCCGGAATAGGACAAATGACGATGAGCGATATCGAAGCCATCCGGGCCCGGCTCTTGGGCGAGATCGAAGCCGCGACCGATGCGGGTGCGGTCGAGGCGCTGCGCGTCGCCACGCTCGGCAAGGCGGGCAGCATCACGGGGCTGCTCAAGACGCTCGGCGGCATGAGCCCCGAGGAACGGCAGGTGCAGGGGCCGGCGATCCATGGCCTGCGCGAGAGCGTCACCGCCGCGCTCGCCGCGCGCAAGGCGGCGCTCGATGCCGCCGCGCTCGACATCAGGCTCACCGCCGAGGCGATCGACATGACGCTCCCCGCCGCGGCGAGCCCGCGCGGCAGCGTCCATCCGGTGAGCCAGGTGATGGACGAACTTGCCGAAATCTTCGCCGACATGGGTTTCGCGGTCGCGACGGGCCCGGAGATCGAGGACGACTGGCACAATTTCACCGCGCTCAACATTCCCGAAACGCACCCCGCGCGCGCGATGCACGACACCTTCTATTTCCCCGAAGGTGGCGAAGGTGCCGCGCAGCGTATGTTGCTGCGGACGCATACTTCGCCGGTGCAGATCCGGACGATGATGGAAAAAACGCCTCCTATCAGGATCATAGCTCCCGGACGCGTCTATCGCAGCGACAGCGACGCGACGCACACGCCGATGTTCCACCAGGTCGAAGGTCTGGTGATCGATCGCGGCATCCACATGGGCCACCTCAAATGGACGCTGGAAACCTTCCTCAAGGCCTATTTCGAGCGCGACGACATCGTACTCCGCCTGCGCCCCTCCTATTTCCCTTTCACCGAACCCTCGGCCGAGGTCGATGTCGGCTATAAGCAGGAAAAGGGCCGCCGCATCGTCGGCGGCAATGGCGACGACGAGGGCCATGCGTGGATGGAGCTGCTCGGCAGCGGCATGGTCAACCGCCGCGTGATCGCGAACTGCGGGCTCGACCCCGACGAATGGCAGGGCTTTGCCTTCGGGGTCGGCGTCGACCGGCTCGCGATGCTCAAATATGGCATGGACGATCTGCGCGCCTTCTTCGACGGCGACCTCCGCTGGCTCGCGCACTACGGGTTCGGCGCGCTGTCGGTGCCGACGCTGAGCGGAGGAGTGTCGGCATGAAGATCACCCTCGACTGGCTCCGCGAACATCTCGAAGGCGACTATTCGGTCGCCGATGTCGTCGCGACGTTGAACCGCATCGGCCATGAGGTCGAAGGCGTCGAGAATCCGGCCGAAAAGCTCGCGGGTTTCCGCGTCGCCAGGGTGCTGACCGCCGAAAAACATCCGCAGGCCGACAAGCTGCAGGTGCTGACCGTCGAGGCGGGCCCAGAGGTCAACGCCGGCGCGCCGCTCACCGTGGTCTGCGGTGCGCCCAATGCGCGCGCGGGCCTGATCGGCGTGCTCGGCCTGCCCGGCGCGGTCGTGCCGGCGAACGGCATGGAGCTGAAGGTTGCCGCGGTGCGCGGGGTCGAATCGAACGGCATGATGTGCTCGTCGCGCGAGCTCGAGCTCGGCGACGACCATGACGGGATCATCGAGCTGGCGTTTGACGATAATGGCGACGCACCGATCGGCATGGCGTTCGCCGATTATGCAGGGTTCAACGATCCGGTGGTCGACATTTCGATCACCCCGAACCGGCAGGACTGCATGGGCGTGCGCGGCATCGCGCGCGACCTCGCCGCCGCCGGACTCGGCACGCTGAAGCCGCTCGACGTTCCGACGATCGCCGGCGAGGGCGCGCCCGCGACCGAAATCCGGACCGACGATGCCGAAGCCTGCCCCGCCTTCTTCGGCCGCACGATCAGCGGCGTCACCAACGGCAGCGCGCCCGAATGGATGCGCCGCCGTCTGGAAGCGGTCGGGCAGCGCTCGATCTCGGCGCTTGTCGACATCAGCAATTATGTGATGTTCGACCTCGGCCGCCCGAGCCACATCTACGACCGCGCCAAGCTTTCGGGCGCGCTCGTCGCGCGGCGTGCCAAGGACGGCGAAACCGTCACGGCGCTCAACGGCAAGGAATACACGCTCACCGACACGATGACCGTGATCGCCGACGAGCGCGAGGTCCACGACATCGCGGGCATCATGGGCGGCGAGCATAGCGGGTGCAGCGAGACGACGACCGACGTGCTGATCGAGATCGCCTATTTCACCCCCGAGCGCATCGCGCTGACCGGGCAGGCGCTCGGCCTGTCGAGCGACGCGCGCAGCCGCTTCGAGCGCGGGGTCGATCCGGCCTTCCTCGACGATGCGACCGCGATCGTCACCGCGCATATCCTGAACATCTGCGGCGGCAATCCGTCGGCGGTGACGCGCGCGGGCACCCCGCCCGCCGAGGTCAAGACGATCGATTACGACCCCGCGCTGTCGGCGACATTGGGCGGTATCGCGATCGCGCCCGAGCGGCAGCAGGAGATATTGTCGGCACTCGGTTTCGCGGTGATCGAACAGGGCGGCCGCTGGCAGGTGTCGGTGCCGAGCTGGCGCCGCGACATGGACGGCGCGCCCGACGTCGTCGAGGAAGTCACGCGCATCACCGGTTTCGACGCGATCGCGTCGGTGCCGCTGCCGCGGGCGGACGGGGTGGCCAAGCCGACCGCGACGCCCGAACAGATGACCGAACGCCGCCTGCGCCGCGCAGCGGCCGCTGCGGGCTTCGACGAGGCAGTGACCTGGTCGTTCATCAGCGAAGCCGACGCAGCGCCGTTCGGCGGCGGCATCTGGTCGCTCGCCAACCCGATCAGCGAAGACCTGAAAGTGATGCGCCCGTCGCTGCTGCCCGGCCTGCTCGCCGCGGCGCAGCGCAACCAGAACCGCGGTGCGGGCAGCATCCGCCTGTTCGAAATCGGCCGGCGTTATCTTTCCGACGCCGAACATCCGACGCTCGCGTTGCTGATGGCGGGCGACAAAAGCGCGCGCGGCTGGCAGGCGGGCAAGGCCGCGCCGTTCGACGCGTTCGACGCCAAGGCGGCGGCGCTGGCGCTGCTCGACGCCGCCGGCGCCCCCGCCGATCGGTTGCAGGTGATGGAAGCCGTCACCGGCGGCAATATCTGGCACCCCGGCCAGTCGGCGACCTTGCGGCTCGGCCCCAAGGCGGTGCTCGCCGAATTCGGCGCGCTCCACCCCGCGCTGACCCGCGCGTTCGACGTCGACGGCCCGGTGATGGCGGTGCAGATTTTCCTCGACGCGATCCCCGCGAAGCGCGCGAGCGGTCCCGCGCGCGCCGCTTTCGCGCCCCCGGCATTGCAATCGGTGCGCCGCGACTTCGCCTTCCTCGCGCCCGTGGGGCTGACCGCCGCCGAACTGGTGCGCGCGATCCGCGGCGCCGACAAGGCGAGCATCGTCGATGCGCGGCTGTTCGACCGCTTCGCGGGGCCGGGCGTTCCCGAGGGGCAGGTGAGCCTGGCGGTCGAAGTCGAATTGCAGCCGGTGGACAAGAGCTTCACCGACGCCGAACTGAAGGCGATCGCCGACAAGGTGGTGGCGGCGGCGGCGAAGCTCGGCGCGGAGTTGCGCGGGTAAGCGGACGAAATTCCGCTGCCGCTTGAAAGGCGGCTATGGGTGGTGAGGACATTCCACAACCGTCGCCCCCGCGAACGAGCCGCTAACGGCCACTAGCGGCATTGTGAAACGACAGCGGCTCTGCCTTCGCGGGGCGACGGCTAGGTTCGGTCGTTTCCAGACTTTCGTCATCCCGACCGATCCGGATCCGCCTCTGAAGACATCGGCACGTTTCACAGGCTGGAGCCGCGGATTTCGCAATTGGGTCCGGCAACAGGTACTGGGAGAACAGGCCAGACACCCGCCACTTGTCGATCGCAGATCGCGCCGATCATCGATCTGTTTCCGCGCGTCGACCTGGACGCGGCGCCGATCGCGCAGATCCGTGCGGCGGCGAAACCTTGCGATCCTGCCGCCGCCGGTGATCGTGCCGAGAGATTTTGGTCCCGTCGATCCACGGCCCCGTATTGCCCATCTGTTCCGCCCGACACGATTCGCGCCAGCCGGTGCGATCTGCACATCCATGGCGGCGGCATGGTGATGGATCGGTGAAGATGATGGCGGGACTGCCGCGCTCGCGGCGGCGGCGGGGTGCCGGTTGCCTGGTCGAATATCGGCTTGCCCCGAACATCCCTTTCCCCGCCCGGGGATTTGCCATTGGCGCTGGCGCTGGCTTGCGGGCGGGCGGGGCTGGGCTTCGACGCGAGGCGGATCGTCGTCGCGGGCGAAGCGCGGGCGTACCGCCGCGCTTGCAATCATGGCGCGATCTGGCGGACCGCGATTGCCGGCAGCTGCTCACCTATCGATGCTCGATTACCGACGGGCAGCGAACCGCCTATGCCAATCCGGCGAGGCGAGTTCATCTGACGCGCGCGACAACCGTCGGCTGGCGCGCTGCAAGGCGATTACAGGCCGACGACGCACGGCGCGGCTGGTTTTCGCCAGCCTCGCCGAAGATCTGGCTGGCCTGCGCCCGCCTATATCGCGACGGGCAGTCTCGACCTCTTTCGACGAAAATCTCGACTATGCGGCGGCCGTCGCCGGGCGTGTCCGTCGACCTGCACAGCTATGCCGGCGCGATTCACGCGTTCAACGCGATCCCCGATGCAGTCTTGTCGCAGCGTTTCAACGGCGGGCTGCTGGCGGCGGCGGCGCGATGACGGCACCGGCGGGCGGCTGAGAGGTTGGCGGGGCGTCCGCTTTCGACTGGAAGCTGCCATTGAGAGAAGAAAGCCCTTCAGGAGTATCAGGTCGATCGTCCCCGACCGATCTGAAACGTCCGGGAGGTTTCACCTGATACCGGTTGGGGTGGGGCCATCGGCGCAGGCCGATAGACCACCCACTATGACTAGGCAGCAAGCTGCCAAGTCTGCGTTGCCCCTCCCCTGAAGGGGAGGGGCTAAATTGCCGCAACGACAGCTCCCCACCCCAAAGCCGCCCAACCGCCGGGGCCATATTCCGTTCGCTATGGCGCCGGCGCCATCGGCTCCTATATTTCGGGCAAGGACGGAGGCGCGGGCATGGCCGGGCAAAGCCAATATCAGCTTTTCGAAACCGCCGCCGGGGTCGCGGCGATCGGCTGGGCGGGTGCGGGCGTCACTGCGCTGCGGCTGCCTGCGCCGACCGCCGCCGAAACCGAGCGCGCGATGTCGCGCCGCCTGCCCGGCGCGATCCGCACCGCACCGCCCGCCGGGATCGCGGCGGTCATCGACGCGGCAATCGGCTATTTTGCGGGCGAGCGCACCGAATTTTTCGCGGTGGCGGTCGATCCGGGCGAGCAGCCGCCCTTTTTCGCACGCGTCTATGACCATGTCCGCACGCTCGGCTGGGGCGAGACGACCACCTATGGCGCGGTCGCGCGGGCACTCGATGCCGGTCCCGAACATGCCCGAGCGGTCGGGCAGGCGATGGCGGCGAATCCGGTGCCGCTGATCATTCCGTGCCACCGCGTGCTGGCGGCAGGCGGCGCGATCGGGGGGTTTTCGGCCCCGGGCGGCGCGCTGTCGAAGGCGCGCATGCTCGCACTCGAAGGCGTGGCGCTTACGCCGGTCCAGCAAGGGTTCGATTTCTAGCGCGCCAGCCATTACCTGTGGCGTAATTGATCGCATTACCTGATACGCTATGCCAGCCTTCGAGAAGCAAGGAGGCCCGCATGACCGAAGCATTGAACGACACCGCCCCATCGGCCCGCTGGACGGTCGAGGGTTTCGAATATTTCTGGTCGCGCGGACGCGACCCGCAGATGGTGGCGCCGGTCGTCTGGCCCGAAGTTGTCGGGCGCTGGCCGCGGGCGGCGGAGCCGGTCGCGGGGCGCGAGGCCTATATTGCAGCCATCGCCAATTTCCTGTCGGCGCTGGACGCATTCGAGGTCGAGGTCACCGACCATGCGGTAAGCGGCGACACAGCTTTTGTGCGATGGGTGATCCGCGGAGACTTTCCGGTCGGCCCCAATGAAATGACGGGCGTCGATCGCCTGATCCTGAAGGACGGCTTTGTGGTCGAAAACCACATTCATTCGGACCATCCGATGTTCGATCGCCTGGCCGAAACGAACGTTTTGGGGTGATCGGCGCCTCGATCAAGCCGCGACGGCTTCCTCGCTGCGGCTGCCGGCGGCTTCGAGCAGGCGCTTTTCGAGGCTCTTCACGCGCGCCGCGCTGTCGATCTTGTCGCCGATGAGGTCGGTGACGTAAAAAGTGTCGACCGCGCGTTCGCCATAGGTCGCGACATGCGCGCTGTGCACCGTGACCTTCGACTGGAACAGCGCATAGGCGAGCTGGTTGAGCAGCGCCGGGCGGTCCTGCGCATTGACCTCGATCACGGTGAAGCGGTTCGACGCCTTATTGTCGACGAAGACGCTGGGAGCGATGCGGAATGCCTCGGCCCGCGTGCGCGGCAGCGCGCGCGCTTCGAGTTTGGGGAGCAGTTTCTGGCGATTGGCGAGCGCATCCTCGATCGCGCGCGTCAGCCGGCCGATCTGGCCCGCCTCGTCGAACGGCCGGCCGAGCGGGTCCTGAACGAGGAAATTGTCGAGCGCGAGCCCGTCGCGCGTCGTGTGGATGCGCGCGTCGATGATGTTGCCGCCGGCGAGGTGGATGCCGCCGGCGATGCGATAGAAGAGGCCGGGGTGGTCGGCGGCGAGCACCATCACCAGCGTCGCCCCGCGATCGTCGTCGGGCACCGCGGCGATATGGAGCGGCGCGTCGCCCGCCTGGCGGATATGGAGCATATTCGCCGCGATCACCTCGACCGGCTCGGCAATCCAGTAGCTTTCCGGGAGCCGCTTCGCGAGCTTTTCGAATGTCCCGGCATCGAAGCCGAATTGGGCGGCCACGGCCTCCTTCTTGCTTTCGATCCGCGCCTCGCGCCCTTTCTGCTTGTGGCCGAGGCGCAGCACTTCTTCGGCGGCGTCGAAGAGTTCGGTCAGCAGCTGGCGCTTCCAGCCGTTCCACACGCCCGGCCCGACCGCGCGAATATCGACGACGGTGAGCACGAGGAGCAGACGCAGGCGTTCGGCGCTTTGCACGATCTGCGCAAAGTCGAGGATCGTCTTGAAATCGGCAAGGTCGCGCTTGAACGCGGTGGCCGACATCAGGAGGTGATAGCGCACGAGCCATGAGACGGTCTCGGTCTCGGCATCGCTCAACCCCAGCCGCGGGCAGACGCGCAGCGCGAGTTCGGCGCCGAGCACGCTATGATCGCCGCCGCGGCCCTTGGCGATGTCGTGCAGCAGCACCGCGACATAGATGACGCGGCGCGAGTGGATCTGGTCCATGATCGCGGTCGACAGCGGATGATCGTCCTTGAGCCGGTTCTGCTCGATGTCGGCGAGGAGGCCGATCGCGCGGATCGTATGCTCGTCGACGGTATAATGGTGATACATGTCGAACTGCATCTGGGCGACGACGCGGCCGAAGTCGGGAACGAAGCGGCCGAACACCCCCGCCTCGTTCATCCAGCGCAGCACCGTTTCGGGATCGCGGGGGCTGGTCAGCACGTCGAGGAACAGCTCGTTGGCGCGGGGGTCGCGGCGCACGCTCTGCGTCTCGATCAGCTTGGCGTCGTGGCGCGCCTGCCGCATCGCCTGCGGATGGATTTCGAGGCCATGCTTGTCGGCGAGCGCGAAAATCTCGACCAGCCGCACCGGGTCCTTCGCGAAGAAATCTTCCGCCGGCAGCGCGAGCCGCCCGCGGTCGAGGACGAAGCCGTGGAGCTTGCCGGGCCGCCGCCGGATCGTCGGCAGGAAGCGCCGCCCGCGCGCCGCCATCTGATCGTCGAGATGCGCGAGGAAAGTGCCGGTGACGTCGCCGACGCTTTTCGCATGGAGGAAATAGAGCTGCATGAAGCGCTCGACCGCGCTCTTGCCGGGGCGGTCGGCGAATTTCATGCGGTTCGCGATTTCGCGCTGGAAATCGAAGGTCAGCCGGTCCTCGGCGCGCGCCGCGAGGATATGGAGGTGGCAGCGCACCGCGAGCAGGAAATTTTCGGCGCGCTCGAACTGGCGCAGCTCGCGCGCCGACATCAGCCCCGCATCGACGAGTTCGGGCACGGTGCGCACGCGGTGGATGAACTTGCCGATCCAGAAAAGCGTGTGGAGATCGCGAAGCCCCCCCTTCCCTTCCTTCACATTGGGTTCGACGACATAGCGCGAATCGCCCATGCGCTTGTGCCGCTCGTCGCGTTCGGCGAGCTTGTCGGCGACGAAGGCTCGCGCATTGCCCGCGACGACCTCGGCATCGAAGCGCGCCGACGCCTGGTCGTAAAGGTCGCGGTCGCCCCAGATGAAGCGCCCTTCGAGCAGCGCGGTGCGGACGGTGAGATCCTCCTTCGCCGCGCGCACCATCTCGTCCAATGAACGCGACGAATGACCGACCTTCAGCCCGAGGTCCCACAGCGTGTAAAGCTGCGCTTCGATCACCTGTTCGGTCCAGCTCGTCTGCTTGAACGGGGTCAAAAAGCCGATGTCGATGTCGCTGTGCGGCGCCATCTCGCCGCGGCCATAGCCGCCGACCGCGATCAGCGTGATGCGCTCGCCCGCCGAGCGGTTCGCCGAGGGATAGAGATAACCGGTAGTGAAATCATGGCTGAGCCGGACGATCTGGTCGATCAGGAACGCCATCGCATTCGCCGCGACGCGCCCCGAAGAGGGGCGTTCGAGCAGCCGGCGCTCGATCTCGGCGCGTCCGGCGTCGAGCGCGCCCTTGAGCAGGTCGACCATCGCGCGGCGGCGCGTGCCCGAATCGCTGCTTTCGGCGGCGATCGCGTCGAGCCGCGCCGCCAGATCGCGGCGATCGATGATCGCGCGGCGCTGGTCGAGATTGTCGAAGAGATTGCTCATGTCTCGTCCGCCAGCAGGCGTTTGAGCGCGTAGAGCGCATCGAGCGCCTCGCGCGGCGCGAGCGCGTCGGGGTCGATCGCGCCGAGCGCTTCGCGCAGCGCGTCCTTCGCCGCTTCGGGCGCAGCGGCGAGCGTCGCGGCGAAGAGCGGCAGGTCGTCGAGCCCGGCGGCGAGCCCGCCGGTCGCTTCGCGTCCCGCTTCGAGCTTCGCGAGCACCGCTTCGGCGCGCTTGACGACGGGCGCGGGGACGCCCGCGAGGCGCGCGACCGCGAGGCCGTAGCTGCGGTCGGCGGGGCCTTCTGCGACCTCATGCAGCAGCACCAGATCGCCCTGCCATTCGCGCGCGCGGACGTGGTGGAGCGACAGCGCATCGAGCGTTTCGGCGAGCCGCGTCAGCTCGTGATAGTGCGTCGCGAAGAGGCAGCGGCATTTGTTGACCTCGTGCACCGCCTCGACCACCGACCAGGCGAGCGCGAGCCCGTCATAGGTCGAAGTGCCGCGCCCGACCTCGTCGAGGATCACGAAGCTGTTCGGGGTCGCCTGTGCGAGGATCGCGGCGGTTTCGACCATCTCGACCATGAAGGTCGAGCGCCCGCGCGCCAGATTGTCGCTCGCGCCGACGCGGCTGAAGAGGCGGTCGACGAGCCCGAGCTTCGCCGATGCCGCGGGGACGAAGCCGCCCGCCTGCGCGAGCACGACGATCAGCGCGTTTTGCCGGAGGAAAGTCGATTTACCGCCCATGTTGGGGCCGGTGACGAGCCAGAGCCGGTCGGCTTCCGACAGCGACACATCGTTGGGGACGAAGCGCTCGCCCGACTTCGCGAGCGCCGCCTCGACCACCGGGTGGCGCCCGCCGCTGACATCGAGGCAAGGCGCGTCGGCAAGGTCGGGGCGGCACCAATTGTGGCTCATCGCATGATCGGCGAGCGCGGCGGCGACGTCAAGGCGCGCGAGCACGTCGCACGATGCGGCAATCGCTTCGCGGCGGCCGATCGCGGCGTCGGTAAGCGTTTCGAGATGCGCGGCCTCGGCAGCGACCGCGTGGACGCCCGCCTGCGTCACCCGGCTCGCGGCCTCATGGAGGTCGGACGAATTGAAGCGCACGACGCCGGCGAGCGTCTGGCGATGGGTGAAGCCCGATTCGGGCGCCATCAGCGCGTCGGCGTGCTTCGCGGGCACCTCGACATGATAGCCGAGCACGCCATTGTGGCGGATCTTGAGGGAGGCGATGCCGGTACGGTCGCGATATTGCGCCTCGAGCGATGCGATCGCCTTGCGCCCGTCGCGCGCGGTTTCGCGCAGCGCGTCGAGCGCATGGTCGTAGCCTTCGGCGACATAGCCGCCCTGCGCCGCGTCGACCGGCGGCGTTTCGATCAATGCGCGCGTCAGCTCGTCGACGAGCGCGCCATGACCGTCGAGCCCGGGAAGCAGCCGCGCGAGCAAAGGCGGCAGATCGGCGCGCCGCGCGAGACGTTCGCGCAGCAACCGCGCGCCGCCGAGCGCGTCGCGCAGCTGCGCGAGATCGCGCGGCCCGCCGCGTCCCGCGACGAGGCGGCCCAAGGCGCGCCCGGCGTCGGGCAACGCGCGCAGCGCCGCGCGCAGCTCGCCGCGCCACAGCGCGTCGCGCGCGAGTGCGTCGACGAGGTCGAGCCGGTCGAGGATCGCCGCCTTGTCGGTCAGCGGGCTCGCCAGATCGTCGGCGAGGAGCCGCGCACCCGCCGCCGTCACCGTCCGGTCGATCGTGCCGAGCAGGCTTCCGTCGCGCGCACCCGCCATCGTCCGGACGAGTTCGAGGCTTTCGCGCGTCGCCGCGTCGATCGCCATCCGCCCCGATGCGAGATGCCGCAGCGGCGGCTGAAGGAAGGTCGGCCCGCCGGTGCCGACATGATCGAGATAGGCGACGAGCGCGCCCATCGCGGCGATCTCGCCGCGCGAAAACTGGCCGAAACCGTCGATCGTCTGGACGCCGAAAAAGGCTTCGAGCCGCTTTTGCGCGCCCGTGCTCGAAAAGTCCGACGCAGGCCGGCGCACGACCTGCCGGGCCGAGGTGATCGGCAGCTCGTCGGCGCTCTCGCTCAGCAGCAGCTCCGACGGCGCGAGCCGTGCAAGCTCGGCGTCGGCCGCCGCCGCGGGCACCGCGACGACCTCGAACCGACCGGTCGAAATATCGGCGGCGGCGATCGCGACCTCGCCCTCGCTGCCGACTTGCGCGAGCGCGGCGAGCCGGTTCGCGCTGCGTCCCTCAAGCAGGCTTTCCTCGGTGAGCGTGCCCGCCGTCACGAAACGCACGATGTCGCGCGCGACGAGCGCCTTCGACCCGCCCCGCGCTTTCGCCTCCGCCGGGGTTTCGACCTGCTCGGCGATCGCGACGCGGTGCCCGGCGCGGATCAGCCGCGCGAGATAGGATTCGGCCGAATGGACGGGGACGCCGCACATCGGCACCGGCGCACCGCCATGCTCGCCGCGCGAGGTCAGCGCGATGTCGAGCGTCGAGGCGGCCGCCTTCGCATCGTCGAAGAACAGCTCGAAGAAATCGCCCATGCGATAGAAAAGCAGGCAATCGCCGGCCTTGTCCTTCAGCGACCAATATTGCGCCATCATCGGCGTCGCGGCGGGCGCGGGGGCGTTGCTGTTCGCGGGTCGGGGAGCGGTGGCGGCCATCGCCCCCTGCTTAGTGATTGGGGGCGGCATGGCAAGGTCGGAGGGGATGCAGGGGACGGATGGCGGGTATGGGTGGAGAGCGGACGTTAAAAATCCTCCCTGTCGCGTAGCGATGGGGAGGGGGACCGCGCCCGCAGGGCGTGGTGGAGGGGCCGTAACGTCGCGCCATTGGCCCCTCCGTCAGCGCTTCGCGCTGCCACCTCCCCACGCCTGCGGCACAGGGAGGATCTTATGACAACTATCGGCCGTCAGCTACCGTCGGGACCAGATCGCCCGCTGCCGCATGATTTGGTCGTGGTGAGACAAGTTCAGGGTAACGAGTAATGAGAGGCGCGGCTTCGCGATCCTCGTCAACGACACCCAACATTGCCGGTTACATTTTCGCGAGGCGGCGCTAGGGGAAATATTCGGGCGCGCATCTTGTGGAAATTTCGAGAGGATACAGAATGGACAGCGGCAGCAAGGTGCAATTTTCCGACCGCGAGGCCCTGCTTTATCACGAATATGGCCGGCCCGGCAAAATCGAGATCGTCGCGTCGAAACCGATGGCGACGCAGCGCGACCTCAGCCTCGCCTATTCGCCGGGTGTCGCGGTTCCGGTCAACGCGATCGCCGAAGATCCCGCCAAGGCCTATGACTATACGATCAAGGGCAATCTGGTCGCCGTGATTTCGAACGGCACCGCGATCCTCGGGCTCGGCAATCTCGGCGCGCTGGCATCGAAGCCGGTGATGGAAGGCAAGGCGGTGCTGTTCAAGCGTTTCGCCGACGTCGATTCGATCGACCTCGAAGTCGATACCGAAGATCCGCAGCGTTTCATCGAAGCGGTCGAACTGCTCGCGCCGAGCTTTGGCGGCATCAACCTCGAAGACATCGCCGCCCCCAATTGTTTCATCATCGAAGCCGCGCTGAAGGAACGCATGAACATCCCGGTGTTCCATGACGACCAGCATGGCACCGCGATCATCACCGCCGCCGGGCTGATCAACGCCTGTTACCTGACCGGGCGCGAGCTGGGGGCGGTGAAGGTCGTCGTCAACGGCGCGGGCGCCGCCGCGATCGCGTGCACCGAACTGATCAAGGCGATGGGCGTCAAACATGAAAATGTGATCATGTGCGACCGCAAGGGCACGATCTATCAGGGCCGCACCGACGGCATGGACCAGTGGAAGTCGGCGCATGCTGTGCCGACCGAAGCACGCGACCTGACCGAAGCGCTGGTGGGCGCCGACGTGTTCCTGGGGCTTTCGGCCGCAGGCGCGCTCAAGCCCGAGATGGTGAAGGACATGGCGCCGGCGCCGATCATCTTTGCGATGGCGAACCCCGATCCCGAAATCTCGCCGCCCGATGCGCGCGCGGCAAGGCCCGACGCGATCATCGCGACGGGGCGCTCGGATTATCCGAATCAGGTCAACAACGTCCTCTGTTTCCCCTTCATCTTCCGCGGCGCGCTCGACGTTCATGCGACCGCGATCAACGAGGAGATGAAGATCGCCGCGGCTTATGCGATCGCCGACCTTGCGCGGCAGCAGGTGCCCGAAGAGGTCGCGGCGGCCTATGGCGGTCGCGCGTCGAGCTTCGGCCCCGAATATATCATCCCCTCGCCCTTCGACCCGCGTTTGATGGAAATCGTTCCCGCCGCGGTCGCCAAGGCGGCGATGGATACCGGCGTCGCGCAGCGGCCGATCGCGAATCTCGACGATTATCGCACCCGGCTGCGCGCCCGGCTCAATCCGACGACGTCGGTCCTCACGCTCGCCTATGAAGCCGCGCGCAACAATCCCAAGCGCGTCGTCTTTGCCGAAGGCGAAGAGGAAGTCGTGCTGCGCGCCGCGATCCAGTTCCGCGACGGCGGTTACGGCATTCCAGTGCTGGTCGGGCGCGAGGGGCTGCACGACAAATTGCGCGCGATGGGCGTCGCCGACGCCGAAAGCTTCGAGGTCCACAACAGCGTCAATTCGCCGCATGTGCCGCAAATGGTCGACATGCTCTACGAGCGGCTGCAGCGGCGCGGCTACCTCCGCCGCGACGTCGAGCGCATGGTCAACCGCGACCGCAATATCTTCGGCTCGCTGCTGGTCAAAATGGGGCTGGGCGACGCGATGATCACCGGCACGACACGCACTTACTCGCAGTCGATGCGCGAAATCCGGCGCGTGATCGACCATGCCGAGGGCAAGACGCCGTTCGGCATCCACGTCCTGGTCGACCAGCATCACACCATCTTCATGGCCGACACCACGGTCAACGAGCGGCCGACGGCCGAGATGCTCGCCGACATCGCCGAACGCACCGCGCAAGTCGCGCGGCGCATGGGGCACGAGCCGCGCGTCGCTTTCCTGTCCTATTCGACCTTCGGCAATCCCGAGGGGAGCTGGCTCGAGAGCATCCGCGAGGCGGTGGCGATCCTCGACCGGCGGAAACCGGCTTTCGAATATGAAGGCGAGATGGCGCCCGACGTCGCATTGAACGCGAAGGTGATGAAAAATTATCCCTTCTGCCGCCTGTCGGGCCCGGCGAATGTGCTGATCATGCCGGGGCTGCAGTCGGCGAATCTGTCGGCGAAGCTGCTGCGCGAACTCGGCGGCGGCGCTGTGATCGGTCCGATGCTCGTGGGCATGGAACATCCGGTGCAGGTCGCGACGATGGCGTCGACCGCGTCGGACCTCGTGACGCTCGCCGTGCTCGCGGCGGGCGGGATTGCGCAATAATTTGGCAGTTGTAGATTCTCCCTGTGCCGCAGGCATGGGGAGGCGGCAGCGGCGAAGCCGCTGACGGAGGGGCCAATAGCGCGATGTTGCCGCCCCTCCACCACCGCTTCGCGGTGGCCCCCCTCCCCACGGCTTCGCCGCAGGGAGGATTCTGGGCTTTACCGCCCGCCGGGCGCGCCCGCACCCGGCGCGCCGACCGCGCCGATATTGCCGAAGATGTCTTCGAAGAAGCTGCGTTCGCGGCCCAGCGTCGGGGTTTTGTCGCCTTCGGGGCTGATCTTGCTGACCAGCTCGAGCCCGGTGCGATCGACCGCGGCGACATTACCCGCCTCGTCAAAACGGACGCGCAGCACCTGCTGGTCGATCGGGCGCGGCCTTGCGAAGGCGAGCTGACGCGTTTCGCGCGAGACATAATAATATTCGTTCGTGCCGAACTGGCCGACGAAGGTCGGACGGCCGAGCGTCTTTTCGACCGACTCGCGGTTGTCGACGCCGGGGGTGATCGCCTGGGTCAGCGCCGGATCGGCGACATAGCCCTGCCGCCCCTTGAGCTGCGCGCAGCCGCCAACGGTCAGCGCGAGCGCCAGCCCGGCGACGATCAGACGCGCGGGACGGACGGGAAGCTTCGGGTCATGGGTCGGCATCAACATATCTCCGTTGCGCCGCTCGTGTCGGGCGCTGGCAATCGCGCCTCTTAACCGCAAGCGGTCGGCGCGCACAAGCGGCTTATGCCGCGGCAAAGCTTGCGCCAAGCTGACTCAGGCCCCTTTTCTGCCGACATGATTCGGCCTAAGCGTTGCGCCATGTTTTCTTCGCTCCGCAAACTCTTCAAATCCGAACCCGATCCGCGCGAGGCGCGGCGCCCGCTGTGGAACGCCGTCGTCGCCACCGCGCGCGCGCCGCACTGGTATGCGCAAGGAGGCGTTCCCGACACGCTCGACGGCCGCTTCGACATGATCAATCTGGTGCTCGCACTCGTCCTCCACCGGATCGACGAAGATCCCGGGCAGGGGCTCGCCGGCGTCCAGCTTACCGAATTGTTCGTGAACGACATGGACGGGCAGATGCGCCAGATCGGGTTCGGCGACATGGTCGTCGGCAAGCAGGTCGGGCGAATGATGAGCGCGCTCGGCGGGCGGCTTGGCGCCTATCGCGCGGCCGACGGCTCGGCCGAATTGCGCGAGGCGCTGGTCCGCAACCTGTGGCGCGGCAACGCCCCCCCCGAAGCGGGACTGGCGCATGTGGTGGCCGAGGTCGCGGCGCTCCGCGCGGCGCTCGCGGCGACGCCGGTGTCCGAGCTGGTCGTCGCCGACCGGCTGGGCGGAGCACGCGCGTGACCGCGCCCGAATTCTCGCTTATCGTGACGCTTGCCGATGCCGCGCACGGCCGCGCCATTTCGGTCGAAGCCGACGCCGGCGCGCGCGCGGCGATCGCCCGGCGGCTCGGCCTCGTCGCGCTCGATCGCTTTGGCCTCACCGCCGACGTCCGTGCGATCGCGGGCGGGATCGCCGCCAAGGGTGAGGTGAACGCCGACGTCGTGCAGGCGTGCGCCGCGACCGACCTGCCCGTCTCCGCAACGATCGCCGAGCCGTTCGACCTGCGCTTCCTGCGCGACGTCGATGCCCCGGCAAGCGAGGAGGAAGAGATCGAGATCGGCAGCGAAGATCTCGACCTGCTGCCGCTCGAGGGCGACCGGATCGATTTGGGCGAAGCGGCGGTGCAGACGCTGTCGCTCGCGCTCGATCCCTTTCCGCGCCACCCCGACGCCGACCGTATCCTCGCCGAAAAGGGCGTGCTCAGCGAAGAGGCCGCGGGGCCGTTCGC
The DNA here is from genome assembly GCF_032227185.1 of Sphingopyxis sp. SE2. Taxonomy (NCBI): domain Bacteria; kingdom Pseudomonadati; phylum Pseudomonadota; class Alphaproteobacteria; order Sphingomonadales; family Sphingopyxidaceae; genus Sphingopyxis; species Sphingopyxis sp. SE2. The sequence continues at coordinate 3,398,034 of NZ_JAPMXW010000001.1, read as the reverse complement.
CGCGCTGGCGAAGCTGCGCGGCAAGCCCGGCGCCTAGAGCCTGCTAGCGGCTTTCGTCGGGCGCGGTTTTCGCTTCTTCCTCGACCAGATCGGCGACCGCGGCGTCGAGCCCCGGCTCATCCTTGGTGGCGGGCGTTTCTTCCTTGGGCGTTTCGGCCGCCTTTTCGCCACGCGTCGGGGGCAGCGCGCCGCCGAGCGCATTGGCAAGGCCGAGCAATTGCTCGCCGATCACCTTGTCGACCGCGGGCGCGATGTCGGCGACCTTGAAGCGCATATAGCCGCCGACGACATAGTCGAAGCGCAGCGCGCTGCCCGTCGGGGTTTCCTTGATCTGGATCGTCAGCGTGGCGTCGAGCGCCTCACCCTGCAACGGCCCGAACGCGCCCGACAGGCGGAGCAGCTCGTTCGGCTTCGAGAAGAGGACGCGCGCATGCTGGACGCTGCCGACGCCCGATCCCGCGTCGGGTAATTTTTCGCAGAAGCAGCCGCCGGCCTGCGAATCGAGCCAGAAATTGGCGGCATCGCCCGACCAGCTATGCTCCTTCGACCACCAGCTTTGCGGCATGCGGAGCATTTTCCACACATCGGCGGGGGTCGCGGCGACCTGTGCGGTGTGCGCGACGGTAAAGCCGATCTCGCCCTGATCGATGACCTTGGCGTGCGCGGGCGCAAGGGCGAGCGCACCGACCACCGCCGCGCTCGCAAAATATCTGTAAAATGCCATCAGCCCGTTCCCCCTTGGCGCCTCAATAACCGGCGCAGGGGAAAGTTGCTAGCCAGCCGTCGCGAGGATCGTTTCGATCGCGTCGTTGACTTGGTCAATCGGCGCCATGCCGTCGACGTGGGTGACGATGCCGCGCGTTTCGTAGATCGGCAGGATCGGCGCGGTCTTGGCGCGATATTCGGCCATCCGCGTGCGCACCGTTTCCTCATTGTCGTCGGGACGGCGCTTGAATTCGTCCGACCCGCAAACGTCGCAAACATTCTCCACCTTGGGGAGCTTGTAACGATCGTGATAGCCCGCGCCGCACTTCGCGCAGCTGAAGCGGCCGGTGATGCGGTCGACGAGCGCGTCTTCCTCGACCCGCAGCTCGATCACATGGTCGAGCTTGCGGCCGCGGTCCGAGAGGATCGTGTCGAGCGCGGCGGCCTGCGCCGCGGTGCGCGGATAGCCGTCGAAGATCACCGAGACGTCGGGGCCGAGCGCGTCGAGCCGCTCGCCGATGAGGCCCGAGACGATCGCGTCGGAGACGAGCTCGCCCGCGTCCATCACCGCCTTGGCCTGGAGGCCGATCGGCGTTCCCGCCTTGACCGCGGCGCGCAGCATGTCGCCCGTCGAGAGCTGGACCATGCCATGCTCGTCCTCGAGCCGCGAAGCCTGCGTACCCTTGCCCGCTCCCGGCGGACCAAGCAGAATGATATTCAGCGTCATGGGGACCCCTGTTTGCCCTACCGTGTCGCGAGTGCCGTAGCGGGCGCCTTAGCGCCGCGCAACGCCGCCTTTCAATTTGGCCTTCTTGATCAGGTCGCCATATTGATGCGCGAGCATGTGGCTCTGGATCTGGCTGATCGTATCGATCGTGACGTTCACGATGATCAGCAGGCTGGTGCCGCCGAGCTGGAAGGGGAGGCCCGATCCGGCGATGAAATATTCGGGGATCAGACAGATCGCCGCCAGATAGGCCGCACCGAGCACGGTGATGCGCGTCAGCACGAAGTCGAGATAGGTCGCGGTATTCTTGCCCGGGCGGATGCCGGGGATGAAGCCGTTCTGGCGCTTCAGATTGTCGGCGGTTTCCTCGGGATTGAAGACGACCGCGACGTAGAAGAAGCAGAAGAAGATGATGCCCGCGGCATAGAGCGCCATATAGAGCGGCTGGCCGTGCGCGAGATATTGGTTGAGCGTGATCAGGAAATCGCCGGTCGCGGTGTCGCCCTGGACATTCTGGCCCATCATCTGCGTCACCGTCAGCGGCATCAGCAGCAGCGACGAGGCGAAGATCGGCGGGATGACACCGGCGGTATTGACCTTGAGCGGCAAGTGGCTGCGGTCGGCCTGCATCACGCCGCGCTGGGTCGCGCGCTTCGGATATTGGACCAGCACGCGGCGCTGCGCACGTTCCATGAAGCTGATGAAGGCGATGATCACGATCGCGCCGCCGATCACGGCGAAAATCGTGCCGCCGCCCATCGAGCCTTCGCGGACCTGCGTGAACATCTGCGCGAAACTGCGCGGCAGCTGGGCGAGAATGCCCGCCATGATGATCAGCGAGACGCCATTGCCGATGCCGCGGCTCGTGATCTGTTCGCCGAGCCACATCAGGAAGAGCGTGCCGCCGACGATCGAGATGACGGCGCCGATGCGGAACATCATACCGGGATCGACGACCGCGGCGATGCCCTGCGATGCGCCGAGCGTTTCGAGCCCGACGGCGATGAAATAGCCCTGGATCGCGGTCAGCGCGACGGTGCCGTAGCGCGTATATTGGTTGAGCTTCTTGCGCCCGCTCTCGCCCTCTTTCTTGAGCGCGGCGAGGCTCGGCGACAGCGCGGCCGCGAGCTGCACGACGATCGAGGCGGTGATATAGGGCATGACGCCGAGCGCGATGATGCTCATGCGCTCGAGGCTGCCGCCCGAGAAGGTGTTGAAGATGTCGAGAACGCCGCCCGAGGCCGCCTGCGAATAGAGGTTCGACAGCGCGACCGGATCGACGCCGGGAAGCGGCACGAACGACAGGAAGCGGAAGACGATCAGCGCGCCGATCGTGAACCAGATGCGGTTCTTGAGCTCGGTCGCCTGACCGAACTTCGAGAAGTTGAGGTTGGATGCAAGCTGGTCGGCGCGAGAGGCCATGGGTGTTTTCCTCGGATAGTCCGGACCGCGCCCCCCGCGACCCGGCGCCTATGTGCGTTCGGCGGTCGCGAAGCGCAAGGGGAAAGGCCTATTTAGCGGTGAGCCGACGCTCCGATCCCGCTTTCAATATCCGTTCGCATCGAGCGAAGTCGAGATGCTCCTCGAACTTGCGCTGTCCCGAGGGGTGTCTCGACTTCGCTCGACACGAACGGGAAGTAGATCTGGTCAAATGACGAAGGACGGCTCCCGAGGAGCCGCCCTCGCCAAAGTCATTCAGCCTTGGCTTCCTCGGCCGGAGCTGCGGGCAGCTCGACCTTGCCGCCGGCCTTTTCGACCGCTTCGATCGCGCCCTTCGACGCGCCGGCGACCGCGAAGCTGACCTTCGCGGTCAGTTCGCCCTTGGCGAGGAGGCGGACGCCGTCCTTGCCGCCGCGCGCGACGCCAGCGGCCTTGAGCGCGGCGTGATCGACGGTCTTCTTGGCGTCGAGCTTCTTTTCGTCGATCAGCTTCTGGATCTGGCCCAGATTCACGATCGCGAAGTCCTTCGCGAAGATGTTGTTGAAACCGCGCTTCGGGATGCGCATGTGGAGCGGCATCTGGCCGCCCTCGAAGCCGTTGATCGCGACGCCGCTGCGCGCCTTCTGGCCCTTCTGGCCGCGGCCGGCGGTCTTGCCCTTGCCCGAGCCGATGCCGCGTCCGACGCGCATGCGGCCCTTGCGGGCGCCGTTGTTGTCACGAAGTTCGTTAAGCTTGATAGTCATGTTGCACTCGCTTTCGCTGTGTTCGCGCTATGGACCGAAACGCTTCAGTCCGGTTCGATTTCACTCGACGGCTGAAAGCCGGGATAGGGCCCGGCCTTTTCCATCACGATGGCCTGGGCGACATAGCCGCGGCCATCGACACTGGTGATCGAGGGGCTGCCGTGAAGCTGCCATCCCCGGTTGAGCAGTCCCTCGACCCGCGCGCAAAAGGCGCTGTCGTCGGGACCGGTCAACAGGCGATAGAGTTTCACCGGCTTCAGCCCTCGACGACTTCCACCATGTGCGGAAGCTTGCGGATCATGCCGCGCACTTCCGGGGTGTCGACCAGTTCGACCTCGCGGTGCATCTTGCCCAGGCCGAGGCCGGTCAGAATCGCACGCTGGCTCTTGGGACGACGGATCGGCGAACCGATCTGGCGGATCTTGATCTTCTTGTCGGCCATGGTCTTACTCCGTCACCGCCGCGGCTTCCGCCTCGGCTGCGCGGTCGGACGCGCCGCCACGCTTGATCAGGTCCGAAACCTTCTTGCCGCGACGCTGCGCGACCGACTTCGGGCTGGTCTGTTCGCCGAGCGCCTCGAAGGTCGCGCGGATCATGTTATAGGGGTTCGAGGTGCCGACCGACTTGGTCACCACATCGGCGACGCCCAGCGATTCGAACACGGCGCGCATCGGGCCACCGGCGATGATGCCGGTACCGGCGGGCGCCGAACGCAGCGTCACATTGCCCGCGCCGAACACACCGCGGCCATCGTGGTGGAGCGTGCGGCCGTCGCGCAGCGGAACGCGGATCATCGCCTTCTTCGCGGCAGCGGTCGCTTTCGAAATGGCTTCGGGCACTTCGCGCGCCTTGCCATGACCGAAACCGGCGCGGCCCTTGCCGTCGCCGACGACGACGAGCGCGGCGAAACCGAAGCGCTTGCCGCCCTTCACGGTCTTCGAAACGCGGTTGATGTGGACGAGCTTTTCAATCAGCTCTTCGCCGCCATCCTCGTCGCGCGGGCGGCGGTCGTCGCGGCGGCCACGGCCACCGTCACGTCCACCACGACCGCCATCGCGGCCGCCGCCACGGCCGCGGCGCGGAGCCTGGCCTTCGGTCGGGGCTGCTTCGGGAGCGCCTTCGGCGTTCTGAATTTCGTCTGCCATGATTAGAACTCCAATCCGCCTTCGCGAGCCGCGTCGGCCAGCGCCTTGATGCGCCCGTGGAACAGGAAGCCGCCACGGTCGAACACGACCTGCGTCACGCCCGCCTTCTTGGCGGCAGCGGCGAGGCGCTTGCCGACGTCGGCAGCCGCCGCGGTGGTCGCGCCGGTCTTGCCGCGGACATCCTTGTCGAGCGTCGAGGCCGAAGCCAGCGTCTGCCCGGCAGCGTCATCGATGAGCTGCGCATAGATGTGACGGCCCGAACGGTGCACCGACAGGCGGGCACGGCCAGCGGCGCGCTGACGGAGGGCGGTACGAACGCGCTGACGGCGTTTCTGGAAAGGGGTAAGATGTGCCATGGCTTACTTCTTCTTGCCTTCTTTGCGGAAGATGTACTCGCCGCGATATTTGATGCCCTTGCCCTTATAGGGTTCGGGCTTGCGCCAACGGCGGATTTCCGCCGCGACCTGGCCGACCTTCTGCTTGTCGATACCGTTGATCTCGATCGTCGTATTGTCCGGCGTCTTGATCTCGATACCCTCGGGCACCGCGAAATCGACATCGTGGCTGTAGCCGAGCTGCAGCTTCAGATTCTTGCCCTGTGCGTTGGCACGATAGCCGACACCGGTGATTTCGAGCACCTTGGTGAAGCCTTCGGTCACGCCCGTGATCAGGTTCTGGACCAGCGTGCGCTGCATGCCCCAGAAGGCGCGGGCTTCGCGGGTGTCGTTCGCGGGCTGCACCGAGATGCTGCCTTCGCCGACTTCATATTTGATGAGGTCGGACAGCGGCATCGCGAGCGTGCCCTTCGGACCCTTGACCGACAGCTGACCGCCGTCGATCGCGGCGGTGACGCCGCCGGGGATCGCTACTGCCTTTTTACCAATGCGCGACATCAGAACACCTCCGCCAGCACTTCGCCGCCGACATTATGCTCGCGGGCTTCGGCGTCCGAGAGAACGCCGCGCGGGGTCGACACGATGGTGATGCCAAGGCCGTTGCGCACGATCGGCAGCTCTTTCGAGCCCGAATAGATGCGGCGGCCCGGCTTCGAGACGCGGGCCACGTGGCGGATCGCCGGCTGGCCTTCGAAATATTTGAGCTCGATGCGGATGCCCTTGTGCTGGCCCTTGGCACCCAGTGCTTCTTCGCTGTAACCGCGGATATAGCCTTCGCGCTGGAGAACATCGAGAACGCGGACGCGCAGGGTCGAGGCGGGAGTCAGGACGCTGTCCTTCTTCGCCTGCTGGCCGTTGCGGATGCGGGTGAGCATATCACCCAGGGGATCGGTCATTGCCATCTTGTCAGTCCCTTACCAGCTCGACTTCACAACACCGGGGATCAGGCCCTTGTTGGCCAGATCGCGGAGCTGGATACGGCACAGCCGGAATTTGCGATAATAGGCGCGCGGGCGGCCCGTCAGCTCGCACCGGTTGCGGATGCGGGTCGGGTTACCATTGCGCGGGATTTCCGCCATCTTGAGGCGCGCGATCAGACGCTCGCCATCGTCGAGCGACGTGTCCGCCGCAATCGCCTTCAGCTTCGCGTAACGGCCGGCATATTTCTTCACCAGCTGCTTGCGACGCTCGTTCTTGTTTACCGAACTCAGTTTCGCCATGACTTAAGTTCTCTTTCCTTCTTGAAAGAGCCTGCCTGGTCCCGAAGGATCAGGCGGCTTCCTTTTCCTGCGCTTCGATCGGGAAGGGGAAGCCGAACAGCTTGAGCAGTTCGCGGGCTTCTTCGTCCGTACGGGCGGTGGTGGTGACGATCACGTCCATGCCGCGCACCTGGTCGATGCGGTCATAGTTGATCTCGGGGAAGATGATCTGCTCTTTCAGGCCCATGGCATAGTTGCCACGGCCGTCGAAGCTGGTCGCCGACACGCCGCGGAAGTCGCGGATGCGCGGCATGGCGATCGTGATCAGGCGATCGAGGAATTCATACATGCGTTCGCGGCGCAGGGTGACCTTGCAGCCGATCGGCATGCCTTCGCGCAGCTTGAACTGCGCGATCGACTTCTTCGCCTTGGTCACGACGGGCTTCTGGCCGGCGATGAGTTCCATCTCGGCAGCGGCCGCTTCGACCTTCTTCTTGTCCTGCGTGGCTTCGCCGACGCCCATGTTGAGCGTGATCTTTTCGATCTTCGGCACTTCCATCGCATTCTTGTAACCGAACTTCTCGGTCATCGCCTTGACGATCACATCGTCGTAGCGCTTGCGCATGCGCGGGGTGTAATTGTCAGCCATTGATCGTCTCCCCGGACTTCACGGCCACGCGGACCTTCTTGCCGTCCTTGGTTTCAAAACGAACGCGCGTCGGCTTGCCGGTCTTGGGATCGGCGAGCGCAACCTTGCTTGCGAACAGCGGCGCTTCCTTGCGCTCGAGACCGCCCTGCGGGTTGGTCTGGCTCGGCTTGCGGTGGCGCGTGATGACGTTGACGCCCGCGACGACGACCTTGCCGTCCTTCGGCAGGCTCTGCGTCACTTCGCCGGTCTTGCCCTTGTCCTTGCCGGACAGGATGACGACCGTGTCGCCCTTCTTGATCTTGTTCGCCATGGTCAGAGCACCTCCGGCGCCAGGCTGATGATCTTCATATAGCCGCGGCCGCGCAGTTCGCGGACGACGGGGCCGAAGATACGCGTGCCGATCGGCTCTTCATTCTTGTTGACGAGCACGGCGGCGTTGCTGTCGAAACGGATCACCGAGCCATCGGCGCGGCGCACATCCTTCGCGGTGCGGACGATGACGGCGCGATGCACGTCGCCCTTCTTCACCTTGCCGCGCGGCTGCGCTTCCTTGATCGACACGACGATCACGTCGCCGACGCCGGCGGTGCGACGCTTCGAGCCGCCGAGCACCTTGATGCACTGGACGCGCTTCGCGCCGCTGTTGTCGGCGACTTCCAATTGTGACTGCATCTGAATCATCGATGCACTTCCTTCTTCCTTGGCCTACCGGGATGCCCCGGCGGTTCCGTGAAACTCTTTAGCCTTCGGCCGCGGCGGGAGCAGCCGGAGCGGCGCCCTTGGGCTTGCTGTGGGTGTCGACCTTGTCGAGCACTTTCCAGGTCTTCAGCTTCGAAATCGGCTTCGTTTCCTCGATGCGGACGGTTTCGCCAGCCTTGATGGCGTTGTCTTCATCGTGGGCGTGATACTTTTTCGAGCGGCGGATGATCTTGCCGTACAGAGGGTGCTTCACCTTCCGTTCGACCTTCACCACGACGGTCTTGTCGCCCTTGTCGGACACCACCGTGCCGGTCAGAATGCGCTTCGGCATCGATAGTCTCCTTACTTCGCGGCCGAGCGCGCGCGCTCGGTCTGCTGCGTCTTGATGCGGGCGATCGAGCGCCGCACTTCCTTGACGCGCGAGGCCTTTTCAAGCTGGCCGGTGGCCGCCTGGAAGCGGAGGTTGAACGCCTCGCGCTTCAGTTCGCCAAGCTGTTCGGCGAGCTGGTCGTCGGTCTTGGCCTTGAAATCTTCGGTCTTGGCCATGTCCTTAACCCTCCAGGTGCGAGGTGTCGCCGAGGCGGGCGATCACCTTCGTCTTGATCGGCAGCTTCATCGCGGCGCGTTCGAACGCCAGCGCGGCCACGGGGCCGGGAACGCCGTCGAGTTCGAACAGGATGCGGCCCGGCTTCACGCGCGCGGCCCAGAATTCCGGCGAACCCTTGCCCTTACCCATACGGACTTCGGCAGGCTTCGACGACACAGGGACGTCGGGGAAGATGCGGATCCACAAACGGCCCTGACGCTTGATCGCGCGGCTGATCGCGCGGCGAGCCGCCTCGATCTGGCGCGCGGTGATGCGCTCGGGTTCCATCGCCTTCAGCCCGTAGGAGCCGAAGTTCAGGCTGGTACCGCCCTTGGCATTGCCATGGATGCGGCCCTTGAAGGCCTTGCGGAACTTGGTTTTTTTCGGTTGCAGCATGTCAGCAGTCCTTAGCGGCGATCTTCACGGGCCGGACGGACACCGGTCGTCTGCGCATCGAGCATCAGACGGTCGGTCGCCATCGGGTCGTGACCAAGGATCTCGCCCTTGAAAATCCAGACCTTGATGCCGCAGACACCGTAAGCGGTGTGCGCTTCGGCCTCGGCATAGTCGACATTGGCGCGCAGCGTGTGCAGCGGCACCCGGCCTTCGCGATACCATTCGGTGCGCGCGATTTCCGCGCCGCCGAGACGGCCGGCGCAGTTGATGCGGATGCCCTCGGCGCCGAGACGCATCGCCGACTGAACGGCGCGCTTCATGGCGCGGCGGAACGCGACGCGGCGTTCGAGCTGGTCGGCAATGCCCTGGCCGACGAGCTTGGCGTCGACTTCGGGCTTGCGGATTTCGACGATGTTCAGCGACACGTCGCTGCCCGTCATCTCACCCAGCTTCTTGCGCAGCTTTTCGATGTCCGCGCCCTTCTTGCCGATGATGACGCCCGGGCGGGCGGCATAGATCGACACGCGGCACAGCTTCGCCGGACGCTCGATCACGACCTTCGAGATCGCGGCCTGCGGCAGGTGCTTGAACACGAACTTGCGGATCTTCAGATCCTCGACAAGCATGCGGCCATAGTCCTGGCCTTCGGCGAACCAGCGGCTGTCCCAGGTGCGGTTGACCTGCAGGCGCAGGCCGATCGGATTGCTCTTCTGGCCCATCTTACGCCTCTTCTTCCTGTTCGCGCACGACGATGCGGATGCGGCTGAACGGCTTGACGATCCGGGTCGACTTGCCGCGGCCACGCGCATGCCAGCGCTTCATCGAGAGCGACTTGCCGACGCTCGCTTCCTTGACGACGAGCGCGTCGACGTCGAGGTTGTGGTTGTTTTCCGCGTTGGCGACGGCGCTGGCGAGAACCTTGCGCACGTCGACGGCCATCGCCTTCTTCGAGAAAGCGAGGACGTTCATCGCGTCTTCGACCTTGCGGCCGCGGATCAGCGCGGCAACGAGGTTCAGCTTCTGCGCCGAGCCGCGAATCTGCGTGCCGACCGAGAGCGCCTCATTGTCCGCAACGCGGCGGGGGGACTTTTCCTTGCCCATTAGCGTTTGCCCTTCTTGTCAGCCGCGTGGCCGGGGAAGAAGCGCGTCGGCGCGAATTCACCCAGCTTCATGCCGACCATGTCTTCATTGACCGACACCGGCACGAACTTGCGGCCGTTGTAGACATTGAAGGTCAGCCCGACGAACTGCGGCAGGATGGTGGACCGGCGCGACCAGGTCTTGATCGGGGCAGAGCTGCCGCCGTCCTGGGCCGTTTCGGCTTTCTTGAGGAGATGGAGGTCCACGAACGGACCCTTCCAGACCGAGCGAGCCATGGCTTACCTCTTCTTCTTCGCGTGACGCGACCGGATGATCATCTTGTCGGTCGACTTGTTGTGACGGGTACGAGCACCCTTGGTCGGCTTGCCCCACGGGGTCACCGGATGACGGCCACCCGAGGTGCGGCCTTCACCACCGCCGTGCGGGTGGTCGACCGGGTTCTTCGCGACACCGCGAGTCAGCGGACGCTTGCCGAGCCAGCGGTTGCGGCCGGCCTTGCCCAGGTTGGTGTTCTGGTTGTCGGGGTTCGACACCGCACCGACCGTGCCCATGCACTCGCCGCGGATGTAACGCTGTTCGCCCGAACCGAGACGCACGATGACGAGGCCGCGGTCACGACCGACGACCTGCGCATAGGTGCCAGCCGAACGGGCGATCTGGCCACCCTTGCCCGGCTTCATCTCGATATTGTGGACGATCGTGCCGACCGGCATCTGCGACAATTCCATCGCATTGCCCGGCTTCACGTCGGTCTTCTTGCCCGCGACGACGGTGTCGCCGACACCCAGGCGCTGCGGCGCGAGGATGTAGGCGAGCTCGCCGTCTTCATATTTCACGAGCGCGATGAACGCCGTGCGGTTCGGGTCATATTCCAGACGCTCGACGGTGGCCGGCATGTCCCACTTGCGACGCTTGAAGTCGATGAAGCGGTACTTCTGCTTGTGGCCGCCGGCGATACCGCGCGAGGTCACATGGCCCTTGTTGTTGCGGCCACCGGTCTTGCGCTTGCCTTCGGTCAGCGCCTTGACGGGCTTGCCCTTCCACAGCGACGATTTGTCGACGAGGATCAGGCCGCGCTGCGCGGGGCTGGTTGGATTATAGGATTTAAGTGCCATTTTCTCTGCCTCTTCCTACAATCAGACGCCCGTGGTGACGTCGATCGACTGGCCTTCGGCCAGGCGGACGATCGCCTTCTTCACGTCGCTGCGGGTGTAGGGCTTGCCTTTCCAGCGCTTGGTCTTGCCCTTGGTGACGAGCGTGTTCACGCTGAGCACCTTGACATCGAACAGCGCCTCGACGGCGGCCTTGATGGCGGGCTTCGTCGCGTCGTTCGCGACCTTGAACACCACCGCGTCATTTTCGCTGAGCAGCGTCGACTTTTCGGTGATCACCGGAGCGAGGATCACGTCATAGTGACGCGCGTCGATGGTTTTTGCCTTAGCCATTACTTGGTCCCTCCCGGGAGGGCGCAGCGGGCCTCCAGCTTTTCGACCGCCGCGCGGGTCAGGACCAGCGTGTCGGCACGGATGATGTCATAGACATTGGCACCGATGGCGGGCAGCGCGTCGACACCGATGAGGTTGGCCGAAGCCATGGCGAAGCTTTCGTGCACCGCGTCACCGTCGATGAAGAGGGCGCGATTGCCGAGGTCCATCTTGCCGAGCTTGCCGGCGAGCGCCTTGGTCTTCGCGTCCTTGAGCTCGAGCGTGTCGAGAACGACGAGCTTGCCGCCCTTCGCCTTGTCGCTGAGCGCCATCTTCAGGCCGAGGGTGCGGATCTTCTTGTTGAGCGAGTGGCCGAAGGTGCGAGCCCGCGGGCCGTGCGCCTTGCCACCGCCGATGAAGATCGGCGCCTTGCGATCGCCGTGACGTGCGGTACCGCCGCCCTTCTGGCGACCGAACTTCTTGCCGGTGCGCGACACATCGCTGCGTTCGCGGGCGGCGCGAGCCGGACCACGGCGCTTTTCGAGCTGCCAGGCGACGACGCGGTGCAGGATGTCGGCGCGGGCGTCGACACCAAAGACGTCGTCGTTAAGATCGATGTCGGTGCCGGCCTTGCCGTCGAGGGTCTGAACCTTGACCTTCATGATCAGGACTCCTGTGCGCCGTCGGTCGCCGCGGTGTCGACGACGGTTTCTTCGACCGGCGTTTCGACCGGCGCGTCAGCCGGGGCTTCGTTGCTGTTGGCCGCGCTCTTGATGCCCGCCGGGTAGGGGGCTTCGGGGTGACGCGGCAGCTTCACCGCATCGCGGACGAGCAGCCAGCCGCCCTTCGAGCCAGGGACCGAGCCCTTGACGAAGAGAAGGCCGCGCTCGACGTCGGTGCGGACGATTTCGAGATTCTGCTGGGTGCGGTTGCGCGCGCCCATGTGGCCGGCCATCTTCTTGTTCTTGAAGACGCGGCCCGGATCCTGGCGGTTACCGGTCGAACCATGCGCACGGTGGCTGATCGAAACACCGTGGGTCGCGCGCATACCGCCGAAACCCCAGCGCTTCATCGCACCGGCAAAGCCCTTACCCTGGGTCACGCCCTGGATGTCGACGATCTGGCCGGCGACGAAGTGGTCGGCCGACAGTTCGGCGCCGACGTCGAGCGTCGCGTCGTCGGCGACGCGGAATTCGACGAGCTTCGCCTTGGGCTCGACTTCGGCCTTGCCATAGGCGCCGCGCTGCGGCTTGGCGACGTTCTTCGCCTTGGCCGAACCGGCACCGAGTTGAACGGCCACATAGCCGTCGCGGTCTTTATCGCGCACGGAGACGACCTGGCAGCCTTCGAGGCTCAGGACGGTGACGGGCACATGGCGGCCGTCGTCCTGAAACAGGCGGGTCATCCCCATTTTCTTCGCGATCACGCCAGTACGCATGATCATACTCCTCAACAGAGGCCGGGCGGACCATTCCGCACGGCGTGTGGGAAGCCATCAGACAAATGCCCGACGGCTACCCTCCCAGCCCAAAATTTCGATGCTTCGCCCCGTCCGGGCTGAGGTGCCGCCATCCCGAAGGAGAAGCGGCGAGACGGGGGACGCAGCCCGGTCTGGATGTTTCCGAGGAAACGACCGGCGGTATCCACCCTATCGTCGGTCCGGATCGCTCCGGACTTGTGCCAGCGCCGAAGCGGCTGGCCGATAGAGACCCCGGTTTTCACCGGGGCTTCGCTGACCTTAGGCCAGCTTGATTTCGACGTTCACGCCCGCGGCGAGGTCGAGCTTCATGAGCGCGTCGACCGTCTGCGGGGTGGGCTGCACGATGTCGAGCAGCCGCTTGTGGGTGCGCACCTCGAACTGCTCGCGCGACTTTTTGTCGACATGCGGACCGCGGTTCACGGTGAATTTTTCAATACGCGTCGGAAGCGGGATCGGGCCGCGAATAAGCGCTCCGGTACGACGTGCCGTGTCGGCAATGTCGGTGGTGGCCTGATCGAGCACGCGGTGATCAAAGGCCTTCAGGCGAATGCGAATATTCTGCGTTTCCATGACTGTTCCAGTCGAATCCCGTCTAACGATGCGAAAGAGCCGAAATGGCCTGCTCCGACTTCCGCTCAGGAAGCCGGATCGGCCATCAAAAACCTTTAAGCTACGAGCCGCGCGAATCGGTCCGAATCGCGCGGCTCGCGGCCCTATATTACTTTGTGATCGTCGCCACAACCCCTGCGCCGACCGTGCGGCCGCCTTCGCGAATTGCGAAGCGCAGACCCGGGTCCATGGCGATCGGGGCGATCAGCTTGACCGACAGCTGGACGTTGTCGCCCGGCATGACCATCTCGGTGCCCTCGGGGAGGATGACCTCGCCGGTGACGTCGGTGGTGCGGAAGTAGAACTGCGGACGATAGTTCGCGAAGAACGGCGTGTGACGGCCGCCTTCGTCCTTCGACAGGACATAGACTTCCGAGGTGAACTCGGTGTGCGGCGTGATCGAGCCGGGCTTGGCCAGAACCTGGCCGCGCTCGACTTCTTCACGGCCGACGCCGCGGATCAGCGCACCGATGTTGTCGCCGGCCTGGCCCTGGTCGAGCAGCTTGCGGAACATTTCGACGCCGGTGACGACGGTCTTCTTGGTGTCCTTGATGCCGACGATTTCGACTTCTTCACCAACCTTGACGATGCCGGTTTCGACGCGGCCGGTGACAACCGTACCACGGCCCGAGATCGAGAACACGTCTTCGATCGGCATCAGGAAGGGCTTGTCGAGCGGACGTTCCGGCTGCGGGATCCATTCGTCGACGGCGGCCATCAGCTTCAGGATCGCGTCCTTACCGATGTTGTCGTCGCGGCTTTCCAGCGCGGCGAGCGCCGAACCGGCGATGATCGGAATATTGTCGCCGTCGAAGTCGCGCTTCGAAAGTTCTTCGCGGATTTCGAGTTCGACGAGTTCGAGCAGTTCGGGATCGTCGAGCTGATCGACCTTGTTGAGGAAGACGACCATGGTCGGAACGCCGACCTGCTTCGCGAGCAGGATGTGCTCCTTGGTCTGCGGCATCGGGCCGTCGGCGGCCGACACGACCAGGATCGCGCCGTCCATCTGGGCGGCACCGGTGATCATGTTCTTCACATAGTCGGCGTGACCCGGGCAATCGACGTGCGCATAGTGGCGGCCGTCGGTTTCATATTCGACGTGCGCGGTCGAAATGGTGATGCCGCGCTCGCGCTCTTCGGGGGCCTTGTCGATGTTCGCGAAGTCGACGGCGGCGTTGCCGGCGACGTTTTCGGCGAGCACCTTGGTGATCGCTGCGGTCAGCGAGGTTTTGCCATGGTCGACGTGACCGATGGTGCCGATGTTGCAGTGCGGCTTCGTCCGCTCAAATTTAGCCTTGGCCATGATTTAAGAACCTTCTTCTTAGGTGTTTCGTTTGATCAGTCCGGACGGGCCTGCTGAATCAGGCGCCGCCCTTAGAGGGTCTTGCCGCGCGGTGCAAGCCCGCGCGGCTTTGACCCATCAGGCCATCTTGGCCTTCACTTCTTCGGCGACGTTGGTCGGCACTTCCTCATAATGCGAGAATTGCATCGAGTAGCTGGCGCGACCCTGGCTGAAGCTGCGCAGCTGATTGACGTAGCCGAACATGTTCGCCAGCGGGACGATCGCCTCGACGACCTGGGCGATGCCCCGGCTGTCGGTGCCCTGAATCTGCCCGCGACGGCTGTTGAGATCGCCGATCACGTCGCCCATGAATTCCTCAGGGGTGACAACCTCGACCTTCATCACCGGTTCGAGCAGCTTGATGCCGGCCTTTGCCGCCACTTCGCGCATCGCCGCACGGCCCGCGATTTCGAACGCCAGTGCCGACGAGTCGACGTCGTGATACGCGCCGTCCGTGAGCTTGATTTCGAAGTCGATGATCGGGAAGCCGATCATGTGACCGTTTTCGGCCGACTCGCGCATGCCCTTTTCGACCGACGGGATATATTCGCGCGGAATGTTGCCGCCCTTGATCTCATCGATGAAGGTGATGCCCGCGCCGCGTTCGCCGGGAGCGACGCTGACCTTGACGCGGCCGAACTGGCCCGAGCCGCCCGACTGCTTCTTGTGGGTATAGTCGACGTCGACGGCCTTCGCGAGCGATTCGCGGTACGCCACCTGCGGCGCGCCGACGTTCGCTTCGACCTTGAACTCGCGCTTCATGCGATCGACGAGGATGTCGAGGTGAAGCTCGCCCATGCCCTTGATGATCGTCTGGCCCGATTCATGGTCGGTCGACACGCGGAACGAGGGATCCTCGGCGGCCAGGCGGTTGAGCGCGATGCCCATACGTTCCTGGTCGGCCTTGGTCTTCGGTTCCACCGACAGCTCGATGACCGGCTCGGGGAATTCCATCCGCTCGAGGATGATCGGCGCGCTGGTGGCGCAGAGCGTGTCCCCGGTGGTGGTTTCCTTGAGGCCGGCGAGCGCGACGATGTCGCCCGCATAGGCTTCTTCGATATCTTCGCGGCTGTTCGCGTGCATCAGCAGCATGCGGCCAACCTTTTCCTTCTTGTCCTTCACCGAGTTCAGATAGGTGCCCTTGTTCAGGGTCCCCGAATAGATGCGGGCGAAGGTGAGCGAACCGACGAACGGGTCGTTCATGATCTTGAAGGCGAGCAGCGACAGCGGCGCCGCGTCCGACGTCTCGCGCGAGTCGGGCTGGTCGTTGTCGGGATTGATGCCCTGAACGTCGGGAATGTCGAGCGGCGACGGCAGATAATCGACGACGGCGTCGAGCAGCGTCTGCACGCCCTTGTTCTTGAACGCCGAGCCGCAAAGGACCGGGACGAACGCCTGCGCCAGCGTGCCCTTGCGGATCAGCGCCTTGAGCTGGGCGACGTCGGGGACGGTGCCTTCGAGATAGGCTTCCATCGCGTCGTCGTCCTGTTCGACGGCGAGCTCGACGAGCTTTTCGCGATATTCGGCCGCCTTGTCGGCGAGGTCGGCGGGGATTTCCTCATAGAAGAATTCGGCGCCGAGGCTTTCGTCCTTCCAGATGATCGCACGCTCGTTGACGAGGTCGACGAGGCCCTTGAAGTCGCCTTCGGCGCCGATGGGCAGATAGAGGACGGCCGGGGTCGCGCCGAGGCGATCGATGATCGTCTGGACGCAATAATAGAAATCGGCGCCGGTGCGGTCGAGCTTGTTGATGAAGCACATCCGCGGAACCTTGTACTTGTCCGCCTGACGCCACACGGTCTCCGACTGCGGCTCGACGCCGGCAACGCCGTCGAACGCGGTGATCGCGCCGTCGAGCACGCGCAAGCTGCGCTCGACTTCGATCGTGAAGTCGACGTGTCCGGGGGTATCGATGATGTTCAGGCGATGCTCGGGACCCTGACCTTCTTCGGCTTTCCACAGGCAGGTGGTGGCGGCCGACGTGATCGTGATGCCGCGTTCCTGCTCCTGCTCCATCCAGTCCATCGTCGCGGCGCCGTCATGGACTTCGCCGATCTTGTAGGACTTGCCGGTGTAATAGAGGATGCGCTCGGTCGTCGTGGTCTTGCCGGCGTCGATGTGCGCCATGATACCGAAATTGCGATAGCGTTCGAGCGGATGGCTACGTGCCATGATCTTTTCCTTGGATTTGGGGGGAGGCCTTGGGAGCCGCCCCCGATATAGGAAGTTTTGTTGCGATTGCGAGACGCCCCCGTAACACGGAGAGCGTCCGGCAAATTACCAGCGGTAGTGGCTGAAAGCGCGGTTCGCTTCCGCCATGCGGTGCGTGTCTTCGCGCTTCTTGACCGCGTTGCCGCGGTTGTTCGACGCGTCGAGCAGTTCGCCCGACAGGCGCGCGGCCATCGTGGTTTCGCTGCGGTTGCGCGCGGCGGTGATCAGCCAGCGGATCGCGAGCGCCTGCGCGCGGTCGGGGCGGACTTCGACCGGAACCTGATAGGTCGCACCGCCGACGCGGCGGCTGCGGACTTCGATGTTCGGGCGAATGTTCGCCAGCGCTTCGTGGAACACGCCGATCGGTTCCTTCTTGGCGCGGGCTTCGACCGACTCGAGCGCACCGTAAACGATGCTTTCGGCGACGGACTTTTTCCCGTCCAGCATGACGCTGTTCATGAATTTCGACAGCACGACATCCCCGAAACGGGGATCGGGCAGGATTTCGCGGCGTTCAGGACGACGACGACGAGCCATAGGTAATTCCTTTTACAACAGCATCCCGGCGCGCTGGCGTCCCGGGATGATCAGATAGCCGAAAAAGCGGTCCTTACTTCGGACGCTTCGCGCCGTATTTCGAACGGCTCTGCTTGCGGTCCTTCACACCCTGCGTATCGAGCACGCCGCGCAGGACGTGGTAACGCACACCGGGAAGGTCGCGCACACGGCCGCCGCGGATCAGCACGACGCTGTGTTCCTGGAGGTTGTGGCCTTCGCCGGGGATGTAGGTGATGACTTCGCGGGCATTGGTCAGGCGGACCTTTGCAACCTTGCGGAGCGCCGAGTTCGGCTTTTTCGGGGTCGTCGTATAGACACGGGTGCAAACGCCGCGCTTTTGCGGGTTTGCTTCCATCGCCGGGACCTTGGACTTCACCTTCTGGAGAGTCCGGCCCTTGCGGACCAGCTGGTTGATCGTGGGCATGAATGCTTCACCTTTTTGTGTCCGCCCATCAAAGCGAACGGTTACTGTACCGCGGTGGATGAAGCTCCGGCCGATAACCCACCGAAAATGGCGGAAAACGGCCGACCTGATAACAGCAAAAGACCCCGGCAGACCTACAAGATCGTCCGGAGGCTCCATCCGCGCCAGCAATGTTCAAGCGCTGTTGCAACTGAAAGAGGCGGCAAACCGCCCTTTTCGGTCGAGCGCGCCCCTAGACCCGATTCCCTTCCGGGTCAAGGGGCTGGCAATATTGTTGCGCCGGACGGAGCGGGCTATCGCGAGTCCATGTCCGCCGTCCGCCACGCCAGCTTCGCCCCGCATGTCGCGCCCGATACAAGACTGCTGATATTGGGAAGCCTGCCCGGCGCCCGTTCGCTTGCCGAGCGGCAATATTACGCCCATCCGACGAACCAGTTCTGGCGCCTGCTCGGCGAGGTAGTGAGCCGGCCGCTCGCGCCTCTGGCCTATGAGGACAGGCTGGCCGCCTTGCGCCGGGCGAAGATCGGCTTGTGGGACGTGATCCGGTCCGCCGAACGGCACGCGAGCAGCGACTCGCATATCCGCGAGGTCGAAGCGCACGACCTCGCCGCGCTGATCGCCGGGCTGCCCGATCTGCGCATGATCGCCTTCAACGGCGGCAAGGCCGCGGCGATCGGACGAAAGCAACTGCCGCCGCTCGAGGACATCGCGCTCGTCGACCTGCCGTCGAGCAGCGCCGCGCATACGATCGGATTCGATGCCAAGCTGGAACGATGGCAATTCCTGCGCGGCGCGCTCTGATCAATCGACGACGGTTCCCCGCGCCATCACGAAATCGACCTTCTTGAGGACGCGCACGTCGGCGACGGGGTCGCTGGCCACCGCGATGATGTCGGCGCTCTTGCCCGGCGCGATCGTGCCGATCTGGTCCGACAGGCCGAGCAGGTCGGCGGCGTTGACCGTCGCCGCCTTGAGCGCTTCGACCGGCGTCATGCCGTGCTGGACCATCAGCTCGAATTCGTCGCCGTTGCGGCCGTGCTTCGAGACGCCGGCGTCGGTGCCGAAGGCGATGCGCACGCCTCTGGGCACGAGCGTTTCGAGGCTTTTGCCGGTGATCGAGATGCGCCATTTGATCTTCGCCAGCACGTCGGGTTCATAGGCGTCGGGATTGGCGGCGAGGCGTTCCTTGTACCCGTTTACGGTCGAGAGCGTCGGGACATAATAGGTCTTCGACTTCGCCCACGCCGCGATCGTCGCGTCGTCGAGGATCGTGCCATGTTCGATCGAGTCGGCGCCGGCGTCGATCGCGAGGCGGATGCCGTCGGCGCCGTGCGCATGAACCGCGACCTTCTTGCCGAACAGATGCGCGGTTTCGACGATCGCCCGCGCCTCGTCGTCGAACATCTGCTTGCCGAGCCCCGCGCCGATGCGGCTGTTCACGCCGCCGGTCGAGGCGAATTTGATCACGTCGGCGCCGCGCCCGATCTGGAGCCGCACCGCGCGGCGGCAATCGTCGGCGCCGTTACAAGTGTTTCCCGCGCCGGCGAAAAAAGGGCGAAGTTCGTCGCGATAGCCGAGTGAGCCGTCCATATGCCCCGCGCTGCCCGAGATGCTGGCGCCGGCATCGACGATGCGCGGCCCCTGCACCTTGCCCGCGAGGATCGCGTCGCGGAGCGCCAGCGTCGCCCCATCGCCGTCGCCGAGGTTGCGCACCGTGGTGAAACCCGCGCGCAGCGTCTTCATGCCGTTGACCTCGGCATTGAAGGCCTGCGCGGCGGGGCTGAGCGTGATTTCCTCGAGCTGGCCGGCGATGCCGCCCGCGTCGCTCGTCAGGTGGACATGGCTGTCGATAAGGCCGGGGAGGACATATTTGTCCTTGAGGTCGATCAGCGTCGCGCCGGGTTCGGCGGGTAGATGGCCGTCGGCGATACTCAGGATCTTGCCACCCTCGACGACGATCGTCGAGGCGCCGCGCGCGGGCTTGCCGGGTTCGGCGAGCAACTGCCCGGCGTGGATGACGGTGCGCGCGGGCGCCTGCGCGGCGAGCGGCGTTGCGATCGCCGCGCCGAACAGCGCGAACGGAAGGACATAAAGCGGCTTCATTTTTGCATCCCCTGTTTTGAATTGGGGAGCGTTAAAGCCGATCAGAAGCCCTTCGTAAAGCGGAGCGCCGCGCCGCGGTCGTCGGGCATCGCGGCGATGTGGCCGGGATCGCGGCGCCACCATGTGTTGGCGATGAGGTCGCCGCCGAACAGCGACAGCGCATAGCTCGCCTCGACCACCAGTTCGCGCCCGGTCGGCGCGAGATTATAGGTGCGGCGGCCGAAATCGGTGTGGCCGCTGGCATAGTCGTGCACGACAGGGAGCATCAGGTCGATGCCGCCGTGCGCGACGCGCAGCGGCTGGGCGAAGCGGAGCGCGGCGCGGTCGCCGGTTTGCAGCAGACCCGCCTTGGCAATGTCGAAGGAGAAGGCGGTCGACCAAAGCGCGCCGCCCGCGACGAGGCCATGCTGGTCGGGGCGCGTGCGCATCTGGCGCCAAGCGGCGGCAATTTGCCAATCATCGCGCATATCGAGAGTGAAGCTGGCGTCGCCGACGAGGCTGGTCGCGCCGCCCGCGCCGAAGACGGGGCCGAGACGGGCGCCGAGGAGGCTGTCCGATTCGCGGAGCCAGCTGGCGCCGAGCGCGGCGCGGACGGGGCCGAAGCGGCCGTCCCACGCGGCACCGAGGCGCCGGTAGCGGCTGTCGCGGCCCGAGCGGTAGCGGAGGAGGGGGTCGTCCTGCCAGCGCGAGCCGGAGACCCAGCCATTTTCCAGCATGACATTAACATATTGATTATCAAATATATTATGCCGGACTATCGTGCCGATGCCGGGGCTTGCGGCAAAGCCCAGCCCTTCGTGCGCGGCGTCGCCGATCAGCATCGCATGGCCGCTTTCGCCGCGCTCGCCCGCGAGCAGGCCGCCGGTGCCGCGCCCCGCCGCGAAGCCGAGGCGCGTCCGCGCGTCGAGGCGCGTCATCACCGAGGCGGCGAGGGTGCGCGCGCGCTGCGCATCGTGGAAAGACAGCCCGGCGAGCGCGTCGGTGCCGCCCGCGCCGGGCGCGGTAACAAGCGAGAGCGCAAGCGACGGGCTTGCGGCGCTTTGCTGGCGGACGAGGCCGCCGATCGCGCCCGACAGCTTGAAATCGGGGCGGCGGAGGCCAAGCGATCCGCCGAAGTCGACGGTAAAGGCACGCCCGAAGCCGTCGGTGACGAGCCCGACCGTGCCCGCGCCGCCCGCGTCGCCCATCGGACCGCCGAGGACGCCGAGCGGCGCGTCGAGCGCGACGGCGGTCGAAGTCCCAGTCAGCGCCGTCGCCCCCATCGGCTGAAAGGCGCGCGCGATGTCGAGGATACCCTGACCATAGACGCCGTCGGCGCCCGCGGCACCGGCATCGCGCGCCGACTGGTAAAGAAGCGAGACGATCTGTTGGCTCGAAAGATTGGGGAAGGCCTCTGCGATCAGCGCGACCGCGCCCGCGACCTGCGGCGCGGCGAAGCTGGTGCCGTTGAGTATGAAGACGAAATTGCCCTCGGTCTTGAGCGCGCCATTTTCATAGGCGCAGCACACCCCCTCGCCCAGCGCGGCGAGGTAGGACCCCGCATAGCCGCCCGCGCGATTGCTGAACGCCGAGATCGCGCCGCTGTCGTCGACCGACCCGGCGATCACGACGAGCCCGCCGCCGGCATCGCGCAGCCCCTGTGCGAAGCGATCGGGGTTGTTCGGATCGTTGCCGTTCGCGCTCGTGTCGCCGTCGTTGCCCGCCGCGACGATGACGATGATTCCCGCCGCGGTCGCGCGCGAGACGGCGGCGCGCAGCGTCGCGCCGGGCGGATCCGCGCCGCCGAGCGAGAGGTTGACGACACGCGCGCCCGCGCTGACCGCGCGGTCGAGCCCCGCGGCGATCGCCGTTTCGGGATAGCGGCAGCCGCTTTCATCGTTCGACGGATCCTCGGTCGCGCAGCTGCCCGGCCGGTCGGCGCGCAGCACGAGCAGGCTGGCGTCGAAGGCGATGCCGAAGGTGCCCGCGTCATTCTTTGCGCCGAGCAGGAGCTGCGCGACATTGGTGCCGTGCGTCCCTTCGCCGTCGATCCCGCGCGATCCCGCAAGGTCGGCGGATTGCGGCGAAATGCGCCCGGCGAATTCGGGGCTGTCCTGATCGATGCCGTCGTCGATGACGCCCGCCAATATGCCCTGCCCGGTGGCCCCCGCCTGATAGGCGGTGATCGCGCGGTGGAAATTGACGCCGTCGGACATCCGCGCTTCGGGCGGTGTTGAAATCTTCGTCTTTCGTCGGCGGCGCGGGCCGGGGCTCGCGTGGGGGCTGGGGCTGGCGCCGAGCGGCGGGGCGCTGGCGTCGTGGCGACGGACGGACGCTGCCGCTGCCTGCCACCGCAGCCGCCAAGCGAAAGCGCGGCGATGCCGAGCAAAAGGGGTAAAGACCGTCCAGCCATCCACCGGATGCGGCTGCGTCGGTTCGCGTCGGCCATGACCGTTCCCCTTGTCCTGATGCCCGCCTTTTAGCGCGACGGATGCACCAAGGGTAGCATCATGCGGTTAATTGCGGGTTCCCGTTCCTCCCTGCCGCCTAGCGGTGGGGAGGGGGACCGTCCGCGAAGCGGATGGTGGAGGGGCTGCGGCGGTGCGCCAAAGCCCCTCCGTCAGCGCTGCGCCGAGGGCGCAGTTTATCCGGAGCGCCTGCAAGGCAGTCGAAGGGCGCTGCGACCTCCCCATGGCTTCGCCACAGGGAGGATATTTCGAGCGCCTTGCCGCTGCCCACCGCAGCCTTTATGCGCCCGGTCATCATGCCCCCCGCACTCGACCATATCGACAGCTGGATTTTCGATCTCGACAACACGCTCTATGCGCCGTCGGCGAAGCTGTTCGACCTGATCGACGCGCGCATGGGCGCCTTCATCATGCGGCTGTTGAACGTCGATGCCGCCGAGGCGCGGCGGGTGCAGAAGCAATATTTTCACGATCATGGCACGACGATGGCGGGGCTGATGCGCCACCACGGCGTGCACCCCGAGGATTTTCTGGTCGACGTCCACGACATCGCGCTCGACCGGCTGAGCGTCGACGCGCGGCTGCGCGCCGGGCTCGAGCGGCTGCCGGGGCGCAGGATGGTCTTCACCAATGCCGATGCCGATTATGCGGCGCGCGTGCTCGAAGCGCGCGGGATCGCCGACCTGTTCGACGGCATCTGCGATATCCGGATCACGCGCTATACGCCCAAGCCCGACGCGGCGGCTTATGATATGATGGTCGCGCACCTCGGCGTCGATCCGGTGAAGAGCCTGTTCGTCGAGGATATGGCGCGCAACCTGACCCCGGCGAAGCGGCTGGGGATGACGACCGTGTGGCTGGACAATGGCAGCGAAAGCGGCCATCGGGACCACCTGCCGGACCATGTCGATTTCCACGCGACCGACATCGCCGACTGGCTCGATACCTTGCCTTCACCTTGGGGAATTTCATGACGACCGACCTGCAGAGCACGATCGAAGCCGCGTGGGACGCGCGCGACACGCTGGGGCTGACCACGACCGGCGCGGTGCGCGAGGCGGTCGAGAGTGCGCTCGCGGGGCTCGACGACGGCAGCTACCGCGTCGCCGAGCGCGATGCCGGCGGTAGCTGGCAGGTCAACCAATGGCTGAAGAAGGCGGTGCTGCTGTCGTTCCGCCTCAATGACATGGAGATCATCGAGGGCGGCGCCGGCGGCGCGACCTGGTGGGACAAGGTGCCGTCGAAATTCGCGGGATGGGGCGAGAACCGCTTTCGCGACGCGGGCTTTCGCGCCGTCCCCGGATCGATCGTCCGCCGCGGCGCCTTTATCAGCAAGGGCGCGGTGCTGATGCCGAGCTTCGTCAATATCGGCGCCTATGTCGGCGAGGGATCGATGGTCGACGCCTGGGCGACCGTCGGCAGCTGCGCGCAGATCGGCGCGAACGTCCATCTGTCGGGCGGCGCGGGCATCGGCGGCGTGCTCGAACCCTTGCAGGCCGGGCCGGTGGTGATCGAGGACGGCGCCTTCATCGGCGCGCGCGCCGAGGTCGCCGAGGGGGTGATCGTGCGCGAAGGCGCGGTGCTGTCGATGGGGGTATACCTCGGCGCGTCGACCAAGATCGTCGACCGTGCGACGGGCGAAGTCTTCATGGGCGAGGTTCCCGCTTATTCGGTCGTCGTGCCGGGATCGCTGCCGGGCAAGCCGCTGCCCGACGGGACGCCGGGACCGTCGCTTTACTGCGCGGTGATCGTCAAACGCGTCGACGCCAAGACGCGCGCGAAGACCGGGATCAACGAGCTGCTGCGCGACTGATTGTTTTCCCGGCGTCCCCGCGCAAGCGAGGTCGGCTGGTACTGTTGCGCTGGATCGATAGCGGCCCCCGCCTTCGCGGGGGCGACGGTTATTACCGCTCGCTGAGATAATAGCGTTCGCGCGCGGTCAGATCGTCGGCGAGGTCGTAGACGATCGGCTGGCCGGTCGGGATTTCGAGGCCGGTGATGTCGGCGTCCGAAATGCCCGAGAGATGCTTGACGAGCGCGCGCAGGCTGTTGCCGTGCGCCGAGATCAGCACCGTTTTGCCCGCGGCGAGTTCGGGGACGATGGCGGCTTCATAATAGGGAAGCACGCGCGCGATCGTGTCCTTGAGGCTTTCGGTCGAGGGAATCGCGATGCCGGCGTAGCGCGGGTCGCCCGACAGGTCCCATTCCGAGCCGGCGTCGAGCGGCGGCGGGGGGATGTCGAAGCTGCGGCGCCAGATCTTGACCTGCTCGTCGCCATGCTTCGCCGCGGTCTCGGCCTTGTCGAGCCCGGTGAGGCCGCCATAATGGCGCTCGTTGAGGCGCCAGTCCTTGGTGACGGGGAGCCAGAGGCGGCCCATCGCCTCGAGCGCGAGGTTCAATGTCTTGATCGCGCGCGTCTGGACCGAGGTGAAGCAGGTGTCGGGCGCGACGCCCTTTGCCTTCATCAGCTCGCCGGCGGCCCAGGCTTCGGCCGCACCCTTTTCGGTGACATCGACATCCCACCAGCCGGTGAAGCGGTTTTCGAGATTCCACTGCGACTGGCCGTGACGGATGAGGATGAGCTGGGGCATTTCAGGTCCTTGCGCTGGAGGAGAGTTGCCGCCCCTTTAGACCCTGTTTCAGCAAGATTGAAGCGACGAGATCGTCCAGCGAGCTGTGCTGGGGAGAAGCGTTGTGCGGCGCGGGCCGGCGGCCCGTGCAAACGGCGCGGCGCGCCCAGCGCGGCTCGCTGGACGACCGCCTGCGGCGGCGGGCCGATTTTACCGCGAGGACGTCGTTGCTCGTCGGTCACGATGGAAAACCATCGCTCCCTCCTCGCGCCTCGCCTCGCGGCAAAATCGGCTCCGTCTCGCGTTTCAATCTTGCTGAAACAGGGTCTGGCGCGGCTTTTCGCCGAACGCCAACCGCCCTCTTGAAATGGTTTCAGCTGCACCCAGATTTGCCTCGTCCGGCCGCCGATACGGGGCCGGGTGGCGATCGCGGCGCGCGCCGCGGTCCCTTTGCTTCGCTTTTTGGAGGAAGGAATGAATCATGCGTAACAGCTTCGACTGGACCCCCTATCGCCGTTCGACCGTCGGCTTCGACCGATTGTTCGATTTCCTCGAAACCGGCGGTTCGGGCGCCGAAAATTATCCGCCCTTCGATATCGAAAGGCTTGCCGACGACCATTTCCGGATCACCGTGGCGGTCGCGGGTTTCAAATCCGACGAGATCGACATCACCGCGCAGCAGAATATGTTGACCGTGAGCGGCCGCAAGGCGCCCGTGGCCGAGGGCGAGACGCGTCAATTGCTCTATAGCGGCATCGCGACGCGCGCGTTCGAGCGCCGCTTCCAGCTCGCCGATTTCGTGCGGGTGAGCGCGGCCGACCTCGCCGACGGGCTGCTGACGATCGACCTGGTGCGCGAAGTGCCCGAGGCGATGAAGCCGCACAAGATCGCGATCGGCGGCACGCAGCCGGCGATCGAAGACAAGAAGGCCGCGTAAACGGAGGCCGATTTGGCTAGATGATGCGGGGTCCGGAGTCCCTTCCGGGCCCCGTTTTAGGTTCGCAATTCTTGGCCGCGCAAATCCCGTCACCCCGGACTTGATCCGGGGTCCATTCGAACCGGCGTAGCAATGGATTCCGGATCAAGTCCGGGATGACGAACGGTTAAACCTGCAGGCTTCGCGTCATAAAGCGGCTGAAAGGGTCGGGCTTGTAGTCGGCGAAGGGTTCGCACTCTTCGAAACCGTGGCGCGCGTAAAGTGCAAGCGCGGGTTCGAAAGCCGGACCCGATCCGGTTTCGAGGCTGAGGCGGTCGAGGCCGCGGCTGCGCGCTTCGGCGACGATATGGGCGAGCATGCGTGCGGCGACGCCCTGCCGCAGAAAGGCGTCGTGGGTGCGCATCGACTTGATCTCGCCATGCCGCGCATCGAGCATCTTCAATGCACCGCAGCCCGCGAGTTCGTCGCCGCGGTGGATCGACCAGAAGGTCACCTCGCCCGCGCGCAGTCCGTCGAAATCGAGAAAATGACAGCTTTCGGCGGGCGAGTTCGCGAGCATGCCCGCGAAATGTTGCTCGAGCAGCGCGCGGATCGCGGCGCCCGACAGATCGTCCTCGACGATCCGCCAGGCGTCACTCACAGCATCTGGTCCAGCGTCGCGAGGCAGGCGTGGGCGAGCAGCTTCGAGCGTTCGGGCGACCACCCGCGCGCCGGGTCGGGCAGGTCGCGATTGTCCTTGAACGGCATTTCGAGCGTCATCGACACCGCGCCGAAGCGTTCGGCGAGCTGCGTCGTCGACATCGAAAGATTCGCCTGTCCCGGCCCCGATTCTTCATAGCCGAGGTCGACCTGGAAATCGGGGGTGTTCGCGGCGAGCGCGGTTTCGAACGCCTTATATTTCTCGGTCTGCTCGCTCTTCAGCGACGGGATGCCTTCGAAGCCCGCGAGGAAGACCGCGGGGATCGCCTCGTCGCCATGGACGTCCATCGCCCAGTCGACGCCGGTGGCGTCCATCGCACCCCGCACCGCGAGCACTTCGGGGCTGCGCTCGGCGGTCGGATTGTCCCATTCGCGGTTGAGGTTCACCCCGGCGAAATTGGTGCGCAGATGGCCGCGGCGCGAGCCGTCGGGGTTCATGTTCGGGACGATGTGGAAGCGGCACTTGCCGAGCAGCGAGCGCGCGTGCGGGTCGGCCGTGTCGGTGAGTTTTTCGAGCGCGCCTTCCATCCACCATTCGGCCATCGATTCGCCGGGATGCTGGCGTGCATAGAGCCAGACCTGCGTGTCGCCGGTGCCCATTTCGAGGCAGTCGATCGGCTGGCCTTCGAGGCTGGTGCCGAGGCAACGATAGGTCACGCCTTCGCATTCGGCGACCGAGGCGATCAGATCGTGGTGGCGTTCCATCGAGTAAGGCGCGAAATAGGCGATATAGAGGATCGGGCTCTCGGCGGTGTGCTGGATCGTCAGCGTGCCCGCGTCATAGCTGGTGTCGAGCCGGAACCAATATTCACGGTCATAGCTAGCGCAGGCGGCATAGCCCGGCCAGCCGTCGGGATAGGCCGATTCGGCCAGCCCGGCGATCGCGAGTTCGAGCGCGTCGCCGATGCTGCACGCAACGCGAAAGTGGAACCACTGGAAAAAGTCCGATTCGCGATCCTTGCGAATCGAAAGGCGCGCCGACGTGCCGTCGACATTTTCCACGACGATATTGCCGCTGTCGAAAGCGGCGTTGATGCTGATGGTCATTTGACGCTGATAGTGCGTCCCGATTCGCCGGGGAAGTCCTTGAATAGGGCTTCGGCCAATTTCGCCGCGGCGAGGCTGGGCTGGTTGGCGGGCGCCTTGACCGGAACCGCGGTCAGCGCGCGGCCTTCCCACAAGGCCTGGCCAGTGGCGGCATTGTCGATGCGGACGAACAGCTGAAGATCGGCCATCCGCTTCGGACCGCCGCCGAGATTGATGCCGATCCCGAGACCCACGCCAGAACCATAGCTGCCGGTCGAACCGCCGACGCCGACCGACACGGGCGAGCGGCGCCCCTCGGGCAGCTGTTCGACGCGGTCGAAGGAGATGCGGACGAGGAGCGGCGCGCGTTCGCCCGACCCGGCGGGGACCAGCCCCTGCCGCTGGAGCTGCTGGTCGACCGCGGCGCGGTAGCTGTTCCATTCGAGCGAGGGTATCGCCGCGCCCGGGGGCCGTGTCCCCGGGGCGTCGAACGTCCCCGGAGCATCGAGCGGGTCGGTCGCGATGGCGTAGCGCGTGCCCGGCGCCCAGCTTGGCGCCGCGTTGGTATGAAAGCGCGTGACTTCGACCGGCGGAACCGCGGTGGCACAGCCGCCGAGAGCGAGCGCCGCTGCAGCGAGCAGGGCGGCGAAAAGAGGACGCGTCATCCGCGCATCATGCGCCAGCAATTATGGCTTGGCAATGAACGGGATGCGCGACGATCCTCCCTGTGCCGCAGGCATGGGGAGGGGGACCGCTCGCAAAGCGAGTGGTGGAGGGGCTGCGACGTCGCGCTAATAGCCCCTCCGTCAGCGCTGCGCGCTGCCACCTCCCCATCGCTGCCCGAAGGGCAGTTCATCCTGAGCGGCCGGCCTGCCGGCCAGCCGAAGGGCGACAGGGAGGATCAAAGATCAACGATAGAAGATGTGGTTGTCGATCTGCGCGATGCGCGTCTTGCGCCAGCCCGGCGAGACGTAGCGCGCGTGGAAAAAGAGCGCGCCGGGGGCGTGGTTCTTCCAGCTGCCGTCGCGCGCGATCTGGGCGATCGCGACGGCGTTGTTCCACTGGGCGCCCTGGCGGATCGCCGGCATCCGGCCGCCGCGCACAAAGCTGAACTGGCTTTTCTGATGGACGACGCCGCACAGGCTTTTGGGGAAGCGGCCCGACTGGGCGCGATTGATCACGACATGCGCGACCGCGAGCTGGCCCGGAAGCGATTCGCCGCGCGATTCGAAATAGACCGCGCCGGCGAGGCAGCGCAGTTCGGGATCGATTTCGGCGGGCCGCGGCGTCGCGGCGACGAGTTCGGCGAGCGACGCGGCGGTCACCGGCGCCGGGGTCGGCGCGGGGTCGGCTTCGGTTTCGTTCTGGGTGCTGTCCTCGACCGGGGTTTCGATTTCGGTCGGGAGATTCGCCTGTTCCTCGACCGCCGGCGCATCGGTGCCCGGGAGGATGATGGCGGGAATATTGGCGTCGGCCGCAAGATCGCTTGCAAAGCCCGGTTCCGCCAGAAGCAGCATGGAGGCGGCAGTCATGCCGACGGCAGCCATGCCGGCCACGTTCAAAATGCGACTCATAGTGTCCGTCAAAAGGGCGGCCGATGAACCGAACCTCTCAAAACAGGCGGGGGACTATGGTCCAATATCGCCTGCGGTCATCGTCCGACTGCGTGTCCGAACCGTTTTACCGGAGCTTCGCCCAAGGCGATGCAACCCGCGGAACGACCTACGCGTTATCGAATGGGCGCCAGTTATTGTGCGCCGCAACAGAGTCAAGTTAACGCGGCCCACTCCGCGACGAGTCGTGGCGCATCTGCGATATCCAGTTCGACGATCCACAGATCGGGATCGGCTCTTCGCCGCCGCTCCTGATAATTGGCGCGCGATTCACTATCTTTTGCGTCGCTTGGGCCGACATCCTCCCAAATATAGTGGCCGCCGGGTGCGAAGCGCCGTTCGAGAAGGGGGCCGGGCTCGCCGCGATCGCTGCACTGGACGAGAATGACGCCCGACGTGTCGTCGCCTTTTGCGAGAATAGTGGCAAAACCTCCCGCTGCCTCGGTGCGGCGGAGGAGCAGGTCGACGAGGAAGCGGCTTTTGAGGCGGGTCACAACGATCCTCCCTGTCGCGATGGGGAGGTGGCAGCGGCGAAGCCGCTGACGGAGGGTCAATGACGCGACGTTACGGCCCCTCCACCATTCGCTTCGCGAACGGTCCCCCTCCCCATGGCTTCGCCACAGGGAGGATTTAGTCAACATGCTAAACGGCGTTACGCCGCGTCACGCGTTTCGGTGTCGGCGAGCAGCGCGTAGAGCGCCTCGTCATTCTTCGCACCGCGCAGCCGGTCGGCGATCGCCTCGTTGCGCAGCATCCGCGACACGCCCGCGAGCGCTTTCAGATGGTCGGCGCCGGCGTCGAGCGGCGAGAGCAGGACGAAAAGCAGGTCGACCGGCAGCCCGTCGACCGCGTTGAAATCGATCGGCCGCGCCAGTTGCAGGAACAGGCCGCGCACCCCGCCGAGGTCGGCCATCTTGGCGTGCGGCAGCGCGATGCCGCGGCCGAAGCCGGTCGAACCCAGACGCTCGCGTTCGAGCAAAGCCTCGCTGACTTCGCCGGCGTCGAGGCCGAGCGAACGGCTGGCGAGATCGCCGACGAAGGGGAAAAGCGCCTTTTTCGAATCGAGCTGAACATGCGCGCGCACGGTCGCCGGATAGAGAAGGGAAGAAAGATTCATCGTCTGGCCAAATCTTGTTAAACGCCGGCCGCCGCCAGGAACTTGGCTGGCAAGCGGTCGCGGATCTGTCGTGGCAGGCCCCCCGCCATCCCGGCTTCGGGCATCGTTGGGCGCGGCCCTTAAGCCGGATGGCGGAGAAAATCCAGCCCTATCGTGGTTCGACCCAGCCGATCGTCCCGTCGTCGCGACGATAGACCATATTATGCGTGCCGGTCTTGCTGTTGACGAAGAGCAGCGCGTTGGTGTTCCGAAGGTCGAGCATCATCACCGCGTCGGACACGCTGCTGCTGGGAATGTCGACGCGCGTTTCGGCGATGATCGCGGGCGCGTCGCCCGCATCCTCTTCGCTGCCGGCGTCGAAGACGGTGTAGGCCGCATTATCCTCGATCTCGTCGATCGTCGGCGACGGGGCCGCCACGCCATTATTATGATCCTTCAACCGCCGCATATAGCGCCTGAGCTGCTTTTCGATGCGTTCGGCCGCGCCCTCGAACGCGACATGCGCGTCCTGCGCCTGACCGTGCCCCTTGAGCACCAGCCCCTGCATCACATGCGCGACGATGTCGCACTGGAAACTGTCGTGCGGACCTTTCCCGAAGGTCGCGTGCGCCCCGATCGCGCGCGAGAAATATTTGTCGGCAATCGCGTTCATCCGGTCCGACACATGCGCCTGGAGCGCTTCGCCGGTTTCGATCTGGTGGCCAGAGACGCGGATTTCCATTTTTCTTCTCCTTCTTGGCCGGTGCGACGACAATGGGAGAGTCGTTACACCGTATCGAGCCACAGCGGCTGGTTCAGCCCTGCGACAAATTCGGCGTGCCGCGCGATTTCGGCGGCCGACGCCATATGGGGACGGGGTTCGCGAAAAGGGCGGTCGGGGCCGCGCGGCGCGGCGGGCGCGTCGGCGTCCATCGACACCGAGACGGCAGCGGCCGCCGCGAGACCGAGGCCGATCTGCCGCCCGCCGGTCATTTCGATATAGAGATGCGCGAGCAGTTCGGCGTCGAGCAGCGCGCCATGCTTGACGCGGTGGCTGCGGTCGATGCCGTAGCGCGTGCAGAGCGCGTCGAGGCTGTGCTTCGCGCCCGGATGAAGCTTGCGCGCCATCTGCACGGTGCAGCACATGCGCGCCATGTCGAGCGCGGGGCGGCCGGCGCGGGCGAGTTCGGCGTTCACGAAGCCGAAGTCGAAGGCGGCATTGTGCGCGACCAGCGGCGCATCGCCGAGGAATTCGATCAGCTCGTCGACGCGCGCCGCGAACAGCGGCTTGTCCGAGAGGAACTGGATCGACAACCCGTGCACCGCTTCGGCGGCGGCGGGCATATCGCGCTCGGGATTGAAATAGGCGTGGAAGGTGACGCCGGTTTCGCGGCGGTCGATCAGCTCGACACATCCGATTTCGACCAGCCTGTCCCCGCTTCTGGGATCGAAACCCGTGGTTTCGGTATCGAAAATAATCTCGCGCATCGAATGGATAATCTGGACCCTATCGGGCGTGGAAACAAGAGGTGATGAAACGAATTTGGCGGTGCGTCTCGCTTTTGGGGCGGCCCGTTTCGATGATGAAATCGGCGCGCGACCGCTTGACCCGATCGGGAACCTGCAGGCGGCGGATTGCCTTCAGTTTCGCAGTCGTCATGCCAGGGCGCCGCATCACGCGTTTGCGCTGCATCCACGCGGGCGCCGAAACGACCGCGATCGCGCCGACCTTGCGCCAGCCGCCCTTTTCGAAGAGCAAGGGAATGTCGAGCACGACGAAATCGCGCGCGCGGTGGCGGGCGAGGAAGCGTTTCTGGGCCTTGCCGACCGCCGGATGAACGATCGCTTCGAGCGCGGCGAGTTCATGGGTGTTGCCGAGCACGCGCGCGCCGAGTTTCTGCCGGTCGACCCCGTTCGGCCCGGTGGTGCCGGGGAAGCGCGCCTCGATCGCCGCGACGAGCGCGCCGCCGGGACCTTGCAGCCGGTGGACCATCGCATCGGCGTCGAAGACGGGGACGCCCTCGCGTTCGAACATCGCCGCGGCGGTCGACTTGCCCATGCCGATCGAGCCGGTAAGCCCGAGAATGAACGGCCGGCGCAGCCGCGAGCCGGGGCGCGGACGATGGGTCATGTCCCTATTATCCGGCCACCAGCAGCGCGCGCAATTCCTCGTCGCGGCCTTCGGGCGGCGACGCGCCGAAGAACAGCTCGAACGCGAGCGCGGCCTGACCGATGAGCATGTCGAGCCCGTCGACGGTGTCGAGCCCGCGCGCCGCCGCGGCTTTGAGCAGCCCGGTCTGGAGCGGCGAATAGACGAGGTCGTAGACGATCGCATCGTCGGGGAGCGGCGACAGGTCGAGATCGAGCGGCGGCTGGCCCGCCATGCCGAGGCTGCTCGAATTGACGAGCAGGGACACTGGCGGCAGCGGAGCGTCGAGCGCGACCACCTCGCCCTTGAGCCCGAAGGTCGCGAGCAGGCCCATCGCCTTCAGCGGCGAGCGATTGAAGATCGTCACCTTGCCGACATGGGCGCGGGCAAGCGCGAACAGCACCGCGCGCGCCGCCCCGCCGGCACCGACCACCGCGACGGGCGCGCCCTCGAGATCGAGTTCGGCGAGCGGCGAATAAAAGCCCGCGGCATCGGTGTTGGTACCGATCAGCGACCCGTCGGGCTGGCGCACGACGGTGTTCATCGCGCCGATCGTGCCGCGGATATCGCCCGGATCGTCGACGAGATCCATAACCGCCCCCTTGTGCGGCATGGTGACGTTGCAGCCGCGCCAGTCAGGATCGCTGCGGCGCTCAGCGATATAGGCGGCGAGCTCGTCGGGTTTCACATGCGCGCGGCGGTAATCGCCGGCGAGCCCCAGCGCGTCGAGCCAGAAACCGTGGATCAGCGGCGATTTCGATTGTGCGATCGGGTCGCCGATCACTTCTGCGTAAGGTGCGCTCATTGCGGCGCGAGCCCGATGGTGCGCAGCCACGCCAGCAAGGGAAGCATCGGCATGCCGATGATGGTCCAGGGGTCGCCTTCGACCCGGTCGAACAATTGCACGCCCGCCCCTTCGATTTCGTAACAGCCGACGGTCCAGCGGATGCTGTCCCAGTTTCGCGCGACATAGTCGGCGATGAAGGCGTCCGACAAGGGGCGCATCCAGAGCTTCGCCTCGCCGACCGCGCGCCAGACCGACGCGCCGTCGCGCGCGGCGACCGCGGCGCTGAACAGCCGGTGCCGCGTTCCCGCCATGCGGCGGAGATGATCGGCGGCCTCTTCGGGGCTTCCGGGTTTCGCGAGCATCGCGCCATCGTCGAGCGCGAGCGTCGAATCGGCGCCGAGCACGGTCACGCCGGGAAGCCGCGACGATATTTTGACCGCCTTCGCCTCGGCGAGCGCGTCGGCGATGTTGCGCGGCGTCTGGCCGGCGGCGAGCAGCGACGCGGTGAGCGCCTCCTCGTCGACATGCGCGGCGCTGGTTTCGAAGGTCAGCCCGGCGGCGCGAAGCATCGCGGCGCGGCCACTGCTTTGCGAGGCGAGGAGCAAGCTCATGCGTCCGTCCGGTCTTCGACGAGCTTGATCACCGCGGCGGCGGTTTCCTCGATCGAGCGGCGCGTCACGTCGATCACCGGCCAGCCATTGTCGGCGAACATCCGCCGCGCATAAGCGAGTTCGGCCTTGACGCGTTCGTCGTCGACATAGGAGGTTTCGGGCGCCTGATTCAGCGACAGCAGCCGGTTGCGGCGAACCTGGACGAGCCGGTCGAGCCCGGTCGTCAGCCCGACGATCATCGGGCGCTTCAGGTTGAACAGCGCGTTCGGCGGCGGCGATTCGGGAACGATCGGGATATTCGCGGTCTTGAAGCCGCGGTTGGCAAGATAGATGCTCGTCGGCGTTTTCGACGTGCGCGACACGCCGGCGAGAACGATGTCGGCCTGTTCCCAATTTTCCCAGCCGATGCCGTCGTCGTGCGCGACGGTAAATTGAATCGCCTCGACGCGCGCGAAATAGGCGGCGTCGAGAACGTGCTGGCGGCCCGGACGCGCCTTCGCTTCCTGCCCGAGCATCCGCGACAGCGCGTCGGTGACCGCGTCGAGCGCGGCGACGGTCGGCAGGCCCTGCGCCCCCGCGCGGCGTTCGAGGCTGGCGCGCAGCTCGCCATTGACGAGGGTGAAGAGGATCATGCCGGGGCTCGCCTGCACTTCGGCCATGATCCGGTCGAGATGCGATTCCGACCGCACCATCGGCCAGAAATGGCGCACCACCTCGACATCGTCGAACTGCGCGATCGCCGCCTTGGCGATATTTTCGAGCGTCTCGCCCGTGGAATCGGATATGAGGTGAAGGTGAAGCCGGCCCATCGCGCCACCATGGCGGGAGTCCGCGAAAAAAGGCAATGCCGGATCACGCCCGCGACGACGAAAAGCCCCTGTGGATAAATTTGGCAAAAGCCCCGGGATGATTTCGGCAGGCAGGATTCATCCCCGGCCGTGTCGATTCCGCTCCACCGCTTATCCACATGGGACGAATCTTATCCACAGGCTGTGAATTAGGGGGACTGTGCAAGGCGACTCCGGGGCGTGACCCGCAACGCCCCGAGTCAAGCTGTTGGCAAAAAGGACGCCCCGGCCTAAAGCCGCCTTGTCCGCCGACCTACAAACCACCACAATCATATTTAAAACTATATGAAGAGAGAAAGAGGGGCCGCGTGAAGGCGTCACCGAAGAAGCTGCTCGCGACGCTGCGCGGGGTGCGGCAGGAACGCCCGCCGCTCTGGCTGATGCGCCAAGCCGGACGCTATCTGCCCGAATATCGCGCGCTCCGCGAGACCAAGGGCGGTTTTCTCGAGCTCTGCTACGATCCCGAGGCCGCCGCCGAAGTGACGCTGCAGCCGATCCGCCGTTTCGGCTTCGACGGGTCGATCCTCTTTTCCGACATTCTCGTCATCCCGCACGCGCTCGGTCAGCATCTGTGGTTCGAAGCGGGCGAGGGGCCGCGGCTCGCGCCGCCGCTCGTCGACAGCGCTTTGGCGTTGCTCGAGGCGGCACCCGAGCGGCTCGACCCGGTTTATGCAACCGTCGCGCGCGTCGCGGCGGCGCTGCCGCCCGAGACGACTTTCTTGGGCTTCGCCGGAAGCCCATGGACCGTCGCGACCTATATGGTGGCGGGACAGGGGTCGAAGGACCAGGCTGCGGCGCGGCGCATGGCGTTCGGCGATCCCGAAGCCTTCCAGGCGATCGTCGACGCGATCGTCGAGCTGACCATCACCTATTTGTCGGGGCAGATCGAAAATGGCGTCGACGCGGTGCAATTGTTCGACAGCTGGGCGGGCAGTCTTTCCCCCGCCCAATATGAGCAATGGGTGATCGCCCCCAACGCCGAGATCGTGCGGCGGATCAAGGCGCTGCATCCCGATACGCCGGTCATCGGCTTTCCGAAGGGTGCCGGGGGCAAGCTTCGCGCCTATGCCGACGAGACCGGAGTCGACGCGATCGGTCTCGACGAGACGGTAGACCCTATATGGGCCGACGCCGCGCTGCCGGCGCATCTGCCCGTGCAGGGCAATCTCGACCCGCTCGCGCTCGTCGCGGGCGGCGGCGCGCTCGATGCGGCGATCGACCGCATCCTTGCGGCTTTCCCGTCGCGTCCCCATATCTTCAATCTCGGCCATGGCATCGTGCCCGACACGCCGATCGCGCATGTCGAACATCTCATCAAACGCGTTCGCGGCGGATAATCTATGGAACTGGCAGGTTTTTTGGGGGCGACGATGCTTTGGATCAAAGCCGCGCATATCATTTTCGTGATTTTCCTGATGGCCGGCCTGTTCATGATGCCGCGCTTCTTCGTCTATCATCATCAGGCTCCGGTCGGGTCCGACGAGGACAAGAAGTGGATCGAGCGCGAGGACCGGCTGCGGCGGATCATTTTGAACCCGTCGCTGATCATCGTCTGGATCTTTGGGCTGATGCTCGCCTTCAACGGCGATTATTGGCGCGAGGGCTGGTTTATCGCCAAATTGCTGCTCGTGATCGCGCTGTCGGGTTATCACGGCTGGATGATCGGCTATTTCAAGAAGCTCAAGAAGGGCGAGCGCCCGCTCAGCGAAAAACAGCTCAGGATGCTCAACGAGGTGCCCGGCGTCGCCGCGGCGATCATCGTCATCCTCGTCGTCGTGCGACCCTGACCTTCATCGCCCCGGCGCAGCCCGATTGACTTGATCCGAAGCCGGTTATAGGGGCGATTCAACCCCGTTCCATACGGGCGGCGCGTCCCCCGCGCCGATGCTATCGAAACGGTCGTCCCACGGCCGGATAGGCACCCCCGCGGTGCGACAAATTCGCGTCCTATTTTTCCCGAAGACCTACCTGGAATCCATCCAATGCACCTCAAAGAACTCAAGACCAAGGCGCCCGCCCAACTCGTCGAAATGGCGGAAGAACTGGGTGTCGAAGGCGCATCGACGCTGCGCAAGCAGGACCTGATGTTCTCGATCCTGAAGGAACTCGCCGAAGAGGGCGAGGAAATCATCGGATCGGGGACGATCGAGGTTCTCCCCGACTCGTTCGGTTTCCTGCGCTCGTCGGACGCGAACTATCTCGCGGGCCCCGACGACATCTATGTCTCGCCGAACCAGGTCCGCAAATATGGCCTGCGCACCGGCGACACGGTCGAGGGCGAGATTCGCGCCCCGCGCGACGGCGAACGCTATTTCGCGCTGACCAAGCTGATCAAGGTCAATTTCGACGATCCCGAAGCGGTGCGTCACCGCGTCAATTTCGACAACCTCACCCCGCTCTATCCGAACCAGAAGCTGTCGCTCGACACCGTCGACCCGACCGTCAAGGACAAGTCGGCGCGCGTCATCGACCTCGTCAGCCCGCAGGGCAAGGGCCAGCGCGCGCTGATCGTCGCGCCGCCGCGCACCGGCAAGACGGTGCTGCTGCAGAATATCGCCAAGGCGATCACCGACAACCACCCCGAGGTCTACCTCATCGTCCTCCTCGTCGACGAACGTCCCGAGGAAGTCACCGACATGCAGCGCAGCGTGAATGGCGAAGTCGTCTCCTCGACCTTCGACGAGCCCGCGACGCGCCACGTCCAGGTCGCCGAAATGGTGATCGAAAAGGCGAAGCGCCTCGTCGAGCACAAGAAGGACGTCGTCATCCTGCTCGACTCGATCACGCGCCTCGGCCGCGCTTACAACACCGTCGTTCCCTCGTCGGGCAAGGTGCTGACCGGCGGTGTCGATGCCAATGCGCTCCAGCGGCCGAAGCGCTTCTTCGGCGCGGCGCGCAACATCGAGGAAGGCGGTTCGCTGTCGATCATCGCGACCGCGCTGATCGACACCGGCAGCCGCATGGACGAGGTGATCTTCGAGGAATTCAAGGGCACGGGCAATTCGGAAATCGTGCTCGACCGCAAGGTCGCCGACAAACGCATCTTCCCGAGCCTCGACGTCGGCAAGTCGGGCACCCGCAAGGAAGAATTGCTCGTCGAGAAGGACAAGCTGTCGAAAATGTGGGTGCTGCGCCGCATCCTCATGCAGATGGGCACCGTCGACGCGATGGAATTCCTGCTCGACAAGATCAAGGATTCGAAGACCAACGAGGATTTCTTCGACAGCATGAACCAGTAAGCCCGGGTCATGGCGGTGATCGAACACGCCCTGCTGCCCGTTCGTGCGGGAAGCGAGGCGGCTGTGGCAGAGGCAAAGCCGCTGATCGAAGCCTCACCGGGCTTTATCTCGCTCAAAATTTTCCGCCCGGCCGCAACCGGACAGGCTTATCTGCTGTTGGTCGAATGGAGGTCTGTCGCGGATCATCGCGACGGCTTCCGGCAATCGGACCGCTACGGACGGTGGCGGGCGTTGCTGCATCGCTTTTATGACCCTATTCCAGAGGTCAGTTATTTCGGAGAGCCGCTGTGATTTTGGAATTTCTGACTCAGGCCGCGTCGCACGCCGGCGGTTTCGGCGGCCCCGCCGGAATGTGGGACGCGATCGTCAAGGATTTCTCTAACATTACCGAGCCGGCCGCCTTCGCGGCGTTCCTGCAGGTGCTGATGATCGACCTCGTCCTGGCGGGCGACAATGCGATCGTCGTCGGCGCACTCGCCGCGGGGCTGCCCGCCGACCAGCGCAAGAAGGTCATCCTGATCGGCGTGCTCGCCGCGCTGGTTCTTCGCATCGCTTTCGCGCTCGTCGTGACGCAGTTGATGCAGATCGTCGGGCTGATCTTCGTCGGCGGGCTGCTCCTGATCTGGGTGGCATGGAAAATGTGGCGCGAACTGCGCCACACGGGCCAGTCGCAGGGTTCGCCCGAGATTGCGGGCGATGAACATTCGGGCCTGAAGCCCGCCAAGAGCTTCGCGGGTGCCGCCTGGGCGGTGGCGGTCGCCGACGTCAGCATGAGCCTCGACAATGTGCTCGCGGTCGCGGGTGCCGCGCGCGAGCACCCCGGCATCCTGATCGTCGGCTTGATCTTTGCCGTCGCGCTGATGGGCATCGCGGCGAATATCATTGCCCAATATATCGAGCGTTACCGCTGGATCGCCTATCTCGGCCTCGCGGTGATCGTCTATGTCGCGGTCAAGATGATCTACGACGGCTGGGTCGACCCGAGCGTCGGCGTCGGAACCTTGTTCGGCTGACCGGTTTTCAGCGTAAAATGAAAGGGC
The DNA here is from genome assembly GCF_032227185.1 of Sphingopyxis sp. SE2. Classification (NCBI taxonomy): domain Bacteria; kingdom Pseudomonadati; phylum Pseudomonadota; class Alphaproteobacteria; order Sphingomonadales; family Sphingopyxidaceae; genus Sphingopyxis; species Sphingopyxis sp. SE2. Next base: position 3,359,036 of record NZ_JAPMXW010000001.1, on the reverse strand, counting down.
CAGCCTCGTGAGGGGCTGGCTTTTTCGTATCGGCTTCCCATCTCGCGATCATGCCCCAGCTCCATATGACCCGCGTCGCCGTCGGCTGCTCCGATTATCCTGCGCTTGAGGCACGGATCGCCAATTACGCCGCCGATGGCGAGATCCGTTTCGCGACACGCTTCCGGCCCAAGCGCGCCGACGAGCTGATCGGCGGCAAGCTGCATTTCATCGTCAAACACACGCTCGTCGCGCGCGTCGAAATCCTGCGCTTCGACGATCGTAGTGATGGCCGCGTCGACATTGTCTGCGTCGCCGACCTCGAGCGCGTGCACCCGCAGCCGAAGCGGGCGCACCAGGGGTGGCGGTACCTGATCGATGCCGATGCGCCCAAGGGTATCGACGATGCGAGCGGAATCGGCGCGTTGCCGCCCGAACTGTATCGCGAGCTTGCCGAGCTCAGCCTGATCTAGCTTGCGGCCTGCGCTGCGAGCATTTCGGCCATTTTTTCCCAGACCTTGTTGATCGCCTTGAGCGGCCTGACCATCACCTTGAAATCTTCTATCTTTCCGTCGGCGTTCCACCGGATGATGTCGACCCCGTTGATCTGGATGCCGTCGAGGATGCTCTGAAACTCAAGGACGGCTTGGTTGCCGTCGACGATCTCGCGCAGATAGCGGAAATCGTCGCCGCCGAGGACATGGCTCGCGGCGTGGAGATAGGCGAAGACCTTGTCGCGCCCTTCCTGCGGCGTGTGGACGACGGGCGAGTGGAACACCGCATCCTCGGCGAGCAGGTCGCGCAAGGCCCGCGGGTCGCCGCCGCCCGCCATATAGGCGTGCCAGGCGGCGAGACCGGGATGCGGCGCGGTCATGCGAGATGCTCGGCGAAAAAGGCGCGCGTGCGGCCGTCGGCGAGCTGCGCGCCGTCCTCGTCGCGCCGGTTGCCCATCGTCGCGGCAAAGCCGTGGTCGAGCCCCGGATAATCGTGAAGCGTCACCTTCGGATGCGGATCGAGCCCTTCGTGAATCCGCTTTTGCGCATCATGGTCGACGAGATGATCCTCGGTCGGGATATGGAGCATCAGCGGCCGCGCGATCGCGTGGCTTTCGTTCAGCATCTGGTCGATCATGACGCCATAATAGCCGACCGACGCATCGATATCGGTGCGCGCCGCGGTCATATAGGCGAGGCGGCCGCCGAGACAGAAGCCCACCGCACCGACCTTGCTCGCACCCTGGCCGTGCAGCCAGCGGATGGCCGCCTCGATATCCTTCACCCCGTCGTCGGCATCATATTGGGCGAAATAGCCGAAGGCTTCCTGCAGCTCGGCCTCGACATCGGGATTGAGCTCGACCCCGGGCGCGAAGCGCCAGAAGATGTCCGGTGCGATCGCGAGATAGCCTTCGGCCGCCCAATCGTCGCATTTCTTGCGAATCCCTTCGTTGATCCCGAAAATTTCGGGAATGACGATGATCGCGCGCGAGCTGTCGGCGTCGGGGCGCGCGACATAAGCGGGAATTTCGTTCGTCCCGTCGAGTGCGGGGATCGAGATGTTGGTCGCGGCCATGCGGGGAGCTCTCCTGTCTCTTGCTTCTTTGCGGTGAAAGCGCGAAGCTAGACGCGCGATGGGCATGGCTCAAGCGGCTAACCGGCATTTTTCCGGGCGGAGACAGGCGATGAAGTTCAATATCGAGATCGATTGCACCCCCGAGGAAGCGCGGCGCCTGTTCGGTCTCCCCGATCTCGAGCCGCTGCACGACATCTACCTCGACCGCGTCAAGGAATTGATGGCGAAGGGGATCACGCCCGACATGGTCCAGTCGATGGTCAAGACCTGGCTGCCGATGGGCGAGAGCGGGCTGGGGCTGGTCCAGTCGTTGCTCGGCCAGTTCGGCGGCGGACTGATGGGCGGAGCGAAGCCGGCCGATGCAACTGCCGATGATGACAAGCCCGCCAAGGGGCGCAAGAGCTGAATCAAGATCCGTCAAGCGATACGATTTTCGCGCTGTCGAGCGGGATGCCGCCGGCGGCGATCGGCGTCGTGCGCGTCAGCGGACCGGCGGCCGGGGCGGCGCTGCAAGCGCTGGCGGGACGCCTGCCCGCGCCGCGCCGCGCGGTGCTGGCGGAGTTGAAGAACGGCGATGGTGCGGCGCTCGATCGGGCGCTGATCCTGTGGTTTCCGGGGCCGGCGACGGCGACGGGCGAAGATCTGGCCGAGCTGCATCTGCACGGCGGACGCGCGGTGGTTGCGGCGGTCGAGGCGGCGCTTGCGGCGCTGCCGGGGCTCCGCCGCGCCGAGCCGGGCGAGTTCACGCGGCGCGCGTTCGAGAATGGGCGGATCGACCTTGCCGAGGCCGAGGGGCTCGCCGACCTGCTCGCGGCCGAGACCGAGAGCCAGCGGGTGCAGGCGCTCGGCATGGCGAGCGGGCATGTGTCGCGCGCGGTGGCGGGCTGGCAGGATCGGCTGCTTGGACTGATGGCGGGGGCGGAGGCCGAGCTCAATTTCGCCGACGAAGATGATGTGGAAGTTGTCGAAGGTGCCGCGCGGCGTTTGATTTCGGGGATGGGGGCGCTTTCGGACGAGCTGGGCACATGGCTGGCGCGGCCGGCGGCGGAGGTGATCGCCGAGGGACTGTCGGTGGTGATAGCGGGGCCACCAAATGCCGGAAAATCTACTTTAATCAACGCGTTAGCTCAGCGTGAGCTGGCGATCGTGTCGCCCGTCGAAGGAACGACGCGCGATGTGATCGAGACGCCGCTGGCGCTCGACGGCATCGCGATGCGCTTTTCGGACACGGCGGGGATCCGCGGGGAAGGTGCCGATGCGATCGAGGCGATCGGGATCGACCGCGCGAAGGCAGCGGTCGAGGCGGCGGACATATTGTTGTGGCTCGGGCGGCCGAAGGAAGCTCCGGAGCATCCCCGCTGCATCACGATCGCGCCGCAGGCCGATCGCTGGCGCGGCGACGCGGCGGCGGAGGCCGACGCGGCGCATTGCGACCTCGCGCTGTCGGCGGCGACGGGCGAGGGGATGGACAAGCTGCACCGCATGATCGTCGAGATGGCGCGGACGCTATTGCCGCGCGAGGGCGAGGCGGCGCTGCGCCAGCGCCAGCGCGCCGCACTTGCCGAAGCAAAGCAATGGCTGACGGTCGAAGCCGATTCGCGGGAGGCTGGCGATTTAATCCTTCTTGCAGAAAGGCTTAGGCTCGCCGCGACCGCGCTCGACCGCATCACCGGGCGCGCGGGGGTCGAGGAGATGCTCGACGCGCTGTTCGGCCGTTTCTGCATCGGGAAATGATGTTTCACGTGAAACATCGAGCGGCAAGCAGTGCGGTGGATTCGATGCGCGCTTTGCGCTATGCGCGCCGCCATCATGCCGGATAGCGCAATTTTCGATGTCATCGTCGTCGGCGGGGGGCACGCCGGGACCGAGGCCGCCGCGGCCGCGTCGCGGCTCGGCGCGCGCGTCGCGCTCGTCAGCTTCGACCCCGCGCTGATCGGGACGATGTCGTGCAACCCGGCGATCGGCGGGCTCGGCAAGGGGCATCTGATGCGCGAGGTCGATGCGCTCGACGGGTGGATGGCGCGCGCGGCCGACAGCGCGGCGATTCATTACCGGATGCTCAACGCGTCGAAGGGTGCGGCGGTGCAGGGGCCGCGCATCCAGGCCGACCGCAAATTGTACCGCGACGCGATCCAGGATTTGCTCGCCGCCGAGGATGGCATCGCCGTCGTCGCGGGCGAGGCGGCGGCGCTGCGGCTGTCGGACGAGGGACGCGTCGAGGGCCTCGAACTCGCCGATGGGTCGGTGCTGACGGCGAGCGCGGTCGTGCTCGCGACCGGAACCTTCCTCGGCGGACGCCTGTTCCGCGGCGAGGAGCGGATGGATGGCGGGCGCATCGGCGAGGCCGGAGCGCACCGGCTCGCGGAGCAACTTCGCGCAGCCGATCTGCCGATGGCGCGGCTCAAGACGGGGACGCCGCCGCGGCTCGACGGGCGGACGATCGACTGGGCGCGGCTGGACGAGCAGGCGTCGGACAGCGCCGATGGCGCGAGCTGGACCTGTTCCACGTGGAACAGCACCCGCACGGTGCCGCAGATTTTCTGCGCGATCACGCGCACGAACGTAGAAGCCCATGCGATCATCGCGGCGAACCTCGACCGATCGCCGCTGTTCACGGGGGCGATCGGGGCGGCCGGGCCGCGCTATTGCCCGTCGATCGAGGACAAGATCCACCGCTTCGCCGACCGCGACGGGCATCAGGTGTTTCTCGAACCCGAGGGGCTCGACACGTATCTTGTCTATCCGAACGGCATTTCGACCTCGCTACCCGCCGATGTGCAGCTTGCGATGCTGCGCACGATGGAGGGGCTCGGGCGGGTTACGATGGTCGTCCCCGGCTATGCGGTCGAATATGATCATATAGATCCGCGCGCGCTCGACCGGACGTTGCAGGTGCGCGCGATGCCCGGCGTGTGGTGCGCGGGGCAGATCAATGGCACGACGGGTTATGAGGAAGCGGCGGCGCAGGGGCTGGTCGCGGGCGCCAATGCGGCGCTCAGCGTTCAGGGGCGCGATCCGCTGATCCTCGACCGGGTTGAATCCTATATCGGGGTGATGGTCGACGATCTGGTGCTGCAGGGGGTGAGCGAACCCTATCGGATGCTCACCGCGCGCGCCGAATATCGGCTGCGACTGCGCGCCGACAATGCCGCGACGCGGTTGACGCCGAAGGGGATCGCGCTGGGGCTGGTGCGTCCGGCGACGGCGGAACTGTTCGCCGAACGCCAAGCCGAGCGGGCGAGGGCCGAAGCCTTGCTCGACGCTGCGGTGAGCACCGCCGATTATGCCGTGGTCGGGCTGGCGTTGCCGGGCGACGGAATGGCGCGCAAGCGGATCGACCTGCTGCGCTATCCCGAGATGACGATGGCGCGGCTTGCTTTGCTCGCGCCCGAACTCGACGCGATCGACCCGGCGATTCTGTCGGAGGTTGCCGAGGACGCGCATTATGCTCCTTACGTGGCACGGCAGGATGCCGAACTGCGGTCGCTCGCGGCGAACGAGGCAATCCTGCTCGACCCCGCGCTCGATTATGGCGCGATCGGAGGCCTGTCGCGCGAGATGGTCGAGCGGCTGACCAAGGCGCGCCCCGAAACGCTGGGGCAGGCGGGGCGCATCGACGGCGTGACGCCGGCGGCGCTCACCGCGATCATGGTGCATAGCCGGCGGCGCGCGGCTTGAGCTTTTCGGGTTCGGTGCGAGAGCGTCCGTTAGGGGTGGGGAGCTGTCGTTAAAAAACCTCCCTGTCTCGAAGCGATGGGGAGGGGGGAGTGCGGGGTTGAACTGCCCCCGGCAGTCAAGTCCAGTCCTGGGGACTGGACGGCCCAGCACTCGCCCACAGGGCGTGGTGGAGGGGCCGCGGCGTCGCGCCATTTGCCCCTCCGTCAGCGCTTCGCGCTGTCACCTCCCCATGCCTGCGGCACAGGGAGGATCTTATGACAACTATCGGTCGATTTGGACCTTTCTCGCTTCCCGTTCGTGTCGAGCGAAGTCGAGGCACCCCTCGACGACGCGCCTAGAGCGAAGGGCAATCTCCATTTCGCTCGATGCGAACGGGGTTGGAACGATGTCCGCAAGCCACCGAGAGCGGTCCCCTTGGTAGGCCACGGACGAAAGCACCCTTTCAGGCGGTGCAACTGGGCTCGGGCTTTCGCCGGGGTGCACAATGACATTCGCCGTCAGTTGATTCTCGTTGTCATCCTCGAACGAGACTCGTGGCTCGTTCGACTTGATCCGGGATCCATTTGTAGCGCCGAAGTCATGGACCCCGGATCCAATCCGGGGTGACGGGGGAGATGTGTCCCGTCTCGTTTGGGCATGAGGCTTTCAATGCCGCATGCAAAGGCGCTAGGGCGTGAAGAGTGGCTGGATTTCCGCTTCGGCGGGAATGACGAAATATGGGCGGGTAGCTGGTGAATACAGACGGCGGGATTCTGATGAGCGAAGATGAAGCAAGGACCTGGATCGGGGCCGCGTTTTCGCCGACCGCCGATCAATGGGCGCGGCTCGATCGCTTCGCCCAAATGCTAATCGCCGAGAATGACCGACAGAATCTGATCGCGGCGTCGACGATTCCGACGATCTGGGTGCGGCATATCGCCGACAGTGCGCAGCTTCTGGCGCTCGATACCGAGGGCGAGGGGCTTTGGGTCGATTTGGGGAGCGGGCCGGGGTTGCCGGGGCTGGTTGTCGCGATTCTGAGCGCGCGACCAATGCTGCTCGTCGAATCGCGCAAAAGGCGGTGCGAATTCTTGCGCGCGGTCGCTGACGCGTTGGGGCTGGGGCATGTCGAGGTCGCCGAGGCGCCGCTCGAGCGTGTCGAAACGCGGCGCGCGGCGACGATCAGCGCGCGCGCCTTTGCGCCGCTCGACAAGCTCATCGACTTATCCGCCCGTTTTTCCACCGAATCGACGCACTGGCTGCTGCCAAAAGGCCGAAACGCGGTTAAGGAACTGGCTTTGCTGCCCGAGCCATGGCAGAGAATGTTCCACGTGGAACAGAGCCGCACCGACGCCGACAGCCGGATTCTGGTCGGAACCGGAAAATTAAGGGTCGAAACCCGGTAGTTGCACGATCGAGGTTTGAAGCGATTTTGTTCAGTGTGAGGAGGCAAGGCGCAGGAATATGTCGATATTTCCAAACTTGCCGACAACGCAATGGACAAAATCGGTCAAATCCCGAAGGGACGTCGAAATGGCTTCGATCTCGTCTCCGCGCGGCCTTGCAGATGGAACCACCATGCGCTGCGGCCCCGCGAAGCCGATATCTTCGCCATTTCGACGCCTCGAACGTGCAACTACCGGGTTTCGACCCTTAGCAAAACAGCGAGGAAAGCGATGATCCGCATTGCCGTGGCGAACCAGAAGGGTGGGGTCGGCAAGACGACGACGGCGATCAATCTGGCGACCGCGCTCGCGGCGACCGGATGGCGCACGCTGATCATCGACCTCGATCCGCAGGGCAATGCCTCGACCGGCCTCGGGATCAAGCAGTCGCAGCGCGAATATTCGAGTTACGAGCTGCTGCGCGGCGACGCGACGGTCGCCGAATGCGCGATTCCGACCGCGGTGCCGCGGCTCGACATCGTCAGCGCGACGGTCGACCTGTCGGGCGCCGAAATCGAGCTGATCGAATTTCAGGACCGGCTCCACCGGCTCCAGCAAGCCTTGTCGGGCGCCGAAGCGGGGCAGTGGGACATCTGCCTGATCGATTGTCCGCCGTCGCTGGGCATGTTGACGCTCAACGCGTTGATCGCCGCCGAATCGCTGATCGTGCCGCTCCAATGCGAATTTTTCGCGCTCGAGGGGCTGAGCCAGCTGCTCACCACGGTCGAGCGCGTGCGCGAGCGCTTCAACCAGAAATTGTCGATCCTCGGCGTCGCGCTGACCATGTTCGACCGGCGCAACCGGCTGACCGACCAAGTGTCCGACGATGTGCGCGAGGTGCTGGGCCCGGTGGTGTTCGACACGGTGATCCCGCGCAATGTGCGCCTGTCCGAAGCGCCGAGCCACGGCCTGCCGGCGCTGATCTACGATCATCGCTGCGCCGGGTCGGCGGCCTATATCGCGCTCGCGCGCGAGCTGATCGACCGGCTCCCCGAAATCCGCAAGGCGGCATAAATGGCTGATAATGAAAAAGAAAGTGGCGCAACGCCGATTCGCAAACGCCCCTCGGGGCTCGGCCGCGGGCTGAACGCGCTGTTCGGCGACGCGGCGGTCGAAGCGCCGGTGCTCGCGACCCCCGGAAGCGCGGCGCGCGCGGCGCCGGTGGTGGGCGATGCGGTGCAGCATGTTCCCGTCGGCGCGATTCGACCGCTGCCCGGGCAGCCGCGGCGCCATTTTGACGAGAATGCGATCGCCGAACTCGCCGATTCGATCGGGCTGCGCGGATTGCTCCAGCCGATCATCGTGCGCCGGTCGCCGGATGGCGAGGGTTTCCAGCTCGTCGCGGGCGAACGGCGCTGGCGCGCGGCGCAGCGCGCGGGCCTGCACCAGATTCCCGCGCTCGTGCGCGAACTCGACGACGCCGCGACCTATGAGATCGCGCTGGTCGAGAATATCCAGCGCCAGGACCTCAATGCGATCGAAGAGGCGAGCGCGTATCGCCGGCTGATCGAGGATTTCGGGCATAATCAGGAAGCGCTGGCGAAGCTGGTCGGCAAATCGCGCAGCCATGTCGCCAATTTGATGCGCCTGCTCGACCTGCCCCAAGCCGTGCAGGCGCTCGTCGGCGACGGATCGCTCGCGATGGGTCACGCGCGCGCGCTGATCGGTGCCGAAGACGCCGAAGCGATCGCGCGCCGCGTCGCAAAGGAAGGCCTGTCGGTGCGCGCGGTCGAGGCGCTGGTGCGCGCGGGCAAGCGCGGCGATGCGCCGCCGCCCAAGGGACCGCTCGAATATAAGAGCATGGATGGTGGGCGCGATCCCGACATCGTCGCGGTCGAACGCCACCTGTCCGAACTGCTCGGCATCGGGGTGGCGATCCAATATGCGGGCGAGGGCAAGGGCGCGCTGACGCTGAAATTCGCGTCGCTCGACCAGCTCGACATGATCTGCCAGCGGCTTTCGGGCGAAGGGATCTGATTCGCGTCGTGGGCGTTGGAATGTGCCAGTTCGGGCCGTCAAAGCAGAAAAAGGGCGTTCCTTGCGCGCTTGAAAAACGATCTAAACAATTGATAATTAATGGATATATCGCTTTGTGCGCGCAAGCCCTTGTTGCGCCGTTAACCAAGCTTGCTGGCAAAAGCTGAACAGGTCGCGGCCTAAACGGGTCGGTGAATGGGGTGGGATTTCCATTCGAATATCGACCGAATTCAAGGGACCAATCATATGCGCAAATTCGGAATGAAGCGCGCCCTGCTGGGCGCCGCGATTGCTGCTCTCGCCATGAACGCCCCGGCGGCGCATGCGGCGACAGCCACGGGCACGGCGACGGCCAAGATCCTTCGCCAGATCACGCTCACCAAGACCAGCGACCTGCAATATGCGACGATCATCAGCGGCGCGACCGCGTCGACCGTCGCGGTGTCGACCGCGGGCGGCGTCACTTGCGGCGCGGGGCTGACCTGCACCGGGACGACGGCGGCGGGCAGTTTCGACGTCGCGGGCACCAGCGGTGCGGTCGTGCTCGTCGGCGGCGATTCGAGCGTGACGCTCAACGGCTCGCTCGGCGGCTCGATGACGTCGACGCTGACCTATTCGGCGCCGAACATCACGCTGGGCGCGACGGGCGGCAGCTTTCAGATCGGCGGCACGCTGAGCGTCGGCGCCAATCAGGCGTCGGGTGACTATTCGGGGACGTTCAACGTCACCGCCAACTATCAGTAAATTTGGGGGGCCTGGCGGGCCGAGACCCGCCAGCCGTGTAAATGGGGCCGCCGGGCGCGCGCCGGGCGGCCCCTTTTTTTGCGCCCGTGACGGCGATGGTTAGCGAAATATCAACCATGTAAGCGCAAGCAGGATGCGACCATCGGGACGGTGTGGGGCCGCTTCCCGGACGATTGTGGGGATCGTGACCAATGTTTCGCTTTCTGAAGGCCCTTGGCCTGTCCACCGCGGCCGCGCTCGGCGCCGCGGCCGCTCCCGCCCATGCGGCGGGCGACCTGCTCGTCGCGCCGACGCGGGTCATCCTCGACGGATCGCGCGGGACCGAAGTGGTGCTCAATAATATCGGCAGCGAGCCCGCGACCTATCGCATCAGCCTCGAGATCAAGCGGATGACCGCCGTGGGCGGGCTCGACGAGATCGCCGAGGAAAATATCACGCCCGCCGAGCGCGCGGCGCTCGACATGATCGTCTTCAGCCCGCGCCGCGTCACGCTGCCGCCGAACCAGCCGCAGGTCGTGCGCGTCGGGGTGCGCGTGCCCGAGGGGACGCCGGCGGGCGAATATCGCGCGCATATGCTGTTTCGCGCGGTTCCCGACGCGGTGGCGACGAATGCGGCCGAAGCGAAGCCCGCGAGCACGGGGGTGTCGATCGCGCTCACCCCGATCTACGGAATCACGATCCCGGTGATCGTGCGCGTCGGCGACCTCGGCGCCGAGGCGGCGATCGGCGACGCGTGGGTGAGCGAAGGTGCCGAAGGGCCGGCGTTCAATTTCGATCTGTCGCGGACGGGTGGCCGCTCGGTCTATGGCGATATCGAGGTGACGCGGCCGGGGGTCGCCGAGCCTTTGCTCGTCGCGCGCGGCATCGCGGTCTATCCCGAGGTCGCCGCGCGCACGGTGTCGCTGCGCGTGCCGGACGATGTCGCGGGAAAGCTGAAGGGGCCGGTGCGCATCCGCTATTCGGAGGACCGCGAAATCGGCGGCGGGACGATCGACGAAGCCGAGCGCATTGTGAAGTAGGAAGCGGACGGACAGTTCAGGTGCGGCCGTGATGCGGTGGGGGCGCTTCATCGTCGCCGCGCTGGCGCTGGCGGGACTCGCGCCCGCCGGCGCCGAAGCCGCCGAGCGAATGCCGGTTTCTCCCACCGCGGCGGCGTGGGCGCCGAATGCCGACGACAGCTGGCTGTTCGATGTGCGCTCGGGTCAGTATCGGCTCGGCGACGGGGTGCGCGGCTATCAGACGCCGCAGGGGATTTGCGTCGACCTGGGCGATGTCGTGCTCGCGCTCGACCTCGCGGTGCGCGTCGATAAGAAGTTGCGCCGCGCAACCGGCTGGGTGTTCGACGAGCGGCGCAGCCTGACGATCGACCGCGAGACGGGCGAGGTGCGCGCGGGGAGCGAGCGTTTCCGCCTCGCCGCGACGACGATCCGCGACACGGCGGCGGGCTGGTGCGTCGATCTGGACAGTCTGAACGCGTGGCTCGGCGTGCCGCTGACCGCCGATCTGTCGAACGCGGTGCTGCGCGTCGATGCGAAGGAGAAGCTGCCGTTCCAGCTCGCAGCCGAACGCCGCGCGCGCGCGGCGTCGATCCGCCCGCAAGCGCAATTCGATCTTGCCACTCTACCGCAGGCGGCGCGGCCGTATCAGGCGTGGGCGACGCCGTCGGTCGATGTCGTCGCGTCGGTCGGCGCGGTGTCGGACAAGCGCGGCGGATCCTATGGGCAGGGGCGCTACGAGATTTTCGCGGCGGGCGAGCTGCTCGCGCAGAGCTTCGACGCGCGGCTGTCGTCGGACAATGAGGGCGTTCCCGACAGTCTGCGGATGCGGCTCTATCGCACCGACGCGCAAGGGCGGCTGCTCGGGTCGTTGAAGGCGACGCATTATGGCGTCGGCGACGTCAGCCTGCTGTCGACGGGAATCGTCGCGGCGTCGACGCCGGGGCGCGGCGCGGTGCTGACCAACCGCCCGGTCGAGCGCCCCGACGCGTTCGACAAGACCGATTTTCGCGGCGATTTGCCCGCGGGCTGGGATGCCGAACTGTATCGCAACGGCCAGCTGCTCGCTTTCACGAGCCCGAATAGCGACGGGCGTTACGCGTTCATCGACGTGCCGTTGCAATATGGCGCGAACCGCTTCGAGATCATACTGTACGGGCCGCAGGGGCAGATAAGGCGCGAAATCAAGCAGGTGCAGGTGGGGCTCGATTCGATCCCGCCGCAGCAGAGCTGGTATTGGGCGGGCGTCGCGCAGGAAAATGCCGACCTGATCGACTTCGGCGGCCGGCGGCGCGGCGCGTTCCGGCGCGGGTGGCGCGGGACGGCGGGGATCGAGCGCGGGCTCGATACGCGCACGTCGGCTTCGGCCTATCTGCACAGCCTGCTGATCGAGAATGTCCGCTACAATTATGGCGAGCTCGCGCTGCGGCGCTCGATCGGACCGACCCTGCTCGAGGTCGGCGGCAGCTATGAACAGAAGGGCGGCGTCGCCGCGCGCGCGAGCTGGCTCGCGGCGTTCGGCGAGACTTATGTGCGCGCCGATGCGCTGCGCGGCTGGGGCGGCTTCGTGTCGGACCGTTTATTTTCCAATATCAACGCCATATATTCGGTGTCGGTCGACCAGTCGGTGAAGCTCGGGCGGACGATATTGCCGCTCCACTTCGACGTGCGGCAGGTCGAGCGATGGTCGGGAGGCGACAGCATCGAGGCGAGCGCGCGCGCGTCGGCGAGTTTCCGCGCGATGACCTTCACCGGGCAGCTCGACTGGAGCCGGACCAAGGCGCCGATCGGCCCCGACCCGCCCGACAATCTGATCGCGAGCCTGCTGGCCAACGCCCGGATCGGGCGAGTGCGCGTCCGCGGCGAGGCGCGCTTTGCGCTGTCGGGCGAAAATAGCGACACGCGCATGGCGCTGATCGGTGAATGGGCGGGGAAGGGCGAGGCCGAATGGCGCGCCGAACTCGGTTATGACCGCGGACTCGACCGCGCGCGCGCCGGGCTTGGTTATACACGCCGTTTCAACAAGTTGCAGCTCAGCGGCTTCGGCGAGGTCGCGAGCGACGGATCGGTCGCGGCATCGCTGGCGCTCGCGTTCAGCTTCGGGCCGAAATCCGCCGGCGGCTGGCGCGTATCGGCCGAGAAGCTCGCGAGCCGCGGGCAGGTGATCGCCGATGTCTGGATGGACGAAAATGGCGACGGGGTGCGCCAGCCGGGCGAGGCGGCGCTGCCCGCCGTGCCGCTGACCGCGGGCAACGCCCTTGTCGATGCGGCGACCGACAGCGAAGGGCGCGGGACGATCGACGGGCTCGAGCCGTTCCGCGCGGTGATGATCGGCATCGACGCGGGGAGCCTGCCCGATCCCTATGTTCAGCCCGCGCTGCCGGGGGTGGTGGTCGCGCCGCGGCCCGGGGTCGCGACGCGCGTCCTGTTGCCGATGGTCGCGGCGGGCGAGATCGAGGGGATTTTCCGGCGCGACGGCGGCCATGTGGTCGAAGGGCTGCGCGTCGAACTGGTCGATGCCGAAGGGCGCGTGCGCGCGGCAACGCTGACCGAGTTCGACGGCTATTTCCTGTTCGAGGGCGTGGCTTACGGGCGTTACACGGTGCGGCCGGGCAAAGTCTCGGCGGCGGCGCTGCGGCTCGATGGCGCCTTTTCGACCGGCGCCGCGCCGGGCAAGGCAGCGCCGCGCGTAAGGCTGGGGACAATGGTGCTGAAGCCGTTGATCCGCGCCGTTGCGATTCGGGACGAAGCGCCGTCCGGCAGCAAAACTGCCCGCGGGCCGCCGGGCGAACAAGATGGCGGGTTGTAGTCGTCAGGCGTTCGGGGTGGAAGGCGGACATTCGTTTCTTTCGTCACCCCGGATCAAGTCCGGGGTGACGATGATGGATAGGGCGGCTTCCGATCGAATGGCGACGTTCGACATCGGTTCGGCGGTCGCTCCCAGCACTTCCCCGTTCGCGCCCGACCGCGATTGACTTCGCCGCCGCTTCGGACGATAGCGGCGGCAACGGGCCGGTGCGGACGCCCGTTCAGGCGAAGCGCTCGCCCAAGTTCCGCTCCACCCGCCGCCTTTTCGCGGCGTTCGGAGCGTTGATATGACCACCGACCTTGCACAAGCCCGCCCGTCCGAACTCAGCCTGACGGCCCTCTTCCTGAAATTCCTGCGTTTCGGATTCCTCGCCTTTGGCGGCCCGGTCGCGCAGATCGCGATGATCCGGCACGCGCTGATCGAGGAAGAGCGCTGGATCGAGCCGGCACGCTTCAACCGGCTGCTCGCGGTGCTGCAGGTCCTGCCCGGGCCCGAGGCGCACGAGCTTTGCGTGCATCTGGGCATGGTTGCGCGCGGCCGGATCGGCGGGCTGCTCGCGGGGCTGGGATTCATGCTGCCGGGTTTCGCGCTGATGCTGATCGCGGGGTGGGTCTATGTCGGCTGGATCGCGGGAAGCGCCGGGCTGTCGGGCATGCTGCTCGGCGTGCAGGTCGTGGTGCTCGCTGTCATCCTGCGCGCGGTGGTGCGGATCGGCGAGCATATCGTCGAGGACCGCCTGCTCGCGCTCGTTGCGGCCGCAAGCCTGCTCGCGACGCTCGCAGGCGTGGCCTTCTGGATTCCGCTCGTCGCCGGCGGCCTCGCCTATGCGGTGTCGCATCGACCGGTTGCAGCGATTGCCGTCATTCTCGCCGCGGCCGGTGTGGCGGCGGCGGTCCATCTGACGGCAACAACTGCTTCGAGCGGCCCGGCGACGGCCGCGGCGCCCGTGACGCTCGCGGCGCTGTTCGTCGCGGGGCTGAAGGGCGGGCTGCTGACCTTCGGCGGCGCCTATACCGCGATCCCCTATGTCCGCGCCGACACCGTCGGGCGCGGCTGGATCGGCGACGGGACGTTCCTCGACGGCATCGCGCTCGCGGGCGTGCTTCCGGCGCCGCTCGTCATCTTCGCGACCTTTGTCGGCTATGTCGCGGGCGGCCCGGGCGGCGCGCTGGCGATCACCGCGGGCATGTTCCTGCCCGCCTTCGCCTTTTCGCTGATCCTGTTCGAGCGGCTCGAGGCGATCGTCGAGAATCCGGCGCTGCACCGCTTGCTGGCGGGGGTCGCCGCGGCGGTGGTGGGGATCATTGCCGCGACCTTCGTGCAGTTGGGGCAGGCGACAGGTGCGCGGGTTGCGGAGCCGTGGTTTGCGCTGTTGCTGTTCGCGGCGGCGCTGGTGGTGGTGTGGCGCATCAAGGGCGCGTGGGCGACGCCGGCGATCGTTGCGGGCGGGGCGATTGCGGGTTGGCTGGGAATGTCGGTTTAGGGGTGGTGAGCGGACGTTGCGGCAATTTAGCCCCTCCCCTGAAGGGGAAGGGCTTTCTTCTCTCAATGGCCCAACCGGTCGGGAGCTGCCCTTCAATTTCAGCTCAGCAACGGTTCGAGCGCGTCCCATTCGCGGTCGACGGCGCGGCGGCCGGCGTCGATTGCTGCGCGGATTTTCGCGGGGTTGAATTCGAGCGTTTCGGCGACCTCCTCCTCGGGCTCGATGATGCGGATCGGCGCGAAGCGGTAGCGCGCGATCTGGACGTCGAGCGGTCGGAGGATGCGCGCGGCCTGCGCGCCGCCGATGCCCTCGCTCTGGAGCGCGCGGAGCTGGCCCTCGCGCGCGGCGATCAGGTCGTTGATCAGCGCGGCTCCGGCGAGGTCGTTCGCCGACACCTCCGACTGGAGGATGTCGACCGCGCGCAGCCCGATCTTGATGAGATTGGGGAAGGTGCGCACCGCACCGGGCTGCGGTGCGGGGGAGGCGCGCACCGCGATCACGCCGCGCGGGTTCATTTGGAGCGCCGAACTCAAAGGGGTCACGTCGCGCACGCCGCCGTCGACCCATTGTTCCTCGGTCCCGTCGCGTGCGCGCGTCTTCAAGGGATCGAAGAAGAGCGGCATCGCGCAGCTGGCGTAGACCCAATTGTGGATGCCGGGGACGCTTTCGTCGATCGTGCGATAGGTGCCGGTGCCGAGATTGACGACGCCGAGCAGGAGCTTGCGCCCGCTCGCGCGCAATTTCGTCTCGTTCGCGAAGCCCTTGAGCAGTCGCTTCAAGGGCCCGGTGTCGTAAAGCGCATCCTCGCCGAGCAGCCCGCCGACGACGCCGAGCGGGCGCGATTTGTAGATCGAACTGTTGCCGCGGATGCCGAGCCAGGCGTCGAGCAGCGCGGGCACATCGTCCTGCGCGACGCCCAAGGCCTGGATCGCGCCGGTCGAGACGCCGGCGACGATGTCGAGCCGGACGCCGCGATTGACGACGAGTTCGTGGACGACGCCGACCTGGAAGGCGCCCTTGGCGCCGCCGCCGCTCAATACGATTGCCAGACCGCCTGCCATTGCCGAGCGCCTCCTTGCCGGCGCGAGTCTACATGAGGTCCGCCCGCCGCCCAAGCCCGCGGGCGCCTCATCGGCGAAAAATCCATGTCTTTGATATCCCTATCGCGACATTAACCGGTTTTTAGCGCGCCATGGCATAGGGAGCGCGGCGGGCTGAAACATGGCCACAGGAAGAAACCAATGGCCGGACCGACAGCGAAAACGCCCGATGACCGGAATCCCTTTTCCGCGCTTTCCCCCGATCGGCTGGCGCTGATCCTGTGGCTGGGCTTCGTTGCGGCCAGCCTGTATATCCATCGCGACGCCATCGCGACGCTGGCATTTTCCGATCCCGACAATGCGATGCGTCTCGTGCAGGTGCGCGACCTGATCGCCGGGCAGAGCTGGTTCGATACAACGCAATATCGCACGAATCCGGGCAACGGCGGACTGACGCATTGGTCGCGGTTCATCGATGCCCCGATCGTTGGACTGATCGAATTGCTGAGCCTGATCGTCGACCCGCGCACGGCCGAGCGCTGGGTGCTGGCGGCCTATCCGCCGCTGCTTGCATTGCCGTTGCTGCTCGTCTTTTCCCGGATATTGCAGATGTTGGGCGACCGGCCGTTCGTCCTTGTCGGCCTCGCGATAGCGGCCACGACGATCACCTATCTCCATCATTTCGCGCCGCTCAATATCGATCATCACAATTGGCAAGTGCTGCTTTCGGTCGTCCTTCTGTGGCTCGCATTGCGCCCGGCGTCCTTTGCGAACGGATTTCTGTCGGCCTTCGTCGCGAGCATCTATGTCGAGATTTCGCTCGAAGGCTTTCCTTTCCTGGGGATTTTCTGGGCGCTCTTTGTCCTCGACTGGTTGCGCGATCCCGCGAGCGAGAGCCGGCTGCGCGGCTTTTCGGCGGGGATGATCCTGCTCCCGGCGCTGTGGTCGTTGCCGCTGCGCGGCACGCACTATGTGGCGAGCGTCTTTTGCGACAGCTTTTCGCTGCCCTATATCGCCGCCGCCGCGCTGGCGGGAGCGGTCTTCCTGATTTTCCTGACGGCGCCGGCGCGCTGGACCGGCTCGCTCGCGCGGCGCGTGTCGATCGTCGGGGCGGCGGGGGTCGCGTTTGCGGCAAGCTTCGGCCTGACCGGCGCCTCCTGCCTCGCGGGGCCTTTCGGCGAGCTCGAGCCCCTTGTCCGCACCTTTTGGTATGAACCCATTCTCGAGGGACGACCCCTCTGGGAACAGGTACCCGCGCGGATGATCGCGTACAGCCTCGCGACCGCCGTCGGCGGGGCGGCGACCGTCTGGGCCTGCCGCCGGGCCCGCGGCCGTCCCGAAGCCGAAAACTGGATGCGCCTCGCGGTGCTGATCCTGTGCAGCGCGATTCTGGCCCTGTTGGTGATACGGTCGCTCGCCGTCGCCCACGCCTTCATGATTCCGGCCTTTGCCGCATTGGCGGTGGCCTTCTGGCGCTGGGGTGATGCCGGGCCAAGCACATGGCGCCGGCTGTGCGGGACGCTGTTGCTGCTGCTGTCGATGCCGACGATCGATATCGCGCTGGGTTTCAACCTGTCCTTGTTGACGACGCGGTCGACCGAAAGCGGCAGCACTCCGGTCTGCCTGTCGCGGGGGGACTTGGCGCTCGCCGACGAGCCTCCCGCGCTTCTCTTTTCGTCGATCCATATCGCGCCCACCTTGCTGGCCGGTACGCCGCACAGCGTGGTGACGACGGGGCATCATCGCAATCATGCCGCGATCAACCGCGTCCTGTCGGCCTTTCTCGCGCCGCCGGACGCCGCGCGCCGATTGGTCGGCGCACAGAATGCGCGATATCTTGTATTTTGCGAAAATGAACTGGCGCCGCTTGCCCGCGTCAGCCCGCGCGGACTGGCGGCCCATCTGCTGGAAGGGCGGCCGATAGATTGGCTCGAGCCGCAAGCGAGGCTCTCGTCGGGCGGCTTTCATGTGTATCGTATCGTCGATATCGCCGGAAAAAGCGCGCGATCCTCACGAAATTCCCCGCCCCGTTAACCGGTTCTTAGCCATGTTTCCCCCATTGCGACCGGCAGCATCTGTCTGTGTGGGGGAATTTGAAGTGATGAACGCCCAAGTGCCGGAAAATCGTCCGACGAGCGCCGACGTCGCCATCATCGGCGCGGGGCCTGCGGGGCTGACCGCCGCCTATCTGCTGACGCAGCAGGGCTATAAAGTGACGGTGATCGAGAAGGATCCGGTTTACGTCGGCGGGATCAGCCGGACGGTCGAGCATGAGGGCTTTCGGTTCGACATCGGCGGGCATCGTTTCTTTTCGAAAAGCCGCGAAGTCGTCGAGCTGTGGAACGAGATTTTGCCTGACGATTTCATCGAGCGTCCGCGGATGAGCCGTATCTATTACGAAGGCAAATTCTATTCATACCCGCTGCGGGCGTTCGAGGCGCTGTGGAACCTCGGCGTCGTGCGCTCGACCTTGTGCATGATAAGCTATGCCAAGGCGAAGCTGCTGCCGAAGAAACAGGTGCGCAGTTTCGAGGACTGGACGATCAACCAGTTCGGGAAAAAGCTCTATTCGATCTTTTTCAAAACCTATACCGAGAAGGTGTGGGGCATGCCGTGCGACGAAATGTCGGCCGACTGGGCGGCGCAGCGCATCAAGGGGCTGAGCCTCGGCGGCGCGGTGATCGACGGGCTGAAGCGCAGCCTCGGGCTCAACAAAAAGCCCAATGACGGCATGGCGACCAAGACCTTGCTCGAAACCTTCCGCTATCCGCGGCTCGGCCCCGGCATGATGTGGGAGGCCGCGCGCGACAAGGTCGCCCAAGGCGGCAACCATGTGCTGATGGCGCACAGCTTCAAGCAGCTGACGCAGGATCAGAAGACCGGCCGCTGGCGGATGACCGCGACCGGACCCGACGGCGACGTCGTGATCGATGCGGGCCATGTCATCAGCTCGGCGCCGATGCGCGAACTCGCGGCGCGGATCCATCCGCTGCCGGCGTGCGCGCTCACCGCGGCGCCCAAGCTCAATTATCGCGACTTTCTGACCGTCGCGCTCAAGATCCGGTCGGAGGATCTGTTCCCCGACAACTGGATCTATATCCACGACAGCAAGGTGCAGGTCGGCCGGGTGCAGAATTTCCGCAGCTGGTCGCCCGAAATGGTGCCCGATCCGGCGATCGCGTGCGTCGGCCTCGAATATTTCTGTTTCGAGGGCGACGGGCTCTGGTCGTCGAGCGACGAGCGTCTGATCGCGCTCGCGACGAAGGAGATGGAAATCCTGGGGCTTTGCGACCCCGAAGACGTCGTCGGCGGCGCGGTGGTGCGGCAGGAAAAGGCCTATCCCGTCTATGACGATGACTATGCCGCGCATGTCGAAACGATGCGGAGCGAGCTCGAGGCGCGTTACCCGACGCTGCACATGGTCGGGCGCAACGGCATGCACCGATACAACAATCAGGATCATGCGATGATGACCGCGATGCTGACGGTGCGCAACATCGTCGCGGGCGAGAAGCTCTATGATATCTGGGGCGTCAACGAGGACGCCGAATATCATGAGAGCGGTACCGAGGGCGAACAGGCGGCGCTGGCGTCGGTCCGCGAGGTGCCGGCGCGCGTCGCGAAGGCGGCCTGAGCTGTTTGCCGGGGGGATCGGCGCCATGCTTCCTGTGACCAAATTGATCGCGTCGGTGCGGCGCGGCGAGATTCGCTGGCTCAATTATCTGCTCGCGAGCGGGCTCGCGCTCGGCAGCGATGCGGGGCTGTTCCTGCTGTTGCTCGACGCCGGGCTGGCGCCGGTGAAGGCGTCGGGGACGGGCTATTGCGCGGGGATTCTCGTCCACTGGGTCATTTCGAGCCGGCTCGTCTTCGCCGACGGCGCCGCGGCGCGCGGCACGGGTGAACGCCATCGCCAGAAATTGCTTTTCGTCGGCTCGGCGCTGATCGGCCTCGCGGTCACCACCGCGATCGTCGGCGGCGGCAGCGCGCTGGGGCTCGACCCGCGGCTCGCCAAGCTCGCGGCGATCGCCGTGAGTTTCCAGACGACCTATCTGCTGCGCCGCCATATCGTGTTCCGGGCCGCCGCTGCGTGACCGGCGCGCCGCCCGCTTCCGGTTCGGGCGGCATCGAGCTCGGCCCCTGGTTCACGCCCGCGCGCATCGCGCTGATCGTGTGGGGCTTGATGAGCCTGATCGCGATCGGCGCCAAATGGCAGGCGATCGGGGCGCTCGACCTTTCCGACACCGACGATGCGATGCGCATGGCGCAGGTGCGCGACCTGCTTGCGGGGCAGAGCTGGTGGGATCTCGCGCAATATCGCGTCAATCCGGCGGGCGGCGGGGTGCTGATGCACTGGTCGCGGATCGTCGACGCGCCGCTCGCAGCGGGCATATTGCTGCTGAAGCCGCTGTTTGGGCAGGCGATGGCCGAGCGGATCGTGATGGCGCTGTGGCCGCCGCTGCTCGGCGCGGCGCTGAGTGTTGCGTGCGCGCTCGGCTACCGCAACCTCTCCGACCGCCGGATCGCCTATGTGGTGCCGCTGTTCCTGATCATGTCGGGTTATATCCTCGTGCAGTTCCGGCCGCTGCGCGTCGACCATCATGGCTGGCAGATTTTCCTCGCGATGCTGGTGATGGCGCAGGCGCTGCGCCCCGCAGCCTGGCAGGCGGGGCTGCTCGGCGGATTGTTCGCGGCGGCGCTGCTCGCGGTGTCGATCGAAGGCCTGCCGGTCGTCGCGCTGTTCGCTGGGCTTGCCGCCTTGCGCTGGGCGCTGAACGGAAAGAACGGCGATCGCGCGCGTCTCTGCGGCTATATGGGCGCGCTCGCGGGTGGGGCGATCCTGCTCCAGTTCGTGACGCGCGGTCCGGTGGGGCTGGTCGGAAGCTGGTGCGATGCCTTGTCAGCGCCCTATATGGCGGCGTTCGTCGCGGCGGCGGCGGTGAGTTTCGCCGCCGCACGGGCCAATCCGGCTGCGGTCTGGGTCCGCTTCGCGCTGCTCGGGCTGGCCGGCGTGGCGGCTGCGGGGGCGCTGGTCTGGACCGAGCCCCAATGCGCGAACGGTCCCTTCGCGGCGCTCGACCCGATCGTCGTGCAATATTGGTATCGCGGCGTCCTCGAAGGCCAGCCTTTGTGGGTCGCGAAACCGCACGACATGATCCATGTGCTCGTGCAGTCGCTCGTCGGCCTCGCGGGGGCGATTCTCGCCTGGCGCGATAGTGCCGGACCGGCGGACCGGCGGAACTGGGCGACGGTCATCGTTGCACTCGCGGGCGCGGCGGCGCTGTCCTTGTTCGTATTCCGTACCGTATCGACCGCGCATCTCTTCGCCTTGCCGGGCTGCGCCTGGCTCGGGCTGCGCGCCTGGGCGCGGGCGCGGACGATTGCGTCGACCGTGCCGCGCATTCTCGCATCGGCGATGGCGGCGCTGACGCTGCCGCTGCTTGGCAGCATGGCGGTCGCGGCGGTGCTGACGCCGCTCGTTCCCGCGCTCAAAGAGGAAGAGAAGCGCGCGGCGGCGGAGAAGGCCGAAGCCAATCCCTATAAAGCGAACTGCCTCGACCCCACGGCGATCGCCGATCTCAATCATCTGCGGGCGACGGTGTTGCTGACGCCGATCGACCTCGGCGCGCCGCTGGTTTTCTGGACGCGGCACAACCTCGTTGCGACGCCGCATCACCGCAACAGCCACGCGATGGCCGACACGATCCGCGCCTTTGCGGGCGATCCGGCGAAGGCCGAGGCGCTGGTACGCGGGCAGCAGGCGACGCTGGTGGTCTTTTGCCGCACCGCCAATGATTTCACCAAATATCGCCGCGCGCGCAAGGATTCGCTCGCTGCTGCGCTTTATGCGGGGACGCCGCCGGCGTGGCTCGAGGGGGTGCCGATCAGCTCGCCTGCGGGGCTGGCGGTATGGCGGGTGAAGCCGGAGTGACTTAGAGCCAATTGCGAAGCTTTAAATCATCCGCATCCCCGAGCGAAGTCGAGACAGCGGGATTACGCGGTTCTCGCTCCGCTCGCACGAGCCCCTCGTCTTCGCTCGGGGATGCGGATCAGATTAATGCACGCGGCTTCTAAGAGGCGCGAAAGCGGAGCGCGGCGCCGTTCATGCAATAGCGCTTGCCCGTCGGTTTCGGCCCGTCGTTGAAGACATGGCCGAGATGGCCGCCGCAGCGCCGGCAATGCACCTCGGTGCGCGCATAGCCGAGGTCGCGGTCGGTCGACGTACCGATCGCGCCTTTGAGCGGCGCCCAGAAGCTCGGCCAGCCCGTGCCGCTGTCGAACTTGGTCCTGCTCGAATAGAGCGGCAGCGCGCAGCCGGCGCAGACGAAGGTGCCGGCGCGCTTTTCCTTGTCGAGCGGGCTGGTGAAGGCGCGCTCGGTCGCCGCTTCGCGCAGCACGCGATACTGAAGCGGCGACAGGCGCTTTTTCCACTCGGCGTCGCTGAGCTGCCAACCGGCCTGCGCTTTCGGCCGCGCCGATTTGGCGAAGAGCATCGGTGCGCCGATGATGGCGCCGCCGAGCGCGAGTCCGCCGAGAAGGTAACGACGTTCGATCATGGCTTTGATACGCATGCCGCGGCCACGGGGTTACTGGGGCGCGTCAATATTTTTCGAGTTGGACCGGCATGTGTCGGTAGCCGTGGACGAAGCTTGCATGCACCCGCTCGGGCTCGGCGAGGACGTTGACGCGCAGACGGCGGCGCTGCATTTCGGAGATCAGCGTGGTGAGCTGCAGTTCGGCCACACGCGCCCCGACACAGCGGTGGATGCCGTAGCCAAAGGCGAGGTGGCGCCGTGCGTTCGCACGATCGACGATGATGCGGTCGCCGTCGGGAAATACGCTCTCGTCCCGGTTCGCCGACGCATACCACAGTGCGATCTTGTCGCGCGCCTTGATCTGGTGGCCGAACAACTCGGTGTCCTCGGTCGCGGTACGGCGCATATGCGCGAGCGGGGTCTGCCAGCGCAGAATCTCGTGCATCGCATTGATGGCGAGGTCCGGGTCGTGATTGGTTTCGAGCTTCGCGCGTTCTTCAGGAAATTTGTGGAGGCCATAGGCGTAGGCCGACATCGAATTGCGCGTCGTGTCATTGCCTCCGACGATGAGCAGGATGAGGTTCCCCATGAACTCATTCTCGCTCATATGTTTCATCGCGTCGGACTGGAGCATGATCGAAATCAGGTCATGCTCGCCCGGGTTCTGGGCCTTTTGGTCCCACAATTGCTTGAAGGCGGCGCCCATTTCGAAGGCCTGGGCGAGGCGCGCCTGGCGCTTTTCGAGTGTATCGAAGCTTTCGATGTCGCCAAGCGCGTCGGACCAGCCGGTGAGCCGGTGGCGCTCTTCCCACGGGAAATCGAACAGAATCGCGAGCATGTCGGTGGTGAGTTCGATCGACAGGCGTTCAACCCAATCGAAGGTCTCGCCCACCGGGAGCGTGTCGATCAGCGCGGCGGTGCGCGCCTGGGTGTCGGCGCGCATACGTTCTATTTCAGAGGGGCCAAAGGCGGGGGCGACGGTGCGGCGCTGTGCGGTGTGCTGCGGAGGGTCCATCGCGATGAACATCGGCATCGGGATTTCGCCCTCCTGAAGATGTTCGATGCCGTCGCCGGCGACGGTGATCCCGCCATATTCCCATGAAGAGGAGAAGATTTTCGGGAGTGCTTCGATATGCTGAATCGGTTTGTAGGTCGTCACCGACCAATAGGAACCGAATTTCGAATCTTCGCAGCGATAGATCGGCGCCTCGGCGCGCAACTGGCGCATCGGTTCCTGCCAGCGATCCTCGCTCCACAGCTCGGCGCGGCTGACATCCAGCGGGTTGGCAACTTCGGGGGCGATACGCATCTGGGTGGCCATGGGCTGTTCCTCTCAAGCGGCCGTCGGACGCGGCCGATTAAGTTGCAGAATGCCACTATTTACAGCTTTGTCAATGGAAGCGGAACAATGGCGCCGCGGCGATCACGCTGGCCGGTCTCGCCGCCAGAATCGCCAGCTCTTGCCGCTCCCTAGAACGCCCGAACGAAAAAGGCGCACCGAAATCCAGACGACGAGCGCGACCCACAGCGCCTGCCAGCCGAGCGCGAGCAGGTGGATCGCCTTCGAATCGTCGGTCGCGGCGCGTGCGGCCATCGCGAGCGGCGAGGAGAAGGGAAATATCTGAGCGAAACGGGCGAGGCCGCTGTCGGGCGCGCTCGCAGCGGCGGCGCACAGGCTGAACATGCCGACCTGGAAGATGGTGATCGGCAGGCTGAGCATCTGGATCTCGCGCACCGTCGCCGCCTGCGCGCCGACGCCGAGGAAGACGGCGCCGAGCAGCAGGAAGGCCATCACGAAATAGATGAAGCCGATGCCGAGGAAGAAGGGCCAGCCGGTCGCGGGCGTCGCGGCGAGCGCGGTCGCCGCCTTGCCCGCCTTGCCCGCCGCAGCGATCGCCGCGGGATCCATCTGCGTCGCGGCGATCAGTCCGCCGCCGAACGCAAGGGCCATCCAGAAGGCGATGAACAGCACGGCGACGCCGAGGAAGCCGAGCAGCTTGCCGAGAAAAACGCTTTCGAGCGGCACCGCGGCGGCGAGGATCTCGATGACCTTGTTGCCCTTTTCCTCGGCGAGCGAGCTCACCGTCTGGCCCGCGAGGAGCAGGGTCAAAAGGAAGATGACGAACACCGCGCCGAAACCGAGCGATTGCTGCACCGCGATGCTCGTCCCGCCGCTCGCGAGGCTTTCGAAACGCGGCGTCACCGGCGGCAGGTCGCCGGCGGCCTCGGCGCGGCGCACTTCGCCCGCGAGCAGCGCGAGATAGCGTCCCGAGCCGCTGCCCTCCTCGCGCTCGACGATGCGCGGCGCGTCGAGCGGACCGCTCATCACCGCATAGGTGTCGCGGCCCTTTTCGCGCGCGATCGCGAGCGGGTCGGCGGCGGGACTCGCGACGCGCAGTTCGAGCAGCGCGGGCTCGCGCGGCATCGCGGCGCGGAGCCGCGTGTCGGCGGCGCGCAGCGCCTCGATCTGGGCGGGATCGGCGACCGCGACGATGCGGCCCTTGCCGCGCGCGCTGTCGGCGAGCTGCGACGCGCCCATGCCGCCCGCAAGCACCATGCCGACCATGAACAGCGGCGCGAGCAGGAAGAGGAGGAAGGTCGGCGTCGCGACGATCGCGAGAAAGTCGCGCCGCGCAACAACGAACATATTGCGGATGAAGGGGGTCATGCGCTCGCCTCCTCGATAGCATCTTCGGCGGCGTCGGCGTCGAAACCCGCGTCGACCTGACGCACGATATGGACGAAGGCGTCGTGGAGCGCCGGGCGGCTGATCGACAGGCCGGTGACGCCATGACCGCTCGCGGTGATTTGTGCGAGCAAGGGTTCGACGCCGCCGTCCTCGATCGCGAAATGCCACGCGTCGCCGCGCCGCTCGGCGCCGGCGGGCAGGGTCGCGGCGACCGCGGCGGGATCGCCGGCATCGCGCGGCGTGTAGCGCACCTGCATCGGCAGCAGCGCGCGCGCCTCGTCGACCGTGCCTTCGAAGCGCCGCGCCGAGCGCGCGATGATCGCGATCCGGTCGCAGAGGCGCTCGGCGTGCGCCATCACATGCGTCGAGAAGAGGATCGTCGCGCCGCGCGCCTGCTCGCGCCGGACGAGCGTTTCGAGCCGCTCCTGATTGACCGGGTCGAGCCCCGAGAAAGGCTCGTCGAGCACGATGAGGTCGGGGGCGTGGACGATCGAGCCGATGAGCTGGACCATCTGCGCCATGCCTTTCGACATCTTGCGGATCTTGGCATCGATGACGCGTTCGAGCCCGAGTTCGGTCATGAAGGTCGCGGCGCGGCGGCGCCCTTCGGACCAGTCGAGCCCGCGCAGTGCGCCCATGAAGGCGATCGCCTCGCGCGCTTTCATGCCCGGGTAGAGCCCGCGTTCTTCGGGCAGGTACCCGATGCGGCCGCGCACGCTCTGCGGCTTGTGGCCGCCGAGCAGCCGGCTCGTCCCCTCGTCGGGGTCGATGATACCGAGCGTCATCCTGAGGCTCGTCGTCTTGCCCGCGCCGTTGGGACCGAGCACGCCATAGATGCTGCCCGCCGGCACGCTGAGGCTGACATGGTCGACCGCCTTGTAATCGCCGAAATATTTGGTGAGGCCGTTCGCCTCGACGCTGAAATCGTTCAAATGCCGGTCCCCAATCATTCCCATACCAGGCTATGGCACGGCGAGGCGGCTCGCGTATAGAGCGCCAATGGTTGCCGAAGCCTTGCCATCGCTGGAACAGCGCCTCGAAGCGGTTGCGCGCGAACATGGGTTCGCAGCGTTCGGGATCGCGCGTGCCGACGCGGCGCCGCAGACGGCGGCGCGGCTGAACCAGTGGCTGGCCGAGGGGCGCCACGGCGACATGATCTGGATGGAAAGCCGCGCCGCGCAGCGCGGATCGCCAAAGGGGCTGTGGCCCGAGGTCCGCTCTGTGATCGCGCTCGGCATGAGCTATGCGCCTGCATTCGACCCGCTTGCGCTGGCGGCGCAGCCCGATCGCGGCCGGATTTCGGTCTATGCGCAGGGCGGCGACTATCATGACGTCGTCAAAAAGGCTCTGAAAGCCGTCGCGCGCTGGCTGGTCGGCGAAGTGAGGGACGCCGAGGTCAAGGTGTTCGTCGACACCGCGCCGGTGATGGAAAAGCCGCTGTCGGCCGCCGCGGGGCTCGGCTGGCAGGGCAAGCACACCAACCTTGTCAGCCGCGAGCATGGCAGCTGGCTCTTCCTCGGCGCGATCTATACGACGCTCGACCTGGTGCCGTCGGTGCCGGGGCGCGATACGTGCGGCAGCTGTGCGGCGTGTCAGGATGCGTGCCCGACCGATGCCTTTCCCGCGCCGTACCGGCTCGATGCGCGGCGCTGCATCTCCTACCTCACGATCGAGCATCAGGGTCCGATCCCGGTCGCGCTGCGGCGCGGGATCGGCAACCGCATTTACGGTTGCGACGATTGTCTTGCCGCCTGTCCGTGGAACAAATTCGCCGACACCGCGCATCGGCACAGGGCGTTTTTGCCGCGCGCCGAGCTGGCGGCGCCGTCGATCGGCGACCTGCTCGACCTCGACGATACGGGGTTCCGGCAGGTCTTCGCGGGGTCGCCGATCAAGCGGATCGGGCGCGGACGGATGGTGCGCAACGCCGCGATCGCGGCGGGGAACAGCGGCGACCGGGGTTTCGTACCGGCGCTCGAGCGGCTGGCGACGGATGAATCGCCGATGGTCGCCGATGCGGCCTTATGGGCGCTTAAAGAGCTGGCGTCGTGACGTCTTTCCGCTCCTCCCCATCGCTGCGCCACAGGGAGGAAATTTCAGCGTCGCAGCGCCTGCGCGCAGCTATCGACCTCGGCGTTGCGGCCGTCGGGGGTGCGCGCGTCGACATGCGTCGCGACCGGATCGGCGCCCGCGCGCGGGGCGTAGAAATAGACGTCGAGAATGCAGTTCGACCCCGCGTACTGGATCTTGCGGCCGGCGCCTTCGGTGACGTCGAGCCGCGGCTTGCCGAACATGCGGCCGATCGCGTCGGCGCTGTTGCCGATCAGCACATTGTTCTGCACCGGCCGCACGACGGTAGGCGGCGGCGCGGTGGCGCGCGGCGGGGTCGCGCGCGGAATCGCGGGGCCGGCGCAGGCGCCGAGGGTCAGGCCGAGCATGGCCACGGCGCCGAGGCGGCGGTTATCGATCATATTTCGGGGTCCCCCTTGCCGAGATGCAGCATGTGGACGGCCATAGCGGCGCTCAATATCGGCGCCAACAAATTGGCGACGGGCACCACGAAGCTTGCGGCGGACAGCAGCCCGAGCGACCAGCGCGCCGGCCGGTCGAAGCGCGGACGATCGGGGTGGCGCGCGAGCACCATCGCCTCGAGATCGCGGCCGAGCAGCAGCGCGTTGACGAAGAGCGCGAAGACCGGCGTGCCGATCCCCGTCGCGAGCAGCAGGATATAGACCGGCAGAGCGAGCAGATTGCCGCCGATCAGGCGGACGAGCGAGGCGAGCGCGAGGCGGATATTCTGCCGCCAGCCGACGTCGACCGCGCGCGCCGCGGCGGCGGGATAATAGCGCCCCTCGACATCGGCGACGATGCCGTCGGCGAAAAGGCCGATGACGGCGATCGCGACGGCGCGAAAGAGCAGCCAGCTTCCGGCGATGATCAGGAGGATGATCAGCACGCCCGCCATGTCGAGCTGCGCGCCGTCGAGCCACTTCCAGTGCGCGAGCGCCCAGCGTGCGCCGAAGAAGATCGCCGCGCCCGCAGCGGCGAGGAGCAGGAGCGTGAGCGCAAGGCTTTGCGCGAGGACGCGGAGCACGCGCGGATGCGGCAGGTCTCTGAGCGCGAGCAGGAAAGCGTGGGCGGCGCGGGCCATGATTTGAGATGACGCGCGCGGGGGGCTTGCGTCAAGCTCTGGCAATCCATTCCCTTCGTCATCCCGGACTCGATCCGGGGTCCATGGCTTCGGCGCCGGGATGGATGCCGGATCAAGTCCGGCATGACGACAATAGGAAAGAGGCGGGATGGCGCCGCGCTTGCGTTGGCGCGCCGTCGTCCCTAAAGCGCGCGCAGCTTTTTCCCGCCAGCACAGGATTTCCCATGGCCTCCACCGCCCGTTTCGACGTCGTCGCCATCGGTAACGCGATCGTCGACGTTCTTGCCCGCGCCGACGATGCGCTGATCGCCGCCGAAGGCCTGACCAAGGGGTCGATGCGGCTGATCGATGCCGAAGAGGCCGAGCGTCTCTATGCGGCAATGGGCCCGGCGGTCGAAGTGTCGGGGGGCAGCGCGGCGAACACGCTCGCGGGCATGGCGGCGCTCGGCGAACGCTGCGCCTTCATCGGGCAGGTCGCCGACGACCAGCTCGGCCATGTCTTCACGCACGATCTGCGCGCACTGGGCGTCGCTTACGAGACTCCGGCGCTGAAGGAAGGCGCACCGACCGCGCGCTGCCTGATCCTCGTCACCCCCGACGGGCAGCGGACGATGAACACCTTTCTCGGGGCGAGTCCTTTGCTCGATCAGGCGATGATCGACGAGCAATGGATCGCCGATTCCGAGATCCTCTATCTCGAAGGCTATCTGTGGGATCCCGAACTGTCGCGCGCGGCGATGCGGCGCGCGATCGACGTGTCGCGCGCGGCGGGACGCAAGGTCGCCTTCACGCTTTCGGACGCCTTCATCATCGACCGCCACGGCGCCGACTTCCGTGCGCTGATCGCTGAAGGGTTGTTCGACATCCTGTTCGCGAACGAGGTCGAGATCCGGGCGCTCGCCGAAACCGACGATTTCGAGGCGGCGGTCGCGAAGATCGCGCCGCAGGTGCCGCTGCTCGTCGTCACGCGCGGCGCGCACGGGGCGATCGCGTTGCAGGGCGGGACGCGCACCGAGGTCGGCGCCGAGCCGATCGAGCAGGTCGTCGACACGACGGGGGCGGGGGACCTGTTCGCTTCCGGATTTCTCGCCGGCCTTGCCGAAGGCCGGTCGATGGCCGATTGCCTGACGATGGGCGCGGTGTGCGCGCGCGAGATCATCGCGCAGGTCGGCCCGCGCGCGCAGACCGACCTCAAGGCGAAGGTCGCGGCGCGGCTGGGGTAGGAACCTTCACGCGCGTCCGGGCGTCCTATGCGGCATCAAGCAGAGGAGGTCCGGACATGGCCGATGAAATCCACACGACGCGCGATCCCGACGGGACGACGCACACCACCACGGTTATCGACCGCGAACCGCGCCGCGGCGGCGGGATCGGCATCGGGCTCATCCTGCTCGTGGCGATTCTGGTGGCGGCCTTTTTCGCCTATCAGTTCCTTGCGAGCGAACAGGCCGAAAGCGGCGCGATCAGCGAAGCGGCGCAGCAGGTCGGCGACGCCGCGCAGGATGTCGGCGACGCGGCGCAGAAGGCGGTCGATTAAGAATCAGCTCGCGGGTGCCGCGGCCGGATCGGGGTGCTTCCGGAACAATTCGCGGTCGGCGGGCCCGAAGCCGCGCGTCCAGATCAGCCAGCCGTAAATGCCGAGGATGAAGGGCACGCCGAGCAGCAGCTCGGCCCATTCGGGCAGCTGCGTCGCGCCCCAGCCGAGCACTGCGGCGCCCGCGGTCGCCCAGACGAGCGCCCAGCGCAGGCTGTTCACCGGGGCGCCGAGAATATGGGCAAGCAGCCGCGCCTTGACCAGCGAGGCGAAACCGAGCGCGAGCATCAGCGCGAGCGCGACCGCTGCAGCATAATAGATCGGCGGCCATCCCATCGACTGCGCGATCAGGATCAGCGCGACGCTGAGCACCGCCTGCAGCGCGAGCGTCGCCAAGCTGATGAGCAGGTTGCGGTGGCGCGCGACATAGACGAGCGCGGCTTCGCTGACCACGGCGGTCGCCGCGACGACTTCGGCGGCGAGCAGAAAGGCGAGCGCGGCGGTGCCGCTGACGAATTCGGGGCCGACGAGGCCCATCACCGCCTCGCCCGGAATGCCGAGCGCGAGCGCGACGCCCGCTTGCGCGGCGATGATCCAGAAACCGACCTGGCTGACCTGCGCCGCCACCGCGCCCAGCCGCTTTTCGGCGAGGTTGCGCGTGATCACCGGGCCGAGGATCGGCTCGAAGCTCGTCTTCAATTTTTGCGGCAGCGAGGCGACCTGCTGCGCCATATAATAGATGCCGTAGATCGTCGGCGAGGTGAACTGGCCGAGGATGAAGAGGTCGAGGCGGCGCGTGCCCCATTCGATCGCGTCGGCGGCGGCGAGCGGGGCGTTGCGCCGCGCGAGCATGATCAGATGCGCCGGGTGCGGCCGCCATACGCCGGGGCCGCCATAGTGGCGGATCATCGGGATGAGCGCGGTGAGAAAGGCGCCGACCATCGCCGCAGCATAGGAAAGCATCAGCCCGTCGCGCACCGAAACGAACCAGAAGCCCGCCGCGGCGACGCTGATCACCCAGGGTTCGACGATCGCGCGCGCGCGCACGGTCGCTCCGACGTCGAATTTATACGCGCAGGCGGCGAGCGCGATGTCGGTCCCCGCGATCACGAAGACGAGCAGCGCCATCCAGCGGTCGGCGCTGTCGACATCGCCTGCGGGATACATCAGCTGCGGAAACAGGAGGAGAAGCGCCGATCCCGCCGCCGAGACGATAAAGGCGACGAACATGCCGTCCCACACGACGATGCGCTGGTCGGCGCCCTCCGCGCTCAACTGCTCGGCGAGGCCGCGCTTGAGCCCCAAAGTCGCGAGCTGCGCGACGAGTTCGATGACGAGCACGGCAAAGGCGAAGCGCCCGACCGCCTCGGGCCCGTACCAGCGGCCCGCCACATAGAGAAAGGGCAGGCGCGCGACGAGGCGGAGGATGAAGCCGAAGAAATTGGTGCGCCCGCCCTTGGCGAGTGCCGCCGTGTCCGCGTCGCGCGACGCGACGTCGGGCGATTGGGGCGCGGCTGCGCTATCGGTCTGGCTCAAGCCTGGCGCCCCTTCTGCTTTGCCCTGAGACGCAGTCTAGCGCGGCGGGAGGGAGCAGGCAATTGTGTGCGGCAATTCATCGCCCTTCGGGTCGCAGCGGACGGCTGAGCAGGGCCTGAATGGCGTCGGTGACGCGCACTTCGCCGGCGACGAGGCGCGCGACGGTATCGGTGATCGGCATGTCGATCCCGTCGGCGTGCGCGGCGGCGGCGACGACCGGCGCGCTGAACGCGCCCTCCGCAACGGTGCGGCGATCGGCCATGAGCTCGGTGGCCGCTTCGCCGCGACCGAGCCCCTGACCGAGCGCGAAATTGCGCGAATTGGACGAGGTGCAGGTGAGCACGAGGTCGCCGAGCCCCGCAAGCCCGGCGAGCGTTTCGGCCTGCGCGCCGCGCGCCAGCCCGAAACGCGTCATTTCGGCGAAACCGCGGCTGATCAGCGCGGCGCGCGCGTTGAGCCCGAGCCCGGCGCCGTCGACGATGCCGCAGGCGATCGCGAGGATATTCTTCACCGCGCCGCCGATCTCCGCCCCGATCATGTCGGTCGAGACATAGGGACGGAAGTGCGGGCGCGCGAGCGCCTGCGCGAGTCCCCCGGCGACATCCGCATCGGCTGCCGCGAGGGTGATCGCGGTCGGCAGGCCGGCGGCGACCTCGTGCGCGAAGGTCGGTCCCGACAGCACGGCATGCGGACGCTGCGGCACGAGTTCGCGCGCCATGTCGATCGGAAAAGCGAAGCTGCCCGCCTCCATGCCCTTGCTGCAGAAGATCAGCGGGGCGTCGCCGGGCGGCAGGTCGGCGAGCACCGCGCGGAGATACGGGACGGGGACGACGATCAGCAGCGCGTCGAGATCGGCCATTTCGGCGAGGTCGCCGGTCGCGGTTAGCGACGGGGAGAGAGACGCGCCGGGGAGGAAGACGGGGTTGCGATGTTCGGCGTTGATCGCGGCAACGACATCGTCTTCGCGGGCCCAGAGGCGGACGGGCGCGCCGTCCGCCGCGAGCAGCTGCGCGAGCGCGGTGCCCCAGGCGCCGCCGCCGACGACGCCGAATTTCGCGTATGACGTCATGCTTTCACTCCGGCGCCGCGCACCGTCTCGGCTTCGGGATCGAGCGGCCAGCGCGGGCGCGCGGGGGCGTCGAGCGGGTCGGTGAGGCCGGCGGCGAAGCGTTCGGCGCCCGCCCAGGCGATCATCGCGCCATTGTCGGTGCAGAGCCAGAGCGGCGGCGCGACGAAACCCTTGTCGAAGCGCGCGGCGAGATCGGTGAGTGCGGTGCGGACCCTGCCATTCGCTGCGACCCCCCCGGCGACGACGAAAGCGGTCGCCTCCGGACAGGCGGCGAGCGCGATGCGGCTGCGGTCGACGAGGCAGTCGACGACCGCCTGCTGGAAGGATGCTGCGAGGTCGGGAACGCTATGCTCTCCGCTCTCCGCCGCGCGCGCGACCGCGCTCTTGAGCCCGGCGAAGGAGAAATGCGGCTCGGCGCTGCCGACGAGCGGACGCGGCAGCGGCACCGCGTGCGGGTCGCCGTCCTTCGCGACACGCTCGACCGCGGGGCCGCCCGGATAGCCGAGGCCGAGCAGCTTCGCGGTCTTGTCGAACGCCTCGCCCGCGGCGTCGTCGATCGTCGTCGCGAGGCGGCGGTAATCGCCGACGCCCTTGACCAGCAGCAGCTGGCAATGGCCGCCCGAGACGAGCAGGAGCAGATAGGGGAATTCGAGGCCCGCATCGGCGAGGCGGGGGCTGAGCGCATGGCCTTCGAGATGGTTGACCGCGATCAGCGGCTTGTTCGCGGCGTGCGCGAGCGCCTTGCCGGTGACGAGCCCGACCATCACCCCGCCGATCAGCCCCGGTCCGGCGGTCGCGGCGATCGCGTCGATGTCGGCGAGCGACACTCCGGCGTCGGCAAGCACGCTCTCGACGATCGGTGCGAGCCGGTCGACATGCGCGCGCGCCGCGATCTCGGGGACGACGCCGCCATAGGGGCTATGCTCGGCTTCCTGCCCCGCGACGCGCTGCGCCAAAATGCGCCGCTCGCTGTCGACGAGCGCCGCCGCGGTTTCGTCGCAGCTCGATTCAAGGCCAAGGATGAGGGTCATGTGCTTGCTCCCCTTACGCGCGCACCGGGCCACGGAGCAAGCGGCAGGACCTTGAAGATTCGCGCGGAGGCGCAGAGACCGCAGAGAAGGCGGGGATTTGTTCACGCGAAGGCGCGAAGCTTTCGCGCGGGCCGCGAAGCGGCTTTTTTGTCGACGTTGGGGCGCGGCCAGGAGGTGGAAGGAGGAAGGGGTCTTTTCGGCCCAAACGATCCTCTCCGCGGTCTCTGCGCGAATCCCTTCTCTTCCTTTTCGGGCGCGCAGGGCTTAGCAGCGGCGCATGATTGACCTTCCCACCTCCGACCATCCGCTGCGCATCGGGACGCGGGCCTCGCCGCTTGCGATGGCGCAGGCGCATATGGCGATGGCGGCGCTGATGGCCAGCCATGGCCTGCCTGCCGAGGCGCTCGACATCGTGCCGATGACCGCGACCGGCGACCGGATCCAGGATCGCGCGCTCGCCGAGGTCGGCGGCAAGGCGCTGTGGACGCGCGAACTCGACGCGGCGCTCGATGCCGGGACGATCGACGTCGCGGTGCATTCGCTGAAGGACGTCGAAACGCTGCGCGATGCGCGCTTTTTCCTCGGCGCGATGCTCGAGCGCGCCGACCCGCGCGACCGGCTGGTGGTGCGCGAGGGGATAGGGGCCACGACGATCGCCGACCTGCCGCCCGGCGCACGATTGGGCACGAGCAGCCCGCGCCGCGCGGCGCAGGTGAAGCGGCTGCGTCCCGATCTCGACACCGTGCTGCTGCGCGGCAATGTCGCGACGCGGCTTGCCAAGATCGCGGGCGGCGACGCCGATGCGACGCTGCTCGCTGCGGCGGGGCTCGATCGGCTGGGGATGCACGATGTCGGGGTCGTGCAGGACGCGGCGCTGCTGCTTCCGGCGGCGTCGCAGGGCGCGATCGGGATCGAATGCCGCGCCGACGATGCCGGGGCGATCGCGCTGCTCGCCGCGGTCGACCACGCGCCGACACATGGTGCGGTTGCGGCCGAGCGCGCCTTTCTCGCGGCGGTGGGCGGCGATTGCCGTTCGCCTGTTGCGGCGCACGCCTTCTGGCAGGAGGATGGCGCGCTGCGCCTCGCCGCCGAGATTTTTTCGGAGGATGGCGCCGAGCATGCCGCCGGGCATATCGTCGTGACGGGGCCCGATATGCCCGCTGCGCTGGCGCGCCGCCTGCTCGCCGAGGCGCCCGACAGCGTTCGGGCGCTGTTCGCGCGATGACGGATGGGCCGCCGCTGATCGTCACGCGGCCCGAGCCGGGCAACGTCGCGACGGCCCTGCGGGCCCGGGCGATGGGTTTCGAGGTGCATGCGATGCCGCTGTTTGCAGCGCGCCCGATCGCCTGGCGCGCGCCCGCAGCCGAAGATTTCGACGCGCTGCTGCTGACCAGCGCCTTTGCCGCGCGGCTGGCGGGCCCGGAAATCGCGGGCCTCCGGGGCTTGCCCGTCCACGCCGTGGGCGATGCGACCGCGCGCGCGGCCGAAGCGGCGGGTCTGACGGTGGCGCGGACCGGCACAGCCGACGCGCAGCGACTTCTTGACGCCATGACGTCGCAAAATATTCGAACGATATTATGGCTTTGCGGGCGTGACCGATCCGAATTCAACGCGCGCGGCGCGGCGATCACGGCGCTGCCCTGCTATGCCGTCGACCCCGTCCCGCCGTCCGCGGAATGGGCGGGGTTGATCGCCGCACCGGCGGTGCTGCTCGCGCATTCGGCGCGCGCGGCGAAGCGCATTTCCGATCTGGCAGGCACGGCGCGCGCGCATCTGTCGCTCGCCGCGATCAGCCCGGCGGCGGCGGCGGCGGCGGGGGAGGGCTGGCGCGATGTCGCGGTTGCCCAACGGCCCGACGATGTTGCAATATTGGCACAGGCGCGTGCTTTGTGGCACAAGGGTGCGAAATAGGGTCGTTCGAAAGAGAAACATGGCAATCGACAGCTTCGAAACCTCCCCGTCTGCGGGCGGGGCGGTCCCGGCGAAGGGGCTATCGTTCCGCGCGCTCGTCATCGGTGCCCTCCTTCTCCTGCTCATCGGCATCGTTGGCGGCGGATGGGCGGTGAATCGCTGGCTGAACGGCGGCAATATATCGCCCGCGCCCAAGGCGGTGGGCGCACCCGCGGGCGCGGCCAATCCGCTGCTGACCGGCGGGACGGCAAAGGGCGACACCGCTGTGCCGTCGCTGATGGTGACGCCGGTCGACGGCGCGAATGCGCTCGCGGCGCGCGTCGCCGAACTCGAACAAAGGCTGTCGCGCATCACGCTCCAGGCCGAATCGGCGTCGGGCAACGCCTCGCGCGCCGAGGGGCTGCTCGTCGCCTTCGCGGTGCGCCGCGCGCTCGATCGCGGGCTGTCGTTGGGCTATCTCGACGCGCAGCTGCGGCTGCGCTTCGGCGACGACCAGCCGAATGCGGTCAAGACGATCATCGACACCTCGCGCGACCCGGTGACGCTCGAGCGGCTTCGTACCGAACTCGACGCGCTGGCGCCGCAGCTCGTCGGGCGGGGCGGCGACGGAAACGGCAGCCTGTGGACCGGGCTTCGCCGCGAACTGGGCGAGCTGTTCGTCGTGCGCGCGGCGGGAACCAAATCGCCGCGCGCATCCGAACGGCTCGATCGCGCGCGGCGCTATCTGACGGCGGGGCAGGCCGATCAGGCGATCGCCGAGGTCGAAGCGATGCCCGGCGCCGATGTCGCGGGCGAGTGGCTGATGGACGCGCGGCGCTATCACGAGGCGCGGCGCGCGCTTGACCTGATCGAGACCGCGGCGATATTGGAGCCGCGCGACAGCCCGCCTGCCGCGGTGGCCCGTAAAACGGCCGAACCGACCCCGTAGCGACCCGGTCCCGTAGGTCGCTTTTTGAAGAAAGCAGACCCATGGCCCTCGCCGATCCGCAGCGTATCGAAGCGCTCGACCCGCTCGACCCCCTCCAGCTCGACGCCGAGCTGAGCGACGAGGAGCGGATGGTGCGCGACACCGCGCGGTCCTATGCGACCGATGCGTTGCTGCCGCGCGTGACCTCGGCCTTCCTCGACGAGCGGTTCGACCGCGAGATCATGTCCGAAATGGGCGCGCTCGGCCTGCTCGGCGCGACGATCGATCCCGAATATGGCGGCGCGGGGCTGAACTATGTCAGCTACGGGCTGATCGCGCGCGAGGTCGAGCGCATCGATTCGGGCTACCGCTCGGCCTGTTCGGTGCAGAGCAGCCTCGTGATCCACCCGATCAACGCCTATGGCAGCGAAGAGCAGAAGCGCAAATTTCTGCCCGGGCTGACCGCGGGCGAGCTCGTCGGCTGTTTCGGCCTCACCGAACCCGATGCGGGCAGCGACCCGGGCGGGATGCGCACGCGCGCCGAAAAGATCGCGGGCGGATATCGCCTGAAGGGCGCGAAGATGTGGATCACCAATTCGCCGATCGCCGACGTCTTCGTCGTATGGGCGAAATCGGAAGCGCACGACGGCGCGATCCGCGGCTTCCTGCTCGAAAAGGGGATGAAAGGCCTGTCGGCGCCCAAGATCGAGGGCAAGGTGAGCCTCCGCGCCTCGGTCACGGGCGAGATCGTCATGGACGGGGTCGAGGTCGGCGAGGATGCGCTGCTCCCCCATGTCTCGGGGCTCAAGGGGCCGTTCGGCTGTCTCAACCGCGCGCGCTACGGCATCGGCTGGGGCGCGATGGGCGCGGCCGAATTCTGCTACGAAGCAGCGCGCAATTACACGCTCGAGCGCCAGCAGTTCGGGCGGCCGCTCGCGGCGAACCAGATCGTCCAGCTGAAGCTCGCCAACATGCTCACCGAAATCGCGTTGGGCTTGCAGACGGCGCTGCGCGTCGGGCGGCTGATCGACGAAGGGCGGCTCGTCCCCGATGCGATCAGCCTCTTGAAGCGCAACAATTGCGGCAAGGCGCTCGATATCGCGCGCGTCGCGCGCGACATGCACGGCGGCAACGGCATTTCGGCCGACTATCATGTCATCCGCCATGCGGTGAACCTCGAGACGGTGAACACCTATGAAGGCACGCACGATGTGCACGCGCTGATTCTCGGCCGTGCGATCACGGGCATTTCGGCCTTTGCCTAAACCGTTGGAGGGCATCCGCGTCGTTGAACTGGCACGGGTGCTCGCGGGGCCCTGGTGCGGGCAATTGCTCGCCGATCTCGGTGCCGAGGTGGTCAAGGTCGAGCGGCCGGGCGTCGGCGACGATACGCGCGAATGGGGTCCGCCCTTCGTCACCGGTGCCGGCGGAGAAAATCTCGGCGCAGCCTATTATCACAGCTGCAACCGCGGCAAGCAGAGCGTCGCGATCGATATCGCGCGTGCGGAGGGACAGGCGGAGGTGCGCGCGCTGCTCGCCGGTGCCGATGTCGTGATCGAGAATTACAAGGTCGGCGGGCTCGTCAAATACGGGCTCGATCCGGCGCGGCTCCGCGCCGATTTTCCGCGGCTGGTCGTCTGTTCGATCACCGGTTTCGGCCAGACGGGGCCTTATGCGCACCGCGCGGGATATGATTATATCGTGCAGGCGATGAGCGGCTTCATGTCGCTGACCGGCGAGCCCGACGGCGCGCCGCAAAAGGCGGGGATCGCCTACGCCGACATCTTCACCGGCATGTATTCGGCCGTAGCGATCCTCGCGGCGCTGCGACGTCGTGACGTCACCGGCGCGGGCGCGCATGTCGATATGGCGTTGCTCGATTCGCAGGTCGCGGTGCTTGCCAATCAGGCGGCCAATTATCTCGCGAGCGGGGTCGTGCCGAAACGGATGGGCAATGCGCACGTCAATGTCGTGCCCTATCAGGTCTTTGCCACCGCCGACGGCCAGCTGGTGATCGCGGTCGGCAACGACGGGCAATATCGCAAACTCTGCGCGATATTGGGCGTCCCCGAATGGGCCGACGATGTGCGTTTCGTCAACAATGCCGCGCGGCTCGCGAACCGCGCCGAGCTGGTTCCGCTGCTCGCGGCGAAGATCGCGGCGTGGGAGGCGCAGCCGCTGTCGCTCGCGCTCGAGGCCGAGGGGGTGCCGGCGGGGCCGATCAACGACCTTGCGCAGGTGTTCGCCGATCCGCAGGTCGTCGCGCGCGGCATGCGCTTCCGTCCCGAGGGGGCGTCGATCGACGGGGTCGCGAGCCCGATCGTCATCGACGGCGAGCGCATGGTTGCGCACAGAGGCGCGCCGCCGCTTGGCAGTTAGCGGCTGTTTGCAGCCGGAAAGCGGCGCCCGCTACCCGCCCCGAAGCCGCCATCGCCGCCATTGCCGCCATTGCCCCATATCCGCCGCCGCCGAATTGAAAGGCGGCCGCGGCATCTGTTACCCTGCCGCCCATGTCCAGCTTCGTCCCCTATGCGCCGCTCAACGTGCCCAAGCCGTTCGGCGAGGGGATATGGATCGTCGACGGCCCCGAAATCCGCATGGATTATGGTCCCGCGTCGATGCCCTTTCCGACGCGGATGACGGTCGTGCGACTCCCCGGCGGACGGCTGTGGGTCCACTCGCCGATCGCCCCCGACGATGCGCTGTTCGCGGCGATCGACCGGCTGGGCGAGGTTGGCTGGCTCGTCGCGCCGAACAGCATCCATTACTGGTATGTCGCCGACTGGCAGGCGCGCTATCCCGCCGCGCAAACCCTCGCTGTGCCGGGGCTCGCCGAAAAGGCGAAGCGCGACTTCCGCATCGACGCGCTGCTCGAAGGCCCGGCGATGCCGCTTCCCGACGATATCGCCGGCGTGCTCGTCCCGGGCACGATGGTCAGCGAAGCGGTCTTTTTTCACCGGCCCTCGCGCACCGTCATTCTGACCGATCTGATCGAGAATTTCGAACCCGCGCGCGTTCGCAGCCGCCTGTTTCGCGCGCTGGTGCGGCTCGCGGGGGTCGCGCATCCCGGGGGCGGCACGCCGGTCGATATGCGCCTGACCTTCTGGCCGCGTCGCCGCGCGGTGCGCGCCGCGATGGCGCAAATCCTCGCCTGGGACTGCGAGCGCGTCGTGATGGCGCACGGCCTCCCCTATGAAAGCGGCGGCGCAGCCGAATTGCGCCGCGCCTTCGGGTGGGCGCTTTAGTCGCGAGTGGGGCTGGAAAGGGACAGACGACCTGTTTCGAACGCTTGCGGACATAGATCCTCCCGTGGGGAGGGGGACCACCGCGAAGCGGTGGTGGAGGGGCTGTGACGGTGCGCTATGGGCCCCTCCGTCAGCGCTTCGCGCTGCCACCTCCCCATCGCTGCGCGACAGGGAGGATGTTTCTTTCCTCGTCACCCCGAGCTTGACCCGGGGCCGCCCTTCTTTTCATGGCCAGCCGGAAGGAAGGCGGGTCCCGGGTCAAGCCGGGATGACGGAAGTGAGAGCGTGCAACATCCCCGCCCACCGCAAAGCAGCCGCGCCCATCCCAATGCCCCATATTCGCCGCGGGCTTGGGCCCGCCGGGGGCCACACGCCGCTCTAGAATTCGACGATGATCCGGATTCTGTCGGCGCTGACGCCGATGGCGCGCGCGATCTCTTCGCGGCCGCGGTCGATCAGCTCCTGCATCCCTTCGGGCGTGGCCTCGCCGAGCAGGTCGGAGGTTTCGACGCCCAGAATCTTCGCGAGCGCCGCCATCCGGCCCGGCCTGGGGCGGGCCCGGTCCTTTTCCCAGCCCAGAACCGATGCCGCGCTGACGCGCATGCGTTTGGCGACGTCGGCCCGGTCGAGCTTCGCTTCGATGCGAAGCCGCCGCAGGCGGTCGCCGAAGGATTCGCCCGTTGCCGGTTCCGGCTCTTCCTTTTCGGGAGCGGGGGCCGCGTCGGTGGCGCTCTTCAGTTCGACGGCACTCAGCGTGGCGCGCGATACCGGACCTTCGAACTGGCAGCCGAAATGCCGTCCGCTGGCCCAGATCACGATAGCGGTAATGTCGCCGGCATGCGGCAGCTCGATTTCGATTCGGTCGCCGGTCGCCAGCTTGATGTCGCTTTCGAACAGCAAGCCCGATCCCGAAATATTGTGGATTCGGACGTCGATGCCCGTGCCGTCGTGCCGCGCGCCCTTGGCGAGAAGGCTGAGTTTCCGGCGGCCGTCCTGCCGTCTGTCGGCGCCGGGTTCCACGGGAAGAAAATATCCGGAAATGGCCATATTAGCTTGTTGGGCCGCGCTGGTTAAAAGAGCGTTAGCGAGGGCCGGGAAA
Organism: Sphingopyxis sp. SE2; assembly: GCF_032227185.1. Lineage (NCBI taxonomy): Bacteria > Pseudomonadati > Pseudomonadota > Alphaproteobacteria > Sphingomonadales > Sphingopyxidaceae > Sphingopyxis > Sphingopyxis sp. SE2. The sequence goes on along the minus strand of NZ_JAPMXW010000001.1, from coordinate 3,318,633 downwards.
GATGGCCAGGGACTCTGGATGTCGCATCGGCGCGGCAGGTAACGGATGCGTGGGCGGAGTTTCAATTTGCGAGGGGGGAGTGTGGGCAGTGGTGGCGATGTCGGCTTAGGGGTGGAGAGCTGTCGTCCAGATCCTCCCCTTTGCGCAGCGATGGGGAGGTGGCAGCCCGCAGGGCTGACGGAGGGGTCGACGCCGTCAGGCGTCGGTGCAAGGCCAGACCCCTCCACCACCGCTTCGCGGCGATCCCCCTCCCCAGCGCTTCGCGATGGGGAGGATCTGTACGTCCGCTTCCGGTCGGTAGCGGTCATAAGCGGCTGGTCGCGGCTAATGCCCCATGTCCGCCGCCGATGCGCGCGGCCCGCCGGGTTTCGGCGGCTTCAACAGCAGCACCAGCGGGACCGACGCCAAAGTCACCCACATCATCAGCCAGAAATCGTCGATATAGGCGACCATCGCCGCCTGCCGGTTGATCTCGGCGTTGATCATCGCCATCGCCGTGTCGCCCATCGCGCCGAAGCGGTCGGACGTCGACGGATCGAGCAGGCCGACCGAGCTGTTGGTGACATGCGCCGCCAGATCCTCGTGGCTCGTCTGCGTGTTCACGCCGAGCAGCGTGGTAACGACCGAAATCCCGACCGACGCGCCGAGGCTGCGGAGCAGGTTGAGCAGGCTCGACCCGTCGGTGCGATGCTGCGGTGCGATCGTCGCGAATGCCATGGTGTTGAGCGGAATGAAGATCAGCCCCATGCCGACCCCCTGCACCAGCCCGCTGACGATCACCGGCTCCATCCCCATCATCAGCGACCAGTGGCTCATCTGCCACAGCGAATAAGCGGCGATCAGCAGGCCGGTGCCGACCAGCCAGCGCGCGTCGATCCGGCCGAGCAATTGCCCCGCGACCCACATGCTCATCAAAATGCCCACCCCGCGCACCGCGAGGACGATCCCGGTGTCGATCACCGGCCAGCCGAACAGATTCTGCAGCATCGGCGGCAGCAGCGCCATCGACGCGAACATCACGACCCCGATCACGACCATGAAACCCATCGCGGTGACGAGGTTGCGGTCGGCGAGCATCTTGCGGTTGAACAGCGTATCGCCGCGCGCGGTGAACAGATGGACGAAGAACATCCACAAGCACGCGATCGCGACCCCGCACTCGATCCAGATTTCGACGCTGTTGAACCAGTCCTCGTGCGCGCCGCGGTCGAGCATCAGTTGCAGCGCGGCGAGGCCGAGCGCGAGCATCGAGAAACCGAACAGGTCGAACTTGCGATCGGTTCTGCGCGTCGCGGGCAACAGCGCCCACATCATCGCGAGCGTCAGCAATCCGACGGGGAGGTTGACGTAGAAAACCCAGCGCCAGTTGACGCTTTCGGTCAGCCAGCCGCCGAGCACGGGGCCCAGAATCGGCCCGATCATGATCCCCATGCCCCAGATCGACATCGCGCGCGCGTGGCGCTCGGGCGGGTTGATGTCGAGCATCACCGACTGCGACAGCGGCCCGATGAACGCCGCGAAAATCCCCTGCATGAAGCGAAAGGCGACCATCTGATCGAGCGTCTGCGCCGCGCCGCACGCCATCGACGCGACGATGAAGCCCGCGACCGCGCCGAGGAACAATTCGCGCCGTCCGATGCGGTCGGCGAGCCAGCCGGTGATCGGCATCGCGATCGCCGAGGCGAGGATATAGCTGGTCAGCACCCAGGTCACCGTCTCGCTCGTCGCGCCGAGCGCCGACTGCATGTGCGGGATGGCGACGTTGGCGATCGTCGTGTCGAGGATCTGCATGATCGACGCGCCCATGACGGCGACGGTCAGCAGGCCGCGATAGCGGACGCGCTCGTGGAGGGCGATCATATCGTCGTCGGGCAAGGCCGCGGCGGCGGGCCGGCGGGGGAGGGCGTTGCTGGCCATGGCTAAAACCGATCCTCCCTGTCGCGAAGCGATGGGGAGGATATATTCGCACGGGAAATCGACGGACGACCAGGCATTCCGCTTAATTCGTAAACACCCGCACATCGGCCGACAGCCCCGCGATCATATCGCGCGACGGCTTTTCGTCGAAGGCGATCCGCACCGGCACGCGCTGCGTCACCTTGACCCAGTTGCCGGTCGCGTTCTGCGCGGGGAGCACCGAAAATTCGCTGCCCGTACCCGCGCCGATCGTCAGCACATGGCCACGCACCGTCAGCCCCGGATAGGCGTCGAAGCGGATTTCGGCGCGCTGGCCGACGCGCATGTTCGCAAGGTCGGTTTCCTTGAAATTGGCCTCGACCCACGGATGCGCGGTGTCGACCAATGTCACCGCTGGCAGCCCCGCGACCATCATCTGGCCGACTTGCAATCGGTCCGACTGCGCGATGCGCCCCGCGCCCGGCGCGCGCACCGTCGTCCGGTCGAGGTTCACCTGCGCCTGCGACCGCTGGACGCGCGCCGCCTCGACCTGCGGATTGATCCCGCTCGACGGGCCCGCGGCGAGTTTTGTGCGCGCTTCGGCGGCGGCGGCTTCGGCCTGCCGGACGCTTTCGCGTGCTTGGCTGAGCGCGTGGCGCGAGGCATCATAGGCGGCTTTCGTCGTGAAGCCCTTTTCCATCAGCGCCGCCTGCCGGTCGAAGGTCACCTGGGCGAACTTCACATCCTCGCGCGCCGCGGCGATGTCGACGCTCGACGTGTTCGCGCTCGCCGCCAGATTGCCGACTTCGACCCTGGCGGCGTCGATCGCCGCGGTCGCCTGCGCGACGCTCAGCGCATAGGGCTCGCCGTCGATGCGAAAGAGCAATTGGCCTTTTGCGACCTGCTGGCCGTCGCGGACGGCAACTTCGGTGATCCGTCCGCCGACTTCGGCGGCGACCGACACCTTGTCCATCTGGACATAGGCGTTGTCGGTCGACACCGACCCGCCGCTCGTCAGCCACCAGCCGGCGCCGCCCGCGATCAGCAGCGCGGGCAGCCCGAACATCAACAGCCGCGTGCGCCAGCTCGCCTTGGGCGCGGCGTCGGCGACGGGCGCGGGGTCCGGCAGCGGATCGGCCTTCGGCGCGCGCTTCGGCGGCGTCGCCTCTTCGGCTTTCGGGCGGGAGGGGGAGAGCTGGTCCATCAGATCGTCTCTTTTTCTTTTTGGCAGATGCGGCGGGACAGGTTGGCGCGGACGCGCTCGACAAGGTCGATCAGCTGCTCGACCTCGGCGGGGCTCAGCCCTTCGGTCGCTTCGGCGGTCAGCGCATCGGCGGTGGCGCGCATCCCGCCGAGCAGTTCGCCGGCGCGCGGCGTCAGGTAAAGCTGCCACGCGCGGCGGTCGGCGGGGTCGGCGCGGCGCTCGACAAGATCCGCCTCGGCCAGCCGGTCGACCATCCGCGACAGCGTGATCGGCTCGACCTCGATCAGCTCGGCGAGCGGGCCCTGGCGGATACCCTCGTGGCGCTTGAGGTAGGTGATCAGCCGCCATTGCAGCGCGGTGATGCCGCTGTCCTTCGTGCGCGCGTTGAACGCGCGCCGGAACAGGCGCGCGCTATCGTTCAGCAGATACCCGATCGTCTCGCTCATATCATAGCACATAATAGCAATTGCTACTATATTCAACCGCGGCACGGGATTGCCAACAGTCTCGGATATGGTGTAAATTTTCTTTACACTGCTTGCGTGGGGCATGTTTTTGGGCAGGATGTGGGGATGACTTTAACCGCCGACCTTTTCTGGTCCTTCCGTTCGCCGTACAGCTATCTTGCGGTCGGCCGCTATCGCGCGCTCGCCGCCAGCCACGACGTGACGATCAACCTGCGCCCCGTCTATCCGCTTGCGGTGCGCCAGCCCGACTTTTTCGAGCGCAATCATCCCAATTGGCTGAGCTACACGATGCGCGACATGATCCGCGTCGCGCAGTTCCACGGCATTCCCTTCGGCCCGCCGCGTCCCGACCCGATCGTCCAGAATGTCGCGACGCGCGAGATCGCGGCCGAGCAGCCCTATATCCATCGCCTTACCCGGCTGGGACAGGCGGCGTCGCGGCGCGGCAAGGGGCTCGCCTTTGCGCATGAGGTCGGCCAGCTCATCTGGGGCGGCGCGCAGGACTGGCATCTCGGCGATCATCTTGCGGGCGCGGCGAAGCGCGCGGGGCTCGACCTCCCCGAACTCGACGAAGAGGCGGTGCGCGAGGCCGAAGCGCTCGACAATGAAGTCGCCGGCAACCAGGTCGCGCTCGAAATCGCGGGCCATTGGGGCGTGCCGACTCTCGTGTTCGAAGGCGAGCCCTTTTTCGGGCAGGACCGGATCGAGATGGCGAAGTGGCGCATGGAGCAGAAGGGCCTTCTCCCGCGCTGATCGGCGCTTGCCGAACCGGGTATGGAGGGCGCATAGCGCGTCGCATGACAATCGAACCCCGATATTTCGAAGCGCGCGACGGCGTGCGGCTGGCGTGGCGCGAGACGGGCGAAGGTCGGCCGCTGATTTTGCTGCACGGCCTGTTTTCGAGCGGCGAGGTCAACTGGATCAAGTTCGGCACTGCGGCACGCATCGCCCGCGACGGATACCGCATGATCATGCCCGACCTGCGCGTCCACGGATCGAGCGACGCGCCGCACGAGGAGGAATTCTATCCGTCCGACGTGCTGGTGCATGACCTCGAAGATCTGGTCGCGCATCTGGACCTCGCCGACTTCGACCTCGGCGGTTTCTCGCTCGGTGCGCGGACGAGCGTGCGTGCAGTTGTCGCCGGGATGAAACCGCGCCGTTTGATTCTTGGCGGCATGGGATTGGCGGGGCTCGCCGGCTGGCAGCGGCGCGGGCGCTTCTTCAAGCGCGTGATCGCCGAATATGAGACGGCGAAACGCGGCGACGATACATGGCTGTCGGTTCAGTTCATGAAGACGATGAAGGTCGACCGCATCGCGGCGGGGCATCTGCTCGACAGCTTCACCGATACGACGCCCGAGATGCTCGCGGCGCTGACGATGCCGACCCTCGTCGTCTGCGGCGACCGCGATCAGGACAATGGATCGGCCGAGGAGCTGGTTGCGGCCTTGCCCGACGCGCGGCTTGCGACAATCCCGGGGACGCATATGTCGAGCGTGACGGAGCCCGAGCTGGGCGAAGCGATCGCCGTCTTTCTCGCGACTTGACCGGACTCGCGCCGGGCGCCTAGCTGTTCGCATGCGCCAGAGAGCGCTGCGATAACATTCCAGAGGACGCACCCCATGAAAGCCATGATTTCGACGCTGTCGCTTGCCCTGTCGCTCGCGGTGGCGACCCCCGCTTTTGCGCAGAGCGCACCCGCCGCTGCCCCCGCGGCGGCCGCCGCCACTGCTGCTGACGCCGACGCCTTTATCGCGGCGGTCGAAAAGGACCTGTTCGACTATACGGTCGAGGCCAGCCAGGTGAACTGGGTCAATTCGACCTATATCACCGAGGATACCGACGCGATGGCGGCGCGGATCAACGCGGTCGGCACCGAAAAGTCGGTCAAATATGCGCTCGAGGCCGCGAAATATATGAATGTCGCGGGACTCAGCCCCGACACCAAGCGCAAGCTCGACATTTTGCGCACCGGTATCGTGCTGCCCGCGCCGACGACGCCGGGTGCCGCGGCCGAGCTCAACACGATCGCAACCGACCTGCAGTCGCAATATGGCAAGGGCCGCGGCACGCTGAACGGCAAGGAAATCTCGGGGTCGGATATCGAGGCCGAGATGGGCAATCTCGAGAACACGCCCGCGCAATTCGCCGAAATGTGGACGAGCTGGCACGACAAGGTCGGCGCGCCGATGAAGGACGATTATGCCCGCATGGTCGGCATCGCCAACGAGGGCGCGAAGGAGCTGGGCTTCACCGACACCGGCGCGATGTGGCGTTCGGGCTATGACATGCCGCCCGAAGAATTCGCCAAGCTGACCGAAAAGATCTGGCAGGACATGAAGCCGCTGTACGTCGCGCTCCACACCTATGTCCGCTGGAAACTGAACGAGAAATATGGCGACGCGGTGCAGCCCAAGACCGGCCCGATCCGCGCCGACCTGCTCGGTAACATGTGGGCGCAGGAATGGGGTAACATCTATCCGCTGGTCGCGCCCGCGGGCACCGGCGACCTCGGCTATGACATCGGCGACCTGCTCACCGCGCAGGGAAAGACCCCGCTCGACATGGTCAAGGCAGGCGAGAATTTCTATTCGTCGCTCGGGATGGCGCCGCTGCCCGAAACCTTCTGGAAGCGCAGCCAGTTCCTGAAGCCCGCCGATCGCGAGGTCGTCTGTCACGCGTCGGCGTGGGATATCGACAATAAGGACGATATCCGCATCAAGATGTGCATCAAGGTGAACGCCGACGACTTCATCACCATCCACCACGAACTCGGGCACAATTATTACCAGCGCGCCTATAACAAGCAGCCGTTCCTCTATTTGAACGGCGCGAACGACGGCTTCCACGAGGCGATCGGCGATTTCGTCGCGCTGTCGATCACGCCGCAATATCTCGTCGACATCGGGCTGCTCGACAAGGCGAAGGTGCCGAGCGCCGACAAGGATATCGGCCTCCTGCTTCGGCAGGCGATGGACAAGGTCGCCTTCCTGCCCTTCGGCCTGCTCGTCGACCGCTGGCGCTGGGGCGTTTTCGACGGGTCGATCCAGCCCGCCGATTACAACAAGGCATGGACGCAGCTGCGTACCCAATATCAGGGCATCGTCCCGCCGGGTGAGCGACCGGCGAACGCATTCGACGCGGGCGCGAAATACCATATCCCGGGGAACACGCCCTACACCCGCTATTTCCTCGCGCGCGTGCTGCAGTTCCAATTCTATCAGGCGGCGTGCAAGCAGGCGGGCTGGAAGGGCCCGCTCCACCGCTGTTCGTTCTATGGCAACAAGCAGGTCGGCGCGAAGCTCAACGCGATGCTCGAAATGGGCGCGTCGAAGCCGTGGCCCGACGCGCTCGAAGCCTTTACCGGCAACCGCGAAATGTCGGGCAAGGCGATGGCCGACTATTTCGCGCCGCTGAAGACATGGCTCGACGAACAGAATAAGGGCAAGCCGTCGGGGTGGTGAGCTAGGCCGACTGGCAGGAAGTAGAAAGGCCGGGGTCGCGACCCCGGCCTTTTCATTGCGCCTCGACCGACTGTTTGAAGCGGGCGAGCCGTGCGCTTGCTGCTGCGGCGTGCGGGCCGATCCAGCGGTCATGGATGTCCTGAATCGGTATCGCGTTGAGATGGTTCCAGCGTTCGCGGCCGCGGCGTTCGGCGATGACGAGGCCGGCCTCTTCCAGCACCTTCAGATGCTGCATCACCGTGCAGCGGTCGATGTCGGCGAAATGGCCGCACAGCGCCCCCGTCGTCAGCGGCTGGTCCTTCAGATCGTCGAGAATCTGGCGCCGGATCGGCGAGGCGAGCGCCTTGAACGTCGCGTCGAACTGGTCGTGAATTGACATGTTATAGTTTTATAACATAAAAGAGTGCGACTCAAGCGGAGAATCGACATGGAACTGAAATTCAGGGTCGCGGCGCGGATCGCGAAGCCGGTGCACGAGGTGTTCGAGGCGGTCGCGGACCCCGCGAAGCTGTCGAACTATTTCACCACGGGCGGCGCGGAGGGCCGGCTCGAGACCGGCGCGACGGTGACGTGGGACTTCCATGATTTTCCGGGCGCTTTTCCGGTCTGGGTGGTCGAGGTCGTGCCCGACGAAAAGATCGTCCTCGAATGGCAGGCGAGCGAAGGCGAGGCGCATAACGTCGAGGGCAGCGAACCGAAGGATGCCGACTATCGCACGCGCGTGACGATGCGCTTCAAGGGGCTCGACGACGGCCGCACGCTGGTCGAAATCGCCGAGGAGGGCTGGCGTGAGAATCAGGGCGCGCTCAGCGCCTCCTATGGCAATTGCCAGGGCTGGTCGCAGATGCTCTGTGCGCTGAAGGCCTGGCTGGAACATGGCATCAATTTGCGCGAGGGGATGTACAAATAATTCGGCAATCCCCGGTGCCGTGGTGCGATATTCGAAGCACGGCGGGCGAACGTAAAATGTCGGGACGCGGCGGGTTGCGGACATGGAGAGAAGAAGGCTCCTCCCCTTCAGGAGTATCAGGTGAAACGTCCGGGGGACGTTTCACCTGATACTGGGTTGGGGTGGGGTCTATCGGCCTTGCGCAAGGCCGATAGACCCCACCCCACTACGACTAGGCAGCAAGCTGCCAAGTCTGCGTTGCCCCTCCCCTGAAGGGGAGGGGCTTGATAGACCTCAACGTCCGCTCACCACCCCGAACCGGACATCGGGGCCGTATCGCCGGCAGGGGCGAAGAAAAAAGGGGGCGCCGCGGCGGGCGCGCGCCTCTACCCCCTTTGTCGTCGGATCAGAATTTGACCGTGCCGGTGACGAAGACCTGGCGCGGGTTGCCGTAGAAGGCGGTCAGCGTGCCTTCGGTGCCGAGCGCCGAGACCGGGAGGCCGTTGGCACCGAGGGCGGGGACGCCGGTAACCGGGTCGACGACGATGAAGGTATAGCCCGAGGTCTTATATTCCTTGTCGAGCAGGTTCTTGCCGAACACCCCGAGGCTCCAGCGGTCGTCGGGTGCGGTGTAGACGATGCTCGCGTCCCAGAGCGCGAAGCCTTTCTGGTCGATATAGGGATTGGGAATTTCGAACTGATAGGTCTTGCTGCGATAGGAAAGCGTCGTGGCGAAATTGATGTCGCCGTCGCCGACGGGGGTCGAATAGGCGAGGGTACCGCTGGCGGTCCACTTCGGCGTGTTCTGGACCTCGCGGAAATCGGCGACATCGGTGGGAACGCCGCCGATGTTGGTGACATATTCCTTATATTCGGCGTCGATATAGCCGAGCGCGGTCGACAGCGTCAGCCGGTCGCCGACGGTCGCGACATCCTCGCCGAGCCGCGCGCGGCCTTCGAATTCCAACCCCTTGAAGGTCGCCTTGCCCGCGTTCGACACGACGCCGCAGAAGCTCGGCAGGCCTTGCACGGTGCAGGCGACCGAGCCGGGGATCTGGACGTCGGTATAATCGGCGTAGAAGCCCGCGAGCGCGAGATTCAGCGCGCCGTCGAACAGGCTGCCCTTATAGCCGATTTCATAGCTGTCGACCTGTTCGGGGCGGAAGCTCAGAAAGGCGGCGACCTCGTCGTCGGTCGGCATCCCCGGGGTTGCGGCGGGCGCATTGACGCCGACACCGCGCGGGTCGAAGCCGCCGCCCTTGAAGCCTTGCGAATAGCTAGCGTAGAGCGTGTGGTCGGGGGTCGGCTTGAACGACAGCGAAGCGCGCGGGGTGAATTTTTCGAAGCTGCGGCTGCCGTCGAAATCGGTGCTGGGCGCGCCGAAGGGCACCCCGGCGCCGCCGAATACCGGCGATCCGCCGCCGAGATAATTCTGGCGCAGGATCGAGGCTTCACGTTTGTCCCAGGTATAGCGGCCGCCGACCGACAGGCTGAGCCGGTCGGTGAAATCGAACGTCGCATCGCCGAACACCGCGAAGGTCGTGGTGTCGACGTCGGCCTCGGTGAAGGCGGTCAGCCCCGCGAAAGTGTTGAAGATGCGCACGTCGAAGAGCGTGTCGGCGGTCGCATCGAGATAATAGAAGCCGAGCAGGCCCTTGAGCCGGTCGCCTTCGTAGAGCAGCTGGAATTCCTGGCTGATCTGTTCGTTGAAGTAGAAGCCCGGAACGTCGACGTCGACCGCGGGCAGCGCGTCGAAGTCGATCGGGGTCGCCGAGCGGTCCTTGCGCCACGCGCTGATCGAACGCAGCGTCACCGTGTCGCTGAGTTCGGCGGTGACATTCATCGCGAGGCCATAGGCCTCGATATCCTGCTTCGGATCGTTGAGACCGCCGCGCGAATCGAAGACGTCGTCGAGGACGGGCGCCCCCGTCGCGAGCGAGGGGATCAGGCGATGGCCGCCGCGCGGATCGCTCTTGTCCTTCGAATAATCGCCCGTGATGCGGATGAGCACGGGGGCGTCGTAGCCGCCGAGCTCGACGGTGCCGCGGCCGGCCCAGACGTCCTTGTTGTAATTTTCGAGCCCCGTCGTGAGATTGTCGCCGAAGCCGCCGCGCGACAGCCGCGCGATCGATCCGCCGACGCGTACGAGGTCGCCGATCGGCGCGCTCGCGGTGACGACGAGGTCGGCCTGATCATAGGTGCCGAGCGTGCCCTTGATCTTGAGCGAAAACTCCTCGGGCAGCGGCTTGGTCACATATTTGACCGCGCCGCCGATCGTGTTGCGGCCATAGAGCGTGCCCTGCGGTCCGCGGAGGATTTCGATGCGCTCGACATCGTAGATGTCGAGAACCGCCGCCTGCGGGCGGTTGAGATAGACGTCGTCGAGATAGATGCCGACGCCCTGTTCGAACCCCGACACCGGATCCTGCTGGCCGACGCCGCGGATGAAGGCGCTGAGCGTCGAGTTCGACCCGCGCGAGACTTCGAGCGTCGTGTTCGGGGTCGTCGCGCCGATGTCGGTGATGTCGATCGCGCCCGCCTTTTCGAGCGCCTCGCCCGAGTAAGCGGTGATCGCGACGGGGACGTCGATCAGCCGTTCGTCGCGGCGGCGTGCCGTGACGATGATCTCGTTATCGCCGACGTCGGTGGCGCCGGCTTCCTGCGCGAAGGCGGGCGGGGCGAAGGCGATCATGGAAAGCGCGCTGGTGGCGAGCACGGCACGGCGCAGCGGGCGGACGAAAGGACGCATGAAAACTCTCCCATGTGATGGGCGACCCCTCGCCGCCCTGTTTGCTTTTCTTGGGCCGGTGCTTGCCAAGCCGCGCCGCTTCCAATAATGAAACATGAACCAAGTTTCAACTTGGAAACGGGCTTCGTCGTTTTTTGCTTGCCAGTGGTGCTCAAATGCCACGATGCAGGCGGAGCCGGACGGGGGGAGGCGGAAAGGCAGCCATGGATCAGCCGCGGACCGAAACAGGCGAAGGCGCGGGCGATACGCGCGACAAGACGCCGCGCACCGAACGCGGGCGGCGGACGCTGCGCAAGCTGCTCGACGCCGCGGCGGTCGAATTCGGCGAGCGCGGCTTTCACGAAGCGTCGATCAGCGCGATCACGCGCCGCGCCGGAACCGCGCTCGGCAGCTTCTACACCTATTTCGATTCGAAGGAGGAAATCTTCCAGGCGCTCGTTCGCTATATGAGCGAGCAACTGCGCGACCATGTCACGCCGCTGGTGCAGGCGGCGCCCGACGAGATCAGCGCCGAACGCATCGGGCTCGAATCCTATCTCGGCTTCGTGCGCGCGCATAAGGAGATTTACCGCATCATCGACGAGGCCGAGTTCGTCGATTATGCGAGCTATCGCCGCCACTATGAGACGACCGTGGCGCGTGTGCGCCAGCGGCTGGAAAAGGGCGCGGCGCGCGGCGAGATTCGCGGCGACGTCAGCGAAATTCATGCTTGGGCGATCGGCGGGATGAACGTGTTTCTGGGGATGCGTTACGGCCTCTGGGATACCGACAGCGATATTTCGGAGATCGCCGCGATCGCGAACGACCTGCTTGCGAACGGGCTCAGGAAGCGGGATTAGCGATCGGTCCTCCCTGTCGCGAAGCGATGGGGAGGTGGCGGCGCGAAGCGCCGACGGAGGGGCAATAGCGCGACGTCGCGGCCCCTCCACCACGCCCTACGGGCGCAGTCCCCCTCCCCACCGCTTCGCGGCAGGGAGGATCAGGTTCGCGAAATCAGGAAGATCGCATGTTCGGCGCGCCAGCTGGCGGCGGCGTCGCTCGCCGGCTTGTCGCCCGACAGGTGCCAGACGCGCTCGACCCTGATGCCCTTGGCGCGCACGAGGTCGCGAAAGTCGCGGACCGTGACATGGTGGATGTTCGGCGTTTCGTACCAGGCGACGGGCAGCAGCCGCGTCACCGGCATCCGGCCGTTCCACAGCAGCGCGAGCCGGACGCGCCAGTGCGCGAAATTGGGAAAGCTGACGAAGGCGCGCGGCGCGATGCGCAACAGTTCGTCGACGACCCGGTCGGGGCGCTCGGTGGTCTGCAGCGTCTGCGACAGGATCGCATAGTCGAAGGCGTCGTCGGGATAGTCGGCGAGGTCGCGGTTGGCGTCGCCCTGCACGACCGACTGGCCGCGCGCGATCGCCGCGGTGACATTGTCGGGATCGATCTCCAGCCCGCGCGCGTCGACGCCCTTGGCGCGGAGCGCCGCCATCAGTTCGCCGTCGCCGCAGCCGACGTCGAGCACGCGCGCGCTCGACGGGACGGCGTCGGCGATGATCGCGAGATCGGGGCGAAGCTTCATTGCGCGGCCTGCCGGTAGACGTCGGGGAAATGCCGCTGCATGAACGGGTCGCTGTCCTCGATCGCGGTCCAGCCGAGCGCGGCATAGAGGCCGTGCGCGTCGCTGGTCGCGAGCATCCAGCGCCGCAGCCCCTGCAGCTCGGGATGGTCGTGGAGCGCGGTCACCATGCGCGCGGCAAGGCCATGCCCGCGATGCGCCGCGAGCACATAGACGTCGGCGAGATAGGCGAAGGTCGCGCGGTCGGTAACAACGCGGGCAAAGCCGACCTGCTCGCCACCGGGCGCGAAGACACCGACGCAGAGCGACCCGGCAATGGCGCGTTCGACGACCGCGCACGCGATATTTTCGGCCCAATAGCTTTGGGCCAGAAAGGCGTGGATCGCGTCGACCTGCATGTCGGACGGGTCGAAGGAAAGGCGATAGGTTCCACTCATGCCAGACCCGCCCGCAAGGACCCCGCGACGAGCCGGTCGAGCGCGGGGACGTCGAGGAGGAAGCTGTCGTGGCCGAAGGGCGCCGACAGCTCGACGAAGCTCGCCGCCGCGCCGACGCTTTGCAGCGCCTGCACGACGCGGCGCGATTCGGAGGTCGGATAGAGCCAGTCGGTGTCGAAGCTGACGAGCGTGAAGCGCACGTCCCTGGCGCCCGCGAAGGCGCCGGCGAGGCGGCCGTCGTGCGGGTCGGCGAGATCGAAATAATCCATCGCGCGCGTGATATAGAGATAGGCGTTGGCGTCGAAACGGTCGGTGAAGGCCAGCCCCTGATGCCTGAGATAGGATTCGACCTGGAAATCGGCGTCGAAACCGAAGCTCTTGATGTCGCGCGCCTGCAGGCGGCGGCCGAATTTCGCGGTCAGCCCTTCCTCGGACAAATAGGTGATATGCGCGGCCATGCGCGCGACCGCGAGCCCCTTGGTGGGCGCGCGCGCGCTGCCATAATATTGGCCGTCCTGCCAGTTGGGGTCGGCCATGATCGCTTGCCGCCCGACCTCGTGAAACGCGATATTTTGCGCCGAATGGCGCGCCGCGCTCGCGATGACGAGCGCCGAGGCAAGCCGTTCGGGAAAGGTCGCCGCCCAGGCGAGCGTCTGCATTCCGCCCATCGAGCCGCCGACGACGGCGTGGAGGCGCGATATGCCGAGATGGTCGAGCAGCATCGCCTGCGCGCGCACCATGTCGGTGATGGTGATGACGGGAAAGGCCATGCCGAGCGGCGCGCCCGTCGCGGCGTCGGGGGTCGCGGGGCCGCTCGTCCCCATGCAGCTGCCGAGCACATTGGCGCAGATGACGTGGAAGCGATCGGTGTCGATCGGCTTGCCCGGGCCGACCATGCGCGCCCACCAGCCGGGCTTGCCGGTTCCGGGATGGTCGCTCGCGACATATTGGTCGCCGGTGAGCGCGTGGCAGATCAGCACCGCGTTCGACCTGTCGGCGTTGAGCGCGCCATAGCTTTGCCAGGCGATCGTCACCGACGGCAGCACCTGTCCGCTGTCGAGCGGCAGCGGTGCGTTGATCGTCACGCCCTGATGCTGGATCTGGTGGAGAAGGCTCGCCATGATGTGCGCCGGGCTAAGCGGGCGCCGGGGGCGTGTCAACGATGGGCGCGAAAAGCCTCGTCATCCCGGACTTGATCCGGGATCCATCGCCGCGCTTGCCTTCGTGGACCCCGGATCAAGTCCGGGGTGACGAACGAGTAAAGGTCGAGCTTGGCGTTTCGCCCACTGGACTCGGGGCGCACAGCCGTTAAACGGCGCGGCATGACCGACGCGACCGAAACCCTTGTGCCCAAGCCGTGGATCAGCGGCATCGCTCCCTATGTTCCCGGCAAGTCAGCCGGCGCCGATGGCCGTCCGCTGACCAAATTGAGCGCGAACGAAAATCCGCTCGGGACGGGCGAGAAGGCGCGCGCGGCCTTCGCGGCGGCGCAGGGCGCGGCCGATGCGCTGTCGCGCTATCCCGATCCCGGCTCTGTCGAGCTGCGCGAGACGATCGCGGCGAAGTTCGGGCTCGATCCGGCGCGGATCATCTGCGGCAACGGGTCGGACGAGCTGCTCCACCTCGCGGCGGGCACTTACGCCGGGGTGGGCGACGAGATTCTCTATGTGCGCTACGGCTTTGCGGTCTACGAGATCGCCGCGCGGCGCGTCGGCGCGGTCCCGGTCGAGGCCGACGATCGCGACTATGCGACCGACGTCGACGCGTTGCTCGCGGCGGTGACCGACAAGACCCGCGTCGTCTATCTCGCCAATCCGAACAACCCCACCGGCACGCTCGCGACGCGCGAGGAGGTCCAGCGGCTTTACGCGGGTCTGCCCAAGAACGTCCTGTTCGTGATCGACCAGGCGTATAGCGAATATCTGTCGGAGGCCGAGGATGACGGCGGGCTCGAACTCGCCAAGACGCAGCCGAACGTGTTCATCACGCGCACCTTTTCGAAGATCCACGGGCTCGCCGCCGAACGCATCGGCTGGGGCTATGCCGCAGCCGAGGTGATTTCGGCGCTGCATCGTATCCGTTTGCCGTTCAACGTGACGCGCGCCGGACAGGCGGCGGCGATCGCGGCGCTCGGCGACGAGGAATTCGTCGCGCACAGCCGCGAGCATAATGCGACATGGCGCGCGTGGCTGGCGAGCGAGCTCGAAAGCCTCGGCAACCATGGCGTGCGCGTCGTGCCGTCGGCGTGCAATTTCCTGCTCGTGCTGTTCGAAGGCGATGTGAGCGCCGAGACGGTCTATAATCGGCTGATGGACGCGGGCTATATCGTCCGCTGGCTGCCGGGGCAGGGGCTACCCAATGCGCTGCGCATGACGATCGGCACCGCGGACGAGACGCGCGGGCTCGCGGCGGCGATCCGCGCGGCGCTGAACGGCTGATGGCGATCCGCAAGGTCGCGGTCATCGGACTGGGCCTGATCGGCTCGTCGATCGCGCGCGCGGTGGCGGAACGGTTGCCAGAGGTGGCGGTGACCGGCCATGACGCCAGCGACGATGTGCGCGGGGTCGCGCGCGCGCTGGGCCTTTGCGACACGATCGTCGACGATCCCGCCGCGGCTGTGGCCGATGCCGACCTCGTCATCCTCGCGGTCCCGGTCGGGCGCATGGCCGACGCGGCGGCGGCGATCGCGCCGGGGCTGAAGGCGGGGGCGATCATTTCGGACGTCGGATCGTCGAAAGCCGGCGTGGCGGACGCGCTGGCAAAGGCGCTGCCCGACCATATCGTCATCCCGGCGCACCCGGTCGCGGGGACCGAGAACAGCGGTCCCGCCGCGGGTTTCGCGACCCTGTTCGATCGTCGCTGGTGCATCGTCACCCCCGGCGCGGGGGCGTCGGGCGAGGCGGTGACGGCGGTGACGTCCTTCTGGCAGGCGCTCGGCGCGAAAGTCGACGTCATGGACGCCGCGCATCACGACATGGTGCTCGCGGTGACGAGCCATTTGCCGCACCTCATCGCCTATACGATCGTCGGCACCGCGAGCGAGCTCGAAGAGGTCACCGAGAGCGAGGTGATCAAATATTCGGCGGGCGGTTTCCGCGACTTCACGCGCATCGCGGCCAGCGACCCGGTGATGTGGCGCGACGTGTTCCTCGCCAACAAGGATGCGGTGCTCGCAACCTTGCAGCGGTTCAACGAGGATCTGACGGCGCTTCAGCAGGCGATCCGCCGCGGCGACGGCGCCAAGCTCGAGGACTGGTTCACGCGCACGCGCGCGATCCGGCGGTCGATCATCGAGCAGGGGCAGGATGATGCGGCGGCTGACTTTGGGCGGAAGCATTAGGCGTAGCTAATCCTCCCTGTGGCGAAGCCATGGGGAGGTGGCAGCGCACAGCGCTGACGGAGGGGCGATGACGCTGCCGTCGCGGTCCCTCCACCACCCTCTTCGCGGGCGGTCCCCCTCCCCATCGCAACGCGACAGGGAGGATCAATTCGCTTCCAGCAACGCCGCGGGCGGGTTCAGCGCGTTGATCGCGATGCGCACGCGTGCCTCGGCCTCGTCGCGCGGCAGCCCGGCGGGGATGGTTTCGCCGACCTTGTAGGTGATCGTGCCCGGCCATTTGACCCATTTGCGCGGCGGATAGGCGATGCCGCTGTTCACCGCGACGGGGATCACCGGCACGCCGAGCAGGCGGTAGACGCCCGCGAAGCCCGAACGCAGCTGCGGCGCCTCGCCGTGCGCGACGCGCGTGCCTTCGGCGAACAGGACGAGCGGGCGCCCGCCCGCGAGCGCGGCTTTCGCGGCGCCGAGCATTGCGCGCATCGCCTTGCCGCCGCCGTCGCGATCGACGGGGATCAGGCCATAGAAGCGCGCCGCCTGGCCCCAGACGGGGATCGAAAACAGCTCTTCCTTCGCGAACACCGCGGGATGTTTGAACAGCATCGGCTGTTCGACCGTTTCGAACGCCGATTCATGCTTGAAGACGTACAGCACCGGGCTGTCGGGCATTTCGCCCTCGATGACGATCTTTTGCCCGAGGGCTAAGCGGCAGATCAGCCGGTGGAATTGCGCCCAGATCCGCACGAACCAGATGGTGGCGCGGTGCGAGATCGGCAGCGAGACCACCGCGCCGATCGAGCTGATGCTGCTCATCAGCACGAACAGCAGCCAGAAGAGGATCGAGCGAAAGAGGGCGATGGTGTAGCGCATCGGCGCCCGCTTTAGAGCCCGAGGAGGCCGCCCGCCAGCCCCGCGAGATATTTATGATATTCGCGGAACAGGGTCGCGAAACTGGGCTGGCTGCGCACCGCGTCGGGCAGGATCGTCACCGTGTCGCCGACCGCGCGGCCAATCTCATATTCGGCGCGGCGCATGTGCCAGTCGGTGGTGACCAGCCGGATGCTCTTGTACTTGCGCCGCTGTGCCCAGGTCGCGACCTCGGTCGCGTTCGAGCGCGTATCCTCGGCCTCGAACCCCAATGCGATGCAGCAGTCGAACAGCGAAACCGGGCGCTTATATTCGGCGGCGAGCTCGCGCGGCTTCACCTCGCGCGCGACGCCGCTGATGAGCAGGCGCTTGGCGTCGCCCGCCTCGAGCCGTTCGAGCGCGCGGTCGATGCGGCCGGGGCCGCCGGTGAGCACGACGATCGCGTCGGTCTTTTGCGCGCCCGCGGGCAAAGGCAACAGCAGCGCAAACCATGCGAAGCCCAGCACCCAGGCCAGAAACAACAGGGAAATCAGGCGCTTGATCATAGAATCTTCTTGAGCGCCGCGAGCAGGGTCTGCCGCGCGGTGAGGGCAGCCAGCGCGATAGCCAATAGCGGCAGCGCCAGCAAGAGCGCCCAGCCCGCGGGGCCGAGCGATGCGGTCGCGGCGAGGCCCGCGGTGACGCCCGACCATTGCCAGCCGATGAGCAGCAGGATCGCCGCGGCGACGGTGCTGCCGAGCGCGATGCCATAGGCGGTGTCGATCGCGATGCGGCGCTGGAACAGCCGCGTGATCTGGCGGTCGGTCGCGCCGATCATATGGAGCATCTCGATCGTCGCATAATGGGTGCCGAGCGCGGCGCGTGCGGTCATGATCACCACCGCGGCGCTCGCCGCCGCCATCAGCAGCACCATGGCGCCGGCGATCCACGCGAGCGAACGGATGAGCCGCGCGACGGGACCCAGCCATTCGGCGTGCGGGATGATCCGCGCGCCCGGCGCCTCGCGCGCGACGAGGGCACGGAGCGCCTCCATATGGCTGCCGCGGTCCTCGCCGACGAAATCGACATCGACCAGGGCGGGCAGCGGCAGCGACTTCAGCACCGGGTCGTCGCCGTCTGCGCTGCCGAACCATTGGCCGAGCGTCGCCTGCAGCTCCTCGCGCTCGACCGAACGCGCCGACCGCACGAAGGGCTGCGCGGCTGCGGCGCGGCGGAGTGCCGCCGCCTGCTCGGCGCGCGTCACCGGGTTGGCGGTGACGATCTGGACGGTGACGCGCCCGGCAATCGCGTCGCCGATCGCGTTTGCAGAGCGGGCAAGACCGACCCCGGCGGCGGCGGCGAGCAAGGTCAGCATCATCAGGATCGCGACGACCCACGGCGTCGGCCCCGACAGGCGGCGGTCGGGCAGCAGGCGGCGATGCTGGACGGGGACGCGCGGGATGATCATGCGCGATTTGCCGGCGGATAGCGCAGCGCGCCGGTGGGGTCGGCGAGGCGGCCCTTTTCGAGCCGCATCATCTGCGCATTTTCGATGCGGCTGATCAGGTGGATGTCGTGGGTCGCGACGACGACGGTGGTGCCGAGGCGGTTCAAGGCCTCGAACAGGCCCAAGAGGCGCATCGCCATCTCGGGGTCGACGTTACCCGTCGGCTCGTCGGCGACGAGCAATTGCGGGCGCGCGATCACCGCGCGCGCGATCGCGACGCGCTGCTGCTCGCCGCCCGACAGCGTCGCGGGGCGCGCGTCGGCGCGATCGCCGAGCCCGATCCAACTCAGCATTTCGCCCACAGGACCCGAAAGATCCTCTTCGCTGACCCCTGCGATGCGCAGCGGCAGCGCGATATTGTCGCGCGCGCTCAGATGCGGGATCAGGCGGAAGTCCTGAAAAACGACGCCGATGCGGCGGCGAAAGCCGGGCAGGCGGTGGCGCGGCATCGCGACCAGATCCTCGCCGAATAGGCGGACGATGCCGCGGCTCGGCCGCTGCGCGAGATAGAGCATCTTGAGCAGCGACGTCTTGCCCGCACCCGACGCGCCGGTGAGGAAATAGAAGCTGCCCGGCTGGAGGTTGAAGCTGATGTCGGAGAGGATTTCGGCATCGGGACCGTAGCGCAGCCCGACGCCGTCGAATTCGACCATCGCACCGCCGGGGCGCGCCGGGGACGCGTCGGTCATGACGTCGCGCCGCAGCGATCGTGCGCCTGCGCGGGGTCTGGGGTCGGGTGCGCTGGTCCGCTCATCCACCTGCCTGTCGCACGGCTATCCACCAAGGACAAGGTGCGAGTGAAACGCGGCGCTTGCAACGCGCGAATCAGCGTGTTTAGAGGGATCCCATGATCCTTGCCTGCCCGTCCTGCCACACACGCTATGTCGTTCCCGATACGGCGATCGGTCCGACGGGGCGCACGGTGCGCTGCGCCAATTGCCGGCACAGCTGGTTCCAGGAACCCGCCGCACCCGCCGCAACGCCGCCCGCCCCGGCGGTCGAAGCCTCCGCGGCGACGCCAACGCCGGCCGCCGAACCCGCCGCCGGCACGCAATCGGAGGTTGCAGAGCCTTCGCCCACTCCGGCTCCCGCTCCGGCGCCGCCCGCCTTTGCCGCCGCCGTGGACCCCATGCCGCGCGCGGCGCCCGTCGCGGCCGACGCGCCGCTGCCGTTCCGCCGCCCGCGGCGCAACCCGGCGAAGCGCTGGACGGCGATCGCCGCGAGCGCCGCCGTGCTGATGATCGCCGCGACCGCGGGGCTCGCCTATTTCGGCCTGCCGGGCTGGGCGCAGGGGCTCGGCCTGCCGGGCGGCGTCGATGAACCCGACCTGGTGATCGAGCTGCCGCCGAACCAGGATCATCGCGAGCTCGCCGACGGGACGATCTATTTCGCCGCGTCGGGGGTGATCATCAACCCCACCGATCGCGAACAGCGCGTGCCGCCGATTCTCGCCGAGCTGCGCGATGCGCAGGGGACGATCGTCTACAGCTGGACGATCAAGCCGCCGGTTCGGATGCTGCCGCCCAACGAGAAGGTCAATTTCAGCGAGGCGAAGCTCGACATCCCGCGCCGCGCGACGCAGCTGACGGTGAGCTGGGCCTTACCGAAAGGCTGAGATTCCGGGGTGTTGTACTGACGTCACGCCGTCATAACAGCAGCGCGGCGCCCAAGGACAGCAAAAAGCTGGTCAGCGTTGCGACGATGATCGGCGCGAAGCTGCGCCATCCCTGATCGAGCAGCAGGTGCAGCCGCGCCTTCATCGCGGTGGCTACGATCGCGAGGAGAAGCAGCGCCTGCGCGGCGGTCGCGGCGGCATCCTGCGCGGGCCTCGGAATCGCGACGAGCGAATTGATCGCCGCGAAGCCGAGAAAGCCGAGGATGAACCAGGGCAGGCGGAACGGAATGCGCGTCTCGGCGCCCGCTTCGCCGTTGCGGCCGAGCCAGAGCGCGATCAGCATCAGCATCGGGGCGAGCAGCGCGACGCGCGTCAGTTTGACGATCGTTGCGACCTCGCCCGCCGGCTGCGAGAAGGAAAAGCCGCCGCCGATCGCCTGCGCGACGTCGTGGACCGACGCGCCGATCAGGAATCCCGCCTGCGCGTCGGTCAGGCCGAGCTGCGCCGCGAGCACCGGATAGAGCGTCATCGCCAGCGCGCTCGCGACGGTGATGCCGACGAGGGTCAGCGTGAAGCGCGCCTGGTCGATGCGCTTGTCGCCGATCAGCGAATAAAGCGCCAGCGCCGCCGACGCGCCGCAGATCGCGGTCGCGCCGCCCGCGAGCAGCGCAGCCTGCTTGTCCTGCCGGAACAGCGGCGCGACGACGACGGTCGCGACGATCACCGCGAGCATGATGACGACGAGCAGCGCGAAGGGCAGCGGTCCCAGCTCGGCGAGCTGGCCAGCGGTGATCCGCGCGCCGACGAGCACGATGCCGATGCGCAGCGCGGTTTGCGACATCAGGTCGAGCCCGGCGTGGGTGCGCTTGTCCTGCGACAGGAAGGACAGGGCGAGGCCGATGAGCAGCCCCATCAGCACGATCGGCGCGGCATAATGATCGGCGAGCCAGGCGGCGGCGAGCGCGGCGATGGCCGTGACGAGGCTGCCCGGCAGATAGTCGCGCCAGCGATGCCGCGCGGGCGGATTCGCCTCGAGCTGCATTTCGCCGTAAAGGTCGGCGGCCATCGGCCAGCTCTGTTCGGATAGTTTCGCCAACGCTCCCGTCCTCTTTGCGGGGCCCGCTTCGCATATCCGCGCGCGCCGGTCGATAGGCCATTGCTGGCGGGCCAAGGGCTTGCTAGAGGCCGCGCTCTATCAGCACCCGTAGCTCAGCTGGATAGAGCGCTGCCCTCCGAAGGCAGAGGTAAAGCCCCAAAATTGCGCTCAATCTCTTCGTAAACCATTGAGTTTCTTATAGATTTTTGCGTCTTTTCAGCGAACCAGTCTGGTGAAATCGCTTCACGTAAGCATGACGTAAGCATACTGCGTAGTATCATAGAGTGCGAAGGGCTACGGCAGAGTGGCGCAGTCGCGAACCGAGCAGTCGGACCATCCTGCATCGAATCCGTTGACCAATGACCGTTCGACCGGCTAGGCACCGCCGCGAAGCACCCGTAGCTCAGCTGGATAGAGTGTCGCCCTCCGAAGGCTCACGTCCGACGCGAGAGCAGTGATTTTATACAGGATTTTCGAGGGCTTAGGAAGACGGAAGAAAGGACGGACGAAAAAACTCACCAGAAACTCACCGCGCTCGGGTAAGCCGATTCCGATCGCGGATTGACCTTCATCGGCGTAAAACTTACGGCTCACGCCACACGCACCCATAGCTCAGCTGGATAGAGCGTCGCCCTCCGAAGGCGAAGGCCAGAGGTTCGAATCCTCTTGGGTGCGCCAAAATATCTCAATAAAATCAGTGAGTTAAGACTGCCGCAGCGCCCTTGGTGCGCCGCCTCTCAAAGTCGGAAACTCACCACGCTCGCGGCGGCACAACGCGAAACCCTTGGATTTCCGCAGAAAACTCGCCGAACCAAACTCACCATGCCCTTTTGCGGTCGTGATGACCCGATGGGGGCGTCCAACTATGGGCTCGGGGGGACGTCGGTCATTAGCCAGTCGATACCGACGGATTGCGGCCGGAACAGCGGACCATGGGCGCGGGCTAAATGCTGTGTTGGCGAAGGGCAGAGGGGGCAGTAACGACCCCTTGTACGAATTCGCGTTACACAGCGAATCACCGACGCTAGATTCCTTAAAAGTTCTCCAAACCCGAGGCGGAATTTTGAACTGACCTATGACAACCGCGCGCCACATCGTTGCACTGCTGCAAAGCCATATCGACGGGGATGAAGATCGCTTCCTCTCCGTGGCGACGCAGCTTGCCGCGCATGAGGCGAGGCAAGGGCATGGGAAGCTCGCTCAGGAGCTGCGCGAACTGGTCGACGCCGCCAAGGGTAAAAGCGCGACGGTGGCGCGGCGCGGGGCCGGCCCCGTGCCAATGGCGCAGCCGAAGGGTGAACTCGCCGGGCTTCTGGAAGCCCGCTATTCCGATGTCCGGTTGTCGAGCATGGTGCTCAAGCCGGAACTTGAGGAGCGGCTTGCGCGCGTGCTTCGGGAACAGCGCCAGCAGGAGCGGCTTCGCGCGCGGGGGCTCGCGCCGCGCCGCAAGCTCCTGCTCGTCGGCCCTCCTGGCGCAGGCAAGACAATGACCGCCGCCGCCCTGGCCGGCGAGTTGAAGCTGCCCCTTTTCACGGTCCTTTACGACGGCCTGATCGGCAAGCTCATGGGCGAGACCGCCACACGGCTGAGACTTGTCTTCGACGCCGTTGCCATGCAGCGCGGTGTCTACTTCTTCGACGAGTTTGACGCGATCGGTGCGCAACGGGCCGGGCCGAACGACGTCGGGGAAATTCGCCGGGTGCTCAATTCCTTCCTCCAGTTTCTGGAGAATGACGATGGCCCGAGCCTCATCGTCGCCGCGACCAATCACCCCGAATTGCTCGACAAGGCGCTTTATCGCCGGTTCGACGATGTCATCAGTTACGATCTTCCCGATCCCTCGGTTGTGCAGGGCATCCTCGAAGCCCGGCTCGCGACCTTCGATCTCAAGCCGATCGAATGGGGGCCTGTTCTCGAATCCGCTGCCCATCTCTCCCAGGCCGAAGTCGCCAGAGCTGCCGACGAGGCGGCAAAAGTCGCGGTGCTGGATGGCCACGACGGCGTGACGACCGCGACGCTGCTGACCGCTCTGACGGAGCGGCGCGCGGCCATCCTCTAAGCAACGAGGCCCGATGGCTGTACCTCCCCGCGACCGCCCCCATTTCCACGTCGAAGGCGGCGGCCAAAGCGAGGCTTACACGTCACCGCGCCTGGTCATAAGCGGCCTCCCTCCCGCGCGGGCGCGAGCCGCGCACGCCGCACGATTGGAACAGGCGATCGGAACGGCGCTGGCCGCCGGCCGCCAACGGCTCGCCGATCGGGAAGATGGCGTAGCCGAGGGCCAGCCAGGCTTTTATCTAGAGTTCGATATTCCTATCGCCGAGCGCGCCGCTGTCGAAGCCCTGGAGAACAAGCCGAAGGCTATCGAACTGGTAGCCGTGCGGCCCACTGCGGAGGGCGACGAAATGGTCTCGGCCACTGTGTTTGTCCCGGAAGCCGCTGCCGATTTCTTCGTCAAGAAGATCGAAGCCTATCGCGACGAGGAGACGCGCACCGGCAAGCCCAAGAACGAGGCCCTGATCGCTCGGATCGACGATATCAGGGTCGCGGTCGCTCGCTCGCTATTCACCGATGAAGCGCAGCACTTTCCCGCCGACGGCCGTCAGGTGTGGTGGGAAGTCTGGCTTCGGGATGGCGGTCTCGCAATCTTCCAGTCTGTCGCTGCCAAGCTCGATGTCGCGATCAAGGATCACGTCATCAGCTTTCCCGAGCGCGATGTCGCGCTGGCGCTCGCCGATGAAGCGACGATGGATCGGCTGATACGCAATTCCGATGTCGTCGCTGAACTGCGCCTCGCCAAGGACACGCCGTCGCTCTTTCTCGAAATGCGCACGGTCGATCAGGCCGCTTGGGCGAACGACTTGGCTGATCGGATCGCACCGCCGTCCCCCTTGGCACCGGCGGTCTGCATACTGGACAGCGGAGCGACCCAGGCCCACCCCCTGCTCGCGCCTGGCCTCGATCCTGCCGATCAGCATAGCTACGACGGTGACTGGGGTGTCGGCGACAGCGCCTTCTGGAATGGTCACGGCACCTCGATGGCTGGTGTCGCGCTTTATGGCGATCTCGAAGCGGCGCTTTCCCACGGCGAGCCGGTCGCGCTTGGTCATCGCCTCGAAACGGTGAAGATCCTGCCGCCAACCGGGCAGAACGAGCCGCGACTTTACGGGGCGATCACGGCAACCGGCATCGCCCGCGCCGAAGACCATGCTCCCCGTCGCCGGCGCGTGTTCTGCATGGCCGTGACCAGCGACGTCGGCCTGGGCCGAGGCCGGCCGTCCTCGTGGTCCTCGTCAATCGATCAACTCTGCTATGGCGGCGGTGACAGGCGACGCCTCATGGTCCTGGCGGCGGGCAATCTCCGCGGGGACATCAATCCGGCCGACTATCCTGACCGCAACGACCTCGAAGAGGTCGAAAGCCCGGGGCAGGCGTGGAATCCGCTCGTCGTTGGGGCCAGCACCGACAAGATCATGATCACCCATCCCGACTATGACGGATGGACGCCCGTCGCCCCGGCCGGCGACCTCTCACCGGCAAGCCGAACGTCCGCAATCTGGGATCGGCAATGGCCGATCCGTCCGGATGTCGTGTTCGAGGGCGGTAACTTCGCGCATGACGGCGCCAACCCGGCCTCGGCGATCGACGACCTCCAACTCCTCACGACCCACTATCGTCCCGCCATGCGCCTGTTTGAAGCGTTCGGCGACACCAGCGGCGCTGCCGCGCTCGGCGCGAATCTTGCCGCCGGCATTATCGCAGCGCGTCCGACACTCTGGCCGGAAACGGTACGCGCGCTCATTGTCCATTCCGCCGAATGGACGCCGGCGATGCGCCAGCGCTTCGACGCGGCCGGCTCGCAAAGTCAGAAGCTGGCCATGCTGCGCCGCTACGGTTGGGGCGTGCCTGACCTTGGCCGGGCGCTGATGAGCGCGTCCAACGACGCGACTTTGATGGTCGAGGACGCCCTGTTGCCGTTCCGCAAGGATGGCTCGGCGATCAAGACGCGCGACATGAATCTGCATCGACTGCCCTGGCCGCGCGCCGAACTGGCCGCGCTTGGCGATCTCGATGTGGAACTGCGGATCACCCTGTCCTATTTCGTCGAGCCCAATCCCGGAGAACGGGGCTGGACGCGGCGCCACCGCTACGCTTCACACAATCTCCGCTTTGCGGTGAAGCGGTCGCTCGAAGGTTTGGAAGCGTTCCGGCAGCGGATCAACAAGGCGGCTCAGGACGAAGAGGCTGGCGCTGTCGGCGCTGTCGCAGGCGGCGACTCCTGGGTTCTGGGGACGATCCGTGACCGCGGTTCGATCCATAGCGACATTTGGCGTGGGAGCGCGGCAGCCCTCGCCGAGCGCGACGCGATCGGCGTCTTTCCCGTCAGCGGATGGTGGAAGGAGAAGCCTGGTCTCCAGCGCTGGGATCGTTCCGCCCGCTATGCATTGTGTGTGTCGATCCGCGCGCCCGAGACCGACATCGACCTTTATACCGCCGTCGCCAATCAGATCGCGGTTCCGATCCCGGCAGCTTAGCGGGCCGCGCGGTCAGTCGAGCCACGCGGCATAGGCACCCACATCGATCATCGGAACCGTCGCGCTCGCCTGGAGGCGAGCGATAAGGTTGAGCAGGAAGCGCGTCGCCGCTCGCACGCCGACCTCCGCTTGCGAGCAGCCGTCCGTGTCACAGCCGAACACCCCATGCGCCGCGACGCATCCAATATCGAGGCGGTGCTGCCCATCGAGGGCTGCGAGCGCATCGGTCAGCGGTTGGCCCAGCGGCGGATTCCATACGCTTTCGAACGTAAGCAATCCGCCGATAATGTCCGGCAGCGGTCGCGGATCGTAGACACCGCCGGCGTAGGGTATCGGCAGGCTCGTCCGATGGAGCGCGCGAACACTGGCCACCTTGTCCGCTGCATAAGCGACGTGCTGGGCATTGATCGCCTGCTTGGTCTCGAACACGGCATAGACGCTCTCTGCCGGTACGATGAACTGGCCTTTGAAATTGAAGATAAAGGGCGAATATTGCCGATCGAAAATGACGATATCGATCTGGTGGCTGAAGGCGCCCTTGCTGTCGACGACATGGGCGCCGGCAGCGCGATACCGTTCCGGCAAATAGGCCTGCAACAGCTCTAGCCAAACAGCTTCGCTGGCGTCACCCTTCGTTCCGCCGTGGCCGAAGCTACCGCGCGCGATGCCCAGCTTCGCTTCGATCTCGTCGTGCAGGCTTTGCAGCAGAGTTTTGAGGGACCAGTCGGTCATTGGACGAAACCGCTCCAATTGCCGCTCAGCGCAGCTTCCGCCAATCGCCGCACCGCTTGCTTCTCCGTGTCGGTGAGATCGTCCGATATGACGTTGTTGCCATTGGCGGGATCGACCACCCGTGCTGCGGCGAACCTGTCTCGGAGATACTCCAGCACCTTCACAACATTCTGCGCCAGATCCTGCGATTGCCTACCGTGCAAGGCGGCGATCACTGTCAGCTCCAGGTAGAAGGACGGGAATTCGAGCCGCTTCTGGTTGCGCCATAGCTTCAGGAGCCGCGACTCGCGCTGATGGCCGGCCATGACGACGGTGTTGATATGTGTCGTCACATTTGTCTTCGTCCAGGTATCGGCTTTGCGACGGTAAAGGCTGTGATCTGTCGTCCAGGCGGTCTGCCGTTTGCCAGGGACGAGATCGACATCGAAGCCGCCGATCGTCGCGTTGATCGACACATTCTGCCGTTTTGGCGCATAGCCGGCACCCGCAATGGCGTTGAAGAGCGAGCCGCAAATATCCTTCAAGGTTTCGGGCGTGTCTTCGTGCAGAGAAATGAAAAGGTCGATGTCGGTGCCGCTTCGATTGGCCGTGCCCTTGGCAAAAGAACCGCTTGGAGAGATCGACAGCAAGAAACGGTTTGCCCATCGTTGAAGCACGGGCGCGATAATTGTTTGGACCTGCCGAACAGGGGAGAATGCGCTGGTATCGACAGCCTCCCGAGCCAGAATCGCGTTTAAGTAGGCTGTGCTCATCACATATGACTAGCGCTGCAATCAGACTCCCGGAAGCGCCGAAGCAACCGTAATTACAGGATGACGTCACCGACCGGTTGGGGAAGGACTTCCCCTACTGACGAGCCACGCGGGTCTCGTCAGACCCCTTCAAGCGGGGGCAACCCCGCAACGCCCCAAACGTCGGCGTATCCACGCCGATCGGCAAATCCGCCGTGGCGGATTCCAGCTTTTCCAGACTGCGGAGATCGGGCCAGGGCGTGCGCCGTCCCGATCGCTTTGTTGGGTCGCTACGCTCCCCTCCCGCGGGGTGGGCGTCGCTTCCCTTTAGGCCCGCCGCGCCGGGCCGCAACGCGCGTTGCGCGTCCTCCTCTTCTTTCCGGCCCCTTGGGTGCTGCCCGGCTCCGCCGGCGGGCCTGCCGGTCGCTCTTTCGCCGCCCACCCCGCTCCGGGGTGCGTGTGCTTTTGAAGGAGTGAAGACAATGAACGCTGTTACCCAAACCGCAGCCGCCGAGCCTGTGTCTGGCGTCGAGATTTTCGTGCCGCTCGCCAAGCTCAAGAAGTCCCCGCGCAACGCGCGCAAGGTGCCGCATGGGGAAGCCGCTATCGAGGCGCTGGCCGCTTCGATCCAGCATAAGGGGCTGATCCAGAACCTTGTCGTGGAGCCGGAAACCAAGGAGGACGGGACGCCGACCAGCTACTATCTCGTCACCGCTGGCGAGGGCCGCAGGCTGGCGATGCTGCTGCGCGCCAAGCGCAAACAATGCAAGAAATCCGAACCTGTCCGGTGCTGGCTGGATACGGCGAATGATCCCGCCGAGGTAAGCCTTGACGAAAATGTCACCCGCACCCCCATGCACCCCGCCGACCAGTTCGAGCGGTTCGCCGAGCTTTCCAACGACAAGGGTTGGGGCGCGGAAGAGATCGGGGCGCGGTTCGGCGTGTCGGCCTCCGTGGTGAAGCAGCGGCTTCGCTTGGGCGCTGTCAGTCCGAAGCTGTTGCAGGTCTATCGCGAGGACGGCCTTACGCTGGACCAGCTTATGGCCTTCGCCATCACCGAGGACCATGCCCGGCAGGAGCAGGTGTTCGAGGGCCTGCATCACAATCGCGAGCCGTGGATCATCCGGCGTGACATGACCGCGAGCAATGTTCCGGCGACCGACCGACGCGCGGTGTTCGTCGGGGCCGACGCCTATGTCGAGGCGGGCGGCAATATCATCCGCGACCTGTTCAGCGAGGACCGGGGCGGCTTCTTCGAGGATGCGGGCTTGCTCGACATGCTTGCGGTCGAGAAGCTGCGCGAGGTTGCCGCGACGGTGCAGGCCGAAGGCTGGAAATGGGCCGAGGCGCATATCGACTACCCCCACGCCCACGGGATGCGGCGCTTCTATCCGCAATCCGTTTCGCTGTCCGATGAGGACGAGGCGCGGTTGGACACCCTGTCCGCAGAGCATGACGCGCTTGCCGAAGGCTATTCGTCCTACGACGAAATGCCCGAGGACGTAGCCGAGAAGCTGGAGGCGATTTCCGACGAGATCGACGCCATTTCCGAGAAGCGCCATGCCTATGACGCCAACGTGATCGCCTACGGCGGCGCGTTCGTGGTGCTGCACCATGACGGCGCGGTCAGGATCGAGCGCGGCTTCATTCGGGCCGAGGACGAGGCGCTGGCCTTCCCGCAGCCCGAGGATGAGGTCGACGGCGAAGGGATCGACCCGGAGGGCGTGGAGGACGAGCAGGCCGAGGATGAGCCCGAAGCCGAGGACGTGGAGGACGAGGAACCGGGCAAGCCGATTTCCGACAGCCTCACGTGCGACCTGGCCGCCCATCGGACCTTGGCGCTCCGCGTGGCGCTGGCCGAGCAACCCGATATGGCGTTGGTCGCCTTGACCCATACGCTCACGGCGCAACTGTTCTACAGCTACGCCGAGGCCGGTTGCCTTGAGGTTCGTCCGACCGTGACGCCGCTTGGCAGTCATGCGGACGGGATCGAGGACACCCCCTTGGCGGCACGGGCGAGCGAGCAACACGAGGCATGGGCCGAACGGATGCCGCGTGACGTGGCGGACCTGTGGGGCTTCATCGTGGCGCTGGACTGCGAGAAGCGGACCCTGCTGCTGGCGCATTGCGCGGCCCGCACCGTCAACGCGCTGCGCCTGCCGTGGGATCGCAAGCCCCTGTCGCTACAAACGGCGGACAGGCTGGCGACCGCGCTGGCGCTGGACGTGGCGAAGGACTGGACGCCGACCGTGGAGAGCTACCTCGGCCGCGTCACCAAGGGTCATATCGTCGAGGCCGTCACTGAAGGCGTGTCCGAGGATGCCGCCCGCCGTATCGCCGACATGAAGAAGCCGGACATGGCGCAAGCCGCCGAGCAGCTTCTGGCCGGGACCGGATGGCTGCCCTCGATCCTGCGGACGCCCGAGCCGGAGACCGAGCAGCCCGCGTCGGTCGAGGACGAGGATACGGGGACCGTGGAACCGTCCGAGGCGGAGGCTCCCGAAGCGCAGGCTGAGGATGGCGAAGCCGCCTACGCCGTCGCCGCCGAATAGCGGCATCGGGCCGGGGCCGCGTCAGCGGTCCCGGCTTCACCCGCACCTTCGCGCCGGCCTTCGGGGCGGCGCTCTTGCTGCAAGGAGGCCGTCATGCGCCGCCTGTTCCGCGTCATCGCCCGCCGCAACAACCAGCCGGGCACGTTGTGCTGCATCCGCTGCGGCAAGCCGATCAACGACTTTTCCGACGATCAGATCGTCACCCACGATTATGTCCTGCACGGTTGCGCCGCCTTCGTGGTCGAGCATCGCGCCTGTGTAGACCGCCCCCTGTTCAGCGCGGCGGCGGCCCGGCGCTGGCGCGAAGCGCAGCGCTGATCCGCACAGCCTTTCGCAATCGGCCCCAAAAAATCGCGGCCGCGCCCCAATCGGGCGCGGCCGCTTTGTCGTTTGAGTCTGCAGCTCGCCGGGGCTTGCCCGGCTCGCCACTTACACTTGAAATTGTAAGTGCTTTGGACAACAACAGCCGCAGGCTTACAGGCAGAGTTGTTATCGCGCATCGCGATATAAGACACCGATGTTAGGCAGTGATGCTTCCATCTACCCTTATTGCAGCATTTCCGCTGAGCGGACGATCTGATCGTACGCATAGGAGTGCCTGTAAGCCGCCTGTTAGGGGGGTGGGGTGTCGAGTCTGGCGAAACTACAAGCGGCAAAGTCGCTCGACGATCTAGCTGCGATCCTGGGATATAAGCCCGCCGCGCTTGCCTACCTGCTCTATCACCTCCCAGACGCGCAGAAATATACCGCGTTCACGATCCCGAAGCGCGACGGCACGCCGAGGGCGATTCTTGCCCCGACGCCCAAGCTGAAGCTGCTGCAACGGCGTCTAGCCAATGTCCTCTACCTGGCGCTCGCCGACATCGACAAGGTGGGTTCACCGCGCCGGCAGCTCTCCCACGGCTTCGCCAAACATCTGTCCATCGTAACGAACGCCGCGGTCCACAAACGGCGGCGCTACGTGCTGAATCTCGACATCAAGGATTTCTTCCCGTCGATCAATTTCGGCCGCGTGCGCGGTATGTTCATTAAGGACAAACGGTTCGCCCTCGATCCGAAAATCGCGACTTTGATCGCACAGATCGCCTGCCACGATCATGTCCTTCCCCAAGGAAGTCCCTGTTCCCCGGTCATTTCAAATGTCGTCGGGCATCTACTGGACATCCGGCTCGTGCGCTTCGCCAAGGCGCAGAAATGCACCTACTCACGCTATGCCGACGACATCACCTTTTCCACGAACGCCAAGGCATTCCCTCCTGACATCGCCGCCCCGGTCGCAGGCTCGGAGCATGACTGGACACTCGGCGCCGCGCTCCTGAAGGAGATCGAAAAGGCCGGGTTTGAGGTAAATCCTACCAAGACTAGGATGCAATATCGCGGGTCACGACAGGTCGCCACCGGCTTGCTCGTCAACGAGAAGCCGAACGTCCGTCCCGAATACTACCGCACGGTGCGGGCCATGTGCTGGTCGCTGTTCAACAGCGGAACCTACTATCGGATGGTCCCTGCGGCGCTGGCGGGCGGCAAAGCAGGCGATCCCGATGTGCCGGAGCCGGCAACATCCCTCGCGCCGCTGCAAGGGATGCTCGGCCACGTCTATCATGTGCGCGATCAGGTCGATACGCGACCTTCCGCTGACAAAAAGAAGGACGCGACGGCCACGGCGACCCGTAAGCTCTACATCCGGTTTCTGTTCTACCGAAACTTCGTTGTGGCGCCCAAGCCCCTCATCATCCCGGAGGGAAAGACGGATACCGTCTATCTGCGTGCGGCGATGGAGAAGCTCACTGCCTACCATCCCAGGCTGGGCGCGATGGACAAAGGCAAGTTTAAACCCGCACTCAAGTTCATGAAGTTCTCCAGCACGATCCATGACGTGTTGCAGCTCGGGAATGGCGCAGGCGATCTTTTCCACTTTATCCGCCGCTACCCTGACGCCCTCAAGCGTTACCGACATCGCCCGCTGCCCAACCCCATCATCGTGCTCATCGACAATGACGACGGAGCGAAAGAGATTTTTGGTGCCGCCAAGGGCCTCGGCGCCGCGCATATAGCTCGGACCTCCACGGACCCATTCTATCGGCTCGCACCCAATCTTTATCTTATCAAAACACCGGAAATCGGTGCGCAAGGCATAAGTTGCATTGAGGACTTGTTCGATCCCGCGCTTTTGAAAACCGTCATTGATGGTAAGGTGTTCGACCCCAACAAGAAGCACGGAGAGGCCGGGAAATACGGCAAAGCCAGGTTCGCCGAGAAGGTTGTGCAGCCGCAGAAGGACACGATCGATTTCTCGAAATTTGCCGGGTTACTCGACCGGATCGTGGCTGCGCTCGACGATTACGTTGCCAATCCGCCGCCACCCTGAAGGGATCAGGTACGCGGTGGCATCATAGAGGTATCGAGCCTGCGATGGATCAGCGATACGAGCGTCAGCAGATCCTCGGCGTCGGTCTTGGTCATCGGCCAGTGGATGCGCGCCTCGTGGGCAGTTGGGTTGCGGAACATGCCGAAGACGCCTTTGACGAGATTGGCGAAGCCGCTCTGCTCGCTGCGCTCGCTGACCGTGCTTCGCGGATTGATCGCCAGCATCGGCGGCTCGCCGCCGAGCACGCGGTCTACCAGCGTCCCCCCGTCATCGGTGAGGCCAGTCCGCACGCGCATCTTGTCGGCGATGCTTTTCACCGCTTCCTGGACCGCATGGAAATAGTCGTCGGCCAGCAGTTCGGCCCGGCAGAAGCGCAGCACGTCGGCATGGACGCCGCGCGTCTCCAGATCGGTGCGCAGTTCCTTCGCCCGGCGCTGCGCTTCCGGCAGCGTCGTCGCCTGTTCGACCGCTTCGATCTTCCCGGCCTCGCTGACCACAAGGCCGGCGAAGGCGAGTGCCTGGTTGAGACTGGCACGCATCGGCTCGTAGCGATGCGGCTCGCGGCTGTATCGCGCAGGACGCATCGCATGGCGGATGAAGCCGAGGATGCGGGTGCGGTCCTGCCGCGCGTTCTGGCTTTCGGCGAAGGCGTTGTAGATGCGGTGCCGCTTGGTCATCTCGCCGGGATCGGCCATTTGACAGGTCGCGATCAGCATCGCGATCTCGGTTCCTTTCAACCCGGTTTCCGTATCGCCAAGCGCACCGGCTATGGCTTCGAGCTGATCCTGCGAAAACAATTTCGTCACGTCCTTCCCCCGAATCCTCACGTCCCCATGTGGCTGAAGCAGCCGCACCTTGGAACGTAGAATGAACATCGCGCAAGGCTGCTGGCGGGGTTGCCGACACAAACGGCAGGCATAGCGGAAATCTCATCCCTCGGAGCCGAGCGCCCCGGCGGCCTCTCAATGGCGTGATCTGACCGAGCGACGGCTTCGCCTCGATTGTCTTCGCAACGGCTATGGCCCGCTATTTTCCGCCGCGCGTGCCGCGCTTTGCATCGCGAACCAAAATAACGGGCCGCCGCCATCCTCCGCTCACGCTGCGGCCGCTTTGCGGTGCGCGGCCAATCGCCCCCGGCCTGCCGATCACCATCGAGGCCGCGAAGGGCGTGGCCCGAAAGAACGGAGATTACGACATGGCTACGATCGGCACCTTCACCGCCAACAGCAAGGGCGAGTTCACCGGCGTCATCAAGACGCTCACTCTCAACACCAAGGTCATCTTCCGTCCGGTCGAGAAGGACGGCGAAAAGTCCCCCGACTTCCGCGTCAGCACCGCCGACATGGATATCGGCGCTGCCTGGAAGAAGACCAGCCGCGAAGGCCGCGAATACACCTCGGTCAAGCTGGACGATCCGAGCTTCCCGGCTCCCGTCTACGCCACGCTGTCCGAAACCGACACCGCCGGCCAATACGCCCTCATCTGGTCGCGCTGACCGGACGACGCGCCCCGCCTTTCGGCGGGGCGCCTTCCTCGATCAGACGGTCATTCGCACTTGCCGATGACACGGCGTCAGGCTAGTTAAGAATCATTCGCAAAAGCGAAAGGGGCCAAGTCTAGGAAGGATCGACACGTGACCCGCCATTTTTCGCCGCCCACACAGGATGCGATCGCCGTTCCGGCGATGCTGGTTGATGCGGCGCGGTGCTGGCGGAATGCGCGGGACAGTGGAGCGTCGGTGCAGCCCCGCTTGGCGCACACGCTCGACGCCCATGACTGCACCATGCTCGCGCCGGTGCTCGACAGCCTATGCCTCTTCTATGAAACGGCGCTCGGCCGGCCGATGATCGTCGGCGAAGGACCGGGCCTGTCCGACGACGAGCATCTGCTGCTCGGCCTGGTCGATGGATCCAGCCCGCGCTGCCTCGACTGCCCTCAGAACGCGGCGAACGCGCTCGACTGCGCGCTCTGCTCGACACGGATCATGCTGGCGCTCACGCTCGGCCAGCCCGTGCGGACACTGCAATGAGCGGCGCGGCGATCACCACCGTCGCCGAGCTGGAAAGCGTGATCGGCAGGACTCCGCCGCCGATGCACCTCAAGGTGATCGACCATCTCGATGTCGGCGCGCTGCGCTGGATCTCCGCATCGCAATTGATGTTCGCCGGCTTCGGCGATGGATCGGGCGTCGGCATCACACTGGCCGGCAGCGCGCCGGGCTTCGCCAGCGTCGATGCCCAGGAATTGCGCGTTCCGCTGGCGCTGCTCGACGATCCCGCTCTCGCGCAGCCGGGCGCGGCGTTCGGCGCGCTGTTCCTCCTCTCCGGCATCGGCGAGACGCTGCGCGTCAACGGCCGGGTCGCCGGCATCGACGCCGATCATGTCCGTGTCGCCGTGGACGAATGCTACGGTCATTGCGCCAAGGCGCTGATCCGGTCCGAACTATGGGCGGCGCAGCCGGCCCACGCTCCTGACGATTCTGCCGCCTTCGTTGCCGCAAGCCGTTTCCTGGCGCTGGCGACGATCGGCGCGGAAGGCCGCGCCGATCTCAGCCCAAAGGGCGATCCGGCCGGTTGCATGGCGCAGCTCGATGGGGACGTGCTGTGGTTCGCCGACCGGCCCGGCAACCGCCGCGTGGATAGCTTCCGCAACGTCGTCGAGCAGCCGAATATCGCGCTGGCGCTGCTGATCCCCGGCGCGAACCGGATCGCCGTCGTGCGGGGGCAAGCCCGTCTTACTACTGACGCGACGGCGCGCGAGCGCTTCACCGTCAAGGACAAGACTCCGCTGCTGGCGATCGGCGTGGAGATCGAGACGCTCGACCTGCGCGAAAGCCCGGCGCTGGCCCGCGCGGGCCTCTGGCCGGTTCACACGGAAACCGACATCGACCCCGCCGAGCTGTTTGTCGAGCATATCAAGCTCAACAAGGCGGGTGGCATCGGCGCCAGTCTGGCGCGCGCGACTCTTTCCGTCCCCGGCGTGACCGGCCTGCTCAAGAAGGGCTTGGACAAGGACTATCGCGACAATCTCTATTGAGCGCCGCGAACTGGAGCTCCACCCGGCGAGCCGGGCGAAGCGCCATCCCCCATAAACTCAGCCGTTGAGCTTGTCCTTGACCGCTTTGGCGGGCGTGAACACCAGCTTCTTCGACGCCTTGATCTTGATCGTCTCGCCGGTCGATGGATTGCGGCCGTCGCGCGCTGGGCTGGCCTTCACCTTGAACTTGCCGAAGCCGTTGAGTGAGACTTCCTCGCCCTTGGCGGCTGCGTCACCGATCGCGGCGAACACCGCATCGACGAGCTTCTTCGCATCGGTCTTGGTGACGCCGTGGGCGGCAGCCAGTTGTTCGGCCAGGTCGCTGTTGTTCATTATTGTCCTTCCAGGTCTTCGGTTCTTGATCCGCGCCCGATTATGGGCGGGGCACTATTTGCGAGTTGCTCGCAGGTATCTCTAATCCAGATGGGCCGATCAAGCATCCTTGATCGTCGCGCTGGTCGCAGCGCGGCTGGCGCCGCGCGGTTGCTAAGGGCGTTGCCCTCGCGCCGGGCAAGGGAAGTGGAACCGTCCGGGGCGGTATCCCCAGCCTTCCGCGCTTCGCTTGTGCAGGCCGGGTGATCCCCCTCCGCCCCGGCCGCCCTTGCCCTTTGCTACCCCTGGCTCGCCGCCGGGCAGGGTTTCAGCGCGGCGCTTCGCTGCGCGAAACCCAGACCCAAGGAAGGACAGACTCATGAGCATCCATCATCTCGCTACCCGGTTCGGCCGCAACGCCCACCAGATCAGCGGACGTGAACCGCTCGACAACGAGGCGCTGTATCGCCACGTGCCATCCATCTTCGCCCGCGAGGCGCACGACAGCCGTTCCGAGCGCTATGTCTATGTCCCCACCATCGACATCGTGGAGGGGCTGCGCCGCGAAGGATGGTTCCCGTTCTTCGCCGTGCAGTCGGTCCCGCGCGACGGCAGCCGCCACGGCCACGCCAAGCATATGCTGCGCTTGCGCCGGGATGACGGTATCGGCAAGCCGGAGGCGGCGGAAGTCATCATCGTTAACAGCCATGACGGGACCAGCGCCTATCAGATGTTCGCTGGGATGCTGCGCTTCGTCTGCACCAACAGCATGATTGCGGGCGAGCGGTTCGAGGAGGTCCGCGTGCCGCACAAGGGCAACATTCAGGACGACATTATCGAGGGCGTTTATACCGTGGCGGAAGACTTTCCGCGACTGATCGACGCCAGCGAGACCATGAAGGGTGTGCAGCTTTCGCGAGACGAACAGCGCTTGCTTGGCGAGGTAAGCCTTGTCGCCCGCTATGGCGACGATGAAAGCCCGCTTCGCCCCGAGCAGATCATCGAGCCGCGCCGCCGCGAGGATGTAGGCAACAGCCTGTGGAGCACGTTCAACGTGATTCAGGAGAACGTCATTCGGGGCGGGTTGCATGGCCGCAAGCGTAACGCTGAGGGCCGTATCCGCCGCAGCCAGACTCGCGCCATCAATGGCATCGACCAGAATGTGACACTCAATCGCGCGCTCTGGACGCTAGCCGAAGGGATGCAGCGCCTAAAAACGGGTTGACCGTTTCGAGCCGCAGGGCTGGACCGCCCGGCTCTGCGGCTTCGCTTCCCATCGCCCACACGACGCCGCCGACCCGCTCCCCGGATCGGCGGCGGCCGCGCATCCCGATGGTCTGCGCGGCCGCTCAAAGGGCGCGCTCGCCGGGTATTCACCCAGCTCGCGATCAGGATACTCCAATTCCCCCAAGACGACTATAATAGTCGTTTCCGTAGCGAACGACCCGAAGGTTGTGGAGGTGATCTTGCATGATCACTTCCCGCCAGGTGCGGGCCGCTCGCGCACTTCTTGGCTGGACACAGGAGACGCTCGCCGAGAAGGCCATTATTGCTCTGACCGCGCTGAAGCGGCTGGAATCGGAGAGTTATAAGCCGGTGAACGACAATACCCGGCATCAGGTGATGAAGGCGCTTGAGGCGGCGGGGATTGTCTTCCTCGATTCGGATCGAGGCCGAGGCGTGTTGCTCGTGACCGATTCAAGTCCCGAACAGCGCAAGTAGCCGGCAACGGAGCGGGTCCGACTGTTCGCGCAGTATCAGAGGGCCATAGCAAAGACGGTGCGATTACTTCGATCCATTATGGTGTATAGGCGATGAATCAGCAGGCGCAGGGGGCTATGGCTGAAAGCGGAACGAGGCGATGGCAATAGCCGCTTTCGAGGATCGCGCCCCGGACGCGCCCCATGTCACCGACTATGATGAGCATCATCATCGGACCTATTGGCGACTGCTCGATGCGGCCGACGAAAATGCCGACTGGCGCGAAGCCGTTCGCATCATCTTCGGGATCGACCCTGCCGCCGAACCGGAACGCGCCCGCTCCGTCTATGACTCGCATCTCGCCCGCGCGCGCTGGATGACCGCGACCGGCTATCGCCACTATCTGCGCCCGCCGCCGAACTGAGAGCGGCCCCGGAACACGCGCAGCGGTGCGTATAATCCCTTCAAAATGCTGACTTGAATCCGCTATGCGGCCGCCTGCCCGGCAGGGCTTCTCGGCAACGGCGGCGGTGAGAACATCTTCCAACGCGCCCCGCAGAGGGCCATGCTTGGGAGGGTTACGATGCCGCCTGAGAGGGACTGGCGCGCGCCCCTGAACGAGACCGGGGACGACGCGCTGCAATATACGGACATCGCCATCGGCTATCTCGGCCGCAATACCCGCTATCGCGCCGAATACCAGCGCGCGCTCGGCCGCGTGAAACGTGGCGCGATCTCCGCCGACGACGCTACCGCCGCCCTGGTGGATCGCTGGGGGATCAGCTACCACGCCGCGCCCGGCGCGGCCTTCGACCGCAAGCTGGCGGTCGCGCGCCCCGACCTCTCGCCGGCGAGCATCATCCTCGCGCCCGCGGTCGCCGGCATCGGCGCCGGCCCGCTCGACTTGGCGGCGCTGGGCGACATTCGCGCCCGGATCAGGATGGGCGACGTCCTGCATGTCATCCTCGCCGATCCCGATGGCGATGAGCATCTGTGCGTGTGCGGATCACGTCACGACGCGATGGCCTTGATGGTGCCGATCGAACCCGCCCCCTTCGCGCGCCTCGCATCGGCCGAGCGCCTGTGCCGCCGCCTCAGCGGCATGGCGGCCGGCCCGCCGGCGCTACGCCCGCCGCCCTTCCGGCGCGAACATCTCCTCACCCTGCTGCAAGTGCTCGACGGTCGCCGCGCGGGCGCCAGCCAGCGAGAGCTGGCCGCCTCGCTGATCCACCCCAAGGTCCGTCACTACACGCCTACCGAATGGACGGACAGCGCGGAACGCAAGTGCATCAGACGCTGGCTCAAGGAAGCCGTCGAGCTGCGCGACGGCGGTTACATCCGGTTGCTGCGGGGCGGCTGAGGGGGACATTGGCGACCCGGTCGCCCGCGTCCCCTTCTCCACATAGGGGGCATTTCGCCATCATTCCCTCCTGTCCGCCGGACCCCTTTTTCGGGGCCGGCCGTCACCAGGAGGATCATCATGGCCGAGCTTGTCGCCGCCACAACGCCACGCTATCTCAAGACGCCCGACGCGGCGATCCACCTCGGCCTCTCGGCCCGCACGCTGGAAAAGCATCGCTGCTACGGCACCGGCCCCGTGTTCCGCAGGCTCGGCGGTCGGATCGTCTATGCGATCGACGATCTCGACGCCTGGGCCGCGCTCGGCACCCGCCGGTCCACGTCCGATCCGGGCAGCGGCGTCGTCCATCCCGCCAAGCGCCTGCCCACCGATTGCGTGCGCCGCTGAGCACCGATGCCCACCGCACGCTCCCTTTCCGGCCGGTCGAGCGCCGAGCGCACGCAGCTTGAACTGTTCCGCTCGGTCCCCGGCGACCTTGCGGCCCGCGACGCCCAGAACTTGATGGCCTGGCCGTTCTTCTCGCTCGCCAAGGCCCGCCGCACCGCGCCCATCGACTTCCGCGTGGGCGCGACATGGATCTCGGTCGAGGCCGTGCCCGAGCACGGCATGGCGACTATTTGGGACGCCGACGTGCTGATCTGGGCGGCGAGCCAGCTCATCGAGGCGCGCGACGCCGGACGGCCGACCTCGCGCCTGATGGTGACGACGCCGCACGAGATACTGGCGTTCACCCGGCGCGGCACCGGCAAGGCGAGCTACGAGCGGCTGAAGGCCGCGCTCGACCGCCTGCAATCCACGACCGTCGCCACTTCGATCCGGCAGCAGCACCAGCGCCGCCGCCATCGTTTCTCATGGATCAACGAATGGCGCGAGCTGGCGGACAGTAACGGCCGTGCGCTCGGTATCGAGCTGATCCTGCCCGACTGGTTCTATGCCGGCGTGCTCGACCGCGCGCTCGTGCTGACCATCGACCGCGCCTATTTCGACCTCACGGGCGGGCTTGAACGCTGGCTCTACCGCATCGTGCGCAAGCATGGCGGGCGGCAGGAAGGCGGCTGGAGCTTCGACGTTCCGCACCTCTACCTGAAATCCGGCGTGCTCTCGCCGCTGCGCCGGTTCGCGTTCGAGCTGCGCGCCATCGTCGCGCGCCAACCGCTCCCCGGCTACGTCCTCACGCTTGAACATGCGCTCGGCCGCGACCGGCTCAACTTCACCCCTATCCCCGTCGATCCGTTCGACGCGGCCATGCGCCGTGTCGGCCTCAAGCCTGTGGAGAACTGGCCATGAGGCTCGGACTATCGGGAACGGCCGGATTCGGACGATCGGGAACGCGAGACTCGGACTTTCGGGAACGCGCGGTCCTCGCAAACCCGCAGAAATCCTCGCGGAATCGGCCCCCTTCTAACGATGCTAATAGAAAAGAATCCTTCGGATTCTTGCTAACGGCGCGCGCGGCTCTGGACGCCGCTGCCAGTCAGCACGCGCGGCACACCCCCGGAGACCTCCCATGATCGATGACCGGCCCCCGGCCGTGCGCGGCAGCGGCGCATTCAGCGCGCTCGCCCGCGACGGCCTCACCCATGTCGAACTGACCTGGATCGAGAAGAAGCTGGAGCACTGGATACGCTTCGGCCGCATCGCCCAGGACCGCATCCTGACGCGCCGAACCCGCGTCGTCGGCTTCCGTCCGGGCGCCGTCTTCGCGTTCGTGCGCTGGGCGGCCAACGACTTCGGCACGATCGTCTCGCGCATCGACGTGGTGCGCGCGGTCGCGGCCAACGAAGCCTACACGACGCTGCCGTTCGTGCGGCCGGGCGGCGACATCCTGCTCAAGATCGAGGGCTGGCCCAAGGTTAGCCAAGTGCTCGCCGCGATCGACGCGGTGGAAGCGGCCGGCGTCGATCCCTGCGATGCGGCTGCCGACCATTGGCGGCACGTCCACAACCGCATCGCCGCCGGCCAGCAGCCGCGCCTCTACACGATCGAGCGCCATCACGCCTGGCTCAAGCGCCGGGAGATCGAAGAATGACGCGCCGTCGCTATGCCATCGCGACGGCTATCACTGCGTCCGCCTTCGCCACGGCCTTCGTCGCCATCGCCGTCGCCGATCCGCTCCCGCGCGTCATCTGGAACGCCAGCGCCAGCGCGCCGATCGGGCTCTATCGCATCCATCCCGATCGCGATCCAAAACTGGGCGATCTGGTCGCTGTCGCGCCGCCCGAGCGACTTTCCCGCTGGCTTTCGGCGCGCGGTTATTTGCCCGAGGGCGTGCCGCTCCTGAAGCATGTCGCCGCGAAGACCGGACAGCGCGTGTGCCGCATTGGTGCTGTGGTGAGCGTCGATGGCCAGTTCGTCGCCAGCGCCCGCGCGCGTGACGGGCGGGGCCGCCCGCTGCCGGTCTGGCGAGGTTGCCGCACGCTGCAACCGGGCGAGCTGCTGCTGCTCAATCCCGCCCATCCCGACAGTCTGGACGGTCGCTACTTCGGCCCGCTGCCGGCCTCCGCCGTCATCGGACGCGCCACGTCGCTCTGGCTGCGCGCGCCCTCCCCAACCCCTTCAACCCCCAAAGCCAAGGAGATCGGCCATGCAAACCAACATCTTTGAATCCACCGCCGACGGCTATGCCGGCCGCGTTCGGCTGTTCGGCATCAACGAAGCGATCGTGCTTGTCGCGCTCGATCCGAGCGACGCCGAAAATGCGCCCGATTACCGCGTCCACCTCGACGACGAGGACGGCCCCGAAGTCGGCGGCGCGTGGAAACGGGTCGGCGAACGCGCCGGTGACTACATCGCGCTTGAGATCGACAGCCCGCTATTTGGATCGCCGTTCCGGCCGGTGCTGTTCCGCGCCGATGATGATGGCCGGACGTTCCGGTTGTCGTGGAAGCGACCCAAGCCGCGCGATGATCGGAGTTGATCGGTGCTGTCCCCGATCATCCCTTTGTTCGCGGAAAGGCCGTCTCATCCCTCCGTCCCGCTCGGTCACAGGCCGGCCGGCGCGCGCAGCGAAGGTCAAGGGCGGCCCCCGGCCGGCGCATCGCGCGCACCCTTTGCCGGAGCGAGCACGCTGGCAGGCTGGCGGCGGAGCGGGGGCGGGTCGCCCGCCATGCTCGCGGTCCTGCTGCTGCTCTTGCCGGGCGCTGCGCCTGTCGCCGCGCTGGCGCAGTATGCGCCCGCCGAACGATCGGCCGCGCGCCATCCCTATGCTGTCCATGTCGCCGACGCAGCCCAGCACTTCGGCATCCCCGAGCGCTGGATATGGGCTGTCATGCGCGTCGAGAGCAACGGCGACTCCCGCGCGATATCGTCGGCCGGAGCGATGGGCCTGATGCAGATCATGCCCGGCACCTGGGCGGGCCTCCGCGCACGCCACGGGCTGGGGAATGATCCCTATGACGTGCGCGACAACATCATGGCGGGCGCGGCCTATCTGCGGGCGATGCACGACCGCTATGGCAATGCGACGGCGATGCTGGCGGCCTACAATGCCGGGCCGGGCCGCTACGACGAATATCTGTCGCGCGGTCGCCCGCTGCCCACCGAAACGCTCGCCTATCTCGCAAAGCTGGCGGCGATCATCGGCAGTTCGGGCGACAGTCAGCTTGCCGCCGCGCCGCCATCCGATCCCTTCGCATGGCGTCGTGCCGCGCTGTTCGCGGTGCGACCGGGGGCGCTTTCGACCGCGCAACCGGCTGCCGACCGGACGGGATCCGATGCGCAGCCGGAGCGACCGTCCGCCGACCACGCCGAGCTTGTGCTGGCCGACGCGCCCGCGCCATCCAACGGCCTGTTCGTCCCCCTTTCCGGGCGTTCTCCGCCATGAGCAGCTCTTGCGCTCTATGGCGTGTTCCCTCGCAGCCTCTCGCAGCGCCGGACGGGTGCAAGGCTCTGTTTTTGAAGGGGAAGGCTGGAGGGCAAGATAAAGGGCGGCAATGTGCGGAGCCCTTGCGCCTCGGTTGTGGCCTTGATTCTCAAGGCTTTCGGGCATTGCTGCGCAATGTGTGCGGAAATCCCGCACTGTGCGGCGCAGGGCCGAAGCCCGTCGCCATAAGGGTTTGCCGCACATTGCGGCCTGTCGCGCCATGAGCGGCGACGACGATTTCCGTATTCGGCCTGGTCGCATCCGCTCGCGAGGAAGCCAGCGGGCGTTGCCGATCATCGTCCAGGCGCTCGCCGCCGCGCAGAGGGCCGGCGGTCATGTCTCGCGCCGTGGCCGCATCGTCGCGCCGGGCCGCTCGACCTTCGGCCGGGGCCGCGTGGCGAGCGTGCGCGCCACCCACCGGCTCGGGCACCGATCGCGCCAGGTTATCGTCAAGGCGCGCGTCGTCCGGCACGGCGGCCGCGCCTCCCTCGCCGCCCATCTCAATTACCTGCAACGCGATGGCGTCACGCGCGACGGCGAAAAGGGCGTGTTGTTCGGCGCGGAGGCGGACGGCCTCGACCGCAACGAGTTCGCGGCGCGCTGCGAGGACGACCGCCACCATTTCAGGTTCATCGTCTCGCCTGAGGACGCTGAGCAGATGCGCGACCTCAAGGGCTTCACCCGCGAGCTGATGACGCGGATGGAAAAGGATCTCGGCACCCGCCTGGACTGGCGAGCGGTCGAGCATTGGAACACCGATAACCCGCACGTCCACATCATCGTGCGCGGCGTCGCCGAGGACGGGCAGAACCTCGTCATCTCGCGCGACTATATCCGCGAGGGGATGCGGGCGCAGGCGCGCGAGATCGTCACCCAGGAACTCGGCCCGCGCACCGACCTCGAAATCCGGCAATCGCTGGAGCGGCAGGTCGATGCCGAACGCTGGACCGAGATCGACCGCGACTTGTCGCGGACGATGCAGCGCGACGGCGTGATCGACATGGCGCCCGAACCCGGCGTCCGGCCGGACGGCGACCATGTGCTGAGGACGGGCCGACTGCGCAAGCTGGAGGGGCTCGGCCTCGCCAACGAGATCGCGCCCGGCCAGTGGACGCTGGCGGACAACGCCCAGGCCGCGCTGCGCGAGCTGGGCGAGCGCGACGACATCATCAAGCGGATGCACAAGGCGATGAGCGACCGCGGCATCGACCGGGGCGCCGGCAGCTACGTCCTTGACGCCGATCCGGCTCAGCCCGTTGTCGGCAGGCTGGT
The DNA here is from genome assembly GCF_032227185.1 of Sphingopyxis sp. SE2. Classification (NCBI taxonomy): domain Bacteria; kingdom Pseudomonadati; phylum Pseudomonadota; class Alphaproteobacteria; order Sphingomonadales; family Sphingopyxidaceae; genus Sphingopyxis; species Sphingopyxis sp. SE2. The sequence continues at coordinate 3,275,098 of NZ_JAPMXW010000001.1, read as the reverse complement.
CGATCGCGGCCTGCATGACGAGCTGACCGGCAAAGCCTATGCGATCGTGGACGGGATCGATGGCCGCACCCACCATGTCCAGCTTCCCGACATCGAGGCGACCGGCGATTGCCGGCCCGGCGCGATCGTCGAGCTGCGCCGCTTCGAGGACCGGAAGGGCCGGCAGCGGGTGGCGCTGGCCGTGCGCTCCGACATGGACATCGAGGCGCAGGTTCGCGCGCCGGGGGCGACCTGGCTCGACCGGCGCAACCTGTCGAGCGATGGCCATGATCTCGGCGGCGGCTTCGGGTCTGAGGTGCGCGCCGCGATGGAGGCCCGCGCCGAGCATCTCGCCGACGAGGGGCTCGCGCGGCGGCAGGGCCAGCGCATCATCTTCGCGCGCAACCTACTCGACACGCTCCGCCGCCGCGAGCTGGACGAAGCCGCCAAGGACTTGTCAGCCGAGGTCGGCCTGCCGCACGCGCCGTCCACGGCCGGGGAGTATGTCGCGGGCACCGTGCGTCAGCGCATCACGCTCGCCTCGGGCCGCTTCGCCATGATCGACAACGGCCTGAGCTTCCAGCTTGTGCCCTGGTCTCCCTCGCTCGACCGCCAGATCGGCAAGCACATCTCCGGCGTCATGCGCGCGGGCGGCGGCGTCGATTGGTCGTTCGGTCGCGGGCGGGGGCTGGGCCTCTAAGGGCAGATCACACGCGCTGCATCAATCCGATGGTGCAGCGCATCGCCGTTGACCACGAGTGCGCAGAGAGTCGGGCCGTGGTCCGGCTATCGTGTGAATATTCGTCCAATAACGCCGATCGCGCTCGGAAATATAATGGGCCAAACTACGCTACTCCCTGTCTTTCTACGCTAGACTTTCCTCCATAATAACGGTGACTTGATTTGGTATCCGACCCGCATCGACTTCGATGCCATGTCGGCAACCAAAATCCTTTGGGGTCAGGTCTTCGCGGTCTTCCTGATCGTGCTCGCCGCCCTGTGGACCGCGACGCAATGGACGGCCGCGGCGCTCGCCTATCAGCCCGAGCTTGGGGCGCCGTGGTTCATGCTCGGCGATTGGCCGATCTATCCGCCGCCGGCCTTCTTCTGGTGGTGGTTCTCCTTCGACGCCTATGCGCCGGAGATATTCCAGACCGGCGCGTTCATCGCCGTGTCGGGCGGGTTCGCCGCGATCGTCGTCGCCATCGGCATGTCGGTCTGGCGTGCGCGCGAGTTGAAGAACGCCGAGACCTATGGCTCGGCGCGCTGGGCGACGCGCGGGGAGATCGCCGCCGCCGGGCTGACGGGCGGCAGCGGCGTCATGCTCGGTCGGCTTGGGCGCGACTATCTGCGCCACGACGGTCCCGAGCATGTGTTGTGCTTCGCGCCGACACGGAGCGGCAAAGGGGTCGGCCTCGTGGTGCCGACGCTGCTCACCTGGCCGGGCTCGGCGATCGTGCATGATATCAAAGGCGAGAACTGGCAGCTCACCGCCGGCTTTCGCGCCCAGCACGCGCGGGTGCTGCTGTTCGATCCGACCAATGGCGCGTCGGCCGCCTACAACCCGCTGCTCGAAATCCGCAAGGGCGCCTGGGAAGTGCGCGACGTGCAGAACGTCGCCGACGTGCTCGTGGACCCGGAAGGATCGCTCGAGAAGCGCAACCATTGGGAAAAGACCTCCCATGCCTTGCTGGTCGGCACGATCCTCCATGTCCTCTACGCGGAGGCCGACAAGACGCTGGCGGGTGTCGCCGCCTTCCTGTCCGATCCCCGCCGGCCGATCGAAAGCACGCTATGGGCGATGATGACGACGCCGCATTTGGGCGAGGCGGGCGTCCATCCCGTCGTCGCCTCGGCCGCGCGCGAGCTGCTCAACAAATCGGCCAACGAGCGATCGGGCGTGCTCTCGACCGCCATGTCGTTCCTCGGCCTCTATCGCGATCCCGTCGTCGCGCAGGTCACGCGCACCTGCGAGTGGCGCATAAAGGATCTGGTCGAGGGCGAGCTGCCGGTGACGCTCTACCTCGTCGTGCCACCGTCCGACATCTCGCGCACCAAGCCGCTCATTCGCCTCATCCTCAACCAGATTGGCCGCCGGCTGACCGAGGACTTGAAGGCGCGGCAGTCGCGCCACCGGCTGCTCCTGATGCTCGACGAGTTTCCCGCGCTGGGGCGGCTCGACTTCTTCGAGAGCGCGCTGGCGTTCATGGCCGGCTACGGCATCCAGAGCTTCCTCATCGCCCAGAGCCTCAATCAGATTGAGAAGGCTTACGGACCGAACAACGCGATCCTCGACAATTGCCATGTGCGCGTGTCGTTCGCCACCAACGACGAGCGCACCGCCAAGCGCATATCGGACGCACTCGGCACCGCGACCGAGATGCGGGCGATGAAGAATTACGCCGGGCACAGGTTGAGCCCCTGGCTCGGGCATTTGATGGTCTCGCGTTCCGAGACCGCCCGCCAGCTCCTCACCCCCGGCGAGATCATGCAGCTCCCGCCCGACGACGAGATCGTCATGGTCGCGGGCATCCCGCCGATCCGCGCGAAGAAGGTCCGCTACTTCAAGGACCGGAGGTTCACGCAGCGGGTGATGTCGCCGCCCGACAGCAATGTCGGAGGCGGCCCGCCGCGCCCCGACGACTGGAGCGGCCTGCCGCCGATCGAGGCGCCACCGATGCCCGAACCGATCGAGCATGAATCTCCCAAGAAGCCGAAGAAGAAAAAGGCCGCCAAGAAGGCGGATGCTGAGGACGACGCCGCGAACGCGGACCTGCGCCGCGAGCCGGCGCTGGAGCGCCATATCGACATTGCGCCCACGCCCAGGCCCGCGCCCGCCAATGAGTTCGAGCTGGACGAGCCCGAGCCCGATAGCGACGCGGCGCGGCAGGCGACGGTGCGCCGCCAGATGCAGCGCGCGGCCCGGCAGGCGTCGCTCGATCCCGGTGATGGCATCGAGCTATGACCACGAAGACGCCGCTGTCGGTCTATCTCGACCCGGAGCTGATGCGCGCGCTCGCCGCCTATGCCGATCGGAGGGACAAGTCCCGCTCGCTGATCGCCGAGGCGGCCATCGCATCCTTCCTGTCGCCCGACGCCGATGAGCAGCGCGAGGCCGCCATCGCCAAGCGGCTCGACAAGCTGGACCGGCGCATCACCCGCCTGGAGCGCGACACGGGTATCAGCGTCGAGATGATCGCGCTGTTCGTGCGCTTCTGGCTGTCGAACACCCCGCCGCCGCCCGAGAGCGAGCGAGCCGCGATGCGTCGCCAGGGCGGCGACCGCTACGACGCCTTCATGGATGCGCTGGGCCGCCGACTCGCGAAAGGCCCGAAGGTCAGACAAGAAATTGGCGAGGACTTTCCGCCTCAAGAAGAATGAACTGACTACGCCAGTTCTTGTATCTCTACGCCAGACTACGACGCCCGCATTTACTTGTTGAAGCACGGTCTTTTCTGTCTCTCTTGATGTGCCCCTGACGCCGGGCGGCGGTTCGCCCGGCCCTCATCAGGGGCTTTTTCTTGACCGTCCACCCAATCCGTTCCGAGGCGAAATCACGCGGCGCGCGGATGCTGCGCACGGCGCTGGGACCGTCGATCGCGGCCTGGCTCGACGATGCCGCCGTCATCGAGGTGATGCTGAACCCGGACGGCCGGCTGTGGGTCGATCGGCTTGGCGAAGGCATCAGCGATACCGGCATGACGTTGGCCGCCGCTGACGGCGAGCGCATCGTCCGCCTGGTCGCGCACCATGTCGGCGTCGAGGTTCACGCCCGGTCCCCGCGCGTCTCGGCCGAGTTGCCGGAAGGGGGCGAGCGGTTCGAGGGGCTGCTGCCGCCCGTCGTCGCTGCGCCGGCCTTCGCGATCCGCAAGCCCGCCGTCGCCGTGTTCACGCTCGACGACTATGCGGCGGCCGGAATCATGTCGGCGGCCGAGGCGGCGGCGCTGCGCGATGGCGTGCAGACACGCGCCAACATCCTCGTCGCGGGCGGGACCGGCAGCGGCAAGACCACGCTGGTCAACGCGCTCCTGGCCGAAGTCGCCAAGACCACCGACCGCATCGTCCTGATCGAAGACACCCGCGAGCTGCAATGCGCCGCGCCCAACCTCGTCGCCATGCGGACGAAGGACGGCGTGGTGTCGCTGTCCGAGCTGGTGCGCTCGTCGCTGCGCCTACGCCCCGACCGCATCCCCATTGGCGAGGTGCGCGGCACCGAGGCGCTCGACCTCATCAAAGCCTGGGGCACCGGCCACCCCGGCGGGGTCGGCACGATCCACGCCGGGACCGCGCTGGGCGCGCTGCGCCGCATGGAGCAGCTCATCCAGGAGGCCGTCGTCACGGTCCCGCGCGCGCTGCTGGCCGAGACCATCGACCTGATCGCCGTGCTGGTTCGCGACGGGCACGGGCGCCGGCTGACCGAGCTGGCCCGCGTCGCCGGGCTCGACCCCGCGACCGGCGACTACCGCCTCGCCCCGCTCACCACCCCCCAGCCCGGAGACCTGCCATGACCAAGGACATCAAGCCTATCAGCGCTACAAAGCGCCGCCTGCTCGGCGGCACCATGCTCGACCGCATGGGCCACGCCGCGATCACCGCCGCCGGCCTGCTCTACGCGCTCCCCGCACATGCGGGCGGTTCGTCGATGCCGTGGGAAGCGCCGCTCCAGTCGATTCTCGAAAGCATCGAAGGGCCGGTGGCGAAGATTGTCGCGGTCATCATCATCATAGTGACCGGCCTGACGCTGGCGTTCGGCGATACGAGCGGCGGCTTTCGCCGCCTCATCCAGATCGTCTTCGGCCTGTCGATCGCGTTCGCCGCGTCCAGCTTCTTCCTGTCGTTCTTCTCGTTCGGCGGCGGGGCGCTGATCGCATGACCAGCACGGCCGATCCCGTCGAGCCGATCGCGGGCTTCTTTGCCCCGGTGCATCGGGCGCTGACCGAGCCGATCCTGCTCGGCGGCGCCCCTCGCTCGCTAGCCATCGTCAACGGCACGCTGGCGGGCGCGATCGGCCTCGGACTGCGGCTCTGGATCGCCGGTCTCGCCATCTGGGCCATCGGCCATGCGCTCTCGGTATGGGCCGCGCGCCGCGATCCGCAGTTCGTGGACGTGGCCCGCCGCCACCTCCGCTATCCGGCGTGGATGCGGCCATGATGAGCCTGCGCGAATACAGGAATCGCGCCTCCCACCTGGCCGACTTCCTGCCCTGGGCCGCGCTGGTCGGCGAAGGCGTCGTTCTCAACAAGGACGGATCGTTCCAGCGCACAGCGCGCTTTCGCGGCCCCGATCTCGACAGCGCCACGCCCGCCGAGCTGGTCGCCACCACGGCGCGGCTCAACAACGCGCTCCGCCGCCTGGGCTCGGGCTGGGCGATCTTCGTCGAGGCGCAGCGCACGCCCGCGCTCGACTACCCGGAATCGGAGTTTCCCGATCCGGTCTCGGCGCTCGTGGACATGGAGCGGCGCGAACAGTTCCGCGAGGAGGGCGCGCATTTCGAGAGCGCCTATTATCTGACGCTGCTGTGGATGCCGCCGGCCGAGGAAGCCGCGCGGGCCGAAGGCTGGCTCTACGAGGGCCGGTCCACCAGCGGCGTCGATCCGTGGGAGCTGCTCAAGGGCTTCACGGATCGCAGCGACCGCGTTCTCAATCTGGTCGAAGGCTTCGTGCCCGAGGTCCGCTGGCTCGATGACGGCGAGACGCTGACCTACCTGCACAGCACCATCTCTACCCGGCACCAGCGGGTGCGTGTCCCCGAGACGCCGATGCACCTGGACGCGCTGCTCGCCGACGAGCCGCTGACCGGCGGGCTCGAACCGCGCCTGGGCGACCATCATCTGCGCACGCTGACGATCACGGGATTCCCGAGCGTCACCTTTCCCGGCCTGCTCGACGAGCTGAACCGGCTCGCCTTCGAGTATCGCTGGGCGACCCGCGCGATCATGCTCGACAAGACCGACGCGACCAAGCTGCTGACCCGCATCCGCCGCCAGTGGTTCGCCAAGCGTAAATCGGTCGCGGCGATCCTTAAGGAAGTGATGACCAACGAGGCGTCCACGCTGCTCGACAGCGACGCCTCCAACAAAGCCGCCGACGCCGACATCGCCCTACAGGAGCTGGGCTCCGACTATGCCGGCATGGCCTACGTCACCGCGACGGTGACGGTATGGGATCGCGATCCCGCCATCGCCGCCGAGAAGCTGCGGCTGGTCGAGAAGGTCATTCAGGGCCGCGACTTCACCGTCATCCCCGAGGGCATGAACGCGATCGAGGCATGGTTGGGGTCTCTGCCCGGTCACACCTACGCCAACGTCCGCCAGCCCCCGATCTCCACGATCAATCTCGCCCACCTGATCCCCCTGTCAGCGGTATGGGCGGGGCCGGAACGGGACGAGCACTTCGGACAACCCCCCTTGCTCTACGGCAGGACCGAAGGCTCGACCCCGTTCCGGTTTTCCCTTCACCCTGACGGCAGCGATGTCGGGCACACGCTGATCGTCGGCCCGACCGGCGCGGGCAAGTCCGTCCTGCTCGCCCTCATGGCGATGCAGTTCCGCCGCTACGAGAAGGCCCAGGTCTTCGCCTTCGACTTCGGCGGCTCGATTCGCGCCGCCGCGCTGGCGACCGGCGGAGACTGGCAGGATCTCGGCGGCGGGCTCTCCGACGACAGCGACGGCGGCGTCCAGTTGCAGCCGCTCGCCCGCATCGACGATCCGGCCGAACGCGCCTGGGCCGCCGAATGGCTGGCGGCGATCCTCGCGAGCGAAGGCGTCGCCGTCGATCCCCAGGCCAAGGAGCATATCTGGTCGGCGCTGGGTTCGCTTGCCAGCGCGCCGATGCCGGAACGCACGCTGACAGGGCTCGCGGTCCTGTTGCAGAGCCAGCAGCTCAAGCAGGCGCTCGCGCCCTATTGCATCGGCGGGCCGTGGGGTCGGCTGCTCGACGCTGAGGCCGAGCGGCTGGGCGAAGCCGACATGCAGGCGTTCGAGACCGAGGGGCTGGTCGGGGCCGGCTCGGCGGCCGCGGTGCTCTCCTATCTGTTCCACCGCATCGAGGGCCGGCTGGACGGCTCGCCGACGCTCATCATCATCGACGAAGGCTGGCTGGTCCTCGACAGTCCGGACTTCGCCGCGCAGCTCCGCGAATGGCTGAAGACCCTGCGCAAGCGCAACGCCAGCGTCGTCTTCGCGACGCAGAGCCTCGCCGACATCGAGACGTCGAGCATCGCGCCGGCCATCATCGAGAGCTGCCCGACGCGCATCTTCCTGCCGAACGAGCGCGCGGCCGAGCCGCAGATCGCGGCCATCTACGAGAGGTTCGGTCTCAACGCCCGGCAGATCGAAATCCTCAGCCGGGCCACGCCCAAGAGGGATTATTACTGTCAAAGCAGGCGCGGCAATCGCCTGTTCGAGCTGGGGCTGGGTGAGGTCGCGCTGACCTTCGCCGCCGCGTCGTCGAAAACCGACCAGCTCGCCATCGCCGACATCATCGAAACCCACGGGGCGCCCGCCTTCGCGGCCGAATGGCTGCGCCATCGCGGCTGCGCCTGGGCTGTCGAGCTTCTTCCCCCCGATCCCCCACGCCAACCCCAGCAGGAGTTACCTCTATGACCCGCTTCCCCCTGCGCCGCGCCATCCTGGCCGGCGTCCTCGCCAGCGCGGCCGTCGTGCCGATGATCGCGCCCATGCCGGCCTACGCGCAGTTCGGCGGCATCGTCTATGACCCGACCAACTACGCGCAGAACGTGCTGACCGCCGCGCGGTCGCTCCAGCAGATCAACAATCAGATCCAGCAAATCCAGAACCAGGCGACGAGCCTCATCAACGAGGCGCGCAACCTGACCTCGCTGCCGTTCAGCTCGCTCCAGCAGCTCCAGCAGCAGGTGCAGCGCACCCAGCAGCTTCTGAGCGAGGCGCAGCGCATCGCCTACGACGTGCAGGACATCCAGCAGGCGTTCAGCGGCCGCTACAGGGGCGCGGCGCTGACCGGCGATCACGCGCAGATGGTCGCCAATGCGAACGCCCGCTGGGAGGATAGCGTCGGCGCCTTTCAGGATGCCTTGCAGGTGCAGGCCGGCGTCGTCGGCAACATCGAAGGCACGCGCACGACGATGGACAGCCTGGTCTCGGCCAGCCAGTCGGCGACGGGCGCGCTCCAGGCGGCGCAGGCGGGCAACCAGCTCCTTGCGCTGCAATCGCAGCAGCTCGCGGACCTCACCGCCGCCGTCGCGGCGCAGGGCCGGGCGCAGGCGCTGCAATCCGCCCGCCAGGCGGCCGAGGAAGCCGAAGGGCGCGAGCGGTTCCGCCGCTTCATGGGCAACTGAGACGCCCGATGTCGCGCACGGCGAAGATCGCAGGGGTGGCGGCGCTGGCCGGGCTGATGATGACGGTGGCGATCGTCGCCGCCGTCCAGCCCGATGAGCCTGCGCCGGCGCCGCCGCTCGTCCTGCCGGCTGACGAAGGCCAGGCCAGGCTCGCCCGCGAGCTTGATCGCTGCGCCTCGCTGACCATGCCGGACAGCGGCTGCGAAGCGGCCTGGGCCGCCAACCGCCGCCGCTTCTTCCGCCAGGACGAGTCCACGCCTGCGACGGAACGCGGCGGCGACATGGCGCCGGATGAAGGCGCCCGGCCATGAACGACACCGGCGTTATCGACAATTTCCTCAACGTCTTCACCGGCTACATCGACAGCGGATTCGGGCTGCTCGGCGGCGAGGTCGCGTTCCTCTCGACCACGCTGATCGCCATCGACGTGACGCTCGCCGGCCTGTTCTGGGCCTGGGGCGCGGACGAGGACGTGCTTCAGCGCCTCGTCAAGAAGACGCTCTACATCGGCACCTTCGCCTTCATCATCGGCAATTTCGCGCTGCTCGCGACCATCGTGTTCGAGAGCTTCGCCGGGCTCGGCCTCCAGGCCAGCGGCGGCGCCATGACGATCGACGAGTTCATGAAGCCCGGCACGATCGCGGCGAAGGGGCTCGAAGCGGCCAAGCCGCTGCTCGATGCGGCGGGGCAGTTCTCCAGCCTTTGGGCCGTGTTCTCGAACCTCGCGCTGATCCTCGTGCTGCTGCTCGCCTGGGTGATTGTGGTGCTCGCCTTCTTCATCATCGCCGTGCAGGTCTTCATCACGCTGATTGAGTTCAAGCTGGTCACGTTGGCTGGGTTCGTCCTGCTGCCGTTCGCCTTCTTCAACAAGACCGCCTTCATGGCCGAGAAGGTGCTGGGCCATGTCGTCTCGACCGGCATCAAGGTGCTGGTGCTCGCGGTCATCACCGGCATCGGCACCACCCTGTTCAGCCAGTTCACCGGCGCGGCCCTCGGCCCCGCGCCCGACATCAATCAGGTCATGGCCATCGCGCTCGCCGCGCTGTCGCTCCTGGGCCTGTCGATCTTCGGCCCTTCGATCGCCAACGGCATCGTCTCGGGCGGCCCGCAACTCGGCGCGGGCGCGGCGGCCGGCACCGCGCTGGCCGCAGGCGGCGCGCTGGTCGAGCGGCGCGGCGGCGCGCTGGCGTCGGCGCCGGTTTCCTGCCTCGGCGCCCGGCCGGATGACCGGCGCCGCCGCGCGTGGCGGCGCTCAGATGGCAGGCGGTGCGACCAGCGCCTACAGCCTCGGGTCGCTGGGCAAGAGCGGCGCCGGCGCTGTCGCGGGCGGCATGGCCGCTGTCGGCCAAGCGGCGGCGGGAAGCGCGGCGAGCGCCGTCCTCTCGCCCTTGCGCAAGGCGGCCGCCAAGGGCGGCGCGGCGATGAAGGCCAATTTCCGCTCGGGCGCCCGCGCCGGATTCACCGCCACCGGCGGCACGATCACCGGCGGACCCGCATCCGCCACCCCGGCCGCCGCAACCGCTGGCGGTCCCGCGCCGGCCGGCACGTCCGTCCAGCCCGCATGGGCGGCCGCGATTAAACGCCGCCAGGCCGTCAGCCACGGCGCGACCGTCCTCGCCCACACCATGAAGGCTGGCGACAGCCACGGCGGCGGAGCCGGTCCCGACATCAAAGAGAAGGACTGATCCTCCATGTTCCGACGCCCCACCATTCGCTACGGCCAGCCCCCCGAACCCACCACACCCTATCAGCGCGCCGCGCAGGTCTGGGACGACCGCATCGGCTCGGCGCGCGTGCAGGCGAAGAACTGGCGTCTCGCCTTCTTCGGCGCGCTTGCCCTGTCCGGTGGGCTCTCGGCCGGCCTCGTCTGGCAATCCGCCCGCGGCCACATCGTCCCCTGGGTTGTCCAGGTCGATCGACTGGGCGAGGCGCAGGCCGTCGCGCCAGCCGAGGCCAGCTATCGCCCGACCGATCCGCAGATCGCGTTCCATCTCGCCCGCTTCATCGAGCAGGTCAGGGCGATCCCGGCCGATCCGGTCATCGTCCGCCAGAACTGGCTGCGCGCCTACGACTTCACGACCGATCGGGGCGCGATGGCGCTCAATGACTACGCCCGCGCCAATGATCCCTTCGCCAATGTCGGCCGGGTGCAGGTCGCGGTGGACGTCTCCAGCGTGATCCGCGCCTCGCCCGACAGCTTCCGCGTCGCCTGGACCGAGCGGCGCTATCAGGACGGGAGCCTCGCCACCACCGAACACTGGTCGGCGATCCTCACCATCGTCGTGCAACCGCCGCGCACGCCCGACGCGCTGCGCAAGAACCCGCTCGGCGTGTTCGTCAACGCCCTCAACTGGAGCAAGGAGTTGTCGCAATGACCTGGCAATCCGCCCACCATGCCGCCAGCGCGGCAATGCTGCTTTCCGCAACCGCGCTCGCCGGCTGCGCCACCACGTCCGCAAAGCCGCCGGCCATCGCCTACGACGATCCGCCGCGCGAGATCGCGGCGACGCCGGCCGCACAGCCGCCGCGCGCCGTCGAGGTGGTGACGATCCCCGAACCCTTGCCGCTCCCCGGCCAATTGAAGCCGCTCGCGGCCGGGACGGCGACGTCCGAGCCCGCCGATCCGCGCCGCCGCGTCGGGGCCGCGAACGCGGCCGCCCGCGTGCAGCCCACCCGCGACGGTTATGTGAACGCCATCCAGCAATATCCCTGGACGCAGGGCGCGCTCTATCAGGTCTATACCGCGCCCGGCCAGGTGACGGACATCGCCTTGCAGGAAGGGGAGCAGCTTGTGGGGCCGGGGCCGGTCGCGGCCGGCGATACGGTCAGGTGGATCATCGGCGACACGGTGAGCGGCAGCGGGCAGACCGCGCGCGTGCATATTCTCGTGAAGCCCACCCGCGCCGACATCGGCACGAATCTGGTCATCAACACCGACCGGCGCACCTATCACATCGAACTGCGCGCGACAGCTTCGACCTATATGGCCTCCGTCTCCTGGACCTACCCGCAGGACCAGCTCATCGCGCTACGCAGCGCCAATGCCGCCGCTGCCGTCTCGGCCCCCGTCGCCGCCGGCATCGACCTCGCCGCCCTCAATTTCCGCTACCGGATCGAGGGCGACCGCGTGCCGTGGAAGCCCGTCCGCGCCTTCGACGATTCCGCCCAGGTGTTCATCGAGTTTCCGGCCGGGATCTCGCAGGGCGAGATGCCGCCGCTGTTCGTGACCGGCGCGGCCGGCGATGCCGAGCTGGTCAATTACCGGGTGCAGGGCCGCTACATGGTGGTGGACCGGCTGTTCGCCGCCGCCGAGCTGCGCCTGGGCGACCGGCGCAGCGAGCAGCGCGTCCGCATCGTGCGTGACGACGGGCGCAGGGGGCGGCCGTGACCGATCCCGCCGGCAATACCCCGCCCGAAGGGGCCGCACCGCAAGCGCCGCGCGCCGACCCTCAAGCCTTCCAGCTTCGGGGCGACCCGCCCCGCGTCATGCGGCTTTCGCGCAAGGCGCTGGCCCTCATGGGCGTTGCCGCCGGCCTCGGCATCGGCGGCTCGCTGATCTACGCGCTCAAGCCGCCGGGCGAGAAGGAGGCCAAGGAACTCTACAGCACCGACAGCCGCGCCACGTCCGAGACCATCACCTCCGGGCCGCGCGACTACAGCCAGGCGCCGAAACTCGGCCCGCCGCTTCCCGGCGATCTCGGCGGCCCAATCGTCTCCGCCCAGCAGCGCGGGGAGAATGTCCCGGTCCCGCCGGTCGGTGCCCGGCCCGATCCGCGCGCCCAGGCCGAGGAAGCCGCCCGCCAGCGCGCCCAGCAGGAACGCGACGCCGCGCGCATGAGCGGCGTGTTCCTCGGCGGCAGCAGCGCCGGGGCCGCTGCGATGCCGTCCCTGCCGAACTTCGCAATGGCAGCGCCGGACGCCGCCGCTCCGCGGCCCCCAGGACAACCAGATGGCTCGGCCGCGCAGGGCGACCAAGCCGCCAAGCGGGCCTTCATGGCCCAGGCGCCCAATGCGCGCACGGTGAGCGTCGAGCGCCTGGCCGCGCCAGCCTCGCCCAACATCGTGCAGGCCGGCAGCATCATCCCGGCGGCGCTCATCACCGGCATCCGTTCGGACCTTCCGGGGCAGATCACCGCCCAGGTGACGGCCAACGTCTATGACAGCCCTACGGGCCGCATCCTGCTCATCCCGCAAGGCGCCCGGCTGATCGGCGAATATGACAGCGAGATCGCCGCCGGACAGACCCGCGCGCTGCTCGCCTGGGATCGGCTTATCATGCCGGACGGCCGCTCGATCGTTCTCGAGCGCCAGCCCGGTGCCGACGCGGCCGGCTATGCTGGCCTACAGGACCGCGTGAACCAGCATTGGGGCAATCTCCTGAAAGCCGCCGCCGTCTCGACGCTGCTCGGCGTCGGCGCCGAGCTGGGCGCGGACAGCGAGGACGACCTGACTCGCGCGCTCAGGCGCGGCTCGCAGGACACCATCAACCAGACCGGCCAGCAGATCATGCGGCGGCAATTGAATGTGCAGCCGACGCTCACCATCCGGCCGGGGCATCCGCTGCGCGTGGTCCTGACCCGCGACCTCGTATTGGAGCCGGTTGGAGGCGCACGATGAGCAAATTGAAGCTGGGGCCGCTGGCCGACGATCGGCCGGTCAAGCTCTCTGTGGAGCTGCCCGCCGCCGTGCATCGCGACTTGCAAGCCTATGCCGCCGCGCTCGCGGCCGAGACCGGGGGATCGCCGGTCCCGCCCGACAAGCTGGTCGCGCCGATGCTCACCCGGTTCATGGAAACCGACCGGGCCTTTCGCCGGCACCGCGCGCAGGGGAAATGAGGGCCGCGTTCGCTCGCCTCAATTCCCCATGAACTTCTTGAAACGCTCCCGGCCTTCCGCCTCGATCACGGCCTGCTCGGCGTTGGCACACTCGTCGCCGCGCGCCGTTCCTTCCGCGCATTGCGCCACGACCTGCCGCGCTTCATCGAGATGCGCCGCGAAATACTGCATCCCGCGCGGCTCAGCCGGCGCCGGGACGGCGGCAGGCGGGCCGGCGACGATCGCCGTCCGCTCGACGGGGACGATGATCGGGCGGAGGACGAAGCCCGCCCCGAACCCGATGATGAGCGTGACCAGCACGATGATGAGTGTCTTTCCTTGCGTCATGACGGCTCCTTTCCCGGTTGCTGAGAAGATGGCTGTGGCCTAGGCACCGACGGCATCGAATAGCGGGCGGTGACGAACTCAAGAAACCGGCGCAGCACCGGATTTTCATTGTCCTCACGCCAATAGCCGGAGAAGCCGATCCGCGTGTGGCCGTTGGTCTCGTGGACCTCGCGGAAGATCACGCCGGGAACGTGAATACCGAGCGCAGATTCCGCGACGATCGAGATATGCACACCAAGCCCGACAACACTTAGAACAGTATCGCGCCCAATATCCTCCATGTCGATCTCGGGTGAATGGCTTGGTATCCCGAGCTTACTCAAGATCATGTTGCGGCTTTCTGGACCGGGATCTCGCTGCGTCAGCAGGAAGCGTTCACCGATAAGGTCGGCCCAGTGGATGTTTTCACGGGCGGCAAGGCGATGGTCTTCTCGCATGGCCACCATTATTCGTTCGCTCCAGAACGAGCGGTTCACCAGCCCTGGGCAACGGGACTCGCCAATCATAATCGCGATGTCGAGCACCCCGTTTTCGATCCCGGCCAGCAACATTTTCCGGTCGCGCTCGAACCCGCGCAGCTTCACGTTTGGATTGCGTTCGCCGAACTCGCTGAGTGTGGCGCGCAAATTCCCGGCTGAAAACGATGTGTAAAAGCCCACCGCCAGCCTGCCGGCCTCACCATTACGCGTCGAGCGAACCCAGGCGTTTAATTCTTCCCACTCGCCCACAATTCGCTGCGCCGTGTAAAGATACGTCTCGCCGTCTTTTGTGAGCGTGGCGCCACGCGTCCTGCGGTCGAACAGTGCCATGCCTAGCCGTTTCTCGACATCGAGAATGTGCCGGCTAAGTGTCGCTTGTTTAATATTGAGGTTGCGTGCCGCGCGGCTGAAGCTGCCCGCTTCGGCGGCCGCTATCAGATAGCGGAGCTGGCGTAGTTCAATCACAACCTTGCACGGCTTTGCGACATTTGTTGACCGCCTAATCGCCCTCCCGAGCAAGTGCGACCGCTTGCCGAAGGGTCGCTAGATCGACCGCGCCCGGCAGCAGATAAGGTCCCACCATCAAGCCGGGCGTGCCGGAAAGACCGGCCATCGCTGCGAAGCGGCTCGTGCGGCCGAGCGCCTGACCAATCTCGGACCCATGTTGATCCAGATCGGCTTGGAGCCGGTTCCAATCTACACCGGCTCGATCCGCCGCCGCCCGGATGTTCTGGGATGACAGGCGGCCTTCGGTCTGCATAAGGGCAGCATTGAACTCAGCGTGCTTGCCCTGATACTGCGCCGCGATCGCCGCGCGAGCCGCCTCGGTGCTGGCGGCGCCGAAGATCGGCCAGTCGCGATAGACGAGCCGGACCTTGTTGTCCTCTCGCATCAGCGCGTCGAGCACGGGGTGCATTCGGCGACAATAGGGACATTGGTAATCGGTGAAGAAAACGATGGTCACGTCGTAACCTTCGGGTGCGACCGTTGGCGCGACAGGATCGTTCTGAATCTCCTCGCGGATGCGCAGCGCCTCGGCGGAAGGAGTGGTGCCGCCAGCTTCCGCGATCGACTGAGCCCGCGCATCGGCGCCGTTGCCGCCACGCATCGCGAGCAGGCCCACCAGAACCAGCGCCGCAACCAGCACGGCTGCGATCGACATCTTCTTTTTCATGACGTCATCCTCTCAAGGTCTCGAAGCGCCGCCAGCAAGGCTGCGCGGGATATCTCGCCGGTGTGCGTGCGCCGGATGCGCCCGTCGGCGTCGATGAACAGGGTGGTGGGCATCGCCCGCGTTCCGATCGCCTCGCCCAGAGCGCCGAGCGGATCGAGCCGGATTGAGGTATCCGCCAAGCCCTCCCGCGCGAGATAGTCGCGCACCCGGCTCACATCCTCGCCCTGGTTGACGAGGAGAATGGGAATATCCGAGCCGGCGGCCACGTCGATCATCATCGGCATTTCGCGCCGGCAGGGCGGGCACCAGGTCGCCCATAGATTGACGACAAAGGGTTGTCCGCGCAGGCTCTCGATCGGGATTGGGCGCTGCGCCATGTCTGCTAGGATCGGGCCGCTCGGCAATGGTCGCGGCTGCGGAGCCAGCAGCGCGGTTGCGGCAATCTGCGCGGAGACCAGCACGGCCAGGGATGCGACCAGCCCGGCGGTTGCGCGCTGACGGCCGAGCAGCATGACGATCACCACAGCGGTTGCAAGGACGCCGGGCCACAGCGAGAAACCGCCCTGCCATAGCGCGAGCACGGTCCAGGGCTCGATCGCGAAGGCAGGGGCGTTCTCGGCGACATAACCGACGCGCGCCGCTACAATGCCGACCGCAGCCGCGATCCAGGCAACACGCCCGGCCCGGCTTTCGGTTCGCGCGGCGATAAATCCGCCGACGCCGAGGAACGCCCAAAGCAGCGCGACCGCGATCATGCGGTCGGTCGCGATCATGAGCGGACCCAGTTGCAGCACGCCTTCCATGCTGGATGTCGTGTGCAGCGAACCTTAAGGCAGGCTTAGGGTCACGCTTAAGGCTGGGATAAGTTCGTGCGGTAAGGACGGCGGGATGCGAATATTGGTAATCGAAGACGACGAGATCCTGCGCGACGGCCTTGCCGCCGGGCTGGGCCTCGAAGGGTTCGAGGTGGACAGCGTGGTGAACTGCACCGACGCGCGCGCCGCCGTCGCGACGCAGGATCATGCGGCCATCGTCCTCGATATCGGCTTGCCGGATGGCTCGGGCCTCGAACTCCTGACGGAGTGGCGGCGCGACGGGGTGAAGACGCCCATCCTTCTTCTGACCGCGCGCAACCTCATCGGCGACCGCATCGACGGGCTCGATGGCGGGGCGGACGACTATCTTGGCAAGCCGTTCGATCTTGGCGAGCTATCGGCACGCCTGCGGGCACTTCTGCGGCGCTCGAGCGGCCGGGCCGAGAACGGGATCAGCCTGGGCGACCTGACGATCGACGAAGCCTGCCGCACCGTCGCCGTCGCCGGCGAGGAGGTGGCGCTGTCGCGGCGCGAATATGCGATCCTGCATGCACTCGCGAGCCATCCCGGCCACGTTCTCTCGCGCGGCCAATTGGAGGATCGCATCTACGGGTGGCAGGACGAGGTAGAGAGCAACGCCGTGGAGGTCCATATCCACAAGCTGCGCGCCAAGCTCGGCCGCGAGCGGATCGAGACCGTTCGCGGCGAAGGCTATCGGATCGCCCGCCAATGATGTCGCTGCGTATCCGCCTTTTCGCGTTGGTGGCGGCGATCACCATGATCGTCTGGGCGGGCGCGGCCACCTGGACCGCGCTGTCCACGCGCGCGGAGGTGCAACGCGTCCTGGATGGACGTCTTATCGAGGCCGCCCGCATGGTGGCGGCGCTCGACGTGCCGATGGTCGATGAACCGAGGCGGCTCCCGCCCACGGCCTACACGCGCCAGCTCTCGTGCCAAATCTGGTCGATGGGTGGTGAATTGATCGGCCAGTCCGCCGGCGCGCCTGATCTGCCGCTCGCACAGGGGCAACCCGGATTTTCCGAGCGTCAGATCGGGGACCAGCATTGGCGGGTCTATACCCATGTCGATGCGCAACGCGGCCTGCGGGTGATGGTGGGCGACAATCTCAGTGTGCGCCAACGGCTCGTGACGGGCATGATGATCGGCCTGCTCCTGCCGGCGCTGGTGGGCCTGGCCGGGCTCGGCGTCCTCCTTTGGCTCGGGGTTGGGCGCGGGCTTCGGCCGCTCGATGCCTTGGCCCGGTCGATCGCGGCGCGCTCGCCGAGCAGCCTTACGCCCCTGGATGAGACCGTCGGCCCTAGCGAATTGCGGCCCGTCGTGCAGGAAATGAACGGCCTGCTGCGGCGGCTTGAAGCGGCCCGCCAGGCCGAACGCGATTTTGTCGCCAATGCCGCGCATGAAATGCAGACGCCTTTGGCCGGGCTCAAGACGCAAGCGGAGGTCGCCCGGCGGGCAACGGACCCAGCCATGCGCGACCATGCGCTGGAGCAGATCACGCGATCGGTGAACCGCACCAGTCGCATGGTGCGCCAGCTTCTCAGCCTCGCAGGTGAGGAGGGACGAGCGCGCGAGCCGCAGATTCAACCGGTCGTCCTCGACCCCGTGCTGGCCGAGGTGATCGACGACTATCGTGCGGTCGCGACAGCGCGTGATATGCGGATCGTCGTGGCGCCGTCATGCGAAGGAGCCGCGGCGCCGATGGCGCCCGAGGCTTTGCGCCAGGCGATCGGGAATCTTGTCGAGAACGCCCTTCATCACGCCGGTCCGGGCGGCGAAGTCGTCATCGCCTGCGAGACCAACGGCAAGGCAATGGAAATCTTGGTCATGGATCGCGGATCGGGCATCGCGCCGCAGGATCGGGATCGACTGCGCCGCCGCTTCGAGCGCGGGGCCGGTGTGCAGAATAGCGGGAGCGGCTTGGGGTTATCGATCGTCGAGGCAGCGGTGGAGAGTTGCGGCGCGCGCCTCGATCTGCGCGAACGGCCATCGGGCGGCTTGATCGCGGCAATCCGGTTCGATCGATCGATCTAGACGTTGAGAATGCGCGCGAAGGCGGCAGCGCCCTTCACGGACCTAGCGCGATCACCCACTACGCCCGAGCCGGGCGCGATCATAGCAGGATTGCCCGAGCCAAACACCGCCTCGATGCTGCGCACGCACAGCTCGGTCGCATCGTCGGCGAGGCTGTAATAGACCTGCTTGGCCTGCCGCCGCGTCGAAACCATGCCCGATTTGCGCAACTCCCCAAGTTGCTGGCTGAGCGCGGGCTGGCCGATGCCGGTGGCCTCGTCGATCGCCGACACCGATTGCTCGCCGCGCGACAGCAGCAGCGACAGCACCATGAGGCGCTGCGGCTGGGCGAACGCCTTCAGCTTCTCCGTGGCCATGTCGGCCTGCGAACGGCTCTCCCACAACTCGGTCATGGCGCGGCCCGGCAGAACCAGTCATCGCCCTCGGCGTCGCTCGAAGGGGGCAGCAGCATCGGTTCCCCCGGACGCCATCCCTCCGGCGTCAGCCTGTCGCCTGACGCGGCCGCCTGGAGCGCGGCGACCATCCGGACCATTTCGTCGACCGATCGCCCGACCGACATGGGATAGTGGGTGATCGCCTGAATGACGCCTTCGGGGTCGATGAAATAGGCCGCGCGCACCGCCGAGCTGTCCTGGGCGGTCTCGTCCAGCATCCCATAGGCGCGCGCGATAGCCATCGACGGGTCTTCGACGATGGGAAAGCCGATCTCGACATCGAACTGGTCCCGAATCGCCTTGGCCCAGGCGGCGTGGGCATAGAGGCTGTCGACCGACAGTCCGAGCAAGGCGCAGTCCATCGCCTCGAATCGATCCTGCGCCTTCGCCAGCCCCACAAATTCCGTGGTGCAGACAGGCGTGAAGTCGGCCGGGTGTGAAAAGAACACGATCCAGCGCCCGCGATAGGAGGATAGCCGCACCATCCCTCTGGTGGTCCTCGCCTCGAAATCCGGGGCGGTGTCGCCCATCCGCAATGAGCGGCTCGGGCCGCTCGTCAAAACCTCGTTCGTCATCAATCCCGTCTCTCACTCCAAGCGCATTGACGCAACTCACTTACATGATTACATAGATGTTAAATCATGAAAGCGAAAGGCTGTAATCATGGACGAGACAGTTCAAAAGGCAGCGGCTCAGATCGCGAACGCGCGCAACGGCGTGCCGCAGATCAAGGCGTTCTTCGACGAGCCCACCTTCACCGCCAGCTATGTGGTGCATGACCCCGAGACTCGGGCGGCAGCAATCATCGATAGCGTGCTCGACTACGACGCGGCATCGGGAAGGACCTCGTTCGCTTCGGCCGATGCGATCATCGCCTATGTTCACGAGCATGACCTTGCGGTCGAATGGTTGCTGGAAACCCATGCTCATGCCGACCATCTTTCGGCCGCGCCCTATATTCAGGGAAAGGTCGGCGGAAAGCTCTCTATCGGCCGGGCAATCCTTCAGGTGCAGGAGATCTTCGGCAAGATCTTCAACGAAGGCACCGAGTTCGCGCGCGACGGATCGCAATTCGATCGCCTGTTCGAGGATGGCGACCAGTTCACCATCGGCAATCTCCAAGCGACCGTGCTGCATGTGCCTGGCCATACGCCGGCGGACCTTGCCTACGTGATCGGCGACGCGGCGTTTGTCGGCGACACGCTGTTCATGCCCGACTACGGCACCGCGCGCGCGGACTTTCCGGGCGGCGACGCACGCACGCTGTTCCGCTCGATCCGACGGCTGCTGACCCTTCCTCCCGAAACACGCCTGTTCCTGTGTCATGACTATAAGGCGCCAGGCCGCGATCGCTTCGCCTGGGAAACGACCGTTGCCGCCCAGCGGGCCGGTAACGTCCACGTTCATGACGGGGCCGAGGAAGAGGCGTTCGTCGCCATGCGCGAGGCGCGCGACGCCACGCTCGACATGCCCAAGCTCATCCTGCCGTCGATCCAGGTGAACATGCGCGGTGGCAGACTGCCCGAGCCTGAGGACAACGGCACGCGCTACCTCAAGATTCCGCTGGATGCCGTTTGATGGGCACGCTGTTTCCCGACGCCATGCCGCTGACGGGTTTCCTCGGCGGGCTGATGATCGGCGTCGCCGGGGCGATCATGCTGCTCGGGCTTGGCAGGATCGCTGGGGTCAGCGGTATGGCTGCGACCTCTATCGGGGTTGGTGAGCGAGGGTCGGATCGCAAGCTGGCGCTGGCCTTCATTATCGGCCTTCCGCTCGGCGCGGCGCTGATCTCGCTCACCGGTCCCTTGCGGATCGCCTTCCCGGACTCGACCGCGCTTTTGATAGCCGGCGGGCTTCTTGTGGGGTTCGGCACACGGCTCGGCAGCGGCTGCACCAGCGGACATGGGGTCTGCGGGTTGTCGCGCCTGTCGCCGCGCTCGCTCGTGGCGACCGGCCTGTTCATGACGGCGGGCTTCGCCACGGTGGCCATCATGCGCGCATCGGGGACGCTCTGACCATGCGGATGCTCATCGCACTTGCCGCCGGCCTCCTGTTCGGCGCCGGCCTCGCCATATCCGGATTGGCGGACCCGTCCCGCGTAACTGCCTTCCTCGACCTGTTCGGTGCATGGGACCCGACCCTCGCTTTCGTCATGGCCGGCGCGATCCTGCCGATGGCCGTTGCATGGCAGGTCCAGCGCCGCGCGCGGCGGGCCTTGTCGGGCGATGCCTTCTGCGTGCCGGAAACGACCAGACTCGACGCACGACTTGCGATCGGGGCGCTGCTCTTTGGCGTGGGGTGGGGGCTTACCGGCATCTGCCCCGGCCCGGCCGTCGCCAATTTGGGGCTCGCGCCGGTCGCGGTGCTTCCGTTCCTGATCGCAATGGCAGGCGGGATGCTTCTCCACCGGCTCTGGGCGAACCGTCGACCATCCTCGAAGGCCGGCAACTGAAAGGCGCGTCTGATGGAAAAGGTCATTCCGATCGGCGAAGGCTTCGCGATCACAAGCCAACTCGACCCTGAGGATCTGAGGGCGGCGGCCGCGGCGGGATTTCGCTCCGTCATCTCCAATCGGCCAGACGATGAGGAGCCCGGCCAACCGAGCGCCGCCGAAATCGAGCAAGCGGCCGCGGCGGCGGGCCTCGCCTTCGCTCACCTGCCAGTCTCAAGCCGCGACATCGCGCTTGAGGATGCGCGCGCGATGCGCGGTGCGCTGGATCGGCTCCCCGGCCCCATTCTCGCCTATTGCCGCACGGGCGCACGCTCCCAGGCCATGCACACGGCCGCGACGTCATTGAATAGTCAGGCGAAGCGCTATGACGTGGTGATCGTTGGCGGCGGCAGCGCGGGGATCGCTTGCGCCGCCAGCATCCTCAAGCGGAGGCCGGACATCTCGCTCGCCATCATAGAGCCGTCCGAAACCCATTACTATCAACCAGGCTGGACGCTCGTGGGCGCCGGCGTGTTTCAACCCGAGGCGACGCGCCGTCCGATGGCGAGCGTGATCCCCAAGGGGGCCGAATGGCTGCGTCAGGAAGCGCTCGCGCTTCATCCTGATGAGCAAGCGGTCGAATTGGCCGACGGTTCGCGCATCGCCTATCGCGGGCTAGTCGTCGCGGCCGGCATCAAGCTCGACTGGAACGCCATCCCCGGCCTCGCCGGGACGCTCGGCGAACATGGCGTGACCTCCAACTATCGCTACGATCTCGCGCCCTATACGCGCGATCTTGTTCAAACACTGAGGAACGGCGTTGCGCTGTTCACGCAGCCGCCCATGCCGATCAAATGCGCGGGCGCACCGCAAAAGGCCATGTATCTCTCCTGCCATGCCTGGGAGCGCGAAGATTGCCTCGGCGCGATCGACGTCGAGTTCCACAACGCCGGCGCGGCGTTGTTCGGTGTCGCCGACTATGTGCCGGCACTCATGCGCTACATCGAGCGTTACGGCATCGATCTTCGACTCGGCTCGACGCTGATTGAGGTTGATGGACCCGGACGCCGCGCGGTCTTTCGGCAAGGGGCCGGCGAACGATCACAAACCTGCGAACGCCGCTTCGACATGCTTCACGCGGTGCCGCCGCAAGTCGCGCCGGACTTCATTGCGAACAGCGCCCTCGCCGACGCCACCGGCTTCGTGGCGGTCGATCCCGCGACGCTTGCCCATCCGCGCTGGCCCAACGTGTTTGCGCTGGGCGATGTCGCCGGCACAAGCAATGCCAAGACCGCCGCCGCCGCGCGCAAGCAGGCCCCCGTCGTCGCGGTCAATCTCCTGGCCGTGCTCGATAGCACGCTGCCCTGGGCGACCTATGACGGCTATGGCTCCTGCCCTCTGACCGTCGAGCGGGGCAGGATCGTGCTGGCGGAGTTCGGCTATGGCGGCAAGCTCCTGCCGAGCTTCCCGTCCTGGCTGCTCGACGGACGCAGGCCGACCCGCCGGGCTTGGTTCCTCAAGGACCGTCTGCTCCCGCCCATCTATTGGCGCGGCATGCTCAAGGGCCGCGAATGGCTGGCGGCGCCCGGTCGCCGCGACGACGAGCAATGACCCTCGAGCCCGTTCAATATGTCCTGGGGCTCGTCTCGGGCGGGCTGGTGGGCTTGAGCCTCGGCCTGGTCGGCGGCGGCGGCTCGATCCTCGCCGTTCCCCTGATGGTCTATCTGGTCGGCGTGCCAAGCCCTCATGTCGCGATCGGAACCAGCGCACTCGCGGTCGCCGCCAATGCGGCCACCAGCCTCGCCAACCATGCCTGGGCGCGCAACGTCAAATGGCGCTGCGGCGGCATGTTCGCTGGCGGTGGCATCGCGGGCGCGCTCGCCGGCTCAACGCTCGGCAAGATGGTCGATGGCGAAAAGCTGCTGTTCCTGTTCGCGCTGGTCATGCTGCTGGTCGGCGGGTTTATGCTCAAAGGGCGCGGCAATCCCGGCGATCCGGGTGCCGAATGCAACCGTGAGAAGGCCCCGAAAGTGATCGGCTACGGCCTGGGCTCCGGGCTGTTCTCCGGCTTTTTCGGCATCGGCGGTGGCTTCCTGATCGTGCCGGGCCTGGTCGCCTCCACCGGCATGCCGATCCTGCTTGCGGTCGGCACGTCGCTGGTCGCGGTTACGGCCTTCGGCCTCACCACGGCCGCCAACTACGCCTTTTCCGGGCTCATCGACTGGCCGCTCGCGGCTCTTTTCATCGCCGGCGGCGCGGTCGGCAGCTTCGCCGGCACGCTCTTCGCCCGGCGTCTCGGTGCCACCACGGGCCGCCTCACCACCGTCTTTGCAACCCTGATCTTCGCCGTCGCCGCCTACATGCTGTGGCGGAGCGGCGCGGCCCTTTTCACCTGAAAGGAACCACAATGACCCTGCATATTGGCGACACCGCTCCCGACTTCACCGTCGATACCCAGGTCGGCCCGATCAGCTTCCATGAATGGGCCGGCGATAGCTGGGTGTTCTTCTTCAGCCACCCGGCCGACTTCACGCCGGTCTGCACGACCGAGATGGGCCGCACCGCCCAACTCGCCCAGGCGTTCGAGAGCCGCAATACCAAGCCGCTCGGCCTTTCGACCGATACAGCGGAAGAACATCGCAAATGGATCGACGACGTTAACGACACGCAGAAGACCGATCTGCGCTTCCCGATCGTCGCGGATGCCAACCTCGCCATCGCGCGTATGTATGACATGATCCACCCGGAGCAGAGCGAGACCGCAGCGGTGCGCTCGGTCTTCATCATCGATCCGGCCAAGAAAATCCGGCTCACGATGACCTACCCGATGAGCGTCGGCCGCAACTTCGATGAGGTCCTCCGGGTGATCGACGCGCTCCAGCTCGGCGACGCGCGCCGCATCGCGACGCCGGCCGACTGGATGCCCGGTAAAGAGGTCATCATCCCGCCGTCGATCAGCGACGAGGAAGCACGCGGCCTGTTTCCCCAAGGCTGGACCGAGCACCGTGCCTATCTGCGGACCACGATGGTCGATTGACGAGCGTGCAAACGCCGCGTGTCTGCGCGCCGGTGGGACGCTTTGCCTAATGTAAAGCGTCCCGCCCACGCATCAGGAGCAGGCGGAGGAGACAGTTTCCGATGTTCGAGTCGTTCGACGCCCTGCTGTTGGCGCGGTTGCAATTTGCGTTCACCGTCAGCTTTCACTTCATCTTCCCGGCTTTCTCGATCGGTCTGGCCAGCTTCCTGATGGTGCTGGAGGCGTTGTGGCTGAAAACCGGCAAAGGCGTTTATGCCAACCTCTACCGCTACTGGCTGAAAATCTTCGCCATCACCTTTGCGATGGGCGTCGTGTCCGGGATCGTCATGTCCTACCAGTTCGGCACCAACTGGTCGGTCTTCTCGGACAAGGCCGGGCCGGTGATCGGACCCTTGATGGCCTATGAGGTCCTGACCGCCTTCTTCCTCGAAGCCGGCTTCCTCGGCGTCATGCTGTTCGGCATCAACAAGGTGGGGCGCAAGCTGCACTTCGCGGCGACCTGCATGGTCGCGCTCGGCACGTTCATCTCGGCCTTCTGGATTCTCTCGGTCAATAGCTGGATGCAGACCCCGACCGGCTTCGAGATGGGCGCGAACGGCCAGTTCCTCCCCGGCCCGAGCTGGTGGGCGATCGTCTTCAACCCAAGCTTTCCCTATCGGCTCGTCCACACCGTCATCGCCGCCTATCTAACCACCGCCTTCGTGGTCGGCGCGGTAGGCGCGTGGCATCTGCTCCGCGACCGCGCCAATCCCGGCGCTCGCAAGATGTTCTCGATGGCGATGTGGATGGCGGCGATCGTTGCGCCGATCCAGATTTTCGTCGGCGACCTTCATGGTCTAAATACGCTGGAGCATCAGCCGGCCAAGGTCATGGCGATGGAGGGCCACTATCAAAGCCATCCCGACGGCGCGCCGCTGATCCTGTTCGGTATTCCCAATAGCGCCGAGCGGCGGGTGGACTACGCGGTCGAGATTCCCAAGGCTTCCTCGCTGATCCTCAAGCACGATCCCGACGCCCCGCTCGACGGGCTCGACACGATTGCCGAGGAAGACAGGCCGCCAGTCGGCATCGTCTTCTGGGCGTTCCGCATCATGGTCGCGATGGGGCTTGCGATGCTCGGCCTCGGCCTGTGGAGCCTCGCCGCGCGGGTGCGCCGCCGGCTTTACGACTGGACTTGCCTGCACCGCGCCGCGGTCGTGATGGGACCGTCGGGTTTCGTCGCGGTCCTGGCGGGATGGATTACCACCGAGGTCGGACGCCAGCCCTGGACGATCTATGGCCTGTTGCGCACCGCCGAATCCGCCGCGCCGCTCGATGCGCCCGCGGTCGCGGCGTCGCTCATCGCCTTCATCATCGTCTATTTCGCGGTCTTTGGAGCAGGCACGCTGTATATCCTCAAGCTCATGGCCAAGCCGCCCGAGCCGCACGAGGACCCCGTGCCGGTCCACGGGCCGGTGCGGACCGCCGGCATCACGCCCGCGCCCGCGATCGATGGTGGGGATCAATGATCGACCTCACCATCATCTGGGCCTTCATCATCGCCTTCGCGGTCTCCGCTTATGTGGTGATGGACGGGTTCGATCTCGGCATCGGCATCCTGTTCCCCCGCTTCAAGGTGGGCAGGGAGCGCGACATGGCGATGAACAGCATCGCGCCGGTGTGGGACGGCAACGAGACCTGGCTGGTCATGGGCGGGGGCGGCTTGCTCGCTGCCTTTCCGCTGGCCTATGCGATCGTGCTGCCGGCGCTCTACGCCCCGCTGATCGCGATGCTGCTCGGTCTGGTGTTTCGCGGTGTCGCCTTCGAGTTCCGCTGGCGTGACCCGGCGCATCGCCACTTCTGGGATGTATCCTTCTGCGCGGGATCGATCATTGCCGCCCTGTCGCAGGGGATCGTGCTCGGCGCGCTGCTCCAGGGGATCGCCGTCGAGGGACGCGCCTATGCCGGCGGATGGTGGGATTGGCTCACCCCCTTTTCGCTGGCGACAGGAGCGAGCGTGGTGGTCGGCTACGCCTTGCTCGGCGCAAGCTGGCTGATCTGGAAAACCGACGGGCCGCTGCATGAACAGGCGCGGCGCATGGCGCGGCCTCTCTTGCTCGGCCTGCTCCTCGCCATCGCGCTCGTCAGCGCCTGGACGCCGTTTCTCGAAGCGCAATATTACCGGCGCTGGTTCGAGTGGCCCGGCGTGCTGGCGGCCGCGCAGATGCCGCTGATGGTCACGGTCGTTGCGATCTTCACCTGGCGAGCGATCGGAAAGGGGCGCGACTGGTTGCCCTTCCTGCTCGCGCTCGCGCTGTTCGGCCTTACGATGATCGGGCTCGGCATCTCGATCTGGCCGGACGTCGTGCCGGGCGCCGTCACCATCTGGGAGGCCGCCGCGCCGGAACGCAGCCAAGTCTTCATGCTGATCGGCGCCGGCATCCTCATTCCGATCATCCTCGCCTACACGGTGTGGGCCTATTGGGTATTCCGGGGAAAGATCGATGAAGCTGGATACCACTGACAAGGGCGGCCCCCTGTGGCGGCGGCTGCTCTGGTTCGCCGCCATCTGGCTCGGCAGCGTAACCGTCCTTGCGGCGGCCGCCTTCGCCATCCGGCTGGTGCTCAAACAGTAAGCGTAAGGAGAGCGATATGAAGGACGACTTGACAAGCGCATCTGACGACGGCGCATTGACCGCCTCGGATTGGGCCGGCGCCTCGGGCGAACGCTGGCTGGCCAATCTCGATAGTCTGGAGCGGATGATCGAGCCGATAGGGACCGCGCTGCTTTCCCATGCCGGCTACAGGCAAGGCGAGAGCGTCGTCGATATTGGCTGCGGCGGCGGATGGACAACGCGGCAGATCGCCAGGGCGGTCGGCCCGGAGGGCGGGGTCGTAGGGGTCGATATCTCGCCGGTTCTCATCGGAGCGGCGCGCGAGCGCGCGCGGGACGAGGAAATCGCGAACATCGCCTTTGAGGTCGCCGACGCCGCGAGCGTTATGCCGGCCGGGGCGCCATTCGACCGGCTGTTCTCTCGCTTCGGCTCGATGTTCTTCGCCGTTCCCTATGCCGCTTTCGCCAATCTGCGCCGCATGCTGGTGAACGGCGGCCGGCTCGATATCGCCGTCTGGGCGCCGCCGGGCGAGAACCCCTGGTTCACCGCCATGATGAGCGTGCTCGCGCGGCACGTCGAGCTTCCGCCGCCAGTGCCGCGCGCGCCCGGCCCCTTTGCGCTTGGCGAAACCGACTATGTGCGCGACCTGCTGGGCAATGCCGGCTTCGATGAGCCCGATATCATCGCGTGGGAAGGAACCCAATATATCGGCGGGCGGGGGAACGGGGCGGAGGAAGCCGCGTCCTTCACGCTGGAGTCCCTGCATATCGGCGATCTCATCAAGAATCTCGATCCTTCCGGACAGGCGGCCGTCCGGGACGATCTGATCCGCATGTTCGCAGGGCGGGAAACGCCCGAGGGCGTCGGCTTGCCGTCGAAAGCCCTGTTCGTCACAGCCTATGCCGGGAGGACGGCGTGATGACCCGGCGCGAGACGGGGATCGCCCTGGTCGCCGCCGCGCTGGCGGCCGCCGGGACGACGAGCGCCAGCGCGCAATCGGCGCCGGACCCCCGCCATCCGGTGATCGCCGGGTTCGGGACCATCACGCCGATGCCGGGAACGGCCGGCCAACCCGACCCCTCTCTTGCTTACAGGGTCGTGTTCGACGTGACGGAAGGAGCAGAAAAGCCGGACCAATCCAATCCCGGCCTCGATAAGGTTGCGCGGTTCGTGAACTTGCTTGGTTCCGCCGGCATCCGCACGGAGCGCGGAGACTTGGTAGCGGTGGTGCATGGGCCGGCAACCATGTCCGTCCTGGGCGACGCGGCCTATCGAGCGCGCTACGGGCATGACAATCCGAATACGCCGTTGATCGCGGCCCTGGCGGAGGCGGGCGTGGACATCCGCGTTTGTGGCCAGGCACTGGCGCGGCAGGGCATCGAGCGGCAGTCGGTATCGCGGCAAGTGACCGTCGATCTTTCCGCGATGACCACGCTAGCGACGTTGCAGCTCAAGGGATGGTCGCTGATCCGTTGAGGAATGGGCGCCTGCTGCATCGCGGGCGTCGCTGCTAAGCCAGCCTTAAGCTGCGCGGCCGATGGCGCCATGATGCACGGCTCCATGAACATCGTCGGCCCGGCGCCGGCCACGCCCACGTTGTCGCTCGGATCGCTCAAGGCCCTCGCGCTCGGGGTGATTCTGGCGATCCTGCTCATTGCTGTCCCATCGACGGCCGCGCAAGGCAGCCAGCATATCGACGCATCCATTCATGCCTCGACCGAGACGCCCAGGCCGGGGGCGACGAGTCGCATCGCCATCCGCATGACGCCCGAGTCCGGCTGGCACGGATACTGGATCAATCCGGGCGATTCCGGCCTGCCGGTGGAGGCGGTATGGCGCGCACCCCAAGGCGTGCGGATCGGGGAGCTGCAACACCCCGCACCGACTCTGCTCGAACTGGCCGGGCTTGCCAGCTACGTCCATAAGGGCGCCTTCACCCTGCTCGCCGATCTCGACGTGCCGCCATCGATCCCACGAGGGACGCGGCTTCCGATCGAAGTCGATCTCAACTGGCTCGCTTGCTCGGACACGCTGTGCGTGCCCGAGCGCGCCACGCTCCGGCTCGACCTTGCTACAGGCGACGGCGCGGCAGGCAGCAGTCGCGCGCTGGTTTCCGCCGCCGAGGCCGCATTGCCGCGTCCGGGCGCGGCGCGCATCGCGATCGCGCGGCAGGGGGCGAACTGGAATTTCGACGTGACTGGCGCGCAAGGACTCGATCCATCCAGCGCGCGCCTCTTTCCGGGTGACGCGGGATGGTTCGATGCCGCCACGCCTCAACGCGCGACGAGAGGGCAAGGCGGCGCGATCCAGATCACCGTTCCGGCGTCGGGCTCCGCGCCGCCCGGCGACTTTTCCGGCGTCGTGACCGATGGGCGCAGAAGCTTTGTCCTGGGCGGTTCACCGACACCTGCACCGGCCTCGGCGAGTGGTCCAGTCGCCGAGGCCGAAGAAGCGCCTGCGCCCATTCCCGGTCCGACGGCGAAGGTCGAGACGATCGATCCATTGATCGACACCGCGTCGTCCACGCCTTCACAAGAACCCGGCAACGGCTCGCCGCTGCGGTTCGCGCTGATCGGCGCGATCCTTGGCGGCCTTTTGCTCAACCTGATGCCGTGCGTGTTCCCGATCCTCTCGCTGAAAGCGCTCAGTCTGGCCAAGTCGGGGATCGATCGACGCACGGCCAAGGTGGAGGGTGTCGCCTACTTCGCGGGCAGCGTCGCCACGACCACGCTTCTGGGTGCGATCCTGATCGGCGCGCGGGCGCTGGGCCACGACATCGGCTGGTCGTTCCAGTTACAGGACCCCCGCATCATCTTGGTTCTGATGCTGCTGTCGCTCGCCATCGCTCTCAACCTTGCGGGCCTGTTTGAAATCCGCGGCATTTCGCTCGCCGGTGGGCGGTTGGCACAGCCGGGCTGGAGCGGCGCGTTCGGCACCGGCGCGCTCGCGGCAATCATCGCCACCCCTTGCAGCGGGCCGTTCCTGGGCGTTGCGCTCGGCGCCGCGCTCGTGCTGCCGGCACCCGCCACGCTGGCGGTTTTCGCCGGGCTTGGCATCGGCATGGCGCTGCCCTTCCTGGCGATCGCCTTCGTTCCCGCCTTGCAGCGCATTTTGCCCCGACCTGGAAAATGGATGGAAACGTTTCGCCGCGTGCTGGCCATTCCCATGCTGCTCACCGCGATCGGCCTCGCCTGGGTGCTTGGCCGTCAGAGCGGCGTGGACGGCATGGGCTTCGGCCTCCTGCTCGCGGGCCTCGCGGGCATCGGGCTATGGTGGACGGGCCAGCGTCAGGCAGGCGGCCGCACGGCGGGGCCGGCGCTGATCCCGGTGTTGGCGTCGGTTCTTGTCGTCTTCGCCATCCAGATGTCCGTTCCCTCGACCGCCGGCAGTCAGGCCGCCGCCACGGTTTCGGCGGGCCGGGCGGAACCGTTCAGCGAAGCACGGCTGGCCGAACTGCGAACGGCGGGAACGCCGGTATTCGTCGACATGACCGCCGATTGGTGCCTGATCTGCCAAGTCAACAAGCGCGTCGCCATCGACCGTGATGACACCCAAGCCGCCTTCGCCCAGGCCGGCGTCGTCACCCTGGTCGGCGACTGGACGCGCGGCGATCCCGCCATCACGCGCTTCCTGGCCTCGCGGGGCCGAAACTCCGTTCCCTATTATCTGTTCGTCACGCGCGGCGGCAAGGAGCGCGAGCTGCCGCAGATACTGTCAAGCGGGCTGCTGGTCGAACAGGCGTCGACCTCGTGATCCGCATCCGAGCGGCGATCTTCGCCCTCGGCGCGATCTCGGCACTCGGCTTTGAACCCTGGTCGCTCTGGCCGGTTACGCTGGTGAGCCTGACTCTGCTGCTCCGCCACGCGGGCGGCGCGCGATCGTGGCGGCAGGCGGCAGGCGCCGGATGGTGGTTCGGCCTTGGCCTGGGCTGCGCCAGCCTGACCTGGCTGGCGCATGCCTTCACCTTTCAGGCAGCGATGCCTCAATGGCTTGGATGGCCCGCGGTGGCGTTGCTGGCGGCCTACACCGCCGGCTATTGGGCGCTGTCGCTCGGCGCGGCTTCTGCTGTCTCGCGAACCAGCGGACCGGCCGGCTTCGCCCTTGCCAGCGCCGCCACCTTCATCCTGGCCGAATGGCTACGCGGCGTCCTGTTAACCGGCTTCCCGTGGAATCCGCTGGGCGTCATCTGGCTACCGCTCGGTGAGATGGCTCGAAGCGCGGCGGTGATCGGCGCGCTCGGGCTATCGGGCGTGACCATAGCGATCGCGGGGCTGCTCGCGGCCATCACGCGGCGCGATGGTGTGACTGCGATGCTTCTGGCGCCCGCGGTAGTCGTCCTCACGCTCGCATTGGCTGGTCCCCGATCCGCACCCGACACGGATGTGCCAATCCGTCTCGTGCAGGGGAATATCGATCAGGCCGACAAATGGCGGCCGGGTCAAGCGATGGCGCAGGTCGAACGCTATCGCAGCCTCAGCGGTCCGCCTGGAACGACAGCAACACCGCGGCTCGTATTCTGGCCGGAAGCGGCGATCATCGAGCCGCTCGATGCCGATCCCGTGCTGCGATCGCGAGCGGCATCGGTTCTGGGTCCTCGAGACCTGCTGTTCACCGGCGCGACCGGCGAAGCTGGAGACGGCCGCTATACCAACAGTGTCTTCGTCCTCGACGCCGCCGGACGCCTTCTCGGCCGTTACGACAAGGCGCAGCTCGTGCCCTTCGGCGAATATCTGCCGTTCGCAGGGTTGCTGGAGCGGCTCGGTGCCGCCCGACTAGTGCCGGGCGAGGCGGACTTCGTTCCAGGACCTGGCCCGCAAACGCTCGATATCGACGGCCTCAGGCTGGGCATATCCATCTGCTACGAGATCGTATTCCCATCAACCGTGATTGATCGATCGCACCGGCCGGCGTTCCTTTTCAATCCGTCCAACGACGCCTGGTTCGGCAAGGGGGGTCCCGAACAGCATCTCGCCCAGGCGCGCATGCGTGCGATCGAGCAAGGATTGCCGGTCATTCGCGCCACATCGACGGGCCGCACGGCTGTCATTCGCGCTGATGGCACTATCGCGGCCAGCCTGCCGGCGCATGAAGCCGCGCGGCTCGATACCGTCCTGCCAGCGTCCAACCCGGCCACCATTTTCAGCCGTTGGGGTTCGGTCCCGCAGATGGGCGCGGCCATCGTCATGCTCGCCACGCTGCTTCTCCGGCGTCAGCAGCACGGCCGAGCGAGTCGTCGTCGCCTGTGACGACGCCTGAATCGCGTTCGCCCAGGCCGGCATCCTTATCGTGTTTGCCGATCCCGTCGAGTTTGAGTGGCGTCTGGGTGGTCGAACGTATGCTGCGCGGATCGAACGGCTTCGATCAGGTGCTGGCGGGACTTCGCAAAACCCTGTCTGCGCCACAGCGCAGCCGGGCTGAGGATGGCGCGCCTTGGCGAACAAGTGGCGGATATTTTTTCGCGGTGCAGCATCTCATAAGCCAGCCTTAAGCTGAGCCGTCTTTTCCCGATCTCGCGGGAGGACGAACGATGCTCACCAATTCACCTCTGTTTGGGAACCAAGCCCGATGATGGCGCTCGTGCGCGTCGCTCTGACGCGACCGCTGACCTTCATCGTCATGGCCGTGCTCATTTTCGGCCTGGGAATCCTGTCCGTTCTTCGGATGCCGGTCGATATCTTCCCGCGCATCGGGGTGCCGGTGATCGCGACCGCATGGACATATAATGGGCTGTCCCCCGAGGACATGGCCGGGAGGATCATCAATCCTTTTGAACGCGTGCTGACCACGACCGTCAACGACATCGACCGGATTGAAAGCCAGTCGATGAACGGCGTCGGCGTCGTGCGAATCTACTTTCAGCCCGGCGCGGATATCCGCACCGCGACCGCGCAGGTGACGTCGATCTCGCAGACGGTTTTGCGTCAGCTCCCGCCGGGCATCACGCCGCCCCTGATCGTGAACTACGACGCATCGACCGTGCCGATCGTGCAGCTCGCACTATCGGGCGAAGGACTGAGCGAACAGCAGCTCTACGATCTCGGCGTCAACCAGATCCGCCCGCAACTCATCACCGTTCCCGGCGTCGCCATGCCTTTCCCATTCGGCGGGAAGCAGCGCCAGATTCAGATCGACATCGATCCCGAGGCGCTGCGGGCTCGCGGCTTGTCCGCTGGCGACGTCGCGGCCGCGATTGCCGCGCAAACCCAGATCGCCCCGGCCGGTTTCGCCAAGGTCGGCGGTCTGCAATATACCGTCAGGCTCAACAACGCGCCGGGCTCGGTCGAACAGTTGAACAATCTGCCGGTTCGCGTGGTGGACGGCGCAACCATCACCATGCGCGACATCGCTCAAGTCCGCGACGGCGCCCCGCCGCAAATGAACATCGTCCAAGTCGAAGGTCAGCGCTCGGTCCTGATGACCGTCCTGAAAAGCGGCGCGGCTTCGACCATCGATATCGTCGATACGGTTCGCGGCCGTATCCCCCAGATACTCGAAGGTCTTCCCGAAACCCTGCGGGTCCAGCTTATCGGCGACCAGTCGGTTCTCGTGAAGGCCGCCGTCTCCACCGTGGCCCACGAGGGCATCCTGGCAGCGGTGCTGACGTCGTTGATGATCCTCCTGTTCCTGGGATCGTGGCGATCGACGATCATCATCGTGACCACGATTCCCCTGGCCATCCTCGCCGCATTGCTGGCTCTCGGCGCGACAGGCCAAACGATCAACATCATGACGCTGAGCGGGCTGGCCCTGGCCATCGGCATATTGGTCGACGACGCGATGGTCACGATCGAGAACATCAACTGGCATCTGGAGAAAGGAAAGCCGGTGCTGCGCTCGATCATGGACGGCGCCGCGCAGATCGTGACGCCGGCCTTCGTGATCGTGACCTGCATCTGTATCGTGTTCGTGCCGATGTTCTTCCTGCCGGGCGTCGCGGGCTATCTGTTCGTGCCGCTGGCGCTGGCGGTCATCTTCTCCATGATCGCCTCGTTCATCCTGTCTCGCACGCTCATTCCGACGATGGCGATGTATCTGTTGCGTCCGCACCGGGAAGGCGAGGAGGCGGAGCGGGCTCGCTCGCGCAATCCGCTTGTCCGGTTCCAGCACCGATTTTCGGCGGGCTTCGACCGGCAGAAGGACCGCTTCGAGCAAATGCTGGCCCGCGTAATGTCCGCGCGCCGCATCTTCATCCCGGCCTTCCTCGGCGCGATGGTGGCGTCGCTGCTGCTGATTCCCACGCTTGGCCGCGATTTCTTTCCCACGGTCGATTCGGGTCAAATCACCCTGCATGTGCGTGCGCCGGCAGGCACGCGTATCGAGGACAGCACGGCGCTGATATCGCGGGTGCAGGCGCGCGTGCGTGAATTGATTCCCGCCGAGCAGGTCGAATCGATGGTCGCCAATGTCGGCCTGTCTTCCGCGCCGCTCAACATCATCTACAACAATTCCGGCACGGTGGGTCCGAACGAAGGGGACATCCTTATCTCGCTCGGCCGGGATCGCACCGCGACCGGCGCGCATGTGGCGACCTTGCGGCGCGAACTGCCCTTGAGCTTTCCGGGTGTCGACTTCTCCTTTCTGCCCGCCGATATCACCAGCCAGATTCTCAATTTCGGCTCGCCTGCGCCGATCGACATCCAGGTGCGCGGCCGCAATCTCGCGGCCAACGAGACTTACGCGCAGGAGCTTCTTAAGCGCATCCGCGCTGTCCCCGGCCTGGCTGACGCCCGCATCCAGCAGTCCTCGCGCGCGCCGCAGCTCAACATTGACATCGATCGTTCGCGGATCGCGCAATATGGCCTCAACCAGCGGGACGTCACCACCAGCGTCGCAACGGCCCTGGCGGGCACGCAGCAGTCAGCACCCGTCTATTGGCTCAATCCCGAGAACGGAATCTCCTATCCCGTCGTGGCGCAGGTTCCCGAGCTGGACGTCAGCACCATCTCCGCCTTGGAAGCGCTGCCGGTTTCACCGACAGGCGCGAGCGAAGCGCAAACGCTTGGCGGCTTGGGCGCAATCACCCGCGATACGACCGTCAACGTGGCGAGCCGGTGGAACATCCAGCCCGTCGTCAACATCTATGCTACGCCTCAGGCGCGCGATCTGGGTGCCGTGGCCGGCGACATCCAGCGTATCATCGCAGAGATGGACGCCGAGCGTCCGGCAGGCGTGACCGTCACGCTCGCTGGGCAATATGAGACGATGAACCACGCCTTCTCCGGGCTCGCGTTCGGGCTCATCGGCGCAATCATCCTCATCTACCTCGTGATCGTCGTGAACTTCCAGAGTTGGATCGACCCGCTGGTCATCATCGGCGCTCTACCGGCCGCCTTCGCGGGCATCGTCTGGATGCTGTTCGTCACGGGGACGACCATCTCCGTGCCCGCCCTGACCGGCGCGATCATGTGCATGGGCGTCGCGACGGCGAACTCGATCCTCGTCGTCAGCTTTGCGCGAGAACGACTGGCCGAGACCGGCGACGCGACCCGTGCCGCAATCGAAGCGGCGGTGGTCCGCTTCCGCCCCGTGCTGATGACCGCGCTTGCGATCATCATCGGCATGACCCCCATAGCGCTCGGCATCGGCGAAGGCGCCGAGCAGAACGCCCCGCTCGGCCGCGCCGTCATCGGTGGCCTGTTCTTCGCGACGGTGGCGACGCTGCTGCTCGTGCCCGCCCTGTTCAGCATCGCCCATCGCAAGGGCGCACCGTCCTCACCTGCAAGGGAGCTTGAACTCCAGCATGTCTGATCCAACCCCAAGGAAACGAACCGGCCTTTACCTCGGCGCGGCCGGTCTCGTAATCGCCGCTCTCGTTGGCGGGGGCCTCGCCTCTCGTAGCATGGCCGAACGCGAACAGGCCGCCATCGCGGCGGAGAACGCGCTGCCGACCGTCAGCGTGATCCAGCCCCGCGCCTCCGAGGCGGGAGAGATCGTTCTGCCAGGCAGCCTCGACCCATATAATCGCGCGGCGATCAATGCCCGCGTGAGCGGCTATGTGCGTGAATGGCGCGCGGATATCGGCGACCGGGTGCGGCGCGGACAAACGCTCGCCATTCTCGATGCGCCGGAGATCGACCAACAGCTCGCGCAGGCCCAGGCGACCTATCAGACCGCGGCCGCCGATCGCGGGTTGGCCGAGACGACAGCGGCGCGCTGGAACAACCTGCTCGAAAAGGATGCTGTGTCCCGGCAGGAAGCCGATGAGCGCCAAGGGCAGTTCGCCGCTGCCGATGCGCGCGCGCGTGCCGCTCGGGCGGATGTCGGCCGGCTGAGGGCGCTGACCGGATTCACGCGGCTGACAGCTCCCTTTGATGGCGTCGTCACCAGCCGTTCGGCCCAGCTCGGCGCCCTGGTGCAGACGGGCGCACCGGGAGCGGAACCGTTGTTCACCGTCGCCGACGTCAGCCGTCTGCGCCTCTATGTGCGCGTGCCGCAGGCCCTGTCCGGACGGCTGGCGCGCGGCATGCGAGCGACATTCACCGTGCCTGAAAGACCGGGAGAGGTGTTCGAGGCCACCTTGTCCCGTCTCGCCGATGCGGTGGACCGCCAGTCCGGCGCCATGCTGGTCGAGTTTCTGGTCGACAACAGCGATCGGCGCCTCAGGCCCGGCGGCTACGCGGAGGTGCGGGTGTCCATGCCCGGCGGCGCTGGAACGTTCCAGGTGCCGGCAAGCGCCCTCATTCTCGGTTCCGACGGCGCGCGCGTCGCCGTGGTCGATGGTCAGGGCCAGGTCGCGCTTCGCGAGGTCGCGGTGGGTCGCGACCAGGGAGCGACCATCGAAATTCTGTCAGGGTTGCGCCCCACCGACCGTATCGTCCAGACGCCGCCCGATGCGCTGGCAACCGGCGACAGGGTTCGCGTCGTCCCCGCACGGCAACCGGCGGCTCCGAATGCGCAGCGCTAGGATCGTCCTCGTCGCCGCTTTCGGCCTCGGCGGTTGCGCCACCCTGCCGCCGATGCAGACGCCGGCGATCGAGACCCCCGCGAGTTTTCGCCATATGGACGGATGGACGACGGCCACGCCCGGCGATCATCTCGATCGCGGTGAATGGTGGCGCGGTTTCGCGGACCCGGTGCTCGATGAACTGATCGCGCGGGTGGATGAACGGACCCCGACGCTCGCCGCTGCGCTTGCGCGTTACGACCGGGCGCTGGCAGCGGCTCGGCTCGACCGATCCGACCAGTTGCCCAACGTGGACCTGGCAGGCAGCGCCTCGCGCGAACGGCTTTCAGCCGGGCGTCCCATCGGACCTGGCGAGCCCATAATCGCGAACCAGATTATCTTCGGTGTCGGCCTCGACTATGAGCTGGACCTGTGGGGCCGGGTCCGTAACAGCGTGCGCGCGAGCACGGCGGACGCCCAAGCGCAGGAGGCCGCATTGCGTTCGGCGCGGCTCAGCCTTCAAGCATCGGTTGCCGACCTGTATGTTCGACTTCGCGCCGTCGATGCGGAGCAGATGCTGCTGACCCGCACCGTGGCCGCCTATGCGCGCGCCGATGAACTGATACGCACGCGCCACGAAGGCGGCATTGCCTCAGGAGTGGACCGAAGCCGATCGATGGCCCAACTCGCCGATGCCCGCGCGCGCTCTGAAGCGTTACGGGCGCAGCGCGCGGCGATCGAGCACCGGATTGCCGCACTGGTGGGTGAGAGCGCGTCCAGTTTCGCCATAGCCCCCGCGCAACAGAACTTGGCGCTACCTGACCTGCCGCCGTCCTTGCCGTCCGAACTGCTTCAGCGTCGTCCCGACATCGCCGAGGCGCAGCGACGCCTGGTCGCCGCCAATGCGAGGATCGGCGTCGCTCGGGCCGCCTTTTATCCGCGCATAAGCCTCGGCCTCGGGGCGGGCTATCAGGCCGTCGAGGCACCGATCATCAGCGCGGATACCGGCTTCTGGGCGCTTGGGCCGATCAGCACGATCTTCAATCTGTTCGATGGTGGCGGACGCCGAGCGCGTCTCGCCATCAGCCGGGCGAACTATGAAGAACTCGCGGCGGACTATCGCCAGACCGTGCTGGACGCCTTTCAGGAGGTGGAGGATGGCCTGTCCCGCATGGATGCCCTGGCCGGTCAGAATCGCGAGCAGCGCATCGCCGCCGAAGCGGCGGCCCGCGCGGAGAATCTTGCGCTCGAACGGTATCGTGATGGCGCGGCGGACTATCTGGAAGTGACGACCGCGCAAACGGCTGCACTCGCCGCACAGCGCGCCAGCATCACGGTCGACTATGATCGCGCCCGAACGGCGATAGCCTTGATCCGTGCCCTGGGAGGTGCAACCCCAGACGATACATGACAGAAAAGCGCCGCCTTTCACGACGAGAGCTGCTGCAAATCGGCGGCGTGGTCGCCATCGGTTATGGTGTCAGCGTTGTTCTGAGCGCCACCGCACCCCTCGGAATCGATGTCTCGACAAACGCTATCGCTCAGGGTCTCGTGCTTGATCCCGGTGGCCCCATCGAAGGCCCTGAACACGCGGATCTGCGCGTCGTGGTATTTACCGACTATCAATGCCCGGCCTGTCGCCGGGCGGCGCCGGAACTCGATGGCGCGATGCGTGACGACGGCCGCACCCAGGTAGCCTACAAGGACTGGCCGATCTTCGGCGACGTGTCCGAGCAGGCGGCGCAGGTGGCGCTAGCAAGCGAACCTCAAGGACTCTACTTCAAAATTCATCATGCGCTCATGCGCGAGCATCGGGCGCTCACAGAGCCGGTGCTGCGTGCGATTGTCGAGCGCGAGGGCGGCGATTGGACTCGCCTCGCTAGCGACCTTCAAGCAGGGCAGACCAGAATCCAGACCGCCTTGGCGCGAACCGCTACCCAAGCCTTCGCTCTTGGCATCTCTGGCACGCCCGCATTTCTGATCGGGCCATTGCTGGTGAAGGGCGCGCTAAGCCGTTCCGAGTTTGCAAAGGCGTTTTCGGATGCCAGAGCCAAACTCTCCCGCTGATACAAGGCTCCTAGCAGAGCGGAGTAAATGTCCGCGATAACGGGATCGCTGGCTACCTCGTCATGCCGTCCTTTCCCGTTCTGTGGTTCACCAGCGTCCCCATTGAGAGGCAATCCTTCCGCGCGGCGCATAAATGTTCCAGCCGAGGGCTCCGGCTAGACCGGCCACGCCGATCCCGCCGAATGGCCGGATCAGCGCGGCCGGATG
This sequence comes from Sphingopyxis sp. SE2, assembly GCF_032227185.1. NCBI lineage: Bacteria > Pseudomonadati > Pseudomonadota > Alphaproteobacteria > Sphingomonadales > Sphingopyxidaceae > Sphingopyxis > Sphingopyxis sp. SE2. The sequence continues at coordinate 3,236,467 of NZ_JAPMXW010000001.1, read as the reverse complement.
CATCGGATCAAGCTGCAAGCGCCATATCGGCGTTTTCGGCCTCGCCCGCGCCGGCAAGGAAGCGCGCAAGCGCCGCCTTCCGTGACCGTCGATCGAGAGCGTAGTGCGTGTGCGATAGCTCCGCGCCGTCTAAGAGCGCTTGGATGTAGCCTGACACCGTATCTGCCGCCATGACCAGCGCAGCATCTAGCGTGTGGATATAGCGGCTTGTGATCGAACCTGAGGCATGGCCGAGCAGCGCCGCAATGGTGATCTCGGTGAAGCCGAGATCGTTGGCGATGCTGGCGAAGCTATGGCGCAAGACGTGGGCGGTGACGCTCTCCAACTCAGTATCGGCGAAGATTTTCTCCCAGTGCCGTGGAAAGCTTCCGAACGGCCCGTCCGGGTTTCTCTCGCCCGGAAACACATAAGGGCTGTCGCCGTCCATGTTCCGCTCGTCGAAATACTCGACGATCGGTAGACCCATCGGGCGAACGGACTGACCTTCCTTTGTATCCTCGAACCGGAAGGCACTCCCCATCGTATCGATTTCCGTTTTCTTCGCTTCGATAATCTCGCCGCGACGGCACCCCGACATTGCAATCAGTCGAATCATGTCGACGGTTCGCGTATAGCGTTCGTCCTCAGCAGCTTTGGCGAGGATGCGGCCCAGCGTCCGATACTCGTCCTCGTTCAGTCGTCGCTTCCGCACCACATCCTTCGGCTTGCGAACACCATGCGCGGGATTGATCTCGATGATGCCCAGCTCATCCCGCGCATAGCTGAAAATGCCGCCCAGCAGCCCGACCGTCCGGCTCGCGGCACCGAGGCCACCCCGGACGATCGACTTGCCACGCAACTTCTTGGTCTTCTCCGTAGCGCGGGTCTTGCCGGCCATGATGTCCTTCATCATCGCCGTCACGTCCGCCTTCGTGACATGCGTGACGCGCTTCGAGCCGAGGAGCGGAATGATATGGCGCGTAATCCGGCCGAGATCGGTGATCTTGGTGCTGGCCTTCTTGGGGCGACCGCCCTTGCCGAGAATCCGGCCGGCTTCAAGTTCCGCCGTATATAACTCGCAAAGCTCCTTCACCGAGATCGCCTTGCGAACGCTGTTCCGATCTTCGAGCGGATCGTTGCCCTTGGCGACTTCGGCCAGCGCCTGAATCGCCAGCGTCCGCGCCTGTTCGGCGGTGACGGTGCCGTGGCGACCGAGTTTCATCCGACGCCGAACATTGTTAGCGTTTCGGTAATCGACGAAGTAGGTTCGTGTTCCTGAGGGCAGCACGAACACGCCAAAGCCTTTCAAATCGCTGCACCAAACGGTATATTGCCGGTCCCGTTGCTCGGCCTTGTCGACGACGGTTTTCGTCAGTTTTGGCATATGCACCTCGCTAGAGCGGGCTCAGAAAACTCACCAAAAACTCACCAGCAGATCGAAAACTGTGGGGGTTTTTTGCGTAGTCTGGAATACCCTTCGTGTCAAGAAAACACTGTATAAACAGTGAGTTATCGTGCTCTAGCGTTGACTTGAAAAGCCTAGCGTAGCGTTGTAGTTCTAGCTCCGAAGGCGAAGGTCACAGGTTCGAATCCTGTCGGGTGCGCCATTTCGGTTCAAAGGCACGAACGCCTAGCACCGCCGCCTCTACGCCAGAGGCGGCGGTTAGCGTTCGGAGCAGCTCGCTGCGCAGGCCGCGAATACGGACCTCTTTCCGGCTGACCACCTCGACCCGCTGGGCGACCGCCCGCACCTGATCGCGGGCGAAAGTGCCGTCGCCGTTCCGCAGCTTCTTTTTCAGGGCGGCTGCAAAGGCGCGCAGGCTCTCCGGCGTGATCGCCGGGCCGATCTTCACGATATGGGCAAGTGCGCGCTCAGAATCTCCCTTGGCCTGGTCGCGCGTCGCGGTCAGCTCGGCGATGCGATCCTTGAGCGACGGATCGCTTACGTCGATGACGCCATTCTCGATCGCGTCGTAAAGCCGCTTGAGCTTGGCTTCCGCCTCGGTCGCGCGTCGCTCAAGATCGGCGACATGCTCGCGGCGCTGATTCACCCACTCGTCGCGGCGTTCGAGGATCTGATTCATCAGAGCTTCGAGCCGCGCCGGGTCGAGTAGCCGCGCTTCGAGATGATCGACCACGGCCTCATTAAGCCGATCCATCCGCACGGTGATGCCGGGACAGCCGGTCGCGCCCTGTCGCGCCTTCGTCGAGCAAGTGTAATAGCGATATTCCCGCCCGACGCTGCTGGTGCCCGTGCGCAGCGTCATCGCGCCGCCGCAGCAGGCGCAAAAGCAGATGCCGGTGAGCAGCGTCGGGCCGCCCACCGCCATTGGCGGCATCATCTTCGGACTCCGCGCCTTGAGCGACCGCTGGACCGCCTCGAACTCCGTTTCCGAGACGATGGCGGGCACTTCCATGATGGCGTGCTCGCTCTCCGGCTTCGGCGTCCTGGTCTTGTGATCGCGCGTGTTGAAACGGTGCTGGCCGATATAGGTCGTGCGGGTCAACACCTGATGCACCGCGCCCAAGCCCCAGCGCCCGCCGTCGCGGGTGCGGATGTTGTTCTCGTTCAGCCAAGTGGCGATCGACTTGAGGCCCATCGGTCCTCTGTTATCGACGCCATTCAGCGCCATGCGGTAGATGCGCCGCACCGTCTCCGCCTGGTTCGGGTCGATCTCCAGCTTCTTCTTGATCTTTGCGCCGCGCTCGCCCGCCGCGACCACGCGATAGCCGATCGGCGCACGAGCGCCGTTCCAGAAGCCTTGCCGCGCATTCTCCTTCATCGCGCGAAGCGTGTGCTTGCCGTTCTCTTTCGACTGATACTCGTCGAACAGCGTCATGATCTGGCGCATCATCACGCTCATCGGATCGTCGCCCAAGTCTTGCGTGATCGAGACGAGCTTCACCCCGTTCTTCGCCAGCTTGCGGACGTAGAACTCGAACTGGAACTGGTCGCGGAAGAACCGCGAGAAGCTGTGGACGACAATGACGGTGAACGTCGGCGGCTTTGTCATCGCCGCGTCGATCATGGCCTGAAAGGCAGGCCGGCGATCGTCGGTCGCGGTGTTGCCCGGCTCGACGAACTGGGCCGCGACTTCCCAGCCGCGTGACAGACAATACCCTTCGATCTGGCGGCGCTGGTCGGGAATCGAAAGATCGCTCTCGGCCTGCCGGCCGGTCGAGACGCGCAGGTAGAGCGCCGCGCGGGCGGTCGCCACGACCGGCGCCTCATCCTCGTCTCGTCGCAGGGCGGCGCTGGTCATAACGCTTCACTCCTCACTTCACGGCAGCGGTCCGAACAGCTTGTCCAGCTCTTGCCGCATGTGGCCTTCGATCGCGCGCAACTCGGCGTCGCCGATCGGAACTTGCTCCGGCCAGTCGTCAGTGACGACGAGCGGCCCGTCATCGTCGCGCGACCGGCGCGACGCCCGGCGCGGCGCGACGGGATTGGTATAGTCGTGCAGGTCGTCCGGGCACTCGGCCCAGCGACGGGGCGTGCGGCGACGGACTTTGCGAGGAAGAGCCATCTCGACACGCTGCCGCGTGTCCGCACTTCGCACAAAGGCTTCATCGCGGCGTAGCGCAGATAGGGTCGTGCGGCGGCGGGCGTCATGCTTCGCCCCACGGATCGACGACCGTTATCCCGCACTCGGCGAAGTCGCGCACATTGCGAGTCGCCAGTCGCGCGCCGCGCGAGCGCACGATGGCGGCAATCTGCGCGTCGATCTGGCTGATCGGCTTGCCGCCCTGTTTCCGCCCGGCGGCAATCTCTGGATAGGCGCTGGCCGCGTCGGTATCGAACGGCAGCACGCGGCCGGCAAGATCGACATCGAACATGGGGCGTGCGGCGGCCAGCAGGTCATCGCGGCGGCGTCCCTCGGGAAGCAGCGCCAGTCCGTAGAAGATTTCCGCCTGCGTCAGCGTCGTCGTGAATACGCCCGCCATCGGCTGCTCGGCAATCCACGCCATGACCCTCGGGTCAGGCTCGCGCCGCATCAGCTCGGAAATGACGTTCGTGTCGAGAACAATCATTCGCCGAAGTCCACCGCCCGGATCGGCTCGCGGTACAGCTCAGGCAGATCGACACCGCCCAGCGCGCCGAACCTCTCATGGATGGCCTGTCCCAAATTGCGAGGCCGGGGGATTTCGGTCGAGAGCGCTGAACGCAGGATGTCGCGGGCCTCGTCTTCCATCGACCGACCGTGCATCGCAGCGCGCAGGCGCAGACGATTTTTGATCGCATCGTCGATGTTTCGGATCGTCATGACTGCCATATGCAACTCCATAAGTCATTGACTGCATGTTAGTCGATGAAGCGGAAAAGTGCAAGGTCAGGGGTGGCGCCTCCCTGCGGGACCGCCGCTCTATCTCCGCTGCGCTCCGACCGAGCCCCTGACGGGTCTCGTCCCTGCCAGGTGACGATCAGCATGGCGGAGTAGCGCTGGCGCGCCGTTCGGCCAATCCGCCGCGCGGATTGTAGTCTTTCCGGTCTTGCGGAGATCGGCCAGGGCTGCGCCGGCCCGATCGCATTGGTCGTTTCTCTCCCCGTCGATGGGGTGGGCGACGCTTCCCTCTGCTGAGCCTGCACGAGGCGATCGACACGACCACCACGTCGGGCAAGCTTACCTTCCACCTGTTCGGGGCATTGGCGGAGTTCGAGCGCAACCTGATCCGCGAGCGGACCCAGGCCGGTCTCACCGCAGCCCGCGCTCGCGGCAAGAAGGGTGGCCGGCCGGCCGCACTCGGCAAGGACAAGCGCGACCTGGCCGTCAGGCTCTACCACGAGAACACGATGCCGATCGCCAAGATTTGCTCGATGCTCGGCATCTCCAAGCCAACACTCTACGCCTATGTGCGATCGGCCGAGACCAAGCCGGTAGCCGCGTAGCGACGCTCGCCGACAAATAGCGCGATCAGAATGCCGCCACTTAGCGCGAGCGTTTACACCTCAGCCGCGATCGGCGCGGCCCTCGCGCAATCGACCGTTTGACAGACATTGGTCGATCTGTGGGGTCTATCTGCTGCACGCCTCACATAGGCCGCAAACTTCGATCACCGGCTTTGTTGGCCGAAACCCCGCATTGGTTGCAGCACCCCGGATACTTGTCGCGATGTTGTCGTCGTCCAAATGCGTGATCCTGCCGCACTGCTCGCAGAAAAGCAGGATGCAGTCGTGAACGCAGCCGGGGTGGACATTGGGTAGGTAACGGTTTGCAACCTCCACGCGAGTGACGATGTTGGCTGCCACGAACAGGTCGAGAATGCGGTATACCGAGTTTGCGGCTACGCGCCGGCCGCGCTGTTCCGAAAAGCGATCGGCGATGTCGTAAGCCGACGCGGGTCGGTCGAGGCCGACGATGACATTGAATAGCTGAGCCCGCATATCGGTCCACTGCTCACCGACGCGCTCAAAGGCGGAGCGCGCGGCTTCAGTAAGCGCTTCTCCTTCCGGCTGCTCGTGCTTGTGACGCATGATGCAAGAATATGGCTCGACGGGGGTGGCGGGCAAGGCCGCCCCTCTCTCAAGCACTTGGTTCATGTCGCGCGCGCCAGCTTCAGATTGCCGACATGCGCGATGGCAAGGACGATAGCGCCGGCAACCGTCAGCGGCGTTTCCAGTGGCGTGTCACCGAACGACAGCACACCGATGGCGAGCACTATAAGCCCAGCCGCGCCAAGCATTACGGGCCACCAAGCGCCATGTCGTGTCCTGCCGGAGAGAAGAGCCAAGCTGCTCGTCGGCACGGCAATCGCCAGCATCACCAGGTGAAAGGTCCGGCTGACTGGAATGACGCTGCTAAGCGCGGGAAGGGCGGCAAAGAGGAGGGGCAACGCGAGACAGTGAATGAGGCACAGCAACGAAGCACCCAACGCCGTGTGTTCGATCAGCCCCCGATGCGAGTTTCTCAACGTCCCTGCCACAAACCTCTCCATTATGGGAGTGGGGCAGGCCGCCCCACCCCGTCTTCCTGTAACCTTTTGAAATGGCATCCCAGGTGGGGGAGGCCTGCTGCCCGACACCTTTGTCAGAGGCCGAACCTTAGCGAGACCCGGATGTCGCGACCGGCAAGCGGCGCGAAGTCCTTGAGGAAGCTTGAATGTCGGCGTGCAACTACGTCGAAGATATTGTTGGCGCTGAGCAGGAGCGATGTCCTGCTGTTGTTGGCAAAGGGTTTGAGGCTCACACTGGCGTTTACCAAGGTGTAGCCGGGCGTGGGGGTCTCGAAGTCGGCGATACGGTCCTGCTTGAACACGCGCTCCACCTCGGCCCGCGCGGTGAACTTGTCGCCTTGCGCCTCCAGACCGCCGAGTAGACGAAGCGGCGGGATGCGCGGCACGGGGGCGCGGTCGATGATGGTGGCCCGGACATAATCACCGAGCAGGTCGGCGTTGATGCGCGTGCCGCCCACCTCGAACAGCTTGGCCGACAAATCGCCTTCGAAGCCCCAGTAGCTGGCACCTGCTTGCTGGTACTGAAAGCAGGGTAGGTCGACTTCGCGGCCCGACGGTGCGGCCGCGGCCTCACATACGCCTTGGTCGACCTGCTGCTCCGAGATATAGTTGTTGAAGCGGTTGTAATAGGCGGATGCGTCGAAGCTGACGCGCTCGCCGTGAACGTGAAGCGTCGCCTCAATCCCGTAGCTCCGTTCCAGCCGGAAGTCCGGATTTCCCAGCTCATAGGCTTGCGTGCCGGCATGAGGCCCGTTCGCGAACAGCTCTTCGGCTGACGGAGCGCGCTCGGTGTAGGAGCCGTTCAGGCCGATGCGGATCGCGTCGGTGACGCCGTAACCAACCCCCAGCGAGCCGGAAAACGCGCCAAAGGTGCGCTTCCCGCCAAAGAATCTCGGGTCACTGCCAAAAGTCTTGGCGGTCTGGTCGCTCCACTCGTAACGAGCGCCGGCCGCAGCATGGAACGGCCCCGCATTATACTGCTGAAGCGTGAAGATGCCGGTCTGATTGGTTTCATTGCGGGGCAGGAAGGCTTCGACACCCTCGATGTTGAACGAACGGTTGAAATATTGAACCCCGCTCGCGCCCTGCCATCCACCGCGATCTGCCTGAAGGAATTCCAGTCGCCCCTCGGTGCCTTTGCTGTAGAACGCCGTGCCGATCTCGCCGGACGGTTTCAGCTCGAAATGGCGGTAGCTGGCATGGCCAGCGCGGATGCGGATGCGGTCAAGAAATCCGCCCCCGGTCTCGACCTCGCCGCGCAAGTCGACTCGGTCCTGCTTGACATCGAGCCGGGGTGACTCCTGCGCCTGACCCACTTCGGTCGCATAGCGGATCGGCACGCCGTAAAGGCTGTCGTAACGGCTGTAGCTCACGCCAAGTTGGCCCGTGTCGGTGATGATCGACGCGCCGACGCCCGCCGTCCAGGTCTCGGCGGCGGTGTTGGGGAGCTTGCCTCGGATAGCAGCGGAGGCCGCGAAGTCGATCGGGTCCTCGCCTGGTGCCACGTCTTGCGGCACGCCGACTTGCGACAGCGCGGCAGCGCGTTCCGCTGGCGATAGCGCGTAGCCGCCGATCCTGAGGTCATCGGCTTTGAGATACGAGCCGTCGGCGTGGAGCACGAGGTATGGACCGACCGCCACGTCAGCAGCACCGGCGATCGAACGCTCGTTCGCGGCCGATCCGTAGGTGGCAATGCCATTCAGCCGATAGCCGTTCTCGGGCCGGGTCCGCGGAATGCGCGTATCGATCACGTTCACCACGCCGCCCACCGCAGACGAGCCGAACAGCAGCGCCGATGGCCCGCGCAGGACCTCAATGCGCTCGGCCAGAAGCGGGTCGATGACCACCGCATGATCGACGGAGGTGTTGGACAGGTCGATCGCGCCAATACCGTCCGTCAGCACGCGGATGCGCTCGCCCTGGAAACCGCGCAGGATGGGCCGGGATGCCGAAGGGCCGAAGGAGGTCGCCGACACGCCCGGCAGACGCGAGAGCATCTCGCCAAGCGACGGGCGCAAGTCTCGGGTCAACGCCTCACCCTTCAGCACCGATGTGCCCTGAAGGACGTCGGTTTCGCTTTGCTGGAGTGGGGCGGTGACGATGATGTCGCGGTCCGAAGCGGGTATCTCCGGGCGGGATGGCCTAGGCGCAGTCGCCTGAGCGGTCGGCGCGTTCGCGGCATCGGTTTTGCTGCTCGGCATTGCGGTAGACGCGCTCTGCGCGACCGCGTTGCCGCTGATCGCAACAAGAGAAATCCCGATTAAAAGCACCGCCCTGATTCTCATTCCCATCGCCTTGCCTGAAGAATATTGCGTCCGCGCGGTGTTATACTGTTACGCGATTCGAGGCCGAGTAGCCGCGTTTCAAGGGCGGTTCAAGGGGAGGTGCATTTGATCTGGGCCCCACAACAGGCCGCTGGCTGAGAACCGGCCATGCTGCACGACGAAACCAGATGACTCTTTGTGTATAAGAGCCGCTTGCCACTTCTCTGCACGGTTTATGGACCATCCGCCGACGCCGACTTCGATCGAAATGCCGGCTGCTCCCACTCACTTCGATGGCTGCGAAACCGACTGTGGCACTCCGGGAAACGGCAATGGTGGAAATGCCCCGCTTCTGCCGACACCGACTTACAAAACTGACATATTCACTGAGTTCATGTCGTACGCCCCAACTTCAGGTTCCCGATAAGCGCAATGACTTGCAAGGCCTTCTTGAGCCTCCGCAGATCTCACTTCTTCGCGCGGAATTTTTCACTCGATGAAATCCACGGGTAAATTAACACAAAGAAAGGCATCATGATAGCGGCCCGGATCGGTAACTCTCCTACCAATCCACTCCAGTGACCGGTATACCAACCATGAACAAATGTTCCTATCGCCACCGCGATAGCACCTGTTGCAAGTCCGGGTATCCACCTCAATCTATATTTCATAGATATTCTCATTATTGTGGGATTTTTATTAGATGAGTTGGTCCTTAAGCATCGGCGGCGACCGCTTGGCATCGTAAACAGGACCCGGCTCGCGACATGCCTGCGCGTGAGCGCGAATACGACGCTTATAGTGGTAGGTCTCGGGCGCGAGTGCGACGAATCCAAGTACGATACCCACGAGGACAGGTGAGCTCTTCCTGTCGAAAGGTTATGAGTTGGGCACTGCTATCGTGGCTGCGGCACTGTTTCTGCCTCCTCCAATAATGCTGGATCAGATGGCGATCGTGCCGGTGCTTTTTCAAGAAACGGCACCTGTCGGCCATGTGCCGCAAGAGGTACCGGCTATAGGCTCCGAAGGCGAAGCAACGTCGGCAAACCCCGTTGAGGCTCCCACGCCACCGTCGTCACCGGAGGAAGGTTTGCCGATAGATATTGGCGCCGAGCAGCAGACGGTCGAACACAATGACATTGTGGTCACTGCTCGACCGGGTCATGCGCCGGGAGATCCGTTGCAAGCTGTCAACGCACAGGCATTTGCCATCACCCAGACCGTTGACAAGGCGGTCGTCGCGCCGGTGGCGATGACCTATCAACGCGCCTTGCCTGGCCCGGTTCGTGGGGCAATCCGCAATTTCTTCAATAATCTGGCTGAACCGGTTGCATTCCTCAATTTCCTCGTTCAGCTCAAACCCGGCAAGGCGGCCGAGACGGCCGGACGGTTTGCGATCAACACAACGGTCGGCGTCGCCGGGATGATCGATGTCGCCCGGAAAAAACCGTTCAAACTACCTCGTAGATCGAACGGCTTTGCCAACACACTGGGCTATTACGGCGTAAAGCCCGGCCCCTTTCTGTTCCTTCCGCTGATCGGCCCTACGACCGTCAGAGACCTCATCGGCCTTGGTATCGACCGAATGGTTCTTCCGTCGGCGTTCGGCCAGCCGTTCAACCAGCCCACCTACACGGTTCCAGCAAGCATCGTTGGGTCGCTTGATTACCGGGTCCAGTTCGACTCACAACTTCGCGAGTTGAAAGACACGCCGGACCCGTATGCTGCTTCGCGCAGGAACTATCTGGAAGGCCGCCAGGCGGAGATTGACGCTCTGCATGGGCGAACGTCACCGCAACCGATCACGCGCCGTACGCTCCCGGTTTTCCCATGATGCATGGCTCTCCTGCTCGTTCCGAACTACGCCGCATACAAGAGAATTGGCTTGCCAAGAGCGAACGACGGGTTCTCCAATGGCTTTGCGCCCGAATGCCTGCTTCCATCACGCCGGATCGCCTGACCGCCATCGGCATGATTGGAGCCACAATGGTTTTTGGCGGCTACATTGCGAGCAATCTTGGCCACCTTTGGTTACTTTTGTCCCTCGCCGGCTATGTCGTTCAATGGTTTGGGGACTCAATGGACGGAAGCCTCGCGCGGTATCGTAAGATCGAGCGCCCCTCCTACGGATACTTCATCGATCACAGTTGTGACGGGATGGCAAATCTGCTGATCGTGGCCGGGATCGGCCTTTCCCCGTACGTGACCATGAACATCGCCATGGTCGCGCTGGCCGGTTACCTCTTGATGTCGGTTCACACATTCCTCGCGGCGCGAGTGATGGGCGAATTGCGACTGTCCTATCTCGCAATGGGTCCTACCGAGCTTCGCCTTTTCCTGATCCTGTTGACGATTGCGATGATGGCAATCGAGCCCGGCGGAGACCGTATCTGGACGATACCGGCACTAGCAGGCTGTTGAAGAAGTCGCTGGCATCGGCGCGGGAGTTGTGATTCAGCCGGGAGGGTTTAGCTGAACATCGAGGACGCGATGCGCGGAGCGGATAGCCGGTCGGGGGAGCTGTTTTCATACGTCGATCTGGAGCAGCGGGTTCCAGCTTCACATCCGTTGCGGCTGATACGGGGCATCGTGAACGAGGCGCTGGGGGTGCTCTCGAGCGATTTTTCGGAGCTGTATTCGGGAATGGGACGCCCGTCGATTTCGCCCGAGATGCTGTTGCGGGCGATGCTGCTGCAAGCGTTCTACTCGGTCCGCTCGGAGCGGCAACTGATGGAGCGGATCGAGTTCGACCTGCTGTTCCGCTGGTTCGTCGGGCTTGGTATCGACGAGCCGGTGTGGGATCACTCGACCTTCTCGAAGAACCGTGAGCGGCTGCTGGCGGGAGACGTGGCGGCGAAGTTCCTTTGTGCGATCCTCGACCAGGCCCGCGTGCGCAAGCTCTTGTCGCGCGATCATTTCAGCGTTGATGGCACCCTGGTAGAGGCTTGGGCGAGCATGAAGAGCTTCCGGCCCAGGGACGACGAGGGCGATGGCGGCAATGACGCTGGTGGCCGCAATGCGCCCGCCGATTTCCGGGGCGAGAAGCGCTCGAACGCCACCCATGCGAGCCGCACCGATCCCGATGCCATGCTCTACAAGAAGGGGCCGGGGATGGAAGCGAAGCTGTGCTTCATCGGCCACGGTCTCATGGAGAACCGTTCGGGGCTGATCGTCGATGCCCGGCTCACCCGCGTCTCGGGCCATGCCGAGCGGTTGGCGGCGCTGGAGATGATCGAGCCGCATGCCGATCGGCCCGGCGCGATCACGCTCGGCGCAGACCGGGGCTATGACGCCGCGGACTTCGTCGAGGAACTGCGCGAGATCAATGTCCGCCCGCATGTCGCGCGCAACACCAACGGTCGCCGTTCGGCGATCGACCGGCGCACCACCCGCCATGCCGGATACGCCGCCAGCCAGCGGATCCGCAAACGGATCGAGGAAGCGTTCGGCTGGATCAAGACCGTTGCGGGCCTGCGCAAGACCAAGTTGCGGGGCCTCGCCAAGGTAGACTGGGCCTTCACCTTCGCCGCGGCCGCCTACAACCTCGTGCGATTGCCCAAGCTGCTGGAGGCGCCGCCATGACCCATCCGATGGCTGGCAAATGGCGCATCGCCGAGATGGAACTTTGGGACCGCGAGTTTATCGACCTGCTCGGCCCCGGCTATATCGCCTTCGACGATCCGGATGGCAGTGAATTCCGCTTCGGGGCGGTGACCGGCACTCTCGATTGCAGCTACGCCAAGGCCAGCATCCACTTCACATGGGAAGGCTTCGACGAAATGGACGAGGCATCCGGCGAAGGCTGGGCCGAACTCCAGGACGACGGCACGCTCAAGGGTGAAATCAGCTTCCACCACGGCGACCAGTCCACATTCATCGCCACGCAGTGGACTTCTTCAACAGCCTGCTAGACGCTCTGGTAGGATTAATCGGCGCCGCGCTGATTTGCCTATTTATAGTGCAAACCTTGCTAGTGGCTAGAACACTTGCTCGTGTCGATTCAAATGCGGATCGTTGATGTCAATGAGTACTACTGCCCGACAGGAGGTGGGGTTCGAACGTACATCGACCGGAAAATGCGACTCCTGGCTGATCTTGGTCACGAACTTATTGTCATCGCACCCGGCCATGAGAATCGTCTCGAACACCGCCCCGGCGGGGGGCGCGTTTTCTGGGTAGCCGCACCCCGCCTTCCGTTCGACCGAAGCTACGGGATGTTCTGGGATGGGGCTCCGGTAACGGCACTGCTCGATGAACTAAATCCCGACGTCGTCGAGACAAGCTCGCCGTTTCGCCCCGCATGGATCGTCGCCAACTGGAGAGCGCCCGCGGCTAAAGTCTTCTTCGCACACAATGACCATATGACTGCCTACGCGCAGCGTTGGGTGGGACGACTGGCCTCGCGGCAAAAAGTTGAGAGTTGGTTTGGGTGGTACACCCGCTACCTTGCTCACTTCCTCGACAGGTTCGATGCCTTTGTCACGAATGGCAGGACGCTCGACCGTTGGTATTCCGGCCGCGGACTTCAGGTCGATGCACCGCTTCCGCTCGGCGTGGAAGGCGGCGTTTTCGCCCCGCATCTTCGAGATGAACAACTACGGGCAGCGCTACTGGGCGAGTGCCACCTTCCGCCTTGTGCGCATTTACTTATCGGGGTCGGGAGGCTTCACCCGGAGAAGCGCTGGCCGATGGTTATTGATGCGGTTGAACAAGCCGGCCAATCGGCACCTATTGGGCTCATCCTCCTTGGCGACGGCGTCGATCGACCCAAAATCTTCAGCCGCGTCGCTGGCAATCCCCACATCCGGCTGTTTAAGCCGATCTTCGAGCGTGAGCGATTTGCATCCGTGTTGGCTAGCGCAGATGCGCTCGTGCACGGATCGGATACCGAACCTTTTGGTCTCGTTGCCTTAGAAGCCATCGCGTCAGGGCTGCCGTTGATTGTTCCTAACGAGGGAGGGTCAGCGGAATTTGCAGCACCAAGCCATTCCGAATCCTATAATGCGCGTGACGCGAAATCCTGCGCAGCGGCGATCCTGCGCCTGTTGGCGCGGGATTCCGTACAGTTACGTTCGGCAACCCTGGATGCAGCAGGAAGAGTTCGTACGGATCTCGATCACCTAATTGACCTACTGGATTATTATAATCAGCTACTCTTACGACGATCGATTTCATGATAAATTTCGCGAAAAAAATGAAGCAAGGGTTGTAGTCATTGACGTATCTTACGGAAAACATTCCCTGGTGGCTTGATATAGCGCGCATCCTACTGGCAGGGTTGCTGGGTGCCATAATTGGCTGGCAACGTGAGCACCACGGCAGGAAGCCGGAATCCGAACCTACATGGCTGCTTCGCTAGGAGCCTGCGCCTTCGGACTTGTGTCGAACGCCATCGGGGACCAAGGTCGCATCTCTGCGGGAATTGTTACTGGAGTAGGATTCATTGGCGCCGGCATCATCCTGCGCGACGCTGGGCGCGTGACGGGGCTCACAACGGCAGCTACGCTCTGGGCGTCTGCAGCGGTCGGGTTAAGCGCCGCGTACGGGATCTATCATCTGGCTGTCATAACCGCTCTGATGCTTCTTTTGATCCTTGAGCTGCCTCGCATGCCTGGGTGGACGCGGGTTTCGCACCGAGCCCGCTTGCATGTACACCATTCGGATTCCGACGACGAACCTACTCGATGAACATCACCTTGCACGCCGAAGCAGGCCAATCGGCTCGGAATCTAGCGCCGTGGAAGTTGGAATTGACGTCCCTTTCTCGGGATTTTCGCTTCGATGCAGCTTTTGAACGGCCAAAAGAGCCTGCGGCTCAATCCGTGCTATGATACGCTTGTAATGGGGATGTTCGATGCGCTCGCTAAGCCTCGCTGTTTGCGGCCTTCTTCTCGCGGGGCCTGGCTTTGCTCAATCGCCGAACTGGTTGAACGCCCGGACGATCGAAATCGACATGAAGAATTTCGCTTTCGTTCCAGCCACGATCACGCTTCAACGCGGTGCTCCCTACCGCTTGCGCTTTGTTAACACGGCAGGGGGCGGCCACAATTTTGTCGCCAAGGCCTTTTTCGAGCAAGCCACTATTGACCCTGCCAGCCGGTCGACGATCAACAAGGGTGAGGTCGATCTGGGAGGCGGAGAAAGCGGGGACGTGCGCCTGGTTGTCAACCGGATCGGAACCTACGACGTGCATTGTTCGCACTTCATGCACTCGATTTTCGGCATGAAAGGCAAGATCGTCGTCCGGTGAGCGTCACTGGCTCGGCTCTCTTCCATGTCATGGCTGAGGACGTTCGGCGTAATGCAACGGCAAAGCCAACTCAGGCTCTGATAAGTGATCTCGTCGGGCTTCGTAACATTGCCGTAGTCCGTTTCGCTGGCCTCATATTTTAGAGAGCAAGCCAACGGGCCCGACAGCGACCACCCCGAAGGGCTATTGCGACGCACTCTCAAATCATCTATTGCGTTGGTTGAGAAAGATTCGCAAAAGGGCTGACTGTGAGAAATCTTGGTATCGGAACTGTGCTCGGCTTCGGGCTGCTCACCGTCCCGGCAATGGCCCAGGACCAGCTGCTATCGGGACCCGGCAGCACATCGCAAACGATCATCGTGACCGGCGTCCGGGACGGCTATCAGGTCGATGCGAGCAGCACCGCCACCCGCACACCGACCGATCTCAACGACGTCCCGCAAGCGGTCTCGATTATCACCGAGGCGCAAATCGACGACCAGGCGATGCGTTCGATCGCCGACGTGCTGCGCTATGTCCCCGGCGCGGTGATCTCTCAAGGTGAGGGCCACCGCGATCAGATCATCCTGCGCGGGAACAGCAGCACCGCAGACTTCTTCGTCGATGGCTTGCGGGACGACGTGCAATATTATCGCGGCCTCTACAATGCAGAGAGGATCGAGGTTCTGAAAGGTCCCAACGCGATGATCTTCGGGCGCGGCGGCGGCGGGGGCGTAATCAACCGCGTCACCAAGCGCCCTGTCGCCAACGCCTTCATCAGCGGCAGCGGTTCGGCGGACACATATGGCGCATGGTATGTCGACGCCGACATCAGTCAGCCACTCAGCGAGTCCGTCTCCACCCGGATGAACGCCGTTTACGAGGAGTTCCGAAACAATCGCGACTTCTATGACGGGCGCCGGGTTGCGATCAACCCGACCGTCGCGCTCTCGCTCGGCGGTGCGACTCGGATCGATCTGGGCTTCGAATATAACAGCGACAAGCGAACGATCGACCGAGGCGTCCCCTCGGCCGTTCAGGGCTCGCTGACGAGCCCGTCACGCCCGCTCACCGGCGCCCGCGACACCTTCTTCGGTGTGCCGGGATTCAACGTCAGCGATTTCGAGGCCAAGGTCCTGAATGGGCGCGTCGAGCACCGCTTCAGCGACAATCTGACCCTGACCAGTCGGGTCCTGTATGGTGATTACGACAAGCTCTATCGGAACGCCTTTCCGGTCACCCCGGTCACGTCGCGCGGCGGCGTCCAGAGCGTCGGCCTCGAAGCGTATAGCGATCCCACGACACGCAAGAACCTGCTCAACCAGAACGACCTTGTTTGGAGGGTCACCACTGGACCCGTCCGCCACGTGCTGCTCGCTGGCTTCGAAATTAGCGACCAGCGCACGCGCAACCAGCGGATCAACGGCTTTTTCGGGGGTGGTGATATCGTCAACGGGGGGCGGCGCGTCTTTGTCGGGTTGGCCGACCCGATCACGGTGCCGCCGGTCACGCTGCGCACCACTCCCAATACCGGCTACCGGTCAATCCGCACGAACGCCGACGCCGCCGCCTTCTATGTGCAGGACCAGATCTCGATCGGCGACCATGTCGATCTGATCGGCGGCGTTCGCCGCGACCGCTTCACGCTTAACGTCGACGACCTGGTTGCCGGGCAGAGCTATCGCCGGACCGACACGCTTTGGTCTCCCCGAGTGGGCGTGGTGCTCAAGCCGGTGCAACCTGTCTCGATATACGCCAGCTATAGCCGGTCCTTCCTGCCGCAGTCGGGGGATCAATTCTCATCGCTCGATGTCACCAGCGCCGCGCTGGAGCCGGAGAGGTTCGACAATTACGAGCTTGGCCTCAAATGGGATATCCGCCCGACGCTGAACCTGACCGCCGCCATCTACCAGCTTGACCGCACCAACACCCGCGCGGCCGACCCCAATGACCCCGCACGGACGGTGCTCACGGGCGCGCAGCGCAGCAAAGGGCTCGAACTCGGCCTTAGCGGCGCGATCACACCCCAGTGGCAGATCAGCGCGGGCTATGCGCTGCAGGACGCGACAATTCGCAAAACGACGAGTGCCGCCCCGGCCGGGCGCGAGGTTCCGCTGGTTCCCAAACAGCAGGCTTCGCTGTGGACCCGCTACGACCTCACCCCTCGCCTTGGGGCCGGGGTCGGGGTCTATCACCAGTCGAGGAGCTTCACGTCCATCAGCAACACCGCCATCCTGCCCGCCTTCACCCGCGTCGATGCCGCCGCATTCTTCAAGCTCACCCCCCAGATCGAGGCGCAAATCAACGTCGAGAACCTCCTCAACAGCAACTATTTCTCGTCCGCCTACAACGACAACAACATCATGCCCGGTGCGCCGATGACAGTGCGAGCGACGGTTAGAATGAGCTTTTAGACAAGGCGCCGGAGAGATGGATGTGAACACAGAGCGCGTAATCGAAGGCGCTGTGACGGGCGCGGCGGCGGGGTTGGTGGCCTCGTGGGTAATGTCCGAGTTCCACGAAGCCTGGAAAGCCGCTTCGGGCGATAGGGATGTCGGAGACGAGCCCAACACCGTCAAGGTGGCCGACGCTGTAACGGAAGCTACCGTAGGGAAACCGGTACCGGAGGGATATCGTGAGCCTGCGGGAGCAGCTGTTCATTACGGCTTTGGGGTGTTTCTCGGCGCTCTCTACGGAGCCGCGGTGGAGGTTCGCCCAGAGACCAGCGCTGGGTTCGGAACCGCCTACGGAGCGGCGGTGTCGCTGGTCGCCGACGAGATGGCGATGCCGGCGTTGGGCTTTAGTCCCCCCGCTTCGGAGGTCGCGGCTTCGACGCACCTGCGCGGCTTTGTCTCGCACCTAGTTTTCGGCGTGGCTCTCGAAGTGGCGCGGAGGCTCCTAATTGCGGGTGTCAGAGCAAAGATTGCCTAAAGCCGCACGCCCGCGACCTTCTCCGTACTCTTGCGTGTCAGACGCGTTGTCACTCTTCAGAAGTGACAACGGCGCGGTGGCCCGCGCCGTTGTGCATCCTAGTGGTTGTAACCATGCTCGTTGTACCGGCGCGCGTCGCGACGCGCATGACGTACTTCCCGGCGGTAGTCCCGACGGGCGTGCCGGTTCGAGGCGTAGCCATAGTTGCCGTAATTGGAATAACCGTTACCGTAACTGCTATGCCCTTGGCCTTGGTAAGAGCCGTAACTTCGGCCGTGACCCTGCGGTTCAACATAGCCATAGCCTTGGCTGTAGTAGCTCTGGTTCTGATACCCATGGCCGTTGGATTGGCCGGCATGGGCCGGCGGTTCGGCGAGGGCCGGTGCGGCTACGATGAGTGCCAATCCGGCGATCGCGAGCTTGAACATGTTCCTTCTCCACAACTACGCTCGTCGTACCGCGAGTGGCCGATCGGGCTGGAGAGATGTGTGCGCCGAACGTGCTGAACCGGGTTTGAATAGTCTCGGCAGCTCGCGTGAAGACGGGACGGAAGCACCTTACGCCGGGAACTCGTCTCAGCTCGGAAGTCGAAGCTTACCAGGCGCGCGGAGCCGTCCGCGGCACCCTTTTGCCCCTTTCCCCCATATCCTAAGCCGTTTCCCTCTCGCTGTCCTGCGGGCTTAAAGTCGGCTCCGCGGTCCGGCTTATGTACCTGATCCGGTGGCGGGCACCGGACGGGCTTTCCAGAGTCTTCGGGACAAACCCAGGCTGAGCACGACGGCGAATGCCGCCAGAACGCCGGGAAAGACGAACGACGCGACCCTCACCGTCAGGCCGGACTCTAGCTCCAGCTGGAGGAAAAGACGGCGGTCAGGGCATTTGAAATGTGGGGCGTCAAGGATTGCTCGGGCGCTTTTCGCAGGGTAAGTGCCGTCCCCTCAACGAGCTACCAGGCTCGACTCGGTGACGCGCTCATCCGTGCCCGCGCAATTTGAACGCTAACGTCATCGGAAATAGCAAACATCGCGCCGTCGCCCCAGCCCGTTCACTGGCCTCAGGCCGGCCTTGGGGGTGGGTTGATATCAAGGCGTGGCCGCCCGATTGGGCCGCCCTCATCGTTCTGAACGGGGGTTCTGCGACGGCGAGGCCGCGGAACCGCATCGATTGCCGGTCTGCGTGTCATCCGACCGATTTTGACCTCCCATAAAACAGGGAATTCGAACAGCGGGACGCGTTTGCCCGGCCTGTCTAGCGAGCTGCGAGCGATTGGACGCAATGGAAGAGTGCGCAGCCGCGTCCGGGGGGTGTGTGACATTCGCTCGCTTCGGACTCGAGGGGTGTTCACCGGCCGTGCGTAATGGATGTGAGGACGGCGGAGGAATGAACATGGACATGAATTTAGACAGCGCGTTGCGCCGCCTTGCCGAGCAACCGCTTCATCCACGGCTTGCTGAACTGGAAGGCGATGTCATGCGGTTGATCGCGGCGGAGCGGCGCGCGGGCGGCGGAGTTACGCTGCGATCCGGCATGCTGGCAGCGCTAGGCGCAGTCGCCTTGGGAGTGGTGGGCGGCGGATTGTCGTCCGCAGCGACGACTGCGCAGGTGCCGACGCTAACACCCTTCGGGCCTGCCATGCCGCTAGCGCCTTCGACCTTACTCGCGTTCCAGTGACGAGCGGCGCCCGGAGGACGATGCTGATCGCCATCGTCGCGTTCGTGGCGGCGGTCGCAGGCGTGTGGGCTGGACGTGAGTTATTCCCCTCCCCGCCAAGCCCGGGCGTTGAGCTTCACAGCTTGCTCCACGACGGGCTCGAGCTGGACGAAGCTCAACAGACCAAGCTCCAGATGCTGGAGTCTCACTTCACCGTTCGAAGGCGTGCCTTGGAGCTGGAACTCAGAGCCGACAACGCCCGGCTCGCCGCCGCCATCGAGGCCGAACATGGTAACGGGCCGCAGGTCGCGGCCGCCGTCGATCGTTCGCACGGCGCGATGGGTGAGCTCCAGAAGGAGACGTTGAACCATATGTTCGCGATGCGGCAGATCCTGCGGCCCGACCAGGCGAGGACGTTTGACCGCGCGGTGGTGAAGGCGCTGACCGCAGACGCGCGGTGAGCCTTGATCTCGCGGCCTGCACGGACGGCGAACTCGCCGCCTTGACGCTCGCCGGACGTCAGGCTGCGTTCGCTGAGATCATGCGGCGGCACCAAAGACCGGTCTACCGCCTGATCCGCTCGCATATCGGCGACGCCGAAGAGGCGCTTGACCTCACTCAGGAATGCTTCGTGGCCGCCTTTCAGAACTTGCGAAAGTATGACGGAGATCGGCCGCTCGCTGCGTGGCTGACCCGCGTGGCGATCAACAAGAGCCGCGACTGGCACAGGCGGCGGCGCATACGCCAGATACTATCGTTCGCCTCTTCGCTGCCGCCCGACACCATGGAGAGTGAGCGGGACGAGGCGCCGGGTGCCGACGCCATCACCTTCGATCGCGCAGAGCTTGCGCGGCTTTCGCGCGCGGTGTCCGAGCTGCCGGCCACGCTCAAGGAGACGCTTTTGCTGCGGACCGTGGAGGGCTTGTCCCAGGCGGAAACCGCCGCCGCGCTGGGGATCAGCGGAAAGGCCGTGGAGACGCGGCTCCGGCGTGCGCGTGAAAGATTATCGAAAATTCTCGACTTCGCGTGAGGGATGAGCCTATTTGCGCGTAATGAAGATAAGGTCGGCGCCCCCCCCCCCCCCCCCGCCGCCGGCCGCAAGCATTGAACTGGAGCGAAGGAAAGGCATGAGCCGCAATCTAAACCGGCGCGACGTAATGCGCGGAACCGCCATGCTTGGCGGCACGCTGGCCATGTCGGCCTACCTGCCGGCTTGGGCGCAACCTGTGTCGCGCGGCATCGCCAGGCCCCTGCCGACCGTGTCGGGCACAAACATCGCGCTGACGATCGACAGGATGAAGCTCGTCATGGACGGGATCACGACGCCGGCAATCGGCGTCAACGGCACCGTGCCCGCACCGCTCGTCCGCCTCCAGGAGGGCCAGAACGTCCGTCTCGCAGTGACCAACAATCTCGACGAGGATAGCTCGATTCACTGGCACGGGCTCATTCTGCCGTTCCAAATGGACGGCGTGCCCGGCATCAGCTTCCCTGGCATCAAGGCGCGTTCGACCTTCGTATACGAATTCCCGATCTTGCAGTCGGGCACCTACTGGTATCACAGCCATTCGGGCGAACAGGAGCAGGCAGGGCTCTACGGACCCATCGTGATTGATCCGGCCGGTGCCGACCCGATCGCGTTCGACCGCGAGCATGTGATCGTCCTCTCCGACCATAGCGAAATGACGGGCGAGGAAATTTTCCGCAAGCTCAAGCAGATGGGCGGCGCCTATTTCAACTATCAGCGCCCGACGCTGAGCGGGCTGCTCGCCGGCCGCGAGATGCGCCTCAAGGATCGGATGGAATGGGGCAAGATGCGCATGGACCCGGCCGATATTGCGGATGTTACGGGGTCGACCTACACCTTCCTCGTCAATGGCTTTGGCCCTTACGACAACTGGACGGGCCTCTTCCGACCGGGCGAGCGGGTTCGGCTGCGCATCGTCAATGCTGCGGCGCAAACCAACTTCAACGTGCGCATCCCTGACTTGCCGATGACGGTGGTGCAGGCCGACGGCCAGAACGTCCGGCCGGTAACCGTGGACGAATTCCAGATCGGCGTCGCGGAAACCTTCGACGTGATCGTGACGCCCGAGGACCGCGCCTACAGCTTCGTTTCCGAGGCGATCGACCGATCCGGCATGGGGCGCGCGACACTGGCCCCGCGCGAGGGCATGATCGCCCCGGTCCCGCCGCTCCGCCCGCGCACGTTGCTGACCATGACCGACATGGGCATGGACATGAGCGGGATGGAGGGGATGTCCGGTATGGCGGACGAGAACCCGGTCGCAAAGCGCGGGCCGGATCCCACGTTGATGCAGAATGCCTCGCGCAACCTGTGGAAGCTCACCGGGTGGAAAGAGCCCACCGATCACGGAACGAAGGCGGTAGGCGCTGCGATGGCCGGCATGGCTGGGATGGGGGGCGACCAGATGAGCGGCGCTATGCCAGGGATGGACCATAGCCAAATGGCGGCGGGCGCTGCCGGGATGGCGGGCATGGACCATGGTCAGATGAGCAGCGGCGGCATGGCCGGGATGGATCATGGGTCAGGCGGCAGCATGGACATGAACATGCGCAACCCCAAGAACGCGCCCGGCGTCAAGATGGGGCCGGGAGTGCAGACCATCTCGCCGATGCCGAAGGACCGCACGGGCGAGCCGCCGCAGGGGCTGGAGGACGCGGATCATCGCGTGCTCACTTATCGCGATCTTGTCGCGCTCGACCGCAACCCGGACGTTCGCGCCCCGTCGCGTCAGTTGGAGATCCACCTGACGGGCAATATGGAGCGCTACATGTGGGGCTTTGACGGCCAGAAGATGAGCGACCCTGCCGACCCCATCCCGTTCCGCAAGGACGAGCGCGCGCGCGTCACCCTGGTCAATGACACGATGATGCCGCACCCAATTCATTTGCACGGCCACTTCTTCGAGCTGGTGACCGGACATGGCGACTTCGCGCCTCGCAAGCACACGGTGAATGTGGCGCCCGGCGGTAAGATGACATTCGACGTAACGGCCGATGCGCCCGGCGACTGGGCGTTCCACTGCCACAATCTTTATCACATGACCGCGGGGATGATGCGTGTCGTGACGGTTCGCCCGATGGGCGAGGAGAACCGCGATGCAGCCTAAGTTCCTCTTGATCGCTGGCGGCGCGGCACTTGGCCTCGCAAGTCCGGTGGCCGCGCAGATGGACCATTCCAATATGCCGGGCATGAAGATGCCGCCGTCAAATACGCCAGCGGTGAAAAAGCCGGCCGCTAAAAAGCCGGCCGCCAAGAAGCCCGCAGCGACCAAGCCCGTCGCGCGCAAAGCGTCCCCAAAGCCCGCCGCTAGATCGACACCGCCCGCGAAAACGGGATCGGGGGCCAAGCCCGCTGCGAATCAGCCCGCCAAGCCTCCGGCCCCTGCAACGATCGTTGCCGATCCTCACGCCGGTCATGACATGACGACCATGCCGGGCATGAATACGCCTGGAGCCAACCCCAACCCCAATACCGCGCACGACATGTCGGCCATGCCAAGTGCCTCCGGCGGTGCCGCCTCCGGCCAGCCAAGCACCAGGCAAGGCATGGACCATGGATCGATGCCGGGAATGGGCCAGAGTTCGGGCGCGATGCAAGGCATGCCGGGACACGACATGGGAAGCATGCCCTCAGCCACGGGCGCGGCGATGATCGGCACCAACCTGCAGGCCGGCACCGCTCCGCCGCCGCCCATCCCGACGGATCGGGCCGCGGACCAGGTCTACTCTGCCGCTGCCATGGCGCATTCGCAGCAGCATCTGCGGTCGATGCACGGCGGGCAGAATTTCTCCCAGGTCATATTCAATCTGGCTGAAGTCCAGATCCGGGACGGTCGCGATGGTTACCGGTGGGACGGCAGTGCCTGGTATGGGGGTGATATCAACCGGCTGGTGCTCAAGACCGAGGGCGAAGGGAATATCGGGGGAAGTCTGGAAGCGGCGGAGGTACAGGCGCTTTATTCGCGCGCCATTGGCCCATACACCGATATACAGCTTGGCGTCCGCTACGATTTCAAGCCCAACCCCTCGCGCGTCTATGCGTCGGTCGGCTTCGAAACGCTGGCACCCGGCTTCTTCGATGTCGAGGGCGCGCTATTCCTGTCCAACAAGGGCGACCTGCTCGGGCGCCTGGAAGGCTATTACGATCAGCGGATCACGCAGCGGCTAGTCCTTCAGCCCCGCGCCGAATTAAACTTCGCCGCGCAGGACGTGCCGGAAATCGGCATCGGCTCAGGCCTTTCCACGGCCGAACTCGGTCTGCGTCTCCGCTACGAGATCAGGCGCGAGTTCGCGCCCTATGTGGGCATATCGTACGACCGCAGCTTCGGGGACACGGCTCGCTTCGCACGCGCCGAAGGCCAGGGGGCGGCGTCGACCAGCCTAGTTCTGGGCATTCGCACATGGTTTTGAGGCCGACTAGTCTTGTCGGGTTGGCTGAGGTCAAGAAGGAGAAGTCGATGTTCAAGACAGTAACACTTCTGGCTCTGGCCGCGACGTCGGCGAGCCCCGCTTTGGCTCAGCAGCAGATGCAGGGCATGGACCATTCGAAAATGCAAGGCATGAACCACGACAACATGCCTGGCATGAACACGCCTTTCATGCCCGCCGAAATGGCGATGCACGAAAAGATGATGAAGGCCAAGGGCGCTAATGCGAGCGAGACGTGGGTCCGCAAGATGATCGAGCATCACCGCGGTGCGATCGCCATGTCGCAGATCGTTCTCCGGGAGTCGCCCGATGCGAAGACCCGGCAAATGGCCCAGAAATCGATTGCCGAGCAGAACAAGAGCATCGGTGAACTCCAGGCGATGCTCCGGTCGATGGGCAAGCGTCCTCAGTAATAAGCCTCGTTCCTCCCGCCCCCAGCGAGGAGACGGGAGGAACGACCAAGGAGATTTTTCCATGAAGTCAGCGTTGCGATTTGCGCTTACTGCCGCAGCCTTGTTGGTTCCGGTTGCCGCCAGCGCGGCTACCCCGATCGTTATGCACCGCGACCCCGGCTGCGGCTGTTGCGCCAAGTGGGCGGCGCAGGTGCAGCAGCAGCTCGGCCGTCAGGTGCGCGTCGTCGATGATCCCAACCGCCCGGCGCTGCAGAAGCGCGCGGGCGTTCCCGCGGACGTCTCGTCCTGCCACACCGCAATCGCCGATGGCATCGCTTTCGAGGGCCACGTGCCGATCGCCGACATGAAGCGGGCTCTTTCGACCCGGCCCAAGGGCGTGCGAGGCCTCGCGGTCGGCGGCATGCCGTTCGGCTCGCCAGGAATGGAAGTGCCGGGCGTCAAGGCGCAAGCCTATGACGTGGTCGCCTTTGGTCCCAGCGGCCGCCGCCTGTTCGCCCGCCACGGCAGCTGATCGGTCGATGTTTTTTGGCGGAGTGGCATGACGCGGTCGCCGCAGCCAGCGTAGCTGTGGCGTCCAGTCCGTCTTGAAGAGCAGACGGAAAGTTTCACAAAGGAAGCTGGGCAGGTGAGGGAAGAAGGCGCGGCGTGCGTAAACTGGATTGAAACAACACGGTTCAAGGGGTTGGGTGATGGGCGGTAAACGAGGCGGGGCTTTCGCTCTACTCCTTGCGGTTGCAATCTCAGTAAGCACGTCGGCATCGGCGCACGAAGATCACGATGCGCTCGGGGCCGGTCCCGGGCCGGCCGCTAGCAGCGCAGCCGAGACGCAGAAAGCAGATGGGGCGGACGCTGGCGACGGCCACATGGGCATGGGCTCTATGTCGACCGTGGACATGAACATGGGCGGCCGCGACATCGCCGGCGACGACATGGACATGGGCGGCATGCACGAGGAGACCGCCAACAAGAACAAGACTTTCGGCGAACGGCTTGTGAGCTGGCTGGGCCGGGTGCATACCATGGTCATTCATTTTCCCATCGCCCTGTTCATCGGTGCGTTCGGGGTGGAGCTGTTCGGGTTGTGGCGCCGCAACCGGGATTATCAGCATGTCGCACACATAATGCTGGTCGTCGGCGCGCTGGGAGCGATCGTGGCGGCGTTCCTGGGCTGGTTCGCAGGCGGGTTCTACCTGACCGACCGCAACCCTATCCTGATGACGCATCGCTGGCTCGGGACATCGATCGCGGTCTTCGGCGTCGCGCTGGCTTGGATGGCAGCGCGCCACCGCAAGGGTCCCGAGCGGTCGCGGTCGTTGTATTGGGCGGTGCTTGGCCTGATGACACTCGCGATCTCAATCCAGGGGTTCCTCGGCGGAACCTTCATGCACGGCGGAATAAACCACTTGGCGTTCTGAGGGGCCCCGACGCTTAGTAGCCGGTCGCGTGTTGGCGCGCTGCGAAGGAGAATGCGACGAAATGCGGCAGCGCCGACCTTCGTGCCGTAGGCCTTTTCAAGCATAGCGTCGGATGCCGCCGGCGAGCCCGGCCCCGCTAGGGCGTGTCGAGCAACCCCCGACGCTGGTAATAGCACACTGTCTCGATGCACTCCCGCGCAAGCCTCGGGATCGTGGTGCGGGATCATCGAACGGAGGAAGGCCGTGTCGCCGATCGTCGTGTGGATACGAATAAGCGCGAAGCAGCCGAAGAAGATGACAAGCGAGCCGGCGATC
This sequence comes from Sphingopyxis sp. SE2, assembly GCF_032227185.1. Lineage (NCBI taxonomy): Bacteria > Pseudomonadati > Pseudomonadota > Alphaproteobacteria > Sphingomonadales > Sphingopyxidaceae > Sphingopyxis > Sphingopyxis sp. SE2. The sequence continues at coordinate 3,210,864 of NZ_JAPMXW010000001.1, read as the reverse complement.
AGCGCTTTGTTGGCGGCTTTCGCTCGGTGCACCGCCAGTGGCTCCCACTACGTCGGCGGTACGCTCCGAGCGGGATACAGCCCGGCGATGGCGGACGACAATCCGCTGTCGCGGTCGCGCAACAGATTATGGATTGCAGTCGCAGCGATTGCCGCTTGCCCGGCTGCGACGCTGATCTGATCGAGCCCTTCTACTACGTCGCCGACTGCGTACACGCCATCAACCGAGGTTTGTTGGTGGGCATCGGTCAGCACGCACCCTAATTTGCTGAGCTTCGCGCCCAGCAAAGTGGCAAGCCGCGTCCGAGGCGACGAGCCGAGCGCAGGGTAAAGCGTGTCGAATTGCAGCTCCAGGCCATTGGCCAACCGCACCTCGACACAGTCGCCAAGACGCAGCTGCTCGACAGGCGAGGGGGCGACATCGATGCCCTGCTGGTTCAGCTTGGCAAGTTCGGTCGGCCCGAGATCGAGCGAGCGCTCAGCCAGAAGCGTGACCTTGGCCCCATAAGCCCTCAGGAATTCAGCTTCTTCAGCGCCATGACCACTGCCGCCGAGCACCGCCACGTTCATCCGCCGGGCCTCATAACCATCGCAGATCGGACAATAGCGGAGAAGCCCACGCGCCACGCCGATGTCATGCATCGCATCGGGCATCTCGGGACGCCGGTTGAGGACACCGGTCGCGAGGACAACGGTCCGCGCGCGCAAGATGTTCAGTTCGCAGGTTGCCGAGAAGTGGTCGCCTAAGGCGACAATTGCGTCGATCTCACCGCTCTGGACCGTACCGCCATATTCGCGCAGCTGAGCCTGCAATCGCGCAAGAAACGCGACGCCGGAAATGCCTCCGGGAAATCCTGGCAGGTTGCGCGAGTGCGGGATGGAGGCGACGCGCCCTGCCGCCGCGTCATAGACGACGCAGCTCCTGAGAAACCGCGACAGATAGATCGCGGTCATGAGGCCCGCTGGACCGCCGCCCACAATCAGACAGTCGATGACCTCCTCGGGGTCGCCCGTCCAGCCTTGATCGGTCAATCGCAACCTCATCATTACCCCGCGCATGCGCCCGTCCAGGCCCGCGGCCACAGTTCGTCTCGAGAGGAGACGCGGTGAAAAGCGCCCCATGCTCCCTTCTGAATACGCGCCGCCACCGCCGGCCCCTCATCGAGAGCGGTGCGTCGGCACGAAAAAGATCGTGAGGGGTGACCCGCCCGGCTGCGTAATACAGGTGAACCCAATCGAAATGGAGATTACCCTGATGCGTCGCTTGTTCATCACGACTGCCGCCGCAGCCTTATTCTTCGCAGGCGGCGTGGCGAACGCGCACCCGAAGCTGGTGTCCTCCAGCCCCGCCGCCAACGCGGCCGTCGCGACCCCCGAGAAGATCAGCCTTCAGTTCAGCGAGAAACTCGTGCCGGCTTTCTCCAAGGCCGACCTTACCATGGCAGCGATGCCGGGCATGGCGGCCATGAAAATGCCCAGCAGCGCCGCAGTCGGCGCCGATGGCCGGACGCTCACCATCACCCCGAAGCAGCGCCTCCCGCGTGGGCGCTACAGCGTCGGCTGGCAGGTCGTCTCTAGCGATACACACAAAATCACCGGCAGCTACAATTTCACGGTGAAGTGAGCGAATGCTCGACTGGCCGACCGTCGCCATCCGCTTGGCGTTGTACCTGGTCCTGGCGGCGCTGTTCGGCCTGTCGGCCTTCAGCCTCTACGGCCTTCGCCTTGGCGAGCGCGATGATGCAATCGCGCTGCGGCCTTGGCTCACGGCAAGCGCGGCGCTCGGGTTGCTTCTCTCGGCCGCTGGCCTGATCCTCATGGCCTCGGCGATGGCCGGATCTCCGTTCTGGCCGATCGATCAGGCTGCTGCGGCCGCGCTGCTCGGAGGGTCGGCGGTTGGCACCGCCTGGAAGGTGCGTATGGTGGCGCTCGTCATCGCCGGCGGTGCAGCCCTGCTGGCGCGAGGCAGAGCATCATGGCTGGCTATGGCCATGATTGCGGCAGCCGCGGCATTGGCGACACTCGCGTGGAACGGGCATGGTGCCGCGAGCGAGGGAAGCACGGGATGGCTTCACCTCACTGCGGACATCCTCCATCTCCTTGCTGCCGGTCTGTGGGTCGGGGCGCTGTTCGGATTGCTTCTCCTGATGGCGCGGCGCGCCGAGGAGATCGATGCTGCGCACCTTCGGCTGACCCATCGCGCCCTGCACGGGTTTGGCTCCGTTGGTACGCTCGTTGTTGTTACCCTGGTGGTAACTGGTTTGATCAACAGCTGGCTGCTCGTCGGCCCAGCCAATTTCGCGGCCTTGGGGACGACGCTCTACGGCCTGCTGCTGCTCGCCAAGCTGGTTTTGTTCGCAGCGATGCTGGGGCTCGCTTCGCTCAATCGGTTCCGCCTCACGCCGGCCTTCGAGCGCTCGATTGCCATGAACGACCATGGCGGGGCGCTTACGGCGCTGCGGGTCAGCCTTGCGGTCGAGACAGCCTGCGTGATCGGCATCCTGGCGCTCGTGGCATGGCTAGGCACCCTCGCGCCACCCGCGTCGGGCATGTAAGCGCTATGGACCAACCGTCCACGCAAGCGCCGCTCAGGCCTTCCACCTTCTTTTACCCACTTACGCGGCTTAACCCTCGCCTCCCAAGACACCCCCCGCTTGGACTGAGCTTACGTGTCCGACGCCCTAAGTCGCCCACAGGCGCTTGCGGGAAGGCCGCGTCGCGCTGCAAAGCTGGGCGTGCGAGAGGGTTGGTCCGGGTGGGCCTGTCAGTGTTTTCAGAGATGAATGAACAAGGGTGGCAAAGTCATGACCGATGGCAAACGCAGTGAAGCCGGCAGCGGCCAGGGTGGCGAAGTCGTCCTCATCACGGGTGCGAGCGGTTTTATCGCCGCAGCGCTGATTGCCCAGCTCGGCGAGCGCTACACGGTCGTCGGCCTTGATCGCGCCGGCCCTCCCGACCCACCGCCGCCCGCGGCGGCGATCGACATAGACCTCGGGTCAGACGAAGCGGTCCGAGTTGCGCTTGACGAGGTGCGCGCACGGTACGGCAACCGCATCGCCTCGGTGATCCACCTCGCCGCCTATTATGATATCACGGGTGACCCCAATCCGCTCTACGACAAGGTCACCGTGCAGGGCACCCGCCGGCTGATTGACGGGCTGCAATCGTTCGAAGTCGGACAATTCGTCTTCGCCAGCACGATGCTCGTTCATAAGCCGACCCCCACACCCGACGAGCGCATCAACGAGGACTCGCCGATCGGCGCGTCCTGGGCCTATCCGCAGTCCAAGGTCGACGCCGAGACATTGCTGCATGAGCGCCACGGAAACATCTCCGTCGTTTATATGCGCGCCGCCGGAGTTTACGACGACGACGGACGCTCGGCTTTTCTCGCGCAGCAGATATCGCAGATTTACGAGCACCGCCTGATTTCGCATTTTTATCCCGGCATGCTGTGTGCGGCGCAGTCATCGGTGCACCGCGACGACTTGGCTGACGCCGTGCTGCGTCTGGTCGATCGGCGGCACGAACTGCCGTCAGAACTGCCGCTGCTCATCGGCGAGCCCGACGCACCCGGCTATGCCGAGATCCAGGACATCGTCGGCGAGGCGCTCCACGGTGAGGGCTGGAAGACGATCCGGATTCCGCAGCCGCTCGCGAAAGCCGGGATCATCCTGCAGAACGAAGCGCTCGGCAGCGACGACTTCATCCAGCCCTGGATGATCGACAGCAGCAACGACCACTATATCCTCGATGTCTCCCGCGCGCGTTCGCTGCTCGGATGGGAGCCGAAGCACAATCTTCGCGACTCGCTGCCGACGATCGTTGCCGCGTTGAAGCGTCATCCCGGCGCCTGGTATCGGAACAACAAGCTCAACGAGAACCTGGTCGCCTGGAACGACAATCAAGCTTCCAAACCTGCGGAGCCGGACCACCGCCAAGCTGAAGCGGCAGTCGCCGGAATGGCCGGTATGGATCACGGCGGGATGGACCACAGCAAGATGGACCACGCGGCGATGGGGCACGAGACCGGCGGCGCGGGCGCGGCGATGTCGGGCCATGGCGGGCACGGCGATCACATGGCCTTGATGGACCGCGATGAGCGCCGTGCCCGCTGGGCGCTTTACGCCAACATCGGTCTCGGTCTGTGGCTCGCCTCCAGCCCGCTCATATACGATTCCGTGACCACGCAGAGTGTCGGCGAAGCCGCGCGCTTCGTAACTATTGATCGCGGGCTGCCGTCGATCGAGTGGCGGGCGAACGCGCTGGCCATCAGCGACGTCGTCAGCGGGTTCGCCATCGCGCTGTTCGGTGCACTTTCCCTGTCAGCCCGCACGAAGACATGGGCGCAGTGGGCGGTCGCGTTCGTCGGCATCTGGCTGTTCTTCGCCCCGCTGATCTTCTGGAGCCCGAGCGCCGCTCAGTACAACAACAACCTGCTCATCGGCTCGGCCGTGATCGCCCTGTCGGTGCTCGTGCCGATGATGCCGGGCATGAGCATGGCGGGCATGATGGACCCCAAGAACATCCCGCCCGGCTGGACCTATTCGCCATCCACCGACGCACAGCGGCTGCCGATCGTCGCCATGGGTCTGATCGGCCTTCTCACCTCGCGCATCCTCACCGCCTACCAACTGGGGCATATTGACGGCGTTTGGGAGCCGTTTTTCGCCGGCTCCCTGAGCGATCCACGCAACGGCACCGAGGAGATCATCACCTCGGACATGTCCAAGGCCTGGCCGATTCCCGATGGTGGGCTCGGCACGGTCAGCTATGTCCTCGAGATCCTGATGGCGGTAATGGGCACCCGCGACCGCTGGCGGACCATGCCGTGGATGGTGACCTTCTTCGGCATCCTTGTCATCCCGCTCGGCGTCATCAGCATCTATTTCATCATCAGTCAGCCCATCGTCATCGGCACATGGAGCACGCTGGCGCTGATCGCCGCGCTCGCCATGCTGATCATGATCCCCTTCGCGCTCGACGAGGTGATTGCGATGGGTCAGTTCCTTCTCTGGGCGCGCCGGCAAGGCAAACCGCTGATCCGCACCTTCTTCCAGGGTGACGCGATAGAGGCGGGAGCGGTGGACGCGTCGGACGCGATGGCCTCGCCAAGCACCTTCTGGGCGGACGCAAAGAAGGGACTGACCCTGCCATGGACGCTGACTGCGAGCATCGTCATCGGCGTCCTGCTGATGCTGACCCGAATACTGTTCGGCACGGAAGGCGGTATGGCGAACAGCGATCACGTTGTGGGTGCGCTGGTCATCACGGTCGCGATCATCGCCACCGCAGAAGTTGCCCGCGCGCTGCGGCTGATCAACGTCGCGTTCGGAGCCTGGCTTGTGGCCGCGCCTTTCCTCCTCGACGGCGTTGGTCACCTTGGGGCCGTGGCCTCGGTCGTAGCCGGCATTGCGCTCGTCGGCCTCAGCTTTCCAAGGGGAAAGCGCAGCGCCGAGCATTATGCAAGCTGGGACAAGTACGTGATCTGAAAGTATCTTCAATCACTGCTTAGCCTCATCGAAAACCTTGATCGTGCATCGCACACCGTCACGCGCCTTCGCTGCCGCTTTTCTACCCCCCCGATCGTCTCCGGGTTCGCGGTCACGATCTTGTCGCCGGAGACGATCGCCCGCCAGCTCTCCGGCGGCGATGTTCATCATCCTGCCATTGGTGGTCGCGCACGCTGCCCAATACTGCTAATGAGAGCTGTTCGCATAGTCCGCGACGAGTGAAGCTTGGAATCGATCACCCATATGCCGTCACCTCTGGTCGCGCTGGTCGCGTCGCTTATGCTGCTGTTGATCCCCGCTGCGGCGATGGCCGATACCCGCGATGTTCAAACTGCTTGGCGTCTGCTCGACTATATGGCGGTCGATTATGGCGGTGCGGTCGCCAACGGCGCGGTCATAAGCGCGTCCGAATACGCGGAGATGACGGAGTTCGCCGCTGGGGTGTCGACGCGCCTCCGCGCACTTCCCGCGACGCCTGAGCGGCAATCTCTAATCCAAAGCGCTTCGCAGCTCGAAGCCGTGATCGGCCGCAAGGGATCGTCCCGAGAGGTCGCGACACTCGCGCATGGCCTCGCCGCCGATCTGCTCAAGGCCTATCCGGTGCCGCTCGCTCCCGCCAAGGCACCCGACCCCGCCATGGGAACAAGGCTATACGTCCAAAGCTGCTCGTCCTGCCACGGCCTCACCGGCGACGGACATGGGCCTGACGCTGCCAGACTCGACCCGCCGCCGATCGCGTTCACCGACGCCGAACGGGCGCGCCAGCGCAGCGTGTTCGCGCTCTATCAGGTGATAAGCCAAGGCATCGACGGGACCGCGATGCAGAGCTTCGCCGATCTGCCGAACGATCAACGCTGGGCGCTGGCGTTCCGCGCTGGCAGCTTCGCCCTGACCGACGCGCAAGCGGTCGAAGGCGAACGGCTGTGGAAGTCCCAGCCGAGCTTGCGGGCGCGGATCCCCGATTTGAAAACCCTGGTCGCGCTCACCCCCGCCGCGCTTGCGGGCAGCATCGGGCAGGCGAAAGCCGACGCGGTGCTCGCCTATCTGCGGCGCCACCCCGATCAGGTGATGCAACAAGCCCCGGGCTCGCTCGCGGTCGCTCGCTCCAAGCTTGCGCAAAGCCTCGCCGCGTTCCGGCGCGGCGACCGGCGCGGCGCAAAGGAACTGGCGCTGTCCGCCTATCTCGACGGGTTCGAGCCGATCGAACCGACGCTCTCGGCGCGCGACCCGACGCTCATGTCCAGGATCGAAGGCGCGATGGGAGAATATCGCGCCGCTGTGGAGAGCAGCACGTCGGCCGATGATGTGGCCGAACGAGTGGCAGTGCTGGGCGGCCTGTTCGATGATGCCGAGGCGGCGCTCGCGCCCGACGCCGCGACGCAGGCGTCCACCTTCTTGGGGGCCTTTACGATCCTGCTGCGTGAGGGGCTGGAAGCTCTTTTGATCGTGGTCGCCATGATCGCGTTCCTCCGCAAAGCGGAACGGCCAGAAGCCTTGCGCTATGTGCATGGCGGGTGGATCGGGGCGCTCATCGCGGGCGGGCTTACCTGGGCCGTCGCCACCTATGCGATCGGGATCAGCGGCGCGAGCCGGGAGCTGACCGAAGGGTTCGGCTCGCTGTTCGCCGCGATCGTGCTGCTCTCGGTCGGAATCTGGATGCACGGCAAGGCCCAAGCCGATCAGTGGCAACGCTATATCCGGGAGAAAATGTCACGGGCGCTATCGAGCGGGTCGGGATGGTTCCTGTTCGGGCTCGCATTCCTGGTGGTCTATCGGGAGGTCTTTGAAACGATCCTTTTCTACGCCGCGCTCTCGACACAGGGTAACACCGCGATGCTGCTGGCCGGCGCCGGCGCAGCGATCAGCCTTCTCGCCGTCATCGCCTGGGCCATGCTCCGCTACAGCCGGACGCTGCCGATTACGCAGTTCTTCCGCTACAGCTCGTGGCTGATGGCCGCTCTGACGGTCGTGCTGGCCGGTAAGGGAGTCGCTGCCCTCCAAGAGGCGGGGATCATCGACATAGCGCCGCTCGCCAGCGTGCCACGTATCTCGATGTTGGGCCTGTTCCCGACATTTCAGTCGGTGCTGGCACAACTCCTGATGCTTGCCGTGATCGTGATCGGGTTTGCCTGGAACCGCCGCGCCAAGCCGCGGGCGGGCGGGCCGCTAGCCTACTAGCGGCAGGGCAGACAACGCCCCTCTCTAAAGCGTTGCCGCAACCCTGACCGTGCATCGCACCGTCTCACGCGCCTTGGCTCGCAATGTAACGGGAGGGCGGCGGGGAAAGCGCCGCCCTCGGGCCATTTACGCGGCCATCTTGTCGCAAGCCTCGGCGCACTTGCGACACGCGGCGACGCAATCCTCCATGCCGTCCAGCCCTTCGCAGCTCGACGCGCACGCCCGGCAAATCTCGGCGCACTCGCGGCAGATATGCCGGTGATGCTCAGATTTCCGCGCCATGAAGTCGATCGCGACCGCGCAAATCTGCGCACAATCGGCCATGATCTTCATGTGCTGCGGCTCGGCATGTCGGCCTCCCGCCTCAAGGCAATGGTTCATCGCCATGTGGAGGCAGGTGACATGGCATTCGTGGCAGGCGTCCATGCACGCCTTCATCTCGGGATCGATCTGATGCATCATTCATCTCCAGCTGAGCCCCCGCCCATTTGAAAATACGCGGCGCGCGCGCGTACCCCTTACCTCAATCGATCAAGCCAGCTTGCTGGAGATGGCTTTGATCGCTTTCAGCCCCGAGCCGAACCGGGCGATGGCCTCGCGGTTTCTCTCCAGCTCGCCGTAGGGAAGATACGATATGTCGAGATCGGCGACGCGGCTGAACGCGGGACGCTGTAACTGCGCGCGGACATCCGCCTCGCGGGCGTCGGGTGCGACCAGAAACAGCCCTGCGGTCGCGTGGAGGTCGCTGCCGCTCAGCGCCAAGTCGAGCATGCGCACAATGCCCGAGTAGATCGACGTCGAATGCTCGACCTCGAACGCTGCCGCGACGTGATCGCCGCCGCGCTCAAGCCACAGCACGTCGATTAGACGGATGGAATCCGCCCCCTTGGAGGTTGCGATGGAGGCGGGCAGGCGCTCAAGGCACCCATGTCCCAACGGCGATCCATTGAAGGCACGGCTGCGGTCGTTCGATGCGATCCACACGTCATAGCCGAGCGCGAGTCCTAGATCGCGAAGCCATGCTTGGATTTCAGTATGGGTGCGCTCGTTCTCGCCTTCGCGTAGCGCCGCCTTGCTGAGCGTGCGCGCCTCCTCGCGCGCCGTCTCAAGCCGTTGTCCCCAACTTGCCAGCGCCTCGCCGCTAACATCGAGAGGAGGGGCCGGGTAGCGATCGAAGCCGATGTCGAACAGCAAGCCGCCAATCGCACCCAGGTCGTTCGATAGCAGGTCGCGGTGGCGATCGTTCAAGTCGAGTACACCCGACCGCATCGCCAGAAAATGCTCCCAGCTCCCGAGCTTCACCTTCGCGCCGGTCAGCGCGTTGTAGCCTTTGACGATCGCGGTGTTGAAGGGCGGCACCAGCGTCGGGTGAAGAAAATAGAGCAGGTTGGCGACCGCTGGCCCGAGCCCCTTGATCTTCAAGCGATCGATCGTGTGGATATGGCCAATAATTTCCTCGGCCGTGTCGCAACACGAACAGGCGTCGAGCAAGTGACCGAACGCCCGCTGGTTCTCCGGGTTTTCGTAGATATCGGGTATGCGGAGCTTCGGTTTCCAGAGAAAGGCGTGGTCGGCGCCTTTGAAAATTTGACGCTGCTCTGCGACGGAATGAACGACCGTTTCGAGCGACGATCCCCGGTAGGCGACGCCGAACGTGCCGCGCTCGATCTCACCAACGACCTGGCCAATACCACGCCGGATCGAGCGGAAGTTTTTCAACCGTTCGTCCCACAGAAACCAGCTTCGGTAGGTTGCGCCAGGATCGTCACGCCAACGGGCAATAAGACGACGAACGAGGCCACCGTGATCCTCTCCGGTAGTAATTTGGTCGGGTTGCGTGGCCATATTGTCAGTGTGATCCCCATTCGCTGAACCAAGACCTAAGCCCCTGGTCGGTGACCGTCGAGCTTCTTGATTCAGCATATCGGACCGCGAATGACGTGCTCCCCGTTTTCAGGCCGCTGATAAGTTAGCTTCGGTGTCCTCATTCCCCTGACGGGGGCGGTTGGTGAACTCGGCGGGTGCCATGCCGCCGAGGCTGCTGTGGGGACGCACGGTGTTGTACAACGAGACGACGGAACGCCCATAGGACCGACGTTCGCGAAGTTCTTTATCAGTGGCATCCCTGGACCGGGCTTCAGGTTTACATTCATGAAGTAGTCGAGCGCGCGGGGTGCGGCGTTTTCCGTTGCAGCATCGCAGGATCGGCGGCCGATCGCTGGCTCGAGATCCCAGCCTGGATGTTCGACCGCGCGGTTTGCAGCATGATGCGTGTCGACCACGCTCCCCGCGTCAATATTGGCGCGCTGGTTGCCTTGGTGAAGCTGCTGCAGGCGACGCGGCCGGTTTCGGCTTCATTGGTTTCAGGCGCAGCATCGGGCTCTCACGACTTACATCGGGGAGGTCTCCATGCCGCGCAAGTCCATGACGTTTCAGTTCGATCTGTTCTCCAGGCCCCACGGTTCCGGGATCGCGCAGACACCGCGTTGGCAGACTCTGCCCGCGCCGACGCGGCAGACGCTGACGCCATTGATCGTGCGCCTGCTTCTCGCCCATGCCGACGGCGGCCCCGTCGCGGAGCTGCAGGAGATGCGCGATGATCTTTGAGAAGATCGGGGCTCAGCATCTCGAGCGCAAGGCGATCCTGTATGTGCGGCAGTCATCGGCCTGCCGCTAGCGAGGTGCCGCCCATCAGCATCGTTACCGCGATTAGAAATACGGCAAAAGCTCTTTTGGCAACGTTGCTCTCCTGTTGAACGGTAGACGCTGCATAAACTCTTCAGAAGTGGGAGCCTCCGCCTACGCAACACTGAACTGGCCCATCATTCCATTATCCTCATGTTCAAGGATATGGCAGTGATACATGAAAGGAGCGCTCTTGGCCGGCTGATCAAATCGGATGAGAAGCTCCACCGGCTCCTTGACGACGACAGTGTCGCGCGGCCCCTGGTCGAGAACGTCAGGCTGACCGCCCCCACGGGTGAGAACATCAAAGTGGACGCCGTGAATATGGATCGGGTGGCGCATCATTTCGCCAGACACCTCCCATATTTCGGTGGAGCCTAGCTTCACCGTCTCATCGATGCGATTAATGTCGAATGGCTTGCCGTTGATCGTCAGGCCGCCACCGCCGTTTCCTGAGCCCATCATGCCGCCCATGCCCATGTTGAGGATCAGTCGGCGACGGCGCACCGCCTTGCTGGCATCGGGCCGAGTTCGTGATGCCAGAAGGGTCGGCACGGCGCCGCTGGCACGAGCCTGTCCCGACGGCCGCGGCTCAAACCGCAGCACGGTCGCTGGCGCCGCGGCATCGGTCCTCCCGGCGCCACGCCCCATCATGCCCATGCCGCCCATCATCGCGCTGTTGGTATCAGCCGCCGTTACCAGCGAGGCGGGCCTGCCGTCCGTGAAGTCCACGAGAAGCTCGCCGCGCTGGCCCGGCGCCAAGGTTATGGATTCCAATGCCACTGCTCGTTCGAGCAGCCCCCCTTCGGTTCCGATCCAGTAAAAGCTTCGTTGATCGGAAAACGACAGCTCATAGATCCGGGCATTCGATGCGTTGACGAGCCGCAGGCGAACCAACCGGTTTGGCACTGCCGCCAGCGGGTTTACCGCTCCGTTCACAAGGGTCGTGTCGCCGCGCCGGCCCTGCATGGCGACCATCATGCCGCCTGGCATGACGAGGCGACCATTTTCGAATTGGCGATCCTGGATGAGCAGGGGCAGGTCGTCCACGCCATATTCTGACGGGAGGCCCAAGCCCTGCTCTTCGTCATCGGTTACCAGCAACGCCCCTGCCAGACCTGAATAGACTTGCTCGGCCGTCAACCCATGGACGTGTGAGTGATAAAGGAGGGTCGCTGCCGGCTGCCGGATCGGAAGCGTCGGTCGCCAGGTCGCGCCCGGCGCGATGATCTGATGGGGGCCGCCATCCAGCTCTCCAGGGATCAGAAGCCCGTGCCAGTGCACAGTCGTGTCCGCCTTGAGCCGGTTGGTCACGGCAACCGCCACATCGTCGCCGCGACGCACTCTGATCGTCGGTCCGAGATAGCTGCCGTTATACCCTAGCGTGTCGCTCGGACGGCCCGGATAGAATGAAGTCGTTCCGGACTGGACCTGTAGCGCGAATGATCGTCCAGGCTGCGCATCCAAGAGCGGTGGTATCGGGAGGGGGTTTGCACCGCCCCCGCCGAGGGAAGACGTGGAGCGCGAGCAAGCGGCGGTGGCGAACAGTGCCGCTCCGCCGGCCAACAGTGAACGTCGATCGAGCATCTAAATCTGGCCCTGCGCGCAGCGCAGCTTGGAAGCGCCACCGGCAGCCTTGTCGATCGGCATTGGTCGCCCACGCTCTAGCGCTTCAATAGCGCGCAGGACCACTTTCCTCGAAGGATGCCGCGATAGTCTGGCGAAATAGTAGCGCACGGGAAATCTCCTAAGCTGGCTTGATCGAACGCTCATCCATCATATATGTTGCATATAAGATGTCTGGAGCAATCGTGCGACCTTCTCTCGTTAAGATGTCCCCAGAACTTCTGGAGGAAAAGGCCGGCGAAGCGGAAGCGTTCCTCCGTTCGCTGGCGAGCCGGCACCGTCTGATGATCCTGTGCAGCTTGCTCGGCGGGGAGCTGTCGGTAACCGAACTGGGCGAACGCCTCGGGCTGACACAATCCAATTTGTCCCGCCACCTTGCCACGCTGCGCGACGAGGGCCTGGTCGGCACGCGGCGGGAGAAAACAACGATCTTCTACCGCATCACGTCCGAACGCGTGCTGCCGATCCTGACGGAACTCTACGCACTCTTTTGTGCTGGCGCCGATCCTGAACAAGGAGAATCCTGACGATGGAGGGGTTCACCCCATTTTCGGCCATCGTGGGCGGCGCGCTCATCGGCCTCTCGGCATCCCTCCTGTGGATCGCCAACGGGCGCATTGCTGGAGTCAGTGGCATCGTCGGGGGCGTGCTTGCGCCCGTCCGCGGCGATGTGGCGTGGCGCGGAATGTTCCTGGTCGGCCTGCTCGCTGCGCCCTTGCTTTACCGGGCGGCGGGCGGCGTGCTGCCGGACCTCACGTCGCCGGCCCCAGTCGCCGGCGTGATCGCAGCCGGCCTTCTGGTGGGATTTGGGACTCGGCTTGGGAGTGGTTGCACCAGCGGGCATGGTGTCTGCGGGATAGCGAGGCTTTCGCCCCGCTCGCTTGCCGCGACCGGCGTCTTCCTCATCACGGCGGCTGCGCCTGTGTACGTTGCCCGGCACGTCGTGGAGCTTTGAGACAATGAGGAAGCTGCTCATTGCGCTGGCCTCGGGGCTCATTTTCGGCTTCGGCCTGATCGTTTCCGCCATGATTAGCCCAGGCAAGGTGCTGGCGTTTCTTGATGTCGCCGCGCCGTCGTGGGACCCGAGCCTGGCCCTGGTACTGGCCTCAGCCGTCATCGTTTCCGCCTTGGGATTTGCACTCGGCCGAAGGCGCGAGGCTCCGCTTTTCGCAGCCACGTTTAATGGGCCATCGTCCCGGTCCCTGGACAAGAAGCTTCTCTCCGGCGCGGCTTTGTTCGGCGTTGGATGGGGCCTCGTCGGCTATTGCCCTGGCCCAGCCCTCGTTGCTTTGAGCCTCGGGGCGCCGGCGGCGCTGGTGTTCATCGTGGCGATGCTGGTGGGCATGGGCCTCTTCGCCATTCAGGAACACTATCGTGCGGCTAGGGCCGGAGCTGCACTATGACACTGGTCGACATCCTCACGCTCATATCCGGTGTCCTCGTTGGCTTCACCCTCGGGGTGATCGGCGGCGGCGGCTCGATCCTGGCCCTACCATTGCTGCTGTATGTCGTGGGCATGAAGGACCCGCACGTCGCGATCGGTACGAGCGCGCTGGCGGTCGCTGCCAACGCCTTCGCCAACCTGATCCAACACGCCCGGGCCGGAACCGTGAAGTGGCCCTGTGCCCTCGTCTTCGGGGCATCGGGTGTCGTCGGCGCTCTGGTCGGCTCCACCCTGGGCAAGATGGTGGCGGGTCAGCACCTCCTGGTGCTGTTTGCGGGCGTGATGATCGTGGTCGGGGTTTCGATGCTGCGGGGCAAGTCGGGCGGCGGCGATCCGGACGTGCGGATCACGCGGCCAATCGCTGTCCGGCTCGTGGTGATCGGCCTTCTCGCCGGCCTGCTGTCAGGGTTCTTCGGCATCGGCGGCGGCTTCCTGATTGTGCCCGGCATCATGCTCGGCAGCGGCATGCCCATCCTCAACGCGGTCGGATCGTCGCTGTTTTCGGTGGGAGCGTTCGGCTCGGCGACAGCCTTCAACTATGCCCTGTCAGGCCTCGTGGACTGGCGCGTGGCCGGCTTCTTCATCGCTGGCGGGGTCGCTGGCGGCATGGCCGGCATGCAAACGGCCATCCGGCTCGCCGATCATAAGGGCCTGCTCACCCGCATCTTCGCTTTCGTCCTGCTGGCCGTGGCCGCCTACATGCTGTTCCGCAGCCTGGGCGGGATCGGCAGCTAAGCACCATTGGAGGCCGATCATGATCTTTCGTCAGTTGTTCGAACCCGAGTCCTCGACATACACCTACCTCCTCGGCTGCCCGGAAACGCGCAAAGCCGTCCTCATCGATCCTGTCCTCGAAACGATCGAACGCGACCTTGCCGCACTTCAGGAACTGGATCTCGAACTGGCCTATACGTTGGAGACGCATGTGCATGCGGACCATGTCACCTCGGCCTGCTATCTGCGCAGCCTTACCGGCTCCAAGATCGCGTACCCCGCCATGGACAGCCTTCCGTGTGCTGACGTCGGCGTCGCCGAGGACCAGCCCCTGACCGTCGGCGCGCTCAAGCTTCAGCCGCTGTTTACGCCGGGGCACACCGATGCCCACCATACCTACCTGGTCGATCAGCCCGATGGTCTTCGCGCCTTCACCGGCGACGCCCTGCTGATCGACGGCTGTGGGCGGACCGATTTCCAGAACGGTGACGCCGCCACGCTCTATCACTCGGTCACGCAGAAGATTTTCACGCTGCCGGGCGACGGTCTGATCTTCCCCGCTCACGACTACAATCATCGCCACATCACGACAGTGGCGCAGGAGCGTGAGCGAAACCCGCGCCTTGCCGGCAAGACCGTTCAGGAATTTGTCGCGATCATGGCGGCTCTCGATCTTCCCTACCCGAAGAAGATCGACGTTGCCGTTCCGGCAAACAAGCTTTGCGGTGATTGCCCAACAGATTTGCCGGAGCGGCTACGCCAAATAGGCGGCAAGTCCGAGCAGGGCTGAGCGATCCGCTACAGGTTCATTTACAGGAGAAAGTCGATGCCAACACGCACCTCGAAGCAGCTCGTTTCTGAAGCGAATGCCCTTGTCGAAACTATCGCGCCTGAGGATGCAGCCAAACTTGTCGGCAATCCCGAGGTACGGTTCGTTGACATCCGCGAGCCAGGTGAAGTCGCGAAGTCAGGGCTGGTGTCTGGTGCGGTACATGTCCCGCGCGGCCTTCTGGAATTCCAGGTCGATCCTCAAAGCCCCACCCACAATCCCAAACTCGCCGCCGGATCGCGGTTGGTGCTCTATTGTGGGTCCGGCGCCCGCTCAGCGCTTGCCGCAAAATCACTCAAGGATATGGGCGTGGAGAATGTCGCCCACGTCCCCGGCGGGTTCGCGGCGCTCAAGGATGCCGGCGCTTCAATCGCACCGGAGTAATCCCATGGCGCGCTCGAGCACCCGTCCTCGCTGGCAGGATACAATCCTTGGATAGCCATATCGCATTTGCCAGCCTCGGATTGAGCCCGATTGCCATCTCCATAGGCCCGCTAGACATCCGCTGGTACTCGCTCGCCTATATCGCCGGCATTATTGCCGGATGGTGGTATCTGTTGCGGCTGCTGGCCCAACCCGCGGCCCCGATGAACCGCCAGCAGGCTGATGATCTCGTATTCTATGCGACGCTCGGCGTCATCCTGGGTGGCCGCCTTGGCTATGTAATCTTCTACGGTCCCGAGATGATCCTCCACCCCCTGCAAATCCTCAAGCTGTGGGATGGCGGCATGTCGTTCCACGGGGGTGCCGCCGGCGTCTCGCTCGCGCTGATCCTGTTCGCGCGACGACACGGCCTCGAATGGCTGCGGGTCCATGATTATGTCGCCTGCACCGTGCCGATCGGCCTGTTCTTCGGTCGTCTCGCCAATTTCGTGAATGGCGAGCTTTGGGGAAAGCCCACCGATGTGCCCTGGGCGATTGTGTTCCCCGGAAGCCATGATGGTCTCGCCCGCCATCCCAGCCAGCTTTACGAAGCCGGGCTGGAAGGGTTGGTCCTGTTCGCCGTGCTCGCCTTCCTGTTCTGGTTCACCGACGCGCGGCGCAAGCCGGGGATGCTCGTCGGGGTGTTTCTCATCGGCTATGGTCTGGCCCGATTTACGGTCGAGTTCTTCCGAGAACCCGATGCCCAGCTTGTCGGCTTTGCAGCCAGAACAGGGCTTCACATGGGTCAGTGGCTCACGGTGCCTATGATTGCGGCAGGGATCTACCTCGTTGCCGCAGCATGGCAGCGGTCAGTCGATCACCCGGCTCAAGTTACCCGAAGCCAGTGACGTGCTCGCATCGGGCAGATCTGCGCTCCGCTGGAATGGCAGCGATCAACCTACGCGATTGAACATCGATCGATTCAACCGTAGCTTCGCCCCCCGAACATTAGGTCCCTAGCGGCCAGATATCTCGCCTAAGCAGTAGCGCCAATGGCTGTGGGAGACGGCGCCAGGCTGGCGTCGGCGGCGTCCGCCCGCTCTAAGGTAGTGCAAACGGCGACACATATTCGTTATGTTTATCCTGCACGGGGCGCCATTTTCAAGATTATGGCAGAGATTTTCGAAGCTTTTCGAGCTTTCGAGCAACGCCGATTCGGGCATCGATGCTCAACGCCTTCTCATAAGCGTCCACCGCCTCCCGGATCGCGCCTTCCTTTTCGTACCATTCGCCCAAGAGCCGCAAAGCATGCGCTTGCAGCGTGCGCTCAGAACCTTGCGCCGCGACATGCAAGCCGGCCAAAAGTGCCTCTCGCATCCCGCGATCCATTGGCTTTTCTGACGCGAGGACCATACGAATGACATGAAGATCGCCAGCGCCGATGCGCTCGATCTGCCAGCTCTTGCGGTCGAGCATAGCCCCGTCGAAGTCATAGCCGACACGGCAGGCGTTCGTCCGTAACAAGTAGACGTGGCGACTGGTCGTATCGAACTCATAACCGTCCGCCCAACCTGTCTCGACCTCCCAGCGAGCGATTTCATCCCCCAGTTCGAGATCGAAAAGAATGTAGCGGCAACTGTCGGTGCTGCCGGGGGCATTTGCGGTCTGACAAATAGCGATGCGTCCATCGTCCGACAGGCCGTTGCTTATCAGATTGGCGCTCAGTTCCTTTTCGACCAGCTTTGCGCCGTCGGCCCCGAAGGCTACGAACCGACCCTTGAGGCCATCGCCGAACAAGCGGTCGTGGATGATGAAGCTGCCATTGTTCGCGGTCTTTCCATCCGCGGGACGCTCGAGCTGTCCCGTTGCGACAATTTCATCGCCGTGAAGCAGGGACCAGGAACCATGGCCTTCGCGGCGGTATCCGCCGACCGTACCTTCACGATTTCGATCCGCCCAAATCAGGTGAAAATCTCCATTGGGGGATGCGGCATGATGACCGAAAAACCCGATCGACTCGATCCGAACGAGGTCGTGCCCGAACTTCTGCATGCGAAGACCTGTTATCTTTGGGCGCGTGGGCAGCTCGCTTTGGGTTTCCGTTCCAAAGAGCCGCCGCAGAAATCTCTTCATCCCATACTCTCCGTCTCTGGGCGCGTTGCGACTTCAGAGCCGTGCAGGGGAGGCCCGCTCGACGCAAGAGGGCTCAAGCTCGCTGCCCGCCTTCTTGCCGATTGACTTGTCATTGGCGCTGCGCCAGATTTCTCGCAGGCCTTCAACAGGGGCCTGCCGCCTGCATTTGCGAAGCCATAATGGCACTGTTTTGATCACTGACCCATCGCATTTCGTGGCTTTGGGGGCGGTAGCAGGCGACGCCGGTCCGAAGCCCACGGAGACCTGCGATGATGTTTCAATATTCCACCCTCGCCGGGTTGAAATCGCTCGCCAAGCAAATCCAGGCGGAGCAATCGGTCCCTCGGCACGATGCGCTCGACCTCGCGGCATGTGCAGGCGGGTTCCAAGGCTATGTCGATGCGAAACGGAAACTTCCAAGCCGATCCACGCTCCACAATGTCATGGTTCGTCAGAACTGGTGGGGATATGAAACAAGGGAAAGCGGCACCGCGCACATTGATCTCAAATTGCGTGCGCCACTGACCGAGCTGGTACGGCGTCACCATCTGACGGGCTATCTGGGCGCCTGCAAGATCGAGGACTCGGTCTTTCTGGAGCGGACGGGCCAGCAGCGCCACGCCAATGAAATCCAATGGTATATTGGCCGGATCGCCCGTGCGCTGCAGTTCATGGACGCAACCGGTCTCAAACCCTCAAGCGCCCGCAGATGCTATCCGACGCACGAGTATGACAGTCGTCCGCCCGTCGCGGATCATGATCATTGCTGGTTCGATCCCGAAGCGCGGGTCCATATATTGTCGACAGAACCCTATCCCGGACGAACCGAACGAGGCGAACCCCGACAGATCGAATGGGAACGGCGGCATGGATGGAGCACCATCTATGTCAACTGGGGCAGCATTTATGGAAACGGCACTGAGTTCATCCTTTGTTGCCCCGCAGCCTACGCCGAAGTGCTTTCGGCCAAGGTTGAACTCCTCGAACGCTCGTCGCCAGCCGTCGAGGATGAAGCGGTCGTGATCGAGACATTTGATCCCGCCGCGCGCAAGGTCATCGTCTTCGATTAGGTTTGCCGGAAGGAGCGGGGCTGCGGGCGCGCTCTTTCCCGCCGGCCTGTCGGTCGGCTCCTGAGGGCGCGGCACCTGATGTATCGGGCCCCGCCGCACTCTGAACCGGCGGCATTTCCAAATTGCGGGCGTTGAAAGCCGACATGCCCCGGCTTTCCGCCCGCACTCATTGGGCACATGGCCGCCTTGTTGCAGGGTGCGCTCCATTGATCAGGCGCTCGCTGGGCGCTCGCGGTCCGTCAGCCACGGTTCGGCCTCGATAATGATTTCAGAAAAATACATCCAGATTTGGGGCCAGTTTCCATTGCGACAATTCCGGTTTCGACCAGAACATCTTGGCGCCTTATCAATACGGGCGTGTGACCGGGTTCCGTCACGTATGTCCAGGCGAAAGCTAAAGGTGACGGTATGCGCTCCCGACGCGCGTTTCCTTTGCGCGGTCACCTTTTTACCCTGATCGCACGTTCAGAAAATAAACGGATTATAAAATAGAGCAGCTTTTCGCTGTGGCTTAGCGTCGGACTGCGACTCATTTCGGTCGCGAATGATGAAAGGAAAAGCCATGGACAAGCGTGAAAACGGTATCGTCGATCTGGGCGATGCGCGCACCGAAACCCGCGGCCTCGGTGTCGAAGGTCCGATCGACCTTGCGACGCTCCAGCGGACATACAACGCCGGCATCCAGACCGACGACTGATGCACCGGGCGTGCGGCGCCTCGGTGCCGCACGCACGCATATATCTCATATGGCCTCCTACCGCCTCCGCTCCGACCTCAGATATTGCGCAATAGGCACACGGATAATTTGCCTCGATCTTTCGGCGAGCCGCTACTTCCTGCTGGAAGATGTTGCAGCCGAAGCGTTTGAGGCGTTTGCGAAGGGCAAGGCGAGTGAAGAGCAGACCGCTTGGCTGGTCGAACGAAATCTGGTCGAGGCTGGCGTTCCCACAGTCCCACCATCGCTGGCTCCTGATCCGACCGAAAGCATCTTCGATGGTCCAACCGGGGCATCGCACCCTTGGCTTATCTTGGAAGCCGTCGCTTCCCAATGGCGCGCTCGCCGCAACCTCGCAGCCCGGCAGCTTGGCACTCTCCTTATCCCGACGGGGCTGCCCGAAACTGGACTAGATCCCTGCAGACTCGTTGCCGCCGCCTTTGCCCGGGCATCGCGCTATCGCGATGCGACCGACCAATGCCTCGTCCGGGGGCTTGCCATGCGAACGATGCTTGCGCGCCGCGGACTGGGCGTCGATCTCGTCATCGGAGTGATGCTGCCGTTCGCAGCGCATTGCTGGGTTCAGGCAGGCTCTGTCGTACTCAGCGATCCCCTGGACCGCGTCCGGAATTTCAAGCCCTTGCTGACGGTGCGATGAGACTTGCCTTCCGCCTCGACATTGCGCCGTCGGGTCTTCCGCCGTCGCCTGCCAGCACCGCGACGGAGTGTCCGGTCTTCAGCTCGTCCGTTGCGCGGTTATGCAGTGCGGCGCCGTGTATCGATCTTGGGGAAAGGGGCTGCATCGTCGGGCCGCTCTTCCGGCGTGAAATACCATCGGGCCGCGTGACCGATCTCAATCGGGACGAACGGCAATCGATCGCCGAGACGCGCGGCTTGGCGCTGCTCGCTGGCTATTGGGGTGGCTATATTGCCATGCTGATCGGCGATGACGGAACAGTTTCCTTGATGCGTGATCCGTCCGGAATGATGCCATGCTATATGCGCCGCGCGGCGAGCGGTGTCGTGCTGGCCAGCGATATGACGGCCATCGCCGAGCCGGGACAAGTCGCCGTCGATTATAGCGCGCTGGCGCGCATGTTTGGCGGGATCGACTTCATCGGCCGAAAGACAGGCATCGATGGCGTCGAGGAACTGCTTCCCGGCGAGCGTCTCGTCGTAACGGCTGACGGGAACCGGATCGAGCAGGCATGGTCCCCATGGGACCATGTTCGCCCGCCTAAGGGCTGCGGGTTCGAAGCTGCGGCTGTCGCTCTGCGTGACACGCTCAAGGACAGCATCGGCGCCTGGTCGACCGGCTTCGACAACATCTTAGTCGGCGTGTCGGGCGGGCTCGACAGCTCGATTGTAGCAGCGGCGCTCGGCCCGCGCATACCAAGGTTCCGGTGTCTGACCATGGTCGAGCCCGGCACCGATGGGGATGAGCGGCGCTATGCTAAGGCCCTCGTCGATAGGCTCGGTGTCGGGCTTGATGCGCCGATCTTCGACCTCGGCACCGTCGACGTTACTAGGCCGGTCATGCGCCACCTGCCGCTGCCCATTGCTGCCCACTACTTCCCCGCCCTTCAGGCCGAGCATCGCCGACTCGCGCGCGACAGGCCGATCGACGGATATTTTTCGGGCAATGGCGGCGACAATGTTTTCTGCGCCCTGCGCAGCGCGGCGCCGCTTGCCGACCGTTTTCTTGCACAGGGACTTCACCCGGGACTGTTCGCTACCGCGCGCGACCTTGCCGACTTGACCGGCTCGGGCATGATCGACGTCGTCCGCGCAGGCTGGGAACGCATTCGGCGACGGAAGGGCGGGCATCGCAGGCGTATCGATCTTACGGGCCTCGGATCTACGGGCCGGGCCGCTGCTGTGGCGGAAGGAGATCGGCATCCCTGGTTCGCGGCGCCGCCGGGCGCGCTCCCGGGCAAGGCAGCGCATGTTGCCATGCTGGCCCGTGCCCAAAAGAGCATCGAACTCTATCCCCGTGCGATCAGCCCGCCCCAGATCACCCCTTTGCTGTCGCAACCGGTCCTCGAACTCTGCCTATCGATTCCGTCGTGGTTTTGGGTGCGAGGGGGCCGCGATCGTGCGGTAGCGCGCATGGCGTTCCGTGATCTCCTTCCCGATCTCATTCTCGAACGCAGGACGAAAGGCAGTCCCGGCGGGTTTGTCCGGCGCGTGTTTGACGCTCAAGGAACGATGGCCGTCGAAATGCTTCTGGAGGGCAAGCTCGTCGGCGCCGGGCTGATCGACCCCGACTGGCTTATCCGAGCAAGCAAGGAAGGCTGGCGGGACGATGGACGCGATCACCGGATCCTGACGTTCGCGGCGGCCGAGGCATGGACGCGCTGGTGGGAGGAGGGAGGCCGGGTCGAAAGCTAATGTCGGTTCTCATCGTTCGCCGTTCTGGCGCTGCAACTGCGCGGGGCCGCGTCACGCATCTTGTCCCATAGCGCGTAGCGGTCGGCGTGAGGCGATTGTGGATCGCGCTTGCCGAGGAGCCAATAATCGAACCACGCGATATTTTCCTCCATCGCAAGAATGCGGTTCGACGGGATGTGGAAGATGTGTGTTTCATCTGTCGCTGTGTTCTCGCCCGGATAAAGGCTGAGTTGCGCGGGAACACCGGCCTTGCGGAGCGCGGCGTGAAGATCGATTGACGGAATGAGCGGTGCCGCGACCTGTTGCAGCACCGCGCCGCAAACTTCGTTTGCACGAAGCGACGGAGAGAGCCGGCGATAATTTGCGAGCGCCGCCGGATCGGTTGGCGGCCCGCCGAACACCGTGTCGTAAGAACCTGCCACGTTGAAATAGAAGGCCGGTTCGAGATAGCCGCCGTCGCCGCTCGATGCCGCGCGGAACATCGAGCTGTTCGTGATCGTGACATTCGTCATTTGCGAGCCGAAGCTGTAACCTGCGATCCCAACCTGCGCCGGATTCACGATCCCTCGATCGACGAGCTCCTTCACGGAATCTTCGAAGGTCGCGACCGAGTTCAACCAAATTAGCTGCCTCAGCTTCTCTGGCGAAACCGCCTTCGTCTCGCTGACCCAGGCTTCATAGGCGGCATCGATTTCGGCGTTTTGGCGGGACGTCGGACTATTGACGAGCAGTACGACATAGCCCCGTTCGGCGAACAGTTGCGCCGGATATTCCCATTGATTTTCGTGCGTTGCAAAGCGGTCGTCCGCGTCCGATGCATGCGTGATGACGATCGCCGGATATTGCCGACCCTTTGTGTATCCGCGCGGCCAGACGATATAACCCGTCGCCTTGTAACCATGTCGATTGATCCAGGTTCGGGGTTCGATCCGAAGCGGCGCGATCCCTTCGTGATCGGCCGAGACCGATGCCACGCGGGTTATGCCGCCACTCGCAACGTCGACGCGCACCACCGATGGCGGCACCGTCTGCGATTGCGCGATGCAGGCGCCTTTGGTGAGCGAGACCGTAAAGTCGCAATAGTTGAGGCTGAGAGCGCTACTAATCGTTCGGACACGATCATGTTCGATGATTGCTAGCCCGAAGCGAGGATTGTCGATCGTGCGGAACCCCGCAATCGCGCGCCTTCCATCAGGCGACAGGAAGCCGCCGGCCGCGCGGGCATCGCCCACCGCAAAGGGAAAGCGTCCGAAGCTCCGCCGCTCGTCGCCGGGAATGGTTTCGACAAGCTCGCGCGTATCATCGCCGGTGCCTTCCGACGACAGCCGGCCGCCATGAAGGCCGGGGAGGCGCCAGTAACCGCGAGCGGCTTTGCCATCCACCACTCGAATTTTTTCCGATGTGAACGACCAGCCCATCGTCACAACCTGCTGCCCTCCGGCGGGGTCCGTTTCCATCACATCGAACCGCACCTCATCCTTCTCCCACTGGACGAAGCTCCTGTCGAAAAATGTCCGAAGGTCGCTTTGCGGACGCGTCGCGAGAAGAATGTCCCTGCCCCCAGGATCGCGGAGGTAGATCGAGGCAGTGGCCCGGCCGGGGGCGCGGCGCTGCGCGCGCTCGGCAGTGACCGCGTCGTCGTAGCGCATCGCTTTGACGAACGGTGCGGCGTCAAGGACGATATACCAGAGCCAGCGCCCATCGGGAGACCAGCTGTGCGCCCGCACCCCCGTAGCAAGCGGCGCATGACCATAGCCCGGAAGCACAGCACCCTCGGTATCGCCATAAACTGCAGTCGCAGGATGCGCGACGATCGGGGTTACAGCGCCGCTCGCCCCTATCCGATAGAGCTGGACGCCATCGCCCTTATCGATCCGCGCGCTCCAGTCCTCCGTTCCGGGAATGCGCTTCACCTGATCGATCCACGCGGCTCGCTGCAGCTCGCGGGTCGTACCCTTTTCCAGATCAACATATCGCAGCAGCGCGACCGTCCGGTCGCTCTGGCGGTCGGCGATCCGCACGACATAGATCGCGCTCTTCGCATCCGCCGAGACTGCGAGATCCCGTACCTCGGGGACCGTCAGTTGATCGTCGATCGTCCAGCTGCGGCCGGCTTTCTGTGCGGCTGAGGCCGGCGAGGTCGGCAGCGCCGCGCCTAACAGTGCCGCCCCTGCGAGCAGAAGAGGGCGGATCATGCTCACCACTCCTGCCGCACGGTGAGGCCGACGAAGCGCCCCGTCGGTGAATAATTTGTCGTATCGTAGGGCGTCTCGCTGGGCAGGGCGGTGACAATCGCCGTCGGCTTCGCATTGAACAGGTTGAGCGCGGCAAGTGACACGTCGGTCCGCTTGCCAAGGCGCACCCGCGCCGTGAGGTCGAGCGTGTTATAGGAGGGAATGCGCATGCGCACCGCCTGCCGATCGTCATCGAGCCCGCTCATATGGTTGACGAAGGCGGCGAGCGTGAAACGGTCGCCGCCATAGGTAACTCCGGCACGCCCGCGAAAGCGCGATGGCCGGAACAATGTGCCGGCGAGCGGCGTCCAGGCAGCGCCGGGAAGGATCTGCTGGCGGCTCTTCAGGAAACTGCCTGCGGCTGAGAGCGCAAGCTCTTTCCCACCATCGAATTCAATGCGGTAGCGCATCGAAAGATCGACGCCCGAATAGCGCTGGCGCGCGATATTGCGGTCGCGGGCGTCGATGAAAGCAACAATGGTCGCAGGGTCATAGGGCCGTCCCGTATTATTCTCCAGGCCAAGCAGCGCGCCATCAATGATCGCGGCAAGATCGTCCGCATCGGGGTTCAGCGTGACGAGATCGGCGTAGAGCGGATTATCGAGCACGCCGACGAGCGACGGGATCGGCGTCGCGACGCGGTCGGTGTAATCGATCCTGTACCAGGCGGCGGTGAATTCGACGCCGCGCGACGGAGTAAGCTGCGCGCTCAGCGTCATATTCTCCGAACGCTCGGGTCCGAGGCGGCTGTCGGGACCCGCCGCGAAGATGATATTGGCGCTCGCCGGATAACCGCTCCCATAGCGGGCGGCCCGCCCCATGATCGCCGAATAGCCGCTATACTGCTGGTAGAGCGTCGGCATTTTGAACGAACGTCCCCACGAAGCACCGAGGCGGAG
The DNA here is from genome assembly GCF_032227185.1 of Sphingopyxis sp. SE2. Classification (NCBI taxonomy): domain Bacteria; kingdom Pseudomonadati; phylum Pseudomonadota; class Alphaproteobacteria; order Sphingomonadales; family Sphingopyxidaceae; genus Sphingopyxis; species Sphingopyxis sp. SE2. Next base: position 3,186,071 of record NZ_JAPMXW010000001.1, on the reverse strand, counting down.
GATCTCCGCCGGTTCCCAAACGACGCTGAGCTTGGGGGTCATAATGCTCGGCGCGTCCGAATAATCCTCGAAGCGGAGCGCGGCCGTGAGCGAAAGCGAGTGCAATCCCGCAATCTCCTGCGCGGGTGCCGTGACCGGGACCAGCAGTTCGCCATAGGCGAAGAGATTGTCACGCCGCCGCCGGACATCGCCCGTGGGGGACGCCGCGAAGAAGTGATTGCGCCGCGCCCCACCACCGACGGCAATGCGCACGTCGCCCGCCGGCAGGGCGAACAGCGGTCCTTGGAAGCCCGCTTCAAGCGCGAGGTTGCGGTTGAAAAAATGCTTGTCGATGTGCGCGAGCAAATTTCCCCCGAAAAAGAGATCGGAGAAGCCGCCGGTGCGATCGGTGCCGAAGAAGCCGCTCGCCTTGAAGCGCCAGTCCCCGCCGAGCTCCGCAGAGAGGTTCGGGGCGATCCCGAAGGATTCCGAGGTACTGACATTGTCGAGCCCCAACTGGTCAGGGGCGAGCGCCAGGCTGTATCCGGTAACCGAGTGTAGCCGACTCTTCTTGTAAAGAAGGTCGGCAGCAAGCGTGACATCCGGACCGATCGCCTGATGTCCACTCAGGAGCAGCGAATGCCGCCAGGTGGCGGGAAAGAGCATCGTCTCCGCGTTGGCGGCGCCCGCATAGTCGCGATCCCCCGCGCGGATCGCCGACGAACGGCTATAATCATAGGCTGCGAGGAGCCCGCCCGACGACCAGGCTTTGCCGCCGAGCAGCCCGTATTGCTGCTGCACATTGCCGCCATCGGTCGACGCACCGACGCGGGCCATTGCCGACGCACCGTCATAGTCGCGCTTGAGCAGGATGTTCACCACGCCCGCGACAGCGTCCGCGCCATAGATGGCCGAGGCCCCATCAGCGACAATCTCGATCCGCTCGACAGCGGAAACAGGGATCGCGCTGACGTCGATCACCGAGGACACACCGGTGTAGGCGAAGCGATTGCCGTTGATTAAAGTCAGCGTCGCATTGGGACCGATCCCACGCAGGTTGAAGGTCGAGGCGCCATTGACATTGGCGTTCTCGTTGGGCGCTCCCTGGCCGTTGCCGATGCCGGGGTTGAACCCGCCGCCGAAATTCTGCGGGATGCTGCGCGCAACCTCGCCGAGATCGGCCTGGCTGCCGTTGCGAATATCTTCGCTCGTCACCCTGATCACCGGGGCTGCGGACGGAGTGCCGGAGATGCGGCTGCCGGTCACGACGATGTCTTCTTGCGCCGGACTGATCTCGGACTGCGCTCGCCCCAAAATGATGACCGAACCACGCTCGAAGCGCGCGGTCAGCCCGGTTCCGCGCAGCAGGGTCTCGATGGCTTCGCGCGGGGTGATGTCGCCCTTGAGCGGCCCGGTCCTCCGGCCCGCGAGATCGGCACTCGACGCATAAAGTTCGATCCCGGCTTGCTCGGCCACTTTTCGCAAAGCATCGCCGAGATCCTGCGTCGGCAGGTCGAAGCTCTGGCGATCCTGCATCTGAGCCGCGGCGGCGATAGGATGCAGACAGGCTATACCGACCATCAGCGACAGGCAAAAACGAGACTTTCCGGACATCATCATACTCCCCCTGGGTTGTGACCGGATGCTTGGGCACACGGCCTTTGGGGGAGCGATGACGCCAGTTGGGCGACCGCCTTAGTGGAGCAGTGAATTAATTATCGTTGGCGAAGGTGGGTGCCGTCGGCACGCTTGGTGATCTCCAGATCGAACAATAGGGCGAGCCGCTCGGCCACTGTATCGGGCTGGCTGATCCTGAACCGGCCCGACGCCTCGAGCCCCGCTGTCCTTGCGTCGTCGATGACGATCGGCTTCGCGGCGTAGCGATTGGTTTCGGCAATGAGCTGATCGAGCCGGACCGAGCGATAGTTCGCCCAGCCCGACGGCCATTCGCGGCTGTCTTGCTGTGTCGGCGATGCGGCCGGTGGCTGCTCCTTGCCGTGCGGGCCGTAGGTCACGGACTGTCCCGATGGCAGGGCTCGGGCGTGCCGGGCGACGGATTCAGGGGCGCCGCCGAAACGAATATCGGCCTCGCCGCGCAGCATCGTCACGCTGAGCGCGCCATTTTCCTCGAAACCGATATCGAATGCCGCATCCTCGGCCGTGACGACGCCGTCGCTGACCTCGACGCGCAGTGGCTGTTCATTCTTGGTCACCGAAAGCCGGACGCGTCCTTTGGCAAGCCGGAGGTGGCGGGCTTCGTGCGCAAATGAGACTTCGAGCCGGCTATCAGTGTCGAGCACCGCAGTCGAACCATCGGCAAAGCGGAAGCTGCGGATCTCCCCGCGGCGGGTGACCAGCGGCTCGGCCGCGCGCGCCGTGAGCACACCGTCTCCGAGCGGACCGGAAAGCGGAGCCCCGCCGGCGCCGAAAGCCAGAAACACCACGGCCGCGGCGGCGATCACGGCTCCGGCCGACAACCAGCGCCGCGCAGCCCGGCGTCGGCCGCTGCGCTGTTCGGTTTGCGCGGTGCCATGACGCGACGAGGATTTCAGGATCGCCGCGGCGGCGAGCTTCTTCGTGATCCGTTCATAGGCTACCTTGTGATCAGGCGAGGCCGAAAGCCAGGCCTCGAACTCGCCGCGGTGCGCCTCGGGGTTCTCGCCGCGCATCTTCACGAGCCAGGCGTGCGCTACCGTATCGACCGGATAATCGTCAGACCCCGCACTCATCGGCCGCCGTCCACCACCTTCGCGATAAAACCAAGCGCCCTCATCATATGATATTCCACCGTCGCGATGCTGATGCCGAGGCATTCATGTATCTCACGATAGCTGAGTTCGTCGACCCGGTGCATCAGAAACACCCGGCGTGTCTTTGGTGGCATGGCGTCGACCGCCTCTTCATAGAGCCGGAGAAGGTCGTCGGCTTCCATATTCCATTCCTGCTGCGGCGGGCTGGCGGCATCGCTTTCCTCCTGAAAGGAAAAGAAAAGCGCGGGGTTGCGCCGCTGCCTCCGGGCGCGGTCGATCAGCAGGTTCTGCGCTATCCGGCGAAGGAAGCCGCCCGGATTGGCGAGGCTGTGACGCTGCTCGCTGCCCGCCGCGCGCGCGAAAACTTCCTGCACGAGATCCGGCGCTTCTTCGGGCCCAGCCCTTCGGCGAAGAAAATGAAAGAGCCAAGGACCATGCGCCCGAAAAGCGTCATCGAGGTCGCAAGCGTCCGCCGGTGCCACGACGGGCCGGTCGTCGGGATGCGCGTGACAGGCCGACGACACCGAAAAGGGGTGGCGCTCCTGCGACAGTTTCTTGGCAGGGTATGATGACAATTTACACAGCCGATTGGCACGAGATCGCTGGCCGGCGTTTGCCCGGCTATCGATCTTCCAACGCTGTGCCGCCGTTTGGCCGCGTGGGAGCGGCATGGTCCGGAACGGCCGCCAGTCCGACAAGGACGGGCGTTCATAATGGCTGGCGAGAATATCGCGCGGGCGTTGCCAAATCTGTCCCGCACCCCGAATCATGTCAGCATGGCCGCGCAAAGACAAGGATTATGGGTAGAATCAGGCGCTGGGCGCCGGGTCCGGCTCTATGACGCGCCTCCGAGTAGCCGGGCATAGCTGGCCGCTTCGCCGGCGCGGCGTTCGTGATAGCGGAACAGAAGGTTGCGCGTCTCATGCGGCGGGCCGCTTGTCAGCGCGGCCGCGAGCGCATCCAGTTCGGCGACTGTTTCGCCGACAAGCTGTTCGTCGAGGTGCCGCGCCAGATGGAGGCGGTCGCCGAGCGCGGTGATGCTCGCGACCAGTTCGCCATTGCCCGACCGCGCTGCCATTTCGATGAACAGCCCGGCGGTTCGGTCGGGATAGTCGCCATCCCGCGGATCCGGCGCCGCGCGCCCGCGCGGGGTCGTCGCAAGCGCCGCGAGCAGCAGGATGAGGTGGAGTTCGAGCATGTCGCGATATTCGGTCTCGGAAAGGCTATGCGCGTGAAATCCGTCGCCATGGCTGAAATCGACCATGCGCTCGCCCGCCAGGCGGTAGAGGCAGTCGCGCACCGGCGTCACGCTGACGCCGAGCTGATCGGCGATCTTCGCCGATTCCAAGCGGCTGCCGGGCGTCCAGCCGCCCGCCATCAACCGGCGCTTGATCGCTTCATAAGTCGGCTCGACGACATGCGCGGGACTCATGCGCTGTTCCGCTCGGCCGCCGCAAAGCCTGCGAGCATCTCCATCTGGTCGGGACGCAGCCCATCGACGGCGCCGACATGTTCCGGGACTTCGCCTCCGAGCAGGATCGAAGGACATTGGCCTTCATAATTGCCGAGATTGGGACGGTGCTGGCGATAGCCCGCGAGCGCGGCGAGCTCGGGCGGGAACCCGCGTGCGACCTCGGGCGGATAGGCGAGCCACAAATTCTCATAGGGTTTGAGCCAGCCGAGACTGTAGCCGATCACGACGCCGCGCCGCACCTGGTCGGTGATATTGGCGCCGGCGCCATGTGCGGTCGAGCCCAGAAAACAGATCGCGGCGCCCGGGTCGCACGCCGCGACGATCGGCTCGCCGGGATCCGTCTTTGCCATGCCGTCCGCGCCATGACTGTGCGGATAGATGTGCGTCGCGCCATTGTCGGCGGTGAAGGGGGTGAGCGGCCAGATGATGTTGACCAGATACTCATGCGCGCCTTTTTCTCCCGCCCACATGTCATGGTCGCGGTGCGGAAACTGCCGGATCTCGCCCGGATGGATTTCGATCGCCTGCGCGACATTGAGCTGGATGCTCTCGCAGGCATCGCCGAGAATGGATTCGACCGCCGCGAGAATTGTGGGTTCGAGCGCCAATGCCTGCGCCCAGGCCGAGCGCTTCATCAGCGCGCCGAATCTTTTGGTGCGATGACCGTAGAAATCCCCGCGCCCGAACGGTGTCGCGGCGAAGACCGGATCGAGATCGGCGTCGAGCGCCCCAATCGCATCCGGCGGCATCAGGTCGGGGACGATGCAGTATCCCGTCTCGCGCAGTTCCCGGGCAAGATCATCGGACGCAAGACCGGTCATGCTTCCGCCTCCCCATCGTCGTCGGCGAGGCGGAACGAGAGCGGCGCATAGACGCCGCCGCGCTTGAGGTCGTCGAGCACATGCGCGTCGATATGGATGTGCAATGCCATCAATCTCCCACCCGGATCCGCGGCCTTCGGCCCGAGCGCGTCGCATCTCCAGCCGAACTCCCGGACCTGATCGAACCAGCATAGGTCGGCGACGCCGGTATAATCGGTGATGCCTTCGCGCAGCGCATGCTCTGCAAGGGCGGTCACCAGCTGGTCGCGCGCGGCGCGGCGCGATGCTGCGTCCTGGTCCCGGTCGAGGCAGAAGCGGCTGATCTCGCACACGGTGGGGCCGCGCGGCACGTCGCCGGCGCACAGATGCGCAAAATGATCGCCAAGGAGATGTGCGCCCTCGGTCGGGAGCAGCCGCGCCGAGGCGCGGTGGCGGCCATCGGCGTCGAGCAGGATGAGATAGCGCGCCGCCGGCGTGTCGAAATGGTCGAGCTCATATTGGCCGGCGAGTACTGGCAGGTCCCATTTGAGCAGGTCGATGAAGACGCTCTTGCGCGCGGCGAACATGGCGCGCAGCGCCGCGTTCCCGGGCGCGGCGGGCGCCCGCGGGGTCGTGTCGATCATGATGATTCCTCGGCTGTTGGTGCCGGGAATCAAATCATTTTCCGTGGACTGCGCGTATCCCCAGATATGAGGATGATCCGCGCGATTCCAGAAGCTCTTGATAGTTGAGCCTGTCGCTCGTCGTCACGCGGGTGTCATCCGGACGATCAGCCGTGCGGTGTACCGGCCCGAAGCGTCTGGAGCAGCGGACAGGCGGGATCGTCGCCGGCCTCGCAAGCCCGTACCGAAGCGGCGAGCACACGCTCCATCCGCTTGAGATCGGCGATCTTCGCGCGCACATCCGCAAGGTGCGACGAGGCGACGTCGCGCACCTCGGCGCAGGCAGCCTGGCCTCCAGTCGCGAGTTGGAGCAGCGCCCGCACCTCGTCGAGGGTGAAACCGAGCTCTCGGGCCCGGCGCACGAAGCCGAGGCGCCCTACATCCTCCTCGCCATAGTTGCGGTAGCGACCGCGCCGGAGCGGAACGTCGAGGACGCCGATCCGCTCATAATAGCGGATCGTTTCGATGTTGCAGCCTGTGCGGCGCGAGAGTTCGCCGATCTGCATCGCTCTGGTTGCGGCCATCGCAAAAATACCTCTTGAGTCTGTAGCTGCTACAGATGCTACGGCGTCCCCTCACACCGCACAAGGAACCGATCCCAATGCAGAATCGCCCCAAGGGTATCGACGCCGGCGCGTTCACCTTAGCCGGCATCGCCGCGGCTTTCGGCGTTGCATCCTGTTGCGCGCTGCCCTTCCTGCTGGCCTCTGCGGGGATCGGAGCCGCATGGCTCGGCGGCATCGCGATGGTCGCCATGCCCTATCGCACGCCGCTTCTTCTGATCGGGGCGGCATGCCTCATTCTCGGCGCCTTCCTGCTGTTCCGCCAGCAGCGCGCGGCCGCGCGCTGTGGCCCCGGCGGTGCCTGCACGCCCCGCTGGGTGCGCATCCTGACGCTTGCCGGCCTCCTGCTTGGCGCGGCGCTGCTGTGGGCGGGCTACCATTATGTCTGATGCCGGCCCCGACCTTCGTTCGACGATCACCTGTCCGCAGTGCGGCCATCGCGAGACGGAAACGATGCCGACCGACGCCTGTCAGTTCTTCTATGACTGCAAGGGCTGCGGTGCCGTGCTGAGGCCCGAGCCCGGCGACTGCTGCGTGTTCTGCTCCTATGGAACCACGCCCTGCCCTCCGATCCAGATCGGAGGCAAGGGCGCGTGCTGCGACTGAGCGGCACGCCCTTGCCTCGGCTGTCATTCCGGGCGTGCCTGCCTCCTTGCTGAATTTCCGGACAAGTCGTCGTTGACGCGGTCAGCGCGCGTGCCACCAGTCATAGACGTCCCCGAATCCGATGAGGCCATCGAACAGCGCGCAGAGGGTCAGCATCTGGCCGCAATGCACGTCATAGCGGTCGCGCGCGGTCTTGAGATGCTGGACGACCGTCACTTCGCCGATCCCGAGAATGACCGCCACTTCGGCCGCGGTCTTGCCGCGTGCGGTCCATAATACGCACTCGCGCTGCCGTTCGCTCAGCGTCGCTTTGCTTTTTAGCGGCACGGCGCCGACGAGCTGGCGTGCCGAGACGATCGCGAGCGCGCCGATGATTTCGGCAATGCGGAGCATATCGTCCTGAAGCTCGCTTTGCGGGCGCAGGACGAAAGAGCAGGCGCCGCTGGCCTCGCCAGGGAGGTGGCGCGGCACCGTATAGCCGTCGGCGAGACCATATTCGCGGCCGACATGGAGCATTTGCCGGTCGCTGCGGGTCAGCGGGATGTAGCTTTCGATCTCGTCCCAGCGGAAGCCGGTCATCGACCGTTCGCCGGCGCGGCGCACCGGATCGGCACCGCCAAGATCGAAACCGACATAGACCTTGGCCCAGGCATCGGGGTAATTGTGAACCAGCAGGGATGCCGGCTCGGCATTGCCGCGCCGGTCATAGGCGAGCGCGAAATGGTCGAAGCCGAGGCGCATCGATGCGCGCGCGAGGGCTTCGAAGAGCCCGTCCTCATTCGTCGCCGTGGAAATTTCGAGGGCGAGTTCCTCCATCAAACAAAAATGCTTCACTGTGACCGTCCGGTCGCCGGCACGTTCCCAACCCGTCGATCCCGCGAGCCGCTCCCTGGGTCGCCGGTCCCGGTTCCTCTCCGGCACGGACGACAGATGGGACATTATGCGACTGGTCCCGGCCCTCGGCGAGGCGGGCTTTTGCCCTGGCCCCTGCTGCGCGACGGCGATCGCCTCCCGGTCCTAATCGATTGGCCGGAAACGGGAAAGGCGCGGGCCCCGGAAAATTGGCCCCAGATCTGCATCTATATTCCGGTCGCCGGACGGTGCCGCGGGGCGCCGGAAAGAGAGCGAGAGGAAGGCACGGGTCCTGGTGAGCGGATCGAAGGAGGCGGGAGTGGCCCTGCCTCCGGTCCGCCGCGGAGACCTTGCATGACATATCATCCCTTCTTCCTGCCCCGGGCGCTCGCGCGGCCCGGCGTCCGCCCGGCCGGCATGTACGCCCCAACCCTGGCGGGCAGGGCGGCGACATGAAACTCCTGACCCCCGATCTCGCGGCGCACCTGCGCGCCAACGACGCGGCCCGTCGTGCAGCCGTCGCGCGCGGCGGGCGCGAGCCCGATCCGGCGCCCGTCGTGCGCTTCTTCAACCCGGTGGGATCGGCGACCTGGCTCGCGACCGAGATGGACGAGGACGGCATATTGTTCGGCCTTGCCGACCTTGGCTTCGGATGCCCCGAGCTCGGCAGCTTCGCGCTGGCCGAACTCGAAGCGGTCCGGCTGCCGTTCGGCCTTGGTATCGAGCGTGATCTCGGCTTCACGCCGCATCATCCGCTCTCGGTCTATGCCGCGGCGGCTCGCAGCGCGGGCTCGATCCTGCTCGGCGAGCGGCGTTTGCGCGAAGCGGCAGCGCGGATGAGCGGGCGTGGCTGCCGGATTTCCGGGTGCGGATAGGTCCGCCTGCGGCGGCCCCAAAGGGAGAGGAGGGCCGGGTTTTCGTGACGGGCTTGAAAGCCGGGAGAGTGTCTCGCGGCGGCCCGTCATGGAGAATGGCCATGGCCAGAACTGCCGCCAAAATCACCCTCAGCCCGTCGCGCGACATCCCGCTCGACCGGCTGGTCCTGTCGCAGTCCAATGTCCGGCGTGTGAAGGCCGGCGTGTCGATCGACGCGCTGGCCGACGACATCGACCGGCGCGGGCTGCTCCAGAGCCTCAACGTCCGGCCGCTGCTGGGTGCCGACGGCCAGGAAACCGGCCGGTATGAGATACCGGCCGGCGGGCGCCGCCACCGCGCGCTGGAACTGTTGGTGAAGCGCAAAAGGCTCGCGAAGGATGCGCCGATCCCCTGCGTCGTGCGCGCTGCCGACAATGATATCCTCGCCGAGGAGGACAGTCTCGCCGAAAACAGCTTTCGCGAGCAGCTTCATCCGCTCGACGAGTTTCGTGCGATGCTGGCGATGGTCGAGAAGGACACCGGCATCGAGGAAATCGCCGCGCACTTCCACACCACGCCGGCCGCGGTGCGCCAGCGGCTCAAGCTCGCGGGTGTCTCGCCGAAGCTTCACACCCTCTACGCCGACGATGCGATGACGCTCGACCAGCTGATGGCGTTCACCGTGTCGGACGACCATGCGCGCCAGGAAGAGCTGTGGGACCAGCTCGAACACAGCTTCAACAAATCGGCGGCCTATATTCGGCAGAAGCTGACCGAGAACAGCGTGCGCGCCGCCGACAAACGGACATGCTTCGTCGGTCTGGGCGCCTATGTCGAAGCCGGTGGCGGCGTCGTGCGCGACCTGTTCGAAGCCGACGGCGGCGGCTGGCTCACCGATCCGGCGCTTCTCGATCGGCTGGTCGACGAGAAGCTGAAGGCGGAAGGCGAGCGCGTCCTTGCCGAGGGCTGGAAATGGGTGACGACCTCGATCGACCTGCCGTGGGACGCCACGCGCGGCCTCCGCGAAATCGACCGCGAGGTGACCCCGATGAGCGAGGACGAGCTGGCGCGCGTCGCCACGCTCGAGGCCGAAGCCGAGGAACTCGAGGGTGAATGGGCCGATGCCCCGGAGGTTCCGGCCGAGGTCCACGCGCGTCTCGATGCAGTCGAGACCGAGCTCGGTACGCTCGCGGACCGGCCGGAGCTGTTCGACCCGGCCGAAATGGCGATCGCCGGTGCCTTCGTCTCGATCGATCGCGATGGTTCGGTGCGGGTCGAGCGTGGATTCGTGAAGCCCGAGGACGAGCCGAAGGCGGAAGCGTCCGAAGACGAAGCGCATTCGGCCGCGGACGGCGATGCCCGGTCCGCCGGCCCGGACGCGGGCGGCGAAGCCGCGGTGTCGGCGGACGCCGGGGAGGACGAGGAGGTGGAGACACTCCGGCCCCTTCCCGATCGGCTCGTGTCGGATCTGACGGCGTGGCGCACGCTCGCGCTTCAGGACGCCTTCGCGCAGGATCCGGCGACCGCCTTCGCTTCGGTTCTCCATGCCCTGGTGCTCGGCTGCTTCTATTCGAGCAGCAGGGAAAGCTGCGTTCAGGTGTCGCCGAACCGCGTCTATTTCACGAACGCGCCGACCAATCTTCGCGATTGCGGTCCGGCACAGGCGATCGATGCGCGCGCGGCCGAATGGAAAGAGCGGCTCCCGCAGTCGGACAAAGAGGTGTGGGACTATTTGCTCACGCTCGATGGCGAGGAGCAGACGAAGCTGTTCGCGCATTGCGCGTCGCTCTGCGTCAACGCGCAGGCCGAGATCGTGCCCAAATATGACAATGGCCGGATTTCGGCGCACGGCGTCGAGCGCCGGATCGCGCACAGCCATATCCTGGCGCGCGCTGTGGGGCTCGATGTTCATGGCGCGGGCTGGCGGCCGACCGCCGATGATTATTTCCGCAGCGTCACCAAGCCGCGGATCCTTGCCGATGTCGCCGAGGCGCGCGGCGAGGCCTTCGCCAGGATGATCGACCATTTGAAGAAGGCCGACATGGCGCGCGAGGCCGAGCGGCTGGTCGAGGAGACGCGCTGGCTTCCGGCGCCGATGCGCACGCCGGGGCTCGATGACGAGCCCGACGACGCGGCCGAGGCCGGTGACATCGAGCTTCCCGTCGCGGCCGAGTGATACGGCTGGCGGGGCCATGAACCCCGCCGGACCTTTCGATACGGCGCAGCGGCGTTTGGAAAGTCGCCCTTGGGCGGCTTGAAGCGACCCGAGACCGACCATCGCCCCCAGCCAGGGCGCTGATGCCGGACCCTCGCCGACCCTGCGCCATTTCCCAACAATCCAGCCCGCGCCTCCGCTCCGGGGGACGCGCGCGGCTGCGTGGAGTCATGTCCATGGCACAGTTCCAAATCTTGTGTCCGCACTCGGAAGCCGAGTGGCGGCCGATCACGATCGAATTCATTTTCGCGCCCAACGGCGACCAGCAATATCTCTGGCCCTCCTTCGAGGAAGCCGAAGCAGCGCGGAAGCAACTGCTCCTCCGCGCGCCCGATGTGCAGCTTCGTATCGCGCTTGCCGGCGCCGATATCGGCGATGTCGACTGGCCGGTCCGCGAGAAGCTGCGCTTCGCCGACGGCAGCTATGCGCCGACGCCCTGGCACGACGAGCCCTGGTACCGGGAAAAGCACGACGAGCATTTCTGCCATGTCTCGACCGAGCAGGCCGGCAAGATCGCCTTCACCGAAAATGCCGCCAAGGGCCAGATCGACCGCCAGCTCGTGATGTCACCCGGCCGCTACCTCCATCGCTTCTTCTCGGCTCATCTCGACAACAATGCGATCGAGGGCTGGTGCGCCCGGCTCTCGGTGCAGCTCGAGGAAGATGCGCTCAAGATCACCCAGGATGCCGATGAGATCGAAGATGTCTATGTCGGCGGTCCCGGTAGCTGCATGGCGCATGACGCAAGCGAGTTCGACAGCTTCTGTCACCCGACGCGCGTCTATGCCGGTCCCGATACGGCCATCGCCTATATCGGACCTCGTGACGATGCCCGGGCGCGCAGCGTGGTGTGGCCCGAGCGCAAGATCTACACCAGCCTCTATGGCGATGTGTCGCGCCTCAGGTTGCTTCTCGAAAATGCCGGCTACGCCAAGGGCGGGCTGAACGGCGCGCGCATCCGGCGGATCGTCGACGGCGACAGCTTCGTCGTTCCCTATATCGATGCGGGCGATGACCTCGCTGACGATGGCGAATATCTCATCATCGGACGCGGCAGCATCCCGTCCGAGAACACCAATGGGCTCGGAAATCGATGCTGGTACTGCCCGCGGTGCGACCGCGAAACGACCGCGCACGACGAGGTCTATTACCGCGACGGCTCATCGGAAGAGTGGTGCTACAGCTGCTTCACCGATCACTCCGTCTTCTGTGATCACAACGGGCGCTCGTACAGCGACGCCGAAACCTTCATCACGGTTCTCGCCGATGGCGACGAGCATGATGTTCTCGAAGACGATGTGGAAGCATTTGGCGCGGTCTATCTCGACGATCGCGGCGAATGGTGGATCGAAAGCTGCTGCCGCCGGTGCGACGCCTCCGGCCAATGGTTCCACGCCGACGATCTCACCGAATATCATGGCGAATGGCTCTGCGCCGATCATCTTCCCGAGCCCTTCGACGATGACGACCCGTCGCTCGCCAACGCCCATGTCCTCGCCCATGACTGGTTTCGATATGAAATGGCCGCGATCGCGATCGAGGTCGCCAAATGGCAGGCGGCCGGGGAGCGTGCCCGCGACGAGCGGCTGAGGCGCGAGCGGGAGGAAGCGGAGCGCCTTCGCCTCGAAACCTTGCGTCGCCAGCCTTTCGAACCCTGCAATTGTGGGCGCGCGCACCGCAATTCTCTCGAAGCACCGGGGCTAGCCGATAGCCTCGTCCCTGCCGCTGCAGGCGCCTCAGCCCCTGCCGCTACCCCCTCGCATACAGGAGCCTGATCCCATGAACTATGAACTGACGGGCCGGGCCGGCCTGCTCGAAATCCTGTCCTGGGCGCGGCCCCATGACAGCGCCACCGAACGCGCCTTCTGCCGCGAATATCTCGACCGGATTCCCGGCATGCGTTCCGATGCCTTCGGCAACCGGATGATCACCATTGGGGGTCGTCCCCGCACCCTGTGGAGCTGCCATGTCGACACGGTCGCAGCGGTGGGCGGAGCGCAGGCGGTGGGCATCGACGCGCATGGCGTCGCGCATCTCTGCGACGGCAAGGCTGGCATGTCGCTCGGCGCCGACGACGGCGCGGGGCTGTGGATCATGCTCGGCATGATCGCGGCCGCGTGTCCTGGCCTCTACCTCTTCCATCGCGGCGAGGAGCAGGGCTGTCTCGGGTCGCGCTGGATCGAGCGCCATACGCCCGAACTGCTCGCGAATATCGATGCGGCGATCGCCTTCGACCGCGCCGGGCTCGGCGATGTCATCACCCATCAAAGCTATGGCCGGACCTGCTCCGACGCCTTTGCGACGAGCCTCGCGTCGGCACTCAACCAGCAGAACGCGGGCTTCCGTTACGCGCCCGACGACACGGGGGTCTATACCGACACCAATGAATATGCGGGCATCATCCCCGAATGCACCAACCTGTCGGTCGGCTATGAACGCCAGCACGGACCGCGTGAGACGCTCGATGTCGTTCATTGCGAGAAGCTGCTCGCCGCGATGCTCGAGCTCGATGCGTCGCGGCTGGTGATCGAACGCGATCCTGCCGTCCGGGAGGACGATGATCGCTGGTGGTTCGACCGGGGTCGCGGTCGCTGCGACAGTTTCGCCGAAGCGGTTGCCGATCATCCGGACCTTGCGGCCTGGATGCTTGAGCAATGCGGCGTCTCCTACGATGATTTCCAGATGGCGCTGTGGGCCGAGGAGATGGACGAGGATGGAGGTTATCGTCCGCTGATGGCGTCCTGATGCCTAACCTGCGGCCCCTGCCGCCGACGGGCAAATCGTGCGCCCTATCGACGCGCGCCCACCGAATTGCGCCATTTCGATGGTATCGCCGTCGCCTGATCGGGGCGATGGGCTTGATTTTGGTCATCGGCGCACAGAAATTGAAGCTCTACGTGCCGGCAGGGGCTGCTGGCGCCGATGTGTTCGCGCGGCTCGTCGATCGGTTTCCGATTGAGCGGGTCTCGGATCGCAAGGCCGCCTGAAGGAGCCCCGCATGGAAAGCCCAGCCCGTGAACTTGCGCGCCGTCTCGGTGAGAATGCCGAGGCGGTGTGCCGCCACTATCTCTCGAACGGTCGCCGCGAAGGCCATTATTGGCTGGTCGGCGATGTGCATAATGCACCGGGGCGAAGTCTCTACGTCCGCCTCAGCGGCAGCGAGAGCAAGCCGCGCGCCGGAAAATGGACCGATGCGGCGACCGGCGATCATGGCGATCTGCTCGACATCATCGCCGCGAGCTGCGCGCATATGAGCCTCGGCGACACGCTTGCCGAGGCGCGGCGCTTCCTGAGCCTGCCTCCGCCTGATCCGGTGAAGCGCAACCCGCGTCCGCGGCGGGCGAGCCCGGGAAGCAGGGAGGCGGCCGCGCGGCTTTGGGCGGCATCCAATCCCATCGCCGGGACGCTGGTGCGAACCTACCTCGCGGACCGCGCGCTTCGGCGTGGCGGGGATTTGCCGGCGCTGCGATATCATCCGCATTGTTATTATCGCCGGTCCGACGAGGATGCCCCTTCGGTCAAGCCGGCATTCCCGGCGATGATCGCGGCGGTGACCGATTTGGGCGGCTCGCTCACCGGCGTCCATCGCACCTGGCTCGATCCGGCACGGCCGGCCAAGGCGCCGATGGCCTATCCGCGCCGCGCGATGGGACATCTCCTGGGGCATGGCGTGCGCTTCGGGCTGGCGGGAGACGTCATGGCCTTCGGCGAGGGCATCGAGACCATGTTGTCACTGCGCGAGGTCGCTCCAGCATTGCCGCTCGTGGCCGGTCTCTCCGCCGCCCATCTTGCGGCACTTCTGTTTCCGGCAGGCCTGCGGCGGCTCTATGTCGCGCGCGAGGATGATCCCGCCGGGCGCGCCGCCTGGGCGGCGCTGAACGAACGCGCCTTGCCGCTCGGCATCGCGGTCCACCCGCTCGAGCCGCAGCGTGACGATCTCAACACCGATCTTCGCCGCTTCGGCTCGGCGCGGCTGGCGGAAAACTTGCGGCCGCAGTTGACGCCGGTCGACGCGGCGAGATTTCTTGGACGATGATCGCTGACGAAATGGGTTCGGCTCGGGGCTAGGACGCGATCGCGCTCTTTCAGCTATCGAGGCTCTTCTTTTCATAGATGGTCGTGATGGCCGTGCCGTCCCACATATAGCAGAGATGCCGTTCCTGCCGGCAATTGGACAGGAGGCGCGGCCGGAAGGCGGCGGCGCATTCGCCGCCGGGATGGCGGACGCTCTGGTAGCGGATACCGTCCGAACCCGCATCGCGGAGCTCCGCCCCGAGCCCTTGCGCATCGATATAGCTGTCCGGATCGTAGAGATGCGCATGGCTGTCCGCGAGACCGCGAATGTCGTGGAGACTGGCCTCAAGGTCGATGGCATAGACGCGCATGTCGATCTCCTGGGCAGGCTCGTCGGTCGCGGTGAGGAATCTGGTGCGGTGATGCCGCGTTTCGGCGATCGCGGTGTCGAGCGTGTGGCCGGCGTAGAAGACGCCGAAGCTGCCGTCGGTAAAACGGCTGCCCTCGGGATTGAGATGGGTGAAGGCCGCCATGATCGGTGTCGTGCCGGGGCCCGAAACACGGTCCTCGGGCGGCACCAGCGCGAGTATGCCGACTTCGTCGCGGAGGCGATCGTTGGTCATCGCCTCGATCTGGAAGACCGCCTCGAGATCGTCCGGATCGGCGACCTTCTCGAACAGGCCGATCGGCGGGAAGCGGCTGGGGATGATGCGGTAGCAGGGCGACCAGCTCGTCGCCGTGACCGGAATGTCGAGCGGCATGGGCTTAGCCGCGCTGCCCGTCGATATATTGCCGCACGACATAAAGGTCCGAGACATTGCCCGACACCATCCGGTCGAGGGCGGACTTGCCGGCGAAGCTCTTCGCCTTGTTCGGCTTGCGGACCCATTCGTCGGCGGTCTGCGGCACGAGAATCTGCAAGCCCTTGTAGATGCCCATGACATAGGAAATCCGCTCGAGCGCATCCTTCGAAAGCGCCGCGACCTCGCCGCGTTTCCAATTATGCAGCGTCGAACGGCTGTCGAGCCCGAGGACCGCCATCTGCTCGCTTTCGCTGAGCTTCCACGCCTCGGCGATGTTGAAAAAGGTGCGCAGCGCCGGGCCGGTAAGATCCTTCCGGTCGATCGTCTTTGCCAATGCCGTTGCCATGTCGGGCTCCTTCATGGTCCATATGTTCCTTTATTGAACAAAAGTCAATATTTCATCCGAAAAGATACACTAGCTCGCGCCCTTGACCGGGACCACCATCCTCCGGGCGAACAGGTTGGTCTTCGCCCCATGCCGGCAGAGCCCACGCCTCCGGCCTTCGCTGGAGGGCGACTGCGGCAGCGCGCGCGGGCCTCGCAATGGCCTGGCGTGCGGCTATTTTCCGCCGGGGCTCTGCCCCTTTGCATCGCGAGGCAAAATAGCCTTCGCCCGCCATCCTTCGCTGCGCTTCGGCCGCCCGGGCTCCGCCCGTGCGGTGCGGACCCGCACCCGCCGCCGCGGAGGCGTCGCCGCGAAGGCCGCGAGAGGCGCGGCCGCCAGATGCGAGAGACGCCATGACCGACCTGTTCGACTTTCCCGAACGCGGCGAGCCGCATGAACCCGGCGCCAGCGCTTATCTTCTTCAGGAAATGCAGCTTTACGGTCACCGTCCCTATGACGACGAGCCCGATGGCAGGCCGCTTCCCGACTACCGCCTCGCCGGCGGCGCCGTAGCCGACATCTTCGACGCGATGGCCGGCTGCCTCGTCGACACGCGCATCGAGCCCGATCTTGAAGACCTGCTCTGGAACATCGTCAATATCTTTCACCGTGCCGGCGAGCGGATCGAACGCGATCTCGATCGCAACGAACAAGCGCAGCGCGAGCAGCAGCGCGAGCAGGACGGCAGCGAAATCCGCTCGGTCGAACTCGAGCGCAAGATCGCCGAAGGCATCACGCTGATCGAGCGCCGCGACACCATGGAGTTCTTCCGCGAATGCGCCGCCGAGCAGTTCCGCCTTCATGTCCGCAAAGCCTGGATGCCGCGCACCGGATCGCGCGCGCAGCATAAGACGCTGACTGCGTCGATGATCGACAGCCGCGATTTCCTCGACAAGCGGCTCCGCGAAAAGGCCGCGGCGCTGATCCCCGAAGGCACGCGCGTCGCCTTCAGCGGCGGTCCCGCCTGCAATGATCATCAGCATATCTGGGCCGCGCTCGATCGTATCCATGCCCGCCACCCCGACATGGTGCTGATGCATGGCGCAACGCCCACCGGGGCCGAGCGCGCCGCCGCCTGCTGGGCGGATACCCGCCGCGTGCCGCAGGTCGCTTTCCGGCCCGACTGGAACCGCCACAAGAAGGCCGCGCCGTTCAAGCGCAACGACCGGATGATCGACGCGATGCCCGCCGGGCTGGTCGTCTTCTCGGGCACCGGCATCCAGGACAATCTCGTCGACAAGGCGCGCGCCTTCGGCATCCCCGTCTGGGATTTTCGCGTGCCGCCCGAAACTTGACGGCAAATTTGGCTGCAACATAGCTTGCCATCGGGCGAGCGGACTTACAGGGTGAGAATAGTCATGCGAACCGATCTCGATCATCTACCGGCCAACAAGCAGCGCGAGCTCGAACGCGTGAAGGCGATCATCTTCGAAGAGTTCGAGGATGCGATCGCGCTGGCGACGATGGGCTGGAAGAAGAAGGGCCGGATCGAAAAGCTGATCCTCTACGGCAGCTATGCCCGCGGCGGCTGGGTCGACGAGCCGCATACCGCCAAGGGCTATCGGTCGGATTTCGATCTGCTCATCATCGTCAACGACAAGCGCCTGACCGAACGCGTCGATTTCTGGCTGAAGCTCGAGGACCGGCTCATTCGCGAGCTGGCGATCGACAAGACGCTGCACACGCCGGTCAATTTCATCGTCCATACCCTGCAGGAGGTGAACGACGGCCTCGCGCATGGGCGCTATTTCTTCATGGATGTCGCGAAGGACGGCATCGCGCTCTACGCATATGACGATAAGGAATTGCACAAGCCGAAGCCGAAGACGCCCGAGCAGGCGCTGGCGATGGCGCAGGAATATTTCGAAGAGTGGATTCCGGGCGCGGTAGAGTTTTTAGAAGGATATAAGTTCTACATCGGTCGCAGGAGCTACAAAAAGGCCGCATTCCTGCTGCATCAAAGCACCGAAAGCCTCTACCATGGCGTTCTGCTCGTCTGCACCTTCTATACGCCCTACGTTCACAATCTAGGTTTCTTGCGAACGCAGGCCGAGCGCATCGACATGCGGCTGGTCAATGCCTGGCCGCGCGAAACCCGCGCCGACCGCGCCCGCTTCGAGAAGCTGAAGGAAGCCTATGTGAAGGCGCGCTACTCGAAGCATTACCGCATCACCGAGGAGGAGCTTCTCTGGCTCGGCGGCTGCGTCGAGGAATTGGGGCGCGCAGTCCATGCGATCTGCTCCGAGCGCGTCGCGGAGCTTGAGGAACGGAGCCGCCCGGCGTGATCGCCAGGGGCTAGTCGGCTGCCCCTTCGGCTTTCCGTAGCGCGTCGGCAATCATCGCGGCGAGCGATTCCTCGGCCTGGATGCGGGCGACATGGTCTTTCGACTCCAGGTCGCGGCGAACCCATTGCGGAGCTCGTTCGACGGCGCGCAGGACGATGCTGGTCAGTTCATCGATCATGCGGGCGCTATATCGGAACGTGTCGGACTAGCAATCGCCAACGGTTAGGTGCGGCGATCGTGTTGGCTTAATCCTTGCCCAGGAATCGCTTGAAGCGCTCGCGGCCTTCGACCGTCTGCACCGCGACGTCGGCGTTCGTGCATTCGTCGCCGCGCGTCGAGCCGGCCCGGCAGTCGGCGACCACCTTTCGCGCCTCGTCGAGATTCGCCTCGAAATATTGGGTGCTGCGCGGCTCGCTTTGGCCGCAGGCGGACAGGATCAACCCGAGTGACAGGATAGCGGAATGTCGCAAATTCATTCTCCAGCCAGAAAATGGGAAGGAGAATATACCCGCCAAGACCTTGGGCGAAAGGCGAACTGGAACCAGATCTGGTTCTATTTCCCCAGGTCGATCAGTCTCTTGGTCCGCCCTTCCTATGCCGCCTGCGCTTCATAGCCGGCTTCGCGGATCGCAGCGATGAGCGACGCGCTGTCTGCGCCGGTTTCGACGCTGACCCGCCTTTCGGGAATGTCGGTTTCGACCTCGGCCGCGGTATCGATGCCCTGGATCGCTTTGGTGATCGAGCGCGCGCAGCCGCCGCATGTCATCCCGGGGATATTGAAACGGATCGTCATAGTGCCTCCAAACTTCGATTGAAGCTCGAAGATGGGGCTTGCCATCGTGACAAGGTCAATGCCCCCGAAGTGCATTTTCTTCCCCTTGACCTTCCCATCGTTGGAAGCCCCACATTCCGGTCGAACGAGCAGATCCGGAGAAAAATATGATGTCCGATGTTATCGAGTTGAGGCGGAAAAGCGATGCTCCCACCACGGGGCCGGAGCGTCTGAGCGTCGCCGTCGCCGGCATGACCTGCGCCTCCTGCGTCGGCCACGTCGAAAAGGCGATCGGCAAGCTGCCGGGCGTAACCGGGGTCGCCGTCAATCTGGCGACCAACCGCGCCGACGTGACATTCGCTGGAGCGTCCGATCCCGGCGCTGTCGTGCAAGCGGTCGAGCGCGCCGGCTACGAGGTGCCCGAGGCCGATGTGGAAATCGGCGTCGCGGGCATGACCTGCGCGTCGTGCGTCGGGCATGTCGAAAAGGCGCTGTCCAAGGTGCCGGGCGTCAGTAGCGCCACCGTCAATCTGGCGACCGAAAAGGCCAGCATTCGTTATCGCGCCAGCTTCGCGTCGCTGGAAGATCTGGAGGCGGCGATCCGTGGCGCCGGTTATGAACCGCGCCGGATTGAGAGCGACAGCGCATCGCCCGATCAGGAAGCTTCGGCGCGCGAGCAGGAATTGGGCAGCCTGCGCCGTTCGCTGTTTCTCGCGGCGGTGTTGGCACTGCCGGTGTTCATCCTCGAGATGGGCTCGCACCTCATCCCCGCCGTCCATGATTTCGTCATGGGTACGATCGGGATGCAGACGAGCTGGCTGATCCAGTTCGTCCTCACCACACTGGTGCTCTTCGGGCCCGGGCTGCGCTTTTTCCAGAAGGGCGTTCCCGCGATCCTGCGCGGCACCCCCGACATGAACTCGCTCGTCACCTTGGGGACGAGCGCCGCCTGGGGCTATTCGCTCGTCGCAACCTTTGCTTCCGGCGTCCTGCCGTCCGGCACCGCCAACGTCTATTATGAAGCGGCGGCGGTGATCGTCGCGCTGATCCTGCTTGGCCGCTATCTCGAGGCCAAGGCCAAGGGGCGGACGTCGGAGGCGATCAAGCGGCTGGTTGGGCTTCAGGCCAAAACCGCGCGCGTCGTGCGCGATGGTGCGGCGCTGGAAGTCGCGCTTGCCGATGTTCGTGCCGGCGATATCGTTCAGGTCCGCCCGGGCGAACGCGTGCCGGTCGACGGTGAAGTCGTCGACGGCAGTTCCTGGGTCGACGAGTCGATGATCACCGGCGAACCGGTCCCGGTCGCCAAGTCCGCAGGGGCGCCCGTCGTCGGCGGCACGATCAACAAGACCGGCGCCTTCACCTTCCGCGCGACCAAGGTCGGCGGCGACACCGTGCTGGCGCAGATCATCCGCATGGTCGAGCAGGCGCAGGGATCGAAGCTGCCGATCCAGGCGATGGTCGACAAGGTCACTGCATGGTTCGTCCCCGCCGTGATGGCGATCGCGGGACTGACCTTCCTCGTCTGGCTCATCTTCGGCCCCGATCCGGCGCTCACCTTCGCCTTGGTGAATGCGGTCGCGGTGCTGATTATCGCCTGCCCATGCGCGATGGGGCTCGCGACCCCGACCTCGATCATGGTGGGAACCGGGCGCGCCGCCGAACTGGGGGTGCTGTTCCGCAAGGGCGAAGCGCTCCAGACGCTGCGCGATGTGTCCGTCGTGGCGCTCGACAAGACCGGCACGCTGACCAAGGGCCGCCCCGAATTGACCGACCTCGAACCGGCCGCAGGCTTCGGGCGCGATGAGGTGCTGGCGCTGGCCGCCAGCGTCGAAAGCCAGTCCGAGCATCCGATCGCCGAAGCCATCGTGGCGGCCGCGAACGCGCGGGGTCTAGACGTTCCATCGCCCGCGGCGTTCGAAGCAATCCCCGGTTATGGCGTGTCGGCAAAGGTGGGTGACCGCGAGGTCCAGGTCGGCGCCGACCGTTTCATGACCAGGCTGGGGCACGATGTCTCGGCCTTTGCCGTCAAGGCCCGCGAACTTGGGGCGATGGGCCGCACGCCGCTCTACGCGGCGATCGACGGCAAACTCGCCGCGGTGATCGCGGTCGCCGATCCGGTCAAGGACACGACGCCCGAGGCGATCCGGGCGCTCCACGCCCTCGGGCTTAAGGTCGCGATGATCACCGGCGACAATCAGGCGACGGCCGATGCCGTTGCGCGCACGCTCGGGATCGACGAAGTCGTCGGCGAAGTGCTGCCCGACGGCAAGGTCGATGCGATGAACCGGCTGCGTGCTGGCGGCCGCAAGGTTGCGTTCGTCGGCGACGGCATCAACGACGCCCCCGCGCTTGCCGAGGCCGACGTCGGCCTAGCGATCGGCACCGGCACCGATATCGCGATCGAGTCCGCCGACGTCGTGCTGATGTCGGGTGACCTGCGAGGGGTGGTCAACGCAATTGCGCTGTCGAAGGCGACGATCCGCAACATCCAGCAGAACCTCTTCTGGGCATTCGGCTATAATGCGGCGCTGATTCCTGTCGCCGCGGGGGCGCTCTATTCGCTGAACGGTACGTTGCTGTCGCCGGTGTTCGCCGCCGGCGCGATGGCGCTGTCGAGCGTCTTCGTGCTAAGCAACGCACTCAGGTTGAAGACCTTCCGGCCGGTGATCGCCGCCGACAAGGGAAAAGAAGGAGAGGCGGCATGAACATCGGCCGCGCCGCGAAAATATCGGGCGTCTCTCCAAAGATGATCCGCTATTACGAACAGACGGGTCTCATCCCCAAGGCTGCGCGTCAGGACTCGGGTTACCGCGACTATGACGACGCCGACGTGCACCGCCTGCGCTTCATCCGGCGCGCGCGCGATCTCGGCTTTACCGTGGAGCAGATCGGCGAGCTGCTGGGCCTCTGGTCCAACCGAAGCCGCGCCAGCGCCGACGTCAAGGCTTTCGCGCTCGAACATATCGAGCGGCTCAAGGAAAAAATGGCTGAAATCGAGGCAATGGTGCGGACGCTTGAGATGCTGGCGGATCACTGTCACGGCGATGATCGACCCGACTGCCCGATCATCGAAGGGCTGGCGGAGGAAGGCGAGGGGATGCCGCGTCTTGAGCCGCGCGAACCCCGACGCTTCGGCAGGTCCGGCGGGCAATCGACGCGGCAGCAATCAGTTGGCTGAAACTGACGCGCTGACGCAGTTTTGGGATTTCTTGGGCGCTTCTCGGACGCAGATCAGACCATTTTGCTCCCCATCTTCACCGTTTGGAGCATCGAGGGCAGGCACCCGCAAGCTACGTCGGGTGGAATAAGCAGCCTACGACCCGCGCGCGCCATCGGCGACGTCGGTTTTTGCACGCTTGAGGCCAGGCCATGCTAGGATCAGATGATAGCAATCAAAGCGGGCAGGATAGCCTTTGCCCACAGGTACTGTCCGATCGTGCCGAGACAGGCTGCCAGGTTTTCCCGGATGCTCGGCGAGCGGCTCCAACCTGCAGCCTAGCGCGGTCTCTATCGCGGCCAAGGCATCCGCGCTCTCGCCTTCCAGCAGATAGCCAAGCATGGCTCCAGAATTGGAAAAGGGGCCATAGCGACACGTCAGAAATTCGTCGCGAACGTCCTTTACGTAGGGCGCGACCTTCTTGGGGGTCTCCATGATCTTGGCCTCGAGCGGCCACATGATTCGCTCATCAGCACGGAGGACGAAGGCGAGGTCATATTGCGGCGGTTGGGCTGGCGGCGGTCGCATTGTCTCGTGCTCATAGGGACCATGCTGTATATAAAAAGGCTCGTCGCCAGACATAGCTTTTCGAATACGCGGTTCCAGTAGCTGGGTGATACTGCGCTCGAGATCTCGGTTGTCGATGACGGGCGGCGCGGCGCGCATGTCCGCATACGCGTGCGTCGCTTCGTCCTGGGCGTGCGCTTCGACAATGTGCGGGTGCCCCCCGCGCACCCACGCGGGTGCGCGGGGCTTGAGCATCAGGCGGGTAGCGCTTCGGCGGTCTTGGTCGGCGGCGGCGCCTCCATCTTCGCCATGCGGCCGTGGACCATGCGGTAGAGCGCCGGCAGCACGAGCAGGGTGAGGATCGTCGAGGAGACGATCCCGCCGATCACCACCGTCGCCAGAGGCCGCTGCACTTCCGCTCCGGCCCCGACGTTGAAGGCCATCGGCACGAAGCCGAGGCTGGCGACGAGCGCGGTCATCAGCACCGGACGCAGGCGGGTGAGCGCGCCTTCGCGGATTGCATCCTCCAGGCTCGCGCCGCCTTCGCGAAGCTGGCGGATGAAGCTCAGCATGACGACGCCGTTGAGTACCGCCACGCCCGAGAGCGCGATGAAGCCGACGCCCGCCGAGATCGACAGCGGCATCCCGCGGATGAGAAGCGCGGCGACGCCCCCGGTGAGCGCCAGCGGCACCCCCGAAAAGACGATCGCGGCGTCCTTGCCCGACCGGAACAGCGCATAGAGCAGGGCGAAGATCATCAGCAGCGCCGCGGGCACCACGATCTGGAGTCGCTTCGCGGCCGAGATCAGCTGCTCGAACGTCCCGCCATAGCTGATCCAGTAGCCCGACGGCACCTCGACTTCGTTCCCGACCTTCGCTTGCAGTTCCTCGATGAAGGAACCGAGGTCGCGGCCGCGAACATTGGCCGTCACCACGACGCGGCGTTTGCCATCCTCGCGGCTGATCTGGTTGGGGCCGATCACGACCTCGACCTTCGCCACATCGGCGAGCGGCACGAAGCCGCGCATCCCGGCGCTGGGTGCCGCGCCCATCGTCACGTCTGCCGACGATCCGATGGCGGGAAGGGGGATGCGCAGGCGGCCGATCTCGTCGACCCGCTCGCGCACATTTTCGGGCAGACGAACGATGATCGGGAAGCGCCGGTCGCCCTCGAAGATCTGCCCGGCCTGAACGCCGCCGATCGACACCGCGACCGTGTCCTGGATGTCGCCGACATTCAGGCCAAAGCGCGCGAGTGCGCCGCGGTCAGGCGTGATCTGCAGCACCGGCAGGCCGGTGACCTGTTCGACGCTGACGTCCTGCGCGCCTTCGATCCCCGCGGCGACCCCTTTGATCTGCTGCCCGACCTCAAGGAGCGTATCGAGATCGTCGCCGAATATCTTGACCGCGACGTCGGCGCGAACCCCGGAGAGAAGTTCGTTGAACCGCATCTGGATCGGCTGGGTGAACTCGTAATTATTCCCCGGAATCTTCGCGACCGCCGCCTGCATCTCTCGAACGAGCTCGGCCTTGGGCTTTCGAGGATCGGGCCAGTCCTTCCGGTCCTTCATGATGATGAAGGTGTCGGCGACCGAGGGCGGCATCGGATCGGTCGCGACTTCCGCCGTCCCGATTTTCGCCACCACCTTGTCGACCTCCGGAAACTGCTTGATCCGCGCTTCGAGGGCGGTTTGCATGCTGACCGCCTGACTGAGGCTGGTTCCCGGGATGCGAAGCGCGTGGAGCGCGATATCGCCCTCGTCGAGGTTCGGCACGAACTCCGATCCCATGCGGCTCGCCGCGACGCCCGACAGGAGCACGAGCCCCAAGGCTATCGCGACGAAGGTTGCACGAAGTTTCATCGCCTTATCGAGCGCGGGCGCATAGATGCGCCGCGCCCAGCCCATCAGCCGGCTTTCCTTCTCCTCGACCTTGCCCGTGACGAACAGCGCGACCGCCGCCGGCACGAAGGTGAGCGAGAGGATCAGCGCCGCGGTCAGCGCCATCACGACGGTGATCGCCATCGGATGGAACATCTTTCCTTCGACGCCGGTGAGCGCGAAGATCGGCACATAGACGAGCGCGATGATCAGCATGCCGAACAGCGATGGTCGGATGACCTCCGACGTCGCCGATGCGGCGAGCTTGAAGCGTTCTTCGCGATCGAGCAGGCGTCCGAGCTGGTGCTGTGCTTCGCCGAAGCGCCTCAGGCAGTTTTCGACGATGATGACCGCCCCGTCGACGATCAGGCCGAAGTCGAGCGCGCCGAGGCTCATCAGATTGCCCGATATGCCGCCGCGCACCATGCCGGTGATCGTCATCAACATGGTGATTGGGATGACCGCCGCGGTGATCAACGCTGCTCTTACGTTGCCGAGGAGCAGGAAGAGGATGACGATGACAAGCAACGCGCCTTCGAGAAGATTCTTCTCGACGGTCCAGATCGCCCGCTCGACGAGATCGGTGCGATCGTAGATCGCAGTCGCCTTGACCCCGGCGGGCAGGGCCTTAGCGGCTTGTTCGAGCCGTTCGGCCGCTGCCCGCGCGACGATACGGCTGTTCTCTCCCGCGAGCATGAAGACGGTGCCGAGCACGACCTCCTTGCCATTCTCGGTCGCGGCGCCCGTGCGGAGCTCCTCGCCGAGGCTGATGTCGGCGACGTCGGCGACGCGGATCGGGATCCCACCCCGGTTGCTGACGATGATCGTGCCGAGCTCGTCGGTGCCTGCCGCCTGACCTGGGGTGCGGACGAGATATTGCTCGCCATAACGCTCGACATAGCCGGCACCGCGATTGTCGTTGTTGCGCTCCAGAGCGCGAACGACATCGTCGAGGGTCAGGCCGTAGGCCGAGAGCCGCGCCGGGATCGGGGTCACATGATATTGGCGTTCATAGCCGCCGATGCTGTTGACCTCGGTCACGCCTGGCGTGCTGCGAAGCTGCGGCCGGATCACCCAGTCTTGCAGCGTGCGCAGATCCTCTGGCGTATAGGCGCTGCCGTCGGGTTTCTTCGCCCCCGGGTCGGCTTCGAGTGTATACATGAAGATCTCGCCGAGCCCGGTCGCAATCGGCCCCATCTGGGGCGCGACGCCCGGCGGGAGCTGTTCGCGCGCCGATTGCAGCCTTTCGTTGATCAGCTGGCGCGCGAAATAAATGCTCGTGCCATCTTCGAAGACCGCGGTGACCTGGGACAGGCCGTAACGAGACACCGATCTTGTGTATTGCAGCCCAGGCAGGCCGGCGATCGCCGTCTCGACGGGGAAGGTGACGCGCTGCTCGGCTTCGAGCGGAGAGAAACCCGGCGCTTCGCTGTTGATCTGGACCTGGACGTTGGTGATGTCGGGGGTGGCGTCGATCGGCAGCCGCTGGAAGCTCCAGACGCCGATGGCGCAAAGGAGCAGGACGGCCGAGAGGACGGCCCAGCGGAAGCGGATCGCGCCGGCGATGAGCCGTTCGAGCAAATGGGCTCGCTCGGGTGGACGGGTTGTATCAGTGGTCATGGCTGGCCCCCGATTTCTCGATGTCGGCGCGGATCAGGAAGGCGCCGTCGGTGACATAGACCTCGCCGGGCGCGAGCCCGCCGAGTATTTCGGTCCATTCGGGCGTGCGGCGTCCGATTTCGAGCATCCGCACCTCATAGGTGTTGCCGACCTTGGCAAAGACGACCTCGAAGTCGCGGAAGCGCTGGATCGCCTTGGTCCGCACCGCGATCGGCGCATTGGTCTCAGCGACAGCGAAGCTGCCCTCGACCCCCATACCCGGCCGGAACTCGCGTGCGGCCGTCGGCGGCAGATGGACGTGCGCGAGCATCGTCTGACTCGCGACGTCCGCGGTCGGCAGCACCGCCTCGACCTCGGCCTGAAAGCGGGCCTCGCCGGACAGGCTCCTAAGGCTTACCGGTTGTCCGACACGCACGCGCTCGGCATCGCGTGGATAGACGAAGAACTCGGCATGGAGCTTGGTCGGATCGGCGATGACGAACAGCGCCCGGTCGCCGGTCGTATCGCCGACATTGACATTCTTCTCTACGATCGTGCCGCTGATCGGGGCGGTCACCGTATAGACCTGGAGCGAATGGCTCGACTCCACCCGAGCGAGCACCTGGCCGCGCCGGACCTGCTGTCCGAGCTTGCCGTTAAGCGAAACGATCAGCCCCGGAAGCCGGGCGCGAACGTCGGCTTTGCCCTCGGGCGTGATCTCGATCCGCCCGCCCATGTCGATGAGGTCGCTAACGGTCGCGGGACCGGCAGCGTCGGTCTTGATTCCGCCAGCCTTCGCGGCCGCGGCGTCGATGACCGTGCGGCCTTCATAGGATTGGTAGGACCATTTATGATTGCGGCCGCCTTCCGACGCGGCAACGCGGACGTCGAAGCTGTGCGGTTCGGTGACGATGCCGCTGCCGCGCAGGAAATCTTCTTGCGGAGCGAAGCTGAAGCGGTCGATCTTGCCGCCGAGGCGGCCGAGTTCGATCGTCAGCTTGACCTCGGACGGCTTGACCGGCTTGTCACCCCGGTAAGCATAGGCGCGGAACTCGGGATCGACGCCATCTTCGAAAATGGTGATTTCCAGCGCGAAATCGCCGTCGCGCAGCATCCGGCCGCGGTGCGGGCCGCGTTCATATTCGCCGGCGGGCGCCGCCGCCGCTTCGCCGCCCTTCGTTTCGGTGGCGCCATTTCCGCATGCGGTGAGCAGGGTGAGGGCGATGACCGACGCCGCCCCGGACAAATATTTGGTCATCGAACATTCTCCATATTGGCGAGCAGCGGGGCGTGGCGGCCGGTCAACCGGTCAAGCCGCACCCCCAGAAGGTGAAAGCGCCGCAGCAGGTCGACGCGGCGCGAGCGCGCGTCATTGACCGCGGTCTGAGCTTGCGCAAATTCGAGGAAGGTGAAGGCGGTGCCGCCGCGCGCAAGCCCGTCCTGGATCAGCCGGACCGCGCGGCTGGCGCTTGGCAGCACCTCGGCATCGATCCGCTTGATCTCCGCCGCGATGAGGCCGCGGTCGGCGACGAGCCTGTCGATTTCGCGATCGACCTCGACGCGCGCCACGGCGATGTCCGCCTCGATCGCGTGCTGCTCGGCTTGCGCCCGCACGACATTGCCCCGGTTAGCCCCTTTCGTGCCGAGCGGGATCGAGCCTCCGACCATCACGGCAAAGTCGTTGCCTTGGCCGAAGTGGCGAAGCCCGACGCGGCCGCTCGGATCGGCGATATTGCCGGTCTCGGCGAGCCTGACCTTCGCTTCGGCCGCCGCGCGTTCCGCCGTGAGCATCGCGACCTCGGCGGACTCTCCGGCCGTCGGCACGGTGACATCGAGCGTCTGGAATATCGCCGGATCGAGCTTGAAGTCGCTGCTCCCACCCCACCATGCGGCAAGATTCGTCCGCGCGATGCGCGCGGCTTCGCGCGCCTGTTCGAGTGCGATCTCGGCCTGCGCGACGTTCGTCCGCGCGCGCTCGGCTGCGAACCAGGGATCGAGCGCGCCGGTGACGCGCTTTACGACGTCGAGTTCGACACGCTGGAGGTCGGCGAGCCGCATCTCGGCGACGGGGATCGCCGCTTCGGCGGCAAGGGCATCGACCCACGCTGCCTGAACCCGCGCGAGGCGATCGAGCAGGCGGACGCGGTTCTGTGCGCCGACCACGGCGACATCGGCGCGCGCGGCGCCGATGCGCGCCTCGCGCTTGCCGCCGCGCTCCCAGGTTCGCTCATACCAGCCGGTGGTCTGTGACCGGTTCAGCGGCGAATAGGGACCGGTGCCCGCGAAATCCTCGAAGTCTGCGCCAACGACATCGCGCGGTCGGACGTCGGCCTGCAAGATGGCGGCGTCCGCGGCTTCGAGACGCGCGGCGCTGGCGGCGATGGCGGGATCGCGTGTCGCGACCCGTGACAACGCCTCGTCGAGACTTAGATTTTGCGCCCATGTGGGCTGCGCCGCGGCAGCCAGCAGGACACCTCCGCAGAGTATGGCTCTGCGGACGGCACGCGCGCCGGTGCGCGCTCGAGATTTTGAAAACATGTGATAGCAGCCTCGCTGAAAGGCGTGGAAACATCCCACGCCTTCTCAGACGGCGCGGGAACTCAGGCGTTCAGCGAGGCGGTTCTGGGCGGGCGTTCGGGTCCGATGGATCGCAGGCCGGCAACATGCCGGTCCTTTTCGGCCACTTGCAAACGGGAAGACGATAGAATCGTCGGGGCCGTTGCCGCATCGGGAACGAGCAGATTTGGACCATTATCGCCATGATGATGATGGCCGCCCGAGGCCGGGTCGCCCGGTTCTTCATCGCCATCGGGCGCACCGTCATGATGAACGGCATGGTGATCGACACTGTCATGAATGACATCGACGGAGACGTCGGCGGCGTCCTTATGATCGTGCGCCATCATGAAGGACGGCGCATGCTGAAGTTGATTCGCTGCCTTGGCAGGGATCGTGGCCGCATAGAGCGCCATGAGCAAAGCGCAGAGTGACAGGATAAGACGGTCCGGCAGAGAGGAACGCGGCTTCGGCATGCGCCCGCGTGTAACTGCGCGCCCCAGCGTTGACAAGCGAAGCGCCAGGGATCGCGCTTCCTTCGACTGTCCTGCCGACGACCTCATGCGCTGTGCCGGGGTTCATGCACCCCGATCGTGAGATGGGCGATCCCGCGGATATGGATCAGTTCGCGCCGAAGATCGGCTGAATCGATCGCCCCCTCGACTTCGACAATCGCCGCACTGGCCTCCGGCCCCACACGCCACACATGAAGGTCCGTGAGACGAACGTCTCCGAATTTTCCGACCCGGTCGCGGATCGCCTTATCCATTCGCTCATTGGTTCGATCGAGCAGAACGGCGGCCGTGTCGCGCATCAAGGACCAGGACCAGCGAGCGATCACGACCGCGCCGACGATCCCCATCGCAGGGTCCATCCAATGGAGGCCAAGATACCGCCCTGCGAGAAGGGCCGCGATCGCGAGAACCGACGTCAGTGCGTCGGCAAGGACATGCATATAGGCCGAGCGCAGATTATTGTCGTGGCCGTGACCATGATCGTGACCGGCGTGATGATGATCGTCCGCAGGGTGCGCATGTTCGTGATGATGATGGTGGTGATGATGGTGATCGGAACCTCCCATCAGCAGTAGCGCGCTCACGATGTTGACCAGGAGGCCCAGTACCGCAACCAGCGCGGCATTGCCGAAATCGACGCGCACCGGGTCGATCAATCGGGTGACGGATTCGCTCGCGATACCGAGCGCGAAAATGCCGAGAATCAGCGCCGATGCGAAGCCGGTCAGGTCGCCGACCTTTCCGGTGCCGAAACTGAATTTGGGATTATTGCGGTGCTTTTTGGCATAGCTATAGGCGGCCGCCGCAAGGCCGAGAGCACCGGCATGGGTCGCCATGTGGAAGCCATCGGCGAGAAGGGCCATCGAGCCGGTGACGTAACCGGCAATGATTTCGGCGATCATCATCACGGCCGTAAGGCCGACTACCCAGAGCGTTCGCTGGGCGTTTCGATCGTGAGCTGCGCCCAAAAAGACGTGATCATGTGCCGGATATTCGGCGTTTGTCGAAGCAGTCATGCGGTCTCGCCTATTTGGAATATCGACGGATGACGGCAAGCAGGTCGTCTGCGCCAGCCGCGCGCTCCTCGTGGGAAAGCCCATCCGCAGCAACGTGCGCGGTGAGGTGCTGGGCGATGATTTCGTCCAGCAGCCCATTCACCGCGCCGCGAACAGCGGCGACGCGATGTAGAACCGTCGCGCATGGCGCGTCGGATGCCAGCGCTTTCTCGACAGAGGTCACTTGTCCGGCAATGCGCCTGACCCTCGCGACAAGCTCGGTATTATCTTTCAGATGACCCATAGTATAGTGGGGTAGGGTATAATTGCACCGAGGGCAAGATGTCAGTTTCGACGGGCTGAGACAAGGGCAGAGCCTAGCCGGACGTGGTATCGTTCGAGGTCAGGCTCCGGACTGGGCTTTGTCGCCGCTGAAAATAGACACGCTCGGCCGCCATGTCGGCGATCGCATCGAAGCCTGCTTCGCGCCAAGCCCGTCGGTGGGGAGGCTCGGCCCGCTCGTTCATGCACCACCATTGCGGGTCGGCCGCAGCGCGCGGCAACAAGCCGCGGACGATGCTCTCGATCTGGGCAAAGCTCAGTTCGACACCCGGGGCGTCGTTGCGGACTTTCCACCTTCGCAAAAAGGTCCCAAGCGCATCATATTTGCCCATGGCGGCATCCCCAATCCCGGCAACAATGAGTCAGGACAAGCTCTGACCCCTTAAACGCGCCCGCCGCTTTCAAGGCGCTACCGACCTTGCAGCGGATCGTCGTGGCGGAAAGACAGGTGGCGCGCGGTGCCACAAGTGCCCTTGTCCAATAGCCGATGAATGACGGCGGCAGCAAGCCTCCCGGTCGATCGTCCACCCCCTCTAGGGCGCTTTTCTATGGGCCTCGGATCGCCTCATACCGTCAACCCCCTGCGGGGGTTCGCCCTTCGCTCGCGCTCCGGTGACGGCGGCTCCCGGCCCCTTGGTGGGGCGCCATCGGGGATAGGCCCCGACAACCCAGGAGACTTAATCATGGCCACCATCGCAAATCTCACCGTCAAGGCGGACGGCAGCTTCGAAGGCACGCTCGCCACGCTCAACGTCACCGCGCCGATCGCGATCGTCCCGAATGGTCGCAAAGCCAAGGACAGCGAGCCCGATTACCGCATCGTCAGCCGCAAGAACGGCTTCGAACTCGGCGCCGGCTGGAAGCGCTTCTCGCAGAACACCGGCGCCGAATATGTGTCGGTGTCGCTTTCGGCACCCGAGTTCGGCACCATCTACGGCAATATCGCCAATGCGCCGGGCGACGATCCGATGAAGAAGGTCATCATCTGGAACCCGCCGTCGTGACAGCCCGTACCGGTCCCGCTTTCGAGCGGGGCCGGTCGGCTTTGCGCCACTGCATCTTGTGCGCAGGGATCTCGGTCAGTTCGGGGCGGCTGCAAAACCCTCGAAGGCGAACGGGTTGAGGAACTGCCGCCGCCAAAGGAACGCGCGCTCGGCACCGCCGAGCGCCGCTTCGTCGCACACTGCGTCCCAATGGGCCTCGATCGCGGCCTGCTGACCCGCGATGATGGCGCGGGCGCGCGCATCGTCGAGGTGAAAGACGGGCGCGGCCTCGAGGCACAGCGACAATTGGCTGAACCGCCGGTTGCCGAGGATGAGCATCGCCTGCGTCGCCTCGCCGCCGGTGCGGCCTTGCGGGCAGATGTCATAGGCCGGCGTCAGCCCCAGCGTCCGGCCGTCCCAGAAGGCGGCATGGTTGCGCGCATGATCGTCGGTATTTCCGCACAGAATGTTGAATATGATGCGCGCGTAAAGTTCGGCGAGCGTCGCGGCGGGATCGACGAACCGGTGACGGATCACGGTCGCGAGATCCTCATAGCTCGCATAGCGCGCCTCGGTCTCGTCGAGAGCAAGGAGGGTGAGCGCCGACACCACGCCGCGCCGGGTCCAATCGTCCTCCTTGGGCGCGCGGTCGAAGCGCTCGACGAGCAACACATCCTTGCCGAGCGCGCGCGCAAGCTTGACCGGCGCGACATCGAGGCCCGCGCGCGCTGCGAGGCGCATCGCGACATATTCGGCTTTCACGACATTGTAGATGTCGGCTGCCGCCGAAAATTTGGCGATATATTTTCGCGCGCCATCGTCGATCAGCGCCTTGGGACGCGCGCCGCCAAGCGATGTGCCATGTTGCAGCGCCTGGTCGAGTTCGGGCGTGAGCGGCACGCCCCGCTCGACGCGCTCGGCCGACTCCATCAGCTCGGCGAGCGTCGCATTCTGCCGCTGGCGCGGTACATAATCGGTGGCCGACGCCTGGAAATCGAGCATGCCGATCCGGTCGGAGCCGGATTCGAGGAGATAGGTCAACTCGTCCAGCTCGGCGGGAGCCAGCTCGCCTTCGTCGCGCCCGCCGATCCGGTTGATGATGACGCGCCGGCCCCACGCGTCGGGCGATCCGTCGCGGATCGCGCTTGGCAACTGCATCTTGCTCGCCGCCTCGATCAGGCCGGCGCGCAGCGGCAATTCGGGCTCGTAGATCGCGATGGCATCCGCGCGGGCCAGATAGCTTTGGCCATAGTTGAAGGTGAGCCGGCTATCGCTCGCGCGCGCGAGCCTGCCCGCGACGACCGGCTCGGTTGCCCCGGGCAGCCATATCCAGACGAAGGCTTCGCCGGCAGGCGCGACGTCAGAAGTCATCCTTCACCTCGGATCGCGGCTTGTGAACGGCCTTGGGAAGCAGGCGCAGCTTCGTTTCCTGCTCGGCGAGATGTCCAGCGAGACGGTCCCGGTCGCTGTCGAACAGCGCGACCCCGACGATTGCTGCCGCCTCGAAGACGAGGCCGATGGCGCAGCGCGGGTCGCCCTGCTCGATACGGCGCATCATGTCGCGCGACACGCCGCTGCGCGTCGCGAGGTCTTCGACGCTCAGCCGCCGTTCGATCCGCCGGGCGCGAATGAGCCCGCCAAGCAGGCGCACCGCCTCGCGGGTGTAGCGCGAATAGCTGCGCGGGATCCTTTTTATCGTCTCGTCGGCCATCGACCATCCTTTCGGCCTTCTAGGCTGCAATCGGCACAAAAGTCAAGGTGATGGCTTACACGTAAGCCTTAATTGGTATTGTGACGTTTTTGTAAGTCATACTGTGGGAAATTCCGCATGGCTTGTCAGGTTCGGCATGGCGCTGCCCACGGGGAACGGGCCATCCCCGCTCGAATGCCGCTGATCCCTGGGTGCGAGGCCAGGCCTCCTTCAATCAACCCGTAAAGGGTCCGCTACGCTCCGCGTGCGGCCGCAGCTTCGCTCGCGGTGATTGCGGCCTGTCCCCGACCGGCGGGGCGACTGTCGAGCGGGAATGGCCCGCTCCCAACGACAGGAGCTTGACCCATGCCGCTTTCCACCGCCCAATCGCTCGGCTGGAACCTTGCCCGCACGATGATGACCATCATCGTCCTCATCGAAACCACCAAAGGCTATTCGGTAATGCCGCTCGACGAGTTCGACGGCGATCCCGACATGATCGTATGCGAATATGACCCCTTCGGCCGCTGATCGCGCCCATCCCGGTCCGGGGCAGCGCCGCTCGCGGCACTGTCCTGGCCCGATTGCTGTGGAGACAGGCGGGCATATCACGCCGTCGAGGTCGTGGTCGGCGCGCCCAACGGGGCGACGCCCATGACGCTGATGATCATCCTCGGCGGTATCGCCGCACTCTATCTGATCCGGCTGCTGTTCCGGCTGGCGTCCTTGGCCTTGACCGTCTGCCTCGGCCTTTGCGCCTTCCTCCTCCTTCGCGATCAAGGCTATGGACTGGCCGCAGCACTTGCGATGGGACTGCTTACCGGCATCGGGTTCCATCTGGCGGGGCGGTGGCTGTTCGCTCGAACCACCTCCGCAAGCATCCGGCTCCTGATCGGATTGCATTTCATGGCTCCGGCGGGCGCTGCGGGTTTGGGAGCGGGAACGGCGCTGGCGGACCTTCTCGATATCGACGGCGGTTGGCGAACTTGTCTCGCGATTCTTGTCGGGGTCGCGACGGCCTGCGCGAGTTGGCGGTCGCTGGCGGCAGACCGGTCGTCGATGGGCGCGATGCGAGATGCGCCGACCGTTCGATAGCGCGATATCCGGACCCGCCGGTGTTTCTTCGTCGAGGACGGCCCGGCCATTCTGCGCTTTCCGGTCGCTGGCCACGCCAGCACGGCCTCTCGGAATGCGCCATCTGTCAGCAAGTCGCTGCGCTGGTCCGGAACGCCGCAACGGCCATGACCGACTTTCTTCCCCCGGCGTGCCGCCGTTCCTCGCGAGACAAGAAAGACGGCCCGTGTCCGTCCTCCGCTGCGCTGCGGGCCTGATGGCTGCGGCACCGGCCCCTTGCTGACCGCCGATGCGCATCGAGGCCGCGCTGGTGCGGCCCGAGCCCAAGGAAAGGACAAGCATCATGGCCAGGATCGGCACGTTCAAGAAGGTTTCCGGCGAATATCGGGGACAGATCGTCACTCTCTCGGTGCAGGCGAAATCGGTTCGCATCGTTCCGGAAGACAATCCGAGCGGCAACGCCCCCAGCCACCGCGTCTTCATCGGCGAGGCCGAAGTCGGCGCCGCCTGGGAGAAGAAGACGCAGGACAAGCGCCCCTATCTGTCGGTCAAGCTCGACGATCCGACGTTTGCCGCCCCCATCTTCGCCCAGCTTTTCGCCGGCGAAGGCGAGGAACATGATCTGGTCTGGAACCGCCAGGCCCGCCGCGGCGGCGATTGAGCGCCCCCGTATCCCGCCCGGCAGCAGCCGGGCGGGATACCCATTTCTGGGGATCGGCCTTCCGCGATGTGGGAATAGGCCCATCCCATCCGATCGCGATGCTGCCGTCATCCCAATGGAGGTGGCGGTGGCAGGCACGACCCGATTACAGGTGACGCAGCGGGCGCCGCTCGATTTTCCGGGCTTCGCTCAGGAGTTTCTGCGCCGCAATCCTGCTTATGTCCGCGACTATGACTGCGTTATGACCGGCGGGCGCCGCGGCGATGGTGCCGCGCGGGAGGCGATGGCCCGGCGCTGGGGTCTTTGCTTTCCCATGCCCGCCGTTCCGCTCGGCGCGCGAAAGTCCTGCGCTCTGGTCGGCGGCGATCTGCGGTTACACGAACATCCTCGA
Organism: Sphingopyxis sp. SE2; assembly: GCF_032227185.1. Classification (NCBI taxonomy): domain Bacteria; kingdom Pseudomonadati; phylum Pseudomonadota; class Alphaproteobacteria; order Sphingomonadales; family Sphingopyxidaceae; genus Sphingopyxis; species Sphingopyxis sp. SE2. Next base: position 3,150,625 of record NZ_JAPMXW010000001.1, on the reverse strand, counting down.
CGTGGCGCCGCCGGGATGCCCGGCGGCTGAAGCCTTTGCGGTTCCGCCGCCCCATCTTGTCGTCGCCGATCGCCGCCTGGAAGATGGCCGGCACTTCGTCTTCGCCGACGACCGGGCATGGCACCGCCTGTGGCTACGCACCGACGGGCCCGGCGTCCCGCTTGCGAACCTGGTCCTGCGCGATTCGCTGGTCGGCCTGCGTCACGAGGCGGCTGCGCGGTTCGATCGATGGCTCGGCGATGCGCCCGGCCCGCCGCCTGCCGGTTTCTTGCCGACCGCCTATCAGGCGCGCCGCCTCGGCATGATGCTCGCCATTCTCGATCTGCTGCAGGGACTGGGCGGCGCCGGCGTCACCTCTCACGATGTCGCGCGCCTCATCATCTACTCCCGCCTGTCGGTCGGCCGCGGCGCCGAATGGAAGTCCTCGCCCGAGCGAAGGCGGACGCAGCGGCTGATCGAGGAAGCACGCGCCTTGATGCAGGGCGGTTATCGGGCACTGCTCGCCGGTCCTGCGGGGCGACAAAAATTGCCCTGAACTTTAGCCGCTCCGGCTCCCGCTCCTCTTCGCGCCACCACGCTCCACGACCCGCCGCACCGGCTTTTTCGGCCCGGCGGCTGGAAGGAGCACGCGAATGAATCCCCCCTTGCCCGCCCTTGGCCCGCGCTATCTCAGAACGCCCGACGCTGCCCTGCACCTCGGGCTGTCGGCCCGGACGCTCGAGAAGCATCGCTGCTACGGGACCGGGCCCGCCTATCGCAAGCTTGGCGGACGCGTCGTCTATGGGATCGAGGATCTCGACGCCTGGGCCGAGATCGGTCGCCGCTCTTCGACCTCCGATCCGGGCAAGGGCACCGTCCATCCGGCGCGGCCGGTGCGCCGATGATGCCGCGCGACGGCATCGCGGCGGCGAGCACGGCAGAGGCGCGCATGCCGCTGACCGAGGTCGAACTGACCTGGATCGAAGGCCGCACCGAGCAATGGATCCGCTTTGGCCGCGTCGCCGCCGAGCGGATCGTCAGCCGCCGCAAGCGCATCGTCATGTTTCGTCCGGGAGCGACCTTCGCCTATTTGCGCTGGTCGTCGAACGACTTCGGGACCATCCACTCGAGTATCCAGATCGTCACCGCGGTCGCTGTCGGCGAGCCCCATACGGCGCTACCGTTCGTCCGGCCCGGCGGCGAAATTCTGCTCAGCATCGAGAGCTGGCCGAAGGTGTCGCGGGTGCTCGAAGCGGTCGATGCGGTCGAGGCCGCCGGGGTCGATCCGTGCGATGCGTCGCCCGATCACTGGCGTCATGTCGCCGACCGTCTCGCCGCCGGCCTGCCCTTTCGTCCCTATAGCGCAGAGCGCCATGCGGCATGGCTACGCCGCCGGGCGATCGAATCGTGAACCGCCGCTACCTCCATATTGTCGCTGCCGCCGTGACGCTGCTCGGTCTTTCAGCCGGCTTCGCGCCGGCGCCGCGCCTGCTGTGGAATGCGAGCCACAGCGCGCCGGTTGGCCTTTATCGCATCGATCCCGGCGCCGCGCCCGTGGTGGGCGATTGGGTCGCGATCGCGCCGCCGACTGATCTCGCCGATTACATGGCGCGGCGCAATTACCTGCCTCGCGGCGTGCCGCTTCTCAAGCGTGTCGCTGCGCTCCCCGGCGCGCGGGTCTGTCGCTCGGGCGTCTTCGTGACCGTCGACGGCCGGGCCGTCGCCCGCGCGCTGGCGCGCGACCGGGCCGGCCGGCCGCTGCCGGCCTGGCTCGGCTGCCGCATCGTGCAGCCCCGCGAGATCTTCCTGATCAATGCGGCGCGGGACAGTCTCGACGGACGATATTTCGGGCCGCTTCCGACCAGCGGCCTGCTCGGAACGGCGCACCCGATCCTGACCCGCGACGCCCCGGGCGCGCCGCTGCGCTGGCGCCCTTCGGGCCGCGATCTTGCTTTTCCCCGTAGCGAAATGGAGTGATATCGATGCTTATCGGAACTTTCGAAAAGCGCGGCGACGGCTATGCCGGCCGCCTGCGCACGCTCACTTGCGATGCCGACATCGTCATCGTTCGGGTGCAGCCATCGGCGGCTGAAAATGCCCCCGAATGGCGGCTGCTCCTCGGCGACGCTGCAAGCGGAATCGAAATCGGTGCGGGCTGGAATCGCACCGGCGAGCGCGCCGGAGCGTTCATCGCCGTGCAGATCGACGACCCCGCCTTCGCGGTTCCGCTGCGCGCGAACCTGCTCCGCGCGTCGCAAAACGAGGGCGAACATCATCTGCTCTGGTCGCGCCCGTCGGCGCGCGAGCGGAGCTAGACCATGGCATACGGGCCGCGATCGTCCTGCACCGCCATTGCGCTCGCGCTGCGCTGCGCGGCGATCGGCTGCGCACTCGGCGCGCCCTTCGGCGGCGCATCCGCTGCCATCGCCGCGCCGGCGGTGCGCGCCGATGTCCATCCCTATGCGGCATCGGTCGCCGAGGCGTCGCAGCGTTTCGGTATCCCCGAACGCTGGATCTGGCGCGTCATGCACGCCGAAAGCCGGGGCAACGCACGCGCCGTCTCGCACGCCGGCGCGATGGGGCTCATGCAGATCATGCCCGCGACCTGGGCGATGTTGTCGGCGCGCCACGGCTTGGGCGCGGACCCGTTCGATGTGCGCTCGAACATCCTTGCGGGTGCCGCTTATCTGCGCGCGATGTGGGATCGCTACCGCGATGTGCCGCTGATGCTCGCCGCCTATAATGCGGGACCGGGCCGCGCCGACGCTTTTGCGTCCGGACGGCGCGGACTGCCTGCCGAAACGCGCGCCTATGTCGCGCGGATCGCGCCCGAGCTTGGCGCATCCGGCATTGCTTCGCGCGCCGCCGCGCCGCCTTCGGCCGCGCCGGGCTGGCAGCGGTCGACACTCTTTGCCGCGCGGGGCGATAACGCCTTTGTCGTCGAAGACCACGCGCCGGCCGTCCCGGACTCGAACAGTCTGCCGGATAGTCCGACGGCCGCTGCGCCAGCCACCGGCGCCGGGCGGCATCCGCTCTTCGTCCCGCTTTCCGGTAAGGACCGTCGATGAAGACCTTCTTCGCTCCGCCGCGTTTGTCTGCGCCTTGTCGGGTAAAGCCGGCAAGGAAGGGCGGGATTGGCCGGGATGGAAGGGAAGTATGGCGAGATAAAAGGGCTGCCAGCCACTTGGTCGATGAGGGGCGTAAATCAGCGGAAAATTCATATGGCTCGCAATTGCCTGGCCATATGATGGCGAATATTACCAAGAAAATTCAGTGGCTTGTAATATGGCAGGCCGCGATGAACAGGTGAAGACGGTGAGTTCAAGGTCCGGCCGGGAAGGGGCGGGACCGCGGGCCGAGGCGTCGCGCCGGGGGCGGAGCCTCGCGGGGCAGGTGCGCCACTCCATGGCGCGCAAGGGTTTCGCGCGCCGTCCGCCGGGGTCGGGCGGCGGCACCGGGCATCATGGCCGCGGCCGCCGCGCGCTCGCGCGGGTGCGCTTCCGTGCCGACGGCCGCCGGGTCGTCGTCAAGGCGCGGATCGTGCGCCACAAGGGGCAGCGCTTCCGCTCGGCGCCGCTCGCGCGTCATATCCAATATCTCGAACGCGACGGCGTCACCCGCGACGGCCGCGACGCATCGATGTTCGACGCGGAGGGGGACGCAGCCGACCGCGCCGGCTTCGCATCGCGCTGCGAGGACGATCGTCATCATTTCCGTTTCATCGTCAGTCCGGAAGATGCCGGGGAGATCGACGACCTCAGGCGCTTCACCCGCGACCTCATGGCCGACATGGCAAAGGATCTCGAGACGCGGCTCGACTGGATCGCGGTCGATCATTGGAACACCGACAATCCGCACATCCATATCCTCGTCCGCGGCGTCGCGGACGACGGCAAAGATCTCGTCGTCGACCGCGGCTATATGAGCGAAGGGCTGCGCTGGCGCGCCGAGGACATCGCCACGCTCGAGCTCGGGCCGCGCAGCGCGCGCGACATCGCCGATGCGCTCGCGCGCGAGGTCGACGCCGAGCGCTGGACGGGCCTCGACCGGACGCTCGAGCGGATAGCCGCCGAGGGGGCAGGCGAGATCGATCTCCGGCCGGACGGTCAGGCCGATGGGCATCTTCATCGGCAGCTGCTTGGCCGGGCGGCGAAGCTCGAGGCGCTCGGTCTTGCCGAGCAGATCGAGTCCGGCATCTGGGTCATGCGCGGCGATGCCGAGGCCGTGCTGCGCGACCTCTCGGTTCGCGGCGACATCATCAAGACCATGCACCGGGCATTGACCCGCGACGGCGGCCGCTTCGACCCGTCGGTGCTTGCTCTCCACGACGATGTGCCGACCGATCCGGTCATCGGCCGCCTCATCGATCGCGGGCTTCACGACGAACTCGCCGGCAGCGCCTATGCGATTGTCGACGGCGCCGATGGGCGCACGCATCATCTGCGGTTCGGCGACATGGAGATGACCGGCGACGCGCGGCCCGGTGCCATCGTCGAGCTTCGGTCCTGGGCCGACGCGAAGGGGCAGATGCGGCAGTCGCTCGTGACGCGATCGGACCTGCCGCTCGATGCGCAAGTGACCGCACCCGGCGCGACCTGGCTCGACCGTCAACTCGTCGCCCGCGAGCCGGCGGCGAGCCATCAAGGCTTCGGACGCGAAATTCGCGATGCGATGGATGCGCGGTCGCGCCACCTCGCCGAGCAGGGACTGGCGAGCCGCCAGGGTCAGCGCGTCATTCTCGCGCAGGGTCTCATCGAGACCTTGAACGCGCGCGACCTCGACGCGGCGTTCCGCTCGATCGCCGAGCGCACCGGCCTCGCGCACAGGCCCTCGGGAGCCGATGACCATGTAAGCGGCATCTACCGCGAACGCGTCACTTTGTCTTCGGGCCGTTTCGCGATGATCGACGACGGGCTCGGTTTCCAGCTCGTTCCCTGGCGCCCGGCGCTCGACAAACATCTTGGCCAGCATGTCACCGGGACGATGACGCCCGGCGGCACCGTCGACTGGGCGCTCGGGCGCGGCAGGGGCATCGGGCTGTGAGGCCGGGCATCCATCATGGGAGGCGAGCGTGAACGACAGGATTCTCTGGGGCCAGATAACGGCCGTGTTTCTGATCGTCCTCCTTGCGGTCTGGGGCGCGACGCAATGGACGGCGGCGGCGCTCGCCTTCCAGCCCGAGCTCGGCGAGCCCTGGTTCCGCCTTGGCGATTATCCCGTCTATCCGCCGCCGGCCTTCTTCTGGTGGTGGTTCGCCTTCGACGCCTATGCGCCGCCGATCTTCTATAAGGGCGCGCTGATCGCCGCGTCGGGCGGGTTCGCTGCCATCATCGTGGCGATCGCCATGTCGGTATGGCGCGCCCGCGAACGGCGGAAGGCCGAGACCTATGGTTCGGCGCGATGGGCGGGCCGGCGCGAGATACGCGCTGCCGGGATGCTCGGGGGCGAAGGGGTCGTGCTCGGCCGGTTCGGTAGCGACTATCTTAGGCATGACGGCGCCGAGCATATTCTCTGCTTCGCGCCGACACGGTCGGGCAAGGGCGTGGGGCTCGTCGTGCCCACTTTGCTCACCTGGCCGGGAAGCTGCATCGTCCATGACATCAAGGGCGAGAATTGGCAGCTGACCGCGGGCTTTCGCGCGCTGCACGGCCGCGTGCTGCTCTTCGATCCGACCAATGCCAAATCCTCAGCCTATAATCCCCTGCTCGAAGTGCGCCGCGGTGAATGGGAAGTGCGCGATGTCCAGAATGTCGCCGACGTGCTCGTCGACCCCGAAGGCAGTCTCGAGAAGCGCAACCATTGGGAGAAGACGAGCCATGCGCTGCTCGTCGGCGCGATCCTGCACGTGCTATACGCCGAGGAAGACAAGTCGCTCGCCGGTGTCGCCGCCTTTCTCTCCAATCCGCGGCGACCGATCGTCTCGACGCTGCGCCGCATGCAGACGACCCGGCATCTGGGGGACAAGGGCGTGCATCCCGTCGTCGCCGCGGCCGCGCAGGAATTGCTGAACAAGTCGGACAATGAACGCTCGGGGGTGCTCTCGACCGCCATGTCCTTCCTCGGCCTCTATCGCGACCCCGTCATCGCGGCGGTGACGGGCCGCTCCGAATGGCGGATTGCCGATCTGATGGCGGGGGACCGTCCGACCTCGCTCTATCTCGTCGTGCCGCCCGGCGACATCAGCCGGACGAAGCCGCTCATTCGCCTGATCCTCAACCAGATCGGACGGCGGCTCACCGAGGATCTCAATCCCGGCGCGCGGCCGCGGCGCCTGCTCCTGATGCTCGACGAGTTTCCGGCGCTGGGCCGCCTCGATTTCTTCGAAAGCGCGCTCGCCTTCATGGCGGGATACGGGATCAAGGCCTTCCTGATCGCCCAGTCGCTCAACCAGATCGAAAAGGCCTATGGGCAGAATAATGCGATCCTCGACAATTGCCATGTCCGGGTGAGTTTCGCGACCAACGACGAGCGGACCGCCAAGCGTATTTCGGATGCGCTCGGGACTGCGACCGAAATGCGTGCGATGAAAAATTATGCCGGCCACCGCCTCTCGCCCTGGCTCGGTCATCTCATGGTCTCGCGCACCGAAACCGCCCGCGCCTTGCTCACGCCGGGCGAGGTGATGCAACTGCCGCCAGGCGAGCAGATCGTGATGGCCGCCGGGGTGCCGCCGATCCGGGCTGCGAAGGCACGCTATTATGTCGACCCCCGGTTCACGAGCCGCATTCTCGCACCGCCGACACCTGCCCGGACGTCGAAACGGGCGGACGACGACTGGACGCCGCGGCCGCAGGCGCCGGCGCCCGTCCTTCTGCTTCCCGGACCCGGGCCTGCCGGACGCCGGGCATCGCCAGCGGAGGACGGCGACCCGAAGGCGGCGGCGCCGGCCAGGGGCGCTGCGGCGGAGGAGGGGGCCAATTCGGGGATCCGGCGGGAGCCGGGCCTCGCCGATCATGAGAATGTGGCACCCGAACCTGTGCCCGAGGTCAACGAGTTCGATTTCGACCGCGGCGGCGAGGGAGGTAACGCGGCGCGCGACCGGCGCGCCATGGACCGGGCGATGCGGCGCAATGCGCGCAACGCATCGCTCGATCCGGGCGATGGAATCGACCTGTGAAAAAGCCCGCGGTCAAACGGACCTTCCGCCTCGATGCCGCGCTTTGCCGCGAGCTCGACGAACGGGCGCGCAGCCGGCGCATGACGCGAACCGATATTGTCGAAGCCGCCCTTGCATCCTTGCTCACACCCGATCAGGAGGAGCGGCTCGAGGCGGTGCTCGCCCGGCGCCTCGACCGCCTGTCGCGGCAGATCGATCGGCTCGAATGGCATATCGAGCTGTCGAACGAGACCGCCGCGCTGTTCATCCGATCCTGGCTGACGAACAATCCGCCGCTCCCCGATGCGGCGCTGCAGGCGGCGCAGGCCACCGGCAAGAAACGGTGGGAGGCGTTCGTCGATACGCTCGCGCGCCGGATGGAACTTGGGCCGAAGTTCCAGGAGGAAGTATCGCTGGGCACACAGCCCGGCACTCATTCCTCGCCGGCCGCGAAATAGGCGGTAAGCCGGTGGGCGACTTCGGGCGCCAGCTGGATGAAGTTTCGCCGTCCGTCGGCGGGATCCGACGTGCGGACCAGGAGCTCGGCGTCGCAGAGCCGCTGGACCAGCCTCAGCGCGCTGCTCATCCCCAGCCCCGAGGCGATGCCGAGGCTGCTCGTCGACACCGGCTTCGCCTCGCCTTCATGAATGAAGAGGTCGATGAGCATGTCCCACGCCGGCTCGCCGAATAATTCATCGTTGCCCAGAAGCTGTTTGCGCAGCAACCGCCGCCGCAAGGTCCGCCGCGCATTGGCGAGTGCGAGGTCGGCAATCTCTTTCTGCGTCTCGTCGCGATGCCCGTCCCCGAGGGTCAACGGCGGTCCCGGTCTTCCCCTCGGCGGAGCTTTGCCGGCGGCCAGCCTATGGTGCTCGCGCTGGGTGACGATAATATGGTCGATGAGTTCGACGTCGAGCGCCCGGCCGATGCCCCGCAGGAGGTCGGTGACGCGAATATCGCTGTCGCTCGGGGCCGGGTCACCGCTTGGATGATTATGGACCAGCAGGATAGCCGCCGCGTCCAGTTCGAGCGCGCGCCGGAAAATCGTGCGGGGATAAAGTGTCAGCTGCCGAACCGAGCCATGCTGCATTTGCTCGTCGGCGATGAGTCGGCGCGACGCGTCCAGAAACAGCACGCGAAGAATTTCCTCGGGCAGCGCCCCCATCGAGGCCTTGAGATATTCGATCAATTTCGGGCTGGAGGGTTCGATCACGCGACCGAGCAATTCGGCGCGCATGGCTTCGAGGCCGGCCTCGCGCGCGGCAAGCAGAAGGCCTATGACCGGACTCTTTTCCCCGAGGACCCGCGCGAGCGCCTCGGGTGACCGCGACCAGATGCGATCGAGACTATGGAACTCGGCAAGTAGCGTTTCGGCTACCGATTGGCTGTTCTCGGGATCGATCGACGCGACGAGATGTACCAGGACGGCTCGCTGTCGCCGCGCGCCAGGCGTCGCTGGTGCCGCCAGGTTGCGAGGATGAGGATCGGCGGAACCAGCCACGAGGTCGCGACCTGCATCGTCAGATAAGCCGCCGGATGAATCTCCACATCGAGGATCCGGCTCGTGTGCGCGAGGAGCGGTAGAATATGGAGGACCGCGACGCACATGGGCCAGAAGCGATGCGCAAAAAGCGCGAGCAGGGTGGTCGCGCTCGCACCGAACAGGTCGATCGCGAGATGCCCCATGTCCAGCGATGCGAATTCGACCGGTACGAAAGCGTGGAGCATCTTGTCCGCTCCCACCATGGTCAGCGCGATCGCGGCCATTGCGCGTTCGGGTCCGCCCCCGCGCCAGGCCGCATAGCCAAGAGCAACCAGCAAGAAAGCGAGGAAAAATGCCATGCGCACCGTCCGAACCTTTCATGCTGGCTGCTCCCGGTCAATCGGAGTCAGGCGGCCGCCGGAAGAGGCTCGGAAACCGCGCCGGCAATCGACGGGCATTCATGGAGGTCATAGCCCGCCGTCTCGCGTCCGATTTGCACGAGATCGCCATGGACGCGAAGAATGTCGCTGCTCACATCGACCAGCGCCATCTGCGCCTTCGCGAGCCGCCGGATCGTCGCATGACCGCTGGTGGCCGGCACACCGACGGTATCGCGTCGCGCGGTAACGACGCTTGTCGTCAGCGAGGACACCGCGATGAGCGCATCGTCGACCCTGCCTTCCGCAGCCGCGACGTCGCGCTCGAGACGAGCTGCTGCAAAACTGATTTCTTTGGACATGACTTCTCCTTTTCCGGATCGCGGGGGCGATCCGGCGATTGCTTGGGCACAAGGGAAAGGGATCAGCCGGAGATCAGCCGCGTCAGCGCCTGGGCGATGGCGAGCCCCGATAAGATGAGCAGGACCAGTGCGACCAGCATGGCCGCCATGATCAGCGCTCGCCTCGTCCGGGCATGGTCATGCCTCCAGAAATCCCTGAACGGCGGGCTGGCCTCCATCGGCCCGTCCGCCGCCAGGACACTGTCGTTCAGCGCCATCGCGTCGGCCGGGCCTCCGTCCGGGAAGTGGGATGGCACGAGCGCAGGCGGCGGCGGAAGGTCGATCGGATCGCATGTGATCCGGTCATAGGTCTGTTTGAGACGGGCATAGACGATCGCGGTCTCGTCGCGGTTCGCCGTCCCCAATATGTCGCGCGCCTTGGTCAGCCGGAGATCGACGGTGGGCTTGGCGATTCCGAGCTGCCGCGCGATCTGCTTCGAGGTCTGTCGCTCGATCAGGAGATCGAGGCAGGCCCGCTGCTTGTCGGTGAGGCGCGCCCAGCGTTCGGCGTCCTCAAATGTCTGCGACCTCGAATCACTCATGTTCACACTCTTGTCAAAATTGCCTCCGGCACAAGCCCCGGGGGTGATTCGCGGGGGCGCGGCCGCTCTCCCGCGATGACGGCGCCTACGCCACAGCCTGTCTTTCGACGCCACGGTGCGACGCGCTCAAAAGCTTGTTGAATTGGGGCAATCCCTGCGTCTCTTACTCGGCCCCGTCGCACGGACACTCCGGTCCGGCGCCGCGAAACGGGGTCCTCTCATGGCTGCAGAACCGATCCGGCTCGAAGCGCGAAATCGCAGCGCGCGCATGTTGCAGACCGCATTCGGAGCGGCGATCGCCGGCTGGCTTGCCGACCCGCAAGTCGTCGAGATCATGCTCAATCCGGACGGCCGCCTCTGGGTCGACCGCTTGGGTGCTGGCCTTTCGGATAGCGGCACATGGCTGAGCGCGGCCGATGGCGAACGCATCATCCGCCTCGTCGCACATCATGTCGGCGCCGAAGTTCATGCCGGGAGTCCGCGCGTATCGGCCGAACTGCCCGGCGGCGGCGAACGGTTCGAGGGACTGCTGCCGCCCGTGGTGATCGCTCCGGCCTTCGCGATCCGCAAGCCGGCGGCCGCCGTTTTCACACTCGACGACTATGTGGGCGCGCGCATCATGGCGCCGGCTGCCGCCGCCGCGCTGCGGCATGCGGTCGCCGGGCGGATGAACATTCTCGTCGCCGGCGGCACCGGAACCGGCAAGACGACGCTCGCCAACGCGCTGCTCGCCGAGATCGCCGGCACCGATGACCGGGTCATCCTCATCGAGGATATACGCGAGTTGCAGTGCGCCGCGCGCAATGTCGTCGCCATGCGCACCAAGGACGGGGTCGCATCGCTCACCGACCTCGTGCGCTCGTCGCTCCGCCTCCGGCCCGATCGCATTCCGATCGGCGAGGTCCGCGGCCCCGAAGCGCTCGATCTGCTGAAGGCCTGGGGGACGGGGCATCCGGGCGGGATCGGTACGATCCACGCCGGAAGCGCGCTCGGGGCGCTCCGCCGCATGGAGCAGCTCATCCAGGAGGCGGTCGTCACCGTGCCGCGCGCGCTGCTTGCCGAAACCATCGACCTTGTTGCCGTCCTCGTCCGCGATGGGACTGGCCGGCGCCTGTGCGAACTTGCGCGGGTAGACGGGCTCGATCCCGCCACCGGCGAATATCGCCTGGTCCCGCACACACAAGAAGGAGAAAGCTCATGATCCGTGCCGCCCGGCATGGTGCCCGCCGCGCCATGCTCACTTCGACCGCGATCGTCGTCGCGATGATCGTCGCCGTCCCGGCCCATGCCGGCGGCTCGTCAATGCCCTGGGAAGCGCCGCTCCAGTCGATCCTCGAGAGCATCGAGGGTCCGGTCGCCAAGATCGTCGCGGTGATCATCATCATCGTCACCGGCCTGAGCCTTGCCTTCGGCGATACCTCGGGCGGCTTCCGCCGACTGGTCCAGATCGTCTTCGGCCTGTCGATCGCCTTCGCGGCATCGAGCTTCTTCCTCTCCTTCTTCTCCTTCGGCGGCGGGGCGCTCGTCTGATGGCACAGGAGGCCGACATTCCGGGCTTCTTCGCGCCGGTCCACCGCGCGCTCGCCGAGCCGATCCTGCTCGGCGGCGCGCCGCGCAGCCTGGCGATCGTCAACGGCACGCTCGCCGGCGCGATCGGGCTTGGCCTTCGGCTCTGGATCGCCGGCCTTGCCCTCTGGGCGATCGGCCATGCCCTTTCGGTCTGGGCGGCGCGGCACGACCCGCAGTTCGTCGACGTCGCCCGCCGCCACCTCAAATTTCCTGTCTGGATGCGCCCATGATGAGCCTCGCCGAATATCGCACCAAATCCGCCGCCCTCGCCGACTATCTTCCCTGGGTGGCGCTTGTCGCCGAAGGCGTCGTCCTCAACAAGGACGGCTCCTTCCAGCGCACGGCGCGCTTTCGCGGTCCCGACCTCGACAGCGCGACCCCGGCCGAACTCGTCTCGGTGACCGCGCGGCTGAACAATGCGCTGCGGCGGCTCGGCTCGGGCTGGGCGGTCTTCGTCGAGGCGCAGCGTGTTCCCGCGATATCCTATCCGGTCTCCGATTTTCCCGACGCCGTCTCGGCGCTGGTCGATGTCGAGCGCCGCGAACAGTTTCGCGAGGAAGGCGCGCATTTCGAAAGCTTCTATTATCTGACCCTGCTCTGGATGCCGCCCGCGGAGGAGGCCGCGCGCGCGGCAGCCTGGCTTTATGAGGGGCGCTCGGAGGCGGGAGTCGATCCGAAAGAATATCTGAAGGGCTTCGTCGACCGCAGCGGGCGGCTGCTCCATCTGATCGAAGGCTTCGTTCCCGAGGCCGAATGGCTGGGCGACGGCGAGACACTGACCTATCTCCACAGCTGCGTCTCGACCAACCGGCAGCGCGTCCGCGTCCCCGAAACACCCGTCTATCTCGACGCGCTGCTGACCGACCAGCCGCTCGTCGGCGGGCTCGCACCCCGGCTCGGCGAGCATCATCTCCGCACGCTGACGATCACCGGCTTTCCGACCGCGACCTGGCCGGGCCTGCTCGACGAGCTCAACCGGCTCGCTTTCGCCTATCGCTGGTCGACGCGCGCGATCATGCTCGACAAGACCGACGCGACGAAGCTGCTGACCAAAATCCGGCGGCAGTGGTTCGCCAAGCGCAAATCGCTCGCCGCGATCCTCAAGGAAGTGATGACCAACGAGGCCTCGGTGCTCATGGACTCGGACGCCTCGAACAAGGCTGCCGACGCCGATATGGCATTGCAGGAACTCGGCGCCGACCAAGCAGGCATCGCCTATGTGACCGCGACGCTGACCGTCTGGGACAAGGATCCCGCCATCGCGGCCGAAAAGCTGCGGCTCGCCGAGAAGGTCATCCAGGGCCGCGATTTCACCTGCACGGTCGAGGGCATGAACGGGGTCGACGCCTGGCTCGGGAGCCTCCCCGGCCATGTCTATGCCAATGTCCGCCAGCCCCCCATTTCGACGCTCAATCTCGCCCACCTCATACCCTTGTCAGCGGTGTGGGCGGGGGCGGAACGGGACGAGCATTTCGGTGATGCCCCCTTGCTCTATGGCAAGACCGAAGGCTCGACCCCGTTCCGCCTCACTCTTCATGTCGGCGACGTCGGCCATAGCCTTGTCGTCGGCCCGACGGGCGCCGGCAAGTCGGTGCTCCTCGCACTGATGGCGCTGCAGTTCCGGCGCTATGAGGGCAGCCAGATTTTCGCCTTCGACTTCGGCGGCTCGATCCGCGCCGCGACGCTCGCCATGGGGGGCGACTGGCAGGATCTGGGCGGCGCCCTGCAGGATGACGGCGGCGGCGTCGCGCTGCAGCCGCTCGCGCGCATCGACGAGGCGGGCGAACGCGCGTGGGCCGCCGAATGGCTGGCCGCGCTCCTCGCGGGCGAAGGCGTCGCGGTCGATCCGGCCGCGAAGGAGCATCTCTGGTCGGCGCTGACGTCGCTGGCGACCGCGCCGGTCGCGGAGCGGACACTGACCGGGCTCGCGGTCCTGCTGCAATCGCAGGAGCTCAAACAGGCGCTGGCGCCCTATCTGGTCGGCGGACCCTGGGGACGGCTCCTCGATGCGGAGGTCGAACGCCTCGGCGACGCGCGGGTGCAGGCGCTCGAGACCGAGGGCCTCGTTGGCGCCGCCTCGGCCCCCGCCGTGCTCGCCTATCTCTTTCACCGGATCGGGCAGCGCCTCGACGGCTCGCCGACGCTGATCATCATCGACGAGGGCTGGCTCATCCTCGACAGTCCGGCCTTCGCTGCGCAGCTGCGCGAATGGCTGAAAACGCTGCGCAAGAAGAATGCGAGCGTCATCTTCGCGACGCAGAGCCTTGCCGATGTCGAGAGTTCGAGCATCGCGCCGGCGATCATCGAAAGCTGCCCGACGCGTATCTTCCTTCCCAACGAGCGCGCCGCCGAGCCGCAGATCGCGCGGGTCTATGAGCGCTTCGGCCTCAACGACCGGCAGATCGAGATATTGAGCCGGTCGACCCCGAAACGCGACTATTATTGCCAGTCACGACGCGGAAACCGGCTCTTCGAACTGGGGCTCGGCGAGATCGCGCTCGCCTTCACCGCCGCGTCTTCCAAGACCGACCAGATCCGCATCGGCGAACTCGTCGCCGAACATGGGAGCGATGGCTTTGCCGCCGCCTGGCTGCGTGAGCGCCGCCTCGACTGGGCGGCCGATCTTCTCGCCAATCTCGAATCTTCCACCCTGAAGGAGTGAATGACCATGAAGACCCCGATTTTCCATTGCGCGGCCGCGCTGCTTGTCGCCGGGTGCGGCATCGCGGCAGCGGCCGTGCCCGCCCCGGCCGCGGCCCAGGTGGGCGGGATCGTCCACGATCCCCGCAATTACGCGCAGAACATCCTGACCGCCGCGCGCACGCTCGAGCAGATCAACAATCAGATCAAGCAGCTGCAGAACCAGGCGACGTCGCTCGCGAACGAGGCACGCAACCTGTCGGGCCTGCCGGTCTCGACGATCGAGGAGCTGCAAGGGCAGGTCGACCGGACCCGCACCCTGCTCGGCGAAGCGCAGCGGGTCGCTTTTGACGTCGGCGACATCCAGAAGGCGTTCGACGCACGCTACAAGGGCGGCGCGCTGACGGGCACGCAGGCGGAAATGGTCGCCAATGCCGAAGCGCGCTGGAACGACAGCGTCGGTGCTTTCCAGGATGCGATGAAGGTTCAGGCGGGCGTCGTCGGCAATATGGGCGATGCGCGCCGCTCGATTACGACGCTGGTGGCCGCGAGCCAGTCGGCGGCCGGCGCCCTCCAGGCGGCACAGGCGGGCAACCAGCTGCTCGCGCTCCAGTCGCAGCAACTCGGTGATCTTGCCGCCGCGATCGCCGCGCAGGGGCGGGCGCAGATGCTTGATGCCGCCCGCGCGGCGGCGGCCGAGGCCGAAGGCCGCGAGCGCTTCCGCCGCTTCCTCAAAGGCAATTGAGATGGGCCGGGCGGCCAGGATCGCAGGCGCGGCAGTGCTGGGCGGAATCGCCATGACGCTCGCGCTCGTCGCCGCGACCTTGCCGCCCGCGCCCCGTGCGTCCGCCCCCCAGGTCTCCGGGGCGGACGCACACCCGGCGCCCGACGATAGGCTTCGCCGCTGCCGGACCGTCACGACCGCCGACGCCGATTGCGAAGCGGCATGGGAAGCGAAGCGGCGCCGGTTTTTCGGTGAGCGGAGGAGCGAGCGATGAACGACACGGGTGTGATCGACCAATTCCTGTCGGTCTTTTCGACCTATATCGACAGCGGCTTCGGGCTGCTCGGCGGCGAAGTCGGGTTCCTGTCGACGACGCTCATCGTCATCGATGTGACGATCGCCGCGCTGTTCTGGGCGTGGGGCGCCGACGAGGATGTCCTTCAGCGCCTCGTCAAGAAGACGCTCTACATCGGCGTCTTCGCGTTCATCATCGGTAATTTCCAGAGCCTGGCGACGATCATGCTCGAAAGCTTTGCCGGTCTCGGGCTGAAGGCAAGCGGCGGCCCCATGGCGATCGGCGACTTCATGCGCCCGGGCGTCGTCGCGGCGACGGGCCTCGATGCCGCGGAGCCGCTTCTCGATGCGAGCAAGGACCTATTGGGGCCTATCGGGCTCTTCACCAACTTCGTGCAGATATTGATCCTGCTGATCGCCTGGGTGATCGTCGTCCTCGCCTTCTTCATCCTCGCGGTCCAGGTCTTCGTGACGATCCTCGAGTTCAAGCTTGTCACGCTCGCGGGCTTCGTTCTGATCCCCTTCGCCTTTTTCGGCCGCACCGCCTTCATGGCGGAGCGCGTCCTTGGCCATATCGTTTCCTCCGGCATCAAGGTGCTGGTGCTCGCCGTCATCACCGGGATCGGCACGACCCTCTTCGATCGCTTCATGGGTGCCCAGATTGGCGCCGAGCCCGACATCGAGCAGGTGATGGCGATCGCGCTTGGCGCGCTCACATTGCTGGGTCTCGGTATCTTCGGTCCTTCGATCGCCAATGGCATCGTCGCGGGCGGCCCCCAACTCGGCGCAGGCGCCGCGGCCGGCACGGCCGTCGCCGCCGGCGCAACGCTCGCTGCGGGCGCGGCGGGTGCGACGCTGGCTACCGGTGCCGCCGCCACCTTTGCGCGCGGCGCTGCGGCTGGCGCTAGCCGCACTGCGGGCAGCGCATCGGCCTCCTACGCCGCAGGCGCGGCCGGGAAGAGCGGGGCGCAGGCGTTCGGCGCGGGTCTCGCCAATGTCGCGCGCTCGGCGGCGAGCGCAGCGGCGTCCCCGCTTCGGCGTGCCGCCGAGCGGACCCGCGAGCAATTTGCGGCCGGCCGCGCGGGTCAGGCGGCGAAGGCGGCGCCCGCACCTGCTGCCGGCACCCCGCCGGCTTGGGCGACCGCGATGCGGCAGCGGCAGGCGGTCGCGCAGGGCGCGATGGTCGGCGCGCAGACCCTGAAGGGCGGCGATAGCCACGGCGGCGGCTCCGCACCCGACATCAGCGAAAGGGATTGATATGATTTTCCGCAGGCCCTCCAATCATTATGGGATCTCGCCCGTCCCGGTCACGCCGCATCAGCGCGCGGGGCAGGTCTGGGACGATCGCATCGGCTCGGCGCGCGTCCAGGCGAAGAATTGGCGGCTCGCCTTTTTCGGCACCCTGCTTCTGTCAGGCGGTCTCGCCTCGGCGCTGGTCTGGCAGTCGCTGCGCGGCACGATCACGCCCTGGGTGGTCGAGGTCGACAAGCTCGGCGAGGCAAGGGCCGTCGCGCCCGCAGACGCCGACTGGTCGCCGACCGATCCGCAAATTGCCTTCCATCTCGCGCGCTTCATCGAGCATGTCCGGTCGATCCCGGCCGACCCGGTGGTGCTGCGCAAGGACTGGCTCAGCGCCTATGATTTCACCACGGCTAGCGGTGCGCAGGCGCTCAATGAATATGCCCGGCTGAACGATCCCTTCGCGGAGATCGGCAAGCGACAGGTCGCGGTCGATGTGTCGAGCGTGATCCGCGCCTCCAAGGATAGCTTTCGTATCGCCTGGACCGAGCGCCGCTATCAGGACGGCAGCCTTCTCGAGACGTCGCGCTGGTCGGCGATCGTCACCGTGACGGTTCAGCCGCCCCGCACACCCGATGCTTTGCGGCGCAACCCGCTCGGAATTTTTGTCACCGCCGTAAATTGGTCGAAGGAGCTCAGCCAGTGACGCGTTTTATCTTTCTCGTGACCGCAGCCGCGCTCGCATTTCCCGCGGTTGCCGCGCCCTCCGACGTCAAGATGCAGGTCGGCCGGGCCAATGACGCGGCGCGCGTCCAGCCGGACCGTGCCACATTCCTCAACGCGATCCAGAAATATGCCTGGGCCGATGGCGCGCTGTTCCAGATTTATACGGCGCCGGGGCAGGTCACCGATATCGCGCTCCAGGAAGGCGAAGAGCTCGTCGGGCCCGGGCCGGTCGCTGCCGGCGATACGGTGCGCTGGGTCATCGGCGACACGCTGAGCGGCGCCGGTGTGTCGCGGCGCGTTCATATTCTCGTCAAGCCGACCCGCCCCGACATCATGACGAACCTCGTCATCAACACCAACCGCCGCACCTATCATCTCGAACTGCGTGCAACGCCTGCGACATATATGGCGGCGGTCAGCTGGTCCTACCCGGCCGATGAGCTGATCGCATTGCGAGCGGCCGAAACCGAGCGGGAGCGCGCTGCTCCCGTTGCGGGCGGCATCGACTTTGCGGCGCTCAATTTTGGTTATCGAATCAGCGGCGACAAGGTGCCCTGGCGCCCGCTGCGCATCTTCGACGACGGTCGCCAATTGTTCGTCGAGTTTGGCGACGGCATTGCGGAGGGCGATATGCCCCCGCTCTTCGTGCTCGGCGACAAGGATGGTGCGGAGCTCGTCAATTACCGCGTGCAAGGCCGGTTCCTGATCGTCGATCGTCTGTTCGAACGCGCCGAACTGCGGCTCGGCAGCGGGCGCGACGCGAAAAAAGTGCGGATCGAGCGCGACGACAAGCGTCGTCGGGGGCGGTCATGAGCGTGCCGGAACGGGAGGAGAAGGCAGAGCTGGCCTCCGAAACCGGGGTCGCAGAACGCGCCGTCGCGCCGCCCAGCCCAGACGGGTTCCGGCTCGAGGGCGAAATGCCATCCGTCATGCGCCTCTCACGGCGCACGCTCGCGATCATCGGTGGGACGGCGGGCTTGGCGATCGCGGGCGCGCTGTTCTGGGCGCTGCGGACGCCGGAACCCGACCGCCGCGAGAATGTCTATGAAACCGATCGCCCCAACCGCTCGGAACTCATCACGGGCGCGGTCGCGGATTATGGCGCGGTTCCGAAACTCGGGCCTCCGCTTCCCGGTGACCTCGGGCGGCCGATCGTCTCGGCGCAGAAGGACGGCGAGATGATAACGCCGCCGCCCGATCCACGCCAGCGGGCGGCGGACCACGCGCGTGAGCGCCGGATCCAGGAAAGCGACGCGGCGCGTTCGAGCAATCTTTTCCTGGCAAGCGGGGGCGGCCGTGCTTCAGCCAATGCCTCGGACCAACCTGCGCCGCCCGCGGCGCAGGCGATCAATCCGCCGGGCGCAGAAGCCCCGGCTCGCACCTTTCGGAGGGGAGATGGTCCGCGCCGGATGGACAGCGGCGAACGCATAGTCCCGCTCGCTTCACCCTATGTTGTGCAAGCCGGGAATATCATTCCGGCAGCGCTGATCACCGGCATTCGTTCCGATCTTCCGGGCCAGATCACAGCGCAGGTAACACAGAATATCTATGACAGTCCGACGGGACGCATCCTCCTGATTCCCCAAGGTTCACGCCTGATCGGGGAGTATGACAGCGAGATCGTGGCGGGACAGAATCGCGTGTTGCTGGCTTGGGATCGGCTGACCTTTCCAGGCGGCCGCTCGATCGCACTTGGCCGGCTTCCCGGGGCGGATATCGCCGGAATGGCGGGGCTTGCCGACCGCACCGACCATCATTGGGGTCATATGTTCAAAGCCGCGCTCATATCGACGCTGCTCGGCGTCGGGGCCGAACTCGGAGCGGACGACGACGATCGGCTCGTCCGCGCGATCCGATCGGGATCGCAGGATTCGATCGGTCAGACCGGGCGGCAGATCGTTGAACGGCAACTCGCCATACCGCCGACCATCACCATCAGGCCCGGCTTCGCGTTTCGGGTCATAGTGACCCGCGACCTGGTGCTGGAGCCGCTTTTCAGCAGTGAATCCCGATGAGCAAGCTGCGGCTCGGACCCATCGCCGAGGATCGGCCGGTCAAGGTCACGGTTGAACTGTCGGGCGGCGTTATGCGCGATCTTGCTGACTATGCCCGTGTGCATGCCAAGGCCAACGGGCTCACCGAGCCTTTGCCGGCCGAGCGGCTGATTGCCCCGATGATCGAGCGCTTCATGAGCGGAGACCGCGAATTCGGCAAGCTGCGGCGGCAATCCTGATCAGCATCACCTCGCAGCGGCAGAACATCATGTTCAAGGCGGACCGCGTCGATACTGGTGACCCCTTACCCAAATGCACCTTGACCCTCTACCAACTCGAGGATGTAGGATACCGGATCCGCGAACCATTCGGCCGAGGGATCGTTTTGTGAAGAAAACTCGCCTTGACGCAAAGAATATGGTCAGACGCACATTCCTCTTAGCGGGACCGGCTCTGTTCACGGGTCGATCAGGACTGGCAAAATTGTCTCAAGTGGCTCCACGTGTTTGGAATTTTGGCGCGCAGCAGCCGCATTGGAAGCCGTTAGAGGTTCGGACCGGTGATACCATTCTTGTTTCCGCGAAAGTGGGTGGATTGCCGGTACGAGCGATTTTGGACAGCGGCAGCGGCGCGACCATGCTCAGCACTACCCTGGCGGCGAAACTCGGCATTGACAAAGGTGAGCGGCGCACGATCAGCGGCCTCAGTGCCAAGGCTCCAGTCCAACTCGTGCGTGATGTTGATGTTTCATTTGGTGGCGAAATCCGGCGATTGTCCTTTGCAGTGGTTGCAGACCTCACAGCCGCTTCCGCAGCGTTCGGGCGCCCGATTGATGCTCTTTTGGGCGCCGACATGTTTGCCGGGTCCTGCATTGCTTTGGATTTCGCAAACAAGCGTCTTGCCGTCACCAAGACAGGATCGTTCCTCGGGGGGGCGGACTGGAGATGTATCGGGCTTGGGCGCGGGAGCAAGCAGGAACTGCTCATTCGAGCTTCTATAGCTGGTTTAGCTGACGTGCCGGTAATGATAGATCTTGGAAATTCAACGGCGTTGATGCTTGGCGCGGACTATGTGCGTGAGCAAGGGTTGATGCGCAGCAAGGCTGCATCAACCGTGGCGCTTGGTGGCGTCGACGGCATTAAGACAAACGACATTTTCACGACCCCGCACCTGGATATCGCTGGATTTGGTGTTCCGAACGTTCCCACGCTGGTAATGAGAGATTGGCTCCCGACCAGCACGGTAGGAAATATCGGACTGCCGCTTATCGGCCAATTCGATGCAGTGTTTGACGTGTCCGCAGAAGCTCTGTGGTTCCGTAAACTCGACCCGCATCACCGCCTTATGATGTTAAAAGACCGTAGCGGTCTTGGTTTTGCGGCGTTATCGACCGCACTTTCGGTGATACACGTGGCGGCGAACAGTCCTGCCGCGCGCGGTGGCTGGTCCGTTGGCGATCGGATCGTCGCGGTTAATGGGCATCGTATCAATGCGAACTATACCAGCGGCGATCTTTGGCGTTGGCGTTTCGGGTCACCTAAAACAATAGTCAAGCTAACGCTGGCAAGCGGGGAAGAAAGGGAGCTTGAGCTATATGATTATTACTGATATGTGGCAGTTTTCATCATTCCTGCATCAGTAGAATTAATTGAATATCATAGAACACACTGGCCTAATGAGGGCGATTTCTGCCGCAGCGTGGAGGGGCTAGTGGGGATTTGATAACTCGTTAGATTTTCTTGTTCAAACCCCGATTTCGGGTCATCCGCGCAAAGGTTCATTTGACCACCCATCGCATGGAATGCACGGCGAGCGGCCGACGCAGCTTTGAATATTCGCGGACACTCCTGGTATGGTGTCCTACACTCCGGGCGCGAGCGCCATCGCCCGTGCGGACAAGGCCGATGCCCAGAGGTCGCCGACAGCGTTCCAGGGGCTTCTGGTTATGCGACCGCGCTGCGTCCGGGCCGGTTTATCCGCCGAACAGTCGCCCGATGAGTAGCGTACCAGCGGCCAGATAGCAGATGAGCGCCGCGAGCGCGGTCGTCGCCATTCCGAACGCCCGGGCACCCGCGCCGTCGCTATAGCAACGGTAGAAGCTAAGCCGACCAATCACGAACAGCACGTCGGACGCGATCAGCAGCGCCAGCCAGCGGCCGCCCGCGATGGAAGCCAATGTCAGATGCGCACCGACACCCAGAAACGCCTGCTCCAGTGTATTTTGCAAGAAGGCGATCTTGATCGCTAGTTCGGGACTTGGCGGTCCCTTGGCTGC
This sequence comes from Sphingopyxis sp. SE2, assembly GCF_032227185.1. Classification (NCBI taxonomy): domain Bacteria; kingdom Pseudomonadati; phylum Pseudomonadota; class Alphaproteobacteria; order Sphingomonadales; family Sphingopyxidaceae; genus Sphingopyxis; species Sphingopyxis sp. SE2. The sequence goes on along the minus strand of NZ_JAPMXW010000001.1, from coordinate 3,129,289 downwards.
TCCGCCGATGTCGGCGGCCGACCGATAGCGCCCGCTCGACACCAGCCGGACTGCAACAACCACCACGGCAAAATGGACGGCGCTCGTCTGGATCGCGAATGCCAATCGCGCGCCGACCTCCGTTGGGAAGGGGATGAACTTTGGCAGGAAGACGGCGCATCCAATCGAAATTGCCGCGCACAGGCAAAAGGCCAGTTTCGACTGTTTCCTGATCTGCCGCTGCTCTGTTTCCAAGTCCATCGCTACTTCCATGTCAGCCCGGCCGCTCCGCCGTGATCAGGGCGATGGTTCCAGTTGTCGTGTGAATTCGATCTGCTTCTCGCATCTTGTCAAATCCGGCGCCCTTACGAGTCGAGGAAGCGGCCGTCCGCATTGGGTTGGGTGTCGACGACCGCTGGATGGTATGCCGAAAATGCAGCCGCATCAGGCCTCGCTGTCGATCATATTCCTGGCTCATGATCACCTCCGTAGCGAGTCGCTGAAGTAATCTGCACCCTCTGGTTGCCATGTGCCAGTTGCAATAGGGCCAACCCGGGCGTCACCCGACATCCCAGCGAGTCGGAGATTCGGTACTCCAAGATGGCGCGCCGGCTGCCCTGACTGACGCAATGACCGCTTGACCCTCCAGTTGCTATAGGTTGCATAAGGCGGGCATCATTTGGATCGAGGACAGCGTAATGACTTGTATCAGTTGCGCATCGGCAACGTCGGACACGTTCAACGATTCATGCCGGCTGCCCATATTCTGGTCCGCACGCGCAACGCAAAGCTGGCCAGCATGACAAGACCTGCCCACGGCCAAGCCTCGCTCGGAAGGTTCGCTGTCTATCTTGGTATAGCGATCGCGATAACGTTACCGGCATTGGCGCTGCGGCTGGGGGGATGGCGACCGGACCCGTTGCTTGATGCGCTGTTTTTCGGTGGTGCGATTCTAGCGGCCGGATTCATGCTCTCCTGGGGTGCGGAGGCGGCCGAAAAGCGTATCAGCCAGGGCCTCATCGTTGCGATTATCGCTTTGATTACGGTCCTGCCCGAGTATGCGGTCGATTTCTATTATGCCTATGTCGCGGGACAGAACCCCGGCTCGAACTATGTCCATTATGCGGCCGCCAACATGACAGGTGCGAACCGTCTTCTCGTAGGCTTGGCGTGGCCTGCTCTTGTGCTCATTCACTGGTTTCGTACGCGAGAGCGCCAAATCGACCTTGCCCCGGTCAACGCTGCGGAAGTCACGTTCCTGCTAATCGGGTCTATCTGGTCGTTCACGATCCTGATGCGCGACGAGATCGGCCTGCTCGATACGGTGGTGCTGGTCGCCGTCTTCGGCGTTTATGTCTGGCGCGTCAGCCACCTGCCGAAGGCGGAAGAGGACGAAGACGACGAACCCGGCCCGGCAGCGGCGCTCGTGACACTGTCCCCGGGTCGACAATGGCTCGTGATGGGTGCGCTCACGATCGTCGCAGCCGCGGTGATCCTTGTGTCGGCGGAGCCCTTTGCCGAAGCGATGGTTGACTCGGGCCGGGTGCTGGGATTTGACGAATTCCTGCTCATCCAGTGGCTCGCGCCGCTCGCGAGCGAAGCGCCTGCGGTCACGATTGCGATCCTGTTCGTCCTCTCGGGCCGCGCCGCCAACGGGCTCGCCACGATGATCTCTGACAAGATCAACCAGTGGACGTTGCTCGTCGGCATGTTGCCACTGGCGATGAGCCTTGGCGCGGGCAGTCTTTCCGCACTTCCGCTTGATGCGCGACAACATGAGGAATTTTTCCTTACCGCTGCGCAATCGCTCTTCGGGATCGCGTTGCTCTTGAGGCTTCGGCTCAACCTCTGGGGGGCGCTCGCTCTCGCCACCCTGTTCTTGGTACAGGTTGGACTGGCGCTACGCTTCCTCGGCGACGAGGCCGCCACGATTGCCACTTTGACCGGCCTTGCCTGGGCCTATCTGGCGCTGGCCATCATCGTCTTTGTCGCCAATGCAAAGTCGTTCGGTCATCTGCTGCGTGTCGGCATATCAGTCCGGCATCCCGAAACTCACGCGCTGCCTACGCCTGGACTGAGTGACGCATGAATCCGTCTGAGGATAAAGCGCGTCGTTTGCTCTTCATTCGGCAGTTGAGGTTAGCCGCTGATCACTCAATTCTGCCAGGTGGACCGACGCTCCAAATCACCCTCGAATTGCATTGAACTTGACGCCACATAACGCCGCTGCTCTCAACCTGTTCGCCAGGCGCGACGATGGAGGGCCAACGCCGTGACGAGGCAACGCCTCTCTTCAGACGCGCCGTGGCTGCGGAGCCGAGAAGCCCATTGGGGGCGGTGACCTGGACGCATGCCCGGCGGTGCGGATAACTTTCACATGTCGTCCGTTTGCATTGTAAGTATTAAGTGACGCTTGCGAGCGGTGGATACATCGTCAGGGTGAACCTGACACGATCGGGAAATTCGTGGCCCCGAGCGACATGGAGCCGATCGCGGCGGGCAAGCCCTTGAAGACCGACCCGAGCATGATGCGCGCACCATGGCGACGAAATTTCAGCGTGTCGGATAGCGGTCGAGGAACGACAGGGCGTTCGCGCTTGGCGACGTCGGGCATGTGGCGTTCTGATGCCTGGACGCGATCGCCGTCGGCGCCGACCGCCTTTTCGCCATCTTGCTTTGTGAAGGCGTCGAGCTGGCGGGCGGGAAGAAAGACGAGCACCACCTCGGACGCACAGCAGAGTTTAACGCTGAGCGTTGAGATAACGAGCGGGCGGTTATTGAGGATGGGATGGGGTGTGCCCGAGCGGCGAGGACGGACAAGGCGGTCTCAATGTGTACACATTTGGATATACGATGGATTGCGCGACAAGGCCCCGCTATGGTCCTTTATGGTCCTTTATGGTCCTTTGACGCGAAATCCGTAGTGATTATCGCTAGTCTACGCTGACGGAATGTCGGTAGCGACAGGTTGTCCGGCTCCGATGGCCCGGCGATTATACCAGAAGCCGAGGACAATGATGACCAGCGCGGCGGCTTGCATGAGGATGACTTGCAGCGTCGGATAGATACCCAGGAGCGTTACTCGAGGCCAGTTGATCACGGGTGTTACCGAGAGCATGCCTGCCTCCTGCAGCGCCGCCGTTCCCTTGCCTGCCAGTACGGCGGCGAGCACCGCCATGAGGGCGGAGCTATACGAAAAGAATTTGCCGATCGGCAGCCGCTGGCTGTAGCGGAGCATCGCCCAGGCGATGGCGGCCAGCAGGACAAGGCCGGTCAAGAAGCCGCCGAGGATTGCCCCGCCGCTGCCCTGCGATGCCAGCGCCGCATAAAACAGGATGGTCTCGAACACCTCGCGATAGACGGCGAGGAAGGCGAGCCCGAACAGGAACCAGGACGAGCGTTTCGACAGCGCCGCGCTCAGCTTCGCGTGGATATAGCGCTGCCATTGGTCGGCCTGAGATTTTCCATGCATCCAGATACCGACCGACAGGAGAATGACGGCCGCGAGTAAGGATCCGAAGCCCTCGGTCAATTCGCGGCTCGCCCCGCTGACGCCGATGGCATAGGTTGCCAGCGCCCATGTGAGGCCGCCCGCGGCAAGGGCGGCAGTCCAGCCCGCATGCACATAACGCAGCGCCTCCGGGCGTTCGGCCTTTCGCAGGAAGGCGACGATCGCGATGACGACGAGGAGTGCCTCCAGGCCCTCGCGCAGCAAGATCGTCAGGGCGCCGACAAAGGCCGATGCGCTGCTCGCCTGTTCGGGGGCGAGCACCTGCTCGGCATCAGTGAAGAGCGTGTCGAGCGCCGAAATCTCGTGGCGGACTTCGGCGACGGGCGCGCCCTTCTGGATGGCCGCGCGCACCGCGCCCATCGCAGTCTCGATCCGGGCCATGAGGGCACCGTCGCGCGAGGCGAGGAGCGGTTCGAGGGGTTCGAACCCGTCAAGATAGGCGGACAGCGCAAGTTCCCCGGCTTGCTGCCTTTTCCCGGCAGCATAGGCGGTGAAGCTCTGTTCGAGCCGCTCCCGCGCCAGCGCGAGCGATCCAACTCCCGCTCCCGTGACGGCCTGGGGATTGGCCCTGAGATAGGCCATCACGGCGTCAGCCTCCGGTTGTCCGATCTTCGCACCGAGCGCCGCCGGCGTCGTTGCCGTCAGGGTAGGCATGTCAGGCACCAGGCGGCGGACGGACGCGTCGGATTGCCAGATCCGCTCGCCCTGCGTCGTATCACGGAAAGCGAAGCGGCCGCTGTAGAAGGCAAGCGCCCAGCGATCTGCGGCAGGAAGGTCGGCGAAACTTTGCATTGCCGTGCCGTCGAGGCCTTGCTCGATCACCTGGTAAAGCCCGAAGATGCTGCGTTCGCGAGCGCGCGCCACATCGGAAAAGGCGACCGGCGGTGGATCGAGCCTCGCTGCATCGGGGCCGCGGCCATCGCCCGACATGCCGTGGCACGATGCGCAATTCTGCCCATAGAGAGTAGCGCCCCTCGCAAGATCGGGGTTTCGCGCCGGCGCAAGCGGCACCGGATAGGCGTTGAGCAACGCCGCCGCGACCGAACGGGCCTGCCGTGCCACTTCTTGCGGGCTTTCCTTGGCGACAACGGCGGCTTTCAGCCGCTTCGCATTAGCCAGCAACTGCGCGCGCGCGCCGTTGGGCGGCAGCGTCGCAATTTTCGCGGCGGCCGAATCGGTGAACTCGAGCATTTCGGCATATTCGGCCTCACTGATAACACGGCCGTTATGCACCGCACCGCTATAGTCCACCGCGACATAGTCGAGGAGGCGCCAGGTCGTCTGCACTGCCGCTGTATCGGCGCGCGCCACGACGGGAAGCAACATCAGCATGGCGAGCAGGATTGCCGCAGCGCGCCGAAGCATTGAATGTGCGTTCACCTTAGTTACGCCGGCGAAGGGCGCAGTTCGGCGCGTGCGTTGCGCACGATCTCCGTTGCCGAATGCAGGAATAGAAGGGCGATAACAGCCGCTACCAGAAGGTCGGGCCAGGCGCTGCCGGTCCAGCCGACCAATATGGCGGCGACGATGACCGCGACATTCGCGATCGCATCGTTACGGCTGAACAGCCAGATCGCTCGAACATTGGCATCGCCGTCACGAAATCGCGAGAGAACCAGCGCGGCGGTAACGTTGACGGTCAGTGCGACGACGCCAATGCCCCCCATGAGTTCCGCTTCCGGGGCCTCGGCGTTCAAGGCCCGAGCGATTGCATAGGCAATCACCCCCAGCCCGAGTGCGCCGAGGAACAGTCCCTGGGTCAGCGCGATCCGGGCCCGGCTTGCAGCGGACCACCCGAGCGCCAGCAATCCCATCAAAGTGATCGAACCGTCACCGATGAAGTCGAGCGAATCCGCTTTCAATGCCTGGCTGTTGGCGATGAAGCCGCCGACGATCTCGCACACGCCAAAGCCGAGGTTGAGTATCACCACGATCCACAGGGCCCGACGATAGGCGGGATCATGCTCGGCACGCACGGTATCGCCGGTACAGCCGCAGCTACTGTCGTTGCTTTCACTCATCCCGCTGTCCTACATTCTCCAGTAACTGTAGAAGCAAGGCATTTCTTGTGACATGGTGATGAGGTGAATATGGGCAGCGAGGTAGGATTTCCAATCGGAGCGCTGGCGAGCCGGACCGGCACCAAGGTCAATACAATCCGTTTTTACGAGGACATCGGGCTTCTGCCACCCGCGGCGCGCACCGCCTCCGGACGTCGCAGCTATGGTGCCGACGATGTCAGGCGCCTGGCATTTATCCGGAGTGCGAGGGGACTGGGATTTTCGATCGACGAAATTCGTTCACTTACTGCACTCGCGGCAGGGCCCGAGCAGGACTGCGCCGAGGTTCGGGCTCTGGCGGCGCGGCATTTGCTTGACGTCGACGAGCGTCTGGAACGCATGGCGCGCCTTCGCGCAGAACTCGCCCGGATCGTCCAGCTTTGTGAGGGCGGCCGCATATCCGATTGCCGGGTGATTGAGGCGATTGAGGCGACGCCGCCGTCCGCAGTCTAGCGGCGGTCTCGTTCGCACTCCATCATTCGGTCTTCACCTTGGTATTTCTCAAGTTGAGGGGTCGTCGCCTGCGGCGCTGCGAGTCTCCTTCCAGGCATCGCGCACAATTTCGATACCGCCCTTGACGGCAATCAGCGCCGTGGCGAACCCGACGACCAAGTCGGGCCAGTTCGTTCCGAGCCACCAGACGAGGACGCCAGCGGTCAGGATGCCGCCGTTCGAAACGAAGTCGTTGAAACTGAAGGTTGTCGCCGCGCGAAGGTTGACGTCGGGATTCTGAATGCGCTGAAGCAGCTTCAGGCAGGCATAGTTCACGACCGCCGCGACCGCCGACATGATCATCATCGTCGGGCCGATCGGTTCGCTGCCTTCGAAATAACGGCGTCCGACATCGAACAGGACGCCGGCTGCAAAGATCAGCAGCATGACGCCCGACGCTGTGGCAGCCCGGGTTTTCCATTGCAGGCCGTGGCTGAGCGCAACGAGGCTCAAGGCATAAACCGCGGCGTCGGACAGATTGTCGAGCCCGTTGGCGATCAGCGCGCTCGAATCGCCGAGCGCGCCGGTTACAAGGAAAGCGATCGCAATCGCCGCGTTCAGGATGAGAACGATCTGGAGCGTTCGCTTTTCGCGATCGCTCCCGGATGCTTTTTCTTTCATTACGAGCTCCTCAATCCTCACCATCCCTAAGAGGAGGCGGAACCCTTTTGGGTTCCGTCCCAGTCAGCACTTCCGGTTGCCGTCGACAGGGGGGAGTGACGGCCATCCGGGAAGGTCTCAGCCTGCAGGGCTGGACACGCCGCTCGGGCGCGTCAATTCTTCCTCTTCGGCCTTCGCGGTCCGTCGATGGACCAAGAGGTAAAGCGCAGGCAGCACCAGCAGCGTCAGGATCGTCGATGAGATGATCCCGCCGATGACCACGGTCGCCAGCGGCCGTTGCACCTCGGATCCAGCCCCGACATTGAGCGCCATCGGTACGAACCCGAGCGACGCAACCAGCGCGGTCATCATCACCGGCCTGAGGCGGGTCAGCGCGCCCTGGCGGATTGCATCGACGAGCGCCTTTCCGCGTTCGCGAAGATCCTTGATGAAGGATAGCATCACCACGCCGTTGAGCACCGCGACCCCGGAGAGTGCGATGAACCCGACGCCCGCCGAGATGGAGAGCGGAATGTCGCGAAGCGCCAGCGCCGCGACCCCTCCCGTCAGCGCCAGCGGCACGCCCGAGAAGACGATGGCCGCGTCGCGAACCGACCCGAACAGCATGAACAAGAGGCCGAAGATCAGCAGCAGAACGAGCGGCACCACGATCTGGAGGCGCTCGGTCGCCGACTGGAGCTGCTCGAACGTCCCGCCATATTCGATATAATAGCCGTCGGGCAGCACGACATCGGCTTCGACCTTCTGGGTCAGCTCGTCGATGAATGAGCCGAGATCGCGACCACGGACATTCGCCGTGATCACCGCGCGGCGCTTGCCGTTCTCGCGGCTGATCTGGTTCGGCCCAGCCGCGAGCGATATCTCCGCCAGCTCCGAAAGCGGCACGAAGCCGCCGGCCGGAAGCGCAACGGGGAGATTGCCGAGCGACGCGAGGTCGGTGCGAATGGCCTCGGGAAGCCGGACAATGACGTCGAAACGCCGGTCGCCCTTGAAGAGCTCGCCCGCCTGCCGCCCGCCAGTCGCGGTCGAAACCGCATCCTGGACCGTCTCGATGCTCACGCCATAGCGCGCAAGCTTGTCGCGATCGGGCGTGACCGAAAGCATCGGCAGGCCGGTGACCTGTTCGAGCTTCACGTCCCGCGCGCCCGCGATCCCGCCGGCTACCTCCTCGATCGCCTGCCCCGATTCGAGCAGTTGATCGAGATCGTCGCCGAACAGCTTGATCGCAACGTCGGCGCGAACGCCGGCGATCAGCTCATTCATCCGCATCTTCACCGGCTGGGTGAACTCATAATTATTCCCCGGCACTTCGTTCACCGCCTTGTTGAGCTCGGCGACGAGCTGGTCGCGCGGCTTTCTGGGGTCGGGCCACTCCTTCCGGTCCTTGAGCATGATGAAATTGTCGGCGACCGACGGCGGCATCGGATCGGTCGCGACCTCGGGCGTGCCGATCTTCGCGAACACCCGCTCGACTTCGGGGAACTGCCTGATTCTCTTCTCCAGCGCCTCCTGCATCGCGATCGACTGGGTCAGGCTCGTTCCGGGAATGCGCATCGCGTGCATCGCAATATCGCCTTCGTCGAGGTCCGGGATGAACTCGGACCCGAGACTGGTCGCCGCCACGCCGCTCAACGCGACAAGCGCCAAGGCACCAGCCAGCGCAGCCTTCGGCCAATTGAGGACGAGTTCGAGCATCGGGCGATAGCCCTTGCCGAGACCGCGCATCAGCCAATTCTCCTTCTCCTCGACCTTGCCGGTAACGAAGAGCGCCACCGCGGCCGGAACCAGGGTGAGCGACAGGAGCAGAGCGGCCGTGAGCGCGAGAACGACCGTGATCGCCATCGGGTGGAAGGTTTTGCCCTCGACGCCCTCGAGCGCGAAGATCGGCAGATAGACCGCGGTGATGATGATGATGCCGAAGATGCTCGGCTTGATCACCTCTGCACTCGCCGAGGCGACGAGACCGAAGCGTTCGTCGCGATCGAGCAGGCGCCCGAGCCTGTGCTGAGCCTCGCCGAGCCGGCGGAGGCAGTTCTCGACGATGATGACGGCCCCGTCGACGATGAGGCCGAAGTCGAGCGCGCCGAGGCTCATGAGGTTCGCCGATGTCCGCGTCTGGAGCATGCCCGTCAACGTCATCAGCATCGCGACCGGGATGACCGCCGCCGTGATCAACGCCGCGCGGAAATTGCCGAGCAGCAGGAAGAGGATCACGATTACGAGCAGCGCGCCCTCGGCGAGGTTTTTCTGCACCGTCGAGATCGTCCGCTCGACGAGCGCGGTGCGATCATAGAGCGGCTTGGCAACGACGCCCTTCGGCAACGCACGCGAGGCTTCGACGAGACGTTCAGCCGAGGCCTGCGCGACCACGCGCGGATTCTCGCCGATCAGCATCGAGACCGTCGCGAGGACGACTTCCTTGCCATTTTCCGTCGCCGCGCCTGTGCGGAGCCCCGAACCGATCGCGACATCGGCGACGTCGGCGATCCGGATCGGAACCCCGCCGCGAGTGGTGACGATGATCTGCGACAGGTCCCGCTCATTATTGGCCTGACCCGGCACGCGGATCAGAATCTGTTCGCCGCTGCGCTCGACATAACCGGCCCCGCGATTGGCATTATTGGCCTCGAGTGCGGTGACGACATCGTTGAGCGAGAGATTGAGCGAGGCGAGCGAGGCCGGGTTCGGGGTCACATGATATTGGCGGGCGTAGCCGCCGATCGTATTGATCTCGGCGACCCCCGGAATCGTGCGCATCTGCGGCCGGATGACCCAGTCGGACATCGTCCGGAGGTCTTCCGCCGTATAAGGCGTGCCGTCGGGTTTTCGCGCGCCCGGTTCGGCCTCGATCGAGAACATGAAGATTTCGCCGAGGCCCGTCGAGATCGGGCCCATTTCGGGCTCCATCCCGGGTGGAAGCTGGCCGCGCGCGGCCTGGAGCCGCTCGTTGACCTGCTGGCGCGCGAAATAGATGTCGGTCCCGTCCTCGAAGACGACGGTGACCTGGCTCAGGCCGTAGCGCGAGATCGATCTGGTGTAGTTGAGGTTCGGAATGCCCGCGATCGCGGTCTCGATCGGATAGGTGATGCGCTGCTCGGATTCGAGAGGCGAATAGCCTTCCGCCTTGGTGTTGATCTGGACCTGGACGTTGGTGATGTCGGGAACGGCGTCGATGGGCAATTTGGTCGCGCTCCACGCGCCGATCGCGCAGAGGAGCGCGACGACCGCGAGGACGAGCCATCGTTGCCGGATCGAAAAGCCTATGGTTCTGGCTAGCATGTTATCCTGCTCCCCGATCAATGGTCGTGGCCCGCGCCGGACTTTTCGATGTCGGCGCGAACGAGGAAACTGCCCTTGGTGACATAGGCGGTGCCGGGCTTGATGCCCGACAGGACCTCGGTCCATTCGGGCGACGAACGGCCGAGCTTCAGCATCCGGACCTCATAGTCCTGCCCGAAATTGGCATAGACCACCTTGAAGTCGCGGAAGGGCTGGATCGCCTCGGTGCGCACGGCGAGCGGCACGGTGACGGGGTTGACCATCACGCGGCCGCGCAAGGCCATGCCCGGGCGGAGCGTTCCCGAGCGGTTCGGGATGGTCGCGCGGATGAGCGCGGTGCCCGCCTCGACATTGCCGTCGGGCAGGAACTGCCCGAGCGGCGCAGTCGCGATTTCGGCGCCGTCCTGCGTCTCCACGGTCACCCGCATGCCCGGACGGATAATCGCGAGGTCGCGGGGGAAGATGTTGAAGACGACCGTTGTCTGCGCCGGGTCGGTGACCACATAGAGTGCACGCCCGTCGGTGACGTCGCCGGGGTTGGCGTTGCGCTCGGCGATCACGCCGCCGACCGTCGCATAGACTGGATAGACCTGGAGGCTCTCGCTGGACTCGATGCGCGCGAGAAGCTCTCCGCGGCGGACGCTGTCACCCACCGCCTTGGTCACCGAGACGACGCGGCCGGGAAACTGGCCGCGAATTTCGGAGCGGGCGGTCGGAGACAATTGGACGGTGCCGTAGAGTTCGCGCATCTCGCCGACCGTCGCCGGTCCGACGACCGCGGTTTCGATGCCTCCGGCCTTCGCGGCGTCCGCCGCGATCCGCGTGCGGCCTTCGGGGTTCGCATATTTCCAGACGTGCCGCTTGCCGCCAGTCACCGCGACAACCTCGACGTCGAAGCTGTGCGGTTCGGTGACGACACCTTGCCCTGCGAGGAATTTGCCCTGCGGGCGGAAGGTGAAGCGATCGACGTCGCCGCCAAGCCGCGTGAGCGTGATGGCGAGCTGGACATCCTTCGGGTCGACCGGCTTGCCGTCCCGCGTCGCGAAAACGCGGAATTGCGGCTCGGTGCCATTCTCGAAGATCGTGACCTCGACCGCGAAATCGCCATTCTTGAGCAATTTGCCGCCGTTCGGGCCCTTGGCATCTTCCTCGCCTTCGCCCTCGGCGTGGCTTTCGCCTTCTTCATGCTTGTCTTCGCCCTCGGCTCCGCCGCCGCAGGCAGCGAGAGGCACGGCAAGGAACAGCGCCGCAGCCGCGGCGGGAAATGGAAACTTCTTCATGGAATATTCTCCGCAAGGGGAGCCGCATCGAAGCGGCCGGTCAGGCGATCGATCTCCGCGAGCAAATCGCGGTAGCGGCTCATGGCCTCGGCCCACTGACCCTGGATCTGGATGATGACGTCGGCGGCATCCTGTACGTCGGCGAACAGGAACCCGCCGCGGGCATAGCCTTCGCGCACCTGGCCGAGCGTCTTCACCGCCTTCGGATAGACGTCGTTCATGATGCCCTCGGCCCGGACGCGTGCGGCGTCGGCGTCGGCGCGCAGCGACGCGAGGCGCCGCAGCCGCTCGAGCCGGCTCGCTTCGGATTGGAACTCGAGCTGCCGCCGTTCGGCCTGCGCCCGGGCGATATTGCCCTGATTGCGGTCGAACCGTCCGAGCGGGATCGAGATTCCGCCGAGAACGGCGACATCATTGGTCTCGCGAAGGAAGCGAGTGCCGCCCGACACCGTATAGTCCTGATGCGCACGGCTTTGCTCGACGACAACCTGTGCCCGGGCGCGGTCGACGGCCGCGTCGACGACGGCCGCATCGGCCTCGGCGAGCGGCAGATCGCGCGGATCGGGCTTCTCGATCCCCTCGGCAATGACGAGGCTATCGGGGGTGCCGCCCCAGAAGGAGGTAAGCAAGGCGCGTGCGGACTGCCGTTTCGCCTGGGCTTCCTTCAGGGCCAGTTCGGCTTCGAGGATGCGGGCATCGGCGCGCGTCTCGACGAAGAGCGGATCCTTGTAGCCGCGCACGCGCCGGATCGCTTCGGTCCGCATCTCCTTTTCGAGTTTGACGCGATCCTCTGCGATCCAGACCATCTGCTCGGCGATCTGGGCGTCAATATAGGCGCGCTGCACTTCCTGGGCGATGTCGAGCCGGACGAGCCGCCACTGCGCCTCGGCCAGAACGACCCCGCGCTCGGCAAGTGCCATCCGAGCCTCCCGCTTTCCGCCGCGTTCGAGCGGCTGCGAATAGGTGACGGTCAGTTCCGACTGTCGGAACAGGCCATAGCTGCCCGTGCCGACGCCATTGTCCATATCGACCGAGACGGTCGGATTGGGACGAGCGCGGGCTTACAGCTGATCGGCACGCGCGGCGTCGACCCCCGCTTCACCCGCTCTGAGCTCGGGCGATGCAGCGATGGCCCGCTCGACCGCCTGGTCGAGCGTTAGCGGCTGGGCCCAAACGGACCCCGCCAGCAGCGCAGCCCCGGCCAACAGGGCGGCGCGCATATGGATATGCATGAATGATCACTCCTGAACGGTTCGACTGAGCGCAGGCCGGAAAGGGGCCGCGCGGCAGGCGTCGTTCAGGCGAGGGGAGGGTTCAGGGGAGGAGCGAGCGCGCGCGAAGCGAGGCGCGTCGCGGGCAGCACGAAGTGGAGGCCGCCGGAAAAACAGGATAGATCGTCATGACCCGAAATGGCCTGATCAGATGCGACCGGACAATTGTGGTGACTGCCGTGGAGGTCGGCGTCCTGCTGACCCTTTGAAGAGTCCTTATCCGACGCATGACTCGATTCGGCATGGTAGGAAAGATGGGAATCCGACGCATGGTGCGCCATGCCAGCCATCGCCGGTGCAGAATTGTGGAGCCCGCTGAGCAGCAGGATGAACACAAGCAACAGGCGAAGGAGAGCGCCGGACATGCGCGCGCCCCTAACAGCGAATGGCCTGTTCCGAAAGTCCAAATCCGGATCAGCCCTTCCGGCCCGGCCTTTCCACGAAGGACCGGGCCGCTTCGATGAGCGCAGATAACTCACCGGGAATCGGCATCGGCATGAAGGCACTCACGCCGGCGCGCCCATTATTTCCGGCAGGAAGTCGGCCCGTCAGCGAGCCCAACAGGACGAGCAGCAAGCGCGCCGCCTGGCCAGCAGTCTCCTTCCAGTTCCCCAGCATCATAGCGTAGCGGAGCATGTGCCAGTGCGAGGCGAGGTGGGCGCCCATATAGGGCTGACTGAGAATATGCTCCCATTCGAGCGCTTTCCACGCGCCGGCCCGATCTCCGATCCGGCGCGCTTCGTAAAAGGTGCGATATTGTTCGCGCAGCAACGGCAGGACAAGGGCCTTGTCTAGGCGCTCAGGTGTTGGCTTCGTCGTCATGGTTTACCCCATCTCGTCTCGGAAAGGTTTGTGCATCCTGTAGTAGATACAGGGTCAAGCCCCTCATGTTCGTGCGAATGTTTTTCGGGGCCCGTGGCCGATATCGCTAATGGCTGTATGAGTGAGAATCTGGCCGAAGAAAGCTGTACGGCACCGAGGAAGAGGAAATTGAGATTGATATTGGAGCGATAACGAAGCACCATATCAGCAATATTGCGGTTAACTCCGGATTGTTGTACAATTTTTTTGTTTAAATTGCCGCAGATGCAAGTATAATCTGAAATTGTACATGGCAATACATTGGCCATGTGATAACATTACAGGTGTGGTTCGGCGGGTCGAAGGGCCATGCCGAAGTTGATTGAAAATCTTCTGCTTTCCATCGCGCCGTTTCGATGCTACGGGCCGTTTCCAATGCGACGGGTGCTCCTCCTCTTTTTGGCATTTCTTTTTGCATCCGGGACGGTCGCAGGGTCGCTCGCGCACGCGACAGAAGATCGGGCCGAGGCCGGCCTTTTCGTTGCAGCGATCGAAGCCGACTGCGTGGCCGCGCCAGCGACCGAAGATGTCGATGCCAACGGGAAGAAGACCTCGCCGAGCGACAAGCAGCAGATTCCTGCCGCATGCCATTGTTGCCACGGCCATCATTCGGGCGTGCCGGCTGAAACACTGACGGCATCGGCCGAATTGCCGGGCACCCAATCGCACGCGCGAATGTTATCGGCCGCTTTGCCTCCCGCTGCTTTCCCCGGGACGTTCCGCCCTCCAATCGCCTGACGCTCTAGGTCTGCGCGCCGTCTGCACGCGCCTCTCCCTGGAAACGTCAGGAGTCTCTTTTTCATGAAATCCATAGTTGTCGCCGCGACTCTTGCGGCGCTCGTTGCAGGCGCAAATGCCGCGTCCGCCGCTGCCCATTCGGCAGGGACGGAGCTGGTGGGTCCGCCTTCGTCATCCGGCGAGGCGGTTCGCACCGGCCCGCTTCCCGCCCGATTGTCCCTCGCACAGGCGATGGAGGAGGCCGATGCGCGTTCGCCGCGCGTGGTTGCCGCCGAGGCCGAAGTGGCGGCGGCGCGCGGTCGTCAGCGTCAAGCCGGCTATCGCTTCAACCCGACGCTCAACGTCGACGTCGAGAATTTCGCAGGCACAGGTCCCTATTCGGGGTTCAACGGCCTCGAAACAACAGTTTCGGTAGATCAGCGGCTTGACCTTGGTGGCCGCCGCCGCGCGCGCATGACGCTTGCCGACGCGGAACTGCTGGCCGCACAATATCGACTCGAGATTGCACGCGCGGATCTCGCACTCGACGTCCGCAACCAGTTCGCAACTGCTATCGCTGCGCGCGACAATCTGGTGCTCGCGCGCGAGAATGAGGTCCGGGCGCGCGAACTCGTCCGCGTCGCGCAGGCGATGGTCGATACGGGCAATGAACCGCCGGTGCGTGCGTTCCGTGCCAATGCGGCGCTTGCACAAGCGACCGCCGAGCTGCGCACGGCTGAAGCCGACGAACGGACCGCGCGCCGCTCGCTTGCCGCCCTGCTCGGCAGTTCGGTCCCACCGGCCGAACTGGCCGATGGCGACGTGTGGGTGGTGCCGGCGTCGGTGGACTCGCTTGCTACGCTCGACGTTCGTCTCGCCGAAACCGAACGGCTCATCGCCGAGGCCAGGCTCCAGGGCCAGCGCGCCGACGGTCGTCTTGACCCCTCGGTCGGCTTTGGTGTGCGGCAGCTTCGCGAGACCGGCGACCGGGCGCTTATTGCCAACGTCTCGGTTCCGCTCCCTGTCTTCGATCGCAATCGAGGCAACATCTCGGCTGCAAGATCCGATGTCGCGGCCGCCATCGCGCGGCGCGAAAACGCGGTGATCAACGCGCAGGCGGAAATTGCCAACGCCCAAGCCGAACTCGAAGCTGCCGAAGCGCGCCTTGCGGCGCTCGAAGGTAGTGGCATCGAGCAGGCCCGCGAAGGAGTACGACTCGCCGAACTCAGCTATCGCGCCGGCAAGTCCTCGCTCGTTGAGTATATCGATGCCCAGCAGGCCTATGCCGCGACGCAGGCCGAACTGATCGCCGCGCGCCGGGCTAGGGCCGAAGCACGCGCGATCCTGTCGCGCCAAGCCGCCGCCGATGGCGACGCGGACCATCAGCCATGAGCGCGCCCAACCTTCCAGCGGGCATCGACTCTCGCATCGCCTTCCTTCCCAATCAACAGGGGTGCGCCGCCGGTCGGCGCGCAAACCGCATCAACAGCGGAGATAGAATATGATCACCAAGGACAAGCGTCTCCTCGGCACTGTCGCGGGCGCCATGATACTCGCCGCCGTCACCGGTTTCGGCGTCGCACGCTGCACCGCCGATCCGGCGCCTGCGCCGGCCGCCGAAGGCGAAGCGGAAGGGGCGAGTGAGACCCTTCCCAGCAGCATCGCCATTTCGCCCGAAGCAATCAAAGCCGCCCAGATCGGCGTTGAGACGATCGGCGCGGGGGGGCTCGGTTCGGAAATCATCTCGCAAGCCACTGTTGCCGCGTCGCCGAGCGGCGAGGCCATCGTCACCGCCCGCGCGGGCGGGGCCGTCACCCGCGTCTTCAAGCGGCTTGGCGATCCAGTCAGCACTGGCGAGACGATCGCCATTGTGCAAAGCCGCGACGCCGCCCAGATTGCCGCGGAACGTACTTCGGCGGAGGCGCGTTCGCGTCTCGCGCAGAAGAATCTTGAACGCGAGCGCAAGCTGTTCGAGCAGAAGGTGTCAGCGCGCGTCGACTATGAGCAGGCGCAGGCCGAAGCAGCCGCGGCGGCCGCCGAAGCGCGGCGTGCCCAGCTTTCGGCGAGCGCCGCGCGCGTCTCTTCGGATGGCGGGAGCGTCATCGTCGCGAGCCCGATTACGGGGCGCGTGACGGCGGAAAGCGTAAGCCTTGGTGCCTTTGTTCAGCCTGAGACCGAGCTCTACCGCATCGCCGACCCCAGCAAGGTGCAGATCGAGGCGGCGGTCGGTCCAGCCGATGCACAGCGGCTGTCGCCCGGAGACCGCGCGATCATCGAACTGCCCGACGGGCGGACGATCGATGCGCGCGTTCGCGCGGTAACACCTGGCCTTTCGGGCGAAACTCGCTCGGCAACGGCCGTGCTCGATGTCTCGGGTTCGCTTCAGCCGGGACTGGCGGTCCGGGTTCGCTTGCTTCCCAGCCGAGGTGCCGAGACGGGCGGTTCTGCCCGTATCGTGATCGCCGACGAGGCGCTCCAGACACTTGAAGGCCGCGACGTTGTCTTCGTGCGCACCAAGGAAGGCTTCCGCGCGCAATCGGTAACGGTGGGTCAGCGCAGCGCGGGCCGCGTCGAAATTCTTTCAGGCCTCAAACCCGGCCAGATCGTTGCGACCAAGAACGCATTCCTGCTCAAGGCCGAACTCGGCAAGGGCGCGGGCGAGGAGGAATAAACCGTGATCGCGAAACTGATGGCGCTATCCGTCCGCGCGCGCTGGGCGGTACTTTTCCTCTTCCTCGTGATAGCGGGGCTCGGCGTGTGGCAGCTTACCAAGCTGCCGATCGACGCGGTTCCCGACATCACCAACAAGCAGGTGCAAATCAACACGATCGACCCGCGTCTCTCGCCTGTCGAAATCGAGAAGCTCGTCACCTATCCGATCGAGATTTCGCTGGCCGGCATACCTGGGCTTGAGACGACACGCTCGATCTCGCGCAACGGCTTCAGCCAGGTGACGGCAATCTTCACCGATGAAACCGACCTCTATTTCGCCCGCCAGCAGGTGGGCGAACGGCTTCTCCAGGCGGGCGAAAATCTTCCCGATGGAGCGCAGCCGCAGATCGGTCCCGTGACAACGGGTCTCGGCGAGGTCGTCATGTACACCGTTGGCTATAAAAATCCCGACGGGAAGGGCGCCAAGAAGGTTGCGGGCCAACCAGGCTGGCAACCCGACGGCAGTTATCTGACCCCCGAGGGCGATATCCTCACCGACGAAGTTGCCAAATCGGGCTACCTTCGCACGGTACAGGACTGGATCGTCAGCCCGCAGCTCAAGTCGGTCGGTGGCGTCGCCGGCGTCGACTCGATCGGCGGCTATGCCAAGACTTTCGTCGTCGAACCCGATCCGACCCGCCTCACCAGCTACGGCATTTCCTATAGCGAACTGGGCGAAGCCCTTGAACGCGCCAACCTCGCGGTCGGTGCCAACTACTACAACCGGGCCGGCGAGGCCTATCTCGTGCGCGTCGATGCGCGCGTGCGCTCGGTCGACGAAATCCGCAACGCCGTCGTCGCGGCGCGTGGCGGGGTTCCGGTCACCGTCGGACAGCTTGCCAATGTGAAGATCGGCGGCGACCTTCGCACCGGTGCGGGCAGCATGAACGGCAAGGAGGCGGTCATCGGCACCGTGCTCATGCTGATAGGGCAGAACAGCCGCACTGTTGCGGAGGATGTCTCGGCGAAGATCGCGCAGGTGTCGAAGACCCTGCCGCCGGGCGTCGAAGTGAAGGTGGTGCTAGACCGCGCCAAGCTCGTGAACGCGACGGTCGGCACGGTTGAAAAGAACCTCACCGAAGGCGCGCTGCTCGTGGCGGCGGCGCTCTTCTTCCTGCTCGGCAACTGGCGCGCCGCGATCATCGCGGTGCTCGTCATCCCCTTTTCCTTCCTGATGATGGCGATGGGCATGAATGCGTTCCGGGTGCCCGGTAACCTGATGAGCCTCGGCGCGCTTGACTTCGGTCTGATCGTCGACGGTGCGGTGATCATCATCGAGAACTGCCTCGCCAGATTGGCGCACCGGCAGGAACATGAAGGGAGATTGCTCAATCTGCGCGAACGTCTCGAGGAGACGATGCGCGCCAGCCAGGAGATGATTAAACCGACCGTCTTCGGGCAGGCGATCATTCTGCTCGCCTTCGCGCCGCTGCTGATGTTCACGGGCGTCGAGGGCAAGACCTTCTCGCCGATGGCCATCACCATCATGCTCGCGCTCGTTGCGGCCTTCATTCTCGCGATCACGCTGGTCCCGGCGCTTGTTGCGCTGATGATCCGCGGCAAGGTTGCCGAGAAGGAAGTCTGGGCGATCCGCAAGTCGAAGGAACGCTATCTGCCGTTGCTCGACAAGGCGATCGCGAAGCCGTGGGCGTTCATCGCGGGCGGCTTCGCCTTCTTCCTGCTCGCGATCCCCGCCTTCGGGCTGCTCGGCTCGGAATTCATTCCGCAGCTCGACGAGAAGAATATGGCGCTCGCCTCGACGCGCGTGCCGTCGGTCAGCCTTGAACAGTCGCTTGCGATGCAGCTCAACGTCGAGACGGCCATCTCGAAACTGCCCGAGGTCGAGCTGATGTTCTCGAAGACGGGCACAGCCGAGGTCGCCACTGACCCGATGCCACCGAACATTTCCGATGGCTTTGTTATCCTGAAGCCGCAGGACGAATGGCCCGCGGGGGTGAATTCGAAGGCCGATGTCGTCGAGCGCATCGAGAAAGCCGCTGGCGGCCAGCTCGGACAGCTTTACGAGGTCAGCCAGCCGATCGAGCTTCGCTTCAACGAACTGATCGCGGGTGTCCGCGGCGACGTCGCCATCAAGCTCTACGGCGACGACCTCGACAAGATGTCGCTCGCCGCCAACGAGATGGTGCGTGTGCTGCAGGGCATCCCGGGTGCGGGCAGCGTCAAGGCCGACCAGGTTGGCGGCGCTCCCATGCTGGACGTGCAGCTCGATCGCAATGCGATCGCGCGCTACGGCCTGTCGGTCCAGGAAGTCGCAGACACGGTGTCGGCGGCGCTCGGCGGGCGCGAATCGGGTCTCCTTTACGAAGGCGATCGCGGGTTCGACATCACCGTACGTGTCCCCGAAGCGACCCGCGTCAATCTCGACGACATCCGCGCGCTGCCCGTTCTCCTTCCCTCGGAAGGCGGCACCCGCGGGCAGGTGCCGCTGGCGCAGGTCGCGCAGATCCGGCTGACCGAAGGGCTCAACCAGATCAGTCGCGAAAATGGCAAGCGGCGCGTCGTCGTGCAGGTCAACCTCGAAGGCCGCGATGCAGGCTCCTTCGTGGCCGAGGCGCAGGCGAAGATCGCCAATGTGAAGCTTCCGGCGGGCTATTACCTCGAATGGGGCGGCCAGTTCGAAAGCCTCCAGGCTGCGTCGAAGCGGCTCTCGATCGTGGTGCCGCTCTGCTTCGCGGGCATTTTCATTCTGCTCTACATGGCGCTCGGCACCTTCGGGCGCGCGACCGCCGTGTTCCTTGCGGTGCCGCTCGGCCTCGCGGGCGGGGTGTTCACTCTCGCGCTGACGGGCATCAACTTCTCGGTATCGGCGGCGGTGGGCTTCATCTGCCTTGCCGGCGTTGCGGTTCTCAACGGTCTCGTCGTCATGACGGCGATCCGCGAGCGGCTCGAGAATGATGTACCGCTAGTGGAGGCGATCCGCGAGGGCATGACCGAGAAGATGCGCGCGGTGATCATGACTGGTTTCGTGCCCGCGATCGGCTTCGTGCCGATGGCGATCGCGACCGGAACCGGCGCCGAAGTGCAGAAGCCGCTCGCGACCACCGTCATCGGCGGCCTCATCGCGGCGACTATCCTGACGCTTCTCGTCCTGCCCGCGATCGCCAAGGTCGTACTCGGGTCGAACTGGCAGCCCGGTTTCATGAAACGCAAATCCGAACCGGCCGGCACGCCGGTCACTGAATAGGAGAGGATCATGCAAAAAGCGTCCAAGCTCTTGCGCGTCTATACCGACGAGTCTGCCTTCTTCGGCGATCAACGTGTCTTCGAGTTCATTGCCGAACTCGCCCGCCAGCAAAAGCTGGCGGGGGTGACCGTCCTCGAAGCGGTCCTCGGTTTCGGACGCTCGGCGCATCTCCATCGCAAGCATGCGCTGGAGAATGACCGGGCGGTCGTGATCGAGATCATCGACGAGGAGCAGCGGCTCCGCGACTTTGCGGCGCAGCTGACCGAAATACCGGACGTCGGGCTAATCACGCTCGAAGCGGTCGACATCCTCGGCGGGAAATCCGCCGCGGAGCCTCCCGATGTCCAGAGCTGACCGGCAAATTGCCGGTTTCCACCGCGGCGCAGGTCCCCGGCCTGCGTCGCGGACCAGCTTGCCGGAGCGAGGGGGCGGCCGATGTTTTCGGTAGGCTCCTCGCTCCGCCTGCCGGTCCCGATCGGGCGGGTATGGCGGCTGATCGTCGACATCGAGCGGTACGGTGACTGGCATCCGACGCTCCGCTTCACCGATCGCCCCGGTGATGAAGAGCGACTGGACTATGTCTACTCCCCGCGCGGGCCGCGAGGCCCCGAGCTGTCGGCCGAGGGCCGGATCACCGGTCTCGACTGGCTCTCGGGTTTTTCATGGCGGACGGGCCTGCGCGGTCTGCTCGTCATCGAGGAAAGCTACCGGCTCGAAAAGCTCGGTCAGGGTGTCGAGGTGACCCACCGGCTCGACTGCCGCGGGTTCTTCTCCTGGCTCGGCTATCCCTTTCTGCGCCGTGCCTGCTCGGTTTTCCTGCGCCGCTCGAACGCAGCGCTCGAAAAGCATTTCCGCCGCACCACCGTCCAGTCCCGCTACGCGCGGCCGAGCGGACGGCGCGCATGATTTTAGTTTCGAAACCTGGCCGTCGGAGGCCCCTCTCATTCGCCCCCCTCACCACGGGCAGGGATCTCCGGCGGTAAGGGAGGTGCGGGAGCCGGGTCGCATCCCGCAGAGGCTCCCGCACCTCATCCTGCCGTGCGTTTAACATGCGCCCCGATCGCAATGCCGATCGCCAAGAGAAAAGGATGGCATCATGAGTGACCAGTTGCGGCTCGATATTCCGCTTCTCCTTCCCGAGGTCGCCGATACCGCCGACCGCTGCGTCGCGCGCCTCACGAGCGAACTCGAAGGACGTGACGGCGTCGACAAGGTCCATGTTGTTCGCTCAAGCGACGGTTCGCCGCCGCAGCTCTGCATTCACTATCGGCCGGACATACTCCCGCTCGAACGGGTGCGCCAGCTGGCGCGCAGCGCCGGCGCCGTACTCACCGGTCGATATCAGCATCTCTTCTGGAACGATCTCGAAGGTGTCGGCCACGCCCGGCGTGCGCGGACGATCGGGCTGCGCCTTCGCGAAATTCCCGGCGTGATCGAGGCCGAAGTCGGCGCGGCGGGGACGTTGCGCGCCGAGTTCGAGCGCTCGGAAACCTCCATCGAGACGATCAGAAAGATACTTTTGGATATGGGCGTTACCCGGAAATCGGCCGCCGTCGCCGCGGCTGTCCCGGCCCAAGAAGGCCACATCCATGGTGACGATGGCCATGATCACGGCCCCGATCATGCCCATGGGCCGGACCATAAACATGGCCACAAGGGATCGGATGATCATGATCATGGTCATGATCATGGCGGAATATTCGGTGAGCGCACCGAGCTGATCTTTGCGCTCCTCTGCGGCCTCGTCCTCGGCATCGGCTTCGCCATCGAGAAATCGGGCGTCGCTCCCGAATGGGTCAGCTTCGGCTTCTATCTCGCGGCCTATGGCTTCGGCTGCTGGTTCACCGTCCGCGAAGCGATCGAAAATCTGAGGCTCAAGCGCTTCGAGATCGACACGCTCATGCTCGTTGCCGCAGCGGGCGCGGCGGCGCTAGGGGCATGGGCCGAAGGCGCGCTGCTGCTCTTCCTCTTCAGCCTTGGTCACGCCCTCGAACATTATGCCATGGGACGAGCCAAGCGCGCTATCGAGGCGCTCGCCGAACTCGCGCCGCAGACCGCGATCGTAAAGAGCGCCGACGGCAGCACGCGCGAAGTGTCGGTCGAACTGCTGCAGATCGGCGACACCGTCGTCGTCAAGCCCAACGAGCGGCTCCCGGCCGACGGATTCGTGACAGTGGGCCGCACCGCGGTCAATCAGGCGCCCGTCACCGGCGAAAGCGTGCCCGTCGACAAGGAACCGGTGGCGGACCGGGTGCTGGCCGCCGCCAAGCCCGATGGGCTCGATGCGAAATATCGTGTCTTTGCGGGCACCATCAACGGCTATGGCGCGATCGAGATCGCGGTCACGCGGCTTGCCGCCGACACCACGCTCGCCAAGGTCGTCAAGATGGTGAGCGAGGCGGAAACGCAGAAGTCGCCGACCCAGCGCTTCACCGACAAGTTCGAGCGCATTTTCGTGCCGAGCGTGCTCGCCCTCGTGTTCGTCCTGCTCTTCGCCTGGGTCGTCGTCGATGAGCCTTTCCGCGACAGCTTCTACCGCGCAATGGCGGTCCTCGTCGCGGCAAGCCCATGCGCGCTCGCGATCGCGACGCCGAGCGCTGTGCTTTCGGGCGTCGCGCGCGCCGCGCGCGGCGGGGTGCTCGTGAAAGGCGGCGGGCCTCTCGAGAATCTGGGATCGCTGACCGCGCTCGCCTTCGACAAGACGGGTACATTGACCGAGGGCAAGCCGCGCATCACCGATGTCGTGCCCGCTACCGGCGTGCCCAAGGAAGAGTTGCTTCGCATCGCCGTCGCGGTCGAGCGGCTCAGCGACCATCCGCTTGCCGCCGCGATCGCGCGCGATGGCGAGGCCATGCTGACCTCGGCGCGCGTGCCGGTGGCGGACGACCTCAACAGCCTCACGGGGCGCGGCGTTACCGCGAAGGTCGAAGGCGAGACTGTCCAGATCGGAAAGGTGGAGATGTTCGGGACCGACGGCATCGCGCCGATCGGCGACGAAGTGGCGACGGCGATTGCCGGCCTTCGCGAACAGGGCCGCACGACGATGATGGTCCGTATGGGCGACCGCGATCTGGGCGCGATCGGTCTGATGGACACGCCGCGCGAAGCGGCGCGCACGGCGATCGCTAGGCTCCGCGAGCTCGGGATCAGACGTATGATCATGATCTCGGGCGATCACCAGAAGGTCGCCGAGTCGATCGCCGCCGAAGTCGGGATCGACGAGGCCTGGGGCGACCTGATGCCCGATCAGAAGGTCGACGCCATTCGCGATCTCAAGGCCGAGCAGCCGGTGGCCATGGTGGGCGACGGGGTCAATGACGCGCCCGCGATGGCGAGCGCAACCGTCGGCATCGCCATGGGCGCCGCTGGGTCGGACGTCGCCCTCGAAACCGCCGATGTCGCGCTCATGGCCGACGATCTTGCCCATCTGCCCTTCGCCATCGGGCTCAGCCGGCAGACGCGGCGGATCATCCGCCAGAATCTCGTAGTGAGCCTCGGCGTCGTGGTCGTGCTCGTGCCGGCAACCATCCTCGGGCTGGGCATCGGCCCCGCGGTGGCCGCGCATGAGGGCTCGACACTGGTCGTGGTCGCCAACGCGCTACGGCTCCTCGCCTATCGCGACCGCAGCGCGGCCTGAGAGGCCAACGCGGCGGCGAGGCGAGACCGGAAAGGGGAGAGCGGATGAACTTCAAGAATATCTCGGCCTGGTCCATCCGGAACCCGATCCCGCCGCTCGTCATGTTCTTCGGCCTGACGGTCGCGGGGATCGTCTCCTTCCTCATGATGGGGGTCCAAAGCGATCCCGACATCGATTTTCCGGGCGCGATCGTCATCATCGCGCAGCCGGGCGCCGCACCCACCGAACTCGAAACGCAGGTCACCCAGCGCGTCGAAGCGGCGGTGCGCACGATCGAGGGGATCGACGAGCTCAACTCGACCGTCACCGAGGGCCAGTCGCAGACCTTCGTCCAGTTCGCGATCGGGACGCCGATCGACCGGGCGGTCACCGATATCCGCGACAAGATCACCCAGATAAGGAGCAACCTGCCGAACGGCATCCTCGAACCGCAGGTCATCCGCCTGTCGACCTCGGGCAATACGCTGGCTTATTGGTCGGCTTCGGCCACCGACATGACGCTCGAGGAATTGAGCTGGTATGTCGATAATGTCGTCGCCAAGCGGCTGATTGCCGTCCCCGGCATGGGCGACGCCTATCGACGGGGCGGCGTCAGCCGCGAAATCCGCGTCATCCTCAACCCCGAACGCATGCGCGCTTACGGCCTGACTGCCGCCGCGGTGAACACCCAGCTCGTCCAGCTCAACGTCAACGCCGCGGGCGGCCGGATGGAGGTCGCTGGATCGGAACAGGCGGTGCGCATCCTCGGCAATGCCAGTAGCGCGAACGCGCTCGGCGAAACCCTGATCTCGGTCGGCACCAACCGCACCGTGCGCCTCGCGGACATCGCCGAGGTCAAGGACCTCTACGCCGAGCAGCGCTCGGTCTCGAAGCAGGACGGACGGCAGGTGCTGACCTTCGGGTTCGAGCGCGCGAAGGGCGCCTCCGACGTCACCGTCTATGACGCGGCGGTCGAGGAGTTGCGCAAGCTCGAGAAGGAAAACCCCAAGATCAAGTTCACCGAGCTGTTCAGCGATATCGAATATACCAAGGGCCAATATCATTCGGCGATCAACGCGATGGTCGAGGGCGCGATCCTCGCGGTCATCGTCGTCTTCCTGTTCCTGCGCGACTGGCGCGCGACCCTTATCTCGGCGCTCGCAATCCCGCTCTCGGCGGTCCCGACCTTCCTCTTCATGGACCTGATGGGCTTCTCGCTCAACATGATGACCCTGCTCGCGCTCAGCCTTGTCGCCGGCGTCCTCGTCGACGACGCGATCGTCGAGATCGAGAATATCGTCCGCCACATGCGGATGGGCAAATCCGCTTACCAGGCCTCGATCGACGCCGCCGACGAGATTGGCCTGGCCGTGCTCGCGACCACCATGACGATCGTCGCGGTCTTCCTGCCCGTCGGGCTGATGCCGGGGGTCGCCGGACAATATTTCAAGAATTTCGGGCTGACCGTCGTCGCGGCGGTGCTGATGAGCCTCGCGGTCGCGCGCATGATCACGCCGATGCTCGCCGCTTATTTTCTCTCCGCGCAGGGTCCGCAGAAGCATGGCGAAGGCCCGCTGATCGACACCTATATGCGCGTGCTGCGCTGGAGCCTCGATGCCAGGGCCGCCGATGCGGCCCGCGCCCGAGGCGATCGCTGGAAATGGCTCGCCTACATCAAGGATCACCGGCTCTGGGTCGTCGGTATCGGGGTACTCGCGCTCTTCGCGACCATCTTCAGCTTCTCGCTGCTCCCGATGACCTTCCAGCCGTCGATCGATTCCGACACGAGCCGCGTCGCAATCCAGCTCGCTCCGGGTGCAACGCTCGAACAAACCGAGGCAGTGGCCGACGAGGTGACCGATCTCATGAAGCGCGACCCGCTCGTCGAATCCGCCTTGTCGCGGATCG
Source organism: Sphingopyxis sp. SE2 (assembly GCF_032227185.1). Taxonomy (NCBI): domain Bacteria; kingdom Pseudomonadati; phylum Pseudomonadota; class Alphaproteobacteria; order Sphingomonadales; family Sphingopyxidaceae; genus Sphingopyxis; species Sphingopyxis sp. SE2. Next base: position 3,103,777 of record NZ_JAPMXW010000001.1, on the reverse strand, counting down.
ATGTCGGCACGGCGACGGTCTATCTGAAATTGCGCAAGGACCGCGAACTCACCTCGACCGAGTTCGAAAAGGACCGCGCGCCGCGGCTGGCTGCGGTTCCCGATGCGCGCATCAACTTCCAGTCGCAGCATGGCGGCGGTGGCGGCAGCAGCCGCGACATCTCGATCACACTCGGCAGCGACGACCCGAAGAAGCTTGAAGATGTCGGCAACCGGCTGCTTGCCGAAATGGCCAAGGTGAAGGAAATCCGCTCGCCGCGCGTCGAGGGCAATCTTCAGCGCCCCGAGATCGTCATTCGCCCGCGCTTTGCGCTCGCCGCGCAGCTCGGGGTGACGACACAGGCCCTCAGCCAGTCGATCCGCGTCGCGACGCTTGGTGAGATTGACCAGAACAGCGCGAAATTCTCGCTATCCGATCGGCAAATCCCGGTTCGCGTCGCGCTCGCGGAAACCGCGCGCGAGCGGCTCGATACGCTCCGCAATATGCCGGTCCCGACCCGCAACGGCGGAACGGTGCCGCTCTCGGTCGTCGCTGAGATCGGCTTTGGCGCCGGCCCGACCCAGATCAATCGCACCAATCAGGTGCGCCAGCTCACCATCGGGGCCGACCTCGCCCCGGGTCTGGTGACGGGTCAGGCGATGGAAAAAGTCGAGGCGCTGCCCGCGCTCAAGCAGCTTCCCGCCGGCGTCACGCGGCTCGTGCTCGGCAGCGCCAAATGGCAGGCCGAGATGCTGCGTAACTTCGCAATCGCGGTGGTGTCGGGCATCTTCCTCGTGCTCGCCGTTCTGATCCTGCTCTATCGCAAGATCATCCCGCCCTTCGTCAACATGGGTTCGCTGCTGCTCGCCCCGCTCGGCGGTGCGATCGCGTTGCTCTTGACCGGCTATCCGCTGTCGCTCCCCGTCTTCATCGGGGTGCTGATGCTGCTCGGTATCGTCGGCAAGAACAGCATTCTGCTCGTCGATTTTGCGATCGAGGAAATGGCGTCCGGCGTGCCGCGCGACGAGGCGATCGTCGACGCGGGGCACAAGCGCGCGCAGCCGATCCTGATGACCACGGTCGCGATGGTCGCGGGCATGATCCCGACCGCGCTGTCGCTCACCGGCGACGGTGCATGGCGCGCGCCGATGGCGGTCACGGTGATCGGCGGTCTCATCCTTTCGACGATGCTGACGCTGCTGATCGTACCGGCGTCCTTCAGCCTTGCGGCGGGCTTCGAGCGCCGGATGGCCCCGCGCCTGCGCCGCTGGTTCACGACCGGCGGCGCGCACGCCGACCCATCGCCTGCGGGCGTCACCGACATCGGCGCGGGGCAAAGCCCGGCGGCCGATCGATAGAGGAGTGAAGTTGATGGAGTTCGAGCGGGAGCATGACCTCCCCTATAGTCCGGAACAGATATGGGCGGTCCTCGGCGATTTCGAGAACCACCGGATCTGGAATCCCTATGTCCGGATCGAGCGGCTTGCCGAGGACCCGATCGCGATCCGCTATTCGATGCGAATGGATCCCAACAAGCCCAAGTTTCTCGAAGTCTCCGCGACGGTCCTTTCCGCGCGCTCCGGCGAGGAACTGATTCTCGACGTAAAGCCGAGCTTCATCCTCCAGTTCGAGGAGAGCTATATCCTGACCCGGACGCCGGAAGGGACCAAATTCCTCCATCGCTATCGCTGCCGCGGACCTTTTGCCTGGCTCCGGCTTCCCGGCATCCAGACGAGCTTTCAAAGGATGCTCGCATCGATCGACGGCATCCTGCTCAGCTACCTCAAGTCCAAGTACAGCAAGCCGCAATCGCCGCCGCGGCGGCCCAAGTCGAAGTTCAAAGGTGGTCGGCGATGACGAGCTTTCCGATGCTCGCGCCGCACAAATGGCGTCCGCTCGGCGCGGCCTGGGCAATTGCCCTCCTGTCGAGCCTAGCTGTCCTCTTCGTCGGTGAGGTCATGGGCCAGGCGCCGTGCGATCTCTGCTGGTTCCAGCGCGCTTTCATGTTTCCGCTCGCGATCATTCTCGGCATCGCGGCGTTCATGTCGGACCGCGCCGTCGTTCCTTATGGGCTGGCGCTGGCTTTCGGCGGCGGTCTCGTCGCTTTCTATCACAGCCTGCTCTACGTCGGCGTCATTCCGGCCCAGATCGTCCCCTGTACCGGCGGCCCGTCATGCTCGGGAGAGAGCATGGCAATCGGAGGCGTGCCGCTGCCCCTCCTGTCGCTGGCCGCGTTTGCGCTCATCCTTATCCTCTTGCTCAACTTCCAAAGGAGACTGAAATCATGAACAGACGTATCGGTGTCGTTGCCACGCTTGTCCTCTCGGCACTCGCCTTCACCGGCGGCGCGATGCTCTACAGCGGAACCGCCGAGGGCGAACCCACGAAGAAGGTCGTGGCGGGGCCGGTCGACAGCCTCATTCGTCCGCACTCTCCAATCATCGGTCCAAAGAATGCGCCGGTGACCATCGTCGAATTCTTCGACCCCTCGTGCGAGGCCTGCCGCGCCTTCTATCCGACGGTGAAGGGCATCGTCGCCAAATATCCCAAGGATGTGCGTCTCGTGATGCGCTACCTGCCGCTCCATCCCGGCTCGGCCGAGGCGATCGTGATCCTCGAAGCCGCGCGCGTGCAGGGCAAGCTCCAGCCCGTAACGGCGGCGCTGCTCGAGGCGCAGCCCGACTGGCACGACGGCAAGATGGACGGTGCCTGGGCCGCGGCCGAGAAGGCCGGCCTCAATGTCGCGAAGGCGCGCGCGATGCCGACCACCGATGCAATGGCCTGGATGGAGCAGGACATTGCCGACGCGCGTGCGGTCGGCGTCAAGGGCACCCCGACCTTCTTCGTCAATGGCGAGATGCTCGTCCAGCCGAGCCCCGAACAGGTCGAGGCCAAGGTTCAGGCCGCGGTCGCGGCGATGGGGCAATGAGCCGGAGCGGGGTGTCCCTTGACGGGGTAGCGAGCCGCTCCAGCATCTCGTCCTGCCGCAGCACTGGCCCGAGTGATCCACCGGCTCGTGTTCGGGTGCGATATTCACAGTGCGTTCAATGACGAAGGGGGAGTTTGCAGGTTCGTAAAAGGAGAGACAGACATGCGAAAATTTGTGCAGTTCGCGGCGGCGCTGCTCGCATTTGCGATCCCGGGCACCGCAATGGCTCAACATCATGGTGATCGTGGCGGCTGGAGTGGCAGCCATGATGCTCCGCGCGGACATGACCGCGATTACCGGCCCATTCGGCACAGCGCCCCCACTTATGGCCACGACCGGGGCTATCGTTCCTACGATCCCTATTATCGCGGCAACGCTCATCGGTTCGAGCGGCGCGATCAATACGAACGGCGCTACCAGAAGAGGCGACAGCATCATCATCACCGGGGCCGTCACTGGCGAGGCTAGGCGCGGCGAATGCCGTCTCCGCGTCAGGTAGAGCGACCTCTCTGATCGACAACAACCTTGCCTTGGTGCGCAAAGCCAGGGAGGGCATCGTCGGCGACGATAGCAGAGCCGCTTCAAAGGCCGGCGTAAGGCTGCGCCAACAAGCAGGCCGTGCTGACCTTCGAGCCGTTTGCCAGCGCAGGGCCGTTCATACGCGGTCACAGTTTCATGGATATCATTCGGGTAACCGGATTGGAGCCGCATCGCCCGCCGGGGCTACCGCTCACGGATCACGAGTTCGGTCCCGGCATAGCGCTCCGGGCGAACATGCTCGATCCGCTGCGTCCGGCGGCTCGCCCTGTTCATGAAGGTGACTTCGACGGTCACCGGCGTCATGGAGGCGAGGCCGAAGTGGACCGGCTGGGTGCCTTGCGAATTATAGCCTTCGCCGGTCGAGACCAGACGCGTCGCGACGATCTGGCCGGCGGCGTCGTAGAGCCGGACTTCGGCGCCCATGCGAGTGAAACGCCCCGCCTTGTCGAGGACGCGCACCGAAAGGCCGCGCCGCGCCGCCTGCTTGCCCGGATCGTTATGGAAGAGGAAATGGCCGCCGGTCGCGGTATATCCGCGCGTCACCGAAAGATCGAGCGCGCCGTCGCGGTCATAGTCGATCCACTGGACGCCATGATCGGCGACGTCGAGCTCGGAGCCGGCCGGTAGGACGTTCTCGAAGCCCTTGCCACCGAGGTTGCGGTAGAGGCGGTTCGCTGGCTGCTGCGCGCCCGATTTGCCGGTGTAGGCGGCAACGAAGAGGTCGAGCCAGCCATCGTTGTCGAAATCACCCCAAGCGGCGCCGACGGCATGATTATCCTCGGCGAGACCGAGCTGCGGCGCGACATTCTCGAAGCGGCCTCCGCCCTTGTTGCGGTAGAGGATATTGACGCCGTAGCTCGCGACGAACAGGTCGAGTTCGCCGTCATTGTCATAATCGCCGATGGCGCAGCCGACGCTGCCATCTTCGGCCGGACGGCCGGGGCGGTCCATGCCGAGCGCGGGAGCGACGTCGACGAAGCGACCGCCGTCGTTGCGCCACAGTGCGTCGGTTGCGCCCGACTGGTTGGCGAGGAAGAGATCGAGATCGCCATCGCGGTCGTAATCGAACCAGCAGGCACCTACGGTCGGCCGCGCGTCGTCGCCTGCCTGTTCGGCGTCGACGCGCACGAAACGGCCCGCATCCTGGCGAAACAGCGCATTGGGGCCAGCGCGGTCGGCAGTGAAAAGGTCCAGGTCGCCGTCATTGTCGTAATCGACCCAGCTCGATTGCCGCGCCGAGCGTCCGGGAACGACGGGTGTGAGGTCCTGGCGGATGAAACGGCGGCCGCTCTCATTGCGGAACAGAAGGTTGGCTTCGGTCGCCTTGGTGGCGCCGGCATAGAGATCGAACCAACCATCGCCGTCATAGTCGCCCCATGACAGCCCGCGCATCTCGGCGCCGGAGACGGGCAGGCCCATCGCGGCACCGATGCTGGTGAAAGTTCCGCGATCATTGCGGTAGAGGCGAATTTCGCCGGTCTTGATCGACACGGCGAGGTCAAGATCGCCATCACGGTCGAAATCTGCCCAGCTGTTGGAGAGCGAGCCGGGAATGGCGAAATCGGCGGTCTGGACGGGAGCGAAAGCGGGGCCGGCCGTCCCGGCCGTCCCGCCGCCGGCAATGCCGATCGACAGGACGGCCCAGGACAGGTTCCGCATCAGTTCATCGCGCATGATGCGGACTCCTGAGGATGGTGGGGATCAGAAATCGAGTGCGATCCGGCCATAATAGTAACCGCCATATTGGCCGAACGGCCCGGCGCCATAAGGCGCGAGCCCGATGGTGTTGGCGACGGTCGTGCGGTCGGGATAGACGTCGAAAATATTATAGGCACCCGCTGCGACCCGTAACTTCTCGGTCACGCCATAGGAGACCTCGAGATCGGTGATCCACTTGGCGCCGAAGCTCTGGTCGTTGACGGGAAGGCCCCCGACGAGATTATCGAGCGACTTGAATTTGTCGTAGCGCGTTTCCTTGACGTTAATCGTGAAGGGACCGGATTCGAAGTTGGCGCCGAGGATCAGCTTGGTCTTGGGAGTCGAGGTGAACCATCCCTGCGTGCGCCGGTCGAACAGGGTCAGGCCGAGGCCCGCGAGTTCGCTCGGGTTGGCTGCGATCTTCCTGATGTCGGTGTCATTATAGTTGAAGCCGACGCTCGTGCGCAGGCGTCCGGCACTGCCGACGTCGAACGCATAGGTGCCCACGACATCGACGCCGCGCGTGCGCGTGTCGACGGCGTTGGTGAAGAAGCGCACCGACTGGTCACCCGAGAAGCCGTTCGCGATCAGGATGTTCCGGATCCCCGTGCCCGACAACAGGCCGGTGAGGGTGATGCGGTCATCAAGATCGATCTGATAGGCATCGACCGAGAGCGAGAGACCCGACGCCGGCGTCAGCGTGAAGCCGAGGCTGTAGTTCTTCGACTTCTCCGGCTTGAGTGGCTGCGCGCCGAGCGCCTGCGCGACCGCCGAGTTGGTCTTCACGATCTTGGTGAGCACCGGGATATAGACGCCGCCGACAAGATTGATCGACGTCGAGGTCTGCGCGAAGTCCTGCTGCGCCAGCGAGGGGGCGCGGAAGCCGTTGCTGAACGCACCTCGCAGTGCGAGCCAGTCGGTCAGCTCATAGCGTGCGCTCACCTTGCCGCTGAAGACGCTGCCCGAGCTGTCGTCGAAATGCTCGAAGCGGCCCGCCGCTGTGACCAGAAAACGCGGGCTGACGTCGAGCGCGAGATCGACATAACCCGCCCAGATGTTGCGATTGATGTTCGCGGCATCCTCGGGGGTGACGACGATCGCGCCCTGCGCGCCGACCTGTGCCGGGCGCCCGGCGAGTGGGCCGGTCGGATAGAAATAGCCCCCGGCCCGGTAGCTGTCGACGTCGAGCGGCTTGGTGACGTAATTCTCGTAACGATATTCAGCGCCGAGCGAGACCTGGAGTGCCGTCTCGCCGCCGAACTCGATACGACGCGTCAGGTCGAGATTGTTCGTCCACTGGTCGAACGCCGAGCTGAAGGTCTTGAACTCGGTCGGGCTCGACGGACCGAGCGACGCGTTGAGCGTATTTTCGGCGCCATTCTTGGCATAGTTGCGGCCATAGGTGCTGCTGAGATCGATGTTCCAGTCCGCAGTCTCGCCGCGAAGGCCGCCGGTGAACTGGAAGTCGGTTTCCTGCAGCGTGTAGTAAGGCGTGAAGCCGTCGGGATAGATCTGGATGATGTTCTGGTTGCTGTTCGGGCGGCGGCCGGCCTGGCCGACGCGCGCGTCGCGATAGCCGAAGGTGCCATCCGAATAGAAGGTGACGTTGCCGAGCGGCAGGATGAGCGTTTGCGCGACCTTGACGTCCTTCACGTCGGGGAGGCCGCCTTGATAGGTGCGGCGATTGGCGGTGAGTTCGCGCGGATCGGGTACACCGCCGGCGAGCGGGAAATAAAGCGCCCCGGTTACGTCGGTGTTGCGCACGGCGGCATTGGCCTTCTTGCCTTCGACCGACAGTGTGAACGAACCGCCGTCGCCGAGCGCGAAGCCGTGCGAGACGCTGCCTGAGATGGTTTCGCCATCGCTGCCGCTGCCGTCGCGACCATAGCGCTGGCCGGCTTCGAGGGTCGCCTTGCCGCCCGAGTCATTGGTCTTCAGGATGACGTTGATCACACCCGCGATCGCATCCGAGCCATATTGTGCCGAGGCACCGTCGCGCAGCACTTCGATACGCTCGATTGCGCTCGACGGAATGAGGTCGAGATCGACCGGGTTGCCGCCCTGCGACGTCGCGCCCGAGTTGAAGTCGATGATCGAGCTGTTGTGACGGCGCTTGCCGTTGACCAGCACGAGGACATGGACGCCCGAAAGGCCGCGAAGGCCCGCGGGGCGCGTCAGGCTGTTGAACGACGAGCTGCCCACGGTCGTCGACTGGAAGGACGGCACGAGCTGCGTCAGCGCGTCGCGCAGCTGCATGCCGCCGCCGAGCTTTTCAAGCTCTTCGCCGCCGATCACGTCGATCGGGGTCGGGCTCGAAATGACGGTGCGAGCCTGGCCGCGGGTGCCGGTGACGATGATTTCGGACTGGGAGGCCGTTTCACCGGCGTCGTCGACCGGGGCATCCTGCGCGAAAGCAGGCATGGAGATGGCGGCGGCGACGCAGGACGCCCCCGCCAGAAGTCTCGTATATTTTTGCATGGTCTTGCTCCTGAATACGGAAAATCGTTCCCCCGGTGAACCTGCGATTTTTTGTTTTCCGCTTGTTTCGGCGCTTATCCTGCGGCCCTCAACTTGCGCGGTGGCGCTGCGGTGTCCTGCGAAAGGGTGTCGAGCCCTTGCCGCAAATCCGCGATGAGGTCATCCACCCTTTCGAGCCCGATGTGCAATCTTAGCAAGGGGCCGGGATAGCTGAGCTTGTGGGTCCGGGCCTTGAGCTGCGGGTCGACGGGAATGGCGAGGCTCTCATAGCCGCCCCAGCTGAAACCGAGACCGAAAAGCTTGAGCTGCTCGACCATCGCGGCGACAGCCGTTTCGGGCGCGGGCTGGAGTACCGCGCCGATCAGGCCGCAGATGCCCGTGAAATCGCGCTTCCAGATCGCATGACCCGGATCGCTCGGCAGCGCGGGGCACATCACCGAATGGACTTCGGGCTGCGCCTCGAGCCATTTGGCGACCTGAAGCGCGGCGGCGCCATGTTGTGCGAGACGGGTATGGAGTGTCCGCAGACCGCGGATCGCCATATAGGCGTCGTCGGGCGATACCGCCCAGCCGGTCTCGTAGCTCGACGCCGCGAGCAGTTCGGCGGCGTGGCCCTTCGTCGCGGCGAGCCCCATGAACACGTCCGAATGGCCGCAGACATATTTGGTGAGCGACTGGATGCTCACGTCGACGCCGTGATCGAGCGGCTTGAAGAGGACGCCGGCCGACCAGGTATTGTCGATCACGGTCATGATCCCGGCTTCCTTCGCCATTGCGGCGATCGCCGGGATGTCCTGCATTTCGAAGCTCAGCGAACCGGGGGATTCGAGAAAGATCACACGGGTCTTCGGCGTTATCATCGCGCGGATGGCTTCGGCATCGTCGGCGGGATCGAAGTAGCGCGCGGTGACGCCGTAGCGCGCGAGCGTGCCGGCAAGGAAACGCCGGGTCGGATTATAGACGGTGTCGCAGGCGAGAACTTCGTCGCCGGCGGAGAGCAGCGCGAGCAGCGTGCCGGTGATCGCGGTGAGGCCCGAGGGATAGATGAAGGCTTCATCGGCATTCTCGAGATCGCGCAGGGCATCGCGCAGCGTGCGCTGGGTCGAGAGGCCGACGCGGCCGTAGGTGACCTTGCCGCCGTCGTAGAGCGCCTCACAGCTGGGCAGAAGAACGGTCGAGCCGCGCTGGATCGGCGGACCGGGGGTCCGCTGGAGCGCGTCGCACGGGGTATCGCCGTGGATGAGCCGCGTCTGCTCGTGAACCATACTGCAAAGCGTCATCTATATTTTCTTTCTCAGATGGAATTGGAGAGGAGTTTCTGCCGCTGCGGCGACACGCCGTTGCGATGTGCCGCGACGAGATCGCTGCGGCGGACGACCGAGAGCGCCTTGGCGGCCTTGGTCACATGTTTTTCGATGGCGCTCGTCGAGATGTTGTAGCGGTTCGCGAGGCTCTTCAGGCTCGACCCCTCGACACGGATCGCGACGAGGATTTCCTGCGTCCGCTCGGGAAGCTGGCTGAGCATGGTCTCGACAGCGCGGACCTCATCCTTGGCAAGCAGGATGCGCAGCGGCGACATCTCGTCGACCGGATGGTCAGGTTCGTCGAGCTGGCAATGGCAGTCGCTGCGGCGCGTCGTCTGGCGGCGATGGCGATCGATGAGCGCGGCCTGCGCGGCCTGGAAGAGATAACATTTGGGATGGGCGACCGCGGCGGCGTCGGCGCGGCGAATGATGCTGAGGAGAACGTCCTGGAGAATGTCGTCGAGGTCGGCGACCGGGACGCGGCGGCGGAGATATTTCCTGAGTAGCGGGAGGTGCGGCCAGAAAGCTTCGACAAGATCGGGCGCGGCGTTGTCGGACGGCAAAGCGGGAGTGGCCGGCGGCTTTTCCGGAGGTGGAGCGATAAGTTCGAACGTCTGCCAGCCATCGCCGGCCGTGACGTTTTCAGTCTCATACTCGGCCCCATAGGCACTGAATGTCATCGTGCGTCCCCTTGTGGCGACATTTTATGACATGAGTGCTAGGGTGAATTCATCACCGACTTTGGCAGGAATTTGGCGAATGTTGGGATGTTTGAACTGATAGTTCGGTATTTGGTCGATCAAATGATCGAAATCCTACATGAACAACGTCGGTCCGGTCGAATCATCTGTCCCGGATTCGCCTCGGAACTGCAACATTTGGCGAGGGGCCGCAAAACTTCCTCGCGGAATCGCGCTTTGGGCGATGGGGTGTTCGGTTCGTAGCGCGTCAAAGCCAAGGGGCCTCCCGTATCGGAGGCAGGAGGAGTGATCGCATGGCGAGAACCTGGCTTATTTTGTCGGCGCTGGTCGCTGGACTGGCGCTGGGCGTGGGATGGACGCGGCTCGGGCTCGCCGGTCTCATCGATGCGGTAACGATTGCGGACAGCATCGGCGGTATCTGGCTCGACGGACTCAGAATGACGATCATCCCGCTCGTCGTCTCGCTCCTGATCACCGGGATCGCAAAGACGGTCGATAGCGCGCGCGGCGATCGCGTCGCGATGCGCTCGGTCGTCACGTTCATTGCGCTGCTATGGATTTCGACCGCGATGGCGGCGCTGCTCATTCCCGCGCTGCTCGGTATCTTCCCGATGCCGGCCGACGCCGCGCGCTCGCTCACGGGGAGCCTTACGACATCGGCCCATGTCGAGGCGCCAACGGTCGGGATTGCCGCCTTCCTCCGCTCGATCGTACCGACCAATCCGTTTGCCGCGGCCGCGAACGACGCGCTTCTTCCGCTCATCCTCTTCACCGCGGTCTTTGCGGTCGCGCTGGCGCGGCTGCCCGCGGTGCAGCGCGAGCCGGTGACCGCCTTCTTCGACACGATCGCTAGCGCGGTGCTGCTCATCGTCGGCTGGGTGCTCGCGCTCGCGCCGATCGGCGTGCTCGCGCTGGCCTTCGGGGTTGGCGCGCGCGCCGGCACCTCGGCGATCGGCGCGCTCGCCCATTATGTCGTGATCGTGTCGAGCGCCGGGCTTGCCGCCTGGGCGCTCGCCTATCCGGTCGCGGTATTCGGTGGCCGCGTGCGGCTTCTCGCCTTCGCGAAGGCGGTCGCACCCGCGCAGGCGGTCGCGCTCAGCACCCAGTCGTCGCTCGCCTCCTTGCCGCCGATGCTGAAGGCATCGACCGATCTCGGGGTCGACCGCTCGGTGTCGCGCGTATCGCTGCCGGTCGCGGTCGCGATCTTCCGCGTTACGAGCCCGGCGATGAACCTCGCGGTCGCCATCTATGTCGCGCACTGGCTTGGCATATCGCTCGCGCCGTCCACGATCGCGGCGGGCGCCGCGGTGGCAGCGATCACGACGATCGGGTCGGTGAGTCTGCCTGGACAAGTGAGCTTTCTGACCTCGATCGCGCCAATCTGCGTCGCGATGGGTATTCCGATCGAGCCGCTCGCCCTGCTGATTGCGGTCGAGATGATCCCCGATCTCGTGCGGACGGTTGGCAATGTGACCATGGATGTCGCTGCGACGACGGCGATCGCACGGATGGGGCCGGCGTCGGATGCCGTCAGTGATGGCGCCGATGGATATGGAGGCGGCGAGGATGACGCCTCGCCGCGACCCGCGCCTTCTTTCGTTAGCGCGCAAGACGTTTGAAGGAGGAAAACCATGACCCGCGTTTCACTCGACGATGCCGACGTCCGGATTCTGGGATTTCTTCAGGAGGATGCGACGCTCTCGGTCGCGGCCGTCGCCGCCAAGGCCAATATGTCGCAGAATGCTTGCTGGCGGCGGATCAAGCGGCTCGAGGAAAGCGGGGTGATCTCGCGGCGCGTCACGATCCTCGACGCCAGTGCGCTCGGTCTCGACCTTACGGTCTTCGTGAGCCTGCGCGCTTCCGAGCATAGCGAAGCCTGGCTCGAGATGCTCAATTCGGCAATCCGCGATATTCCGGAGGTCGTCGAATTCTACCGCATGACCGGCGACGTCGACTATCTGCTCAAGCTCAGGGTCGAGAACATGGCCGCCTATGACGCGGTCTATCGGCGCATCATCCGTTCGATCCGGCTCACCGATGTAAGCTCGGCCTTCTCGATGGAAGAAATCAAGTTCACCACCGCGCTGCCGCTCACGGCGCGCCCGTCCTGACCTTCAGTACGGGCGCGGCGCGTTAGCGCGCGTAGCGCTTGCCGAGTTCGGTCGCGCGCGACGTCAGCGGCTGTTCCTTGCCCGCGATGAAGATCGCGGTCGGCTGGGTGAGCGGCTCGAGCGGATCGCCGTCCCAGATCACGATGTCGGCTGCCTTGCCGGGTGCGATCGAACCCATCTGGTCGGCGACGCCGAAGATGCGGGCGGGTGCGAGCGTGAGCGCCTCGATGCCTGCGGCATAGGGCAGCCCGCGCGATACGGCGAGGCCGGCATTATAGCGCATCTCGCGGACGCGGTGGCCGGCGTCGTTGCCGCCGATCGCAATCTCGACCCCCGCTGCCTTCAGGATCGACGCGTTCTGGAGCGAGGCACCGAGCATGTCGAAGTTCGCGGGGATGTTCGAGGTCGGATTGATGAGCACGGGGACCTTCGCCGCCGCGATTTCGTCGGCGACGCGCCAGGCTTCCTCGGCGCCGGACAGGATGATCTTGAGCTTGTAGTCGCGCGCCAGCTTCAGCACCTGCTGGATGTCGGCGGCGCGGTGGACGACGACGATCAGCGGCATCGTGCCAGCGAGCACGGGCTTCAGCGCCGCGACATCGGCCTGCGAGAGCTCGAACGGATATTCGTCGCGCGGCGCCTGACGCGCGAGATCGAAAATCTGGCGAAGCTGCACGAATTCGGCAGCGCGCGAGCCGCCGATGCGCGCGGCGCCATCCTCGCCAAGCTCGAGCATCATGCCGACCCCGGGTCGATGGAGGATAGCCGCGCCCTCGCCGAGCGAGATCAGCGCCGCCTTGCCCGCGAAGGGCAGTTCGCGTTCCTTGTCGCTGTCGTCATAGTCGGGCATCACGACCGCATGGGTGACGCCGCCGAGCCGCGCGATAGGTATGAGCGTCGACGCCGGGTTAAGCCCGTACTGGACGTCGAACGAGGCGCTGATCCCCGAATTATGCGTCTTGTTGTCGACCGAACCGTCGACCGAGCTGACCTCGAGGAGGCCGAGCGCGGTGTTCACCGCGATGAGCCCCGGAGTGACCGTCGCGCCCTTGGCGTCGATCGTGCGCACGCCTGACGGGACGGCGACATTTGCGCCGGCGGCAGCGATGCGCCCATCGCGCACGAGGATCGTGCCATTCTGGACCTCGCCGACGGGGCCGGGCGTCAGAAGATGCGCGTTGGTGATCGCGAAGGTCTGCGCTGCGACCGGTGAGGCGGTCGCAGCGAGGGCCAGGGCGATGCCTGTGAAAACTGGGAGCCGTCGTTGCATCTCATTCCTCCCCGACCGGTTGGCCGATTTCAAAATCGCTTCGGTAGCGCGTGGCGGGATCGCTCGTGTCGAGGACGAGCGCGCCGTCGATGAAGACCTTCTCGGCGATGGCGTAGACGCTGAACGGATTCTTGCTCCACAGCACGACGTCGGCCATCTTGCCCGGCTCGAGCGAGCCGGTCTTGTCGGCAATGCCCATGATCTTCGCGGGGTTGAGGGTGATCCACTTGATCGCCTCCTCCTGCGGAATGTCGATCCCCGCGCGGCGCCCGGCGGCGATCGCGACCGCACTTTCGACGTTGAGGCGCTGGATCAGTCGCTGCTCGTCCGAGTGGATCGCAACGCAGACGCCCGCCTTGCTCAGGATCGCGGCATTTTCCTCGATCGCGTCATAGGCTTCCATCTTGAAGCCCCAGCGCGTCGCCCAGGTCGCGACGCAGACATCGTCGGCGACGAGCAGGTCGGCGATCTTGTAAGCCTCGACCGCATGGTGAAAGGCGCGCGTCTTGTAGCCGAACTCGTGGCCAACATCGAGCATCACCGCCATTTCGTCGGCGCGGTAGCAATGGTTCTGAACGAGGATGTCGCCCTTCAGCACGCCCGCAAGCGTTTCGAGCCCGAGGTCGCGCTTGGGCGCCTCGCCGCCTTCGCCGCGCGCGTGCTTCTTTTCATAGGCATCGACCTTGCGGCCATATTCGGCGGCGTCGATCCAGGCGCGGCGGAAACCCGCGACTTCGCCCATGCGCGTGGCGGGGGCGCGGCCGCGGCTGCCGTAGCGACCTTTCGGATTCTCGCCGCAAGCCATTTTCAGCGTGTAGGGCGCGCCCGGGAATTTCATCTGCTGGACGGTCACCGCGGGCACATTCTTCACGCTCACGCCGCGGCCGCCGAAGAGGTTGGCCGAACCCGGCAGGATGAGCAGGCTGGTGACCCCGCCGGCGCGGGCCTTGGTGAATACGGGATCCTGCGGCCAGATCGAATGCTCGGCCCAGACATGCGCGGTATAGGGGTCGATATTCTCGTTGCCGTCGGCATGGCCCTGGACGCCGGGCGCCGGAAAGACCCCGAGGTGCGAATGGGCGTCGATGATGCCGGGGGTGACCCACTTGCCGCGCCCGTCGATGACGCGCGCGCCTAAGGGAACAGCGACATCGGCGCCGACCGCGATGATCTTGCCTGCGGCCATCAGCACCGTGCCATTGTCGATCCGGGTGCCGGTGCCGGTCAGGATCGAGGCGCCGACGATCGCCGTGTCGGCGGCGGGACGCGGTTGGTAGGTGCTCGCGAACGGTGCGGGCGCCGGCGCTGCCGCCGGTTCCGCGGGCGGCGGTGGCGTGTTGGCGGGGCGCGCCGAGGAGGCATCGGCGGCGCAGCCCGCGAGGAGCGTGAGCGTGGTGCCGAGAAGCGCGGCGCGCACCGCGCGGGGGGTGCGGGCCGGGGAGATGGTGTCGGAGAAATGTCGTGTCACGCCGGGATCACCTTGTGCGAAGGGATGGAATGGGCAGCAATCCGGCCGCCGCGCCGGGGGTGCGCGACGGCCGGACGGGAGGTGCGTCAGAAAGTCTTGCGGACGTTGACGTACCAGTAGCGCGGGATCGGCGAATGAAGCGAACCCATGTAGCCGAAGCCGCTCGAATCAATCGGCGGTTGCGCATTGGTAATGTTGCGAACTCCGACACGCAGTTGGGTTCCATCGGTGAACCCGCCTTTAAGGTCATACTGCACATACAGGCTCGCGGTGGTGTACGCCTTTACGATCAGGTTTTCTCCGCCGATCGAAATGTCGTTGTCGATGACGCTGCCGGTGTAGCTTACAAAGCCGCCAGCCGTGAATTGCCCAAGCTTCCAAGTAAGCGAGGCCGAGCCGCGCCATTTTGGGAAAGCGTCGCGGCGAACCTGATTACCGCCTTCCGGAATGACCGTGTCGATGTTGATGTCGCCCGCCGCGCGCGCATCGAGCAGGACCCGGATGTCAGGGGACACGTCGCGGAAATATTTGAGCAGATAGGCCGCGTTGGCGGACATGGTGAAATCGCCGATTCCCGTGTCGCGAAGCCCGACGTTGAGCCCGAAATCGATCCCGCGCACCGTCTGTGGTTCCAGGTTGCGATACTGGTCGTCGACATATTGCACCCGACCGACCGGTGCGATGCCAGTCCCGGCGAACAATGCGATATCGTCGGCCGTCGGCGCCAGGCGGACCACGGTGGGATCGCTCGACCCCTGAAGGCGGAGGAGATAATCGCTGATGAGCGCGTTGCCTTCGCCGAATACGCCGACGATGCCCTTCTGCTTGACCTGCCAATAGTCCACCGTGAAGGTGGTACGGAGTCGGCCGGTATTGAAGGCCGGCGGCTGGAGCACAGTACCGATCGTCCAGGTGGTCGAGGTTTCCGGCTTCAGGTCGGGGTTGCCCGCGCGCCGTCCGGTGGTAACAAAACCTTGGGCGCAAGCGTCGAAGCTGGTGATGCGGCCCGCGCGCAAATCGGCCTCGCAGCGGATATAATCGGTCCGCGTATTGCCGCGTGTGATGATCGTTGCCTTGGTCTGCTCGAGGTTCGGCGCGCGGAAGCCTTGCGCCCACGAGCCGCGGATTCGCCAGCCATCGAAGAGGTCCCAAGCGGCGGCCACCTTGGGTTTCGCGATGCTGCCGAAATCCGAATAATGCTCGTAGCGGCCCGCCAGCTGTAGCTCGAGGCTGCGAATGAGCGGAACATTCATTTCGGGCGCGATCAGTGGCACGGCCAGTTCGGAGTAGGCAGCGAAGACCGTGCGCGAGCCCTTGGTGTCGGGGGTCGGGCTGACGCCGAACAAGTCGGATGGCTGGACAATACCGGTGACCGTGTCTGTCCAGGTGATTGTTCCATCGACGCGCTCGTCGCGGTCGTCGAGATAGGAATCGCGACGCAGCTCAAAGCCAAGCGCCATGCCGACGTTGCCGGCGGGCAACGTCAGAAGATCGGCCTTCGATGCCCGAAAATCCCACTGCGCCAGCGTAGATTTGCCCGCGCGAACCGTCTTGATCGCGATAGCGTCGAGAGCGGCCTGATTGCTAGGTGTCGTGTCGGGACCGGTCGGATTGGTCGCGCTGCCGCCATTGAACGGATTATAGGCATCGGGCGTCGAGAGCGCGAGGCTTTGCTGGAGAAGCGTGGCGCTGATCCCATCCTGAACATCGCGGACCGTTGCTTGCGAATAGAGCGCCGCCGTCTCCCAGTTGAAACCGAGCGCCTCGCCGCGAAGCCCCAGCAATGCCCGGAACTGGCGGTTGGTGACATCGACGACGGTTGGTCCCATGTCCACAAAACGATAGCTTGTGATCGTCACCGGCAGGCCGGCGGCGGGCGCGTCGATCCCCGCGAGGCGGTTCGGGTTTAACGTGCCATTGGCGAAGGTTACGGGGCCAAAGGGGTTCCAGTAGTTGGACGCCGGCACCGTCATCTGGATCGAACCGATCGAGAAGACGCTGTCCTGGATGCTCCGCGTCTTGGCATAATAATAGCCGGCCTCGCCGAAGACGGTCAGATTGTCACTGAGGTCATAGTGGCCGTTCGCGAACACGTTGACACGATCCAGCCGGGGAATAATCGAAAGCGGATAATTGGCTTGGGCGTCCCACCTTGTGTTGCGATCAGCGCCGGTCGTGGCACGCGTCGCATCATCGATACAGATCCCGCCCCCCAGATCGGCCGAGCAGCCGCCATTTGCTGTCGGCTGGATTGAAAACACCCCGCCCGTGGTCGTGATATTGGTCGTTCCGCGGCGTACGCGAACGCCGGTGGTGAAATTGCCCCACTGGGACAAAGTGCTGGTGTCGTCCAAGCTGTTCGAGCCTGCGAACACTGTCCCTGCGAAATCGTCGAAGAAGCGGTGATCGGATGTCGCGGTATAATCCTGGTCCTGTGAGGACAGCGCCGTGCGGTTGGTGTAGTTGAACAGCAGCGAAATATTGCCGCGATTCTCGGCGAAGTCGGTGCCGAGATAACCTGAGCCGTTGAATTCGCGCAGCCCCGTTCCCTCTGCTCCGCCATATTGGACCGACAAACCGCCGCCGTTCACATTGTCGCGAAGGATGGTGTTGACCACGCCCGCCACGGCGTCGGTGCCATAGAGGGCTGCCGCGCCGTCGCGGAGCACTTCGACGCGCTGGATACCGAAGACCGGGATTGAGTTGCTATTATAGGTGATGACCGGCGCCAGCGACGTGCTCGCCTGGCTGCTTGGGTGCTGCACAAGCCGGCGCCCGTTGAGCAGGACCAGCGTGTTGCCGACTCCCAGTCCGCGCAGATCGATGGACCCGACGTCGCCGCGCGCGAAATTGCTGCTCGTCTGACCATTGCTGCTGTTGAACGACTGGTCGCTCATTTGCGGGATCGACCGCAACAGTTCGTCGCCCGACACCGCAGCGGTCGCCGCAATCTCGTCCTCGCCGACCACGGTCACGGGCAAGGCTTCGGTGATCTTGGTGCCAGCGATGCGACTGCCGGTCACGACGATTTCTTCGCCGCGGGGAGCCGATTGCGGCTCGGTCGCGGCCTGGGTCTCCGCCGCCTGTTCCTGGGCGGCCGCGTTTTGTGCGGCGATCATTCCGATCAGCGATGCTGCGGCGAGAATATGCTTGCGGTAGTTCGAATATGTGCGGTTCGTCATGCCATGTCCCCTTGTTTCGACCCGATCGGCGCGTCGTCCTCCGTGCGGCGGATGGATTTCTCCCCATCTCGTCTCGCTATGACGCAAGTTATCGACGTATCCCCATCAACATTGGCGCAGAAAATTACAACCTTTTGCACTACAGCGAAATTTTCCAGTTTCCGCCGCCTGTCGCCGTTCAGGCCAGTTCGATCACCGCATCAACTTCCACCGCGAAGTTGAATGGCAGGCGGTAGACGCCGATCGCGGAGCGCGCATGTTTGCCGACGTCGCCGAATACGTCGACGATGAGGTCCGAGCAGCCATTCATTACGGCCGGGATCTCGTAGAATTCGGGACCTGCCTGGACGTAACCGCCGAGCCGGAGAACGCGGGCAACGCGGTCGAGATCGCCGTCGGTGGCCGCCTTGAATTGCGCGATGAGATTGATCGCGCAGAGCCGCGCGGCGATGATGCCGTCGGCGAGGCTGCAGTCGGCGCCGATGGTGCCCTTGATCCCGCCGCTGGCATGGGTCGAGAGTTGGCCCGAGATCTGCACGATGTTGCCCGAGCGCGTCGACGACACATAGTTGGCGACCGGCGGACAGACCTCAGGCAGTTCGATCCCGAGGCTGGCGAGACGGCTTTCGATACGAGACATATTCACTCCTTGGTTGCGAGAGAGGGTAGTTGTTCGGTGGGTACGGGCTCGCCGGCAGCCGCTTCGCGCGCCATTCTGCGGCCTTCCCAGCGGTCGATGACGGCGGCAGCGACCGAATTGCCGACGACGTTGGTCGCCGAGCGGCCCATGTCGAGCAGATGGTCGACCGCGAGGATCAGGAGCAGCCCGGCCTCGGGCAGTTTGAAGTAGGCGAGTGTCGCCGAGATCACGACGAGCGAGGCACGCGGGACGCCCGCCATGCCTTTCGACGTCACCATGAGCAGGAGCAGCATGGTGATCTGCTGGCCGATGGTCATGTCGATGCCATAGGCCTGCGCGATGAAGAGCACGGCGAAGGTGCAATACATCATCGAGCCGTCGAGATTGAAGCTGTAGCCCAGCGGCAGGACGAAGGAGACGATGCGGCGGTTGACGCCCTGCTTCTCGAGCTCTTCCATCGTCTTCGGATAGGCGGCTTCCGAGCTGGCGGTCGAAAAGGCGAGGAGCACCGGAGTGCGGATGCCGCGGAACAGTCCGAAGGCGCGCGTGCCGATGATCGCGAGCGCGGCGAGGAAAAGCACAAGCCAGAGCGCGCCGAGCGAGAGATAGAAGCCCGAGACGAAGCCCGCATAGGTCACGAGGACGCCGGGGCCCTGCGTCGCGACGGTCGAGGCGAGCGCGGCGAAGATTGCGACCGGGGCGGTCTTCATCACGAAGCCGGTTACCTTGAGCATGATCGCGGCGACCTGCTCGACGAGGGCGAGCACGGCGGGAGCCTTGTCGTCGATGGCGGCCACCGCCGAGCCGACGAGGACCGAGAAGACGACGATCTGGAGGATCTCGTTCTCGGCCATCGCCTGGACGATCGATTGCGGGATGAGGTGGGTGACGAATTGCTTGAGCGAGAAGTCGCCGGTCGCGACGACGCCTTCAGCGCCGGTTGTCGGCAGGTCGAGCGCAAGGCTCGCGCCCGGCTGGAGCAGGTGGACCATGACGAGCCCGATCGAGAGCGACACGATCGAGGCCCCGATGAACCAGCCCATCGTCTTCGCGCCGACGCGACCGATCGCGGCGGCGTCTTCCATATGCGCGATCCCAGCAACGAGGGTCGCGAAGACGAGCGGCGCGATGATCATCTTGATGAGCCGCAGAAAGAGGTCGGTAAGGATCGAGAGATTGTCGGCGATTTCGGCGGCTCTTGCGGCCGGGTAATGCGAATTCACGAACCAGCCCGCCGCAATCCCGGCGACCATGGCGAAGATGAGGATGAAGGCGAAAGCTCTGTTCATGACTGTCCCGTTCCGGCTTCGCCCCGGCCGGGGCGTACAGGAAGCAGAGACGCAAGTGCGGCGCGGTTCCGCAGCAGCAATGCGGTCGACAAGCGCATATTGTTGCGACATGGCGGGCGCGGACCGAACAGGCTGGTGGGGATATCTACCGCCGCTGCGTCAAAGCAGGGCAGGGCGACAATCAGACAATCGAGGAGACGCGCGTGGCCAGTTTTCGGAAGATGATCGTAGCGGGAACGGCGCTCGCCGCCGGGCTTGGCTGGGCGAGCCAGTCGGTACTCGCCGAACCGGGCGGCGAGCTGGTCGCGATCACCGGCGCGACGATCTTCGATGCCACGGGCAAGGATCCCTATCGCGGCACCGTCGTCGTGCGGGGTGGCCGGATCGATGCGGTCGGAGCTGACGTCAAGGCTCCCAAGGGCGCGAAGATAGTGCGTGCCGACGGCAAGGCGCTGCTCCCGGGCTTCATCGACGTCCATACGCACTGGTCGCCGTCGGGCTCGCCCGCCGCGCTGCCGCAAATCGCCAACGCTTACCTCTCGAGCGGCGTGACGACCGTGAACGACTTCCACCAGCAGCCCGAAGCCTTCGCGCCGCGCCGCGCCTGGCTCGCCGACATCTACGCGCCGCACGTCAATTTCGTCGCACGCATGAGCACGCCGGGGGGCCACGGCGCCGATTGGGCCGACACCAACACCACCAAATGGGTGGCGACCGCCGAGAGCGCGCGGCGCGAGGTGCAGGCGCTTCAGGCTTATCGGCCCGACCATATCAAGGCGTTCGCCGACGGCTGGCGCTATGGCCAGCTGCCCGAGGAAACCTCGATGAACGTCGAGACGCTCGCTGCAATTGCCGACGAGGCGCACAAGCATGGCCAACGCGTCCTCACCCACACGGTGACAGTCGAGCGCGGCAAGCTCGCGGCGCAAGCCGGGGTCGATGTGATCGCGCACAGCATCCAGGACGCGGTGCTCGACGCCGACGCGATCGCCCGGATCAAGAAGGCGGGGACATTTTACGCCCCGACGCTCGCCATCTATCAGCTCAAGCCCGACGAGATCGGACCGGGGCGCAAGGACGACGCCGCGACGCGCCAGCGCATCCGCAAATATGGCTTCGCCGAAGAAAATGTCCGCAACTTGTTCGCCGCGGGCGTTCCGATCGCGGTCGGCACCGACGCCGGTATCGGCGGTGCGAAACATGGTTTTTCGACGCTGCAGGAAATGGAATTGCTCGTCGCGGCTGGATTGACGCCGAAGGCGGCGCTGCTCGCCAGCACGTCGAACAGCGCGCTCGCGCTCGGGCTTTCGGGCGACCGCGGCACGATCGAGAAAGGCAAGCGCGCCGATCTCGTCCTCATCGACGGCAAGCCCTGGGAGACGATCGGCGACGTTCACAAGATCGACCGCGTGTTCGTCGACGGCAAGCTCGTCCATGGCGGCGGCACCAAGCCGCCCGCGGGCAATCTCGCGACCGCGCTGCCCGCTACGCCTGCTGCCGAGCTGATCGACGATTTCGAGCGGACCGATGGCCGTAGCGCGCTCGACACGCTCCGCCTCGCCGATATGGACGGCGGCGTCGAGCGCTCGTCGGTGGTCACGAACCGCGTGACGCACACCGGCGGCGGATCGGCGTTCGCCTTCGCGGTGCAGATGTCGCTCAAGGACAAGCCCGAGGGCGGGGTTATCGTTCCGCTCAGTCGCGGTTCGGTGCGGCCAGTCGATGCGCGCAAGTTCGCCGGCGTCCGTCTCGATATGCGCGGGGCGGGCCGCTACCTGATCGTCGTCAACACCCTAGCGGGCGAGTGGACCGCGGTGGTCGAGGCGAAGGAGGGCTGGTCCGAATTGCGCGTGCCGTTCACCGCGCTCGTTCCGACGCGGCCCGGTCGCGGCGATGTGCCGTCTTGGCGCGGCGACGATCTGGTGCAGGTCGGCGTCGTCGTCGAGCGCGAGGGCGGAGCGAGCGCCTGGGGCGAAATCGACAATCTCCGCTTCTACTGACGCCTCTTTCGCCTCTTTTTCGAAACTCTCTCCCCCGCACCGGACCTACGTTTCCGAACGGAGGCCGCGGTGAACTCCGCACCAGCATCGCGGTGCGCCGCAACGCCGGTGCGGGCGCTTTCCTCCAGAGCGTTTTGAGCAATTGCTCGACAAGGCGTCTGCGCCGCGCGATCTCGACGCCGCCTGCGATGCCGGCGGGCTGTTCCGGCTAGACGCTCAGCCGCACATCATTGCGACGCGCTCGCGGCTTTCGATTCTCGGCCAGTTGCTGCGCCATGCTGCGACGCGCGGCGCTTGATTCGCAACCTTCCGCGATATCGTCGCCCATGCACGCACCTCTGTCCTGAAAATACGTGGTGGGGTTGGCCGGCTGCGCTGCGTCTCTACCTACGAGGGATGCCTTCCAGGCCGAATCTAGCGCCCGTCCCCAGCTGAGGAGCCGCTGCTTGCCATGACGCGAAACTGTGCTTCCAACCGTCCCTTGCGAGGATTTGTTTCGGGACTAAGACGGCAGCGGCTCGTCTTGGCATCTCTGCCGTCGGCGCCGTGCAGACGCACGTCGTCATCAAACTGCTGTTCAACGCCATCGATCTGGGCGCGGGTCTCGGGAGGCGCTGACGCCGCCGCCAGCGCTGATGCGGGTCCGCGTACAGAGTCGGAACCTCGGCCGGGCAAGCGTCCGCCTGCGCCGCCGGACCTAAGCTGGCCCGAATTCCGCTCGCGGCTCGCGCTCGCGGCGATCTACGCGCCGGTGCTGATCTTCGGCCACGCCAATTTCTTCCGCGGCGCGGCGGGCGGGGTCAAGCTCCCTTCAGCATGCTGCTCGAGGATATGATCACCGCCTTCCTCGATTATGGCCTCAGCCAAATCATTGTCTGCAATGGACATTCGACTAACGCGCCGCTGATGGCGCAGGTCGCACAGGCGATCCGCAGCAAGCGCGGCCATGGCGCCTACCCCGTCACTTCGGTCGGGCCGCACCTCACGCCCGAGCTGATGCGAATGGACGCCGCGCGGCCCGCGGCACGGTCGAGCGCCTTCGGTCTTCCGCGGACGAGCCAGATCTCGGGCGCGATGTTCGGCGAGTTCGAGGTGGCATTGCCGCTCGACGTCACCGAAGTCGCCTCGAACGGGGTCGGGCAGGGCGATCCCGCGCTCGCTTCGGCCGATGCCGACGCGCGCTTCTCCGAATGGAGTATCGGCGCGATTGCAGACTTCGCCGCTCATTTCCGGCGCCGCGACGCGGCGCGACCGCATCTCTGGCCGCTGCCGTCATGAGCGCGGCGGATGTCCTAGGCGACGACCCCGCGCTGGCCGCGGCCACCGCACAGCTCGGGGCGGTGCCAAAAGGCGCGGCATCGGTACGCGCCTTCTTCGACCCTGCAACCTCGACGATCAGCTATGTCGTCCACGATCCCGCCACGATGCGCGGCGCGGTGATCGACAGTGTGCTCGATTATGAGGCGGCTGCGGGGCGGACCTCGACCGCGTCGGCCGAAGCGATCGCCGAGCATGCGCGCGCCGCGGGCATTACGGTCGACTGGCTGCTCGAGACGCACGCGCATGCCGATCATCTTTCGGCGGCGCCTTGGCTCAAGAACCGGCTTGGCGGTGCGATCGCGATCGGCGAGCATATCCGCGACGTGCAGGCAGTGTTCGGCAACATCTTCAACGCCGGACCCGATTTCCGGCGCGACGGATCCGATTTCGACCGCCTCTGGTCGGACGGCGACCGCTTCGCGATCGGCGAACTGCCGATCACCGTGCTCCACGTCCCTGGCCATACGCCGGCGTGCGTCGCCTATGCGATCGGCGATGTCGTCTTCGTGGGCGACACGATGTTCATGCCCGACTACGGATCGGCGCGCGCCGATTTTCCGGGCGGCGATGCGCAGACCCTTTTCAGATCGCTGCGCCGCATTCTCGAACTCCCCGGCGCAACGCCGCTCTTCCTATGCCACGACTATCTGACCGCCGAGCGGCGCGAGCATCGCTGGGAAACCAGCGTCGCCGAGCAGCGCGCCGCCAACGTCCACGCCCGCGACGGAATTTCCGAGGATGAGTTCGTCGAGCGCCGCCGCGCGCGCGACGCCGAACTCGCGATGCCGGTGCTGCTGCTGCCGTCGGTGCAGGTCAATATGCGCGCGGGCCGCCTGCCGCCCGCCGAGGACAATGGCGTCGCCTACCTCAAGATACCGGTCGACCGGCTTTGAGCGCCGGCGCCCTTTCACGAACGGAGAGATTATGACCATCAGGACCCTGACCCCGGCGCTCAGCGTGTCGCCGCAGATCGACCCGGCGGACGTGGCCGCGCTCGCGGCCTCGGGTTTCCGCTCGATCGTCTGCACCCGTCCCGACGGCGAAGAGGCGGGCCAGCCGACGGCGGCTGCGGTCGCGGCGGCGGCCGAGGCGCAGGGCGTCCGTTTCCTTCACATCCCGGTCGTATCGGGCACGATTGACGAGAGCGATGCCGCCGCGATGGCACGCGCGCTCGCCGAACTGCCGGGTCCGGTGCTTGCCTATTGCCGCTCGGGCGCGCGCTCGGAGCAGCTCGCGGCGATGACTGCGGCGCGCGGCGAAGGCGGCGGGATTGCGCGCTACGACATTCTCGTGATCGGCGGCGGCAGCGCGGGGATAGCTACCGCCGCGAGCATCCTGCGGCGCCGCCCGGACGTGTCGCTCGCGATCGTCGAGCCGAGCGAGGATCATTATTACCAGCCGGGCTGGACGATGGTCGGCGGCGGTGTTTTCGCCCCCGAGGTCACGCGGCGCGGCGAGGCTGGGCTGATTCCGGCGGGCGCCGAATGGATCCGCGCCGCCGCCGCGTCCTTCGATCCCGCGAACGACCGGGTCACGCTCGCCGACGGGCGCGTGATCGGCTACCGCGCGCTCATCGTCTGCCCGGGGCTCAAGCTCGACTGGGAGGCGATCCCCGGCCTGGCAGCGGCGCTCGGCAGCGGCGGCGTCACCTCCAACTATCGCTACGACCTGGCGCCCTATACCGACCGGCTCGTGCGCCGGTTCCGCGGCGGCCGCGCGCTCTTCACCCAGCCGCCGATGCCGATCAAATGCGCCGGCGCGCCGCAGAAGGCGATGTATCTCTCGTGCCATCGGTGGGAGCGCGCGGGGGTGCTCGGCCAAGCCGACGTCCAGTTCCACAATGCCACGCCTGCGCTGTTCGGGGTCGCTGCCTATGTTCCGGCGCTCGAAGCCTATATCGCGCGCTACGGCATCGACCTGCAGCTTGAATCGCGCCTCGTGTCGATCGATGGCGCGGCCAAGGTCGCGCTGTTCGAGCAGCGCCGCGGCGATACGGTCCGCCGCGTCGAGGAACGCTTCGACATGATCCATGTGGTGCCGCCGCAGGTCGCGCCCGATTTTATCGCGGCGAGCCCGCTCGCGGCGCCCTCGGGCTTCGTTGCGGTCGACGAGACGACGCTGCGCCACCCCGACCATGCCAATGTCTTCACGCTCGGCGATGTCGCCGCGACGACCAACGCCAAGACTGCGGCGGCGGCGCGCAAGCAGGCGCCCGTCGTTGCGCTGAACGTGCTCGCCGCGCTCGACGGTGCAGCGCCGGTGGCGGCCTATGACGGCTATGGCAGCTGCCCGCTTACGGTCGAGGCGGGCAAGGTCATCCTCGCCGAATTCGGCTATGGCGGCAAGCTGCTACCGACCTTCCCCAAATGGCTGATCGAGGGCACGCGGCCGTCGCGTCTTTCGTGGTTGCTCAAGGCGAAGATCCTGCCGCCACTCTATTGGCACGGCATGCTTCGCGGCCGCGAATGGCTCGCTGCGCCCGCGCGGATCGGCGAGGGCGGGTGAGCCTCGACACTGCCCAATATCTGCTTGGCGCGCTGTCGGGCGGGATCGTCGGCTTCACGCTCGGGCTCGTCGGCGGCGGCGGGTCGATTCTCGCGGTGCCGCTGATGGTCTATCTCGTCGGGGTCGGGAGCCCGCATGTCGCGATCGGGACGAGCGCGCTCGCGGTCGCCGCCAATGCCGCCTCGGGTCTTGCACAGCATGCACGCGCCGGGACCGTCAAATGGCGCTGCGGCTTTCTCTATGCGGGAAGCGGCATCGTCGGTGCGCTGGCAGGCTCGACGCTTGGAAAGGCGATCGACGGGCAGAAATTGCTCTTCCTCTTCGCGCTGCTGATGCTTGTCGTCGGCGGGTTTATGCTGCGCGGGCGAAACAATCCGGGCATCGAAGGTGCCGCCTGCAATCGCCACAATGCTCCCAAGGTGCTTGGGTTCGGGCTCGGCACCGGTGGCTTTTCCGGTTTCTTCGGCATCGGCGGCGGCTTCCTGATCGTGCCGGGGCTGATCGCTTCGACGAATATGCCGATCCTCAATGCGGTCGGCACGAGTCTCGTCGCAGTGACCGCCTTCGGGCTGACCACTGCGCTCAACTATGCGGTGTCTGGGCTGGTCGACTGGACGCTGGCGGGCGTCTTCATCGCGGGTGGCATGCTCGGCGGGGTGGCCGGAACACGCTATGCCCGGATCCTCTCGGGCAAGGGCATGCTTACCACGGTGTTCGCGTGCCTGATTTTCACGGTCGCAGCTTACATGCTCTGGCATAGCGCTTCCGCGCTCTGACCGTCGGAGATTATCGTGCCGGGGCGAGGCCGCCGGTTGAGACCGGGCGGCGTAAGAAGCCTGTCGCCCGGCACCGCGATCTTCCCGGGTTCAGGGTTTCGTCGTCCCCGTTTTTGCGATCTGCGTCACGACGCCTGCCTTGCCGTCCCAGTCGAGTTCGAACGCGACACGGTCGCCGACGGCAATATCCTTCAGAATTTTAGGGTTCGCGGAGAAGCCCATCGTCATCGCCGGCCATTCGAGCGCGGCGATGGGGCCGTGATCGAGCGTCACGCTGCCGGCGGTCGCATCGATCGCCGTCACTGTTCCCTAGGCCTTGCCATGCCGTGTTTCCGCAGCAGGTATGGCCGTATCCTTTGTCGATGCACCGTTCGTTGCAACGGCATCCTCTTGTTTGCCGCACCCCGCGATTGTCGCGGCGAGGGTCAAGGCCAGCACGGCGTTAAGGGACTCCTTCATGGCACTTCTCCTTTGATTGAATTCGGATCGGGACGTCTCGCCCGCATGAGCAAATAGGCGTCACCTCAAGGTTTGTGCGCCAGACAACGAATTCACGGACATGTGTGGAACTTCCGAAGGTTGGGTGCCTTAGCGACCTCAAATTAGCGCGAGTTCAACCCTGCGTCCCACGACAGCTGCTGCGCGCTGCAAGGTTTCGATCGTCACATTGCCATCGGTAGGGTCAAGTATGCGGTCGACCTGTGTCCTGCTGGTGTGCATCAGCAGCGCCAGTCGCTTCTTGCTGAGCTTGCGCTCGCGCATCGCCTCGGCGAGTTGCCACGCGATAACTTCCTTGATGGCCTTGGCCTGGAATTCCGCAAGGACTCCTTCCTCCTCAAGGAAGCTGTCCAGCGTCGGACCACGATGCTTGCTATCAGCCATTTTCAACCTCTTTCTGGCGCTTTCGCGCCAACTTCAAATCAGCCGCGGGCGCCTTCTGCGACTTTTTGATGAACCCGTGCAGCGAGTAAAGTTCACCTTGATGGAAGCAGAACAACACGCGAGCGATCGTGCTGTCGGGCAAGGACGTCCGCACTTCGAACAGCCCTTTACCCATGGGGCGAACCAACGGCATGCCGACCGGCCAGCGGAACTGGACCCGCTGTAGGTCCTGCCCAATTTCCCGGCGATCGGCTTCTGAAAGACCAAGCAACCAGTCACGAACGGGTACATTGCCTGCATCGGTCTGGTAAAACACCAGTTCGATGCGTTGTGCGGTACCCGATCCCATAGCCATTATATGCACCATATAATGTACATCGTCAAGCTGGCTTTGCCTTGGCGGTAGCGCCTGCATCCTGCCGGCCCAGAGTGCGATAAACGGTTGGACGCGAAATCGAGAACAGCTCGGCGAGGTCGCTGATCGAGTAATCGCCCGTGTCGTACATCCCGCGCAATTCCTTCTGCTGCCGATCCGATAGCTTTGGCTTTTTACCCCGTAACTTCCCCTTGGCGCGAGCAACAGCCATGCCTTCCCGGGTCCGCATCCTGATTAGGTCGGCCTCGAACTCTGCGAAGGTGGCCAGGATCTTGAAAAACAGCTTGCCCATGGGATCGGGTAACCGTGTCCTGAAGGCCGCCTTGCAGGAAGCTGCTGCGCGGTATTGATTGCCGCTCTTTGCGAGGAGCGGTGATGAGCGAGGATATCGAGGTGGCGGGAGCGAGTACTCTCGTGAGTGGTCATATGAGTAATCATATGAGTAGTCAGATCGCGGTGGTTGCCGGGCGCCGCCGCTGGTCAGCGGACCAGAAGCTGTCCATTCTGCGCGAGGCGTTCGGCTCCGATGGCTCGATCGGTGCGACCTGCAAGCGGCACGCGATCGGTAGCGGACAGCTCTACACATGGCGCCGACGCGCGCTGGCGGGCGATCTGGACGGATTGAAGCGCACTGCGCCTCCATCATTTGCCGAGGTAGATATGTCCGTGTCGACCGCCGCGATGATGGGAACCGGCCAGATCGGGATCGAGCTCCCGTCGGGGGTAAGGCTCACGGTCGATGCGGCGGTCGATGCCGGCGCACTGGCTCGGGTGATGTCCGTCCTTGCCCGATGATCCCGTTACCACCGACGACACGTATCTATCTCGCCTGCGGCGCCACCGATATGCGCAAGGGGTTCGATGGCCTCGCGGTGCTGGTGCAGCAGGTGCTGGAGAAGAGTCCGCACTCGGGCGCGCTGTTCGCGTTCCGCGGCAAGCGCGGCGATCTGGTCAAGCTGCTCTGGTATGATGGTCAGGGCCTGTGCCTGTTCTCGAAGCGCATGGACCGCGGCCGATTCGTCTGGCCGATCACCAAGGCGGGCAAGGTCAGCCTCACCGCGGCGCAGCTTTCGATGCTGCTCGAAGGCATCGACTGGCGGCGTCCCGAACGCACTGCAGTGCCCTTGCTCGCAGGGTAAAAAGTGGCGGATTAGTTAGGGTTTTACTGGCATCGCAGCGCCTGTTTTGCTAGGTATCCGGGGTGTCGGAACCAGCCTCTTCCTGCATCGACAAAGACGCTCGGATCGCCGAGCTCGAAGCCGCTCTCGCGGCCCGCGATACGCTGATCGATACCCTCCGCCACCAGCTTGCGCAGCTTCGCCGCATGACCTTCGGCCAGTCCTCGGAGAAGCTCGCGCTGCAGATCGAGCAGCTTGAGCTCGCCCTCGAGGAGCTCGAAGGCGAAGCCGAGGTCGCGGACAGCCGCACCGCCGACAGGGCGCCCGCCCAGCGACCCTCGCCGGTGCGCGCGCTGCCCGATCATCTGCCGCGCGCCGAACGGCGGATCGAGCCTGAGGCCGGCAACTGCACCTGTCCCGATTGCGGCGGCGCGCTGCGCCCGCTTGGCGACGACAGTGATGAGCAGCTCGATATTGCCCCGGTCCAGTGGCGCGTCATCCGCACCGTGCGGCCCAAGTATAGCTGCCGCGCCTGCGACAGGATTGTCCAGGCACCGGCGCCGGTGAAGGCCATAGCACGTGGCAAGGCCAGCTTCGCGACGCTCGCCCATGTCGTCGTCCACAAGTTCGATCACCATCTCCCCCTCTATCGCCAGGCAGAGATGATGGCGGCGCAGGGCATCGACATCGATCGTTCAACCCTCGCCGGCTGGGCGGGCCAGGCCGCGCATCTGCTCGATCCCATCGTGAGCCGCATCCGCGAGGAAGGACTGAAGGCCGCCAAGCTCCACACCGACGACACGCCGGTGCCGATGCTCGTGCCCGGCAAGGGCCGCACCGCGCAGGCGCGGCTCTGGGCCTATGTCGTCGATGACCGCGCATCGGGCGCCGCCACCCCGGCGCTCGCCTGGTATCGGTTCACCCCCGATCGCAGCGGCATCCATCCGCAGAGCGAGCTGGGGTCGTTCACCGGCCTTCTTCAGGCCGACGGTTATGCCGGATATGACAAGCTCTACCAGGGCAACGGCATCCAGGAGGTCGCCTGCTGGGCGCACTTCCGCCGCAAGATCTTCGAGTGCCACCAGACGAGCCCGACGCCGCTAACCACCGACCTGCTCGATCGCATCGCCGGGCTCTACCGGATCGAAGAGGACGTCCGCGGCCAGCCGCCTGATGTCCGGCGCCGACACCGGCAAGAGCAAGCAATGCCAAAGATCGACGCGCTTCGTGGCGTGATCGACGACGCCCTGCGCCGCCTATCGCCCAAGTCGGCGATGGCAAAGGCGCTCGCCTATGGTCGCAAGCGCTGGGACGCGCTGACCCGCTACATCGACGAGGGCATGGCGGAGATCGACAACAATATCGCCGAGCGCGCCATCCGAGCGATCGCGATCGGGCGCAAGAACTGGCTGTTCGCCGGATCGAAGGCCGGCGGCGAACGCGCCGCCGCCATCTACTCCGTCATCGAGACGGCCAAGCTCAATGGCGTCGAGCCGCAGGCCTATATTGCCGATGTCATCGAGAAGATCGCCTCAGGCTGGCCCGCGTCCCGCTGGGACGAGCTCATGCCCTGGAACTGGCAGCCCCAGCAGCCGATCGCTCAGGCCGCGTAACTGCGGCCTTCAGACCACGCTTACGGGATCGGCGGGATCATGAATGCTGGCGCCAAGCTGCAATTTTACGCCGCGTGTCGTCAGGGTATCTCCGATTGCCCAGGCATCGGGAACGGAGCGCGCGAGCCTATCGAGTTTGGGCACCACCAGTGTGTGGCCGCCGCGCACTGCTGCGAAGGCATGATCCAGACCGGGGCGTGCGCGATTGGTCCCAGTGAAGCCGTGATCGGTATAAATTCGATCCGACGAGTGGTTCGCGCTAGCCTTGAACCGAAGGTCCGGGGGGCTCCATAGGCTCCGTTTTCTCCATCTCGGGACAGTCGCCGCACAGGCGGTTGGCCGGTACCGCGATGTCGATCCGCTTGGGGTAGGGCAGGTCGAGGGCGGTCATGATGTCGATAAACTGTTCGAGCGTCTTGCCGCCACCCAACCGCGCGTTACGCTCGCGCTCCTGAGCCACCGTCGTGACATGGCGATGCTGGTAGTCGTGCGCCGGGTAGACGAGCGTGTCGCAGGGAAGCGAAAATATCTTCTCGTGGATCGACCGGTAGAGCGCGCCCGCATCACCATTCTGGAAGTCCGTGCGGCCGCAGCCGTCGATCAGGAGGGCATCGCCGGTGAACACGCGGCGCGAGCCGGGCAGATCGATAAGGTAGCTGTGGTGCGCGTTGGTGTGGCCAGGCGTGAAGAGGGGCTGGAAGGTGAGGCTGCCGACGCTGAGCGGGTCGGTCTCACCGACACCAACGTCTGCGCAGGGGAGGCCGTCCATCGCCGGATAGGCGACCTTTGATCCGGTCAGGCTGCGTAGCCGGCACGCGGACGTGACATGGTCCGCATGGATGTGAGTTTCCAGCGTATATTCAAGCGTCAGCTCCAGCTCCTGCAGGACGGCGAGATCGCGATCAACGGTCTCCAGAACCGGGTCGAGCAACACCGCTTTTCCTGTGTCGCGGCAGCCGATCAGGTAAGTGTAGGTAGAGGATTCCGGCTCGAATAGCTGACGAAATATCATCGTTCTGCTCGTTCGCCGGATGCTACTTTTCGCCTTTTCGGTACCCCAGCAACGGCAACTTCCGGATCGGCAGCAGTTTTTCCGCCCGGCACGGCCGCTGCCGATATCCGGAGGACCTCGATCCGCTCAAGATAGGCTTCCGCGAGCTTGTAGTGCGCTGCCGTGGCCTCGGGCGTCTCGGAGCGTTGCGCCATCTCGAGCTCCGCCTCGACGCGGCGCTGAAGATAGGCGAGATCATCGTCAGGCATGTCGGCCTCTCTCTGGATCGATCGGTTCACCCGCTACTCGACAGCATAGACCTTCGTGCCCCCGGCGCCGAAGCTCAGCACCTTGAACGGCGCGGTCTTCGGCCCAGACATACCAGGAGATCCCGACGGCATGCCCGGCAAAGCGATCCCGCGGATGGCGGGTTTCTCCTTCAGCATCCGCTGGACCACCGCTATCGGCCCATGCCCCTCCACGGCATAGCCGCCTACCATCGTGGTATGGCAGCCTTGAAGCGCCTCGGGCACTCCAGCCCGCGCTTTGAACGCGGAGAGATCCTCGGTCGGAACCACTTTCACGTTCAGCCCTGCACTGCGCAGCGCCGCGGCGTGGCCGTCGCAGCACTCGCAGCCGGGATTCTTGTACATCACGGCATTCGCCGGACTGGCCGCCCCTGCCGTCGCCGGGGAGGTGAAGGCAGCGCCGAGCAGGAACAGCGCCGTTAGTTGCTTCAACATCGATAAAGCTCCTTTGTTTGAAGACTATGTCTCAATCCAACACCACCGCCACGGCGGGGCTGGCTGACCTGAATTGTTGCCAGGCCTGGCGAAGTACCCGGATCGCGGAGCGGAAGAACAACACCGCGATAACGGCGCCCACGAGGATGTCAGGCCAGGCCGCGCCGGTTGCGTAGACGCCGCCAGCGGCGAGAAGAACTCCGGTGTTGGCGATGACGTCGTTCCGCGAGCACTCGAACGTGCTGGACAGGTTCACGTCGCGGTGGCGGAAGCGGTAGAGCAGCGCGAGGCAAGTCAGGTTGGCAACCAGCGCGATCAGTCCGAAGAGAACCATCGTCCCGGCGGCGGGGCTCACGCCGTTGACCAGCTTCAAGGCCGCTTCGATCATGACCCAGATCCCGAAGGCAGCGATGATTCCGCCCTTCGCGACTGCGGCGCCGGCACGCCAGCGCAGACTGCGTTGAAGTGCGTAGAGGCTTAGTATGTAGACCAGCGCATCCCCCAGCATGTCGACCGAGTCGGCCATGAGGGCGGTGGAGTTCGCCAGCATCCCGGCCGTGAACTCAGCAACAAACATGATGAGGTTGATCGCAAGGACCATTTGGAGCACGCGCTTCACGCCCAAATGAGCGCTCAAGGCGGCGATCTCCTGCTCCTTCGCCGAGCAGCAGTCGTCACCCATCACTTGCGGACGTCCGTCAGGGCTAGGGTGAGGCTCGTGAGACACGGCATCGTTGCTCGGGTCAGAGGAGCTGCCTGAGCAGCAGGCGTCGCCGTCGCGCGGCGCCCGGCGCGTGCCGTCGTCGGCGCGAGAGGTGCCGTGGAGGGCTCTGACGAGATCATCAGCGCAGTATCGCTTTTCTCGCGACTCGGGTCGCCAGCATCTCTGCAGCAATCCTCCATAGCCAACTCTCCGCATTCACAAACACAGGCTCGTCACTATGATAGGACCTCTAGCTGCTATAGGTTCAAGGGCATGGGTAAAATCCTCTCGATCGGAGCGTTGGCCACTCTCACCGGGTGCAAGGTGGTGACCATCCGCTATTATGAGCAGATCGGGATGCTGCCCGAGCCTGGCCGCAGCGCGGGTGGACACCGGGTCTATGACCGCCATCATCTTGAGCGTCTCAGGTTCATCCGGAGGGCGCGCGAGCTCGGCTTTCCGCTCAAGACCGTGCGGGGGCTTCTTGCCCTTTCGGAGCGGGCGGACGACGCGCCCTGTGCGGAGGTGGACAGGATGGCCGCCACACGTCTCCGCGAGGTCCGAGCCAAGATTGCCGACCTCAGGGCGCTAGAAGCCACGCTCGAGCGTCTCCTCAAGCAATGCGGGCACACCACCCTCGACGAATGCCGCATCCTCGACGCATTTCGAGGCGAGCCCGTGGATGCGGGGGTTTGATTAGGCAGTGGCTTCAGCATCGCGGCGACCGCCTGCACTTAATCCTGCGGTTGTGGGGTGATGCGCAAATAGGGCTTCACGGTCCGCCAGCCGTTCGGGAATTTCTGGCGGGCCTCGTCATCGCTGAGCGAGGGAACGATAATGACGTCTTCGCCCTGCCGCCAGTTCACCGGCGTCGCTACGCTGTATTTGGCGGTCAGCTGCAGGGAGTCGATGACGCGGAGTATCTCTTCGAAGTTGCGGCCCGTGCTCGCTGGATAGGTGAGGCTGAGCTTGAGCTTCTTGTCGGGTCCGATGATGAACACCGAGCGGACAGTGAGTGTGTCGTTGGCTTTTGGGTGGATCATCCCGTAGAGTTCGGCGATCCGGCAGTCAGGATCGGCGATCATCGGAAAATTGAGCGCGTGGCCTTGCGTTTCGGCGATGTCGCCGGCCCAGGCGTGGTGATCCTCGATGTGATCAACGCTCAGCCCAATCACCTTGGTATCGCGCTTGTCGAACTCGGGTTTGAGGCGGGCGACCTCCCCGAGCTCGGTCGTGCAGACGGGCGTGAAGTCCTTGGGGTGGGAAAAGAAGACCGCCCAGTCAGCACCCATCCACTCATGAAAACGGATTTGGCCTTCGGTCGTCTCGGCCTCGAAGTCCGGCGCTGTATCACCAAGCTGCAACGTCATGCGCTCTGTCTCCTCT
The DNA here is from genome assembly GCF_032227185.1 of Sphingopyxis sp. SE2. NCBI lineage: Bacteria > Pseudomonadati > Pseudomonadota > Alphaproteobacteria > Sphingomonadales > Sphingopyxidaceae > Sphingopyxis > Sphingopyxis sp. SE2. Next base: position 3,069,775 of record NZ_JAPMXW010000001.1, on the reverse strand, counting down.
TGTGAAAGCAGCCGGGTGGGCAGAACGCCATTGCTGCTAACCGACCTGATGTGAGTGCTATACCTACTATAGCTTCAAGAAGCGGAACGTCGAGCCGAGCAGATTATGCGGCGAGCGGTAAGTCGGTGAGTTGCGATCGGTTGTGTCCATCAGCAGGGTGTGGGGCCGGGCTGCATCGGTTAGGCGGCCTTGAGTGTAAGTTGAAGCGCCGGGTTGGACGGCGCCCACCTTGTCGATGGTCGCCGGTCGTCCGGCTCCTCGACCCCGTCGAAATCGTCGCGCCGTCGCCCGCAATGGCCGCACTGGCCATCTCGTTGACGCGATGGCTACCGTTCTTGATCGTGGGTAGCTGTTCTCGATTCCGGTCGCGAATATAAAGTAGGGGTTGAAGCTCATCGCTCGAAGTCCCGGTCGAGCGACTTGTAGTGCGCAGCGCGCTCGAGGAGAGCGAGCATGTTGCGCGCCGCCTCGACAGTTAGTCGGTGGGGCGTCGCGCCGGGCCTGGGAGAAATATAGGCGGCCATTTCTCGCACCAACTCGGATTGGCTCTCGGGTCCCCCGGCCAGCAGCGCCACGACGAGGTTTTCGAGCGCGATCAGCCGCACGCGCAGATTGCCGCCCGCTGCATCGCCTATCTCGCCGGCGACGGTGGGCGTCCGGTGCTGGTGTAAGCCGGTGAAGGCGCCGCCTTCATTCTCCCATCGGCCAATTGCGCGGTCGTGCGCCCCCGCCCTCGCATTGTCGACCTTGATCCTGTCCATCGGCACGATCACCGCACCCCTTTCACTGAGCTTCTCGAACGATGCGCCGACGCCGGGCGCGGGCGATGCTCAAATCACGTATTTGTCCCAACTCGCGTAATGTTCGGCACTGCGCTTGCCGCGGGGCAGGCTCAAGCAGACGAGGGCAAGCCCCGCGACCACCGACACGATCGCGCCGAGCTGGCCGACGCCGGTCAATAGGAACGGCGCGGCGACAAGCCAAGCGCCGAACGTAACGTTGATCAAGCGGAGGGCGCGGGCGACTTCTGCCGTCGCAATGATGGTGACGGTAATGACCAGCGCGCCGACGATATGGTCACTGTTAGCCATGCCGCCTTCCGTACCGAACAGCACCCGCGTCAACATCAGCAATACGCCGATGAAGATGCTCGCCGCGAGCGTCCATGGCAGCGTCAGACCCTTCTTCGCGTCCGCCCACAATGCCGCCGGTGATGCCATGGCGTCGGACGCGTCCACCTCGCCCGCCTCAATCGCATCGCCCTGGAAGAAGGTGCGGATCAGTGGCTTGCCCTTGCGCCTCGCCCAGCCCAGGAACTGGCCCATAGCGATGACTTCATCGAGAGCGAAAGGAATCATGATCAGCATTGCCAGCGCCGCGATCAGCGCGAGCGTGCTCCACGTACCGATGACGATAGGCTGGCTGATGATGAAATAGATACTCACGATGCCGAGCGGGATGACGAGAATGCCGAAGAAGGTCACCATCCACGGCATCGTCCGCCAGCGGTCGCGGGTACCCATCACCGCCATCAGGATTTCGAGCACGTAACTGATTGTGCCGAGACCTCCATCCGGGATTGGCCAGGCTTTCGACATGGCCGAGGTGATAATTTCCTCGGTGCCGTTACGCGGATCGGCAAGTGAGCCAACGAAGAATGGCTCCCATGCAGTATCGATATGGCCTAACTGATAGGCGGTCAGGATACGCGAGGTGAGCAGGCCGATCAGCCCCATGGCGACGATCGGCAGCCGCTGCGCGTCCGTGGATGGCGAATAGGTCCAGCCCGGCGGGATGTTCTTGGGGTCCATCATGCCCGCCATGCTCATGCCTGGCATCATCGGTACTAGCACCGACAGGGCGATCACCGCCGAACCTATGAGCAAGTTGTTGTTGTACTGCGCAGCGCTCGGGCTCCAGAAGACCAGGGGTGCGAACAGCAGCCAAATGCCGACAAAAGCTACCGCCCATTGCGCCCATGTCTTGGTGCGTGCGGAGAGCGACAACGCACCGAATAGCGCAATCGCTAGACCGCTGACGAAATCGCTGATGCTCAGCGCGTTCGCGCGCCACTCTATCGACGGCAGCCCGCGATCAACCGTAACAAAGCGTGCGGCCTCGCCGACGCTCTGTGTGGTAACGGAGTCGTAAATGAGCGGGCTGGAGGCGAGCCAGAGACCGAGACCGATGTTGGCGTAAAGAGCCCAGCGGGCGCGGCGCTCATCGCGGTCCATCATGGCCATGTAATCGCCATGTGCACCATGGCCGGGTTTTGCCATGTCCGCAGCGCCAGGTCCGTGCCCCATGGCGGCGTGGTCCATACTGCTATGGTCCACAGCCCCGTGATCCATCCCGGCCATCCCGTCGCCTGCCGCTGCGGGCTGGTGGCCTAGCCCTACAGGTTCTGCCTCTGGCCTATCGTGCCAGGCAACCAGATTCTCGTTGAGCTTGTTGTTCCGGTACCAGGCCCTTGGATGGCGCTTCAACGCGGCAACGATCGCGGGCAGGGTGTCGCGAAGGCTGTGTTTCGGCTCCCATCCGAGCAGCGAACGCGCGCGGGAGATGTCGAGAATATAGTGGTCATTGCTGCTGTCGATCATCCAGGGCTGGATGAAGTCTTCCCTGCCGAGCGCTTCGTTCTGCAGAATGATCCCGGCCTTCGCGAGCGGCTGCGGAATGCGGATCGTCTTCCACCCCTCGCCGTGGAGCGCCTCGCCGACGATGTCCTGAATCTCGGCATAGCCGGGCGCTTCGGGCTCGCCGATGAGCAGCGGCAGCTCGGTCGGAAGATCGTGCCGCCGGTCCACCAGACGCAACACGGCATCGGCTAAATCGTCGCGGTGCACTGATGACTGCGCCGCACACAGCATGCCGGGATAGAAATGCGAAATCAGGCGGTGCTCGTATATCTGAGATATCTGCTGGGCGAGAAACGCCGAGCGTCCATCGTCGTCGTAAACTCCCGCAGCGCGCAGGTAGACGACGGGAATCTTCCCGTGATGCTCATGCAGCAATGCTTCGGTGTCAACCTTGGACTGTGGATACGCCCAGGACGCACCGATCGACGATTCTTCGTTGATACGCTCATCCGGGGTAGGGGTCGGTTTGTGGACCAGCATCGTGCTGGCGAAGACAAACTGCTCGACCTCGAACGACTGCAAGCCATCGATCAGCCGTTGCGTCCCCTGCACGGTGATCTTGTCGTAGAGAGGGTTGGGCTCGCCCGTAATGTCATAATAGGCGGCGAGGTGGATCACCGAAGCGATACGGTTGCCATAGCGGGCACGGACTTCATTCAGCGCGGCGCGCACCGCCTCGTCAGAGCCAAGATCGAAATCAACGGACGCAGCGGGTGGCGGCGGGTCGGGAGGGCCGGCGCGATCGAGGCCGACGACCGTGTAGTGCTCGCTAAGTTTGGCGATCAGCGCGGCGGCGATGAAGCCGCTCGCGCCCGTGATCAGAACGACGTCGCGGCCACCTTGGCCGCTGCCGGCTTCACTGTGTTTGACCTCGGTCATGACTTGCTACCCTTGTTCGTTCCTCTTCACATCACCGACAGACCCACCGCACATGACGCGCGTGCCCGGCGGCGGAATGCGCGCGGCTTCCACCGCACGATCTCCTTATGCGACAGCCCCGTCAATCCCTAAGCCAGTATCAGTTCTTTTTACGTGTGGGGTATCCGGTCATAGAACTCGACCCTGCATCCGTAGCTGTCGGCGTGGTCCGACAAAATGGGGTTGGTCCGGGAGTTGAGGCGACATTTTGAAAGTGCTCCGGAGATGGTGTCAGGTCGGATCGACATGATCTGCCCCCTTCTGAGTGGTCCAAAATCAATGTTATTTTGGATCATGAAGGAGATTATTGGCAAGCTGAGTGAGGCGGAGGTCGTGCTGGCGCCGGGTGCGATGACCGCTGAGGCGTGTCGGCGGATGCGGTCAGCGAACAGACCTAATTATAGGTGGCGCAAGGAATATGGCGGGCGGAAGACCGACCAAGCGCGTCGGATGAATAATCTGGAGAAGGAGAATGCGCGGCTTTGGCGTGCGATCCCGGACCTGACGCTGGACAAGCTGATCCTGCAGGAAGCTGTCCGGGGAAACTTCTAAGCCCCCCGCCGAGTGCGGCCATGCGAGATCCCAGCGCTACCGGCATCGACGATACCTAACACCGGCCATTATGTATGTTTTCTGTTCGTTGCTACTCAAACCCCGGTCTGTTCTTGCCTGCCCAGTGTCTCGGGATGTAAGCGATAGTGCCTCCGGCCATGCGCTGACGAAATCTTACCGTGGCGCTATCTTGAGCACGTGCTGTGCCGCCAGCGGCGGCACAGCACGTGCTTCTACTGCTTGGTAATCGCTGTTATTTCGCCGGTGCCATTCTTCAGCGCGAGGTCAAATCCAACCTTGTCACCGACTTTCACGCTGTCCACAAGTTCGGGCGGCGCCTTGAATGCCATCGTCATGGCCGGCCAATTGGCCTCGGCAATGGGGCCGTGTTCGAGCGTGATCGTGCCGGCCGCCTTGTCGATCGCCGTAACCGTACCCGTCCCTTTGGCGGTCTTTGCAACGGCGTCGGCCGGCATGGCCATGTTGCCCATATTGCCGGTCATCTCGGAAGTGTTGTTTGCCGCCGGAGCATTGGTCTCCTTCTTATCGCCACAGGCTGCGAGGGACATCGCGAGGCTGAGTACGGTCATTAGCTGCAGTGGTCTCATGGTCTTCTCCTTCAAGGTTAAACGGTGGCTTGGTAGTGCACGTCAGACGTGTTGAACGATCGGGACGGCAATCATCGCGGCAGGTCCACAGCAGTTCATCATCCTCATTTCCTTTCATGGTCTTAGGTCAGATTGATCGGGTGCTCCTTAGGCGGTCTGCGGGCTGGCGGCGGGCTCCTCCTCTTCATCCGCAGGCGCGCGCAGAAAGTGCCTCACGCCAAGCAGCTTGTAGATCGCGGGCAGCACGAAGAGCGAAAGCAACGGCGCCGTAATCATCCCGCCGACCATGGGGGCCGCCAATCGTTGCATGACCTCCGAGCCGGTTCCCGTGCCCACAAGAAGCGGGAAGAGACCCGCCAGGATCACGGCGGCCGTCATCGCCTTTGGGCGTACACGGAGGACCGCGCCTTCCATCAGCGCGTCTTCCAGATCCTCCTCGCGGGCGAATTTGCCCTGCTCAATCCGCTCCTCGATGGAGCGGTCGAGATAGACAAGCATGATCACGCCGAACTCAGCGGCGAGACCCGCCAGCGCGATGAAGCCGACTACGGTCGCCACGGAGACCGCATGGCCCAGCAGGTAGATAAGCCAAACGCCACCAACGAGGGCGAAGGGCAGTGCGAGCAGCACGATGAGCGGCTGGCGTATCCGCCGGAACGCCATATAGAGCAGCAGGAAGATGATCCCGATCGTGAGCGGCACGATCCAGGCCAGTCTTTTCGATGCGCGTTCGGCATATTCGAACTGGCCCGACCAGGAGAGCGAGTAGCCCGACGGCATCTTGACTTGGTTTGCGACCATTTGGCGGGCCTCGTTGACGAAGCCCACGATATCGCGGTCGCGGACATCGACATAGACCCAGACTGAGGGCCGCGCGTTCTCGCTCTTGATCATGACTGGGCCATCGACGACCTGGATGGTGGCGACCGCGCCCAGAGGCACGATCCCGCCGGTTGGTGCGACGATCGGCAGATTCCGTAGCGCCTCCACGCTGTCGCGCGTTTCGCGCGGAAAGCGCACGTTGATCGGAAAGCGCGCCAGGCCCTCAAGCTTCTCGCCGACCGGCATGCCCCCGACGGCCACTGCGGCTGTGTTCTGGACGTCGCTGATCGCGAGTCCATAACGGGCCGCAGCCAGACGGTCGACCTGGACGTCGATATAACGACCGCCCATGATGCGGTCCGAGATCGCTGAAGTCGTGCCGGGTACCGTTTTCACAACCTGCGCGATGTTGGCCCCCAGCCGGTCGAGCGTCGCCAGGTCTGCGCCGGTGACCTTGACGCCTACTGGGCTCTTGATGCCTGTTGCGAGCATGTCGATCCGGTTACGGATCGGCTGGACGAAGACATTGGCAAGCCCCGGGACTTTGACGCGGGCATCAAGCTCGGCGATGATCTTGTCCATCGTCATGCCGGGTCGCCATTCGCTTTCCGGTTTGAGCTGGATCGTCGTCTCAAACATCTCAAGGGGCGCCGGGTCGGTCGCGGTCTCGGCTCTGCCAGCCTTGCCGAATACTGTCTTCACCTCGGGAACCGTCTTGATCATCCGGTTGGTGATCTGGAGCAGTTCGGAAGCCTTGGAGGCCGAAAGCCCGGGAAGGGCTGTGGGCATATAGAGGAGATCGCCTTCGGCGATCGCCGGCATGAACTCTCCGCCCAAGCGCGACAACGGCCAGGCGGTGATGAGGAGCGCACCGAGGGCCAGCCCAAGCACGAGCTTTGGCCAGCGCATCACCCAGGCAAGTCCTGGGCGATAGGCCGCGATCAGCGCCCGGTTGATCGGGTTCTTGTCTTCGGGGCGGATCTTGCCCTTGATGAACATCACCATCAGAACCGGGATAAGCGTCACCGACAGGCCCGCAGCAGCGGCCATCGAATAGGTCTTGGTCAGGGCCAGCGGCTTGAAGAGCTTACCCTCCTGTGCCTCGAGCGAGAACACCGGCAGGAAGGACAGCGTGATGATGAGCAGCGAGAAGAAGAGCGCGGGACCGACCTCTGCAGCGGCGTCGACGATGGTGCGCCGCCTGAGCTTCTCGGTCATTCCTCCATGCTCATGCTCGACATGTTCCAACCGCTTATGCGCATTTTCGATCATGACCACGGCCGCGTCGACCATGGCGCCGATCGCGAGCGCGATGCCACCCAACGACAGGATGTTCGCATTCACCCCCTGAAAATACATCACAATGAAGGCGGCAAGCACGCCCAGCGGCAATGTCAGGATCGCAACCAGCGAAGAGCGGAAATGCAGCAGGAATATGGCGCAGACGATCGCGACGACGATGAACTCTTCGGCTAGCTTGTGCGTCAGGTTTTCGACCGCGCGGTCGATCACGCTGGACCTGTCGTAAACAGGTACGATGTCGACGCCTTTTGGCAGCGAGGGCTTGAGCTCCTCAAGCTTCGCTTTGACCGCGTCGATGACCGCGCGCGTGTCGGCGCCGGCGCGCACGACCACGACCCCCCCTGCAACTTCACCCTGCCCGTTGAGCTCGGCGATGCCGCGTCGGAAATCGGGGACGATCTGGACGCGCGCTATGTCGCCGATCGTCACGGGAACGCCAGCTTCGCCGACCTTGAGTGGAATATTGCGGAAATCGTCAAGCGTATTCAGATACCCTCCGACACGGATCATGTATTCGGCTTCCGCGCGTTCGATCACCGATCCGCCGGTTTCATTGTTGGCGGTCTTCAGCGCCTCCATCACGTCATTGACTGACAATCGGTAAAGCTGCAGCCGCTCGGGATCGACCTGGACCTGGAACGCGCGAACCATTCCGCCAACGCTGGCGACCTCGGCAACGCCCGGCACTTCCTTGAGCTGATACTTGAGAAACCAGTCCTGCAATGCCCGAAGCTGTCCCAAGTCATTGCCGCCCGTGCGGTCGACAAGCGCATATTGATAGGCCCAGCCCACGCCTGTTGCGTCGGGACCGAGCGCAGGCGTCAAACCTGGCGGCAGCCGGCCGGTTGCCTGGTTGAGATATTCGAGCGTCCTCGACCGTGCCCAGTAGAGATCGGTGCCGTCCTCGAAAATGACGGTAACGAAAGAGTCCCCGAACATGGAAAATGCGCGCACGGCCCGTACCGCGGGCGCCGAGAGCATGGTTGTTGCGATCGGATAGGTGACCTGGCTCTCGACAATCTGGGGCGCCTGCCCAGGATAGGGGGTCCGGATGATCACCTGCACGTCGGAGAGATCCGGAATCGCATCGAGTGGCGTGCGACTAACCGCGAACAATCCTGCGGCGGTGATGAAGGCGGCAGCCAGCAGAACGATCATTCGATTGGCAGCCGACCAGCGGATGATGCGCTCGATCATTGCGCCGTCTCCAGCGCCATCCGCTCGATGACAGGGGTTTGTCCTTGTTGGGGCTTCTGAAACGAGAACCGCACGCGCTCGCCGGTCTTGCGGCCGCGTAGAAGCGCCGCATTCTTGACCGGGAAGGTCATTGTCATCGCCGGCCACTCGATCGCGGGGATCGGCCCGTGCGACAACGTGACCCGGCCGGCTCCGAGATCGAGCGCAGTGATAACCCCGCGCCCTTCAATTAGGCTCGTTTGCGCTTGCTGCGGCGCTGCTGCGGCCTGCCCTTGCGACAGGCGTTCGATCACACCCGCCAGCGAGGCTTCGGAATCAATCAGGAACTGCCCTGAAACGACGACGACGTCGTTCGCCGCCAGCCCGCGCCGGATTTCGGTCTTGTCTCCGACCGTTCGCCCAAGTTCGACCTCGACGGGAATGAAGACACCGCCACGCTGGACGATCACCACGTTGCGCTTGCCTGTCACGATAACGGCTTCTGTTGGCGCGACGAGCGCGCCTGTCGGACTGCCGGCTATCTCCAGATTGGCGAACATGCCGATCTTGAGCCGTCCGGCCGGATTGGGCAGCGCGATCCGCACACGGACGGTGCGGGCCTCGGCATCCAGCGTTGGGAAGATATAATCGATCCTGCCCTCGCGGGTCTCTCCGGGATAAGCCGGAAAGGTGATCTTTACCGACTGACCGACGCGGATCTGGCCGAGTGATATCTCTGGAACTTCGGCCACGACCAAAACTTGTGACAAATCAGCAAGCGTAAGAATGGATTGGCCCGGCTCGACACGCGCACCGGGTCGTGCGCCGATTGCCGTGACAATGCCTGATCGCGGTGCGAAAACGCCATAGGTGCGCTGTGGATGCCCGCCGCGCTCCAGGTTGCGTATTGCGGGTTCAGGCAGCCCTAGCAGCACGAGGCGCTGGCGGGTCGCACGCCTGAGGTCGGGCGTAATGACCGATCCGGGTATCTTCAGAAGCGCGACATATTCGTTTTGCGCACCCAGGAGGTCGGGCGCGTAGACAGCGGCGACGCGGCTTCCCCTCGTCACTGCTTCGCCGACCGCGCGTACACTGAGTTGCTCGACAAAACCTGCAGTGAGCGTCTGCACCTCGACAATACGCCGCTCGTCAGTTTCGACTCGGCCGATAGCGGTGACCGCAGGCGCCAGCCGATCGAACACGACACGCGCAGTCCGCACACCCAGATTTTGCTGCGTTTGCGAGGATACCCGGATACCGCCGCTATCGCCCCCTTCATCCGCATATTTGGGCTGAAGGTCCATGTTCATCGACGATTTGCCCGGGGCATTATAGCGCTCCATCGGCACCATCGGGTCGTACCAATATTTTACGACTCGCCCGGAGCCATCCTGGGCAACACCGTTCACGACGTCACCCTTTGCGCTTCCGGCGGACGGCTGTTCGCCCATCGAGAACCAGTAGCCCGCAGCGGCGAGGGCCACCACGAGCGCGACGCCGGCCGCAAGGATCTTTTTGTTCTTGATCATTTCACGATATCCTGGGTCAGATAGACGATTTCAGCTGCTGCGCGCCCACGCCGTGCCTGCAGTTCAAGCGCTTGCATCGTCGTTTCCACATATCGCCGCACGAGCGACAGGGGCAACTCAAGTGTGCCTTCGCCGGCGCTGTAACGTGCCTCTGCGGCATCGAAGGAGGCCTCGAGCGAAGGTACGGACTGATTAACCAGAATAGAAAGCTGGGCATCAGCCCCCCCATAGTCCGCTATCGCCTTGCCCAAGGCGCCGCTGAGATCTCGCCGCGCGTCTTCGGCCCGTAGCCGTGCCGCGTCGGCGCGCGCAGATGCCTCGGCGATGCGGCGGTCCTGGAGACGGGATCGGTTGATCTGGAGCGGGATGGTAACGCCCACCGTCACCATATCCCCAAGATCGGGGCGCCAGCCATACATCGCCGACCAGGTCAGATTAGGCTTGCGTTCCCGCCGTGCAACATCGACTTGTCGCAGAGCGGCCTGCTCCTGCGCGTCAGCGAGCCGTATCTGCGGGTGAATTGACAGATCGACGGCTTTCTGGGCGTTCGCTGGAAGCGCGACCGCGGGAATGCTGTTTGGGAGTGGCCGCTGCGCGGCGCTGCCGATCCAGCGCGAGAGTTCCGCTCGCGCCCGCTGTTCTTGTCCCTGTGCGTCTGCCAACTGAGCCCGGGCGAGCGAGATTTCCGCCTGCATCTGAAGCGCATCGGCGGGCGTCGACCCTTTGGTCGGAACACCCGCGACCATAACTCGATAAGCGACACTGAGGTCTTCCATGATCCGATCGAGAAGCCGCTGCTTTGCCTGAGCTTCGACCGCGTTTATCCAAGCGACCATCACGTCGCGCGCAATCCGTCTTTCCTGGACGGTGGCTTCGGTGCGGCTGACGACCGCTTCCGCGCGCAGTCGCGCGGCTTCTGCCTCACGCTTCGAACGACGCACCTGCTCATGCATGATACCGATCGTGTGCATGGTCATAAAGTCGGCCGATGGATCGAAGGCCATGCGCCCGGTGACCGGAAGATTCTGCGTCCCTAAGGTTAGCTGTGGATCGGGAAGCGTCCGCGCCGCGATCGCAGCCTGTTCGGATGCGTCCGCTTCGCGTTCAAAGGCGGCAGCACTGGGCTGGTCGCCCAAGGACACATCAACGGCCTCGTTGAGGGTAAGTATAGGCTCGGCGGCCGGCAATGCGATCGCAGGCCGTGGTACTATCTGTCCAGGCGCAGATTGCGCGAATGCCGCGGTTGTCCAGATGAGCGTCAAGGCGAGCGCAGTGCCGCCTAGGCCGCCTCTGAGGCAACGGTGTCGATCTTGCCCATGATCTGGACTGTCGTGATAAAGGCTGGAGTTCATGATTAGATTGCTCCTTGCGAAGTGCTGTGCCGATCGGTAGTCGCATAGCACTACTTCAATCGCTGCCGTTAGCTCTCGGCGACCCACGCAGCGTCGGTCACAGATGGTGCCGACGGAGCGGGTTCTACACTCCGCCGATACGTTGGGGCTGACCGTCATATGGGAGCCATGCTGGTCAGTTGCGCGGTAACGGTACTGGGCGCGGCAACCTCCCTTTGCCCTGTTCTTCGCCGCCGGCAGCGCAAGCAAAGCCGCCGCGAAGAATAGGCGCATGATGTCCCCCTTTGTGGACCGGGCAGGACCGTCCCCGGCGCAAGGGCGCCGGGGACGGAGAGCTTTACGCTCCGGGGTGCGCCATGTGGTCGCCAGACATCTTCTTCATGCAGTCGGCCGGACTGGACTTCATCATGTCGCAGTTGCATTCAGCCATCTGCGCCGATTTGTCCTTCACCCAGACGCGGACCCGCGAAGTTGTGTTGGACTTGTTCGGTCCCGGCACTTGGCGGGTCTGCCATTCATAATGGCCGTCCGGCGCTTCCTGCGCGAGAACGGGAGCGGCAAGGGTTGCGGCGGCGAGCGCGGCAACGGCAAATATCGTCTTCATGTCGAATTCCTCGGTTGAAAAGCTGGGAAGTGCGCGCCGGAATGGCCGACGCGCCTTGTGCAATTCAGCCGAGGAGCAGGGGTGGATCCGGTTCGGGACCGATCATCCGGCCAGCGAGCCGCCGGATCGGAAGCGGATCGAGCAAGCCCGGCATGTGAGCCGCGATCGCGAGCGGCACAGCCGACGATACCACCGCGGGTGGAACCGCGCAGCCCATCTTGGCGATGCAGTCGAGCGTGAGGCCCTGGCAGGGCTCCTTGTCTTGCGACTTGTCGATGCCCATCATTTCTGCGCATTCGGCGCTCATCGTCGGCGCAGCGATCGCGGTATCTTGCATCGGCATTGCCGGCGCGGAGGCGAACGCCGCTTCCTGGGCAAGAAGACCCAGCAAGGCTCCGATAAGCAGCAGAAGAGATATCCGACGTTTCACGTTAAAAGTATGATCCTTGGCGTTTCCCGCGTCAACTCGATTCTGGCGGGTCGGACCAATCGGTAGATGCAAGGCTGTGAATCTGGAGTCCTCCGCACTATTTTTAAGGGGTGAGCAGTTCTGGTGCGTAGTCAATCTCAGTAGGGGTTGTTGAGTGCTCGAACCCGGAGGTCGTAATCAGCGGCTTGCGGGCGTGTATGGCTTTGTCCTCGACTTCCCCGAACTTCATTGGGCTGCGCAATCGCGTGGTTTTCTAAACAGGGGAAATATAATGAATATTCGATACTATCGCGTGTCAAAGAGTCGTGCGGTGCATGGCGCTTCGCTGGCGGCGATCGCAATGGGGTTTGCGATGCCCTCGCACGCTCAGGAAAGTCAGTCTGAGGGCCTTACCGAGATCATCGTAACCGCTGAGAAGCGTGAGGAAAATTTGCAGTCGGTTCCGGTCTCCGTGACGGCAATGACCGGCGAGGCGCTCACCGCGACGGGCATATCCAACGTCGAGGACCTGCAATTCTTCGTGCCGGGTGTTTCGATTACCAACGACTCAATGGCGATCATCAATATTCGCGGGATTGGGACTTCCGCGTTCGGCGTCGCAACCGACCCCAGCACGACCGTCCATTACGACGGTGTCTATATTTCGCGCCCGACAACGAGCTATCAAGACCTGTTCGACGTCGAACGCATCGAGGTGCTGCGCGGCCCGCAAGGCGTGCTTTTTGGTCGCAACTCTGCCGGCGGCACCCTCAATATCATCTCCAAAATGCCGACCGAGGAACTGAGCGGCACGCTTGGACTCACCATCGGCAATTATGAGAAGCGCTCCGCCAGCGGGACGATTTCCGGGCCGCTCGGTGAAGGCGTCCGGGGCCGCATCACGTTGCTCGCGAACCAGCGCGAAGGCATCTACCGCGACATCGTCTCGGGGCGGCGCTATCAGAATGAGGACAATCTCGCGGGGCGGTTGACCCTGGCTATCGACGCCAGCGATCGTCTTGAGATCGTGCTGCGGGCAGATGCGAGTCGTGATCGCGAAACCGGAGCGCGGTCGGTGCGGCCCTTTTATCCGCAGGGTTTCATCGATGCGGGTGCGACCATCCCGGCCAATTACAGGGAGGCTGCGCTCGACCGCCTGCCGCGCTACGATGTCGATGCCTGGGGCGCCTCCTCGACGATGAACTGGGATGGTGGACCGGTCACGATCCGCTCGATCACCGCGCTCCGCAAAAGCAAGGTCGTCCAGGCACTCGACGTCGATTCGACCGACCTCTTCCTCCGCGACATTGAGTTCTACGAGCGCTCGCGCACCTTTACGCAGGAGTTCCAACTCCTCAACAACGATGCAGACAAGCTGCGCTGGATCGTCGGCGCCTTTTATCTCAACGAGAAGGGCAATGATGAAATCCGCATCATCGAGCCTGGACGCCGGCTTGCGATCCCAGAGAATAACACGACAAATGCCTTCGCGCTCTTTGGCCAGGCAAGCTACGAATTCTTCGAACGGCTTCGGCTGACGGGTGGTCTGCGTTACTCCTATGAAAAGAAGGATTTTGCCTATCAAATCTTCCTGAACGGGAACCAGGTCGATGCCGGCCAACCCAAATCATCGTGGACCGCCTGGACCCCGAAAATCGGGATCGATTACGATGTCAGCGATGATGTCATGGCCTATGCGTCGGCAACCCGCGGATTCAAGTCGGGCGGATTTCAACTGGGCGACGGCAACCCGTTCCTGCCGGAATATGTATGGAGCTATGAGGTCGGCCTGAAATCGACCCTCCTTGACCGGCGGCTTCGCGCGAACTTCTCGGCCTTCTATTATGATTATACCAATCTCCAGGTGGTCGAATATAACAATGGCGTCGCCAGCACGACGAATGCCGGTAAGGCGACGATTAAGGGGGTCGAGGCCGAGTTCATGGCGCGTCCGCTTGATCGGCTGACGCTCACATCGACGATCGCTTATCTCGATGCCCGCTACGACGTCTATTTTGATGATGTTGGTGGGAGCCTCAGGGGCAACCGCCTGCCGAATGCGCCGCAGTGGAACATCACCCTTGGCGGCGAATATAAGGCACCACTCGGGGACGGAACGCTGACATTGCGGACCGATGTGTCATGGCGCGACAGCGTCTTTTTCAAGCCAAACAACAATCCGCTCTTCTCAGGAAACGCTACGACACTCGTCAACGGTCGTGTTGCATGGCAGCCTGGGAGCGAGGCTTGGGAAATTGCGCTTTATGGCCGAAACCTGACCGACGAGCGATATGTGAGCTACAGCACGATCGGGACGGACGCGAACGGTGTTTCGAATCCGACCCTGCCGCTCTACATCTACGGCGAGCCGCGTCAGTACGGACTGCAGCTGCGCTATTTCTTCTGAGCTCCTCGTTCTGCGAGGTCCCCGGCGGCACCCCTGCGGCCGTCGGTCCTCCCGGGCGCTAACGTGCCCGGGAGGAATATCTCTTCTGGACGCAGGTCATCGTATGCTCGTCACTCCAGGGGCGCTGTCGCATGGCCACATCGGGAACAAGGATGATGGGACGCTGAGCGGGTCAGGGCGATTTCCACGAGCAGATCAGAGCAGTCTGATCCTGAACGCCTGCCACGCGTGAAATTTTCGTGTTTTGCGAGCGCCGCGAACGTCACAACGATGCAATGATCGATTGGTTTGGAACGGAACCCTGTTCTCGGAGCCTCAAGGCAATTGATGGGCAATCGCCTTAATCGCCTTCAGGCCCGATCCGAAGCGGGCGATGGCGGTCCGGTGCCGCTCGAGTTCGCTATACGGCAGGTAGGAGATGTCGAGATCTCCGATCCGGCTGAATGCCGGGCGTCGGAGCTGGGCGCGGACATCTGCTTCTCGGGCGTCGGGTGCAACAAGGAAAAGTGCCGTCGATAAATGAAGATTCTCGCTGCTCAGCGCGAGATCGAGCATGCGGACAATTCCGGAATAGATGGATGTCGAATGCTCTACTTCGAATGCCGCCGCGACCGTAGCGGTCGAGTGATCGAGCCAAAGAACGTCGATCAGCCTTATTGCATCGCTTCCCTTGGCGGTTGCGATGGCATGCGGCAAGCTATCGAGACATCGAGAACCGAGCGGCAAGCCCTCATGAAGGCGCCCCCGGTCGTTTGCCGCTATCCAGACGTCATATCCCAGTGCAAGCCCGAGATCTCGAAGCCAGGATTGGATTTCGCCGTGCGTCCGGTCGCTCTCTTTCTGATTTGCAATAGCCTTGTCGAGCTTTTGCGTCTGCGCGCGCGTTTCGTCCAGCATGGCAGTCCAGTCGCGCGCGTTTTCGGTCGAATCGCTGCGCGGCGGGGCCGGAAACCTTCCCGATCCGATATCGAACAGCAGCCCGCCAATGGCCCCCAAGTCGTTGGAGAGAAGATCACGGTAGCGGTCGTTGAGATCGAGTATGCCAGCGCGCATGGCCAGGAAATGCTCCCAGCTGCCAAGCTTCACATTGGCACCCGTCACCGCGTTGTAGCCCTTGACGATTGCCGTGTTGAAGGGAGGCACAAGAGTGGGATGCAGAAAATAGAGAAGATTGGCTACCGCGGGACCCAACCCTTTGATCTTCTGTCTATCGATTGCGTGGATCCCGGCGACGACTTCTTCCGCAGTATCGCAGCAGGAGCAATGGTGAAGAAGTCTGCCAAAGGCTCGTTGATTGTCGGCGTTCTCGTAGATGTCGGGGATTCTGAGTTTGGGCTTCCACAAGAAGGCATGATCCGCACCTTTGAAAATCTGTCGTTGTTCGGCGACCGAATGAACAATGATCTCCAATGACGAACCCCGATATGCCGCTCCGAAGGTGCCGGCCTCGATTTCGGCGACGACCTGCGAGATTCCTCTTCTGATCGAACGAAAATTCTTCAGTCGTTCCTCCCATAGGAACCAGCTTTGATAGGTCGAGCCGGGATCGCCGCGCCAGCGCTCGATCAGTTCGCGGACAAGGTCGCGCTCCATGTGCATAGCCCCGCTAAATCCATTCCGAATTGCTGTTTTCCACCTGCGACTAGCCGCGCCAAGACAATTCGCTGGCTCCGGCCCGTAGCGAAAGTCGAGACCTTCCGTCCCACCGGCAAAGTAGAGGGATGTCGGAGGTCGGAACGTGTCGATTCACCCCGGTGCTGTATGATTGTCGATGACGTCAGTGCCCAGCGTGTTCGCCCGCCCCACTTGGTTCCTGACTCGCGCCTTCAGCCTTGGTCATGCCCTTCATCATCGCGTCGTGGTCCATTGGCGCATCCTGCGTCATAGCCTGATACTGTGCCGGCGACAGGCCCGGGAGTTTTCGGACAAACGCGACCATATCCCAGATAAGACGATCATCATGCGTTTTCCCCCAAGCCGGCATGGCGGTCATCTTGATTCCATGCTTGATAATCCAGAATTGCTCCGAGGCAGAACGATCCGAACCTTTGAACAAGATGGGCGCTTGCGGATACAGCCCCTGACTCATTTCGGTTTTTTCCATTCCGGGCGCCAGATGGCAGCCGCTGCACATCTCCGTGTATAGTCCGGCGCCCGATGCGATCCGCGCCGGAGCCGCCAAATCCGCCGGCACCGCGATCGATCCGGACCGGGCTGCGATGGATTGCTCCCTGAATGTTTCGATGACGCTGTAAGTCAGTCGGCTATGAGGTGCATCGGCCGCTATATTGTACAGGCCGAGATAGACGGTGATTGCTCCAGCGCCAGCTATGACGGCAACGGCCAGGAGCGTGAACGCCAAGCTAGGCATGTGCTTCCGGAAATCGAAGTTTCGAAAACGCTCCATCGTCTATCTCCCTCAAAACAAGCGTCGAGCTGTGAAGCCGAACGCGATGCAAAGGCTGTTCAACAGATGATACGCACCGCAACAGGTTTTCCCTTGTCGCAAAGGAGACAGGTGGTTTGCGTACTTGCCGCGTCGAGGTAATTCCGGGCGCCCCTTACTCGATCGGACTTATGCGTTTCGTTCAGGCGCGGGCTCGGCGAGGCCTCAGGGCCCGCCCGGGCCCGCGAGCCTCGGGGGCGAGCCCTTTCTTCACGCGATCAGGCGCCGCCCGCCGGCCGCACCTTGGGCTTGCGTGAGGAACTGTGCAGATTGACGATCTGCCACTTTCCGTTTTCCCATTTAAGGACGCTCGTTGCGACGCCGTCCCGCTCGATTGTTTCGCCGCTCGCGAGTACGATCGAGAAGCTATAGGTCTCGGTCGCGATCGCTACATCGCCTTCGCCCCGAACCGATATCTTGTAGTTGCGGAAGGCAAAGGATCTGAACTCCTTGAGTTCGGGACCGAGGTGATGGTCGCGATAGTGGGCGAAATTCCCTTCGACGCCGCCCGACTCGAATATCTGGGCGTCTGGCGAAAAGAGTGCCTCGACGCCGGTCAGGTCCCGCTTTTCCATCGCTGATTTATACTGCGCGAGCGCTGCCGCCGCGCCCTGATAATCCACAGGCTCGGTCGCCTGAGCCGGGACGGCCACCAGCATGGCCAATGTGATTGCTGTAATCGTCAGTCGTCTCATATCATTTCCCCTTATTGCGTCCGAACTTCTCCGGTGGTTTCGATCAGATTCTGGCAAAGCGCAGCCGCAACGAATTGGCGATGACGCTGACGGACGAGAGTGCCATCGCAGCGGCGGCAATGACCGGCGAGAGCAATAGTCCGAAGACCGGATAGAGCACGCCCGCAGCGACCGGAATCCCGGCGACATTATAGGCGAAAGCGAAGAAGAGATTCTGGCGGATGTTCGCCATCGTCGCATGGCTGAGATGCCGCGCCCGCACGATGCCCAGAAGGTCGCCGCGCAGCAGCGTCACTCCCGCGCTTTCGATGGCGACATCGGTTCCCGAGCCCATCGCGATGCCGACGTCAGCGGCGGCGAGCGCGGGGGCGTCGTTGACCCCGTCGCCGGCCATCGCGACGATCCGGCCCTCTTCGCGCAGCCGCTGCACGACCGCACTCTTCTGGTCGGGGAGGACGTCGGCCTCAACGTCGTCGATGCCGAGGCGCCGCGCGATCGCCTCGGCGGTGACGCGATTGTCGCCGGTGAGCATGATGACCTTGATTCCGGCCTCGCGCAGCGCCGCGAGCGCGTCGCCCGTCGTTTCCTTGACGGGGTCGGCGATGGCGATGACCCCGGCCGCCTTGCCATTGACCGCGATGTAGATCGCCGTCGCGCCGTCTGTGCGAAGGCGGTCGGCTGCCTCGGTGAGCGCGCCCAGATCGACGTCATATTCTTCAAGAAAGCTCGCATTGCCGAGGACTATCGCCTTGTCGACGACGACCCCGACGATACCCTTGCCGACCGGCTGGTCGACCCCCGATGGCTCGACCAGCGCGAGGCCCCGGTCCTCGGCGGCCTTGACGATCGCGGCCGCCAATGGATGTTCGCTGCTGCGCTCGAGGCTCGCGGCAATCCGGAGCAGATCCTGCTCTTCGAAGCCTTCGGCGACGTCGATGGCGACGACCGAGGGCCTGCCTTCGGTCAGCGTCCCGGTCTTGTCGACGACGAGGGTGTCGACCTTCTCCATCCGTTCAAGCGCCTCGGCATTTTTGATCAGCACGCCGGCTTCGGCGCCACGCCCCACGCCGACCATGATCGACATCGGCGTCGCGAGACCGAGCGCGCAGGGGCAGGCGATGATGAGCACCGAGACGGCGGCGATAAGGCCGTAGGCCATGGCGGGCGCGGGGCCGAGAAGCGACCAGACAATGAAAGCGACGATGGCGACGACGATGACGCCGGGCACGAACCAGCCCGAAACGGTATCGGCGAGACGCTGGATCGGCGCCCGGCTGCGCTGCGCGTCGGCGACCATTTGTACGATCCGCGCGAGCATCGTGTCGCGCCCGACCTTCTCGCTGCGCATGAGCAGGCCGCCCGTCTGGTTGATCGTCCCGCCGATCAGCGCCGCGCCGGCCGCCTTGGTGACCGGCATCGATTCGCCCGTAACCATCGATTCGTCGACTGTGCCGCGGCCTTCTACGACGATGCCATCGACGGGGACTTTTTCGCCCGGACGGATGCGCAGCATGTCGCCGACCGCGACTTCCTCGAGCGCTACCTCCTCGTCGCTTCCATCGCTGCGGACGCGCCGGGCGAGCTTCGGTGTCAGGTCAAGGAGCGCGCGGATCGCGCCGCTCGTCGTTTCGCGGGCCCTGAGTTCGAGCACCTGCCCGAGTAGCACCAGGACCGTGATGACTGCGGCGGCCTCGAAATAGACCGCGACCGAACCATCGGCGGCGCGGAAGGCTGCCGGGAAGATTTGCGGGAGAATCGCCGCCATCATGCTGTAGCCCCAGGCAACGCCCGTCCCCATCGCTATGAGGGTGAACATGTTGAGGCTCTTGTTGCGGATCGAGAGCCAGGCGCGCTCGAAGAAGGGCCAGCCAGCCCATAGCACGACGGGGGTCGCGAGCAGCATCTGGATCCAGTTGTTCGTCTGGCGGCCGACATATTGGTGGAGGCCCGTCAGATGGCCGCCCATTTCGAGCGCAACCACCGGAAGGGCGAGAAGGAGCCCGATCCAGAAGCGCCGCCGCATATCGCGATATTCTTCGCTGGGGCCGTCCGATGCTGTCGGCATGACGGGCTCGAGTGCCATGCCGCAGATCGGGCAGCTTCCGGGGCCGGCGCGCTGGATTTCGGGATGCATCGGGCAGGTCCAGATGGCGCCTTCGGGTGCATCGGCTGCGGCCGGCTCGCTTTTTGCGGCATAAAGATCGGGATCGGCCTCGAATTTGGCGAGGCAGCCTGCGCTGCAGAAATAGTGATGCTTGCCGCTATGCGTCGCGGTGTGAGGTGTGGTGGCCGGATCGACCGTCATGCCGCAGACGGGATCGGTCGTGCTCCCGCTGCCTTTTTCTGCGCCCTGATGATCGTGCATCGCCGCCGCTCCCGTATGTGTCGGATGCCCGCCTCGCGGCGGGGCGGTCCAAACGCCACCGGTCGAGTTCGCCGCTGGCGTCGTTCCTGGCGGTTCCAGAATGGAGCCGCTTCTATCGATACGCAAGAAAGGCGATTATCCCTTGGATTTTCTTTGCCCTGTGCCGTCAGGTCCCGGGCTTTCGGGCCTCGATGATCGCGATCGCACCGGTTGGCGTGCGGAACGTCTCAAGTTCGCGAACATCGCAAAAGCCTGCCTCTCTCATCAGCACCGGGAGCAATCCATCGGCGTTGGGTTGGGTGTCCTGGACGCCGTCGAGCTGCTGGATCGTCAGGCGGAACAGCAACCGCATGAGGCGGCTGCGCTGTTCTCCATAGTCGGTGACATAGAGTTTGCCGCCCGGCGCGAGCACCTGCCGGGCCTCGCGTAGCAGACGTGCCTTTTCCTCAAGCCCGACCTGATGAAGGACGAGGCAGATCGCAATCTTGGAAGGCGAGGGCCAGTCATCGATCGCCGAAGCCGCGAAAAAGCCAACTCGAAACTCCGGCGGTGGAACAATCTGCGCGGTCTTCGTTCGGGCAATTCGCGTCGCGGCCTCGTCGGGGTCGAAACCAAGATAGCGGACGTCCCGGCTATGGCGAGCGATCGCCAGCGCGAGATTTCCCGTACCCGAGCCGATATCGAGAATGACGTCACCCTCGCCGAGCGCCATATGGCGAACGAGACGGTCGCGCCACACGCGCTCGCGCGTCGTCACCGCGACGCCGAAATCATAAAAGGGCGTCAGGAAGTGATATCCTGCCGCTGGCGTGTAGGATCTTGCTACGGGTTTCGGGTCGGGCATGGCCGTCTCCTTTCGACGCTTTGGCTTGCCGCCGGATTGCGGCCGCACTCGCCGGTCTCGAGGAGACGCTTAGGGGCAAGCAGGCGCGGCGGTCTTGAATGTTTCGCCGGAGCGACGCGGTGCGAGGCGCATCCGGCTCAGGGCACGATTTCGAACGCGAAGGCGCTAAGGCCAGCCGAAGGCGTCACGCCTAGCCATTGAGCGCAGCGGCGCGTGAAGTGCGACTGATCGGCGAAGCCTCCCGCCGCCGCTGCGTCGGCGAGACCTCCGCCGCCGACCAGCGCCCGCACGGCGCGTTGAAGCTGGAGCCACTGCAGCAATTTGGCCGGAGGCACGCCGAAGTCGCGGCAGACGATTTCGCGAAGGCGCGAGGGCGAGAGGCAGGCGACGTCGGCCAACGCGCGCGCGGTCGACAAATCACTAGGGGCCGCGAGCGCCTCGGACAGGCGTGCATCCACCGGACGCACCTGCGACCGGTCGAGATAGTCGGACGCCCAGCGCTTCGCGTCCGCGCCGCTAGCGATATCGCATAGTCCGGCCGTCTCTACTGGTGTCAACAGGACGGGCGCCGATCCGGCGGACAGCCGCGCGTCGGCACGAAAAAGCGGGTCGAGATAAAATGATCGCACGAGGGCGCCCGGCGGTCCCAGGCGGTGCCGGACATGCGATGCGATGGCAATGGCGTGTCCGGCAGGGACTATCATGTCGGCATCACCGGAAATTTCGAGGTCTCGTTCGACGGCGAGGCTGATCTGATGCGCCACATGGCTATGAGGACGGCTGCTCCCGATGCGTGCGTCAATCAACGCCCAGCCGGCCCCGAGCATGATCGAACCGGACCATGAGACGGTGCTGGCGGTCAAACCGGATCGACGGCGACGAAGGGTTCGAGCGTGCCGAACCAGGCGACCAGCGCGAGTATGGCGAGCGCGGCCGACGCTTCGATGACCAGGCTTCTGCGCATGGCTGCGATCGCGAGGTCGGGGTCGGCGGCGACATTGTCGGTATTGGTCTCCGGGACGGCGGCCGCGAGCGCCGGGGTCAGCTGCCAGCGGTTCGCCGCCGCGAGCGCTAACATCAGTCCGAACAGCGCAAGCTTGGCGAGGAGCAATTGTCCATAGGGCGAGCCGAGGGAGCGGCCGAGATTCTCGGCGCCGACGATCATCTGGCTGTTGACGAGGCCGGTGGCGGCGATGACGAGGACGCAGATCGTACCGACGCGCGAGAATTGATCGAGACTCCGCGACGCAATTTGGAGTCCCCCCGGCCATTCGCGGAGGCGCTGGGGCGAGATCAGCATAAGAAAGGCGCCGATTGCGCCGATCCAGACCGCCGCTGCGATCAGGTGCAATATGTCGCTGGCCCGATGCAGGGTGCCCGCCGCGCCCTCGGTCGCGCCCGCATGGCCCGACCAGACCAAGGTCGCGACGGCGACCGAGCCGGCAAGAGTGAGTATGGCGGCTGCGATTGTCGGCCGGCGCGTCATCCAGACTGCCGCCGCCAACGCAACGAGCAGCGCGGCGCTCCGGTAGATCCAGGCCATGCCGACCTCGGTTTCGCGAACCAGATCCCAAAAGGGTTGGAACTCCAGGGAGAGGATGCCCACGCCCTGCATCGAGGCCGCGAGCACGCCCATTCCGAGGCTGGAGACGAGCAGCCCGATGGCGCAGAGCCATCGTTCTGCGCGCCAGATCGCGGCCATCATCGGCTGCGGCTCATGGCGTTCGCTCCGCGTCAGCGCAAAAAGCGGGAACGCAGCAAGGCCGGCGATGAGCATCAGGTCCGCATAAAGTGCGAACCTGATGCCGATCAGAACGGGGTCCCCCACCGTCTTTTACTTTACGGTGAAGCTGAATTCGCTGCCCATGCGGTGGGTATCAGCGCCCGCCGCCGACCATGTGACCTTGTAGGTTCCGGCTGTCAGCGGCCGCTTGAGCATCAGCATCGCCGACTTGCCCTCTTTGCCCATCATCGACGAGTAAGGCACCTTCATCGGGGCATGATTGGCCATGCCGGGCATGCCGGTCATGACCAGCTCGGTCTTGAGGGTCGAGGCGACGATCTTTTCGTTGAACTGAAGATTGACCGACGTGACCTTCGAAACGGTCGAATTGGCGGCGGGCGTCGAGCTGACGAGCTTGGTGTGCGCGCTTGCCGTGGCCGGCATGAGAAGCAGAGCGAAAGCCGCCGCTGCAGAGGGGAGAAGAGACTTGAACATGAACACCTCCAAATGCGTGTCTGTCCTGCTAATACGCAGGATATCGGCATGGCCCTCAAATATTCCGGAATAATATTCTGGTGTGAGGGGTGAGGCGCTTCGGCGCGTATGTACAATGATGGAAAGGTTTGAAGAGACGATCGATGGATAAGGAGCTTCGCATTTTGAACAGGATCGATCTGCCCGCAGCGCTCGATGCGCTCGATGATCGCATCATGGGCGCATTGGCGATCCGCCGGCGCGAAGCGGTAGCGATGCGCCGCCTGATGGCGCTCGCGGCCTTTGTCTCGCTCGGCGGCGGTGTTTTTGCGGGGAGTGCGATTTCCCAGCCGGCGGTCGCGGCAAGCCCCCTGACCCCATTCGGCCCGCCTAGCGCATTGGTGCCTTCCACCTTGCTGGATGTACAGTAGCAATGCCGTCGCGCCGTCTTCTTCTCTTGGGGCTCATTGCCTTCGCCGCGGCGATTGCCGGCGTGTTCATCGGCCGTCTGGTGGCCGATGCGCCCAAAGCCAGCGAAACCGAACTTCATGCGCTTCTCCACGGCCAACTCGACCTGACCCCGGAGCAGGAAAAGAAACTCGAGCGGATCGAAGCCGACTTCGCCGGTCGCCGCCAGGCGCTCGAACTCGAGATGCGCGCCGCCAATGTCCGGCTCGCGCAGGCGATCGAAGCCGAGCATGGCTATGGACCGCGCGTCACCGAGGCGATCGACGAGACGCATGAGGTGATGGGGACATTGCAGAAGGAAACGCTCCAGCATCTCTTCGCGATGCGCGGGGTTCTCAACCCCGATCAAGCGGAAATGTTCGACAAAAGCGTGGTCAAGGCGCTGACCGCCGATGCGCGGTGAGCGCCGACCTATCGCAATGTAGCGACCAGGATCTGACGGCCTTTGCGCGCGCGCACCGCGAAGACGCCTATCGCGAGTTGCTGCGCCGTTACAAAACGGGCGTCTACCGGCTCATCGTAAAGCAGATCGGCGATGCCGACGAGGCGATGGATCTGACGCAAGAGACGTTCGTCTCCGGCTTTTCGGCGCTCGATCGCTATGATGGCGAACGCCCCTTCCGCACATGGATCGCCCGTATCGCGCTCAACAAATGTCGCGACTGGGCACGACGGCGAAAGGTGCGCGCCTTTTTCTCCCGCGCGCTCCCGCTCGAAAATGCGCATCACGTAGCAAGCGATGGTCCTGGGCCCGATTCCGCGGCGACCGACAGGCGAGAGCTCGCCAAGGTTCGCGGGGCGATCGATCAGCTGCCGCAGAATTTGCGCGAAGTGTTGCTCCTCCGCGGTGTCGACGAGGTCAGCCAGGCCGAAACAGCGGTCATTTTGCGCGTCAGCGAGAAAACAGTCGAAACGCGCCTCTATCGAGCGCGGACCAGGCTCCGGGAATTGCTCGCGGGAACATCTGCGAGCGCCGAGGGTTGAGGGTTCGACCGCTCGTTCAGGCGGCATCTCCTCATCGTCCGGCATTTTTATTGAGGGGCAGCCGTGCCGCCTGCGTATAGCTTTAGGAACAGTCAGTAACGGTCGGAAAGAATATGCAGATGGAAAGGCGTCGGTTCGTCAGTGGAGCTTTGGGTGGAGGGGCTGCTGCGGCGATGGCCGCATGGTTCCCGGCCTGGGCCCAGTCGGTGTCGTCCGGCATCACCGCGCCGCTTCCGACCGTATCCGGCAATGACATAACGCTGCGCATCGCCCGGCAGACGATGCGGATCGACGGCAAGGTCAGCCGCGCGATCGGGATCAACGGCACCGTGCCCGCGCCGCTCGTCCGTCTAAAGGAAGGGCAGACAGCGCGCCTGACCGTCGTCAACGATCTCGACGAGGACAGCTCGATCCACTGGCACGGGCTGATCCTGCCGTTCCAGATGGACGGCGTGCCCGGCGTCAGCTTCCCCGGCATCAAGCCGCGCTCGAAGTTTGTCTATGAATTCCCGGTCGTTCAATCGGGGACTTATTGGTATCACAGCCATTCGGGGCTTCAGGAACAGCTCGGCCATTATGGCCCGATCGTCATCGATCCCGCGGGCGCCGACCCGATCGGCTACGATCGCGAGCATGTCGTCGTCCTGTCCGACCACAGTCAATTGTCGCCCGAGGCGATCTTCCGCAAGCTCAAGGTCAATCCCGGCCATTTCAACATGCAGCGCCAGACGCTGGCGGGCCTGCTCGCCGGCAAGGATCAACCGCTCAAGGAGCGGATCGATTGGGGCAAGATGCGGATGGACCCGACCGACGTCGCCGACGTCAATGGTTCGACATACACCTTCCTCGTCAACGGCCATGGTCCGCGCGACAACTGGACCGCGCTCTTCAGCCCGGGCGAGCGGGTGCGCCTGCGTATCGTCAATGCGTCGGCGATGACGATCTTCAACGTCCGCATCCCGGGCCTCAGGATGACCGTGGTGCAGGCCGACGGCCTCAATGTCGTGCCGACCGAGATCGACGAGTTCCAGATCGCGGTCGCCGAAACCTATGACGTCATCGTCACGCCGGTCGAGGACCGTGCTTATACGCTCGTTGCCGAGGCCAATGACCGGTCGGGCATGGGACGCGCGACGCTCGCACCGCGCGCCGGCATGGTCGCCGAGGTGCCGCCGCTCCGCGAACGGCCGCTCGCGACCATGAAGGACATGGGCATGGGCGACATGTCGGGCGGCTCGATGGCGGGTATGGACCATTCGGGCGGCGATATGGGCGCCATGCCCATGCCGGCGAGCGATCCTTCCTGTCCCCCTGAACATGCCAAGATGGGCCATTGTACGCCAGCGGGGGAAAGCGGCGCGATGGCGGGCATGGATCATGGATCGGGCGGAGGCATGCAGCACAGCATGCGCGACTTCAGTGTCGCGCCGCAGGTCAAGCGCGACCCGAGCGTCCAGACGATCTCGCCGATGCCGATGGATCGCATGGACGAGCCGGGGCAGGGACTGGAGAATGTCGGGCACAAGGTGCTGACCTACCATGACCTTGTCGCGCTCGAGCGCAACCCCGATACCCGCGCCGCCTCGCGCTCGCTCGACATCCATCTGACCGGCAATATGGAACGCTTCATGTGGTCGTTCGACGGCATCAAGATGTCCGACTATCACGAGCCCATCCCCTTCATCGAGGGAGAGCGCGTGCGGATCAACCTCATCAACGATTCGATGATGAGCCACCCCATCCACCTCCACGGTCATTTTTTCGAACTGGTGACGGGCAAGGGCGACCGGTCGCCGCGCAAGCATACGGTGCTTGTCCAGCCGGGCGGCATCGCGAGCTTCGATTTTACCGCCGACGCGCTCGGCGACTGGGCGTTCCATTGCCATCTTCTCTATCACATGCACGCGGGAATGATGCGCGTCGTCAGCGTCCGTCCGAAGGGAGACGGCGAATGACCCGGGTCGCGCTTCTCCTCGCGGGTATCGCCCCGCTGACCTTTGCTGTGCCCGCCGCGGCGCAGTCGATGGATCATTCGATGCATGGTGCGGCGCCCGCGCCGACACCCGCTCCCTCGCCAACGCCAGCGCCGGTAGCGCAGCCCGCGCCCGAAGCGCCCGCCGAAGGGTCGATGGAGCAGATGGACCATGGGAGCATGCAGGGCATGGACATGGAGCCCAAAACTTCGACCTGCCCGCCCAAACATGCGGCGATGGGTCATTGTACGCCCGAGGCGGAGGCTTCGGGCAAGGGCGCTTCTGACATGGACGCGATGGATCATGGCACGGCGGCGCCGTCCGATCCCGATTGTCCGCCCGAACATGCCAAAATGGGCCATTGCACCCCGAAGGGCGGGTCTGCGGACCCCATGGCCGGAATGGAAGGCATGGCGACGATGAGCGGCGCCAGCGGCACCGACTTGCCGCCGGGCGATGCTACCGCGCCTGCGCCTCCCGGCGACTGGTATGCCGATCGCATTTATCCCCAAGCCGAAATGGAGCATTCGCGCCACGACATGATGAAAGAGAATGGTGCGCAGACCATCGCTTTCATCAGCTTCAACCTTGCCGAATATCAGGCGCGCAAGGGCCGCGACGGGTTCCGCTGGGACGGTGAGGCTTGGTACGGCGGCGACATTAACCGGCTGACGATCAAGAGCGAAGGCGAGGGCGTGTTCGGCGAAGGCATCGAGAGCGCCGAGGTACAGGCGCTCTACAGCCGGGCGATCGGACCCTATTTCAACGCGCAGGCGGGTATCAGGCAGGATCTTGGGCCCGGCCCCGACCGCACCTATGCGACGATCGGCTTCGAGGGGCTCGCCCCCATTGGTTCGAAGTCGAGGGCGCGCTGTTTCTTTCGAACAAGGGTGACCTGCTCGCCCGGCTCGAAGGCTATTACGACCAGCGCATCACCCAGAAACTGATCCTCCAGCCGATGGCGGAAGTCAATTTTGCGCTGCAGGATGTCCCCGAGACCGGCGTTGGTTCGGGGCTTTCGGATTTCGAGCTCGGGCTTCGCCTGCGTTACGAGGTCGTGAAGGAATTCGCGCCTTATGTCGGCGTCGAATGGGCGCGCAAGGTCGGCGATACCGCGCGTTTTGCCCGCGCCGCGGGCGAGGATGCGAGCGGCGTCAGCTTCGTGATGGGGGTGCGGGCCTGGTTCTAGAAGTTTCGCGGGGTGGCGACACGTCGAGGAGAAATGCCGTGAAACCAGCCTATCGCAGCCTCGCGCTGCAGACGATCGTCAGCGGCGTCATCATGTATTTGGTGATGTTCGTCATGATCGACCGCCTCTCGAGCTTCTACAATAATCTCAACATGCTCTACATGACGCTGATGATGGTCTCGCCGATGGTCGTGCTGATGATCGTCGCAATGCCGGGCATGTTCCCGTCGAAACGTCTCAATACGTTCCTGCTGCTGGGATCGGCAGTTGCCTTCTTCGGGAGCTTCGGGCTCATCCGGACACAGACGACGATCGGCGACACGGCCTTCTTGCGTTCGATGATCCCGCATCATTCGGGTGCGATCCTCATGTGTGAACAGGCTTCTCTCAAAGATGCCGAGATACGCGAACTCTGCCGCGGCATCATCGCGGGGCAGGCAGCCGAAATCGAACAGATGAAATCCATTCTCGCGAGGAAATGACATGAAAAATCCGATGACGCGCCGTCATCTTTTCGGCCTGATTGCGGTCGGATCGGGGATGGCGCTTGCGGCATGCAATTCTGCCTCGGGCCCGGCGGCGACCAGCGATAAGAATGGCGCGGCGCCCGCGCCGGGCGCCGAGACGTCCAGCCCCAAGCGAATGCTCGTTTATCGCGATCCCGAATGCGGCTGCTGCGAAGCTTGGGCGGATATCGCGCGCAAGGCGGGTTATGATGTGACTGTCGAGAACCGCGCTGACATGGCCGCCGTAAAGACGCGATATGGTGTGCCTGGCCAGCTGGCGTCGTGCCACACGGCAGTTATCGGCGGCTATGCCATTGAGGGTCATGTGCCGATGCAGCATGTCGCGAGGCTCCTTCACGACAAGCCACGCGACATTCGAGGGATCGCCGTGCCCGGCATGCCGCGCGGCTCACCAGGAATGGAAATGCCGGACGGAAGCGTGGACGCATTCGAAGTGATGGCGTTCGGCAGCGACGGCAAGGTTTCTGAATTCCGCGCATGACCTGCCGACACCAAGAGGAGACAGATATGACGAGATTCATTCCCCTGGCGAGCGCCGCCGCGCTGATATTTGCTCTGGCAGGATGCGGCACTGAGCCCGCGCAGCAGAGCGACGTCACACCGGAACAGAGTGAGGTCACTGCCGGTGAGCCGCCCGCAATGGTCGAGACCATGCCCGTAGCGGACGAGACGCCCGCCGCGTCTGCCCCGGCGGCGCCGACCAAAGAGGCAGTGCCTCCGGAGAAATCCCGCCCCAAGCAAGAACCTGCCGCGAAGGCCGCTGTGCCGCCACGGGCAAAGGCCGCGCCGGAAACGCCGAAACCTGTCGAACCCGAACCCGATCCTCATGCTGGGCACGATATGGACAAAAAATAAGGGGCATGTGCCGACGCGGCATGTCGACCGGGCGGTCGAGGACAAACTGCGCGATATGTCCGGCTTCGCCGTGCCCGGCATGCCGCGCGGCTCCCCGAACGGAAATGTCGAAGCATTCGAAGTCTTGACCTTCGGCGCCGATAGAAAGGCCGTTGTGTTCCACACGGACCCCCGGGAAGGGATCGAGTAACAGCGACCGGGCGCTGCTCGATGCCGCAGCGAGAGATATAACCATATGGAATAACCATCTCGTTTGTAGCGATGAGTGGTGATTATTTCTGGTCATGCCAAGGCCGCGAAGATAGCTCGGTGGCGAAGCCGAGAGCTTTCGCAAATGGGAGGGGACCATGAAGAAATTGCTTCGCACGAGTGGCTCGATTATCGCCGTCCTGGCAGGCATTTCGGCCGCCGCCGCCTTCGCGCAGGATAACGCCAAAGAGGCGCCGCAGCCGGGCGCGTCGCAGGGCGAAATCGTTGTGACGGGCACGCGGCGGAACGATCTCAAGGCGGCCGATTCCGCCCAGCCAATCGACATTATCACCGGCGCCGAACTGCTCGAAAAGGGCACGGCCGACATGAACGATCTTCTCCGCACCGAGGTCCCGTCGCTCAACGTCCAGCGCCTCGTCAGCAACGACGGCGCCGTTTTCACCCGGCCTTTCTCGCTGCGCGGCCTGCCGCCGGACCAGACGCTGGTGCTCGTGAACGGCAAACGGCGCCATCGCGGCGCGACGGTCCAGTTCACCAATGTTCCCTATATCCGGGGATCGCAGGGACCCGATCTTTCGGCGATTCCGTCGATCGCGATCGGCCAGCTGGAGGTTCTGCGTGACGGCGCGTCGGCGCTCTATGGATCGGATGCGATCGCCGGCGTTCTCAATTTCGGTCTGCGCCGCGATCGCGAAGGCGGATTGCTGATCGCCCGCTATGGCCAATTCTACAAGGGCGACGGTGAGGATTTCCTCGTCCAGGGCAATGTCGGGCTTCCCTTCACCGACGCCGGTTTCGTCAACATCAGCGGCGAATATGTGAACGCCAGCACGACGTCGCGCGGTATCCAGCGTCCCGACGCGCAGGCGCTCATCGATGCCGGCGTTCAGGATGTCCCGGTCCCGGCGCAGCGCTGGGGAAATCCCGAATCCGAGGCGGCGCGCATCTTCGTCAATGCCGGCATCGAACTGTCGGACGAGATGGAATTCTACACCTTCGGCAACTATAGCTGGAGCCGCGGCACGACGGCCTTCTTCTACCGCAACCCCAATGCCAGCTTCATTTCCACCTCGATTCCGCTCACCAATACGCCCGGAGGACAGCGCTTCAGCTTCCGCCAGCTCTTTCCCGGCGGCTTTACGCCGGATTTCGGCGCCACGGTGACCGACGCGGCGCTTGCGGCCGGCCTCAAGGGCGAATTCTCCTCGGGCCTGACCTATGACCTCAGCGCTTCCTATGGTCAGAACCATGCTTCCTACCGGATCGAAAATACGGTCAATCCGTCGCTTGGCCTCGCGTCGCCAACATCCTTCAAGCCGGGGCAGCTCGAGCAGCGCGAACTCGCTTTCAATCTCGATCTCACTTACCCCATCGCGATCGGCACCTCCGATCCGCTGACGCTTGCCGGCGGTCTCGAGTATCGGCGCGAGACATATGAGATCACGGCCGGCGACATCGCATCATGGCAGGTTGGTCCTTTCGCGTCGGTCATCGATCCCGATACCGGAAACCGCGTCGGACTGCCGGTCGGCTCGAACGGCTTCCCGGGCTTCAGTCCCATCCAGGCGGGCGAGTTCGCGCGCAGCAACTGGGCCGCCTATACGTCGCTCGAAGGCAATCTCACCGACGCGCTCCAGTTCGGCCTTGCCGGCCGCTACGAGAATTACTCGGACTTCGGCTCGAAATTCACCTGGAAGATCAACGGGCGATATGATTTCTCGGACGTCTTCGCGGTGCGCGGATCGGTCAACACCGGCTTTCGGGCGCCGACGCCGGGCCAGTCGAACGCCTCGCAAGTCCAGACCAACATCGACTCGATAACCGGGGCGCCGCTGACCGCAGGCATTATCGCGCCCAACAATCCGGTGGCGCAATTCTTCGGCGCGACGCCGCTTCGGCCCGAGAATTCGTTCAACGTCGCCGGCGGCATCGTGGTGAAGCCCTCCAATCGCATCACCTTCACGCTCGACTATTTCAACATCAAGGTCGAAGACCGGATCGCCGTATCGGGCAATTTCAATCTCACCCCGGCGCAGCGCGCGCAGCTCGCGGCGCTTGGCATTCCCGGTGGGGATTCCTTCCAGCAGGTGAGCTTCTTCACCAACTCCTTCGACAGCCGCACCCAGGGCGTCGATGCGGTGCTCACCGTGGGCTTCGACCTCGGCGGCGGCAAGGCCACGCTCGGCCTCAACGGCAACTATACCAAAACCGATGTCATCAAGGCTTCGCCGGTGATCACTGCGGACCGCGAGCGGCTGCTCGAACTCGAGGGCTTCGTTCCGAAGTGGAAGGGCAATGCGTCCTTCACTTATGCGGGCGAGCGCTTCGGCTTCGTCGCGCGCGCGAACTATTATGGCAAATGGACCGACTATGGCGCCGCACCGGCTGCCGACCAGACGGGCGGCGCCGAACTGCTGGTCGATCTCGAGCTGTCCTACAAGGTCAGCGACATGCTCAAGCTTGCGGTCGGCGGCGAGAATATCTTCGACAATTACCCCGACGTCGAGGCGCGGCAATCCCAGATCAACAACGGGATCCGATATCTCCGCTTCGCGCCGACGGGGTTCAACGGGGGCTTCTGGTACGTTCGCGCGACCGCCTCCTTCTGATCGGTGGCCGTGAGGGCCGTGCGGCGTCTTGTGTCTTCAGCTGGCGTCGGAGCCGAACATCGCGTCGCGGTGGGATTCGAGCACCGCGATAAAGGCCGCAGCGACTTGGGACATCGGCCTCAACTTCGGCGTGAAGAGCATATATTCGAAATGGACCTCCGGCGCGAAATCACGGACCGTAAGGCCCCGCTCGGCATAATCCGCTGCGGTCACGGGGTTGAGGATCGAACATCCGACCCCCTGCATGACAAGCGCGCAGATGGTCATCGCATATTGGGTTTCGATGACCATCTCGCGGTGGACGCCCGCGTCCTCGAAAATGCGATCGATGCGGTGACGCACGCCGTCCTCGAGCGCGAGCGAAATGAAGGGCTCGCCCTCGAGATCGGCCGGCCGAATGACGTCCTTGACGGCCAGCCGGTGACCGGCAGGGAGAACGCAGGCGCCGGGGCAGCGCAGGAAGCGCTCCATCCTTATGCCGGGCAATTCGCGCGCCGGCGTCGCGAGCCCGATGTCGAACTGCTGGTTCGCCATCCATTGCCGCACCGTCGAGGAACTGCGGGTCTGGAGCTGAACGGTGACGCCGGGATGCGTCTCGCGAAAGGCCGCGATCACGCGCGGCAGGAAACTGACCGCGAGCGCCGGGAGGGCGGCGATCCGGAGCGTACCGGTCGCCATGTTGCGAATGTCTTCCGCTACCCGCTTCAGGGCCGCAATACCCGAGAAACTCCGCTCGACTTCGTAGAAAAAGGCGTCGGCTTCGGGCGTCACGGTGAGCGCGCTGCCGCGCGAACGCAGGAAGAGCTGAAAGCCCAGCTGATGCTCGAGCTCGGCAAGCATCTTGCTCACCGCGGGTTGCGACAGGTTGAGCGACTGCGCGGCCTGGGTGACCGATCCGGAGAGCATTACGGCTCTGAAGGCTTCGAGGTGACGCAGGTTCATTGGACATCGCTCCCTATAGCTATTTCTTATGGCGCTAGCATCGAAAGTCTCGTTTATGAATAGGTCGCACGCACCGCGCCGCTGGCTTCCGGCGCTGCTCGCCGCCGGCGCCCTGCTTCTTGGCGGCTGCGACCGCGAGCCGGCCGGCACCGGCGGATATGAGATTGCCGCGGCGAAGGGATCTACGCTCGCGCGGATTCGCGCGCGCGGAACGCTCAATTGCGCCATTCATACGGGGCAGCTCGGTATGTCCTATCTCGACAAGCGCGGGCGCTGGCAGGGGTTCTTCGTCGATTATTGCCGGGCGCTCGCCGCCGCGGTCCTCGGCGATGCCCGCAAGGTCCGGTTCATGCCGGTCGCCTCGAACAAGCGCTTCACGATCGTGCAGACGGGCGAGGCCGACGTCCTGTCGCGGACGACGACATGGACGCTGACGCGCGACACCGACCTCGGGGTGAATTTCGTCGGCACCATGTATTACGACGGGCAGAGCTTCTTGGTGCCCCGGCGATCGGGCGTGCGGCTGCCCGCAGATCTTGACGGCGCGTCGATCTGCATCACCAAGGGAACGACCTCTGAACTCAACACCGCCGAATATTTCGAGCGCAAGGGGCTGCGCTTCCAGTCGGTCGTGTTCGAGAATCCCGAGGAAGCCAAGCTCGCCTTCTTTGCCGGGCGGTGCGACGCGATGACCACAGATGCCTTCACGCTGACGGTGATCCGTCTCGCCGATACCACGCATCCGGACGATTATGTTGTGCTGCCCGAACGACTCACCAAGGAGCCGGTAGGCCCCGTCGTGCGCAGCGACGACGAGCAATGGTATGAGATCAACAAATGGGTGCTGAACGCGCTCTTTGCTGCCGAGGAAATGGGGGTCACCCGCGCGAATGCAGCGCGCATGCGCGTGACCTCGCGTGACCCCGAAGTGCGCAAGATGCTCGGCGGCCTGCCCGGATTCGGCAAGTCGCTCGGACTCGACGATGACTGGGCGTATCGGGCGATCGAAGCGACGGGAAATTATGGCGAAATCTTCGACCGGCACATTACGCCGCTCGGCGTCGAGCGCGGGCAAAATAAGCTCTATCGGGACGGCGGGCTGATCTACCCGTTGCCGATGCGATGACCCATACGCAGAGGCGCCTTGTAATCGCTGTGTTGCCCTGGCTGCTTTTGGCGGGCGGACTTGTGGCCGCCTACGGCCTGTTTGCGACATTGGCTGACAATCTTGCGGACCGAAACATCCGGACGGGGTTCGGTTTCCTGTTCGACCGGGCGGGCTTCGCGATCGGTGAAACGCTGATCGCCTACGCGCCGGGCGATTCCTATGCCGCGGCGCTGGCGGTGGGTCTTCTCAACACGCTTCTGATATCGGCGCTCGGTATTATCTTCTCGACCTTGCTCGGCCTTGCAGTTTGTATGGCGCGCCTGTCGACGAACTGGCTGCTTGCTCGGCTCTCCGGCCTCTATATCGAGCTGGTTCGCAACATCCCGCTGCTGCTCCAGATGTTTGTCTGGTACGCCGCATTGTTGTTCGGTCTCCCTGCTCCCGGCCAGGGTGATGTCGGTGCGGTCGATCTCGACAACCGCGGACTGCACCTCCCGGCGCTCACGCTCGCCGATCCGGTAACGCCGCTATGGCTGATCGCGCTTGCGGCCTGCGCTATTCTGTTTGTTGCCCGCCGGCGCAAACACGTTCGAGCCAGGGCCGCGCTAGCCCTGACCGGCATTGTTATCCTTCCGTTTTTGCTGTGGGGCGGGATCGATCTGCCGCGGGCAGGGCGTTTCGGAACCGTCGGCGGCCTCTCGCTCTCCACCGAATTTCTGACGCTGGTCGCCGGCCTTTCTGTCTATGCTTCGGCCTATCTGGCCGAAATATTCCGCGGCGCGATCCTCGCGGTTCCCGCGGGGCAGCGCGAAGCCGCGAAGGCGCTCGGGCTGTCGCCGGCTCAGGCGATGGGACGGATCGTGGTTCCGCAAGCGCTGCGTATCGCGATACCGCCGATGACGAGCTGGCATCTCAACACGATCAAGAACAGCTCATTGGGCGTGGCGATCGGATATCCCGAGTTTGTTTCGGTCGTCGACACCGTCATCAGCCAGACGGGCCAGGCGATCGAGGGCGTCGGCCTGATCGTTCTGACCTTCCTCCTGCTTTCGCTGTCCTTGTCATTCGTCACCGGCCTCTACGCGCGCCGGATGGGGTGGAGCGTTACCGGACAGCCCGGCCGGAGCATCCAGACGGCGACCCTCGAACCGTTTCCGCTGCGCTCGATCGCCGCCTGGCCGTCGTGGATCCGGCGCAACCTGTTTAGGGGAGGGCGCCAATCGATCCTGACGGTCTTAATCCTCGCCCTCGCCGCGCTGGCTGCCGGCAAGGGCCTGTCCTGGCTGTTGATCGACGCGACCTATTCCGGGGGCGCGGCCGAGTGCCGC
Source organism: Sphingopyxis sp. SE2 (assembly GCF_032227185.1). NCBI lineage: Bacteria > Pseudomonadati > Pseudomonadota > Alphaproteobacteria > Sphingomonadales > Sphingopyxidaceae > Sphingopyxis > Sphingopyxis sp. SE2. The sequence continues at coordinate 3,034,717 of NZ_JAPMXW010000001.1, read as the reverse complement.
TTGGCCAGCGGCGCTTGCTGGCCTTTCCTCCGCGAAAATGCGCGGCTCATATTGTTCGGAACCTATCCCGAAGCCGAGCAGTGGCGCTCTGCGGCGGCGGCGGCCATACTGCTTTCCTGCCTCGCGCTCTCCTTCGTCCCGCGATTCTGGAGCAGCCGCCTCGGTCTTGCCTGGCTCGGCGCGATCGCGATCGCCATGCTCCTGCTGCGCGGTGGGGTCGCGGGCCTCGCTTATGTGCCGATGGAGAAGTGGAGCGGCCTGCCGGTCACATTGCTGCTCGCGAGCATCGCAGTGGTCGGCGCTTTCCCTCTCGCCATCCTTCTCGCATTCGGCCGCAGGTCGGCGCGGCGCGGCATTCGCTGGCCGAGCGTCGCGTTCATCGAGCTGGTTCGTGGAACGCCCCTCATCGGCGTGCTCTTTCTCGCTGCGGTCCTGTTCCCGCTGTTCGTGCCCTCCTACCTCTCGATCGACAGCCTGCCGCGCGTCCAGCTCGCGCTCATCCTCTTCACCGCTGCCTATATGGCGGAGGTCATCCGGGGCGGCTTGCTGGCGGTTCCCGGCGGGCAGGCCGAGGCCGCGCAGGCCCTGGGTCTCGCCAAGTGGCAGGCGCGGCGCCACATTCAGTTGCCGCAGGCGCTGAAAGTGAGCGTGCCGGGTCTGGTCAACACCTCGATCAGCGAAGTGAAGAACACGACGCTTGTCCTCATCGTCGGCGTCTTCGACTTGTTGCAGACGACGCGCCTTTCCTACGTCGAGGCGCAATGGCGGCCCTATTTCGCCGAAGCCTATCTTTTCACCGGGGCAATCTTCTTCCTCCTCTGTTTCTCGCTGTCCCGGCTCAGCATGAAGATCGAACGGAAATTATACCATGCAGGATAATCACGACCGAGAATGGCCCGCCGGGCCGACGAACCCGAACGGGCGCGCCTGGCAGGATCCGACCCGTGCAGTTCATGCCGGTCCCCGACCGCGCGATCAGCGTGGCCTCATCAATCCGCCCGTCGATCGGGCGTCGACCATCATCTACGATAGCGTCGAAGCCTATATGGACCGGCACCAAGGTCTCTATGACGAGGTCATCTACGGCCTTTACGGAACGCGCACGACTTTCGCGCTCGCCGAGGCCGTGAGCGAACTCGAGGCCGGCTACGCGACGGTCATCACCTCGTCGGGAACGAGCGCGATCGCGCTTGCCCTCACGGCATTCGTCGGCGGGGGTGACCATCTGCTCGTCGCGGACTGCGTCTATGGGCCGACCCGAAAATTCCTGACCGATGTGCTCGCGCGCTTCGGAGTCGAGGTGGAATATTTCCGGCCCGATATCGGCTCGGACATCGCCGCGCTGTGCCGTAGCAATACCCGGCTCATCTATATGGAGACCCCGGGCTCGCAGACGTTCGATATGATCGACGTGCCCGCGATAACGGCGGTTGCGCGCAGCCGGGGAATTGTGACCGCCATCGACAACACCTGGGCGACGCCGCTTTTCTTCAAGCCCCTCGCTCATGGCGTCGATGTCTCGGTCGCGTCGGCGACCAAATATCTCTCGGGACACTCCGATTGCCTGCTCGGAACGATGACGGCCGCAAGCGAGACCATCTACCGCCAGCTCAAGGACGCTGCGGCGCGTTGGGGGAATTGCGCGAGCCCCGACAATTGCTATCTGGTCCACCGGGGAATTCGAACTCTCGACACGCGCCTTGAGCGTCATCAGCGCACCGCGATGACGCTGATCGACTGGTTTCTCGAGCAGCCCGAGGTGGTCGCAGTCCGCTATCCGGCCCACCCCGCCGATCCGGGTCATGCGATCTGGAAGAGAGATTTCACCGGTGCGTCCGGATTGTTCGGCGTCCAGCTCGATCGCCTGACTCCAGCTGAAACAAGCAGCTTTTTCGACAATTTCTCGCTTTTCCAGCTCGGCTCCAGCTGGGGCGGCTTCGAAAGCCTCGCGGTCCCGGCATGGCCCGCGCCGATACGCGATTTTCCCAACGGCGAGGCCGACGGCGCGCTGATCCGCATTCACGCGGGGCTCGAGGCGCCGCAGGATTTGATCGTCGACCTCGATGCGGCCTTCGGGCGGGTGCGGGCCATGCGCGGCGGACGGAAGACATCATGACGGATGCTTCGCCTCCAGCGGCTGTCAGCCTTCGGCAAGTCGAGAAATATTACGGCCCCTATCACGCGCTCCGCACAATCGACCTCGAAGTTGCGCCGCGCGAGCGGGTTGTCGTTTGCGGACCTTCAGGCTCGGGCAAGTCGACGCTCATCCGCTGCATGAACATGCTCGAAGTGCCCGATTCCGGCGCGGTCCTGATCGAGGGCACCAAGGTGACGGACGCCTCGCGCGACGCCGCCGCGGCGCTTCGCTCGGTCGGCATGGTCTTTCAGCAGTTCAATCTGTTTCCGCACAAGACGGTGCTCGAAAATTGTACCCTCGCGCCCGTCCTTGTCAGCGGCGTCGCCCTTCCGGAGGCCGAGGCGCGGGCTATGTCCTATCTCGAAAAAGTGAGGATTGCGGATCAGGCGAACAAATATCCGGGGCAGCTTTCGGGCGGGCAGCAGCAGCGGGCAGCCATCGCGCGCGCGCTGGCGATGGAACCCCGGATTCTTCTCTTCGACGAGCCGACATCGGCGCTCGATCCCGAGATGATCAAGGAAGTGCTCGACGTCATGACCGCCCTTGCTGGCGAGGGGCGGACGATGGTGTGCGTGACGCACGAGATGGGATTCGCGCGCGAGGCGGCCGACCGAATATTGTTCATGGACCAGGGGCAGATCATCGAGGATGCAAAGCCTGTCGATTTTTTTGCCGCTCCGAAAAGTGAACGTGCGCGGACGTTCCTGGAACAGATACTGTCGCATTAGGCGGCCCCGTGCCAGCCGCACCGCGTTGCGCCGGCCTACTTATCCTGTCATTTCATAAGTAAGGTGAAGGAAGGGGCAGGTGGCTCCTTGCGCGAAAAGGCTCAGGCCTGGAAAAAAATTTCAAAATCGATGAGGGGTAACGCTTTGGCATGCGTATTTAATGCGTGTCTTGCGCCCCCATTTTCTTGTATAACTAATTGAGATAATTCAAGAAATTCCTATTGACCTGTATATACATTTGATGCTCTCTGAGGGGAATCAGCCAACCATCAGGGGGTTTCGCTATGACCAAGACATTTTTGCTCGCCAGCGCCGCAGTGGTCGCTACCTTTGCGACGCCGGCTTTTGCGCAGAGCGACGCTCCGGCGCAGCCGCCCGCCGCCGAGGATGCCCCGAACGGCTCGGACATCGTCGTAACCGGCTCGCGCATCCGCCGGCAGGATCTGGCGGGGGTTGGTCCGGCAACGGTCGTGTCGGCCGAGCAGATCGAAAACACCGGGGTTGTCAATATCGAGACGGTGCTGCAGCGCCTTCCCGCCAACGCCGGCTTCGCAGGCAACCAGACCTCGGCCTATTGGGCGAACAATGGCTATGGCACCGCGCAGGTCAATCTTCGCGGCCTCGGCATCAAGCGTACGCTCGTCCTGCTCAACGGTCGCCGCCTCGTCGCGGGCGGAACCGGCGCCAACTCCTCGCCCGACCTCAACATGATCCCCGTGGCCGCACTCGCGCGCACCGACGTCCTGAAGGACGGCGCCTCGGCGATCTACGGCGCCGACGCGATGGCGGGCGTGGTCAACCTCGTGACCCGGACTGATTATGAAGGTCTCGGCCTCAGTGTGCGCCAGGGCATCACCGAAAAGGGCGATGGCTCGGACTTCACCGCCGACCTCCTGTGGGGCGTCCGCAACGATCGCGGCGGATTCATGGCGGCGGTCACCTATCAGAAGACGAGTGCGGTCAACATGGCGTCGCGTGCGCCCTGTTCGCTTGCCGAAACCACGCCGGGAGCGCTCGGCTGCGTCAACAGCGCCTCGACGATCGGCGGCCGCGCGGTGCTGCCGAACGGCCAGCAGATCAATTTCAATCAGGTGCTGGGCGGTAACGGCAACTTCTTCGAGCCGTACAGCGCTGCGAAGCACAACTTTAACTCGAACCCGTTCCTCAATGCCGTCAGCCCGGTCGAACGCGTCAGCACCGCCTTCTTTGCCGACTATGACATCACCGACAATATCGAGGCGTTCGGCGAATTCCTTTACACCTTCCGCAAGTCGAACCAGATCGCGACGCCCGGAACGCTGCGCAACCTCTCGATCGCGGCGAGCAATCCGACCAATCCGACGGGGCAGAATATCGTCCTCATCCAGCGCCGCCTCGCTGAGCCCGGCCCGCGCCAATTCTTCCAGGAAACCGACACCTGGCAGGGCACCTTCGGCCTCCGCGGCAAGCTCTCGAACGACTGGGGCTGGGAAGTGGCGGGTGCCTTCGGTCGCAATACCGCTGTCGATGGCTCGACGAATATCGCCAATCTTGAGCGAGTGGCGAATTCCCTCGATACGACCAAGTGCAGCCTCGCGGCGGGGGCTTCGATCCCCTGCGCCGACTATCTGGGTTTCGGCGACCTGACCCCCGAAGTGCTCGACTATATCCTGTTCACGTCGCGCGACCGCGGTGGCAATGAGCTCGCGACGGTGACGGCCGATATCAACGGCGATCTCTTCAAGCTGCCCGCGGGACCCGTCTCCTTCGCGGCCGGTGTCGTCTATCGTAAGGAAAAGGGTTGGCGCGATCCGGACCCGCTGACGGTGCTTGGTATCGCGAACACGAACCAGCAGGATCCGATCTCCGGAACGAGCACGGCGAAGGAAGCCTATCTCGAACTGTCGGTGCCCGTTCTGGCCGACACACCCTTCTTCCAGTCGCTTACTCTCGACGGCGCGGTTCGCTACTCGAACTACGACCTGTTCGGCAGCGACTGGAACTACAAGGGGAGCGTCGACTGGGTCATCAACGACAGCTTCCGCCTCCGTGGCACCTACGGCACCGGCTTTCGCATTCCGAACGTCCCCGAACTGTTCGGCGGTGTCTCCGAGGGCAATCTGACGACCACCGACCCCTGCTCGCGCTATGCGACAAGCGGAAACGCGACGCTGATCGCCAATTGTCAGGCGTCGGGCGTGCCGGCCAATTATGTTCAGCTCGGTACAACGATCCTGACGACGGTCGGCGGCAACGAGAATCTGAAACCCGAAAGCTCGACGACTTGGACGGTCGGGACGGTGATTTCACCGAAGGGACTGGTTCCGGGACTCTCGCTCACTGCCGACTGGTTCGACATCAAGATCAAGGATGCGATCCGTGCTATTCCCGGGTCGACCAAGCTCGGCATCTGTTATGCGAGCCAGAATCTGTCGCATCCCTTCTGCGAAGAATTTACCCGCAGCCCGCTGACCGGCGAAGTCACCTTCCTCTCCGCGCAACCGATCAATACGGGCCGCGAGGAAATGAACGGCCTCGATCTGGGTCTCGTTTACAACAATGACATCGGCAGCGTGAACGTCTCGCTTGACGTCAACGTGACCTATCTCAACAAATATGTCGTCCTGCCCTTCCCGGGCGGCGCGCCGATCGACTTCGACGGCTTTATCGGCGGCGGCAATGGCGGTTATCCGAAGTGGCGCGGCTATGGCGTGCTGACCGCCGAAAAGGACGGTGTCAGCGCGACCTGGTCGACGCAGTGGGTCGGCAAGGCGACCGACTTCAATGCGGCGCCTGGCGAGATCGGCTACAGCACGCCGAACGTCTTCTACCACAATCTCCAGGTCGCTTTCGAGATCGACGAGAAAACACGCTTCCAGCTCGGGGTCGACAATCTTTTCGATCGCAAGGCGCCCTATATCCAGAGCTTCACCGATGCGAACACCGACACGATGACCTATGACCTGCTCGGACGGCGTTTCTACGTCGGCTTCCGCACCGCGTTCTGAGGGTAATCGATATGGCGATCCGTTGGCCGCTGCTCGTCCGGCGAACGCATAAATGGCTGGCCCTGGTGGTCGGCGTCCAGGCGCTGCTCTGGACGCTGACGGGCTTCTACATGGTGGTCGTTCACATCGACACCATCCACGGCGATCATCTGGTGCGCTCCCCGGTGGCCCAGCCCTTCGACCTCGACGGCCTCGCAGCGCCGTCGAAGGTCGTCGCGGCCGCGCCGGGGGTGTCTGAAATCCGTCTCCAGCGCTTTTTCGGCCAACCGGTCTGGCGCGCCGAGACCCCTGAAGGCGCGCGCCTGTTCGACGCGCGTTCGGGTGCGCCGCTGCCTGCCCTGACCGAGTCCCAGGTCCGCGAACAGGCACGGCGCATCTACACCGGTGACGGCGAGATCGTCTCAGTGCGACTTTTGACCGAGGCGCCTCAGGAAATGCAGGCGCGCAAGCCACCCTATTGGCAGATCGAGTTCGAAGGCTGGAACCGCCCGACGCTCTATCTGTCGCCGACGACCGGCGAGCTGATTTCGCGGCGCCACGCACTCTGGCGCGTCTTCGATTTCGCGTGGATGCTCCATATCATGGACTATGATGAGCGGACCGACGTCAACAACCCGCTGCTCCGCGTCGTGACCTGGAGCGTCTTCGCGATGGCGCTTTCCGGTGCGTGGCTGCTGATCTGGTCCTTCAAACGCCGCAAGAGGAAGCAGGCATGAAACGCATCCGGCTGACGCCGCTCTTTTTTCGGCGCATCCACAAATGGGTGGGGCTCATCCTGGGTCTCCAGTTCCTGCTCTGGGCGCTCAGCGGTTCGGTGATGGCGCTGCTCGACAAGGATAAGGTAGGCGGTCACGGCGGCGGCATGTCGCATGCGCATGCCTTGCCCGCGGGAGAGTATTTTGACGTCGCCGGCTTGCCGCGCGGTGAGCCCGTCACCGGGGTGGTTTTGCGCGATCTTGGCGTCCGACCGATCTACGAACTCCGCACCACCAAGGGCGTGCGGCTGGTCGATGCTACGAGCGGCGAGGATATTCGCGTCGATGAGGGGATGGCCCGCGAAGTCGCGTCGATGATGAACGAGGCACCGATCCGCAAGGTGAGCGTGATTGCGAAGCCAAACCTGGAATCACGCGACCATGAAGGTGCGATGTGGCGCGTCGACTTTGCCGACGCCGAGAACAGCAGCGCCTATGTCTCGCTCGACACGGCGCGCTTCCTCGTGATGCGCGGCGATACCTGGCGGACCTGGGATTTCTTCTGGATGCTCCACAACATGGATTATGTGAACCGGAAGAGCTTCAATCACCCGCTGATCATCTTCGTCGCCTTCGGCGCGTTATGGCTCTCGGGGACCGGTTTCTATCTACTCTTCAAAAGCTTCAGCCGCGCCGATTTTCGCTGGCTGCGCCGTCGCCGCAAGCCCGTCGTTACCCGCAGCACGGCCTGACGCGTCAGTCGTCGACCGAAAAGGCGGCGGAAAGCTCGAAGCGCGTGCCGGGATGGGAGAGCCAGGCGTGCGACACCAGCCGACCGTTGCTCCAGGTCCGCCGGGTCATGCGCAGAACCGGTTCCCCCTCGTTGAGACCGAGCATGCCGCGCGTGCGTGCGTCGGGCATTTCCGCGCGGACGCGGTGCTCGACCCGCTCGAGCGGCGCGGTGCGCGTCAAATATTCGTTGGGCGTGAGCTGCGTGAAATCGAGCGTACCATAATCGGGCGCGGCGGACGCAAGCACGAACCGCTCCTCAAGCTGGATCGGAAATTCGGCCTCGTGGTGGACGATGATCGAGTGGAAGATTTTCGTGCCCACCGGCACTTCCAGCAGGGCGGCGGTCTCGGCGCTGGTCTTCTCCTCGACATTCTGGATGACTCGCGCGCGGTAGTCATGACCGCGTCCGCGAATTTCCTCGGCGATATTCCGGATCTCGATCATATGGCCGATCGGCTTCGGCTCGGCGATGAACGAGCCGCTACCCGCGCGGCGGACGATGATACCTGCCGATTGCAACTCGCGAAGCGCCCGGTTCGCCGTCATGCGCGAGACGTCGAATTGCCCGACCAGATCGGCTTCCGACGGCACGCGGTCGCCCGGTTTCAAACGGCCGTCGCGGATAGCATCATGGATGCTTTGCTTGATTGCTGCGTAGCGCGGTGGGGCATCGGGGGAAGCACCGTCGGCAGACCGCTTGGCGCTGTTCGAGTTCAGTCGAGGCATAAGATCCATCACCCGTCTATACAGGTGAAACCATTCAGATTCCAAGCGTTCCGACGTGAATTTCCGTTAGGCTCCTTCCAAAGTCATATGACTGCAAGAAACGATTTGCGGCATCGGGGCGACTGGTGCCTGATGCCACCGATTTGTGACGGCAAGTCATCTCGCCAAATGACTATTGGGCTTGCCCATGCCAGCCAAAAGCTCGGCTACCTTGAGTGAAGCTCGGCGATTAGTCAGGGCCTGCTGATGCTGTGGGCAGCGGCGGAAGCTCGTTCAGGAATTCGCGGATGGCAGGCGCCAGGCATCGAGCGAAATCCTCGGCTGTCACGATCGCGTCCGACATTGCTGCCGCAGCCAGCTTGCCGTGCGGCAGCAGGTCAGCGAGCTGCTCCGCTAGTGCTTGTGGATGCCTCTCGTCCATTCCTGGAATGATCAGCGTCGGCATTGCTATAGCTGCGAGTTCGCTGACGTCGCGGAAGGCGCGATCATCACCTATTGCCGCGGCAGCCGCAATGCTGGCAGCATTGCTTCGCGGAATCGCGTCTGTGGACCGGCGTGCAAAAAGGACCCCGTTAGCGGGGTGATCGGCGTCTAAAAGGGACCCCTCATTTCGATGGTTTAAGCAGCCGGCTGGATAATCAGGCGGCGAGATCGGGATGTTGGTTTTGGAGACAGTGGTTCGGATTCGGCGCGAGTATGCCGGTGGTAAGGCGATCAAGGCGATCGCGCGGGATTTGCATGTGTCGCGGAAGGTGATCCGCAAGGCGATCCGAGCGCCGGAAGGCACATTCGACTATCAGCGCAAGGTTCAGCCACTGCCGCGGATCGGTCCGTTTCAGGATCGGCTCGATACGCTGCTGGAAGAGAATGAGGTGCGCGGCAGGCGCGAGCGGCTGCGGATGACGCGGATCCATGACCTGCTGGTGCGCGAAGGTTTTGAGGGCTCCTACGATGCCGTGCGCCGCTACACGGCGCGCTGGAAGGCCCTTCGGCGCAAGGATGCCGGCGATGGTGTCACCGCCTTCATCCCGCTGACGTTCAAGCCGGGCGAGGCCTACCAGTTCGACTGGAGCCATGAGGATGTAGAGATCGCCGGCACACCGATGCGAGTGAAGGTCGCGCATATGCGACTGTGCGCATCGCGAGCGGTCTATGTCCGAGCCTATCCACGCGAGAGCCAGGAGATGCTGTTCGACGCGCATGCGCGCGGCTTTGCCTTCTTCGGCGGCGTGCCGGGGCGCGGCATCTACGATAATATGAAGACGGCGGTGACCAGCGTGTTCACCGGCAAGGAACGGGTCTTCAACCGGCGGTTCCTGATCATGACCGCCCATTATATGATCGAGCCGACCGCCTGCTCGCCTGCGGCGGGATGGGAGAAGGGGCAGGTCGAGAACCAGGTGCAGACGATCCGGGGCCGCTTCTTCCAGCCCCGGTTGCGGTTCGCCAGCCTCGAGGAGCTCAATGGCTGGCTGGAGGCCGAGTGTCGGCGCTGGGCGGAACGGCAGGCGCATCCTGAGCAGGGCGAGCTAACCGTGGCGCAGGCGCTGGAGATCGAACGATCGGCACTGCAACCGATGCTGGGGCCGTTCGACGGCTTCAACGAGAGCGAGCATGCCGTGACGGGCACCTGCCTGATCAGCTTCGACCGCAACCGCTACTCGGTTCTCTCGACGATGGCGCGGCGCACGGTGCAGGTCCGTGCCTATGCCGACCGCATCATCGTGCGCTGCGGCGAGGAGGTTGTCGCCGAGCATCCTCGCTACTTCGGGCGTAACCGCACGATTTACGACCCCTGGCATTATCTGCCGGTGCTGGCCCGCAAGCCCGGCGCGCTACGGAACGGTGCGCCCTTCCAGGACTGGGATCTGCCGCCGGCACTGGCTCGCCTGCGCCGCAAGCTGGGGAACGGCGACGATGCCGACCGCCGGTTCGTCCGTGTGCTGTCGGCCGTGCTGACCGATGGCCTGGATCCGGTCGAAGCGGCCGTGCGCGAAGCGCTGGCGACCGGCACGGCGAGCGACGATCTGATCCTCAATATCCTGGCGCGCCGCCGCGAGCCGCCGCGCCCACTTACGATCATCACCTCCGAGGATAGCGCGCTACGCCATCCGCCGATCGCCGACTGCGCCCGTTACGACCAGCTGAGGACCTTCGATGCTGCGGCATGACATGATCGAGGCGATGCGCGGGCTTGGGCTCAAGGGCATGGCGGGCGCGTTCGACGATGCGGTCACCACCGGCCTTCAGCGCCAGCGCACCACGATGGAGATACTGACCGACCTTCTGCGGGCGGAAGCGACGCATCGCCATGCCGCGTCGATCCGATACCGGATGGCGGCCGCAAAGCTGCCGGTCGTGAAGGATATCGATGCGTTCCGGTTCGAGGGCACACCGATCAACGAGGGGCTGGTGCGTTCATTGCACAGCGGCGCGTTCCTGCCCGCACGGCGCAATATCGTCCTGGTGGGCGGCACGGGCACCGGCAAGACCCACCTGGCCATCGCTATCGCCGCCAATGTCGTTCGCTCGGGTGCGCGAGGCCGCTACTTCAACACCGTCGATCTGGTGACCCGCCTCGAGGAAGAGGCCAGGATCGGCAAGAGCGGTGCACTCGCCGCCCAGCTCGCCCGCCTCGATCTCGTGGTGCTGGATGAGCTGGGCTATCTACCGTTCGCCCGCTCAGGCGGCCAGTTGCTGTTCCATCTGATCAGTAAGCTCTACGAGCAGACCAGCGTCATCATCACCACCAACCTCGCGTTCGGCGAATGGCCCACGGTGTTCGGGGATCCCAAAATGACCACCGCGCTCCTCGATCGCGTGACCCATCATTGCGACATCGTCGAGACCGGCAATGACAGCTGGCGCTTCAAAAACCGCAGCTGACCACCCCCGCCGACCTCCGATTAAAAGATGCCTTTGCGCTGCGCGCGCCTCCGGTCGGGCTCCGCCCTCCCTACGCCGCGCGCAGCGCAAGAGCGCGTGTCCGATCAACCTTGCGCCATCTTGAAAAGGGGGTCCCTTTTGCGCGCCGATAGGGGGTCCCGTTTGCACGCCGATTGACATTCAGCGACGGACCTGATGCGGTTCGTCGGCTGCGCGCATGCGACGGCGCTCGACCTTGCCTATATGCGCGGCGAGCCGCTCACTCCCCGGGAAGATACCGAGGATGCCGCGCTGCTTCAGAAACAAGGCGATGCCCGTGAGGCCGCCCATTTGGAGAAGCTGAAAGACGCGGGCAACGGGGTATTCGAGATTGCGCGCGGCGACCTTGCACAGAATGCGGACGAGACGCGCGCGGCCTTGGCACAAGGCTCGCAGATCATCTTCCAAGGAGCTTTTCTCGCCGAGCGCTGGGGTGGCTGGTCCGATTTTCTTGAGCGGGTCGAGCGACCATCATTGCTGGGGCCGTTCAGTTATGAAGTGACCGACACCAAGCTCAAGCGCAAAGCCCATCCCAAGCATGTGCTGCAGCTCGTGCTCTATTCCGACCTTTTGGCAGAGATCCAGGGCGTGATGCCGGAGCGCGCGCATGTGCAGCTAGGAGATGGCACGCGCGCGACGCTGCGTTTGGCCGACTATGCCCATTATGCGCGCGGTGCGCGGGCTAAGCTTGAGGCCTTTGTTGCTTCCCCTGTTCCAACGCGGCCGACCCCATGCGCGGATTGTTCGCTGTGCCGATGGGCCGACCATTGCGACACCGTCCTCGCGAGCCAGGACAGCCTGTTCCAGGTCGCCAATATTACACGCGGCCAAGTGAAGAAGTTGGAGGCATCCGGCATCGAAACCATGGCCGCGCTGGCTCGGCATGACGGCCCGGTGCGCGGCGTTGCGAGTGCGACGGCGGAGAAGCTTGTCGGCCAGGCCAGACTGCAGCACGCGCGCAAAACCGGCGAACCCGCCTTCGAGTTGCGTCCGGCACAGCCAGGCAAAGGCTTTGACCTGCTCCCTCGGCCGCAGGCGGGCGATCTCTTCTACGACATCGAGGGCGACCCCCATTATGAGGGAGGCCTTGAATATCTGCACGGCGTGTGGGCCGATGATAGTTTCCATGCCTTCTGGGCTCATGACCATGCGGCCGAAGCGCAAGCGCTCGAACGGTTGCTTGCGTTTTTTCGCGATCGGCTCACGGCTTATCCGCAGGCCCGCATCTATCATTACGCACCCTATGAGATCACCGCGCTGCGGCGTCTCACCACGCGCTATGGTATCGGCGAGGCCTTTCTCGACCGACTCATGCGCGAACGCCGCTTTGTCGACCTCTATGCGGTCGTGCGCGGCGCGCTCATCGCTTCCGAACCGAGCTACTCCATAAAGGCGCTGGAGGCCTTTTATGGCTTGAAGCGCGAAGGCGAGGTCAAGACAGCGGGCGGGTCGGTCGTTGCTTATGAAAACTGGCGCGAGACGGGCGATCAGCAAATCCTCGACGAGATCGAGGACTATAATCGGATCGATTGCCAGTCGACCCAGCTACTGCGCGATTGGCTAGTCGGTATCCGGCCCGATGGTCCCTGGCCCGTGCTTACGCAGGACGCGGCTGAGCAGGAGGTGGTCGAGGACGAGGAAACGACGGCGCTGCGCGATCGCCTGGCCGCATCCTCTCTGACTCCAGAGCGTCAGGAATTGCTGTTCAACCTGGGGCTGTTCCACAAGCGTGAAGCCAAACCTGCTCAATGGACGGTTTTCGATAGCGCGGCGCGCGATGAGGAAGACCTTGTCGATGATCTCGACGCCCTGGCGGGACTCGAGGCGATATCCGGGATCGAACCCATCAAGCGTTCGGTGATGCGCACCTATCGCTTTCCGTCTCAGGAAACCAAATTGCGCCAAGGCGGCAAGGCCACTGTGCCCGGGATTGACGGGCCGCCGTCAACCGTTGCGATTGAGGCGCTGGATCGCGATGCATGCACGATCACCTTGAAGGTCGGCGTGGCAAGGGCCGAACTCCTCACCGATCGGCTGACCCTGCATCCGGATTGGCCGCTCGATACCAAGGTGTTGGCCGCAGCGGTGCGCGACGTGATCGAGGACCAATGCGGGCCGCGGCTCTATCGTGCCGTCGATGATCTGCTGTCGGGCGCCGCCCCGCGCCTGAACGGCATCGACGGCGATATCCTCTGCGGCGGGGAACCGGTGGCGGGCGCCATTGCCGCGGCGCACGCCATGGACCAGACGCTGCTCCCGATCCAGGGACCGCCAGGCACGGGCAAGACGCACGTCACGGCCCGGGTGATCCTGGCGCTGGCTAAAGCGGGACATCGGGTCGCCGTCGCCTCGAACAGCCATGAAGCGATCCGCAATGTTCTGCTCGGCTGCCTGCGTGCTAGCGAGGAAGAAGGTGGCACCTTTCCCGTGTCGTTTGCCCACAAGGTTTCCGGAGGCGATGATGGCTATGCCAGCGATTGTCCCGTTCACCGCGCCACGGCCAATGATGACCTGATCCTCGCCCGCGCCAATGTGGTCGGCGGCACGGCCTTCTTCTTCGCGCGCGATGAGAATGTGCAGGGCTTCGATTGGTTGTTTGTCGATGAGGCGGGGCAAGTGGGCCTCGCCAACATGGTCGCCATGGGGCGGGCCGCGCGCAATGTCGTGCTGGTCGGCGATCCGCGCCAACTGCCTCAGGTCATCCAGGGCGCGCATCCTGCGCCTGCCAACCTGTCATGCCTGGAATGGATGCTGGGCGAACATGCCACGGTGCCTGCCGATCGAGGCATATTTCTTGCCGAGACCCGCCGGATGCATCCCGCAGTTTGCGACTTCATCTCCGACCAGGTCTACGAGGGACGCCTTGCCAGCCATAGCGATACCAAGCGCCAGAGCGTTACCGGAACGGCCTGGCCCACGGCCGGCGCGTTCTGGGTGCCGGTTGCTCATGACGGTAATGCCCAGATTGCCGCTGAGGAAGTTGCGGCGATCGGCGCGGCAATCGAGAATCTCCTGCAAGGGAGCTGGACCGACAAGAGCGGCGCCACGCGCCCTGTCGGCCCCGGCGACATCATCGTGGTCGCTCCCTACAACGCACAGGTCAACGCGCTGCGGGCAGGGCTGCCGAGCAGCATCCGCGTCGGCACAGTCGACAAGTTCCAGGGCCAGGAAGCCCCTATATGCCTGGTCTCCATGACGGCTTCCTCGGCCGACGAGACCGCCCGCGGCATGGAATTTCTCTTCTCGCTCAACCGCATCAATGTCGCGGTTTCACGCGCCAAAGCGCTCGCGCTTGTATTTGGCAGCGACCGCTTGCGCGAGGCCAACTGCAGCAGCATCGAGCAGATGCGGCTCGTCAACACGCTCTGTGCCCTTCCTCCATTTTCTGCGCCCCACAATACGGGATCTTGATCCATGCGTTTCCTCCACACAGCTGACTGGCAGCTCGGCAAGCCCTTCGGCCGGTTCGAGCCCGAGGTGCGCGCGGCGCTTGGCGAAGCCCGATTCGACGCTATCGACCGGATCGGCGAAGTCGCTGCCGCCAACCAGGTGGAACATGTCATTGTCGCAGGCGACATCTTCGATACCGAGGGTCCCGAAGATAGGGTCATCGTCCAGGCAGTCTCGCGCATGCAGCGCTATCCCTGCCGCTGGTGGCTGCTCCCGGGCAATCACGACTATGCCCGCAACGGCGGACTGTGGGACCGCGTCCGTCACAAAGCCTCGGACAATATCATCCTGCTCACCGAGCCCGTCGCGCAGGAGATGGAAGCAGGGCTCTGGCTGCTATCCGCACCGCTCCTCCACCGTCACCATCTCGACGATCCGACCGAGTTGTTCGACAGCATGGAAACGCCCGGCGCGAAGCTGCGTATCGGCCTTGCTCATGGTTCGATCCGCGATTTTTCTGCGCGCGGCGAGACCAAGAACCAGATCGCGCCGGATCGCGCGAAGCGGTCCGGTCTCGACTATCTGGCGCTCGGCGATTGGCATGGCGCGCTCAAGGTCGATCCGCGCACCTGGTATGCCGGAACTCCCGAAACCGACGGTTTTCAGCGCGATGAGCCGGGCCATGCCCTGATGATCGAGCTTGCGCCGGGAGTGGAGCCAAAGGTGGAACCCGTGCGCACCGGCCGATTCCAATGGCTGCTCAGGGATTGGACCTTGCAGGACATGGCCGCCTTTTCGGCGGAATGCGACGTGCTGCTCTCGTCTATCGATCCTGCGGCAACGTTGCTGCGCCTTTCGCTTGCAGGCATTACGAGCCTTGCCGACCGTGTCGAGATCCTGTCGCGGCTCGAAGATGACCTGCGGCATCGCCTCCGTTTCCTGGATGTCCGGGCGGACGATCTTGTCGGCCGGCCGGGCGAGCAGGACTTGGCGGATCTCAAGGTCGAGGGATTGCTCGGCATAGCGGCTGAGAAACTCACCGAGACAATCGCAGCCGGCGGGACTGAAGCCATATTGGCGCGGCGCGCGATGGAGCGGCTCTTTGTTGAATATCATCGGGGGAGCCAAGCATGAGCCTCCAACTGCGGCGGATCAGCCTCAACAATTTCCGCAAGTTCCGCGAGCCCCTGACGATCGAAGGGCTGGGCGAGGGGCTCAACATCGTCATCGAGCCCAACGAGAGTGGGAAATCCACGATCCTTGAGGCCCTGCGTGCGGCTTTCTTCGTCCGCCATGCCACGAAGAATCAGCTCGCCCAAAGTTTTGCGCCTTATGGGGAGGCGGTCGCGCCAGAAATCGAAGTCAGTTTCGATATTGGCGCCGACAGCTGGAAAATCGCCAAGCGCTTTCTCAAAGGCCCCCAAGTCGAAGTCACGGGGCCGCAGGGCCGGGCGCAGGGCGAGGAGGCTGAAAATCGGCTGCAGGCGCTTCTAGGGTTCGTCAAGGATAGCAGCCAGCGTGGTGACCCGACCACCTATGGCGCGCTCGGTCTGCTTTGGGTTCCGCAGGCGCAGGCGCTCGAAGTGACGGCGCCCGGCAGCATCGTGCGCAGCAGCATCCAGGCGACGCTGGAGGCGGAGGTCGGGACGATCGTCGGCGGCGCTGCCTATGAGCGCGTCCGAAAGCGGATCGATGAGCAATATGACATTTACTGGACGCCCACTGGAAAGGCGCAGTCGAAGGGGCGTTGGCAGGCGGCGCGGGATCGAGACCAGCAAGCGCGGCAGACCGCTGCGGACGCGACTGTTCGGCTCGATGCGCTCGAAAAGAGCTTCAGCGAGCTGGAAACGGCGCGCGGCCGACTCAAGGTTATCGAGCGGGAGCTGACGGACGAGACCGAGCAAGAACAGCGCGCCAATCTTGTTCAGGCTCTAGATGTCGCCAAGGCTGCCGCGCAGATCCTGGAGACGCGCAAAGCTGAACATGAAAATCTCTCTACCAACCTCGATCGTCTCGAGGATCTGCAGGCTCAGCACGAGGCGGCGAGGGAAGCGCTCACGGCCGCTGGTGAATCTTTGGCCACAATCACCGCCGATCGCGATCAGCTTGCAGGTCAGCTGGAAGCGGGACGCACGAAAGTCGCTGACGCGAAGGCAGCGCTCGACAAGGCGCGTAATGATCGCGCCACAGCTCGCCAGGCGCTTGTCGAGGGGGAGGGACGTCTCGCTGGGCGTCAGCGCCGCGCGGCGATCGCCGATGCACGCCAGCGGTGCACCGATCTACTCGACCTTGAAAGGCAACTGGTCGATGCTCGCCATCAGGCCGCACGCGTCATTCCGGCTGAGGCGCTCGCTCGCTTGGAAGCCAATGACCGCGCTGTCGCGGAGGCGCGGGCAGCCGTCAATGCTGGCGCTACCACAATCGAGCTTACGGGCGACGCTACGGGCATCACCATGGACGGCGAGCCCCTGACACCAAATAGCCCGCGCACCTTGACCGGTGAGACTCAGATTGCCTTGGGTGACGGCATCCTCTTCATCCGCCCGCCGGCAACGGCAGCCAGTGCAACCGCCCGCCTCGCCGAATTGCTCGAGCGACAGGATCTGGAGCTGGCCGAATGGCAGCTGGCCGACCTTGCCGCGGCGCGGACGCGAAACGATACTTCGCGCGACGCGCAGGGGACCGTCCAACTGCTGGAAACCAAGATCGCCGGCCTCACGCCGGCGCAGCCGCTGTTGGATCTCGCGGCAGGCCCCGATGCTCTCAAGCTGTTCGTGGCCGGTGTCCCAGCGGAATCGCCGGCGTCTGATGAAGACGAGATCTCGACCGATCAGCTCACCCGACGCCTGGAAGCAGCAGAAACTGCCGCGGTGCGCGCTGAAACACTGCACGACCAAGCCGTTCAGGACCTGCGTGAAATAGAGGATAGGGACCGCCCGCTTGCCGCCGAGCAGGCGGGCGCGGAGCGCGATCAGACCCATGCGTCGGATCGCATCGCTCAGCTCGAACGGAAGCCGGATTTTGCCGGGCTTGCCGACGCCATCGTTAAAGCCCGGGAGGATGCGGCCCAAGCCGCTGTCAAACTGGCCGAGGCGACACGCGACGCCACCGCGCATGATGTGCAGGCGATCAACCGCAAGATCGAAACGATTGATAGCCGGGCAAGGGCCGGTCAAACCCGGCGGAGCGACCTCGAAAAGGATATCGCCCGCCTTGAGGCGATCATTGAGAGCGAGGGTGGCAAGGGCCTGGCGAGCCTGGCCGCGGCCGCAGCCGAAGAAGCCGATGCCGCAACACAGTCGCTGGCGCGCCTCGACGAAGAGGCGGCCACGATCAAACTGCTCAAGGATGTGCTGGACGAGGCGCGCGCGGAGGCATCCCGGACCTTCGTTGGCCCAGTGGCCCAGCGTGCTCGCGTCCATGTCGAGCGCCTGTTTCCCGGCGCCGACATCAGCTTTGACGAAGAGCTCGGCCTGGCCTCGGTCACGCGATCAGGCCTGAACGAAGCCTGCGGAATGCTTTCGAAGGGGACGCAGGAGCAGCTGGCGGTGCTGACCCGCCTTGCCTTTGCCGACATGCTGCTGGAGCAGGGCATGCCGGTTTCGCTGATCCTCGACGATCCGCTGGTCTATTCCGACGACGGCCGGCTCGATCTGATGACGGAAATCCTGGAGGAAGCCTCTCAGCGTATGC
This sequence comes from Sphingopyxis sp. SE2, assembly GCF_032227185.1. Lineage (NCBI taxonomy): Bacteria > Pseudomonadati > Pseudomonadota > Alphaproteobacteria > Sphingomonadales > Sphingopyxidaceae > Sphingopyxis > Sphingopyxis sp. SE2. The sequence continues at coordinate 3,016,644 of NZ_JAPMXW010000001.1, read as the reverse complement.
AGGTGATCCTGCTCACCTGCCGGGACCGAGCATTTCGGCATCTTGATGCAACCCGCGTGCAGATCTGAGGGAGCTAAGAAACGCGAACATGCGACACACATGGACACACTATGAAGGACATCAAGATCGTGATCTGAACTTGGCATGCGATGGACTACCGGTATGATAGCTCAGCAGTGAAAATAGAGCATTGCTCGTAGGTTGTACGTAATGCGGTGGGGTTAGTGTTATTTCCTTGGGGGGCTGCTCTTGGCGACGTGGTTTCAAACTAATCCGGTTGCGCTGAAGGATCTCATGCGCGAGTGCCATGAAGGTAAGTTGCAACTTCCTGATTTTCAACGCGGATGGGTTTGGAATCAGGACAGGATCGTCGACCTGCTTGCGTCGATTCCCGAAGGGTTTCCCCTTCACGCACAAGGTTTTGCATGACCCCGCACGAGTTTCTTTCCAAATGGCGCAACGTTGAGCTTAAGGAGCGAACGGCATCCCAGAGTCATTTCAACGACCTGTGCCGCCTGCTGGGTGTTGACGATCCGATTGCCGCCGATCCCAAGGGCGAATGGTTCACCTTTGAGAAGGGCGCCACCAAGACCAGCGGCGGCGAAGGCTGGGCGGATGTCTGGCGCAAGGGCTGCTTCGCTTGGGAATACAAGGGCCGCGCCGCCAACCTCGGCAAGGCATTCGACCAGCTGCTGCGTTATTCGATCGCACTGGAAAGCCCGCCGCTGCTGATCGTGTCGGACATGGAACGCATCCGCGTCCACACCAACTGGACCAACACGGTCCAGCAGGTCCATGAGATCGCGCTGGAGGATCTGGCCGACGCGGGCAAGCGCGACTTGCTGCGCGCCTGCTTCGACGATCCGGAACGTCTCCGCCCGACCAAGACTCGGCAAATGCTGACGGAAGAGGCGGCGCAGGAGTTCGCCGCCCTGGCGCAACGCCTGCGCGAGCGAGGGCATGAGGCCCACGCAGTGGCGCACTTCGTCAACCGGCTGGTGTTCTGCATGTTCGCCGAAGACGTGGACCTGCTGCCCAACAAAATGTTCCAGCGGATGCTGGAGGCCAGCCATAGCGCGCCCGCGCAGTTCACCAGTCATGCCCGCACTCTTTTCGCGGCGATGAAGTCGGGCGGCATGGTCGGCTTCGAAAAGGTCGAGTGGTTCAACGGTGGCCTGTTCGACGATGATAGCGTCATCCCACTGGAACAAGCCGACATCAACAACCTGCTGACCGCCGCCAAACTGTTTTGGGACGAGATCGACCCGTCGATCCTCGGCACCCTGTTCGAACGCGGGTTGGACCCGGACAAGCGCAGCCAACTCGGCGCGCACTACACGGACCGCAACAAGATCATGATGATCGTGCGGCCAGTGATCATCGAGCCGCTGGAGCGCGAATGGGCAGACGCAAAAGAGCGCATCACAACGCTAATCGAAAATGCGCCCGTGCAGACGAAGGAAAAGTTGCTGCGCGGCAAGGACCTCGCAGCGCGGACAAAAGCGTTCAATGATGCGACCGCCATCCACCGGGCATTTCTGGATCGGCTCCGGAATTTCCGCGTTCTGGACCCGGCGTGCGGGTCCGGCAATTTCCTCAACCTGTCATTGCTGGCGCTGAAGGACATCGAGCATCGCGCCAATCTGGAGGCCGAGCAGCTGGGCTTACCGCGCGAATTTCCGCGCGTGGGGCCGGAGAATGTGTTGGGGATCGAGCTCAATCCCTATGCCGCCGAACTGGCGCGAGTGTCGGTATGGATCGGCGAAATCCAGTGGATGCGCCGAAACGGCTTCGATGCGTCACGAAACCCGATCTTGCGGACCTTGGGGAATATCGAGCAGCGGAACGCTATCGTGAATGCCGATGGCACGGCAAGCCTGTGGCCGGATGCCGAGGCCATTCTAGGGAACCCACCATATCTCGGCGCGAAACTGATGAAGCGTAAGCTGGGCACGGATGAAACCGCTGCCATCCGTTCCGTCTATGAGGGCCGTTTGCCCGGCTTCACCGATCTTGTCTGCTACTGGTTCGAAAACGCCCGGTCCAAGATTGAAGCCGGGCTGGCCAAGCGCGCAGGCTTCGTGGCCACTAACTCTATTCGTAAGAACACAAATCTTCCTGTCATGCACAGGGTTGTCGCCACTACGCGCGTATTCGATGCCTGGCCGGAGCAGAAATGGACTATTGAAGGGGCGGCGGTTGATGTCTCGCTGGTTTGCTTCGGTGAAAGCGAACAACCAACGAGATTGAACGGCGCTGAAGTTGATTCCATCAACCCAGACCTGACTACCGGTCTCAACCTGACACTCGCGGGTCCACTGCGTCAGAATGCCGATGGCGCATTCCTCGGCATCCAAAAAAGCGGACCGTTTGACGTGCCTGGCAAGATCGCGCGCCAGTGGCTGTTGGAGCCATCTAACCCTAACGGCAAAACAAACAACACAGTGCTCAAGCCTTATTGGAACGGCGATGATGTAACCGGACGGCCGCGGGACTACTGGTTCATTGACCTACCGCTGGGGCTTTCCGAAGGAAATGCGGCGATCTTCTCCTCGGCCTTTCATCACATCGCAACCACACCTGATGCCGACGGCAAAACGGTTAAGCAGTTGCGAGAAGAGTTGGCAGAGAGGGCCGGACCAAGATGGTGGGAGCCTCATTGGCCTCGGGCAGAAATGAGATCTCGGATCGCAAGCGTTGACCGCTATATTGTCACCCCGGAAACTGCTCAGCACAGGCTATTCGTTTGGTTGAGGTTGCCAGTCTTGCCGGACAAGAACTTGATTGTCATTCCTCGAGATGATGACACTACTTTCGGCATCCTGCATAGTCGCATGCACGAGCTTTGGTCGCTCCGCAAAGGCTCAGATTTGCAGGATCGGCCGCGCTATACTCATACTTCCACATTTGCGACCTTCCCATTCCCCCGAGGCCTCACGCCCGACATCCCTGCCACCGATTATGCGAATGATCCGCGCGCTCAGGCCATCGCAGTTGCTGCCGCGCGGCTTAATGAATTACGCGAAAACTGGCTCAACCCATCCGATCTAGTCGGCCGCGAACCCGAAGTGGTGCCCAGTTATCCTGATCGCATCCTACCAGTGGACGAGGCTGCAGCGAAGGAACTGGACAGGCGCACGCTCACCAATCTCTACAATGCCCGCCCTGCCTGGCTTGACCATGCCCACCGCGTCCTCGATGGAGCCGTCGCCGAAGCTTATGGCTGGGGTGACGATTTCCGCGCCGGATTGCTCAGCGACGATGAAATCCTCGTCCGCCTGTTCCGACTCAATCAGGAAAGGGCCACGGCGCAATGAGCGGATTTGACATTGTCACCGCCATGCAGGCTTTGGGTTTGCCCGCTGCCTTGGCGATTGAAGACAATCTCCGCGCCATCGAAGATCTTGTCGATTTCCATTACGATGATCGCGAACGCCTGGGCCTAATGAGAGGCGAACTGCACAGATTCCGGCACCCCTTGGCGCGCTCAATTGTCGAGCGCATCGACTCCCATATGCAGAATTTTCAGGACTTCTCGTCAGAAGAGCAAGATGATTTGCAAGTTGGAAACGAAGTGATGGCCACCCGCGCAGCGAAAGGACCGGAGCTGACGGCCGCGCATGCTCGTTTGATAAGCCTGATCGACTATGTGGAGGCCACCGAGCGCGACCGACTGAAGGTCGAACTCGATTATCGCAGCCATCGCGGCTTTGTCGCGACGGAAGATGAGGTTGCCGGACTGCCTGGCGTGTCGCTCGATCAGGGGTCTGGGGATGATCCCGTCTGGCTGCGCGTTGAACGGCTCGCCAAGATCGCGCCGCCAGCGCCACCGAATCAGGAACTGGCACTCTGGCTATCCCTGCGCGACGATGTAGCAGCGATACCGTCACTCAAGGTGGAAATCGCCACAGCCGGCCTTGTCGAGCTCGAATTGCTTAACGCGGAAGAAGCGCCGCAACACATCGCCTTGTCCGATTATGAGCGTCGAGACAGCGTCGAGGCGGCCTTCCATGCCTGGCTAGAAGGGGCATGGAGACTATGGGCAGAACGCGAAAAGCCCCGCCGCGAGACCATCAAGCTGTACAACGCCCTTTATATGCTGCGCCAGCAGTTGGAGGGGGTCAGCGACGTTCCGCTCGAACTGATATGCGGCATTGGCTTTGCAACGCTGTTCCGCAACGGCCAACGTCTACGTTACCCACTGTTGTCGATGACGATGGAGCTCTCACTCGACGAGCAAACCCATTGCATCGAAGCGCGTCCGCGCCTTGAGGCTGATCCAGACCTTGAGATCGATCCACTCGGTCGGATGGGCCTGCACGCGCTGGACCAATGGCGTACAGCCACAGAAAGATTCCTGGCGGCACTGGACGAGGTAGCGCTTTCGCCCTTCGCATCCGAGAGCTTCGAGCCCGTGTTGCGCCAAGCCTCGGCACTGTTCGATCCAGATGGCATTTATGTGCCGGATGCAAATCCGGCCGAGGCGCGGCGGATACCCTCAGTTGAAACGCACTTGCAGGTCAGCACCGCGTTCGCCTTCTTCCAGCGCGAGCGGCGCGCAACGCAGCTGATGGAAGATCTCCGGCGCTTCCGGGCGGCCCTGCTGGACGGCGCGGAGCCCCCCGATCTACCTGCCGCCGTTGCCGCCCTATTGGTCGAGCCGTCCGATACGATCGAAGAACCCGAATACCCGCAGTTCCGTGGTATATCGACCATTCCCGGCGTCACCTCACCGGACGGCTCGGGTAGTGACCTGTTTTTTCCCAAGCCGTTCAATCGCGAGCAGGTGGAGGTGGTGCAACGGCTCGAAGTGCGCCCGGGCGTCGTGGTCCAGGGGCCGCCGGGCACCGGCAAGACGCACACGATCGCCAACATCATCAGCCATTACCTTGCGCTGGGTAAGCGGGTGCTCGTCACCTCCCAAAAGGCACCCGCCTTGCGTGTCCTGCGCGACAAGCTGCCTGAGGCGGTGCGACCGCTTGCGGTGAGCTTACTCGACAGCGACCGCGACGGTCTGAAGCAGTTTCAGGAGTCGGTCGACATCATTGCTGAGAAGCTCCAGCGGCTACGCCGCCATGAGCTTGAGCGGCAGATTTCTGACCTCGATCATCAAATCGACAACCTGCACCGCAGCCTCGCCCGTATTGACAATGAAGTCGATACGATCGGGCGAACGGCAGTGTCACCCGTCGTGCTAGACGGAGAAACGATCGAACCCGTGCGGGCGGCACGGATGGTAGTGGCCGAACCTGAACTGGCAAATTGGTTGCCGGATGATGTTGATGCCGATCCAGAAAACGCTCCCCGTTTCGACGATAGCGACATCGTGGCGCTCAGGCAGGCGCGACGGAAGGTTGACCAAGACATCGGCTATCTGGGCGTTCCCATCCCGAAATTGGCCAGCCTGCCTTCCATTGACAGCCTGCTGCCCGTTCACCGCGATCTGTCCCGGGCCGAAGAACTGCGCCGACAAATCGCCGCAGGTACGTTGCCGAACCTTCGAATATCGGAAGGGGAAGCCGAAGCCCAATTGGCCGGCCTCGCGCATGAGCTGGATGAGCTTGGCGTCCTGGATACGAAAGTGGCCTCAGCACCATATACGTGGACGACGGCCGCCATTCGCGACGCTAGGAGCGGCGAGGACCAAGAGATGTTGGCGGCGATTGCTCGTCTCCAGCCAGATATCGACCACCTTATCTTAGAAGGGAGCCACTTCCTAACCCGGCCCATCAATGTGCCAGATGACGTGCTCGACGATGAAAAGCTGCTTGAGGCCTTGCAGAGGCTTTGCGAAGGCAAGGCGGCATTAGGTTTTGTGGGTGGTCTCTTCGCCGGGAAGGTCAAGGCAAAGCTGGCGCAGGTTACGTTGCTTGGCGAGGCTCCGCGAAACGCGGACGAATGGCTCGAAATTCAACGGTTCATCGTCGGTATCAAGCGTTCGCGCAAGCTTCGCCGAGCCTGGAATCATCTCGTTTCGTTGGGCGTGGGCGACCAGATCGATCAGGATGGCCTCGCGATTGCGAAGCGCATGCGCGCACAACAGCAACACCTCGAGAATGTCGGCGCGCTTGTCTCCCAACAGCAGCTTGTCGATGGCCGGGCGCGGGAAATCATTGCCAGTTGGGCTCTGTCGGTATCGGAGGGTAGCCCAACCGCCGGCAAGCTACGTGAGGTGGTCGAGACGCACCGGTTGAAATACCGGCTGGAAAGCGCCGAAGCTATACGCTCCAGATTGATCGCTTCCCTGGCATCGGCTGGTGGCGACATTGCCCGCGAGTTGCAGGACTATGCAGTACGTGCTCTGGGCAACCCGGATGTCTCTAACGAAGCCTTCCATTCGGAATGGCAAGGCCTGACCCTCAGGCTTGCTCACATCGAAGGTCTTTTAGAGGCTTTCGAAACGATCCAGGCGGTTTGCACAGCCATTTCGGCATCGGGCGGCTCTCGTTGGGCAGAGGCACTCCGTTCCGAACCAGTCGAAGGCATGGAAGACAGCCTCACCCCGGGTGATTGGGTCAAACGCTGGAAGCTCAGGCGACTTGGCACTTGGCTTGCACGCATTGATCGTCATGCCCGTTTGCAAGAACTTGGCAGTGAGAGAGCCGAAAAGGAGGCCCTGCTCAAGGAAGCATACGAACATTCGATCGAATTGCGGACCTGGCTCGAGCTAAGCCGGAAAGCGACCGATGGCGTGAAGGCTGCTTTGGCGGCCTATGCGGATGCAGTTCGCAGGATCGGCAAGGGCACTGGCAAACGGGCAGGGCGATATCGTCGGGAGGCACGAGCTGCGTCCGATCGCGCCAAGGGGGCTCTGCCTTGCTGGATCATGCCGCACTACCGGGTGTCGGAATCGTTGCCTGCCGATCTCGGCCTGTTTGACGTCGTCATCGTGGATGAAGCGTCGCAGTCAACCGTGGCAGCTCTTCCAGCATTGTTACGCGCCCAGAAGATCCTCATCGTGGGCGATGACAAGCAGGTAAGCCCCGAGCTCGTTGGGCGCGATCAGGCCCGCGCTGATGAACTCGCCAGCAGGCACCTCGCGGCCCAAGTAGCGGATTATCGTTCCTGCTTGCGGGAAGAGCAGTCCCTGTACGACCTTGGCAAGGTCGTTTTCGCTGGCGGCGCCATAATGTTGACGGAGCATTTTCGCTGTGTCGCTCCGATCATCGAATTCTCTAAAGGCCAGTTCTACGGCCATCGGCTGACGCCGCTGCGGTTGCCGATGGCATCCGAGCGGCTGGATCCGCCTTTGATTGACGTTTTCGTGGAGGACGGCTTCCGCAAGGGAGACGTGAATGTTCCCGAGGCGGAATTCATCGTCTCTGAGATCGCGGCGATCGCGGAAGACGAAAGGATGTCGAAGCGAACGATCGGCGTCACCACATTGCTGGGTCAGAACCAGGCCGCGCACATTTACAAGGAGATCGAGCAGCGTCTCGGAACTGAGGTGATGGAGCGCCACACCATTCGGGTTGGTGATCCGACCGCTTTCCAGGGTGATGAACGGGACATCATGTTCGTCTCGTTGGTGGCACAGCGGGAGGATAGCCCGCTTTCAGGCAATCGATATGAACAGCGCTTCAATGTCGCCTTGTCGCGGGCTCGAGATCGAACCTACCTTGTTCGCTCGGTTGAGCTGGATCAGCTGCGCACGAGCGATCAACTGCGTCGATCCCTCCTGGAGCATTTTCGATGCCCCTACCCGGCTGAAACTTCTGATCTGAAGGATCGGCGTGATCGGTGCGAATCCGATTTCGAGCGGGAAATGTTCGACTTGCTTTGCGAACGCGGCTTCCGGGTCAACACTCAGGTTCGTGTCGGAAACTTCAGAATCGATCTCGTGGTCGAGGGGGACAACGACCAGCGCATTGCCATCGAATGCGACGGGGATCGCTACCACGGGCCCGACAAGTGGCCAGATGACATGATGCGCCAGCGTATCCTTGAGCGTGCCGGTTGGACGATCTGGCGTTGTTTCGCCTCGCGTTTCGTTCGCAATCGGCAGGCAGTAGTCGATGAAGTTGCCGCATTTCTTGCCGCGCGCGGAATCAAACCGGTCAACGATGGCGAAGAATGGATAAGCCGTCATACGGAATTGCGGACTTGGCGGCTTCCTTGGCCCGATGACACCGAGCCTGCACCTGCGGCAGAGCAATCACCGGCTGATGGTGGTGCAACCGCTGATGCTTGGCCGGAGCCAGCTCAAAAAACGGATGCCCTCAGCGCCGCCGAAGCGCCCGATTCCAATGTGAACTTGACGCGTGTCACCGAGTCACAGGTTCAGAACGCCATTCTCAATCTGATGTCTGATAGACGCGTTTGGTCTAATGGTGAGTTAAAGAAGGCGCTGGTGGACGTCTTGGCTCTGTCCGACGCAGATCGGGCACCCGCCAACTTTCGCCCGGGCGAGGAAAAGTGGGAAGAACTGGTAAACAATGCCCTTTCCCCTTCTCGTGGAAATTCGCTTCATTCAAAGGGCTTGGTCAAGAGCGCAGGGCGCGGCCTGCATGTCCTGTCTGATGACGATAAGGCAGGGCCCGTCGACAAAGCCGCCGTGGTCCGCCTCTCCAGCCCCGAGGATGGCGAGAAAAGTTATTCGCCTCCTGCAATCGAAATCGGCACCGAATACCAAATCGCCTCTCTGGTTGTGCCATTGGAAGAGGTCGAACAGATCTATCAGCCAGAGTATAAGCCAAGACTTGAAAGGCTGATCGACGCCACACTTGAGGCCGAGGCGCCAATGTATGAAGACATCCTGATTGAAAGGATCGCCCGCGTTCACAAAAAGGAGCGGGCAGGCCGGATTATTCAGGATATCGTTACACAGGCAATTTCCGATCGTCATCCATCGGTGCAAGAAGATGGCCGGAACGTGGTGTTCCACGAAACGATGGATACTGGCCAGTTGGTTGCGTATCGACCGGCCCGATCAGATTGGCGATCTCACCGAGACATTCCTCTCATTGAACTCGCGAGCCTAGCTTTGCCTCTTGTCCGAAGAGGCAAGGCGGAAGCCGATGTCCTTGCCCATTTTGCACGGACTTTCAGCTTGGCTCGATTGCGGGAGCCTACGAGGAAGCGGTTTGAAGCTGCTATCGCAATGGCAAAAGCGACGCGCGAGAATTGATCTCAGGCTGGTGAACGCCCTGCGTTATCGCGGCCGTTCAAGAAAGCTGGCAGCCGTCGAACGTGGGCACCGCACTACTGAGGCTCAGACTCCGGTAATTTAACATAAGATATATTATCGTTTTTCACAATAGCGAGCAGGTTTGTTTATAATCCTATCGATCATAGATATGGTATTCACTTAGATTTATTATCTGCATTATAAGCAAGGGTCAAAATGCGCGGCAAGAAGGACTACAGATCGATTATCGCAGATCATATCGCCTCCATAATCAATCAACGCGGGATCGAGCATATCCTACATTTTACCCGCGTTGAGAATCTGTCCCACATTCTCCGTCATGGAATTCTGAGCCGGGCGACTCTGGCTCATGCAGGCTTCGCGGTTCAAACAAGTGATGCCGAACGACTTGACGAACGGGACGACGCGATCTCCGTATCGATTTCCTGCTACGCGCCTGCCATGTTCAACGCGAAGCGCTACCGCGCAGGAAACAGATCTTGGGCAATCCTGATCCTTAGGCCCGAACTCCTATGGCACAATCATTGTTTATTCTTCCAACAGGGAGCGGCGACAAATGCCATGAAATATGAACAGGGCAAACGATATGGTGGTTATGCGCTGGAGAGGCTCTTCGAAGACTTTCCTCTACCGGCTGATCCAAGGGCCAGCTTTCGTAGCGAGTACGGTCTCCCGTCAAGTTGGCCGACTTCATCGGATGCGGAGGTCCAAGTGATGGAGCCCATCGACCCAAAATATATCTTGGGTGCGTGGGTCGAAACTTCCGTCGATGAGGCGCTTGTTCGCGCAACTTTCGACCAGGCCGGGCGTACAGACTGCGATACGGTCGCTCAGCCCTTCCTACCAAGGCTCTCATGCAAGCCTTATTACTGGGGTTAGCCCATGTGTGTTGTGGCTGCCATCCTCTTCACGTCAGACTTAGTGATCATTGCGTTCTCGTCTTCAGCGCTAGCCGTGTAGCCCGATCGTGCACGATCGCCGGTAGATCGCCCAGTTGATCCGCATCCCGAATACCGGCGACATGAACGCTGATGGTGATGGCTTCCGCGATCGTACCACTGATCGCCGCAGCTCTTCGACGCAAGAACGGCAGAGCCAGTCCCGTATCGCCAGCAAAGCGCTCAAAGCTTCCGGCATCTATTTCCTCCAGCGTAGCGGCCCGGCCGAAACGCATGGCGAGCTTCGCTGACAGCTCTGGCCACATGTAGGTTGCGACCAGATCGTACAGCGGTGCCAGCACCACCTCGCCGTTGCTCTGGCGAAGGAGGCTGTAATTCTTCGCATGGGCGTCAGCGTTGCCGATGATCACATTGAAGATTGCCGCGTCGGCAAGCTTCAGCACCTCGCGTGCCGGCCGGGTCGTCGCGTGGCGCACCAACGCGAAGCAATCGCGGAAGGTTGGCCCGCCTTCGCTGGCATATTTGCGATTGGATGGCACGCCTTGCGCCTGCGCAAAATCCTCTTGATGCAACCGGATCGTATGGCCATCGCGATCCAGACGATCGTAGCGAGTGACCAGCAGATAGGGTTTATCGGCGACCTCTCGCCACTCCGCCATGGCAGCATCGAGACCAACCGCTCGCGCCAGCGCCAAGCAGAAGGCTTCATTGGCGGCAAGGCCGGGAAAGCGATCAGGCTCCGGCTTGATGAGGTGTGTAGATGGCTCACCTACGCGCGGCACGGCCACCCGCCCCTCGGCCAGCACGACGGGGAGCTTGCCCTGGGCGCCAGCCAAGCTGAGCCGAGCGCCCCCTTGCCCGGCCAGCATCGGTACGCGCGGCAGGCGACCGATTAAAACCGCAAGCTCGGCATCATCCAGCGCAGGGGGCGGCTCACCTTCAGGAGGCAGCGGCGGTTTCTCCCCTTCGGGCAGAAAGGCGAGCGCGCCTGCAACATCACCGCCGAGCGCAGCCAATAATCGGAAAGGATTGTCAGGCGATACACCTAGCGCCCGCGCGATGGCTGTTCGTTGCCCCTCTTCGGGCAGGAGTCCACCAAAGACGGCCTTACATAACGCATCGCCGAATGGCTCTGCTTGCTTGGGAAGCGCGTGTGAAAGCGGGCCTGCCGCTGGATCGGCCAGCCAATCGTCGGCATAGCTGAAACGCATCGCGCCGCCACGGTCGATGGAAAGTTCACCGGCGACCCGCTGATCCGACCAAACGACAAGTCGCTCAAGAATGTCGGCGGTCATGTTGGCTGTCCCGCGATCACGATCCCGTCGGGACGAAGGATCTGAAGCTCGCAGCCTAAAGCCGCAAGAACCGTAATGACCTTGCCAATCTGTGCCGTTGCCTTGCCGCGCTCAAGTTCGACGATGAAGCGCAAGCCCACTCCGCTGGCAGCCGCCAATTCGTCCTGGCGCAGCCCCAGTTCTTTGCGCTCGTCTCGAACAATCTGGCCGATCGTCGTCATATCGAGCATATGCCCTCACTTTCCCGAGCGGGAAATATGAGATCGACCGGACGATTTCAAGTTATAATTTTCCCGAACGGGGTATTTCAAGCGACGTTATGCGCGAAACGCCCAAAATTTCCCTATCGGGAAAGTTTATCGCGCGTCGCCTGAATCTTAAGGACAATGTCGCCCATCCAGCCCGGCATGGCCGGACGGGCCGCAACGAGCGCACGCGTACCGGCATCGTCGAGCCGCGCGGCGAAGCGCCCGATCGCATCCGCGTCGATATTGCCCTTCCCCAGATGCGCGAGTGCTTGGACGATCGCATTCACAGACTCCGGCGCGTCGAGCGCCGGCGCGCGGCCCCGCGCGCCGACCAGGAAGCCGACAACGGACAAGGAACCTGATGGCGTTGCTCCTTCCGGTTGCACCCAGCAGACTGACGCTGACCATCCCCGAGCCGAGCGGTCCATCGGCAGCGACAGAATTTGTCACCCTCGCCCGCTATGGCTAGACCCTTGATAAGGGCAAAGGTTCGACTCGAAAATTTCGCGGGGCTTGAGCGCAATGAGAAACGCGGACGTCTCCACCCCGGCAACGGGCGGGGCCTCACGGCTGCAGTTTGGATAGTGTGCATGCCCCAGATTTTGGATGATTTAACTTTGGCTCGGCACTGAATCAGCCTTGCTGGAAATTGGAGAGATCTGAATGTGGGGGGAATTCGAGGCACGCCTCGAAGAAAATGAACAAGAGCGTACCGCGCCGTTGCGCCGCTCGCTTTTCGATGTGATCCGCAGTTCGGCCCTGCGCCCTGGAGCAGGCGTCACAAAGAAGATGCTCGCCTTCGAATTTGGCAAAGGTGATCGCCTCCTCTGGGAAATCGAGTATCCGGCGCGTAACGTCTTTCTGGACGGAAAGTGGCGGGGGCTTCTGGCAGCCAGTGGCTTCGCCTGTGACGCCCGTCCCTATCAACGGGGGGTGAAGGATGGCGGACGGCATTCCGCTCTCAGCCGAGACTGGTCCTTCGGCGAATCCGACTGCCTTGTCGTCCGGATCAATGACGCTGACCAATTGCATCGGCTGCTAGACACCCTGTTGCAACCGAACTCTGCACTCGTCCTCGATCCGGCGGCCGTCACCCGCTGGATCGACCGCTTGCGCCATTTCTTTCCGGCGCTCGATCGTTTCGATCACCCCGATCCAGAATTCGACGAAGGAGAGCGGAACTATAAGCTGGAGGTCGCGCACGAGCTCAGAACAGCGATCGATCAGGCCAGCACCGATGAAAAGCTCGCCGACGCGATTCACACAGCACTGGTCAAAAGCAATTTGTTACAGTGGCGTGCTTATTGGCCAATGTCCCCCAAAGGCGACGCGGATCGCGAGCGTCTCTGGCCAGCCTTGCGTGCCCTTGTAACCGCTGCCTTGGGCCCACCCGACGGCTTTCCCGATGCACTGGCGACCTTTGTCGCTGCCTGGGTCGAGGCCGTTCCGCAGGGCAAGCCTGATCCGGCACGCCAGATTGCAGAGTTCATGTACCTGCATTTGGCGCCGAATGACGGCATCTACATCCGTCATTCGGTGCGCCAGGATTTCTGGCAGGAAGCGTTGGGCCGCCGGTTTCCAGATCATGCATCGATGGCGGAGACCTATCGCGACGAACTCCGCTTCATGCAGGCAGTGCGTCAGGCCTTCGAAGTGCGCGGCCTCGCGCCACGCGACATGATCGATGTACAGGGCGCGCTATGGGTCGCCCATAATTACAAGGAGCTGGACGCCGTATCCATTGCCCGTGAGGGCATCGAGACCGCGATGGACGCCTATGACAGCTACCGCCAAGCCGGCGAGCACGGCGCCATATTCGACGCTTTCGGCGACCCGCGCGACTACTGGGTCCGATCTACACGCGAGCGGCCCGATCGCGTCTATCCGACAAAACCGATCGTCGGCTTCTTGCGCAGCAAGACCAAGTTGAATGGAGGTTGGGGCCAAAAGGACGATGCCGCAGCCCTGTTGCATAATGCGGGCTATATCATCGTCGACAGCGATGACTCCCCCGTCACCCCACCCGAGCGGTACGAGCATCTTATCCGCAATGCGGATCGCATCCGGCTATGCGCCCGCAACTATTTTGTCGAGCCTGCCCGCGACAAAGGCGCGGCAGAGATCTCAATCCGTGCCGGAGACCTGAGCCGGGACATGGGGCTGCAGGATGCGTTCCCCGCAATCTGCAGCGCGCTTGGGAGCGTGAAGTTCCAGCAATGTGCCAACGTCCCCGCACCTAAACACACTACACCAAATCCGAGCAGCTCCACCGTCTTCACTTATCAGCTTGTCGCGCACGAAAGGCAAGAAACCATGACGTCCGAACCCATGGCTGGGCCATCCACAGCCACTAACCTGATCCTTTACGGCCCGCCCGGAACCGGCAAGACCTACGCCACGGCGTGGGAAGCCGTGCGGCTCTGTCTCGGAGACGCTGCGGCGGCGCACTTGTGCCACGACAGGGATGGCCTGATGGCCGAATATCGCCGCCTCGCTGGCGAAGGGCAGATCGAGTTCGTCACCTTCCACCAGTCTTTCTCTTATGAGGATTTCGTCGAAGGATTGAGGCCGACGACCCGAACCGAACTGGAGGGTGACCAGGAGCAGGATGTTAGCGCATCAGGCGGCTTCAGCCTCAAGCCGCATGCCGGCGTCTTCAAGCTCATCAGCGAAAGAGCGCGGCTCGACACGGGTGACGCGCCCACGCACCGGCTCGACCGCTCGAGATCGATTTATAAGATCGCCCTCGGACAGCGCGGCAATCAAGAGGATCGGATTAAGGAAGGGCTCGACGGAGCGCTGATCCATCTGGGCTGGGGTGGCGATATCAACTGGTCCGACGAACGCTTCGACGATTTCGAAGAAATTCGGAAGGAGTGGAACGAGAAAAAGGATCCCGATGCCTCCGGCAAAGACCCCAATATCGAGATGACCTACGCTTTCCGATCGGGCCTTCAGATCGATGATTATGTGATCATTTCCGATGGACGGGATAGCTATCGCGCCTTCGGTCAGGTGACCGGCGAGTATCGATTCGATCCTGATGCCAGCTTCCATCCCCACCGTCGCAGCGTCAAATGGATCTGGCGCGACGACGAGGGCGCAGAGCGAAGTGCCTTCTACCCGCGGAACTTTCGGCGGCAGTCCGCCTATCGATTGGATCCGGACGAGATCGATTGGGATGCGCTGGAAACTGTCGTCATTGGCCCCAACGCGGAGCGCCCCGTCGCCGGCGCACGGCCACATGTGCTGGTCATCGACGAAATCAACCGGGCCAACATCTCGCGGGTGTTCGGCGAGCTGATTACGTTGCTCGAAGTGGACAAACGCTTGGGCTGCGAGAACGAAGTACGGGTCCGGCTACCCTATTCCGGAACAAGCTTCGGCGTACCGTCGAACCTCCACATCATTGCCACCATGAACACCGCTGACCGTTCAATCGCGTTGCTCGACACCGCGCTGCGCCGCCGCTTCACGTTCCGCGAGTTGATGCCAGACACCGAAGCGCTTCGCGGAGCGCTGGCGGCAAAGCAAATCGACGCCAATAATGTCGACGGAATCGATGTGTGCAAACTAATGCGAACCATCAATGAACGGATCGAGTATCTTTTCGATCGAGAACACCAGATCGGTCACGCCTATTTCACAGGATGCCGCAGACGTGCGGACGTTGAGGACGTCATGCGCCACAAGGTCATCCCGCTTCTGGCCGAGTATTTCTATGAGGACTGGTCAAAGGTCGCTGCCGTGCTCGGCGACAGCGACGGCGCGGCGGGTGCTCGGTTCATTGAGGCAAAAAGGCTTTCCGCGCCGGCGGGCTTTGCTGAAGATGAATTTGGGGGCGACAAGCTGCGCTGGAGCGTGAAGGCAAGCTTCGATTTCTCGGAATTCGAAATCTGATGCCGTCCTACACCGTTCGTGAGTGGGACAATCTCACCTATGGTGACGGCGAGGACCAGATTCCCCCGCACCACGCTGATAAGCTGGCCAGTCTAGCCGCCCGATCGGCATTTGCCGGGCGGGGCGGAGGCGGCGTGCTCGATCACGGTCGACACGCCTTGCGCGCGCGGGGCGTGGTAGGAATTCTGGCGACCCACGATTGCAGTTTGGAGATTCTACCCAAGATAGACGTAGCGCCAGGCGAAAAGATCGATCATCAGAATGCGGCGATCCGAAAACGCCTGATTCACATGCTGGCTGTCGCGCTCGATCTCAAAATTGACCTTGGTACAGTGACTGATCTTGCCTGGCAGCGCGAAACGCTGCTTGAAATCCTGATCCGCATCTTCTGCGACAAGCTGACCGAAGCCCTGCGTAAGGGAATGCCGCGTCGCTATGTCGGGCATGAGGAAGATCTGCCCACACTACGCGGCAGGCTCGACATTACCCGGCAGTTCACCCGCCATGCGGTCAACCCATCCCGACTGGCCTGCCGCTTCGATCTTCTGTCGGAGGACATAGCGCTTAACCGCATCATGAAGGCGGCCATTTCCCATGTGTCCCGCATATCGCGTCGTCCGGCCAACCAACAGCGATTGCGCGAACTCGCCTTCGTCTATGCGGACATCACCGATGTATCGGTGTCGGGACTGCGATGGGATGAAGCAGTCATCGATCGTACCAATCGTCCTTGGCGGGACTTGTACGCCATGGCCCAGCTATTCCTCCGGGGCCGCTACCAAACAACGACCGGCGGGACGGGTCAGGGGACGGCCCTCCTTTTCGAAATGAACACCTTGTTTGAGGAGTATGTCGGGCGGCTGATAGCACGCGCACTTGTCGGAACAGAGTTTACCGTATCTCTGCAGGGCGGGCGGTTGTTCTGCCTCTCTACCGAGGACAGCGGCCGAGGCCTGTTCCAGACCAAACCGGACATCCTGATCCGTCGTTCGGGCGTCGTGGCGCATGTTATCGACACCAAATGGAAAAGGATCGCATCACGAATCGATGATCCCAAGCAGGGGGTCTCCCAAGCCGACGTCTATCAGATGATGGCCTATGCGCAGCTCTATCATGCTCCGCGGCTAACGCTGCTATATCCGCACCATCCAGGCTTGGGCATGACAGAGGCAGTCCACGCCCAGCACCGGATCACCGGCCACACGACCCTTTTAGAGACTGCGACCATCGATGTGTCGAGCAGCATCGACATGCTTGCGCGCCTGCGCCGCCTACTCCTGTGTGAAGACGCAGCCCTCAGCGCACCCCCAGAACGCTGATGGAAAATGCCATCGATCAACGGGGGACGGAGAACCAAATTACCCCTCAGAGAGTTTCCTCAGGCCTTCGTAGTGAAGTGGCGCTACGGACTTGATCATATCCAATAAATATTCCGCGTTCTTTTGCGCCTCTGCCACAAGGGCAGGATCGAAACTCTTTCCTGTATGATGCGACAGGTCGTTTGCAAATTTATAAATTGCTGTCTTCTTGAGCGGGTCATAATCCACGTCATCCATTTTCTGATAAAGTGATTTACGCGATGGAACATGGAAATCGAGGAACGTCTCAAGTAATTTACGAGAAATATTTGGAACGTGATAGCAACCGAGGATTGTGCCATCTGATTTGAACGTATGGAGCACCTTGAAAAGATAATGATACTCGGTCGGGTGATCGACCAATAGTCTATCCAGCGGAGTTAGCCTCGCGGATCTACCTTCCGCAGTCTCTGCGCACAGTACCATCGAATAGGATTTCGTATTTTCTTGGCCACGCGCATTCTGTAGCCAGTTTATGACCAATTTCAGGAATTCAAAATTATGGGTCAGGATGAATAGTTGCTTCGCGCGCTGGGTCTCATTCTTAAGGAATGCGAAGGCCTGATAGATCGCCGAAGCATCAAGGCTGGAAATCGGATCGTCGATGACGACAATTCCTTCGCCAATGTTAAAATCCTGATCCTTGAGCTGCACGAGGAAGTAGATGAAGGCGACGGCTGTCTTTTCGCCCTCGCTTAGGCGCTTGGCCGGCTTGCCGCGCCGCAGGACGCGATAGCCCTCATCGCCGGACTCAAAGCGTAGCTCCGTCCTACCAAGGAACTGTTTGAGAAGGTCGGTCAGACCCACGCCGCCCGCATGCGCACTTGAAACCTTGGCTTGCTTCTCTCGAATTGACTGAGACAGAGCCTCGATCCCGCGTTTTTCCTCCAGATCCTCACCGCCGTATTGCCACAGCTCGATTTCGGCATTCAGCTTTGCAGCCTTGTCGGTTAATTCTTCGACGTCGGCTTTGATGGACTGAAGATGATGCGCCTCAATGGCGTCGCGGGCCGCCCGCTTCTCTCTCTCGAAGCCTGCCGTTTTGTCATTATGACGCGCGATGAGCGCCTTGATCAGGCCAAGCGCTGCGGTCAGCTGTGTAGTATCACTGGCGATTTCCGGATCATAGGTCGTGGTCCGCAAAGTCAGCTTTTCGGCGAGGGTCCCATCGATCTTCTCGAGGTCCAGCTGAAGGGTCGCGAGCTCAGCTTCAACCGACGTCTGCGCCGCGTCGCAATCTGCTCGAAGTTCGGAATAGAACATCAGACGATCGGGCAGCGCTGTCCTACCAAGCGCATCGATGATGGCGCGGAGGCTGAGACGCTCCGCCTCAATTTCTTCCTTCAGTCTTTGGTCTTCGACACTGAAATGGTCGGAAAGTGCCTTGAGGCGGTCAGCGGGCATGAGCTGGTCGCAGAATTCGCAGCGACCGGTTGCATGTTTGGCATGGATGCCAACGCCTTGTTCGGCCCACAGGGCTATATCGGGGTTTTCCGCAAGACGGGCGATAACGGCTGACTGCGCCGAACGCATCGTCAGTGCCTTGGCACGATCCGCGGCGCCAGCGGCAGCCTGCAAGGCGCTGATGGGCGCCTGCCCCGGTCGTTCGGGACCGCGCGGGATGGTGAGCGGGTTGATCTCGGGCATTTGCTCCTGACGAACCGTGCCGCTGTGAACCTCGTATTCGTCGTCGGATAGAGCCCTCTCATCCCCAAGCTTGGCGTAGGCGGTCTCGGCGTCGGGCTTACGATAGCTGCGAAGGGTTGACCCGCTGGTGGCCTCACCAATGGTCTTGGCGATGGCAGAAAACAGCTTGCCCTTGTCATTCACAAGCTTGACCACGGCAGCTTCATTGGCCTGGATACGCTTTACCCGATCGTCGCGAATGGCGATTTCAGCCTTCAGCTCCTCAGCAATGGTCTTGTTCTCTTCCCCGAGGATGAGAATGTGCCGAAGCGGCCCGTCGAAACGACCGATGTTCGCTTCGACAAAGTCGCTGTTGAAGACACGTACACGGCGGCCGTACTTCACCCCCTTCGTGAGCTGACCGGACTGCGATTCAACTGTGAACTCAAGATCGGGGTGATCCGGATGCTCCCCCACCTCTAGGCAGGCAAGCAGGCGTGAGAGGGTTGTCTTGCCAGAGCCATTCTCGCCATAGACTACATTGTAGCGGCCAAAGGCCGGAAAATCGGCGGCCGCCGCGTAGTCGCCAAAAACGCCTAAGCCCTTAATCTTCTTGATCTGAGTAAGCATTCTTCCCCCTCTACTCGTAACGTATCACAGCCGCAGCCCTAGGAAGAGAGCTTCACTGGCAAAATAGCGCACCGCTCACGGCCGGGATCGTCACCCGAATGGGATGCGGCTTGGAAAGCCAAGGCTCAGGGCGAAGCCTAGAGCCCGGTCCGGCCATGCCGGTGCCGCCCGTTCAGCTCTTCACGATTCGCCGAAAATTGCCGAGAACCGCGCAAAGCTTCTGGCTTTTGCGCTTCAGATCGGCGAGCCTTTCTTCGGCTTCGGCTTGTTCGAAAAGCAGCATCAGGCGTTCAGCCTGCTGCCCGCGGATCGAGACATGGCGCAAGATCACGACCCATTTTCCGGTTCGCTCGAGCGCGATCTTGGCCTGACCATGGGCAAGAAACGACCTCAGGCCCTCGAGTGAGCGGAGATCCGAAAGGGCCTTGGCGGCCGCCTTGCCTTCTTGAGCGAAAGCGCCTTCTGCCTCGATAAGCTTGCTGAGGTCATCGAACCGCTGACCGATCAAATGCCGCAGCCGTACCGTTTCCCGTCGACCCGGAATGGCCTTGAGAAGGAGCAGCGTTTCGGTGACGGCTGCTTCAGCCGCCGAGAAATGCAGCAAACACGCGCCGCGCCACGCGTTCACATCTTGGATCGCTTGGTTCCACAGGGGATCATCGTTGGCAATTTCGATTGGCGCACCGTCATCCATGCCAAACGCCTAGCGCTGCTGCCTTTATTTTCGTTGAATCAAAGACACGCCTTCCATGGCAAAGCCGGGAGCAGTAGGCTCCCGGAGGGGCCATCAGGTAAATGGATCAAATTCGGCCACCAAGGCAACGCTGCCGTCCGCAAGGGCGATGCCGATCCTTGAGAACGGTCGCCGCGTCGGCGTAGGCAATGGCCTTTCCCATCATCGTGATTTCGGCGACGCTCATTTCGACTGGGTCGAGCCAGCTCATTCGATGTCTGCTTCCAGGCGATCGGGCAGAGAAGCTTCGATGACTGAGATGGGGCGCAAAGTTGTCGTGGGCCGCACCCGCATGGTGCTATATTGAAGCGATCTGAGAGGCCATTTGGTGCTTGCGATGCTGGTACAAAATGGTAGTACGAAAGCACTAAAAGGATCACATTGGGTTGTCTTTAAGTTATTGATTTTGTTAGGCTAAGATTTAAATGGACCCCTCCCGTAGGGGTCACCAAAATCCGGAACGCGGGGCGCGAAATTCGAAAACGCGCCGATATGGCGCCGCCGCCGATCCTTTCGCGCTGTCGGCCCGATCGTTCCGCGCGCAGCATCGCAGCGTGACCGAAAGCGGGGGCCATATCCATCTGATCCTGCCCGACCCTGTCGAACGGGCGGCCTGTTTCCGCACGCTTGCCACAGGTCATGCGCGGGTCGTTCGCAGCTTTGCGAGCGCCGACGCGTGGATCGAGGCCGAGGGCGACGATCTGTCCGGCGTGCTGCTTTTTCGCTGGCGCCAGCCGGGACGAACCGACGGCACGGCGCTGCTCGAACGGATCGCGGGGCGCCCCGCGATCTTCGCCTTCGTCGCTGCCGAGCGGCTCAGTATCGCCGAATCGCGCGCGATCCTGCGCGGCGGCGCGCAGGATCTGTTGCCCGCGCCGCTCGACCTCCGCCTCGTCCGGCGCACGATCGACGCGGCGCTTGCCGACTGGCACGCGGCGCAAGGCGCGCTCGCGCGGCACCGTGAGGCCGAAGCGAGGCTGGCGGCGCTGACCCCGCGCGAGCGCGACATTTTGGATGCGATCGCCGCCGGGCTCGGCAACAAGGCGATCGCGCGGCGGCTCGACCTCAGCCCGCGCACCGTCGAGGTGCACCGCGCGAATATCATGCGCCGCGCCGGAGCGGGCAATGTCGCCGAACTGTTGCGATTGCAGTTCACCGCCGAATATGCGCGCGCCGCGCCGGGCGATCGGGTCCGTTTCGGTGCATGATCGCACGGGAACCCGGCCAGGTGCCGCGCGGTGCGCCTATAAGGAAAATGAACGGTGTACCGCCCTTGAGTTGGTCCCCATTGGCGCTGCCGTTCATCCGCCCGGGGTCAACCCCACCTGACCCCGGGCAAACAACAGGGCCGGCAGGGACGTTCCTCTCTGCCGGCCCTATCGCTGTCCGGTAACCAGCCCTCGCTGATCGGCGCGCGCCATCGAGAGCAGGATGGGGTCCGACGCCTGCCGCGCCATGAAATCGGCCTTGCTTGTCATGCCCTGCCAGCCGACGCCGATCAGGGATTGCGCGATCGCGCCGCCGAGCGTGTCACCGGGGCCGGGCAGGATGATCGCGTCGGGCGCATATTCCTTGACCGCGACCTGCACCGACAGCGCGAAATCATAAGGCGCGAGAATCTGGTGGCTGAAAGTATAATCCCAGATCTCGGCCGGGTCGCTGGAGAAGCGGCGCCAGATATGGCCGCGGCCGTCGACCATCGGAATGTCGGGGCGGCCGAAAAGCGCAGCGGGCAGCTCGGCCCGGGCCTTGTCCGAACTGCCGAACATCAGCGGGGTGTGGAAGGGGCCGTGACCCGCGAGGCGTAACGGATCGCGCGCCGGGGTCGGCGGCGCTTCGGCGAGCAGCGCGGCAAGCCCCTCCTCATTGCCCGCGAGCACGAGCATGCCGGCGAGGTCGATCGACAGCGCGAGCGCGTGGTCCGGACGGGTGTCGATCGCCGCGGCAAGGTCCAGCAGCATTTCGCGCAGCCCGGGTACCGGACGCCAATCCTCGTCGACCACTTGCAGCAAAATCTGCCCGCCCGGACCGTGTGTCTGGCTGTTGAGGCCCATCGCGTTAGATATGCGAAAGCCGTCCTCGACCGAAACCGCGCCGCCGAGTGCGAGCGCGCTGTACCAGCCCATCGAATTGCCGAGAACCGCGACGATGTCATATTTGTCGCGGTCGATGCTCAGATAATCGAGCGCGGTCGCGGTGTAGATCAGCGGCGCCGCAACGTCGCCGCGCATATGCACCCCGACGCTGAAGCGGTCGGCGCCGTCGAGTTCGGTGACCGTCGGCTGACCGCGGTCGCGGCGCTGCGCATCGAAATCGGCGATCAGTTCGCCGAAGCGTGCACCGTGAAACCGCGCGATGCTTCCGAGTTCGCCCTTGCCATAGGTTCCGCGGCCGGAGGCGACGACGATCGCGGTCTTGCGCCCGCTCATGCGATCAGCTCCTTCGCGGCGGCATAGATCGAATCGCGGCTCGGCAGCGTCAGCGTCGCCGCCTTGCCGAGGGGGATGAAGCTGTCGTCGGCGGCGATCCGCGCGAGCTTCTTGTCTGGAGCCCGCTCGACGAAAGCCGCCATCAACGCTTCGCTCTGCGAACCGGTGATGCGGCATTCGTCGACGATCAGGATGCGCTGCGCATCGCCGACGGCCGCCACCAGCTTCGCGTCGTCGACCGGGCCGAGCCAGCGAAGGTCGATCACGCGCGCCTTGACCCCATCGTCGGCGAGCAATTTTTCGGCTTGCCGCGACAGATAATATCCATTGCCGTAAGTGACGATCGCGAGGTCGGTGCCGTCGCCGTGGACGCCGACGTCGCCGAGGCGGATCGGCGCACCTTCGCCCGGCGCCTCGTAGACGCTGGTCCACAGGCCGTCGCCCTCTTCGTGAAGGTCGCGCGTCATGTAGAGCGCGATCGGTTCGACGAAGACGATCACGCGCTGTTCTTCGCGCGCGAGCCGCGCGCATTCGCGGAGCATCGCCACGGCGTCGCGCCCGTTCGATGGCACAGCGAGGATGACGCCGGGAATGTCGCGGAAAACCGCGAGGCTGTTGTCGTTGTGGAAATGGCCGCCGAAGCCCTTTTGATAGCCGAGCCCCGCGATGCGGATGACCATCGGATTGCTATATTGCCCGTCGGAGAAAAAGCTGAGGGTCGCCGCCTCGCCGCGGATCTGGTCCTCGGCATTGTGGACATAGGCGAGGAACTGGATCTCAGGCATCGGAAGGAAACCATTGTGCGCCATGCCGATCGCGAGTCCGAGGATCGCCTGTTCGTCGAGCAGCGTGTTGACCACCCGCGCCGATCCGAAGCGCTGGTGGAGCTTCGCCGTGACGTTGTAGACGCCGCCCTTCGGCCCGACATCCTCACCCATTACGGCGATTTCCTTGTGCGCGAGCATCAGGTCGGCGAGCGCCCAGGAAAGGAGGCGCGCCATATGCTGCGGCTTGTCCATCTGCCCAGCGTCGCTGCCGAACATCGCCTTGCGGTCTTCGTCCGACGGGCTGTTGACCCGCGCCACGTCGCGCTTCGGCGGGATCAGGCTCGCCATGACGTGCGCGGACGTGGTGATCTTCGGACGCAGGATCGCCGCTTCGGCCTGCCGCGCGAGCGTCGCGCCGATCCCTTCATAGGCGTCGGCTATCTCGGCCGCGCTCATCCAGCCATGCTCCACCATCAGCGCAGCGCCCGCGAGCAGCGGGTCGCGCGCCTCGTCGGCCTCGATCAGCGCCTTGGGCAGATAGGCGCCCTGCACGTCCGATCCGGCGTGACCATAGAGGCGGACGGTGCCCATGTGGAGGAACACGGGCTTGCGCGTGCGCCGCGCATAATCGGCAGCTTCGATGGCACCGGCATAGGCCGAGACGAGGTCGGTACCGTCGCATTTGATGTAGTGGAGACCCGCGCGGTTGCGGAACTGCGCCTCGATCCAGCCGGTCGGCGTGCGTGTCGAAATGCCGATACCATTATCCTCGCACAGGAAGATCAACGGCATCGGCGAGCCTTGGAAGGCCGCCCAACCAGCGGTGTTGAACGCGCCCTGCGCGGTCGAATGGTTCGCCGAGGCATCGCCGAAGCTGGCGAGCACGACCGCGTCGTCGGGCAGCGGCAGCCCGGTCATGCCGAGGCGGCGCGCGATGCCGATCGAAAAGGCGGCGCCGACCGCCTTGGGCAAATGCGAGGCGATCGTCGAGGTTTGCGGCGGGATATTGAGCGGCTTCGACCCGATAACCTTGTGCCGCCCGCCCGAGATCGGATCCTCCGACGACGCGGCGAAGCTCAGCAGCATGTCCCATGTCGGCGTGCCGCCGGGAAGCTGGCGCGCGCGGTGGAGCTGGAAGGCGTTCGAGCGATAGTGGAGGAAGGCCATGTCGGTGACGCGCAGCGCCGCCGCGACCGCCGCATTGCCTTCGTGCCCCGACGAGCCGATCGTGTAGAAACCTTCGCCGCGCGCCTGCAGATGGCGCGAGAGCCGGTCCATCTGGCGGCTCGTCAGCTGCGACAGGAAAATGTCGGTGGCGTCGCCGCGCGACAGGCCGGCCGCGGCGGGGTCGGGTGCATCGGCGCGGCCGGGCAGTCTGCCGCTCGCCAGCGCACCAAGGAATTTTTCATGTACCGCCTGCGCCGCGTCCACCTGTCTCTCCTGTCGCGCGGCCGGTGGTTTCCATTGTAACGAACCGGCCGATTTTTCCGCGCGCTAGAACGGGGCAGTTCGGCGCGCAAGCATCTCTTGCCTTGCGGAGCACGCTCGCGCTACCAAGATCGGCAATGAGCGAGCGGGGCGAGATCATCTTTTCAACATGATATCCATGTGGATCGCCCAGACGTCGGCCGCCGCCGACACGTCCGGCGCCGGTGGGGGTCAGGGGTGGCTGCTCGACCCCGAACTCGTCGACCCGGCTTATAGCCAGACGATCGCGGGGGGCGAGATCCAGACCGCCTTTCCGCCGCCGCCTCCACCCCCGCCGCCGACGCCGGAGTGGCTGAAGTCGCTGCTCAATGCGATCGGCAATTTCTTCGAGTGGAGCGCGCCCGCGGCGAAGCCGCTGATGTGGATCGGGATCGCGCTGATCCTGCTGTTCCTCCTTTACCATTTCGTCCCCGCCTTTGCGCGGTGGGTCGACAATCTGCGCTTTGGCCGCAAGCGCGGCGACGCGGATGCCGACGATCCTGTCGGACAGGCCGAGGCCGGCGCGGCGCGCGCACTGCTCGCCGAGGCCGATGCACTCGCCGCCGAGGGGCGCTTCGCCGAAGCGGTGCATCTACTCCTCTATCGCAGCGTCGAGGATATCGAAGGGCGCCGCCCCGGGCTTGTCAAACCCGCGATGACTTCGCGCGACCTGGCCGATGCGCACGACCTGCCGTCGGTTGCGCGCGGCGCGTTCGGCCGCATCGCGCGCGCGGTCGAAATCAGCCTGTTCGGCGGGCGATCGATCGACGCCGGGGCGTGGGAGCAATGCCGCGCGGCCTATGCCGAGCTGACGGTGCCGAAGAATTGGGCGCGCGCATGAGCGGGGCCTTCACCGACGATCATGGGTTTAACCCGCGACTGATCGCCGCGGTCGTCGCGATCGGCGTGGTCGCTTTCATCGCGCTCTGGGCGCTGATCGCGCTCGGGCCGCAGCTCAGCAGCGGCAATGACGGCGGCGGCCATGCGCTGTCGAAGGCGGCGCCGGGCTATGCCGCGATCGTTGACCTTGCCGAGCGCGCGGGCGCCGAGGTCGAACTGCGGCGGAGGGTCGAGACGGAGTCTTATGGGGAATATGAGCCGCTGCTGGTTCTGACGCCGACACACCGCACCCGGGCTCCCGAGATCGCCGAACTACTCGACGGACACCGGGCCGGCCCCGCGCTGATCATACTGCCCAAATGGCAAACGATGGCAGTGCCCGGCCAGACGCCCAAGCCCGGCTGGGTCAGCGTCGGCCTTCCGGTCAAGCCGCGCGATGCCATGCTTCCGCCCACGCATTTCGGCAAGGTTGCGATCAAGGCCGCGCCGGGCAAGGCGCAGGACGTGCAAGCGCGCCTGGCGGGACACAGCTTCACTGCCTGGCTGCCGGCCAATGTGCAGACGATTTCGGGTGACAAACTCGAAACGCTGATCGCCGCGCCGGGTGGGGGGGCGGTGCTGGCGCAGGTCGGCGACCACGATCTTTACATTCTTGCCGACCCCGACCTCATCAACAATCTAGCCTTTGCCTCGCGCGACCGGGCGGTCGGCGGCGCGATGCTGATCGACGCCATCGCCGACTATGCCGATGCCGACGGGCTCGCCTTCGACGTGACGCTCAACGGCTTCGGCGGGCAGCGTTCGCTGCTCCGCTTCGCTTTCGTCCCGCCCTTCATCGGCATCACGCTCTGCCTACTCGCGGCGGGGCTGCTCGCGCTGTGGCAGGCGTGGATGCGCTTCGGTCCGGCGTTGAAGCCCGGCCGCGCGATCCCGGTGTCGAAGGCGGCGCTGATCGCGAACAGCGCCGACCTCATCAAGCAGGCACGCCGCGAACTCGACGGTGCCGACGCTTATGTAAAGAGCCAGCGCATCGCGATCGCGCGGCGCCTGCACGCGCCCGCCGGACTCGACGGCGCCGAAACCGACGCGTGGATCGACCGGCATTTGGGGAAAGGCAGCGACCTTTTCTCGTCGCTCGCGCGGCGGCTGCCGCTCGCGCGCAACACGCATGAATTCCTTGCAGACGCGCAGGCGCTGCACGACATCAGGAAGGATCTACTCCGTGACAGCTAATCCCGTCGCCCAAAGGTTCGAAAGCGTTCAGGCGCTCGGCGCCGCGATCGAGAGCGAGGTCGCCAAGGCCGTGTTCGGGCAAGGGCCGCTCACCCGCATGGTGACGATCGCGCTGCTCGCGGGCGGCCACGTCCTGCTCGAAGGTCCGCCCGGGACCGCGAAGACGTTGCTCGCGCAGGCCTTCGCGCGCGCGACGGGGCTCGATTTCGGGCGCATCCAGTTCACCCCCGACCTGATGCCCGGCGACATTTTGGGGTCGAATCTGTTCAACTTCCAGACGTCGAGCTTCACCCTGACCAAGGGGCCGATCTTCACCGAATTGCTGCTCGCCGACGAAATCAACCGCACGCCGCCCAAGACGCAGGCGGCATTGCTCGAGGCGATGCAGGAACGGCATGTGACGATCAATGGCGAGCCGCACGCGATGAGCCCGCGTTTCACCGTGCTCGCAACGCAGAATCCGATCGAACAGCAGGGCGTCTATCCGCTTCCCGAAGCGCAGCTCGACCGCTTCCTGTTCAAGCTTGTCGTCGATTATCCCGACGCCGACGAGGAACGCCGCATCGTCGCCGACCATGGCGGGCGCTTCAAGAGCCCGGTGGTCGGCGATTTCGGGGTGACGCAGGTCGCCGATGCGAAGGCGATCGGCGACGCGATCGACACCATCGCGACGGTGCGCCTCGCCGAGGAGATCGTCGATTATGTCGTCCGCCTCGTCCGCGCGACGCGCGAGAGCGCCGACCTCGAATGCGGCGCGTCGCCGCGCGCCGCGACCCTGCTCGCGCGCGGGGCGTGCGCGGCGGCGGCGCTCGACGGGCGCGACTATGTGATCCCCGACGACGTCCAGCGCCTCGCCGCGGGCGTGCTTCGCCACCGTGTCATCCTGTCGGCGGCGGCCGAGATCGAGGGCCGCAATGTCGAACAGGTCGTTTCGGCCCTGCTCGAACGCGAAGAGGTGCCGCGTTGATCTATCCGACCCGCCGCGCGATCTATCTGCTGCTCGCGGGCGCCCCGATGGCGCTCGCGCTCGGGCTGATCCGGCCCGAGCTGTGGCTTGTCGCGCCCGGCTGGATCGGGGCGATCCTTGCCTGCCTGATCCTCGACACGATTTCGGGTGCGAATCCCCGCCATCTGACGCTCGATGCCCGCTTCCCGCATCAGGTCGGCGTTGGCGACCCGTTCGACCTGTCGCTCATCGCAAGCGGCCACAGCGTTCCGCCGCATGCCGAATTCGCGCTCGCGCTAGACGAAAGACTCGCCGAGGACGGGCGCCTCGCGGGCGATATGCGCAGGGTGGCCACGGGCGATGCACTCGTCCGCACATTATCGCTCACCGCATCGCGGCGCGGGCAGGCGCGGCTCGACGCGCTGTGGATCCGCTGGGCGGGACCGCTCGGACTCGTATGGAAACAGCGCAAGTTCGAGATCGGCGGCGCGACCCATGTCGTCCCCAGCCTGCGCGCGGTGACCGACGAGGGCAGCCGGCTGTTCCAGCGCAACAGCTGGTTCGGCCTTCGCCAGCAGCGTTTCCGCGGCGAAGGTACCGAGTTCGAGGCGCTCGCCGAATATCAGCCGGGGATGGACCGGCGCGCAATCGATTGGAACGCGTCGGCGCGCCACGTCAAATTGCTCGCCAAGGAATATCGCGTCGAGCGCGACAACCGCGTCGTGCTCGCAATCGACAGCGGGCGGACGATGGCCGAACCCGTCGGCGGCATGCCGCGCGTCGACCGCGCGGTGTCGGCGGCGCTGCTGCTCGCCTATGTCGGGCTGAAGCTCAATGACCGCATCAGCTTCTTCTCCTTTGCCGCCAAGCCGCAGGCGCTGACCCCCGCC
The DNA here is from genome assembly GCF_032227185.1 of Sphingopyxis sp. SE2. Classification (NCBI taxonomy): domain Bacteria; kingdom Pseudomonadati; phylum Pseudomonadota; class Alphaproteobacteria; order Sphingomonadales; family Sphingopyxidaceae; genus Sphingopyxis; species Sphingopyxis sp. SE2. Next base: position 2,988,235 of record NZ_JAPMXW010000001.1, on the reverse strand, counting down.
TATATGCACACGCAGGATTTCCCGGCGCTGCAGCGCGCCGCGAGCCTGATCGACTATGCGCATGTCGAGAGCAATTTCACCCTCGCGCTGACGACGCTCAGCGCGCAGCTCAACCGTCGCTCGCTGATCATCCTCTTCACCGAATTCACCGACGCGACGAGCGCCGACCTGATGATCCGCGCAGCGGGGCGGCTCGTGCAAAAACACCGCCTGCTCTTCGTCGTGATCCGCGACGAGGAGGTCGAGAGCGAGGAGCGGCGCCGGCCCGAGACCGGCGCCGACGTGACGCGGTCGAACGTCGCCGCGGCGATGCTGCGCGACCGGCAGCTGGTGATCGCGCGGCTCCAGCGCCTCGGCGCGGATGTAATCGAAGTTCCCGCCGACGCGATGGGGGCGAGCGCGGTCGAGGCCTATCTCGGCATCAAGAGGCAGGGCAGCCTGTGATCCCGCCCGCCGCTCCAGCCCGCGTGATCGACGCGCCGAACTTCTCGACCAGCCGTTTCCGCGCCGAGCGCGAGGCCGACTGGATCGCCTTCGACCTTCTGCTCACCAAGCTCGAGAAGAAGGGTGCGAAGGCGCTGACCAGCGACGAGCTGCTCCAGCTTCCCATCCTCTATCGCGCGACGCTCTCGTCCTTGTCGATCGCGCGCGCGACGAGCCTCGACAGGGCGCTGCTCGATCATCTCGAGGCGCTGTCGATCCGCGGCTATTTCCTCGTCTATGGCGTGCGTGAAAGCCGCTGGAACCGCCTCCGCCGCTTCTTCCTCTACGACTGGCCCGCCGCGGTGCGCTCGGTGTGGAAAGAGACGCTGATCATCGCGCTCGTCATCCTGCTCGGCGCGCTGACCAGCTATTCGCTCGTCGCGAGCAACCCCGAATGGTATTTCAATTTCGTCGACGAGGAGATGTCGGGCGGCCGCGACCCGCGCGCGACCGCCGAATATCTCCAGACGACGCTCGGGCACGGCAAGGCGGCGGCGGAAAAGGGCGAAAGCGGGCTGCACGTCTTCGCGACCTATTTGTTCACGCACAACAGCCGCGTGTCGATCCTGTCCTTCGCGCTCGGCTTCGCCTTCGGCGTCCCGACGCTGATGCTCGAATATTATCAGGGGATCGGGCTCGGCGCGATGATGGCGGTCTTTTCCGCCAAGGGGCTCGGTTTCGATTTCGGCGGCTGGCTGTTCATCCACGGCACCACCGAATTGTTCGCCGCCGCCTTGTCGGGCGCCGCGGGCCTGCGGATCGGGACGGCGGTCGTCTTTCCCGGCGCGCGCGGGCGGTTGCAGGCAGCGTCGCAGGCGGGGCGAACCGCGGGCAAGGTGATGGTCGGCGTGATCCTGATGCTGTTCGCGGCCGGGCTGCTCGAAGGCTTCGGGCGCCAGCTCATCACCGACACGATGCTGCGCTATGCGACGGGCACGCTGATGCTGCTCTTCTGGCTCGCCTATTATTACATCCCGCGGCGCGAGGATGTGACGTGACCGCCGCCGCCAACGCGAAACATCGCGCCGCCAGCGCGAAGAAGATCCGCCAGTTCGTGACCCCCGAAGGCGTCGATCTGGAGCTCAAGATCGCGAGCGCGGGACTGCGCTTCGGCGCGTTGCTCGTCGATCTGCTGCTGATCCTGCTCGCGCTGTTCCTCTTTTCGCTGTTCATGCTGTGGGTCGGCCTCGCTTCGCAGTCCGACGTCACCGTCGTCGTGTGGCTGCTCGGCGCTTTCGTGCTGCGCACCTTCTGGTTCATCGGCTTCGAGCTCGGCTCGCGCGCCGCGACGCCCGGCAAACGCCTGATGGGCATCCGCGTCGTCGCGCGCGACGGCGGCCGCCTGACCGCCGACGCGGTGGTCGCACGCAATTTGATCCGCGAGCTCGAAATCTTTCTGCCGCTGATGATGCTCGGGGCCGGCGCGGCGGAGGATATGGTTTCGGGCTGGATCATGCTTGCCGGCATTCTCTGGTCGCTGACGCTCAGCCTGTTTCTGCTGTTCAACCGCGACCGGATGCGAATGGGCGATCTGATCGCGGGCACGTGGGTGGTGATGGCGCAGCGCGTCAAGCTCGACGCAGACATCGGAGTCGATGCGGCGGGCGGCGCGATGACCTTCACCGAGGCCGAACTCGCGGTCTACGGCATTTTCGAGCTGCAGGAACTGGAGCGGGTTCTACGCGGCCGCGATCCGCGCGCGATGCGCGAGGTCGCCGACGCGATCCGCGCCAAGATCGGGCGCCCGGTCGCCGAAGAGGATGACGTCTTCCTGCTTTCCTATTACCGCCAGTTGAAAGCCCGGCTCGAACGCAAGCTGCTGTTCGGCAAAAGGCGAGAGGATAAATATGCCAGCGACTGATACGAGCGTGACCGAGGCTCTCCACGCGCGCCGCTCGGTGCGTGCCTTTACCGACAGGCCGGTCGATCCGGCGCTGCTGAAGGAGATTTTCGCGGCGGCGCAGCGCGCGCCCTCGGGCGGCAATCTGCAGCCGTGGCAGGTGACGCTACTCACCGGCGAACCGTGGCAGGCGGTGAAGGATGCCGTGGCGGCGCGCATCGCGATGGGGCGCGAGGGGCATGAGCCCGAATATGATATCTATCCGCCGGCGCTGACCGAGCCCTGGACCGACCGCCGCTTCGGGGTCGGCGAGGCGCTCTACGCCTCGCTCGGCATCCCGCGCGAGGACAAGGCGGGGCGGCTCGCTCGGTTCATGGACAATTACCGGGGGTTCGGCGCACCGGTGATGCTTTTTCTCCATTGCTCGCGCATCATGGGGCCGCCGCAATGGTCGGACATGGGGATGTGGCTGCAATCGGTGATGCTGCTGCTCGTCGAACAGGGCCTCGCGAGCTGCCCGCAGGAATGCTGGGCGATGTACGGCGCGACGGTGCGCCGCACGCTCGGGCTCGACGACGGACAGATTTTGTTCACCGGGCTCGCGATCGGCTATGCCGATACCGAAGCGGCGGTGAACCGGTGGCCGGTGCCGCGCGCGCCGCTGAATGAAGTGATCGATTGGCAGGGGTTTTGAGGATGCAAATGTCCGGGTTCCGTTATGCGGCGGCAGCGACGCTGATGCTGGTCGTCGCGGGCTGCGCCGCGATCCCCCAGCCTGAGGCCCCGCCCCCCGCACCGCGGCCCGTCGCGCCCGCGCCGGCGCCGGCGCCGCTGCCGACGTCGACGGCGGGCTGGGAGGATCGCGCGATCGATCGCGGCGCGTGGCGTTATGACGCCGCGAGCCGCACCGCCGCCTTCGTTCCGACGGGCAGCGCGAATCCGTTGCTGACGATGGCGTGCAGCGGCGGCGGCATCCGCATGACATCGGCGCTCTCGGGCAATGTCAGCCTGCGCACCAGCGCCGGTACCGATGCGATCCGCTTCGACGGCGGCAGCGCGAACCTGCCGACCCGCGACCCGCGGCTCGACCGCATCGCGTTCAGCCGCGGCCGCTTCGCGCTCGAAACCCCGGGCGGCGGCGCGCTCACGCTGCCGGTGCAATCGGAAATCGGCCGCGTGATCGAGGATTGCCGGGGGTAGGGGCGTCGGCTTCGGGGTGGGGAGCGGACGTTGCGGCAATTTGGCCCTCCCTTCAGGGAGGGGCAACGCAGACTGGCAGCTGCTGCCTGGTCGTAGTGGGGTCTATCGGCCTTGCGCAGGCCGATAGACTCACTCAACCCCTCCCCTGAAGGAGGGCTTCTTCTCAATGGCCGCAACCGGTCGTTTCCGGACATTCGCCATCCTTTCAGCTCCCGACAAGAGAGGGGTAAGGATGACTCGAAAAGACGACTTTCCTACATTACCCAGCTGTGCCAGCCTGAAAGCTGGCTCTTTGAACCGTCGATCATCGCCCGCAAGCGACTGTATCGCGCGCCGGTCCTAAAGCGACCAAGGCGACAGTTTCGGCGCGTTCATCCGTATATTTTGTGGCTTTAGCCGCCGAGCTGGACCGTCCCGCCCTTGATCCAGCCCCAGCGGCACGGGCCCTGATATTCGCGCGCGTTGGGGACCGACTTGCCGACGCCGCACATGTCGGGGTCGGTACCGGGCGCGGCGAAGACGACGCCGAACCAGGCGTCGTTTTCCGCGGCTTCGCACAGCGACACATTCGCGCCGCCGGCGAGCTTCGCCTTGACCGCGCGCGTCTCGTTCGGCGCCCAATAGACGTCGGTGCCGCCCGTCTTGACGCGGCTGATGCTCGAACAGGCGGGCAGGCTCGGTCCCTCGGTGCCGATCATCACCGCGCGCGTCGCGATGGGTTCGCCCGCGACAACGGGGGCGTTATCGGCGGGCGGAGCGGGCTGGCTGCACGCGGCGAGCGAGGCGGCGAGGAGCAGGGCGAGGGGAGAAGCGAGGCCTTGTTTCATGCCCCTGAAACTAGCCGCCGCGGCGTCCCCGCGCAACGCTCGTCGCCCAAGGCCCGAGAGCCGCATTTTCGCTTGGGTTTTCGGGTCCGCGACCCTATATAATCGTTATGACGGACACCCCAGAAAATACGGCGCCGGTCGCGCCCGCCAATCAGCCCAACAGCAACGCCTATGGCGCCGATTCGATCAAGGTATTGAAGGGCCTCGACGCGGTCCGCAAGCGCCCGGGCATGTATATCGGCGACACCGACGACGGCTCGGGCCTGCATCATATGGTGTTCGAGGTTTCGGACAATGCGATCGACGAGGCGCTCGCGGGGCATTGCGACCTCGTGCTGATCACGCTCAATAGCGACGGCTCGGTCAGCGTCGAGGACAATGGCCGCGGCATCCCGACCGGCATCCACGCCGAGGAAGGCATTTCGGCGGCCGAGGTCATCATGACCCAGCTCCACGCGGGCGGGAAGTTCGAGAATACGAGCGACGACAATGCCTATAAGGTGTCGGGCGGTCTGCACGGCGTCGGCGTTTCGGTCGTCAACGCGCTCAGCGAATGGCTCGAACTCACGATCTGGCGCGACGGCGAAGAGCATTGGATGCGCTTCGAACATGGCGATTCGGTCGCGCCGCTCAAGGTCACCGGTCCTGCCCCCGCGGGCAAGAAAGGGACGCGCGTCACCTTCTGCGCCTCGACCGAAACCTTCAAAAATGTCACCGAATTCGATTTCGAAAAGCTCGAGCATCGCTATCGCGAGCTCGCTTTCCTGAACTCGGGCGTGCGCATCAAGCTCGTCGATGCGCGCCACGCCGAGCATGAAACGCACGACCTTTTCTATGAGGGCGGGATCGCGGCGTTCGTCCAATATCTCGACCGCAACAAGAATGCGCTGCTCCCCGATCCGATCGCGATCAGCAGCGAACGCGACGGCATCGGCATCGACGTCGCGCTCGAGTGGAACGACAGCTATTATGAAAATGTCCTCTGCTTCACCAACAACATCCCGCAGCGCGACGGCGGCACGCATCTCGCGGCATTCCGCGCCGCGCTGACGCGCACGCTCAATGGCTATGGCGAAAAGTCGGGGATGCTGAAGAAGGAGAAGGTCTCGCTGACCGGCGAGGACATGCGCGAAGGCCTGACCGCGATCGTTTCGGTCAAGCTGCCCGATCCGAAGTTCAGCTCGCAGACCAAGGACAAGCTCGTGTCGTCCGAAGTCCGCCAGCCGCTCGAAAGCCTGATGGCCGACCGGATGACCGAATGGCTCGAGGAAAATCCCGCGCATGCCAAGGCGGTGATCCAGAAGGTCATCGACGCCGCCGCGGCGCGCGAAGCCGCGAAAAAGGCGCGCGAGCTGACGCGGCGCAAGGGCGCGATGGACATTGCGAGCCTGCCCGGCAAGCTCGCCGACTGCCAGGAACGCGACCCCTCGAAATGCGAACTCTTCCTCGTCGAGGGTGACTCGGCGGGCGGATCGGCGAAGCAGGGCCGCGACCGCCATGTGCAGGCGATCCTGCCGCTGAAGGGCAAGATTTTGAACGTCGAGCGCGCGCGCTTCGACCGCATCATCTCGTCGAAGGAAGTCGGGACATTGATCCAGGCGCTCGGCACCGGGATTCGCGACGAGTTCAACCTCGAAAAACTGCGCTATCACAAGATCGTGATCATGACCGACGCCGACGTCGACGGCGCGCATATCCGCACGCTTTTGCTCACCTTCTTCTATCGCCAGATGCCCGAGATCATCGAGAACGGCCATCTCTACATCGCCCAGCCGCCGCTCTACAAGGTCGCGAAGGGGCGGAGCGAGGTCTATCTCAAGGACGACACCGCGCTCGAAAATTATCTCGTCGACGCGGGGATCGATGCGCTGCTGCTCGAAACCGCGGGCGGCGCGCGCTCGGGCGCCGATCTCCGCTCGCTGATCGATCACGGCCGGCGGCTGCGCGCGCTGATGCGTTATGTGCCGCGTACCCTCAATCACGGGCTGGTCGAGGCGCTCGCGCTGACCGGCGCGCTCGATCCCGATCTCGACACCGCGGGCCGCCACAGCGCCGCCGCGACCGCTGCGACCTGGCTCAATGCCGCCGAGCGCGCGCTGACGGGCGGGGCCGAAGCGGTGTGGACCGTCGAAGCGGTCGAGGGTGGCGGCTATACGCTCGAGCGCCGCTGGCGCGGGGTCAGCGATCATCATGCGATCGACGCGGGTTTCCTCGCCAGCCAGGAAGCGCGCCGGATGCACAAGCTCGCCGCCGAACAGGCCGACACCTATGCCCGCCCCGGCCGGCTGGTGAAGGCGAGTGGCGCGGCGGCCGATGTCGAAACCGAGATTGCCGACGGCGAAGAGGGCGATGTCCCCGCCGCGACGAACGCGAAGGCCAATCCGGTCACGCGCCCGTCCGAACTGCTCGAGGCGATCTTTGCGCACAGCCGCAAGGGGCTCGCCATCAGCCGCTACAAGGGGCTGGGCGAGATGAATGCCGAACAGCTTTGGGAAACGACGCTCGATCCCGCCAACCGTTCGCTTCTGCGTGTCGAGGCCGAACAAGCCGATGTCGCGCATGAAATCTTCGAACGGCTGATGGGCGACGAGGTCGAACCGCGGCGCGACTTCATTCAGACGAACGCGCTTTCGGTGGCGAATCTCGACGTCTGATTTCGGTTTGGTTCTTAAAAACGGGCCGAAACGCACTTTCGAACGCAAAATCTGTTCAGTTTAACGCGCGGCGGCTTGTTTCGGCAGGCCGCCGCTGCTTTTGGCGCTTCACCGAAAAGGGAGGATGCCATGCGGGCTCTTGCGACCATGGTCATGCCGCTGATGCTCGTTGCGTCGGCCGCTGCACAGGACAGTGACGCCGCCGCCATACCCGCCGTCGCCGCCGGCGCGATTCCCCTTGCCGACGCCGCCGACGTGGAAACCGAAATCGACGGTGGCATGGCGAGCTATTATGGCAACGAACTCGCCGGCAACCGCACCGCGAACGGCGAACGCTTCGACCCCGGCCAGCTGACCGCGGCGCACCGCACATTGCCCTTCGGCAGCAAGGTGCGCGTCACCAACATGTCGACCGGCGATAGCGTGATCGTCCGCATCAACGACCGCGGTCCCTTTACCCACGGCCGCGTGATCGACGTCAGCCAAGCCGCGGCGCGCGAGATCGGCATGCACCGCAGCGGCACCGCGCGGGTCAAGCTGGCGCTGCTCGCTGACGACTGAGGGTTAGTCGAACACCGACCATCCCGCCGCATAGGCGAAATGTTCGAGCGCGACGGCGCCGGCCAAGGAGGTTCCCGCCTCGCCCAGCGCGGGCGACCAGACCGCGATCGATCCCTGACCCGGCGCGATACAGAGGATGCCGCCGCCGACGCCGCTCTTGCCGGGAAGGCCGACGCGGAAGGCGAATTCGCCGCTATTGTCGTAATGGCCGCACAGCATCATGATCGCGTTGATCCGCCGTGCGCGGTGCGGTTCGACGAGCTGCTCGCCGGTCAGCGGGTCGCGCCCCTCCATCGCGAGGAACAGCCCGGCGCGCGCGAGCTGGCGGCACGACATGGCGATCGCGCATTGGCGGAAATAGACGCCGACCACCGTCTCGACCGGATGCGTCAGATTGCCGAAGGCGTCCATGAAATGCGCGAGGCTGCGGTTGCGTGCGCCGGTTTCGGATTCGGACGATGCGACGTCGAAGTCGATTGCGACGCTGTCGTCTCCCGCCCGCGCACGCATGAAATCGACGATCTCATCGATGGTCGCATCGCCGCTGCGCCCGTCGATCAGCCGGTCGGTGGTCGCGAGCGCGCCCGCGTTGATCAGTGGGTTGCGCGGGATGCCCTGTTCGTTTTCGAGCTGGACGATCGAGTTGAACGCGCTGCCCGACGGCTCGCGTCCGACGCTGTCCCAGAGCGAACTGCCGACGCGGCGGAGCGCGAGCGCCAATGTGAAGACCTTCGACACCGACTGGATCGAGAAGGGCTCGTCGGCGTCGCCCGAGCTGTGGACAGTCCCATCGGGGAGGGCGAGCGCGAAGCCGAGCTTGTTCGGATCGACGTTGGCGAGCGCGGGGATATAGTCGGCGACGCGCCCTTTTCCGAGCTGCGCGGCGGCTAGCTTCATCGCTTCGTCGATATGGTGGCGGAGGTCGTCGGTCATCGCGCCGCTTTATCATCTTGCCGCATATCGGCGAGTATTTTCATTTTTGTGAAAATATTCTATGAATGAGAAATCAAATAGCGACTCGGGAGACACGACATGGCCGATCAACCGCGACCCAAGGGGCTTGCGAGCGCCGTCTGCTACAAGGATGCGAAGGCGGCGTTCCGCTGGCTGGAGGACGCGTTCGGGTTCGAGCCGGCCTTCGTGCTGCTCGACGATCAGGGCAATCTCGCGCACAGCGAGATGGAATATGGAAATTCGTCGATCATGATCGGCAATGAATGGTCCGATGACCATCGCAGCCCCGCGAATCTCGGCGGCAAGAACACCCAGACGGTGCACGTCCAGCTGGGCCAAGGCGACGATATCGACGCGCATTGCGAAAAGGCGCGCGCGGCGGGGGCGGACATCATCGCCGAACCGGAAACGCAATTCTATGGCGACCGCACCTACCGCGCGAAGGATCCCGAGGGGCATATCTGGACCTTTGGCGTCACGGTCGAGGAGAAGAGCGCCGCCGAGTGGGACGCGGCGGGCGGCTTCACGACCAAGACGCGGCTCGACGATTGAGCGCGGCGCTCGACCGGATGCTGGGCGCGCTCGCCGATCCCACGCGGCGGCGCGCGATCGCACTGCTCGGCGAACGGCCGCGCAGCGCGGGCGAACTGGCGGGCGAACTCGGCCTCGCGCCGCCCGCGATGAGCCGGCATTTGCGCGCGCTGAAGGAAGGCGGGCTGGTTGAGGACGGGCATCCCACCTTCGACGCGCGTGTGCGCATCTATCGATTGAAGGACGGCGCGACGACCGAGCTCAAGCAATGGCTCGCCGAGACCGAGGCGCTGTGGTCGCACCAGCTCGCGGCGTTCAAGGCGCATGTCGAGGGCGGTCCATGAGCGGGGCGGCGGTGATCGTCGCGCTGCGCGTCGCGGCGACTCCGCAAGCGGCGTTCACGGCTTTTACGCGCGACATCGGCAAATGGTGGCGGAGCCATCCTTTGTTCCAGCTGTCGCGGCAGGGCGACGGCGCGCTGCGCTTCGATCCGGCGGGGCCGGACGGACGGCTCGTCACGCGCTTCGACGATGGCGAAGAATGGGAAATCGGCGCGGTCCGCCACTGGCTGCCGGGCGAACGGCTGGCATTCGCCTGGCGCCTGCCGAGTTTCCGCGACGATCAGGCGACCGAGGTCGATGTGCGCTTCGAGGCGGTCGGCGCCGAGACGCGCGTGACCGTCGAGCATCGCGGCTGGGAGACGATCCCGCAAAGCCACGTCGCGCGGCACGGGTTCGAGCTGATGCTGTTCCAGCGGCGGCTGGGGGAATATTGGCGCGAACTGTTGAAGGGGATGCGCCAGCGGCTTTGAGCGGAGGCGGGCGCGGAAGCGCCGTCTCCTTCGCTGGTCGCCCTCAGCGCTTTCCTATTTTACCTGCGACCCTATATCCTGCCCGACCCCATGGAATATAATCGCTCTCGCGCCCGCGTCCTCCTTTTGACCGCCGCCCTCGGCCCGCTCGATTATCGCGTCCCGCAGGGAAGCGAGGCGCCGCTCGGCAGCGTCGTCGTCGCGCCGCTCGGGCCGCGGCGGATAGGCGGCGTGGTGTGGGAGGATGAGAGTTTCGGCGCGCCCGAGCCGGTCGGCGACAATCGCCTGCGCAATCTATACGAGATCGTGCCTGTGCCACCGATCGCGGCACCGCTCCGCCGCCTGATCGAATGGACGAGCGATTATTATCTCAGCCCCCCGGGCGCGGTGCTGCGCATGGTGCTGCCCGGCGCCGCCTTCGCCGACGCGCGCCGCCCGATCGTCGAATATCGCGCGACCGGCGAGCTGCCCGCGCGGATGACGCCGCAACGCACCGTCGCACTCGAAAAGATCGGCAGCCGGCAAGGGCTGGTGCGCGAACTCGCGGCGCTCGCCGAGGTGAGCGAAGCGGTGATCCGCGGGCTGGTCAATACCGGCGCGCTTGAAGCCGTCGCGGTGTCGGCCGACGCGCCCTATCCCGAACCCGATCCCGGCTTCGCGCCGCCCGACCTTTCGGACGAGCAGACCGCTGCCGCAGGGCAGCTTCGCGACGCGGTCGCCGCCGCGAAGTTCGAAACGCTGCTGCTCGACGGGGTCACCGGGTCGGGCAAGACCGAAGTCTATATGGAGGCGATCGCCGCCGCGATCGATGCGGGCAGGCAGGCGCTGGTCCTCCTCCCCGAAATCGCGCTCACCGAACCGATGCTGACGCGCTTCGCCGCGCGCTTCGGCTGCGAGCCCGTCGCATGGCACAGCGGGCTGCGATCGACCGAGCGCCGCCGCGCGTGGCACAGCATCGCGGCGGGCGAGGCGAAGATCGTCGTCGGCGCGCGCTCGGCGCTGTTCCTCCCTTACGCCAATCTCGGCGTGATCGTCGTCGACGAAGCGCATGAAACGAGCTTCAAACAGGAGGACGGCGTCCATTATCACGCGCGCGACGTCGCGGTGATGCGCGGACATTTCGAGGGGCTGCCGGTGGTGCTCGCGAGCGCGACCCCCGCACTCGAAAGCCTCGCGATGGTCGAGGCCGGGCGCTACCGCCACATCAAGCTCCCCGCGCGCTTCGGCGGCGCGACCTTGCCCGACCTTTCGGCGATCGACATGCGGCAGGACCCGCCCGACCGCGGCCGCTGGCTCGCCCCGCCGCTCGTCGGCGCGCTCGCCGACCGGCTTCAAAAGGGCGAACAGAGCCTGCTCTTTCTGAACCGCCGCGGCTTCGCGCCGCTGACGCTCTGCCGCACCTGCGGCCACCGCATCCAGTGCCCGAACTGCACCGCGTGGATGGTCGAGCACCGGCTCGTCCACCGCCTCGCCTGCCACCATTGCGGCCATGTCATGCCGCCGCCGCGGCTCTGCCCCGAATGCGAGGATGAGGACAGCCTCGTCGCCTGCGGCCCCGGCGTCGAGCGCGTCGCCGACGAGGTCGCGCTGCGCTTCCCCGAAGCCAGAACCGCCATCGTCACCAGCGACACCTTGTGGTCGCCCGCGAAGGCGGCCGAGTTCGTCGACAATGTCGAGGGCGGGCTGGTCGACATCATCATCGGTACCCAGCTCGTCACCAAGGGCTATCATTTCCCGAACCTGACGCTCGTCGGCGTCGTCGACGCCGACCTCGGGCTCGACGGCGGCGATTTGCGTGCGTCGGAGCGCACCTTTCAGCAGATCGCGCAGGTCGCGGGGCGCGCGGGGCGCGGGGTGAAGCCCGGCGAAGTGCTGATCCAGACGCGCGTGCCCGACGCGCCCGTCATGGCGGCGCTTGTCGCGAACGACCGCGACGGCTTTTATTCGGCTGAGGCCGCGGCGCGCAAATTCGCCGGCGCGCCGCCCTATGGCCGCTTCGCCGCGCTCGTCATTTCGTCCGAAGACGTCGAGGTCGCGCGCGGCGTCGCCAAACGGCTGGGCGACAAGGCGCCCGTCGCCGAGGGACTCGCCATCTATGGTCCCGCCCCCGCGCCGCTCGCGATGCTGCGCGGCCGCCACCGGTTCCGCCTGCTGCTCCACGCGCCGCGCAGTTTCGACCTGCAGGGGACGATCCGCGACTGGGTGGGCCGCATCGACTGGCCCGCCAAGGCGCGACTCGCGATCGACATCGATCCCTATAGTTTCGTCTGATCGCCGCTATTTACATAGCCTCTGCGCCGCGCCAAAACCCCTGTCGGGGATCATAAAAAGTCCGGGGGGACGGGATTATGCGGAAAGCGACAATCGCCGCGGCGCTGATCGCAGCCATGATGGCCACGGGCGCAGAGGCCAAGTGGCTGCGCGCCGACACCGACAATTTCATCATCTACAGCGAAGGCAGCGAACGATCGCTGCACAGCTTTGCGGAAGATCTGCAGCGTTTCGATGCCACTTTACGCCTGCGACTCCGGGTGGCGGGCGGGAAAGAGCCCAACCGGCTAACCATCTATCTGGTGCCCCGCGCGGCAGACGCGGGGAGACTGGCAACGGGCAAGTCCGGATCGTCGATTGCGGGATTTTACAGCGCCGACCTCGACGGCAGCTATGCCGTTTCAAATCGCGAGATCGTCAAGTTCAAAGGCACGTCCGCGTCGCAGCAAACGCTGTTCCACGAATATACGCATCACTTCATGAAACGCTATTTCGGCGCCGCCTTTCCCGCCTGGTTCATCGAGGGGTTCGCCGAATTCTACTCGACCGCCGATTTCACGAGCAAGGGTCACTATCAGGTCGGCCGTCCCGCCTATTTCCGTGCACACGGGCTGGTCAACATGCCCCGCATCCCGGTGGAGGATCTGCTGCTGAAGCAACCGCGCGAAATGCGCTCTTCCGGCCAGATGGACGTCTATTACGGCCGCGCCTGGCTCCTTACCCACATGCTATATTATGACCCCGACCGCGCCGGGCAGCTCACCGCTTATATCGAAGCGATCAATCGCGGCGAAGAAGGCGAAAAAGCGGCGGTCGCGGCCTTCGGCGACCTTGCCGTGCTCGATCGCGATCTCCAGCGCTATCTCGGGCGGTCGCTCGCTTACATGACATCGGCCGCCCCCATCCCGGTTCCCGGAACGATCACGGTAACGCCGCTACCTCATGCCGAGGATGCGTTGGTGCAGTGGCAGCTCGAGCGGCGGAGCGCACGCGATAGCGAACGGTTGGCAGAGGTGCGTGACGGCTTGAAGGCGCTTACCGCCGAATATGGCAACAGCGCCAACGTCTGGTATGAACTGGCCCGCGCCGAATGGGATCTGGGCGACGAGAAGCGCGAGGCCGCGGCGGCGCGGGCCGCAGTCGTCAAGGCGCTGGCGATCGAGCCGAAACATGTCCGCGCCAATATATTATTGGGCGAAATGCTGATCCACGACTTGGGCAAGAAAGACGATCCCTCGACCGAGGATTGGGCCGCGGCGCGAAAGCCGATCATATTGGCGAACCGCACCGATCCCGACGATCCTGTGCCGCTCTACGCCTATCATGAAAGCTTCCTGCAGCAAGGAATCATGCCGCCGAAGATTGCGGTCACCGGGCTCGAGCGCGCCTTTGCGCTCGGCCCCGAAAGTGCCAGCGCGCGCATCGCCTATGCCTTTGCCCTTGCCCGGAACGGCGATTTCGAACGAGCGGCCCGCCTTGCAAAGGTGGTGGCGTTTGATCCGCACGACGGGGGACAGGGCGAACAGATTCTGGCGCAGATCGAAACGATGCGCAAAAGGAGCGACGATGCCGAAAAGGGCACCGCCGACCTGTCCGCGACGACCGGCGCCAAAGTTCAATAATCGGGTTCGGCGCCGCCCAGCACTTGCGTGGCCTGCGCCGCGAGCCACGCCATCGCCGCCGCCCAGGGCTGGTGCCCGTGGCTGATCCGCGCAACGCCGAGCGCGGCGAGTTCCTTGTGCGTCGGCCCGCCCTTGCCGCGCAGGATGTTGACCGGCAGCGGCGACGCGTCGCAGATCGCGCCGATATATTTGGGATCGAGCAGGAAGGGCACGAACAGCGAGCCCGCCCCCGCATCGGCATAGGCGCGCGCGCGTTCGAGCGTCGCGGCGACGAGCGCGTCGCCGTCCTTCGCCGCATCGGCGCCGCGAAACGTGTCGCAGCGCGCGTTGACGAAGATGCCGGTGTCCGCCGCCGCGCGGTAGCGCGCCACCGCTTCGGCGACGGGAAGCAGATCGTCAGCCCCGGGCAGCCGGTCCTCCATATTGATTCCCGCCGCGCCCGCCGCTTTCGCGCGGCCGACCGAGACGCCGACCGCCGACGGATCGGCGCCATAGCCCGATTCCATGTCGATCGTGACCGGCAAGTCGGTGACCGCGAGGATGCGGCCCAGATTTTCGAACACATCCTCGATCGGGAAATCCTCGCCGTCGGCGCGGCCCTGCGCGCCCGCGACGCCGAAGCTGCCCGTCGCGATCGCCTTCGCGCCGGCGCCCGCCACCGCCTTCGCACTCCCCGCATCCCAGATGTTGACGAGGATCAGCGGGTCGCCGGGGACGTGCAGTGCGCGAAATTCAGCAATCTTGTCGGTCATGGGAAACTCCGTCATTGTCGATACCGCGTGAGTCAGACGATCCGGGCGGCGGGCATGGGGCCGAAAACCTGATCATAGCCATTTTTCGTATCCATATATTCGCGAATACGCCGGACCCGCCCGCCCTGCATTTCAAAAATGAAAACATAGTCGAGCGCATAGTCGCGCCCGTTGGCAAGCGTGGCGCTCTGGCGCTGCTCGAACACGACACGCTCGTCCTCGGCGGTGAGCGAAATCGGCGCGATCCGCATCCCGCCGCTGAAAAGCCGCGGATAATCATCGAGGATGAATCGCACGATCGCATCGGCGCCGACCATATGATCGCTCACGCCGAGCGCGACCGCCGTGGCATTGCGCGCCGGCGCGCGCCATTCGGCGTCGTCGGTCAGGACGGCGCGAATCCGTTCGGCGTCGCGCGTGGCGAACGCGCGCCAGACGGCGAGTGCGGCCTCCTTGCTGTCCATGGCCGCCTCCGTCAAAATTCGTCGAGGCGCGGCTGCCCGGACGCGCCCTCGCGCCTGAGCAGTTCGTCCTTGATCGGCAGGCCATAGGCATAGCCGCCCAATGACCCGTCGCTGCGCACGACGCGGTGGCACGGGATCAGCACCGCCACATTGTTGGCGCCGTTGGCACTGCCTGCCGCGCGGACTGCTGCTGGCTTGCCGACCGCGGCGGCGATGTCCGAATAGCTGCGCGTCTCGCCCGCCGGAATCTTCCTGAGCTCGCGCCACACCGCTTCCTGAAAGGCGGTGCCCTTCACGTCGATCGGGATATGGTCGAAGCCGTTCACCGGCGCCTCGACCGCGTCGACGACCTGCCTCAGCAGCGCGGCAAAGTCATCGCCGCCCTCGACCAGATCGGCGGCGGGAAAACGCTCCTCCAATGCCTCGCGTCCTTCGGCGAAGCTCAAACGGCACACGCCCTTGTCGGTCGCGGCGACGAGCATGTCGCCGAGGCTGGTCGGCACCACCGCCCAGTGGATCGTCGCGCCCTTGCCGCCGTTCACCCACGCCGAAGCCGTCATACCCATGCGTCCCTCCATATTCTCGTAGAAACGCGACGGCCCCGAAAAGCCCGCGTCGTAGATCGCGTCGGTCACCCTTGTGCCCTCGCTCAGCGCGGCGCGCGCGCGTTCCTCGCGCAGTGCGCGGGCATAGGCGGCGGGCGACAGGCCGGTGTGGCGGGTGAAGACGCGCTGGAAATGCGTCGGCGAATAGCCGGTGCGCGCGGCGAGATCGGCGAGCGCGAGCGGTTCCTCGCTTTGCTTGATCGCGGCGATCGCCTTGATCACCGCGCTTTCGTCGCGCGCGACATCGTCGGGCAGGCAGCGCTTGCAGGGGCGCAGCCCCGCCCTGCGCGCCGCGGCGCCGTCGGCGAAGAAACGCACATTTTCGCGGTTCGGATGCCGCGCGGCGCAGCTCGGCCGGCAATAGATGCCGGTGGTGAGCACGCCGGTAACGAAGCGTCCGTCGAACGCCTTGTCGCGCGCCTCCACCGCCTGCCAGCGCTCGTCGTCGGTCATCGGGTCGCGGCTCATTTCTCGCTCCTTTGGGACTCGTCCCTTTCGATCCGCGCGGCGAAGCAACCGTGCGCGGCATTATGGGCATCGATATAGGAAATGCCCGCATCGGCGAACAGGTCGCGGATCGCGGCATCGGCCTCGCCCGGTCCTGCGAGCCGCGCGGTTTGCAGCATCCCCTCGGCATCGAAGGCGCGCAGCGCGAGCGGGCGTCCCTCGAACACCGGCGGGATTGCGTCGCGATAGCGCGCCGCCACGACGCCCGAACGGACATAGATGGCATAGGCGCTGCGATAGGGCGTCGCGACATCGTGGCTGGTGTGATGGAGCAGGATCAGCGTCTCGCCCGCCTTCGCATCCTCGAGGCTGATCCGGCACGGAAAACCGCGGTCGGCGGTCGCTTTCACACGCCGCGCGTTGATCGCGGCGAGACCGGCGTCGTCGAGCGCAAACAAGGGCGCAAAGCGATCGGGGCAAAGCCCCTCGATCAGATAGGTCATCGAAAACATCCTTTCTCGGCTGTCGGAGAAGGAATGCCACAGCGCGCTCCGCACCGCGTCCCGATGCTTGCGTTCAAAGCGTGCGGCTCTATTTTGCGCGCCATGACCCGCCTGCTCATCCTGCTGCTCGCCCTCTTCGCCCTCACGCTTCCGGTCCGCGCCGCCGACGATATCAGCGCCGCGTCGCGCAGCGTCGTGCGCGTCGTCACCGTCGCGATGATGGACGGCGAGGTCGTCGGTTTCGGTCACGGCAGCGGCATCGCGATCTCGCCGACGCGCATCGTCACCAACGCGCATGTCGTCGAATCGGCGGCGCGCTATCCGGGCAATGTCGCGCTCGGCGTCGTCCCGTCGGAGGGGCAGAAAAGCTATGCCGGCAAGCTGATCGCGATCGACACCGCGCGCGACCTCGCGCTCGTCGAGATCACCGAGGGGCGGCTGCCCGCCGCCGCCATCTACACCGGACCGCTCGAATCGGGCGCCGACGTCGTCGCGCTGGGCTATCCGGGCAATGTCGACCTTGCGACCGCGCGCAGCGCCAACGACTATATCACCCCGCGCATCCCGACGCGCAGCGAGGGCAATATGTCGAATCTGCAGTCGGTCGACGGCGTCGCGATGCTGATCCACACCGCCAAAATCTCGCGCGGCAATTCGGGCGGGCCGCTCGTCGACCAGTGCGGGCGCATCGCGGGCATCAACACCGCGATCACGCGCGCCGACGATGGCGATTCGCCCTTCGCCTTCGCCATTTCGGGACGCGAGCTGATGCGCTTCCTCGCCGATGCGGACCAGCAATATACCAGCGTCGGCACCCCCTGCCTGTCGATGGCCGAGGCCGACGCGCGGAATCGCGCCGCGATCGACGCCGAAGCGCGCGCCGATGCCGAGGCCAATGCCGCGAAAAATGCCGCCGCGAAGCTCGACCGCGAACTCAAACAGGCGCGCGCCGAGGACGACGCGCTCGCGGCGCGCGAGAATCGCATCGCGCTCGCGGGGGTGTTGTTCGTGATCGGCGCGCTCGCGGCGGGCGCCGGGCTGATGTTCTACGGCCAGAAGAATAAGCGCAACGCGAAGATCGCGGGGGGAGCCGGCGCCGCGCTGATCCTGATCGCGGCGGTGCTGTTCGCGACGCGTCCCGACGCGCATGCCGAGATCGCCGAGGAAGCGGCGAAGACGCCCGCCACCGAAACGCCGAAGCTCGCGCAGGGCAGCCTGCTCTGCACGATCCGCTCCGACCGCAGCCGCATCACCGTGTCGGCGACGACCGATGTGCCGATCAGCATCGGCAAGGGCGGCTGCGTCAACGGCCGCACCCAATATACGAAGGGACCCGACGACCGCTGGCAGCGCATCCTCGTCCCCAATGAGGAAGCGACCGTCACCGTCGCGTCGATCGATCCGGCGGGGCGCGACTATCGCGTCGAACGCTATCTGCTCGACGCCGAGACGATGGCGAAGGCGCGCGACACGCGCGCGGGCGTCACGCTCAAGGGCTGCACGGCCGACCCCGACGCGCTCGCGGGGCTCGCCGCGCAGCAGGACGCGATCCGCAGCGCGCTTCCCGGCACCCCCAACGAACGGCTCGTCTATCGCTGTCAGAAGGCGAACGGTGCGGCGGCGGCCGATGCAGCACCTTGACGTGACCAGTTAAAAGACCTATTAACAGGTCATGGGGAAGCCGCTTCTCGCCGACTTCGGCATCAGCATTTCGGAACTCAAGAAAAATCCTTCGGCCGCCATTCGCGCCGCCGATGGCGCGCCCGTCGCGATCCTCAACCGCAACACGCCCGAAGCCTATCTGGTCCCCGCCGAGGCGTGGGAAGCGATCCTCGACGCGCTCGATGACATGCGACTGGCCGAAATCGTGCGCGAGCGCGAAGGGCAGGAAGAAATCGAGGTCTCGATTGATGACCTATAGGCTGACCTTCCTTCGCGATGCAGAGAAGGAATGGAAAAAGCTCGACAAGACAGTCCAGACGCAATTTGCGAAAAAGCTGCGCGAACGGCTGGGCAATCCGCGCGTACCGTCGGCGCGACTGCACGACATGCCCGATTGCTACAAGATCAAGCTTCGTAAGTTCGGATACCGGTTGGTTTATCGCGTCTTCGATGACCGCATCGTGGTGCAGGTCGTCGCGGTCGGCAAACGCGAGCGCAATGAAGCCTATCCGGCCGCGGCGCGCCGTATCTAGGGTCAGGACCCTAGGGTCGGGCCGCTATATTGCCGTTGATCCAACCGACAAGGATCGCCTGCGCCGCCACAGTATAGGCCAGTTCATGCCCGACGCCCGCGACCAGCACCACCGTCGCATCGGGCCGCGCGCGTTTGAGTCGCTCCAGGTTGGCCGGTGTTACCAGCGTGTCGGCGTCGCCGTGCATCAGAAAGACGGGCGCGCGCACGCACGCGAGCTTCGCCGCATTGTCGAACCGGTCGCGGACCAGCGCGCGCGGCACGACGGGCATCGTCTCTGCCACGACATCGGGCAGGCTGGACAGGCCCGACACCAGCACCAGCGCCGCGACATCGTTCCGCAGCGCGATTTCGGTTGCAGGGCCCGACCCGATCGAATTGCCGACCACGACGACCTCCGCCGGATCGACGCCCGCCGCCGCCAGCCAGCGCATCGCCGCCGCGCCATCGCGATAGAGGCCTGCTTCGCTGGGCGAGCCGGGGTTGCCGCCATAGCCGCGATATTCGACGAGCATCAGCCCGTACCCCGCCGCCGCGGGTCCGCGCACCGCCTGAAGCGCGCCCGACAGATTGTCGCCGTTGCCGTGGAAGAAGAGGATCGTCGTCTTGCCTTCGTCCGCCGGGCGATAAAAAGCCGCCAGACGCAGGCCGTCGTCGGTCTGCGTGCGGACGATCCGGAACCCCGGCGGCGGCGCGGCCGGATAATCGGCGGGCGCGGGAAAGATCATCCGCCGCTGTTGCGTATAGAGCAGCGCCGCCGCAACAATCAGCAGCACGGCGGCGAAAACGATCAGATTGGCCGCAAGTTTCATGCGCTAGGGCAGGTTCAGGGCATCGCGAATATGCTGCGCAGCGTCGCCCGGTGCGGTGACGCCGGTGTCGACCGTAACGGCGGCGGGAAGCGGCGGGTAGGCGAAGGCGCCCTCCGCCTCCAGTTCGCGCAGCTGCGCCAGCGACGACAATTTGCCGCTCGCCCGCCGCGATGCGGCCTCGATCCGCGCCTCGACGACTTCGGCCGCGCAGGTCAGCGCGACGAAATCGACGCCGCCGCCCGCGGCCTCGACCAGCGCGACCACGCGCTCCGGAAAATCGGGCGCGACGCTCGCCTCGGGGTGGAAGGTGAAGATCAGCGACCGCCGCTCGGCGGCGGCGGCGCGAAACACGTCGATCCACATCGCCTCGCGCAGTTCGACAAAGGCCGGGCTGCCGAACGGAAACACCGCGAGCAATGCGTCGACGACGAGGTGATTGTGGAACAGCGGCAGTCCAGTAAGCGCCGCCAGCTCGCGCGCGACGGTCAGCTTTCCCGACGCCGCGGGGCCGTGGATGAAGACCAGCTTCATCCCGCGCACGCCCGGAACAGCATCAGCGTGCGTTCGCGCGCCAGCTCGCTCGACGGTTCGTGATAATCCTTGCGGCGGTCGCTATTGAAGCCGTGCCCCGCTTCATAGACGAAGATTTGCGCGGTCGGATGATCTTTCGCGGTCAGCGCCTCGACGCCCGCCATGGGGATGCCGTCGTCGAAGCGGCCGAAATGGGCGATGGCGGCGCACGCGGGCGCCTCGTCCTTGAACATGGTGGGCACCAGGCCGCCATAATAGGCCGACGCCGCCGCGAGGTCGGGGCTGATCTGCCCCATCCGCCACGCCACCGACCCGCCATAGCAATAGCCGGTAATGAAGACCGGACCTTTGCCCTTCAGCGCGTCGATGCACGTCTGCGCATCCTTCAGGCTCTGCTCGAACGGATGCAGTTTGCGCGCGAGTTCGACCGCGCGCTCGAACTGCGGTCCCGAATAGTCGCTCTCGAACCCCGGATGCTCGCGGTCGAACAGCGCGGGCGAGAGCACTTCATAGCCGTCGGCGGCATATTCGTCGCACAGCTCGCGGATATGATCGGTGACCCCGAAAATCTCCTGCACCAGCACCAGCCCGCCGCGGCGTTCGCCCACCGGCTGCGCGTGATAGACCGCGATTTCGGCGCCGTCGTCCATCGTCATCCGGATCATCTCGCCCATCGATTTCCCTCTCGTCCGTTCGTGCTGAGCCCGTCGAAGCACCGTTCTTCTTTCCTTCAACCTTTGAAGGAAGGGCGGCCCTTCGACAAGCTCAGGGCGAACGGCAGAGGGATGGCAGTTTGAGTCCCCAACCCCCGCCTTGCATTGCGGCACAATCGTTGCTACGCGCGCCCCGACTTTGCAGCGGGGGCATTTCCGGATGCCGGGCAAATCCGCGCAGCCATCCCCCTCGGGATCGAAGAAAAGGACTTTCGCGCGTGGAGAATTCCGGCGGCATTCAGGGCAACATCACGGCGGGCCTCGCGGGCCGCTATGCCAGCGCGCTGTTCGAACTGGCGCGCGAATCGAACACCATCGACGCCGTCCAGAAGAGCCTCGGCACCCTCAAGACGGGCGTGACCGAATCGGCCGACCTTGCGAACCTGATCGCGAGCCCCGTCGTCGGCCGCGCCGACGCCGCCAATGCCATCGCCGCGGTCGCCAAGTCGCTGAAGCTCGATTCGCTGACCGCCAAATTCCTCGGCGTGCTCGCCGAGAACCGCCGCCTCGCCGACCTGCCCAAGATGATCGACGCGTTCGACGCGATCGTCGCCGACCACCGCGGCGAAGTGACCGCACAGGTCACCAGCGCGCACCCGCTTTCGGCCGCGCAGCTCAAAGAGCTGACCGCGAACCTCAAATCCCGTGTCGGACGCGACGTCACCGTCGCGGCGACCGTCGATCCCGCCATCCTCGGCGGCCTCGTCGTCCAGCTGGGCAGCCAGCTGATCGACGGCAGCATCCGTACCCGTCTCAACAGTTTCGCCCAGGCGATGAAGGGCTGAACGCCCCCTACGCCAAAACGCCCGATGAAAGGCTGAATAATGGAAATCCGCGCCGCTGAAATCAGCAAGGTCATCAAGGACCAGATCGCCAATTTCGGGACCGATGCCACGGTCAGCGAAATCGGTTCGGTGCTCTCGGTCGGCGACGGCATCGCCCGCGTCCACGGCCTCGACAATGTCCAGGCCGGTGAAATGGTCGAATTCGCCAACGGCGTGAAGGGCATGGCGCTCAACCTCGAGGCCGACAATGTCGGCATCGTGATCTTCGGCTCGGACTCGGAGATCAAGGAAGGCGACACCGTCAAGCGCACCGGCACGATCGTCGACGTTCCCGTCGGCAAGGGCCTGCTCGGCCGCGTCGTCGATGGCCTCGGCAACCCGATCGACGGCAAGGGCCCGATCAAGGCCGACAAGCGCATGCGCGTCGAAGTCAAGGCGCCGGGCATCATCCCGCGCACCTCGGTCCACGAACCCGTCCAGACCGGCCTCAAGGCGCTCGACGCGCTCGTCCCCGTCGGCCGCGGCCAGCGCGAGCTGATCATCGGCGACCGCCAGACCGGCAAGACCGCCGTCGCGATCGACACCTTCATCAACCAGAAGCAGGTCAACGCCGGCGACGATGAGTCAAAGAAGCTGTACTGCATCTATGTCGCGGTCGGTCAAAAGCGCTCGACCGTCGCGCAGATCGTGCGCCAGCTCGAAGAAAATGGCGCGATGGAATATTCGATCGTCGTCGCCGCGACCGCGTCGGAACCCGCGCCGCTCCAGTATCTCGCGCCCTATGCCGGCGTGACGATGGGCGAATTTTTCCGCGACAACGGCATGCACGCCGTGATCGTCTATGACGACCTTTCGAAGCAGGCCGTCGCCTATCGTCAGATGTCGCTGCTGCTCCGCCGCCCGCCGGGCCGCGAAGCCTATCCCGGCGACGTTTTCTATCTCCACAGCCGCCTGCTCGAGCGCGCCGCGAAGATGAACAGCGACAATGGCGCAGGCTCGCTCACCGCGCTGCCGATCATCGAAACGCAGGCGGGCGACGTGTCGGCGTACATTCCGACCAACGTGATTTCGATTACCGACGGCCAGATCTTCCTCGAAACCAACCTGTTCAACGCGGGTATCCGCCCCGCGATCAACGTCGGCCTGTCGGTGAGCCGCGTCGGCTCGGCCGCGCAGACCAAGGCGATGAAGAAGGTGTCGGGCTCGATCAAGCTCGAGCTCGCCCAGTATCGCGAAATGGAGGCCTTCGCCCAGTTCGGTTCGGACCTCGACGCGTCGACGCAGAAGCTGCTCAACCGCGGCGCGCGCCTGACGCAGCTGCTGAAGCAGCCGCAGTTCCAGCCGATGCCGTTCGAGGAGCAGACCGCGTCGATCTTCGCGGGCACCAACGGCTATCTCGACAATGTCGCGACGACCGACGTGTCGCGTTACGAACAGGCGATGCTCGCCTATCTGCGCAGCGATCACGCCGATGTGCTGAAGGCGATCCGCGACACCAAGGATCTGGGCGACGACACGAAGAAGGCGCTGGTCGCCGCGCTCGACGCCTTCGCCAAGATTTTCGCGTAACCATTCACGTCGTCGTCCCGGCGAAAGCCGGGATCTCGACGATGAGGCCCCGGCCTTCGCCGGGATGACGAACAAAGGGTAAAGACGGGACTTATGGCCAGTCTGAAGGAACTCAAAGGGCGGATCGTCTCGGTCAAATCGACCCAGAAGATCACCAAGGCCAAGAAGATGGTCGCCGCCGCGAAGCTGCGCAAGGCGCAGGCGGCCGCCGAAGCCGCGCGTCCTTACGCCGAGCGTCTCGAAGGCGTCGTCGCGAGCCTCGCGTCGAAGGTCGGCGCGTCGGATTCGGCGCCGAAGCTGCTTTCGGGCACGGGCAAGAGCGACACGCACCTGCTCGTCGTGCTCAACAGCGACCGCGGCCTTGCGGGCGCGTTCAACTCGAACATCGTCAAGGCCGCGCGCGACAAGGCGCTCGAACTGCAATCGCAAGGCAAGAAGGTCCTCTTCTTCCTCGTCGGCCGCAAGGGCCGCCCGGTGATCGCTCGCCTGTTCCAGGGCCAGATCGTCGAGCAGTATGAAACGACCGGCATCCGCGACATCGGCTTCGACCAGGCGCACGACATCTCGGCGAAGGTCATGGAGATGTACGAAGCCGGCGCGTTCGACGTCGCGCATCTCTTCTATTCGAAGTTCCGCTCGGCGCTGCTCCAGATCGCGACCGGGCAGCAGATGATCCCCGTTCCGCCGCCCGCCGATGTCCCGGCGTCGAGCGGCGCCGCGGTCGAATATGAGCCCGACGAGGAAGCGATCCTCGCCGACCTCCTGCCGCGCAACGTCACGATCCAGATCTTCAAGGGCCTCCTTGAAAACGCCGCCTCCGAACAGGGCGCGTCGATGACCGCGATGGACAATGCGACGCGCAATGCGGGCGAGCTGATCAACAAGCTGACCATCGTTTACAACCGCACGCGTCAGGCGGCGATCACCACCGAACTCATCGAAATCATTGCAGGCGCGGAAGCGCTCTAAGCTATCCAAGCAAGGAAGAAAGTAATGGCTACCGCTCCCGAGAAGAAGGCTCCCGCCAAGAAGGCCGCCGCGCCCAAGGCTGCTGCGCCGAAGAAGGCTGCCGCTCCCAAGGCCGCCGCAACCGCCGGCACCGCAACGGGCCGCGTCGCGCAGGTCATCGGCGCCGTCGTCGACGTCCAGTTCACCGGCCCGCTGCCCGCGATTCTGAACGCGCTCGAAACCGACAACAACGGCAACCGCCTCGTCCTCGAAGTCGCGCAGCACCTCGGCGAAAACACCGTCCGCACGATCGCGATGGACGCGACCGACGGCCTGACCCGCGGCCAGCCCGTCACCGACACCGGCGCGCAGATCTCGGTCCCCGTCGGTCCGCAGACGCTGGGCCGCATCCTCAACGTCATCGGCGACCCGATCGACGAACGCGGCCCGGTCAATGCCGGCATGTCGGCGCCGATCCACGCCAAGGCTCCCGAATTCGTCGACCAGTCGACCGAAGCCGCGATCCTCGTCACCGGCATCAAGGTCATCGATCTCATCGCGCCCTATGCCAAGGGCGGCAAGATCGGCCTGTTCGGCGGCGCCGGCGTCGGCAAGACCGTGCTGATTCAGGAACTGATCAACAACATCGCCAAGGGTCATGGCGGCGTCAGCGTGTTCGCGGGCGTCGGTGAACGCACCCGCGAAGGCAACGATCTTTATCACGAATTCCTCGACGCCGGCGTCATCGCCAAGGACGCCGACGGCAACCCGACCCCCGACGGGTCGAAGGTGGCGCTGGTGTTCGGCCAGATGAACGAACCCCCGGGCGCCCGCGCGCGCGTTGCGCTCTCGGGCCTCACCATGGCCGAATATTTCCGCGACCAGGAAGGGCAGGACGTGCTCTTCTTCGTCGACAACATCTTCCGCTTCACCCAGGCGGGTTCGGAAGTGTCGGCGCTGCTCGGCCGTATTCCCTCGGCGGTGGGTTACCAGCCGACGCTGTCGACCGACATGGGCGCGCTGCAGGAACGCATCACCTCGACCACCAAGGGCTCGATCACCTCGGTGCAGGCCATTTACGTCCCCGCGGACGATTTGACCGACCCGGCGCCCGCCACCTCGTTCGCTCACTTGGACGCGACGACGACGCTGAGCCGCGCGATTTCGGAACTCGGCATCTATCCCGCGGTCGACCCGCTCGACTCGACCTCGCGCGTGCTGACCGCCGCCACGGTCGGGCAGGAGCATTATGAGACCGCGCGCCGCGTTCAGGAAACGCTGCAGAAGTACAAGTCGCTGCAGGACATCATCGCGATCCTCGGCATGGACGAGCTGTCGGAAGAAGATAAGCTGGTCGTCGCCCGCGCGCGCAAGATCCAGCGCTTCCTGTCGCAGCCGTTCCACGTCGCCGAAGTCTTCACCGGCATCCCCGGCAAGTTCGTCGCGATCGAAGACACGGTGAAGTCGTTCAAGGCCGTCGTCGATGGCGAGTACGACCATCTGCCCGAAGCGGCCTTCTACATGGTCGGCGGCATCGATGAAGCGGTCGCCAAGGCCGCGAAGCTCGCCGAAGACGCGTAATCGAGTTCCCCTCCCGCTTGCGGGAGGGACGCCTTAAAACTCCCCTCCCGCAAGCGGGAGGGGCTGGGGGAGGGCCTGTCGGGGGACAGGCGCTTCGCCGGAATGAAACAAGCCCTCCCCCGACCCCTCCCGCAAGCGGGAGGGGGGAGATTGAAGATGGCCCTGAAGTTCGAACTCGTCACCCCCGCCCGCCTCGAGCGGACCGCCGACGTCCATATGGTCACCGTGCCGGGGGCCGAGGGCGATTTCTCGGTGCTCGAAGGCCACGCGCCCTTCATGGCGACACTGCGCAACGGCCCGCTGACCATCTATGCCACCGCGGGCGCGGAGCCCGAGGTGATCGAGGTCGAAGGCGGC
The DNA here is from genome assembly GCF_032227185.1 of Sphingopyxis sp. SE2. Lineage (NCBI taxonomy): Bacteria > Pseudomonadati > Pseudomonadota > Alphaproteobacteria > Sphingomonadales > Sphingopyxidaceae > Sphingopyxis > Sphingopyxis sp. SE2. The sequence goes on along the minus strand of NZ_JAPMXW010000001.1, from coordinate 2,962,220 downwards.
TTCGCCGAGGTCAATGAAGTGGGCCTCACCGTGCTGGCCGAACATATCGCCGGCTGAACTCACGCCCCGCCGCACAAAAGGCCCGCTTCCGAAGGGAGGCGGGCCTTTTGCGTTTGGGAAGGATGTCGTGTTTTGGTCGGAAGTGGACATAAGGGGGAGACAGCCCCTCCCCTTCAGGGGAGGGGCAACGTAGACTTGGCAGCTCGCTGCCTAGTCGTAGTGGGGCGGGGTTTATCGGAGTTGCGCAAGTCCGAGGGAGCCCACCCCAACCCCTCCCCTGAAGGGGAGGGGCTTAAATTGCCGCAACGACAGCTCTCCACCCCAAAGCCGAAATAGGCGCGGCGCCGCATCTCCGCCCCGCCGCATTAGGACAATGTCAAAGTTTCCGATTTATTCACCGTGTCGGATGGGGGTTTCGCCGAATATGCGGCGCGCTCCACGACGGTTGATTTGAGGCAGGACAAAGACATGAGTGCATTCGGACGCCGCCCCGGAACCGCTGGCCGCCCCGCCTTTGGCGTGGCGAAGCCGATGCAGACTGGCCCCGGCGTGCCCGGCGGCGCGCAATTTCCCGCGATCGACACCGCGCCCGCCGAAGCCCCGCCGCCGATCCCGTCGAACCTGACGCCCGAAGAAGAGGCGATGGAGCGGCTGAACCAGCGGTCGACCGCCGAAATGGCCGAGCCCGAAAAGGTTCAAGGGTTCGAGGCGAGCGTCCACAAGATCAAGGAACAGGTGCTGCCGCGCCTGCTCGAACGCGTCGACCCCGAAGCCGCGGCGACGCTGAGCAAGGACGAGCTGACCGAGGAATTCCGCCCGATCATCCTTGAGGTGCTCGCCGAGCTGCGAATCACGCTCAATCGCCGCGAACAGTTCGCGCTCGAAAAGGTGCTCGTCGACGAGCTGCTCGGCTTCGGCCCGCTCGAGGAATTGCTCGCCGACCCCGACATCAGCGACATCATGGTCAACGGTCCGTACCAGACCTATGTCGAGCGCAAGGGTCAGTTGGTCATCGCGCCGATCCAGTTCCGCGACGAACAGCATCTGTTCCAGATCGCGCAGCGCATCTGCAACATGGTCGGCCGCCGCGTCGACCAGACCACCCCGCTCGCCGACGCCCGCCTCAAGGACGGCAGCCGCGTCAACGTGATCGTCCCGCCGCTGAGCCTCCGCGGTACCGCGATCTCGATCCGTAAATTCTCGGCCAAGCCGATCACGCTCGACATGCTCTGCCAATGGGGCGCGATGAGCCAGAAGATGTGCACCGCGCTCAAGATCGCGGGCGCCAGCCGCTTCAACATCGTCATCTCGGGCGGTACGGGCTCGGGTAAGACGACGATGCTCAACGCGCTGTCGAAGATGATCGACCCCGGCGAGCGCGTGCTGACGATCGAGGACGCCGCCGAACTTCGCCTGCAGCAGCCGCACTGGCTGCCGCTCGAAACGCGCCCCGCGAACCTCGAGGGCAATGGCGCGATCCACATGGGCGACCTCGTCAAGAACGCGCTGCGTATGCGCCCCGACCGCATCATCATGGGCGAGGTTCGCGGCGCCGAATGTTTCGACCTTCTCGCTGCGATGAACACGGGTCACGATGGCTCGATGTGTACGCTCCACTCGAACAGCCCGCGCGAATGCCTCGGCCGCATGGAAAATATGGTGCTGATGGGCGACATCAAGATTCCGAAGGAAGCGATCTCGAAACAGATCGCCGATTCGGTCGACCTGATCGTCCAGATCAAGCGCCTGCGCGATGGTTCGCGCCGCGTCACCAACGTCACCGAGGTCATCGGCATGGAAGGCGACGTCATCGTCACGCAGGAACTGTTCAAGTTCGAATATCTCGACGAGGACAAGGACGGCAAGATCGTCGGCGAATATCGCGCGATGGGCCTGCGCCCCTATACGCTGGAAAAGGCGCGCCAGTACGGCTTCGATCAGCCTTATCTCGAGGCGTGCCTGTAACCTCCAACCCTCTCCCCTTGGGGGAGAGGGATGCGAAGACTTGGCAGTTTGCTGCCTAGTCGAAGCTGGGTGAGGGGTTGAGCGTAGCGCGCGAAAGCGGCGTTTGAGGCCCTCATCCAACTCCGCCTAGTCGCTTCGCGATAAGGCTCCATATCCTTCTCCCGATGGGAGAAGAAATCACGGCTTGAGCGCAAACGCCGTCGCGAACAGCGCCACCGCCGCCGCCGCCAGCGCGATCCCGCGCCAGGGCATGAAGCCGACCTCTTCGACGTCGCGCCGGTTGTTGCGGCGCCAGTTGGCGATCTCGGCAACGCCGAACAGCACCGCGGCCGCAATCGCCACCGACAGCATCGACACTTGCATTGCCGCGCATCCCTTCGCAAACAGGGGCAATCCCAGTCTCCGCAAGGAGACGAAATCCCCCTGGAGAGAGGTGCCCATATGCGTGTCCTGTCGTTGCTTGCAAGTGCCGCCGCCCTGATCGCCGTCCCCGCCGCAGCGATGCAGCATGACGGCCACGCCGGTCATGCGACCGCCGCGAAGGGCGATGCGATCGCCGCCGCGGTCGCCGCGCCCACCCGCACCCCCGCGAACGTCGCGCGCGACCCCTATCGCCATCCCGCCGAAACGCTCGCCTTCTTCGGCGTGAAGCCCGGCGACACGGTGGTCGAGCTGTGGCCCGGCGGCGGCTGGTACACCGAAATCCTCGCCCCGCTGACCAAGGCCGGCGGCGGCACGCTTTATGTCGCGGCGCCGTGGGAACGCGGCCTCAATCGCGTCAAGACCAAGCAGGCTGAAAATGCCGATGTCTATGGCGCGATGAAGCTTGCCGAATTCCCCCATGCCGGCACCAACCCGAAAGTCCCCGACGGCAGCGCCGACGTCGTGCTGACCTTCCGCAACGTCCACAACTGGCGTTTCGACGGCGCCGACAACACCGCGAACGCGTTCAAGCAGATCTTCGCGATGCTCAAACCCGGCGGCACGCTTGGCGTCGTCGAGCACCGGCTGAACGAAAGCGACGACAGCGCGAAGGAGGAAAAGTCGGGCTATATGAAGAAAAGCTCGATCGTCGCCTTTGCCGAGGCTGCGGGCTTCAAGCTCGCCGGCGAAAGCGAGATCAACGCCAACCCGAAAGACACCAAGGATTATCCCAAGGGCGTCTGGACGCTGCCGCCGAACCTGACCGAGGGCGAGACCGACCGCGCCAAATATGTCGCGATCGGCGAATCGGACCGCATGACGCTCAAATTCGTGAAGCCCGCAAGCTAACGGGTCACAGTCCGCTCTTCACGCGGCTGAGGTTTGAAGCGATTTTGTTCAGGGCAAGGAAGCGAGACGCAGGCATATGTCGATATTCCAAGACTCGCTGACGCAGCCATGGACAAAATCGGTCAAATCCCGAAGGGACGTCAAAATGGCTTCGATCTCGAGCGGAAATGCCCTTGGAAACAGAACCACTGTTCCCGGCGGGCATTTCCGCCCGATATCTTCGCCATTTTGACGCCTCAGCCGCGTGAAGAGCGGACTGTGACCCGCCATTTCGAATCCATCGACCCGGCGCTGCTTTTGAGCGCCTATGCGCAGGGCATTTTCCCGATGGCCGACGGGGCGGACGACCCGTCGGTCCATTGGGTCGAACCGCGGCTGCGCGCGATTCTCCCGCTCGATGGCTTCCACCTGTCGCACAGCCTGAAAAAAGTCATCGTGTCGGATCGTTTTCGCGTCACCACCGACACCGCCTTCGCCGATATGGTCGCGCTGTGCGCCGAGCCCGCCGACGACCGGCCGACGACATGGATCAACCCGGTGATCAAGGCTAGCTACGACCGGCTGTTCCAGCTCGGCCACGCGCACAGCGTCGAATGCTGGCAGAACGGCGAGCTCGTCGGCGGCCTCTATGGCGTAACGCTCGGCCGCGCCTTTTTCGGCGAATCGATGGTCAGCCGCGTGCGCGACGCGTCGAAGGTCGCGCTCGCGCATCTCGTCGCGCGGCTGATCGCCGGCGGCTGGAAATTGCTCGACTGCCAGTTCCTCACCCCGCACCTCGCGAGCCTCGGCGCGATCGAGATCCGCCAGGCCGACTATCTTGCGCGGCTCTATTCGGTGTTGGCGGGGGGCGAAGGCGCCGCGACCTTGGGCGGCGCGACCGGAGCGGGCGTCGCGGGCGCGGAAGGTGCCGCCGGGGTCGCGGTGCCCTCGCCGCCGTTCGTCGCGGGCGATTGGGGCGCGCTCGATGCCTTGGGCGCCGAGCGATCGACGGGCTCGCCGCCCGGATATGTCATCGCGCAGCTTTTGACGAAGACGTCATAGATCGGATGCTCGATCACGTTGCGGTCGGGCCGCTCGCGGAAAATCCAGCCCGAAAAGACGCGGCGCCATTTGTCGTCGCGCTGGTCCTGCACGGTCAGCTGGACGAAAGCCCCCGTTTCGGGCGGATCCTCCCACGGCGCGGTCATCTCGCACGCGCGCATCCGCACGATCGCGCGGCCGACGCGCACCGATTCGCCGGGCTTCATCTCGAGTTCGCGAACCAGCCCGTTGCGCTTGTTGAGCAGGCCGACCACGGCGACGCGTTCGGCCATCGGGGTCGCGCCCTCGATGCCGCCGACTTCCTGCGGCACGCGTTCGGATTTTGCGGTGGTCGATACGGTCGCGTTGCCGCCCGTCTTCGACGGCGTCCGGTCGCATGCCGTCAGCGTGGTCGCGGCGACAAGCGTCAGGAGCGCGATACGGAGGGGTTGCGGCCGCACTGAAGCTCAGTCGGCGCCGGGCCGCCAGGCCTCATAGTCGCCGGTCGCGGCGGCGCGGCGGCCGCCGCGTTCGAGCGCGCCGGCGGGACGATAGGCGCCGGTGCTGCCAGTCAGGTTCGCGCTCGGCTCCTTCTCCCACGCGCGCGGCGCGGGCAGGGCGTCGGTCGGCAATTCGTCGAAGGTGCCGTGCAGCCAGCCGTGCCATTCGGGCGGCACGCGGCTCGCATCGTTCGAACCCTTATAAATCACCCAGCGGCGGCCGCCCTTCTTGGCGCGGAAATAGCGGTTGCCGAGGCTGTCCTCGCCGACCTTCTCGCCCGTGCTCCAGCTGTTCAGCAGCGTGCCGACGGTCGCGCCGTCCCACCAGGTGAAAATCTTGCCCAAAATGCTCATGGCTGCGGCGTTTACAGCCAAGCATGCGCGGTCCGCAAGCCGCAAACCACGCGCCGCACCGCTATTTCGTGTCTTTCCATGTCACCTTGGCGGTCTCGTCGATCCCGAGCTTCGCGGCGGTGCCGCCCGCGAGTTCGAGCACCGCCGAAACCTCACCGCCGCTGACCACGGGTTCGAGCGATTCGGGGATGGTGTTTTCGGCGATCCGGTCGATGCTGCCGTCGGCGCGGATGAAGATCATATCGAGCGGGATCGGCGTGTTCTTCATCCAGAACGTGCCGATTCGCGGTTTTGCGAATGGAAAGAGCATGCCGCCATTGTCGGGCAGGCTGGTGCGGAACATCAGCCCGCGATCCTGCTCGGCGTCGGTGCGCGCGACCTCGACGTCGAACCGGTGCGCCTTGCCCGCCATCGCGATCGTCACGGGGATCGTCGCGGCGCGCTCCGCCTCGCTGGCATCGCGGCTGCACGCCGCCATCGGCAGCGCGAACGACAGGGCAAGGGCGGTCAATATGGCACGCATCGGCAGTTCCTTCATCGGGGGTGTCCCGGCCTAATCGAGCCCCGCTTCGTCGTCCAGCGCCGCCAGCGCGGCGTCGTCCCCCGGCGGGACGGCGAGGATACGGCGCGCGATCGTCATGCTGTGCCCCGCGCGCAAAAAGGCGGCGAGCTGCCGCTCGCGCTGCTTGGGATCGCCCGTTTCGCGCACGGTAAAGGGTCCGAACCGCCGCCGCCGCGCGAAACCGACCGCCGCCGCGACCGCGGCATTCTCCGCCGCCGCGATCGCTTCGCCGCTGTCGTCCTCGGCGATGCCATCGACGTAAAGCTGCGCCTTGACGCGCCGCACACCCAGCCCGCGCCGCGTCATCGCACCGGCGCGCATCGCGGCATATTGGCGGTCGTCGAGATAGCGAAGGCGCTCCATCCGGTCGGCGATCGCCTCGCACGCCGCCATGGCGTCACTTTCGTCCATCCATTCGGATTCGCGGACTTTTCGGGACAGATAGCGCGTCAACTTGGCGCGGCTCGTCGCGAATCGCGCGACATAGGCAAGCGCCAGTTCGTCGAGTTTTGCCGCGCCGAGGGGCCTTTTCGATCGGTCGGAGGAAGCGCGGCGTTTGGCCATATGCCATGTTTGTGCCACAGTCGGGCCCGATTGAGAACGATCAACACCGCCATATCGGGTGCTAAAGCCCGGAAATGGGCGATTTGTTCAAACAACACAGGGTTCGCGCACCGACACATGGCACAGAAAGATGACATGCTTGTTGCCGCGCGGCCCGTATCGCGGGATGTCGCAGCCCCTATGACCGATACCGACATGATTTCGGCCGATGCGCTCGTGCCGACGCCGACCGAATGTGCGCAGCCGCGCCGTTTTTCCGACTTCGCCACCGTGGGCGATGCGCTCGACTATGCCGCCGCGGGTTCGCGCGGGCTCAATTTCCACGATCCGCGCGGCAAGCTGGTGCGCCCCTATCCCTATAGCGAGCTCAAGGCCGACGCGCTGGCCGCCGCTTACCGGCTGATCGCCGCGGGCGTGCAGCCGGGCGACCGCATCGCGCTGATCGCCGAAACCGGCGCCGAATTCGCCGCGCTTTTCTTCGGCACCATCTATGCCGGCGCCTGGCCGGTTCCGCTGCCGCTGCCGACGAGCTTCGGCGGGCGCGATAGCTATGTCGGCCAGCTCGTCGTCCAGCTTACGAGCTGCGATCCCAAAATGCTGTTTTTCCCGCCCGAAATCGCCGCGATGGCGATCGAGGCGGCCGAGCAGCGCAAGGTGCAGCCGATCGACTGGAGCGAGTTCGAAAAACGCGCCGCCCCCGTCGCGGCGCTGCCTGAACAAAAGACCGACGAGACCTGCTATCTCCAGTATAGCAGCGGCTCGACGCGTTTCCCCCACGGCGTTGCGGTGACGCACGGCGCGCTGCTCAACAATCTGTCGGCGCATTCGCACGGCATGGAATTGCAGGACAGCGACCGCTGCATTTCGTGGCTGCCCTGGTATCACGACATGGGCCTCGTCGGCTGCCTGCTCTCGCCCGTCGCCAACCAGGTGTCGGTCGATTATCTGAAGACCGAGGATTTCGCGCGCCGCCCGCTCGCCTGGCTCGACCTGATCAGCCGCAACCAGGGCACGACGCTCAGCTATTCGCCGACCTTCGGCTATGACATTTGCGCGCGCCGCATCTCGAGCCAGAGCCATGTCGCCGACCGTTTCGACCTGTCGCGCTGGCGCGTCGCGGGCAACGGCGCCGACATGATCCGCCCCGACGTGATGCAGAGCTTCGTCGACGCCTTTGCCGACGCGGGTTTCAAGGCGAGCGCCTTCCTGCCGAGCTATGGCCTTGCCGAAGCGACGCTCGCGGTGAGCATCATGCCGCCGGGCGAGGGCATCGTCGTCGAGCTGGTCGAGGAAACCGAATTGTCGGGCGCCGCGAACGACAGCGGCCGTCCGACGCGCTACCGCGCGATCGTCAACTGCGGCAAGGCGGTCAAGGACATGACCATCGAAGTCCGCGACGAGGCGGGCAATCCGCTCGCCGACCAGACCGTCGGCAAGGTGTGGTGCACCGGCCCGTCGCTGATGACCGGCTATTACCGCGACCCCGAATCGACCGCCGCCTGCATGACGGACGGCTGGCTCGATACCGGCGATATGGGTTATATGTCGGACGGTTACATCTATATCGTCGGCCGCGCCAAGGACATGATCATCATCAACGGCAAGAATCACTGGCCGCAGGATATCGAATGGGCGGTCGAACAGCTGCCGGGCTTCAAGTCGGGCGACATCGCGGCCTTTGCGATCACCACGCCGGGGGGCGAGGAAACCCCCGCCGTGCTCGTCCAGTGCCGCACCAGCGACGAAGCCGAACGCCTTGCGCTGCGCGAGACGATCCGCGACCGCGTCCGCGCGATTACCGGCATGAACTGCCTGATCGAGTTGATCCCGCCGCGCACCCTGCCGCGCACGAGCTCAGGCAAATTGAGCCGCTCGAAGGCGCGCGCGCAATATCTCGCCGGCGAAATCCAGCCCTTCGCGATGGCGGCGTAAGGCGGTAGTCGACATAAATTCCTCCCTGTCGCGCAGCGATGGGGAGGTGGCAGCGCCCTTCGACTGCCTTGCAGGCGCTCAGGATAAACTGCGCCTTCGGCGCAGCGCTGACGGAGGGGCTATGGCGCAGCGTAGCTGCCCCTCCACCACTCGCTTTCAGCGAGCGGTCCCCCTCCTCACGGCTTCGCCGCAGGGAGGATAGCAACGTCCGCTCCCCACCCCAAAACGACACCCGCAGCCGCCGCCTGTCCTGTCCCCGCCCGGCACGGAAATTCGTCCCCGAACAGCGCGATGGTTACCTTCGGGTAACCCCCGCGCGCTAAACCGGCCGACGTGAAAAGCCTGCTGACCGACCCTATTGCTGCCGAAGAGATACCTGTGCGGGCCCTGTTGGGGCTGGGGCCGCGAAATCAGGACGTCGGCAACCTCCGCCAGCTCCAGCTCGCGCCGCTCCGCGGCCGCGGCTCGCTGCGCCTGTTGATGGGCATCGGCATGGCGTTCGTCGCCGCCTTCACAATGGTTCACAGCGTGCCGCTGCCCGTCGCGGGCGGCTGGCTGGTCTGCGCGCTCGTCTTCGCACTCTGGTCGTACAGCAGGTTCAACGGTTTGCCGCTTGGCGACCCCAAATCGTCGGGAATCGCCGAATATCGGCTGTGCAATCGCCACGCGCTCTGTTCGGCGCTGCTCTGGGGCGCGCCTTTCTGGTTGCAGGGGCTTGCTCCGACGCTCGATCATGTCCTGTCGATGTGGACGATCGCGGTCCTGATGATGGTCACCCTGTCGATCGTCGCGCACAGCGTCCCGCTCGCCTGCATGCTGTTCATCGCCCCCGTCTCACTGTCGGCCGCAGCGGCGTTGACCCGTGCCGGCGCGCCCCAACTCGCGGGCGTGGCGCTCGTCGCGGGCTTTCTGCTCTGCGCTTTCTGCGTCCGCTTCGCGCAGGGCCACGTCCGCTTCCGCCGCGCCGAAGAGACGCTGCGCGAAAAGACCGAGACGGTCAGCCTCTTGCTGCGCGAGTTCGAGGAAACCTCGGCCGACTGGCTGTGGCAGACCGACAACAGCCGCCGCCTGATCCACGTCTCGCCGCGCCTCGCCTATGCGCTCGGCGGCACCGCCGAGGGGCTCGAGGGCGTGCCGCTGCTGCAGGCGCTTTCGGGGGATGCGTGGGAAACCGGCCTCTTTCCCAAGAGCCTGCACGACATGGCCGAACGGATGAAGCGGCGCGAGAGCTTCTCGAACCTGATCGTTCCGGTGACGATCGGCGGCGCGCCGCGCTGGTGGGAACTCTCCGCTTCGCCGCGCCTCGACGAAGCGGGCAAGTTCCTGGGTTTCCGCGGCGTCGGTTCGGACGTCACCGAAAAGCGCGCGACCGCCGAACAGATCGCCAAGATGGCGCGCTTCGACAATCTGACCGGCCTGCCCAATCGCCTCAGCCTCAACGAGGATCTGGCGCGCGCGCTGGCGCAGGCGGTCGAAGCCAAGTCGCGCTGCGCGCTGCTGATGATCGACCTCGACCGTTTCAAGGCGGTCAACGATACGCTGGGTCACCCCGTCGGCGACAAATTGCTCGCGCAGGTCGCGGCGCGGCTCAAGGGGCTGATGGAGCGCGGGATGACGTGCGGCCGCCTCGGCGGCGACGAATTTGCCGTGGTGCTCCACAATGTGCCCTCGCCCGACGCCGCCGAGGAGCTGGCGCAGCGGATCATCGCCGCGATCAGCCGCCCCTATGTGGTCGACAACCACCAGCTTTTCGTCGGCGCGAGCGTCGGCTTCGCGATCGGCCCGACCGACGGCGCGACGGTCGAGACGCTGACGCGCAACGCCGACCTTGCGCTCTACAAATCGAAGGACAAGGGCGGCAATATCGTCGCCGCCTATGTCGCCTCGTTGCACGCACAGGCCGAGGAGCGGCGGGTGATGGAGCAGGAACTGCGCGGCGCGCTCGAACGCGGCGAGTTCGAACTTTATTACCAGCCGGTGGTGACCGCCGCCGACGGCACATTGAACGGCTTCGAGGCGCTGATCCGGTGGAACAACAAGAAGCTCGGCAATGTGTCGCCGGGCCGCTTCATCCCGCTCGCCGAGGATGCGCGCCTGATCTCGCCGATCGGCGAATGGGTGCTGCGCACCGCATGTCACGAAGCGATGAAATGGCCGTCGAACCTGAAGGTTGCGATCAACGTCTCGGCCGACCAGCTCACCGACCCCAGCTTCGCCTCGGTCGTCGTCTCGGCGCTCGCGCAGAGCGGGCTTCCGCCGCAAAGGCTCGAGATAGAGGTCACCGAGAGCGTCTTCCTGCGCGACGGCGGCGGCGCGGCGCAATTGCTCGACCAGCTGATCGCGCTCGGGATCCGCCTGTCGCTCGACGACTTCGGCACCGGCTATTCGTCGCTCGGTTATCTTCGGAAAACGCAATTCTCGACGATCAAGGTCGACCGCAGCTTCGTCGTCGGCGCGGCGAAGGGCAGCATCGAATCGATCGCGATCATCCGCGCCGTCGTCGCGCTCGCCGACAGCCTCGGCATGTCGACGACCGCCGAGGGCGCCGAAACCGAGCTCGAGGTCGAAACGCTGCGCAGCTTCGGCTGCAGCAATATCCAGGGCTATTATTACGGGCGTCCGATGCCCGCGAGCGACGTGCTGACCCTGTTCCGCCGCCCCGGCGACGTCGCGACCGCCGCGGCATGACGGCGGCCAGCCGAACGGCCTGCACGACGAATTGAACGGCTTAACAAAAGGTTCCCCCGTCCACCGCATCCCCCGCGCGATTCGTCGCTAGACGGGTGGTGGATGCCGCGCGGCGTGGCAAAGACGCTCCAACGCTTGAAGACAAGCATCGGGGGGTCGCGTTCCATGCTCCATCGTCGTTACCTGGCAGCCGCCATCGCGTCCGTGATGACCGTCACGGGGCTTTTCGCGAGCGTTCCCGCCGCGGCGAAATCCTATCTGCAATGCGTCCCCTTCGCCCGCGCCGAATCGGGTGTCGAAATCCGCGGCAATGCCAAGACCTGGTGGTCGCAGGCCGCCGGCACCTATGCGCGCGGCGACGAGCCGCGCAAGGGCGCGGTCATGGCCTTCGCCGGCACGCGCGGCATGCCGATGGGCCATGTCGCGGTGGTCAAGAAGATCGTCAGCGACCGCGAAATCCTGATCGACCATGCCAATTGGTCGCCGATCAACGGCCGCCGCGGCCAGATCGAGCGGGGCGTCCGCGTCGTCGACGTCAGCGACGCCGGCGACTGGAGCATGGTCCGCGTCTGGTACGCTCCGATCGGCGACCTCGGCCTGCGCGCCAACCCGGTGCAGGGCTTTATCTACGCCGACGGTGCGCCCGAAGAAGCGCCCAGCTTCAAGGCGCCCGTCTGGACGCAAAACGACTGGAAACCCGGCAACGGCCTCGAAGTCGTTGCCGCCTCGCTCGGCAACTGAGCCTTCCCCCCCCCACCCTCGGGCTCGGCGAGCGATGAAGCCACTCGGGGCGGTCCGCCGCTCCGGGTGGTTTCTCCTTTGGGGGCAAGGCGCGAACCCGAATCATCCGCATCCCCGAGCTCTTCGACTGCCCTGGCGGGCGCTCAGGATAAACTTCGGCCTTTGGCCGAAGACGAGGGGCTTTGCCGAGCAACGCCGCTGCCTCGACGTCGCTCGGCAGAGCCCCTCGTCTTCCGCCCGGTGATGCGGATCAGATTAGGGTCCCGACCTTAATAGCTGCCTCTCCAAACCTGGAGTTCGGTCCGCAGGATCACGCGCCGTCGGTCGCATCGCCTTCGCCGGCGATATCCTCGAACCAGGCTTCGACCGGGCCCGACAGCTTGATCGTCATCGGCTGACCGAACCGGTCTTTCGACTTGCCCGCGGCGATGCGGATCCAGCCCTCGGAAATCGAATATTCCTCGACGTCGGTGCGCTCGACGCCCTTGAAGCGGATGCCGATGCCGCGCTGCAGCACTTCCATGTCGAAATGCGGCGAACGGGGGTTGGTCGACATGCGGTCGGGCGGTGTATCGGTCATTTGGCTGTTTCCCAAGAAATGATGGCGCGGCCCTAGCGGGACCGCGCCGTCATCGTCAATGGAGAGGTGGTCCCGCAAGTCCGCCTCGATCGTTCGGAACCGCTGCGGCGCACCGGCGCGCGGACCCCGCTGAAGCGCGGAACTTTATAACTCAAATAAATTTAATAAATTCTGTCCCGTATTGGATCTATTTTTGCGAGTACAGACGGGCTTGGTAGAACTGTCAGCAAGAAAATTGATAGTTAACTTTCCTGCCAATGGCGAATGAATTTTCCGCCAAACTCCTAATTTATTAGTTAATGCAGGTAATTTTACCCAAGTAATTCGAACAAGGAGCGGAACCTTGTCGATATTTCGAGAATATCGCGATCAGGGACCAGATTATGTACGAAGGGGATATCTCATGTCTTTGTCCTGTCTTGAATTCCGCCCGGCCCACCTCATTCTCATCCCGGCGTGCCTCGCGCTCGCGGCGTGCGAATCGTCCGGCAGCTATCGCGTCGGCAGCGTCGGCGCGACCGGGCCCACCGGCGCTACGGGCCCCGCCGGACCCACTGGCGCGACCGGCCCCGCGGGCCCCGCCGGTCCGGCCGGCCCCGCCGGCAGTGGCCTCGGCCTCGGCGATGCCGGCGCGCTCGCGGTCGGCGGTCTCGTCGGCCCCGGCGGCGTCGCGGGCACCGGCCTGCTCGCGAACACCGGCGATCCCGCCAGCGTCAATCCGGTGATCGGCGGCGTGCTCGTCAAGTCGGGCGGCCTCGTCAACGTCATCGCCGACAAGGGCCTGCTGCTCGCGAGCGCGGTCGACAGCAAGCTGCCCGGCGACACCGAGCTCGTCGGCACCGTTGTCGGCGTCGTCAAAAGCACCGGCGTCGCGCTCGTCCAGACGGGCAATGGCCAGCAATATCTGGTCGACGGCCTGACCGCCGCGCCCGGACAGCTGGTCACCGCGACGATCGGCCAGGCGACGGCGCTCGGCAGCCCCGGTGCGTCGCCGTTGATCGGCGCGAGCATCCTGTCGCCCGGACAGCAGAACGGCAGCCTGCTCACCGTCGGCGTCGGGTCGGGCGGCCAGCTCGTCACGCTCCAGCCCGGCACGGGCGGCAATCTGCTCGGCGGCGCGGCCGGCGGGCTGACCGGCGGCGGCACCGCCGGCACACCGGTCACGCTCGTCAGCAATGTCGTCACGACGGCAACCGGCGCGCTGTCGCAGGTGACCAGTGGCGCGACGGGGGGAGCCGCCGATGGCGACGGCAACGCCGTGACCGGCCTCGTCACCGGGGTCACCGATACCGTCGGGGGTGTCCTCGGCGGCCTGAAGCCGAAGGGCGGCAACTGAGGCCGCACCCGATGCGCCGACTGCGCTTCGCCTGTGCCGCGGCGGTGGCGGGAGCTTCGCTCCTCCCCGCCGCGGCGCTCGCGGCCCAACCGGCGGCGACGCCGCTCGACGGCCGCCCGCCCCTTGCCCCCGACCGCACCCGCGACCCGTTGCCCGATCCGGAGGCGATGCCGCTCTCGCTCGGCAAGGTCGAACTCGGCGCGCGGCCCGATGTCACCATCCGCGAAATCCGATTCGTCGGCGCGGGCGTGCCCGCCAATGTCGGCCGCGCGGCGCAGCGCTTCGTCGGCAAGCCCGCTTCGGCCGACAATCTCGCGAAGCTCGCCGCCGCGATGACGCGCGCCTACAACCGCTCGAGCGTGGCGCTTTTCACGCTCGTCATTCCCGAACAGGATTTGTCGGAGGGCGTCGTCACCGTCGCGTCGGCGGAAGGTTATGTCGGATCGGTGACGCTGAGCGGCGAGCGCGAGAGCGGCCCCGCGCCGCTCGTCGCGAAGATGGCGGGTGGCCTCGTCGGCCGGCGCCCGTTGCCGCGCGCGCGTTTCGAACGCGCACTCGGCAATATCGCCGACATTCCGGGTGTGACGGTGACGCCGACGCTCGCGCTCGGCAGCGAGCAGGGCGCGGTCGCGCTCGACCTCGCGCTCGATGCCAAAAAGCCGACGCTCGGGCTCGGCTTCACGACGCGCACCAGCCGTTTCGTCGATGACGGCATCGTCGAGGCGAACGCGCGCGGCTCCAGCCTGCTCCGCAGCGGCGACGAGACGCGGCTGACCGGCGCCGCCGCGATCAACTTCAAATCTTTGCTCTATCTCGCCGCGAGCCATTCGACGCCGATTGGCGCCGGCGGCACGCGCGCCGAACTGTCGGGCGCGGCGCTGCGCACGCGCCCCAAGGGCCTGGCGATCGACGGCGAGGCGTGGAGCGCGGGCTTCGCGATCACCCATCCGCTGATCCGCGCGACGCGGCGCAATCTGATCGCATCGGCGCGGATCGACTATCTCGATTCGAAGAACGCGCTCTTCGGCTCGACGATCGCCGCCGAAAAGACGTGGACCGCCAGCGGCAGCCTCGCCTTTCGTTTGAGCGAAGACCGCACCGTCCTCGGCGCGCGCGTCGGCGGCGCCAAGGGGCTCGACTTCGCCGGCGCGCGCGTCGATCCCGGGGTCGGCGAGGTCGGCTTCGCTTACGCCGACGCCAGCATCGAGGCGAATCAGGCGGTCGGCAAGGCCTTCGTCGTCCGCGCCGCCGCGACCGGCCGCTGGACACGCGACCGCCTGCCCGCCGCGCAGCGGTTCAGCGTCGGCGGCGCGACCTTCGGCCGGGCGTTCGAGGATGGGCTGGTCAATGGCGATCGCGGCTATGCGGCGTTCGGCGAACTCGCGCTCCGCCCCTTGCGCAGCGGCGGTTTTTCGAAGAGCGAACTCTATGGCTTCGTCGACTATGCCGACGTGACCCTGCTCGATCGCGCCGCGATCCCGCGCACCGGTTTCACCCTCGGCAGCTGGGGCGGCGGCGTGCGCCTCTCCTATGCCGAAAACGCCACCATCGGCGTCGAAGTCGCCGACGCGTGGAACCAGCCGGTCCCCGGCTATGATCAGGACTGGCGCGTCGCGCTCAGCTGGAAATTGTCGATCCGTCCATGACCGGCGGGCCGAGCACGGCGGCTGATGCGTACAGCGTGTCGGCGAGCGGATAGAGTTCGCGTTCCTCGCGCTCGATGCGCATCGCGAGCAGGTCGAAGACGATCTTCGTCTCGCGCCGGAAACCCGCCCAGTCGGCCGCGACACGGTCGCGCGTCCATTTCTCGTCATAGGCGGCGAAATCGGCCGCGAGGCTGCCCATTTCGATTTCGAATTCGCGCGTGATCCGCATCAGTTCGGCATCGCCCGTCGCCATCAGCCGCGGGTACAGGATCCAGTCTTCGCACTTCAGGTGCCGGACCAGCGCTTCGCGCAGCTGGCCCCGGGCGCTGGCCAGATCGTCCGGACCGGGAGGAGAGGGCGAGGCGGTCATGCCGAGGATGATCCGCGATAAGGTGACGAGCGCCGCATGTTCGGCGCGCAGTCGCTGCATCTCGCGGCTCAAGGGCATCATTGCTCCATCGATGCGAGCGGTCCCTCAAGCGCCATCATAGGCAATCCGCCATGAAAGAAAAGTGAATCGACAAAGGGGGGAGGGGAGGGGGCACCCTAGGGTCCTGACCCTAACCGACCGACTGGCCCGATCGATGGCATGGCTGGCCCGAACGATGGTGTTTGCGGCGCAAATCCGGTTGTCAATTCGGGCGGCAAGCCATAGGGCGCTATTGATTTTCCTTCGCAATAGCAGCAGCCTTCGCCCATGCAACGCACGACCATCCGGACATGGTTCCTCATCCACAAATGGACGAGCATCGTCTGCACCGCCTTTCTGATGATGCTGTGCGTCACCGGCCTGCCGCTGATCTTTCACGACGAGATCGACGAGCTGACCGAAGAAACCCCGCATTATGGCCTGCCGGGCGTGGGTTCGTCGGGCGAAGCGCCCGGCCTCAAACCCCTCGACGAAATGCTGGCGAAGGCGCTCGCCGCGCGGCCGGGCGAAGTCCCCGTCTTCATGGCGTTCGACAATGCGCAGCCGTCGATGACGGTCACCACCGCGCCGCGCGCGGACTCGCCCGCCGCCGACATGACGATCCAGATCCTCGACCGCTCGACCGGCGAAGCGACCTCGACCGTCGACGAAAGCGGCGTGATGCACTTCCTGCTCCAGCTCCACACCGACATGTTCCTCGGGCTTCCCGGCATGCTCTTCCTCGGGCTGATGGGGCTGTTCTTCGTGATCGCGATCGTCTCGGGGGTCGTGCTCTACGCGCCCTTCATGAAAAAGCTCGACTTCGGCACGCTGCGCACCTCGCGCAGCCGCCGCCTCAAATGGCTCGACTATCACAACCTGCTCGGCATCGTCGCGCTCGCGTGGATGACGGTCGTGGGCGCGACCGGCGTGATCAATGCGCTCGCGACCCCGATCTTCGAATATTGGCAGCGGACCGACCTTGCCGAAATGACGAAGGCCTATGATGGCAAGGGCGCGGTGCCGCCCGAGCGTTACGGTTCGATCGACAAGGCGATGGCGGCGGCGCGCAAGGAAATTCCCGGCAACAATCCGCAGTTCGTCGCCTTCCCCGGCGGCGCCTTTTCGAGCAAGCATCATTATGCCGTCTTCTTCCAGGGCGACACGCCGCTCACCGAAGGGCTGCTCACCGCGGCGCTGATCGACGCCGAGACGGGCGAATTCACCGATGCGCGCGCGATGCCCTGGTATGCCAAGGCGCTCGCCCTGTCGCAGCCGCTGCACTTCGGCGATTATGGCGCGCTGCCGCTCAAGCTGCTCTGGGCGATCCTCACCCTGTTCACGATGATCGTCCTCGGCTCGGGCCTCTATCTCTGGCTCGGCAAGCGCCGCTTCGGCACCGACGCGCTGGTGCGCGAGGTCGAGAGCGGCGGCACTTTGGTGCCCGCCGAATGAAGAAGACAGGCAGCCTCCGCGCGATCTTCGCCGTCCCGCTGCTGCTCGCGGCCGCCAGCCTCATCGGCCTTATCGTCGCGCTGACCGGCGACGGCTGGCGCGACGCGATCTCGTGGGCGCTGCTCGCCATACCCGTGCTTGCCGTCGGCTGGGCGATGCGCGTGCGCCGCACCTGAAACTATGACGCGCGCGCTGGGGCCGCGCCTGAAAAAGGGGAATATCCATGACCAGATCGACCTTGCACACCGCGCTCGGCCTCTCCGCCGCGACCGCCGCGCTCATCCTCGCCGCGCCCGCCTTGGCGCAGGAGGCCAGCGCCGGCGAAGATATCGTCGTCACCGCGCAGCGGAGCAACGAGACGCAGGTCATCCGCGGCGGCTCGCTCGGCGCACTGGGCGACAAGGACGCGATGGACACGCCGTTCGCGGTCAAGAGCTACAACGAAGCGTTGATTCTCAATCAACAGCCGCTGACGCTCGGCGCGGTGCTCGAGAATGACCCGTCGGTCCGCACCACGCTCGGCTTCGGCAACATGTCCGAGCAGTTCGTGGTTCGCGGCTTCAACCTCTTCGGCGAAGATATCGCGATCGACGGCCTGTTCGGC
Organism: Sphingopyxis sp. SE2; assembly: GCF_032227185.1. NCBI lineage: Bacteria > Pseudomonadati > Pseudomonadota > Alphaproteobacteria > Sphingomonadales > Sphingopyxidaceae > Sphingopyxis > Sphingopyxis sp. SE2. The sequence goes on along the minus strand of NZ_JAPMXW010000001.1, from coordinate 2,944,592 downwards.
GTGACTCCGCGCCAGCTCGTCTCGCCCGAACTCTATGACAATGTTCAGATACTGAACGGCGCCAGCGCCTTCCTGTTCGGCGCCGCACCCGGCGGTTCGGCGCTGGGCGGCACCGTCAACCTGACGCCCAAGCGCGCGAAGGACCGGGACACCAGTCGCGTCACGCTCAACTATCTCTCCGACGCGCATTTCGGCGGGGCGGCCGATTTCGGCCGCCGCTTCGGGACCGACGGCGCATTCGGCGCGCGTATCAACGGAGCATTCCGATCGGGCGACATCGCGATCGACGACGAGTTCCGCCGTTCGGCCGTAGTCGGCGGGAGCTTCGACTGGCGCACCGACAATCTGCGCCTCAGCCTCGACCTCGCCTATCAGAACGTCAAGGCGCGGCACATGCGCCCGATGGTTCAGCTCAACAACAAATATGGCACGGTCACCGCAGTGCCGCGCCCGCCGCGCGCGGACCTCAACTATGGGCAGCCATGGTATAATCAGACGATCCGCGACATCTTCGGTATCTTCAAGCTCGAATATGACGTGACCGACAATCTGATGCTCTACGCGTCGGCGGGCGCACGCGACACCGCCGAGCGCGGCATCTATCAGGGCTTCCAGCTTCTCGATTCGACCACCGGCGATGCGTTCGTGACCGGCTCGAACATCCCGCGCAACGACAATAACGAAGCGGCGCAGGCGGGGCTACGGTTCAGCGGTGAAAGCCTCGGCATCACCCATCAGCTCAACCTGGGCTATTCGCACAGCCGCTACGTCAACCGGAACGCCTTTGAATTCGGGCGGTTCGACGACGATGCGCTGGGCGGCACCAACCTCAATAATCTCTATGCGCCGCGCACCGTCGCCCTGCCGACGTTCGACGCCTTTGTTTCAGGCGACCTCGCCGACCCTCTCCCCGCGAACCGCACGCGCCTCGACAGCATCTTCGTGTCCGACACGCTCGGCTTTGCCGAGGACATGGTCCAGCTGACGCTCGGCCTGCGGCATCAGAACATCCACTTTCGCACCTATAATATCACCACCGGCGCGCAGAACACCGAATATAACCGGGGAACGACCACCCCCGTCGTCGGCGTCGTCATTCGTCCCAGCGAGAAAATCTCGCTCTACGCCAATCGCATCGAAGCGCTGATCCAGGGTCCGGTCGCCGGCGCCGGCACGATCAACGTCGGCCAGGTGTTCCCGCCCTTTCAGGCGGTGCAGTATGAGATCGGCGGCAAACTCGCGCTCGGCCGCTTCAACGCCTCGCTCGCGGCCTTCCAGACCGATCGCCCGCAAACGCTGAACGAAGTGACTCCGGACGGCACGGTCTTCACGCTTAACGGCCAGCAGCGCAACAAGGGTATCGAACTCAGCGTCGATGGCGAGCCTGTCGACGGTCTGCGCATCATCGCGGGCGTCTCGGTCACCGATGCCAAGCAGCGCCGTACCGCCGGCGGGGCCACCGACGGGCTCGATGCGATCGGCGTGCCCGACTATACCGCCAACGCCAATGTCGAGTGGGATGTCTATGGCGGTCTCACGCTAACCGGTCGCATCATCCAGACCGGCAAGCAGGCGGTGAACCTCACCAATACGCTCGAGCTGCCCGAATGGACGCGTTTCGATCTCGGCGCGCGTTATGTCGTCGCGGCGGGCGACACGCCGATCACCTTCCGCTTCAACGTCGATAACGTCGCCAACAAGCGATACTGGTCGTCGTCGCTCGGCGGCTATCTGGTTCAGGGGCTGCCGCGCACCTTCAAGACCTCGGTCACGGCGGAGTTCTGACAGGGGAGGGCATATGAGCGACATCGACAGCATCGCGGGCCTCGAAGCGATCCTCGGGAAGACGCCGCCTGCGGTGAATCTCAAGGTGATCGACCATGTCGATGAAAGCGCGATGCGCTGGCTCGCCGCCGCGCTGCTGATCCCCGGCTCGGCGCAGGTCGCGATCCTGCGCGGCACCGCGATGCTCACCGACGACGACACCGCGCGCGCGAGCTTCGAGGTGCAGGGCAAGGTGCCGCTGCTCGCGACGCGGGTCGACGACGTCGAGGTCGACCTGCGCGCGAGCCCCGCGCTCGCCCGCGCCGCGCTCTGGCCCGCCGCCGCCGCGCCCGCCGACATCAAGCCCGCGAAGATGTTCGCCGACCATGTGAAGCTCAACAAGGACAAAGGGCTCGGTGCACGTATCGCCGGCGCCTTCGTCTCGGTTCCGGGGCTGATGCAGCGCGGGCTCGACAAGGATTACAAGGACAATCTCTACTAGCGCATCCTGCACTAGAAACCGTTCGCCCTGAGCTTGTCGAAGGGCCGTTCTTTCTTTTCGGGCGTCGGAAAAAAGGACGGTGCTTCGACAAGCTCAGCACAAACGGATTTGGGGTCGCCCCCTGCGACGGAACCCCTCGCCGCGCCGAACATTTGGAGTCGGGACAGCGAAAGGGAGTGGCATGGCCGCACGCGCCTATTGGAAGGGACAAATCCGGCTCGCGCTGGTGTCGATCCCGGTCGAAATCTACGCCGCGACCAAATCGGGCGCCGCGATCAGCTTCCGCCAGATCCACGAACCGAGCGGCAAGCCGGTCAAATATGAAAAGGTCGTGCCCGGCATCGGGCCGATCGACACCGACGACATCGTCAAGGGGTACGAGACGTCGAAGGGCAATTATGTCCTGCTCGACGAGGAGGAGATCGAGGCGGTCAAGCTCGAGAGCAAGCGCACCCTCGAACTGCTCCAGTTCGTCGACGCGGGCGAGATCGACATCCTCTATTATGCCAAGCCCTATTATGTCGTCCCCGCCGACGAGCTGGCCGAGGAAGCCTATATCGTCCTGCGCGAGGCGCTGAAGCGCACGAAGAAGGTCGGGCTCGGCCAGCTGTCGGTGCGCGGGCAGGAGCAGCTCGTCGGGCTGCGTCCGTGCGGCAAGGGCCTCGTGCTCGAAGTGCTGCGCTACGCCGACGAGGTGAACAAGGCGGCGAATTATTTCCGCGATGTCGGCAACGCCAAGCCCGATGCCGACCTGCTCGACCTCGCCGAAACGCTGATCGACAAGAAAAGCGGCAAGTTCGACGCGTCGGACTATCATAATCATTATGTCGACGCGCTGAAGCGCGTGATCGCGAAAAAGGCGAAGGCCAAGGGCAAACGCGTGCTCGAGGATGTCGAGGAACCCGGCCCGCTGAGCGGTGGATCGAACGTCATCGATCTGATGGCGGCGCTGAAAGCGTCGGTCGAGGGCAAGAAGAAAGCGGCGGCGGGCAGGGCGAAGACGGCGCCCGCGAAAAAGGCGCCGGCGAAAAAGACCGCCGAACGAAAGCGCGCCTGATGGACCTCAACGAGGCGCTTTGGTGGGAGACGATCGATACGCAGGTGCTGCTGCGCCTCGGCGTCGCGACGCTCGTCGGGTTGCTGCTCGGGCTCGACCGCGAGCTCAAGGGCTATGACGCCGGGCTGCGCACGCACGGGATGGTCGCGCTCAGCTCCTCCTTGATGACTGTCGTCGCGATCGCGCTCTACAACCAGCTCGGCGGCGCCGATTCGTCGATCGACCCGCTACGCGTGATCGAGGGCATGGCGGCGGCGATCGGCATCATCGCCGCAGGGCTGATCATCGTCAAAGGCGGCGAGGTGCGCAACCTCACCACCGCGGCGCATATCTGGCTGACCGCGGCGATCGGTATCGCGAGCGGCGCGGGCTATTTCGCGGTGGTGATCATCGCCGCCGGGCTCGCGCTCATGCTGCTCACCCTGCTCCGCTTCGTCGAGCGCCGCCTGCCCGAAGTCGAGGACGGGCCCAACGAGGACGGGGCCGAAAAGAATGGACCAAAAGTGGAGAATGGGGATGTCCCGCGCTGACCCGCTCGCCCAGTATAACGCCAAGCGCGATTTCAAGCTGACCCCCGAGCCCGCGGGCAAGGTCGCAAAGGGCCAAAAACGTCAAGCGCGCAACCGTTTCATCGTCCAGAAGCACGACGCGACGCGGCTCCATTACGACTTCCGCCTCGAAGTCGACGGCGTGCTCAAAAGCTGGGCGGTGACCAAAGGCCCGAGCGCCGACCCCGCCGACAAGCGCCTCGCGGTGCGTACCGAAGATCATCCGATGTCCTACGCCGATTTCGAAGGCGTGATCCCCAAGGGCGAATATGGCGGCGGCAGCGTGATGCTGTGGGACAAGGGCACATGGGCGCCGATCGAAGGCAAGAGCGCCAAGGACATCGAGAAAGGCCATCTCCATTTCACCCTCGACGGCGAGCGGATGAAGGGCGAATGGCTGCTCGTCCGCATGAAGCCGCGTCCCGGCGAAAAGCGCGAGAACTGGCTGCTGCGGAAAGTGAACGACGCCTACGCCGGCGGCGCCGACGATCTTGTCGGCCGCCAGCTCACGAGCGTCCTCACCGGCCGCACCATGGCCGAGATCGCGGGCGACGAACGCGGCGAACAATCGCTGAAGGGCGCGAAGGGCGCGGCGTTCGCGAAGAAGATGGCCGCCGCCGCCGCGCACAACAAAAAGGTCGCCAAAACCAAACCGAAAGCCAAGCCCCCCAAATTCCGCCCGCTCCAGCTCGCGACGCTCGTCGACGCGGTGCCGGCGGGCAACGGCTGGTTTCACGAGATCAAATATGACGGCTACCGCGCCCAGATCGCCGCCTCGGGCGGCGAGGTGCGCGTCTACACAAGAAACGGCCTCGACTGGACCGACAAGTTCGCGCCGCTCGTCCGCCACATCGCGGCGCTCGACCTGCCGCCGTGCCTGATCGACGGCGAGATCGTCGCCTATGGCAAGGACGGAAATCCCGACTTCTCCTCGCTCCAGGCGGTGCTCAAGCGCGGCCACGGCGCGCAGGACGAGGGCACCGCGCTCCACTTCTTCGCCTTCGACCTGCTCGAAGAGAACGGCAAGTCGCTCGCCAAACTCGGCAATCTCGAACGCAAGGAAAGGCTCGAAGCCTTGCTCCGCGACGCCAAGGCGCCCGTTGCCGTCGCCGACCATGTCATCGGTGCGGGCGAAACGCTCTACGGCGCGATGTGCGGCGCGGGGCAGGAAGGCATCATCTCGAAACGCGCCGACGCCGCTTACGTCGGCCGCCGCACCAAAAACTGGGTGAAGGTCAAATGCACGCGGCGGCAGGAATTCATCATCGTCGGCTGGAAGCCCTCCTCGACCAGGGCGCGCCCCTTCTCGTCGCTGCTCCTCGCGCAGCATGAGGGCGGCAGCCTCGTCTATAAGGGCAATGTCGGCACCGGCTTCGATGCCGGCACCATGGCCGGCCTCGCCAAGGCGTTCGCGAAACTCGAACGCAAGACCGCGCCGCTCGAGGTCGACAAAGTCGCCGCACGCAAGGTTCACTGGCTGAAACCCGAACTCGTCGCCGAAATCGCCTTCGCCGAATTTACCGCGAGCGGATCGGTGCGCCACGCGAGCTTTCTGGGCCTGCGCAGCGACAAGGAGGCAAAGGATGTGATCCCCGAGAAGGAACAGGCGGCGCCCGAAGCGGCGAGCGACGTGAAGATCAGCAGCCGCGACCGCGTCATCTTTCCCGAAGCGAAGGCGACCAAGGGCGACCTTGCCGATTATTATGCCGCGATTTCGCCGCTGATGCTGTCTCACATGGCGCGCCGCCCGATCAGCCTCGTCCGCTGTCCGCAGGGGCGCGCGAAGAAATGCTTTTTCCAGAAGCATGATTCGGGCAGCTTCGGCGATCATGTCCACCATGTTCCGATCCGCGAGAAGGACGGGGGGCACGAGGATTATCTCTATGTCGAGGACGCCGACGGCATCCTCGCCTGCGTCCAGATGGGGACGATCGAGTTCCACGGCTGGGGCAGCCATGTGGGCGCGCTCGAAAAGCCCGACCGCATGGTGTTCGACCTCGACCCCGACGAAGGGCTCGATTTCGCCGACGTCAAAAAGTCCGCACTCGACATCCGCCGCCAGCTCGCCGACATCGGGCTCGTCAGCTTCGCGATGCTGTCGGGCGGCAAGGGGGTGCATGTCGTCGTGCCGCTCGATCCGAAGCACGGCTGGGACGCGCACAAGGATTTTTCGAAACGCTTCGCCGAGGCTCTGAGCCTCGCCGAACCCGACCGCTATGTCGCGACGATGAGCAAGGCGAAGCGCAAGGGAAAGATTTTCATCGATTACCTCCGCAACCAGCGCGGCAGCACCGCGATCATGCCCTATTCGGCGCGCGCGCGCGAAGGCGCCCCGGTCGCAGTGCCGATCGGCTGGGACGCGCTTGCCGATGTCGAAAAAGCGGGGCAGTGGACGATCGGGAACGCCGACGCGCTGCTCGAACGCGCCGCGGGCGCCGACCTAGAGGGCTGGGGTTTCGCCAGCCAGTCGCTACCCGATTTCTGACCGCCGCGCGCCGCATTGCGCCGCTCTCGCGAGTCGCCCGGCACGAAATTGGTTAGTATTCTAATAGACATTAGAATGATACCAATAAAATACCAAAACACGCAAATATGGCCATGAACCGGTGGACGTTCGCGCCATAAGGGACTTGACGTCTAGATTGGTATGTATAAGTTTCCCCGGAAATCGGAAAGATATTCGATCTACGATCCAAAAAGGGAGACTCGACATGACCAATGCAAGATATCTGCTTGCATCCGCCAGCGCTGGTACGCTGCTTTTCGCCGCTGGCGCAGCCCACGCGCAGGCAACCCCTGCCGCCGATACCGCGGCCGAAAGCGAAATCGTCGTCACCGGCATCCGCGGCTCGCTCCGCGAAGCGATCGATGCCAAGCGCGACCTGTCGGTGATCGCCGACGTCGTCACCGCCGAGGATGTCGGCAAATTTCCCGACAAGAATGTCGCCGAGGCGCTCCAGCGCGTTCCCGGTATCGTCGTCAACCGCGAGTTCGGCGAGGGCGAGCGCGTTTCGCTGCGCGGCACCGCGCCGAACCTCACCAAAACTTTGCTCAACGGCCACAGCGTCGCGACCGCCGACTGGTTCATCCTCGATCAGGTCGCCTCGACGCGCAGCTTCAACTATCTGACTCTGCCCGCCGAAATCATCGGCCGCCTCGAAGTGTACAAGAGCCCGCAGGCCGACGTCGAGGAAGGCGGGGTCGGCGGCACGATCAACGTCATCACGCGCAACCCGCTCGACCTCGACCCGCTCACCCTCTCGGCGTCGGTGCAGGCCGCCTATTCGGACCTGTCGGGCAAGGTCGACCCGCAGGTGTCGGGGCTCGTCAGCTGGAAGAATGCCGACGAGAGTTTCGGCGTGCTGGTCGGCGCGATCTACCAGAAGCGCCGCACGCGCCGCGACGGGCTCGAAATCTTCGGCTACCGTTCCTTCCCCGTCGGCGGCGGACAGAGCGCGCTCGTCCCGACGCTGATCGGCTCGACGATGTTCGAACAGAATCGCGAACGCTATGGCGCCAATGTCGGCATCCAGTTCCGCCCGTCGGACGCGCTCGAGATCAACATCACCGGGCTTTATTCGCGCTTCAACGCCGACAATTTCAACCAGAATTACATCGCGTGGGGCGAACAGGCGCTCGCCGGCGGCGGCACGATCAGCAACGCCGTGGTGCAGGACGGCGTCGCGGTGTCGGGCGACATAGCCTCGGCGAATGGCGGCACGACGGGCTTCGGCGTCGTTTATGATGCGATCGACCGGCAAGCGGTCGCCAAGACCGTCTCGGCCGATTTCGACCTGACCTACCGTCCGACCGACAGCCTTTCGGTCCATTTCAAGGCCGGCTGGACCAAGGCGAACGGCGACACGAGCAACGAGAATTTCATCGAATTCGCCGGTCCCGGCGCCTTCAGCTACGACCTCACCAGCGGCCGGCCGGAGGTGAGCTTCGCGAACCCCGACCCGCTCAATCCCGCGGGGATCCGCCCCGATTTCGGGCGCATCCAGTCGGTCACCAACGACGATGAGGAGAAATATTTCTACCTCGACATCGAAAAACAGGTTGAATGGGGCCCGCTCACCGCGCTCAAATTCGGGGTCAAATATACCGATCACGACCGCGTCGCCGAGCGCTTCGCGACCAACGGCGGCGTCTTCACGCCCGGACTGCGCTGCGACGGCGCGCCGTGCACCTCGGCCGATTTCGCGACCGGCGGCGGCATGCCCGGCGATTTCTTGGACAATATCGCCTCGCCCGGCACGCTCCGCGACTATTGGCGCGTCGATCCCGCCAAGCTGCGCGCCATCTATGGCGCGTCGACGTCGCCCTCGAACGACCGCTTCCTCGTTCCCGGCAACACTTACTCGATCAACGAAAAGGCGTGGGGCGGCTACGGCCTCGCCAAATTCGGCGGCGACGGCTGGCGCGGCAATGTCGGCGTGCGCGTGATCGAAACCAAGCAGACGTCGGACGGCTTCATCATCGGCGGTGCGAACCCCGAATTCACCAACCCGTTCGGCGGCTTCACCCCGTCGCGCGCGAAACGCTCCTACACCGACATCTTGCCGAGCGCGAACCTGTCGGTCGACCTCTCCGATCAGGTCGTGCTGCGCTTCGCCGCGGGCAAGACGGTGACGCGCCCCGATTTCGTCGACATCACCCCCGGCGTCGACCTCAACGGCACGCTGCTCACAGGGCGCGGCGGCGATCCGAACCTCGATCCCTATCGCGCGAACCAGTACGACCTGTCGATCGAATGGTATCCCGACCGCGAGACGATCGTCGCGCTCGCCGCCTTCTACAAGGATATCGAATCCTACATCGTCAACACGACCTCGACCGAAATATTGCCGAGCGTCTTCGTGCCGGGGTCCGAGCCCGCGGGCTGCGTCGCGGCGCCGGGCGGCAACCCGAACCTGTTCAACTGCCCCTATCAGATCAACCGGCGCAGCAACGGCGACGGCGGGCGCAACCAGGGCTTCGAATTCCAGGTGTCGCGCCCGATCTGGGGCGGCTTCGGCGCGGTGGTCAACTACACCTATTCGGACGCCAAGGCCGACAATGGCGACCCGATCCCGGGCAATTCGAAACATTCGCTCAACCTGACGGGCTATTATGAGAATGACCTCGTCAGCGCGCGGCTCTCGTATAACTACCGGTCGAAATTCTTCATCGACATCGACCGCGCCGCGCCGCTCAATCAGGCCGCGCTCTCGTCGCTCGACGCGTCGGTCAGCGTCAACATCACCGACAATATCGCGCTCACCGCCGACGCGGTGAACCTGACCAACGAGAAGATCGAGCAATATTCGGGCACGCGCGACCGCCCGCGCGCGATCTACGACAATGGCCGTCAATTCTATGTCGGGGCGCGGCTGAAATTCTGATCCCCCCGCGACCGGTATCGGGTGCCTCGGGCGCCCGATACCGGTTCGGACCCCCACGCCGGCCTATCCGCGCGCACGCAGCCCGCTCATCGACCAGTTCCGCAGGACAGCCTCAGCCGCCTCCAAATTGACAAATTTATTTGTCAATTGTAATCACGCAGCATGTCCGACTCGCTCGCCCTCGTCGACGACGCCGCCACCGCGCGCGCGGCGCTGTCGCCGCTGCGGCGCGAATTGCTCGCGCGGCTCCATGTGCCCGCCTCGGCGGCGGCGCTCAGCGAGGCGCTCGGCCTGCCGCGGCAAAAGATCGGCTATCACCTCGGCATCCTCGAAAAGGCGGGGCTGATCGCGAGAGCCGAAACGCGCAAACGCCGCGGCTTCACCGAGATAGTGTTCGAACGCGCGAGCGACGCGCTCGTCATCGACCCGATGCTCCTCGCCCCGCCCGATCCGGGCGCCGTCGACAAGCAGGACCGTTTCGCCGCCGACCATCTCGTGCGCACCGCCGCGGGCATCGTGCGCGAGGTGTCGCGGATGCGCGCCGTCGCCGCCGATGAAGGCAGCCGGCTTTTGACCTTCACGATCGAGGCCGACGTCGGCTTCACCAAGCCCGCCGACATCGACGATTTCGCAGCGCGATTGTCGGAAGCGGTATCGACGATCGCGGCCGATTACGCCCCGCCCGGAAAGGGCCGCCGTTACCGCGTCACCATCGCCGGTCATCCCGCCGCCGGCACCTTGAGCACCCCTGCGATCAATTAGGGAGACCAGCGATGACCGAAACATCCGACCAGCCCACCGTCGACCGCATCCTCGTCGAAATGACGATCTCCGCGCCCGCCGATCAGGTGTGGGACGCGCTGCAGGACCGTGACAAACTCTACAACTGGTTCGGCTGGGAAGCTGACAGCCTGCGCGACGAGATCGACTATATCTTTTTCCAATATGCCCGGCCCGACAAGGAGGCGGGCATCCTGTGGTTCGAGGGTGTTCCCGACCGCTTCGAGATCGAGCCGCGCGGGCAGGAAACCATCTTTCGCGTCGTGCGCGCCGAACCCGCGGGCAAGGACTGGGACGGCATTTACGAGGATATGGTCGAAGGCTGGATCAGCTTCGTCCAGCAGTTGCGCCTCGCGATCGAGCGGCATGGTATCGCGCCGCGCCGCACGCTTTATTTCTCGGGCCATGCGAAACGCGGCGGGTCGGGGCCGACCGCCGCGCTCGGGCTCGCCGACTTCCGCGACATCCCCGACGGCCAGCCGCACGCCGCGACGCTGCCCACCGGCGACACGGTGGTGGGGCAGGCGTGGCACCGCACGCCATGGCAGATCGGGCTCACCGTCCCGCAATGGGGGAACGGCCTGCTGATCGTCACCGACAAGTCGGTGAAGGACAGCGCGCCGCACGGCCGCGGCATGGCGATCCTCACCACCTACGACCTCTCCGCCGACGATTTCGCGGCGCTCGAGGACCGATGGAAGACCTGGTGGGATAAACATTACGACCCGGTGCCCGCCTCGGAAGAAGCGTGCAGCTGATTGATCAGGAAGCACTGGCTCCCCCAACCCCGTCATCCCGGCGAAGGCCGGGATCCCGCCGGTGCGTATGACCGGGACGGTGAGATCCCGGCCTTCGCCGGGATGACGATTTCAGCGTGAACGACGCGCCTCAGAAGCGCCCCTCGAAGGCCAGCCCGATCATCCGCGGTTCGCCGAACAGCGCCTGCATCCGGCCGCCATTTTCATATTGATAGTCGTAATATTCGTCGTCGAAGATGTTCGTCGCGACCAGATAGGCGCCGAAATAATCATTGCCATAGCCGATCTTGGCGTTGACCAAAGTGCGCGAAGGCACGTCGCGGCCGCCGCTCTGGTCGCGGATGTCCTGGAACTGCGCGCCGCGGTAATTGACGTTGACGTTGGCGCTGAACCCCGACGGATGGCGCCAGTCGAAACCCGCGGCCCAGGTCCAGCGCGGCGCGTTGGCGAATTCGAAGCCCGACAGATCGAGCACCTGACCGCCCGTCGTCTCGAAATCGAGGAACTTGCTGTTCGCATAGCCGACCGAGCCATAGACGTTCAGCCGCTCGGTAACGTCGAAATCGCTCTCGACCTCGAAACCCCAGACGCGCGAGCTGCCCGCGTTCTGCGTCTCGTAATCATAGACATTGTCGGAAAGCTGGACGTAAACCTGCTGGTCCTTCCAGTCGATGTAGAAGGCGTTGGCGTTGAGGGTCAGCCGCCGGTCGAGCCATTGCGTGCGCAGCGACAGCTCGTAATTCCACGTATATTCGGGGTCATAGACATGCGTCGTCGCGCGCCCGGGGTTCACCCCGCTGCCCCCCGAACGATAGCCTCGCTGGACGATCGCGCTCAATGTCTTGTCGGGTGCGACCTCCCACGACACGCCGCCCTTGGGCAGGAACGCCTTGTAGGTCGTCGTCGACTGGGGGCCGCTGCTGTTCGCATTGTCGACCTGCTGCTGCAGCACGCCGTTCACCGTCTGGATAATCCCCGCGAGCAGCGGATCGGACGCATAGTCGGCGGGGTCGGGCAGTAGGGTGTTGAGTATGACGACATTGTCGTTCGCGACCTTCTGCCGCTCATGATCGTAGCGGAAACCCGCGAGCAGCTTCAGCCCCGGCGCGACCTCGAAGCTCGCGTCGCCGAACAGCGCCATCGTCTCGACGTCGATCGCATAGCGCTGGTCCGACGCGATGAAGATGCGCGGCGGGTAGAGCTGGCGCGCCTGCTGCGCGAGGAAGAGCGCCTGATCGGCGGGCAGTCCGAACTGGCTCTGAAGGATCGCCGCGACCTGCGGCGTCAGCCCGAGGTCGGCGTCGGGGTCGAGGCTGAAAATGCTGTTCGAATCCGACCGCGGGTTCTTCAGCCGCGAATAATAGCCGCCGATCAGCCCCTGCAGCGGACCGGTGTCGAAGTTCAGCCGCACCTCCTGGCTGTAGCTTTTCTGGTTGGTCGCGAAATCGCCATAGGCCTCATCCTCGGGGCGCAATTCGCCGTCATAGGTCGAAAAGGTCTTGAGGTGGTTGTACGTGCTCACCGACGACAGGGTGAAGATATTGCCGAGCGGCAGCGACAGATCGGCGGTGAACAGGTCGGTGCTCGTCCGCGTGAAGGTCGGCCGGTTCGCTTCGACGAAACGCTTGTCGAAGGCGTCGGGCACGTCGCTGAACACATAGCCGCGCCCCTTGTTGCCGAAATGCCGGTCGTAAAGATAGGAGAGTTTGACCTGCAGCCCGTCGGCGCCCGCCGGGGTGAAGAGCAGCTTGGTCCGCAGAACCTCGCTATTCGTCTTGTCGTAATTGCCGCCGTTCAGCCGGTTGGTGACCAGCCCGTCGCCGCGCGCGATCTCGCCCGCGACGCGAAAGGCGAGCACATCGCCCGCGATCGGCCCGCCGACCGCCGCGGCGAGGCGATATTCGCCGTTCGCGTCGGTGATCATCGCGCGCGCCTTGCCGCGCCAGTCGAAGCTCGGGTCGGCGGTCTTGAGGATGATCGCGCCCGCGAGCGCGTTGCGTCCCTGCAAGGTCGACTGCGGCCCGCGCAGGATTTCGACCTGTTCGAGGTCCCACAGGTCGAGCGGCCCGCCGCCCGCCGCCTCGCCCGGCAGCGGCGATCCGTCGAGATAGATGGTCGCGAGGTCGCCGAAGCCATAGCCCGAGACATTATTGTTCGAAATGCCGCGGATGTTGAAACCCGATTCGGCGAAGGAGGAGGAGAGGTTCGCGGTGCGGTCGATCAGGTCATAGACATTGACCAGATTCTGCCGGTCGATCTCTTCGGCGGTGAACACTTTCACGCTTTCGGGCGTGTCCTGCAACGTGCGGTCGAACTTCATGCCCGTGACGACGATCTCGCCCGCCGCGCCCGCATCGGCACCCGCCGCCGCCATTGCAGCCTCTTCGGCATGGACGGGCATCGCCGCGCCCGCGAGCATCAGGGCCAGCACCGGCCGCGCATAGTTGATCATTGTCTTTAGCTCCCCGCTTCGCTATCGACGGGCGCGCTATTGCTATTGCGAATGCGAGTCAATAGTGAGGCCACGAGAATAGGGGGACATATGCAAGACACGCCGGCGCTTTTGCCGTCGCTGCTGATCGCCGTCGCGGCGGGCGCGGGCGCGTGGCTGCTCCGCCGTTCGTGGCAGGGCAAGACGCAGCAGAGCGGGCTCGTCGCCGCCGGCTGGCTGCTGATCGCCGCCGCGATCGTCTTCCCCGCCTGGCTCCTCGGCCCCGCGCGCGGGCCCTTCATCGCGCTCGCGATCGTCTCCACCGCCGCGCTCGCCGTCGTCGCGGCGAACTACAGCATCCGGCAGGCGAAGGCGCGCGCCGCGCGCGAAAGCCTCGCCCCCGAACCCTCCGACCGCGCGACCACAAAGGGGCGCGAGACGCTGCGCTGGCTGCTCGCGGGCCCGATCGGGATGATCGCCGCGATGGGCGTCGGCATCGCTTGGGCCGCGCTCGTCCCCGGCGAGCAGCAGACGCGGCTCGTCGTCGGCGGGCTCCTCGTCCCCCTCATCTGGGGCGGCTGCATGGCGTGGACGCTCGCCGACAACCGCATCCTCCGCGCGACCGCCGTGCTCACCGGCGTCGCCATTATCAGCTTCACCGCCGCCATCGTGAAGGGCTTCGCATGACCGCCGCCTCCAAGCCCCCGAAACCCGCGAAGAAAAAGGATCTGATGTCGCGCATCCCCGCGGGCTTCGTCCGCGCGGTGCTCCGCGGCCACAGCAGCCTCGGCCTCGCCTTCGCCGCCCTCATCTACCTCATCTGCCTGTCGGGCAGCCTCGCGGTCTTCGCGCACGAATTCCAGCGCTGGGAAAGCGCCGCCGGCCCGCACCTCGCCACCGCCAGCCCCGACGCGGTGCAGACCGCCTTCGCGGGCGCGATCGCCGCGGGCGGGCCGGGGGTCGAGCATGTCTATATCACGCTCCCCTCGGCCGATTTCCCGCGCCTCCTCCTCCACGTCGACGCCGATACCGACCGCGAATTCCTCGCCGACGCCAGCGGCAAGATCGTCCCCGGACAAGAATTTGCGTGGACCGAGTTCATCACGCGCCTGCACATCAACCTCCACCTCCCCGTCACCTGGGGCATCTTCCTCGTCGGGCTGATCGGGGTCGCTTTGCTGTCCTCGCTCATCTCGGGCATCCTCGCGCACCCGCGCATCTTCCGCGACGCCTTCCACCTCCGGCTCGGCGGGTCGAAGCGGCTGCAGGAGGCCGATCTCCACAACCGGCTCGGCGTCTGGGCGCTGCCCTTCCACATCATCATCTCGCTGACCGGCGCCTTCCTCGGGCTCACGACGATCATCGTCGGGGTGCTCGGCATGGCGATGTTCAACGGCGACGCGAACAAGGTCTATGCGCTCTTCTTCCCGCCGCCGCCGGTCGACGATCCGCGCCCCGCGCCGGTGCTCGACTTGAGGCCCATGTTCGCCAAGCTGCCGCGGGACGGCGGCCGTATCACCTATATCTTCACCGAACATCCGACCGAGCGGGGCGGCGCCGCGCTGTTCAACGTCAAGCAGCCCGATCGCATGGCGGGCACCGACAGCTATGCCTTCCGCCGCGACGCGAGCCTCTACAATGTGCAAAAGGCCGCCGACAATAATCTCGGCGAGGATCTGCTCGGCGGCATGGGCCAGCTCCATTTCGGCTGGTTCGGCGGGGGAATTGTAAAGGTCGTCTATTTCGCGCTCGGCCTCGCGCTGACCTATCTGGCCGCGAGCGGGGTCAACATCTGGCTCGCGCGCCGCCGCGACAAGGGCCGCCCCGCGCCGCGCTGGGAACGCGCCTGGGCCGCGACCGTGTGGGGCCAGCCCGCGGGGATGGCCGCCGCCGCCGTCGCGGGGCTCGCCACCATCAGCGCCGCGATCGCGATCGGCGCCTGGCTCGCCGTCAACCTGCTCTTCCTCGCCGCCGCGATCCGCCTCGCCGCGCCGAGCCTCTCGCGCATCGGCCGCCTCGCCACCGGCGCGCTGACCCTGCTCGCGGTCGCGGTCCACCTCAGCTTGCGCGGCGGCCTCGCCGCCGCCGACCCGATGGCATGGATCGTCAACCTCGTGCTGGTCGCGGGCGGCGCCCTGCTGCTGATCCCGCGCCTCGGCACACGCAAAAGCCCGAGCGAGGCGGCCACCGCCGCCGCCTGACGCACCCTTCACCCCTCCCGCTTGCGGGAGGGGCAGCAAGACTTGGGAGCTTGCTCCCTTAGTCGCCGCGGGGAGGGCCCGCCGCCTTTATCTTCCGCCGCTGCCGCCACGACGGCACCTTCTTCACCTCGGCCACCCCGTCCGCCATCGCGGGCGTCAAAGGCACCGCCGGCGTCCTTTCGCCGCGCGCCTCGGCCGCCTCGATCCATTCGCGATAGCCCTCGGGAATCTCGTCCCCCGCCGACACCCAATCGGCCTCGCCCGCAAAACGCTGCACCGGCTCGGCATCGGCCAGCCCCTCGAACGCCTGCAGCGGCCCGTAATAGGGCAGCCCCCGCTCGTCCATCCGCACCAGCTCCACTCCCGGATCGTCCAGCTGCGCCTCGATCGCCTCGGGCCCGCCTTCGTCGGCTGCGGCGATCAGCGCGCGCTGCCGTGCGGCGAGCGCGTGCAGCGCCGCCCCGATCTCGGCCTCGGCCTGCGCGTCGAGCGCCACCCCGTCGAACCCCTCGATCAGCCCCGCCGCGCATTCTGCACCCCCGCCGCATCGCCCGCCCAGCGCCGCCGTGGATCTGCGTCCGCACCGTCGTCGTCCAGGGCCTCAGTACCGCCCCGCCGCCATACCGGAGCCATCGCGCCGTCACCGCCGCCGCTCCCCACGTTACTAGGCGGTCATGCGGCGGACCTGGCGGTTGCGGCCTTCGGTGATCGTCAGTTCGATCCATGAATCGGGCACGCTCTTGCGGTAGCGGACCGGGGGGTCGCGGTCCCACAGCTTCGGCGGGCCGATGCGGCGGACGGTCGCGGGGCGCGTCGGGCCGTCGTTCAGCGTGACGCCGCGACGCAGCGCCGCCAGCGCGGCGTCGTCGGGCTCGCCCTCGACCTGCGCGAGATAGGTTTTGGGCATCTTGTGCTTCGGCGACGAAATCCGCGCCTGCAGCGCGCCGTCGTCGGTCAGGATCAGCAGGCCCTCGCTGTCCCGGTCGAGCCGCCCGGCGGGATAGACGCCGGGGATGTCGATATAGTCGGACAGCGTTGCGCGCGCCTCGGGCGTCCCGCGATCAGTGAATTGCGACAGCACGCCCCAGGGCTTGTTGAACAGGATCAGCCGGGCCAACACTCAGGCTCCCACGGGGTGAAGACGCGCCAACCGATGCGGAGGACAGGCGTGCATCGGACCGAAGCGGCGGACGACTCCCCGCCGCTGGCGCGGCATCTTGATGCGCTCCCGGCCGCGAAGTTTCAAGCACGTCGCCCCCGCGCAGGCGGGGGCCGTCATCGGCCTTGTTCTTCGCTGCTGCGTAAACCTCGAGCGGCCCCCGCCTTCGCGGGGGCGACGATCGGGATTCGCCGCCGGCGTTACGCCGCTTCCTTCTTGCGCGACGCCTTCTTCCGCTCGTGCGGGTCGAGGATCGCCTTGCGGATGCGGATATTCTTCGGGGTCACCTCGACCATCTCGTCGTCGTCGATATAGGCGATCGCCTGTTCGAGCGTCATGCGCTTCGGCGGGGTCAGGCGGATCGCGTCGTCCTTGCCCGTCGAACGGAAGTTCGTGAGCTGCTTCGACTTCATCGGGTTGACCTCGAGGTCGTCGGGCTTGGCATTCTCGCCGATGATCATGCCCTCGTACAGCGCCTCGCCGGGCGAGACGAAGAGGATGCCGCGCTCTTCGAGCGGGCCGAGCGCGTAAGCGACGGCTTCGCCATTGCCGTTCGAGATCAGGACGCCGTTCTTGCGGCCCTCGATCACGCCCTTGTAGGGGCCATATTTCTCGAACAGGCGGTTCATGATGCCGGTGCCGCGCGTGTCCGACAGGAATTCGCCGTGATAGCCGATCAGGCCGCGCGACGGGCCGCTGAAGGTGATGCGCGTCTTGCCGCCGCCCGACGGGCGCATGTCGGTGAGGTCGGCCTTGCGGATCTGCATCTTCTCGACGACCGTGCCCGAATGTTCGTCGTCGACGTCGATGACGACGGTTTCATAGGGTTCGGTGCGCTTGCCGTCCTCATCCTCGCCATAGAGAACCTTGGGGCGGCTGATGCCGAGTTCGAAGCCTTCGCGGCGCATCGTTTCGATGAGCACGCCGAGCTGGAGCTCGCCGCGGCCCGCGACGTCGAAGCTGTCCTTGTCGGCGCTTTCGGTGATGCGGATCGCGACATTGGTTTCGGCTTCGCGCAGCAGGCGGTCGCGGATCATGCGGCTCGTGACCTTGCTGCCCTCGCGGCCCGCCATGGGCGAGTCGTTGACCGCAAAGCGCATCGACAGCGTCGGCGGGTCGATCGGCTGCGCGGCGATCGGTTCGCTGACGCTGGTGTCGGCGATCGTGTTCGCGACGGTCGCGTTGGTCAGCCCCGCGATCGCGACGATGTCGCCCGCCTTCGCTTCCTCGACCGGCACGCGATCGAGCCCGCGGAATGCCAGCAGCTTCGATGCGCGGCCAGCCTCGATCACCTTGCCGTCCATGTCGAGCGCGTGGATCGGCTGGTTGACCTTGACCGTGCCCGACTGGACGCGGCCGGTCAGGATGCGACCGATGAAATTGTCGCGGTCGAGCAGGGTCGCGAGGAAGGTGAAGGGCGCATCGACGGGCAGGCCCGGCTCGGGCACATGGCGGACGATGGTCTCGAACAGCGGCTCGAGCGTGCCCTCGCGCGCGTCGGGGCTGTCCGAGGCGAAGCCGCCGCGGCCCGAGGCGTAGAGGATCGGGAAGTCGAGCTGTTCGTCATTGGCTTCGAGCGTCAGGAACAGTTCGAACACCTCGTCGAGCACTTCGGCGGCGCGCGCGTCGCTGCGGTCGATCTTGTTGACGACGACGATCGGTTTCAGGCCCAGCGCGAGCGCCTTGCCGGTGACGAACTTGGTCTGCGGCATCGGGCCCTCGGCCGCGTCGACGAGCAGGATGACGCCGTCGACCATCGACAGGATACGCTCGACCTCACCGCCGAAGTCGGCGTGGCCCGGCGTGTCGACGATGTTGATGCGCGTCGCGTCGGCGCCTTCGCCCCACTCGACGCTGGTGCATTTCGCCAGAATCGTGATCCCGCGCTCTTTCTCCAAGTCATTGGAATCCATGGCCCTTTCCTCAACGCGCTGGTTATCGCGGAAGGTACCCGACTGGCGGAAAAGCTGGTCGACGAGCGTGGTCTTGCCATGATCGACGTGGGCAATAATGGCGATATTGCGCAGAGACATGCGGATTTGAGCCTTGATGGAAGGGGGCAGCGCCCGGAGCGCCGCGAAACGCCGCGCCCCTAACAGAAGTGGTGCTGCGGCGCAACATGATTGCCGACGGCGCCCGAACTAGCGAAGCGCGCGGTCGAGACGCTTTCTGTCGTAAAGCGATCGCGCTTCGGCGCCGCGGAGGCGCCGCGCCAGCCCGGCGTCGAAATCGCGCTTCCACCGTTCGAGGGCCAGCCGAAGGTCGCGGGCGTCGGGGATCTCGCCGATCGCCTGCAATTGACGCGACGCCGCGAGCAAAGCGGTGCGGTCGCGGGCGAAACCCGGCCCCGCGTAACGCTCGGCGACGAGCCCCAGCTGATGCCGCATCGAGGCGATTGCCAGTTGCATCCCGTGCCGGTCGCCGTGATCGATCATCAGTAGCGCAACCGCGGCGCCGTCGGCAATCGCCGCCAGCTGATCGTCCAGCCGCCGCGCGACCCGCGGCTCGCCCCGGCAAGGCCGGATCGCGCGGACATAGGCGGCGAGCGCATCGAGCATCGCGGGCGTCGGTTCCTGCCCGCCGAATTCCTCGACGATCAGGTTGCGGATGAAGGTTTCGAGCGCGCGCGTGCCGGGATCGCGCGAGACCTTCCCCGCCTTCGCCAGATCGGGAATCGCGACCGGATCGAAGCGGCCGTTGCCGCGCGCCGCGCTGAAGAAGCTGTTCGTCACATCGGCGGTCCCCGGCCCCGCCGAGACGCCCGCGAGCAGGAAATGCGGATTGTCGCGCCCGTTGATATGGCAGCTCGCGCAGCTGAGCCCCGCCTTCGCCGCCTGCCCGCCGAGCAAGGTCGGCGTCGCGAACAGCGCCCGGCCGCCGCGGATCATATCCCCGTCGCCCGCCATGCAGGTCGCGGGCTGTTCCGACAGCAGGGCAAGCTCGGCCCCCGGTGCGGTCCAGCGCAACTGCTCGAAGGCCGGCGGCGCGGTGCCCGGCGCCGCGGCAGCGCCGAGGAGCAGCGCGGCGAGCGCGATCAGCTTGCGGATGCGCGCCCCGCGGCGATCCAGCGCCGAAGCTCGTCGACCTCGTGGCAGCCGAAGCCGCAGATCGCCTCGAGCTTCGCAAGATGCGCCTTCGCCCCTGCGACGTCGCCGCGTTCGAGCTTCAGCTCGCCATAATATTCGAGCGCGCCGCGATGCGCCGGCGCGATGGCGAGCGCCTCGCGATAATAGCTTTCGGCGGCGGCGTAATTTTTGAGCTTGCGGTTCGCGAAGCCGAGATAGGTGAGCACATCGGGATGCGGCCCCGCCGCCCACAACGCCTGGTCGAGCTTGGCGATCGCCGCTTCGTAGCGATGCTCGTTGATCAGCCCGACCGCGGCGACATAAGTCGCGTCGAGCGTTTCGGCCGACGCCAGCCGCACCTCGGGCTCGACCGCGCTCTGCGCCTGCGGCCCCGATGCGATCGCCGCTTCGAGCTTGGCGATCGCATCGGTCAGCTTCGCCGAATCGGCACACGCCCCCGCGCAGGCTTCCTGCATCGCCTTCAGCGCGCCCAATTGCGCGTCGGCCTTGTCGGCCTTGCCGAGCTTCGCGTGCGCGATGCCGAGGTCGCGCCGCGCGTCGACCATCTTTTCGTCATAGCGCACCGCGGCTTCGAGCGGTTTCACCGCGCGCGAAAACTCGCCCTCAGCCATATAGCTCGCGCCGAGCAGATAATTGGCCTGCGGATTCTTCGGGACCGCCGATACGACCTTTTTGAACGCTTTCGCCGCTTCCGCATATTTGCCCGAGGCAAAGGCATCGGCGCCCTTCTTGTAGTCGACCGTGGGGTCGTAACTGCTCTGGCTGGGCGGCGCGCTGCTCCCGCTCCCGCCGCTTCCCGCGGCGAAGGCGATCGGCGCAGCGAAGACCGCACAGGCGGCGAGCATGGCTAGTGAAGACCGGTATCGCATCGCGAGTCTCTCCCTCGGTCGTTGTGGCACAAGCTTACCACAGCCGGGGGCCGCGCGGAACGGCTCAGATCATCGCGATCAGCCGCTCGACCTCGTCCGCCGCGGAGCACGCCGCGCGGACGAGATTGGCATGAAAATCGCCCGCGCTGTCGTCGTTCGCGTCATCGGTCACCGCTTTGATCGCGGCCCACGGAAGCCCGAGCTTTGCCGCAACCTGCGCGACCGCGCCGACCTCCATATCGACGAGCGTCGCGCCGAGCGCCGCCAAATCGGCCGCGGCTTGGGGGCAGGCGACGAAGCTGTCGCCGCTCGCGATCCGCGCATGCGGCAGGCCGAGTCCCGGATCGGCCATCGCCGAGAAATGCGCTTCCCCCGCTTCGCCGATCGGCCATTCGCCGGCGCGGTACCGGCGAAAAAGGCCGGGCTGATTGGCGCCATAATCATGCTGCAGCGCCTCGGCGATCCAGTAAGCGCCGGGCGCGGCGCCGAGCGAGCCGCAGGTGCCGGTCATCAGCAGCATATCGGCATCGCCCGCGAGCGCCCCGGCACAAAGCGCAGCATTGACCTTGCCGAGACCACAGGTCGCGATAGTAAGATCGTGACCGCCCACGCCGATGCGCCGCTCGGCGAACGGTCCCGCCGCGCGCGCACCGGTGCCGGGAAAGAGCGCGTCGGCCTCTTCGGGCAAAGCGGCGAGGGTAAGGATATGGGTCATGCGGCTGTTTAGCCGAGTTCGCGCCACATCCAATCCTCCCTGTGGCGAAGCCATGGGGAGGTGGCAGCGCGAAGCGCTGACGGAGGGGCTTGGGGCGCGACGTCGCGGCCCCTCCACCACTCGCTTCGCGAGCGGTCCCCTCCCCACCGCTTCGCGGCAGGGAGGATCGTTCGCCTTGCCAACGTTGCGCAAGACCGCCATCGCTCATCCCAATGCTGTCCCGCATCTTCCCCGACCGTTTCGTCCCCGTGCTGCTCGCGACGATTCTGCTCGCCAGCCTGCTTCCGGTGCGCGGCGCCGCGGTGCCGATTGCGGGAGGGCTGTCGACCGCGGCGATCGTCTTTCTCTTCTTCCTCAACGGCGTGCGTCTGCCGCGCGAGGAAGTGATCCACGGCATCCGCAACTGGAAATTGCAGGGAGGCGCGCTCGCCTTCTGCTTCGGCGGCATGGCGCTGCTCGGCCTAGCAGCGCAGGCGGCGACCGCCTCCGTCCTGCCCGCAACGCTCGCGCTCGGTTTCCTTTTCCTCGGCATCCTGCCCTCGACCGTCCAGTCTGCCACCGCGGCGTCGAGCCTGGCCGGCGGCAATGTCGCCGCGAGCGTGGTTGCCGCGGCGCTGCTCAACCTCAGCGGCGTCGCGCTTTCACCCCTTCTTTTCGCGCTGCTCGCGGGAAGCGCGGGCGAAATACATGGGCAAGCGGTGCTCCGCATCGTCTCGATCCTGCTCCTGCCCTTCGTCGCCGGGCAGCTCGTCCAGCGCTGGCTGCGCCCGTGGGTACTTGCGCACCGCGGCCTCGCGACCTTCATGGACCGCGCCGCGATCGCGATCGCCGTCTATGTCGCCTTTTCCGCGGCGGTGGTTGCCGGCATCTGGGGCCTGCTCGACGCGCGCGAGATCGCGATCGTGCTCGCCGCCGTGGCTGCGCTGCTCGCGCTGTCCTTCGGTGGCGCCTGGGCGCTCGGCGGGCTGCTGAAGCTCGCGCACCCGGACCGCATCACGCTGCTCTTTTCAGGGGCTCAGAAAAGCATCGCGGTCGGCGCGCCGCTCGCGGCGACGCTGTTCCCGCCGGCCATCGCCGGCATGGTGCTCGTCCCGATCCTCGTCTATCATATGGCGCAGCTGATCCTGTCCGCGTGGATCGCCCCAGTTCTGAAGGCGGAATAGGTGTAGTGCTTGAATAATACAGGACCGCGTGCCATATAGGCGGACGGTAAGGGGCTGGAAGGAAGACGAATGAGCGAAGTGACCGCGACGGCGACCGCAACCGACGAGCTGAAGCTGACCCCGCCCGACCCCGTACCGTCGGTTTCGCCCGAAAAGGCCGCGGGCCTCGTCCCCCTGTCGACCGAACAGAAATCGAAGCTCGGCGAGCGCGTCGACGGGTTCATCGACGACCTCGTCGCGCAGGACGTCAATTCGCCCGCCTTCGGGCAAAAGGTCGACCAGATCACCAATATGGGCCGCAAGGAGATGCTGGAGGCGGCGAGCCATTCGAACCGCTTCCTCGATCGCCCGATCCGCGCGATGGACCGCGACACCGACATCGGCCAGAACCTCATCGAACTGCGCACCACTGTCGAGCGGCTCGACCCGTCGGCGAACGGCAAGCTGATCTCGAAGCGCGGTTTTCTCGACAAGATTTTCGGCGGCAAGATCAACAATTATTTCGCGCAATATCGGAGCGCGCAGACGCATATCGGCGGCATCCTGACCGCGCTCGCCAACGGCAAGGACGAGCTCTTGATGGATAATGCGGCGATCGACGTCGAACGCCGCAAGATGTGGGAATCGATGGGCAAGCTCGAGCAGATGGTCCACATCGCCCAGACGCTCGACGAGAAACTCGAAGCGAAAGCCAACGAACTCGACGGCGTCGATCCGGCAAAGGCGAAAATCCTTCGCGAGAACGCACTTTTCTACGCGCGCCAGCGGACGCAGGACCTGCTCACCCAGATGGCGGTGACGGTGCAGGGCTATCTCGCGCTCGACCTCGTCAAAAAGAACAATGTCGAGCTGGTGAAGGGCGTCGACCGCGCGAGCACGACCACCGTCGGCGCGCTCAAGACCGCGATCACCGTCGCACAGGCGATGACGAACCAGAAGCTGGTGCTCGAACAGATCACCGCGCTCAACACCACCACGGCGAACATCATCGACGGCACGTCGAAGATGCTGAAGGACAATACCGCACGTATCCACGAGCAGGCGGCGTCGAGTACGATCCCGATGGAAACGCTCCAGCGCGCGTTCCAGAATATCTACGACACGATGGACGCGATCGACACCTTCAAGCTGAAGGCGCTCGACAGCATGAAGACGACGGTGGGCACGCTCGAAAGCGAGGTCGCGAAGTCGAAGGGCTATATCGCGCGCGCCGAGGGGGCGAGCCAGGCGCAGGCCAGCGTCGGCGGCGCCGATAGCCCGCTCGCCGCGCTCGAAGGCTAAGGCGCACGATGACGATGAGCGAAGTCGACAAGATCCGGCTTTCGGCCGAATCGGCGATCGAACGGTCGCGCGAGCGCCGCCGGCCGATCGGGACGAAGAGCGTCGCGCTGCGCCGCCAGCATCTCTACAAAAAGCTCGGCCGGATGCTCATCGCGGGCGGGATTGTGCTGATCGGGGCTGCGGTGTTCGGCGCGCTGATCCAGCCGCTCGGCTTCGTCGGGCTGCTCGCGCTGTTCGTGCTGCTCGTCGGCGTCGCGGTACTGTTCGGCAAATGGCCGCCCTTTCCCGAGCCGCGTCAGCAGGATTTGCCCAAGGCCGATCTCAAACAGCTCGCGGGCCGCACTGAAATCTGGCTCGAAGCGCAGCGGCCGATGCTGCCCGCGCCGGCGCGCCAGCTCGTCGACGGCATCGGCGTCCAGCTCGACCTGCTCGCGCCGCAGCTCCAGACGCTCGACGCATCGAGCCCGGCGGCGGCGAATATCCGCAAGCTGGTCGGCGAGGATCTGCCCGAACTCGTCGCGGGCTACCAGCGCATTCCCGCGGGTCTCCGCAAGGAAGCCCACGCCGGCCGTACCCCCGACGAGACGCTCGTCGGCGGCCTCAAGATGCTCGAAGGCGAAATCGGCAACGCCGCGCGCAGCCTCGCCGCCGGCGAGCTCGACAAGCTCGCGACGCGCGAACGCTATCTCCAGCTCAAATATCAGGGGCTCGAGGGCGAGGACGCGGCCGCCGGCTAGCCGCGCGGTGCCCTAGGCCTGGCGCCAGCGCTGCGTCCCGAACCACAGCAGCAGGATGAGCAATAAGGGCGGCGCGAGGCCCCAATGCGCGGCTCCGGCAAGCGGAGCGAGCGACGGCGCCGACGACAAAAGCCACAGCGCCGCGAGCAGCGCGGCCACGGCGAGCGCCTCGAACGCGAAGCTGCGCCAGAAGCGCCGCCGCGCGTGCGCATAGGCCGCCCGCGCATCGATCGCGCGCTCGACCCCGATCGCAAAGCCGCGGTCGCCCGGCCGCTCGGGCGGCGCCAGCAGCGCGGCGAGCAGCGTGTCCATCGCCTGATCGGCCGGCTGGGTCATCGGTCCGCTCCTTCGCCCATCATCTTCTGCGCCTTGGCGCGGCCGCGCAAGGCCAGCGATTTGAGCGTGCCGAGCGGCACCCCCATGATCGCGGCCGCCTCGCCATGCGACCAGCCATGGCCGAAACAGAGCGTAAGCGCGGCGCGTTCCTGCGGCGACAGCGCGGCGAGCAGGCGGTCGGCATCGATCGCGGCATCGCTCGCGGGCCGCGGATCGGTCGCGCTCGCTGCCTCCTCGCCCGCCGCCAGCCCCTCGCGCCGGCGCGCGGTGCGCCGCTGGTCGAGAAACAGCCGCCAGCCGATTCCCATGAGCCAGGCCGCGTAACTTCCTTGCCCCCGAAACTCGCCCGCGCGCTGCCACGCGCGAACGAAGGCTTCCTGCGCCAGATCGTCGGCATCGCACCCGGCGGCGCGGGACAGGAAGGCGCGCAATCGCCCTTCGTGCCGCAGCACGAGGAGCTGAAAAGCGGCGCGATCGCCCCCCGCGACACGCTGGCTGAGAGCCCAATCCTCATCGGCGCGTACCCCATCACGCAGCGGCGCGCTCCTCCGCAGCCGCCGCGCGCGCGAGGCGGCGGCGGACGAGGAGGGCGATACCGACGAATATGGGAAAGAGCGCGGCGCCCGCCGAAGTGCGGATCAATTGCTCATGTCCCTGAATCAGCCCGAAACCCGCCATCGCGAGGCCGATCGCGAGCAGCACCAGCGCGTTGCGGTCGTCGCCCGGCGTGTCGGGGCTCTGGCCGCCAAGATGCTCATAGGGCTTGTTGAGCTTGTCGATCAGCGGGCTGACCGCATCCGATTTCGCATCGAGCGCGCGGCGGATCGAGCGGTGGAGCATCCACGCGTGGAGCAATCGCGCGAGCAGGAAAAAGCCGACAACGAACAGCGCGACCATCGTCATATTTTCAAGCCAGCCGAAGAAGCGGTCACTCACCGCGACAAGCTCGGTGGTCGGTGCGGGCGGGGGCAGGAACGAGGCGACGTCGCGCGGATCGATATAGGCCGCAACGTCGGCGGGACTGATCGACTGCGCGCCCGGGAGGGGCACGCTGACCGCGGCGGGCGGAACCGCGGCGGGTGCGGCGGGGACGGCGGCTGCCGCAGCGGTTATCAGCTGATCCAACTTCTCTCTCCTTCATGCCGCTCGGCATGGTGAAACCACAGGCGGCGGCCTCCGGCAAGGCGGGGACGATCCGAACCGGGGAGCCAGATCGGCCGCCGCGCGAAGCCGCCGCCCGGACCGGCGCAGCCGCCGATCATCGACTGGACGGCGCGGCGCGCATAGATGGATGCAGATTCGCGATTTTTTTCGTAGCGCCGGATGGGCGAAACCGCCTTTTGACGGAAGGTCAGCCGACCGCGGGAAGCGAGCGGAGCAATTTTTTGGCGTAGACTCGCCCCGCGCCGACGTCGGTGCCGTTTCGCAGGATCACCCGCACGCCCTTTCCGGCCGAGCGCCGCACGCTTGCGATCGCGCTTCGCCGCAGCAGCGCGCGGCGATGCACGCGGACGAACTCCTCTTCGGGAAGGTCGAGGTCGGCCTGCGCCGCCCTGATCGACCCGCGCAGCAGATAGGATGCCGACGCCGTGTGCAGCCGGACATAGTCGTCCTCGGCGGTGATCATGTCGATATCGGCGCGCTGGATGCAGGTCAGCGCACCCGCGGTCCCACGCAGCCACAGCTCGTCGTCGCGCTGCCGTATCCCCTGCTCGTGATATCCCGCGCGCAGATCGTCGATCACCGCGCGCATCTGGGCGATTTGTTCGCGCGCATCGGCCGCCGCGAGCCGGTCGCGCGACCGGTCGATCGCTGCACGCAGCCGCGAAATTTCGATCGGCTTGAGGATATAATCGATGGCATGCGCTTCGAAGGCGCGAACGGCGAAATGGTCGAACGCTGTCGTGAAAATCACCCCCGGGACGCCATCCTCGGGGAGCCGGCTGAGGACGTCGAAACCCGTTCCGTCGCGCATCTTGATGTCGAGCAGTACGGTATCGGGTTTCAGCTCGGCGATCTTCGCGATCGCCTCGCGGCAACCGCTCGCCGACCCGACATGCTCCACGTCGGGCAGCTTCGCTAGGATCAACTCGAGCCGCCGGAGCGCGAGCGGCTCATCGTCGACGGTCAGCACCCGCATCGTCATTCGGCATATCCCAGCGGCAATTTGAGCGTCGCGCGAAAGCGGGATGCGGGCAGCCGCTCGATCGACAATTTCGCGTCCGCGCCAAAGCGATTGGAGAGCCGGTCGCGGACATTGCGAAGGCCGGTATGCGTGCCGCAAACCCCTGCGCGCCCGGAGGCCGACGAACAGCTGTTTTCGACCACGACCTCCAGCCGGCCCTGTTCTTGCCGCGCCGAGATCGCAATCCACGCGTCGCCGGCGCCGACCGTTCCGGCGCCATGCTTGACCGCGTTCTCGACCAGCGGCTGCAACAGGAAAGCCGGCACCGCCGCGCGCCCGAGCGCCGGCGGCAGGTCGATGCGGACTGCCAGATCGGGATAACGCGTCTGCTCGATTTCAAGATAGGTCGCCTGCAGCGCGACCTCCTCCGCCAGCGAAATGTCGACGTCGGGATTGGTGGCAAGGTTGACGCGGAAAAAGCCCGCGAGCCGCTCGACCATCGCATTGGCGTCGTCGGCCCGCCCGTCGAGGATCAGCGCCGATACCGCGTTGAAACTGTTGAACAGGAAATGCGGATTGATCTGGTAATGGAGCGCCTGCAGCTTGGCCGCTTGCGCCATCGTGCGAAGCTGCGCCGAGCGCCGTTCCTCCGCGCGCGCCTCGAAACCATATTGAACGGCCAGATAGAGCCCGACCCACGCCAGAAAAAACCAGGTCCAGGGAACGAGGGTGCGGATCACAGCGCTGCCGTCGATCGCGAGTTGGACCGGCTCTCCCTTCGCATAAACCAGGGCGAAATAGGTGCACCAGGCGAAGAATTCGGCCGCGACGAGCGAAGCGAAAAAGACGATCGGCGCCTTTTGGCGCCAGGCCCGCCGGCTCAGCTTCTGCAATATCATGTGGATGCCGAAGCAAAGCGCGAGGCCGATCGCCATGAGCATCAACCGCACCGCAGTCGCGCGGAGGAGATGCGGGTGGTGGTCGAGCAGATCGGCGATCCATAGCGCCAGCGTGTGCACGCCCCAGAAGGCGCCGGTAAGCCACAGGATCGCTTGCCGCCGCTGGCGTTCGAGGCTGCCCGGCCGGCCGGCCGTAGCCACTTCGTAAACGCCGGTGGATGGAAAGGCCGCGACCTGGTTCATCGCGCGGTTATCGCAGGAAGGCGGGAAGCTGTCGACCGACGTTCGGCCGCAGATATCGTGCGTTCACCCGCGCCGGAAGAGGCGCGGGTGAGAGCGTAGGTGATGCGCGGACGAAGGCACCACCCTTCGTCCGCACACCGGGCCGGCACCGAGGGGGACTGGTCCCCGGCGCCGGAAGCGCGACCCTTAAAAGCGCATGCTCGCGGTCAGGCTGTAACGCCGTCCCAGCACGTCGTAGGTGGTCGGATAGGTGTTCCCCGAGTTGAGCGCCGTGGTGCCGACATAGTTGCTGACGAGCGGCGGGTCCTTGTCAAGCAGGTTCTGGACCGCCAGCGTGAGCGTGAAGATGTCGGCGACCTTGGCGCGATAGGTCAGGTCGAAATAGCTATAGCTCGGGATATGCAGATAATCGGGTTCGATCCCGTCGGCGTCCAGAATTCGCTCATAATCGGAACCGTCGAGCCAGCGCCACAGCAGCGAGATGTCCCCGAAATCGTCGATCTGCGCCGTCGCACGCATGTTGAAGCTGTATTTGGGGGTGATTTCGCCGGCGAAGAAACCGCAGTTCGAACTATATTGGCCGACGCACTCGCGGTTGATGCTGGTCGGCGAGGCCTTGAACTTCGACTGCTCGGTCCAGTTGCCCGAAAGGTCGAAGTTGAGCCGCCCGAAACCGGTGGGCAAGCCATAGTTGATCCGCAGATCGACGCCCGATGTCGTTATCGTGCCCTGATTGGTGAGCAGCGCGATCTGCCCCGGCGTATCCCCCCCGCCATTCAGCGACCCGTTGAGCGGGTTGCGGCGGATCAGCGCGCACGCCTCCGCATCGCCCTCGTCGAAACAGGGGCCGAAGACGTCGTTGGGCGTCGGCAGCGTGATCGCGTCGGTGATCTTGATATGATAATAATCCGCGGTGATCGCGAGCCCGGGCACCTGCGGCGGCGTCACGACCAGTCCCAGCGTATAGGAATCGGCGGTCTCGACGTCGAGGTCCGGATTGCCGCCCGCCGTCTGGTTGATCTGGCCCGACGAAGGTGCCGGAATATTCCCGATCGAACCCGCGGGCGCGCCCTGCGCGATGCAGATCGCGGTGAGCGCGGCGTTGCCGACCGGGTTGGAGCCCTGGCACGGATCCTCGGCAAGGTTCGCGAGGCCCGTGGTGATCGGCGTGAAGAGCTCCGAAATATTCGGCGAGCGCACCGAATGCTGATAGATGCCGCGGATCTTGTACCCGCGGAACGGCTCCCAGGTGCCGCCGGCCTTCCACGTCGTGCTCGTGCCCGTGTTCGAATAGTCCGACAGGCGGATGCCCGCTTCGGCGGTCAGGCTGTAGATGCCGGGTACATCCTCGACGATCGGCACGATCAGCTCGCCGAAGACTTCCTTGACGTCATAGGTGCCCGCAAAGGACGGCGACGGCGCCCCGGTGCCCAGCACTTCGTCCTGCGTCCCGAAGGCGACGTCGGACACCTGCTCGGCGCCATATTTGCGATATTCGGCGCCCAGCGCGAAGCCGATCGGCGTTTCCCCGGCCAGGAAATTGCCCAGCTCGCCCGAAATGCTGCCGCTGACGACCGACAGGCGCGTGCTCACCGTCGATCCGGCCGGCTGGTTGAAAAAGGCGATCGCCTCGTCCGTGATGTCGGTG
This sequence comes from Sphingopyxis sp. SE2, assembly GCF_032227185.1. Lineage (NCBI taxonomy): Bacteria > Pseudomonadati > Pseudomonadota > Alphaproteobacteria > Sphingomonadales > Sphingopyxidaceae > Sphingopyxis > Sphingopyxis sp. SE2. The sequence continues at coordinate 2,914,906 of NZ_JAPMXW010000001.1, read as the reverse complement.
CCATCGCCGAAAAGGTTGATCGGCACGCACCCGTTCGACGGATCGGCACATTCGGTCGTGCTGTTGGCGCGCAGCGCCTGCTGCACGCGCGATTTCAGTCCCCAGTTGATATTGCTGTTCTTGCGGTCCGATTCGCCATGCAGACCATAGACGTCGAAATCGATCGCATCGGTGATCGACCCGCGGACGCCGGCCCAGACCTGAAACTGATTGGTCGTCAGGTTGCGGATGCGCGGCCCGGCCTCGATGAAGCGGCGGTTGATGACCGTCGCGACCTCGCGGTACGCGGGATCGTTCGGACTGGTCGCGGCGCCCGCGGCGGCGCAGTCGGCGGCCGAGATCGCGTTCGACGCACAAACCTCCGAGCGCACGGCATCGGGCAGGAACGGGTTGTTGAGCGGCAGCTGCCATGTGTCGCCGAACATCCCCGACGAGGCGAGGCTGAGCTGCACCTTCGACCGGGTGAACATGCCCTTGGCATAGACTTCGATGCCGTCGGCGACTTCATATTGGGCGGCCCCGAACAGATTATAGCGCTCGAGCGGGGTCTGGAAATAATTGGCGGGCGCGAAATTATAGGCGTCGCGCGACCCGACATAGTCGCGCAGCGCACCATCGGCGGGGTTGTAGATGCGGTTGTTGATGCGCGTCGGGGTCGTCGTTCCCGAACCGACGAGGCTGCCGTCGAGGAAATAGGTGTCGCGCGAAACGGCGCGGCCGCCCTGCAGCACCGGCTCGACCTTCTGATAGCCGACATTCAGCACCGCATTGCCGCGGCCGTCGTCGAAATTGGCGCCAACCGTCACGTCGAAGCGATAGCGCGCGCCGTCGCCGCGCTCGGTGATGCCGACCGTGCTGGCGAGCTCGACGCCGGCGAAGTCGCGCTTGGTGATGAAGTTTGCGACCCCGGCGATCGCGTCGGCGCCATAGACCGACGAAGCGCCGCCGGTCACGATCTCGGCGCGCTCGATCAGCGCGACGGGAATGATGTTGAGGTCGGTCTCGCTGAGCAGCGACGACGGTACGAGCCGCGTCCCGTCGAGCAGCACGAGATTGCGGTTGGTGCCGACGCCGCGCAGGTTGAGCGAAGCGAAGCCCGCGCCGCCGTTGTTGACCGCGCTGTTGGCGCCCGGCGACACGCCGGGCAGATCGCCGATCAGCTCCTCGGCATTGGTCGCCTGGCGCAGCCCGATTTCGGTCGAGCCCACCACCTGGACGGGGCTCGATTGCTCGAGATTGGGGTTCTGGATGCGCGATCCGGTGACGACGATCGGCGCCGAATCCTCGATCGCCGTCTCGCCCCCCGTCGCGTCCTGCGCATAGGCCGGCGTAATGCAGGCGACGCTCCCGAGCAATGTCGTCGAAAGCAGATAGTGACGCGGTCGAAATTTGCCCAACATATTGATACTCCCTGTTATTATCGGTTATTATGAAACGACCCGCACCCAACGATGCGCTGCCAGCGCGATCGGCAGGCCGAAGAGGAACATGTGCGATGCGAGGTCCGCAAAGCTGAGCGACATCCCGCCAGCCGGAACGGCGAAGTTCGAGAGCGGGAGCACGATGCGGTTCATCACGAAATAGACGGCGACGCCGTAGAGCGGACCGGCGAGCCAGGGCGATTGGCGCCCCAACGGCGCGATCCGCGCGGCGATGAGGACGAATGCCGCGGCAAACAGGAACGAGAGCAGGAAATGGCTCACCAATCCCAAGGGCACCGGCGCAAAGCCGCTCCGGGCCGCGGGGCCCAGCAGCCCCGACGCGATGCTCCGCAATATATCGGCCGGGCCGACGCCCCTCAGCGCCCAGGCGGTGAAGGCGAAACCCAGATCGAGAACGCCGCCCACCAGACCGCCGATCAGGATCGCCTTCACAGGCGCCGTCGGGCCGGTTTCCGCGACAACATGCGTAGCCTCGATCATCTTCGTCCCCTCTTCTTTCAAGGGGGGGCGCTAGCGCGGGCCGTTCATCGCTTGGAGCGAATCGCCGCCGATCGGCGTGGCGGTGCAGCCCAACGCATGCCGGCAACGGCGAACGTCACGCCCCGCGGGGTGAACGCAAAGCATGCGCGTGCCAATGCGGGGCCTTGTGGCGCAACAAGCGGCCGGGGCGCCATCAATGTTCGGGAGTTTCCGCACCGCCCTTGCGATCGCGGCGATAGAAAATGGATGCCCCGTGAGGATTCGAACCTCAATAGACGGAATCAGAATCCGTAGTCTTACCATTAGACGACGGGGCAAAGAGGGGCGCGCAATATGATTGCGGGGGCCGCCTGTCAAGGCCGGAGCGGCGGCCCGTACAAGCGCGCTTGCCCTGACGCATTTCGCCGCTAGCATCACCCGATAACAAAAGAGGGGCCGCGCGCCCGCGCGGATGCCCGAAGGAGTGGGTTGATGCGTCATGTCGCGATCGTCGGGTCGGGCCCGGCGGGCTATTACACCGCCGAAACATTGCAGAAAGCCGACGATATCGCGGTCGACGTCATCGACCGGCTGCCCGTGCCCTACGGCCTGATCCGCACCGGCGTCGCGCCCGACCATCAATCGATCAAGGCGGTGTCGCGCCGCTACGAGGGCACCGCGCTGACTGACAATGTCCGCTTCGTCGGCCATGTCTCGGTCGGCAGCGACGTGACGATCGACGAGCTTGTCGGCCTCTACGACGCCGTGGTGCTCGCGACCGGCGCGCCGAACGACCGGCCGCTCGACATAGCCGGCGCCGACCTTCCCGGCGTAATCGGCAGCGCGGCTTTCGTCGGCTGGTACAACGGCCACCCCGACTTCGCCGATCTCGATCCACCGCTCGACGCGCCGGGTGTGGCGGTGATCGGCAACGGCAATGTCGCCCTCGACGTCGCGCGCATCCTCGCCAAGACCCCCCGGGAGTTCGCGGGCAGCGACATCGTCGCGCACGCGCGCGATATGTTGGCGGCGAGCGCGGTGCGCCATATCCAGATCCTCGGCCGCCGCGGCCCGCACCAGATCGCGATGACGCCGAAGGAGCTTGGCGAACTCGGCCATCTCGAGCGCGCGAGCCCGCGCGTCGACCCCGCCGACCTTCCCGACGAGGGCGACGACGCGATGCTCGAGCCCGGGATGCGCAAGTCGGTGACGCACCTTCGGCAGTTCGCGGCCAACCCGGTCGCCAAGCCGGTGACGATCGATTTCGACTTCTTCGCGATGCCAGTGGCGATCGAGGGCGACGGGCGAGTCCAGCGCATCATCGTCGAGAAGACCGTTCTCGACGCCGACCTCCGCAGCCATGGCACCGGCGAAACCTATGCCGTCGACGCCGGTCTCGTGATCAGTTGCATCGGCTATCAGACCCCGCCGATCCCCGGCGTTCCCTACGAACATGGCCGCGGCCGCTTCGCGAGCGACGAAGGGCGGATTCTGCCCGGCCTCTATGCGGTCGGCTGGGCGCGGCGCGGGCCTTCGGGAACGATCGGCACGAACAAGCCCGACGGTGCGCGCATCGGCGAGATGGTGCTGGAGGATATCGGCCGCGGCGCGGGCAAGGCCGGGCGCGCGGGGCTCGACGCGCTGCTTGCGAGCCGCGGCATCACTCCCGTCACCTTCCGCGACTGGCGCCGGATCGAGGAGGCCGAGGTCAAGGCGGCGCTCGACGGCAACCCGCGCGAGAAATTCACCAGCATAGAGGCGATGCTCGGCGCGATCGGGCGGTGAAGGACCCCGTTCGTACCGCGCTGCGCTGGCTGCTCGCGCTCGCTTATGGCTATGCGGGTTGGGCGCATCTGGCGCGGCCCGCGCCCTTCCTCGCGATCGTGCCACTGTGGGTGCCGCAGCCCGAATTGGTCGTCTCCGCGACCGGTATTGCCGAGATCGCGGGCGCGGTCGGATTGATGATCCCGGCGACGCGCAAGGCGGCCGGCTGGGGCCTTGCGCTCTATGCCCTCTGCGTCTGGCCCGCGAACTTCCACCACGCGCTCGCCAATGTCGCGATCGGCGGCGAGACACTAAGCTGGTGGTATCACGGCCCACGCCTCGCCGCACAGCCGCTGATCATCTGGTGGGCGCTGTGGGCGAGCGGCGCGACCGACTGGCCGTTTCGCCGCCGCCCCTAGCCCCCTATTTCGCGACCGGCGTCTCGATTGGCGGCTGGCCTTTCTGGCTCGCCGCATAGGCCTCGACCGCCTTCAGCACGCGCAGCATATTGCCGCTCGAAATCTTCTCGAGTTCGGCCTGCGTATAACCACGCCGCGCGAGTTCGGCGAACAGCCGCGGATAGCCTGTGACATCCTCCAGCCCGACCGGGGTCGCGTCCATGCCGTCATAGTCGCCGCCGATCCCGATATGATCGACACCGATCGTCTTCTTGAGATGATCGATATGGTCCGCCGCGATCCCGATCGGCACCTGCGGCGCCGGGTTCGCGGCGTCCCACGCTTTCAGCGCCGGGGCGACAGCATCGGGATTGCCTACGTACAGCGCGTCGAGCCGCGCCTTTTCCGCCGTGCGCGACAGGCCGTGCGCGCGCAGCTTGGGATCGAGGAACGCTGCGTAGAGCACGACCATCACGACACCGCCGTTCGCCTTGACCGCGGGCAGCACGCTGTCGGGCACGTTGCGCGGATGGTCGTTGACCGCGCGCACCCCCGAGTGGCTGAACATCACCGGCGCCTTCGACGCCTCCAGCGCGTCCTTCATAGTCGCTTCGCTGACGTGACTCAGATCGACGATCATGCCGATCCGGTTCATTTCGCGAACGACCTGTTTGCCGAAATCGGTGAGCCCGTCATGCTGCGGCGCATCGGTCGCACTGTCGGCCCACGGCGTCGTTTTGCCATGGGTCAGCGTCATGTAGCGCACGCCCATGCCATAAAGCTCGCGCAGCACAGCGAGCGACGAGCCGATCGACTGACCGCCTTCGGCGCCGAGCATGCCCGCCACCTTGCCCGCCTTCATCTGCTGTTCGAGTTCGGTCGAGGTCGACGCGAAGCCGAGGTCGTTCGGGTAGCGCGCGATCAGCCGCTTCGCGACGTCGATCTGCTCGATCGTCTGCTGCACCGCCTGCTGCTCGTTCGTGTTGCTGGGCACATAGACCGACCAGAATTGCGCCCCGACATGCCCCTTGCGCAGGCGCTGGATATCGGTGTGCATCACGCTGCCGTCGGGCTTGGGCTTGGTGGTGTCACGAAAATCGAAATCGTTGATCACATTGCCGACACTGCCCCGCAGCTCCCACGGCACGTCATTATGCCCGTCGAACACCGGTGCTTTCTTGAGCGCGGCTTCGGCAGCCGCCTCGGGGGACTTTTGCGCCATGGCGGGGGTGGAGATCAGGGCGAGAGCGGCGAGGCCGGCGAGCAGGGTGGGCTTGTTCATGGCGCGCGACCTTAAGTCGTTGTCGTCGCGGCGCAAGCCTCGCTTGACGCCTCCTACTTGACGTGCCCGTCAACCCGGCCCAGCATCGCACCATGACAGCCTTCGACGACTGGCGCGCGCGCTCGCCCTATTATGACGAAACCCACGAAGCGCTGGCGCAGAGCGTCCGCCGTTTCGTCGCGCGCGAGATCGCGCCGCATATCGACCGCTGGGAGGCCGAAGGCGAATTGCCGCGCGAACTCCACAAAAAAGCGTCCGACGCGGGCATCCTTGGCCTGCGCTATCCCGAGCAATATGGCGGCCATTCGGAAGGCTTCGACAATTTCCACGGCCTCGTCCTCACCGAAGAACTCGCCGCGGTCGGCGCGGGGGGTTTAAGCGCGTCGCTGATGACGCACGGTATCGGGCTGCCCCCGATCCTCGCGCTCGGCTCGGACGAGCTGAAACAGCGCGTCGCGCCGCCCGTGCTCGCGGGCGAAAAGATCATCGCGCTCGGCATCACCGAGGCGGGTGGCGGCAGCGACGTCGCGAACCTCAAGACCACCGCGGTGCAGGACGGCGACAGCTATATCGTCAACGGCGGCAAGATGTTCATCACCAGCGGCATGCGCGCCGACTGGCTGACCTGCGCGGTGCGCACCGGCGGGCCGGGCGCGGCAGGCATCTCGTTGCTGCTGATCGACATGGACGCGCCCGGCGTCGAGCGCACGCGGCTCGACAAGATGGGCTGGCGCTGCAGCGACACCGCCGCGATCCATTTCAGCGACGTTCGCGTCCCCGCCGCGAATCTGATCGGCCAGGAGAATGCCGGCTTCATCGGCATCATGCGCAACTTCAACAGCGAGCGGCTCGGCATGGCGATGGGCTGCTGCGCATACGCCCGCGTCGCGATGGCCGAGGCGGCCGAATGGGCGCAGAACCGCGAGACCTTCGGCAAGCCTCTCGTCGGCCATCAGTCGATCCGCATCAAGCTCGCCGACATGGAACGCCAGATCGAGGCGACGCAGGCGTGGGTCGACCTTTGCGCCTGGCAGGTCAAAAACGGCAAGGACCGCCCCGCCGACTTCGCAATGCTCAAGGTGCAGGCGACGCGCATGCTCGAGGCCGTCGCGCGCGAGGCCGCACAGATACTCGGCGGTGCGAGCTATATCACTGGCAGCAAGGTCGAACGCATCTACCGCGAGGTGCGCGTCAATGCGATTGGCGGCGGCAGCGAGGAAATCATGCTCGACCTCGCGGGACGGCAATTGTTTGGAGGAACGCGCTAACCCTCATCGCGCCGCTTCTCGGCCAGCGCGCGCGATTCGGCCTTGAGCGGGCGCGACACCGGGCAGACTTCCTGCACATAGCCGTTGAGCACGTTGGTCAGCGCGTCGGGGATCAGGCGATAGAAGACGAATTGCCCGCGCTTCTCGCTCGCAATCAGCCCGGCATTTTCGAGCACCGACAGATGCTGCGAGACGGCGGGCTTGCTCATCTCGAATCGCGCCGCAATGTCGCCCGCGCTGAGCTCCGCATGCGCAAGATAGGCGAGAATCCGCCGTCGCGGCGTCGACGCCAATGCCTGAAAGACCCGTTCCATAGGTCCCTAAATGGGCGCCCTTGCGCCTCTTGACAAGGAATTAGATATTTAAGTAATTTCTTATTTCATTGCAGGAGTCGAGTGATGCGCAGCGATGATCCCCATGCCGTCAATTTCCTGATCGACGAAGACGGCCCCGATCCCGTTACGGGGCAAGTCCGTGCCGACATGCCGAGCATTGTCTGGAATGGCGGGATGGCCGTGATCGCCCTAGCCGCCGGTCCATCCTTCCTGACGCCGGGCGCTATCACCCTCTTTTTCGTCACGACCGGCGCGGCGCTGCTGCTTGGGCATAGCGTCGGCTATCACCGGATGATGATCCACGGCGCCTTCAAGGCGCCGCGCTGGCTCACCCGCACGCTCGTCTGGTTCGGCGCTTTCGTCGGCATGGCCGGGCCATATGGCATCATTCGCGCGCACGATACGCGCGATTGGGCGCAGCGGCAGGTCGACTGCCATCCCTTCCTGCGCCACGGCACGGGGATGCTCCGCGACGCATGGTGGCAGATTTATTGCCGCCTCGACCTCGACCGTCCGCCACGCTTCGATTTCGCCGAACTCGACCACGACCCCTTCCATCGCTGGCTTGAGGCGACATGGCGCTGGCAGCAACTGCCCGTCGCGCTCCTATTCTTCGCGATCGGCGGTTGGGGCTGGGCCGTCTGGGGCGTCGCCGCGCGCATTGCGGTCGCGAACCACGGGCACTGGCTCGTCGGCCACCTCGCGCACAATCGCGGGCCGCAGCACTGGACCATCGATGCGCACGGCGTGCAGGCGTTCGACGTGCCATGGGCCGCGATCCCGACGATGGGCGAGGCGTGGCACAATAACCACCACGCCCATCCGGGCTCGGCGCGCATCGGCCTGCACCCCGGCCAGAGCGATTGGGGCTATACCTTCATCCGGCTCTGCGAGCGGTTCGGGCTGATGTGGGACGTTCGGACGCCCGACACGATGGGTCTCCGTCCAGGCCTGTCCGAGGTCCCTCGACATGACGATGGCTTCGCGGCACATTCGCTGGATGGAACTGTCTCACAGCTGGCCCGCCGAGGCCGAAACCCTCTTGGGCGATCTCGTCGACCTCCGCCGCGCGATCCATCGCGAACCCGAACTCGGGCTGCAGAACCCGAAGACGCTCGCCAAGATCAAGGACGCGCTCGCGGGGCTGCCACTCGAATTCCGCGAAGGGCCTTCGACGACCGGGTTGATCGCGATCCTTCGCGGCCCGGCGAACGGACGCACCGTGCTGCTGCGCGGCGACATGGATGCGCTGCCTTTGCTCGAGGAGACCGGGCTCGATTTCTCGTCGGAGATCAGCGGCGCGATGCACGCGTGCGGGCACGACACGCATGTCGCGATGCTCGTCGGCGCGGCGAAGCTGCTCTGCGCGGCGCGCGACCGGTTGCCGGGCACGGTGATATTCATGTTCCAGCCGGGCGAGGAGGGCCATCATGGTGCGCGCTTCATGCTCGAGGACGGGATCATCGATCCGCTGCCCGACGCAGCCTTCGCACTCCACATCATGCCCAACGCGCCGCACGGCATCTTCGCGGGGCGCGCGGGGCCGCTGCTGGCCTCGTCGGACGTGCTTTCGATTACGGTCAAGGGCGCGGGCGGGCACGCGTCGATGCCGCAGGACGCGATCGACCCGATCCCCGTCGCCTGTTCGATCGTCACCGCGATCCAGACGATGGTCACGCGCCGCATCTCGGTCTTCGACCCCGCGGTCGTCACTATCGCGAAGATCGCGGCGGGGACGACGAACAATATCATTCCCGAGACGGCCGAAATGCTCGGCACGATCCGCACCCTGTCGCCGGAAAGGCGCGCGATGGTCGCGCGCGAGTTGAAGCGCCTCGCCCCCGCGATCGCCGAAGCGCACGGCTGCACCGCCGAGGTACATATCGAGGAGGGCTTCCCCGTGACCATCTGCGACGCGCGCGCGGTCGGCTTCGGCCAAGCGGTCGTCGAGGACACCTTCGGCGAGCAGGCGTGGCTGACGATGGAAAATCCGGTGATGGGCGCCGAGGATTTCTCCTATGTGCTCGAAAAAGTCCCCGGCGCGATGTTCTGGCTCGGCGCGAGCGAAGCGGGCAGCGACTGGCGCCAATGCTGCGGGCTGCATTCGAACCATATGGTACTTGACGAAAGCGTGATGGCGCGTGGCGCGGCATTGCACGCGGCGCTCGCCGAGCGGTTCCTCAATGAAGGGTTCAACGTATGATCAATATCATCGGCGCGATCATCTCGGGCCTCATCATCGGCGCGCTCGCGCGCTTCTTCTATCCCGGCGCGGTCGAGATGGGGTGGATCGCGACGATCCTGCTCGGCATCGGCGGTTCGTTGCTCGCGGGGCTGGCGACCTCGCGCGGTCGCGGCGATTTCAGCCGCGCGGGCTGCTTTGCCTCGGTGATCGGCGCGATCGTGTTGATTCTGGCGGGCCGTCTGCTCGGGATCGGGGGCTAGGGCACCAGCACCGTATCGACCGCCTGCGCCAGCATGTCGGGATAATCGAGCGTATAGTGCAGCCCGCGGCTTTCCTTGCGGTGGAGCGCGCTCTTCACGATCAGCTCGGCGCATTGAAGCAGATTGCGGAGCTCGATCAGGTCGGTCGTGACGCGGAAGTGGCCGTAATAGTCGCCGACCTCGCCCGCCAGCATCTTGATCCGGTGCTGCGCGCGTTCGAGCCTTTTGGTCGTGCGGACGATGCCGACGTAGTTCCACATGAAGCGGCGGATCTCGGTCCAGTTCTGCTTGATCACCACCTCTTCGTCCGAATCGGTGACGCGGCTTTCGTCCCACGGCCGGATCGCGGGCGGCGGTTCGAGCTGGTCCCAGCGCGCGATGATGTCCTTCGCCGCCGCCTCGCCGAAGACGAAGCATTCGAGGAGGCTGTTCGACGCGAGGCGATTGGCGCCGTGCAGACCGCTCTCGGTGCATTCACCCGCCGCATAGAGCCCGGGAAGGTCGGTGCGCCCGTCGAGGTCGATCAGGATGCCGCCGCACGTATAATGCTGCGCGGGCACGACGGGGATCGGCTGCTTCGTCATGTCGATGCCGAGCGTCAGCAGCTTTTCATAGATGTTCGGGAAATGCCCCGCGACGAAATCCGGGTCCTGATGACTGATATCGAGATGGACATAGTCGAGCCCCGAGCGCTTGATCTGGTCGTCGTTGGCGCGCGCGACGACATCGCGCGGCGCGAGTTCGGCACGCGCGTCATAATCGGGCATATAACGATGCCCCGTGACGGGGTGCTTCAATATGCCGCCTTCGCCGCGCACCGCCTCGGTGATCAGGAAATTCTTGACGTCGAGATTGTAGAGGCAGGTCGGGTGGAACTGCATCATCTCCATGTTCGAGACGCGGCAGCCCGCGCGCCAGGCCATCGCGATGCCGTCGCCGGTCGCGCCGCGCGGCGCCGTGGAGAACTGGTACACGCGCCCCGCCCCGCCGCTCGCGAGGATCGTCGCGCGGCCGACATGCGCGTGGACCTTGCCGCTCTTTTCGTCGAGCGCATAGACGCCCCACACGCGCCCCGAGCCCGAATAGCGCTCCTCGTGGCGGCCGGTGATCAGGTCGATGCACGCCTGCCCCGGTAGGAGCGTGATGTTCGGATGCGCTTCGGCGGTCTTCAATAAAGCCGCCTGCACCGCCCAGCCGGTCGCGTCGTCGACATGGACGATACGGCGGTGCGAATGCCCACCCTCGCGCGTCAGGTGCAGCGCCTCGGCTTGCTTGTTGAAGGGGACGCCCATTTCGACGAGCCGTTCGATCGCGTGCGGCGCATTCTCGATCACGAACTCGACCGTGTCGCGGCGGTTCAGGCCCGCTCCGGCGACCATCGTGTCCTCGATGTGATTCTCGAACGTATCGCCCGCGTCGAGCACCGCCGCGATGCCGCCCTGCGCCCAGGCGGTCGATCCGCCGGTCAGATCACCCTTCGCCAGCACGAGCACGCGGCAATGATCGGCGAGCGCGATCGCGGCGGTCAGCCCCGCGGCGCCCGAGCCGATGATGATGACGTCATGCTGTATTTCGGTGGACAAGGCAGGCTCCTCTCGGCCGTCGGTGCGCGCACCTATACGCGAAAGCGGCGGCGGTTCAATTCGATGCGCGCCCTTGCCGCAACCGCCCTCGCCGCCTAGCAAAGCCACGAAGGAGAAGCCCCCCTGTCCCTGTTTCGCATCCTCGCCGTCGCCCTGATCGCGGTTCTCGGTTTCGGCACGCCCGCACTGGCCGCGCCCGGCTGCACCCTCGGCGCACCGGGAACGACGCAGCGCGTCGCGGTCGGGGACACCAGGCGTTCGATGCTGATTCATATTCCCGCCGGGGTGCGTCGCATCCGCGATCTGCCGCTCGTCTTCCTTCTCCACGGCAGCACCGGAAATGGGCAGGAAATGCTACGTCATTCGGGGCTCGCCGCGACCTCCGACCATCACGGCTTCCTGCTCGCGGCGCCCGACGCCGGCATTCCCGCCGGCAAGGGCTTCGTCTGGAACATCCCCGGCGTGCCGACCGTCACCGGTGCGGTGCCGACCGCCGACGATCCCGACGACGTCGCCTATCTGACCGCCGCGATCGACTGGCTTGCCGCGCAGACTTGCATCGATGAAGAGCGTGTCTACGCGACGGGTCTGTCGGGCGGCGGGCGCATGACCTCCTGGCTCGGCTGCGTAGCGTCGGATCGCTTCGCGGCGATCGCACCCGTCGTCGGGCTTCGCGCCGGCAATCCTTCACCCGGCGATCCGCAGCGCCCCGACCCCGCAACCTGTCAGCCGAAGAAGGCGATTCCGGTCTATGCCTTTGCGGGCAGCGACGACACGACCAACCCGGTCGCGGGCGGCGGTGCGGGCTATTGGCAATATTCGATGGCGACCGCGCTCGCGCGCTGGGCCGAACTCGATCGCTGCAGCACCGGCCCCGAAACCGTCCCCGTGTCCGAGACCGCCGAAGAGCAAATCTATTCGAACTGCCTCGGCAACGCGCGCGTCGCAGGGCGTATCGTCCAGGGTCGCGGCCACGAATGGGTCGCCGACAATGAGGCGATGTGGGCCTTTTTCGCGCGCTACCGGCGCTGAGCCTCAGGCCGCGCTGCGCGTCAGGTTGAGGAAGACGTCCTCAAGGTCGGCCTCGCGCGTCGAAACATCGACGATGCCGTGCCCCATCGCGTTCACCGCCGCGAGCACTTCGCCCGCGTTCATCCGGTCCTTGTTATAGCTGATAGCGAGCCCGCGCTCGCCCTCGCGCTCAACCTTGTCGAAGGCGGGATGCGACGGCAGCTGGGCGATGTCCTGGTCGAGGGTCACGACGACGATCTTTTCGCGCGCCATGTCGACCAGCTCGCGCGTCGGCTTGTTCGCGATCAGCTTGCCATGGTTGATGATCGCGATGCGGTCGCAGAGCTCCTCGGCTTCCTCCAGATAGTGCGTCGTGAGCACCACGGTCACGCCGCGATCGTTGAGGCTCTGCACATATTCCCAGAGTTGCTGACGAAGCTCGATATCGACCCCCGCGGTCGGTTCGTCGAGCACGATGATCGGCGGCGAATGCACCATCGCCTTCGCGACGAGCAGGCGGCGCTTCATGCCGCCCGACAGGGTGCGCGCATAGGCGTCGCGCTTGTCGCTGAGGTGCACCGCGGCGAGCAACTGGTCGGAAATGCGCCTGTCTTTTGCCACGCCGTACAGCCCCGCCTGATTCTCCAGCGTCTCGAACGGCGTGAAGAAAGGATCGAAGACGATTTCCTGCGGCACGATGCCGATCGAATATTTGGCGTTGCGCGGGTCGGCGTCGATGTCGAAGCCCCAGATGCTCGCTTTGCCACCCGTTTTGTTGACCAGCCCCGCAAGGATGTTGATCAGCGTCGATTTGCCCGCACCGTTCGGCCCGAGCAGCCCGAAAATCTGGCCACGCGGTACATCGAAACTGACATTGTCGAGCGCCTGCTTGCCGCCGGCATAGAGTTTGGAGACGGCGTCGATGCGGATGGCGGCTTCACTCATGGCGGCCTCCATAGCCGCGCGCCAGCCCACGCGAAAGCCATGATCGCCGATAGATTTTCTGCTGACCGGTGCGTTAACGCTAAATTGGAAACTCGCGGCTAGAACGAGGCCCGTGGGGACCAGTCACATCTTTCGCCCGCTGCGTGTGCAGCGCGGTCTCATCGCATTCGCGCTTTTCATCGCGCCCGGCGTCAACTCGCCGGCACAGGCGCAGGCGGCCGCGCAGGGCGAGGCTGACGCCATCGTGCTTCGGCCGCTGTCCTTCTTCAAGGTGAATGACCTCGACTTCGGCGACATTATCCCGTCGAACACCGCGGGGACCGTAACGATCGAACCCGACGGATCGCGGAACCGCACCGGCGGCGTGACGCTCGCGGGCGACGGCGGCGAGCCCGCGCGCTTCGCCGGGCTCGGTAGCTTCAATCGCCAGGTCAATATCTCGCTGGGATCGAACAGCATCTGGCTCACCGGACCGGGCACGCGGATGCGCGTCCGCAATTTCGAGATCGGCAGCACGCCGACCGCGATATTGTCGACGTCGCCGACGCGCTTCCGCATCACCTCGCCGCTCGGCAATTACAACTTCCCGGTCGGGGCGACGCTCGAGGTCGGCGCGAACCAGGCGCCGGGCGATTACAGCGGCACCTTCACGATCACCTTGAACTATCTTTAGGCTTTCCCGTGGGGGGAGGCGGCACCGGGGGACCACTGGCACCCAGACGGGGGCTTGCACCGGTGCCGTCATGGCCCTGCCGCCGCGTGCGCAGACCCGATTGCCGAGTCTTCGCCTGCTTGCTATGGGCGCGGTCGATGACCCAGAACGCCCCTGAAACCATCCGCACGCCCAAGACCCGCATCGCCTGCGACGGCACCGGCGACGGCCTCGCCGATGCGGCGCTCGGCCACCCGCGCGTGTGGCTCGAAATCGATACAGACGAAGGCTTCGTCGATTGCGGCTATTGCGACCGGCGCTTCATTTTGATCGGCGGAGTCGCCGACAAAGGTTGAGCCAGCGCGAGCGCAGAGCGCACATAGCCCGCCGCGACCGGTAAATCGACGATTTACCAACCCCGTGCACCCGTAATGAAGGTCCCGACGGCATGATCTGTGCCAGACAGGAGCAGAATCTGTGGGAATTCGAGGGACCAGCCACTGTCGGGGCGCGGCTCGCGCCCTGACTATCGCCGCGGCCGCCGCGAGCGCGGCGCCATACGCGATCGCGCACGCCGCCGACATGAGCAGCACCGCCAATGCGGCGGTCGTTCGGCCGAACACGCTGATCAAAACCGACGATCTCGACTTCGGCACGCTGCTGAGCGGACCGGCGGGCGGCACGGTCACGATCAACCCCGTCACCAACGGACGCAGTGCGGCGGGCGGCGCGACGCTCGTCGGCAATGACGGTCGCCGCGCGGTCTTCCAGGGCACCGGCGGCATATTTCTGATCACCGTGTCGGGCAGCACCTCGGTCACGCTCGCGCGCGCCGGCGGTGGCGCACCGCCGATGACCGCAAGCCTCGTCCGCGCCGCAACCACGAGCGGCGGCGGCATCGCCTTGCTCGGCGCGACATTGCTGCCGAGCGGGGTGCAGACCTATTATATCGGCGGCACGCTCACCGTCCCCGCGAATCAGCCCGCGGGGGACTACAGCGGCACCTTCACGCTCACCGTCAATTATTTGTAGATCGGCGGCCGGCTGCGGCCGGAAGCGACCAATCCTCCCGGCACTACTCCGTTTCTGCATTGTGACCGTCGTCTTGACGTCGCACGCCGGCCGCAGCATCTTCGTCAATATGTCGCGCCTCTATAACAGCTTCGCCGAATTCTGGCCCTTTTACCTGCGTGAGTACAGCAAGACATCGACGCGCGCGCTGCATTATGTCGGGACCAGCCTCGTCGTGTTGATTGCGGTTGCGGCGGTGCTGAGCGGCCGCTGGGGCTGGCTCGTCGCGCTGCCGGTCGCGGGCTATTTCTTTGCGTGGGTCGCGCATTTCGGGGTCGAGAAGAACCGTCCCGCGACCTTCACCTATCCGCTGTGGAGCCTCGCCGCGGACTTCAAGATGTGGGCGATGTGGCTCGGCGGGCGGCTCGGGCCCGAACTCGACCGCGCGGGCGTGGCGCGGGATAATCGATCAGACTGAACGAAAGCTCCAACTGGCAGTCTTTGCGAATCATTCTTAACTTGGCCGGGTTCGCCGCTGCTGGAGACGGGCCATGCCCACCGACCTGATCAAGACCCTCACCTATCTTTCGATCCATCTGACGATCGGGTTCAGCGTCGCCTATGCGATGACCGGATCGGTCGCGCTCGCGGGCGGTATCGCGATTATCGAGCCGTGCATCAATGCGGTCGCCTTCTTCTTTCACGAAAAGGCGTGGAAGCGGCTGGGCACGAGGCGTAAGCTGCTCGCCGTCTGAGGCTTCCCGAGTCCCGGGCGCCTATTCCGTTTCGTACTTTCGATCGAACGCCCCGATCCAACCCTGGAGAAATCGCATGACCGTCAATCGCGCATCGGCCCGTTACGAAGGTTTCGGCAAGGAGGGCAAGGGATCGATCACGACCAAGTCGGGGGTGCTCGACAAGCAGCCCTATGGTTTCGGGACGCGCTTCGAGGGGCAGCCCGGGACCAATCCCGAGGAATTGATCGCCGCGGCGCATGCGGCCTGCTTCACCATGGCGCTGTCCTTCGGGCTCGCACGTGCGGGCTATAGCGGCGACACGCTCGAGACGAGCGCCGCGGTGACGCTCGAACAGCAGGACGGCGGCTTCACGATCACCAAGTCGGCGCTGACGCTGATCGGCAAGGTACCGGGAATCGCGGCCGACGAATTCGCGAAGATCGCCGAAGAAGCCGAAAAGAATTGCCCGGTGTCGAAGCTGCTCGACTGCGAGATCACGCTCGAGCACAGCCTGGAAGGCTAGGCCGCATAGCGAAGCGGCGGCGGCAGCGCGTCGTCCATGAAGTCGAAGACGCCCTGCGCGGGCGCGGGCAGTCGCCAGCGCTGGAGGACGCGGTGGCGGCTGTGGCCGACATGGCTTTCGATCAGGACGAGCTCGCGCGGGGTCCAGTTCCACGCAACCGGCACCGGATCGAACGCATGTCTGCCATAGCCGAGCGTGATGTGCGGGCGGAGTCCCGACTGGCGATACCAGGGCGCGATACCGTGCGGTGCAAGCCGCGCGACAAGGTCGTCGTAAAGCTGACGAATGGGGGCGATGCTTCCGACCGTGACCAGTTCGGCGCCGGCATCCCGGCTGACGATCCGGCCAAAGGGAATCGAAGCGGTGGCGGGCAGGCCATCTTCGAACGCGCTGGCGACGCGTTGCCGCAGGAAGGGATGCGGAACCGACGTCTCGTCGATCGTGCACAGGGTAAGGTGATAATTTTGCGGCTTCAGCCCCGCGAACAGATCGCCCGAAACGGGCGGCAATTGACGCGCCAGCCAGCCGGCGCGGTCGGCGGCAAGCTGAAAGCCAAGGAAGTATCGGAACATCGGGTCCATCGTCCATTCCTCCGAATCGGATCAATGTTCCCATTATGTTCTTACTCGCCGGGGGAGTCGAATCCTTCCGCTAATCGCCTTCGACGGGCATGCGCGTGACATGGATGTAGCTCGCCTGCCAGCTGTCGCCATGGCGCCGGAAGATATCGGTGAAGCGGATGCCGACGCGGAAGGGCTTGCCCGCCGAGCGGCCCGACAGGATCGTCTCGGCGCTCGCGAGGCCCGCATCCTTGCCGAGGGGCAGGATGACCCGGTCCTTCAGCGTCACCGGATCATAATCGTCGTCGGGCCCCGTCCAGCCATCGATGAAGAAGGCCTTGCCGTAGCGCTTGCCGCTGCCGTCGATGAAGACGAGGTCGTCGGCGACCATGCGGTCGAGCGCGGCGCGATCCTGCGCGATCTGCGCCGCATCGAAGGCGTCGGCGAAGGCGGTGAGGTCGGCGAGGTCGCCTTGCGGCGCTTCGGCGGCGAGAGCGGGCGGCCCCATGCCGACAAGCAGCAACATGACCGTCATCGCTCGCATATATTCCTCCCCGGACGTGCCGCCGCCAACATTGTGGCATGGTGTGCGCCGGCATATGCGCTGCCGCAAGGGCCAAGTTGCGAACAGGACTGTGTTTTTCAGGGAATTGATCATTCGGACCGGATTCGCGCTTGATCTCAACCGCGGTTGAGCTTTCATAAAGCGGGCAGACGATTTGCGAACGGAGCTCTTGTCCATGTTGCACTACCCCGCTGCCCCCACCGACCCGGCCGATGGCGACGATGCGTCCCCCGACGCGGCCGGCACGTTCCTGCCGCGCTATTTCGCGCGCATCGGCTATACCGGTCCCGTCGCGCCCACGCTGGGGGTGCTCGCCGCGCTTCAGGCCGCGCATATCGCCACCATCCCCTTCGAGGCGATCGACGCACTGACCGGCGCCGGGATCGATATCGGCGCCGACGCGATCGACGCGAAGCTGATCGGCCAGCGGCGCGGCGGATATTGCTTCGAGCAGAACGGCCTGTTTCTCCGTGTCCTGCAGACGATCGGCTTTGCGGCGGAGGGGCTGATCGGGCGGGTGCGCTGGATGCTGCCCGACGATGCGCCGGCGACGCCGCGCTCGCATATGGTCGTGCGCGTGGCGATCGACGGACGACCGTGGCTCGCCGATGTCGGCTTCGGCGCGGCGGTGCCGCCGCAGCCGCTGGCGATGGACCGCGAGGAGGCGCAGCCGACGCGGCACGAAAGCTATCGCGTCGTCCGGCAAGGCGACGAATGGCAGGTCGCGGCGCTGATCGAGGACCAATGGCGGACGCTCTACCGGATCGAGAATGCGGCGCCGCCGGCGATCGATTACGAGCTTGGCAATTGGTACACCTCGGCGCATCCCGAATCGCATTTCCGCCATCAATTGATCGCGGCGCGGACGACGACCGAGGCGCGTTACGGGCTGCGCGACAACCGGCTGACGACGCGGCTCGTCGACGGGCGATCCGACCGGCGCTACCTGACGGCCGACGAGATCGAGCGCGCTTTGTCGGAGATTTTCCTGCTGCCGGTGCGGCCGCACTGGCGCGGCGCGATCGAGCGCGCGGCGACGGCGGAGATCGTCGGCTAGTCGCCGCGGCTTGACTCGCCGCCGCCGTGGCTTTCTCATGCTCCGACACCGAACGGCAGGAGCAAAACCATGACCCTCGCGACATCTGAGCGGGTTTTCGAGCGGCTGAAGGTCGCGCCTCTGACGCCGTCGATCGGCGCCGAAATCTCGGGCATCGACCTCGGCCGCGAACAGGATGATGCGACGATCGCCGAAATCCGCGCCGCGCTGCTCGCGTACAAGGTCGTCTTCTTTCGCGACCAGTCGATGACGCCCGAGCAGCATATCGCCTTTGCGCGGCGCTTCGGCCCGCTCGAAATCCACCCCGCGACGCCGCAGGATCAGCCGAATCGCGAGGTTCTGCACATCGCGCACGGGCCCGATTCGCGCGGGCGCGAGAATTTCTGGCATTCGGATGTCACCTGGCGCGCCGAACCGTCGCTGGGGTCGATCCTGCGCGCGATCGAGGTGCCCGAGGTCGGCGGCGACACGCTGTTCGCCGACATGGCGGCGGCGTTTCGCGGGCTGTCGCCCGCGATGCAGGACTGGTGCCGCTCGCTGACAGCGGTGCACGACATCGCGCGCGTCTTCGCCAAAAGGCTGGGCAAGAGCGCGCACGAACTGCACGAACAATATCCGCCGCAGCTTCACCCGGTGGTGCGCACCCATCCCGAAACGGGCGAACAGGCGCTCTACGTCAACACCGCCTTCACGAGCCATATCGAGGGATTGTCGGCAAAGGAGAGCGAGTGGCTGCTCGCGCACCTCTATGCTCAGGCTGCGGTTCCCGAAATCCAGTGCCGGTTCCGCTGGCGCGCGGGCTCGGTCGTCTTTTGGGACAATCGCGCCGCGCAGCATTATGCGGCGTCCGACTATTTCCCGGCGGTGCGGCGGATGGAGCGGGTGACGATCGCGGGCGACCGGCCCTTCTATCGCGACGAACGCTGAAGAACCCAGCGATGAGCGACAAAAAGGTCGTGCTGCTGTCGGGCGGCAATCCGCAGATCGCCAAAGCCTATGGCGACGCGCCGGTGCAGGCCTATATCGCCGCGATGCCGGGGTGGAAGTCGGCCGCCTGGGCACGGCTCGACAAGCTCATTGAAAGGACGGTTCCGGGGGTCGCGAAGGCGGTCAAATGGAACTCGCCCTTCTATGGTCCGCCGGGGCAGGGCGACGCGCCGACCCACTGGTTCCTGAGCATCCATTGCTTCGACCGCTATATCAAGGTCGCCTTCTTTCGCGGCCAGTCGCTCGATCCGGTGCCGCCGGTCGCGTCGAAAAGCGGCGACACGCGCTATTTCCATATCCATGAGGACGACAAGGTCGACGAAGCGGCGTTCGCCGGCTGGGTGAAACAGGCCGCGGCGCTGCCCGGCGAGAAGATGTGAGGAAGAGGCGATGGCGGCGGACCTGATCGATGCGAAGATTGCGGGGCTCGGTGACTGGCGCGGCGACACGCTGGCGAAGCTGCGCGCGCTGATCCACGCTGCCGACGCGCAAGTCGAAGAGACGGTGAAGTGGCAGAAACCCTCGAATCCGGCGGGCGTGCCGGTGTGGGAACATGCGGGCATCCTGTGCACGGGCGAGACGTATAAGGACAAGGTCAAGCTGACCTTTGCAAAGGGCGCGGCGCTCGCCGATCCGAAGAAACTGTTCAATTCGAGCCTCGACGGCAATACGCGGCGCGCGATCGACCTGTTCGAGGGCGACAGCATCGACGAAGCGGCCTTCAAGGCGCTGATCCGCGCCGCGGTCGAGGCGAACCTCGAAAAGCCGGCGCGGGTCAAAAAGGCTTAGTCGCAGCCCGTTCCTTCGGCGCGCGCGGCCCAGCCGATCGCGCCGTCGATCATTCGGAGATGCGCGGCGTCGCTCCACGCTTCGGCCTTGTGCCCGAGCGCCGAATAGAAGATGCGCGCGCGGCCCTCGCAGCGCCACCAGATCAGCGCGTGGCCCGCGCCCATGCGATATCTGGCGTCGAGGCGCAGCGTGCTTTCGTCGAGCGATGCGAGGATGTGCGCGTCGGTGGCGGGCGGGGCGTCCCAGCTGTAATATTCGTCGGTCCAGCGCCAGCGCGCGGGCAGGTGGCGCGTCGCGGGATGGCTAGGGCCGGTCACCGCGAGGTCGGCCGCCTGGAACTGGTCGGCGCCGCCCGGATGGCCGGTGAAACGGCCATTGCCGCGCAGCTTCACGAACCAGCCGGGGTGGCTGCCGTCGCCCGCGCTGTGGAGGCCAACGAAACCGCCGCCGCGGGCGATCCACGCGCGGAAGGCGTCGCGTTGGTCGGGGGTGTAGATGTCGCCGCTGGCATTGGCGAAGACGATGACGTCGAATCTGGCGAGGTCGCGGGGGTTGAAGACGGCGGCATTTTCGGTCGCGAAGCTGCTCCAGCCGCGCGCCTTCGCTAATGCCTCGATCGCGGGCACGGCTTCCGCGATGCTGTCGTGGCGATAGCCATTGGTCTTGCTGACGATCAGCAGCGCCGGGCGGGTGAGCACGGGCAGTTCGGGCGGCACGCGGTCAAAGGTCGGTGCCGGGCGGCGCGGGTCGGGCGCCGCCTGCGCGGCGCCGAGCATCAGCAGCAGCGCGGCGGCGGCGAGCTTGGCGGCGGTGATCATAGGGCCTCTCCCGACAGCATCGGGCGGAGGCTAATGACACCGGTGAACCTTCGCAAGCCACCGTCGCGGCGCGATGCTCAGCGGCAGCGCACCTCGTCGTTACCGCTGCGTTCGATCGCGCGTCCGGCGACCGCGCCGCCGACCGCGCCGAGCACGGTGCCGAGCGTCTTCGAATCGCCCGGCGCGATGACATTGCCCGCGATGCCGCCGATCACGCCGCCGACGATCAGCCCGGTCGAGCCGTCGTTGCGGCGGCAATAATATTTGCCGTCGCGCCCGCGATAGATGCGGTCGTTGTTCGACAGGCGCCGCTCGCGGTAACGGCGGTCGTTGCGGTAATAATTATCGGCATAATAGCCGTCGTGGCGCGGATCGGGGCGGTCCCAGTCGTAGCGGCCGTATTGGTCGTAATAGCTGCGGTCGTAATAGCCGTAACCGCCATCGTCATAGCCGCCGCCGTAGCCGCCGGTCGAGGCGCAGGCGCCGAGCATCGCGGTCGCGGCGGCGAGGGGCAGGATCATGAGCTTGTTCATCGGCTTCACTCCATTTGTCGCGTGCCGGGCCAAGCGGGCGGGGCATGCGGATGGCCCCTCTGCAGGATAGACCCGCGAAAGCGTGCCCCGGTTCCGTCCGCGCCGCCTCCGCCTTGCCTTCCCTAGCCGCCTCCGCCCGCTCGGTCGGGCGAGTAAGGCGCGGGTTCGAGCGTGCGATCCGAAATCGCGTCGACGAAGCGCCCGTGGCGCGCGCCCGTTTCCTTCTTGATCGCGGCCCATTCCTCGTCGGCCATGAAAGCGGCCCACGCCGCCTTCATCGTGGCGGTGTCGGGCCAGTCGAGCAGATAGACGAATTCGACCTTTCCCTCATGCTCGCTACGCCAGATCGAGCGCACCGCGAAACCGTGGCGTGCCATGATGCGCAGCGCATGATCGCGGAAACGGTCGTGGAAGACGCCTTCGTTGGTCCGCGGGATTTCGTAGATGCGCAGCTGTTGGAGCGGCGCGGGGGTGGTCGCGGGCGCAGCGATAGCGGCGGCGGGCGCAAGCGCGAGCAGCGCGGCGAGGGTGAGGGTGCGGACGGGGGAGGGCATGGGTGTTTTCTCTCCGTTTCTGTTTTCCGGGCTCACGAAGATATGGGTCGAAGGATGGCTCAGTCGATGATCACGTCCCTTCCTTCGGCCTTCAGCTTCGCGAGGCCGTCCTTCATCGCCTGGAGCACTTCGGGCGCGTGCGGGGTCCAGCTTTCGACCTCGCCGATGACGCGCAGCGGCGACCGGCTGCGGTAGCTGCGCGTCGGGTTGCCGGGGAATTTCTTGTCGGTGAGATTGGGATCGTCGAACCAGTCGCCGGTGGGCTCGACGATATAGATGCGCTCGCGCCCCTCGCCGGCCGCGAGCTCGCAGCCCCAGATCGCCGATTCGAGCGCGGCGGAGAAATAGATCCACGACAGCGGCTTGCGGTCGGAATAGTTGGAGGACCAGCCCGCGGCGAGCAGGTCGCCGACGGCGAGGTCGGCGCGCGTGCCGTGATAGAAGGTCGCGCCTATATCGGGCCCGGTGGGAGCCGCGCCGGTCATCAATATTCGTTCCGCTCGGTGCGCAGCACCGCCTTGCCATCCTTCCAGTTCACCTCGGCGGCGGGCTCGTCGGCCTTGCCGGGGGCGAAGAGTTCGTAGACGATCGTGCCGTCATTCTGGGTGCTTTCGATGACGCGCGCGGGGGTGAAGGCGTCGGCGGGGGCGGCTGCGGCGGCGCGCACCGGTGCGGGGGCGTCGGCCCAGGCGATGTCGCGCTGCATCTCGACGACGCGAAATGCCCCCGCCTCCTCGATCAGGTCGAGCTCGACCGGGCTGCCGTCGGGGCGCGTCCCCTCGACGTCGTAGAAGATCTTGCCGTCGCGTTCCTTGCGCTCGGCCTCGGCGATCTTCATGCCGGGCACCTTGGCGAGCACGGCGTCGCGCACCGCGGGGGGCAGGTCGGCGGCGGCGACGTCGTCGATTGTGGCCGCGGGGCCATCGGCCAGCACCGATTTTTCGGGCGCCGCGGGGGCATCGGCCTCTCCGCACGCCGCGAGCAGCAGCATCGCCGCGCCTAATGCCTGTCCACGCATCGTCCGTCTCCTGTCCTGGGCCAAGGCGGGCATCCTATCGGCAAGCGGCGTCGGGGTCGAGCCGTGGGGAGCGTGTTTTTTGCCTTAAACTTGTCAAACTTGCCACCTCCGGGTCCATGAAACAGTCATTGGTCCGGGCCGTCGCCGTCGTCGGCAGTCGGGCCAGGCAGGCAGCGGGCGCGGCGGGTGTCGGCGGGCGCGCTGATCCGCGAGCGCATCGGCCAGCCGGGCTTCGGCGGGGTCGCCATGCGCTGGCGTGGCGCCGCCGTTCGGGTCGTCCCGGCCCGCGGCGCCAAAGCGATGGGGGTCGTGCGCGCGCATCAGGAACATCGCGAGCCGTTCGGGATATTCGCGCCGTTCACCCACCTGTTCGCCCTTGTAGAATATGGGGACCGGCACGCCGTGGACCGCGCGCGCCAGCGCGGCATCGACCAGCCGCCGCATCCCGAAATCGATCGCGGCATCCCATGCATGGCGGAACGCATGGGCATCGGGGCGGCGGCGAAGGTTATAGGCCGATGTCGCCGACAGCCCGACGCTCGCGGCCGCCTCGGTCACGCAGGCCGATGCGGCGAGCGCCTCGATAAACTTGCGCTGGCGGTCGGGGGTCCAGCCGCTGCTGCGCTGGCGCTGAAGCTGCGCGGGGGTGAAGGAGGACAGCGCGGCGGTCAGGCTTTGCGGCGCCGGGCCTTGCAAAGCCGGACCACGCGGCCGCGCGGGGCGAGCATGGGGTTTGGGCTGGGTCATCTGGCAGGATGAAGCATGGCGATGCGATGTAGGAAAGGGGTTTTTGCGGGGGGCCGCGACGGGCGGCTTTTCGACGATTGGACGACATTGCACCGCGGCTCTGGTAAAACGCCCTATCGGATCGTCGGCATCGGCCGCGCGAAGATGGTGGGGGAGAGGCGGGATGATGGAGAGTTTCGGGGCACTGGTCGGCTGGGGCCATCATGACGCGGGCGACCGCATCATGCTCCGGCTGGAAAGCGTGCAGTCTTCGGAAGCGGCCAACGCGCACGACCCCGACCTGTTCCGGATATTGATGACCAAGCAGCAAGCGGCGGTCCTGGGGCATTATCTGGTCCGCATTTCCGGCCAGTCGCCGGTCGTTCCCGGAAAGCGGGGTTGGTTTCGGCGATACTTTGGCTGACGGGGTGTTCCAGGCCGCCGCAGCCCGTTTCGTCACCCCGGGCCCTTCGACAAGCTCGGGACAGGCTTGATCCGGGGTCGATGACTTCAGCGCCGCAGTGGATCCCGGATCAAGTCTAACGAGCCACGCGTCTCGTTAGAGGATGACGAGGTGGGTTACATTCCCGATCAGCCCGCATCCCCGCGCAGCTTCCAGCGGCCGTGTTCGACATGGGTGGTTTTGCCGACGATGCTTTCGGTGAGGATGATTTCATCGACCGTCCAGCGGATCGGCGGGATTTTCTGGGCATTCAGCCGGTCGCCGCGATAGTTGATCGTGATGTGCGGTTCGGGGGTGGTGCCGTCCATGATCGGCGCCTTTTCGCGCAGCAGATGGTCGACCAGCGCCTTCTGGAACGCCCGCGCCCCGGCCAGCGGATCGCGCGTGCGCAGCGTCACCGCCTTGCGGTTTTCGATGCGGTCGAAGGCGAGCGGAAAGGGCGGTGCGGCGAAGCTGTCCAGCGCGGCGATGGTCGCGGGCAGCCACTCGGGCGGCGCATAATGCAGGTCGTAGAGCGAGATGAGCGTGACATGGAGCAGGTCGGGGCCGCGCCCGGGGTCGTTGCGCGGCAACGCGCCGATCGCCGCCTGCACCTCCGGCGGCGGCTTGGCCATGACATAGAGGAGGTTCCGGGCGCGCATGGGCGGGGGGTGTAGCATGGTGTTAGTGCGACGCCATCGGCGCCGCTCCGTTCGGACCGGAATGAAATTTGTTAAATTGTTACATAATTCATGAAGTATAATATGCGTTAAAATAGAGAAGGCTGAAAGCTTCCGCCGAGTTTGCTAATTTCTAAGGACTCGTTGTCGAGATACGCCGGAGCAGCGACATCGAGCAATGGCCTTGGTTCGCCTTTATACCATGTAATCGCCTTGCCAGCAGATTTTCTTGATTTCTTCTCAAAAATATCCCGATATCTAAATGGGGATATGCCTAGAAATGGAACAAATGAAACGCGAGTTTCACTTGATTTCTCTATCTCTATTTCGTTCTTGTGAAGCTGCTTTGCTTTGCTTTTTGGATAGGGTTCCATAAATATGACTTGACGTATTCCAGATGCTAAAATGTGCTTTGTGCAATTATGACATGGGAATGTAGTGCAGAATAATATCGAACCCTTAATGGACTTTCCTAGTCTCGCGGCGTCGCATATGTGCCGCCAAATGCTTTAGGTACTTCGTTGCAGCCCTGAGTGACCAACTCACCGTCAGGCGAGAAAATTGCTGCTCCGACCTGTCTTGATAAATCGGTTGAGCGCAATGACGCTCCCTTGGCGGCGTACATTCCATATTCTATCTTTGATGGACCGATGTCTACGCGACCAAAGAATGCTTGGAAAAAGCGTTCTAGACCGGATTTCATCCGGTCCTTATTAATTCCGTCGACAAAAACATCCGCTAGGTGAAAGGTGTCTCGCAGATGCTGTCCATGGGCGCTGTCTCCTTCGTCATAGTCCCTTATGATTATTTCCTCGACCTTCTGCGCGATATCAGGTTCAGGAGTTGATATGGGAACGGTCATGAACGACGGTAATCGTAAGACACAAAGCTACGAACAACGGCTGGTTTCAGGTGCAGAGCGTATGGCACGGCGAATGGGTGGGCAGTTTAAACCCGATCAAAGATGGGGAGATGTCGTAAAGGCATCAACTTCTGCGCGATCCATGCATCAGGGCGACAAAATATAATATGAACGCAATATGCTGAGGATGAGAGATTTCCTCAGCATCCGTATGGTAGGCGCGAGACCTAGTCTCGCGCCCATATTTTTATGGGTGATGAGCTTCAATCATGCTCCCGCCCGCCCGCGCCCATATACAGCTCGCGCCCCGTGTCCTCATAGACCTGGCTCATTTCCGCCATGCCCTTCTCGGCCTCTTCCGCCGCGATGAAGCCTGCGCTGTCCTGATTTTGCAGCTTCGCAAACTCGCGCACTTCCTGGCTGATCTTCATCGAGCAGAACTTCGGGCCGCACATGCTGCAGAAATGCGCCGACTTGGCGCCCTCGGCGGGGAGCGTCTGGTCGTGGTACTGCTCCGCCGTGTCGGGGTCGAGCGACAGGTTGAACTGGTCGCGCCAGCGGAATTCGAAGCGCGCTTTCGATAGTGCGTCGTCGCGGACCTGTGCGGCGGGGTGGCCCTTGGCGAGGTCGGCGGCGTGGGCGGCGAGCTTGTAGGTGACGACGCCGACCTTCACATCGTCGCGATCGGGCAGGCCCAGATGCTCCTTGGGCGTGACGTAGCAAAGCATCGCGGTGCCGTACCAGCCGATCTGCGCGGCGCCGATGCCGCTGGTGATATGGTCGTAGCCCGGCGCGATGTCGGTGGTGAGCGGCCCGAGCGTGTAGAAGGGCGCCTCGCCGCACGCTTCCAATTGCTTGTCCATATTTTCCTTGATCTTGTGCATCGGGACATGGCCCGGCCCCTCGATCATCACCTGCACATCCTGCGCCCACGCGCGCTTGGTGAGCTCGCCGAGCGTGTAGAGCTCGGCGAACTGCGCCTCGTCGTTCGCGTCATAGATGCTGCCGGGGCGCAGACCGTCGCCGAGGCTGTAGGCGACGTCATAGGCCTTCATGATCTCGGTAATCTCGTCGAAGCGTTCGTAGAGGAAGCTTTCCTTGTGATGCGCGAGGCACCATTTCGCCATGATGCTGCCGCCGCGCGACACGATGCCGGTCATGCGCTTGGCCGCGAGGGGGACGTAGGGCAGCCGGACGCCCGCATGGATGGTGAAATAGTCGACGCCCTGTTCGGCCTGCTCGATCAGCGTGTCGGCGAAGATTTCCCAGGTCAGGTCCTCGGCGACGCCGCCGACCTTTTCGAGCGCCTGATAGATGGGGACGGTGCCGATCGGGACGGGCGAATTGCGGATGATCCATTCGCGCGTGTCGTGGATGTTGCGCCCCGTCGACAGGTCCATGACGGTGTCGGCGCCCCAGCGGATCGACCAGACCATCTTGTCGACTTCGGATGCGACGTCGGACGCGACCGCGCTGTTGCCGATATTGGCGTTGATCTTGACGAGGAAGTTGCGGCCGATCGCCATCGGCTCGCTTTCGGGGTGGTTGATGTTGCTGGGGATGATCGCGCGGCCGCGGGCGACCTCGTCGCGGACGAATTCGGGGGTGACATAATCGGGGATGCTGGCGCCGAAGCTTTCGCCGTCGCGCTTGTACTCGGCGAGGCGCGTGCGGCCGAGATTTTCGCGCTCGGCGACATATTCCATCTCGGGCGTGATGATGCCGCGGCGGGCATAGTGCATCTGGCTGACGTTCGCGCCGGGCCTGGCGCGGAGGACCTGGCGGCGGACGTTGGGGAAGGCGGGGACGCCACCTGAGCGGTCGGGGCCGAGCTGGCCGTTATCCTCGGGGCGGACTTCGCGCTGGGCGACTTCTTCGACGTCGCCGCGACCCCGGATCCAGTCGCGGCGCAGTTCGGGCAGGCCGGCGTTGATGTCGATGGTGGCGTTGGCGTCCGTATAAGGCCCGCTGGTGTCATAGACGCGGACGGGGGGTTCGCCCGAATGCGGGTCGAGGTCGATCTCGCGCATCGCGACGCGGATGCCGCTGCCGGTCTGCGCCGCGACATGGATCTTGCGGCTGCCACGAATGGGTCCGGTGGTGACGCCGATGGGGGTGGCGGCGCTCTTGTCGAGGCGGGAATCGATGTCGGCCATGTGCAGTTGCTCCATAATATCGGAGCGAAAGACGGTTTTCCGGTGCGGAATGCCGGCCCTCCCTCCGCCGGTATTACCCGGATCAGGTTCAACGGGTCGCGGCTTGTTCCGCTCTCAACCTGTGTCTGCACACAGGCTCCCCGGGGATGGAGGGGTTATAGGCGGCGGGGGGTGCGCTGTCCATGGCGGTGCCGATGCCCCGGTGGTAAGGAGCGGTGAGGGAGATATTCATGCGGATCATGGCGGCGGTCTTGGCGGTGTTGCTGGTGGCGGCGAGCCCGGCGGCGCGCGTGGACGATCTCGGCTGGCTCGCGGGCGACTGGGTGCGCGAGGACGGCGAGCGCTGGACCGAGGAAAGCTGGACGGCCCCGCGCGGCGGGGTGATGCTGGGGGTAAGCCGGTCGGGACGCGGCGAGGCGCTGCGCGAGTTCGAATTCATCCGCATCGCGGCGGGCGAGGATGGCGCGATTTCCTATATCGCGATGCCGCAGGGCGGGGCGCCGGTCGCGTTCGCGCTGGTACGGCACGACACGGCCAGCGCGACCTTCGAGAATCCGGCGCATGATTATCCGCAGCGCATCGTCTATGCCCGCGACGGCGACACGCTGACCGCGACGATCTCGGCGATCGACGGGTCGAAGCCGCGGCGCTGGACCTATCGGCGGCGCTGAACGGACGAAGGGCACCATGGCGGACAAGACGGCACGGCTCTTCGCGATCATCGACACGCTGCGCCGCCGCCGCCGACCGGTGACCGCCGAGGCGCTGGCCGAGGAGCAGGGCGTGTCGGTGCGCACCCTCTATCGCGACATCCAGACGCTGATCGCGCTCGGCGCGCCGGTCGAGGGCGAGGCGGGGGTCGGCTATGTGCTGCGGCCGGGTTTCTTCCTGCCGCCCCTGATGTTCAGTGCCGAGGAGCTGGAAGCATTGGTATTGGGCGCGCGCTGGGTCGAGGGGCGGCAGGACGGGGCGCTGTCGCGCGCGGCAGGGCTGGCGCTCGCCAAGATCGCCGCCGCGAGCCCCGACGAACTCAGGCAGCGGATCGACGAGGCGGGGCTGTGGCCGGTGAACAGCCGTTGGCGCGAAACCGACGCGCCGCTGCTCGCGACGGTGCGCGAGGCGATGCGCGCCGAGAAAGTGCTGCACATCGACTATGCCGACGAGAAGGGCACGGCGACCGAGCGGTCGATCTGGCCCGCCGCGCTCGCCTATTTCGAGGAGAAGCAGATCATCGCCGCATGGTGCCTGCTGCGGCAGGATTACCGGAGTTTCCGTATCGACCGCATCGCCGCGGCGCGGATCGGCGATGAGGGGTTCGGGCGGCGCCGCGCGGTGCTGATGGCCGACTGGTGGCGGCGAAACGGGTGGGACGACGCCTCCTGACACGATCTGTCAGGGGCAGAGGCTACATCGCTTCGGGTGAAGGGCGCGACGGGTCGCGCTGCCAGCCGGAGAATAGAAGATGCTCAAGACCCACCATGGTTCGTGCCACTGCGGCGCGGTCAAGTTCGAAGCCGACCTCGATCTCGAAGCGGGGACGGGCAAGTGCAATTGCTCGATCTGCACCAAGAAACGGAACTGGAGCGCGCAGATCAAGCCCGACGCCTTCCGCCTGCTGACCGATCCCGCGGCGCTCGCCGACTATCAGTTCGGATCGAACAGCGCGCATCATGTCTTCTGCAAGACGTGCGGCGTCTCCTCCTTCGGCCATGGCTATGTCGAGGAGATCGGTGGCGCCTATTATTCGGTCGCGATCGCATGCCTCGACGACCTCACCCCCGCCGAGATGGCGGCGCTGCCGGTGAGCCATATGGATGGCGCGGGCAATAATTGGTGGAACCCGCCGGAGGTGACCGCGCATATGTGAGGCGTGCGAGGGCGGCTTTGGGGTGGGGAGCGGGCGTTTAGTCCTCCCCACGGCTTCGCGACAGGGAGGATCTTATGGCAACACCCGGCCGAAACCTGTCGTCAACCTGTCCGCCGCGCCAAATACACCCCCACGACCATCAGCGCGATCCCCGCGACGCGTTTCGCGTCGATTGCCGAGCGGATCGCGCCGAACAGGCCGAAATGGTCGATCGTCGCGGCGCTGATCAGCTGGCCGACGAGCACGAAGAAGATCGCGTTGCCGACCCCGAATTTGGGCGCGATGAACGTCACCGCGATCGCGTAAAAGGCCATGAAGGCGCCGCCGAAATAGAAATGCGCCGGAATGCCGGACGACAACCGCACCTGCCCGAGCGTACCGGTCGCGATCGCGCCGGTGACCGCGATGAGGAGGCCGAGGCTGAAAAGGATCACCGAGGCCGCCATCGGGCTTTCGAGCCGCGCGCCGAGCCCGCCGTTCAGGGCGGCGAGGATCGGGATGCCGACCCCGGTCAGGAACATGATCGTGGCAAAGGCCGGGGCGGCGTTGTTCGCGGTCATCACTGGGTCTCCTTGGCAGCCTGTGCGGCGCGATAGCCCGGCACGGGCCATCCGCCCACTCCCCAATTGGCGGTGTCGACCTCATCGATCGCGACGACGGTGGTCGCGGGATTCTTGCCGAGGATGCGCCGGAGCAGGTCGGTGACGCCGGCGATCGGTTCGGCCTTCTGCTCGGCCGTCGCGCCCCTTCGACTGCCTTGCAGGCGCTCAGGACAGGCCTCGCGGGTGATCTTGATATCAACATAGGGCATCATGCGGCGCCCTCGGCGGGCCAGCCCGGCATGGCGGGAAAGGCGGGAAGCGCGGCGATCCGGCGGGTCCAGGCGTGGATCGCGGGCCATTGTTCAAGGTCGACACCGCCGTCGGGCGCGAGCGCGAGATAGGGGCTCGCGGCAAGGTCGGCGATGGTCAGCCGGTCGCCGACCAGCCAGTCGCGTCCCGCGAGATGCGCCTCGACCACCGGCAGGATGCGGTCGGTGACCGCGGCCGCGCGGCCCCGATCGACCGACCAGCCGAACAGGCGCTCGGCGCGAAGCAGCGCGGGGCCGTTGAAAATCTCGTTCGCTGCGTGCGACAGCCAGACCATGATCGCGCCGCGTTCCTCGGGCGTGCGCCCGTCCCAGTCGCCGGGCCGGTGCCGCGCGGCGAGATAGGCGAGGATCGCCTGGCTGTCGCGCAAGATGAAATCGCCTTCGACATAGACGGGGATCTGCGCCATCGGGTTGAGCGCAAGGAAGGCATCGGTGGTGCGCGCGGCCGCGTCGGTCGCCCGCTCGTCCCAGCCGAGCCCGAGGAAGGCGAGCGCCATCCGCACCTTGTGGGCATTGCCCGACATTTCGGACGCATAGAGGTGGATCATGTTCGGTCTCCTTTCGGGGCGGCGCGCAAGGCTGCAATTTCGGCGCGCAGCTGGTTGATTTCGGCCGCCATCGGGCGAACCGCGGCGGATATTTCGGCTTCGGTGAAACGCGGGGTGATATGCTGCGAACAATTCCATTCCCAGCCGATCACGTCGACGAAGAAGGCGCGTTCGGGCGTCGCGCGATAGCCTTCCGGCATCAGCGCGGTGACCGCGGCGGGATCGTCGGCAAGTTCGACGACCGTCGCATGGCCGACAAGCTTCAGCCGGTCGCGGTTCGGGTAATCCATCAGGAAGAGCGAGACGCGGTCGTTGCCCATCAGGTTCGCGGTGCTGATATATTGTTTGTTGCCGCGATAGTCGGCGAAACCGATGCGATTGCCCGCGATATGGCGGAGGAAGCCCGCGGGCCCGCCGCGATGCTGCATATAGGGCCAGCCGTCGGCGGTGACGCTCGCGATATAGAAGCTGTCGCGGAGCGCGATATAGCCCAGTTCCTTGGCGGTCAGCGCATCGGGGGTGCCGTCGGCGCCCGCGTCCATCTTCACATAGGCGGCGCGCGAGCCATGGCGTTCCTGCAGCGCCTTCACCGCGTCGTTGAAAAGCGTGTGTCGGTAATTTCGCGCCATCGTTCGCTCCCTTCGGAGACGATCTAGGACATTGCGCGATTGGTGATAATGAGTGAATATTGGACAAATTAATTCCGTAGACTGGAATAATCATGGACCGGCTCACCACGCTCGAAATGTTCGTCGCGGTCGCGAGCGAAGGCGGTTTCGCCGCGGCGGCGCGCAAGCTCGGCAGCTCACCGCCCGCAGTGACGCGCGGGATCGCGGCGCTCGAGGCGCGGCTGGCGACGCGGCTGTTCCACCGGTCGACGCGTGCGGTCGCACTGACCGACGCGGGCGCCGCCTTTCTGGAGCAGGCGCGGCGCATCCTCGCCGAGCTGGCGGGCGCCGAGCGCGCGTTGCGCGGCGCCGAAGCCGAACCGCGTGGGCAGCTCCATCTGACCGCGCCCGTCATGTTCGGGCGGCTGCATGTGCTGCCGGTGGTCGGCGCGCTGATGGCGCAGCACCGCGAGCTTGCCGTGCGGATGATGCTGATCGACCGCAACGTCCGCATCGTCGAGGAAGGGATCGACGTCGCGGTGCGGATCGGGCCGCTCGCCGATACGACGCTGAAGGCCAAGCGCATCGGCCGGGTGCGCCAGATGCTTGTCGCGAGCCCCGCCTATCTCGCGCGCCGCAGGGCGCCCGCGACGATCGCGGACCTGGCGGGCCATGAGCTGATCGGCACGATGGGGCCGCGCTGGACGACCGAATGGCAATTCGCATCGCGGCGCTGGCGGCTCGGCGCGCCGCCGCGCCTCGCCGTCAACAGCGTCGAAGGGGTGCTGGCGGCGGCCGAGGCGGGGCTCGGGATAGCGAATTTGCTGAGCTACCAGCTCGCCGAGGCAGTCGATGCGGGGCGGCTGATATCGTTGCTGGCTGACGAAGCGCCGCCGCCGTTGCCGGTCCATCTGCTGTTCGAGCCGTCACGCGCGGGGTTGCCCTCGGTGCGCGCGTTCGTCGCCGCGATGACGGAACGGATGCGGGAGTCGGGGTTGGATTGAGGAGGGTGAAGGGCTGTTTTGGGGTGGAGAGCGGACGGTCCTCCCCCTTGGGGGAGGGGGACCATGCGAAGCATGGTGGAGGGGCACGCGAGGTGTTTCCTGCCCTATCTGCGTCGTGCGCTCCGCCTGTGCCCCTCCACCACCTTCGGTGGTCCCCCTCCCCGTGCCGGGGAGGATCGGCAGCTTCCGACCGAAACCGGTCCTTTGCGGACCTCCAACGAAAAAGGGCGGCCCCGCCGGGACCGCCCTCGATTTCGTTCGCCTTGGCTGAAAAGCGTCAGGCCGCCTTGGGCAGCGCCGCCTTCGCCTGCGCGATGATCGCGGTGAACACGCCGCCTTCGTTCATCGCAAGGTCGGCCATGACCTTGCGGTCGAGGTCGATGCCGGCGAGCTTCACGCCGTGCATGAACTGCGAATAGGTCAGGCCTTCGGCGCGGACCGCGGCGTTGATGCGCTGGATCCACAGGGCGCGGAAGCTCCGCTTCTTAACCTTGCGGTCGCGATAGGCGTATTGGCCGGCCTTTTCGACCGCCTGCTTGGCGATGCGGATCGTATTCTTGCGACGGCCATAATAGCCCTTCGCCTGATCCAAAATCCGCTTGTGCTTGGCACGCGTGGTCGTGCCGCGTTTGATGCGTGACATCGTCTAGCGCTCCTTACTTCAGGCCGTAGGGCGCCCAGAGGCGCACATGGGCCGCGTCCGAATCGCTGAGCACGCTGGTGCCGCGGTTGGTGCGGATATATTTCGAGTTATGCGAAATCAGGCGGTGGCGCTTGCCGGCGACGCCGTGCTTCACCTTGCCCGAGGCGGTGAATTTGAAGCGTTTCTTCACACCGCTCTTGGTCTTCATCTTGGGCATTTTGGTCTCCTATGTTGTTGAGATCCGGCACCGAATCTAGAGTCCGTTTGCGTATCGGCCTGGCAGCCCTTTCAGCCAGCCGACACAATCGGAAGCGGCGCGCTTAGGTGGATTCGCCCGGAATTGCAAGCGTTGTGGGATCAGAAACTTGCGCCGTCGACCTTCTGGATATTCAGCGCGTCGAGATCGGCGCCCGGAACGCAGCGCAGGTTGACCGCCGCCATCTTCGCGCCGTCGGGGCCGGTGCCCACCGAAAAGCTCTGGCACCCGCATTCGTCGCAGAATTGATGGTCGATATTATGCTTGTTGAACTTGTACGACGTCAGCCGCTCGGCGCCGCTCTGCAGCCGGAACTGGTCGATCGGCACGAAGCTGAGCAGAAAGCCCTTGCGGCGGCAGTGCGAGCAGTTGCAGCTCATCGCCGTGTCGGGAATGTCGCCCTCGACGCTATAGGTCACCGCGCCGCAGTGACAGCTTCCTTCATAAGCCATGTCGGTTCCTCTCCTTTCCGGGGCCCCGGCCTCAATGGTGGCAGGCGAGCCCCTCGATCACATCTTCGAGCCGCGCCGGGTCGCCGAGCGCGATGACATGGCCCCCATTCTCTTTGGCGCTGTCGGCGCTGAGCGGATCGCCGTTCCAGTCGCACATGGTGCCGCCGGCGCCCTCGACGATCGGCGCGAGCGCGGCGAAGTCGTGGAGCTTGAGCCCCGCTTCGACCACCAGGTCGATATGCCCGCTCGCGAGCAGGCCATAATTATAGCAATCGCCACCGAAGACCATCCGCTTGTGCGACGTCTTCGCCGCGAGCGCCATGAAATGCTCGCCGTCATGGTCGCTGAAATACTGCGGCCCGGTCGTCGCGAGCACGGCGTCGGCGAGGTTGCGGCAGGCGCGCGCGCGCGCCGGGGCGCCGTTGAACAGGGTCGGTTGCCCCAACGCGCCGACCCAGCGTTCGCCGGCGATCGGCTGGTCGATGATGCCGAGGATCGGCCAGCCGTCCTGCAGCAGCGCGATCAGCGTGCCGAAGATCGGGCGGCCGGCCATGAAGCTGACGGTGCCGTCGATCGGGTCGAGCACCCACTGGCGCGAGGCTTCGGGGCGCTCGGCGCCATATTCCTCGCCGATGATGCCGTCGCGCGGCGCCTCGGCGTCGAGCAGGCGGCGCATCGCGGCTTCGGCGGCGCGGTCGGCCTCGGTGACGGGCGAGGCGTCGGCCTTGGCTTCGTGGACCCAGTTCGAACGAAAGAGCGGACGGATCGCTTCGCCGGCGGCGTCGGCGAGGCGGTTGGCGAGGGCGAGGTCAGAGGTGATCGACATGGCTTCGCGCTAGCCCAGTGCGGTCCGCGCCGCCAGTCCATGCAAAGCTATTACATCCCGAGCGGCCCCGATTTTATAGATTTTACAAACATGATATAAATTGTAAAATCGGCCTCATGCCGGGCGATTTTCCTCTCGATCCGATCGTCGCGACCTTCGCTCGCTACGGGCTGCGCAAGGCATCGATGGAGGATGTCGCCGCGGCGCTCGGCGTGTCGCGGCAGGCGCTTTATCTGCGCTTCGGATCGAAGGGCGCGCTGATCGACTGGGCGACCAAAGGCATGGTCGATACGTCGCTCGCCGCCGCGCTCGCCAGCATCGAGCAGCCCGCCAAGACGCTCGCCGAGCGGTTGGCCGATGCGCTCGACGCGTGGGTGGGCCGGCATATGGCGGCGCTTCATTCCTCGCCGCACGGCGCCGAAATCGTGGCGATGCTCCAGCGCGATCCACCCGACGCGGCGCGTGCGGCTGAGCGGCGGCTGGTCGCGGCGATGGCCGAAGCGATCCGGCTCAGCGGCCCCGGCTCGGCGGTGCCGCGCGCGGGGAGCATGGCGCAGGCCTTATGTTGGACGGCGCGCGGGCTGGTCCATGCGGTGCCCGATCATGCGAGCTTCCGGCGCCAGCTCGATCATATCGTCGGCGCGCTGGTCGCGCGCTGACGCATCAATCAAATAGCGAGGAGACGCTGCTTTCGTCGGCGATGCGCTTGATCGCTTCGCCGAGCAAGGGCGCGACGGTGAGCGCGCGGACCTTGTTGCTGTCGTTCACCGCGTCGGTCGGCATGATCGAATCGGTGATGACGAGTTCGGTAAGCTCGCTCGCATCGACGCGCGCGACCGCGCCGCCCGACAGCACGCCGTGGGTGCAATAGGCGACGACACCCTCGGCGCCCGCGGCCTTCAATGCGGCGGCGGCGTTGCAGAGCGTGCCCGCCGAATCGACAATGTCGTCGATCAGGATGCAGAAGCGGCCCGAGACGTCGCCGATGATGTTCATCACCTCCGATTCGCCAGCGCGCTCGCGGCGCTTGTCGACGATCGCGAGCGGGGCGTTGTCGAGGCGCTTGGCGAGCGCGCGCGCGCGGACGACGCCGCCGACGTCGGGCGACACGACCATCAGATTCTTGTCACCGAAGCGTGCCTGGATGTCGGCGCTCATCACCGGTGCGGCATAGAGATTGTCGGTCGGGATGTCGAAGAAGCCCTGGATCTGCCCCGCATGGAGGTCGATCGCGAGCACGCGGTCGGCGCCCGAGGTGGTGATGAGGTTCGCGACGAGCTTGGCCGAGATCGGGGTGCGCGGGCCGGGTTTGCGGTCCTGCCGCGCATAGCCGAAATAGGGGACGACCGCGGTGATGCGCTTCGCCGACGCGCGGCGCAGCGCGTCGTTGATGAT
This sequence comes from Sphingopyxis sp. SE2, assembly GCF_032227185.1. Classification (NCBI taxonomy): domain Bacteria; kingdom Pseudomonadati; phylum Pseudomonadota; class Alphaproteobacteria; order Sphingomonadales; family Sphingopyxidaceae; genus Sphingopyxis; species Sphingopyxis sp. SE2. Next base: position 2,878,834 of record NZ_JAPMXW010000001.1, on the reverse strand, counting down.
GAGCAATTCCATCAGATTGTCGTTCGCGGGGAAATTCGTCGGCTGGACGACGAAGACGTCCTGGCCGCGGACATTCTCGTGGATCTCGACGAAGACTTCCTCGTCGGCGAAGCGGCGCACGCTGGTGTCGGTGAGCGGCAGTTCGAGATAGTCCGCGATCGCGCGGGCCAGCGGCAGGTTGCTGTTGCCGGAGATGAGTTTCATAAAGGTGCAAAGCCCTTTCGCGCGGGGTGGGATTGCGCGCCCCCTTAGCCAGCGCGGGCGCGAAGGGGAAGGGGTTAAAGCCATTGCGGCGCGTCGCGCGAGATATTGGAAAGACAGCTTTCGACCGGAAGCGGCCGCCGATCCTCCCCATCGGAAGCGCTGGGGAGGATGTGGGTCGTCCAGTCCCCGGACTGGACGGATTGCAGACTTCCAACCACACTCCGCGAAGCTGTGTGGAGAAGTCCTGTGCACCGACGCCTGACGGCGTCGACCCTCCGTCAGCCCTGCGGTTGCCACCTCCCCATTGCTGCGCAAGGGAGGATCTGGACGACAGCTCTCCACCCCAATGCCGATGCGGGTATCGGTCTTCGGTTGAAATCGCCCGACTTGCGCCTAAACCGCTGACATGACCGAAACGCTCTCCATCGTCCTTTCCCAGATGACGCAGGCGGTCGGCGACCTCGCGGCCAACGCCGATGCGATGCGTAGCGTTCGCGCCCGCCACCGCGACGCCGACCTGATCCTCTACCCCGAGTTCCAGCTGATCGGCTATCCGCCCGAAGATCTGGTGCTGAAGCCCGCGCTGGCCGAACGCGCGGCGAAGCTGCTCGCCGAACTCGCCGCCGAGACTGCCGATGGCGGTCCGGCGATGCTCGTCGGATCGGTCGAGCGCGACGGCGCCGATCTCTACAATATCGTCGCGCTGCTCGACGGGGGCGAAATCGTCGCGACGCGGCGCAAGCACGAACTGCCCAATTACGGCACCTTCGACGAGAAGCGCATCTTCGCGCCCGGCCCGCTCCCCGACATCGTCGAATGGCGCGGGGTGAAGCTCGGGCTGCCGATCTGCGAGGACGGCTGGCTGCCGACCGTGTGCCGGCATCTCACGGCGCAGGGCGCCGAATTGCTGATTTCGGTCAACGGCAGCCCCTATGAGATCGACAAGGACGAGCGGCGTTTATCGCAGGTCTTTGCGAGCCGCGTCGCCGAAACCAAGCTGCCGCTGATCTTCCTCAACCGCATCGGCGGGCAGGACGAGCTGGTGTTCGACGGCTGCTCTTTCGTGCTGAACGACGACGGGACGACCGCGCACCGGCTGACCGACTGGGGGGGCGAGGAGCGCGTCACGCGCTGGACGAATGCGGGCGACGGGCGCTGGGTCTGCGAACCCGGTGCAATCGCCGAATGGGAGGCGCATCCCGCCGACATCTATAGCGCGATGATCGTGAGCTTGCGCGACTATGTGACACGCAACCGCTTTCCCGGCGTCGTGCTCGGCCTGTCGGGAGGGATCGATTCGGCGATCTGCGCCGCGATCGCCGCCGATGCGCTCGGACCCGACAAGGTCTGGTGCGTGATGATGCCGAGCCGCTTCACCAGCGAGGAGAGCCTCGACGATGCGAAGGGCTGCGCCGAGATGATTGGATGCCGGCTCGACACCATCCCGATCGTCCCCGCGGTCGATGCGTTCGACCAGATGCTCGCGGGGAGCTTCGCCGACAAAGACGTCGACATCACCGAGGAGAATGTCCAGTCGCGCATCCGCGGCGTTACGCTGATGGCGCTCAGCAACAAATTCGGCCCGATGCTGCTGACGACGGGCAACAAGAGCGAGATGAGCGTCGGCTATGCGACCATCTATGGCGACATGGCGGGCGGCTATAATCCGCTGAAGGATGCGTACAAGATGACGGTCTTTGCGATCGCGAAATGGCGCAACGAGAATGTGCCGCGCCTGTCGCGCAACCGGGTCGCGCCGGTGATGCCCGACAATATCGTCACCAAGCCGCCGAGCGCCGAGCTGCGCCCCGACCAGAAGGACGAGGACAGCCTGCCGCCTTATGCCGACCTCGACCGCATGCTCCACATGCTCGTCGAGGAGGAAGCGAGCGTCGACGACGTCGTTGCCAAATATGGCTTCGATCGCGAGGCGGTGACGCGGATCGAGCGGCTCCTGATGCTCGCCGAATATAAGCGCCGGCAGGCGCCGCCGGGGGTCAAATTGTCGACGCGGAATTTCGGGCGCGACCGGCGCTATCCGATCACGCACGGGTTCCGCACGGGATAATCAGGGGGACGTCGAATGGGATTGCGGGGACCGAAGGCGCGGCCCGAACGCGCGGAGCAATTTATCGAGCTGCTGCGGATCACCGTCGCGATCCTGATTCTGATCCACGGCATCTATCGCCTCGCGGCGGGGCTCGTGGTGCCCTTCGGCATCTGGCTCGACAGCCTCGGCTTTCCCTATGGCTATGGCTGGGCGATGGCGGTGACGCTCTACGAGCTGGTGGGCCCGGCGCTGATGCTGACGCGCCGCTGGACCAGCCTCGCCGCGCTCGGCCATGCCTTCATCCTGACGCTCGGCATGATCCTCGTCCACCTTCCCGCGGGCTGGTTCGTCGTCGGCGGCGGGCGCAACGGAATGGAATATAGCGTCATCCTGATCGTCGCGCTGCTCGGCATCGCTTGGGCCTGGTGGCCCGCGCGGCGCAGCGCATAGCTATCGCCTCGCGGGCAAATGCGGCTATAGGCGCGCCGCATGACCGTCATCACCCGCTTCGCTCCCTCGCCGACCGGCAGCTTGCACGTCGGCAATGTCCGCACCGCGCTTCACAACTGGCTGTGGGCGCGCAAGCATGGCGGGCGCTTCCTGCTGCGCATCGACGATACCGATCTCGAGCGGTCGAAAGAGGAATATGTCGAGGGTATCCGCGCCGACCTTGCGTGGCTCGGGCTCGACATCGACGGCGAGGAACGGCAGTCGGCGCGCTTCGCGCTTTATGAGGGCGAGTTCGAGAAACTGAAGGCGGCGGGGCGGGTCTATGCCTGTTACGAGACGCCCGAAGAGCTGGACATTCGCCGCAAGGTGCTGCTTTCGCGCGGATTGCCCCCGGTTTACGAGCGCAAGCCCGAGGGCGCGCCGGTGCCCGAAGGCGTCGCGCCGCACTGGCGCTTCCGGCTCGACCATGATGCGCCGATCGAGTGGACCGACATGGTCCGCGGGCCGCAGCATTTCGAGCCGAAGACGATGTCCGATCCCGTCGTGCGCCGCGCCGACGGCAGCTGGCTCTATCTGCTGCCGAGCGTGATCGACGACATCGCGATGGGGATTACGCATGTGGTGCGCGGCGAGGATCATGTGTCGAACACCGCGGCGCAGATCCAGATGTTCGAAGCGCTTGGCGCCGCGCCGGCGGCCTTTGCCCACGAGGCTCTGCTCGTCGGGACCGAGGGCAAATTGTCGAAGCGGCTCGGCTCGCTCGGCATGGCGAGCCTCCGCGACGAAGGCATCGAGCCGATCGCGCTCGTCGCATTGCTCGCGCGGCTCGGGACGAGCGATCCGGTCGAGCCGGTGACGCATGTCGCCCCGCTGATCGAAAGCATCGACTTCGCACGCTTCGGCCGCGCGCCCGCGCGCTTCGACGAGGGCGAGCTCGCGCTGCTCAACCAGAAGATTTTGCATCACACGGACCATGCCGCGGTCGCCGATCGCCTGCCCGCCGCGATCACCGAAGCGCGCTGGAACGCGATTCGCCCGAACCTGATGACGGTGGCCGAGGCGGCTGACTGGGCGCCGGTATTCGACGGCCCCTTCGCGCCGCCGCTTGCCGAGGAGACAGACCGCGCGGTGCTCGCCGCCGCCGCCGGTGCCGTATCGGGCATCGATTGGGCGAACGACCCGTGGCATGCGCTGACCGGCGCAGCGAAGGAGGCGACGGGGGCGAAGGGCCGAGCGCTGTTCCTGCCGCTGCGCCGTGCGCTGACGGGACGCGATCATGGTCCCGACATGGCCGAGCTGCTGCCGCTGATCGACAAGAGCGAGGCGACCGCGCGGCTTTTGGCGAGATAGAGCAGCGAGCGTTAAATCAGCATCAAACGGTTCATATTGAACGCTCGGCGCTCTCGCTTATCAGCCCTTCCTGTTCTTGCTTACCGATCCGCTTGACAAGTCTAGTGATGTTATAATATCACGTCACTCTGACTTGGCCAGTTCGACGGTCAGAATGCCGCGGGGCCGGGTCGACAGGCAAGGAGAGATGCCATGACCTTGATACCCTTGATTTCGGCGATTGTGACCGCGCCCGAGGCGATGACGGCTCCGGCCCCCGCCCCGGCGATGCAGCCGCGCGGCAGCTATGGCGCCGACAGAACCCATCATCCGTTCGCGGCGCTGTTCGCAGTGGGGCTACCCGCGGCGCTCGTCGTCGCGGTGGCGCTGTCGCCGATGATCGTGGAGGACAAGCCGACGACCGTCACGCCGCCGTGGACATCAATCACGCTGCCGAAGCCCAAGCCGCCCGAGACACAGCCCGATCCCAAACCCCAAACACAGCCGCCTCAAACGCAATTTACCGCGCCGCCGAGGCCCCTGCCGCCGGTGGTGAAGGACCCGCCCGAGGCGCCGCCGCTTCCGCCCTATGTCCCGCCGGCAGGGACAGGCACCGGGCCGTCGGTTCCGCTTGATCCGCCCGTCGCGCCGACCAAGCCCAACCTCGTGCTCGCCGACATCGATCCGCGCTTCGCCGGTGCCTTCCAGCCCGAATATCCGGCGCGCGAGCAGCGCGGCGGGATCGAGGGCGTGGCGAAGGTCCGCGTGCTGATCGGCACCGACGGGCGCGTCAAGGCGGTCGAACTGATCAGCGCCGACAGCCCGGCCTTTTTCGAGGCGACGAAGCGCCGCGCGCTCGCCAAATGGCGCTTCAAGCCCGCGACGCGCGGCGGGGTGCCCGAGGAAAGCTGGAAGGTGATGACCGTCCGCTTCGAGATCAAGAACGCTTGAAGACCCAACCGACCCCTCCCGGGCGGGCGGCCGATATTGCCGCCCGCCCTTCGCTTTCGCTTGACAGAAAAGCCGAATCCCGCCAAAGGCGCCCGGATATTGGGGGCGGCGCGACGTCGCGCGGCCCTCTATGTTTTTCACACCAACGTCGGGGCCCCTAGTCCCGCGGCATCCATCGGAACTCCGGCGGATGTGCAGTTATTTCGAGGAACAGGGCCATGGCCAAGCCGACGACCGTCAAGATCAAGCTGGTGAGCACCGCCGACACGGGCTTTTTCTATGTCACGAAAAAGAACCCGCGCACGATGACCGAAAAAATGTCGGTGCGGAAATACGACCCGCGTGCGCGCAAGCATGTCGAGTTCAAGGAAGCCAAGATCAAGTGATCCATTTTCCCGTGCGCTGACGGCGCGCGGTAGGAAAATGCGCTATCCCGGCCAGTGCCGGGATCCAGGAGGGCGGCCGCGTGCCGCCCTTTTTTGCGTGCCGGGAATGGACGGCAAGCTGCCGCACCCGTCTATCGTCATCCCGGATATGCTCTCGGGGAGGGGAGGGGGCACGATGTCGAAAGGCGGCCGCCGGCCGCCTTTCTGTTCTCAGTGCGCGCGATGTTCGCCCTTCACCCAGCGCACCGTACCCGACGAAGCCCGCATCACGACGGTCTCGGTGGTCATCACCCCGTCGCGGCGGCGCTTGACGCCGCGCAGCAGCGACCCGTCGGTGACCCCCGTCGCGGCGAAGATCACGTCGCCCTTGGCGAGATCCTCGAGGTCATAGACGCGGTCGAGATCCTCGATGCCCCATTTCTTCGCGCGCTTGCGCTCGTCGTCGTTGCGGAAGAGGAGGCGGCCCTTGAACTGGCCGCCGACGCAGCGCAGCGCCGCCGCGGCGAGCACGCCCTCGGGCGCGCCGCCCGACCCCATATAGATGTCGATATTGGTTTCGGGGTTGGTCGTCGCGATCACCCCCGCCACGTCGCCGTCGGGGATCAGCGCGACGCCGCAGCCGATCGCGCGCAGTTCGGCGATGATCGCCTCGTGGCGCGGGCGGTCGAGCACGCAGACGATGATCTGTTCGGGCTTGCAGCCCTTTTCGCGCGCGACCGCCTCGACATTCTCGCGCACGCTGTTGTCGAAATTGACGACATCGGGCGAATAGCCCGCGCCGACCGCGAGCTTGTCCATATAGACGTCGGGGGCGTTGAGCAGGCAGCCTTCCTCGGCGATCGCGAGCACCGCGAGCGCGTTCGGACCGGCCTTGGCGGTGATCGTCGTGCCTTCGAGCGGGTCGACCGCGATGTCGATCTTCGGACCCTTGCCGGGCGCGTTGCCGACCTTCTCGCCGATATAGAGCATCGGCGCCTCGTCGCGCTCGCCCTCGCCGATGACGATCGTGCCGTCCATATAGAGCGTGTTGAACGCGGTGCGCATCGCCTCGACCGCGGCGGCGTCGGCGGCTTTCTCGTCGCCGCGGCCGATCAGCTTCGCGGCGGCGATCGCCGCGGCTTCGGTGACGCGCACCATTTCGAGCACGAGCACCCGGTCGAGGTTGCTGCCGCTATCCGTCATCTTTCGCACTCTCCGTCTTTACTTGCTGCGCCGCGTCGGCATGGTGGGCGCCATATGGTCGCCCGCGCCACTTGTCGAGAACGCTTCGCCCGATTCGGTGCCGCTTTCGCCCTGAGCTGTGTCGTCACGATGACGTTGGCGGTGCCGGCCGCGGCGCAGGTGCAGGGGCCGCCCGCCCCGCCGCCGCCGCGCGACGCCGAAAGTGCCGCGGCCAATGCGAAGGAGTTGGTCGATCCGATCCGGCGCTGCAAACCCGCCGAAGATGGATCGATCAACGTGTGCGGCACCGACACCGAACGCCACCGCCTGACCCCCGAATTGCGCGCGATCGCGAACGAGGGGCGCGAGGCGCCGCCCAAGCTTCCGCGCGCCGAGGCGCGGGCGATGACGCTCGACAAGCTGCCCTATAACTGGATCTCGATCGGCGGCCGGATGAAGCCGGGCCCCGAATATAATGCGCTCTATGAAATGGCGAAGGAGCGCACCGACCCCGAGACGGGCGATCCGCCGCCCGCCGAAGAGGAACCTTAAAGCGCGAGGATCGGCATGTGCATCGGCGCGCCGACGACATGGTCCGAAGCGCCGAGCACGTCTAGCGCGGCGTGGATCGCGCTGGCCGGGCCTTCGTGGGTGACGAGCACGATCACGACGCCGTCGCCGTCCTCGCTGCCGCGCTGGATCAGGCTTTCGATCGAGACGCCGGCGTCGCGCATCGCCGTCGCGATCTCGGCGAGCACGCCGATGCGGTCCTCGACGATCAGGCGGACATAATGTTTGCCGACGCGTGCGCCGGCATCGGCAGCGGGCGCCGCATCGAGCGCGTCGACGGGCATCGCGAAAGCGGGGCCATATTCGTCGCGCGCGATATCGATGATGTCGGCGACGATGGCGGACGCGGTCGGCCCCGCGCCCGCGCCCGCGCCTTCGAAGAAGAGCCGGCCGACGAAATTGCCTTCGGCAACCACGGCATTGAGCGCGCCGGGGACATAGGCGAGCGGGTGGTCGGCGGGGACGAGGCACGGCTGGACATGCTGATAGAGCCCGCCACCATTCTCCCTGTCGCGCTCGGCCATACCGATCAGGCGGACGCGGTGGCCGAGCGCTTCGGCCTCGCGAATGTCGGCGGCGATCAGGCCGCGAATGCCGTCGGCGGTGACCGCGCCGATGTCGAGCTGCGTCCCGAAACAGAGCGCGGCGAGGATCGACAATTTGTGCGCGGCGTCGATCCCGTCGACGTCGAAGGTGGGATCGGCCTCGGCATAACCCTCGGCCTGTGCGGCGGCGAGCGCGTCGGCAAAGCTTGCGCCGTTCCGTTCCATTTGCGTCAGGATATAATTGCAGGTGCCGTTGAGGATGCCATAGACGCGCGCGATCTCGTTCGCCGACGCGCCCTCGCGGATCGCCTTGATGACGGGAATACCGCCCGCGACCGCGGCTTCATATTTGAGCGGCGTGTCCTTTTGTTCGGCCAGCCGGGCGAGATCGAGCCCGTGATGCGCGATCATCGCCTTGTTGGCGGTGACGAGCGCCTTGCCCGCTCCAAGCGCGTGGCGCGCGAGCGTCAGCGCCGATCCGTCGGCGCCGCCGATCATCTCGACGACGACATCGACATCGTCCGCCGCGACGATCGCGTCCATATCGTCTTCCCAGCGATAGCGGGACAGGTCGACGCCGCGATCCTTGTGCCGGTCGCGCGCCGATACCGCGACGATTTCGATCGGGCGGCCCGCGCGGCGCGCGATCAGCTCGCGGTTCGCCTCGAGCAGCCGGACGACGCCGCCGCCGACGACGCCGATCCCCGCGAGCGCGACGCGTAGCGGCGGGCGGGGGGCGGTCGGGGCGGAATAGGGCGACATGCGGGACTCCGTAGAAAGGACGGAGCCTCGCCCCGTTATCGCGAGCGCCCTATCGGCTTTTGCGCGCGAAACAAGGAAGCTTTTCTGTTTCCGCTGCGGGAAAAACATGCGGCACCGGCCCGCTCCTCCTCCCGGCCTCCCCGACGATAGTAACCTAGGGAGGCCGGGAGGGGGAGCGGGCCGGTGCCGCCTTTGCCGTCAGGCGAAAAACTCCATCAATCGACCGGCGGCTTGCGCGTGCGCGTGCAGTCGCCGAGCGCGCCGAGGATGACGCCATAGTCCGCCGCCGCCTTGCGCCGGTCCCCGGGCGGGGTCCCCGCGAGCTTGTTCAGCGGCAGCTGGCGCGGCAGGCCGCAGGCGAGACGGTACCAGGCGAGCGTATCGCGCGCGGGCACCGCCGCGGACCCATCGACGATCTCGCCGAACGCCGCCGCCCAGCGCCGCGACCCGTCGGCGGCGGTGAGCACGGTGAGCGACACCGGGTCTCCGGTTTCGGTGTTCAGGAACAATTGCGTCTCGCCCTCGCCGGGAAGCGTGCCCGGGACGTGGAAGCCGTTGGCGATGCCGGTGATCGCGGGCGGGGCGCCGGGTTTGACCAGCTCGGTCAGGATCGCGCGCAATTGCGCTTCGGTGGCGGGATCCCACGGCAGCTGGGCGTCGGGGGCGATCAGGCGGACGCTGCCGGTGCTGTTCGTGCCTGCCGCCGAACCCGCGACGGGTCCGGCGAAGAGCAGGACCGGCTGCTTCCGCTTGAGCTTCGGCGGCTTGCCGCGCGTATCGACCGGCAGGTCGACGAGATAGGAGATTCGCGACGCGAGCGGGCCGCTGCCGCGAATCAGGCTGACGACGTCGGCTTCGACGTAGAATCGGACATGACCCGCCGCGACTCCGGGCGCGCGCTCGGGTTTCAGATCGGTCGCGTCGCGGATGCGCGCGTGCAGGACGATCGGTGCCGCGGTCGCCAGATCGGCGATGTCGGCATAGGTGTAGGGACTCGCCGCCGCGGCGCCCGCTGGCGCCTGCATTGCGGAAACGCTTGGGATTCCAAAGCTCAAGGTCAATATGCCGGCGATGGCGGCCGGGTGAGGGAGGCGCATGGTCGATCTACTTTCCATCATCTGTGACACCGGTATCGGCGCCTGAATCCCCATCATGGGACATGGCACATTAACCGCTGATAAAGGGTTTGCGAATGTGCCGCCACCGCGATAGGACGGGCCGCGAAGCGTCCGGCGAAAACATAATAAGCCGGATGTAGCGCCGTCGGGTCTGTGAAAACGCATCGGAAATCATCCGGGCATTTGGCAACCGTCCCGAGGGTTGGGAATTGGTGTCAGGATGATCTAGCAAGGAGCGTCGTCCCTGAATGGCTTATGGTGATAATGTCGACCCTAAAAACAGGGTAGTGGCGATTGTCTTGGTTGGTCTGTTTACGGCAGTTCTGGGCTATGGCCTGGTCAACGGCTTGAATATCAGCATCGTCAAGAAGATCGCCGAAAAATTGGATGTGGTGGACGTCGAAGAGCCGCCGCCGCCGGAGGAGCCGCCGCCGCCGCCGCCGCCGGACAACAAGCTGCCGCCGCCGCCGCCGGTCGTGACGCCGCCGTCGCCGATTCCGCCGCCGGTGACGACCAATACGGTCCAGTCGGTGCCGAAGGCGCCGCCGACGCCGCCGCCGCCGGTCTTCACGCCGCCGGCTCCCCCCGCGCCCCCGGCGCCCGACCTCAGTCAGGCCGGTTCGCCGCGTGGCAACCCGGGCCGCTGGGCGACGAACGACGACTATCCGGCGCGCGCCATGCGTGAAGAACGCGAAGGCACGACGGGTTTCCGCGTGACCTATAATGTCGAGGGCCGCGTGACCTCGTGCGACGTCACGTCGTCGAGCGGGCACGCCGATCTCGATGCCGAAACCTGCAAGCTTATCCAGCGCCGTGGCCGGTTCAATCCGGGCAAGGACCGCGCGGGTAATCCCACGGGCGGTACCTATAGCAACCGTATCCGTTGGCAGATTCCGCGCTGATCGGCGCCGGACCACCGTTTTCGATTTTGAATATTTTGAGAGGGAATTTCCTATATGTTTAATCTGATCGCAAATGCCGCCGCTGCGGCGCCGGCTGCCGCTCACGACGCAGGCATGAGCCTGATGCCCGCATCGATGTGCGTGAAGGAAGAAGGCCAGAACCCCTACGGTCTCGTCCCCGCGCTCTGCGAAGGCGGCATCGTGTCGCAGGTCACCTTCCTCGTCCTGCTGATCATGTTCATCGGCACGCTCTACATCCTGTTCACCAAGCTGTTCGAACAGAACAAGGTGATCAACCAGGGCAAGGCGGTCAACGCCAACTTCTGGCGCGCGCCGACGCTCGCCGACGGCGCGTCGAAGCTCGAAAAGAACAGCGCCTATCGTCAGGTCGTCGAAGACGGTCTGCGCGCCAACGAAGAGCATAACAAGCTGACCGACCCCGTCGAAGCCCACGACTGGATGCACGGCACGCTCGAGCGTTCGCAGAACCACATCAACTCGAAGCTCAATTCGGGCCTCGCCTTCCTCGCGACCGTGGGTTCGACCGCGCCGTTCGTCGGCCTGTTCGGTACCGTTATCGGTATTCTTCGCGCGCTCGTGAAGATCGGTGCGTCGGGTCAGGCGTCGATCGACACCGTCGCCGGTCCGGTCGGTGAAGCGCTCATCATGACCGCCATCGGTCTGATCGTGGCGGTTCCCGCGGTGCTCGCGTTCAACTGGCTGCAGAGCCGCAACAAGGCGATCGCCCGCCGTCTGTCGACCTTCTCGAACGACGTGCTCGGCTCGATCATGTCGAACGGCCAGGTGAAGCCGGCGTCGCTTGCTCCGGCAAAGGCCGCCGCTCCGGCCGCCGCGCCGAAGAAGGCCTGATTGGTTCCTGGATCCCCGCCTTGTCGCCGCGTGGCGACGGGCGGGGTCCGCTGGACAAGGGCGCAGCGCCGGTGGCGCGACGACCCTCAGGTCCATGACAGTAATTTTGTGACAGGATGCTAATCCTATGGCGATGAGTGTAGGCGACAGTGGCGGTGAAGACGCCCCGATGTCCGAAATCAACACGACCCCGCTCGTGGACATCATGCTTGTGTTGCTCATCATCTTCCTCATCACGGTTCCCGTGGTGCTGGAGACGGTGAACCTCAAGCTGCCCGACGTGGTCTTCGAGCCGACGACGACGAAGCCTGAAAATGTGCTGCTGTCGATCCGTTCGGCCGACACCGACGGCGATGGCGAGCCCAATGCCGACAGCAGCGCGTGCGAAGTCTATTGGGGCCAGACCCCGGTCGATTCGCGGCAGTTGCTCGAACGCGGGCAGCAAAAGCTCGAAAAGCTGCTCGAAGATATCGGCGGGCCTCAGAACATCACCGAAGAGAACTTCCCCGAAGTGCATATCCGCGGCGACGTGAACACGCCGTACCAGTGCATCGGCGGCGTGATCTATACGATGCAATATGCCGGCTTCCAGAAGATCGGGTTCATTTCCGAACCGGCTCCTGGCTCGGGCACGGTGGGTCGCCTCTAAGGCGGCCTTCCGTTTAGGAATGAAGGAATAATCGCATGTCCATGGCAGTTGGAGACCGGGACGAAAATGAACCGATGATGGACATGAACACGACGCCGCTTATCGACGTCATGCTCGTGCTCCTCATCATGTTCATCATCACCATCCCGGTCCAGACCCACGCGGTGAAGATCGACCTGCCGGTCCCGACCGACAGCCAGAGCAATGTCGACCCCGAGAAGAACAAGGTGATGATCGACCCCGCGGGGACGATCACCTGGAACGGAACGCCGGTCGACCTCGCGCAGCTGGCGCAATATCTGGAACAGACCAAGGCGCTGCCGGTCGAACCCGAACTGCAGGTTCAGCCCGACCCCTATGCGCGCTATATCGTCGTCGACAATGTCATGGCGGTGATCAAGCGCAGCGGCGTCGGCAAGCTCGGCTTCGTCGGCAACGAACAATATGCACGCGTCTTCTGATTTCTGATCGGAAGCCGTCAGGCAAAAATGGATGGGGCCGCGAAGCAATTCGCGGCCCTTTTCCTTGGTTGGTACGGAGCGACTGCTTTCGGCCGGTTGCTGCCATTGAGAGAAGAAAGCCGCTCCCCTGAAGGAGAGGGGCCAAATTGCCGCAACGGCAGCTCCCCACCCCCAAAGCGGGACGAAATCCCTCCCGCACCGGGGAGGTCCATCCGGGCTCAATAACCGAGCGTCGCCTCGAGGAACCAGATGCGCTGCTGCGTTTCGTCGGCCCAGCCGTCGACCAACCCGCTGGTCGCGATGTCGCCATCGGCTTCGGCGGTTGCCTTCACCTCCTTGAGCTGGCCGAGCAGCAGCTTGTTGTCGTCGGCCAGCCTGCGGATCATCGTCTCGGCATCGGCATCCGCGCTGTCGTCGTCGCGGATCGACGCGCGGCGGCCGATATCGCCGATCGAACGCAGCGTCGGCGCGCCATTCTTGCGCACGCGCTCGGCGATCAGGTCGGTCGTCGCGAAAATCTGCGCCGCCTGTTCGTCGAACAGCAGGTGCAGCTCGCGAAAGCGCGGGCCCTGAACGTGCCAGTGATAATTTTTGGTCTTGAGATAGAGGGCGAAGCTGTCGGCGAGCAGCGCGTTGAGCGCGTCGGCGACGGCGGGAGCATTGTTGTTCTTCTCGGACATGGGAGCATCCTTTCTGTTGCCCCGCCGATATAGCGAAGCCACGGGAGGTTTTCCCATTGAAGCTTCGGATGAGCATCATCGACAAAAACGATGAAACTCACGCTAATCGATCGATCATCCGATCAGCCCGAAGGCGCCGAGCGCGGTGCGCAGGCCCCAGATCACCAGGATCGCCGCCGCCGCCCAGCGCAGGCCGCGCGCCGCGCGCCGCTCGGCTAGCGCGGGGCCGAATGCCAAAAACGGCAGCATCGACAGCGTCCAGCCGACGAGCCCGCCCGCCGCCGCCCATTGTCCTGCGCCGCTGGTCGCGGCGAGCGCCGCGATCAGGAAGTGGCTGCGGTCGCCGAACTGGTTCGCGAGCATCCGTCCCGCGAACAGCGCCGTCGGCGCGTCGCCGTCTCCTTCCTCACGAGCGGGCTTCATCGGCCACAATAGCGCCACCGCGGCCGACAGCATCGCGAGCGCGACGAGCAGGGCGGCGACGCCCTGACCGATCATCCGGTTCGCGATCGCCCCGGCGATCGCGGCGACGATCGCGTTGACGATGAAAGCGCCGAAAGCGATGCCGACGGTGGCGCGCCGGTCGCTGCGCGCGCTGACCAGCCGCGACAGCGCGATTCCGCTGCGCCCGTCGGCATTGGCGAGCAGCACCGCCACCAGCGCGAGCATGATTGCGTCCATGACGTCGGATCTGGATCGTCAGGCGTGCGGGGTCAATGCCCGAGCCGGCTCGCCACCGATGCCAGCCACGCCTCGTGCGCGGCGGCCGGCATCGGTCCGCGCGGCGCCTGCGCGGCGTCGCTCATCGCGTCGAGATAGGTCAGGATCGCGGCGCGATAGCCGCCGCCCGCCACCGCCGATTCGAGCCGGCTCGCCAGCGTTTCGACCGCGGCGAAGCCGTTGTCGCGCGCGAGGCAGCGAATATCGTCGATCCCCTGCACGATCTGCGCCAGCGCGCAATTCGGCAAGGCTTCGGCCAGCGCGCCGATCTGGCCGGTGATCCGGTTCTGTATGTCGAGATATGGGTCGGTCTGGTTTCGCATCGTCCACCCCCTGTCGTCGGGGAAAGATGCGCTTTTTTGGTTAACGCGCGGTTAGCGGTGCCCCATTAGCGGTGGCCCAAGGGTCCGCCCTGTCCCTGCTTGCAGCGATACATGTCGCGGTCGGCCGCCGCCAAAATGTCCGATTCGTTCATTCCGGTCTGGAGCATCGCGACCCCGAAACAGGCCGACAGGGCGATCTCGTGCCCGTCATAATGCGCGGGCGCCGCGGTCAGCACGTCGCACAGCCGCGTGACCTGCGCGCGCGCGCCGTCCTCGCTCGACTGATCGAGGATCAGGCCGAATTCGTCGCCACCGATGCGCGCCGCGACGTCGGTCGCGCGGATCGAGCCCGCGAGCCGCTTGGCGATTTCCATCAGCGCGAAGTCGCCCGCGGCATGGCCGAAATTGTCGTTGATATATTTGAGCTGGTTGACGTCGATGAACACGACCGCGGCGCGCTCGGCGTGTCGTTCGAAGCGCGCCATGCGGTGATGGATCGCAGTCAGGAAATAGCGGCGGTTGAACAGCGGGGTCAGCGTGTCGCGCTCGGACACGCGTTCGAGCTCGGCGACGGCGATCTTCAATACGCGGTTTTCGCGGCGCAAGGCGTCGCGTTCCCGGCGTATTTCACGCAGCTGGTCCTCGATGGAGTCAACGGGTACGGCGGCGAACTGGTCGACCGCGATCCGTGCCCCCCCTATGCTATCCATGCCTTGTCCCCGGCGCGCCCTACCCCTCCGCCTGCCCGATGCTGGCGGATATGATGCGGCAACCCTAGCCGCGACTTGATACCAATCGGTAAACGCGCCCGACATCAATTGCACGACGTTGCCCGCACGAAGCGCAACCGCTAGGGGGAAGGCGGCGGCGATTCATGCCGCCGCAGGAGGGACAGGGTGATGGGCGACAACGCACCGCAAGTCGGTGTCATCATGGGCAGCCAGTCGGACTGGCCGACGATGGCGCACGCGGTCCAGATCCTCGAGGAATTCGGCATCGCGCACGAGGTGCAGATCGTCTCGGCGCACCGCACTCCCGATCGCCTCGTCGCCTATGCCAAAAGTGCGGCGGAGCGCGGCCTGAAGGCGATCATCGCGGGCGCGGGCGGCGCAGCGCACCTGCCCGGCATGGTCGCGTCGATGACGCGCGTTCCCGTGCTCGGCGTACCCGTCCAGTCGGCGGTGCTGAGCGGCGTCGACAGCCTTTATTCGATCGTCCAGATGCCCGGCGGCATTCCGGTGGCGACCTTCGCGATCGGCAAGGCGGGCGCGACCAACGCCGGGCTCTTCGCCGCGGCGTTGCTCGCGAACGAGGATGCGGGCCTAGCGGACAAGCTGGACGGCTGGCGCGAGGCGCAGACGAACAGCGTCGCCCCCGTTCCCGTTCGCGAAGGCTAGGACCCCAACTTGCTACCTCCCGGTTCGACGATCGGCATCCTCGGCGGCGGCCAGCTCGGCCGGATGCTCGGCCTCGCGGCGGCGCAGCTCGGCTACAAGGTCCATATCTACGCCCCCGACGCCGAAAGCGTCGCGGCCGAAGTGACCGCGCACCACAGCCAGGCGGCGTGGGACGACGAACCGCGCCTCGCGGCCTTTGCCGCCGCGTGCGACGCGGTGACCTATGAATTCGAAAATGTGCCGGTCGACACGGTGCGCTTCCTGTCGGGGCATGTCGCGGTGCGCCCCGGCGCGGCGGGGCTCGAAATCGCGCAGGACCGCCTCGCCGAAAAGACTTTCGTCGCCGGGCTCGGCGGCCGCCCCGCGCCCTTCGCCGCGGTTGCCGACCGTGCCGCGCTCGATACGGCGCTCGAACAAGTCGGCGCGCCCGCGATCCTCAAGACGGTGCGCATGGGCTATGATGGCAAGGGGCAGGCGCGCATCTTGACGCCCGCCGACGCCGACGCGGCATGGGACGGCATCGGCCGCCACGCGGCGGTGCTCGAAGGTTTCGTCACCTTCGCACATGAATTTTCGGTGATCCTCGTGCGCGGCATCGACGGCGAGGTGCGCTTCTGGGACTCGCCGGTCAACGTCCATGAGGGCGGCATCCTCGCCACATCGAGCCTGCCGCCGCCGCAAATCGTCCTGGATCAGCAGGACGAAGCGCGCGCGTTGATGGCGAAAATCGCCGAGGAGCTCGACTATGTCGGCGTGCTCACCGGCGAGTTTTTTGCGACGGATGATGGCCCCGTGTTCAACGAGATGGCGCCGCGCGTCCACAACAGCGGCCACTGGACGATGGAGGGCGCGGTCGCGAGCCAGTTCGAAAATCACATCCGCGCGATCGCGGGTCTGCCGCTCGGCAGCACCGCGACGCGGGCGCTGCCCGTCACGATGCGCAACCTGATCGGCGCCGGCATCGCGGATATCCCCGCGCTGCTCGCCGACGAAAATTGCCACGTCCATCATTACAGCAAGACCGAGGTGCGCGAGGGGCGCAAACTTGGCCACGCCACATGGGTTGGAGCCTCTCCCGCATGAATCGCCCCGAGATTACGCTAATCCTCGCCCGCGCGGCCAATGGCGTGATCGGCGCCGGCGGCAAGATGGCGTGGCACCTGCCCGCCGACCTTCGCCGCTTCAAGCAGCTCACCATGGGCCGCCCGATGATCATGGGGCGCAAGACCTTCGACAGCCTGCCTGCGATTCTCGAAGGCCGCCGCCACATCGTCATCACGCGCGATCCCGAATGGCAGGACGAAGGCGCCGAGCCGGTCGGCACGATCGAGGAGGCGCTGAGGCTTGCCAACGCGCCGCATGTGATGGTGATCGGCGGCGCCGAAATCTACCGGCTTTTCCTTCCGCTCGCCGACCGCATCGAGCTGACCGAGGTCGCGCTCGAACCGAAAGGCGACGCGAGCATCGATTATCCCCCCGCCGCAGACTGGCGCGAGACGGCGCGCGAGGACCATCCGGCCGACGAGGCAGGCCGTCCGGCCTACAGTTTCGTCACGCTGACAAGGAAATAGGCATGCGTCGCTGGCTGATCGGCATATTGCTCGTTGTTGCGCTCGCGGCGCTCGCCTTCTTCGCGCTTGCCCCCGGGATGATCGAGCGCAGCACGAACCAGATCGACGGCAAGCCGCTGCCGACGGTCAGCGAACGCGCCAAGGCCCTGCACCGGACGCTGACGATCGTCGACCTGCACAGCGATACGTTGCTGTGGAAGCGCAGCATCCTCGACCGCGCGACACGCGGCCATATGGACCTGCCGCGGCTCGAGGACGGCAATGTCGCGCTGCAAATCCTCGCCAGCACGACCAAGTCGCCCAAGGGGCAGAATTACGACGCGAATAGCGGGGACACCGACAATATAACCAGCCTCGTGATCGCGCAGCTCCAGCCAATCCGCACCTGGAACTCGCTGCTCGAACGCTCGCTGTGGCACGCCGAAAAGCTCCACCGCGCCGTCGCCGATTCGGCGGGCGAGCTGCGCGCGGTCGATGCGCCCGAGGATATCGACACGTTGCTCGCCGCGCGCGGCGGCAATGCGCTGCCCGTCGGCGCGATGCTCAGCATTGAGGGGCTGCACGTCCTCGAAGGCAGGCTCGCCAACTTGGACAAGCTCTACGCCGCCGGCTTCCGCATGGCAGGGCTCACCCATTTCTTCGACAACGACCTCGCGGGGTCGATGCACGGACTGAAAAAGGGCGGGCTCACGCCCCTCGGCCGGCAGGTCGTCGAAACGATGGAGGCGAAGGGCATGATCGTCGACATCGCGCATTGCTCGGCCGCCTGCGTCGCCGACATCCTCGCAATAGCGCACCGCCCGGTGGTGTCGAGCCACGGCGGGGTGCAGGCGACGTGCAAGGTCAACCGCAACCTTTCCGACGAGCAGATCAGGGGCGTCGCCGCGACCGGCGGGCTGATCGGCATCGGCTATTGGGACGCCGCGGTCTGCGACACCTCGCCCGCGAGCATCGCGAAAGCGATGAAGCATGTCCGCGATCTCGTCGGCGTCCGGCATGTCGCGCTCGGCAGCGATTATGACGGCGCCACCACGGTGCGCTTCGACACGTCGAAGCTCGTTCAGGTCACGCAGGCGCTGATCGACGCGGGCTTTTCCGACGACGAAATCCGCGCCGTCATGGGCGGCAACGCGGTCCGCGTGCTCAAGGCGGGGCTTGTTCCGCAGACTCCGCCTACGCCATGACCCCTACCTCAAAAACCGTTTGCCCTGAGCTTGTCGAAGGGCCGTTCTTTCTTTCAACCTCGAAAGAAGAAAGAACGGTGCTTCGACAAGCTCAGCACAAACGGAGAGAGGTGGGCTTGTGATCCGCCTCGACGGCCACCAGCGCATCGAGGGGGCCTTGCGCGGCGGGGTGATTGCGCTCGGCAATTTCGACGGCTTTCACGCCGGGCATCAGGCGGTCGTCGGCCGCGCGGTCCATCATGCGAAGGACGAGGGACTTCCCGCGATCGTCGCGACCTTCGACCCGCATCCGGTGCGCTTCTTCAAACCCGACGTCCCGCCCTTTCGCCTGACGACGCTCGACCAAAGGCAGGAACAGTTCGCCGCCGCGGGCGCCGATGCGATGCTCGTCCTCCCCTTCGACGCCGCGCTCGCGGGCACGACGGCAGAGGATTTCATCACCGGGCTTTTGCTCGATCGCTATGGCGCCGCGGGGGTCGTCACCGGCGCCGACTTCGTCTTCGGCAAGGGCCGCGGCGGCAATGTCGTCACGCTCGCCGACCATGCGCGCCGCCTCGGCTTCTTCACCGAAATGGTTGCGCCGGTCGACGATGCGGTGGAAGTCATTTCGTCGAGCCGCATTCGCGAGGCGCTGCAGGGGGGCGACTGCGAAACCGCGACGCGCCTGCTCACGCGTCCCTTCACGGTGCGCGGCACCGTCCAGCACGGCGACAAGAACGGCCGCCTGCTCGGTTTCCCGACCGCAAATATCGAAATGGGGCAATATCTGCGCCCGCGCTACGGCATCTACGCCGTCACCGGCCGGCTTGCCGACGGACGCATGCTGAAGGGCGCCGCGAACCTCGGCATCCGTCCGAGCTTCGACCCGCCGAAGGAGTTGCTCGAACCGCATTTCTTCGACTTCGCCGAGGATCTCTATGGGCAGGAAATCGACGTCGCCTTCCATGCCTTCATCCGGCCCGAGGCGAAGTTCGACAGCATGGACGCGTTGATGGCGCAGATCGCGGCCGATTGCGACGCGGCGAAAGCGCGGCTCGAGGACGTGTGATTTTGTTCGTCACCCCGGACTTGATCCGGGGTCCATGCAGCGAGGCTGGGATGGATTCCGGATCAAGTCCGGAATGACGAATGGGCGGGAGTCACGTCTTGCGCCCATAAGCTTTGCTCCCGCCCGAATCTGCGCTAAGCGCCGCGCACCATGACCGATACGCCCGCAACCGAGCAGCGCGACTACCGCGACACCGTCTTCCTGCCCAAGACCGACTTCCCGATGAAGGCCGGCCTGCCGCAGAAGGAACCGCTGATTCTGGCGAAATGGCTCGAGGGCGATCTCGAGGGGCAGATTCGCGCGTCGCGCAAGGGCCGCGACCAGTTCATCCTCCATGACGGCCCGCCCTATGCCAATGGCGACATGCACATCGGCCATGCACTCAACCATATCCTCAAGGACATGGTCGTCCGCACCCAGACGCTGAAGGGCAAGGATTCGCCCTATGTGCCCGGCTGGGACTGCCACGGCCTGCCGATCGAGTGGAAGGTCGAGGAGCAGTATCGCAAGAAAAAGCTCAACAAGGACGAGGTTCCGGTCGAGGAATTCCGCGCCGAGTGCCGCGCCTATGCGCAGCACTGGGTCGACACCCAAAGGGAACAACTGAAGCGCCTCGGCATCGGCGGCGACTGGGACCATCCGTATCTGACGATGGATTATGCGGCCGAGGCCACCATCGTGCGCGAACTGCTCAAATTCGCCGCGAACGACATGCTCTATCGCGGCGCCAAGCCGGTGATGTGGTCGCCGGTCGAAAAGACCGCGCTCGCCGAGGCCGAGGTCGAATATGAGGATATCGTCTCGACCCAGATCGACGTCGCGTTCGAGATCACGGAGAGCCCGATCGCCGAACTGGTCGGCGCTTATGCGGTGATCTGGACGACGACGCCGTGGACGATCCCGGTCAACCAGGCTTTGGCCTATGGGCCGGAGATCGAATATCGGCTGGTCGTCGCGCACGGCAAACGGTGCCTCGTAGCCGAAGAACTGTATCAGGCATTCCTCGTGCGTTGCGGACAATCACCCTCCCTTTCAGAAATTCTGGGTGAGGTGCCCGAACAACCCCGCTCCTACGCGGTCGAAGGGCCAGTTGAGGAAGTTGGCACTATTAAAGGCTCCGACCTCGCAGGCACCATCGCGCGCCACCCGATGCACGCGCTCGGCGGCTTCTTCGCGCGTCCGCGCCCTTTCCTCGCGGGCAATTTCGTCACCACCGACAGCGGCACCGGGCTCGTCCATATGTCGCCCGACCATGGCGAGGATGATTTCGACCTGTGCAAGGCGAACGGGCTCGACCCTGTGTTCGCGGTCGAGGGCGACGGCAAATATCGCGAAGACTGGGGCTGGCTCGGCGGCCAGGGATCCGTGATCAACCCCAAGTTCAACGCCCCCGACGGCCCGATCTGCACCGACCTTCGCGACGCCGGCGCGCTGCTCGCCGCCAGTGCCGACTATAAGCACAGCTACCCCCACAGCTGGCGCTCGAAAGCCAAGGTCATCTATCGCTGCACCCCGCAATGGTTCGTGCCGATGGACAAGGTCATGACCCACATCGAGCCCAAGGCGCCGCGCGAGCAGCGCTGGGAAAGCGAAGGCGGCGCGATCAACCCGGCCGAGGAAGGCCTGTGCGACGCCCCGACCTTGCGGCAGGCCGCGATGCACGCGATCGACCGCACCCGCTTCGTCCCCGAAAAGGGCCGAAACCGCATCGGCAGCATGGTCAAGGACCGCCCCGACTGGGTGCTCAGCCGCCAGCGCGCGTGGGGCGTGCCGATCACGCTGTTCGTCGACCGCAAGACCGGGCAATATCTGAACGACCCGCTCGTCAACGACCGCATCGTCGCGGCGGTGCGCGAGGGTGGCGTCGATGCATGGTCGGACGCGCGCGCGCAGGAATATCTCGGCGACGCGTACAACGCCGCCGATTACGAGCGCATCACCGACATTCTCGACGTCTGGTTCGATTCGGGCTGCACCCACGCCTTCGTACTGGAGAGCGGCAAATGGCCCGCGCTCGTCCGCCACGACGGCGGCACCCACAGCGCCGACCTCTATCTCGAGGGCAGCGACCAGCATCGCGGCTGGTTCCAGTCGTCGCTGCTGGAAAGCTGCGGCACGCGCGGACAGGCGCCGTACAAGGCGGTGCTGACGCACGGCTTCACGATGGACGCCAAGGGCTTCAAAATGTCGAAGTCGCTCGGCAACACGATCAGCCCGATCGACCTGATGCGCGACTATGGCGCCGACATCCTCCGCCTCTGGGCGCTGAGCGTGGACTTCACCGAGGATCACCGCATCGGCAAGGAAATCCTTGCCGGCGTCGCCGACCAATATCGCAAGCTGCGCAACAGCTTCCGCTATCTTTTGGGCGCACTCGACGGCTTTACCGAAGAGGAACGCATCACCGACGTCGCGGCGATGCCCGAGCTCGAACGCTACATGCTCAGCCTGCTCGCCGATCTCGATGCGAAGATGGCCCGCGCGGTCGATGACTTCGACTATAACAGCTACACGCGCCTGCTCGCCGATTTCTGCAACGAGGACCTGTCGGCCTTCTATTTCGACATCCGCAAGGACGTCCTCTACTGCGACCTCGGCCCCGCCGCGCCGCTCGGCACCGACACGCGCCGTGCCTATCGCAGCGTGCTCGACATCCTTTTCCACGCCCTGATCCGCTACGCCGCGCCGGTGCTGGTGTTCACCAGCGAAGAGGTGTGGGGGACGCGCTATCCGGAAGCGGGCAGCGTGCATCTGCTCGAATGGCCAGTGCTTCCTACCCTTCCTGAAGAGGATGCTGGCGCGAAGGATTTGGATGGCGCCAACTATATCGAACAAAAATGGGGGCGAGTCCGGGCCGCCCGTGCGCAGGTTACGGAAGCGATTGAGCCGCTGCGGCGCGAAAAGATCGTACGCTCAAGCCTAGAGGCGGAAGTCGTATTAGGTGGGGACACTCCAGTTGCCGCCGGTGATCATAGCGATATCGAGCTGGCCGAAATCTTTATCAGCGGGACCGTTCGCCAAGATCAAAGCATCGAAGGCATTGCGGTCACCCCCACCACCAACCACAAATGCGGCCGCTGCTGGCGCCACTTGCCCGAGGTCGAAACCGACGGCAGCTTGTGCAATCGCTGCGACACGGTATTGACCTCGGCATGAGCAGCACACGTTCGCCCTATCTGCGCTTCGGTCTGATTTTCGCCGCGGTCGCCTTCATCCTCGACCAGATCACCAAGTGGGTCGTGACCGTCCCGCTGTCGCTCGAACCCAAGGGGCAGATCGAGCTCACCAGCTTTTTCAACCTGACCTGGGCCGAAAACTGCGGCATTTCGCTGTCGATGTTCGCGAGCTGCACCGACACGACGCGCTGGACGCTCGTCGCGGTGACCGGGATCGTCGCCGCCGCGGTCGCCTTCTGGATGACGCGCGAACAGGCAAAGGGCGATGTGATCGCGCTCGCGATGATCCTCGGCGGCGCGCTCGGCAATATCGTCGACCGCGTGCGCTTCGGCTATGTCGTCGACTTCGCCGACCTGCATTTCGGCGATTTCCGCCCCTTCATGATCTTCAACGTCGCCGATGCGTGCATCACGCTCGGCGTGCTTTTGCTGGTTGCGCGCGCGCTGCTCTTGGGCGAAAAGGCCCCAGCCGCGGACGCCACGCCGTCCGCCGAGTAAACGGGGCGCATAGGAGTTTTTTGACGTGAACCGGACCACCGCCATCCTGGCAGCCTCGATATTTGCCATCACCCTGTCGGCCTGCGGGTCGAACAGCCTGTTCAGCCGCGACCGCCCCGACGAGATGATGGTGTCGCGTCAGGCGCCGCTCGTCGTGCCGCCCGATTTCGCGCTGACCCCGCCCGCGCCGGGCACCGCACGCCCCGGCGGCGAATCGACCGCCGAACAGACGCTGCGCGCGCTCTTCGGCGGCGCCGCGCCGCGCAGCGCGAGCGAGACGCAGATCATCGGCGCCGCCGACGGCCAGCGCGCCGACCCCGGCATCCGCAGCGCAGTCGGCAGCCCCGGCACGCAGGTCGTCGACAAGGGCCTTGTCGTCCGCGACATCCTCGCCGCCCCCGAAGGCGACGGCCGCGACGCGCAGGCGGCGATTCCGGGCGCGTAAGGCGTTCAACCCAACTTCGTCATCCCGGATCAAGTCGGGGATGACGGCGGGGAATCTATCCTCCCTGTCGCGCAGCGATGGGGAGGGGGAGCGAGCGGGGTAAAAGCAACGCGCGGGGCGCGTTGCTTCCCGCGAGGCGCCGCATGCGAAGGTGGAGGGGCGGCAACCTCGCGCCATGGCCCCTCCGTCAGCGCTGCGCCGAAGGCGCAGTTTATCCAGAGCGCCTGCAAGGCAGTCGAAGGGCGCTGCCACCTCCCCATGCCTGCGGCACAGGGAGGATCAACGGCGCCTTCCGGTCGAACCCGACCTCAGATCGACATGTCTCCATCGCCCATCGCCTCTCCTGCGCGCGGCAGCCATATATCTCCCCACGCCTTGATCGCGTCATAGGTGGGGCGCAGGGCCTCGCCCGCGGGCGTGAGGCGGTACAGCGCGCGCTTGCCCTCGGGCGGCACGCGTTCGAGGACCCCGGCCGCGACCATCCAGCCGAGCCGCGAGGTCAGCGCGGCGCGCGAAATGTCGAGCCGGCCGAGGAAATCCTCGAAGCGATCGATCCCCAGAAACGCTTCGCGCAGGATCAGCAGCACCCAGCGGTCGCCGAGCAGCCGCGACGCGCGGCCGACGGCGCAGGGCGAACGCGAGGGCACATAGTCCTTCATAAGTCTGGATTTAAGACTTGACGCCATGCGGCGCAACCGGCGATAAAGTCTGCGTTACAGACTAATAGGATGCTCTCCCATGCGCGGCCACCGATTCGCCAATAACGACGAAGCCGTCGCCTATATGAAAAGTGTCGCGGTCGACGCCTCGGGCTTCACCGCCTTCCTCGGCGTCGAACCGCTGCGCTGCTTCGATGGCGAGTCCGAATTGCTGCTCGCGCTGCGCCCCGACATGACCCAGCATCACGGCTATGCGCATGGCGCGATCGTCGGGCTGATGGCCGACAATGCCTGCGCCTGGGCGGCGTCGAGCGTGATCGGCGACGTCGTCACCGGCAGCTATACGATCAACTTCCTCGCCCCCGCGCAAGGCAGCCGGCTGCGCGCGAAGGGCAGCGTGGTCAAGGCGGGCAAGCGGCAGGCGATCGTGCGCGCCGACGTCTGGGCCGAAAGCGACGGCGAAGAACCGCGCCGCTGCGCGATCGCGCAGGCGACGATCGTCCCGGTCGGCTAGCTGAACAAACTCGACAGCAGGAGCATCGCGGCGAGGCTCTCGGCCATCGCGCGCGACGCGTGGCCGAACGCTTTGAGCCGCCCGCATTTCAGATGCTGGTTGAACCAGGCGGTCTGCAAAAAACCGAACCACAGCAGCTCGTCGAGCGATTGCAGGAGGTTGAAGAAGTTCATGCGGCGACGTCCGCGACTGGCGACGCCGGCCCATTGGAAAGCCAGCGCGCGAAATTACGGACCGTCGTCGGCTGGCTCTGGTCCCAATTCGTCCAGCGCCGCCATTCGAGCCCCCGGCCGTCGCAATAATGCTCGAGCCAGTCCTGCGGCCCCTCATCGTCGATCGGCAGGTCCTTCAGGAAATCGTCGTCGGGATGCGGGGTCAGGCCATCCTGCCAATAGGACCATTCGGACAGCCACTCGTCCCAGAGAAACTCCGCTACGTCGCGCTCGCAATCGCCGGCCAGCATGGCAAGGAACTGCTCGCGCCCGACATTCTCGCGCCGAGCCGCCAGCGCAACCGCATGTCGTTTCCATTTTCGGGCCGTGAATGCCCACAGCAGCGGATATAGCCCGACGCAACCGGCGGCGAACCACCAGCCGTTCAAGCCCGCGCGCCCGCCTCTTCGACACCGGCGCTGTTGTGGCGCAGCGCCTTCAGCACCGTGTCGACGATCTGCGGCGCGTTGAGCCCCGCCGCGTCATATTGCAGCTCGGGCTTGTCCTGATCCTGAAACACGTCGGGCAGGCGCATCGTGCGCAGCTTCAGCCCCGCGTCGATCAGTCCCTCGTCGCTCGCGAGCGTCAGCACATGCGCGCCGAGCCCGCCGATGCTGCCTTCCTCGATCGTCACGCAAACCTCATGGGCGGCGAGCGTCTTGCGGATCAGCTCCTCGTCGAGCGGCTTCGCGAAGCGCAGGTCGATCACGCTCGTCGACAGACCCCGCGCTTCGAGCGTGTCGGCGGCTTTCAGCGCCTCGGCGAGCCGGGTGCCGAGCGAGAAGATCGCGACGGTCTTGCCGCCGCGCACGACGCGCCCCTTGCCGATTTCGAGCTTCTCGGGAACCTCGGGCAGCGCCACGCCCGTGCCGTTGCCGCGCGGATAGCGGAAGGCGATCGGGCCGGCGTCATATTCGGCCGCGGTATAGGTCATATGGACCAGCTCGGCCTCGTCGGCCGCCGCCATCACCACCATGTTCGGAAGCGTCGCCAGATAAGTGACGTCGAACGAGCCCGCGTGCGTCGAGCCGTCGGCGCCGACGAGTCCCGCGCGGTCGATCGCGAAGCGCACCGGCAGATTCTGGATCGCCACATCATGCACGACCTGATCATAGGCGCGCTGGAGGAAGGTCGAATAAATCGCCGCGAACGGACGCATCCCCTGCGCCGCGAGCCCCGCGGCGAAGGTCACCGCATGCTGTTCGGCGATGCCGACGTCGAAGCTGCGCTCGGGATGCGCCTTCGCGAATTTGTCGACGCCGGTCCCCGAAGGCATCGCCGCGGTAATCGCGACGATGCGCTTGTCGCTCTCGGCGAGCTTGGCGAGCGTTTCGCCGAAGACATTCTGATAGGCGGGCGGCCCCGGCGGCGCCTTCGCCTGCTCGCCGGTGATCACGTCGAATTTCTGGACGCCATGATATTTGTCGGCGGCGGCCTCGGCGGGGGCATAGCCCTTGCCCTTCTTGGTCACCGCGTGGATCAGCACCGGGCCATGTTCGCTGTCGCGGACATTTTCGAGCACGGGGATCAGATGCTCGAGATTATGCCCGTCGATCGGACCGACATAATAAAAGCCGAGCTCCTCGAAGAGCGTGCCGCCCATCGCCATGCCGCGCGCGAACTCGTCGGTCTTTTTCGCCGCCTTGTGCAGCGGCTCGGGCAGTTTGCGCGCAAAGCGCCGCGCGATCTCGCGCAGCTCGACGAAGGGCCGCGACGACACCAGCTTCGCCAGATAG
The DNA here is from genome assembly GCF_032227185.1 of Sphingopyxis sp. SE2. NCBI lineage: Bacteria > Pseudomonadati > Pseudomonadota > Alphaproteobacteria > Sphingomonadales > Sphingopyxidaceae > Sphingopyxis > Sphingopyxis sp. SE2. The sequence continues at coordinate 2,852,263 of NZ_JAPMXW010000001.1, read as the reverse complement.
GCCGAGAGTCCTCCAACGGGCGGCGCGATCGACATGTCATTGTCGTTCAGGATGACGATCAGCCGGTTGCCCGCCTGCTTGGCATTGTTCATCGCCTCATAGGCCATGCCCGCCGACATCGACCCGTCGCCGATCACCGCGATCGCGCGCCCGGGGGCGCCGGTCAGCTTGTTGGCGACCGCGAAGCCCAATGCTGCGCTGATCGAGGTCGAGCTGTGCGCCGCGCCGAACGGATCATATTCGCTTTCGCTGCGCTTGGTGAAACCCGACAGCCCGCCGCCGGTCCGCAATGTCCGGATGCGGTCGCGGCGCCCGGTGATGATCTTGTGCGGATAGCATTGGTGGCCGACATCCCACACGATCTTGTCGCGCGGCGTGTCGAACACATAATGGAGCGCGGTCGTCAGCTCGACGACGCCGAGCCCCGAGCCAAGGTGCCCGCCCGTCGTGCCGACCGCCGAGATCATCTCGGCGCGCAGCTCGTCGGCGAACTGGCGGAGGTCTTCGGGCTTCAGCTTGCGGAGGTCGGCGGGGACATCCACCGTGTCGAGCAGCGGCGTATGCGGACGGTCGGTCATCGCGCCGTCATAAAGGGTACCGCTGAGAGTGTCGAACGAAAAGCCAATCTTATCCCCTCCCGCCTGCGGGAGCGGCAGCGAGACTTGCGAGCTTGCTCGCTAGTCGCAGCGGGGAGGGGTAGCGATGCGACAAGCCCCGACCCCTCCCGCAAGTGGAGGGGGGTCAATCGCCTTCCTCGCGCCGTTTGGCGGCATCGACCTGCGCATAGAGTCCGCGCACCATCAGGTCGGTGAACACCAGCATCACCCCGACCATGCCGAGAAACAGCGCGACCGCGACGGCGGGCAGCGGCCCGATCGTCTCGACCCCCTCCTTCTTCATCACCGCCGCCAGCAGCGCCGCCGCTGCCATGAAGCCATAGCCGATCAGGCGCGGAATCCGGCTCATGCGCACGAAACCCGGGCGCGCCCAAGGGAACCAATGGCGCTGCGGGCGCATATGAAAGCGGCGAAGGAGCGTCGTGACATGAAAGCCACATGCGGCGAAATGCGTCCCTCCGCAAGACGAAGCCGTTGCAAAGGCGCGTCATTTACTTACACCCCCGTAAAGAGGGGTATAGACAAGAAAATATAGGCGGATGTTTATGCCCAATTTGACCGTGTTGTTCCGCTTGGCCCGTCCGGCCCGATCGCTCCCTCCGCTTGCTGTCTTTATCCTCGCCGGTTTAGCCGCGCCCGCCGCCGCCGAGGATGCCGCGCTTCCCTATGACCTGCCGGCCAGCGCCGACACGACGCTCGCCACCGGCGAGGACGAACAGGCGGCCTATTTCCAGAACACCGAGATCGACGAGAATATCCTGCTGCCCCCCGCGCGGCCGCAGGACGACGACCCCGAACGCAAATGGTCGCGCGACTATTTCGCGGTCGCCGTGGGCGTTTTGAACACGCCGAAATATAGTGGCTCGGACGATCGCCGCACCTTGCCCGCCTTTTATTTTCGCGGGCGGGTAAGCGGCTTTTCCTTTTCGACGCGCGGCACCAATCTCGTGGTCGACCTGATCCGCCAGCGGCGGGGGCAAAAGACCGATTTCAAATTCGGCCCGACGATCAGCCTGCGCGGCGACCGTAGCGGCAAGATCGACGATCCGCAGGTCGCGGCGCTCGGCAAGCGCAAGGTCGCGGTCGAACTCGGGCTGTTCGCCGGGGTTACCCAGACCGGCGTGCTCACCAGCAAATATGACCAGATCGGTTACCGCATGTCGGCGTCGAAGGATGTTTCGGGGCGCCACGGCAGCTGGACCGCCTCGCCGACGATCGATTACGGCACGCCGCTGTCGAAACGCGCCTATATCGGCGTTTCGGCGTCGGTGAATTTCTATGGCAAGGGCTTCGGCCGCTATTATTACGACATCGACGCCGAAGACAGCGCCGCGAGCGGGCTTCCCGTCTATGACGGCGCGGGGCGCAAGGCGACCGCGGGCAAATATACGCTCGGCATCGCGGGCGCCTATTCGCTGTCGGGCGATTTGCGAAAGGGGTTCACGCTGATCGGCGGTGCGCAATATGGCCGCATCGCCTCGCGCTTCGCGAAATCGCCGATCGTGGCGGACGTCGGCAGCGCCGACCAGTGGCTCTTCGGTGGGGGGCTCGCGTATCAATTCTGAACGGCTATCGGCCGGCTTCGGACATCATTCCCCCGCAACGTGAGGGCGCCTTCGGGCTTATGTCGAAGCCAGTACCGTCTTCTTCTTCGCCGTCCGCTTCGCGGGCTTCGGCCGCCTGAACCAGAAGGTCCACACCGCAAGGCTGCCGAGCAGCGTCAGCGATACGCCCGAGATCGTCAAGATGATGCGCCACATCCAGCCGCCGACCTTCGAGGCGTGGATGGGGAAGGCCTTGTTGAATGCCTGCGCGCCGCTCGGCAGCGCGAGCGCGTCGCGCGCGCCCAGCATCTTGCCCGTCGCGGCGTCGAAGGCGAGCGTCGTGCGCCCGTTGGGCAGCCATTCGGCGGGCTGCTTCATGCGCAGGCCGATCGGGTCGCCCGCCTTGCGCGGCAGGCTGAGGATCCGGAACTCGGCGTCGGGGAAACGGCGGCGCGCTTCGGTCAGCATGGCCGTGTAGTCGGGCTTTTCGGCGAGCGGGCCGCTTTCATATTTCGGCGGCTCCATGGCCTTCGCGGCCGCGGCGGGCGAGCCGAAGGGCGCGATCATCACCATCGCGAACGGGCGGAAAATCATCATCGTGCCGGTGACGATCGAGATCAGCAACAAGGGCGCGACGATGATGCCGAGGTCGCGGTGGTGCATCACGACCGCGGGGCGGCTCATCCGCTTGGGCCATAGGCGGAGCTGGAAGGTCCCCCGCGTGCGCCACCACAGGATCGCGCCGCTGATCACGAAGAAGAGCCCGGCCAGTCCCGCGATGCCGATCACCCATTCGCCATTGTCGCCTGCGAACAGATGGTGGTGGAAATCGAAGATCCAGAGCTCGGGGCGTTCCCACTGGCTCGCCCAGCGCGCCGCGATTTCGCCCGACTGGCGCGCGTAGGCGCCCGCGCCTTCCTCGAAACGCAATTGATGCAATCCGAAGCGCTCGTCGGCATAGATGATGCCCTGCGCGCCCGGCATCGCCATCAGCTTTTCGGTGGCCGCCGCGACCGTAGCAAGGTCGCCGCGCAGCGGATCGCCCGTCCCCGGCACGCCGATCCACAGATGCTCGTAGAGCAGGATCGTGCCCGACAGGCCGAGCAGCGCGAGCACGAGGCCGATCAGGCCCCCCGTCCAGCGATGCAGCGTGTCGAGCAGTTTCATCATCAGAAGCGGTAATCCCAGCCGAGCGTGAAGGTGCGCCCGCGTCCGGCGAAATTGAAGAAATTGTCGGTCGGCCGCTGGGTGTCGCTCGCGTAGCTGATATATTGCTTGTCGAACAGATTCTGCACCGCGAGGCTCACGCCGCCGAGGCTCGTCTGATAGCGGACGATGGCGTCGGTGAGATTATAGCCTCCGAAGTCGTTGCGCGGGTCGCGCCCGGCGCCGCGGAAGGTGCGTGCGAGGTAGAATTGCGTCTGCACCCGCGCCGAGACCGGGCCGCCGGCATAGGCTGCGGCGAGGTTGAGCCGGTCGGGCGAGATGTTCGCGCCGTCGAGGTCGGTATCGACGGTGCCGTCCTCGTCATCGTCGAACCGGCCGTTCAGATGCGCATAACCCGCCGACAGCGTCAGCCCGTCGATCGGCATTCTGACCGCGAGGTTGATTTCGATCCCCTCGATCTCGACGCGCTGGCGGACGACGTCGAAAATCCCGTCGGGCCGCGCGATCAGCAGCTGGCCTTCCTTGCTCGTCGACCAGAAATAGGTCGCGCTGGCGTCGAGCGGGCCGCGCTTCACCTCGACCCCGATCTCGCGATTGTTCGAAACGATCGGACGAATGTTCAGGAAATCGTCGATGTCGACGCCGGTCGCCTTCACTGCGCGCGTGATGCGGCCGACGTCGGGCGCGGTATAGCCTTCGGCATAGCTTGCGTAGACGCGGATGCCCTTGACCGGCTCGACGATCGCGCCGCCGTTCAGCAGCACATCGTCGAACGAGGGGCTGCCGCCCGCGACGGCGACGCCGCCATAGGAGGCGAGCCCGCACGGCCGCGTCGGCACCGCCGGCGGCGCGGGGCAGGCGACAAAGGTGGTTGCCGCCAGCGTGCGATAATCGTCGATCTTGATCTTCACATTCTCGTAGCGCGCACCGCCCGCGAGGCGCACGAGGCCGTCCGCGAGCTTCAGATTGGCTTGGCCGAAGGGCGCGAAGCTGCGGAATTTCGTCGGCGGAACCCACGCGCGACCGGTCGCGATCAACCGCTGTTCGGTTTCGTCCCACAGCGCGTCGAAGCCGGCGACGAGCGTCAGCGCCTCGAAGCCCGGGACCGCGCGCTCATAGCTAATCTTGCCGCCGAATTTGCGACTGCGATTCTGCGACTGGTCGAGCAATGTGCCGACCGGCGCGATCGCGGGGTCCTGGAAACTGGCGATCGGATTGGGTTCGCCGCCGAAGGTGTCGCGGCTGCGGTTCCAGAAGATCTGGCTGACGAAATTACCGCCGCCAAGGTCGGTGTCGGTCAGCGACAACGCGACGCTTTCGGTCCGATTGGTCGCCGGAACGCCCGGCGGTGTGCCGGGTTCGGCACTTGTCGGCAGGCCGGCCGCCTTGTTGCCCGCGACGGGGGCATAATCGCCGTCGCCCTCGAGCTCGAAACGGCTCGCGATCAGGTCGAGCCGCATCGTGTCGGTCACCGCATAGCCGAAGCGGCCAAAGAGCGAGAGCGCCTTCGAATCCATCGTCTCGCCCTGCGTCAGGTTGATGCCGACCGGCCGGCCCTCGCCGTCGCGGAACAGGCCGCGCAGCTCATAGGCCGCGCCGACCGAGGCGTCGAAGCGTCCGGCCTTGTACTGGATCAGGCCCGCGGCCTTGCCGCCCATGCCGGCGTCCGAAAATTCATTGTCGGCCGTCGCCTGCAGCAGCGCGCGGCCCGATACGCCCTCTTCGGTCGGCGCGCCGACGGTGACCTGGTTGACGATGCCGCCGGTGCCGCCGATCCCCTGCAACGCGTTCGATCCGAAGAGGACTTCGACCCGATCGACGAAGAAGCCGTCGATGGTGAAACCGTCGCGGCTGCCGTCGCGCAGCGGGGTCGACTGCGGGATGCCGTTGATCGCATAGAGCGGCGAACGACCGCGCAGTGTCTCGCCCGCGCCCGACAGTTTCTGACGCGTCGGCGAGAAGCTGGGAGTCAGCGTTGCGACCGCATCGGTCACCGAACCCGAAATCGCGATCTGCTGGTCGAGCGTCTCCTTGTCGATCACCTCGATCGTCAGCGGCAGCGCGTTCGGCGGCAGGATCGTGCGCGCGGCGGTGACGACGATCGCGTCTTCGCTCCCGGCCGTGTCGGCGGGCGCGGTGTCCTGCGCGAAGGCGGTCGAGGAAAGCGCCGTGCAGGCAAGCGCGGCGAGAGCGAATTTGCGATTCATCATGAACTCCTGTTTCGGAGCGCCCGCTAGTGCGACACATTCTCAAAAGCAAGCGATTTTGGTGGGGGCGGGCAAGCGGGGGTTGGTTATTTGCTCAGGATCCTCCCTGCGGCGAAGCCGTGGGGTGGGGACCGCCGAAGGCGGTGGAGGGGCCGCGACGGTGCGCCATTGGTCCCTCCGTCAGCGGCTGTGCCGTTGCCACCTCCCCATGCCTGCAGCCAGGGAGGATCGCCTGATCACCCCGCAAGGGGTGACGCGGCGCATCAAACCCCGCTATCACCCGGCTCATGCGGGAAAAGGAACTGCGCTTCGCCCTGATTTGCTACGGCGGCATCAGCCTTGCCGTTTACATGCACGGCATCACCAAGGAGATATGGCGGCTTGCGGCAGCGTCGCGCGCCTTTCATGAGGAGGCGCCCCCTTCGGGCGCCTGCGGCGTCTATCACGACTTGCTCGCGGACATCGCCGAAAAGAGCGGGGTCAAGCTCCGCGTCCTTGCCGATATCGTCGCCGGAGCGAGCGCGGGCGGGATCAACGGCATTTTCCTGGCGCGGGCGCTCGCCACCGGCCAGTCGCTCGATCCGCTCACCGGGCTGTGGCTCGACGGCGCCGATGTCGACCGGCTGCTCGATCCCGACGCGCGCGCGCTGTCGGCGGCGACGAAATTCTGGGCGGTGCCGATCGCGGGATGGGCGATGAAACGGCGCGGCAACGTCATCGACCGCACGGTGGGCGAAGCCGCGCAGGACGAGGTGCGCGCCAAGCTGTCGCGTTTCGTGCGCGCGCGCTGGTTCGAACCGCCCTTTGGCGGCGCGATCTTCTCGAACTTGCTGCTCGACGCGTTCGACGCGATGGATGCGGCACCCAAGGGGCCGCCGCTCGTTCCCGCCGGACAGCCCGTCGACCTGTTCGTGTCGGTGACCGATTTTGCCGGGCACAGCGCGCCCTTGTCGCTCAACAGCCCGCCGCGCGTCACCGAGCAGGAGCACCGGCTGATCATGCGGTTCCGCGAGGACCGCCGCACCGGAAAGCGCCTCGACGATGTCCCCGCGCTCACCGCCGCGGCGCGCGCGACGGCGAGCTTTCCGGGCGCCTTTCCACCCTTCACGCTCCGCGAACTCGACCGGGTGCTCGAGAAGCGCGGGATCGACTGGCCGGGGCGCGACGCCTTCATCGCTCGGCAGCTTCCGGCGAGCGGCGAGGCCGATCCCGCCGACCGCGTGCTCATCGACGGATCGGTGCTCGCCAACGCGCCCTTTCGTCCCGCGATCGCCGCGCTCAAGCAGCGGCCGGCGCGGCGCGAGATCGACCGGCGCTTCGTCTATATCGACCCCAAGCCCGATTATCGCTCGATCAGCTTCGGCAAGCCGGGCGAGGTCGCCGAAGGCGAAGCGCCGAAGCTGCCGGGTTTCCTCTCGACGATCCTCGGCGCGCTGTCGGAGATTCCGCGCGAGCAGCCGATCCGCGACAACGTCGAGGCGATCGAGGGCATGTCGCGGCGGATCCGCCGCATGCAGCGCATCGTCGATGCGATGAAGGTCGAGGTCGAGGAACAGGTCGCGGCGCTGTTCGGTACGACCTTTTTCCTCGACACGCCGACGCCCGTCCGGCTCCGGAAATGGCGCGCGAAGGCACAGGACCAGGCGGCGGCGCGCGCGGGCTTTGCCTTTGCGCCCTATGGTCATCTCAAATTATCGGCGGTGGTCGAGGAATTGGTGACGCTGGTCGACCGGCTCGCCCCGGCCGAGGGCGACATCCATCGCCGCAACCGGCGCGACGCGATGTGGGACGAGGTCCGCGCGCGCGGGCTCGACCGCATTTCGGGCAAGCGCGGGTCGGGCGCGAGCGACGATGCTGTCACTTTCTTTCGCAGCCACGACCTCGGCTTTCGCGTGCGGCGGCTTCGTTTCCTCGCGCGCGAACTCGACCGCGTGGTCGAGGCGAAGCGCGACACGCGCGATCCGGCGTGCGACGCGATGCGCGATGCCATCTACACCGCGCTCGGCCTCTATCTTGAACGCGAGGGCGACAATTGGTTCGCCGATCTCGATATATCGCCCGAAGCCGGACGGGGCGAGTGGATCGACGCGATCGGCGAACGGCGCGACCTGATCGGCGCCGATGCCGAAGCCGACGCGCTGATGGCCGAGGCGCTGGCGCTCTTGCCCAAGGATGACCGGCGGACGCTGCTGCTCGCCTATCTCGGCTATCCCTTTTACGACATCGCGACCCTGCCGCTGTTGCAAGGGGAGGGGTTCGACGAGTTCGACCCGATCAAGATCGACCGCATCTCGCCGTCGGACGCGACCGCGATCCGCACCGGCGGCGCCGCGGCGATGCTCAAGGGGGTCGAGTTCAACAGCTTCGGCGCCTTCTTCAGCCGCGCCTACCGCGAGAATGATTATCTGTGGGGGCGGCTCCACGGCGCCGACCGGCTCATCGACATCGTTGCGTCGAGCGTGACCGGCGACGGCGCGCTGGCGGCGGACGAGTTGAAAGCGATCAAGCGCCGCGCGTTCCACGCGATATTGGACGAAGAGGAAGAGCGCCTGCCCAAGGTAAAGGCTTTGATCGACGAGCTGAGGGGTGAGATTGGGTGACGAAGACCTTCTCCCCTTGGGGGAGAAGGATAGGTAGCCTTGCCGCGAAGCGGCTAGGCGGACTTGGATGAGGGGTTGCGAGCCAAAGGCTCGCAACCCCTAGCCAGCAAGCTGGCAAGTCTGCGCATCCCTCTCCCGCAAGGGGAGAGGGATGAAACGGATCAATCCGTCAAATCGTCCCACATTTCCTTGATGCGCCCGAAAAAGCCCTGGCTCGCCGGGCATTCCTCGCCGGTCTCGGTCTCGCGGAATTCGCACAGCAGTTCCTTCTGCCGCGCGGTGAGTCTGGTCGGCGTCTCGACGTCGATCTGGACGACGAGGTCGCCGTGGCCGCGGCCATTGAGCACCGGCATGCCCGCGCCGCGCTGGCGGAGCTGCTTGCCCGACTGGATGCCCGCGGGAATATTGATGTCGTGCTTCTTGCCGTCGAGGCCGGGAATGGTGATTTCGCCGCCCAATGCCGCGGTCGTGAAGCTGATCGGCGCGCGCGTGAACAGTGTCGTGCCTTCGCGTTCGAAGACCTTGTGCCGCGCCATGTGGAGAAAAATGTAGAGATCGCCCGGCGCGGCGCCGCGCGCGCCGCTCTCGCCCTCGCCCGACAGGCGGATGCGTGTGCCCTCGTCGACCCCGGCGGGGATGTTGACGGTCAGCGTCTTGCGCCGGTCGACACGGCCTTCGCCATGGCACGTATTGCAGGGATCGGCGATCACCTCGCCCGCGCCCTGACAGGTCGGGCAGGTGCGCTCGACCATGAAGAAGCCCTGCTGCGCGCGCACCTTGCCGTGGCCGGCGCAGGTCGTGCAGCGGTTGGTCGAGGTGCCGGGCTTCGCGCCCGATCCGTCGCACGTCTCGCAGCGCGCGGCGACGTCGACCTGAATCTCGCGTGTGATGCCCGAAAAGGCATCTTCGAGCCGGATTTCCATGTCATAGCGCAGGTCGGCGCCGCGCGCGGGGCCGCGCTGCTGGCGTCCGCCGCCGAACGCCGATCCGAAGATCGATTCGAAAATATCGCCGATATCGCCGAAATCGGCGCCGTTGCCGCCGCCGAAACCGCCCGCGCCGCCGTTGACTCCGGCCTTGCCGAAGCGATCATAGGCCGCGCGCTTCTGCGGGTCCTTCAGGCAGTCATAGGCTTCGCTGATCGCCTTGAAGCGCGCTTCGCTGTCGCCGCAGCCCGGATTCTTGTCGGGGTGATATTTCATCGCGAGCTTGCGGTAGCTCGCCTTCAGAGCCGCATCGTCGGCGGTGCGCTCGACTTCCAGCAGTTCGTAATAATCGACGTCGAGTGACATAGGTCAAAAGGCCCCCTCAACTCCGCCGCACCCATGGGGCGCGGCGGAGAGAGTTTCATTCTTACTTCTTGTCGTCTTCGACTTCCGAGAATTCGGCATCGACGACATCTTCGTCACTCTTCGCCGTATCGGCTTCGTCGGCGCCGGGGGACGCGGCCGACTGCTGCTCCTTCTCGTAGATCGCCTGGCCGAGCTTCATCGCAACCTGCGCGAGCGCGCCGGCCTTTTCGGTCATCGCGGCGGCGTCGCCGCCCTCGATCGCCGTCTTGGTTTCGGCGATCGCGGCTTCGATCTCGGACTTGAGGCCCGCATCGACCTTGTCGCCATGTTCGGCGATCTGACGTTCGGTCGAGTGAACGAGGCTTTCGGCGTTGTTCTTCGCCTCGGCCGCCTCGCGGCGCGCCTTGTCCTCTTCGGCGAACTGCTCGGCGTCCTTGACCATCTGGTCGATGTCCGCGTCGCTGAGACCGCCCGATGCCTGGATCTTGATCTGCTGTTCCTTGCCGGTGCCCTTGTCCTTGGCGTGGACCGACACGATGCCGTTGGCGTCGATGTCGAAGGTCACCTCGATCTGCGGCACGCCGCGCGGTGCGGGCGGAATGCCGACGAGGTCGAACTGGCCGAGCAGCTTGTTGTCCGCCGCCATTTCGCGCTCGCCCTGGAACACGCGGATCGTCACCGCCGATTGATTGTCGTCGGCGGTCGAATAGACTTGGCTCTTCTTGGTCGGGATCGTCGTGTTGCGGTCGATCATCTTTGTCATGATGCCGCCCAGCGTCTCGATGCCGAGGCTCAGCGGGGTCACGTCGAGCAGCAGCACATCCTTGACGTCGCCCTGCAGCACGCCCGCCTGGATCGCGGCGCCGATCGCGACGACTTCGTCGGGGTTGACGCCGGTGTGCGGCTCCTTGCCGAAGAAATCCTTCACGACTTCGCGGACGCGCGGCATGCGCGTCATGCCGCCGACCAGCACGACTTCGTCGATCTCGCTCGCCGACACGCCCGCGTCCTTGATCGCCTTCTTGCACGGCTCGAGCGTGCGCTTGATCAGCTCTTCGACAAGGCGTTCGAGGTCCGAACGCGTGATCGTCTTGACAAGGTGCTTCGGTCCGTTGGCGTCGGCGGTGATGAAGGGCAGGTTGACCTCGGTCGTCGCGGCCGACGACAGTTCGATCTTCGCCTTTTCGGCGGCTTCCTTCAGGCGCTGGAGCGCGAGCTTGTCGCCGCGGAGATCAATGCCTTCGTCCTTCTTGAAGCCGTCGGCGAGATATTCGACGATCTTGCTGTCGAAATCCTCGCCGCCGAGGAAGGTGTCGCCATTGGTCGACTTCACCTCGAACACGCCGTCGCCGACTTCGAGGATCGAGATGTCGAAGGTGCCGCCGCCCAGGTCATAGACCGCGATCGTCTTGTTCTCGGTCTTGTCGAGGCCATAGGCGAGCGCTGCCGCGGTCGGCTCGTTGATGATGCGCAGCACTTCGAGACCCGCGATCTTGCCCGCGTCCTTGGTCGCCTGACGCTGCGCGTCGTTGAAGTAAGCGGGAACGGTGATCACCGCCTGCTCGACCTTTTCGCCCAGATAGGCTTCGGCGGTTTCCTTCATCTTCTGGAGGATGAAGGCGCTGATCTGCGACGGCGAATAATCCTCGCCGCCGGCCTTGACCCACGCGTCGCCATTGGCGCCCTTGACGATCGAATAGGGGACGAGCTCCATGTCCTTCTTGGTCATGGGATCGTCGAAGCGGCGGCCGATCAGGCGCTTCACCGCAAAGATGGTATTTTCGGGGTTGGTGACGGCCTGGCGCTTCGCCGGCTGGCCGATCAGGCGCTCGCCATCCTTCGCGAAGGCGACGATCGACGGGGTCGTGCGCGTGCCTTCGACATTTTCGATAACCTTGGGTTTCCCGCCTTCCATCACCGCGACACAGCTGTTCGTGGTGCCGAGGTCGATCCCGATCACTTTGGCCATTGGTATTACGTCCTTGTTGCTTCTTCCGGCGCCCTGAAAAGGCACGCCGTCCTGTTGATCCCTTGGGGGTTACATGGGCGCGATATAGGTGCGCTAATCCTTGGCACAAGGGCTTTGACGGCTTATCGAGGGTGCGAATTGTCGCGCTTTTACGGAGTCCTCCCAAAATGAAACCCTTCGCACTTGCCGCTCTCGCCGCCGCCGCGCTCAGCCTGACCGGCTGCGGTGAAAATCTGGGTGCGGGGCAGCCGCTCAATGTGGTGAGCGGCCATATCGTGATGGGGGCGACGGCGGACCGCCCGGCGGTCGGCTATTTCCGCGTCGAAGGCGGGCCGCGCGACGTCGAGCTGGTCGCGGTGACCAGCGACCTCGCGCAGCGGGTCGAGATGCACGAAAGCGTGCGCGAGAATGGAATGACGACGATGAAGCCGCTGCTCCGCGCGCCGGTCCCCGCCAAGGGCGAGCTGGTGTTCAAGCAGGGCGGCAAGCATCTGATGATCTGGGGCATCAACGGCGCCGCGGTGCGCGCGGGCAAGCTGCCGATGGCGTTCGTCTTCACCAACAACAATAACGAACGCATCCTCTTCGATATGGTGATCAAGCCCGCCGAAGGCGCCGCCGACGCGGCCGATCATGGCGCGATGGACCATGGTTCGATCGAGAAGGGCGCCGAAACGGCCGTCCCCGACGCCGCGAAGAAATAAGCATCGGTGCCGCGTCCGTCGCGACCGCTGACGACCGGCGAGATCGCGCTCGCCCGGACGGTGTTCGGCGAAGCGATCGCCTATGACCGCGTGCGCGTGAACCATCATAAATGGATATTCTTCCAGCCGCGCCATATCGTGATGGCGCCGATGGGCAGCCTGCACTTCAATCCGCACGGCGACCTCTATTGCGAGGATTTCAGCGCGGCGTCGCAGCGGCTCCAGGGGCTGTTCATCCATGAAATGACGCATGTCTGGCAGGCGCAGACGCGCGGGCGCTGGTATCTGGTGCTGATGCGCCACCCGTTCGCGACCTACAGCTACAGTCTCAAACCCGGCTGGCTCCTCGAACGCTACGGGCTCGAACAACAGGCCGAGATCGTGCGGCATTACTGGCTGCTGACGCAGGGCATGGTGGTCGGCGGTGCGCCGGGCGTGGAGGCCTATCGCGCGATCCTGCCCGGGTCGTGGAACACGGTGTGACGTCTTGATTCGACCGATTGCGGACATTTGGCTTTCTCGGACTTCATGTTATCTGCGGAGTATGTCTAGCGTCGTATCAGCCAGCCGTACGAGAACGGGGAGCGCTCGCAGGAAGGCGCGCGCTCACCAGTCGGTGCCGAAACTGGACGGGAGTTTAGATCATGTCGGTGACCCGCTCGGCCAGAGCAGAGCTGCCAAGCAGGCTGCGATTGAAAAGTTCAGAAGCGCTGCGGCGCTCAAAAATAAGGCAGAGTAGCTTCGGGCTTTGCTAGATGCGCGCTACGACCGGAAGCGGCCGCTCGATCCTCCCCATCGCGAAGCGCTGGGGAGGGGGACCGCCGCGAAGCGGTGGTGGAGGGGTCTGGCCTTGCGCCGACGCCTGACGGCGTCGACCCCTCCGTCAGCCCTGCGGGCTGCCACCTCCCCATTGCTGCGCAAAGGGGAGTATCTGGACGACAGCTCCCCACCCCAAAGCGGCACCCGTGCCGTTCCCCAATTATCGGCTAGCCAAGCCCCCGGCGTTCGTCCTATGTTCCCGGCATGGATGAACTCTCGCTCGTCGTCGCCCTTGTTGCCCTCGCCATCGGCGCGCTGATCGGCTGGCTTTTCGCCGGCCGGCAATCGGGCGGGCTCAAGGCCGAGCGCGACGGGTTGGCGGAACGGTTCAAGAGCGCGGTGACCGACCTCGCGGCCGAGGCCGAGGCGCGCAAGGCGGCCGATATCCGGCTCGCGGCATTGCTCAGTGAACAAAAGGCGCGCGACGCCGCGCACGATGCGCAGATCGCGCAATTGAAGGACGCGCAGGCGGCGCTCACCGCGCAGTTCCGCGAAGTGGGGCAGACGATGCTCGGCGAAGCGCAAAAGGCGTTTCTCGAGCGCGCCGATGCGCGTTTCCGGCAGAGCGAGGAGAGCGCGGGACAGAATCTGAAGGCGCTGCTGTCGCCCGTCCACGAGCGGCTCGCCAAATATGAGGAAGCCGTCGGCAAGGTCGAGGCCGAGCGCCGCGACGCGTTCGGGCTGCTCCACGGCCAGATCGCCGCGATGCGTGAGGGCACCGAACGCGTGTCGAGCGAGGCGGCGAAGCTCGTCAACGCGCTCCGCAATGCACCCAAGGCGCGCGGGCGCTGGGGCGAGCAGCAGCTCAGGAACGTGCTTGAAAGCTGCGGGCTTTCCGAACATGCCGATTTCCAGACCGAGGTCAGCGTCCAGGATGGCGACGGCGGACGGCTGCGTCCCGACGTCGTCGTCAAGGTCCCCGGCGGGCAAAACCTCGTCATCGACGCTAAAGTCTCGCTCAACGCCTATCAGGACGCCTTCGGCGCGGTCGACGAAAGCGAGAAGGCCACGCATCTCGCCGCGCATGCCGCGGCGATGCGCGCGCACGTCAACACGCTCGGCGCCAAAAGCTATTGGAACCAGTTCGACGACACGCCGGACTTCGTCGTGATGTTCGTCCCCGGCGAACATTTCCTCGTCGCCGCGCTCGATCAGGATCACGAGCTTTGGGATTATGCGTTCGAGCGCAAGGTGCTGCTCGCGACGCCGACGAACCTCATCGCGATCGCGCGCACCGTCGCGGCGGTGTGGCGGCAGGAAAAGCTCGCGGGCCAAGCGCGCGAGATCGCGGCGCTGGGCAAGGAGCTCTATGCGCGCATGTCGGTGATGGGTTCGCACATCGCGCGCGTCGGCAAGAATCTCGATCAGGCGACGGGCGCCTATAACGCCTTCGTCGGCAGTTTCGAAAGCCAGGTGTTGACGCAGGCGAAGCGGTTCGAGGCGCTCGACGTCGAGACCGGCGGCAAGGAAATTCCCGCGCTTCCCGTCGCCGAACAGGCGGCGCGTCCGCTCGCTAAGCTGGCGCCCGCGCCCGCGGCGGTCAACGACGCGGGCGAGTAGCGAGCCTATCCCACTCCCGTTCGCCCTGAGCTTGTCGAAGGGCCGTTCTTCTCTTCGGCCCAGAAAGAAGAACGGTGCTTCGACAAGCTCAGCACGAACGGGGTTTGATGGACGCGCGTCTTGAAGCTCAAATCACCCGCTTCAACACCGCCGTCTGCCCGTCGCTCCCCGTCAGGATCAGCGTCCCATCGGTCGGGAAGGCCAGGCTTACCGGACCGCGCATCAGCGCGAAGAAGGCGCTTTCCTGCGTCATGCCCGCGCCGGGACACGCCATCTTGGTCGCCATCAGCGGCCCCGCGGTCAGCGTGCGGTCGGCAAGCGAATAGCCGCCCGAGAAGCGGTTGCAGCCCGCGCTGCCGCTCAGCCGGTCGGCATCGAAGGCGAGCGCGGTCGGGCGGTCGGCCGCGACGGGCACCCCGCCGATCGACACGAAGGTCCAGTTGGTGCCCGCCAGCTCGGTCGGCGGCAAGATTCCGCCGCCGCAGCCTTTCACCGTCTTGCCGTCGGCGACGACGGTCACCGTGTCGCGATAGCGGCGGTCGCTCATCCCGTCGCTGCATTCGCCGCGCGCGATCTCGACCTTCAGCCGGTCGGTCACATATTCTTCGCCGTCCGTGACGGCGCGCGCGCCGGGGTTCGGCACCATGATCTTGGTCTCGCCATAATCGCCGTCGTAATTGAGCCGCGACGGCGTGATCTCGAGCGTCCATCCGGGTTCGGTGCCGAGCGCCATATAGGCGGCGGGCGGTTCGCCGGGGCCGCGCGGCATGTCGGCCGCGGGTGCGCAGGCGGCGAGGGCGGCAAAGACGGGCAGGGCAATCAGAAGCGGGGTGCGGATCATCGAACGGACCTTTCCTCGTCGTCATCCCGGTCCTTCGACAAGCTCAGGAGATCCGGGATCCATTCGGCGTCTGCTTATCGGCCGAAGGAAGAATGGATGCTGAATCGAGTTCAGCATGGCGAAGGTTACAGAAAACTCCGATGGAAAACTATCGCCGCCGCTGGTTCAGCACCTCATAGGCCATCACGGCGGTCGCGACCGCGGCGTTCAAACTGTCGGCCTTGCCCAGCATCGGCATCTTGACCCGCACGTCGGCGGCGGCGGCATATTCGGGCGGCAGCCCCTGCGATTCATTGCCGGTGAGGATGAAGGTCGGCGCGGCATAGCGCACTGCCTGATAATCCTCGGTGTCGCCGCCGAGCCAGGTCGCGACGAGCTGGCCCGGCCCCTGGCGCAGCCAGGGGAGGAATTCCTCCCAGCGCGCGACCACCAGCTTTTGCGTGAAGATCGCCCCCATGCTCGCGCGCACCGCCTCGACCGCATAGGGATCGGTGCTGTCATCGAGCAGGATCAGCCCGCCCGCGCCGACCGCGTCGCCGGTGCGCAGCATCGTGCCGAGATTGCCGGGGTCGCGGAGGCGCTCGGCGACGAGCCAGATCGGCGCCGCGTCGCGGTCGAGATCGGCGAGCGCGGTTTCGGGCTCGGCATAGATGCCGACGACCGTCTGCGGATTATCCTTGCCCGACAATTTGGAAAGGATCGCCGGCGTTGTGTCGATCACCTCGCCCCCCGCCGCCAAGGTTGCGTCGGCCAGCGCCTTCGCCAGCGGATGCGCCGCTCCCTCGGGGCCGAGGAACAGCCATAAAGGCAATATTCCCGCCTCACGCGCCTCGGTCGCGATGCGCAGCCCTTCGGCGAGGAACAGCCGCTCGGCGCGGCGATGGCGCTTCTCGCGCAGCAGCCGCATCCGCTTGACCAGCGGATTGGAGAGGCTTTCGATTGTGCTGCGGCGATGGGTCAACGCTAATCCTTAAGGCAGGACCCCGCATCCCCGAGCGAAGACGAGGGGCTCGTTCGAGCGTAGCGAGAACCGCCACGTTGCTGCCTCGACTTCGCTCGGCATGGCCCCTCGTCTTCGCTCGGGGATGCGAGGAAGAATATCAATCCTCGCCGAAGCTGTCCTTGACCAGCCCGACCAGCTTGAGCAGCGCCGCGTCGGCGCCGTCGCCCTTCGTATGGATGGTGATCGAATCGCCCTTCGCGGCGCCGAGCATCATCAGTCCCATGATCGATGTGCCGTTGACGCGGCTGCCGCCCTTTTCGACCTCGACCGACACGCTTTCGGGCAGGCGGCTGACGAAGGTCACGAATTTGGCGCTGGCGCGCGCGTGCAGCCCGCGCTGATTGGTGATTTCGACCGTCTCGCTATTTTCGTTCAAGGGCCTACTCCCAGCATTTCCGACGCGACCGAAATATATTTCTGGCCGGCTTCCTTCGCCGCGATCACCGCGGCGCGAAGTTCCATCGTCTTGCGGGCGCTTTCGAGGCGGATCAGCATCGGCAGGTTGACGCCGGCGATCACTTCGGTGCGCCCCGCTTCGAGCAGGCTGATCGCGAGGTTCGATGGCGTGCCGCCGAACAGGTCGGTCAGCATCACGACGCCGCGGCCCTCGTCGACCTTGCGAATCGCGTCGGCGATTTCCTTGCGGCGCATTTCCATATTGTCGTTGGGGCCGATGCACACGGTCGCGATCGCCCTTTGCGGACCGACGACATGCTCCATCGCGCGCACCATTTCCTCGGCGAGACGGCCGTGGGTGACGAGCACCATTCCCAAGAGCGGCAGAGCCTTGTCGTTACCCATGCAGTCGTCGACCCTTATATGTTGCCGCCGGTTACGGGAGAAGCGGGCGGGGGCCTGCCCTCAAGCCCATCTTGCGGGGCGGAGTCAAGATTGCGGTGGGTCAACGCTGGCTCATAACCGGACTCGCGCAGCGTTTGAGCCACCCGCGCCGCGACATGGACCGACCGGTGCCGCCCGCCGGTGCAGCCAAAGGCAATAGTGACATAGCTTTTGCCCTCGGCGCGGTAGCGCGGCAGCAATGTCAGGATCAGCCGCTCGATCTGCGACACGCTGTCCTCATAGGCCGGATCGGCGATCACATAGGCGGCGACGTCGGCGTCGAGCCCGGTGCCGGGCTTGAGCTTCGGGTCCCAATGCGGGTTGCGCAGATAGCGCATGTCGAACACCAGGTCGGCGTTGCGCGGCAGGCCGCGCGCGAAGCCGAAGCTCAGGATGTTGAGCACCGGTTCGCCGTCGTTCGCGGCGGCGAAGCGCTGGCGGATTTCCTGCTGCAAATCGTTGCTGCTGTAATTGGTCGTGTCGACGACATGCTCGGCCCAGCGGCGGAGCGGCTCCATCATCTCGCGCTCGCGCGCGATCCCGTCGGCGGCGGGGCGGTCCTCGGCCATCGGGTGGCGCCGCCGCGTTTCGGAAAAGCGGCGCTCGAGCTCGGCGCCGGCGCAGTCGAGGAACAAAGTCTGGATGTCGCGGCGGCCGCTTTCGCGCAATTCCTTGATCCGCCGGACGAGCAAGGCGGGGCGGAAGCCGCGGCTGCGGCTGTCGATACCGATCGCGAGCGGGCGCCCCGCCTCGCCGCGCTTGGCAGGGGCGTCGATTAGCGTTTCGAGCAAGGCTAGGGGCAAGTTGTCGACCACCTCCCAGCCGAGATCCTCGAGCACCTTGAGCACGGTCGACTTGCCCGCGCCCGACAGGCCGGTGACGAGCAGCAGCCGCGATTCGGCATCCTGGCTCATGCCGCGGGCGCCAGCTGTTCGAGCGCGAGCAGGATCTTGATCGGCGCCGATGCTTCGAACGCCGACAAGAGCAGCGCGGGAAGCGGATGGCCCGCGACCGTTTCGACCTGACCCACCGCGGGCATGCGGTCGTAACGGTCGGAGAGGCGCACCGCGAGCGCGAGCGACACCGGCGCCGTCCACGGGCGCTCGACGATGCCGATCCCGCGCACCTCGAGCTTGCCGGCGAGCGCCTCGGGCGGGCGGCACCACAGGCGCCCCCGATCGAACCAGATATCGCAGCGGTCGTCGGCGACCAGCTTGGCGCCGCGATCGATCAGCCGCAGCGCAAGGTCCGACTTGCCTTGCCCCGAATTGCCGAGAATCAGGACGCCGCCATTGCCCGCCGCGACGCAGCTCGCATGGATATTGACGATTTCGGTTCTGGTCCGGCTCGGAAGCATGGCGCAAGGCTTACCGGCGCCGAAGCGGGGCCGCAAGGCGACAAACTGATCCTCCCTGTGGCGAAGCCATGGGGAGGTGGCAGCGGCGGAGCCGCTGACGGAGGGGCCATGACGCGACGTCGCGGCCCCTCCACCACTCGCTTCGCGAGCGGTCCCCCTCCCCATCGCTGCGCGACAGGGAGGATTGTTCAGCCCGCCTCCTGTCCGCCCTCGCGCGCCGGCAGCGTGATCAGCAGGCTCGCGCCCGGATTGCCGTCGTCGCGATCCCGGGCGCTGATCGTCCCGCTGTGGCCTTCGACGATCGTCCGCGCGATCGCGAGGCCGAGGCCGCTGTGGCGCCCGAACGCTTCGCTCGCGGGGCGCTCGCTGTGAAAGCGGCGGAAAATCGCGTCGCGCTGCGCCGGTTCGATTCCCGGGCCGTCGTCGTCGACCTTCACATGCACCTCGTCGCCGAGGCGGGTCGCCGACACGCAGACGAGACCGTTCGCGGGCGAGAAGCTGATCGCATTGTCGATGACATTGTCGATCGCGCGCTCGAGCCGGTGGCCGTCGCCCATCACCACGGTCGTCCCCTTGCGCGGGCGGGCGAAGGCGACGCGCGGGTGCGGCGCGCCCGCCTCGACGCGCGCGGCGCGCGCGGCGAGCATCGATTCGATCATGATGCCGACGTCGACGGGTTCGAACAGGGTGCGCGACAGTTGCGCATCGACGCGGCTCGCCTCGCTGATGTCGCTCACCAGCCGGTCGAGCCGGCGGACGTCTTCGTCGGCGATGCGGAGCAATTGCGCGCGCTGCTCGTCGCTCTTGACGCGGCCGAGCCCCTCGATCGCCGAGCGGACCGAGGCGATCGGGTTCTTGAGCTCGTGCGTCACGTCGGCGGCGAAATGCTCGCCCGCGTCGATGCGCTCGCGAAGGGCTTGCGTCATGTCCGACAGCGCGCGCGCCAGCGTGCCGATCTCGTCGCGGCGGCTCGGCAGGCGCGGCACCACGACTTCGCGCGCGCGGCCTAGCCGGACGCGGACGGCAGCGCGCGCGAGGCGGCGCAATGGGCGGACGATCGTGCGCGCGAGGAAGAGCGAGAGCAGCACCGACGCCATCAGCACGACGAGGATGACCACCGCGAGCCGGAAGCGTTCGGCGCGCACCGTGCGCGTGATGTCGCGCGCGTTGAGCGTCATCAGCACCGTTTGCGGCGCTTCGAGATCGACGACGCGCGCGGCGCTGAGCAGCGGCGTGCGCTCGGGCGCATAACGGAAGCGGCTCGCCGCGAGGCCGCTTCGCTGCGCCTCGACGACTTCGGGCCACGACTGCGCGCGGTCGACGCGCGGTTCCTCGAAATCGGGATAGCTTGGTGCGCCCACGATCCAGTCGATGCCGCGGTCCATCGCGCGCGCGGCATCGCGTTTCCACGGTTGCAGCTCGGGATCGCGCAGCGTGTAGGTCGGCGGCCCGTTCGCGAAGCTGTCGGAGAGGCGCCTGCCGTCGGCACCATAGAAGCGCAGCCGCGATTCGGTAGCCCTGGTGAATTCGCTGATCAGGCTGGCGCGCTGGTCGGGCCGCGCGGCTTCGAGCGCGCTGTCGAGCATCGCGAGCTGGTCTTTCATCACCTCGATGCGCGTGTCGACCAGACGGCTGCGATAGGTGTCGAGATAATAGAAGCCGCCCGCGAGCAGCGCGACGGCGAGGATATTGACCGCGAGGATGCGGGTGGTCAGCGACCAGCGCGCCGACCAGACGAGCGGCGATTCCTCCTGTTCGGCGATGCTCGCGTCGGCCTTCAGCCGGTCGGGTTTCGGGGCGTCAGCTTTCATCGGCGAAGCGGTAGCCCGCGCCATAGAGGGTCGCGATCGCGTCGAATTCGGGATCGACCTCGCGGAACTTGCGGCGCAGGCGCTTGATGTGGCTGTCGATCGTGCGGTCGTCGATATAGACGTCGTCCTGATAGGCGGCGTCCATCAGCTGATTGCGGCTGCGCACGACGCCGGGGCGGCTCGCGAGCGTTTCGAGGATCAGGAATTCGGTGACGGTCAGCGTCACATCCTTGCCGTCCCAGGCGACCTTGTGCCGCGCCGGGTCCATGCTCAGCCGCCCGCGCGTGATCGGCTCGGCGACGGGCTCGTCGTCCTCGCTCGGCGCGCTCCGGTTGAGCTCGACGCGGCGCAGAATGGCGCGGATGCGCGCGATCACCAGCCGCTGCGAAAAGGGTTTGGCGATATAGTCGTCGGCGCCCATCGCGAGGCCCAGCGCCTCGTCGATCTCGTCGTCCTTGCTGGTCAGGAAGATGACGGGAAGCTGGCTCTTCTCGCGCAGCCGCCGCAGCAGTTCGAGCCCGTCCATCCGCGGCATCTTGATGTCGAAAACGGCCAGGTCGGGCGGATTGTCGATCAACGGCTTCAGCGCCGCCTCGCCGTCCGAATAGACGCGCGTGACGAATCCCTCGGCTTGCAGCGCGATCGACAGCGATTGCAGGATATTGCGGTCGTCGTCGACCAGCGCGATGGTTGCCGTCATGCTCTTTCCATTGGGCGGGCTCCAAGGGAGCGATTAGCCTATCCGGCGTTCAGCGACAACCGCGCGCGTGGCACCGGTTCCCTTGGTCATGCGCTCGTCGCACATGCTGCACTGCGCCACGTTAATCTTTTGACCTCGGCCCCCGCCGTCGCTAACGCGGCCGGGATTTCGGAATCGGCGGACACGTCGGCACCCATGTATATGCGGGCCAGCCCATTAGCGCGCTAAGCATTGCATAGGTATGCAAGGACGCTGTCCGGCAAGGAAAGGCGAAGCAAATGACCAAGATTGTGTTCGGCCGCGACAGCATCGAGACGAAGGCGGAGGTGGCCGAAAACTGGGGCACGTCGGCGCTGATCGAGGACGCGGTGCGCCACGGCGAAGGCCGGCTCGCCAAGGACGGCCCGCTTGTCGTCGAGACGGGCAAGCACACGGGGCGCAGCGCCAAGGACAAGTTCATCGTTCAGGACGCCGAGACCGCCGACACCATCTGGTGGGGCAAGACGAACGTCCCCATGACCCCCAATCATTTCGCGTCGCTCAAGGCCGATTTCCTCGCGCACCTCGCCGAACGTCCACGCCTCTATCGCCAGCAACTGTTCGGCGGCTCGCAGCCCGAGCACCGCGTCGCGGTGCAGGTCGTCACCGAATTCGCCTGGCACAGCCAGTTCATCCGCACCTTGCTCTGTCGCCCCACCGCGGCCGAGCTCGTGGATTTCGCGGCCGAATATACGATCATCGACCTGCCGAGCTTCCGCGCCGACCCGGCGAAGCACGGCACGCGGAGCGAAACGGTGATCGCGGTCAATTTCACCGAGAAGCTGATCCTGATCGGCGGCACGCAATATGCCGGCGAGATGAAGAAGTCGGTGTTCGGCATCTTGAACTATCTGCTCCCGGTAAAGGGCGTGATGCCGATGCACTGTTCGGCCAACATTGGCGCGAACGGCGACACCGCCGTCTTCTTCGGCCTTTCGGGCACCGGCAAGACGACGCTGTCGGCCGACGCCTCGCGCACGCTGATCGGCGACGACGAGCATGGCTGGTCGGATACCGCGGTCTTCAATTTCGAGGGCGGCTGCTATGCCAAGATGATCCGCCTCTCGCCCGAGGCCGAGCCCGAGATTTTCGCGACGACCAAGCGCTTCGGCACGATCCTCGAAAATGTCGTGATGGACCCCGCGACGCGCGAACTCGATTTCGACGACGCGAGCCTCGCCGAGAACAGCCGCGGCTCCTACCCGATCGACTTCATTCCGAACACGTCGGAACAGAATATGGGCCCGGTGCCCAAGACGGTGATCATGCTCACCGCCGATGCGTACGGCGTGCTGCCCCCGATCGCGAAGCTGACCCCCGATCAGGCGATGTATCACTTCCTGTCGGGTTACACCGCGCGCGTCGCGGGGACCGAGATCGGCGTGACCGAGCCTGAGGCGACCTTCTCGACCTGCTTCGGCGCGCCCTTCATGCCGCGCCATCCGTCGGTTTATGGCAATCTGCTCAAGGACCGCATCGCCAGGGGCGGCGTCCAGTGCTGGCTCGTCAACACCGGCTGGACCGGCGGCATGGCGACGATGGACGGCATCAAGCGCATGCCGATCAAGGCGACCCGCGCGCTGCTCAACGCCGCGCTCGACGGCAGCCTCAATGACGCCGAATTCCGCAAGGACCCCAATTTCGGCTTCATGGTCCCCGTCGCGGTTCCGGGCGTCGATTCAGCGCTGCTCGACCCGCGCGAAGCCTGGGCCGACAAGGCCGCCTATGACCGCACCGCGCAGACGCTTGTCGGCCAATTCATCGAAAATTTCGCGCAATTTGCGGAGCATGTCGACGAAGGCGTCCGCCAGGCGGCACCGCGGGCGGCCGTCGCCGCATAATTGACCCGGATCGCTTCCGGGTGTTCATTCACCCGGAAGGACCGGACAAATGACTACCGAATATATACCACGTCTGTTCGCGCGCGACGAAGACATCCGCGCGCTTGGTAAAGGCTTGCTGGCGTGCGCGTTGCCGCGCGAGGCGTGGACGCACGAGGCGCATCTCGGCGCGTGCCTCTGGCTCCTGACCGAGCGCCCCGACATCGATATCGATGCCGAGATCGCAGGCCTGATCCGCCGCTTCAACGAGAGCGTCGGTGGCGTGAACGACGACCATAATGGCTATCACGACAGCATCACGCGCGCCTATGTCGTCGGCGTGCGGCTGTTCCTGCGGGAAACGGCCGAGACGGGGCTTGCGGCGCGCGTCAACGCGCTGCTGCTGTCCGACGTCGGCCACCGCGACTGGCCGCTGCGCTTCTACAGCCGCGAACTGCTCTTTTCGGTTCCCGCGCGGCGCGGTTTCGTCGAACCCGACCTGGCGCCGCTGCCCGGCTAGATGCTGTTCGGCTTTGAATGAAGCGCATTTGAGAAATTCCCGTGTCCCCGCGAAGGCGGGGACCCATCTCCCGCCGGTTCAAAATAGCGCCGGCCGGAGATAGGCTCCCGCCTTCGCGGGAGCACAGTTTATTCGGTCGAGGAAGCCCTAAAGCCCGATGCCCGGCGACCAGCCGCTTTCCGCAAGAAAGGCGGCCGGATCCTTCATTTCGACGATCGCCTTGATCGCCGCCGCCTTGTCGGGCGTGCGGTCGTAATAGGCTTTGGCGACGCGATAACCGACCCAATAGCCAAGGTCGCCCGGCCAGCCATCGGCGCCCTTCTGATTGTAGAGCCAGCGCGAACCGATCGCCTTCTGGTCCTTTTCGGCGAGGAAGATCGTCTCGAGCTCCTTCTCGCGCCCCTTCGCCCATTGGTGCAGCAGCGGATAGGCGACCGATCCGGTCATCCGCTCGGCGACGAATTCGGCCGCGCCCTCGACGAGCGCCGCGCGCAGCACCGATTCTTCGCGGTCCTCGACCTGCGCCAGCGGCTGCTGCACATGGACATATTCATGCGCGATGACATGGACGAAGCGGTCCTCGTCGTCGGCTTCGACGAATTTGGCGGCGCACAGGGCTTCGAGGCCGATGTAAAGCCCCTTCGCATTGGCGGTCCCCGCGGTCGTCGCGCGGCCGATCGCGATGGTGATCGGCGGAAATTTCGCGGCGGGATAGATTTGCGCGAGGCGATCGGTCGCGGCGACAAGGCGCGTGCGCACCGCGGGAAGATTTGCCGCGCAGCCGCGCGCGTCGGCAAAGACCTGCGGCTTCTTGCCCAGCGCGGCGGCGAGCTTTTCGGGCGTGATCCGGCGCATCACCATGAATTCGGCGAGACCCGGCGAAGGGGTGGCGAGATAGCGCGCCGCCACCACCTCGGGCTGCGCCGCGAGCGCGGGGTCGTCATAGAGCGCGTAAAAGCGATCGACGTCGCTCGTCGCGATGGTGACGCGCCCGCCGCCGGGCGCTTCCGCCGTTTCATGCGCGTGGGCGGGGATCGCGGCGAGCAATGCGGCGCCGAACAGGCCCTTCATCATGACGTGCGGCCTCATGCCTTCGCCTCCCGCACATATTCCTCGACATTCTTCGCGAGCACGTCGAGCGGGACGTTGCCGCCCTTGACCACGACATCGTTGAAATCGCGCAGGTCATATTTTGCGCCCAGCGCCTTTTGCGCCAGCCCGCGCTGGCGCACGATTTCGCTGTGCCCGACCTTGTAGCCGCAGGCCTGCCCGGCCCAGCTGCAATAGCGGTCGACCTCGCTCGCGACCTCGAGCGGGTTCGAGCCATTTTCACGCACGAAAAACTCCACCCCCTGCTCGCGCGTCCAGCGTTTGGCGTGGAGGCCGGTGTCGACGACGAGGCGGCAGGCGCGGAAGGCGAGCGACTGGAGATAGCCGAGGCGCCCGACCTCGAAATCGTCGTAAAGGCCGAGTTCGTCGGCAAGCTGCTCGGCATAGAGCGCCCAGCCTTCCGAATAGGCGTTGAACGCCAGCATCGTGCGGATCAGCGGCATCGCATGCGCATATTCGCCCTGCCAGGCATGGCCCGGGATCGCTTCGTGCATCGTCAAATCGGGGAGCGAATATTTGCTGTGCAGTTCGGTCGTGCGCAGGTTGATCCAGAAGCGTCCGGGAATGCTGCCGTCGATCGACCCCGCGCCGCCATAGGCCGCGGGCGCGCCGGGCTCCTCGGCGAGCGGCAGCCGCTTCACCTCGACATTGCCCTTCACCAAAGTGCGGAAGGCGCGCGGCAGTTCGGCGCGGATCTTGCCGAGCCAGGTCTGGATATAGGCAGTGATCTCGGCGCGGCCCCGATCATTGTCGGGGAATTTATATTTGGGATCCTTGGCGAGCGCGTTCATCCGGTCGCCGACCGAGCCCTGCGTAAGCCCAAGCTTCCTGAGGATCGGGTCCATCCGGCCATGGAGTTCGGCGAGTTCCTCGCGGCCCATCGCGTGAATCTCGTCGGGGGTCATGCGCGTCGTCGTCGAGGCTCGGAGCCCCCAGGCATACCATTCGTCGCCGCCGGGGCGCGCCCACATACCCGCATCCATCGTCGCCTTGGGCTGCTGCGCCTTCAGCTCGGCGAGCTGGCGTTCGAGCGCCGCGGCGACGGGGCCCTGCACGATCTTCGCCGAACGCGCCGACCAGTCGCCCGCGATCTTCGCTTCGCCGGTGCGGCGGACGAGGCTTTCGACCATCAACCCGCCCGCCTTCGCGTCGGCGATCGTCGCTTCCATCTGCTTGACCGCCTTGTCGATCAGGAAGGCGGGGGCGATCAGTCCCTGGCCGCCCGCTGCCTTCAGCCGGTCGGTTTCACCATCAAGCACGCCGGAAAAGGCGTTGAGGCGCGCGAGATAGGCCTCGGCGTCGGCCGAGCTCTTCACCGGATGGTCGCTGTCGAGGAATTTCGGCACATCGAGATAGGCGCCGACATTCTGGATCACCACGTAAGGCGTGTTGCGCCAGCCGCCGACCGCGACATCGCCATAGGGCAGCGCGAAGCCCGCGAGCGCGACGTCATAGGCGCTTTCGACGACCGCGAGGCTGGTGCGCGTCGCATGGTCGAGCCCCGCTTTGTCGAAGGCGCGGACGCGCGCGACGTCGGCTTTCAGCGTGTCGGCAAGCGCCTTCACCCCCGCCGCCGAGCGATCGCTCAGCTGCCCGCGCATCGCCGCGCGCGCGCCGGTGTCGATGCCGAGCGAGGTCGCACCCTCGGGCGACTGCGCGAGCAGATTGTCGGCAACCGAGTCGAGCAATTGCTGCGCGCCGCTCTTGGGCGGGTCCTGAAGCGCCGCGGCGGGGCCCGCGATCGCGAGGCCGGCGGTGCCCGCGCCAAGCGTGGCGAGCGTGCGTCGGCGGCTGACGGGGATGGAAAGCGGATGTTGCACTACGGGCTCCCTGCGACTTTGTTTCTTGTGAAACCTGTCTAGGGAGTGGGGCGCAGCGCGGTCAATGACATTGCCGATCCTCCCTGCCGCGAAGCGGTGGGGAGGGGGACCATCCTAAGGATGGTGGAGGGGCGGCGACGGTGCGCTATGGCCCCTCCGTCAGCGGCTGCGCCGCTGCCACCTCCCCATGGCTTCGCCACAGGGAGGATTAAAAAAGTCAGTCGGTAAGATCGGCGGGCACCTTGCCGCCGTTCGCCGCGAGCTCGCGCATCACCGCCTTGTGCAGCCAGATGTTCATTTCGGCGCTGCCGTCGAGCGCGCCGGTATAGCCGAGCTCCTGCGCCAGTTCCTTGCGGTTGGCGAGGCTCGAATCGATGCCGAGCAGCTTCATCAGGTCGACGATCGACGTGCGCCAGTTGAGATCCTGCCCGGCCTTCGCCGCCTCGGCGGTGAGGATCGCGTCGACGTCGACCGGCGCGGCGGCGGCCGACGCCATTGCCTGCGTCGCGGCGTCGAGCGCGGTGCCGACGGGGCTGGGCGCAGCCGGGGCGGCAGGTTCCGCGGCGACGGCCTTCTTGCCGAAAATGGCGTCCTTGATCTTGCCGAAAATGCTCATTGTGTAGCTCCCACTAGAAACCACGGCGCTCCCCGGAAAGGCGAGTCGCACTGGTGCAGGCTAGGACTATGCAATTGAGAATGACAGCCAAATGACGACTCCTCCCGATCCCCCCGGCTGCTATACTGATACGTATCGGCGCGGTCCGATCCGTGCCGCAGCGGGAGTATGATCCATGAATCTGACCGATATTTTGGCTCAGGCCGGCGGCATCGAATCGATGGCGAAAGAACTCGGAATTCCGCCCGCGATGGCGAAACAGGGCGCCGAGGCCCTGCTCCCCGCGATCCTCGGCGGGTTCAAGAAACAGGCACAATCGGGCGGCGGGGGAGCCCAGGGCCTCGAGGGACTCGGCGGGCTGCTCGGTCAGCTCGGCGGCGGCGGCCTGCTCGATTCGGTGCTCGCGCCGCAGCCGACCCCGGTAAGCCAGGGGAATGAGGTGCTCGGCCAGATTTTCGGGTCGAAGGATGTCAGCCGGACGGTAGCGGGGCAGGCGGCCGCACAGACCGGGATCGATTCGAGGCTGCTCAAGCAGATGCTGCCGATGCTCGCGATGATGGTTGCGGGCTATATGGCGAAGCAGGGCGGCGCGAGCGGCGGGGGCGCGGCCAGCGGCGGCCTCGGCGGCATGCTCGGCAATGTCCTCGGCGGCGCGATGGGCGGCGGCGCGGCGGCTTCCGCCGGCGGTTTGGGCGGCATCGGCAAGATGCTCGACATGGACGGCAACGGCAATCCGCTCGACGACATCATGGGCATGGTGAACAAGATGCGGGGGTGATCATCAAGCCCCTCCCCTTCAGGGGAGGGGTTGGGGTGGGGTCCATCGGCCTTGCGCAAGGCCGATGGACCCCACCCGCTGCGACTAAGCCAGCAAGCTGGCAAGTCTCGCTGCCCTCCCCTGAAGGGGAGGGCGTGTATGTTCACGCCGCCATCAGCCTGATATCCTCGCGGAAATCCTCGTCCACCCCGATGCGGCTTCGCATCGGGGTGACGGTGCCATCGGCGTCGGCATCGCCTTCCTCGAACAGCGCGCAGGGCGCGTCGCCGCCGCGCGCGAGGCTGTAACGCTGCGCGACCTTGCCGGTCGGACGAAAGCCGAGCTTGCGCAGCACCGCGCCCGACGCCGGATTGTCGAGGAAATGGCCCGCCGACAGCCTGGGCAGGTTCATCGCGCGCGCGATGTGAAGCAGCTGGCGCCCCGCCTCGGTCGCGAAACCGAGACCCCAATAGGGCCGCGCGATCCAGTAACCCATTTCGAGTTCGCCTTCCGGGCTCGGCGAAATGCCGCAGCCGCCGACGAGGCGCGGCGCGCCGCCGGTGCGCGCGAAGATCAGGAAACGTGGCTGGTCGGGGTCGATCGGCTTCGCCAGAAACTCCTGCGCCTGCGCCTCGCCATAGGGCCAGGGGGCGGTCGCGAGATTGCGGACCACCGCTTCTTCGCCGATCGCACGGGCGAGCGCGGGGGCATCTTCCTGCCAGCCGGGCCGCAGCAACAGTCTTTCGGTACGCGCGAACATATTCTCAAACTCCCAATGCCTGTCGCCTTGGCGCCAGATGGTGACGCTTTGACGACATTCGATATGGAGGGAGATGGATGGCCCCGTTTTCGCGCCCGTTCGTCTCAAGCGACGGATTTCGGGCAAGAAAAAAGGGAGTCCGGGGTGACCCGTCTCCCTCTTTTCGAACCTTGTTCCCGCTGGTGGCGGAAAGGACAGCTCCGGGTCATCCCTTGGTGGACGACCCGCAGGAAACGTCCTTTATTCGGCGGCTTCGGCCATCATGTCGACCGATACATATTTGCGGCCGAGCTTGCCGTCGTGGAATCGGACGCGGCCGTCCGCGGTCGCGAACAGCGTGTGGTCCTTGCCCATGCCGACATTGGCGCCCGGGTACACCTTGGTACCGCGCTGGCGCACGATAATGTTGCCGCCGATCACTTCCTGACCGCCGAACTTCTTCACGCCAAGGCGGCGGCCGGCTGAGTCGCGACCGTTGCGCGAAGAACCGCCTGCTTTCTTATGTGCCATGACTGATGCTCCTTAATTCGTTCGGGGAGGCCGAGCCGCGAAATCGCGCTCAGGCGTCCTTCTTGGGGGCCGCCTTCTTGGCAGCGGGCTTCTTTTCAGCTTCGGCCTTGGGTGCGGCTTCCTTCTTGGGAGCAGCGGCCTTCTTCGGCGCGGCTTCCTTCGCGGGAGCAGCCTTGGCTTCGGCGGCGGGAGCGGCTTCGGCCTTCGGAGCGGCTTCCTTCTTCGGCGCGGCCTTCTTGGCATCGCCGACGGCGAGGATGCGCAGCAGCGTCAGCGACTGGCGGTGACCGTTGCGGCGGCGATAATTGTGCCGGCGGCGCTTCTTGAAGACGATGACCTTTTCGCCGCGCGTCTGGGCGATGATCTCGGCCGAAACGACGAGACCCTTCGCATCCTTCACCTCGCCGCCGTCGCCGGCCAGCAGGATGTCGCCCAGCGACACGGTGTCACCGGCTTCACCCTCGATCTTCTCGACGGCGATCTTGTCTCCGGCGGCAACGCGATACTGCTTTCCGCCCGTGCGCACGATTGCGAACATGGTCTTCCATCCAATCAGAAACTAGAACACCCGCGCTGCCAGTCCCCCGCCGAAGCGGGCGATTTTTCCGGCATGCGGGAAAGTCAGCGCCACTAGCGAGCCAGGCCCGTGCTGTCAACCGCATATTTCCGCGCTTTTTATCCGAAAGCGCGGCGATGGTGCCGATTATTGCGCGCGCGCCCGATTCGGCACTTGCTGCGCCACCGGCGCGACCATATCAGGGGCGGCGATGAAGCGCGTCCTTCTTTTCACCCCGTTGTTCCTGTCGCTGCCCGCTTGCGCCGCGACGCAGTCCGGTGACGGCCCCTCGCTGGCGAAGCGCGCGGTCGAGGGGCGATTCGACGTCGCGCCGCCCGCGGTCGTCGTGGCACCGCCCGGGCCGCTGCCCGCCGACCTCGCCGGGCGGCTCGATCGCTGGGAGGCCGATGCCGCCGCCGGGCAGCAGGCGTTCGCCGCCGAGCGCGCCGCCGCCGCCTCGCTCGTGGCGGCCGCGGCGGGCGCGCCGGTTGCCGGCGAACGCTGGGTCGTCGCGCAGCAGGCGATCTCGCGCCTGATCGCCGCGCGCGCGCCGCTCACCGCAGCGCTCGCCGACATCGACCGGCTGTATCTCGATCGCAGCGTCGACGAGCAGGTCGACGGCCTGCCCGATATCTATGCGCTGCGCGACCGGCTCGCCGATCTGGTCTCGACGCAGGATGCGGTGATCGAGGCGTTGAGTGCAGGCTTGCCGAGGGGGTAATGCTCCAAATCCTCCCCGTGGCGAAGCCATGGGGAGGTGGCAGGGCGAAGCACTGACGGAGGGGCCCTTTGCGCACCGTCGCAGCCCATCCACCATTCGCTGCGCGAACGGTCCCCCTCCCCATGGCTTCGCCACAGGGAGGATCAATTTGATGCTACTGATTCAACCCATGCTTCTTCAGCGCGTGGCGGATCTGGTCGTAACTCAGCCCCAGCGCCTCGGCCGCGACCTTCTGGTTGAAGCGGCAGCGCGCCATCGTGTCGGCGAGGATCGTCCGTTCGTAGGCGTCGACCGCGGCGCGCAGGTCGCTGACCGGACCTGCGGGCGCGGTGGCCGCCGGCGCCGGATCGGCCGTCGTCGCGGCAGGCGCTTCGGCTTTCGCCGCCGCCTTGCGCACCGCGGGCTGCCACGGGCTCGCGAACGGATCGAAGCTCAGCGCATCGACCGGTTTCGTCGGGTCGGCCCAACGATATATGGCGCGCTCGATGACGTTGCGAAGCTCGCGGACATTGCCCGGCCAGTCGTGTCCCTCCATCGCCGCGAGCGCGCGCGGGCCGAAGCCCGGCCATTCGTCCCAGCCGATCACTGCCGCCATGCGCTGGCCGAAATAGGTGGCGAGCACCTCGATATCGCCTTCGCGCGCGCGCAGCGGGGGCAGGGTGATGACCTCGAACGACAGCCGGTCGAGCAGGTCGGCCCGGAAACGATTGTCGTCGACCAGTGCGGGCAGATGCTCGTTCGTCGCGGCGACGATGCGCACATCGACGCGGATCGGGCGCGACGCGCCGACGCGCGTCACCTCGCCATATTCGACCGCGCGCAGCAGGCGTTCCTGTGCGCCCATCGACATCGTCGCAAGCTCGTCGAGAAAGAGCGTGCCGCCGTCGGCCTCCTCGAAACGGCCGGCGCGGCTGCGCGTCGCGCCGGTGAAGGCGCCCGCCTCGTGCCCGAACAGTTCGCTTTCGATCAGCGTTTCGGGCATCGCGGCGCAGTTCATGATGACATAGGGCCGATCCCACCGCGTCGACAGGCGGTGGAGGCGCTCGGCGATCAGTTCCTTGCCCGTGCCGCGCTCGCCTATCACGAGCACCGGGCGGTCGAGCGACGCCGCGAGGCTCGCGCGCTCGACCGCGTCCTGAAACGCCGCCGACTGGCCGATGAATTGCGTTTCACGCTCCATTCCCAATCATTGGCAAATTTTCCCGCAGATTGGCAAGTCAAATCGGTTGCGGTGCAGAATTATACGCGAATTTTCCGGCTTTCCTGCCGTTTTCTATAATTGGCACGCCTCCTGCAAAGATTTCAGCGAACCGGCGCACAGCGCGCCGGTGCAGCAAACAGGAAGGTCGAAACGATGAAAACGAAGATTGCCCAGGCCGCTACTTTCGCGTTCAGCGCGGTGGGTGCGCTGGCCGTCCTCGTCGGCGTGATCGACTATCCTGCCACAGCCGCCAACGCCGCCGGCCTCCCGGTCGTCGGTCTGGTCGGTGCTGCTTCGACCCCGGCGGTCAGTCCGATGGCCTGACCGGCACTGGTGCCGGAGCACTCTCCCCCCTTGCCCCGCCCCGGCACCAGCCTTTTTTAAGAACAGACAATGGTCTCAAGTTTTCGACAGGAGTTTCAAATGGGTATTTTCTCACGAACCCGCGACATCATCGCCGCCAACGTCACCGACCTGCTCGACCGGGCCGAGGACCCCGAAAAGATGATCCGCCAGATCATCTTCGAGATGAACGAAACGCTCGTCGAAGTCCGCGCCTCCGCCGCCCGCACGATTGCGGACCAGAAGGAGATGCGCCGCCATATCGCCAAGCTCGAAAGCCTGCAGGACGGCTGGAAGGAAAAGGCCGAACTCGCGCTGTCGAAGGACCGCGAGGACCTCGCCACCGCCGCGCTCGTCGAAAAGCAGAAGGCGGGCGACATGGCCGAGCGTCTCAAGGCCGAGATCGCCGTCCTCGACGACGCGCTGACCGGCTATGAAGCCGACATCGCCAAGCTGCAGAAGAAGCTTTCGGAAGCCCGCGCGCGCCAGTCGAGCGTGGTCAACCGCCTCGAAAGCGCCGAGAATCGCTACAAGCTGCGCGAGATGACCAACGGCGACCGTGTCGAAGACGCCTTCTCGCGCTTCGAAATCCTCGAACGCCGCGTCGACGAAGCCGAAGGCCGTGCCGATGCGCTGGGCCTCGGCTACAAGAAGTCGCTCGACGAGGAAATCGCCGAGCTGCAGGCCGCCGACAAGGTCGCCGACGAACTCGCCGAGCTGAAGGCCGCGCAGGGCAAGAAATAAGGAGCCGGACCGATGGAAGAAGTCATCATCGTCCCGATCGTCATCGGAACGCTCTTCCTCGGTCTGCCCTGGCTGATCCTCCACTACATCACCAAGTGGAAGCAGGCCAAGACGCTGACCGGAGAAGATGAACAGCTGCTCGACGAACTTTACGATACGGCTCGGCGGCTCGAGAATCGTCTACATACTGTCGAACGTATCATCAGCGCCGACCATCCCGACTTCCGCCCCGCGGTACGCAGCGATGAAGAACTGGCGCAGCTCGAAAACATGACGAACCGGAGGAACTGAGATGTCTGCCAGCCGCACCAAATTCTATCTCGACAAGCAGAACGCCAAATGGAGCGGCGTGTGCGCGGGGATCGCGGACTATAGCGGGATCGACGTGCTCTGGGTCCGCGTCGGCGCGGTGCTGCTCACCCTGATGGGCGGCTTCCCCTGGACGCTGATCGCATATTGGATGGTCGCCTGGATGGGCACGCCCAAGCCATTCGCGCTCTATGGATCGAGCGAGGAAGCGAAATTCTGGCAGGGCGTGCGCAGCAACCCGGCCGCGTCGACCCGCGACATCAAGTCGCGCTTCCGCGACATCGACCGCCGGCTTGCCGACATCGAGCAATATTACACCAGCCATAACCGCCGCCTCGCCGACGAGATCGACGCGCTGCGCTGAGCGGGCTGGAGCAACAGGGAGACGACATATGAATTTCGGTGGTACCGCTTTCGTCCTCGCCATCATCGCTCTGTCGATCGGCGGCTGGATGTTCACCACCTGGATCCGCGCCAAGCACGGCTATCCCGTCGAGAATGAATGGGGCGGCACGGTTCATCGAACCGACCCCGACGCTGATCGAAAAATCGCCCTGCTGACCGACGACAACGCCAAGCTGGCGGGGCAGGTCAGCCGGCTGGAGGAGCGGATCTCGGTGCTCGAACGCATCGCGACCGAAGAGGGCGGAAAGGCGGCGCAGCTCGCCGACCAGATCGACCGTCTGCGCTGAGAGGATAAGACAATGAATTTGGATGTGCTGAACGCCGTTGCCCCTGTTGCCGCGATCGTTGGCCTGGCCGGGGTCGCGGGATGGGTCTTCACCACCTGGCTGCGCGTCAAGAACGGCTATCCGCTCGAGAACAGCTGGGGCAAGGCGGTCTATCCCAAGACCAGCGACGAGGCGATGGAGCGCGTCAAGCTGATCAGTCAGGAAAATGCCCAGCTGCGCGCCGAACTCGGTTCGGTGAAGGATCGCCTCGCGGTGATCGAACGCATCGTCACCGACGAGGGGCACCGGCTGAGCCACGAGATCGAGGCGCTGCGGCGCCCGGCGAACTGAGGAGAGTAACCATGGAAGCCATCGTCATCCTCCTGATCGTCGTCGGACTGCCCGTCACCCTCGGCATCGGCTACGCCGCCTATGAGCGCCACCTGAAGTTCAAGGAACGGCAGTTCAAGGCGATCACCAACGAAACCGCCGAAAAGGCCGCCCAATATGCGGCGCACACCGAACGGCTGGAGGCGCGCGTCCGCGTTCTCGAGCGCATCGTTACCGACAAGGGAATTGATGTCGCCGACGAGATCGAAAAGCTGCGCGACGCCCCGCTCAACTGACAAGAAAAAGAGAGACAGGAAAGGAACCTCCCCATGGGCCCGTTTGAAATGGTCATCGGCATCGTCCTCATCGTGACGGTCGGCAGCATCATCCGCGCCAAGCACGGCATCCGCCGCGACCGCCACGGCCATGATTATGTCGTCGGAAACGACGCCGAGACCAAGGCGCTGCAGGCCGAGATCCGCGCGCTCAAGGACCGGATCCAGGTGCTCGAACGCATCGCCACCGACAACAACCGCGCGGTCACGCTCGATCAGGAAATCGAGAAGCTGCGCGACAGCAGCAAAATCTGAATGCCGGCAAAGGAGCAACGCTCATGGCTTTCATCACGCCCGACTTCACCGCCGCAGCGGTCGCGCTCAGCGCGCTGAGCATCGTCAGCCTCGTCGCGCTGCGCGGCTGGCGCGACTGGATCCAGCTCAAGCGCGAGGAACTCGCCGCGGGGCATGTCGCGGCACCGCAGGACCACAGCGTCCCGAACGCCGGGTCGCGGATCGAGATCGCCGACCTCAAGGAACGGCTGCGCAAACTGGAGGCGATCGCGGCGGGGGTCGACTTATAATCCTTCTCCCTGAGGGAGAAGGATATGGAGGCTTACCGCGAAGCGGTTAGGCGGAGTTGGATGAGGGGCTCTGCCCTGTCGGCAAGCTCCGGACCCCTCACCACTGCGACTAGGCAGCAAGCTGCCAGTCTCGTTGCCTCTCCATAGGAGAGACGAAACAGACCTTCCAACTCCTCCCCAAATCTGCCACTGCCGCCGCCATGCGCAGCCTCTCCGACATCTTCGAAGAATATGATTTTCTCGACGGCGACGATCGCTATCGCCTACTGATCGAACTCGGCCGCGAGCTGGAACCGATGCCCGACGCGCTCAAGACCGACGCGACGCTGGTGCGCGGCTGCAGCGCGAGCGTGTGGGTCTATCCGGTGCCGCGCGATGACGGCCGGCTCCATTTCCTCGCGGACAGCAATGCCGCGATCACCAAGGGGATCGTCGCGCTCGTCCTCGCCGCGGTACAGGACAAAGCGGCGAGCGAGGTCGCGGCGATGGACGTCGCCGCCGCGCTCGCGCCCTTCGACCTGACGCGCCAGCTGTCGTCGAACCGCACGCAGGGTGTCCCAAACATGATCGCGCTCGTCCAGGACACCGCGCGGAGGATCGTGGCGGACTGAGGCGCCGCATCGTCGCGCGGCGGGGTTGCGACTTGAAGGCAGTTTTGGGGTGGGTGAGCTGCCATTACCGATCCTCCCTGTCGCGAAGCGATGGGGAGGGGGATCGTCCGCGAAGCGGATGGTGGAGGCGCCGCGACGTCGCGCCATTAGCCCGTCCGTCAGCGCTTCGCGCTGCCACCTCCCCATGGCTTCGCCACAGGGAGGATCAAGGGTCGCAGCCGGTCGAAAGCGGCCTCTCAACGACCGCCGTCTGCCCAAAAGAAAGGGGCGCGGGAGTTACCTCCCGCGCCCGATTTCCCGTTCTTTGGGATCGCTTAGAAAGCGACCGAAAGCGTGCCGCTGACCGTGCGCGGCGCGCCGATCTGGGCGAACGGCGGCGACGAGGTGCCCTGAGCCAGCGAGCTCGTGTAGCTGCCGACATAGAGTTCGTCGAACAGGTTGTAGACGTTCAGCTGGAAGAAGGTCTTGTCGTTCAGGCCGAGGAATTCGAGGCTCAGGCGAGCATCGAGGTTGACCAGCCAATAAGCATTGGTCTTCGCCGGATAGACTTCGACGCCGCTGGCCACCACCGGAACGTTGGTGTCGTAGATAAAGCGACCACCGGTGCGCTTTGCGGTGACGCCCAGCTCGACCGGACCCAGCGTCCCGCGCGCCGATGCGCCGAAGGTATATTCGGGGGCACCGGCTTCGCGCTTGCCCTTGGTCGGCGTGAAGATGGGATCGCCCACCGCCGAGCAGCCCGGGACGTCGTCGGCAATGTCATCGGCGTCGCACGTACCCGACTGGACATCGTCCTTGATTTCCGACTTCATCCACGAGCCGAAGGCGTAGAGGGCGAGTTCGGGAACCGGCTGGAAGGCGATGCTGCCGTCGACGCCATATTTGTCGACGCGGCCGAGGTTGCGATAGACGTTGCGCTCGGTAACCGGGTCATAGGCCGAGGCGAGGCGGTCGTTATACTTGGTGAACCAGCCCGACAGCTGCGCCTGGATCTTGCCGCTGCGATAGCGGACGCCGAGGTCGAAGTTGTCCGAGGTTTCCGCCTTCGGCCGTGCCGACGGCGTGTCGGCATCGAAATAGAAGGCATTATACAGCGCGTCGGTGCCCGGAACCTGCAGCCCCTTCGAATAGTTGGCGAAGACCGACATCTGGTTGCTCGGCTTGAAAAGCAGGCCGACGTTCGGGAGGATGTCGTCATATTTCAGGACGCGCTGCTGCGGCCCCTGACGTACCGATCCGTCCGAGTTGGTCGGGTTGGCAGCCGCATAGGCGGCGTTGCGCGGGTCGTCCTTGCCGAAGCAGTCGACGAAGCCCGAATCGCTGGTCGTGAAGCAATAATTGTTCAGGTCGCGCTTGAAGAAGGGCGCGCGCACACCAAGCGTCGTGACGAGGGTCCCGTCGAGGAATTCGCCGCGATATTCGCCCGACACCTGATTAAGCATCGCGTAGGACAGGCGATCGCGCTTCTGCAGCACCGCGCCGCTGACGTCGGTCTGCGGATCGTTGACCGGGAAGACGTCGAAAGGTTCGCCGTTGAACTGGAGCAGCCCGACCTGGCCGGTCTGGCGGTGACGCGCGCGGTCATAGGTGTAACCGATGCGGACGGTGTGGCCCTCGGTGATGTCCCAGCGCAGGTTGGCGATCACGCCATAGCGGTGCGTCTGCGTCTGGCTCGGTGCCAGCATCGCGACTTCGTCGAGCAGGTCGCCGTCGCCGTTGAGGTCCATGCCGAAATAGGGACGTCCGCCCATATAACCGGTCAGGCCATTGTTGAAGCGTTCGCGGGCGTTGACAGTACCGCCGCCGTTAGCCTTCACATATTGGTAGCTGGGGTCGACGGTCAGCGTGATGCCTTCGCTCAGCGTGAACTTCGACGCGCCGCGGATGTTGCCCGTGTTCGAGGGGTTTTAGCGGCGATCGAATTCGGTGCCGCACGACGAAGCCGCATCGGCTTCACCCGGCGTGACCGTCGCGGTCGTGTTGCACGGATAGTTGATGTCATATTCGCGGTCGTCGCTCGACTGCGGGAAACCCGAAGGAACGTCACGGTCGTTGCGCAGCGACACCGAACCGAAGAAGTTGTTGCGGTTTTCGTTATAGTGACCCGCGACCGAGACGAAGTCGCCATCGGCGCCGATCGGCTGATAGATGCGGCCGTTGAACTGCTTCTTGCGGACGCGGCCATAATTGTTGAACGGATTGTCGTTCGACGCGGTCGAGGCCGAAAGGAAAGCGCGCGTGCCCCACGGCGTGAAGGTGCCGGTGTTCACGAGGCCGAAGATGCGGAAGAATTTAAACTCGCCCGCCGAGCCCGACAGGTTGACGCCGAATTCTTCGGTCGGAACCATCGTGCGGTAATTGACGGTCGAACCCGTGGCGGCGGCGGTCGGGCTGTCGACATCGGTCGAGCCGAGGTTGACGTTGACCTGTTCGATCAGCTCGGGGTCGAGCTGCTGGTTCGAGTAAATAGCATAGTTGCCCGAATCGTTGAGCGGCACGCCGTCGAAGGTCAGGCTGATGCGGTCGGCCGAAAAGCCGCGGATGGTCAGCTGACCGCCCGACGAACCATAGGCGTCATTGTTGGTGAAGACGACGCCCGGCACGAGATTGATCGTGTCGAGGATCGTCTGGCCGGGGTTCTGGCGGGCGATGACTTCCTGGCCCAGAACCGACTTTGCCTTCGACGTATCGGGCGACTGGATGCCGGCGACGTCGGTGACGCGCGAACCCGAGACGACGATTTCGTCCTCGAAGTCGACCGAGCCGGTCGACTGGGCGAAGGCCGGCGTGGAAAGCAGCGCGACCGGAAGCAGCGCAACGCTGGCGGTGAGCGTTTGACGGAATTTCATTTCAGGATTTCCCCTTTGGTGGTGCGTTCGGCAGGCACGCAATCGGGGCGCGCCAAGACCTGCGAGCGCCCCTGAAGCCCGCATGTGGCACGATTGTGACAGCAATTGTGACAGTGCAAGCCGCGTGCGGCGGGCTACCCGAAGGGGGATCGAAAAAGCCCGAATTTCCGTGGCGCGCGCGAAATTATCCACAGGCGCGGCTGCGTTTTTCCGGGCTACTGTTGCTGCAATGCAACATAAAGTCGCGCGCCGAAAGGCGCGCGACTCGGATCAGGCGGCGTCGCCGGCCGCTTCCTTCGTTTTGTCGGCATAGACGCGCACGGGATCCTTGCGGCCTTCGACGACATCCTTGTCGACGACGATCTCGACCACATCGGTGAGGTCGGGCAGGTCGAACATGGTGTCGAGCAGGATCGCCTCGACGATCGAGCGCAGCCCGCGCGCGCCGGTCTTGCGTTCGATCGCCTTTTTGGCGACCGCGACGAGCGCGTCGTCGGTGAAAGTCAGCGCGACTTCCTCGAGATCGAACAGCTTCTTATATTGTTTGACCAGCGCATTCTTGGGCTCGCCCAGAATCTTGACCAGCGCGTCGACGTCGAGATCTTCGAGCGTCGCGATAACGGGCAGGCGGCCGACGAATTCGGGGATCAGGCCGAACTTCAGCAGATCCTCGGGCTCGATCTGCTTCAGCACTTCGCCGCTGCGGCGCTCGTCGGGGCCGG
Source organism: Sphingopyxis sp. SE2 (assembly GCF_032227185.1). NCBI lineage: Bacteria > Pseudomonadati > Pseudomonadota > Alphaproteobacteria > Sphingomonadales > Sphingopyxidaceae > Sphingopyxis > Sphingopyxis sp. SE2. The sequence goes on along the minus strand of NZ_JAPMXW010000001.1, from coordinate 2,813,365 downwards.
CGACATGCGCGCCGAAACCGATCGACTTGCCCTGGAGGCGGTCGCCGATGATCTTTTCGAGCCCGCTGAACGCGCCGCCCGCGATGAACAATATGTTCGTCGTGTCGACCTGCAGGAATTCCTGCTGCGGATGCTTGCGCCCGCCCTGCGGCGGAACGCTCGCGGTCGTGCCTTCCATCAGCTTGAGGAGCGCCTGCTGCACGCCCTCGCCCGACACGTCGCGCGTGATCGACGGATTTTCGGCCTTGCGGCTGATCTTGTCGATCTCGTCGATATAGACGATGCCGCGCTGCGCCTTTTCGACATTATAGTCGCTGGCCTGCAGCAGCTTGAGGATGATATTCTCGACATCCTCACCGACATAGCCCGCCTCGGTCAGCGTCGTCGCATCGGCCATGGTGAAGGGCACGTCGAGGAAGCGCGCGAGCGTCTGCGCGAGCAGGGTTTTGCCGCTGCCGGTCGGGCCGACGAGCAGGATGTTCGACTTCGCCAGTTCGACATCGTCGCCGCGGCCGCTGTTCGCGAGGCGCTTGTAGTGATTGTGCACCGCGACCGACAGCACGCGCTTGGCGGTGTTCTGGCCGATGACATAGGCGTCGAGATGCTGGCAGATTTCGAGCGGCGTGGGCACCGCGCCGTCCTTGCGCGCGGCGACGCCGCCCTTGATCTCTTCGCGGATGATGTCGTTGCACAGCTCGACGCATTCGTCGCAGATGAACACGGTCGGCCCGGCAATCAGCTTGCGGACTTCGTGCTGCGACTTGCCGCAGAAGGAGCAATAGAGGGTGCTCTTGCTGTCCGAGCCACTCAATTTCGTCATAAATCTTCCTATGGCGGGCCCGAAAGGGGCGCGGCCGTCCTTATCCTAGCCCCCGGTCACCCAAATACAATATGGCAATTGGGTGACATGGGTTCAATGTTCCGCCTAGCGCCAAGGCGCCAAGCGGATGTCAACAAATGCGGTTACCAGGGCCTTTCGTCGGCACAGGCGGCACCGGCCCGCTCCCCCTCCCAGCCTCCCATAGGATACCATGTCGGGAGGCTGGGAGGGGGAGCGGGCCGGTGCCGTAACACTACCGAATCAGGGCGTCGGCCCCTCGCTCACATCCTTCGGCGCGTCGTCGCCGGGAAGGCCCGGGCGGCGGTCGTAGACATGATCGACGATGCCGAATTCCTTCGCTTCGTCGGCCTCGAGGAAGGTGTCGCGGTCCATCGCCTTTTCGATCTCTTTCAGCGGCTTGCCGGTATATTTGACGTACAGGTCGTTCATCCGCTTCTTGATGCGCAGGATTTCCTTGGCCTGAATCTCGATGTCCGACGCCATGCCGCGCGCGCCGCCCGACGGCTGGTGGACCATCACGCGCGCGTTGGTCAGCGCGACGCGCATCCCGGGCTCGCCCGCCGCGAGCAGGAAGCTGCCCATCGACGCGGCCTGGCCGATGCAGACGGTGCCGACGCGCGGGCGGATATATTGCATCGTGTCGTGGATCGCCATGCCCGCCGTGACGACGCCGCCCGGCGAGTTGATGTACATATAGATGTCCTTCTTCGGATTTTCCGATTCGAGGAAGAGCAGCTGGGCTACGATCAGCGAGGCCATATTATCCTCGACCTCGCCGGTGACGAAGACGATCCGTTCGCGCAGCAGACGCGAGAAAATGTCGAAGCTGCGTTCGCCGCGGCTCGTCTGCTCGACGACGACGGGAACAAGGGCGGCGAGCGGGTCGATCATGGAATAGAGTCCTTATATTTTCCGGATTGCCGCGCCGAGGACCGGCGGGCTCCCCCTTCGGTGACCTACATCGGCGGCAAGGCGGAGTGTTTCAAGAGGGCAAATCATGGGGGACGGTTGGCGATGGTCGCGTGGGTGGGTGGCGGTGGACCGATCCTCCTTGTGGCGAAGCCATGGGGAGGTGGCAGCGGCGCGGCCGCTGACGGAGGGGCTGTGGCGCGACGTCGCTGGCCCCTCCACCATTCGCTTCGCGAACGGCCCCCCTCCCATGGCTTCGCCACAGGGAGGATTAGGGTCCTGACCCTAAGGATCACTCTCGCCAAAAAATAAGGGGCGGGAAAGTCCCGCCCCATTGTCTCGTATCGAAGCGATCAGTCGCCTTCGCCCGGTTCGGGCGAGAAAAATTTGTCGAACTTGTCCTCGACGCCCTTATACTCGTCGGCGTCGGCGGGGGTTTCCTTCTTGACCGTGATGTTCGGCCATTCGGCGCTGAACTTGCTGTTGACCTCGAGCCATTTTTCGAGGCCGCTCTCGGTGTCGGGCAGGATCGCCTCGGCGGGGCATTCGGGTTCGCACACGCCGCAGTCGATGCACTCGTTCGGGTTGATGACGAGCATATTCTCGCCCTCATAGAAACAGTCGACGGGGCACACCTCGACGCAGTCCATATATTTGCACCGGACGCAGGCATCGGTGACGACATAGGTCATGGGTATTCGCTCCCTTGGTCGGCGGCACCCTTGCCGTCCGGACAATGAATGCCCCTGCCTCTAAGCCGCGCGAATGTTACGCGTCAACGCAAAGCGACAGTTGCGAATCACTCTCACTCGATAGGGAAAATCATGCGGTTCCGGGCGACAGCTTTTCCTTGCCCGCCGATAGTTCAGCTGGAGGGGGCGGGGTCCGGCGAGTCGAGCCGGACATAGCAGGACTGCGCCTCGGGCGCCGGGCCGCGACGCAAGGGCAGGGTCAGAAGCCGGATCACCTCGATGCGCTCGCCGACCGGCAGCACCAGTGTCGCCCCAGCGTGGACCGCAGAGGACGAGCGCGTGACGCGCCGCCCGTCGAGCCGGATATGCCCCGTTTCGACCATCGCCTGCGCGATGCTGCGCGAGCGCGCGAAACGCAGGAACCACAGCAGCTTGTCGAGCCGGATGCTTCCTGCCGCGCCGGGACTCGCCATCCGCGCGTCAGTCCTTGCGTGCGTCGGCGAGCAGCGCGGCAAGGCCCGCGAACGGGCTGTTCGGCGACGGACCGCGGCGCGGCGATCGGTCGGGGCGATCCGGGCGCGGCGGCCGGCCGGTGTCGGGGCGGGGCTTGCCCGGCTTGCCGCGCTTGCCCTTTGCCTGATCGGCGGGGGGGCGGCGCGCGGCGCCATTGGCGGCGGCGCGCGGTGCGCTGTCGCTTCCCTTGCGGTCCTTCTTGCGGCGCGGGCGCTTGTCGGCGGCCTTGCGCAGCCCCGACCAGCGCCAGCGCTGCAGCGCCGGGTCGCCGACGCCGCGGAAGCCGAAGCTGCCGAGCAGCGCGCGGCGCGTTTCCTCGTCGAGCCCGAGCGAGGTCGCGAGCGCGGGGTCGATCACGAAGCCCGGCGGCGCGGCGCTGTGGACTTCCTCTTCGCCATGATCGTCGTGATGATGCTCGGCGCCGCCCGCGACCGGCGAAGTCGGCGGGGCGGCCGCCTGCATGCGCGCGGCGTGGGCCTGCCGTGCCAGCTTTTCGGCCATGTCGATGCGCAGCCAGCCAGATGCGCAGCGGCGGAAACCCGCGATGGCGAGGCCCGCCTGGCTGCCCGTCTTTTGCAGCACCGCGCCGTGCGGGGGCAGCGCGGGCACGGGGGCCCCTTGCTGCGCGGCGGTCAGCGCGGCGCGCCAGCGCACCGCCTCGGGCTTGAGCAACAAGGGATGGAAGATGTCGAGCGAGCCGATGGTGAAGCCGAGCTTGCGCAGCTGCGGGCGCTCGTCCGCCGTCAGCGCGTTCAGCTGCTCTTCGACCGCCGCCCGGCCGATTGTGCCGCTGTTGTCGGTGAGCGCGGCGAGCAGCGCGCGGACGCGCGGCGGGGTGAACAGGTCCCCCGCGGCCTCGCCCATCGCGGCGAGCGGGCCGGCGTGGCGCGCGAGCTGCGCCGCGACGAAGCGCTGGAGCCGCTCGGCGATCGCCTGCACCTGGCTCGGCTCGAGGCGGCGGAGCGAGGGGTCGATCTGGATCGCGGGCTGAACGAGCGTCGGGCCGCGCGTCAATGTCGCGACGACATGGCCGTGCCAGGCGAGGCGCGGCGCGGTGCCGGGCTCGGCGACCAGCGACAGCGCGGCGTCGTCGCCCTCGGCGAGCGCGGTCGCGCGGCGCGCCAGCTCGGCGCGCAGATGCTTTTCGGCCGCCGCGAGCAGCAACCGGTGGTCGCTCGCCTTGGCGACCGGGTCGACCTTGAACTGAAACCCTTTGAGCGTGCCGATCGCCTCGCCGTCGACCGCGACGGTCCCGTCGGCGCCGACCGCGACCGGCAGCGCGGTACCGCGCTGTCCCGCGTCGCGCAGCAGCAGCGCGAGCCGCCGGTCGACGAAGCGCTGCGCGAGCGCGTCGTGGAGCGCGTCGGACAATCGCGATTCGAGCGCCTGCGCCTGCTCGGTCCAGCCCGCGGCGCCGGCGATCCAGTCGCCGCGCTGCGCGATGAAACAGAGCGTGCGGACGGCAGCGATACGGCTCGCGAGCTGGTCGATGTCGCCCTCGACATCGTTGAGCCGGGCGAGGCGCCGCGCGAACCAGTCGGGATCGATCATCCCGTCGCCGCTCGTGCGCCATTGCCACAGCTTGAACACGGTGCGGCTGTGGTGCTCGGCGCCCAATTGCTCGAAATCGGGCAGGCCGCACACGTCCCACAGTCGTTCGACGGCATCGAAATCGCCACCGCGCGCGCGCACCTCCATGTCGCCCGCCAGATGCCTCAGCACCGCGATGTCGACCGCCTCGGGCGCGGCGCGCAGCATCGGCTGGCTGGGCGGCTGCGCCAGATCGGCCAGAAGCTGGTCGAGCGAGCCGAAGCGCGGCGTCGGATTGCGCCAGAACAGGCTGGCGAGCGGCGGGAAATGATGGCCCTCGATCGCGTGAATTTCCTCGGGCGTGAAGCCGCCTTGCGGCAAGCCGACGGTGCCGAAGCTGCCGTCCTGCTGGTGGCGCCCGGCGCGCCCGGCGATCTGCGCCATCTCCGAAATCGTCAGGCGGCGCAGGCGCCGTCCGTCAAATTTCTGCAGGCTCGCAAAGGCGACATGCTGGACGTCGAGGTTCAGCCCCATGCCGATCGCGTCGGTGGCGACCAGATAATCGACCTCGCCCGCCTCGAACATCGCGACCTGGGCGTTGCGCGTCTTGGGGCTGAGTGCGCCCATCACCACCGCGGCGCCGCCGGAGAAACGGCGTAGCATTTCGGCGATCGCGTAAACCTCCTCGGCCGAGAAGGCGACGACCGCCGAGCGTTTGGGCAGGCGCGACAGCTTCGACGATCCGGCATAGCTCAGCGTCGAGAAACGCGGACGCGTGATGATCTCGGCTTCGGGCACCAGTCCCTTGACCAGCCCCTTGATGCTCGCCGAGCCGAGGATCATCGTTTCCTCGCGCCCGCGCGCGCGCAGCATCCGGTCGGTGAAGACATGGCCGCGTTCGGGATCGGCGCCGAGCTGCGCCTCGTCGATGCCGACGAAGGCGACGTCGCGCGTCACCGGCAGTGCTTCCATCGTGCCGAGCAGATAGCGCGCGTCGGGCGGCAGGATGCGCTCCTCGCCGGTGATCAGGCCGACCTGCGCCGCGCCCTTGATCGCCACGACGCGGTCGTAAACCTCGCGCGCGAGCAGACGCAGCGGAAAGCCGATCATGCCACTCGAATGGGCGGTCAGGCGCTCGACCGCCAAATGGGTTTTGCCGGTGTTGGTGGGGCCAAGGACAGCCTTGACCGGCTGGGAAGAGGAAGAGGTCATTTTCTTGGAAGCCAAGCTGGCATGGGCGCGGGTCGCGCGCAACAGCCGATCGTCGAATAGCGGGGAGGCGGCCGATTTTTCCCGCAGCGCCCGCAAAATATCCCGGCCCCGCCACGCCTCGCCGCAATGCACCGGCGCAAATCCGCCATTAAATTGACTTTAACGGTCTTTCTTTACAGACAAGCCCTCGAAAACATCATTCGGCGGCCGGCTATGGGGAGGTCCGCCGAGCGGGGGTTGCACTTTGTTTCAGCGTCACGAACCCATCGCGGGGATGTCCGGCAACGCGGCGGCGCTCACGATGTCGCAAGCGATCCCGCTGCGGCGGGCCGATTCCGGCGCGCAGCCGCAGCTCGGCTGGCGCGACCGGCTGGCGCAACTCGACCTTGTCCCCGACCTTGGCAGCAACATCGGATCGGCCGAATGGTGGCGCGGGCTCGCGACGTTAACCCTGCTTTGCGGCACCGCGATCGCGACCTTCCCGGGCGTCCAGCCGCTCGCGGTGGGCGCGCCCGCGCTCGACGCCGCCGATTTCAACGAAGCGCGCGCGCAGATGATCGTGCCGCTGGCCTTCGGCGGCGACACCGGCCGCCACATGGCGGCGACCGACGCCGTCCGCCCGCTCACTCAGACCCCCGAACGGCCGCAGATCGAACTCACCGCCACCCTGGGGCGCGGCGACAGCTTCGCGCGCCTGCTCGAACGCTCGGGCGTCGGGAGCAGCGAGGCGCAGGCGCTGGCAAACCGCGTGTCGGGCGCGGTTCCGCTGGCCGACATCGCGCCGGGCACGCGCATCGACCTGATCCTCGGCCGCCGCGCCGCGCGTACCATGCCGCGCCCGGTCGAAGCGCTCGCGATGCGCGCGCGTTTCGACCTGCGCATCGAAATGGAGCGCGTCGGCGGCCAGCTCATGATGCGGCGTATCCCGATCGCGGTCGATGCGACGCCGCTGCGTATCCGCGGCAAAGTCGGCGACAGCCTCTACCGCTCGGCGCGCGCCGCGGGTGCGCCGCCGGAGGCGATCCAGTCCTATCTGCGCGTCATCGGCCGCCAGATTTCGGTCAGCCGCGATATTCGCAGCAGCGACGAGTTCGACATCATCGTCGACTATCGCCGCGCCGAAACGGGCGAAAGCGAGACGGGCAAGCTGCTCTACGCCGGGCTCATTCGCGGCGGGAAACCCAAACTCTCGATGCTCGAATGGAATGCCGACGGCCGCTCCCAATGGTTCGAGGCGTCGGGCGTCGGCGAACAGCGCGGCGGCATGACGCGGCCGACGCGCGGCCGCGTCACTTCGAATTTCGGGATGCGGCGCCACCCGATCCTCGGTTACAAGCGCATGCACAGCGGCATGGATTTCGGCGGCGGCTATGGCGCGCCGATCTATGCGGTGACCGACGGCATCGTGACGATCGCCGGGCGCCACGGCGGTTTCGGCAATTATGTGAAGCTCAATCACGGCAAGGGGCTCGGCACCGGTTACGGGCATATGAGCCGGATCGCGGTACGGTCGGGCCAGCGCGTCAAGCGCGGGCAGGTGATCGGCTATATCGGCTCGACCGGCCTGTCGACCGGCCCGCATCTCCATTACGAGCTGTATCGCAACGGCCGCGCGGTCAACCCGTCGTCGGTGACCTTCGTCACCCGCGCGCTGCTCGAGGGCAAGGCGCTCGCCGCCTTCCGTGCGCGCATCCGCGAACTGACCTCGGTCGCCCCGGGCGCCGCACTCACCCCGATCGCGCCGAAGCAGGTCGAGGGACCGCAGCTCGGCAGCCTCGCCGATGTGGCGTCGAAGCGGGCGGGCGACGGGATATAAGCCCCTCCCTCCCGCAAGCGGGAGGGGAGGTTTGCGCTCCATTATCCATTTGCCCCGCGCCCGCGCGCCGCTATGCACGCCGCATGACCCACGCCGCTTTCCCCGACCTGCGCCTGCGCCGCACCCGCCGCACCGGCTGGAGCCGCGCGATGGTGCGCGAAACGCATCTTTCGCCCGCGAACCTCATCTGGCCGCTCTTCGTCTGCGACGGATCGGACCGCGAGGAACCGGTCGCGAGCCTGCCCGGCGTGTCGCGCTGGTCGGTCGACCTGCTCGTCGAGCGCGCGAAGGAGGCGGTCGCGGCGGGCATCCCGTGCCTCGCGCTCTTCCCCTATACGCAGGCCGAGCGGCGCAGCGCGGATGGCGGCGAGGCGCTCAATCCCGATAACCTCATGTGCCGCGCCACCGCCGCGATCAAGCAGGCGCTCGGCGACGAGATCGGGGTCCTCACCGACGTCGCGCTCGATCCCTATACCAGCCACGGGCAGGACGGGCTGATCGACGGCGCGGGCTATGTCCTCAACGACGAAACGGTCGAGGTGCTCGTCGGGCAGGCGCTCAATCAGGCGCGCGCGGGCGCCGACATCATCGCGCCCAGCGACATGATGGACGGCCGTATCGGCAGGGTCCGGCAGGCGCTCGAGGCCGAAGGCTTCGGCCATGTCCAGATCATGAGCTATGCCGCCAAATATGCCTCGGCCTTTTATGGCCCGTTCCGCGACGCGGTCGGCTCGCGCGGGCTCTTGAAGGGCGACAAGAAGACGTACCAGATGGACCCCGCGAACAGCGAGGAAGCGCTGCGCGAGGTCGCGCAGGACCTGGCCGAGGGCGCCGACAGCGTGATGGTCAAGCCCGGGCTGCCCTATCTCGACATCATACGCGCGGTGAAGGACAATTTCGCGGTGCCCGTCTACGCCTATCAGGTGTCGGGCGAATATGCGATGATCGAGGCGTCGGCGGCTGCCGGCGCGGGCGACCGCGATGCGCTCGTCCTCGAAACCCTGCTCGCCTTCCGCCGTGCCGGCGCCTCGGGCGTACTCAGCTATCACGCGCTCCATGCCGCGAGACTGCTTGGTGCATGATCGAGACCGAACGGCTGGTGCTGCGTCCTCCGAGCGCGGAGGACTTGCCGTGGATACGCGCCGAGATGAATAGCGAAGCGGTGATGCGCCACCTCGGCGGAATGCGGAGCGATGCGGAGGTCGCCGACGGCCTTGCTGCCGATATCGCAGCTTTCGCAGAAGCGGCCGGGCATCGGCGATGGACAATATGGCGGCGCGACGACGACCGCCGCATAGGTCGCTGCGGCCTGTTTCATGTGCATAGCGAAGCCGCGCCCGAAGCTCTGCGCGGCGCGAGCGAGATCGGCTGGACGCTCGCCGAACGGGCGTGGGGGCAGGGTTATGCGACCGAGGCGGCGCGCGCGGCGCTGGGCTATGGCTTCGCGGCTTCTCATTGTGCGGCCATTTTTGGGCAAACCAGTGATTCGAATATCGGATCGACCCGCATGATGCTGCGGCTGGGCTTCGAGCGCCTCCCCGCGCTCGATTATTTCGATCCCGATTATCCGGTCGAGGACAATCCGACCACCGTGTGGCGCATCGCGCGCGAAGCGTGGGATGGGCGTGCATGACCGGGATCGCGATCGACACCGGCCGGCTGCGGATGCGCAGTTGGCGCGACGAAGACATCGTGCCTTTCCAGCGGATATGCAGCGATCCCGAGGTCATGGCGACGCTCGGCCCGCCGCTCGATATCGATGCCACCGCGGCGCGGATCGCATGGATGCGCGAGCATGAAGCCGCGCATGGTCATTGCTTCTGGGCGCTCGAGCGCCGCGAAGATGCGCGGCTGATCGGCTGGTGCGGCGTGATCCGCGGCGACACGGGTCCGGTGGCGGACAAGGTCGAGATCGGCTGGCGGCTCGCGCGCGATTGCTGGGGCGCGGGTTTCGCGAGCGAGGCGGCCCGCGGTGCGGCGGCGTGGAGCTTCGCCAATCTGCCCGACGATGAAATCCGGGCGATTACATGGCGGGGCAATGTCCGCAGCCGCGCGGTGATGGAACGGCTCGGCATGCACTATCGCGCCGACCTCGACTTCGATCATCCCAAACTGGCCGAAGGCGACCGCTTGCGGCCGCACGTCACCTATTCGTTGCCGCGCTCGACATGGAAAACCGCATGACATCTTCGCTGTCGCCGCGCCGCTGGCTGTTCGTGCTGACGATCCTCGTCGGCAGCTTTCTCCTCTTCCTCGTCCAGCCGATGGTCGCGCGGATGGTGCTGCCCAAGCTCGGCGGCGCGCCCGCGGTGTGGAACAGCGCGATGCTCGTCTATCAGGCACTGCTGCTCGGCGGCTACGCCTATGCGCACTGGCTCGGCCGCTTTACCGTGCGGCGGCAGGCGATCATCCATCTTGCGCTTTTTCTCGTCGCCGCGCTCTGGCTCCCGATCGGTATCGCGCAGCTCGCATCGCCCGGCCCGGGGCAGGAGGCGCTGTGGGTGCCCTTGCTCCTGCTTGCGTCGATCGGCCCCGTTTTCTTCGTCGTGTCGGCGCAGGCGCCGTTGATGCAACGCTGGTTCGCCGCCGATCCCCGCGCCGGCGACCCCTATTATCTCTACGCCGCGTCGAACCTCGGCAGCTTTGCGGGCCTGATCAGCTATCCGGCGCTCGTCGAACCCGCGATGCCGCTCGCCGCGCAAAGCTGGGGCTGGACCGCGGGCTATGTGCTGCTCGTCCTGCTCGTCGCGGGCGCGGCGGCGGCGCGCCGGCACGCTGGGATTGAGGCGCACGCCGCCGTCACCGACGAACCGCGCCCGACGCTGCGGCGGCAGGTCCACTGGCTGCTGATCGCCGCGGTCCCGTCGGGGCTGATGCTGTCGACGACGACGCATCTCACCACCGACATCGTCGCGATGCCCTTGCTATGGGTGCTGCCGCTCGGCCTCTATCTTCTGAGCTTCGTCATCGCCTTTTCGACGTTCACGCGTCTGACGCAGATCATCACTTTGCTCGCGCCGGTGGTGCTGCTCGCGGTCGGCGGGCTCGGGCTGCTGAGCTCAGGCGGCGGGTCGATGATGGTCGCGCTCGCCAGCCTCGCGATGCTCTTCACCGTCGCGGTCGCGCTCCACGGCTATCTCTATCACCTCCGCCCGGGCGCGCGGCACCTGACGCTTTTCTATCTGATCATGTCGGCGGGCGGCGTCATCGGCGGGCTGTTCGCCGCGCTGTTCGCGCCGCTGATCTTCGACTGGGTGTACGAGCATCCGCTGCTGATTCTCGCTGCGGCGATGCTGATCCCGCTCCCTGCGCTTCTCCCGTGGGACAAATGGCTGGGACTCGAGGACAAGGCCGCGCGGGCGCTGGTGGTGCTGCTCGTCGCGATCGCCGCCTTTGCCGCGTGGCACATGGTCGAAGACTGGACCGGGCGGCTCGACCAGGCCGTGACCGTGTGGGGCGTCGCGATCTTCGTCATCGGCATGCTCGTGATCGGCTGGCGCTGGGCCTTCGTGTCGGCGCTCGCGCTGCTGATGATCGGTGTGGGCGGCTGGGACACGATCCAGGAAAGCTTCACCGACGCGCGCGTGCGCAGCTATTTCGGCGTCTATACGGTCACCGACTATCCCGAAACGAACCAGCGCCGCCTCGCGCACGGCACGACGCTCCACGGGCTCCAGCGCACCGACGCCGAACACCGGCGCGACCCGACGACCTATTATGGGCCGCAGTCGGGGGTCGGGCTGACATTGGGCAGGGCCGAGGCGCTCGCGGGTCCGAACGCGTCGGTCGGCATCGTCGGGCTCGGCGCAGGGACGCTCGCTTGTTATCGGAAGCCGGGGCAGGACTGGACGATTTTCGAGATCGATCCGGTGATGGTCGACATCGCGCGCGATCCCGCCAAATTCACTTTCCTTTCCGACTGCGCGCCCGACACGCCGATCGTCATCGGCGATGCGCGGCTCCGGATCGCCGAGCAACCCTCGGGCCACTTCGACATCATCGTCATCGACGCCTTTTCGTCGGACGCGATCCCGCTCCATCTGCTGACGAAGGAAGCGATCGGCATCTATGCGCGCGCGCTGAAACCCGGCGGCATCCTGCTCATCCATATCTCGAACCGCTTCTTCGGGCTCGAACCCGTGCTCGCGGCGGAGGCGAAGGCGCGCGGCTGGACCGCGGCGATCCGCATGGATCCCGGCCCGGCGGGCGACGAATATGGCGATCTGACGGGGTCGAACTGGGTCGCGCTGACCGCGACGCCGGACCGGATGCGGCAATTGACCGGCGGCATCCGGCCGCGCAAGGATAGCTACGACGATGGGGCGTGGGTTCCGCTCGAGGCGCGCCCCGGTTTCACCCGCTGGACCGACGATTATGCCTCGACGCTGCCGGTCCTCATCTGGAAGAATATCATCGGAGGCCGCGACGAATGACATATCAGGACGTCAGCATCATCAGCGTCAATGGCAAGACGCCGCGGATCGACCCCAGCGCCTTCATCGCGCCCGGCTGCCGGATCATCGGCGACGTGACGATCGGGCCCGACGTCAGCATCTGGTATAATTGCGTGCTGCGCGCCGACGTCAGCCATATCGTCGTCGGTGCGCGATCGAACATCCAGGACGGCAGCGTCGTCCATTGCGACGGCCCGATGCCGCATCACCCCGAAGGCTTTCCGACGATCATCGGCGAAGATGTGCTGATCGGCCATCTCGCGATGGTGCACGGCTGCACGCTGGCGGATCGGGCCTTCGTCGGCCTGAAAGCGACGGTGATGAACGGCTGCCGCATCGGCAGCGACGCGATGCTCGCCGCGGGCGCGCTGCTGACCGAGAATAAGGAAATTCCCGACCGCGAACTCTGGGCCGGATCGCCCGCGCGGCGCGTGCGCGAAATCGGCGATGCGCAGGCGGCGGGCATGCAGCTCGGCGTCGCGCATTATGTGATGAACGGCCGCATGCACAAGGCGGCGGTGGAGGGATGAGCAAATCCTCCCTGTGCCCGAAGGGCATGGGGAGGGGGACCGCCGCCGCAGGCGGTGGTGGAGGGGCGGCAACGCTGCGCTATCGCCCCTCCGTCAGCGGCTACGCCGCCGCCACCTCCCCATGGCTTCGCCACAGGGAGGATGTTGGCTTAGCTGAAATTCACCATCGCATAGAGCATCGGGATCGACAGCAAGGTGTTGGTCCGCGAAAAGATCATCGCGGTCCGCGCGGCCTTGGCCTTGGCCGCGTCGTCGGCCTCGACGATCCCCAGCGCCTTTTTCTGGTTCGGCCAGATCAGGAACCAGACGTTGAACGCCATGATCAGCCCCAGCCACATGCCGACGCCGATCAGCCGGTAAGGTTCCTGCAGTCCCAGCGCGGGCGCCAGATATTTGGCGTGCCCCGCGATGCCGATCCCCAGCAAGACGGTCAGCAGTGCCGCCCAGCGGAACCAGAAGAGCGCGGCGGGCGCGATATGCTTGCCGACGGCGGGTTTCAGCTCGGCCGGAATCTTGGGCATCGTCGGCATCTGGACGAAGTTGAAATAGTAAAGCAGCCCGATCCACAGCACGCCGAAGAAGGTGTGCAGCCAGCGCATGATCGCGTTGCCCGCGGCGACGCCGTCCTCGAAATTCTGGCCGTTGAGGCACAGCATCAGGATAATTGCGAGCACCAGGCCCGTGCCGAGCACGGCGTGCAGATTTCCGAAAAACTTGTCCATGGCAGTTCCCCCATTTTATATCGGCGCCGTGCGACCCGGTGCCTGTGCCGATATGCCAGCGACGGGGGAAGCGCTCAAGCTTGTTGGAAGCGGGGCCTAGATCAACCCCGCGAGCGGGCTCGACGGATCGGCATATTTGCGAAGTCCCATGCGCCCCGCCAGATAGGCGTCGCGTCCCGCCTCGACCGCGCGCTTCATCGCGCGCGCCATAAGAATCGGGTCCTTCGCCTCGGCGATCGCGGTGTTCATCAGCACCCCGTCGCAACCGAGCTCCATCGCGACCGCGGCGTCGCTCGCGGTGCCGACGCCGGCATCGACGAGCACGGGCACCGAGGCGCCCTCGACGATCAGGCGGATCGTCACGCGGTTCTGGATGCCGAGCCCCGACCCGATCGGTGCGCCCAAGGGCATGATCGCGACCGCGCCCGCATCCTCAAGCTGCTTCGCGGCGATCGGATCGTCGACGCAGTAAACCATGGGCAGGAAGCCCTCCTTCGCGAGCACCTCGGTCGCCTCGAGCGTTTCGCGCATATTGGGATAGAGCGTCTTCGCCTCGCCGAGCACCTCGAGCTTCACCAGATCCCAGCCTCCCGCCTCGCGCGCGAGGCGCAAGGTGCGGATCGCTTCGTCGGCGTTGAAACAGCCCGCGGTGTTGGGGAGGTAAGTGACCTTCTTGGGATCAATATAGTCGGTGAGCATCGGCGCCGTCGGATCGGACACATTGACGCGGCGCACCGCGACGGTGACGATCTCCGCCCCCGACGCTTCGAGGGCGGCGGCGTTCTGTTCGAAATCCTTGTATTTGCCGGTGCCGACGATCAGCCGCGACGTAAATGTCCGGCCGGCGACGCTCCACTGATCCGCTGACAACTCAACCGCCTCCTACGAAATGAACGATTTCGAGCGCATCGCCCTCGGCGAGCGCGACGTCGGCGAGCGTCGAGCGCGGGACGATGTCGCGGTTGCGCTCGACCGCGACCTTCTTGACGTCGAGGCCGAGCGACGCGACGAGGTCGGCGATGCTGCCTTCGCGCACCTGCCGGGGTTCGCCGTTGAGAATGACCGAAATCACGTCAATTCGCCTCGCTTTGCCTTTTGCCGAGCAGCCCATATAGGGGGAGCCCGCAACGCCGCAACCGAAAGGCCGTGCCTTGGCTGAACTTCCGACCGTCTTTGTCCTCTCCGGCCCCAATCTCAACCTGCTCGGCACGCGCGAGCCCGAAATCTATGGCCATGACACGCTCAACGACATTCACGCGCGGCTGGAGGCGCAGGCGGAGGGGCTAGGGATCAGGCTCGAATGCCGCCAGACGAACCATGAGGGCGTGCTGATCGACTGGCTGCACGAAGCCTATATCGCTGGCGCCAAGGCGGTGCTGCTCAACGCGGGGGGCTATACGCATACCTCGATCGCGATCCACGACGCGATCAAGTCGATCAAGGTGCCGGTGATCGAGGTCCATCTGTCGGACCCGATGCAGCGCGAGACGTTTCGCCACATCAGCTATGTCGGCATGGCGGCGGCCCAGCATTTTGCAGGGCATGGCGCGAACAGCTATACGCTGGCGCTGGACGCCGCCGCGCGTCTCTGACAATAGGGCGCATCAAAAATCGGGGTCCGGGCGTTTGCAACGACAGCGCCGCAACAGCAGGAAAAATTCTCATGGGTGACCATAAAGACAATGGCATCAACATCGATCCGGCGTTCGTTCGCGCGCTCGCCGAGCTGCTCGACGACACGCAGCTGAGCGAAATCGAGGTCGAGGACGGCGACCGCAAGGTGCGCGTCGCGCGCACGCTGACCGCCGCCGCCGCACCCGTCGCCTTCGCGCCGGCGCCGGTGGCCGCGCCCGCCGCAGCCCCCGCCGCTCCGGCCGCCGCCCCTGCGGCGGCGGCCCCCGCCGCCGACAATTTCGCCGACGCGGTGAAGTCGCCGATGGTCGGCACCGTCTATCTCGCGCCCGAACCCGGCGCGCCCAATTTCGCGGCCGTCGGCTCGGCGGTGAAGCCCGGCGACACGATCCTGATCATCGAAGCGATGAAGGTCATGAACCCGATCACCGCGACCGCGTCGGGCACGCTCAAGGCCGTGCATGTCGAGAACAGCCAGCCGGTCGAGTTCGACCAGCCGCTGTTCACCATCGGCTGATCCATCCTATGGCTATCGAGAAACTCCTGATCGCCAACCGCGGCGAGATCGCGCTGCGCATCCATCGTGCGTGCCACGAAATGGGCATCAAGACGGTCGCGGTCCATTCGACCGCCGACACCGACGCGATGCACGTCCGCCTCGCCGACGAGGCGGTGTGCATCGGCCCGCCCGCGGCAAAGGACAGCTATCTCAACATTCCCGCGATCATCGCGGCGGCCGAAATCACCGGCGCCGACGCGATCCACCCGGGTTACGGCTTCCTGTCGGAAAACGAGCGTTTCGCCGAGATCATCGAAGCGCATAATATGGTCTTCGTCGGGCCGAAGCCCGAGCATATCCGCACGATGGGCGACAAGGTCGAGGCGAAGCGTACCGCGGTGGCACTCGGCCTTCCGGTCGTTCCGGGCTCTCCCGGTGCCGTCACCTTCAGCGAGGAAACCAAAAAGCTCGCCAAGGAAATCGGCTATCCGGTGCTGATCAAGGCCGCCTCGGGCGGCGGCGGGCGCGGCATGAAGGTCGTCCCCGACGAGGACAGCCTCGAAAGCCTGATGGGACAGGCTTCCTCCGAAGCGGCGGCCGCCTTCGGCGACCCGACCGTTTACATGGAAAAATATCTCGGCAACCCGCGCCACATCGAATTTCAGGTGTTCGGCGACGGCAACGGCAACGCGATCCATTTGGGCGAGCGCGACTGCTCGCTCCAGCGGCGGCACCAGAAGGTGCTCGAAGAAGCGCCTTCGCCGATCATCTCGGCCGACGAACGCGCGCGCATGGGCAAGGTCTGCGCCGACGCGATGGCGGCGATGGGCTATCGCGGCGCCGGCACGATCGAATTCCTGTGGGAAAATGGCGAATTCTTCTTCATCGAGATGAACACCCGCATCCAGGTCGAACATCCGGTGACCGAGATGATCACCGGTTTCGACCTCGTTCGCGAACAGATCCGCATCGCGGGCGGCGCGGGGCTTTCGGTCAAACAGGAAGACCTCGAATTTCGCGGCCATTCGATCGAATGCCGCATCAATGCCGAGGATCCGCGCAGCTTCCTGCCCTCGCCGGGCAAGGTGACGAGCTATCACGCCGCGGGCGGCATGCACGTCCGCGTCGATAGCGGGCTCTACGCCGGCTATTCGATCCCGCCCTATTACGACAGCATGATCGGCAAGCTGATCGTCTATGGCCGCAGCCGCGAAAGCTGCATGATGCGGATGCGCCGCGCGCTCGAGGAAATGGTGATCGGCGGGGTCAAGACGAACATCCCGCTCCATCAGGCCTTGCTCGCCGACCCCGACGTCATCCACGGCGACTATACGATCAAGTGGCTCGAGGAATGGCTGGCGCGGCAGGATGAGGAGGCCGGGGCTTAGCCACATCCCGTCACCCCGGCGAAGGCCGGGGTCCCGCCGTCGAGATTCCGGCCTCCGCCGGAATGACAAAGGAAGTTTTGACCTGCGACGGAGCGTGCTCCGCGTCACTTCCGCTAGCTCTTGTTTTTGGCTATGGGCTTTGACCATGGCCAAAAACGCTCCCTTTTCCGCGCGTCCCGCTGCGCTCCTCCTCCTCCCGCTGACCCTGTTCGCGGTCCCTGCCTTCGCGCAAACCGAGGTGAAGGAGGATTCGGTGATCCTCCAGCCCGACAAGGTGAAGGATGACGCGCCCGTCGTCGCCGTGCAAATCGACATGCCGAGCTGGACCGAGGACAATGCGACCGCGCTGCTGAGCTTCATCGAAAAGGTCGGCGACGAGGGCCTGTTCGCCAAGGATTATTATCCCGACGGCCTCGCCGCCGCGATCCTCGCCGACGATCAGGCGGCGCTCGACAAGGCCGCGACCGACCGCTTCCTGTTGCTCGCGACGCACCTGCGCGACGGCCGGACGCCGAATGCCGCGCGCAAGCAATGGTTCATGACCGACAGCGACGGCGACAGCGAACCCCTGCTGTCGCTGCTCACGGCCGCGCTCGGCGCCGGAACGGTGCCCGAAACGCTCGCCAGCCTCGACCCCGTCCATCCCGATTTCGCGCTACTCAAGGCGTCGCTCAAGACGGCGAAAACGCCCGCCGAGGCCAATGCGATCCGCGTCAATATGGAACGCTGGCGCTGGATGCCGCGCAGCCTCGGCGAACGCTATGTCGTCAGCAACGTCCCCGAATATGTCACGCGCGTCGTCCACGGCGGCACGACCATCGCCACGCACAAGGCCGTCGTCGGCAAGAATTCGACCCCGACGCCGCAATTGAACCCGATGGCGACCGGCATCATCGTCAACCCCACTTGGACGCTGCCGCGCAGCATCATCAACGAGGGCATCGGCGCGACGATCGCGCGCAACCCCGCCTCGGCGCGCGCGCAGGGCTATACCTGGACGGGCAGCGGCAAGACGCTGTCGGTGGTGCAGCAGCCGGGGGCGAACAATGCGCTCGGCGTGATGAAGATGGAAATGCTCAACGAGCATGCGATCTACCTTCACGACACCCCCTCGAAGGGCGCGTTCAACGCCGCGGCGCGCGCGTTCAGCCACGGCTGCATCCGCACCGAGCGCGCGCTGCACTTCTCGGGCCTGATGGCGGTGATGTTCGCGGGGAGAAGCCCCGAGGAATTCGGCGAGGCGATCGCGAGCGGCAAGACGACGCGCTTCGGCTTCGACCAGCCCTTCCCCGTCTATGTCGCCTATTGGACGATGGTTCCCGACGGCAAGGGCGGCGTGAAAAAGCTCGCCGACATCTATGGCCGCGACGCGCCGGTGGTGGCGAGCTTCGCCAAGCCCGGCCGCCCGACCGCGACGATCATCGCGCCCGAGCCGCCGCCGGTCGTCCCGACGATCCCCACCGCCGCGCGCGTGACGACGCCCTCGACGAGTGGGATTTATTGAGCGGGGTCAGCTAGCGACCGGAAGCGGCCGTTATATCCTCCCTGCGGCGAAGCCGCGGGGAGCGGGACCGCGCCCGCAGGGCGTGGTGGAGGGGCCGCGACGGTAGCGCAATAGCCCCTTCGTCAGTGCTTCGCGCTGCCACCTCCCCATGGCTTCGCCACAGGGAGGAGCTTAGGGCAGTTCCCCACCCTTTCGCCGCTTAATCCGCGGTCGTCGGCAGCGTCCCGCTGAACGTACTCGCGCGCCGCAGATTTTCGGTTCCCGGCAGCGGGTCGGCGGGCGGCAGCTGGAACGGCGTCGGCGTCGGCGGATGCGCGCTCAGCCGGTCGGCGAAGAGCAGTCGGCCGGGCCCCAGCTTGTAGAGGATCATCGGCAGCAGTTCCTCGCCGAACACGAAGCAGCCCTCGCTGCGCCCGAGCTTGCCCTGCGTCGCGATCAGTGCCGGGTCGGCGTACCAGGCGCCGTGCACGACGATCGCGCGCTGGTCGGCGGTATAATTGTCGGGCTCCAGCCCCGCGAGGCGCATCGACGATCCGTTCGCGCCCCAATAATAGTCGCTGGTGCGATAGGCGCCGCGCGAAGTCGCAAGGCTGCCGACGCGGCTCGAAAAGCTCTTGAGCCAGCCGTCGTGCTGCGGATCCGATCCGCGCCCGTGCGTCACCGGGAACATGTCGATCTTGCCCGCGACCATGTCGACCAAAGCGAAACGCGGGCGCGACGAGGGCAGGCCGAAATCGACGACGCCGACGCGGTCGGTCTGCGGGATATTGCGCGCCTGCATCGCAAGCTGCTTCTTCGCGACGGCGAGATAGTCGACCGGCGGGGGCAATGGCGCCACCGGTTGCTGGACCCAGTTCGGAAGCTGCGCGCGCGTCGGAACGGCGGCCAGCGCCCCCGCTCCCGCGATCCCGGCGAGCAGCCTTCTGCGATCGATCAATTCATTCACTTGCAACCCAACCCCGCATTGGCCGCCTTTGGCGATCCCTCGACTTCGCATAAGTCGTGTGTCGGCCGCGAAAGGCAAGCTGGTGGTTCCCCTTCATGCGGGAAGATGTGCCATATATGCCATGAATAGCGCGTTTACGCCGCGGTAAGGCTGCGTTAGGACGCCATTCCATGAAAGCGACCATCTGGCACAACCCCGCATGCGGCACCTCGCGCAAGACGCTGGCGATTCTCGAAGAGACGCCGGGCGTCGAGCTCACCGTCGTCGAATATCTCAAAAATCCCTATAGCGCCGGCAAGCTGCGCCAGCTCTTCGCCGACGCTGGCCTCACCGCGCGCGACGCGCTGCGCCTGCGCGGCACCGACGCCGAAGAGCGCGGCCTGAAGGACGCGAGCGAGGACGAGATCATCGCCGCTATGGCGACCAACCCCGCCTATGTCGAGCGCCCGATCGTCGAAACCGACAAGGGCGTGCGCCTGTGCCGTCCGCAGGATGTGGTGCGCGAAATTCTCTAGCCCGCGGCGATCCGCCCGCCCGCGACGCGAAAGCGCGTAGCGGGGCCGGGCATGGCGTCGAACAGCGCCGCCTCGGTCCCGGTAAGCCACGCCTGGCCGCCTTGCCCGGCGAGTCGATCATAGAGCGCGGCGCGGCGCAGCGGGTCGAGATGCGCGGCGACCTCGTCGAGCAACAGGAGCGGACGCCTCTCTCTGGCGCGCGCGACGCAGTCGCTGTGCGCGAGGATCAGCGAGAGCAGCATCGCCTTTTGCTCGCCGGTCGAGCAGCGCGCCGCCGCGCGGCCCGTCGCGGCATGGACGGCGTCGAGGTCGTCGCGATGCGGCCCGGCGGTCGCGCGGCCCGCGGCGGCGTCGATCCGCCGGCGCGACGCGAACAACGCCTTCAACGTATCGGCCGCATACGGCGCGGCGCGCGCCTTGCCGTCGCTGTCGACGAGCGTCAGCAACGGGCGGGCGAAGGGCGCGTCGGGCTGGCCCGCGAGTTCGGCCGACAGCCCCGCGAGCATCGCCTGCCGCGCGGCGTCGATCGCGGCGCCATGCTCGGCGAGCTGTGCCTCGAGGCTGGCGAGCCATTGCTGGTCGGCACCGGCGGGGTCGGCGAGCAGCTTGCCGCGCGCGCGTAGCGCCGCTTCATAACGATTGCCGTGCTGCGCGTGGCGCGGGTCGAGCGCGAGCACGAGCCGGTCGAGGAAGCGGCGCCGATTCCCCGCGCTCTCGACGAACAGCCGGTCCATCGCGGGGGTCAGCCACAGCACCGCCAGCCATTCGCCGAGCGCCGTCGCCGCGGCGGGGGCGCCGTTGATGCGCACGATCCGCCGCCCCGGCTGCGCGGGCTCCATTCCCGTCCCCAGCGCGACGGGGGGCAGGTCGGCGCCCGCCTGAACCTCGGCAAAGACGGCGCCGCCGCTCGCTCCGTCGCGCACCATGTCCGCCAACGGCGCGCGGCGCAGCCCGCGCCCCGGCGCGAGCAGCGAGACCGCCTCCAATATATTGGTCTTGCCCGCGCCATTGTCGCCGTAGAGCGCGACGAGTCCCGGCCCGGCCGCCATGTCCGCGGCGGCATGATTGCGAAAATCGGTCAGCGATAGGCGGGTCAGCGTCATTCTGAATCGCGCCTACCGCAGCGCATCGGGCGAAGCCAGCCCATCGCGCCCTGATCCGGCATAGAAATTTTTCCGACGAACGGGAATTTTCACCATCTTGGCGCATATTTCGCGCTGAAATAAAATTTCTGGAACCAAAAAACCGCGCTTAACCGCCAATGAATGAAATTGGCACGGTCCCTGCACCACCTCCGGCATCCACCGGATGGTCCGGATGGAAGGTTCAAGGAAGGAAAATATCATGGCCCATTTCAACGTCGAATCGTTCAAGAGCTACGCGATCGCTGGTGTTGCCTCGCTCTACTGCTCGCTGATGTTCCTCGCCGCTGTCGGCCCGAACGCTGCGCATTTCGGCGGGCTGGTCGCCTGACCAGCCGCCCCACTCCCAAAACGCCGGCCAAAAGGCCGGGATCGAAAGGAAAGAAATGAACCAGGGTTTTCGCAAGAATCGCCGTAACGGGATGATCTTCGGCGTCTGCGCCGGGATGGCGGACCAGTTCGGCATCGATGTCTTGTGGACGCGCATCGCCTTTGTCGCACTGACGCTCTTGGGCTTCGGCCTGCCTCTGCTGCTGTACCTCGCCGTCGCGATCCTCGCGCCATAGGACAGCCCGGGCTGGACGCTTTCGAAGCGCACAGTCGCACCGGCCCGCACATTCCCAAAGACCAGGGGCTCACCGGCCGGACCGGTGGGCCCTTTTCATTATGCCGCCCAGTCCTCGAGCAGATAGCGCGCGATCGCCAGCGACGGCGGCGCCATGAAGGGCGCGCCCATGTCTCCGCCAAGCGCCGCGCGCACCTCGGCGCGGTCGACCCACATCGCCGCCTCGATCTCGGTCGTGTCGAGCGTCAGCGCCGGATCCTTCGCCACCGCGCGGCATCCGATCATCAGCGACGAGGGGAAGGGCCAGGGCTGGCTCGCCACATAGGAGACGTCCGAAACATGGATGCCCGCCTCCTCGAACAATTCGCGCGCGACCGCTTCTTCGAGCGATTCGCCGGGCTCGACAAAGCCCGCAAGCGCCGAGAAAAAGCCCGGCGGAAAGCCGCCCTGCCGCCCGACGAGAACGCGGCCCTCGAACTCGGCGAGCATGATCACGACCGGGTCGACGCGCGGGAAATGCTCGGCGTTGCAACTGCCGCAGCGCCGCCCCCAGCCGCCGCGGAACAGGTCGGTGGGCGATCCGCACACCGCGCAGAAACGGTGCCGTGCGTGCCAGTCGACGAGGCTGCGCGCGCCGCCATAGAGCGCGGCCTCCTCGGTCGACAGCAACGGCAGCAACCGCATCACCGTGCGCGAACGCGCGTCGATACGACCCCCCGCCGCTTCGCGCACGAAGCGCGGCGCGCCGGTATCGTCGATCCCGAGCAGCATCAGCGCGCGCTCGTCGGCGGGGTCGAGCGGCTCCCACAGCAACCCGCCGCTCGCCCCCGGAACAAAATCGATCCCGTCGAGCGTCAGGCAGGTCGCGCGCGGATCCGCCGCGGCGGCGGCGAACGCGGCCTCGTTCGTGCGCAACTGGTCGGCGCGGTCGAGCCGAGCGCCGGTAAAACCGAGCGGCAAGGGCATCAGCTCGTCACATCCCTGAAGAAAGTCTCGCCGAACTTGCTCTGGAACGGCACCGCTTCGGGCGGCATGATCTGCGTATAGCCGGCGGCGCGATAGCCGAGCCCGCGGTGGACGAAACCGATCGTCCCCGCGGCGCCCGCCCAGCCGAAAATGCCTTCGCCGCCGGGCGAGGTCGGCAGCGACACGCGCCCGCCCGCGCCGAAACCCTGCCCGTCGATGAAGCTGCCCTTGCGGTCGACGCTGTCGGCGATCAGGTTCGACATCGCAAGCCTTGCGGTTTCGGGTTTCATCACGCGCACCCCGCCCGTGGCGCCTTCCCCCAGCAGCATCGCAAGGAAGCGGTCGTAATCGCGCGCGCTCGACACCAGCCCGCCGCCGCCGAACGGATAGGGCGGGGGATCGAGATAGATCGAACTCGCGGCGGGGTCGAAGGGGATGAGCGCACCGCCGAACGGCGCATAATTGCTCGTGAAGCGCGCGACGTCCTCCGCCTTCACCATGAACCCCGTGCTCGTCATGCCGAGCGGGCCGAACAGCCGCGCCTTCAGAAAGGCGTCGAACGCCTGCCCCGACACGACCTCGATCAGCCGCCCCATCAGGTCGAGGCCGATCGAATAGCTCCATTTCGTCCCCGGTTCATAGACCAGCGGCAGCTCGGCGAGCCGGTCGGCCATGACGGCGAGGCTCGGCGCCGGCGTCACCTCGGCGAAACCGGGGATCGGCAGGCGGCTCGCCTGGCCGCCGACGATGCCCGCACGATCATAGGCCGCCTTGATCGGCCCCTTCTGGATGATGTTGTAGCCGAGCCCCGCGGTATGGGTGAGCAATTGGCGCACCGTGATCGGGCCCCTCGCCGGGCGCACGTCGGTGATCGAACCGTCGGGGGTGTTCTGGACCTTCATATTGGCGAAGGCGGGCAGGAAATCGGCGATCGGCTGGTCGAGCGTCATCTTGCCGTCCTCGATCAGCAGCATCGCCGCGATCCCGGTGACCGGCTTGGTCATCGAATAAAGCCGCCACAACGTGTCGGGACCGACCGGCGTCGGCGACCCGTTCGACTGCACCCCCGCGCCGATGAACACCGGCGCCTCCTGTCCCTTGCCGATCGCGGCGAGCGTGCCGGCGAGTTCGCGGCGGTCGACGAAGCCTTGGATGAACGCGCTGGTCGCGGGATAAAGCGCCGCGCCGTCGGCGCGCCATGCGAGCGCGACGCGCGGCAGCAGCGCGCCCGCGCCCGCCAGCGCCATTCCGCCCATCAACGCGCGGCGCGAAACCATCATGTTCATAAATCCCTCTCCAGCATCTTGTCGGTCAGCTTGCGATAGAGCGTCGGCAGTCCGGCGGCGTCAAGCTCCGCGATCGGCCACCATATGCCTTCCGCTGCGGCATCCGGCGCTTCGGCAGAGGCTTTGGGCGGCGCGTCGCGGCGCACCAGCGCCAGCGTCAGGTCGAAATGGGTGAACCCATGATCGACGCGGACGATTCCCGACTCGGGCGGGGGTTCGTCCGACCAGTCGCCGCCGGGCAGCGCGCGCATCCCGCCCAGCATTCCCTTGTCGGGCCGCCGAACGAGCCAGATCGCGCCGTCGCGCTCGATCCACCAGGCCAGCCCGTGGCGATGCGGCTTCGCCTTCTTCGGCGGCTTGACCGGCAGGCGCTCGATGTCGGGCCGGCCGCGCGCGCGGCAATCGGCCATCACCGGGCAGATCGCGCAGGAAGGCGAGCGCGGCGTGCAGATCGTGGCACCGAGATCCATCAACGCCTGCGCGAAATCGCCCGGCCGCTCGCCGGGGACGAGCGGGGCGAGCGCGGCGCGAATCTCGCGCTTCGCCGTTGGCAGCGGGGTTGTGATCAGCCGGTGGCGCGCGATCACGCGCTCGATATTGGCATCGACGACGACCGCCGGTCGCCCGAAGGCGATCGCCGCGACCGCCGTGGCGGTATAGTCGCCGACCCCCGGCAGCGCGCGCAGCCCCGCCTCGCTATCGGGAAAAATCCCGCCATGATCGGCGACGACGGCGCGCGCGCACGCGAGCAGGTTGCGCGCGCGGGCATAATAACCGAGCCCCGCCCACGCCGCCATGACGTCGGCGTCGTCGGCGGCGGCGAGGTCGGCGACCGTCGGCCAGCGCGCCGTGAAGCGCGCGAAATAGCCCGCGACCGCGGCGACCGTCGTCTGCTGCAGCATCACCTCGGCGAGCCAGACGCGATAGGGATCGGGGCTCTCCGCGCTTCCCGGCGCGATCCGCCACGGCAGGATGCGCGCCGACCGGTCGTACCAGCCGAGCAGGCGGCTCGAAAAGTTCATCGTCTCTATTGCGGCGGTCATATTAAGCCCCTCCCCTTCAGGAGTGTCGGGCCGGTCGGTCCCCCGGACCGACCTGAAACGTCCGGGGGACGTTTCACCCGGCACTGGGTTGGGGTGGGGCCTCTGATCCTTGCGCAAGGCCGCGCGGCCCCACCCGCTGCGACTAGCGAACAAGTTCGCAAGTCTCGCTGCCCTCCCCTGAAGGGGAGGGTCGATTCAGTGTCACCTGCGATAGCGGAAGTCTGGACGCTCACCCCCCGCCTATGGCATGGCCTCCCGCATGACGAAAGAGACGGGAGACGGCCCGCCCGCCAAAAAGGCGAAGGCGAAAGGGGGGGCGAAGGGCGCGGCGAAAGGCGGCGTGAAAACCGCGAAGGCCCCCGCACGTCCCTATGAGCGCCCGCGCGGCGGCGAGGCGCGCGCGATTTCCGACCTCGTCCCCGAAATCGGCCGCACCGCCTTTCGCAAATTCGGCTTCGTCCAGTCGTCGGTGGTCAGCCGCTGGCGCGAGATCGTCGGCGACAAACTCGCCGACGTCACCCAGCCCGCGATGATCCGCTTTCCCGCCGGGCAGAAAGCGGGCGGCACGCTCCACCTGACGATCAGCGGCGCGCACGCGCCGATGCTCCAGCATGTCGCGCCCGACATCATCGCCGCGGTCAACCGCTTCTTCGGCTATGCCGCGATCGCCGCCGTCCGCATGACGCACGGCCAGGTCACCCCCGCCGCGCCCGTTCAGCCGCCGGCAATGCTCAAACCCGTACCCGCCGAACTGGGGGACAGTCTCCGCGACATCGGCGATCCGGAACTCAGGACCGTGCTCGAACGCATGGCCGCCGGCCTCGCGGCGCCGCCCAGGCTTCCGAAAATCAGTTAGGGCCACGATCATGTCCGTTTTTGACGACCCGCTTCTCGACCGCCGCACGGCGGTGCTCGCGCTCTCGGGTGCGGCGCTCGGCCTGATCGCGGCGGCGCCCGCCAAATCCGCTACATGGTCGCAGAGCGTCACGACCAGCCCGATCGGCGCCTTCGTCGCCGGAAACCCCGCCGCGAAGGTCCGGCTCGTCGAATATTTCAGCTACACCTGCCACATCTGCGCCGATTTCGCGAAGGCGGGCTCGCTGCCGCTCAAGACGGGCTATATCGACCGCGGGCTCGTGCTGTTCGAATATCGCAATCTCGTCCGCGACCCCGTCGACATGACCGCGGCGTTGCTGGCACGCGTTGGCGGCGCGAAAGCTTTCGCCGGCAATCACCAGGCGATCTTCGCCGCTTTCCCGGCGACGATCGCCAAGGTCCAGAAAGCCACCGAGGCGCAGAAAAAGAGCTGGCTCGAAGGCACCACGGCCGAGCGCGCGCGGAAGATCGCGGCCGGCACCGGCCTCTTCGCGCTGATGCGCGCGCGGGGCTATTCGCAAACCCAGCTCGACGCCGCGCTCGACAGCGAGGTCGCGCAGGCCGAACTCACCGGCATGACCAACATCGGCCTAAATGCCGACCGGGTCGAGGGCACGCCGAGCTTCTTCGTCAATGGCCGCAACGCCGAAGTCACCGCTTGGCCCGCGCTCAAATCGAAACTCGACCTCGCGCTCAAGGCCTCTTAAAAGCCCCGCATTCCCCCCTTTGTGGAGAAAGAAAGATCATGACCCTGCTGCGTACCGTCCTCCTGACCTCGATGGGCGCGCTCGCCCTTGCCGCGTGCGGCGAAAGCAAGACCGATCCCGCCAAGGAGCAGGAGGTGGTTGCGAAGGTCGCACCGCCCGCCGGCAAGAGCTGGTCGCAGGTCGTGCGCGTCGACGGCGACGGCGTCGTGATGGGCAACCCCGATGCCCCGATCAAGATCGAGGAATTCGGCGCCTTCACCTGCGGGCACTGCGCGAAATTCACGCAGGATTCGCACGAGGAACTGAAGCGCGACTTCGTCGACACCGGCCGCGTATCGTACAAGCTGACGCCGTTCATGCTCCACCCGGTCGACGCGATCGCCGGTGCGATCGTCAAATGCACCGGCCTCGACCGCTTCTTCCCGCTCGCCGATGCGACCTTCATCGAGCATGAAGCCTTCATCGCCGGCGCGTCGAAGCCGCAGCCGGGGATCGAGGAAGCGATGAAGCTGCCGCCCGCGCAGCGTTTCACCGCGCTCGCCAAGGGCTGGGGGATCGATCAATTCTACCAGCAGCGCGGCGTCCCCGCCGCGACGATCGAACAGTGTCTCAGCAAGGTCGAAAATGTCGAGGCGATCGAAAAAGGCACCAACGCCGGGGTCGAGAAATATCAGATCACCGGCACGCCGACCTTCGTCATCAACGGCCAGGTCGCCGAAGGCATCGCATCATGGGGTCCCTTGCGCGACCGCCTGCGCACGATGGGCGCGCGCTGATACGATCGAGATCCTCCCTGTAGCGCAGCCATGGGGAGGGGGACCGTCCGCGAAGCGGATGGTGGAGGGGCCCCAACGTCGCGTTATTTGCCCCTCCGTCAGCCCGCCGGGCTGCCACCTCCCCATCGCTGCCCCGAAGGGAGTTCATCCTGAGCGGCCGGCCTGCCGGCCAGCCGAAGGGCGGCAGGGAGAATTTGAGCCCCTTGCGACTCCCCCCGCCACGCGGCATGACGGCTGCATGGGGGATATGTGACACCAAGGTTGCACCAGCTCCGATTCGATGAGCTGCCCGGGGGCATCCCGTGCAGATAAAACGGCTGCGCCTCACCGGTTTCAAATCTTTCGTCGAACCCACCGAACTCCGCATCGAACCCGGGCTGACCGGCGTCGTCGGCCCCAATGGCTGCGGCAAGTCGAACCTGCTCGAGGCGATCCGCTGGGTGATGGGCGAATCTTCGCCCAAATCGATGCGCGGCGGCGGGATGGAGGATGTGATCTTCGCCGGCACCTCGTCGCGCCCGGCGCGCGATTTCGCCGAGGTCGCGCTCCATTGCGATACCGAGGGCGCGCTCGTCGCGGGCCTGTCGGATGGCGGCGACGGCGACGATCTCGAGGTCATCCGCCGCATCGAGCGCGGCGCGGGCAGCGCCTATCGCGCCAACGGCCGCGACGTGCGCGCCAAGGACGTCGCGCTGATCTTCGCCGACGCCGCGACCGGCGCGCACAGCCCCGCGCTCGTCAGCCAGGGCAAGATTGCCAACGTCATCGCCGCCAAGCCGACCGACCGCCGCGCGATGCTCGAGGAAGCGGCGGGTATCGCGGGCCTCCACGTCCGCCGCAAGGACGCCGAGCAGAAATTGCGCGCGACCGAGACCAATTTGACGCGCCTCTCCGAAATCGTCGCCGACATGGAGGTGCGCGCGAACGCGCTGCGGCGGCAAGCGCGCGCGGCGGAGAAATACAAGAAGCTCTCGGACGACATTCGCATCGCCGAGGGGCGGTTGATCTACGCGCGCTGGCGCGACGCCGCCGAAGCCGCCGATCAGGCGCGCCGCGACGCCGACGCCGCCGAGGCGGCGGTGAAGGCGGCGCAGGACGAACTCGAAACCATCTCGAAAGCGCAGACCGAGGTCGCGACGCGCGTCGCGGCGGCGCGCAGCGATGCGCAGGCGCAGCGCGACGCGCTCGCCGACGCCACCGCGACGCAGGTGCGATTGCAGGGCGAGGAGCGCGCCGCGCTCCAGCGGCTCGAGGATCTCGCGGCGCAGCAGCGGCGGATCGCCGACGACCGCGCGCACGAGGGCGAACTCGCGCGCGAAGCCCATGCCGCACTCACCGCGCTCGACGCCGAAACCAAAAAGCTCGCACAGGACATCACCGGGCACGACGCGGGCAAGGCCGCGCTCGCCGACGCCAGCCTCGCCGCGCAGGCGCGCCTCCGCGATGCCGAGGTCGCGCTTGCGCAAGCGCGCGCCAAGGCCGCGAGCGAAGCCGCCGACCGGCGCATTGCGGTGTCGGCGGTGGACAGCGCCGAAGCTGCCGTGCGCCGGGTCGCACAGGACAAGGCGCGCGTCGATGCCGAGGTCGCGGCGCTCGGCGACAGCGCCGCGCTCACGGCGACGCATGCCCACAGCGTGCAGGCTGCCGAAGCTGCCGAAGCCGCGATCGCGGCCGCCGAAACCGCGCTGCAGAACGCCGAAGCCGACCGCGAAGCGACCGCCGCCGACCTCGCGAGCGCCGAAGCCGGGCTCGCCGAAGCGCGCGCCGCGCTCGCCGCGCTCGAAGGCGAGGCGACGACGCTCGAACGCGCGCTCGCCGCCGCGCGCAGCGACGACGACCGCATCCTCGACAAATTGCGCGTCGCGCCGGGTTATGAAGCCGCGCTCGCCGCCGCGCTCGGCGACGATCTCGACGCCGGCACCGACCGCGACGCCGCGCGGAGCTGGGGCGGCGCCGATACGGCGAAGGGCGACCCTTCGCTGCCTGCCGGCACCACGCCGCTCGCCGAATATGTAAAGGCCCCCGCCGCGCTCGCGCGCCGTCTCGCGCAGGTCGCGGCGGCCGAAACCGACGCGGGCCAGCCGCTCGCGGTCGGCCAGCGGCTCGTCACCCTCGACGGCGTGATGCGCCGCTGGGACGGCTTCGTCACGCGCGGCGACGGCGCGACCGCGACCGAGCGGTTGCAACGCCAGAACCGCCTCGACGCGCTCGCGGCGCAGCGCCCGCAGGTCGAGCTCGGCGTGCAGGAACTGCGCGACCGCCGCGACGCCGCCGCCGCAAAAGCCGCCACCCTCGCCGACGCCGCCGCGACCGCGCGCAAGGCGCTGGCCGGGGCCGACGAGGCGCGCCGCACCGCGCTGCGCGCCGCCGATCAGGCGCAGGCCGCGCTCGACCGGCACCGCGACGCCGCCGCGCTGTTCGATCGCCGCCTCGCCGAGATCGCCGAAGCGGGACAGGAAGCCGCCGACACGCTCGCGACGCACGAGGCCGCGCTTGCCGCGCTCCCCGACGAGCGGCTGGCGCGCGCCGCGCTCGATGCCGAGGAGGCGGCGACCGAGCGCGCGCGCGCCGACGCGGGCACGGCGCGGGATGCGCTCGCGGCGCACGAACGCACGCTCGCGAGCCTCAGCGAGCGGCAGGCGGTCGTCAGCGCCGAGATCAAGAGCTGGAAAGCCCGCGCGGGCGAGGCCGCGCGCCGCGTCACCGAAATGGACAAGCGCGCCGAGGCGCTCGCCGCCGAAGCCGCCAAGCTTGCCGACGCGCCCGCGAAGCTCGCGCAGCAGCGCGCCGCCGCCGAGGCGCAGCAGGACGCGCTGCGCGACAAGGTCGCCGCCGCCGAAGCGCAGGAGCGCGCCGCCGAGGCCGCGCTCCGCGAAGCCGAAACCGCGCTGAACGCGATCCGCGAGCGCGTCGCCGCCGCGCGCGAAACGCGCGCGGGAGCCGTCGCGCGCTCCGAAAATGCCGAACTCCGCCGGATCGAGATGGGCCGCCTCTCGGGCGAGCGTTTCGAATGCCCGCCGCCGCTCCTCCCGCAAAAGGCGGGGTTCGAAAGTGCGAGCGTGGGCGACGCCAATGCCGAATCGGCGCAGCACGACCGGCTCGTTGCGGATCGCGAGCGATTGGGGCCGGTCAACCTCGTCGCCGCCGACGAACTCGTCGAACTCGACACCGAACGGGAAAGAAACGCAGCGGAGATCGAGGAGTTGACGCAGGCGGTGAACCGGCTGCGCGGCTCGATCGGCAGCCTCAACCGCGAAGGGCGGGCACGCCTGCTCGCGGCGTTCGAGGCGGTGAACGCGCATTTCCAGCGCCTTTTCACGACGCTGTTCAACGGCGGACAGGCGCATCTCGAACTCGTCGATTCGGACGATCCCTTGGAAGCCGGGCTCGAAATCATGGCGCAGCCGCCGGGCAAGCGGCTCGGCACGCTGACCTTGCTGTCGGGCGGCGAACAGGCGCTCACCGCCGTCGCGCTGATCTTCGGCCTCTTCCTCACCAACCCCGCGCCGATCTGCGTCCTCGACGAGGTCGATGCGCCGCTCGACGACGCCAATATCGAACGCTTCTGCGATCTGCTCGACCGCATGGCGCGCGAAACCGACACGCGCTACCTGATCGTCACCCACAATGCGGTGACGATGGCGCGCATGCACCGCCTGTTCGGGGTGACGATGGTCGAACGCGGCGTCAGCCGCCTCGTCTCGGTCGACCTCGGCGGCGCCGAGGAGCTGCTCGCGGCGGAATGATCCTCCCTGCGGCGGAGCCGTGGGGGAGTCGCAGACGGCGCGTAGCGCCAGCGGGACCGCCGCGAAGCGGTGGTGGAGGGGCCGCGACGGCTCGCTATCTGCTCCTCCGTCAGCGGCTGCGCCAAAGGCGCAGTTTATCCTGAGCGCCTGCAAGGCAGCCGAAGGGCCGCTGCCACCTCCCCATCGCTACGCGACAGGGAGGAAAGATCACGGCGCCATCCCCACCACCAGCATCGCGGCGAACACCAGCAGCCCCGCAAAGCGATTGCTCCGGAATTTCGCCAGCGCATCCTCGCCGTTCGCAGGGTCGAGCGTCACCACCTGTCCGGTCAGATGCACCGCCGCGGGCAACAGCGCGGCGAGCGCCAGCGGATCGGGGCGCACCGCCCACAGCGCGCCGCCCCAGCACGCGAGCGCCGCCGCATAGCACATCGCGACCCCGCCCTTCACATGGCTCCCCATCGCGCGCGCGCTCGACTTCACGCCGACCAGCATATCGTCCTCGATATCCTGCAGCGCATAGATGGTGTCATACCCGATTACCCACGCGATAGAGCCGGCATAGAGCAAGGGCAACGCGAGGCCCTGCTGGCCGCCGACCGCGACCCAGGCGACGAGCGCGCCCCAGCTGAACACCAGCCCCAGCCACGCCTGCGGCCACCAGGTGATGCGCTTCATGAAGGGATAGCCCGCGACGAGGATCAGGCTCGCGAGCGCGACGATCTGCGCCGGCCGCGGCAGCTGGAGCAGCACGAGCAGGCCGACCAGCGACAACAGCAGTGTCCAGAGCAAGGCGTTTCGCACCGGCACCGCCCCGCTCGCCACCGGCCGCGACGCCGTGCGCGCGACCTTCGCGTCGAGATCGCGGTCGACGACGTCGTTATAGACGCATCCTGCCCCGCGCATCGCGATCGCGCCGAGCAGCAACCAGAGGAAAAGCGGCCAGTGGCTCACCGCCCCACCGCCGAGCGCGATGGCCCAGGCGCACGGCCAGTAAAGCAGCCACCAGCCGATCGGCCGGTCGAAGCGCGCGAGCAGCGCATAGGGCCGCGCCGCGGCGGGGAGCAGCGCGACGAAACCGCGAAGCTGGCTGTCGGGAGGATGGGTGGCCGTCATCGATGCCCGGGCGATAGCAGGCCCAATGCAGGGAATAAATGCCCGATCGATGTCGTCTGCGCCCGCGCCCTCAGGTGCAGGTGGCCGGAGTGCCGGGTGCCTTGACCCCCGACAGGTCGCGCGCCTCGCGGATATTATAGGCCGCGGTCGACCGGATGGTCTGCGGCCCCAGCCAGGCACCGAACAGCAGCGGCTGATATTGATAGGTGACCTCGACGAACATGATCGCGGTGCCCGCCGCCGCGGTCACCTCGCGGCCCACCGGTCCCATGCCCGGGAAATCGGTCCCCGTCGCGCCGGTGCCTTCGACGCCATAGGCCGATGCGACCTCCATATTGCCGAAACAGCGCTGCCATTTGATCGTCTGCCCGCCATCGTTGTTGCGCTGCAGGCTCGACAGGATGATGCGGCCGTTATTCTCGAAATTCAGCCCCGCAACCTGCCGTTCGGCGCCTTCGAACACCTCGTTGATGTCGACCTCGCGAACCTGTGGCTGCGTCAGATTGCTCCCCGCCGCGATCCGCGCGGCATTGTCGGCGGTGTTGAGCCCGAGCTGGCTGACGCGCGTGTGCGCGAGCGTCAGATTGGCGATCTCGAGCCCGCCGAAGCCGACGAGCACGAGGAAGGGAATGGCAAAGGCCATTTCGAGCATCACGGCACCGCGGGTGCTGCGCGCGAGATGGCGCGCGGCGACCCGCGCCCGGCGGCAAAGGCGCGAAAGCCGGGTCATCCGCACGTCTCCGCCAGCACCTCGCCATCGGCGGCGAAGGGCTGGTTGCGCAGCAGCGTCGTCGAGGTGAGCGTTTTGGATTGCGGCTGTCCCAGCATCTGCCACACCGGCAGCACGCGGTCGAAACGCATCGACACCGTATATTGGACGACGTCGTCGGCGCCGCCATTGCCCTGCCGGCCGCCATCCTCCCAGCAATCGTCGGGCGAGGGGTCCTGGACGCCGTTGCCGTTGGTGTCGACCCAGCGTAGCGGCCTGATATCGCTGTAATCGTCGAAAACGCGGCGGTTGAAATTGACCGTGGCGTTCTTGAACACCTTCTTCACTTCCGCTTCGACCTTGTCGTCGAGTGCCTGCTGGTCGGCGGCAAAGCCTTCGAGCGTTGCGTCGCGGCCCGCCTTGGCGACCACGCCCTGCAACACCTGTTGCGCATACATCTGCCAGCAATAATCGAAGATGCCGAGCAGGATCAGCAGGAAGACCGGCGCGGTCAGCGCGAATTCGACGAACGCGGTGCCGCGCTCGCTTCGCCGCAGCCGGCGGAGCAGGGTGCGCCCGCCGGTCATTGCGACAGCCTCAGCTTGGAAATCTGCCGCGCGATCGCCTGGAACTGCTCGTTGAGCTCGGCGGCGTTGTCGGCCTCGAAAGCCTCGCCCGAGGAAGCACAGCTGTTCAGATTGCTGTTGCTGCCCACGCCGAAGGACACAACCCAGATCGTGATGCCGCGCTGGCGCGCCGCGCGGCACAATTGCACGAAGCGGTTGTTGTGGCGTGCGGTGAGCAGCGAGTTATCGGTCGTGGCCGAACCGCTGATGCGCTGCATCAGATATTCATAACCTTGGAACGTCAGATTCTGCCAGTTCGGGGCCATCGCACCGTCGGTCATGAAGACGATATGGCGGCTGATCGGCCGATTGTTCGGCGCCGTCGCATTTTCGTCCGCGAACAAGCCGCTTGGCGATAGCAGCCGGGCGCCCCAGATCATGCCGGCATCGTGATAGGTGCCGCCCAAAGGCTGCAGCGACTGGATATAGGTGTTGAAGGCGGGGCGATCATCCTTGTCCATCTCGGTCAGCTTCATCGCTTCGACCGGGCAGGCGCCCCAACCGCTTGACGCGTGATAACTATAGTTTTGCCAGTTGCCGCCGGATACGTTCGAGCTTGCGATGGTCCGAACGCCCGTCCCCGAAGGCACGGTACCCAGGTTGGTGGCGCGATGATAGGAGATTTCCGGAAGCAGAATCCGCCAGCGGCTGTTTTCATCGTTTGGAACGAGGTCAATGTCCATGTCGAGCGCGGAGTCGGACGCCGACGACGACGCCCCGAAGGGCGACGTGCGGCGTTCGATCACGCAGCCGCTCCAACTGACGCTCTGCAAAGCGCCCGAATCGCCCGTATCGACGCTGATCGTCCCGCCGTTCTTGGCGCTGCTCACGTCGAACAGGCGGTCTTCATAGCGATACTGGCTGAAAAAGGACGTCGAGCTGGGAGCCGGCGAGGCCGTGTGGTCGAATGTCACCGTGCGGCGTTGCAGCCAGCAGGTGTCGTCCGACGAATTATAGTTGTAGCGATAGTTGAAATAGCGGTGCTGTGTGCCGGCGACGGTGACATAGCGGCGCGTGCCGTTGCGGTCGACGACCCGCGCCGTCCGATTCATATTCTGGGCATCTGTCAGCGCCGGCATCGTGTCGGCCGGCGCAACGACGGCCGAACAGGCGGTGCTGTTCGTAAAGCCGCTGATCGGCAGAAAATTCTCCCATGCGCCGTTGGTGGTCGTGCCCGTGGTGACCGACGTGGGCGGATTGGTGCCGCTCCAGTCATAGCGGATGACCGGCGAGCGTGAAGGCAGGATGGTAAAATCCGACAGCCAGTCGGGATTCTCTTCGCGAAGAATCGCGCCGACATTCGCCGTCGAGCTATAGGGCACCACGCCGAAGCGCAGCCGCCCGTCACCGATATCGGCCGTCGTCAGCGTGTCGAAAAAGTCCATCGTCGCATCTTGGAGCGCCGTGATGCGGTTTACCGTATCGCCCGAATTGGTTTGCGCCATCGATCCCGTGACGTCGAGCACGAGCATGACATCGACGTTCGAGATTTCGAGCTTCGCCGTGCAATTGGCCGACAGGCGGAACTGGTCCTTGCCGAACAGGAACATCAGCTCGGTGGGCAAAGCGGCCGAGGCCTGTCCGGCGACGTCCGACGCGTTTATGGCTTGCGAGGAGAAGAGAATGCCCGACGCGCCATATTTGGCCTCGGGAAAGTTGAAGTTGAACATCTTGTTCGCTTCGGCCTGCGCCGCGTCCGAATAGGTCGCGCCGCCCATCGCGCGCCGTCCGGCGAGCACGCCCGAGTCGCACGCCTGCTGCAGGCGCAGCTGCGTCATATAGGCGCGGCCGATGTCGACCGCCGACCCGACGATGCCGATCACCGGTATGATCGCCGCCGCGGTCAGCATGAAGGCGTTGCCGCGCTGGTCGCTCAGAAGCGCTTTGGCACCGGCGCGCAGCCGGCTGATCCAGGTCCCTCGCATGGTCAAACCCCTCTTCGGCCCGCGGCGCCCCCACCAGTTGGGCCGCTGGTATCCTCGCACCTAGGGGGGAACTGCTTACCAAATGGCTAATCGGCGCGGCGCGGCAGGGCCCGGATCGGCGCTTTTGCCCCGGATCGGGACAGGCTGTCCCATCTTGCGGCAAAAGATGCACGACAGGCCGCCATCTGCTATCGCGCGCACCATGCCCGCGACTCCCGCCTGGCCGCCCGCCAGCACGCCCCGCCTGTTCATCGACCAGCCGCTCGCCCCCGACGCCGCGCCCGCGATCGACGGGCCGGCCGCGCATTATCTGCTCGGCGTCATGCGGCTGAAGGCGGGCGATCCGGTGCTCCTCTTCGACAACCGGAGCGGCGAATGGCTCGCGGTCGTCGCCGACGCCGCGAAACGTTCGCTGACCTTGAGGATCGAGCGGCAGACGCGCCCGCTCGAGCGCGTGCCCGACCTTTGGCTCTGTTTCGCGCCGGTGAAGAAGGCGCGGCTCGACTGGATCGTCGAAAAGGCGACCGAACTCGGCGTCGCGCGCTTGCAGCCGGTGATCACCGAACGCACGATCGTCGAACGCGTCAAGAGCGAGCGGATCGAGGCGCAGATCGTCGAGGCGTGCGAGCAATGCGGCCGCACCGCGCTTCCCGAACTGGCGCCGCCGGTCAAACTGCCGCAGCTGCTGAAGGGCTGGCCTGCGACGCGCGCGCTGCTCTTCGCCGACGAAGCCGGGGGCGTCCCGGTCGCCGACGTCGCGGCACCCGCGCCCGCGGCGATCCTCACTGGTCCCGAGGGCGGCTTCACCGACCGCGAGCGCGACATGCTCCTCGCCCACGCCGCGGTGCGCCGCATCGCGCTCGGCCCGCGCATCCTGCGCGCCGAAACCGCCGCGCTCGCCGCCGTCAGCCTGTGGATGGCGCAGCACGGCGACTGGGCGGGCGGATAGGCGGTCCCTAGCCCTCGACCGGCCCCTCGAACTGCTCGATCACCCAATCCTCGGCCTGCGCGCCGCCGATCCATTCCTGCATGCACGGATGGCTGATCACCGCCTGCGCATAGGCGGCGGCGAAGCGCGGCAGCGGAATCGAATAGGTGACGAAGCGCGTCACCACCGGCGCGAACATGATGTCGGCCGCCGACCAGTCGCCGAAGAGGAAATCGCCCTCGCCGCCGAACCGCGCGCGCGCCTCGGCCCAGATCTGGAAGATGCGCACGACATCGGCCTGCACTTCGGGCAGCAGCTCGGCCGCGGGGTAGATGCGCCGGATGTTCATGCTGTGCTCGCGGCGCAACGCGGCGAAGCTCGAGTGCATTTCGGCGGCCATCGACCGCGCCATCGCGCGCGCCGCCATGTCGTCGGGCCAGAAATGCTTCGTCCCGCCGGTCTTTTCGTTGAGATAATCGACGATCGCGAGGCTGTCCCACACGACGATATCGTCGCCGTCCCACAATATCGGCACCTTGCCGCCCGACGGCGCGAACTCGTCGCCCTCGCGCCGGTTCGACCAGTCCTCGTCATAGAGCGGGACGGTGACTTCCTCGAACGGCAGCCCGCTATGCTTGACCGCGAGCCAGCCGCGCAGGCTCCAGCTGGAATAGGCCTTGTTGCCGATGAAGAGTTTCATGGGGTCTCCTTAAACCCCCTCTCCCCTTGGGGGAGAGGGTTGTGCAGGCTTGGCAGCTTGCTGCCTAGCCGAAGCTGGGTGAGGGGTGTCAACCGCCGCCTGCATACCCTCATCAGGTTACGGTAGCGGACAAGTCCGCAACCTGCACCATCCTCTCCCGCAAGGGGAGAGGAGCGTTTATGACTCCACCGCCTCCAGCACCGCGGTGCGCAGTTCGGCGATCCCCATGCCCTTTTCGCTGCTCGTCGCGATCACCTGTGGGTGCGCGGCGGGATGCTTGCGGGCTTCGGCTTCGGTCGCGGCCTGTACGGCTTCAAGTTCGGTCGCCTTGATCTTGTCGGCCTTGGTCAGCACGAGCCGGTAACTCACCGCCGCAACGTCGAGCATCTCGAGCACCTCGCGATCGACGTCCTTGATCCCGTGGCGACTGTCGATCAGCACCAATGTCCGTTTCAAGACCTGCCGCCCGCGGAGGTAATCATTGACGAGGAAGCGCCATTTCTTGACGATATCTTTCGGCGCCTTGGCAAAACCATAGCCCGGCATGTCGACCAGCCGGAACACCAAAGGCGAACCCACGTCGAAATAATTGAGCTCCTGCGTTCGCCCCGGCGTCACCGACGTGCGCGCCAGCCCGTTCCGGTTCGTCAGCGCGTTGAGCAGCGACGATTTGCCGACGTTCGATCGGCCCGCAAAGGCGATCTCGGGCACGCTCGGGCTCGGCAGATGCTGGAGCGCGGGCGCCGATTTCAGAAAGGCGATCGGGCCCGCGAACAGCTTGCGCGCCCGCTCCGCCCTGTCCTCTGCGCCCGGATCGATCGCGCTCACTTCGCCGGCGCCGCCCGCAGCGCCGGGAACTTGCGGTACATCCACTGCTGCTGCCCGATCGACAGGATATTGTTGGTGATCCAGTAGAGGAGCAGGCCCGCCGCGAACGGCGCCATGATGAACATGAACAGCCACGGCATGATCTTGAACACCTGTTGCTGCACGGGGTCGGTCGCCTGCGGGTTGAGGCGGAACTGCAACCACATGGTGATGCCCAGGATCACCGCGAGCACGCCGATCGACAGGATCGACGGCGGGGTGAAGGGCAAGAGGCCGAACAGGTTCAAAATGTGCAGCGGATCGGGCGCCGACAGATCCTTGATCCACAGGATGAACGGCTGGTGCCGCATTTCGATCGTCAGCATCAGCACCTTGTACAGTGCATAGAAGATCGGGATCTGGATGACGATCGGCAAACAGCCCGCGAGCGGATTGATCTTCTCGTCCTTATAGAGCTTCATCAGCTCCTGCTGCATCTTCGGCTTGTCGTCCTTGTGGCGTTCCTGCAGCGCCTTCATCTTCGGCTGGACGAGGCGCATCTGCGCCATCGACGAGAATTGCCGGTTCGCGATCGGGAACATCAGCAGGCGGATGATCAGCGTCAGCGCCATGATCGCGACGCCGAAATTGCCGACCATGCGGAACAGCCAGTCGAGCAGCTTGAAGATCGGGACCTCGAAAAATTCGAACCAGCCCCAGTCGATCGCGTTCGACAGGCGCGTGATGCCTTCCTTGTCCTGATATTGCGACAGGATGCTGACTTCCTTGGCGCCGGCGAAGATGCGGCTCGTCGTCGTCACCTGCGTGCCGGGCGCGATCTGGCGGAAGTCGCGCGCGAACAAAGTCTGGTAATTGTTCGCGGCGGGCGAACTGATCGCGGCGGTCACGCGCTCGCCCTTCGCCGGGACGATCGCGGCGAGCCAATATTTGTCGGTGAAGCCGAGCCAGCCCGCCGAATTGTATCGCACGGTGCGGTTCGTCGCTTCCTCGACATCGTCATAATCGGTGTCGAACACCGACTTGCCGTCGAGATAGCCCGTCGGGCCGACGTGGATCGTCCAGCTGTCGACTTCGTGCGGGTCGGTCGGCTTGCCGAGCCGGTCGATCAGCGCAAAGCTGCTCGCATTGACCGGGGCGGTGCCGGTGTTGGCGATTGTCTGCTTCGCGGTGATCAGGTAATCGGCATCGATGCTATATTCGATGCGGAACGTCTGCCCGGTCGCGTTCGACCAGCTCAGCGTTACCGGCGTCGCCGGGGTCAGCTTCGCACCGCTCGCGGTCCACACGGTGTTCGCGTTCGGCACCTCGATGCCCTGCGCCGACCAGCCGAGGCTCGCGAAATAGGCGGCCTCGGTCCCGCCCGGCGCGAACAGGCGCACCGCGGGCGAATCCTTCTTGATCGTCTGGCGATATTTGCTGAGCGTGATGTCGTCGATGCGCGCGCCGACGAGGTTGATCGACCCCTTGATCGCGGGGGTTTCGATCGGAATACGCCGGCCTTCGGCGAGCACCGCGTCGACCGGGCGGATCGTCTGCGCGGCGGGCGCACCCGGGGTAGGCAGCGCGCTCGGCTGGCCCTGCGTCGCGGGCGTCGCTGCGGGCGCCGCGCCGTTTGCGCCCGCGACCGTCTCGGTCACGTCGGGCGTGTCGGGGGTCGGAAAATATTTCTCCGAAACGAAGTTCCAGCCGATCAATATGGCCACCGACAGCAAAATCGCCGCGATCAGGTTACGCTTGTCGTCCACGCTCTTCGGTCTCTCTTCGTCTCAAAAATATCGGGGATGATGCCGGCGCCGAAGGCCTATGGCACCGGGTCATAGCCGTGGCCCCCCCAAGGATGGCAGCGCAATAGCCGCTTTGTCGCCAGCCAGCCACCCTTGATCGCACCATGGCGCTGGAGCGCGATAATCGCATATTCGCTGCACGACGGCGCATAGCGGCAGGTGGGGGGAAGGATGCGCGACGGACCAAGCTGCCAACCGCGCGCGATCAGGATCAACAGGCGGGCGATCATGCAGGAAGCCCGGAAAACGGTGGAAGTTTATTCGCGATTGGCCCCACTTCGTCACCCCGGACTTGATCCGGGGTCCATGCGGCGCCGGTGGCAATGGACCCCGGATCAAGCCTGTCCTGGGCGTTGTCGAAGGGTCCGGGGTGACGATAAGAGGCAGTGGGCGTAATCACGACGCCTTCGCCGCCAGCTTCTTCGCCGCGCGCTTCAGCGCCGAATCGAGATGCTCGCCCAATTCGGCAAACGGCATGTCGTTCGCCCCCGGGCGGCCGATCAGCACATGGTCGGCGCCGGCGATTCCCGCCTCCGGCAGCGCGGCGCGCGCGAGTTCGCGAAATCGCCGCTTCATCCGGTTGCGCGTGACCGCGTTGCCGACCTTCTTGCTGACCGTATAGCCGATGCCCAGCGCATCCTCATCGTCGCCGCGCGGACGGACGAGCAGGACGAAGCCGGGCATGGGAAAGCGAAGGCCGCGGTTCGCGGCCAGAAATTCGCTACGTTTTGAAAGCGTTCGCACCAGACGCGCTGGCGGCGAAGCGTGGGCGATCAGGCCGACAGCTTCGCGCGGCCACGGGCGCGGCGGGCGGCCAGGACCTTGCGGCCGCCGACGGTGGCCTTGCGGGCGCGGAAGCCGTGACGGCGCTTGCGCACGAGGCGGCTCGGTTGATAAGTGCGCTTCATCGCGGTTTTCCCTAGATCTCGTCAAATGCTGCAACAGAAAAGGGCCGCCAAGCGTGGGCGGCCACTGTTGAGGGCGCGGATAAGCAAGAGTCGGTGGAAAGTCAATCGCCATCTAGCTTGTCCAGCGCGGCGCGCGCCCGGCGCCGCGCGGCGCTGACGCGGCGCATGATCCGGTCGGCCCAGTCGCCATAGCGGGGGTGGCGCCACTTGAAGCGCACATAGGCGCGCTTGGCCCACGCACTGTTCTGCAGGCAGAGCATGAGGCCGAGCGGAAAGACGATCAGGAATCCGGGTCCCGGCAACGGCCCGATCGCGATGCCCGTGATCATCAGCAATATGCCGAGCGCGAACAAGGCGGTGCGCATCTGCGCATTCGACCGCAATCGTTGGTAGAGGCTCCGCTTCGCCATAGGGGGCGATGTGGGGGAGACGACGGCGTGTTACAAGGCTAAAGCAGCTCGGCGCGAGGTGGCGACGACCGCGAACGGCGGTTTTGGGGCGGGTTTCAGTCATCCCCCTCCCGCAAGCGGGAGGGGAGACGGCAATAATCGGCCGATAACGGCGATCCGCGAACGCCGGTTCACGCCGATTTGTTCACGCCGCCTAGCAATTGCCTTCAACGCCATCGGCACAGTCGCCAACCGATTCAACGTCTTTTCCGGCACCTTCAACGGTGTTGCAGGCCGACAAAAGCAGCATCGAGCTGCCAAGTGCGAAAATGGTCAGAAGCTTTTTCATTGTCTCTCTCCGACGGCGAGGGCGAACTGCCCTCCATTGAGCCGAAACGGCTGTTCGCAGCGATCGTTCCGCTGCGCCGGCGTCACGCTGGCCGAAGCGTTCCAAATGATCGTCAGGCTGGGAAAGGGGCTGCGACGCTATTCAGTCGAGCGTGACGAAGCGCGCCATATCGTCGCGCGTCAGGTAACGGACGTCGTCGAACGGCGTCGCG
Source organism: Sphingopyxis sp. SE2 (assembly GCF_032227185.1). Classification (NCBI taxonomy): domain Bacteria; kingdom Pseudomonadati; phylum Pseudomonadota; class Alphaproteobacteria; order Sphingomonadales; family Sphingopyxidaceae; genus Sphingopyxis; species Sphingopyxis sp. SE2. The sequence continues at coordinate 2,772,082 of NZ_JAPMXW010000001.1, read as the reverse complement.
TTGGTCAGCGCGTAAAAGGCGCGCGCCTTCGCGCCATCCATCCCCATTTCACGGTAATAGCCCAGATATTCGGCGTGAACCGGGTCGTTCGCGGGATAGTCGTTCGCCTCGCGGCCATATTCGTCGGCCCAGCTATGCACGCCGAATTCGGCGTCGGGCGCCGCGCGGCGCGTGACGCCGGCAAGCCACAGCTCGACCGCGCCCGAGCGGATCGATCCGCCCGCGGGCACCACCGTCTCCATCCCCTGCCGCCGGATCGCGCGCGCGAGGATCAGATTGGCCTCCTCGTCGAGGCTGCCGGGGCAATCGACCATCTCGAGCCGCCTCAGCCCCGGAAAGGCGGCGAGCATCGCCGCGAACTGGCGCGGGCTCGCCGAGGTGACGTCGCCCGCCATGCGAACCGTCGATGCGTCGATGACCGAAAACGGCCCGAACCGCGCCTTCGCATGGCCCAGCGTCGTAAGCGTGGCGGCGGGGGCATAGCGCCGCGTCGCGGCGAACTCGGCATCGTCGGCCAGCGCCTCGTCATCCAGCAGTGCGGCGTCCTCGTCGATAGTGTCCGCGCCCGCGTCGTCGCCCTCGTCATAGGTCCACGTCGTCACCGTCGTCGTGATCGTCACGACCTGCTGTGCGTGCGCCGGCGCGAACGCCAGCACCGCCGCCAAAGCGGCGACGATCAGCGTGCGAAGAAAGGCGGACGGCGAACCCATGGCCCCGCTTTCGCGCGGGCGCGATGATCAATTGGCAAACGGGCAGCGTCAGCACGCCGTTAACCCCGTTTCGGGACGGCGGCACGAACCCTTATCCCGTCATCCCGGCGAAGGCCGGGATGACCAAGATGAGATCAGTCGCGGTCGGGCGCGCCGAGCGGGAAGAAGGCGCGATACGGCCGTGCATCCTCGACGCAGCGCGAAACCGACGGATGCGCGAGCAGCCGCGCGCGATAGGCACGCAGATTCTCGTGCCGCTCGGGGATCGGATGCACCCAGTCGGCATAGAAAAGCGATGGCGCCGCCGCGCAATCGGCCAGCGTGAAGCCGTCGGGCGTCGCCCAGCCGCCGCCCGCCAGCTCCTTGTCGAGCCAGCCATAGACGCTCCCGAGCGCCGCCTTCGCCTGATCGACGATCATCGGCACATGATTTTCGGGCCCGCGCAGCGCGTCGGCGACCACCGCCTGCATCCGCGCCATCACATGATTGTCGAAGATGCGGTCGAAGAAGCGCACCCTCAGCGCCGCCCCGAAATCGGCGGGGATCAGCCGCGGTTCGGGCACCAGATGGTCGAGATATTCGATGATGATCGACGATTCGAAATAAGGCACCCCGTCCGCGACGAGCAACGGAAACTGTCCCACCGGCCAGTGCGCCTGCAATTCCTCGCCATGCTGCGGCGCGTCGGGCCCGATCACGCGATAGTCGAAATCGACCCCCTTCTCGTAAAGCGCGATCAGCACCTTCCACGTATAGGAAGAGAAGGGGTGTCCATAAAAAATCAGCATCGATTGCCTTTCCTCTGGCTACGCCGCGCCGACGGTTTCGCCCTTCAGCGCCGCCTCGATCTTCGCGATTTCGATCTTCTTCATCGTCATCATCGCGTCCATCGCGCGCTTCGCCGCGGCGCGGTCGGGGTGGGTCATCGCGCGCGTCAGCACGCGCGGGGTGATCTGCCAGTTGACCCCCCATTTGTCCTTGCACCAGCCGCACATGCTTTCGGCGCCGCCGTTGCCCACGATCGCGTTCCAGTAACGGTCGGTCTCTTCCTGCGTGTCGGTGTTGATCACGATCGAAAACGCCTCGTCCTGCTTGAACGCGGGCCCGCCGTTGATCGCGATGAAGGGCACGCCCATCACGGTGAATTCGACCGTCAGCACATCGCCTTCCTTGCCGTCGGGAAAGTCGCTCGGCGATCGGTTCGCCGCGACGAATTCGCTGTCCGGAAAGGTCGCGGCATAGAATTTCGCCGCCGCTTCGGCGTCACGATCGTACCACAGGCACATCGTGACCGGTTCGCTTCCTTCGCTCATCATCCTTCTCCCTTGTCGCGGCCGTCAGGCGACCGCTTCGCCGCGCACCGCGGCCTCGATCTTCGCGATGTCGATCTTCTTCATCGTCATCATCGCCTCGAACGCGCGCTTCGCCGCCGCGCGGTCGCTGCCGGTCGTCGCGTCGGTGAGCGCGCGCGGGCAGATCTGCCACGAGACGCCCCATTTATCCTTGCACCAGCCGCACACGCTTTCCTGTCCGCCATTATCGACGATCGCGTTCCACAGCCGGTCGGTCTCTTCCTGCGTGTCGGTATGGACCTGGAACGAGAAGGCTTCGTTGTGCTTGAAGATCGGCGGGCCGTTGAGCCCCACGCACGGCGTGCCGAGCAAAGTGAACTCCACCGTCTGCACATCGCCTTCCTTGCCGCCCGGCGAATCCGCCGGCGCGCGGTTGACCGCGCCGACTTTGCTGTCGGCAAAGGTCTTCGCGTAAAAGGCCGCGGCCTCCTCGGCATCGCCTTCGTACCAGAGGCAGAGCGTCATCGGCGTCTTGGTCATGCGTCTTCTCCTTTCAACGGGTGGCCGATCGACCAGAGATGGCCGAACGGGTCGCGCACCTGCGCGTAGCGGTCCCCCCAGAACATATTTTCGGGCGCCATCACCGACACCGCCCCCGCGGCGATCGCGCGGTCGTACCAGCTGTCGGCGTCGTCGACCTGCAGATGGAGCACGACGGACGCGGGCTCGGATGCCGGGCCGCCCGTATATTCCGGAAAATCGTCGTGCATCATCAGCGACGCGCCGTTGATATGGACATGCGCGTGCATCAGCCGCTCGCCGTCGTCGGCGGGAACGCGCACGACTTCGGTCGCGCCAAACGCCTTGGCGTAGAAGTCGATCGCCTCCTTCGCGCGCCGGTCGCGGATCGTGATGTGCGGGGTCAGGCCGCCGGTCGGCGCGGTATTCGCGGGGTTCGCCATCGTCTCTCTCCTCTTCCTGTGGGTTCAGTCGTCGTATCGCAGGCTCGGATACCAGTCGGTCCCGCCCCGCCCCCTTGAAGGTTCCGGTTATCGGCGCGGGCCGACGAGGCCGAAGGCGGCGCCCTGCGGGTCGATGCCGTTCATCGCATATTCGCCGCCGGGAATTTCCATCGGCTCGCTGGTGACGGTGCCGCCGTTCGCGGTCACCGCGGCGTGCGCGCGGTCGATGTCGTCGACGCCGATGTAGAAATTCCACACCGGCACCGGATAGCCTTCCATCAGCGGCATCACCGCGCCGATCATCACCTCGCCGCGCTGGAGGAAGCGATAGGAACCGAGCGGCCCCATATCCATCGCGCCCTCCTGCCCCCAGCCGAAATGCTTGCGGTAAAAGGCGATCGCCGCGTCGGAGTCGCTCGTCGCGAGCTCGTTCCAGCGCATATGCTGCGCCTCGGTCACCGAAAACACGTCGCTCTCTTGTGTCTCCATCCCTTCGGGCGGGATCGGATCCATGACATAGAAATGCGCGCCCTGCGGGTCCGACACCATCGCGATGCGTCCGACGGGCAGATCGGTCGCGGGCATATGCACCGCGCCGCCGTCGGCCTTGATCGCCGCGAGGGTGCTATCGACGTCGTCGACCTCGAGATAGCCCATCCAGCCCGGCCGCGCGCCGCCCGCAAGCATGTCGGCGCCGAGCGCGAGTACTCCGCCGGCATTGCCGCCGTCGCCGCGCACGATCATGCGATAGTCGACGTCGCCCGCCGCGGGATCGCGTGTCGCGGCGATCGTCCAGCCGACCACCGCGCCGTAAAAGCGCGCCGCGCCCGCGGGGTCGGACGTCATCAATTCGTACCAGATGAAGTTCGATGCTTTGCTCATCGTCTCTCTCCTCAGATGTCGGGGCGTGGGTCAGCGGGAAAGCCAGTCGCCGCGCCCGTCCTGCACCTCCTGCTTTCCTATGGCCGGTACAACCGCAGCGGCTTCGTATTTTCGCGCGCGAGCGTCCCGCGCGCCTCGAGGTCGAGCTGAACGCCCTTCAGCCACCAGCCCGCCTTCGCACCGCCGGGGAACAGCGCATCGGGCAGCAACGGCAGCACGCCTTCCTTGACCTCGGCGACAGTCAGCCCCGGGTGGCCTTTCGGCACCGCCGCGAGCAGCGCCTCTTTCATCGCGTCATATTTCGCCTTGTCGACATTCAGCGCGAAGCCGGGGCTGGTTATGCTGCGCATCTCGACGCGTTCGACGGTTTTGGCGATATTCCTGCTCATTGCGCAAATCCCTTCGTCGCTTCCAGCGGCGGGGCGCGAAAGCCCATCGCCGCCCAGGCCTTCAGCAGCCGCCACATGAACTTGCCCGACGGCGTCCGGTAATTGGGGATGTCGCCGGGCAGCTCGACACCCGCGGGCCGGTCGCCGACGATCGTCCGCATCTCGGCCGCCGGCCGCTCTTCTGCGGCGATGCGGTCCGAATAGACGCTGAGCCAATGCCCCTTGGTGAATTCGAGCGCGATCGGCGCATTGCAACAACGCGCGACGAAGCGCCGCGTCGGCGACTCGGGTTTCAGCCGGTGCGCCTCCAGTTCGTCCGATCCCGACAGCCATAGGAGGCGGTCCTTGCGCATCAGCACATAGGGCGTGCCGCCATCGGCGCCGACGACGGCGGGCGCGCCCGGTGCCGCCTCGAAGCCACGGCCCGCCTCCTGACAGCTATGGCAGTAACAGGTCGCCGCGACGATCGGCTTGCCGGAAAGCTCCAGCGTCACCGCGCCGCACCGGCACGATGCGATGCGCTTGATGTCAGGCTTGTCGGCGCGGGCCATCACGCCGATGCTTCCAGCGCGGCCATGCCCTCGGCGATCGTCACCGGCGCCTTGGCGCGCGCATACATCGACTTCAGCCAGGCGCGGAGCGCGGGAGCTTCGTCGAGAAGCCCTTCTTCGTTCGCCCAGTCGAGCGTGAAGGCGGCGTTGAAATCGGCCACGGTGACCGCGCCGCCGACGATGAAATCGCGTCCCTGCATATGCTGTTCGAGCACCGCGATCATCCGCCGGCCGTCGCGCTTAGCCAGCGCGATCTCGGCTTCCGATTTCTCGTCCTCGGCATAGAGGAAGCTGTGCAGGGCGACCCGCCACAGCGGCGCCTCGATCTCGGTCATCAGGAAGAACAGCCAGTGGTGCATGCGCGCGCGATCATCGGCCGTCTCGGGGATCAGCCCGCCGCCCGGAAAGCGGTCGCCATATTTATCGGCGAGATAGAGCTGGATCGCCGCCGATTCGCTGATCACCAGATCGCCGTCGACCAGCACCGGCAGCTTTCCGGCGGGGTTGAGCGCGAGAAATTCGGAGGTCCGGTTTTCACCGGCGCCGATGTCGATGGGGACGATCTCATGCGCGAGGTCGAGTTCATTGAGCAGCCACATCGCGCGCAAGGCGCGGGTGGGGGGAGTGCCATAGAGTGTGATCATCTTTTGGCCTTTCAAATCCTTGATCAGGGATTCTTGTGCTGGCCGGGCGCCGCATCATGGGGGATCGACCAGCCGAAATAGACTTCGACCGCATGGATACGCCCATCCCGGATCGTGAAGATTTCGGTGTTTCGGCTGGCGCGCCCGTCCTTCATCCGGCCGACATAGGTCAGCAGGGCTTCGTTCCCGGACTCGATCGCGCGGACGATATCGACTCCGGCCATTCTTTCGTGATTGGGCCAGCAAAGCGTGAAATATGTCTCGCGGCCGATCCCATTGTCATAGGGGCTGGTAAAGACCAGATCGTCGGCGATCAGCGCCTCGATGGCGGCGCGATCGTCGTCGACATAGGCCTGAAATGCAGCCTTGGCGACCTCGGTGGGGGATTTGGCCATGGTTCGTTCCTTCGGGGGGCGGGGCGCGACGGGCCTGCCGCCGCGCCCTCGTTTCACGCCTCGACGATCGGCGCGAAGCCGCCATAGATCATGCGCTTGCCGTCGAACGGGTTGGTCGCGGGATCATTCTTCATCCGCTCGTCGGTCATCATCTTTTCCCAGCCGGCGACCCGCGTTTCCTTGTCGGGCCATTCCACCCAGCTGTAGACGACGCTCTCGCCATCCTTCCTGTGCGCGGCGCGGGCATAGTCGGTGACCTTGCCGTCGGGAACGTCGTCGCTCCACGCCTCGACGACGCGCGTCGCGCCATAATCGCGGAACACTTCGGACGCCTTTTGTGCCATCGTGCGATAGGCGTCCTTGTTGCCGTCGGGGACGGGAACGATATAGCCGTCGACATAGCCCATCTTGCCGTCCGCGGCGTCGTCGACGATCGAATCGAAACCGCCGATGATCATGCGTTTCGCGTCGAACGGCATCGCTTCGCCCATGCTCTGCATCCGGGGATCGCTCATCATCTTTTCGTTCGCGGCGTCGCGCGTCGCCTTGTCGGGATATTCGAACCAGCTGAACACGACGGTCTCGTCGGGCTTCGCCTGCACCGCGCCCTTGAAGTCGTTCACCTTGCCGTCGGGAACATCGTCGCCCCAGCATTCGACCATGCGGCTGACGCCGAATTCCTTGAACAGCGGCGCCGCCTCGGCGGCATGTTTGCGATAGGCTTCCTTGTTGGCGGTCGGCACCGCGACCACAAATCCTTCTACATAGGTCATCTTGTCTCTCCTTGGGGGGCGGGAGGGGGTTTCAGGCGGCGGGCGGTCCCGCTTCTTCGCTGAAGGCGGCCAGCTGCGCGTCCATCGCGCGCTGGAAGGCGGGGCGGGCGAGGCAGCGGTCGAGATAGGCCTGCAACCGCGGCTGCTCGGCAATCAGCCCGGCTTCGACACCTTCGCGCAGCACGGTCGCCATCGCGATGTCGGCGACGGTGAATTCGTCGACCAGATATTCCTTGTCGCCCATCGCGTCGTTAAGGCGGCCGAGCCGGCCCTGGATGAATTCGATCAGGCTCGGCCGGCGCAGCTTCGCCCACTCCTCGTCCTTCGCGAACAGGTCGACATTGCCGAGCTCGAACAGCATCGGTTCGACGCTGTTATAGGCGGCGAACAGCCAGGCGAGCGTGCTCGCGCGCGCCTGCGCGTCGCGCGGCATCAGCCGTTCGTCCTTTTCGGCAAGGTGGAGCAGGATCGCGCCGCTCTCGAACAATCGCACGCCATTGTCGCAGAGCACGGGGACCTGCCCCCATGGCTGGAACAGGAAATGGTCGGCGGGGCGGTTGACCGCGCTGATCAGATGTTCGGCATAATCGAGGCCGATTTCCTCGCACGCCCAGCGCGGGCGAAGGTCGCGGACATAGCCGCGCGCGAAATCGGGGACCCAGTCAAAGGCGGTGACTTCGATGTTGCTGTCGGGGTTCACGGGCATGATCGTTCCTTCTGTTTCCTATCGTCATCCGGGCGAAGCCTGACCTGAGCGCCTGCAAGGCAGTCCAAGGGGCCGGGATCTCACCCTTGCTTTCTTCCGCTCCGTCGAGATTCCGGCCTCCGCCGGAATGACGATGGAAGCCAAGCCGCGCTAGAAGGACGGCGGCGGCGGCGCCTTGTCGTCGAGAAAGGGCACGACCATCGCCGCGATCGCGGGGATTTCGCCCATGATCCCGATGTGCGAGGTCGCGGGCAGGATCGCGAGCCGCGCCTTCGGCGCCGCGGTCAGAAAGCCCTGCGTCGCGGCCGCCACGTCGCCGCCGCCGCGCAGCTTGAACAGCGCGATCGCATGGTCGAGCGTGACGCCGTCGGCGTCGCCGATGATCACCATCGTCTTGCCGGGGATCGCCTGCACCGCGGCGTCGGACCAGCCGAACGGCGTCGCGTCGAGCGCCTTGATATTGGCGACCAGTTTCGGGAACTTGTCGGGCGCGGGCGACAGGCGCTTATATTCGGTGTCGATCGGGCTGCCCGCGAAGATGTCGGGGGTCAGCGTGGAAATGCCGGCCAGCACTTCGGGATACCAGCCGTCGAGCCGCGAGGTCGCCGACAATATCACCTGCTTGCCGACCTTGTCGGGATGCCCGACTGCCAGCGCGACCGCGGTCGAACCGCCCATCGAGTAACCGAGGACATCGGCCTTTTCGACGCCGAGCTTGTCGAGCACCGCCGCCGTGTCGTCGGCCATGCGGTCATAGCTCAGCGGTCCGTCGACGCCGCCCGAGCGGCCATGGCCGCGCGCGTCGACCGCGATCACCGGCCGCGACGCGGCGAGCGGATCGATCAGCGGCTTCATCGCATCGGCCGACATGAAGGCGCCGTGGAGGACGAGCAGCGGGGTGCGGCCCGATGCGAGGTCGCCGTGCACCTGATAATGGATCGCGGCGCCGGCGACATCGACATGGCCGTTCCGGACGGCGCCGGCGGACGGGGCGGCGGGCCGCTCGCTGGCGCCGGGCGCTTCTGCTGCCGCCGGCTGCGGCAGCGCGGCGAGCGTCGCCACGACCGCGATCATCGCAAAGGCCGAGGCAAGCGTGGGGAGGGGAGAGCGTCGTATCATCGAACCATCCTCTTTGCGTGTTAGACGGAGACTAGGCGCGTTTGCCTTTGAGACAGGCGATCAGGCCCGTCGGGGGGTGATCAGCAAGCGCAATGCGGGCGAACGTAGCCACAGGCCTGCCCAGAGCATCACGCCCAGATAGACGCCGAACAATGTGTGGCTGAACAGCGGGCTGTCGATGCGCAGATGCGTCGCGATCGCGCCGCCGAGATAGCCGGTGATCAGGATCGCGCCGAGCACGGCGGTGCGCGGCCAGATATAAAGCAAGGTCGGGATCAGCAGCAGGATACCGAGCATGTGCATCGTGCCGACTTCGAGCGGCCATCCGAGGCCGGGCGGGCTGTATTTGATCGCCGTTTCGGGCGACACCAGCTTGAGCCCGGCATCGAAGAGGAGGAAGAGGATCACAAGGCCGCTCAGGACGCGGCCGGCGATCAATTGACCTTTTCCGGGCCCATTTCCGGGGGCTGCGTCGGTCATTCTCTTCCTCCTCCCTGTGGCTTGGCTTATGCGGTCGCTTCGGCGGGTTCGCCGGCGGGGATCGCGGTGGGGTCCATCCACATCACTTCCCAGATATGGCCGTCGGGGTCCTCGAAGCTGCGGCCGTACATGAAGCCGAAATCCTGCGTCGGGGTCGGGTCGGCCTTGCCGCCCGCCTTGACCGCCTTGTCGACCTGGCCGTCGACCTCTTCGCGGCTGTCGGCCGACAGGCAGAGCAGGACCTGCGCGGTCGTGTGCGCGTCGGGGATCGTCTTGGTCGTGAAGTCTGCCCATTTGGCGTGGGTCAGCAGCATGACGTGGATCGACCCTTCGGCGACGACCATGCACGCGGCGGTCTCGTCGGTGAAGGCGGGGTTGTTCGCCGCGCCGACCGCCTCATAAAAGGCTTTCGACTTGTCCAGGTCGGTGACCGGCAGGTTCACGAAAATCATCTGGGGCATTTACTCTCTCCTTGGGGGGTGGTGGTTGTTCGAAGTCAGCGTGCGCGGCGCGCCGCCGCAATTACCTGTCGCGTCATGCCGCGCCTCCGCTGCCGAACAGCATCCGCACATAACGCTTCAGATGGGTGACGCTCTCGCGCGCAATCGCCGGATCGTTCGTCGTTTTCGCCAGAACGAAGCTGCCCTGCAGCACCGACTGGATATGCTGGGCGAGGCCGATCGCGGTGACGTCCCCGGGCGCGCCATAAAGATCGATCGTCGCCTGGATGTCGGGCGCGAGCGCTTCGCAATAGGCGTTGATGCTCGCCTCGCACGCGGCGCGGATCCGGTCGCTCGTCGCATAGGCTTCCTGCACCATCGTGCCGACGAAGCAGGTGTAATCTTCGGTCGGGCCGTCGAGCATCGCAAGGCGGAAATCGATATGGCCGAGCAGCCGGGCCAGCGGATCGTCGAGGTGGACGTGCGGCGGCATCTCGAACATCGGGCGCGCCCGGTCGGTCCAGCCCTCGGCCGCCGCGACCGCCAGATCCTCCTTCGACGCGAAATGGTGGAAAAAGGCGCCCTTGGTCACGCCCGCTTCGGCGCAGATCTGGTCGACCGTCGTCGCCGCATAGCCCTGTTTGCGCACCATCGCGTGCGCCGCCGCGATCAGCTTGGCGCGGGCGCTGCCGCGCGGCGCGCGCTGGCCCGGGGTGCCGCCGCCCGCCGAGGGGACGCGGGCGGCGGCTGCGGGGCTCGCTGCGGAGGAAGAGGAAGGGCGATTCGTCGTCGTCATGCGAATCAACATACCGACTAGTTGGTATGTTGTCAAACGGCGATCGGGCCCAAGCTCCGCGGCACCTTCGTCACCTTCCGAAAAAGACTCGACCTTCCCGCCACTTCGCCTAAAAAGGCCCTCGGAACAAAGGGGGCACATCGTGCGGTTCCGGGGGAAAATATGGTCGCGATCGTCTCAACCACCGCCTATCTCGGCATCGAAGCCCGCGGGGTCGAGGTGCAGTGCCAGATCACGCCGGGCGTCCCGCGCTTCGTCGTCGTCGGCCTGCCCGACAAGGCGGTCGGCGAAAGCCGCGAGCGCGTCCGCGCCGCGATCGCCGCGATCGGCCTGTCGCTCCCGCCCAAGGTCATCACCGTCAACCTCTCGCCCGCCGACCTGCCCAAGGAAGGCTCGCACTACGACCTCCCCATCGCGCTCGCGCTCCTCGGCGCAATGGGCGTGATCGACCCCGAGACGCTCGCTTCCTATGTCGTCGTCGGCGAGCTCGGCCTCGACGGCCGCGTCGCACCGTCGCCCGGCGTGCTGCTTGCCGCGATCCACGCGGGCAGCGTCGAGCGCGGGCTCATCTGCCCCGCGATCCAGGGTCCCGAGGCGGCGTGGGCGGGCAATGTCGAGGTGATCGGCGCCCCCGACCTCCTGTCGCTGCTCAATCATTTCAAGGGCAATGCCCCGCTGTCGCCGCCGGTGCCCGGCGAAGTCGAAGAACCCGTCCGCGCCGCCGACCTGTCGCAGGTCAAGGGACAGGAGACCGCGAAGCGCGCGCTCGAAATCGCGGCGGCGGGCGCGCACAATCTGATGATGTTGGAAACGTAAAGACCCTTCCCCGAATAAGGGTCTATCCGCAACCTATGCCGTCGTAGTTCCTATCGAGCCGCGGAGCATAGCCGGGACAGCCGGCTCGACAGATTAGGAGGCCGGAACCTCCAGCTATAGCCCAATCAGTTCACCAAGTTTCGAGTAGGTCAGTTCCCACGATGCCTTGCCTAGACCTCCGCCTCCAAAGCCCCCGTTTTCAAACTTCTTGAACTGCATGGTGACGCCGCCGGGGCGCGTCCATGTGAATATTTTCCCTTGGCGGGCGAGGATTGAGCCATCGCTGGTATCGCGATTGAGGGGCTCGCCATATTTAGCCGATAGAGCGGCCAGCACATCGCGCGAGCAGCGCCCGCCGAGGCTAGGGTCGCCCGCGATCATGACTTGATGAACGGTATCGCTGTCGTCGAACCTGATGTTCACTTCGGCATTACATTTAGCGATGATCGGAATGTCGCTAATCTCGATTGCCTTCTTTTGGTAGTCTACCTTCGAGGATTTCGGATAGAGCGCCTCCACCTGCGTGCGCGTCATCCCAAATTCTACCTTGTCCCACACAGGTTCCGCTTGCGCTGTGGCCGGTGAGGCAAGCGCAGCAATCATTATAGCGGTCAATCTCATCAATTCCCCCCTCCGAACTACTATCTGCCAACCGCTATAGGCCGAAATTCCTTACCAACAACCAACAGATTTCACCGACGTGGCGGCGCCTCTCTAATTTCAATAACAGTCGCGGCCCGCTAGTTTCGCGCTATTTGGCGACGGCGGCTGTCAAAGCGCGTCGGTAGGCTCAGACTGTTTGAATTGCACGGCCAGCTTAACCAAATCTCGGTATTGTCGAATAACGGAATAGGGCGGGTCGGCCGGGTTGTAGCGATTCCCGTGTAGCTGGCTTAGCTCTGCGGCAAAGTAATCAGCGGCAGCGCGTCTTGCCAGCGATCCGGTCGAGGCGTCCACCAAATTATGGAGGGGCTTCGTAAAGCCGCTCATGAAGCACTGCGTTAAACCTTTGGCCTCGATTGACTTTGTCACTATTTCTCGGCGGGGGAGATCGTGCTCTTTCTGCGAAAGCAGGATTCGGTTGGTGGGAAACACAGAATCGATTTCAGCACGCGACGGCTGACCGCAGAGGAGTTCGAACGCCTGTTCCCGTCCGGTATGATACATACAAATCATCGGCCAGAGTAGGGGAAGCTGCAACGGCACTTTGCTTTCCCATAGGGTGTGCACCGTGGCGAAAATCTCAAAGCACTGTTCGATATCCCTCAACGACATATCAAAGATCGAGAAATAAGCCGCGCTCAACTCGATGCTGTCCATTTGAAATCTTGAAAGAGGGGCGGGGTCGATCCCGTGTAGTTTGAACAGGTGGCCAATGAATATCTTCGGCTCCGCGTCTCGAAACCTAAATGTGCGGTCGAAAAAGCGGAGAAGGTAAGTCTTCGCGTTGAAGTCATTCCCGTAGACCGCCTTCACCGATGCCGAGAGTTGGTCGGTGTTTGTCGCCACGACGAAGACGATGCCGTCGGTGTTGAAGAGGTGTTTTACAGCCTCCAAGAGGTCGATGGCGTGGCTCGGCCGGCATCGGTCGAGTTCATCTACGAGAATAAATATGAGAGAGTCCGTCCCCATGCTTTCGCGCAAACTCGCGGACATAGACGCCAGATTAGCACGAAAGGTTTTTATGGAATTTAGCTGCTGCTTATGGGCTTCGATCAAGCCAGAAGCGAAGTCATCCCCGAGTTTCTCAACGACCGCAGCCACGCCCTCGCCAATGGCGGAGTCGTCCGCATCCTCTGAAGCGGTGGTTGACATCGGTTCCCCGTTAAGGGCATCGCCAACGTCTTCTAAAAAGGTGTCCGTATGCTTCTTGAGAAGGCTAGTAGCCACACCGCGCACCAGCGAAACCGCGAGGGGACCGCTCGATTTTACCAGCGCCTTCCATTTGCGTTGGACTTTCGAGGGGGTCGATAGGTGGTCCTTAAGGGCATCCTCTATCGCCGCCATTACAGCTATCATCGGCTCATTAGTTAGGTCGTTTTCCCAAGCATTCACGCGGGCAACGACATGGCCGGAGAGCTCTAGCTGAGTGGCGAAACGGTCGAGAAAGTAGCTCTTGCCGTGCCCCCATGCGGCATCGATGTTCAACACGTATGAGGCGACAGCGCCCCGCGCGCGGCGAGCTTCGATCTGTCCCATCAGGAACCGATATACCGTGTCCCCGTCATGCCGCCGTCCCAGTGTGTCGTCTTGCCAAATATCCTCTAGCGCAGCCAATGTTGCCCCCGACGTGGTTGTGAAGAATTGACCCTAAACACTATTCTGGAAAAGAAGTAGCGTCCATAATAACAAAGCCGAACTTGTAACGGCGGCCTGATATGTGTCTAGGCCGTGTTGACAAAAGGGATTCCCAAACGGGTCTAGTTCTGATTCAGAGCTGTTTTTTGGGGAGCAGCCATGGGTCGCGGGGATTTGTCGGACGGGGAATGGGCGCTGATCGGACCGCTGTTGCCATCTGAGCGGGGACGCTGGGCGCGTCCGGCGGGCGACAACCGACGGTTCCTGAACGGGATGCTGCATGTTTTGCGGGTCGGCTGTCCCTGGCGGGACATGCACGAGCGCTATGGCAAGTGGAACTCGGTCTATGTCCGGTTCCGGCGCTGGGCCGAACAAGGGGTTTGGGATGGCCTGCTGCAAACGCTGGTCGATCTGGGGCTCACCGACGACTGGCAGCACATGATCGACAGTACCACGGTTCGCGGCCATGTCTCGGCAGTGGGCGGAAAAGGGGGGATGCTGCGAACGCTTTTGGTCGATCACGCGGCGGCTTTACGTGCAAGGTCCACGCCCGCTCGGACAATCAGGGACGCCCTCTCGGCTTCCTCCTGACCGGCGGTGAAGCATCGGATTACGCCGCCGCCGAACCGCTGATGAAAATCCCGGTCGCCAAGCCCAAGGCGCTGCTCGCCGACAAAGGCTATGACGGTGATCGCTTCCGCGAAAGCCTCTTGATCCAGGGCATCCTGCCGATCATCCCGCCGCGCTCGAACCGCAAGGCCCCCGAACATCCTGACTATCGGCGCTACAAGGATCGCAACCGCATCGAACGCATGTTCGGCAAACTCAAGCAGCAGCGACGCATCGCCACCCGTTACGACAAGACCATCCTGTCCTTCGAGAGCTTCCTCAACCTCGCTGCCGTGCGCCTATGGTTGAAGTCTTTTGTCAACGCGGCCTAGATTGCCCAGAAACTGCCCTCACAGCGCGAAGTTAAGCTCGGAGGTGCCCTGATATGGTCTCCGTCATTTTGTTACAGATAATTATCTATCGAGACAGGGACGCAATGGGAGTATATCGCCCCAATGAGCAAGCCCGCCCTTGAGCGCGCCGCACGCGCACTATGTCACCTCGACGGCCACCCTGAGGATGCCATGATGGATGGCAAGCCGCTCTGGCAGGACTATCTCCCGGAAGCTCGCGCGGTATTGGGTGCGATCCGAGCGCCGGATGAGGCCATGACGATTGCGGGCGAGGCTCATATAGAAAGCTTGCCTGCGCGTAGACCTCTTACGATGAGAATATGGGCGGCTATGGTGGACGCTGCATTGTCTAGGCCTCTCATCTGAAGGCGGAACAGCGATAAGTCGGTTGAAAGGGAGGTATGCAGGGGTGTCTCAACTAATAGCTCAAGGCTCGCGGGAGTTCGACTGGTCCAGCGTGCCAATTGCTAAACTAGGTGCGCGAGGCTCAGCAGGCGCTGAAGCGCCGGCGAACGTAACCTTGAAATGCCCGCACTGTAGCCATGTAGGGACATTCCAAATTCCTCAGGGATGGCAATATCAAGTAGAACATCAGACGGATGCGGGCGCCGTAGGGCGGGTAGTGAATGCGTCTATCAGATTTTGCCCGAACGCTGGTTGCCGGGCTCCGGTTTTTATCATCTCGTCGGGAACGAAAGTTCTCCATAGCCTGCCCCGAGAGCGTATCGATTTTGACGCTGACGGCCTGCCCGAGGTTATAGCGACGAGCTTGGAAGAAGCGATCTCCTGCCACGCAGCTGGGTGCTTCCGCGCGTCTGCCTTAATGGTGCGGCGCACTATCGAAGAGGTCTGTAAAGACAAAGGCGCCACAGGGAAAAATCTCAAGGAACGCATAGCCAGCTTAGGGACAGTTATGACGCTACCCGCTGCGCTCCTCGCCGCTATGGACGAACTTCGCTTGCTTGGAAACGACGCTGCCCATGTGGAAGCAGCAACTTATGACAAAGTGGGAGCCCAGGAAGCTGCGGTCGCAGTCATGCTTGCAAAGGAGATAGTCAAGGCTGGCTATCAATATGACAAGCTCTTAGGCGCTCTATCGTCACTGCGAAAGCAAAGCGGCGCTAAGGAAGCCAATCAACCTTAGAATAAGCCTATAACGAACATAACGATCCCGGCGACCGACATTAAGAGAACCAGCACAAATTCGATCTGAATAGCTGAGGGTCGCTTCATGGGAACTCTATGGTAGATTGATGGGGTGGCCGGCTGGCTATCATTTGCCTCTAGATTGCCCAAAAAGGGGTCTTACAGCGCAATCTGAACGGCGGGGGTATCCTAGGATAGGATAGGCCATTTTGTCACAGATAACTTGTCAGGGACATGCGCGGCGTCGGCGAAGATGGGGAACAGCATGAACGAACTCGAAGCAAACGGCGATGTGCCTACTGGCGCCGCAACCGGCGGGGCGAAGCGCCCTAGGATAACGTTATACGAGGCGGCCCTGATCTACGCTTTGGGCGCGGTCGCAATGATACCTTGGGGCGCCCTCAATGCTGCCGCTGACGGCTTGGCAGGGAGCTTTAGCAGGACCGGCATATATTCCCTTGTCGGGGCAATATTGCCCGCGACGCTTGGCGTCGGGCTCGCGGCATGGCGGCGCTCATTCTCCTTAGGGGCGGTTATGGTGGTCATTGTGGCGCTTATGGCTTGGCGCGGCGCCTGAACAAAAAAAGCAGGGGGTGACGGACGGACAAGGCAAACAATCGCCGCCGTGATTGAGGCCGCCGAATGCGCGTATTGGGGCGATAGGCGCCGCACTAGGTCGATTTTTGGACCTCCAGCCTCTTAAGCAACCGCGCGACTGCCGGAGGATGCCATAAGCCGCCGCGAGGGGCTTCAATATGGCGAGCGTTAAGGGCCGCCGCGATCTCTCTAAGGCTCTTTGCGCCCTCTTGGCGTATCGCTGCGATTTCATCGGACAGCTCCGCACATCGCTCATTAAGAGCCGCTTGGCGTGCAGCTACGGCCGCACTGTTGCCCTTTCCCGCGCGGCGAAGTGGTGCCGCACCATTGGGGTTACCTAGCTTGATCCCGCGAGCCTTTGCGGCCTCTAGGGCTTCTTTGGTGCGCCGAGAGATGGCCTTGCGCTCAGCTTGGGCGACGGCGGCTAGAATATGGACAGTAAGCTCATTCGCTTCCGGCATGTCCGCCGCAACGAAGTTCGCGCCGCTTTCTTGCAGCGCGGACAGGAACGCAACGGACCGTGATAGGCGATCCAGCTTGGCTACCACCAAGGTTGCACCTGTTAGCTTGGCCCGCCGCAAGGCTTCTGAGAGCTCGGGGCGATTGTTCCGCTTGCCGCTTTCAATCTCGGTATATTCCGCGATCAACTCCCAACCGCGCGCGCTGCATAAGTCCGCGACGGCCTTCCGCTGAGCGTCGAGGCCAAGCCCCGAACGCCCCTGCGCGGCAGTTGATACTCGATAGTAGGCGACGGCCTTCATAGGCTCACCCCAATGAGGCGCTTGGCGTGCCCAGCTAGCTCTAAAGCACGTTGCATTTCCGATGACCGCGCCTTTGGCAATGCGGGCGTGGAACGCATGGCGCGACGGTCCACCGCCTCGATACCTACGATACCATAGATGGCATCCCGGATACGCGAGGCGCGGACAACTTCAGCGTTAGCGCGCACGGCAATGGCGCGATCAGCGGCTAGCTTGACGATAGACATGGTAATTCCTCCTCTTGTTCCATTTGGCCTAATGACCGATAGGCAATATGGAACAGAAGGGCAGACATGTCAAGAGGCAAGCAAAATATCAAACCGAGCCAGCTTATGAGCGGGATTGTGGAAGGAGATCAGGTCCGCAACCTTGGCGATCCATAGCGCCCCGACAGGCGCCGCAAGCGAAGCGCGGCCTACGCCCATGCCTCGCCCTTTCGACCCATGAGGCTCCCATGATCAAGCCGCCATGCCATCCCTTATGTCATCTAAGGCGGGAAGACGGGCGCGCATTGGCTTTAGTGTGACAGCAAAGCGCGTCAGGCTGTGTCACCGGGCGGCACCCCCATGGGGGAATGCGGTCGACGAACACACGTATATGGGGCTTCGGATTTTTGCACCAAAAGCAATCGGCAGTTTCCCGTTCGATGCCGAACGTGCCCTTTCTGAAACCTTATGAGAACCTGGACGGCCTTGAAGGTCGGCGCCGGTGGCCGGCTTCTCGGCTTGCTCGGGGGTGCGGGCGCAACGTTTTAGGCTCACCAAGTCTCCCCCAGGCACATACTTGGGTAAGACCACCCCAGGATAATAACCCCTAAGGCCAGCAAATCCAAGGCTCTCCAACCTACGGTGTTAATTGGCACGCAGTAGTTGGAGAGCCCCCTATGTTATCTTTATGTTAGACATAATGATCCCATAAGGTTCAACATAATGTTCACTCTAAGTGAACCCTTATGATTGTATTATGATATAGATTATGGATTATCTACATGAAGAACACATGAAGACACCTTATGTATCCTCATGTGCTCCTATCGAGCACGCTAGGGCGGCAAGCCACGCCGAGACCAATCCCGACGTAGCCGCCTCCATAGTGCGCTTAGAGCCCGAGGTCCGCCTTTAGTTTCTGGAGCTCTCGGTCACGTCTGTCTGGTTGCCAGCCCTCGCGAGCCGCATCACCCCAGACCTTTGTTTTAAGCCATTCGCGGCCCAACTCAGGGAACTCATCAACCATGGGTCCCTTCGCCAGCGCCGTGTAACCGCTGATCACCTCCCGCCAGGCTTCGACCTTGGCCGGCCGGGGGAGTTCGTCATAGCCTTCCATCTGGATCAGAGTGTCCAGCGCCTGCTGCATCGTCATGCCCGTCGCCGGGTCGACCACCTCCTGCCCACGTATCTCAAGGAGCCGAGAGTATTGCGTAGGCGTCAGCGTGACGCCGTCCTGGGTCCACGCGGGTTTCGCTGTGGTCAGAGACAGCTTGGCCATCTCCGCGTTCAACGGATCATCACCCTCCCAAGGCTGGATGCCTCCCTTCAGTCCGGTGATCCGTTCTTGTTCGGTAAGACGCAACGGTCGACCCAGGAAGTCCCGCTTAATGGGGAGTTGGTCGGCGCCCAGCGAGGCCCGAAGGAGGCCATCAACGAAGGTGCGCGCTTCGCGCATATTTCCGTCAGTAATGCCTTCCGCGGTCTTCTGAATACCGGCACCGGGGACAATACGCCCCGCCGCGTTCACGGCGAAGCGCCTTTTTGCATCTGCAAGCTCTTCAGCACTTTTCGCGGTGACGATCTGCATGATGCCGTCCAGCGACGTTAGCCAGGTCTTGGAGAGAACGTTGCGGTTCAAGGACCAAAAGATCGCCTCCAACCCTTCAGCTATCGTGCTGTCGCGCTGCGGGCTTTCCTCAGCGGCATCATAGAAAGCCCGAAGGTCTGCGGCCATCCCCAGGAGGGTGCCCAAGGGGTCAAGCCTGTTGAACTCCAAAGCATCATCCCCGACCTTGATCGAGTAGCTTGGACGATCAGCGTCGCGGGCTGTGCTGCGGAAGCCGCCATCATAACCCACCAAGCTCCTGTCTCCATCGGCGTCTTCGTCAGCGAGATTGAACGCAACAGTCATCACGACTGCCGACAGGGCCATTCGGGTCACAGCTTCGTCGCGCTGAGGGCCACCCGCTGCGATTGCTTTGCGGATACGTTCTTTGACGAGGCCAAGCGGTGTGAAGTCGATTGCCGTTCGCTCAATGATGCGCGCGGGCGTTCTAAAGAACGGCATGAGGGTGCTAGATACGATCCCACCATTTCTGGCGAGGAAAGCATCAGCACCCCTGAGCCACACCGTCTCTAAATCATCTTGGAAGAGGACCGACTTAGCTTCCGTTTCGCCGGCGCGGGCCATGATGTAACGCTCGCCAGCCAGAGAGCCATTGCTTCCCCATGTTTCAGGGCCATGGCCATATAACTGCACCGTGCGGGCCTTGAGGTATTCCCGGAGCTCTTTGCCGGTAAGACCTAGCTCCGCCGCCTCCGCCGCGGCTAGCCTTACGGCCTGCGCTTTGGCGCCTGCTTGGACCGCGATGGTTCCAACAAGTTGATCAGGGGCATTGATGAAGAGGGTCGTGCCCGTCCGCGTCACTGAACCCGCGGCATTTATCACACTCCCAACGGATCGGATCAGACCTCGCAACCCGGCTTCAATAAAGCTGAACCCAGAGTTCTCGGTCGCCCAATTTTCTAGCGTCCGGGTCTCTGCCGAAGTCAAAGCGAAACGCTTCGTATGGACAACATCGGCGCGCTCGAAGTGCTCGACCATCTCCAGCCCTATGTCTGAAGACTTTGCCGCCGCCTTCGTTGCAAGCTTGCTTAGCCCAAGTCCGTCTAAATTGACTGCGGCCTCTGATATCCCCTCACGCTGAAGCAGTTTCCAAGTCTCACGGAAAGCAACGCCCCAGCCGTTGATCAAGGCTTCGTTGTAGGCCCATGCTTCATAAGCGGCCCGTTTGGCCTCGAAAGCGG
Organism: Sphingopyxis sp. SE2; assembly: GCF_032227185.1. NCBI lineage: Bacteria > Pseudomonadati > Pseudomonadota > Alphaproteobacteria > Sphingomonadales > Sphingopyxidaceae > Sphingopyxis > Sphingopyxis sp. SE2. Next base: position 2,752,349 of record NZ_JAPMXW010000001.1, on the reverse strand, counting down.
CCCGACCGCCGGCAAGAAGGCCAGGCGTTCGAGCGATCGCCGCGGTGATCTTGCCGAGCCCGTTCATGGCTAGGAAGCTGATACCGCTCCCCGCGTTCGCCAGACCAGTGGCCGGCGTGAACAGGTTGCCAACCGTCTCGCGGTAGGCTTGGGTGATCCGCTGACCACTGTTGCTCATCATCTCCCGCGTGGTCCGCGAGAGCTCCCCTGCGTCACCGCGGAGATCGATAAGGCGCTGTAGAGCCTGGATGCGCTCAGCATCGGTGTTGAGCGTGTCGGCAAAGGTGCGGGACGCATCTGCGAACCCGTCACCGCCACCACCCAGCCGCTGGATTGCTGCCTCATTGGTGTCAGCGTCGACCAGAACCTTGGCGGCCAGCCGCTTGCCGGCGCTCGGGACCGTTTGGAGCGACCTAAGTGCCCGCGCGATCTCAGAGCCTGCACCGCGGAGCGTCCCGAGGTAGTAGGCTTGGCGCGAGAACGCTTCCAGGAAGGAGGTCCAGGCTTCGCCGGTCCCCTTACCCGCCTTAAGGTCCGCCAATGCGGCCTCTGCGGTGGCTAGGAGTTTCGTCGAGTGCGCGCCTACGAAGAGACGGGCGCCCATCAGGAGCTCCGGGAGGTTCTCTGTGGCTTTGTAAAGGGTCTTCAGGACGCCAGGATCGGAGCCCAGGGCTTCCGCCCCGCGCACGATGGCGAGCTCTGAAACCCGGATATTCGAGCGACCCAGGCGGGAGGCAAGGGTCTCATAGATTTCCCCAAGGCCCTTATGGAGCCGACCAAGGAGAGCCTCGTTGTCCCACTTGGAGAAGTCGATCTTCAATGGGTCGATCCCAAGGCGGGCTAAGGCGTTCTCTGGGTCACCTTCGAGGAGATGGAGAGCCATTCGCTCTATCGCAGCATCGCTCAGGTCAGGATCGCCAGCCTTGGACTTCAAGAAATCCAGGATATCATCGAAGTCATCGAACTCGCGGCTCTTCAGCCCGAGCTCAGCGTCAACTGGATCGAGTATTTCATCGGCCTCGACCAGCGGGATATCGCCTTCATCGGCCCCACGCGCTGCTGCGGCCCCAGCATCGTCAACCACACCGACGTCACGCGCCGCTTGGGTCAGCAACTTGGGTCGGTCGATCTCAATCGGACCTTTCTTCAGGTTCTCGACGATAGCCGAAGCCTCATCGACCGAACCTTTCCAGCCTCGATAGGCTTTCAAGAGACGACCGCCGGCCTCAAAGGCCGCGTCACCGACGATGCCCAAAGGGGCGCCCGCGGCTGCGGCCTTAAACCGCTGCATAAGCGCCGTATCATCCTCTTCGGCCGCCAGCGAGCTCAACATTTCGTTGTCTATCCCGAACCCATCACGGAGGACATTGGCCATATTACCGGCCACAGGATCGAACTGAACGAAATCAGCCGCGGCGCCAGCCGCCAGGCCCTGACCCAGTCGGCCCAGGATCGTGGTGCTGCGCAGCGTAGAGGCCGCCTTAGCGAACCCGCTGAAGGGGATCGCCCAGGACGTGATACCGCGCACCGCGCTCTCCGCCCAGCCCGCGTCCTCAGAGCCCTTGAAGTTGGGCAGAGTGAACCGCGTGCCTTCTGCAACAAGCTTTGCATACTGTGATGCGGACACTTCGCCAGCCTCAGGGGTGATTATGGCGTCAGTGAGGTTCGCTACCAGCATATTTCGGGACGCTTGGTAGTCCTGTGCGGTATCGAAGATGCCTTGAATGGCATCACGAAGACCGCCACCAAAGGCGCGCTGGAAAGAGAAGGGGCGAGCGGTGTCCTTCTTCACCGGCCGCGAGGCCATGGTGCGGAAGGCTTCAGCCTTTTCGACCCCTTTCTCATCCTCAGTCTGAGGACCATAGAGGCTCTCTAGAAACTCTAATTCGCGTTGTTCTTCAGGAGTGAGAGGCATTGCTGTCTCCTTCCGAATTGGCGCTAGTCGGCTGGACCCCACGCGTCGGCAGCGAGGTGTCCGCATGGTGTTCGTAGGCACGGCGCAACAATTCATAGCGGCCGGAATTGTGAAGCACTCGCTCCGCGAACCTATCGCGCGCGAGTTCGGTCTTCATTCGGCTCGCAATGTGAGCGAATGGATAATCCATATATGATCTTTCTGGCAGGGGAGGTCAGGGTCTAAACACAGCGACCCGAGGCTCCTCAAAACTCGATATCTTACCCACACATTTCTGCGGGTTTCACCGCCGTAATTTGTGACAAAATCGGGGGCGGTATATGTAAGGCAGCGCCGCGCCGAATTGTCACAGCTAGCGACGAGAATGTCGGCGCGTCGATGAGCCGCTTTTGGTTCTACCCGAAGTGGGCACGATGGCCCCTTGTGGGTCGAGAAGGGCCATCAAGGCTCTTATGTCTTCCCACAAGGGACAGGCTGCCGAAGCCTCTACGGGCTCCTTGAGTTGGGTGTGGATCGTTCAGGGACCTTACGGGACAAGGCCCGAAACTTAGTCATCGGACCCTAAGTATCTTTCGGACTGGGAGCGCCTCTCTCAGCCGTAAGGAAGGTGTGAAAGGCGGCTCGGATTTCGGAATAATCTGAGCCTTTGGCTTTAGACGTCGCTCGACGGATATCTTTGAGTGCGGCGAACTCGCGGTCGGTTAAGGTCCGCCTATTGCGCTTACGGACTTTAGCCAGAACGTCGACGCCGCTTGCCGCGATCACCAGTCGCCTCATTCGAGGCACCGGCGCTGTAATCTATGATGTTTTCAGACCGCAATACGGCTGAAAGCTCAGCCTCCGTATATTGCTCAGGCATGTTTAGAAAGTGGTTGAGCTCGACAAGCGCCGCGGCGCGGGGGATCAACAAGCCTAGGACGGGTTCTATTTTTCCATCCACGCGGGTTGAGCCGACTGGCCCGATTAGAAACCCGGCCGCCTTCAGTGCTTTTCCAAGTAGCCGGCTGCGGAAATCTTGAGGTTTCCTACGGGCTCTTTGGCGACACCGGGCGGAACAGTATTTGGCGTCCGCGCGAGAGGCCTGAAATGTGATGCCACAGCTTTGGCATGATGTTTCGTGGCGGCCTCTCACTTCGTAGCATACACCGCAAGCAAACGGCGGAATGCTGAAAGCAATCGCTCCCAAAGGCTCAGGGCAGGACGCGGCTGGTTTTCGCGACGAGCCTTGATGCGATAATATTTGTCTCGATTGCGAGAGCGGGCGGCGTCCAGGTCAGCGTGATAGCGCCGTCTATTTGCAGCAAGACTGCGGCAATGATCTGAGCAATATTGCGCGTGAGAACGCTTACCCTCCATCGGGCCGCCGCAGTTCGCGCAAGTGCGTTCATTCATGGTATTCGACATGGCAGGATATTTCCTTTCACCAATTATGGCAGTTGGCAGTTGGCAGTTGGCAGCTACGCGGCGGCCCCAATTCGAGGCCCCTGCCATGCGGGCCAATGAGGCCGCCGCGGGTCTCCACAGCTCAACCCTGTGCGGGAGCTAGTGGAGAGCCAGGTGTGCTGTTGGATTGAGCCATTCGGCCCATTAAGACATGACGAGAAGCAGGGGCTCCCAACCCGGATGCCATCGCAGGTCGAAACCGTAGAGACGCGCAGACAGTGCCGTCACTGGCTATCCCCAATGGTTCTTTCATCCGATTTATCAATCAGAGACCAAGGATTATCGGGGTTATGCTGTTGCTCTTCCCTGACAACTGGCGCCGATTGTTCCAGAGGAACTGGCGCCGAAGTCTTTTCAGGAGCCCGCGTCGCTGGCTTGAAATGGTCAGCGAGGGTGTCGACGTAGCTCGTCACGATGGCCCCGCTTGCGAGCGTCTTTGTCACGGTTATCCGCTGATGCGCTGGAATATTCGCCCAGGGGTCAGGGGATGAGCTACCGCGAGTGAGGACGGCGTAGGCTGCATTGTCGCCGGATCTGGCCCGTTTCCGCTTAATTGCACGCGCCCGGTTTGCTAGGCGCGAGGTCATGCGCTTGGTGCGGTCTTTCGGATGCCGTCCGCGAGCCGATCAATGGCATCATTTGTCAATGAGGCGGCAGCGCGACGTTTGGCTTCAGAGGCGATATAGGCCTGTTTGATACGGCGCTTTTCAGCGAGCACGCTTTCAGCAACCGCCTTGTTCAACTTCTTCTGCCCAGGCTCACCCTCGATTAGCGATTGCTCTTTCGCAATTTCCACAAGTCGCAAGCCCAAAGCTTTGCGTCGTTGCGGGTCCGAAAGCATGGGAATAGGGACCGCTTTGCCTTCTACGTTCTCGAAGCGCCGAACCTCGTCAAGTTGCTTCACAATTCGATCATGTTCGTTATCGAGCTCAGCGATGCGCCGATGTTGATCCCAGATGGCGTGCTGGAACGCATTCGCGTTCGGGCCAGGCCCCATCGCAAGTCGAGCAGCCAATACCTTGTTAGCCATGTCCTTGGAAAGGGCGGTAAAGTCGACCGGGCCTGTTCTCGTAGCGCCGCGGGGGTTCCAATGTTCTATGCCTCCCGTTCGGATCACCTCTGAGCGAATGCTATCGTCGGAGGGCATATCGGGAATGCCGGTAAATTCGTCGTCGTCAGAATTGGCGTTCTCGGCCATATTTCGTTTTCCTGTAATTGCTCGGCCATTGAAGGGTAGGCCGCCCCCAGCGGGCCGAGAATGACGCCGGGGGCGGAAGTCGCGCACGGCAGACGCTGCGCGAAATATGGAAGCTCTGGGATGCCCTCAGGCGGCCCCTTGAGCGTATCAAGGGGGCAGGGCAGGTTGATTGGCAGGTGTGGGCTGCAATTACTCAGCGAGCTCACAGGAGCCCTTAGGGGGGACATATGGGTCGACCAGCTTAATCGGCGGTGCCGATGAAAGACCACCCGAGGAGAGACCCCACTAGAGACCAATCATAATGTGATCTCTATGGGTGATCTTGTTTATGGGTCTTCTAAAAGGGAAACCATATGGGATATGATTATGTTCAATCATATAGACCCATAACGTTTACCCCCCTTACCCCCCAAGGGTCCGAGGATAACCGTCATCCCCAGCTATGGGGGGTTTCTCTTCTCCACATAGTGTGAGCTAATTGACGAGGTCGCCAAACCCGCATGGTATTTCGGTCTCACCGCCTTGCCGCCATCGGAAGACCAATACCCTGCGGACGTAGTCGACCGTGACGGAGTCAAACAGCACGCGCAACAGCGTGTTGATCCCTTCCCGACCCTCAGAAATCCCGGCTTCCAAGGCATCATAAAGTCGTTCTGTTCGTGCCGTAATTAGCCCGCCATCCACCAGCCGTCTCTGTTCCTGGGTGGCTACCAGCGCATCATGGAGAGTTTCTAATTCTCGTTCGAGTTTAGCTAGACGCGCCGCGCCGGCCTTAGACGGGCTAGCTTCTAGAGCGTCGCCAAGGTCGCGCATGTGCTCCAGCGTCCCGGCGATATTGCTTTCCAGCTCAAGCGCCCTCGCGTCCAACCGGCTTTCAGCATCGCCCGCGGGTATATTTGCAAGTAGGTCGGCTCCCGATCCCAAAATCACCGCCTCTACTGCGGCGAGCGGGACGGCCCGATAGACACACCCGTTGCCAGCCTTGGCGCGCGTGCAGACAAGTTTCGGTGCACCGCCTTTCTTCCCTTTTACAACGCGCGTCATTGCTGAGCCGCAAACCGGGCAGCGAGCCAACCCGCCCAACAAATTAGCAAGGGGGCGAAGCGCGCCGCGTCCCTTGGGTGCCGGCGCATGTCCGTCCTTTAGGCCCGCCACGGCGTTCCAATCAGCATCGGAAATGATCACAGGAAACACGCCCTTGACGGGCTCCTCCAGGACCCTGCGCTTCCTTCCTTCGTGATGCTCGATCCTCCCAGGGATGAGCTCGCCAATGACAGCGCGGTTTCGGAGAATTTTTCCAACACTGGAGCGGCCCCATTGCTCGCCTCTGCCTAAAGTCGGGATGCCCTCACGGTTCAATCGTGCGACGATCTTGTGCTCGCCCTGTCCCTCCAGGGCCCATTGGAATATCTTGCGGACCGTCTCGGCTTTATCGTTGTCGATCCCCCATGTTTCCGCCTTCGCGTCCCATATGAGCCAAGCAGGGGCTCGCTTGGTCAGCCGCTTGGTCTCGCCCGCGCGGACCTTACGGCGCTTCTCTTCCCAAGCCGCGGCGACGCGATCACCTTTCGCTTTGCTTTCTTCATGGGCCCTTATGGCGACCATAAGGGAGATCATGAGCCCCAGGCCATTGTCTCTCGCTAAGCTCTCGCGTGAATAGACCCGCCCGTCGTTGAGCGTCGCTATCTCGATACCGGCTCGAATGAGGCCGGTAAGTTCGTGCTGAACGTCGACAGGCTCGGCGCGTGAAAAGCGGTCGAGGCTTTCCAGGAGAAGCATTGAGCCCGGTTCAACCAGCCCCGCGCGGACGGCTTCCATAAACTTACCGAGACCGGCGTCGGGCGATAGATTGGCCAGCCTGTAACCCGATACGCCGAAATCCGCGATCTTCAAAGCTTCGTCGAGTTCCAGACCGCGGGCCGCAGCAAACTCAGCAGCCGCTTGCATCTGCCGGCGTTCGCTATCGCCTTCGCCTTGTTCCGCGGTGCTAAATCGTGTGTAGGAGTATAGCTTGGGCATGGGGTAAGCGTGCCGCATCATTGAAGCTCCATCAAGGGGGTCTCCAAGTGCGATATATGATGATGTCGGGACCGCCCGGCGCGGGCAAGTCGCTGATGGCGGCGTGCATGCCGGGCATCCTCCCCGACCTGACGCCCGCCGAGGCGCTCGAAGTGTCGATGATCGCCTCGGTCGCGGGAACGCTCGAAGGCGGGCGCCTCGTCCGCGCGCGCCCGTTCCGCAGCCCGCATCATTCGGCGTCGATGCCCGCGCTCGTTGGCGGCGGGCTGCGGGTGCGGCCGGGCGAGGTCAGCCTTGCGCATCTCGGCGTGCTCTTCCTCGACGAGCTTCCCGAATTCCAGCGCGGGGTGCTCGATTCGCTCCGCCAGCCGCTTGAGACAGGCGAGGTCAGCGTCGCGCGCGCCAACGCCCATGTCACTTTTCCGGCGCGCGTCCAGCTCGTCGCCGCGATGAACCCGTGCCGCTGCGGCCATCTCGGCGACGCGGCGCTCGCGTGCAGCCGCGCACCCCGCTGCGCCGCCGACTATCAGGCGAAGCTGTCGGGGCCCTTACTCGACCGCATCGACCTCCACGTCGAAGTACAGGCGGTGAGCGCCGCCGACCTCGTCCTGCCGCCGCCCGCCGAGGGCAGCGCCGAAGTCGCGGCGCGCGTCGCGGCGGCGCGCGATGTGCAGACCGCGCGCTATGCCGGGCACAAGGCGCGCACCAATGCCGAGATCGATGGCGAACTGCTCGAAGCTGTCGCGACACCCGACGAAGCCGGGCGCAAGCTGCTCGCCCAGGCGGCCGAGGCGATGCGGCTTTCGGCGCGCGGTTATACGCGGATTCTGCGCGTGGCGCGGACGATCGCCGACCTTGCGGCCGCCGAATCCGTGGGTCGCATCCATATCGCGGAGGCATTGAGCTATCGCAGGCAGGCGCCGAGGAACTGATGGAGACGTTCCGCTTCGGGGCTGAGATCATCGAATGGCGCGGACCGGCGCCCTTCCTTTTCGCGGTCGTTCCCGACGAGCATATCGGCGCGATCCGTTATGCCGCGATGACGGCGAGCTATGGCTGGGGCGTGGTGCCGGTGGTGGCGACGATCGGCGGCACCGAGTTCGCGACCTCGCTTTTCCCGCGCGACGGAAGCTATTTGTTGCCGGTCAAGCTGGCGGTGCAGAAAGCCGAGAGCATCGGCCTCGGCAATCGGGTCGCGGTCGCCATGCGGGTCGGCCGGCCCGGCGCGCGCTGAAGCGAGTTTGCCCGATGGCAAAGATTTCACAACCTATTGATGTCATATGGCGGCGATGACTGCGACGGGCGATCTGGTGGAAACATGGCGCGGCCGGCTGTGGCTCGGCCTGTCCGCGCTGCTTCTCGCCCTGATCGCTGCCCCCGCGCATGCGCGCGCGCTCGATGTCGAACGCGACTTCTGCCACGCGGTGAGCGGCACCACGCTGGACGACGATGCCCTGTCCGGGCTTCGCTTTTCGTGCCGCGGCGCGCCGGCGGGCTATCAGCGGGGGAGCCTGTGGCTCCGCACTCCGCTCGACGGCACCGTACCACGCCGCGATCTGGCGCTGATGGTCCATAATTCACGGTTCGACCGGCTCGCGGCCGGCTTCTCCTATGCCGACGGCGCGACGCGCTGGCAGCGGGTGCGCAGCGGCGATTTCGGGACGCACTGGCGCGCCGGCGGACAGATATTGTTCGAGGCACCCGGGCGCGGCGTCCCGCTCACCGCCGTGACGATGCGCTTCGACGGGCTTTCGGGACACCAGTTCGTGCGGGCGCGGATTCTTACGAAGGACGAGGCGGGAATGCAGTCGGCGGGCATGGCGGCGGCGGTCGGCGCCGCGCTGACCCTGCTGCTCGTCAGCGGCATCTACAGCCTCTCGCTCGCGGTCGCGGTGCGCCGCCAATATCTCGCGTGGCAGGCGGCGTGGGCGGCTACAATGCTGCTCTGGGGTGCGCTCTGGTCGCAGGCGCATCTGGGGCTCGTGCCGGCGACGGCGGGCACGATCACCGCGCAGGCCGGGACCTTCCTCGCTTGCCTCGCGATCGCTGTCGCGACCGCCAGCGCGGTAACCGCCGTCGAACGCGGTACCGTGCCCAAGGGACTCCGGACCGCCACGCTGCTTCTCGGCGTCGGCGTCGGCCTCGCGGGCATACCGCTGGCGCTCATCCGCGGCGGCAGCCTCGCGGCGCTGGCCGATCTGCTCGGGCTCCTCGTCATCGCCGACCTGGTGATGGTCGTCCTCTATCTCGGCTGGGCGTGGCGGCGCGGGTCGATCGAGGCGCGCGACTTCCTTGGCGCCTGGGGGCTGCCCATGGCGGTGCTGGCCTTCATTCACATCGTCGATATCGAGGACGGCTTCTGGGGCGGCGGGTCGAAGCTCGTCATGCTCGTCGCCGCGACATGGCAGGCGCTGTGGCTCGCGGCGGCGGCGACGCGCCGCCTCGCCCATCTGCGGATCGAGCGCGACCATGCACGCGATGCCGAGGCGCAGGCGCAGCAACTGGCGCGCCGCGACCCGCTGACCGGCCTGCCGAACCGCCGGGGCTTCATCGACAGCGTGACGCCGCTGCTCGACCGCGCGCGCGCCGACAATTTGCCGGCGGCGCTGCTCCTCGTCGACATCGACCGGTTCAAGTCGATCAACGATATTTTCGGTCATGAGGCGGGCGACGCGGTGCTGTGCGGTATCGGCCGCCGGATCGAACGGTGGGAAGGTCCGATGTGTACCGTCGCGCGGCTGGGCGGCGAAGAGTTCGGATTGCTGACGATCGGGATGGAGGGCATCATCCTGAGCCGCTTCGCCGAAAGCATCCGGCGCGGGATCGCCGCGTGCGATCATAGCGAGGCGGTGGGTGAGCGGCTGGTGACTGCGAGCGTGGGCGTCGCCGAGGTGCGGCCGGCGTGCGATTTCAAGCAGCTCTACCGGCTCGCCGACGAAGCGCTTTACGACGCCAAGCGCGGCGGCCGGAACAGGGTCGCCGTCCAGCGCCACCAGAATGACGCGGGCCGCGCGTCCGGGCGCGAGATCGCCGTATCGAAATGACGTGAAATGATTGGGGCCGCGCCGATGCGCGGCTCCGGTCAGAGCGCGGCCGACTTGTTCTCGACGACTTCCAGCGGCGGCGGCGCTTTGGCGGCCGCGGCCCCATGGCGGCGATGCGACAGCTTGCCGTCGACCTTGCCGCCGTTCTCGATCGTGATGGTCTCATAGACCACGTCGCCGGTAATCCGCGCGGTCGCGTGGACGATCAGCGTCTTGGCTTCGATCGACCCGTCGAGCAGCCCCGCGATCTTCGCGGTCTCGGCGGTCACGGCGCCCTTGATCTCGCTCGCCTCGCCCTGGACGAGATTGGCGCATTTAAGGTCGCCCTCGATTTTGCCGTCGACGTGCAGGTCGACGCTGGCGGCGACATTGCCGGTGACGACAACGTCCGATCCGAGGATCGAAAAGGTCGTATGACGCGCGCCGGTCGCCATCTTAGCGGGCACTGCGGGCGGCAGCGACGGAACCGACTCGCTGTCGGGCATCGGCTTTGACTTCGAGAACATCGGCTTTTGCCTCCAGGAATCTGCGTGGATTGACCGCTTCGCCGTTCAGGCGGACTTCGAAATGCAGGTGGCTGCCGGTCGATCGGCCGGTCGAGCCCATCTTGGCGATTTGCTGGCCGGCGGTGACCTGCGTGCCGACCTTGGTGGTGAACCCCGACAAGTGCGCATAGCGCGTCAGGATGCCCTGACCATGATCGACCTCGACGACATTGCCATAGCCCGACTTCCGGCCGACGAAGCTGACGCGGCCCGGTGCGGCGGCGAGGATAGGGGTGCCGATCGGGCCGCGGAAGTCGAGACCCGCGTGCATCGCGCCCGCGCCGGTGAAGGGGTCGCTGCGATAGCCGAAGCCCGAGGACATCATCATCACATTGGCGGGATTGCCCGACGGCACCGCGACGAGCGTGCGTTCGAGCACCTCCATGCGGAACAGCGCGCTGTCGAGCGCCGCGAAGCTGGCGCCCAGCGTCTTGGCTTTGCCCATGCGGTCGCGATAGGGGATGAAGGGACCACCGCGGCCGGCCGCGGCGTTGCGTACGAGCCTGTCGGGGTTGAGGCCGAGCGCTGCGACCGCGGTTTCGGCCTTCGCCGCACGGTCCTTGACCGCCGCGAGCAGGCGGCCCGCGAAGGCTTCCTGCCGCGTGGCGAGCCGCGCGAGGATCTGCGCTTCGGGAGGCAGGTTCGGATCGATCGCGCTGGTCTTGACGGGCTCGGCCGGAACGGCGGGCTGCTGCGCCGCCGCTTCGGCGGGCATCGCCGCCGGATCGATCCCGAAATGGGTTTCGGCGACGCTTTCGAGCAGCGCCTGGCGCTCCTCGAGATCGGCGGCGGTTTCGGCGACGCGATCACGATATTTGGCGATGCGCGCTTCCGATGCGGCGGCGGCGGCTTGCTGATGCGCCACGGCCGCGCGTTCGTCGGCGGTGAGCAACTGGTTGATCAGCACGGCAAGCGTAGCGCCGGCCCAGGCGAGCAGCACGACGCCGGCGATCAGCGCGACGCGTTTTTGCCAGACGGCGCTGACACGCAGGAATCGGACATGGCCGTGCGTGCGAACGAAGATTTCATGGTCCTGAAACAGCGCGGAGACGCGCTGGCGCAAATCGCGCAGGCCCGTTGTTTTCGACGACAAGTGGCGACCCCATCTTGTTTGTTTTGTGGAGCCCTCCGCCCCGATTGATGCGCGCCTTATCAGGCCGATCGGACCCAGGCGAATCTTTGCGCCCCGAGTCGGGTTGAATCGAAACCCTTGCGCGGTGAACGGTGTCAACTTGCGCGAATGCTACCAATTTGGCGGGATTCCGCAGGCGAATCGGTCTTTTATATTGACGGCTTGCTTACCCTTTTTGGCTAGGACTAAGCGGGTGAATATCATGGCCGAATCCGCTTTCTCCGCTTCGGACGAATCGCCGCGCGACGTATCCGCGCCGACGGGCGCACGTCCGCGTTCGGCGGTCAGCACGGGGGTCGGCATCGTCGGCCTCGCGGGATTGGTAAGCTATTTGCTCATCGCGCGCTTCACGCCGGAAATCGCGGCTTTCCTTGGCATCGAGTGGGGATCGCGCGGGCCGATGAGCGGGCCGAATTCGGCGATCGCGAGTGTGCTCGCCTGCGGTCTGCCGATGGTGCTGTGGTCGGTCTTCGTCGACAAGGTGCATCGCAATCCGTCGACCGGGGTCGACTGGGCGCAGCGCCGACCGTGGCGCGAAACGCTTGATATCAGCCTGACCAAGCTCGCGGGTCTTTGGGCGACTTGGGGTCTGATCGCGCTGATCTATGCGACGATGCGCTATTATTGGGAAGGCAATTACGCCTTTTCGATGAACCTGCTCGAGACCGTCGCGCCGTGGCTGTTGCTCGTCTCGGTCCCCTATATGTTGTGGCTCGACCGCCGCTTGGTCGAGCCGCGCGACGGCTGCTGGCAATTCGGGCGCTGGCTGATCGCGCCCGGCCAACCCGTCGACGGCAAGGCGATCGGGCATCATCTGCGCGCCTGGGCGGTGAAAGGCTTCTTCACCGCCTTCATGCTGTCGATCGTGCCGGGCAATTTTTCGGCACTCGTCACCGTGCCGATGCGCGAGGTAACCGCCAATCCCTATCTGACCGGGCTGTGGGCGATCAATCTCCTCTATCTGGTGGACGTCCATATCGCGACGGTCGGCTATATATTGACGCTGAAGCCGCTCGACGCGCATATCCGCACCGCCAATCCCTATGGCATGGCGTGGGTCGCGGCGCTCGTCTGCTACCCCCCCTTCATCCTGATGAGCGGCGGTCCGCTCGATTATCAGGTTCATGGTTCCGACTGGGGCTATTGGCTCGCGGGGCACGAGGGGCTGCTGATCGTCTGGGGGACCCTGCTGGTGTTGCTCACCGCGGTCTACAGCTGGGCGACGATGGCGTTCGGCATCCGCTTTTCGAACCTGACGCATCGCGGCATCATCACCCACGGGCCCTATGCCTTCACCCGCCATCCCGCCTATATTTCCAAGAATATGACCTGGTGGATCGGTTCGCTGCCGTTCCTCGTCACCGCGGGCGGCTGGATCGAGGGCGCGCGCAATGTCGCGCTGCTCGGGCTGGTCAGCGGCATCTATTACTGGCGCGCCAAGACCGAGGAGAAGCATCTTCTCGCCGATCCCGCCTATGTCCAATATTGGAATTGGGCGCAAACCCATGCGCTGGTGCCGCGCCTGTTCGCCCGGATGACCGGCCGCCCGCGCCCACTCATCCGGCTCGAACCCGACGAGCGCGTCGGTCCGGTCGCCTAGCTTCCGTTCTTCCTAATTTGTGACGCTATGGCTTGCCGCGGCGGCTTCGGCCGCGCGGCGGGCCTGCAGATCGGCATGGGCCCGATTGATCAGCCGCCACGCCTTTTCGCAGCGTTGCTGATCGGAATACCGATCGCTGGCGCAAAGCTGATTGAGCCGCGCGAGGACGGCCTTGGGGCTGTCATCGGCGCCTGCAGGAAAGGCCCGGACATATTCGCCGAAGCTATTGGAGCCGATCGTGGCGGCCGAGTTGAGGTCTATGCCCTGCGCCGCCGCAGCGGTAGAAAACAGGGCAAGCGCGGTCAGGCTGGCGGTCCAACGGATCATCATCGACTCCCACATCAACTGGGTTGCATGTCGATGATAACATGGAAAGATCGCGATGCGAAGCCCGGCCCGCGCGGTGCTGGAACCGCGCGGGCCGGACCATCATCAGAACTTCACGCCCGCCTCGACGCCCCAGATGCGGGGTTCGTTGACGTAGCTGGTCAGATTGTTGAAATCGATGCCGCCGGTCGGCGATTCATCATTGGTGATGTTGCGTACGAAGCCCGCAATGTCGAAGCGATCGGTCTTGTATCCGACGCGCAGCCCGCCCTCGATCATCTTGTCGTCCGAAAATTCGACCGAGCGATAGAGGAAGAACTGCACCTTCGAACGATAATACCAGTCGGTGAAGGCATAGATGGCGCCGTCGCCGACGGGGATTTCATAACCCGCGGTCGCATTGAGCGTCCATTTCGGCGACTGCGGCAGCTGGTTGCCGTCGATCGAGAAGATGCCGGGGCTGCCGGGGCGCTGCGGATCGAGTATGGTGCACGGCGTCGCCGAGCCGCAACCCGCGACGAAGGCGTTGGCATCGTCGATTTCGGCGACGTTCCACGCGCCGCCGACCGAGAAGGTCAGCCCGCGCGCGGGCGCCGCCTGCAGCTCGGCCTCGATCCCGTGGCCCTTGGCGTCGACGTTGAGCAGGCTCGCGACGTTCGCGGTACCGCCGACCGCGGTCAGCTGCAGATCCTTGGTGTCGAAATAATAGCCGGTCAGGTTGAAGCGGACCCGGTCGTTCAGGAACGCGGTCTTGATCCCCGCTTCATACGACATCGTTTCTTCCTGATCGGCGGTCGAGATCGTCCGCGCAAAGGTCAGGCGACCCTGCACCGACGGCGCGCGATAGCCGCGTGCGACACGGGCGTAGAGCGTCAGTGCGTCCGACGCTTCATAGCTCGCGCTTGCGTCCCACGTCAGCAGCTTGCCCTTGACGCGGGCGGCCTGCGGCGGGACCGGCGTGTTCGGGTTGACGACGAAGTCGGGGCGCGTCTCGACCGGACGCGACGCGACGAAATCGCGCGTGTCGTTGTTGTAACGCGCGCCGGCCTGCAGCTTGAAGCCATTGTCGAATTCATAATTGACCGAGCCGAAAATGCCGTAAGCTTCGCTGTCCTGACGCTGGATCGCGATCGCCGACGGGGTCGCGTCGGTCGGGCCGCCGAATTCGAAGCTCGAAATGTCGAGCTTTTCGTCGAAATAGAAGGCGCCGAACTGATAGCCGAGCCCGCCGCTGTTGTTCGACGCGATGCGGATTTCCTGCGTGAACTGGTCGAGGCTCGGGACATTATCCTGGCTCTGCGCCTGGAACGGAATCAGCCCCGGCCCCGATTCGGGCAGGAACACCGCGCCGAAGCCGCCGTCGATGTCGCCGCGGCTGCGGAAATTGCCGTTCCAGTAGGAGGTGATCGAATAGGCGGTCACCGGCCCGAAATCATATTCGAGGTTCAACGCGGCATTATAGGTGTTGAGCTTCTGGAAGTTGATCCCGTCCTGCCACACCTTGTCGCGCTCGAACTCGGTGCCTGCGCCGCCGAGCCCGACGAGCTTGTTGCTGCCCGGAACCTGCGTGTTGGCGCGGAAGATGATCGCCGAGCCGTCATAGACGCGGACCTGGCCGGTGACGCGGCCGGTGAAGGGGCCGTTTTCATATTGGAGCTGGAGGCGCGCGGCGATATCGTCATAGCCGCCGAGATCGTCCTTCTTCGTCGTCGCGATATTGTCGACCCAGTCGTCGCGATGCTGATAGAGGCCCGAAAGGCGGACCGAGAAGCCGCTGTCGTCGGCGGCACCCGCCGCGACCTCGACCTGGCTCGTGCCGTAACGGCCATAGCTGACGCGGGCATGGCCGCCGGTCTTGCCGGGCTTGACCGTGTCGAACTTGACGATACCCGCCGGCGTGTTGCGGCCGAACAGCGTGCCCTGCGGCCCGCGCAGCACTTCGACGCGGTCGAGGTCGAAGATCGGGAAGCCTTTGAGGATCGGGTTTTCGAGCACGACATCGTCATAGACGAGGCTGACCGGCTGCGACGCGTTGAGGTCGAAGTCGGTGTTGCCGAGCCCGCGGATATAGAAGCGCGGGAAGGTGCGCCCGAACGAGCTTTCGATGTTGAGGCTGGGGACGCGGCCCGCGAGCACGCGGACGTCGGCGCCGGTCGAGGTGATCGCGCCGAGCGTGTCGCCCGACAGCACCGAGACGGCGACGGGCACGTCCTGCAGGCTTTCTTCGCGGCGCTGCGCGGTGACGACGATGTCGCCAAGGCCGCTGTCTTCGGTCACGGGATCGACAGGCGCATCCTGCGCGGCGGCGGGGACGGCCCAGGTCGCGGCGGCGAGGGCAAGGCTTATAGCGGTAGCGGAAGGAAAGTGGCGCATGGGCGAGCTTCCTGAAACAGAGTTGACGATGGGAGAGCGGAAAACCAAGGCTCTTTGGCTGCGCGCGCGCGCGCGATCAATCGCGGAAATGCGCGGCGCTGACGTTCGTGTCAGCAGTGTTGCGAAATTGCTGCACTTTGGCGACCGCCCCGCCGCCGTTGACACCGCGTGGCCCCAATCCTATATTGCGCCCATATCCCGTCGTCCGAGATAGGGCCTGACTTTGCGCAACAGGCTGTACGGATAGGGCGGCGGGGATTTCGAGATGCGTTGGAAAGCTGCGGTAAGCCGGCAACGGTTCGTCGCGGCCTTTTTGCGTCTCTCCTGCGCTCGCGAGCTATTTTCTTAAGGCGAGACAATCACTTATGGCGACCAAGGCGAAGTCGGTGGGCAAGGCCCTCGAAGCAACCGCAAGCAAGCGAATCCGCAAGCTGTTCGGCAACATCCACGAAGCGGTGGAGATGCCCAACCTCATCGAGGTGCAGCGCGAATCCTATGAGCAGTTCCTGCGCTCGGATCCTTCGATCGGTTATGTTTCGGGTCTCGAAAAGACGCTGCGCAGCGTTTTCCCGATCCGCGATTTCGCCGGCACCGCCGAGCTCGACTTCGTCCATTACGAACTCGAAGAGCCCAAGTACGACGTCGAGGAATGCCGTCAGCGCGGCATCACCTATGCGGCGCCGATGAAGGTCACGCTGCGCCTGATCGTCTTCGAGGTCGACAGCGAAACCGACACCCGTTCGGTCCTCGATATCAAGGAGCAGGACGTCTACATGGGCGACATGCCGCTCATGACCGAGAACGGCACCTTCTTCGTCAACGGCACCGAGCGCGTCATCGTGTCGCAGATGCACCGTTCGCCGGGTGTGCTCTTCGACCATGACCGCGGCAAGACCCACTCGTCGGGCAAATTCCTGTTCGCCGCGCGCGTCATCCCCTACCGTGGTTCGTGGCTCGACTTCGAATTCGACGCCAAGGATATCGTCAACGTTCGTATCGACCGCAAGCGCAAGCTGCCGGTCACCAGCCTGCTCTATGCGCTGGGCATGACGGGTGAGGAAATCCTCAACCATTTCTATGACCGCCTCGTCTTCGAGCGCGCCGAAAACGGCTGGAAGGTGCCGTTCGTCGTCGAAAACTGGCGCGGCTCCAAGCCCGCCTTCGACGTGGTCGACGCCAAGACCGGCGAAGTCGTCTTCGCCGCCGGCCACAAGATCAGCCCGCGCCTTGCCAACAAGGCCGCGAAGGACGGTCTCGACACGCTGCTTATCCCGACCGAGGAAATCTTCGGCCGCTACAGCGCTTATGACCTGATCAACGAAGCGACCGGCGAGATCTACATCGAAGCCGGCGACGAAGTGTCGGCCGACAACCTCGAGAAGCTCGACGCCGCGGGCATCGACAAGCTCGTCCTGCTCGACATCGACCACAACAACACGGGCCCCTGGATCCGCAACACGCTCAAGGCCGACAAGGCCGAGGACCGCGACCAGGCATTGAGCGACATTTATCGCGTGATGCGCCCCGGCGAGCCGCCGACGCGCGAAACCGCCGAAGCCCTCTTCGGCGGCCTGTTCTTCGACGCCGAGCGCTACGACCTGTCGGCCGTCGGCCGCGTCAAGCTCAACATGCGCCTTGGCCTCGACGCCGAGGACACGGTCACCACGCTGCGCAGCGAAGATATCCTCGCCGTGGTCAAGGAGCTGGTGAACCTGAAGGACGGCAAGGGCGAGATCGACGACATCGACAATCTCGGCAACCGCCGCGTGCGTTCGGTCGGCGAGCTGCTCGAAAACCAGTATCGCGTCGGCCTGCTCCGCATGGAACGCGCGGTCAAGGAGCGCATGAGCTCGGTCGACGTGTCGACCGTGATGCCGAACGACCTGATCAACGCGAAGCCCGCTGTCGCCGCGGTGCGCGAATTCTTCGGCTCGTCGCAACTCTCGCAGTTCATGGACCAGACCAACCCGCTGTCCGAAGTCACCCACAAGCGCCGCGTGTCGGCGCTCGGGCCGGGCGGTCTGACGCGTGAACGCGCGGGCTTCGAAGTCCGCGACGTTCACCCGACCCACTATGGCCGCATCTGCCCGATCGAAACGCCCGAAGGCCCGAACATCGGTCTGATCAACAGCCTCGCGACCTTTGCGCGCGTCAACAAATATGGCTTCATCGAGACGCCGTACCGCCGCATCGTCGACGGCAAGGTCACCAACGAAGTCGTCTATCTCTCGGCGATGGAAGAGTCGAAGCACACCGTCGCGCAGGCGAACGCCGACCTCAACCCCGACGGCAGCTTCATCGACGAACTGATCTCGGCACGCGAAGCGGGCGAATTCCTGATGGCCCCGCGCGACCAGATCACGCTGATGGACGTGTCGCCGAAGCAGCTCGTTTCGGTTGCAGCGTCGCTCATTCCGTTCCTCGAGAACGACGACGCCAACCGCGCGCTCATGGGATCGAACATGCAGCGTCAGGCGGTGCCGCTGCTCCGCGCGGAGGCTCCGGTCGTCGGCACGGGCATGGAAGGCACCGTGGCACGCGACTCGGGTGCCGCCATTGCCGCACGCCGCGGCGGCGTGATCGACCAGGTCGATGCGACGCGTATCGTTATCCGCGCGACCGACATGGTCGAACCCGGCAAGTCGGGCGTCGACATCTATCGCCTGCAGAAGTTCCAGCGTTCGAACCAGTCGACCTGCATCAACCAGCGTCCGCTGGTGAAGGTTGGCGACGTCGTCCGCTCGGGCGACATCATCGCCGACGGTCCGTCGACCGAGCTCGGCGAACTGGCGCTCGGCAAGAATGTGCTCGTCGCGTTCATGCCGTGGAACGGCTACAACTATGAGGACTCGATCCTCATCAGCGAACGCATCGTGAAGGACGACGTCTTCACCTCGATCCATATCGAGGAATTCGAAGTCACCGCACGCGACACGCGCCTTGGCCCCGAAGATATCACGCGCGACATCCCGAACGTCGGCGAGGAAGCGCTTCGCAACCTCGACGAAGCGGGCATCGTCTACATCGGCGCCGAAGTCGGCCCGGGCGACATTCTGGCCGGCAAGATCACCCCCAAGGGTGAATCGCCGATGACGCCGGAAGAAAAGCTGCTCCGCGCGATCTTCGGCGAAAAGGCCAGCGACGTGCGCGACACGTCGCTTCGCCTGCCGCCGGGCGTGTCGGGCACCGTCGTCGAAGTCCGCGTCTTCAACCGTCACGGCATCGACAAGGACGAACGTGCGATCGCGATCGAACGCGAGGAAATCGAACGGCTGAAGCAGGACGCCGACGACGAGCGCGCGATCCTCAACCGCGCGACCTTCTCGAGCCTCAAGGACCTGCTGATCGGTCAGACGACCAGCGCGGTGCCGAAGGGGCTGAAGAAGGGCGATGTCGTCACCGAAGAGATGCTGGTCGAGCTCGACCGCGCCGACTGGTGGAAGCTCGCGGTGGTCGAGGACAATGCCCAGACCGCATTGGAAGCCATCAAGGCGCAGTATGACGACGCGATCAAGCGGATCAACGCGAAGTATGAAGATCGCGTCGAGAAGCTGCAGCGCGGCGACGAACTCGCCCCGGGCGTGCTCAAGATGGTCAAGGTCTTTGTCGCCATCAAGCGCAAGCTGCAGCCGGGTGACAAGATGGCCGGCCGTCACGGCAACAAGGGCGTCATCAGCCGCATCCTCCCGAACGAGGACATGCCGTTCCTCGAGGACGGGACGCATGTCGACATCGTGCTCAACCCGCTGGGCGTGCCCTCGCGCATGAACGTCGGGCAGATCCTCGAAACCCACCTCGGCTGGGCTTCGCGCGGTCTGGGCCGGCAGGTCACGCAGGCGCTCGACGAATGGCGCGACGCCAATCCCGACGCGGTCGGCGGGCAGATGCCCGCGGCCGTGCGCGATGCGCTCGAAAACGTCTATGGCGGCGAATATGTCGAGGACATCAAGTCGCGCGATGCCGAAAGCATCGTCGAACTGGCCGACAACCTCCGCGTTGGCGTGCCGTTCGCGACCCCGGTGTTCGACGGCGCGAAGGAAGCCGATGTGTCGAACATGCTGACCCTCGCGGGGCTGCACGAATCGGGGCAGTCGGATCTTTACGACGGCCGCACCGGCGACAAGTTCGACCGCAAGGTGACCGTGGGCTACATCTATATGCTGAAGCTCCACCACCTCGTCGACGACAAGATCCACGCGCGTTCGATCGGTCCCTACAGCCTCGTCACCCAGCAGCCGCTGGGCGGTAAGGCGCAGTTCGGTGGCCAGCGCTTCGGTGAAATGGAAGTGTGGGCTCTGCAAGCTTATGGCGCGGCATACACGCTGCAGGAAATGCTGACGGTGAAGTCCGACGACGTGATCGGCCGCACCAAGGTTTACGAAGCGATCGTCAAGGGCGACGACACCTTCGAGGCCGGCATTCCCGAAAGCTTCAACGTGCTCGTCAAGGAAATGCGCTCGCTGGGCCTCAACGTCGAGCTTTCGTCCTATGCGGACGAAGACGATGACGAAGGTCCGGAAGCGCTACCGGAAGCCGCCGAATAATAGATCTCCCCTCCCGCTTGCGGGAGGGGCCGGGGGTGGGCGCGGGACAAGCCCACTTCTGAGAGACCAGATTGCCCACCCCTAACCCCTCCCGCAAGCGGGAGGGGAACTGGATCGAGGGACGAAAAGAATGAACCAGCTTACCAACTTCATGAACCCGGTCGCGAAGCCCGAAACCTTCGACATGATCAAGATCGGCATCGCGAGCCCCGAGCGTATCCGCTCGTGGTCGTTCGGCGAGATCAAGAAGCCCGAAACGATCAACTACCGCACGTTCAAGCCCGAGCGTGACGGCCTGTTCTGCGCGCGCATCTTTGGCCCGATCAAGGATTATGAATGCCTGTGCGGTAAGTATAAGCGCATGAAATACAAGGGCATCGTCTGCGAGAAGTGCGGTGTCGAAGTCACGGTGACCAAGGTCCGCCGCGAGCGCATGGGCCATATCGAGCTCGCCGCGCCCGTCGCGCACATCTGGTTCCTGAAGTCGCTGCCGTCGCGCATCGGCCTGCTGCTCGACATGCAGCTGAAGCAGCTCGAGCGCGTCCTCTATTTCGAAGCCTATATCGTGCTCGAGCCCGGCCTGACCCCGCTCGAAAAGTTCCAGCTTCTGACCGAAGACGAACTGCTCGACGCGCAGGACGAATATGGCGAGGACGCCTTCTCGGCCGGTATCGGCGCCGAGGCGATCCGCGTGCTCCTCGAAAATCTCGATCTCGAACAGGAACGCGTTGACCTGATGGAAGAGCTCGCGACCACCAAGTCGGAGCTCAAGCCCAAGAAGATCATCAAGCGCCTCAAGGTGGTCGAGAGCTTCATCGAATCGGGCAACCGTCCCGAGTGGATGATCCTCGAAGTCGTGCCGGTCATCCCGCCCGAACTGCGCCCGCTGGTGCCGCTCGACGGCGGCCGCTTCGCGACAAGCGACCTTAACGATCTTTACCGCCGCGTGATCAACCGCAACAATCGTTTGAAGCGCCTGATGGAGCTGCGCGCGCCGGACATCATCGTCCGCAACGAAAAGCGCATGCTGCAGGAAGCGGTCGACGCGCTGTTCGACAACGGTCGCCGCGGCCGCACGATCACCGGCGCGAACAAGCGGCCCCTCAAGTCGCTCTCCGACATGCTCAAGGGCAAGCAGGGCCGCTTCCGTCAGAACCTGCTCGGCAAGCGCGTCGACTATTCGGGTCGTTCGGTCATCGTGACCGGTCCCGAACTCAAGCTGCACCAGTGCGGCCTGCCGAAGAAGATGGCGCTCGAACTGTTCAAGCCGTTCATCTACGCGCGCCTCGACGCCAAGGGTCTGTCGATGACCCTGAAGCAGGCGAAGAAGTGGGTCGAAAAGGAACGCAAGGAAGTCTGGGACATCCTCGACGAAGTCATTCGCGAGCATCCGGTGCTGCTGAACCGCGCCCCGACGCTCCACCGCCTCGGCATTCAGGCGTTCGAGCCCGTGCTGATCGAAGGCAAGGCGATCCAGCTTCACCCGCTGGTCTGCGCCGCGTTCAACGCCGACTTCGACGGCGACCAGATGGCGGTCCACGTGCCGCTCTCGCTGGAAGCGCAGCTCGAAGCGCGCGTGCTGATGATGTCGACCAACAACATCCTCAGCCCCGCGAACGGCAAGCCGATTATCGTTCCGTCGCAGGACATGGTCCTCGGTCTCTATTACCTGTCGCTCGAACGCGAAGGCGAACCGGGCGAGGGTATGTTGCTCGCCGACATGGCCGAAGTGCATCAGGCGCTGTTCACCGGCGCGGTGACGCTGCACACCAAGGTGGTGAGCCGCGTTCCGCAGACCGACGAGCAGGGCAACGAGTATCTCAAGCGGTTCGAGACCACGCCGGGCCGCATGCTGATTGGCGAATGCCTGCCGAAGTCGCACACCGTGCCCTTCGACGTCGTCAACCGCCTTCTGACCAAGAAGGAAATCGGCGACGTGATCGATCAGGTCTATCGCCACACCGGCCAGAAAGAGACGGTTCTGTTCGCGGACGCCATCATGGCGCTGGGCTTCCGCAACGCGTTCAAGGCCGGCATCTCCTTCGGCAAGGACGACATGATCATCCCGGCGTCGAAGGAAGGGATGGTCGACGAAACCCGCGCGCTCGTGAAGGATTTCGAGCAGCAGTATCAGGACGGCCTGATCACGCAGCAGGAAAAGTACAATAAGGCCATTGATGCGTGGTCGCAGTGCGGCGACAAGGTCGCGAACGCGATGATGGACGAAATCCGTGCGACGCCGAAGCTCGACGACGGCCGTCTGGCCCCGATCAACTCCATCTATATGATGGCGCACTCGGGTGCCCGTGGTTCGCAGGCCCAGATGAAGCAGCTTGCCGGCATGCGCGGCCTGATGGCCAAGCCGTCGGGCGAGATCATCGAAACGCCGATCATCTCGAACTTCAAGGAAGGTCTCACCGTTCTCGAGTATTTCAACTCGACCCACGGTGCGCGTAAGGGTCTGGCCGATACGGCGCTCAAGACGGCGAACTCGGGTTATTTGACCCGCCGTCTGGTCGACGTATCGCAGGACTGCGTCGTGATCGAGGAAGATTGCGGCACCGAACGCGGCATGGAAATGCGCGCGATCATCCAGGGCGGTTCGACGATCGCTTCGCTCGGCGAGCGCATCCTCGGCCGTACGACGCTCGAGGATGTCGCCGACAAGGACGGCAACATCATCGCGCCGGTCGGCACGCTGCTCGACGAAGCGACGACGCAGCGCATTGAAGACGCCGAAGTCCAGTCGGTCAAGATCCGTTCGCCTTTGGTTTGCGAAGCGACGCTCGGCGTTTGCGGCAAATGCTATGGCCGCGACCTCGCCCGCGGTACGCCGGTGAACATCGGTGAAGCTGTCGGCGTCATCGCCGCGCAGTCGATCGGCGAACCCGGCACGCAGCTGACGATGCGTACCTTCCACATCGGTGGCGCGGCGCAGGTGAACGAGCAGTCGAACGCCGAAGCGATTTCGGACGGCACGATCGAATATCGCGACATGGCGACGATCGTCGACCAGCGCGGCCGCCGTCTGGCGCTGTCGCGTTCGGGCGAAATCGCGATCATCGACAGCGAAGGCCGCGAGCGCGCGACGCACAAGCTGCCCTATGGTGCGCAGATCATGCACAAGGACGGCGAGAAGGTGAAGAAGGGCGACCGGATTGCCGAATGGGATCCGTTCACCATGCCGCTGATCACCGAAAAGCAGGGCGTCGTGAAGTATCAGGATCTGGCCGACGGCAAGACGCTGGTCGAACAGGTCGACGAAGCGACGGGCATCGCCCAGCGCGTCGTGATTGAATATCGCTCGGCGGGCCGCGCCAAGAAGGAAGATCTTCAGCCGCGCCTCACCCTGCTGGACGACGAGTCGGGTGAAGCCGCGCGCTACCTGCTCGCGGTCGGGACGATGCTGTCGGTCGAGGACGGTCAGGAAGTACAGGCGGGCGACGTTCTGGCGCGCGTCAGCCGCGAAGCGTCGAAGACGCGCGACATCACCGGCGGTCTGCCGCGTGTTGCCGAGCTGTTCGAAGCGCGCATTCCGAAGGACAACAGCGTTATCGCGAAGATCAGCGGCCGCATTGAATTCGTCAAGGATTACAAGGCGAAGCGCAAGATCGCGATCGTTCCGGAAGAAGGCGATCCGATCGAGTATCTGATCCCCAAGTCGAAAGTCCTCGAAGTGCAGGAAGGCGACCAGGTCAAGCGCGGCGACGCGCTGATTTCGGGCTCGCCGAACCCTCACGACATCCTCGACGTCATGGGCGTCGAGGCGCTGGCGGAATATCTCGTCGCGGAAATCCAGGAAGTCTATCGACTGCAGGGCGTGAAGATCAACGACAAGCACATCGAGGTGATCGTTCGCCAGATGCTGCAAAAGGTCGAGATCACCTCGGGCGGCGACACCACGCTGCTGCCGGGCGAACAGCTCGATTATCTGGAGATGATGGAATATAACGCCAAGCTGCCGAAGAACGGCGTGCCGGCAGAGGGCCGTCCGGTCCTGCTCGGCATCACCAAGGCGTCGCTGCAGACCCGCAGCTTCGTTTCGGCCGCTTCCTTCCAGGAGACGACCCGCGTTCTCACCGAGGCTTCGGTGCAGGGCAAGATCGACTCGCTGCAGGGCCTCAAGGAGAATGTCATCGTCGGCCGCCTCATCCCGGCGGGTACCGGCGCTGCCATGAACCGCGTCCGCGTGACCGCCTCGTCGAAGGATGCCGCGCTGCGCGCCGCGATGCGCGCCGCGAACCAGGAGCATCTGATCGCGCCGGCGACCGCCGCTGAAGAGCATGAAGCCGAACTGGCGCAGGGCCCCGAAGCCGCGATGGGCGACGATCCGCTCGGCAAGGTGCAGGGCGAGGACTTCACGTCGGACGACGTGATGGTCGAGGAACGCCCCGAAGGTGAGGGCGAGGAATAAGCTTCCTCGCGGCTTTGGCCCGACAGAAATGAGCCCCGCCGGAGCGATCCGGCGGGGCTTTTCTTTGGCGACTGTGGGGTGGAGGCGGACGTTGCGGCAATTTAGCCCCTCCCTTCGGGGAGGGGCAACGCGAACGGCAGCTTGCTGCCTGGTCGGGTAGTGGGGTGGGGTCTATCGACGCGCGATGACCTCACAACCTCCCTGAAGGGAGGGCTTCTCAATGCCGCAACCGGTCGATACGGCCACCAGCGCCCCATTGCCGATTGCCTGTCCCGGCCCCCCGCTCTAGACCTTGGGAAAGGCTTTCGAACGGAGGACAGCGGGTGAGCGACGGCAGCACGGCGAGCGAAATCTATATCGGTCTTGGCGGCGGCGGGGCGGCCGACGGACCGCGCCAGTCGCTGGTGCTCAAACGCGCGAACCGTCACGGGCTGATCGCCGGTGCGACTGGCACCGGCAAGACGGTGACCCTGCAGGGCCTCGCCGAGGGCTTTTCGGCGGTGGGCGTCCCGGTGTTCGTCGCCGACGTAAAGGGCGACCTCGCCGGCATGGCGATGGCGGGCAGTTCGACCGCCAAGGTGCATGAGCCTTTTTCGAAGCGCGCCGCCGAAATTGGCGACACGACATGGGCCTATCGCGACAATCCGGTGATCTTCTGGGACCTGTTCGGCGAACAGGGGCACCCGATCCGCACCACCATCTCCGAAATGGGCCCGCTGCTGCTCGCGCGGCTGATGGGCCTCAACGAAGTGCAGGAAGGCGTGCTCGCGATCGCGTTCCGGGTCGCCGACGAACAGAATCTGCTGTTGCTCGATCTGGGCGATTTGCAGGCGATGCTCGTCTGGTGCGCCGAGAACGCCGACGAACTCACGACCAAATATGGCAATGTGTCGAAGGCGACCGTCGGCACGATCCAGCGGCAATTGCTCACGCTCGAAAGTCAGGGCGGCGACCATTTCTTCGGCGAGCCCGCGCTCGACATTCAGGACATGATCCGCTCGGACGAAAACGGCCGCGGCTATGTCAACATCCTCGCCGCCGACAAGCTGATGGCGAGCCCGAAACTCTATGCGACCTTCCTGCTCTGGCTCTTGTCGGAGATGTTCGAGACGCTTCCCGAGGTCGGCGACCCCGACAAGCCGAAGCTCGTCTTCTTCTTCGACGAGGCGCATCTGCTGTTCGACGACGCGCCGCCCGCGCTGACCGAAAAGATCGAGCAGGTCGTGCGGCTGATCCGCTCGAAGGGCGTCGGCGTCTATTTCGTGACGCAAAATCCGATCGACGTGCCCGAAGAGGTCGCGGGCCAGCTCGGCAATCGTGTCCAGCACGCACTCCGCGCCTTCACGCCGCGCGACCAGAAGGCGGTGAAGGCCGCCGCCGAAACCTTCCGCCCCAACCCCAAGGTCGACGTCGCGCGCGAGATCACCGAGCTGAAGGTCGGCGAGGCGCTCGTCTCGCTGCTGATGGCCGACGGCGCGCCGTCGCCGGTCGAGCGCACGCTGATCAAGCCGCCCTGCTCGCGCGCCGGTCCTCTGGAGGCCAAGGAGCGCGCGATCATCCAGTCGATCTCGCCGGTCGAGGGCAAATATGACACGGCCGTAGATCGCGAAAGCGCCGAAGAACTGCTCGCCGCCAAGGCCGAGCAGGCGCAGGCCGCCGCGATCGAGGCGAAAGCCCAGGTCGAAGCCGACAAGCAGGCTGCGATCGCCGCGAAGGAAGAGGCGAAGCGCAAGGCGGCCGAGGAGCGCGAGCGCATCCGGCTCGAAAAGGCCGCCGCGCGCGAGGCGGCGAAGCCCTCGATGGCCGAAAAGATGATGCAGTCCGCTGCGCGATCCGCGGCGACGAGCCTCGGCCGGCAGGTCGCCGGCAAGTTCGGCGGCCAGCTGATGCGCGGCATTTTGGGCAGCCTGTTCAAGTGAACCGCCGCATCCTCCTGTCCGTCATCCCGGCCTTCGCCGGGATGACCGATAGAGAATGTCGGGGGCGGCTCATGACGTCGCGGCGATGGAGGCGAGCCTCGTCGCCGTCGCCGACGCGGGGGTGGATGTCCGCCACGCGCTGTTCGATCGCTTCTTCGCCGTCTTTCCCGACCGCCGCGCGAGCTTCATGATCGTCGATGCCTCGTCGCGGCGGATGACCGACGAGACATTGCAGATGATGCTCGGGCTGGCGAAAGGCGAGGGCTGGGTCTGGCCGCTCGTCGCCGAACTCGTCTTCACCCACCGCGCCTATGGGCCATTGCCGATCGCCGAATATGACGCCTTCATCGACATGACGGTCGAAGAACTCGGCACCGCGTCAGGTGCGGGATGGAGCGCCGCCGCGGCGGCCGCATGGCGGCGCCAGGCCGAGGCCCTGAAGGCGATGATCCGCCAAGCGCGCGCCGAGTGGGAAAGCGCGATGCCGGTTGGAACGCCGCAGCCGGCGGGCTGACGAACTGCGGCGGACTTTTCCTACTTCGCCTTCAGCCAGCTCGCGGTTTCGCGCGTGATGCGCGGGCGGCTGACGCTGCGTTCCTTCAGGCTCGCCAGCACCTTGTCATAGGGTTTGCGCACATCGGCGGGCAGCGGCGCCGCGATCGCTTCGAGCTTTGCGATCATTGCGGGGTCGTTCGACGATGCGGCGAGCCCCGCGAGGAAGCGCGCGCGCGCCGAGGCGTCGATCAGCCGGTCGACCGCCGCCTGATTGGCCTGCGCAAAATCGACCGCCATTTCGGCATGGTTCGCCGCGACCGCGCCGATGATGGAGGCGCTGACCGTCTTGCCGGGTTCGTCGGTCAGCGCGAGCGCGAGCGCGCGCTTGGCGAGCGCTTCGTCCTTCGCCGAGCCGAGCAGCGTGTAGAAAGTGCTGCGCTCGACCGCCGACTTCGACGCCTTCGCCATTGCGCGCAGCTTGTTCCATTCGGCGTCGCCCGCGTTCGCCGCGACGATGCTCAGCCAGCGCGCCTTCAGCGGGCCGTCGAGCGCGGCGGGATCGCGGTCGAGCAGCGCGAAGCGCCGCCGCGCTTCGGCGAGTATTTTGGCATCGCCCAGCGTGCCGAGTGCGCCGAGCGATTCGGAGCGCAAGATGCTGTCGAGTGCGGGCTCGCCGGCGCGCGCGTCGAAGCCGAGCCGCGCCATCGCCGCGCCGAGCGCCGCGGTGCCGCGTGCCGCGATCTGCTTTTGCACCGCGGGCTGGCCGTCGAACAGCTTGTAGAGCGCGGCATAGCGCCCGGCGGCGTCGCCGAGCAGCTTCTGGTTTGCATCATTCGGCACCGCCGCCAGCAGGTCGAGCGCCGCGCCCATCGGCTGATAACCGGCATAAGCGAGCGCGAAATTGTCGCCGAGCAGCCCGAGCTGGTCGATCGGGGCCAAGGTCGCAAACGCGCCACGCAGCGCCGCGAGCGCGGCGGGCGAATAGAGCGTGCGGTAATAGCCCGCCTGACCGGCATTGATCAGCACCGCGCCGCAGCCGGGCAGGGTCAGCGTGCCGGTCCCGCTCGCGACTACCTGCCGCGCGATCGCGCCAGTGCCGGCGCGCGCGAGAACGGGCACCTTCCAGCGGCGGCCTTCGGCTTCGATCGCGTCCTTGCGGTCGCGTGAAAA
This sequence comes from Sphingopyxis sp. SE2, assembly GCF_032227185.1. Classification (NCBI taxonomy): domain Bacteria; kingdom Pseudomonadati; phylum Pseudomonadota; class Alphaproteobacteria; order Sphingomonadales; family Sphingopyxidaceae; genus Sphingopyxis; species Sphingopyxis sp. SE2. The sequence goes on along the minus strand of NZ_JAPMXW010000001.1, from coordinate 2,724,211 downwards.
TTCGCCCTGCGCCACCTCGACAATCGTCTTGCCGCCGGCGCAGGTCACGCTGCCGACGCGCAGCAGCGGAATGCCCGGCTGATTGGTGAAATCATGCGCGATCGCGGTCAGCCCCTCGGCGCCCGCCGCCTCGACCGCGTTCCACAGGTCGTCGGTGCGCGTGTTCGCATATTTGTGCTTTTCCATATAGGTGCGCAGACCCTGCCGCCACACATCCTCGCCGGCGTAGGATTCGAGCATGGTGATCACCGCCTCGCCCTTCTGATAAGTGATCGCATCGAACGCCTGGTTGGTGTCCTCGACCGTGCGGATCGTCTGGACGATCGGGTGGGTCGTCGCAAAGGCGTCGAGCCCCATTGCGCGCTCGCGGCCATCGACGCGGTCGAGCAAGGGCTGCCAATCGGGATGGAAATGATCGCTCGCCTTGGTTTCCATCCAGCTCGCGAACCCTTCGTTGAGCCAGAGGTCGTCCCACCACGCCATGGTGACGAGGTCGCCGAACCATTGGTGCGCGACCTCGTGCGCCTGCACCGAATAGATCGCCTGCCGCGTCGCATCGCTCGTGATCTTGGGATCGTCGAGCAGGATGCGCTCGAAGGTGAAGATCGCGCCCCAATTTTCCATCGCGCCGAAGAATTGCGACTGACCGGGCCCCGCGACATTGTCGAGCTTGGGCAGCGGATAGGGCTGGCCGAAATAGTCGCTGTAATAGCCGAGCAGCGGACCGAGGCTGTCGAGCGCGAAGCGCGCCTGCTCGCCCGACCCCTTGGGCGACACGATGCCGACCTCGACGCCGCCCTCGCTCTTCGCCGCGAGCCGCTCGAAACTTCCGGTCGCGAAGAAGAGGAGATAGGACGACATTTTGGGCGAGATCTCGAAGGTCACCTTCTTCTTGCCGCCGGGGGCCGGCGTTTCGCTCGCCACGGGCATGTTGCTCACCGCAAGATCGCCCGCGGAGACGGTGGCGGAGAGGCTGAAGGTCGCCTTGTAGCTCGGCTCGTCGAAGCTCGGGACGAAGCGCCGCGCGTCGGGGGCCTCGAACTGGGTGAACAGCCCGCGCACCTCGTCGCCGCTGACCTTGTCGGGATAATCGAGCGCGAAAAGCCCGTTCGCCTGCGTGTTGATCGTGCCGGTGTAGCGGGTAGCGAGGCGATATTTGCCCGGCGCGAGCGGCGCGGGCGCGGTGAAACGCACCGTCTGCGCCGCGGCATCGGTCGTCGCGGTCAGCGGAATCGCCTTGCCGTCGGCACCGGTGAGGCTGGCGCCCGCGAAGTCGAGGTCGAGCGCGTTCAGCGTCAGCACCGCCGAGGGTTCGTATAATATGATGTCGATGCCCGCCTCGCCGGTGAAGCGCAGCGCCTGCGCATCGGGGACGACGCTGATGTCGTAATGCACCGGCCGCGCGATCCGCGGCAGCTGGCTCGGGATGCTCGCGTCGAGCGGCGCGCCGGCGAGCGCGGGCGCCGCTGCGACGGGTGCGGTCGCGACGGGTGCGGTCGGCGCGATCCCCGGCTGCGCGGCACAGGCTGCGAGGCTGAGCGACGAGACGGCGGCGAAAAGGAAACGACGTGCAATTGTTTTCATGATGAAATCCCCGGTTATTTTATGCCGCGCTACGCCGATGCGGCGTTCGCGCGGGCGCCGCTTCGACGGGTGGTCAAAGCCTATCGACAGACGACGCGATTCGCGGCAGCTTGGTTGCATGACGAAACCTATATTGCCCGGAGAGGTAGCCGCCGCCGTCGTCGACCCCGTCGCATACGGCAATTGGGACCCGCTGCACGAAAAGCTTGCATGGGCGCGGGCGAATGCGCCGCTTGCGGTGGCCGAAAACCCCGAGCTCGATCCCTTCTGGCTGGTGACGCGCCACGCCGACATCATGGCGATCAGCCGCGATCCGCAGCGCTTCGCCAATGGTCTGCGCCCCACGGTGCTCACCAACCGCGACGGCGAGGCGATCGCGCGCGCCGCGACGCCGGGGGGTGACGGGCACCTCATCCGTTCGCTGGTGCAGATGGATGCCCCCGATCATATGAAATACCGGCTGCTCACCCAGGCCTGGTTCATGCCCAAGAATTTGAAGATCGTCGAAGACCGGATCCGTCACCACGCGCGCAATGCGGTCGAACAGATGCTCGCGATGGACGGTGAATGCGATTTCGCGCGCGACGTCGCGGCGCATTATCCGCTGCGCGTGATCATGGACATATTGGGGGTGCCGCCCGAGGACGAGCCGCGGATGCTGATGCTGACGCAGCAATTATTCGGATCGACCGATCCCGAGCTCAACCGCAGCCGCGAGGCGATCACCAGTGCCGAACAGGCGATCGCGATGCTCAATTATGTCATCGCCGATTTCGAACAATATTTCGGCGCGCTGACCGCCGACCGCCGAGCCAATCCGCGCGAGGATATCGCGACGGTGATCGCCAATGCCGTGGTCGGCGGCGCGCCGATCCCCGATCGCGAGCTTGCCGGCTATTATATGATCATCGCGACCGCGGGTCACGACACGACGAGCGCCTCGACCGCGGGCGCGATCATGGAACTGGCGAAGAGCCCCGAGCTGTTCGCCCGTTTCCGCGATGCACAAAGCGACAAGGCCGGTCTGATCGAGGAGGCGATTCGCTGGACGACGCCGGTCCAGCATTTCATGCGCAGCGCGCGCGAAGACGTCGAAATCGGCGGCCAGACGATCCGCGAAGGCGACTGGCTGATGCTGAACTATGTATCGGCCAACCGCGACGAGGATGTGTTCGGCGATCCCTTCGCCTTCGACCCCGATCGCGAGAAGAACCAGCAGATCGCCTTCGGCTTCGGCGCACACGTCTGTCTCGGCCAGCATCTCGCGCGCATGGAAATGCGGATATTGATGGAGGAGCTGCTGCCGCGCCTCGAGAGCCTCGAACTCGCGGGCGAACCCGCACGCGTCGAATCGGTGTTCGTCGGCGGGTTGAAGCGCCTGCCGATCCGCTTCGAGATCGCCTAATAACGTTTGGATTCAACCTTTTCCTGCAAAAATGGAACGATCGCTCGCGGGCCGCGTTTCGGGCGAGCTGGAGGAGTTTGTGATGATGAAAAGATTGAAAAAGGGCGCGATCGCTATCGCGGCAGCTTCGATGGTCCTTGCGCCGGTGGCGGCTTCGGCAGCATCTGCAATCGACGGCGCGCGTGCGACATCGGCTGTAAGCGGTGAAAATAATCTCGAAGGCGCAAGCTGGATCGCGATCGTGCTGGGTCTAGCCATCATTGCCGGCGGCATCTGGCTGGTCGTCGATGACGACAATGACGATCCGGTCAGCCCGTAAAATTCTTCTTTTGCTTTAAGGCGCCCGCCCCTGCGAAACGGGGCGGGTGCTAGCTCTTCTCGCCAGGAAAGAAGCGTGCAACCACTTCGCTCGCGAGCCGCGCGGGGCGAAGCGTTTCGGCGTCGATGCAGCACCAGCTCGACTTGACCTCGGCGAGCACATCCTCGCCGCGCTTGATGATCGTCTCGTAAAAGGCGCGCGCGCCCTGAACCTTCTCGAGGATCACGGTGGCGATGACCTGATCGTCGAGGAAGGCGGGGCGGCGGTAGGTGATCTCGTGCTTCAGCGCGACCCACAGATGGGCCGCGACCGCTTCGGGCGGCGCGATATGGCGCCAATGCGCGAGCACCGCTTCCTGCACCCAGCTCAGATAATGGGCGTTGTTCACATGCCCCATGAAGTCGATGACGTCGGGTCCGACCTTGATGTCATGGTCGTGGGGCAGGGCGGTTGCGCTCATATCGTTGACACTAGTGTCAATATATTGTGACGGAAAGATGAATCTTCATCCCCGCCCGCGATAGGGCGCAACGCCCTGATCGGGGAGCCACAGTCCTGCGGGCGGGGTTCCCGATTGCCAGAAGACGTCGATCGGAATCCCGCCGCGCGGATACCAATAGCCGCCGATGCGCAGCCATTGGGGCCGCATCTCGTCGAACAGGCGGCGGCCGATGCCGACGGTGCAATCCTCGTGAAAGCCCGCATGATTGCGGAACGAGCCGAGGAAGAGCTTGAGGCTTTTCGATTCGACGATCGTTTCGCCAGGGGCGTAATCGATGACCAGATGCGCGAAATCGGGCTGGCCGGTCACGGGGCAGAGCGACGTGAATTCGGGCGCGGCGAAGCGAACGAGATAAAGCTCTCCGGCGCGCGGATTAGGGACATAATCGAGGACGGCCGCTTCGGGTGAGACGGGCAGTTCGCTCGATTGGCCGAGATGTTTGGGCGCGAGCGGGGTAGGGGTGGAATCGGTCATGGAAAGGCTCTAGTGCGCAGCGCGGCCGATGTCATCCGGGCCGGTGCCCGGAAATCGACCGCTGCAAGGTTCAGCGCCAATTCAGCGGCGCGGGCGACATATGGTTAGCGTGGGATCGCGGACAAGATGACGGTGCGTAACTTCGGGCGACAACAGGCGGCGGCGTTTGCGCTGGCGGCGGCAACGCTGGCTGCGGGCGGTCCTGTGGCCGCGCAGGATACGACGACGTCGTCCCCCCCGATCGATTTCCGCCTGCCGCCGCCTACCGACGACGGCCGCACGCCGGGCGTGCAGGGCCCGTCGGACAATGGTTTGCCTCCGGTGGCGCCGGGCGAGCGGCGGGGTCAGCCGACACCCACGCCGACTCCAGCACCGACATCGCCGCAGCCCGTTGCGCCGCCGCGCGTGACGCCGACGCGGCCGGATACGGCGACCCCCGCCCCGGCTCCCGCGCGTCGCGAGACCCCCGCAACCGCGACGCCGCGTCCGGCCCAGCCCGAAACGGTGGAGCCCGCGACGACCACCGATAACCAGCCATTGCCGCCCCTCGATACGGCCGCGCCGCCGCAGCCCGCAACCGTGGACGCAGCGCCGGAAACTGCGGACGAAACGCCGGTTGCCGCCGCGCCGGCCGAGACGCCCTCGGGCACGCCGATTTGGGCCTGGGCGCTCGCGGTTCTGGCGGCGGGGGGTGCCGCTTTCTGGTATTGGCGTCGCCGCACCGCGCTAGCCGGTCCGGCGGTCGACGAGGTTGACGAGACCCCGCGTCCGGCAGCCCGAGCGGCCGCCCCGCTGCCCAAGCCTGCCGCTCCGCCGGTTCCGCGTCCGGCGCCCGCTCCACCACCCGCACCGGTATCGCGACCCGAGGCGGCGTCCGCCCATCCGCTAGTCACGCGCGCCGCGGACGAAAAGCGCGCCGTGGTCGGCATGGCGCTCGACATCCGCAGCATCCGGTTCGCGCCCGATCATGTGGCGGTCGGTTTCGCGCTCAACCTGATGAACCAGGGGACGGTGCCGGCGACCGGCCTGATGGTGCGCATCGCGCTGGGTCAGGGCTCGGCGATGACCGAGCCGGTGCTCAGTCGCTTTTTCGACGGCGCGGGGGGCAGCGTGCTGCGCGACGACATCGCGCTGGCGGTCGGCGCGGGCGAGGAATTGTCGACCGAAGTGATGCTGCCGCGCGCCGCGATCGAGCCGCTGATGATCGGCGGCAAGCCGATGATCGTCCCCGTCATCGCATTCGACATCACCTATCACTGGGACGGCGAGGGCGAGGCGTTCGGCCAGAATGCGGGCAGCTTCGTCATCGGCCGCGAACAGGGCGCGAGCGGCAGCGAGAAGCTCGCGCCGCTGCCGCTCGACCGGCCCTCCTATGCCGTCGACCGACCCGGCGCGCGCGCGACCGCGATCAAGCGCAGCCAATAGTCCGGCTCAAAACTGCACTGGTTTTCTGTTGCGGTGCAGCATCGACTGCGGCAGGACGGACCAGCTTGAAAAAGCAGGGGTGGGGGCATAGGCTGACTATCCCCGGAAAGAAGCCACAGCAGGATGGCCGGGCGAGGGACAGGCAAACAAGGTTCCCGACCGGTCGTAACAGGAGCATGACATGGACGCCTTGGTCTCAACCGACTGGCTGGAACGCGAACTGGGGGCATCGGACCTGCGGGTCGTCGATGCGACGAAATTTCTGGGGACCGATCGCGACGCGCGCGCCGAATATGAAGCGGGGCACATCCCCGGTGCGGTGTTCATGGACCTGGCCGAGCTGACCGACGCGTCGAACGCGGTCGAAAACATGGCTCCCTCCGCCGAGAAATTCGCCAGCCGCATGCAGTCCCTGGGGCTCGGCGACGGCAGCCGCATCGTGCTTTACGACGACAGCCCGCTGAAGAGCGCGGCGCGCGCCTGGTGGCTTTTGAAGCTGTTCGGTGCGCACGACGTCGCGCTGCTCGACGGCGGTCTCGCCAAGTGGAAGGCGGAGGGCCGCGCGCTCGAAATGGGCAAGCAGACGCTGCGCCACCGCCACTTTACCGTCTGGCGCGACGCGAAGGCGGTGCGCACCAAGGAACAGATGGTCGCGAACGTCGACAGCGGCGCCGAGCAGGTCGTGGACGCGCGCCCCGCGGCGCGCTTCACCGGCGAAGAACGCGACCCGCGTCCGGGCCTCGCGCCGGGTCATATCCCGAACTCGCGCAGCCTGCCGCACGGCGAGCTGTTCAACGCCGACGGCACATGGAAGCGCGGCGACGATCTGAAGGCCGCGTTCGACGCCGCCGGAGTCGATCTCGACCAGCCGCTCGTCACCACCTGCGGCAGCGGCATGACCGCCACCGTCGTCGCCTTCGGCGCGCATCTGCTCGGCAAGGACGATGTCGCAGTCTATGACGGCAGCTGGCTCGAATGGGGCGCCGACCCCGCGACGCCGAAGGCGACCGGGGCGGCCTGAAACGCCCAAGCGGCTTTCTAACCGTTTGTGCTGAGCCTATCGAAGCACCGTTCTTCCTTCTGTATCGCTGAAAGAACAACGGCACGTCGACAGGCTCAGTGCGAACGGATTAGTTTGCTCCACGTCGTTGCATCGCTGGATTTTGGCCCGTGCTCCGCTAACAAGGCTGCGATGAGCAAGAACGACGATCCAAGCCTCCGCCCTGCGACCAAACTCGTGCAGGGCGGACGGCGGCCCGAGTGGACCGGCGATCCCCGGCTCGGCGGCGGAATCGTCAATCCGCCGGTCTGGCGCGCCTCGACGATCCTTTACGACAATATCGCCGACCTCAAGGCGCGCGGCCATGCGACGCACGACAAGCTTTATTACGGCCGGCGCGGGACGCCGACCGTGTGGGCGCTCGCCGATGCGCTGACCGGGATGGAGGCGGGCGCCGAAGGGACCCTGCTCTACCCGTCGGGGGTCGCGGCCAATTCGGCGGGGCTGCTCGCGCTGCTGTCGCCGGGCGACCATCTGCTGATGGTCGACAGCGCCTATGAACCGACGCGCGCCTTCTGCAACTCCATGCTCGCACGGCTCGGCGTCGAGACGAGCTATTATGACCCGCTTGTCGGGGCGGGAATCGCCGACCTCATTAGGCCGGAAACCCGGCTGATCTTTCTCGAATCGCCCGGCAGCCTGACCTTCGAGGTGCAGGATATTCCGGCGATTACTGCCGTGGCGCGCGAGCGGGGTGTGTTGACGATGCTCGACAACACCTGGGCGACACCCTTGCTTTTCCCTGCGCTCGCGCACGGCGTCGACGTCGCGATGATGAGCCTCACCAAATATGTCGGCGGGCACAGCGACGTGATGATGGGTTCGCTGACGGCGACTCGCGCCGTGTGGCCGAAGCTTCGCAGCGCCGCCTACCAGCTCGGCCAGTCGGTTTCGCCCGACGATTGCGCGGCTGTCCTGCGCGGCCTCCGGACGCTCGAGGTGCGGATGCAGCGGCAGGGCGAAAATGGCCTTGCCGTCGCGAACTGGCTCGCGGACCGCGCCGAGGTCGGCCGCGTGCTGTACCCCGCGCTGCCCGGCGATCCCGGGCATGCTATCTGGTCGCGCGACTTTTCGGGCGCCAGCGGGCTGTTCGGTTTCACGCTGAAGGGCGCCGACGAGGCGGCGCGGACGCGCTTCATCGATTCACTCGCCCATTTCGGCATCGGTTTCAGCTGGGGCGGCTACGAAAGCCTCGTCGTGCCGAGCGATCCGGCGACTATTCGCACCGCGACCCGCTGGGCCGACCCCGACCCGCTCGTCCGCCTGTCGATCGGGCTCGAGGATCCGGCCGATCTGATCGCCGATCTCGAACGCGGTTTTGCGGCGATGCGGGGTTGAGCGCGATGGACGGCCTGTCCGAAGCGACCGTCCGCGCGATCGACACGCTGAAAGCGATCGGCATCGACGTCGGCTCGTACCGGCTGTCGCTCTATGGCCTGTTTTCGACGGTCATCGTCGCGATCCTGCTCTATATCGCGGTGCGGATCGTGCTGCGCTCGACCAAATGGCTGCTTCGCCGCAACACCCAGATCGACGCGACGCAAAGACTGCTGGCCGAAAAGCTGATCGCGATCGCGCTCTTCGTCTTTGCGATATTGTTCGGCATCGACCTGCTCGGCATCGACCTGACCGCGCTGGCGGTCTTTTCGGGCGCCGCGGGCCTCGCGATCGGCTTCGGACTACAGAAAACCGTCGGCAATCTGATCGCCGGAATCATCCTGCTGATGGACCGCTCGATCAAGCCGGGCGACATCGTCGTCGTCGGCGACGGCAGCGCGATGGGCGGCATCAGCTTGCCGGGCGGGATGCCCAACGTCGGGCGCGTCGCCAAGATCGGCGTGCGCGCGGTCAACGTCATCACCCGCGACGGCAAGAAGCATCTGATTCCGAACGAACTGCTGATGACGCAGGCGGTCGAGAATTGGAGCTTTGCCAGCCCCGAGGTGCGCGTGCGGATGCGCGTTCCGGTCGGCTATGACTGCGACCTCCGCCTCGCGCAGCGGCTGATGGTCGAAACGGCAAAGGAAAATCCGCGCATCCTCGCCGAACCCGAACCCGTCGTGTGGATTACCGCCTTCGGCGAACGCGCCGTCGAGCATGAGCTGCGTTATTGGATTTCGGACCCCGAGGCGGGGCTCGGCAACATCCAGGGCGAAGTTTTTCTGGGGATCTGGGACCGGTTCAAGGAAGCGGGCATCCGCATTCCCTATCCGCGCACCGACGTGCGGATGGTCGGGGCGCCGGATCAGAACCCGGCGCCCGCGGACGAAAATTAGAAGCCGACCTTCTTCGCGCGTTCGATACATTCGACGATGATGCGCTTCGCCTCGTCGACATCGCCCCAGCCGTTGAGCTTGGCCCATTTGCCGGGTTCGAGATCCTTGTAGTGGGTGAAGAAATGCTCGATCTGCTGGAGCACGATTTCGGGCATGTCCTTATAGGTCGCGACCTTATCGTAATAGGGAAAGGTCTTGTTGACGGGAACGCACAGCAGCTTCTCGTCGCCGCCGGCATCGTCGACCATGTTGAGCACGCCGATCGGGCGGCACTTGACCACCGCGCCCGCGACGATCGGCGAGCGCGCGACGACCAGGGCATCCAGCGGGTCGCCATCCTCGCCCAGCGTGTGCGGAACGAAGCCGTAATTGGCGGGATAGCGCATCGGGGTATGAAGGAAACGGTCGACGAACAGTGCGCCCGACGCCTTGTCGAATTCATATTTCACCGGCTCGCCGCCGATCGGCACTTCGATCAGGACGTTGAGGCTGTCGGGCGGGTTGTCGCCGGCGGGAATCAGGTCGATGCGCATGGGAGATCCTTTTGTGTTTTTGAATTGCGCGCGCCTTTAGCGCCGGAAAGAGCCAAAAGTCGAGGGGGCGTCTATCGAAGCTTAGGTCCCCTCCCGCGGGCGGGAGGGGAGCTACAGCGCCCGCCGCGGCGCCAATAGCCGATCGAACCAGTCGGGGCCGCTCCCGCTTTTTTCCCCGCTTTTTTCGAGGTGCGGCCAGCGCAATCCGCCGTGATAGTCGATATCGACATTCCGATAGCGCCCGCCGCGCTCGACCAGCAGCCGCACCGGCGTCTTGCCGTCGGCTGCCGCCTGCACCGCCGCTTCGATTCGCTCGCGGCTATAGGCGAGTCCCTCGACCGCGACGATCTTCGTGCCATTGACGATGTCGGCCTTGAAGGCAGGACCGTTCCACAGGATGCCCGTCGCGACGCCATCCTTGTCGATCGACATTCCCAGCGAATGAGTGAGATCGGCGTTCTTCGCCTGCGCCATGCGGTCGCGATCGAAGACGTTCGGCGTGTTGCGCCAGACGAGGCGATAGCCTGCGCGCTCGATCCCGCCGGTGGGGGCGGGGCGCCCGCTCGTCTGCATCCGTTCGCGCAGGAAAGTCGCCCAGTCATAGGAATGGATGGCATTGAGCGCGGCGACGACATCGTCGAAATCATAGACCTGCTGCCCCCAATCGCCTTCGCGTCCGCCGAAAAAGGCGCGGGCGAAATCGTCGAGGCTCTTGGCGTTGTTCGTCGCGCCGCGGATCAGCATGTCGGCCTCGAGCCACATCAGCGATCCCTCGTTGTAATAATCCTCGCTCCGCGACCAGCTCGAAAAGGGCTTGGGCTTGCGCGCGGCGATCACCGGGTCGAGCGTCGTATCCTCGACCGGGCGCCACTCGCGCCCCGGCTGGACACTGTAATAACCGGCGTTGGTCGCCCATTCGGCGAGCACCATCTCTTTCGACTGCATCCCCGACCGGGCGGCGAGCACGAGGTCCCAGAAGCTCGTCTGGCCTTCGTAAACCCATAGCAGATTGCCCTGCATCGGGGTGCGATAATCGGGGGTCCACAGCTTGTCCGGCCGGCGATATTTGCCGTTCCAGCTGTGGACGAGTTCGTGTGGGAGCAGTCCGCGCTCGCTGCCATTCTCCTCCCATTTGGTGAAATAGTCGGGGTTGCGGCTGTTCTCGCTCGAACGGTGATGCTCGAGCCCGATCCCGCCAAGTTCGTCGCTGAGCGCGAGCAGAAATTCATAACGGTCGAAATGGCGGACGCCGAACAGCGCGACGGCTTCGGACACCAGCGCTGCGTGGCGTGCGATATGGTCGGGGCTCGCCTCCAGATATTTCGCTTCGTCGGCGACGACGTTCAGCGTCACCTTGTTGCCGAGGTCCCATTTGCGGAAATATTTCCCCGCAAACATCGGGCTGTCGACGAGGGTCTCGTAATTGGTCGGGGCAAAGCTGTAGCGGCCCGCCGATACTTTGAGCCCGTCGAGCGCCGCCACGCCGGTCCAGCCTTCGGGCAGCGTCACGTCGAGCTGCACCGGAATATTCCGCGTGAAATAGCCCGCGGGATAGAGGCTGACCTGTTCCCATTGCAGGTTCATCATCGCCGGGGTGACGACGACGCGGCCCTCGCTCGTGCGCGTCGGCGACAGGAAGTCGAAGGTGACGTCGATGCTCTTCGTGCCCGCAGGGACGTCGATGTCAAAGGCGTAGACGTCGGTCGGCTGGCGCGTCCAGGCGAGCGGCTTGCCGCCCGCCGAGGCCTTGAAACCCGCCATCTCGGCGATCGCGCCGCGCGGCGCGTGCTTGCCGGGCAGCCATTCGGGATAGAGCAGGGTGAGCTTCCCGGTCTTCGCCACCGGGATCGTCTGCCGAACGTGAAAGATGCCGCGCGCAACGTCGGTCGCATCGACGCGCAGCTGCATCGTCCCCGGATAGGGTTTGTCGGCGGGCAGCGGGATGGTCAGCGGCTGGACGACCGGCTGGGGGCGGCTGCCCGCTTCCTCGGCATGCGCGGCGGGGGCGAGGGCGAAGAACGCGGCTGCGACGAACGGTGCTTTTTTCATGGCCTGTCCTTTAGGCAGGAAATGCTTTCTTCCACAACCTTCTCCCCTTGCGGGAGAAGGATACGAAGCCTTGCCGCAAAGCGGCTAGGCGCAGTTGGATGAGGGGTTGCGGTCGCAACGCGACCGCGCGAGCCAATGGCTCGCTACCCCTCACCCAGCTACGACTAGGCAGCAAGCTGCCAAGTCTGCGCATCCCTCTCCCGCAAGGGGAGAGGGGACTTTGCGCCCCCGGCAAAATCGACTAGACGCCCGCTCCATGAGCAAGGACAAATCCGCCAGAATCCCGACGCCGCAGGCCGTGCGCGGCACGCAGGACATGCTCGGCGATTTCGCCGACCGTTTCCAGCATGTCGTCGATACCTTCGACCGCGTGCGCCGTCTTTACGGCTTCAAGCGGATCGAGGTGCCGGTGATCGAGCCGACCGCGGTGTTCGCGCGCTCGCTCGGCGAGACGACCGACGTCGTCTCGAAGGAAATGTATTCGTTCGAGGATCGCGGCGGCGAATCGATCACCTTGCGTCCCGAATTCACCGCGGGGATCGCGCGCGCCTATGTCACCAACGGCTGGCAGCAGTTCGCGCCGCTGAAGGTCGCGACGCACGGGCCCTTGTTCCGTTACGAACGCCCGCAAAAGGGGCGGTATCGCCAGTTCCATCAATTGGATGCCGAAGTGCTGGGCAGCGACAGCCCGCTGGCGGACGCGGAATTGCTGGTGTTCGCGGATCAGCTTTTGAAAGAGCTGGGGATCGCCGAGGGCGTGACACTGACGCTCAACACGCTCGGCGATGCGGCGAGTCGCGACGCATGGCGCGCGGCGCTCGTCGAGCATTTCGAGGGGCATCGCGGCGATTTGTCGGAAGACAGCCTAGCGCGGCTCGACAAGAATCCGCTGCGCATCCTCGACAGCAAGGATCCCAAGGACCGCCCGATCGCCGACAGCGCCCCCGACATCGATGCGTTTCTGACGAGCGAGGCACAGGATTTCTTCGGCGCAGTGACCGCGGGTCTCGACGCCGCGGGCGTCGCTTGGGAGCGCAACGCGCGGCTGGTGCGGGGGCTCGACTATTATCGCCACACCGCGTTCGAATTCGTCACCGACCGTCTCGGCGCGCAGGGCACCGTGCTCGGCGGTGGGCGATATGACGGGCTGATCGAGAATCTCGGCGGTCCGCCGACCCCGGCGGTCGGCTGGGCAGCGGGGATCGAGCGGCTGGCGATGTTGCTTGACGACGACGTGATCGATACCCGGCTCGACGCAGTGATCGCGGTCGAGGACGATGGTCTGATTGAGTATGCGATGAAGTTGCTTGCGGCAATGCGCCACAAGGGGCTTGCGACTGAAATCGTGGCTACCGGCTCGCCGCGCAAACGCTTTGACAAGGCCGGGAAGATTCCCGCGCTCTCTCTGATTGCAATCGGCACGCGTGATGGCCAATCATACACAAACATTCGCGGCGATAGCGAACTGACGATAACGATCGACGCGATCATTCGTACGCTCTGATGACCTCCGTTTCCGAAAGACAGATCGACGCCATCATCGAACGCCACGCCGCCTTGCAGGCGCGCATGGCGACGGGCGACATGGCGCCCGCCGATTTCGTCGCGGCGTCGAAGGAGTTCGCCGAGCTCGAACCCGTCGCGAAAGCCGCCGCCGAGGTGACGCGGCTGCGCGGCGAGCTCGTCTCGCTGAACGAGATGCTTGCCGACCCCGAGATGAAGGCGATGGCGGCCGAAGAAATCGCCGCGATCGAGGACGCGCTGCCCGTGGCCGAGCATGATCTCGCGATCAAGCTGCTCCCCAGGGATGTCGCCGACGAACGCGCCGCGATGCTCGAAATCCGCGCCGGCACCGGCGGCGACGAGGCGGCGCTGTTCGCGGGCGATCTGCTGCGCATGTACAGCCGCTTCGCCGATACGCAGGGGTGGAAGGTCGAGATCATCTCGGCGAACGAGGCCGAGGTCGGCGGCTACAAGGAGGTCGTCGCGTCGGTCAGCGGCCAGGGCGTCTTCGCGAAGCTCAAGTTCGAGAGCGGCGTCCACCGCGTCCAGCGCGTCCCCGCGACCGAAAGCCAGGGGCGCATCCACACCAGCGCCGCGACCGTTGCGGTGCTGCCCGAGGCCGAGGAAGTCGACGTCGCGATCAACGACAATGACCTCAAGATCGATATCTACCGCGCGAGCGGCGCCGGCGGGCAGCATGTCAACACGACCGATTCGGCGATCCGCATCACGCATATCCCGACCGGCCTCGTCGTGATCCAGCAGGACCAGCGCAGCCAGCACAAGAATCGCGCCAAGGCGATGCAGGTGCTGCGCGCGCGGCTCTACGATCTCGAGCGCGAGAAGATCCACAGCGCCGAGGCGTCGGCGCGCAAGTCGATGGTCGGGTCGGGCGACCGCTCCGAACGCATCCGCACCTATAATTTCCCGCAGGGGCGCGTGACAGACCACCGCATCAACCTGACGCTCCACCGTCTGCCCGAGATCATCGAGGGACAGATGGACGAGCTGATCGACGCGCTGATCGCCGAGGATCAGGCGCAGCGGCTGGCGGGGCTGGGTGACTGAGGTAAGCGCCGCGCTGCGCGATGCGGCGGCGCGGCTCGCGGCGGTTTCGGATACGCCGCGGCTCGATGCCGAATTGCTGATGGCGCATGCGCTGGGCGTCGAGCGGCAGGCGCTGCTGCTCGATCCGGCGCGCTTCGCCCTGCCGGCGGATTTCGACGCACTCGTAGCGCGCCGGGCGGCGCACGAACCGGTCGCCTACATTCTCGGCTATCGCGACTTCTGGACGGCGCGGATCGGGGTCGGTCCCGGCGTGCTGATCCCGCGACCCGACAGCGAGAGTTTGATCGAAGCGGCCGTCCAGCATTTCGGCGCGGCCGGCCCGAAGCGCATCCTCGATCTCGGCACCGGACCCGGCACGCTTCTCTACGCGGCGCTCTGCGAATGGCCCGCGGCGAGCGGCCTCGGCGTCGATGCCAGCGAAACGGCGCTCGGCTATGCGCGGGCCAATGCGGCGGCGCTCGGGCTGGCCGATCGCGCCGAACTGAAACAGGGGAATTGGGCGGAGGAGGTCAGGGACCGCTTCGACCTCATCCTCTGCAATCCGCCCTATATCGCCGATAACGAGAAGCTGATGCCCGATGTCGCCGATCATGAGCCCGCGGGTGCGCTGTTCGCCGGCACCGACGGCCTCGACGATTATCGCCGGATCATTCCCGATCTGCCGCGAATATTGGCGCCCGGCGGCGTCGCGATCCTTGAAATCGGGCGCACACAACATATTTCGGTGGGTGAGCTCGCCGAAGCCGCGGGATTCAAGGTCGCCTGCAGACAGGATCTGGGCGGCCGCGACAGGGCGCTTTTGCTGACCCGCCCCTGACACCCGCACAGAATTCGCTTGGTTTCCGCGGCAAAGCGCGGTAGGGGCGGCTTACAGACACGGCACGGGTACCTTGATCGGTCCGGCTGGTCTGTTTCCCACTTACGATGCTGGTGCGGGGCCTTGGGGCCCGGCGCAAGCGGTAAAGGGCAAGAACCGCGCATGGCGCGGGCGCGACGCGCAATTGGCGCGATCGGCCAAAAGGGGTTGGCGTAGCTTATTAGCTTATTCGACAGGATGTCTCAGTTGAACATGAACAACCGGCAGAGCGGTCGCCGTCGCGGCCGCAACAACAACAGCAACAATAACAACCGCTCGCAGTCGGGCGGTCGCGGCGGGGTCGACCAAGCCAACCGCATCGACAGCCGGGCGCGCGGCAACGGCGCCCAGATGATCGAAAAATATCGCAACCTCGCGCGCGACGCGCAGCTTGCGGGCGACCGGGTTCAGACCGAATATTATCTGCAGTTCGCCGACCATTATTTCCGCGTCGTGAGCGACTTCCGCGCCCGGCAGGAAGAAAAGGCCGCGGCGAACGGCCAGGAACGCAGCAATGATCGCGGCCGCGAGATTCGCGGCGTCGAGGATTTCGACGGCCATGACGATACCGACGGCGATATCGACACCGACACCGGCCGCGACGACGGCGAAAGCGGCGACGAGCGGAGCGATCGCAATGATCGGGGCGACCGCGGCCCGCGCGACAATCGCGGCAACCGTGAAGCGCGCGGCGATCGCGACGACGACAATCGCGGCAATCGCCAGCAATCGCGCGGGCGCGCCGCGCGCAATCGCGACGAGGACGAAGGTCGCGACGATCGTGGCGATGCCGCACCGCGCGACGAAGCCGCCGGGCAGGAACCCGCCCCGCGCCCCGCGCGCCGTCCCGCCCGCCGCGCGCGTCAGGACGACGGCGCCGACAAGGGCAATGCCGCGGAAAATGCCGGGATCGACACCGCCGTGCTGCCGCCGGCGATCGGCCGGCCGGAACGCAGCGCCGAGGGCGAAGCGGCCGACGAGGCTCCCGCCGCCAAGCCGCGCCGCACCCGCCGCACGCTCGCGGCGCGCAATAGCGACGTCGAGGCAGCCGAATAGGCCCGCGATTTCGCGCTAGAATTTGAATCCGACATGCCATAGCCTCCCCGCGGGATATTCGCGGGGAGGCTTTTTATGCGTGCGTTGGCAATGCTTTGCGTTCCGTTCGTCCTGACGGCAGCCCCCGCGGCGGCGCAGGACCCCACAAGGGGCAATGCGCAGGGCGATCTTGCCGTCACCATCTATAACGGCGGCCAGTCGCTGGTTCAGGATATCCGGCAGATCGCTTTCCCTGCCGGCCGGACGCGACAGGAATTTCCCGATGTTTCGGCGCAGATCCGAACGCAGACGGTTTCCTTCGCGGCGGCGAACACCGCGATCGTCGAGCAGAATTTCGACTATGATCTGCTCTCGCCGAATGCGCTGATGCAAAAGGCGGTGGGCGAGACGGTGACGCTGCTGCGCACCAACCCCGCCACCGGCGCCGAAACGCGCGAACGCGCCAAGGTGCTCGCGGTCAATGGTGGCGTCGTGCTGCAGATCGGCCCGCGGATCGAGATATTGCGTGACGACGGGCTGCCGGTGCGCGTGATCTTCGACAAGATTCCGCCGAACCTGCGCGCCAAGCCGACCCTGTCGATCACCGTCGACAGCGACCGGGCGGGGACGCGGCCCGCCACGCTCTCCTACCTCACGAACGGGCTCGGCTGGGCGGCCGACTATGTCTCGCTCTATGACGAAAAGGCCGGGACGATCGACGTCCAGGGCTGGGTGACGCTCTCCAACAACACCGGCACGACCTTCGACAATGCGAAGACTTTGCTCGTCGCGGGAACGCCCTCGACCCGCGGCGCGGTCTCGCCCGCCTATCGCCCGCGCCCGCAGCCGCCGGGCAACCTCCGCCGCGCGGGCACCGAAACCGCGCCGCGCGAGCAGCTCGGCGATTATTATCTCTATCCGCTCGCCGAACGGACGACGATCGCCAATGCGCAGACCAAGCAGGTGAGCTTCCTCGACGTCAGCGGCGTTCCGGCGCAAAAAATCTATGAATTCACCGTCGGCGGGTTCGAGACGATGACCGAGCCCGCCAGTGCGGCGAGCGTGATCAAGTTCAACACGGGCGCGAAGGGCGGCGGCCTCGGCGACGCGCTGCCCGCGGGAACGGTGCGCTTCTATCAGCGCGACATGCGCGGCGATCCGCAGTTCATCGGCGAAAACAACATCGGCCATACGCCGATGGGAAGCGAACTCGGCCTCGCGACCGGACAGGCGTTCGACGTCAAGGTACAGGCGACGGTCATGAAGCGCGAGCGCATTTCGGACCGTCGCTGGCGGACGCAAATATCCTATCTGCTCACCAACGCGCGGGCGAATCCGGTCACGCTCGACCTCATCCAGCGCGGGCTCGACTGGTATTGGGACGACACGCGCATCGTCGACGAAAGCCGGAAGAGCGAGCGGCTCGACAGCGACGGCACGCGCTGGCGGGTCGAATTGCCCGCCAATGGCGAGGCGACGATCACCGCCACCTTTGAAACGCGCACCTGATTCGCGGCCGGTGATGCGCCGCTGGCCGCTCCTGCTGTCGATGCTCGCCGCATCCCCGGCGGCGGCGCAGCCCGCGGTGACCTCGCTCGCCCCCGAGAAAGTCTCGGTCAGCGTCTTTCGTGACCCCGGCCGCGACGAGGGCGGCGAGATTTCGCCCAACTGGCTCGAGGGTTTCGCATTGATCTCCGAGACGCGGACGATCGATCTTCCCGCGGGCGAGGCGACGGTGCGATTCGAAGGCGTCGCCGAAGGCATGATCGCGGTATCGGCGATCGTCACCGGCTTGCCCGGCGGGGTGGTGCAGAAAAATCGCGACGCGGCGCTGCTGTCGCCCGCCAGCCTGCTTGACGGCTCGCTCGGCAACCGCGTCCATATCCGCCGCACCAGTCGCGCGACGGGCAAGGTTACCGAGGAGGAGGCGATCATCCGCTCGGGTCCGGCGGGGGCGGTCGTGCTGCAAACATCGGCGGGTTACGAAGCCCTGCGCTGCACCGGCGTTCCCGAATCGATTCTCTACGACGGCGTGCCCGCGGGGCTGACCGCGAAGCCGACGCTGTCGGTGACGACGCGCAGCCCGGCGGCGCAGCGCGCCACGGTGACGCTCACCTATTTGTCGACCGGCTTCGACTGGGCGAGCAATTATGTCGCCCGCGTGCGTGAGGACGGAAAGACGCTCGACCTCTTCGCCTGGTTGACCGTCGCCAACAGCAATGGCGAGAGCTTCGCCGACGCCGGGCTGGCGGCGATCGCGGGGACGCTCAATAAAGTCAGCGATTTCGAGGAACTCGCCGAACGGCCGCGCACGCCGCCGCTGCATCTCAGCTGCTTTCCGACCGGCAGCGGACGCTATGGCGCGCCGCCTCCACCCCCGCCGCCCGCGCCGCCGCCGCCCGCGGCGATGGAGGAGGGCATGGACAGCATCGTCGTCACCGGATCGCGCATGCAGCGCGCGATGATGACGACGCCCGTCGCGATCGTCGCGAGCCAGGAAGATCTGGGCGACCTAAAACTCTATCGCGTGCCCATCCCGGTCACCGTCGCCGCGAACGGACAGAAACAGGTCGCGCTGCTCGTCAAGGACGGCGTGCCGTTTCGCACAATCTATCGCCTGCGCGTCTATCCGGGCGACGAGGGCGAGGCGATGGAGCCCGAAATCCTGCTGCGGATGCAGAACAAGAAGGCCGAAGGGCTGGGCGTTCCGCTGCCGAGCGGACAGGCGGCGGTGTTCGAGCCCGTCGGCGGCCGCGAGATGCTGGTCGGCGAGGGCCGGATGCGCGACCATGCGGTCGGCGAGAAGGTCGATCTCGTCATCGGCGAGAGCAGCCAGGTGCGAATCGACATGGAGAATTATATGCCGCCGAAGAATGGCCAGCACGACTATCGCATCACCGTGACCAATGCGAACCCGCATCCCGCGGACGTCGAACTCGGCTTCGACGTCGACGACAGCGACCGCCTCGATTCGCGCATCCGCAAGCTTCCGCGCCGCGACGGCCTGCTCACCTGGGTCGTCCGCGTCCCCGCGAACGGCAGCAAGACGTTCCACTACCGCGTGAAGGCGGAAGACTAAGCCGGGGGCAGCGCGCGCGGGCGGTGATTCTCGTCGAGCGCGACGAAGGTGAACAGCCCCTCGGTGACGCGCTCCTCGGTCCGCCCGCCGTCGCGCGTCGCGATCACTTCGATCCTGATGCCCATCGACGTGCGCCCGCGCCGCTCGAGATGCGCATAGACCGAGATGATGTCGCGCAGCAGGATCGGTGCGATGAACTCCATCGTCTCGATCGCCACCGTCGCGACCGCGCCCTGTGCGACGCGCCCGGCGACGATGCCGCCCGCGATGTCCATCTGGCTCAGCACCCAGCCGCCGAAGATATGCCCGTTGGCGTTGATGTCGGCGGGGCGGGGGACGACGCGCAAGATCGGGTCGCGCGGGCAATCGGGGGGCGTTGGTTCGGTCATGGTTTCAGATCCGGGTCGTCTTCGAAAGGGTCTTCGATCGATTCGTCGTGGCCGCTGCCGCTCGACAGAAAGACGAGTCCCATCAGCGCCGCGCCGAGCATCACCGACAGGCCGATGCCGGCCGCGGTCGCTATGATCATATGGATCGTCAGCGCCTCGCCCATCGTGAAGCGCAGCCAGCCGAGCGCGCCGAGGACGGCGAGCAGCGACACCAGCGCCATGCCCTTCATCAGCCGGCGATAGCGCGCCCAGGCGACATTCGACGTGTCGCGATTGTCGAGCGGAGAGCGTTTGACCATGCGCGCCTCCATGGACCAAGCCGCCGCCGCGGCCAAGCGGCATTGCGGCGGGTGGGACGTTTCGTCCCACCGGCGAATCATGATAGGCTTGCCCGGCAACAGAACCAAATATGGGAGCGGCAGCTATGACGATCGGAGCGATTCTTCGTGAACGGACCGGGGCGGTGATTTCGGCGCGGCCGGGCGACGCGGTCCGCGCCGTGATCGACCTGCTGGCGCAGAATCGAATCGGCGCGGTTCCGGTGCTCGAGGGCGATATGGTGGTCGGCATCTTTTCCGAACGCGATATCGTTCGCCTCCTCTCCTCTTATGGTCCCGACGCGCTCGACCGCAGCCTCGACGAGGTGATGACCAAATCGCCGGTGACCTGCGATTCGGACATGGCGGTGATCGGCGCGCTATCGCAGATGACGCAAAAGCGCATCCGTCACCTGCCCGTCGTCCATGGCGGCAAGATGGTGGGCTTCGTGTCGATCGGCGATCTCGTCAAATATCGCATCGACAAGATCGAGGCCGAAGCCGCGGCGATGCGCGACTATATCGCGTCCTGAGTCGGCGCGTCGGCGGCGGGCGGCCGGCGACGAAGCACCAGACGGATCACCTCGGCGAGCGCCTCGCGTTCGAGCAGCCACAGGAGCGCGCCGTATAGCGCCACGCCAAGGCCGACGAGCAGCGCGAGCTGCACCGGCGCGGCGAGGCCGAGCGATTCGAGCGCCTGACCCGCAAAGCCGACCCCGATCGCCATCACCAGTGCGGGCGCGAGTCCCGGCAGCATCGCGCGCGCGACATCCCACAGCGATATGCCGATCAGCGGCGCCGACAGCCGCGCGGTGACGATAAGGAGCAGGGGGGCCGCGATCAGCCACGCCCACGCCATGCCGATCAGCCCCCATTCGGCGCCGACGAGGAATGACACCGGAAAGAGAATCGCGCCGCTCATCGCGGTGAACATCGAAATCGACGGTTTGCCGAGCGCATTGGTGACCGGGGCGAAGAGAATCTGCACCGTCATCAGGATCAGCGCGAGCGAGATGAGCTGGATATAGGGCGCCATTCCCAGCCACTTCGTCCCGAACAGCGTTTCGATCATCGGCGCGGCGACCACCGCGAGCCCGCAATAGAAGGGCGCGGCGACGAGCATCAGGATTCGCACCGTCTTCAGAAAGGACCAGCGCACCGCGGCGGCATCCCTCTTGATTCGCGCATAGGCGGGGAAGGCGACCTCGTTCAGCGGCGGCACGAACTTCGCCATGAATATCTGCGCGAGGAAGAGCGCCTCGGCATAAAGGCCGAGCGCGTGGGCATCGAATCGCGCGCCGGCGATGAAAATGTCCGACTGGCTTTGCACCAGCCAGAAGAGCTGGCTGAACAGCACCGCCGATCCGAATCCGACGATCTGGCCGCATCCCTTGAAGTTGAAGCTCGGCCAGACGAGCAGCCGCGCGACGAGGGTCAGCCCGATAGCGCGCGTCCAGAACATCGCGATCGGCGCATAGACGAGCGTCCACACGCCATAGCCCGCGAGCGCGCAGCCGAGTGCGGTGCCCGCGCCCGCGAACGCCGCGAGCAGATTGACGATCGCCTGGCGCCGGAAATCGAGCGCGCGGCTCATCATCACTTCGGGAAGCGCGATGAAGGGCGTGGCGAGGAAGAGCAGCGCCTGCACGCGAAGCAGGTCGGCGACCATCGGCTGCCCATAATAGGCCGCGGCGAGCGGCGCGCCGAAGAACTGGATCGCGGCGAGCAGCGCGTTGAGCAGCAGCAGCAGGCCGAACGCTTGTCTGATTCGGAACGGGTCGACCGAGTCGGATTGCACAAGCGCGCTCGCGAATCCCCACCCATTAAGGAAGGCGAG